>NZ_CP188224.1:0-3484150 GCF_049059565.2 Cupriavidus sp. 30B13 | reverse complement strand
CTTGCACGGGCCGCACGGGCCGCACGGATCGCACGGAGAGCGCCTGCCCGCCGGGCGCGACACGGCCTGGTGGCGGCGGGACTCATGGCCGCCTTGTCGTCGCCGGCATTCGCCGCATACGTATTCGGCCAGTCGACCATCACGTTGCCGGCGAGCGTCGCCGCCGGCACGGTGGTCGCGCGCGACTACCTGACGCCGACGCAACTGTGCTATTCGGCGCAATGCACGCTGTCGTATATCGAGATGTACCGGTTCGGGGGAGGAGAACGGGTCAACGGGCCGAACGTCGATACTACCGTCACCGGCCTCCAGACCCGGCTGATCATCAACGGGCAGCCGATGGTGGCCGGCATTACCTCTGTCGTGATCACGAGACCCATCGAGATCCAATTGGTGGCCACCGGGACGAAGGTGATCGGCGGCCCCCTGAAAGCCGACGGCAGCACGGCCTCCCCCGCGTACTACATTCTGCGTTTTCCGAACGGCTCGTTTTATCAGATCTTCCTTGGCGCGACGGTCAAGACGATCGACGGGACCTGCTCGACGCCGGACCAGTCCGTCACCTTGGCTCCGATTGCGCCCGGCAAGCTGGGCGGCGTAGGCAGCACCGCCGGGAGCGTGGCTTTCAATGTCCGGCTGGAAAATTGTCCCGCGGGCTTCAACCAGGTGGGCTACAGCTTCGTGCCGGTCGGCTCGGAGACCAGCATCTACGGCGGGGTATTGCCGCTGGGTGCGGGTGCTACCGCGACGGGCGTGCGCATACAGGTCACCGACACATACGGCACGCCCGTCGCGTTCAATCAGTCGGTCAGGCTGAATGGGTACAGCAGGACGACCGGAGGTTCGTACACCGTTCCATACAAGGCGTCATACATCAAGACCGCGGACCCGGTGACAGTAGGCAGCGTGAAGGGCAGCATGATGGTACTGGTCGATTATCAGTAGGCGGCACGCATGAACGACAAATACGGAAGGGAAGGCGCACGGGAATGCGGACAGAACCTGGAGTCCTTCATGTTCACCGGACTGGGAAGATGCTCATGAAAACGATGGTGGAAAGCGGGAACAAGGGCCGGAGACGCGCGCGCGCGTCCGGCATGGGCAGCGTGGCCCGGCTGCACGGTTGCCGCCATGCGCGGCACCTGCCTGCGCCCGGCCACGGCATGGCGCCGGGCGCGACCCCGGTTTGCGCGAGAGAGGGCGGCAACGCGCGCGGGATCTCCGGCGAGCGCGGGCGGCTGATCATATTGTCCGCGCCGGCCGGCGCGCCGGCATGGCTCGGCGCCGCGCTGCGCTGGCTGCCAGGCGTCACCGTCGCGTTCGCGGATTCGGTGGATGGCCTGCTGGCATTGCTGGAATCCGGCCTGCGCACCATCGTCTTCTCGCAACTCCTCCCGGGCAGCAGCGAAGGCCTGTTCCTGCCCTCGCGGCTCGTCGCCGCGCGCGACGAAGGCCGGCTGGCGGCCGTGCCGCCGGTCGTCTATGCGGCGCAGGCGGACGGGCACGGGCTGGCATCGCACGCGCGGCTGGCCGGTGACGCGGGCGTTCCGGTCCATGTGCTGTCAGGGCGGTCGCCGCGCGCGGTTGCCGGCGCCCTGGCCCGGATCGCCGCATCGTTGCCCGACGTACCGCGCGGCGCCCCGTCGTTGCGCGGCGCTGCGGCGGCCTGGCAGCGAAGCTGCCAGGCCGCATTCATCGATGCGCTGGACAAGGATGCGGGATTCAGGATCGTGGTCCAGCCGCAGTTCTCGTTGCAAGACGGCCGGATCGTGGGCGCCGAGGCGCTGTCGCGCTGGAGCCATCCTGATTTCGGCGCCGTGTCGCCGGCGACATTCATCCCGTGGACGCAGGACGAGGACCGCGCGCAGCGGTTCTTCTTCCTGCAACTGGAGCGCGTCATCGCGGTACTCAGGCGCGCGGACCGGCTGGGCGGCGCCGTGCCCATCGCCGTCAATGTTCCCTGTTCGCTGTTGTCCTCGGCCGGCTTCGCGCCTGCCCTCGCACGCGCGCTGGTACGCGCCTCGCTGCCCGCCTCGCTCATCAAGCTGGAGCTGACGGAAAGCGAACCGGTGCTCGACGAACTGGCCCTGTCGTCGGCCGCGCACTGGCTGCGCGCCAACGGATTTGGCGTGTCGATGGATGATTTCGGCACCGGCGCGGCGTCGCTGAAGATGCTTTGCGACATGCCGTTCGACGAGATGAAGATCGACGGCGCGCTGGTGCGCCGGATGGCGGACAGCCCCGCCCTGGGCAGCGCGGTGGCCGCCGCGGTCAATCTGGGCCTGTCGCGCGGCATGACCGTGGTGGCCGAAGGCATCGAGTCCGCGCAGGCCATCGCCGCGCTGCGGGCGGCGGGCTGCATGGTGGGGCAGGGTTATGCGTTGTGCCGGCCGCTGGAAGCGCCGGAGTACCTGAAGCGCCTGGCGGCGGGCGGCCGCTTGCCTGGACTGGGCGACAGCGCTCACGCAAGCGCCGCGGAAAACCGGCACTGCGCCTTCGAGTGCGAGGCGGGCCGGTAGGCTCCTCGGGCAAGGCGGATCGCCTTGCCGGTCAGGCGCTGGCAGTCAGCGCGGTCAGGACGGTCAGGACGGTCAGGATGTCTCCCGCGCGTGCGCGCCGGAGAGATTGTCTGCCGGAAAGAGCAGCGAGGCGCCTTCGCTGCCGCCGTTGAGCACGAACGTGATGAGCTCGACGTCGTTCGACGCGCCCACCTTGCGCATGGCGCTTCTTTTCTGCGAACTGATGGTCTGCTTGCTGCGTTTCAGATGTTCCGCAATATCGGTCACCGTATTTCCCGACGCGAACAGCCGGACCACTTCCGCTTCGCGGGGAGACAGTTCGGTGGCAAGATCGATCGAGCCTTTGTGCATGCTGGTCGCAATGGCCCTGATGGTCGGCGATGCGTACGTCCCGCCCGCGAAACTGGCGTGGACCGCGGTAATGATATGGCCGGTCGAGTCCGCCATGCTGATGAACGACAGGCCGCTGTGCGCCGCCAATGTCCGTATGACGGCGGGATTCTTTATCGTCGTCAGCACGACGAGCCCGACATTGGGAAAATTCCGTTGCAGGTAACCGAGCAGCGCCATGCCGTCGCCATATTCGCCGTCGGACATCGTGTAATCGCAGATCACGACGTCGCATGCGACATGCTGCAGCAGCTCGACGAGTTCCGTGGTGTTCAGGCAAGTGCCGACGAGCTCTATGTGGCCGGCGCTCTCGAGAACCTGTTGCAGTCCGATCAGAACTGCGGGGTGACTGTCGGCGATCACCACGCGGATTGAGAATTTGTTCATGCCATTTAATCCGTTGAGTAATGGGCGCGCGCGACAAGGGCACGGGTACCCGGCGTCCCGATGGCGGGGCCGGTACGGTGGAGACTGAGCGGTAATGCGAAGGTCGGCACATCGAGGTGCGGTGCCCTTGTCGTCGCAACCAGTCCTGGCGGATGCCTTCCGTTTGCGCCCCGTGCTGTTCACGCAAGGCGCCGGTGAAATGGAGAAGCCGCTGAAGTCAGTTTAATAATATGGATGGCGCGCGCCAATCATACGAGTGATCGACTTCGCCGATTTTGATTAGTACTCGTACGAAATTCATTCCAGACCTAAAAAATCAATGTTTTTCTGTCGTGGAAATTAAGATTTTGGCTAAAGGCGAAGATAAAAGCAGGATAAAAGAGCAGCCATGGCGGGCAGGCCCGCGCCATGGCGCGACGGGATGTGGCGCGGCGGCGGCGCGGATGCCGCCGGCAGGGGGCGAGGTGCTTATTTGTCCTTGGTGGGCGAGGCGACGAGGCCGCCCTCGATGGCATACCGGATCAGTTCGACGTCGTTCGTCATGCCGAGCTTTCGCATGGCCATCACTTTCTGCGTGCTGACGGTCTGCTTGCTGCGATTGAGCCGTTTCGCGATATCCGTCATCGACAATCCCGAGGCGAACAGCCGCGCCACTTCCAGCTCGCGCGGCGAAAGCGGCTGCCCGGTGCCCGCGCCGTCGCCGCCCGCCACGGCTTTCTCGATGGTCGGCGACAGGTAGGATCCGCCCGCGTAGCTGCTGTGAATCGCGGTGATGATGTGGCCCGTGGCGTCCGACTTGCTCAGGATGGTGGTGATGCCCGCCGCCATGAGCGCGCGTATGACGGCCGGGCTGTCCATGACCGTCAGCGCGACGATGCCGACCTTCGGATAATGGCGCCGCAGGTATTCGAACAGTGCCAGCCCGTCGCTGTGCTCGCCGCCGGGCATCGCATAGTCGGAAACCACCACGTCGCACGGCTGTTTCTCGAGCGCGGCAATCAGTTCGGTTGCGTTACCGCAAGTCGCGACGATTTCCGTCGTGCCGATGGGCTCCAGCGTATGGACGAGGCCACGCAATACGGTAGGATGATCGTCGGCGATCATGACCTTTATCGAAAACTGTTTTTCAGCGCTCACGATTTCTCCGCCATGCTTTTTGCCGTCCACGATTTTCCATATCGCATTCCCCGTTTCTCGCCCCGCGGCGCATCGATGGAATGTGCCGCATGAGGCGTTCATGACGTGCCGCGCATGCGTGCCCGTCGCCCGGGGAGCAGCAGTGCCGCCGTGACAGGGAATCCGTCCGTTCCGTGCACGAACTCATCGAGGAGCAAGGGTAATCTACCATGCCTGCATCGTCGTCTCCCAGCTTGCTTGCCCGTGTTCGCGGCCATCAGCGGATTGTCCTGTTCATCGGGTCGGCGGCGCTGACGCTCTTTATCCTGCTGGCGTTCGTGCTGGGTCTCATCGGGTTCGTCCGCGAGGACCTCAACGACGAGCGGCAGACGTTCCAGCGCGATCTGGGGCGCGTGATGGAGATCGTCGGGGCGAGCGAGACGCGGGTCCGGATCGTGGCAGCCGGGGTCGAGACCACCTGGGAGAGTACCGGCGCGGCGGATGCCGCCGACGTGAGCACGTTCGACGCACAGGGTGGCCGCATCGTGTTTCCCGCGGGGCGGGACTCTCCGGGCGCGCTGATTCTGCGCCTGTCGCGCGGCGAGGACAGCGGCGGGCCGGCCGGCCATTTTCTCGCTGTCGCGAAGAGCACCGCGGGCTCGGGCGGCAACCTCGTGAAGACGATGAACGACGCCGTCGGGCTGCCGTGGGGACTGAGCGGCTACCTGGTGACGCCGGCCGCTTCCCTGGTGGGCATCAACCCGCTTCCCGACCTGCCGGCCGCGCAACTGCAGCGCGCGGTGGCGGACCCGGCGCGCCTGTCCGGCTACTACGCGGCCGGGCTGGAGGACCTGGCGTCGTGGTCGGCGGCGCAGCGCGGCGGCTCCCGGCAACTCAGGTGGCTGCCTCCGCAGGCCGATCCGCTGACCGGGCGCGCGCGCTTGCGCGTTCTCGCCCTCTTGAAGGCGAACGGCCAGCCGGTCGGCGTGGTCGGTGGAGAGTTCAGCCCGCAGCGGCTGATCGAACGACTGGAGCCGGGCTCTTTTTCGGGGGCCTATTGGGTGGTCGACCAACGCGCCGGGGTGGTGACCGGCAGCGCGCCGGACCAGCCGGACCTGCCGCTGGTCCGCCAGGCGGCGGCGCGTTGCCGCCAGCCCGCCACGGCTGCGGCCGGCGTCGCCGGGACCACCGGGACCACCGGGACCACCGAGACCACCGAGACATATCGCGGCGGCAGGCTCCTGATCTGCGCGCCGCTTGGCGGCACCGGATGGACGCTGGCCTACGCCGTGCCGAGCCGGATCATTGCCGGCCGCGTGGCCCGGGACATCGCGGCGCCGGCCATTGCCACCGGCCTTGCCATCGCCCTGCTGTGGACCTTCGTCCTGCTCTTCAACCGCAAGATCCTCGCGCCGCTGTTCGAGCGCTCGGAGCGTGTCTTCGACAGCGAGCACCTGAGCCGCACGCTGATCGAGACCGTGCCGGTCGGTCTGGCGCTCGTCAACGCCAACGACAATACCGTGCTGCTCGAAAGCGCGCACATGCAGGCCCTGGAGCGGCGCATCGGCACGGTGGCGGACGGGCAGCTCGGCGACGTGCTCAAGCAGCATGCGCCCGCCGCGTTCGCGGCCCCGCCCGGCCACGCGCCGGCCGCGCTGGACGTGGAACTGCACCTGCCCGCCGACGGCGGCGGCACCATCGACGTGGCCGCGAAACTGGCCCCCTCGCACTATCAGGGGCAGCCGGTGGTGGTGGCAACGCTGTCGGACGTCACCGCCGAGCGCCAGCTTGCGCGCGAGCTGGCCGCGGCGAAGCAGGCGGCGGACAGCGCAAACGCGGCGAAGAGCGTTTTCCTCGCGTCGATGAGCCATGAGATCCGCACGCCGCTGAACGCGATCCTGGGGCATCTCGAACTGCTCGAGCGGCTGCCGCAGGCGGTACCGGTCGCCTCGCGCGTGCGCACCATCGCGTCGTCGTCGCGGGCATTGCTGGACATCCTCAACGACATTCTCGATTTCTCGAAGATCGAGGCCGGCGAGATGCGCTTCGAGTCGATCCGCTTCGACGTGGCGGCACTGATCCGCGAGACGGTCGCGATGTTCATGCCGCTGGCGCAGCGCAAGGGGCTGGCGTTGGAGGCGCGCTTCGACGCGGCACTGCCGAGGTACTACCTGGGAGATCCGGGGCGGGTCCGCCAGATCGTCGCGAATCTGCTGGGCAACGCCATCAAGTTCACCGACCGCGGGCGCGTGTCGGTCGATGTCGGGGCGGGCGGCGCGGGCACGCCGCTGCTGATCCGCGTGACCGACACCGGCATCGGCATTGCGCCCGGGCGCCAGGCGCATATCTTCGACGCGTTCGACCAGGTCGACGCATCGATCACGCGCCGCTTCGGCGGAACCGGGCTAGGGCTCGCCCTTTGCCGGCGCATTGCCGAAGCGATGGGCGGCACCGTCGCCGTCACGAGCGAGGTGGGCCATGGCAGCCTGTTCACGGTGACCCTGCCGATCCGGCCGGACCACCGCGCGGCGCTGGCGAGCGAAGCCGAAGCGGCTCCGGTCCCCGAAGGGCCGGATGCCCGCGGCATCCACGTGCTGGTGGCGGAAGACCACGAAGTCAACCGCGAGCTGATCCGCGACCAGCTCGACACACTGGGCTATACCAGCGACATCGTGGAGAACGGCCTGGTCGCGCTGCGCCATTTCAACGAGCGCCACTACGACCTCGTGCTGACCGACCTCGCGATGCCGGCGATGGATGGCTATACGCTTGCCACGTGCCTGCGCAACCAGGGCTCGCACACACCCATCATCGCGATCACCGCCGACGTCACGGCTGCCGACTCGCAGCGTTTGCGCGATGCGGGCATATCCGGCGTGCTGCTCAAGCCGATGTCGCTCGCCTCCATCGATGCCGCCGCGCGGCGCCACCTGAGCCTGTCGGGCGACCCGCGTGCCGAGGCAGCCATCGCGGATGCCGACGATGCGGATGCCGCGCTGCCGGAGGTGCTGCGCAGCACCCTGGAGCAGCGTACCGCGGAGTCGCTCCAGGCGGCGGCGAGCGCAATCGCGCAGGGCGACCGGACAACCGTATCGGCGGAGATCCATTCCATCAAAGGGGCATTCGCGATGCTGCATGCCACCGACGTGGTCGAAGTCTGCTCGCGGCTCGAGGCCCTGCTCGCGGACGAGCCCGGCGCCGCCGCCGGCGAGCTGCAGCATGCGCTGGCCGAGGTAGGGAACCGGGCATCGTCCGCGCTCGCGCGCATGGCGCGGGATGCCGGATCCGGTCGGGTCGATGCCGGCGGCTAGCGGTAGGTGATGACCGCGACCAGGCGGGAATGGCGCGCGGTGGAGATCGCCGGCAAGCCGATCGACTTCGTGCGGTGCGTGAACCTGACGTGATGCGACGGAATGAGGCCGGACGCGCCGGTGAATGCGACCTTGCCGGCGACCGGGCGCGGGCATGACGCATGGAACCGCATCTGGTTGCTTGCTCCTGGACTCGCGCTGAACGAGCAGGGCGGCTCGACCACCGTGCCGCTGAAGCGGATGGTTCCGCCTGTTTGCGCGCCGGCGGTGGCGCAGGACAGCAGCAACGATGCGGCAAGGACGTAGTGAGAGACGATCGAACGGCGTGCCATGGAAAACCTCCGCAATATGAGGTGCATCGCGGCAATCGACATGTCCGTCGGAAGAATGACGATTAACCGCTGCACATGGAAATTAAGATCATGCCTAGTAATTAAATGGCTAATTGAAGAGCCGGGATTTAAGGATTAATCATTGCCCGGTTGAATAAATTCTGTTCGCATCGTCGAATTGCGGCAAGCAGGGCAATCCCTAGTCATGTTTTTCCTTTAAAAAATTGAACCAATTCATGCTCGATTGCGCTAATGGTTCCATTGCGATCTGATATGGCGAGCACGCCGCGCATGGCATCTGCATGCCGCTTCGGACGCGGCGAACCGCGTCCTATGGCAATAGTCCGACTTGACGCCCCACTTCGGTGCGCCACGCCTGCGGCCGTGCAATCGCTGCGAATGCCGGCAAATATCGTGCAATGTCATTTGCGGAAAATTCGCCGGAAGTGAGAGAATGCAACCCGCTGCCCCCAGCAAGCTGTGGAGACCGGAATGACGAATATCGATGGCAATGAGGGCCGACGCCTGGCATACGACGCCAGGTGCCGCTGTCACAGTTCCCTGGCGCATGAGGTTTGCCGGCGGGTCAGCGAGGCGGCAGAGGGGCGCCCGCTCGTGCACGAGCTCGCGGCCGGCGCCGTGGCGGGCGCGGCCGGCCGGGCGGAGCCGGTTCCGGTCCAGGCATCGGCGCGCCCGACGCGCTTCAAGGGCGCGCGGATCTTCGACGGCAAGTCAAAGGCGCTGCTGGACGGCATCGACGTCATCGTCGCGGGCAACCGCATCGAGGACCTGGTTCCCGCCGCGCAGGATGCGGGCGAGGCCCAGGTGATCGACTGCGCGGGGCACGTCATCATGCCGGGCATGATCGATGCGCACTGGCATTCGATTCTCGCCGCCGTTCCGCTGAACGTGGCGATGACGGCCGACATCACCTACATCTATCTTCTCGCCGCGCAGGAAGCCGAGCGGACCATCATGCGCGGCTTCACCACCGTGCGCGACGTGGGCGGGCCGTCGTTCGCGCTGAAGCAGGCGATCGACGAGAACCGCATCGCGGGCCCGCGCATCTTCCCTTCCGGCGCGATGATCTCCCAGACCTCGGGGCACGGCGATTTCCGCCGGCGCAGCGAGCTGCCGCGCACGGCGATGTGCGCGCTGAGCGCGGCCGAAGTGGCGGGCATCTCGTCGATCGCCGACGGCGTGCCGGAGATGCTGCGGCGGGTGCGCGAGCAGCTCATGCTGGGCGCCAGCCAGATCAAGATCATGGCGGGCGGGGGCGTGTCCTCGATGTTCGACCCGCTCGACTCGGTCCAGTACACGGAAGACGAGATGCGCGCCGCCGTCGCCGCGGCGTCGGACTGGGGCACCTACGTCTGCGCCCACGTGTACACCTCGGCCGGCATCCGCAGGGCAATCGCCTGCGGCGTGAAATCGATCGAGCACGGCCAGCTCGCCGACGAGGAGACCGTGCGCCGGATTGCCGACGCGGGCGCGTGGTGGAGCCTGCAGCCGTTCCTGGCCGACGACGACGCCAACCCGAAGGCGACCGACGCGCAGCGGCTGCAGCAGAAGGCCATCGCGGAAGGCACGGTGCGCGCGTTCGAGCTCGGGCAGAAGCACAACGTGAACATGGCATGGGGAACGGACGTCCTGTTCAATCCTCCCGGCGCCCTGACGCAAGGCAAGCAACTCGCCAAGCTGGCGCGCTGGTTCGATGCCGCCGATGTCCTGCGGCTCGGCACCAGCCGCAACGCCGAGCTGCTGGGCCTGGCGGGCGCCCGCAGTCCCTATCCCGGCGCGCTGGGCGTCATCGAGCCGGGCGCGTTCGCCGACATGCTGGTGGTCGACGGCAATCCGCTCGAGGACATCGCGCTGATCGCGGACTCCCGCAAGAACATGAAGATCATCATGAAGGATGGCCGGATCTACAAGAACACCATGGGCATGCTGTACCAATAGCAGTAGCCGGTAGCCGGTAGCCGACAGCCTGCGCGGCGCACGTCCCGTCATGGCGGGACGATGCGCGCGCCATCCATGGCGGGGCGGCGGGCCGCGGCCGCGCCGATATCGGGCACTCGAAGGGGGCGCTTTGGAAAGCATCGATATTGCCATTGCCATGCTGGGCGCCGTGCTGGTCAGCGGCGCATTGGTCCGCGTCATACCGTGGCCGGTCCCGCTGCCGCTGCTCCAGATCGCGCTCGGATTCCTGATCGCGGGCGTGTTCAAGGTCGGCGTCAAGCTCGATCCCGACGTCTTCTTCCTGCTGTTCCTGCCGCCGCTGCTGTTCCTCGATGGCTGGCACATTCCCAAGGACCTGCTGCGCCGCGACAAGCTGGGCATCTTCCAGCTTTCCGTCGTGCTGGTCGTCCTGACGGTGGTCGGCGCCGGTTATGCCATCCACTGGATGATTCCGTCGATGCCGCTGGCCGTCGCGTTCGCGCTGGCCGCCATCATCTCGCCGACCGATCCCGTGGCGGTGGCCGGCATCACGCGCCGCCTGACCGTTCCCCGGCGCATCATTTCCGTCCTCGAAGGCGAGGCGCTGTTCAACGACGCCAGCGGGCTGGTGGCGTTCCGCATCGCCATCGCGGCGGCGATGACCGGCGCCTTTTCCCTTTCCTCGGCGGTGATGTCGTTCCTCTGGGTGGCGGGCGCGGGGCTGGCGACGGGCGCGCTGGTCACGGCGGCCGTCATGTTCCTGCGCGATGGCTTCACCAGGCGCTTCGGCGAAGAGCCGCGCTCGGAGGTCCTCCTGAGCCTGCTGATTCCGTTCGGCGCGTACTTCCTGGCCGAGCATGTCGGCGCCTCCGGCATCCTGGCCGCCGTGGCGGCCGGCGTGACCATGAGCTACGCGGAGTTGTCGGGGCGCGTCAGCGCGTTCGCCCGCATGCAGCGCCATTCGGTCTGGGACATGGTGCAGTTCATCCTCAACGGGATCATGTTCGTGCTGCTCGGCGAACAGTTGCCGCGTGTCTTCAGGGCCGCCGCCGGGACCATGGCCCAGGCGGGCAACGACGCGTGGCTGCTGCCGGTGTATGCGCTGGCGATCTGGCTCATGCTGGCGGTCTTGCGCCTGGCGTGCATCTTCGTCTCGGTCAGGCTGGCCCGGCTCGTGCGCAACGCCACGCCGCCGCCCGAGGCACGCGCCACGCCGCGCATCATGCTCGCGCTGACGCTGGGCGGCGTGCGCGGCGCGGTGACGCTGGCAGGCGTCATGACGCTTCCCTTGCTCCTTCCCGGCGGCGACGCTTTTCCCGCGCGCGACCTGGCGATCTTTCTTGCCGCGGCCGTGATCATCATTTCGCTGATCTGCGCGAGCATCGGCATGCCGCGCCTGCTCAAGGGCATCGAGCCGTCGCAGTCCTCGCCGCACCAGCGGCAGCGCGAGGTTGCCCGGCAGGCGGCCCACCGCGCGGCGGTGAACCGCGTTTCGGTGATTCTCGACGCGCAGCGGGAAGAGGATTCCTCGCAGGAGGCGCGCCGCTACATGGATGTGGTGGACCAGGTGCTGGCGGGGCTGCACGAGCCGGCGGGCCCTGTCGCCGATGTTGCCGATGCCGCCGACGATGGCCGCAAGCGTGTGCGCCGCGAGGTCGAGCGCACGATGCGGCGGGCCGCGATCGAGGCGTCCCGCGAAGCCATCTACAAACTCGCGCGCGAGCGGGAAATCTCGGACGAGGTGGCGCGCGACATGGTCAGGCTGCTCGACCTCGAGGAAGTCCGGCTGTCCTGATCCTCGCGGGCGCGGAGCGCCCGGTCCTCAGTCCCGCGAGAAATCGTAGTCGCGCTCCACCCGGCAGATGCGCGTCTTGTAGGCTTCGTACCAGCGTTCGCGGCCGAGCTTCTGCGCCATCAGGTGGGCGGCGTCGCGCTTCCACGCCGCGATCGCCTCCAGGCTTTCCCAGTACGACACCGTGATGCCGATTGCCTCGCGCGCCGACTCGACGCCGAGGAAGCCGGGCTGCTTCGATGCACTGGCTTCCATCGCATCGGCCATGGCGCCGTAGCCGTCGTCGCCTTCGGTGCGCACGGAGGTGAAGATCACCGCGTAATAAGGCGGGGCTTTGGTGTCGGCGATGGGCATGCGGCCTCTTTGTGCAGGAGCGGGACTGGCCGGCAATGTTACCAAGGCCCGCGCCGGGACGCACGGCGCAGCGCGCCGGCTGCCGGGTCAGGCTTGCATGGAAGATTTCGCCGATTTCGCCGATTTCGCCAGCAGCCGGCCGGCGACGGCGTCCACCGCCACGACGATGGCGGCGCCGATCACGGTGGCCGCCACGCGGTCGGCCAGCATGCCGCCGCCGGGCGCCTTGCCCGCACTCATGATCAGCACCATCAGCGGCGTCATCACTGCCGAATAGGCCAGGTAATTGCGGCTCCTGAGCAGTGGCCGGATGCCGGCCAGCCAGCCGGCGTTGACGGCGACCACCCAGGCCGGCAGTTTGTGGCCGAGCAGCAGCGCGGCCACCAGCACGCCCAGCACGGTGCCGCCCACGCGCTGCGTGGTCTTGACCGACAGCGGCTCGGGCTGGCGCTGGATCAGCAGGGCCACGGTCAGCGCGATCCAGTCGAAATGGTGGGCGGGAAACAGCCAGCGCAGCAAGGCGGCGGCGCCCAGGGCGCAGGCCAGCCGCAGCGGGTATTGCCAGCCGGGCCAGCCCGACATCGTGCGGCGCCAGCGGCCCCAGCGTTGCGCCGTGGTCGGCTGTGGCGCGGCCGTTGCCACGGCGGCAGGCGCGCGGCGCGCGCGCATCCACGGCCCCAGCAGCATCAGCAGCAGGCAGGTCCAGAGCGCGCCGGCCAGCGCCAGCAGCAGGAAGCCGCCGCGGTGCGGCGCCGCGCCGGCGCTGCCCGTGGCGATGATGAGGAACAGCACGAAGCGCGTGGCGGCGACGGCGAGCGGGCGGCTGTAACCGCCGATGGCCGCGGCGGCGACGGCCAGCACGATGACCGCGGCATCGCTGGCGGCACCGTGCCCGGCGCAGCCCGCGGCAATGGCGGCCGCGGCGGCGAACGGTGCCAGCAGCGTTGCCAGCTGGCGCACCTGGGCGCCGGCGCTGGCGGGCACGTTCGGTGTGCTGGCCGGCGTGCTGCCCGGGCCGGCCGGCATGGCGCCGGCACCGATGGCAAGGCTGCCCAGCGCGGCGGCCAGCCCCAGCGGCAGGTGCGACGGATGCCCGGTGGCGCCGGCCAGCAGCAGCGGCGCGGCCATGCCGAGGCCGGCCGCCAGCATCTCGCCGGCATGCGCCCGCGGACCGGCGGACCAGTGGATGGCCTTGCCCAGATGTGTTTTCTCGCCCAATGCCTGTCTCCGCCGGCCGGTGCCGGCCTTGCGCCGATACGCTGGCGAATCTAACGGTTTCCGCGGCGGGCGTCCATGCCGGGCCGGGCAGCCATGCCGGCCTACGCGTCGGCCCGGTGCGCCATGAAATCGCGCGGGGACTGTCCCAGCGCGCGCCGGAACATGGTGGAGAAAGCGCCGGCATTGGCGTAGCCGGTCTCGGCCGCCACGTGCGCGAGCGGCTTGCCGCGGCTCATCAGGTCCACCGCGTGGGCCAGCCGCAGTTGCTGGCGCCAGGCGGCGAAGCTGGTGTGCAGCTCGGTGCGGAACAGGCGCGCCAGCGTGCGCTCGCTGGCGCCGGTCCGCGCCGCCCATTGCGCCAGGCTGAGGGCCGAGCCGGGCGCTTCCATCAGCGCGTCGCATAGCGCCTTGAGGCGGCGGTCGGTGGGCAGCGCCAGCCCGGGCCACAGCGCGGGCGCCACGCGCAGCTCCTCGATCAGCAGTTCGGCGCTCAACTGGCGCCGGCGCGGCGACAGGTCCGCCGCGTCGGCGAGCGCGACCAGCAACTGCCGCATCAGCGCCGATACCTCCAGCACCGTGCAGGTGGAAAGCGACAGCGGCGCCGCCTCCGGCAGCACGTAGCAGGCGTGCAGCGCGGCCTCGCCCAGCGTGACGGTCTCGTGCTCCACGTCCGGCGGGATCCACACCGCGCGCATGGGGGGAACCACCCAGGTGGTGTCTCCCGCGGTCACCCGCATGCTGCCGCGCAGCGGCAGCGTGACCTGTCCCCACGCATGGCGGTGGCGCCGGATGATGGCGTTGGGCGGCGGCAGGCGCAGGTGCACGATGACCGGCTGCTCGGCGGTGGGTTCGGTCAGCGGTACGGGCTGGAAGGTGGTGCGTGCCATCGGCTTCGGGGCGATGTTAGGGCGTGGCTGGAATTCGTAAGAAATTGCCCGGAAAGTGTAACCCGGCCAGGTCCGGGCGCCCTAGCATGAGGCCCATCACAAGGCATCGCGGAGTCCGCCCCCATGAGCAACACCAGTCCCCCGCCCGCTTCTGCTTCCGCTTCCGTTTCGACTTCCGCTTCCGCTTACCCGGCCACCGTCGCCGCGCCGAAGCCCGCCGCCAGTCCGCCGCAGGCCGGCAAGCTCTCCGACAGCGCCCGCGCCGCCGCGGTCATCGCCGTGTGCGTGGCCGCCGTGTGGCTGGCGGGGCAGGCCGCCGGCGCGCCGGCAGCGCTGGTGACGGCCGCGGCGCTGGTGGTCTCCACCGTGTGCTGCTGGGCGCTCGGCGTGCTGCCGGAACCGGCCACCACGCTGCTGTTTTTCCTGTGCGCCATCCTGCTGCACGTGGCGCCGCCCACGGTGGTGTTCTCCGGCTTTGCGTCCACCGCGTGGTGGCTGATGTTCGGCGGCGCGGTGACCGGCGTGGCCTTGCGCCAGACCGGGCTGGCGCAGCGCCTGGCGGCGGTGGTCTTCCGCGGGCGCACCGGCAGCTACCGGCAGGTGATCGCCACCGTGGCGCTGAGCGCGGTCGGGCTGGCCTTCCTGATGCCGTCGACCACCGGGCGCGTGCTGCTGCTGATGCCCATCGTGCTGGCGCTGGCGGACCGCCTCGGCTACGCGCCCGGCTCGAACGGACGCATCGGCATGGTGCTGACGGTGGCCCTGGCCAGCTACATGCCGCCCACCGCCATCCTGCCGGCCAACATCCCGAACAGCGTGCTGCTGGGCGCGGCCAGTTCCCTGTATGGCATCAACCTGAGCTACGGCAGCTATCTGCTGCTGCATTTCCCCATCCTCGGCGTGCTCAAGACCGTGCTGCTGGTGTGGCTGGTATGCCGGCTGTTTCCGGAGAAGGGCCGGCCTGCCGCGCCGCCGCCGCAGGAGCCGGGCGCGCCGGGGCGCCAGGAAACCCTGCTGGCGGCGATCCTGGCGCTGGCCGTGGCCGGCTTCGCCACCGACGCGCTGCACGGCATCTCGCCGGCATGGATCTCGCTGGCGGCCTGCATCGTGTGCCTGCTGCCCGGCGTGGGGCTGGTGTCGCCGCGCATGCTGGCCGAACAGGTGCACCTGACGCCACTGATCTACGTGGCCGGATTTCTCGGCCTCGGCGCGGTGGTCGAGTCGACCGGACTGGGCCTGGCGATCAGCAAGGCGCTGCTGCAATGGCTGCCGCTGGCGCCGGGGCACGACGCGGCCAACGTGGCGGCGCTGGGCGCGATGGGGGCCTTCCTGGGGCTGGTGGCCACGCTGCCCGCGCTGCCCGCCGTGCTCACGCCGCTGGCCAGGGAACTGGCGCAGGCCACCGGCCTGCCGCTGGAAACCGTGCTGATGCTGCAGGTACCGGTGTTTTCCACGGTGTTCTTTCCCTATCAGTCGCCGCCCATCGTGATCGCCATGCAGCTTGGCGGGGTGGGGCTGCGCGCCGGCACCCGGCTGTGCCTGGCGCTGGCCGCGCCGACCCTGCTGGCGCTGCTGCCGCTGGACTACTTCTGGTGGCGGCTGCTGGGCTACCTGCCCTGAGCGCGCCATGGCCTGCAAGCTCGCGCCATCTGAGGCATGATCTCGTCCTTCGACCTCTGGTTAACCCGGATTCGTGCCGAATCCGGGTTGGCCGAGGTCAGCCGCAGGAATGCAATCATGACGACAAGAGCGGACTGCCCCGTGCCCGCGCAGGTGGCCCCGGCAGGCGGCGCGAGCTGGATGACGCTGCTGCTGGCCACCGCCTGCGGGCTGATCGTGGCCAACCTGTATTACGCGCAGCCGCTGGTCGGCCCGATCGGCCACGCGCTGGGGCTGTCGCCGCAGACCGCCGGGCTGATCGTGACCCTGATCCAGGCCGGCTATGGCGTGGGCCTGCTGCTGATCGTGCCGCTGGGCGACATCATCGAGAACCGCCGCCTGATCTGCACGCTGCTGGCGGCCAGCGCGGTGGCGATGGCGGCCGCGGCGCTGGCCGGCCACGCCGGGGTGTTCCTGGCCGCGGCGGTGTGCATCGGGCTGAGTTCGGTGGCCGCGCAGGTGCTGGTGCCGTTTGCGGCGCACCTGGCGCCCGAGCACGCGCGCGGCCGGGTGGTGGGCAACGTGATGAGCGGGCTGATGCTGGGAATCATGCTGGCGCGGCCGGTCTCCAGCCTGGTCACCGACCTGTTCGGCTGGCACGCCATCTTCGCCGGCTCGGCGGTGGGCATGGCCGTGCTGACCGCCGTGCTGGCGCGCCTGCTGCCGGACCGCCGCCCGGCGCCGGCAGTGCGCTACGGCGCCTTGCTGGCGTCGATGTGGGAACTGCTGCGCACCCAGCCCGTGCTACGCCGGCGCGCGGCCTACCAGGCCTGCATGTTCGGCGCCTTCAGCCTGTTCTGGACCACCGTGCCGCTATGGCTGGCGGGGCCCGAGTTCGGCCTGAGCCAGAAGGGCATCGCCCTGTTCGCGCTGGCGGGCGTGGCGGGTGCCGTGGCCGCGCCCATCGCCGGCCGCCTGGCCGACCGCGGCCTGGGGCGCCCCACCACCGCGCTGGCGATGGCGCTGGCGGCCGGCTCGTTCCTGCTCGGCATGGCCGGCACGCCCGGATCGACGCCCGCGCTGGCGGCGCTGACCATCGCCGCCATCACGCTGGACTTCGGCGTGGCGGCTAACCTGGTGGTCGGCCAGCGCGCCATCTTCTCGCTCGGCGGCGCCATCCGCAGCCGGCTCAACGGCGTCTTCATGGCGATCTTCTTCACCGGCGGCGCCATCGCCTCCGCGCTGGGCGCCTGGGCCTTCGCCCACGGCGGCTGGACGCTGACCAGCTGGATCGGGTTTGCGCTGCCGGTGCTGGCGGGCCTGTATTTCGCCACCGAACGGCATCCGGCGGCGGCGCGCCGCTGAGCGGCGGCGGTCCACCGGAGCCCTGGCGCACGTCGCCGGGCGCGTAAGCAGAGGCAGGGGCCGGCGTCAGCCGGCCCTTTTCATTCCATTCGCCCGCAAAAAAATCCCCGCCATCCTGTCAACGAGAATTATTACTGTTCGTTACGAAATCTTACGAGACGGATACATTTGCCCGGATTCCCGCCAGGGGCCGGCCGCCTCGTGGAAATCGTGTCAGGTGCAGCAGACATCAAGACCGGCTACCGGCAGCGCTGCGGACAGGAACAGGGGAGCATCAAGCCGTGCAAGGACCAGTGTCGAGCCTTCAATGGCTCTCGGCCATCCATGCCCGTGGTCTATTCCATGACCTCGGGCCGTTTCTCTACTTTCGCTATCTGGCGATATTGAGCGCGCTGACCGCGTTCTGCTATCCGCAGCAGGGCGCCCGCTGGCGCGTCAAGCGTCTCAAGCTGTTCTGCCGCTCGGCGTTCCGCTTCGCGGCGGTGCGCGCCTGGCTGCAGGCCGTGGATTCCTGCGCGCTGATGCGGCGCGTGGCGGTGGCCAGGCCAGGGTTGCTGGAGCGCCCGTATCGCCCGCTGGGCGTATTCGGGCTGGGCTTCCGCCAGCGCATGGGCACGCTGCTGGATCACTACCGCACCCTCAACGCGCTGGTGCCGATGGCGTTCAGCGAGCGCGTCCATGTGGATGGCGGGCTGTCCTGCGCGTTCGGCGAGGGCCGCTATGCGCTGCGCCTGGCCGACGCCGGGCCCAATCCGAAGGAAGGCGAACTGGCCTTCTACTGGCAGGACACCGCCAGCGGCACCTGCCTGAGCCAGCTCAGCTTCTATCTCAGGCAGGGCAAGGACGGCGTGGAGATCTTCGTTGGCGGCCTGCAGGGCCCGATGGGCGAGGACAGCCGCGACCTGATCCGCGCCTCGACCAAGGCGTGCGAAGGCCTGCGCCCCAAGGACGCGGTGATGGAAGCGCTGCTCGGCTTTGCCGCGGCGCTGGGCGTGCGCCGCGTGGTGGGCGTGTCCCGGCAAAACCACGTCGGGCGCCAGCGCCACACGCCGCGCGAGATCCTGTGCGACTACGAGGGCTTCTGGAGGGAGTCCGGCGGCGAGCCGCTGGCCTGCGGCAATGTCGGCATGCCGGTCGGGCAGCCGCGCCGCGACGTGATGGAATTGCCCTCCAGGAAGCGCGCCGCCTATCGCCGCAAGCAGGCGCTGGCCGATGGCATCCAGGCCGCCGTGCAAGGCTGGCTGGCCGCGCCCGAGGGCGTGCCGGCCGCCATGCCGGAGGGTCCGGCGCAGGTGAGGATGCCGACGGTCGTGTCGGCCGGGCACGTCCAGCCGCTGGCGGCGTGAGTCGGCGCGGTGCCACGCTGCCGGCGTGCTCAAGCGATGGAAATGACGAGCTTGCCCGTGACGCGTCCCGTGGCGCTGACTTCCTGCGCCTTCGCGGTCTGCTCAAGCGCAAAGGTCTGTTCCACGCGCAAACCGAAAAGGCCCTCGGAACAGAGCCGGGCCACGTGGGCAAAGACCTGCTCCGGATCTTTCGGCGGCCCGTAGGAAAACCGCGCACCGTACTGCGGAGCCGCGAAATCGGCGACGGAAAGAACGCGCGAAGGGTCGCCGGCGATTGCGATCAGCTCCGGGATGATCCCGGAGCCGGCGAGATCGAGGGCTGCGTCCACGCCCTGCTGCGCGAGCGCCTTCACGCGTTCCGCCAGGCCGGGTCCATATGTCGTGGGAATGGCGCCAAGCGCGCGCAGATAGTCATGCTTCCGCGCGCTCGCGGTGCCGACCACGGTAATCCCGCGCAGGCGCGCGAACTGGATGACGGCCGAACCGATTCCGCCCGCGGCGCCGCTCACCAGAAGCGTCTCGCCGGATTTCACGCCCACTTCCTCGAGACTGCGCGATGCCGTCTCGACGACCACCGGAAGGCCGCCGGCAACCTCGAACGACAGATTGTCCGGCTTGCGGGCCCAATGCGTGAGGATCGCGTATTGGGCGATCGTGTTCTCGCCATAGCCGAACACGGCGTCTCCGACCGCGACATTGGAGACGCCCGGACCGACCTCGTCCACCACGCCCGACGCCTCGACGCCGACACCCGAGGGAAAGGCAACGTCCTCGAAATCGCGGTATCGTCCGGCCCGGCGTTTCCAGTCCGAAGGATTGACCCCGGCGGCCCGGACCGCGATCCGCACCTGTCCGGCGCCGGCATGCGGTGCATCGACCTCGACGACATGCAGGACCTCCGGCCCTCCATATCCGCTGAACTGAACTGCCTTCATGCCTGCCTTCATGCGTTTCTCCTTTCGGTTTTCTTCCTTCCGTGCGCCAGGCCGCCGACGCTCCCCGTCCTAGATTGCCGCAGGGTCCCCGGTGCGGAACCGCAAGCTGAGCACAAGCGGCACCGCGATCGCATAGACCACCACCACGGACAGCCAGATCGCCCCCGGCCACCGCTCCCGGACGACGAAGTAGAAGCTCGAGAACGCCAGAGGACTGATGATCGATGCGAGGCTGATGGCCGACGCCAGTACCCCCTGCAACTGGCCTTGCCGGCTTTCGTCGACGAGGCGCGTGGCAAGCGACTGCAATGCCGGGACGCCTATGCCTCCGAGTGCGAAGAGCGGCATGACCGCAAACACCATCCAGCCTTGCTCGGCGAAAGCCATCACGACCAGCGTGACGCAGGTTCCGGCGATCCCGGCCAGGATGGCCCCGCGCTCTCCCAGCAGCCTGACGGCGGGGCCGGGCAGGAGCGCCTGCGCCAATGACTGGCACACGCCGAAGGTGCCCAGCGACAGACCGATCCACAGGCCATTCCACCGGAACACGTCATTGCCCCAGAGGGCCCAGCAGGTGCCGTACACTTCGCCCGTGGCGCTCAAGACGAAGAAAACGATAGTGACGGGCATCAGGTTCTTCATCGAGAACGCCCAGCGCAACGGGCGCAGCGGGTTGAGCGCTGCGAGGTCGACCTTGCAGCGGCTCGGCGCGCGCGATTCCGGCAGGACCAGCGCCGCGAGCAGCAGATTGCCTGCATTCAGCACCGCGGCGGCGAGGAACGGAAGCCTCAGCCAGTAGTCGCCGAGCACGCCGCCGAGCACCGGGCCGATGATGAAGCCGATGCCGAACATGGCATTGAACAGGCCAAAGCGCCGCGCGCGCTTGTCCTCAGGCGAGATGTCCGTGATGTAGGCCGTCGCGACCGACATGTTGGCGCTGGTCAGCCCGGCGATGGCGCGGCCGATGAACAGCATCCAGAGCTGTGGCGCGAACGCCATCACCATGTAGTTGATGGCTGCCCCGGCGAGCGAGACCAGCAGTACCGGGCGCCGGCCAAGACGATCGCTCAAGGCGCCCAGCACGGGCGCGAAGATGAACTGCATGGCGGCGTACAGCGCGGTCATGATACCGATATAGGGCGCGACGCTGTCGGCGTGCGTCACGTCCTCGAGCAGTCGCGGCAGGATGGGGAAGATCAGGCCGATTCCGACTGCGTCGAGACCAATGGCGGTAAAGATGACAATAAGCGGCTTGTTCATAACTGAGTTCCGGGTCCACACGACCCGTCAGGCGCTTGCGGGCACTTCAACCTCAGGGCGCATCCGCTGCCCGAAGTCGCCTCGATGGCACTCGGGAGTCCGACCGCCCCGGGGCCCCCGCGCTCGCAGCATCAACCGGGCGTTATATACTTGATACCAATATGTACTGAGTACATAAATGTACTTCCATCGATTTCACCATGTCAATGCAATCCGATCGTCGATCCCGCAAGCGCCTCGTTACCCGACAAGGCATATCTACTGCCGCCACGCGCCTTTTTCTTGAGCGCGGCTTCGACCAGGTGACGATCGACGAGATCGCGGCGGCCGCCGACGTTGGGCGGATGACGGTGTTCAATCACTTTCCGCGCAAGGAAGACATGTTCTTCGATCGCGAGGAAGAAGGCCGGGAGATCCTGCGCGAAGCCTTGTTGCAGCGTGACCCTGGCGTCGCTCCGATCGAGACGCTTCGCCTGCTCGCGCATCGGCTCGCGGCGGAGCACAGCCCCTTCGTCGAGTTTTCCGCGGCGAGCCGAGGCTTCATAGAGACGATCGAGGGCAGCGAAACCCTCAAGGCCCGGGCCCGGGCCATCCGTGACGAGCTTGCGCAGGTCGTAGCGGCGGCGCTGGCCGAATGCGCAGGGAGAGAACCTGGCGATCCGGACGCCGCGCTGGCGGCCGGCCTGCTTCTGGCAACGTGGACGGTGGCCCTCATCCAGGCCCACCGGTCCCTCCGCCAATGCGGCGATGCAAAGGAAGCGAAAGCCATCTTTCTCGCTATCGTTGACAAAGGAACCAGCGGCCTGAAAGCCGCAATGGCAGATACGCCTTATGCCTGAGCGATCCGAGGGCGCGCAGGGGGGGTAGATAAGGGGTACTCCGGTTTCTCGCGCCGTGCCCGCTAGTTAACCCTAGTAGTCTAGTTTTGTAGACCTTACTAAAGTAGCTCGCTTGCGAATCCAGGCCGCGCCCGCCGCGGCCCGCGCTTCATCTCCGGCCGATCATGCAGAATCCCGCGCTGCCCCCAGCCTTTGCCGCATCCGGCGATCTGCTCTCGCGCAGCCGCCAGCCCGTCTACCTCCAGCTCGCCACCATCTTCCGCCGCCATATCGAAAGCGGCGAATGGCGCCCGGGCGAACGCATTCCGTCGCTCGAGCAGCTTTGCCGCGAGTTCGGCGTGGCGCGCATGACGATGCACAACGCGCTGACCCTGCTGGACGACGAAGGCCTGCTGACGCGCGAGCGCGGCCGCGGCACCTTCGTCAAGGCCGGCTGCCGCGAGCGGCGCCCGTTGACGCTGCCGGTGAGCTGGGACCAGGCGGTGGCGGTGGGCGGCCGCCTTGGCACCGAGGCGCTGGGCGAATCCGACGGTCCCGTGCCGCTGCCCGACGAGCTGGGCCTGCCCTGCAGCGCCGCGCGCGCGCCGGGCTACCACTTCCTGCGCCGCCTGCACCGGATCGAGCAAAAGCCGTTCGCGCTGGGCGAGGTGTATATCGAGGCCGGCGTGTTCGCGCGCGAGCCGGAAGCGTTCCGCCAGGGTGCCTCGGTGCCGGTGCTGGACCGCTTCCCGCAGCTCAAGGTCACGGCCGCCCGCCAGCGCCTGTCCGTCATCACCGCCGGCGCGGAGACCGCGGCGCGGCTGGCGCTGCCGGTCGGCGCGCCGGTGGCCGAACTGCGCCGCCATGCCTGCGTGGACGGCGTGATCGTCTATTACGCGCGCATCGAATTCCCGAGCGAGTTCGTCTGCCTGGATTTCGACCTGCTCGCGCCCGGCGCGGGCACCGTCCCCGTTTATCCGCCACGTCCGGCCGCGCAGCCCTGACCGCAGCGGCAATCCCGATTCAGCACTTCTTCCAGCAACCCAACCGGAAACCAATCCAATGCAGACAACCGAGCGCAACCAGCCAAGCCACGCAGACCACGGACAGGGCGAACTCAACGGCGCCGAAAGCCTGGTCAAGACGCTGCTCGCGTGCGGCGTGGACACGTGCTTCGCCAATCCCGGCACCAGCGAGATGCATTTCGTGGCCGCGCTCGACCGCATCCCCGGCATGCGCTGCGTGCTCGGCCTGTTCGAGGGCGTGGTCACCGGCGCGGCCGACGGCTACGCGCGCATGGCCGACAAGCCCGCCGCCACGCTGCTGCACTGCGGCCCGGGCCTGGCCAACGGCCTGGCCAACCTGCACAACGCGCGCCGCGCGCAGACGCCGGTGGTCAACATCATCGGCGACCAGGCCACCTACCACCGCCCGCTCGACGCGCCGCTGACCGCCGACACCGAAGGCTGGGCGCGCCCGGTCTCGGTCTGGACCCGCACCGCCACGCATGCCGCCTCGGTCGGCGCCGACGCCGCCACCGCCGTGCAGGCCGCCAGGGGCGCGCCCGGCGGCGTGGCCAGCCTGATCCTGCCCTCCGACGTATGCTGGGACGCCGGCGGCAAGGTCGCCGCGCCGCTGCCGCCGCTGCCGGTGCCCAAGGTCTCGCCCGACGCCGTGCAGCAGGCCGCGCGCGTGCTGCGCTCTGGCCAGCCCACGCTGATCGTGCTGGCCGGCGCCGCGCTGCGCGAAGCGCCGCTGGCCGACGCCCACCGCATCGCCGCCGCCACCGACGCACGCCTGATCACGCCGATGTCCAACGCGCGCGTGTCGCGCGGGCGCGGCCGCTTCAACGTCGACCGCGTGCCGTACTCCGGCGACGTGGCGCGCGCCAAGCTGGCCGGCATCCGCAACGTGATCCTGGTCGGCGCGCCGCCGCCCGTCACCTTCTTTGCCTACCCCGGCAAGTCGCCGCGCCCGTATCCGGAAGATGCCGAAGTCTTCGTGCTCGCCCGCCCCGAGCAGGACCTGGCCGAAGCGCTCGCGCGCCTGGCCGACGAGCTCGGCGCGCCCGCGGTCGCGCTGCCGGCCCCAGTGGCGCCGCACGAGATCGCCAAGGGTGCCGTGACCTCCGAGGCCGTGGCGCAGACACTGACCGCGCTGCTGCCCGAGCAAGCCATCGTGGTGGAAGAAAGCGTCAGCTTCGGCCGCGCCTTCTATCCCGGCACCGTGCACGCCGCGCCGCACGACTGGCTGCAACTCACCGGCGGCGCCATCGGCGAAGGACTGCCGCTGGCCACCGGCGCCGCCGTCGCCGCACCCGGGCGCCGCGTGGTCGCGCTGCAGGCCGACGGCTCGGGCATGTACACGCTGCAATCGCTGTGGACCATGGCCCGCGAAAAACTCGACGTGACCGTGGTGGTGCTGGCCAACCGCAAGTACGCGATCCTGCTGGGCGAACTCGCCGGCGTCGGCGCCAATCCCGGCAAGACCGCGCTCGACATGCTCGACATCGGCAATCCGGATCTCGACTGGGTGAAGCTGGCCAACGGCATGGGCGTGGAGGCAGCGCGCGCGGTGGATATGGAGGGATTTGCGGCGTTGTTTACGGCGGCCAACGCGAAGGCCGGGCCGTTTTTGATTGAATTGGTGATTTGAATCTCGGGCGCCGTCATTCATCGGGCGCCGCCATTCGCCGGTGCACAACGGATAGCCGGTTGTGCACCGGCATATCGCGTGCCGCTCCCGACACGATATCCGCGGGCGGCGGCGGATAACAAGGATCGAGGGACTTCGGACATACCAGGCGGGCCGTCGGGAAACGGCCCGCGCGCAGTGCAGCAAAACCCCGGGAAAAAGCACCCGGACCCATCAGGCGGGGCGCCGCCCGCGGCCCTGGGTATTCAAGAGAAATCAGCCGAAACGATCACGGTATCGGTATTCCATATTGGTCGCCCGATGATGGCGGCCCTATACTTCGCTCCACTCCAAGCCGTCAATCAATATTCTTAAAAACGGCGCCGAAATCGTTGGTCGAAAAACCATAGATAAATGGTGTGAGTACAAGGGAGACAACCGTGAATTTCCGGAACGACAGGCAACTGGCGCCGATGGCTGCGACCAGCCGAAGGACTTTTACAAAATCAATGCTGGCCCTGCTCGGAAGCACGGCGCTCGGAAGAGCGTCCGCGGCCCAGTGGACGGCGAAAAGGCCAATCAGCATCGTCGTTCCCTACAACGCCGGCGGCGGTGCCGATATTCTTGCGCGGTTCGTCGCCGCGCAGATCGGCGATACGCTGGGAAAGCAGATGGTCGTCGAAAACCGTCCCGGCGCCAATGGCCTGATCGCGGCCAACTACGTCTACGGCATGCAAGGTGACGGAAGCACGCTGCTATTCGGCGCCGCCGACAACATTTCCATCGCCCCCCAGATCTACAAGAGCGCCGCCCGCTTCGACCCCCAGGCGTTCAAGCCGGTGGCGGCCGTGGCGAACATGGTGTTCGTGCTTTGCTCGCGCAAGGCAAACAAAGCCGGAAGCTATGCCGAGGCGCTCGCCGATCTGAAGTCGCGGGAATGCACGTACGGACATTGGGGGCCGGGCAGCCTGCCCCAGGTCGGCATGGAGATGCTGCGCAAGCAGGAAAAAGTGCCGAAGCTGGTCGCCGTGCCATATGGCGGCGCGGCGCCGGTGATGGCCGCCCTGATGGCCGGCGAAGTGGACTACGCCTTCCTGCCGATCCCCATGCTGCAGGGATCGCTCAATGTCTTCAAGCTGTACGCGTCCGGCGCGACCAAGAGATGGCCGGTCATAGGCGACGTCCCCACGTTCCATGAAATGGGCATTCCGATGAATATCGAGACGTGGTTCGGGTATCTCGCGCCGCCCAATACGCCGGACGAAATCGTGGATGGCCTGGGCAGCGGCATCGCCAGGATCATCCAGAACGCGGACGCCAGGTCGAGGATCGAAGAAATCGGCTATGCGCCGTCGAGCGTGACGCCCAGGCAATTCCGCTCCTTTATCCAATCCGAAAACAAGCGCTGGCGATCCTTTCTGACGGAGCACGACATCAAGGCGGAAAGCTGAACACCGCCGGCCAGAAATTCACGTCTGATGAAGGGAAATGCCAGATGCCTTATATCGATTCGAGCGATGTCCGGCTTTACTATGAAACCGTGGGGACCGGCGATCCGATCGTATTCGTGCATGAATACGCGGGGGACTATCGAAGCTGGAGCGAGCAGGTCCGGTATTTCTCCCGGCACCATCGCTGCGTCACCTTCAACGCTCGCGGCTACCCTCCCTCCGACGTCCCCGACAGCGAGGCCGCCTACAGCTATCAGCACGCCGTGGCGGACATACACAACGTACTATCCGGGCTGAACATCGATCGCGCTCATATCGTCGGGCTCTCCATGGGCGGATATGCGGCGCTGCATTTCGCTCTCCGGCATCCGGAAAAGACGCGCTCGGTCGTCCTGGCCGCCACCGGGCACGGCTCGGACCCGGCGATGCGCGACAGGTTCCTCCAGGACACCCGGAACCTGGCGGACAAGCTCCTGACGGCAGGCATGGCCGAAGCCATCGCGGAATATGCCGACAGCCCGATAAGACGGCGGCTGCGCGAGAAAGACCCGCGTGGCTTCGATGCATTCTTTCGCAACTTCGCCGAGCATTCTCCCATTGGCTCAGCCTTGACGGCGATCGGCTATCAGATGAAGCGGCCCTCGTTGTACCTGCTGGAGCAGGAACTGAAGTCGCTCGACGTGCCGTCGCTGGTCGTGATCGGCGACGACGACACGCCGTGCATCGCCCCCGCGCTGTTTCTCAAGAGTCATCTGCGGAACTGCCAGCTTGCGGTCTTTCCGCATACCACGCACGCCGTCAACCTGGAGGAGCCCGAGCTCTTCAACAGGTCGCTGGAGATTTTCTTTGGGCAAATCAGCCGGAACGAGCCGCGCCTTCGGTCATGAGAGGGGGACATGGACTTCAAGCAGCTAAAGTACTTCGTGGCGACGGCGGATTTCGGCAACATGACGCGCGCCGCGCAGTCCGTATTCGTGGCGCAGTCTGCTTTCAGCCAACAGATTGCCAATCTGGAGGACGAGATCGGCGTCAGGCTGTTCGACCGCGGAAAGAACGGCATGCAACTCACCTCCGCCGGCGCGTCCCTGTACAGCTATGCCAAGTCCATCCTGAAGCAGCTCCACGACGCCAAGCAGGCCGTATCCCAGGAAGTCCAGCAGCCCCATGGCCGGGTCGCCATCGGCCTGCCCGGCAGCGCGGGAAAGATCCTGGCGGCTCCGCTATTGCGGCAACTGAAGGCGTATCCCGGCATCAGGCCGCTGCTGCTGGAGCGGGTCAGCGCGGACCTCGTGAGCCTGATCGGCTCGGGGATCATCGACATCGCGCTTGCCGTGGATGCCGACCCCCAGCAGGGCGTGAAGCTGATTCCGCTTCTGGAAGAGGATCTGTACGTCATCTCCCACAAGAACGGGCCGTGGCGGAATCGCAGCGCGCTGGAGGTCGGGGAGCTTGCCCGCGCGCCGCTGATCCTGCCGGTCCCGCCAAGCACGATACGGCAGCGGATCGATTCCCTGTTCCTGGATGCGGGGATGAGATACACGCTGGTCGGCGAGGTGAGCGGCACCGACATGACCATTCACCTGGTGGAGCAGGGCCTGGGCTGGAGCGTGCTGCCGTGGTCGGCGGTCGGCGCGATCGTCGAATGCGACGGGATCTGCGCGATCCCGCTGGCGGAGCAGACCAGCAAGCGCCGCCTCGCGCTGGCGTATTCGGAGAGCATCCCGCTATCCATTGCCGCCGAGAAGGCGCTCGAGCTGTTGCTGCACACCATCGGCGATCTCGTCGGCGCCGGCCAATGGCATGGCGTGCGCAAGATCGGGCCGGACGGCGCGGGGCTGGCGGAGACACCGCAGTGAGCGGGATGAAATCCGGCCGGAAAGGACGGGCCTGAGCGGACGGGCCTGAGCGGGTCCGGCCAGATGCGGCCGTGCCCGCCATCACCAGAAGAAGAACCATCGGCGACGCGCAACGCGCCGCCCGGGACCAGGTCCCGGGCGGCGAGCCGGTGCACGCCCGTCGCGGGGCGAGCAGACAAAGGGAAGGTCAATCATGAAGCGGATAGGTACCAATGGCGCGCTTTCCAGATTTCGCGTCCTCGATCTGAGCCAGGTACGGGCCGGTCCGACCTGCGTCAAGCAACTGGCCGATTTCGGCGCCGACGTCATCAAGGTCGAACCGCCGGACAGCGTCGATCGCCAGGAGCTGTACGTCGGGGAGCGGGACGGCGCCGACATGATCAATCTGCACCGCAACAAGCGGTCGATCACGCTGGACCTGAAGTCCCCGGCGTGCCATGCCATCCTGATGGATCTCGTGGCGCAGGCCGACGTCGTCGTGGAGAACTTCCGCCCGGAAGTGAAAGCACGGCTCGGACTGGACTACGACAGCCTGTCCCGGCGCAATCCGCGCATCATCCTGGTCAGCATCTCGGGCTTCGGCCAGGACGGTCCCTATATGAAGCGGCCCGGATTCGACCAGATACTGCAGGGAATGTGCGGCCTGATGAGCGCCACCGGGTTTGCCGACGGGCAACCTGTGCGCGCCGGGGCCGCCGTCATCGACATGGTGACCGGCCTTTATGCCGCGTTGGGCGCCATGACGGCGCTGCTCGAACGCCAGACCAGCGGCCGCGGCCAATGGGTGCAATGCTCGCTGCTGCATTCCGGGATTGCGCTGATGGATTTTCAGGCAGCGCGCTGCGCGCTCGAAGGGGAGATCCCAGAACGCGTCGGCAACGACCACCCTACCAGCATGCCGACCTCGGCCTATCCGACCTCGAATGGCCATATCAACGTCGGCGCCGGCGGCGACAAGCAATGGCAGGCGTTGTGCCGCGCCATAGGGCAGGCCGGCCTGGCTCACGACGCGCGCTTCCGCAGCAATGCGGACCGCATTGCGAATCGGGCCGAACTGAACGCGATCCTGCTGGAGGCCTTCTCCGGCGAAACCACCGAGACGTGGATGGACCGGCTGCTGCAGGCCGATGTCCCCGCGGGGCCGATCTATCGCATGGACCAGACCCTGCGCGATCCGCAGGTCGTCCATCAGCAGATCATCAAGACGGTGCCGCACCCCCGGCGGACGGTCGTCAGCCTGATCGACCAGGCAATACGCCTGTCGCGGACCCCCGCGCAATTGCACGGCACGCTCGAGGACAAGGGCGGCAGCAATGAGGACGTCCTGCGCGAACTGGGATATCGCCACGACGCCGTGCATGACGGCCTGAATGCCATGCGCGGTCATCCATGACGCCCGTGCCGCGCGGAGGCTGAGCGCTTCGCCACGGCCGGGCGCCCCTGCGTTCCGGGCATCCGCTTACTCACCGTTGCGCCGGCAGGTCTTCGAAGGCCTGCCCGGCTGCGCGCGCGCTCACGAAAGACAGGCGAGGCATGGCCGCGGGGCCGCAAGAAAACAAGGAGACAAACCATGAACCGGCCGACGCCGCAACCGGGGGCAAGGAATATCAATGGAAATCTATGACTACATCATCGTGGGCGGCGGTACGGCGGGCTGCGTTCTCGCCAACCGCCTGACCGCATGCGGGCAGTACGACGTGCTGGTGCTGGAGGCAGGCGGCGAGCCCCGCAGCATGTGGATCGACATGCCGGCGGGCTTCAGCAAGCTCCTGACCAACGAACGCTACAACTGGCGCTTCCATACCGAACCCGAGGCCAACACCCTCAACCGCGTCATTTCGGTGCCGCGGGGCAAGGGGCTTGGCGGCTCCACGCTGATCAACGGCATGATCTTCGTCCGTGGCCAGCCGGGCGACTACGACGCCTGGGCCGATGCCGGCGCGGCAGGATGGAATTATGCGCAGGTCGAACCGTACTTCCGCAGGATGGAAACCTTCGCCGGCGCGGGCGAAGGGCGCGGCCGGACCGGCCCCATGAGCGTCGTGCCGGTGCGAGAGCGGTATCCCATCACCCAGGCGTTCATCGAAGCGGGCCGCAACTGGGGACTGCCATACAACGAGGACTACAACGGCGGCACCCAGGAAGGCGTGGGTTATTACCAGGCGACCCAGCGCGCCGGCCGGCGCTGGAGCGCCTATGACGCGTACCTGAAGCCGGCCCGGCGCCGCAAGAACCTCGACATCCTGACGGGCACGCACGTGCTGGGTCTCGACATCGAAGGGCGCGAATGCCGGGGCGTCCGCTTCCAGGCCGGCGGCCAGGCACGCAAGGTCCGCGCGCGGCGCTCCGTCGTTCTCAGCGCGGGCGCGCTGCAGTCGCCGCAATTGCTGGAGCTTTCCGGCATCGGCCGCCCCGAGGTCCTGCGCGGGGCGGGCATCGAGATCCGGCATGTGCTGAACGGCGTCGGCGAAAACTACATCGATCATTTCTGCACCCGGATGAACTGGCGCCTGAAGGGCATCTCCACGCTCAACGAGATGAGCCGGGACTGGCGCCTGGGCGCGGCGCTGCTGCATTACCTCACGCGGGGAAGAGGGTTCCTGACGCTCGGAACAGGCCTGGTCAACGGCTTCGTGCGGACCCGGCCGGAACTGGCCACGCCGGACGTCCAGTATTTCTTCATGCACGCCAGCTACGCGAATGCCGCCGAGCGCATGCTCGACCGCAAGCCCGGCATGACCCTTGGCGTCAGCCAGATGCGCCCGCAATCGGTCGGGAGTATCCATGTGCGCTCTCCGGACGCCAGGGACGCCCCCGTTATCCGGCCCAATTTCCTTGCCAGCGCCGTCGACCAGGAGACCCTGGTGGCGGGCATGAGGATCGGGCGCCAGATCGTGGAGACGGAGCCCGTCCGCCAATACGTCGTCGAGGAAGCGAGCCCCGGCGGCAAGGTCCAGACGGATGCGCAATGGCTGGAATTCGCCCGCGAGAACGGCCAGACCATCTATCACCCCATTGGCACCTGCCGCATGGGCGAAGACGAAGGCGCCGTCGTGGACAGCCGCCTGCGCGTGCGCGGCATCGGCGGCCTGCGCGTCGTCGACGCGTCCGTCATGCCGTCCATGATCTCCGGCAACGTCCAGGCCGCCGTGATGATGCTGGCGGAACGCGGGGCCGATCTCATTTTGCAGGACGCGGCGCAGCCGGCTTGAGAGGCGGCCTGCGGGGCGGACGGCGAATCCGGAAACGGGCCATGTTTTTTTTGACGGAGGAACGATGACGAACCAATATTCCTACCCCGATACGCGCCTGCTGATAGACGGCGCATGGGTGGACGGCAGCAGCGGGGAGCGGCTGGACGTGACGGACCCCGGCACGGGGCTGCGCATCGGCACGGTCGCGAAGGCCACCCGCGACGATCTCGACCGCGCGCTGCAGGCCGCTCTGCGCGGCTTTCGCGCGTGGCGCGCGCACACTCCTTTCGAGCGGTCGCAACTGATGCGGCGCGCCGCCGCCATATTGCGCGAGCGCAGCGAGACGATCGCCCCCGTGCTGACGCTGGAACAGGGCAAGCCCCTGGCCGAGGCGCTCATCGAGGTCCGCGCGGCGGCCGACATCATCGAGTGGTTTGCCGAGGAAGGTACCCGCGTGCAAGGGCGCATCCTGCCGCAGCGCCGCGCCCAAGCCCTCACCGAGGTGTTCCGCGAGCCGGTCGGGCCTGTCACGGCCTTCACGCCCTGGAATTTCCCCATCACCCAGGTGGTTCGCAAGGCCTCGGCCGCGCTGGCCAGTGGCTGCAGCATGATCGTCAAGGCGCCCGAGGAAACGCCGGCCGCGCCGGCTGCCCTGATGCAGGCTTTCCTCGACGCCGGGCTGCCGCCTGGCGTCCTGCAGATGGTCTGCGGCGATCCGGCCGACATATCCGAGCATCTCATCGCCAGCCCGGTCATACGCAAGATCACCTTCACCGGCTCCACGGCGGTCGGCAAGCGGCTGGCCGCGCTGGCAGGCGCGCATATGAAGCGATGCACGATGGAACTCGGCGGACACGCGCCGGTCATCGTCGCCCGGGATGCCGATGTCGCCCTGGCCGCCAGCATCACGGCTGCCGCGAAGTTCCGCAACGCGGGCCAGGTCTGCATCTCGCCGACGCGCTTCCTGGTCCACCGCGACGTCGCGGCGGCATTCGCCGAGGCCTTCGTCGCCCACGGCGAGTCGCTGGTCGTGGGCCACGGCCTGGCGGCGGGGACCAGCCTCGGCCCGCTGGCCAACCCGCGCCGCCTCGCCGCCATGGAAGCGCTGGTGGGCAATGCCACGCAAGCCGGCGCCAGGCTTGCCTGCGGAGGCAGCCGCCTGGCCGGCGAAGGCAACTTCTTCGCGCCCACGGTCCTACTCGACGTGCCGCAGCATGCCGCCGTGTTCAACGAGGAGCCATTCGGCCCGCTGGCCGCCATGCGCAGCTTCGACACGCTGGAGGAAGCCATCGCCGAAGCGAACCGGCTGCCATTCGGCCTCTCGGCCTATGCCTTCACGGACTCGGCCCGCGCCGTGCGCGCGCTGAGCACGGGCCTCGAGGCGGGCATGCTCTGGGTGAACCAGGCCGCCACGCCCACGGCGGAGATTCCTTTCGGCGGTGTCAAGGATTCGGGATACGGATCGGAGGGCGGTGCCGAAGCGCTGGAAGCCTATCTCAATACCAAGTCGGTGACCGTCACCACCGCCGCCTAGCCTTTCCCAAGAAAACTCGCGAAGACGAAGACCATTCCCGCCATCTGCACATGGCCACGATGAATGACACCAGGAGACAAACGTGCGATTCCCATCTTATTTCCCGCTGTTCGCCCAGACGCTGCTGCAACGGCTGCGGCGCCTGATACCCGCGGTGCCGAAATGCGCCGGCACGGCGGTGGCGTGGGCCGCGGCGACCTCCGCTTTCGCCGCGCCGCCGAATTTTCCCAATCGCCCGGTGGAGGTCGTGGTGCCGTATTCCGCGGGCGGCGGCTACGACAATTTCGGCCGGGCGCTGGCGGCGGAGCTGCAGCGGGCATGGAACCAGCCCGTCGTCGTGCAGAACCGCCCCGGCGCTTCGGAGATCATCGGGGCGGAGTACGTCAAGAAGGCCAAACCGGATGGCTACACCCTGTTCCTGGGTTCCGAGGTGGCCCTCGTCACCAACCCCATGATCTTCAGGACGCTGCGCTATGACCCGACGACGGATTTCACGCCCGTCACATGCATGCTCGAAGGCCAGCTGGTCTACGCCACGCGAAACGGGCTGGGGCCGACGAACCTGAAGGAGTTCATCGCGCTGGCGAGGAATTCCAAGGACACCGTGACCTACGGCTCGGCCGGCGTGGGCGCCGTGGCCCACGTGGCGATGGGCTGGATGGCCCTGCAGACCGGCATCAAGCTGTCGCACGTTCCCTACAAGGGGGCCGCTCCCATCCTGCAGGACATGCTGGGCAAGATCGTCGACTCCACCGTCGTGCCGATGGGCGCGATATTCCCCTACCTGGAAACGCACAAGCTGCAGGCCATCGGCGTGACGGGCCCGTCACGGATGGCTGCGCTGCCGGACGTTCCCACGGTGACCGAGCAGGGCTATCCGTCGTTCGACCAGACGTTCTTCCTGGGCATCGTCGCGCCGGCCGGAACGCCGCTGGATATCCGCAGGAAGATCGCCACCGACATCCACGCCGTGATCTCCCGCCCCGAGTTCCAGGCGAAATACATGACGCAGTACGGCTACCTGCCTGTCGCCGGCACTCCCGAAGCCTTCGAGACGTTCCTTGCGCGAGACCGCGACAACCGCCGCAAGCGCATCGAGCCGCTGGGGATCAAGCTCGACTGAAGCGAGGGGACGGAAGCAAGGGAGCCGAAGCAAGGAGTCCGTGCCGCAGTCCGGCCCACGGACTGCGCTGCACGGCCGGCGCGTCGGGATGCCGACGACCGATAACCGATAGACCGATAAACCGATGACCGGGATAACCGGAGGAGACCGATCATGCCTTATGCGGATTCGGACGGAACCAAGATTTACTACGAGGAAACAGGGGAGGGCTACCCCATCATCTTCGTGCATGAATTCGGCGCGGACCTCCGCGCCTGGGAATACCAGGTGCGCAGCCTCTCGCGTGAATATCGCTGCATCAGGTACAACGCGCGCGGCTATCCGCCCTCCGATGTGCCGCGGGACGACGCGGCCTATGGCTACCGGCATGCGACCGACGACATCCTCGCGGTGCTGCGCGCCCTGGGCATCGCGCGCGCGCACGTGGTCGGCCTGAGCATGGGCGGCTATGCCACGCTGCACTTCGGCCTGCGGTATCCCGAGCACGCCAGTGCGCTGGTGGTGGCCGGCTGCGGGTCCGGCGCGCCCTATGCCCATCGCGAGGCGTTCAAGCACGAGTCGATCCAGTTCGCGGCCGAGCTGCTGGCCCACGGGACCGCCGGGCTGGCGAAGCAGGTCGGCAGCAGCCCCACGCGGATCCAGTTGAAGGGCAAGAGCCCGCTGGCCTGGCACGAGTTCGTCCGGCAATTCTCGGAGCATTCATCCGAGGGATCGGCCTACACGCTCCGCAACTTTCAGGCGCTGCGCCCCTCGGTCTTCGACTTCGAGCGCGAGCTGGCCGCATGCCGGATTCCGACCCTGCTGGTCGTCGGCGACGAGGACGAGCCGGCTATCGACACCAACCTGTTCCTCAAGCGCACCATGGCATCTTCCAGCCTGTGGATGGTTCCGTCGACCGGCCATGCGGTGAACCTGGAGGAACCGGAGCGCTTCAACGCCGTGGTGCACGAGTTTCTTTCCCGCGTCGACCGGGGCGTCTGGCGCGAGCGGGACCCGCGCACCCGCAGCGACGCACGCCTGGGCCTGTCGGCAGACAATGATTCTCTCTAGACGTCGCTTCGCGAAGATGCGCGCGCCGCGGCGCCGTTTCGCCCTGGCGGCGGCGCCACTGCCGCGCGGGGCCGTGGCGGGATCTGCCGGCCGGCCCGGACGGGCCACGGCCCCTAGCCCGCCATCACCTCCCCATACCGCTGCACATGGAAGTCGCTGTCCCCCAGCAGCGGGTCGATCATCGTCAGCCGCTTGAAGTAATCCCCCACCTCGAGCTCGTCCGTCATCCCCATCCCGCCATGCAGCTGTACCGCCTGCTGGCCGACGAAGCGGCCGGCTTTGGCCACCACCACCTTGGCGCCGCTGAGCATGCGGCGGCGCTGCGCGGGATCGGTTTCGTCCAGCGCCTGGGCGGCGACGTAGGCCATCGACAGCGCCAGCTCCTTCTGCACCAGCATGTCGGCCATGCGGTGCTGCAGGGCCTGGAACGCGGCGAGCGGCTTGCCGAACTGCTGGCGCGTGCGCAGGTATTCGCCGGTGATCTCGATCAGCCGTTCCATCGCGCCGGCGGCTTCGGCGCACAGCGCGGCGATGCCGTGGTCGATGCCGTGCGTGAGCGCCGCCAGGCCGTTGCCTTCGCCGCCCACCAGCGCGCCGGCGTCGACCGTGGCGTTGTGCAGCGTGAGGTCGGCGGCGCGCAGGCCGTCCATGGTGGGGTAGCCGTGCACGCTCAGTCCCGGCGTGCCCTTGGGCACCAGGAACAGCGACAGATCGTTGCTGCCGGCGATGCGCGCGCTGACCAGGAAGGCGTCGGCGGCTTCGCCGTGCCAGGCGAGGGTCTTGGTGCCGTTGAGCTGGTAGCCGTCGCCCTTGCGCTCGGCCGCCGCGCGCGCGCTTTCGGGCCGGTAGCGCGTGGTGGGTTCGAGGTAGGCGAGGGTGACGATGCGCTCGCCGCCGGCGATGGCGGGCAGCCATTCTTCCTTCTGCGCCGCGCTGCCGTAGGCGCTCAGTACGGCGGTGGAGATGACCGCGGCCGGCGTGACCGGTTCGAGCACGAGGCCGCGGCCGAGTTCGCGCTGCACTACCAGCTGGCTGGCGGCGCTTTCGCCGAAGCCGCCGTATTCGGCGGGCACGGTCAGGCCGAGCACGCCCATCTCGGCGAGCTGCGCCCACGCGGCGCGGTCCAGGCTGTTGCCGCCGCGCGCGCTGGCCCGGCGCCGCGCGAAGGTGTATTCGGTATCGATGAAGCGGCGCAGGCTGTCGGCCAGCATCTGCTGTTCTTCGCTGTAGTTGAAGTCCATGGCTGTGCTTGTTCCTTCTGTCCCGGGGCTCAGAAGCCCAGGATCATCTTGGAGATGATGTTCTTCTGCACTTCGGTGGCGCCGCCGTAGATGGAGGTCTTGCGCATGTCGAAGTAGGTGGAGGCGGCGGGCGCGGCCCAGGCCGGCGCGTGCGTCGGCAGGTCCGCCGGGGTCGCGCCGGCTTCGAGCCAGCGCGGCGAGTACGGCCACGCGCCGGGGCCGGCCACTTCCATCTGCAGCATGGCCAGGTCCTGCTGGATCTCGGAGCCGCGGATCTTGACGATGGAGGCCTCGGGGCCGGGCTGGCCGGCGGACTGCGTGGCCACGCGCAGCAGCAGCATCTCCAGCGCCATGATGTCCATCTCGATGCGGGCGATCTTGTCGCGCATGCGCACGTCGTCGATCAGCGGGCGGCCGGCGCCGTCGGTGGCCTGCGTGGCGTAGTGCTTGAGCTGGCGCAGTTCGCGGTTGCAGTGGCCGATGCCGGCAATGCCGGTGCGCTCGTGGCCGAGCAGGTACTTGGCGTAGGTCCAGCCGCGGTTCTCCTCGCCCAGCAGGTTGGCGGCCGGGACTTCCACGTCTTCGAACCAGACCTCGTTGACGTCGTGGCCGCCGTCGAGCGTGACGATCGGGCGCACCGTCACGCCGGGCGTCTTCATGTCGATCAGCAGCATGGAAATGCCTTCCTGCGCCTTGGCCTCGGTGTCGGTGCGCACCAGGCAGAAGATCCAGTCGGCGAAATGCGCCATCGTGGTCCAGGTCTTCTGGCCGTTGACGATGTAGCGGTCGCCCTGGCGCACCGCGCGCGTCTTGAGCGAGGCCAGGTCGGAGCCGGAGCCCGGCTCCGAGTAGCCCTGGCACCAGAAATCCTCCACCGTGGGGATGCGCGGCAGGAAGCGTTCCTGGTGCTCGGGGCTGGCGTACTTCATCAGCACCGGGCCGATCATGGTCAGGCCGAACGGCAGCAGGCGCGGCGCGCCGGCGCGGAAGGTCTCGATCTCGAAGATCAGGCGCTGCAGCGGGGTCCAGCCCGTGCCGCCCCATTGCCTGGGCCACGTCGGCGCGCCCCAGCCATGGGCGTGCAGCACGCGGTGCCAGCGCACGTAGTCGTCTTTTTCGATGCGCTGGTGGGCCAGCACCTTGTCGCGGATGTCCGCCGGCAGGCTGGCCTGCACGAAGGCCCTGACTTCTTCGCGGAACGACTGCTCCGCGGCGTTGAAACGCAAATCCATCTGCTTGTCCCCTCGGTTGGGAAGGCTGGCCTGCGTCGCGGCGGCGGCATGCCGGCGCCACGCGGCTGTCTCCACGGTACGGTGAAGCGATTCTATGTGCGGCGGGCGGTTCGGAGTTTCCGTAATGGCAAAGCCGCACTTTGGCTGGCATGAAGCATGGCGCGGCGCCTCCGCGTTTCCGCGCCTCCGCGCCTTCGTCAAGGGTTTCCCCTAGGGGAGCAGACGGCGCGCGCACCGTTCCCGCCATCCCGAACACGGCCTTAAACAAATCCAAATGGCGCCCCTGCGGCGCCTGACTCACACTGGCGTCATTCCATAAGAAAGATCCACGCCGAGGAGACGGGCGCATGTCACGCTGGACCCAACGATGCACGAAGCTGCTCGCGCTATGCGGCTGGCTGGTAGCCGCCGCGAGCGCGTTCGCGGCTTATCCCGACAAGCCGGTGCGGCTGGTCGTGCCCTTCCCGCCGGGCGGCGCCACCGACCTGCTGGCGCGCGAGATCAGCCACGCGCTGTCGGTGCGGCTGGGGCAGCCGGTGGTGATCGAGAACCGGCCCGGCGCGGGCGGCAATATCGCCGCGGTGTCGGTGGCGCGCGCGCCGGCCGACGGCTATACGCTGTTCTTCGGCACCTTCGGCTCGCTGGCCGTCAACAAGAGCCTGTACGACAAGCCGGGCTACGACCCGCTCAAGGATTTCGCCCCGGTGGCCTCGGTGGCTTACCTGCCCAACGTGCTGGTGGTGCATCCGTCGGTGCCCGCGCGCAACGTGGCCGAGTTGATCGCGCTGGCTAAGCGCGAGCCCGGCAAGCTGAGCTACGGCTCGTTCGGCAACGGCTCGTCCTCGCACCTCGCGGGCGAGCTGTTTACCCACATGGCGGGCGTGCGCATCGACCACGTGCCGTACAAGGGCAGCGCACCGGCCATGACCGACCTGATCGGCGGGCGCCTGACCATGATGTTCGACAGCATCTCCACCGCGCTGCCTTATGTGCGCGACGGCCGCGTGCGCGCGCTCGGCGTGACCACCGCGAAACCTTCGGACCAGTTGCCGGGCGTGCCGACGCTGGCCGCCGCGGGCGTGCCGGGCTACGAGCTGACCGCCTGGTTCGGCGTGGCCGCGCCGGCCAATACGCCGCCGGCCGTGGTCGACCGCCTCAACGCCGAGATCGTGGCCGCGCTGGCGCAGCCCGAGCTGGCCGCGCGGCTGGCGGCGCAGGGCACGGTGCCGTTTCCGTCCACGCCGGCGCAGTTCGGCGCCTATATGCGCAGCCAGTACCAGAAGTGGGACGGGCTGATCAAGTCGGCCGGCATCCACCTGGACCAGTAGGTTTCTCCGTCGCCGGCGCCTGGCGCCGGCTTCCTTTCGTCAGCGTCATCCGCATTACATCGCCCGCATCATGTCCTCCTTCCGCCCTGAGTTCATCCACGACATCCCCAAGCACTGGGCCGAGCGCTCGCCCGACGCACCGTGCCTGCACGAGAGCGGCGGCATCGTGAGCTACGGCGCGCTGTGGCGGCGCATTACCGCCGCGCGCGACTGGCTGGCGGCGCAGGGCGTGGGCCAGGGCGACCGCGTGATGGTGGTGGGCGAGAACTGCACCGAGATGGTGGCGATGCTGTTTGCCTGCAGCGCGCTGCACGCATGGCCGATCCAGGTCAACGCGCGGCTCTCGCCGCGCGAGATCGACGGCATCCGTGCGCATGCGGAACCGCTGCTGACGTTCTTCACCAGCCATGTGTCCGACGTGGCCGCCGCGCATGCGGCCCGCCTCGGCGCGCAGCCGTCGGACTGCGCCGCGCTCGACCCGAACTTCGCGGTGCTGCGCGCGGCGCACGCGCCACCGCGCGTGGATGCCGCCGAGGCGCGCGACGTCGCCACGCTGATCTATACCTCCGGCACCACCGGCGCGCCCAAGGGCGTGATGGTGCCGCATGCCGGCCTGGCGGTGTTCGCGCGCATCTCCGCCACCTCGCGCGACCTCGGCCCGGACGACATCGCCTACGGCGCGCTGCCGCTGTCGCACATCTTCGGCATCGCCACCGTGCTGATGGCCACGCTCTATGCCGGCGCCAGCCTGGTGATGCGCCCGCGCTTCGACGCGGCCGACGTGTTCGCCGCGCTGCGCGCGCCCGGCCTCACCATGCTGCAGGGCGTGCCGACCATGTTCACGCGCATCATGGCGCTGGCGCGCGAGATGACCGCGCAGACCGGCCAGGACGGCGCCGCCGCGTTCCCGCGCCTGCGCTACCTGTACACCGGCGGCGCGCCGCTGGACCCCACGCTCAAGCGCGACACCGAAGCGTGGTTCGGCCAGCCGCTGCACCACGGCTACGGCATCACCGAATACGCCGGCTCGCTGTTCATCACGCGCAAGGACGCGCCGCGCGCGGACTGCTCGGCCGGCTACATCGTCGAAGGCGTGGAGATCGCCATCACCGGCGAGCAGGGCCAGCCGATGCCGCCCGGCGAGCGCGGCCAGATCCGTGTGCGCGGCCCCGGCGTGATGCGCGGCTACTTCCGCAATGCCGGGCAGACCGCCGAGGCGCTGCTGCCCGGCGGCTGGCTCAACACCGGCGACCTGGGCTATCTCGACGCCGACGGCGCGCTGTTCATCGTCGGCCGCTCGAAGGACCTGATCATCCGTTCTGGCTTCAACGTCTATCCGATCGAAGTGGAATCCGTCATCAACGCCTTCCCCGGCGTGCGCCAGTCCGCCGTGGTGGGCCGCGCGGCCGCGGACGGCAACGAGGAAGTGGTGGCCTTCGTCGAGACGCAGCCCGGCGCCACGCTCGACGTGCCCGCGCTGCAGGCCTACCTGCGCGAAAGCCTGGCGCCGTACAAGCGTCCCGCGCAGGTGCGCGTGATCGAGACCATTCCCACCACCGCCAGCGGCAAGCTGCTCAAGCAGCCGCTGCGCGCCCTGGTGGACGGCAATGCGGTGGCGGCCTGAGCGCGCCCCGGCACAAACACGACAAGGAGGAGACACGATGAAACGATGGATGATGGCCGGCCTGCTGCTGGCCGCGGCGCACGGCGCCGCCTGGGCCGACGCTTACCCGTCGCGCCCGGTCAAGCTGATGGTGGGCTACGCGCCCGGCGGTCCGGTCGACACTGCCGCGCGCATCTATGCCGATTACCTCGGCCGCGTGCTCAGGCAGCCCGTGGTGGTGGACAACCGCGCCGGCGCCAGCGGCGCCATCGCCGCCGACCTGACCTCGAAGTCCGCGCCGGACGGCTACACGCTGTATTTCGTGGCCAGCCCGACCATGACCATGACGCCGCTGATCCAGAAGTCGGTGAACTTCAACCCGACCAAGGACTTCAGCTACATCGGCCTGATCACCGACTACACCAACGTCCTGCTCATCAACAAGGAATTCCCCGCCAAGGACGTGGGCGAACTGGTGGACTACGCCCGCAAGCATCCCGAAGGCGTCAGCTTCGGCTCGGCCGGCGTGGGCGCCTCCAACCACCTGTCGGCGGAGCTGCTGGCGCAGATGGGCGGCGTGAAGATGCTGCACGTGCCGTACAAGGGCAACTCGCCGGCGATGGCGGACGTGGTCGGCGGCAAGGTGACCTTCATGTTCGACATCACCGGCACCGCCATCGGCCACATCCAGGGCGGCAAGGTGCGCGCGCTGGCGGTCACCTCGAAGAGCCGCAACGCCGCGCTGCCGAATGTGCCGACCATGATCGAGTCCGGCCTGAAGAACTACGACGTCACCGGCTGGTACGCGCTGGTGGGCCCGCCCAGGCTGCCCGCCGAGGTGGTGGACAAGCTGGTGAAGGCGCAGAAGGCGATCGGCGACGATCCCGCCTTCCGGCAACGGATGACGCAGGGCGGCTACGACCTCAACATCACGGGGCCGAAGCCGCTGTCGGACCGCATCCAGAAGGAGCTGGCCTTGTGGGGCGGGGTGGTGAAGACGGCCAACATCCAGGTGGAGTGAGGATGCGCCGAACGTGCATCTTGCTTGAAAACAACGGCCCCGAGGGGCCGTTGTTTTCTTGGCCGCCGCAGTTTGCCATGCGGCGGTCACCCGTTGCAGCGCATCGTCAAGCCGCCGGCATGCGCTTGCGCAACAGGTAGCGCTGCACGCCGTCCAGCACCAGCACGCCGTGCTGGTTGTGCACGGTGGACTGCAGCGTGAGCACGCCCGTGGTGCGGCCGGGCGCCAGTCCGGTGACCTCCAGCGCGCAGTACAAGGTGTCCCCGGCGAACACCGGATGCAGGAAGCGGCTGCTCTGGTCGAGGAAGCCCTTGAGCGATTCTTCCACCATATGCGGGAACAGCCCGGCGCCGGCCGCGGTCTGGATCAGCACCTGGTAGCCGTGCGCCAGCATGTGCGGCATGCCATGCGCGCGGCAGTACTCGGCGTCGTAGTGCACCGGGTGGTTGTCGCCGCTGGCGAGCTGAAAGGCGGCGAACAGGGCTTCGGTCATGGTGCGCGAAGGCAGCACGAAGCGTTCGCCCACGGCGAAGTCCTCGAAATAACGCTGCTCGCACATGCGGTGGCTGCGCGGGTCGAAGGCGGCGCCGGTGGCGGCGGAGCTGGTCGATGGCTGGATGGTCATGGTTTGCGTCTGAAGTGAAAGGGATGGCGGGGAGATGCCGGTGGGCGGCGGGACCCGGCGCGGCTCAGTCCGCCTTGATGCCCAGCCGCCGCACCAGCGTCTTCTCCCGTGCGATCTGTTGCATGGCATAGCGGGTGTAGCCGGCACTGTCCAGGTACATCAGGTCCTGGTCATGCAGCTTGAGCGCGGCGAGGTGCTGCGGGTCTTCGGCGGCGCGCCTGAGCGCGGCTTCCAGGATGCGCACCACATGCGGCTCCATGTTCTTCGGCCCGGCCACGCCGTACGGCGAATTGGAGACGATGTCGTAGCCGAGTTCGCGCAGCGTGGGCGCATCGGGCCAGCGCGGCGAGCGCTGCGCGGTCCACAGGTTGAGCCAGCGCAGCTTGCCGGCGTCCACCAGCGTGCCGGCCGAACTGCCTGCCGCGCACAGTTGCACGTGGTTGCCCATCAGCGAGTTGAGGCAGTCGGCGTCGCCTTTGAACGGCACGTGGTTGACGGTCAGGTTCTCCTTGCCGGCCAGTTCCATCATGGTGAGGTGCGGCGAAGTGAACTGGCCCGGCGAGCCGTAGCTGACCATGCCGGGGCGGGCGCGCGCGGCGGCGAGGAAGTCATGCCAGCCCTGCCACGGCGAATCGGCGCGCACCACCGCGCCGAAGGTGTAGCCGGTGATGCGCGCGAGATAGGTGAAATCGGTGGCAGGATCGAACGGCGTCTTCTGGATGAAGGGCTGGCGAAATACCGAGATCGGCATGACGGCGAGCGTGTAGCCGTCGGGCCGCGCGCGCGTCAGGGCCGTCGCGCCCATGGTGCCCGCCACGCCGGGCTTGTTCTCCACCACCACACTCTGGCCCAGCGCCCGCTGCAGCGCCACGGCGAACTGGCGCGCCACCACGTCGGTGGTGCCGCCCGCCGCGTAGGGCACGATCAGCGTGAGCGGCCGCGCGGGATAGGGCGGTTCGGCCTGCGCGGACGTGGCGCAGAGCAGGGCGATGGCGCCGCGGGCGGCGAGGTGCCGGACGAACCGTCCGGCCTTTCGGGATGCATGCATAGGAAGTCTCCATTGGTTGTGGTTCCCCGCTGATCCCGATGTCGTATTGGTATGCCGTCCTGCTTCGTTTGACCGCCCGCCTGCCGCGGGTTCCCGTCAGCCCTCCACCTCGGCCCATGCCTCCATCGACTGGCCGCCGGCATCGTCGCCGGTCCACAGCACGAGCTTGCCTGGCGTGGCGGCATCGGGCGCGCCGCCCACCGTCACGGTGTCGTGGTGGAACAGCGGCGCCAGCCCGCGGAAGCCGAAGCGGCGCACGCTGGCGGCCGGCATCTCGCGCGCCAGCAGGTCGAGCGTGAGCACGGCCTGCAGCGGGCCGTGCACCACCAGCCCGGGATAGCCTTCCACGTCGCGCACGTAGTCGTGGTCGTAGTGAATGCGGTGGCCGTTGAAGGTCAGCGCCGAGAAGCGGAACAGCATGACCGGGTCGGCGCGCAGCTGGCGCCGCCAGGTTGCCTCATGCGCCAGGCGCGGGCGCGGCGGCAGCGCCTGGCCGGGCTCGGGCATGGCGCGGTAGACCAGGTCGTGCCGTTCGTTCAGCGCGGTCTCGCCGCCCACGGTCAGCACGTGTTCCACGGTGACGAACCACAGCTCGCCGCTGCGGCCGGTCTTGTACTCGACGTTGCGCACGGTGGAGGTGCGCGTGACGGTATCGCCCACGCGCAGCGGGCGCCGGAATTCCAGTTCGCCGCCGGCCCACATGCGGCGCGGCAGCGGCACCGGCGGCATGAAGCCGCCCAGCGCGGGATGGCCGTCCTGGCCGAGTTCGCGCTGCGGCGCGCGCGGCAGGAAGTAGAGCCAGTGCCACAGCGGCGGCAGCGGGCCGCGCACGAGCGCGTCGCCATCGAGGTCGAGCGTGGCGGCCAGGCCGATCACGGGTTCGGGTGAAAGGGTCTCGGTGCGGCTTTCGCTGCGGCCGATCCAGGTGCGCAGGTGTTCGAGCTGGGTCATGACGGATTCGCTGGCTGGGCTGCGGGGTGGCCGGCGAGCGCGAGCAGGCGCCGGGCTTGTTCGATGACGGGGCGGTCGACCATCTTGCCGTCGACCTGCACCGCGTGGCTGCCGCTGGCGGTGGCGGCCAGCACGCGCCGCGCCCAGTCGAGCTGCTGCGCGGTGGGCAGGAAGCCCGCGCGCACCGCGGCGAGCTGGGCAGGGTGGATGCACAGCTTGGCGGCGAAGCCGAGCGCGCGCGCGTGGGCCACGTCGTCGGCCAGCACCGCTTCGTCCTTGAGCGCGGTGGTGACGCCGTCCACGGGCGGCGGCAGGTTGCCCACGCGCGAGGCCAGCACGATGCGCGAGCGCGCCATCAGCAGCGCCTCGCGGGTGTGCGCGCAGCCCAGGTCCACGGCGAAGTCGAGCGAGCCGAAGGCCAGGCGCGACACGCCCGGCGCGGCGGCCACCGCATCGATATCGTGCAGGCCGCGCGCGCTTTCGACGATGGCCACCATGCGGCCCTGCGGGTTGACCTGGGCCAGCGCCTGGGCGATCTCGCCGAGCGCGACCGGGTCTTCCGCCTTGGGTACCAGCAGGCCGGCCAGCGGCGCGTCGGGCGGCAGCGAGCGCAGCCAGTCCATGTCGGCCGCGAAGGCGGGCGAGCTGGTGTCGTTGATGCGCACGTAGGCTTGCGCGTGCGCGCCGCGCTCGCGCAGCCACGCGGCGATGGCGCCGCGGGCGGCCGGCTTGGCGTCCGGATGCACGGCATCCTCGAGATCGAGGATCAGGGCATCGGGCGCGGCCGCGGCGGCCTTGTCGAAGCGCTCGGGCCGGTCGCCCGGCACGAACAGGTAGGTGATGGCGGTGGAAGCCGCGCAGACTGAGGACATTGGCATTTCTCGCAAAGACGGGGAATCAGCGCGCCAGGGGCAGCCAGCCGTCGACGTCCGGCTGCTTTTCCAGCGCCCACACGCGCGCGATGATGGCGCGCATCTCGGCCTCGCTGCCGCCGCGGCGGAAGGCGCCGAGCTGCACGGCCTTGGCTTCGAGCTCCGGGCGCGACAGCGTGTTGCCGGGATCGCCCTTGGGGACATCCACGCGCGCGCCCAGCGTGCGGCCGTCGGTGGTGCGGACCGTGACGCGGCCGATCCACTGGCGCGGATAGGCCGCGTTGATCTCGTCGTCGAGTTCCATCTCCACCTTGTCGCGGAAGGCCGCCACCTGCGCGTCCTGCAATGCGTGGTCCTCGAACTCGCCGAGGCCGGCATGCGCATGCAGCGCCACCAGGCCGAGCACGGTGCCCATCGAGAACTTCGCCTGATGAATGGTCTTGGGATCGGTCACCGGGCCGAGCACGTCGATCGCGCCCTGGTGCACGTGCGCGGTCACCGCGGCGATCTGGTCCGCGCGGATCTGCTCGCGCAGCATCAGCGCCTTGAGCGCGTCGGCCGCTGGGTGCGTGTGGCGGCACGAGGCGAAGAACTTGAACGAGGTTTCGGCTGTGGCCCAGCGCGTGCCCAGGCCGTCGGTCAGCGCGGCCGGGCTGGCGTCGCTCGACATGCCCGCGGCCATGCCCTGCGCGCCTTCCAGGATGCGCTTCGCGCCGGTAAAGCCCGCGCGCGCGATCCACGCCGACATCAGGCCGTCCGCCGCCGCCTTGGCCGTGTGCAGCTGCTTGGAATCCGCCGCGTCGCGCAGGAATTCCCACAGGCCGGCGGCCTGCGTGCCGGCCGAGCCCAGCGCCTGGTTGATGCCCTCCGCGTCCATGCCGTACAGCTTGGCCACCGCGGCCGCGGCGGCCAGCGTGCCGACCGTGCCGGTGGTATGGAACACGCGGTAGTGCGAGCGGCCCATGAACTCGCCGATGCGGATGCCGGCCTCGTAGCCGGCGATGGAGGCCAGCAGCACCTCGGCGCCGCTCTTGCCCTCGGCCTGCGCGGCGGCGATCACCGCGGGAAACACCACGGCGGCGGGGTGCAGCACCGAGCCGTTATGGACGTCGTCCTGTTCCACCACGTGGGAGGAGGCGCCGTTGATCAGCGCGGCGAAATAAGGCGAGGTGCGGCGGCGGTCGACCAGGACTTCGGACGGGCCCTGCTGCGGGCCCATCGCCGCGACGAATTCCTGCAGCTTGCGTACCGCGGGGGCATCCTTGCCGGCGATGGCGGAGGCGATCCAGTCCAGGAAGAGGTCTTTGGTTTTTTCTATGACTTCCTGGGGGATGTCTTCGAGTTTGAGTTTGGCGAGGAAGTCGCAGAGTTGGCGGGTAGGGTAGGTTTGGGTGTTGGGTTGTTGGGTCATTTTTCTTGCTCTGGGTTGTTTGGGCTGTTCGTTCTTGGATGGTTTTTTTGCTTCAAGGTCAGGAGTTCTTTAGGCTTAGGGTCAAAGGCCACTTCAAAGTCAACGGCTGAACGTCAACTTCAAAGTCAAAGGCTTTCGCTCCCCCGGAGCGACCTACTTTCTTTTTTCCGAAAAGAAAGTAGGCAAAGAAAGCGGACTGCCTGGCCGGCAGGGGCAGAAACGTTGGGGTTTCTGGTTGTTGGTGGTTTCGTGGTGGGGCCTGTGGTTCTGCTGGCATCCTGCCGTTACCGGTGCGATCCGCCACGATCTTGCTGACGGCAGTGGTCTCGGGGTGAGACCTATGATGGCGAGCGCACTGCTTGTTCTGCCATCTGCTGTTACCGGTTTTGGCGGTCAAGGCGTAGCATCGGCACTGGTTTCGTGGTGGGCGTAGTGGACCCAGCGCGAGTGGCAGGGGTTTCGGTGAGCGCTGAGCGCTCTCGTGTCCGGCACTGCGCTCAAACAGTGGCCACCGCGCCCACCACGAAACCAATACCGCCCCTACGACGCGCCCATCCGACCCGGTCGCGGCAGCAGCCCGAAGGGCCTGGGCCTACGCCATCATGCAGCGCCACCACGAATCGAACACCACCCGAGAGAGAGTGGCCACCAAAACCGGTACCGGCAGAAACCCAGCAGAACCACCGCCCCCACCACGAAACCACCGACAATCAGCAACCCTGTTCGGCTCTGCCCCTGCCGGCCAGGCAGCCCGCTTTCTTTGCCTACTTTCTTTTCGGGGAAAAGAAAGCAGGTCGCTCCGGGGGAGCGAAAGCCTTTGACTTTGAAGTTGACTTTGACGTTCAGCCGTTGACTGTGAAGTTAAAGCCTTTAAAACATTTAAAGCCTTTAAAGCCATTGACTTTGAAGCCAAACAGTGCAAATGACCCACTCACAAAGCCCAAGCCGCCAGGCCCACAGCCACAAGCGCACCTCCAAAACCCCAAAACTAAACCACCTTCCCTTCCCTCAACTCCCCAATCCTCCCCTCCGAATACCCCAATTCAGCAAGAATAGCCCCACTATGCGCGCCCAGCGCCGGCACATCCCCCATCACCGGCTCGACGCCGGAGAGATTGGCCGGCGGCAGCAGCGCCCCGATCATGCCGCCGGGGCTGTTCACTTCCCGCCAGCGGCCGCGCGCGGCAAGCTGCGGATGGTTCCAGACCGCCTCGATGTCGTTCATCGGCGCGTTGGCGATCTGTGCCGCGTCGAGCAGTGCTTCCACCTCGGCCACCGTCATCGGCGCGAAGCGTGCCTCGATCAGCGCGGTCAGCTCGGCGCGGTTCTTCACGCGGCCGGAGTTGGAAGAGAAGCGCTCGTCCTTGAGCAGGCCGGGCTGGTCCAGTACCTTCTCGCAGAAGGCCTGCCATTCGCGTTCGTTCTGCAGGCCGAAGATCACGCTGCCGCCGTCGCCGGTGCGGTGCACGCCGTAGGGCGCGATGGCCGGGTGCGAGGCGCCGAAGCGCGCCGGCGCCTTGCCGCCGTAGTGGCCGAAGTACAGCGCGTAGTTCATCCACTCGGTGAGCGCCTCCAGCATGGTCACCTCCACGCGCAGGCCGGCGCCCGTGCGACCGCGCTGCAGCAGCGCGGAGAGGATGCCGGTGTAGGCGTACATGCCGGCGGCGATGTCGGCGATGGAGATGCCGGCGCGCGAGGGTTCGTCGGCGCTGCCGGTGATGCCGATCAGGCCGGCGGCGGCCTGGATCAGCAGGTCGTAGGCCTTCTTGTCGCGGTAGGGGCCGGCATCGCCGTAGCCGGAGATGTCGCAGACGATCAGCTTGCCATAGCGCTGGTGCAGGGTGTCGAAGTCCAGCCCCATGCGCGCGGCGGCGCCGGGGGCGAGGTTCTGCACCAGCACGTCGGCGTCGGCCAGCAGGCGGTGCAGCACGGCCTGCGCTTCTTCGTGCTTGAGGTCGAGCGTGAGGCTTTCCTTGCCGCGGTTGAGCCAGACGAAGTGCGAGGCCTGGCCGTTGACGGTTTCGTCGTAGCCGCGCGCGAAGTCGCCCACGCCGGGGCGCTCCACCTTGATCACGCGGGCGCCGAGGTCGGCCAGCTGGCGCGTGGCGAACGGCGCGGCCACGGCGTGCTCGAGCGAGACCACGCGGATGCCGTCGAGCGGGCGGATGCCCTGGTGCGAAGCGAACATGTGCGCGGCCCTCAGAACGAACGCGGCAGCTCGAGCACGTGCTCGGCCACGTAGGACAGGATCAGGTTGGTCGAGATCGGCGCCACCTGGTACAGGCGCGTCTCGCGGAACTTGCGCTCGATGTCGTACTCGGCGGCGAAGCCGAAGCCGCCGTGCGTCTGCAGGCAGACGTTGGCCGCTTCCCACGAAGCATCGGCGGCCAGCAGCTTGGAGATGTTGGCTTCCTTGCCGCAGGCCTTGCCGGCGTCGAACAGCGCGGCGGCCTTGTAGCGCATCAGGCTGGCGGCCTCCACGTTGACGTAGGCGCGCGCGATCGGGAACTGCACGCCCTGGTTCTGGCCGATCGGGCGGTCGAACACGATGCGGTCGCGCGCGTAGTTGCTGGCGCGCTCGATGAACCAGTAGCCGTCGCCGATGCATTCCGCGGCGATCAGGATGCGCTCGGCGTTGAGGCCGTCGAGGATGTACTTGAGGCCCTTGCCTTCCTCGCCGATCAGGTTCTCGGCCGGCACTTCCAGGTTGTCGAAGAACAGCTCGTTGGTCTCGTGGTTGACCATGTTGCGGATCGGGCGCACGGTCAGCCCCTTGCCGATGGCCTCGCGCAGGTCCACCACGAACACCGACAGGCCTTCGGACTTGCGCTTGACCTGGTCCAGCGGCGTGGTGCGCGCCAGCAGCAGCATCAGGTCGGAGTGCTGCACGCGCGAGATCCACACCTTCTGGCCGTTGATGACGTAGCGGTCGCCCTTCTTCTCGGCCGTGGTCTTGAGCTTGGTGGTGTCGGTGCCGGTGGTCGGCTCGGTCACGGCCATCGACTGCATGCGCAGCTCGCCCGAGGCGATGCCGGGCAGCCAGCGCTGCTTCTGCTCGGCCGAGCCGTGGCGCAGCAGGCAGCCCATCACGTACATCTGGCCGTGGCAGGCGCCGGAGTTGCCGCCGGTGCGGTTGATTTCCTCCATGATGACCGACGCCGCGGTCAGCGGCAGGCCGGAGCCGCCGTATTCCTCCGGGATCAGCGCCGACAGCCAGCCGGCCTTGGTCAATGCCTGCACGAACTCCTCGGGGAAGGCGTTCTGCTCTTCCACGCGCTGCCAGTAGGCGGAGTCGAAGCCCGTGCATAGCGCACGCACGGCTTCGCGGATGTCGGGATACGGCTGGTCGTGCGTCTGTTCTGCGAACATGAAAAATGCCCCGTTATCGGATTTAGCTTGCGGCCATTATTCCCGAGCCCCCTTGCCGCCGTAATTCGGATTTGCGAAAGAGCGGCTTAGCGCGCCCGGAAGCGCTCCCCGGAAGCGCCTCCCGGAAGGCGGCGCGCGGCATCGGCGCGGGAGCCGGGTCAGGTGAGGCCGGCGCCACCCCTCGCGCGACGCCGGTCCCTGGCGATCCTTCGGGGCGGCTTTGCCCACCCTTAGGGAAATCCGTATTGCGCCCCGTGCCGCTTTGCCGCCACGCTTGCGGCACAAACAGAAAGCGCCGCGCGGCCGCCCCCCGGACCGGCGCGGCCAGAGACCGGGGCCGGCAGAACCGGCCGGATACCTCAACGTGACGGAGACAAAGACAATGGCAGGCTACCAGGCACACGGAAAGCGGCACGGGCCGGAAATCGCGGGCAACGCAGGGATGACGGCGGGGCGGGCGCCCTGGCGCCGGATGGCGCTCGCCGCGCTGGGCACGGCGGCGGCGCTGGCGCTGCCGTCCGGGGCGCGCGCCGCCGACGCCTACCCGGCCAAGCCGATCACGATGGTGGTGCCGTTCGCCGCGGGCGGCCCGACCGATGTGGTGGCGCGCACGCTGGCCGCGGCCATGTCGAAGAACCTGGGCCAGAGCGTGGTGGTGGAAAACCGGCTCGGCGCCGGCGGCACCGTTTCCGCCGCCTACGTGGCCAAGGCCGCGCCGGATGGCTACACCATCCTGATCCACCACAACGGCATGGCCACCGCGCCGGCGCTGTACAGCAAGCTGCCGTACAAGCCGCTGACGGATTTCAGCTTTGTCGGCCAGGTGGCGGACGTGCCGATGACCCTGCTGGGCCGCCACGACCTGCCGCCCAGGACCTTGCCCGAGCTGGTGGCCTACATCCGCCAGAACCAGGGCAAGCTCAACCTGGCCAATGCCGGCCTCGGCGCGGTGTCGCAGCTGTGCGGCATGTTGTTCCAGAAAGCCATCGGCGTGGACCTGACCGCGATTCCCTACCAGGGCACGGCGCCCGCGCTGACGGCGCTGCTGGGCGGCCAGGTCGACATTCTGTGCGACCAGACCACGCAGACGCTGCCGCATATCAAGGCCGACAAGGTCAAGCTCTACGGCGTCACCACCACGCAGCGCATCAAGGCGCTGCCCAACACCCCGACGCTGTCCGAGGGCGGGCTCAAGGGCTTCGAGGTGAAGGTGTGGCACGGCGTCTACGCCCCGCGCGGCACGCCGCCGGCGGTGATCGACCGGCTCAACGCGGCGATGCGCGCCGGCCTCAAGGACCCGGCCGTGGCCGCTCGCCTGGCCGAGCTGGGCGCGGAGATCGTGCCCGAGGACAAGCAGACCCCGGAGGGCCTGCGCACCTGGCTGCAGTCGGAGATCGAGAAGTGGTCGCCCATCATCAAGGCGGCCGGCGTGCAGGCGGACTGAGCCGCGGGGGAAGGGCTCGCCGCGCCGCCGCGAGCCCCGCCCTCACCAGTTCATGCGAAAGCCCACCACGCCCTGCACGCCGGCGTGGCTCTTCTCCCCGCCCTCCAGCGGGAACAGGCCGTCGACATTGCCGAACACGCTGGCCTGCTTGCCGATCTTCGCGGTGATGCCCAGGCCGAGCTGGCCCCAGTGCCCGCCCGCGCGGGTCTGGATCTGGTCGACGCCGCCGTAGTCCACGGTGTTCCTGGCGCCCGACAGCGTGGACCACAGGTTTGCCCGCGCATAGGGCTGCAGCAGCTTGTCGCCCTGCCTGCCGGTGAACTGGAGCCGCGCGCCGAGCCGCGCCAGCACGCTGTTGCTGGTGCCGAGGCCGACGGTGGAGAAGGCGTCCGCCGCATTGTTGAGCTTGATGCGCTGGTAGATCAGCTGTGCCTGGGGCTCCAGGCTCCAGCCGGGCCGCGGCTGGAGCGGATAGCCGCCTTCGAGCGAGGCCACCACGCCGTGGCCGTCCACGCCGATCGCGGTGCGGCTGGTGGAGGCGGTGCCGCTGTAGGACGTGAGCTGCAGGACCGCGTCGCCGTACCAGCCGGCCGCGCCGTAGTGGGTCCAGTACGCGCCGGCGCTGGCGCCGTCGACCTTGAGGCGGCCGGTGCGCTCGCGCACGTAGGCGGTGGATCCGGCGTTGGTGACGGTGCCGTCCACGCCGCCGCTGGCGTGCGCCACGCCGATGTACAGGCCGGCATGGTCGCGCCGGCCGTCGCCGCGCTGGTCGTGATAGAGGTCGGCGCCGACCTGGAAGCCGGCGATGGTGGCCGAAGTCGCCGGGTTGCCGAGGCCGCCGTAGCGGTCTTTGTAGGCGCTGCCGAACAGCCGGCCCCAGTGGCCGTTGCGGACCTTGCCGGCGGCGGTGCCGTCCGCGCGCAGGTTTTCCTGTTCGCCCACGCGCTCGTGCAGCGTGCCCAGCGTGAGCTGGCCGACGCGCGCCGCGGTCGGCATGGCCGCGCCGTAGACCGACAGTTCGGGCCCCAGGATGGCGTGCGGCGGCGGCTTGGCTTCGCCGGGCGGTGTGCTGCCGGACTCGTCGGGCTGCTCGATGCCGCCGAACTCGAAGGTGCTGCGCAGGTACCAGTTCTCGGCCTGCGCGCTCTCGCCCCGCGGGCCGCCGCGGAACAGCCGGTAGTCGTAGGCGCCGGCGCGCACGTCGCGCGCGAGGTGGAAAGCGCCCGCGTCGGTGGCGCCGCCGCGGACCGCCTCGACCAGCAGGATGCCGTCGGCGGTCTGCGCGCCCTGGCCGCCCGCGTTGTTGACGAGCACGGCGGTGCTGCCGCTGGCGCGGCCGGCATCGATCACGAGCCTGTCGGCGGGGGAATCGTCGCCGCCCAGCGCGGCGTTCATGACCAGGGTGCCGCTGCCGCCGCCGGTGCCGCCGGCATAGCTGCCGGCGGTCAGCGTCTTGAAGCCGCCGGCCGGAGCGAAGGCGACGGTACCCGCGCTGGCGATGCCCGCCACCGCCGAGTCGCCCGTCACCTGCCAGGCGCTGCTGCCGTCCACGGTGACCTGCCCCGCGCCGCTGGCGGCGCCGGCGAACAGCGAACCGGTGCTCAGGCTGAGGTTGGCCACGGCCGGCGCGGCGCCGGTGCCGGTGACGCGGATGTCGCCGGCCAGCGCCGAGCGCTCCAGGTTCAGGTTCAGCGTGCCACTGTCCACACGCACGCCGCCCGCGCCGCTCAGGTAGGTATTGTTGCGCGCGTTGACGTCGATGGTGCCGGCGGCGATGGTATCGACGACATTGCCGCCCGCATCGGTCAGCACCGTGTCGCCGACATGCATGAGCATGGCGCCGTCCACCCTGCTGTGGCTCAGGTCGAACCCGGCCGAGCCGCCGACGGCGGCCAGGGCGATGCCGCCGGGGGCCTCGACCGTGCTGCCGGCGACGTCGATCGCGCTGCGCATGCCCGGCGCCGTCGCCAGGCTGATCAGGCCGCCGCCGAGCTCGCTGCGCACCGTGGCGTTGGCCAGCGCCACGCGCGGCGCGTTGGCGGCAAACAGGCCATAGCCGCCTTGCCCCCGCACCTGCACGGCAACGCCGCTGGCGCTGACCTGCGCGGCGTTGCTGGCGTAGATGCCGTGGCTGCCGTTGCCGGTCGCGAGCAGCCGGGTGCCGTCCAGGGCGAGGCGGGTGCCGGGCACGCCGCGGCCGTTGGCCAGCACCGCGGCGACGCCGTTGCCCTGCGCGGTGACGTCGCCACCGGTGATCGCCATCTCCGCGCCTTGCAGCACGACCGCGCCGTAGCCGTCGCCCTTGGCGAGCACGCTCACGCCGTTGGCCTCGACCACCGCATGCGCGCCCGCGACACCGGTGTTGTCGGCCGCATAGAGGCCGTGCGCGCTCTGCCCTTCGGTGGTGACGCTGCCGCCGTCCATGCGGATGAGGCCGCCGTAGCCGACGACGCCGGCGGCATTGAGGCCGAAGGTGTGGACCGTGGTGCCGGTCAGGGTCGTGGTGGCCAGGGCGGTGGTCTGCCAGACGCCGGCGCCATAGTCGCCCCGGGTGACGATGCCGGCCTGCTTCAGGTTCACCACCGCGTGGCCATCGACCTGCACGCCGTAGCCGGACCGCGCATCCCGCGCGATCTCGATCCGCGCGCCCTCGATGTCGACGCTGGCGGGCCCGGACGAGGGATTCCTCGCCACCATGATGCCGATGGCATTGTTGCCGCCGGCGGCGATCGAGCCGCCTTTCATGGCCAGGCCCGCACCTTCGCCGACCAGCATGGCCGGCATGCTGCTGGCGGACTGGCCGACCTTGACGTCGTCGAGCGTGATGCGCGATCCGCTGCCCATGCTGCGCACGGCGTTGGCATGGCGGCCACCGTCGATGGTGCTGCCGGTCACGTGGATCGTGGCGCCGTTCTGCGCCGACAGGGCGATGCCGCCCGCCGCGATCGCGCCGCCCGTCATGACGGCCTGCGAGCCCGCGCCGTCCGCATGGATGCCGTGCGCCGTGCCGCCTGCCGTGGTGATCGTGGTATCGGCCAGGATGGCCTTGCCGCCGCCCGAGATGCCGACGCCGTGGGCGCCGTAGCCGGTGGTGGAGATGGCGCTGTCCGCGAGCGTGGCCAGCGAGCCGGCGCCGTCGACGGTCACCCCCGCATAGGCGGTGCTGAACCGGCTCTGCTCCAGCGACAGGCTGGCGCCGCCGGCCACGCTCGCGCCGATGCCGGCGGCGGTCTTCAGTTCGCTGCCGGCCATGCTGACCTGCGTGCCCGCGCCGCTTGCCTCGATGCCGGTGGCGTCGCGGCCGCCGGTCGCGATGTTGCTGTGGTCGAGCGTCAGGCTGGCCCCGTCGGCCACGCGCGCGCCGGGACTGGCCCGGCCGGTGGTGGTGATGCCGCTCTTGCCGGTGTTGGCGCCGGACTGCTCGTACATGCGGACGACATCGCCAGGGCCTTGCAGGTCGAGGCCGGGAGTATTGTCCGAATCGCCGACGATCTGCAGGTCTGCCAGGTCCGCGGCCTGCACGCCGCCCATGCACAGCGAGGCGGCGGCGATCGCCAGGGCGCGGCGCAGCGCGCGGCCGGCCCGCGCGGGCTTGCCCTTCGAGCGGGCATATTCGGGAACCGGCACCCACGTGCCGACGGATTCACTCCAGATAATGCGATAGGCGGTATTCATTGGCTGTTGCTGGTCCCGTTCGTGGATGGTCGGCACCAACGTAAAGCAATCGCCTGCGCGCCCGGCAGCGGTGAATTCTCAATGGAGGTGGTGAATTTTCTTAAAACTGATTTAAATTAAATTGAAAACAAATTTGTTTGGTACGAATACGAAATAAATAATTCAAATAAATCCAGTCAGATGGACGGAGGCGGGTTTTGGTGGGGAGGTTTCTGGCGGGGCGGCGCCACCGGCGTAGTAACATGCGCTCTCCAACATCGCTTCCGGAGTCACCCGTGTTCGAACGCGCCAGGCAGGATTTCGCCGGTCTCGCCACCCGCGCCGAATTTCATTCGCTGCGGCTGGTCCGCGAGAGCAGCGAGCATTGCGCGATGCGGCGCGGCGTGGCCGAGCCACCCTCGCTCACGCAGGAGGCGGGCGCGATGATCACGGTGCGGCTGGACGGCGTGGAGGCCTATGCCGCCACCAGCGACACCAGCGCGGCCGGCCTGCAGCGCGCGCTCGACACCGCCGGGGAACTGGCCGGCCGCATCGCCGCGCATGGCCTGGTGGACATGCGGGGGCTGCCGCCGCAGCAGGGCCGGTCCCGCTATGCGTCGCCCGGCGCGCAGGATGCCTTTCCCGGCCTGGCCGAGCGCTTCGCGCTGCTGGCCGAGGTCAGCGCCGGCGTGCCCGCGGACGCGCGCATCGTCAGCCACACCGCCTACCTGTCGCACCTGTTCCACGAACAGCTCTATCTCAACAGCGCGGGCGCCGAGCAATGGCAGGCGCAGCGCTTCGTCTATCCGGGCCTGAGCGTGACGGCGTTCGACGGCGGCGACAGCCAGACGCGCACCTTCGGCGGCTTCGGCAGCGGCCAGCAGGGCGGCTTCGAGGTGGTTGCGCGGCTGGGCTTTGCCGACGCCGCGCCGCGCGTGGCGGACGAAGCCCTGCAGTTGCTGCTGGCGCCTAACACGCCCGGCGGCCTCACCGACCTGCTGCTGATGCCGGACCAGATGATGCTGCAGATCCACGAATCCGTCGGCCATCCGCTGGAACTGGACCGCATCCTCGGCGACGAGCGCAACTACGCCGGCACCAGCTTCATCACGCTGGAAGACTTCGGCCACTACCAGTACGGCTCGCCGCTGCTGAACATCACGTTCGATCCCGGGATCCCGCAGGAGCTGGGCAGCTACGGCCACGACGACGACGGCCAGCCGGCCAGCAAGGCGTTTCTGATCCGCGCCGGCATCCTGCAGCGCCCGCTCGGCGGCGCGCTCTCGCAGTTCCGCAGCGGATTGCCGGGCGTGGCCAACAGCCGCGCCAGCAGCTGGAACCGCGCGCCCATCGACCGCATGGCCAACCTCAACCTGGAGCCGGGCGACCGCACGCTGGCGCAGCTGGTGGGCGGCATCGAGCGCGGCGTGCTGATGTCCACCAACCGCTCGTGGTCCATCGACGACGCGCGCAACAAGTTCCAGTTCGGCTGCGAATGGGGGCGCCTGATCGAGGACGGCGAGCTCAAGGGCGTGGTCAAGAATCCCAACTACCGCGGGGTCTCGGCCAATTTCTGGCGCAGCCTGGCGGCGGTGGGCGACGCCGGCACCTTCGAGGTCCACGGCACGCCGTACTGCGGCAAGGGCGAGCCCAACCAGATCGTGCGCGTGGGGCATGCCTCGCCGGCGTGCGTGTTCCGTCAGGTGGAAGTGTTCGGGGGAGCCGCGTGATGGCCGATGCGGAATCGTTGTTCGCGGCGCTGGCCGACGACGTGCGCGCCGCGCTGGCGCCGGGCGAGGCGTTCACGCTGTGGTACAGCGCGGAGTCCTCGGAATTCATCCGCTTCAACCGGGCAAGGGTGCGCCAGGCCGGGCGCGTGGCACAGGCCACCGCGCGCCTGCAGCTGATCCGCGACGAGCGCCACGCCAGGAGCCAGATCGCCCTGTCCGGCGACCCCGCCACCGACCGCGCGCGCCTGGCCGAAGGGCTGGACCGGCTGCGCGGCGCGGTCGCCCAGTTGCGGCCCGATCCCTACCTGACGCTGGAGCGCGAACCCTGGCAGCGCCGCTTCGCCGACGATAGCGCGCCGCCCGACACCAGCCACGTGCTGGCCCGCATCGACGAGGCCGCGCGCGGGCTCGACCTGGTCGGCATCTATGCCGCCGGCCCGCTGTACCGCGGTTTCGCCAGCAGCTTTGGCGCCTTCGGCTGGCATGCCGCGCAGGCCTTCCATTTCGACTGGAGCCTGTTCCACGCCAACGGCCAGGCGGTCAAGGCCGACTATGCCGGCGACCGGTGGGACGACGGCGAGTTCGCCAGCCGCTTTGCCGCCGCGCGCGCGCAACTGGAACACCTCGGCAAGCCGGCGCGCACGCTCGCTCCGGGCGATTACCGCGCCTATCTCGCGCCGGCCGCGCTGGAGGAAGTGGTGGGCATGCTGGGCTGGGGCGGTTTTTCCGCTCGCTCGCTGGCGCAGAAGGAAAGCCCGCTGCAGCGCCTCTATGACGGCAGCGCGAGGCTGAGCGGCCTGATCGACATGGATGAGCGCGCCAGCGGCGTGCTGGCGCCGGCTTTCGGCCCCGAGGGCATTCCGCGCAGCGACACGGCGCTGGTGCGCGCCGGCCGGCCCGCGGCGCGCCTGGTCTATCCGCGCAGCGCCCGCGAGTATGGCCTCGAGACCAATTGCGCCGACAGCGGCGAGGCACCGCACGCGCTCGCGCTGGGCGCCGGCACGCTGGCGCAGGACGACGTGCTGGCGGCGCTCGGCACCGGGCTCTACATCGGCAACCTCTGGTATCTCAACTGGTCCGATGCGCCGGCCGCGCGCATGACGGGCATGACCCGCTTCGCCACCTTCTGGGTCGAGGACGGCCGCATCCGGGCGCCGCTGGGCACGATGCGCTTCGACGACAGCCTCTACAGCTTCCTCGGCGAACACCTGGAAGCGCTCACGAGCGAACGCCAGCTGCGCGTGTCGAGCAGCACCTACGGCGAGCGCCAGACGGATTCGAGCCTGCTGCCGGGGGCGCTGGCGGGCCGGCTGAAGCTCACGCTCTAGGCTGCCCGCGCCGGTGCCTCACACCGGCTCCTGCGCCGCATCCTTCAGATACTGCACCAGCGTCTCCGCGAACTGCGGCAGCTCGCGCCCGGGGCGGCGCACCAGGCGCAGGTCGCGCTTGGCCCATTCGTCTTCGAGCGGAATGAAGCGCAGCACCTTGCGGCTGGCATAGCGGCGCGCGCAGCTGTTGGGCACGATGGCGATGCCCGCGCCGGCTTCCACCATGCGGCACACCGCGTCGAAGCTGCCGAGCTGGATGCGCAGGCTGATGCGCTTGCCCATGCCGCTGGCGATGCGGTCCAGGAACGACTGGATCGCGCTGAACTGGTTGAGCCCGACGAAGCGGCAGGTGTCGAGCAGGTCGGCGAAATGCAGCCGCGTGAACTGCGGCAGCGGGTGGTTGACCGGCGCGATCACGATCAGCTCGTCGCTGCACAGCTGCATCACTTCCAGGTCGTTGGTGGCCACTTCGCCGGCCACGATGCCGAGGTCGGCCGCGCCCGCGCCGATGGAAGAGACGATGGCCTGCGAAAGCTGCTCTTCCAGCTCGATGTCCACGTCCGGGTTTTCCGAGAGGAAGCGCGACAGCGCCGTGGCCAGGAAGGAGTTGGTGGCGGTGGTGTTGGCCAGCAGCCGCACGCGGCCCTTGACGCCCTTGGCGTAGGGGCGCAGGTCGGCGTGCAGGCATTCGAGCTCGCGGAACACCTCGCGCGCGTGGCTGAGCAGCGCGTCGCCGGCCGGCGTCAGGCGCACGCCCTTGACCTGGCGGATCAGCAACTGGGTCTGGAAGGCTTCCTCGAGCTGCTTGATGCGCGTGCTGGCGGCGGGCAGCGACAGGAAGCTGCGCTCGGCCGCGCGGGTCAGGTTCTCCGTCTCGCCGACGTTGAGGAAGAGGCGCAGGTCGGTCAGGTCGTAATGCATGTGTTTTGCTGGGCCAAAGGCCTCTTTTGTGAATCGTGAATAGCCATGTCTCCGCCGCCAATTTATCGTATTCGGCGTGGCAATAGAACCAAAAAGGCCGGATCGCCCGCATTGCGCGGGCGGTTACCGGATAGTCCGGCGCGCCGCCGCCGGGCTCACAGGAGGAAGACACATGACAGAACGGCGCGGCAGCGCTCGCATGCTGGCGGCTGTGGCCGCCGCGCTCGGCCTCGCGGCGGGCCTGATGGATACCGCGCAGGCGGCCTGGCCCGACAAGCCGGTGCGCCTGATCGTGCCCGCGGCGGCGGGCGGCACCACCGACATCGCCTCGCGCCTGGTCGGCAAGCGGCTGGGCGAAGTGCTGGGCCAGCCGGTGGTGGTGGACAACCGCGCCGGCGGCGCCGGCATCATCGGCGCGCAGGCGCTGCGCCAGGCCGCGCCCGACGGCTACACGCTGATGATGGGCAATATCGGCCCCAATGCCATCAACTACGGCCTGTACAAGCAACTTCCCTACCGTGCCGAGGACTTCGCGCCGGTCACGCTGGTGGTGTCGGTACCCAACGTGCTGGTGGTCAATCCCAAGGTGCCGGCGAAGTCGGTGGCCGAGCTGGTGGCGCTGGCCAAGGCCGAGCCGGGCAAGCTGTCCTTCGCCTCGTCGGGCACCGGGCAGTCGGTGCATCTGTCCGGCGAGTTGTTCAAGAAGCGCACCGGCATCGACATCATCCACGTGCCCTACAAGGGCGCCGCGCCCGCCGTGGCCGACCTCGTGGCCGGCCAGGTGACCATGATGGTGGACAACCTGCCCAGTTCGATGGCGCAGATCCAGGCCGGCAAGCTGCGCGCGCTGGCGGTGACCAGCGCCGCGCGCGTGCCCGAGCTGCCCGACGTGCCGACCATGAAGGAAGCGGGGCTGGACGATTTCCAGGTCACCGCGTGGTTCGGCCTGGTGGCGCCGGCCGGCACGCCGCCCGCGCTGGTGTCGCGCCTGCAGAAGGCGGTGGCGGCCATCCTTGCCGAGCCGGAGGTCAAGGCGCGCCTGGCCGAGCTCGGCGGCATGCCGGGCGGCGATACGCCCGAGCACTTCGCCGCTTTCATCAATGCCGAGCGCGTGCGCTGGGCCAGGGTGGTCAAGGATACGGGCATCCCGCTGCAGTGATGTCACGACAAGCCGCAACGGCACCGAGGAGACAAGGCATGGAAGCATCGCGCGCATTCCCCCGCCGGACCTGGCTGACGGCAGCCGCCGCGGCGCTGGCCGCCGGCCTGCTGTGCGCCGGCGTGCCGGCGCTGGCCGACACCTGGCCGGCCAGGCCGATCCAGCTGCTTATCCCGTATCCGCCGGGCGGCAGCGCCGACCTGCTGGCGCGCCCGGTGGCGGCGAAGCTCCAGGAGCGGCTGGGCCAGCCGGTGGTGCTCGACTACCGGCCCGGCGCGGGCGGCACGATCGCGTCGCAGCAACTGGCGCGCGCCAAGCCGGACGGCTACACGCTGATCGTGGTGCTGGCCGCGCACGCCATCAACGCCAGCCTCTATCCCCGGCTGCCATACGACACGCGCAAGGATTTCGCGCCGGTGTCGCTGGTGGCCAACCTGCCGCTGATCCTGGCCGGCAGTTCGTCGTTGAAGGCGAGGACGGTGCCCGAGCTGATCGCCCAGGCCAAGGCCGAACCCGGCAAGCTGACCTTCGGCTCGGCCGGCAACGGCAACACCGGCCACCTGTCGGGCGAGCTGTTCGACAGCCTGGCCGGCGTCAAGATGACCCACGTGCCGTACAAGGGCAGTTCCCAGGTCGTCAACGCCATGCTGGCCGGCGAGGTGCAGCTGACCTTCGACAGCATCTCCACCACCATGCCGCACGTGCGCAGCGGCCGCCTGCATGCTCTGGCCGTGACCAGCGGCAAGCGTGCCACACTGGCGCCCGAGGTGCCCACGCTGGCCGAGTCCGGCGTGCCCGGCTTCGACATCAACGGCTGGTACGCGGTGCTGGCGCCGGCCGGCACGCCGCCGGCCATCGTCGACCGGCTCAGCAAGGAAATCGCCGCGGTGCTGGCGCAGCCCGAGCTGCGCGCCAATCTCGCCGCCAACGGCTACGAGCCGGTCGGCTCCACGCCGGCCGCGCTGGGCGCGCACATCGATGCCGAGATCGCGCGCTGGGGCAAGGTGGTCAAGGACTCCGGCGCGCGGCTCGAATGAGTGCCGCGCCGCCGTCTCTATTTGAACGAACTAGTGAACACGCAGACAGGAGCAGATGACATGAGTGGATTGATGGCAGGCAAGGTAGCGCTGGTGACCGGCGCGGGCGGCGGCATCGGGCGCGGCGTCGCGCTGGAGCTGGCCAAGGCGGGCGCGAAGGTGGTGGTCAACGACATCGGCGTGTCGCTCACGGGCGAGGGCGGCGACGCCGGCCCCGCGCAGCGCGTGGTCGACGAGATCCGCGCCGCCGGCGGCACCGCGGTGGCCAACACCGACAGCGTGTCGAGCTGGCAGGGCGCCAACGCCATCGTGCAATGCGCGCTGGACAACTTCGGCCGCATCGACGCCGTGGTCAACAACGCCGGCAACCTGCGCGACCGCATGTTCTTCAAGATGAACGAAGAGGAGTGGCGCTCGGTGATCGACGTGCACCTCAACGGCACCTTCTTCGTCAGCCGCGCGGCCGCCAACCACTTCAAGGACCAGGAAAGCGGCGCCTACGTGCACATGACCTCCACCTCGGGGCTGATCGGCAACCTGGGCCAGGCCAACTACTCGGCCGCCAAGCTCGGCATCGCCGCGCTGTCGAAGTCCATCGCGCTGGACATGGCGCGCTTCAACGTGCGCTCGAACTGCATCGCGCCGTTCGCGTGGAGCCGCATGACCAGCTCGATTCCGTCGGAGACGCCCGAGGAAAAGGCGCGCGTGGCCAAGCTGCAGAAGATGGAAGCCAACAAGGTGGCGCCGATGGCGGCCTTCCTCGCCAGCGACGCCGCGCACGAAGTCAACGCGCAGATCTTCGCCGTGCGCGCCAACGAGATCATGCTGATGAGCCAGCCGCGCCCGGTGCGCTCGGTGCACATGAGCGAAGGCTGGACCCCGGAATCGATCGCCGAGATCGCGATTCCCGCCATGCGCGGCAGCTTCTTCAAGCTCGAGCGCTCGCCCGACGTGATCAACTGGGACCCGATCTGACACCATGCCGCTCGACTACAACCGCATCAAGCACTGGGACTTCCCCGAGGTCGTGCAGACCTACGGCGAGAAGGACTCCATCCTGTACGCGCTCGGCCTCGGGCTGGGCGAGCAGCCCGGCGACCCGCGCCAGTTGCGCTACGTCTACGAGGCGCAGCTCAAGGCTTTTCCCACGCAGGCCGTGGTGCTGGCCTACCCAGGCTTCTGGATGCAGGACCCCAGGAGCGGCATCGACTGGGTGCGCATCGTGCACGGCGAGCAGCGCCTGCGGCTGCACCGCCCGCTGCCGGCGGCCGGCACCGTGCGCGCACGCGCGCGCATCAGCCATGTGATCGACAAGGGCGCCGACAAGGGCGCGCTGGTGATCATCGAGCGCACGCTGGTCGACGACGCCAGCGGCGCGGAGCTGGCCACCGTCACGCACACCACGTTCTGCCGCGCCGACGGCGGCTTCGGCCAGGGCGACGCCCCGCCCGAGGCGCTGCCGGCCGCGCCGGCGCGCGCGCCGGACGCGGTGCGCAGCCTCGCCATCCTGCCGCAGGCGGCGCTGCTGTACCGCCTCAACGCCGATCCCAACCCGCTGCACGCCGACCCCGAAGTGGCCCGCGCCGCCGGCTTCGACAAGCCCATCCTGCACGGCCTGTGCACCTACGGCGTGGCCGCGCGCGCGCTGGTGGACACCTTCGCCGACGGTGACGGCGACCGCCTGCTCGAACTCGACGTGCGCTTCTCGCGCCCGGTCTTCCCCGGCGAAACGCTGGAAGTGCGCATGTGGCGCGACGGCGAGCGCGATGGCGCGCAGCGCGTGCTGTTCGACGCCCGCATCCCCGCGCGCGACGTCACCGTGCTCAGCAACGGCCTGGCGGAGTTCCGCGCATGAGCGCCCCGATGAAAAGCGCGCTCGACGGCGTGCGCGTGCTCGACCTGTCCCGCATCCTGGCCGGCCCCTGGTGCGCGCAGAACCTGGCCGACCTCGGCGCCGAGGTCATCAAGGTCGAGCGCCCCGGCGTGGGCGACGACACCCGCTCGTGGGGCCCGCCCTGGCTGCCCGGTGGCGACGGCAAGCCCTCGCGCGACGCCACCTACTACGCCGGCGCCAACCGCGGCAAGCGCTCGGTCACGCTCGACATCGCCAGCGCCGAAGGGCAGGCCATCGTGCGCGAGCTGGCGGCCAGGTCGCAGATCGTGCTGGAGAACTACAAGGTCGGCGACCTCAAGCGCTACGGCCTCGACTACGACAGCCTCAAGGCCATCAACCCCGCGCTGGTCTACTGCTCCATCACCGGCTACGGCCAGGAAGGGCCGAGCGCGCACAAGCCCGGCTACGACTTCATCTTCCAGGGCATCGGCGGGCTGATGAGCATCACCGGCGAGCGCGACGACCTGCCCGGCGGCGGCCCGCAGAAAGTCGGCGTGGCGGTGGTCGACATGCTCACCGGCATGTACGCCACCGTCGCCGTGCTGGCCGCGCTGCGCCACGCCGAGCGCACCGGCGAAGGCCAGCGCATCGACATGGCCCTGCTCGACGCCGTGGTCGCGGTCGGCGCCACGCCGATCATCGCCCAGCGCGTCACCGGCAAGGTGCCGGGCCGCTTCGGCAACGCCCACGCCAACATGGTGCCCTACCACGTGTTCGCCACCGCCGACGGCTACATGATCGTGGCCGCCGGCAACGACGGCCAGTGGCAGGCCTACTGCCGCGGCGTGGAACGCCCTGACCTCGCGCAGGACGAACGCTTCGTCACCGGCTCGGGCCGCATCGTCAACCGCGAGGTGCTGGTGCCGCTGCTCGAAGCCCACATGCGCACCCGCACCACCGCGCACTGGGTCGAAGCGCTGGAGCGCGAAGGCATTCCGTGCGGGCCCATCAACGATTACGCCCAGGTGCTGGAAGACCCGCAGGTGCGGCACCGCGAGTTGCAGGTCGATCTTGTGCGTAGTGATGGTGGTGTGTGTCCTACGGTGAAGAGCCCGTTGCGGCTGTCGGCTACGCCGGTGCGTTATGACGCGGCGCCGCCGCGGCTGGGTGAGCATACAGATAGTGTGTTGGGGGATATCTTGGGGATGTCGGCGGAGCGGATTGGGGAGTTGCGGGGGAAGGGGGTGGTTTGAGGGGGATCGCGCGTCGGTACTAGCCGCGCGATCTTGCCGCCGATTTGCTCCCCTCTCCCGCTTGCGGGAGAGGGGACGGGGGAGAGGGCCGGCGCCAGCGAATGCCCCCGCGCTGGAAAAACCGGCGGCTTTGTTTCCGGCCTCTAGCTGGCCACTACCGTTGGCCCCGCTCGATGCGGCTCCTAGTCAAACCGCCCCTCTCCCCGTGAGGAGGAGGACACCTTGCTGGGCTAACTTGGGCGGCATGAGTGCATCCTGGCAGCTTCGTTCATTGTTGCCCAAGTTGTTGCTTTCGGATCGGTCGGGGAAGAAGGGGCCAGCCATCGGGCAGGCTCTTGCCCCGCCTTCAGATCATTCCCTGCATCCGATTCGCAGCACTATCCAGTTGCCGTTTCAGAGGCGCCAGCAGGGAATGGACACCGAGACTGTCCACGCACGCGATGTCATCCCCTTCCAGAAGTCGCAGCACTGCACCCAAGCCAGCGCTGACGCGCAACAAGGTATCGCAGCCATCCGCTGTCGCGCCGTGGATGCTGCCACGGAGTTCGTCGAGTTGGTAAGCGAGTTCCTGCACCCGGAGCTTGTCGGGGGTGTCGGCGGGAAAGGTGAGTTCGATCAGTTCGGCAATCAGGGGCGATTGGCGGGAAACAGCCAAGACATGCGTTGCAGGATTAATGGTTGATTGCTCTGAATAAGCAGTGGTGTTCGGCATTTCAGGCTCCTTTCATTCCATCGAAAGGCCCGCCGCTCATTTCCACGTGAGGGTGGCGGGCCCGCAGCGAGGGTGGAAATACCGGGGAATGAAAGCAACCGGCCAGCCCGAAGGCTGCCTCGCCCGGCCCGCCTCGGGATTGTAGGCGCGCGCGAACGTATTGGACACAAAAAATCCACAAATGTGGCTGTCCATCTTTCATTTCTCCGGGTTTCCACGCCCGGTCACCGTTGTGGGGTGACGGATGAATTCTGGGGGAGCAGGCGAGCAGATGTCAATCAGCATGCCGAGCCGAATACCTTGGGCGTGGCAATTCGGCAGCAGGGATCCCAAAGGGGAGTCGTACCTGTGACTGGCCATGCGGGTAAGAGGAGGCTCGGTAGTCGAAAATTCTGAAAATTCCGGAAAAAACTTTGGAGCATTCTGACAAAAGGCCGCCGGTTCGTGTGCTGTACAGGGTGCGGTGAGGAGAGGGCATGGCAATCAATCCCTTCCCCACGGGGTGCGAATGAGAACCCCGTCCAGGTTGTAGTCGGCGCTTAGGCTCGCGGATCTGCCGAATACGTACGTGCCCCATACACCCGCGCTCCGGTCCACCGCGCCCACCACGAAACCAGGAGGGTGCTATGTCGTGGCCGCCCAAGCCGGTAACGGCAGATGGCCGGACAAGCAGTGCACCCGCCATCATAGGTCTGACCCCGAAACCAATACCACCAGCAAGACCGTGGTGAGTGGAACCGGTAACGGCAGGATGCCAGCAGAACCACAGTCCCCACCACGAAACCACCAACAACCAGAAATCCCAACGTTTCTGCCCCTGCCGGCCAGGCAGTCCGTTTTCTTTGCTGTGGTGGTCAAGTAATCGTGGACACTTTTCTGGCCACTTCCACCTTTAAATTCTCGTACTCGGCTGGCGGCATGTTCATCGCGGCCGAGTGCAATCTCTGTTGGTTGTAGAAGAACAGCACGTAGTTCGTGATGTCCGCCTGTGCCTCCGCGCGGTCGCAGTAGATCCGGTCGCGGATGCGCTCGCCCTTCAGGCTGCAGAAGAAACGCTCGACGACCGCGTTGTCCCAGCAGTTGCCCGCCCGACTCATGCTCGGTGTGATCCCTTCCTCGCGCAACAATTCCTGGAACGCATGGCTGGCATACGGGCTGCCCTGATCCGAGTGAAACATCAGGCCCTCGGCCGGCTGCCGGCTCGACAGCGCGATTCTCAGTGCCCTCACCACTAGCCGCGTGTCGGCCGAATTCGAGTAAGCCCAACCCACCACCCGCCGCGAGAATAGGTCCATCACCACGGCCAGGTACAGCCAGCCTTGCTGCGTCCAGATGAAGGTCACATCTCCAGCCCACACCCGGTTCGGTTGCGCGACGGCAAACTGCCGGTTCAATCGGTTCGGCGCTATGGCCGAGGACTTCCCGCCCTTCGAGTAATAATGCTTGCGAGCCTTCCGGACCGCGACCTGGGCTTCCCGCATCAATCCTCTGGCTCGATGGCGTCCGACAGCATGGCCTCGTCTGCGCAGCTCCTGCGACATGCGGCGGCTGCCGTAGCTTTGCCCACTCGTCTCATGAATCGCCTGGACCTGACCCATCAGCGCCTCACGTTGGGCACGCGGCTTGGCTTGCCGGGCCTTCCACGCGTAGTAGGTGCTGCGCGGCATGCCCAGGGTCTCGCACACCACCGCCACCGGCCAGACCTTCTCCGCCTGTTCGATCACTTCGTATTGCGATCGAGTTCCTTGACGAAGAAGGCCGTGGACTTTTTTAGGATGTCACGCTCCCGCTCCAGCCGGGCCACTTGCCGCTCCAGATCCCGGATGCGGCGCTGGTCGGGCGTCAAGCTCGTCGGGTCACTTGTGGTCGGTACCGGCTTCGCCTGGCGATTGCCAATCCAGCGACGAAGCGCTGTCTCACCAATGTCCAGTGCCTTGGCGGCATTGGTCACTGAATACCCCTGCTCTAGCACCAAGTTCACTGCGTCGGCCTTGAACTCGTCGGAGAAATCTCTGCGTCCCATCATCACCTCTCTAGTTGACCGGAAGTCTACCTTTTGAAGTGTCCAGGATCATTAGACCACCACAGTCGCTCCGGGGGAGCGAAAGCCTTTGACTTTGAAGTTAAGATTTTGATTTTAATATTTGACTTTTTTAATTAAAAAATCCTAATTACGAATACACACAGCGACACCGCAACTCCTATCCACTAAATGACGAGCTACGCCGCAAACCCCATCATCTGCCGCTGCCGATACTCCCCCGGCGCCACGCCAGTCCATTTCTTGAACGCCCGGTGAAACGTACTCTGCTCCGAAAACCCCACCCTTAACGCCACCTGCTGCAACGGCAGGTCGGTGTGTTCCAGAAAACCGATGGCGGCGTCGCGCCGCAGGCTGTCCTTGATGCTCTGGTAGCCGCGGCCTTCGTCGCGCAGGCGGCGGCGCAGGGTTTGCGGGGTCAGGCGCAGGGTTTCGGCCATCTGTTCGAGCGAGGGCAGTTCGCCGTCGAGGTGGCAGCGCAGATGGCGGCGGATGCGCTCGGCCAGGCAGGAGTCGTCGCGGTAGCGGGTCAGCAGGTTGCGCGGGGTGTCGTGCAGGAAGGCTTGCAGGCTGGCGGCGTCCTGCACCACCGGCAGGCGCAGCCAGCCGGCGTCGAAATGCAGCGCGGTATGCGGCTGGCCGTAGCGGACCTGGGTATTGAAGACGCGTTCGGTGTCGGTGCGCCGCGCCGGCGGGCTGCCCGCTTCCGGCGCGGCGGCCGCGAGGTCGACGGCGGCGAGCGGGATGCGCTGGGCCACCAGCCAGTTGGCTACGCCGTAGGCCTGGAAGGCGAAGGTGGATTCGGCGTAGAGGCGGCACGGCGTGGCGGCCGCGCGCGGCAGCAGCAGCAGGGTGGCGCGGCCGTCGTGCTGTTGCAGGCGCGGCACGAAGTCGTGCAGGTGGAGCCGGTATTGCTGGAGCCCGACGCGCAGCGCGTCTTCCAGCGTGGCGCAGTGGATCAGCGCGCGGCAGGCCTGGGCGAACACGCCGGGCGCCAGCGGCCGGTTCAGCAGCCCCCAGAACTCGTCGCGCGTGACGCGGCGCATCGATCGCATCAGCGCGGCGAACTGGTCTTCGCTCACGCGCGCGCTGGGTGACTGCAGCAGGGCGGCGGGAATGCCGGCGCGGCGCAGCAGCGCGTCGATGTCGCAGCCGAGGCGGCGCGCGCCCAGCATGATCTGCTCGACCTGGAGCACGGAGATGGTGTGGCGGGGCGGCAGGCCGGCGTGCGGCGCCGCCCGCAGCGGGCGGGAAGCGGCCGGAAGCGATGGCGGCGAAGGCGTGCCCGCGCCGGAAGCGGCGATATGCATGGTCTCCTCGTCCTCGTCCTCGTTGCCGCTGCCCTGGCTGCCGGATGCTGCGGCGCGGCACGGGGCGCGCGGGCCGGCGGGCCGGCGGGTCTGGCGGGATGGCGATGCCGGGTCTGCGCCGGCCATGGCACCAGTTAGCCCGATGCGATGGCGCGGCACAATCCGGATTTACCAAAGGCAGGCTTTTCCCTGAGCGATTCGGCCAATGATTTTGGGCCGAATGGTCATTGTCCACGCAGCGCAGCATCGCGCAATCTCGTTGCCTGGGCATTGGGGCCCGGATGAGGGGGCGGGATGGGGGAAGGCAGGATGCAGGCAGATCGTCGCAGGACCTTGTCGTGGCTGGGCGCGGCGTCGCTGGCCGCCGGCGGCATTGGCCGGTTCGGCCCGGCCCGGGCGCAGGGCGCGGCCGCCAACTGGCCGAGCCGGCCGGTGCGGCTGGTGGTGCCTTACCCGGCCGGCGGCGCCACCGACGTGCTGGCGCGCGCCATCGCCGAGTCGCTGGGCAAGACGTGGGGCAAGCCCATCGTGGTGGAGAACCGCCCCGGCGCCAGCGGCATGATCGGCGCCGACGCGGTGGCCAAGGCCGAGCCCGACGGCCACACTGCGCTGCTGACCATCACCACGCTGGTCCAGGCGCCGAGCCTGTACGCCAGGGCGCCGTTCGATCCGGTGCGCGATTTCGCCCCGGTGTCGCAGCTCGGCACCACCAGCCTGGTGTTGGCGGTGCACAACTCGGTGCCGGCCGCCACGCTGGCCGAATTCATCGCGCTGGTGAAGTCCAGGCCACGGCAGTTCAACTACGGCTCGTTCGGCACCGGTTCGAGCGGCCATCTCTACGGTGAGATCTTCAACGACGCGGCCGGGCTCGACATGACCCACGTGTCCTACAAGGGCGAGGCGCCTGAGCTGAACGACCTGCTCGGCGCGCAGGTGCCGGCCGCCATCATTTCGGTGATGGGCGCGCGCCCGCATGTGGCCAGCGGCCGGCTGCGCGCGCTGGCGGTGACCGGCCCGGCGCGCGCGCCGCAACTGGCCGACGTGCCGACCTTCCGCGAGTGCGGCGTGGCGGGCATGGACTCGATGGGCTGGTTCGGCCTGCTGCTGCCCGCGGCCGCGCCGCGCCCGGTGGTGGAGAAGTTCTCCGCCGACGTCAACCGCGCGCTGGCCGCGCCGGCCGTGCGCGGACGCATGAACGACATGGGCGTGGTGCTCTCGGGCAGCACGCCGGACGCCTTCGCCGACACCATGCGCAGCGACTACGCGCGCTGGGGCAAGGTGATCCGCACCCGCAACATCCGCCTCGACTGATGCCGCGCCGGCGGTGCCCGGCGCTTTCCCCATACCTGTATCGCCATGATGCAAGCTGCTTCTTTCCCTTCTCTCCCCTCTTTCCCTTCCGCCTCCGTTCCTCCCTGCCGCTCGCCGTTCTGGCCGCCCGGCATGCCGGCGCAGATCCAGGTGCCGCGCACCAGCCTGGCCTGCAACGTGGAGGTCGCCGCGCGGCGCTACCCGGACAAGACCGCCATCCAGTTTTTCGGCAACGCCATCAGCTACGCCAGCCTGCAGGCGCAGGTCGAGCGCATGGCGGGCTATTTGCAGCGGGCGTGCGGCGTGGCGCCGGGCGACCGCGTGCTGCTGTTCAGCCAGAACTGCCCGCAGTTCATCGTGGCCTACTACGCCATCCTGCGCGCCGGGGCGGTGGTGGTGCCGGCCAACCCGATGTGGCTGACCGCGGAGCTGGCGCACGTGGTGGAGGACAGCGGCGCGGTGGCGGCCTTCGTCGCCGCCGAGCTGTATGCGCGCATCGCGCCGCTGCACGGCGCGCGGTTGCCGCACGTGATCGCGCACCAGTACGGCGACATGCTTGCCGCCGCCGACCGCAGCGGCGCCGCCGTGCCGGCGTGGCTGCACGAGCGCGCGCCGCTGCCCGCCGGCGCGCCGGCCGGCGCCACGCTCGCCCTGTGGATGCAGGCCGACGCCGCCGGCCACAGCCCGGGCCCGGACGAGGCCGGCTACGACACCCTGTGCATGCTGGCCTATACCTCCGGCACCACCGGCCATCCGAAGGGCTGCATGCATACGCATGGTTCGCTGATGAGCGCGGCGGTGGGCTCGCAGCGGTGGCGCGGCGCCCTGCCGGACAGCGTGACCTTGTCGGTGGCGCCGATGTTCCACCTGCTCGGCATGCAGAACGGCATCCACGCGCCGCTTTACCTGGGCGCCACCATCGTGCTGCTGCCGCGCTGGGACCGCGCGCTGGCAGCAGACCTGATCGAGCGCTACCAGGTCACCACCTGGGGCGCGCCGCCGGCCATGCTGGTGGACTTCTTCGCCCAGCCCGGCATCGCCGGGCGCGACCTGTCCAGCCTGGCTTATCTCGGCGGCGGCGGCGCGGCCATGCCGGACGCGGTGGCGTCCATGCTGCAGGAGCGCTTCGGCCTGCCTTACGTGGAAGCCTATGGCCTGACCGAGAGCGCGGCCTTCCTGTTGTCCAATCCGCGCCACCGGCCCAAGCGCGAGTGCCTGGGCATCGCCACCTTCGGCGTGGACGCGCGCGTGATCGACCCGCTCACGCTGGCCGAGCTGCCGCGGGGCGAGCTGGGCGAGATCGTCACGCACGGCGCGCAGATCATGCTGGGTTACTGGCGCAACCCCGGGGCCAATGCCGAGGCGTTCATCGAGATCGACGGCAAGCGCTTCCTGCGCACCGGCGACCTGGGCTTCATGGACGAGGAAGGTTATTTCTTCATGCGCGACCGCCTGAAACGCATGATCAACGCGTCCGGCTTCAAGGTCTGGCCCGCGGAAGTGGAAAACCTGCTCTACGGCCATCCGGCCATCCATGAGGCCTGCGTGATCGCCGCGCGCGACGCGCGCCGCGGCGAGACCGTCAAGGCGGTGGTGGCGCTCAAGCCCGCCGCGCGCGGCACGCCCGAGGCCAGCGCCGAGCAGATCATGGCGTGGTGCCGCGAGCGGCTGGCGGCCTACAAGGTGCCGCGCATCGTCTGCTTCGTCGACGCCCTGCCCAAATCCGCCACGGGGAAGATCCAGTGGCGGGCGCTGCAGGAAAAGGAGCAGGAGCAGCCGCAGGAGAAGCTGCAAGCGCAGCACGGCGACCCCGCCTGAGGAGGGGCCGAAGGGCGGCACCGGGACATCACGACAGCAAAAAAAAAGCGAACTGGGGGAGACAACGATGAAGACAACGCGGCGGACCTGGCTGGGCCAGGCGGCGGCACTCGGCGGCGGCGCGCTGCTGGGCGGCTGGCAATGGCCGGCACGGGCGCAGGGCAACTACCCGGCCAAGCCCATCCGCATGGTGGTGCCGTACCCGGCCGGCGGCGGCACCGACACCGTGGGGCGCATGATCGGCCAGCGCCTGGCCGAGGCGTGGGGCCAGCCCGTGGTGGTGGACAACAAGCCCGGCGCCAGCGGCATGCTCGGCAACGACATCGTCGCCAAGGCGGCGCCGGACGGCTACTCCGTGCTGCTCGGCATCACCGCCATGATCCAGTCGCCGAGCCTGTACAAGCGGATTCCTTACGACGTCGCGCGCGATTTCCAGCCGGTGTCGCTGCTGGCGCGCTCGTCCGACCTGTTCGTGGTGCCCAACCGGGTGCCGGCCGCCACGCTCGCCGAGTTCGTGGCGCTGGCCAAGGCCAGCCCCGGCAAGCTCAGCTATGGCTCCTACGGCAACGGCACGTCCTCGCACCTGCATGGCGAACTGCTCAAGATGCAATCCGGGCTGGACCTGGCGCACATCCCGTACAAGGGTGCCGCGCCGCTGATGGGCGACGTGCTGGGCGGCCAGGTGGACTCGGCCTTCGTCGATGTGACGTCCGCGAACAGCTATTTAAATAGCGGCAAGTTCAAGATCCTCGCCATCACCGGCACGCAGCGCTACAAGTCGATTCCCGCGGTGCCCACCTTTGCCGAGGCGGGCTTCGCCGGCTTCGAGCCGAGCGGCTGGTTCGCCGTGTTCGTGCCGGCCCGGACGCCGCGCGAGGTGGTGGCCAGGATGTCGGCCGAGGTCGGTCGCATCGTGCGCCTGCCGGAGATCTCCCAGAAGCTGGCGGGGATGGGCTTGCAGCCGGTGGGGTCGTCGGCCGAGGAACTGGCCGCGGTGATCGCGACCGACACGCCCAAGTGGGCCCGCATCGTCCAGGACGCGCATATCCAACTCGACTGAGCGCCGGCGCGCCCGCCAAAGAGCATCAATCGATACATCGCACCACTTTTTTGATAGAGGCAGTTCCTGGCTGCCTTGCTGACCAACCGCGCGGCTGCGGTGTTGCGGCGCAGCACCCGCGGCTCCCCCTGACGAATTTCCCGGAGAACACCAAGATGAAGAGCACCGACAAGAACATGGCGATGGCGGCCCGCAAGGTGCCCTGGATGAACGAGGAACTGACCCTGTTCCAGGACACCGTGCGCCGCTTCGTCGAGCGCGAGCTGGCGCCGAACGAAGCGCGCTGGGCCGCGCGCGGCCATATCGACCGCGAGGTCTGGAACCGCGCCGGCGAAGTCGGCCTGCTGTGCGCGAGCATTCCGGAGGAATACGGCGGCGGCGGCGGGAACTTCGCGCACGAGGCGGTGATCTGTAACGAAATGGCGCGCGCCATCTCCACCAGCCTGGGCAATGGCGTGCACAGTGGCATCGTGGCCCATTATTTGCTCAACTACGGTACCGAGGCACAGAAGCGCAAATGGCTGCCGCAGATGGCTTCCGGCGCCATGGTTGGCGCCATCGCCATGTCGGAGCCCGGCGCGGGGTCCGATCTCAAGTCGGTACGCACCCGGGCGGTGCGTGAAAAGAACCAGAACGGAGACGTCTATCGCATCAACGGTGCAAAGACTTTCATTACGAACGGTTACCACGCCGACCTGGTCTGCGTGGTGGCCAAGACCGATCCCGAGGCCGGCACGCGCGGGGTCTCGCTCATCATGGTCGAGACCCGCGATCTGCCCGGCTTCCGGCGCGGCCGCATCCTGGAAAAAATCGGGCAGAAGGGGCAGGACACCGCCGAGCTGTTTTTCGACGACGTGTGCGTGCCGGCGGAAAACCTGCTCGGCACCGAGGAGGGACAAGGCTTCTATCAGTTGATGCAGCAGTTGCCGCAGGAACGCATGATCATCGCGCTGGGCGCGGTGGCGAGCATGCAGCGCGCCATCGAGCTCACCACGGATTACGTGCGCGAGCGGCAGGTGTTCGGCAAACCGCTGATCGATATGCAGAATACGCGTTTCAAGCTCGCCGAGTGCAAGACCGAGGCAACCATTGCCGCGACCTTCGTCGACGACTGCATGATGCGCCTGCTGGCGGGCGAGCTCGATGCCCCCACGGCTGCCATGGCGAAGTGGTGGTGCGCGCAGAAGAATTGCGAAATCATCGACGAATGCCTGCAGCTGCATGGTGGCTACGGCTACATGCTCGAGTACCCGATCGCGCGGATGTACGCCAACGCACGCGTGGGCAAGATCTACGGCGGCTCCAACGAGATCATGAAGGAGCTGGTGGCGCGCACGCTGTGACGCGACGCCGCGCGCGGCGTCGCGAGGCGTGTGCGGCAGCCTCTCATGCGGATGCCGTAGGGCATTGGCGGTAGTGCCGGGCGCAATGCCGCGCGGGGCGTGCGTTGCGCGGCGGCGAGCGTGCTAGCGGTTACAAAACCATCTATGCACGCTGAGCGGGAAAGGTGTAATGTGTGTCACAAGACATGGTCCAAATGCCCGTCGCGAGTGGGGGCTGGAGCAGCAGTACGGAGACCGCGCCTGACGTTGCGCCGCCGTTGCGCAGTTGCAAAGTCAGACGAGAAGTTGGTCAACCGGCTCTTAGCCTTCGCCGTTATTTGACTATGATGAAGTAAAGGCCTCGCAACATGGCCAGCACCGCCAAGCCGGGGTGGCGGAGTAGCAGACGCTGGCGCGGGATCTTTGGATGCAGCAGATGTGCCTTCTGCCTCGGACGGGAATCTGACGGGAGTGAGGTATGGACATTTTCGGCCACTACGCCACACGCTTCGAAGCTCGCAAGGAAGAGGAATACAGCATCCAGGAGTACCTGGATATCTGCAAGAAGGATCCCTCCGCCTACGCGACCGCCGCCGAGCGCATGCTCGCCGCCATCGGTCAGCCCGAACTGGTGGACACCCACCACGATCCACGGCTGTCCCGCCTGTTCTTCAACAAGGTCATCAGGATCTATCCGGCCTTCCGCGAGTTCTACGGCATGGAGGACACGATTGAGCAGATCGTCTCGTTCTTCAAGCATGCCGCGCAGGGACTCGAGGAACGCAAGCAGATCCTCTATCTGCTCGGGCCTCCGGGCGGCGGCAAGTCCTCGCTGGCGGAGAAACTCAAGGTGTTGATGGAGCAGATTCCCATCTACGCCCTGAAGGGCTCGCCCATCCATGAATCTCCGCTCGGGCTGTTCTCGCCCGAGGAAGACGGCAAGATTCTGGAAGAGGACTACGGCATCCCGCTGCGCTACATCAACACCATCGCCTCGCCGTGGGCGGTCAAGCGCCTGCACGAGTTCAACGGCGACATCACGCGCTTTCGCGTGGTGAAGCTGCGCCCCTCGGTGCTGTCGCAGATCGCCATCTCCAAGACGGAGCCGGGCGACGAGAACAACCAGGACATCTCCTCGCTGGTCGGCAAGGTGGATATCCGCAAGCTGGAGGATTTCCCGCAGGACGACCCGGATGCCTACTCGTATTCCGGCGGGCTGTGCCTGGCCAACCGCGGCCTGCTCGAGTTCGTCGAAATGTTCAAGGCGCCGATCAAGGTCCTGCACCCGCTGCTCACCGCCACGCAGGAAGGCAACTACAAGGGTACCGAGGGCTTCGGCGCGATTCCCTTCGACGGCGTCATCCTGGCGCACTCGAACGAGGCCGAGTGGCAGACCTTCAAGGCCGACAAGAACAACGAGGCTTTCCTCGACCGCATCTACATCGTCAAGGTGCCGTACTGCCTGCGCGTGTCGGACGAGGTGAAGATCTACGACAAGCTGCTGCGCAGCAGCTCGCTGTCGGCCGCGCCGTGCGCGCCGAACACCTTGAAGATGATGGGGCAGTTCGCCGTGCTCACGCGCATCAAGGAGCCGGAGAATTCGAACATCTTCTCCAAGATGCGGGTATATGACGGCGAGAGCCTCAAGGACGTCGACCCGAAGGCCAAGTCGTACCAGGAATACCGCGACTACGCCGGCATCGACGAAGGCATGAACGGCCTGTCCACGCGCTTTGCCTTCAAGGTGCTGTCCAAGGTCTTCAACTTCGACAACACCGAGGTGGCGGCCAATCCGGTGCACCTGCTCTACGTGCTCGAACAGCAGATCGAGCGCGAGCAGTTCCCGCCGGAACAGGAAGCCAAGCTGCTGTCGTACATCAAGGAGTACCTGACCACGCCGTTCGTGGAGTTCATCGGCAAGGAGATCCAGACCGCTTACCTGGAGTCGTACTCCGAATACGGACAGAACATCTTCGACCGCTACGTGGTGTTTGCCGACCTGTGGATACAGGACCAGGAATATCGCGACCCGAATACCGGCGAGATTCTCGACCGCAACGCGCTGAACGACGAACTCGAGAAAGTGGAGAAGCCCGCGGGGATATCCAACCCCAAGGACTTCCGCAACGAGATCGTCAACTTCGTGCTGCGCGCGCGGGCCAACAACGCGGGCAAGAACCCCGCGTGGACCAGCTACGAGAAGCTGCGCATGGTGATCGAGAAGCGCATGTTCTCCACCACCGAAGACTTGCTGCCCGTGATCTCGTTCAACGCCAAGTCCTCCCGCGAGGACCAGGACAAGCACGCGAACTTCGTCAACCGCATGGTTGAGAAGGGATACACGGCGAAGCAGGTCCGCCTACTTGTGGAGTGGTACTTGCGCGTCAGAAAATCATCGTAACGGCGCCTGGACGAGGCCTCTCCAAGAGGGCAAGCATATGGCCACGGTCATTGATCGGCGCGAGAACGGCGGCAATAAAAGTGCCGTCAACCAGCAACGCTTCATCAAGCGCTACCGCGAACAGATACGCCAGGCGGTAGCGAAGGCGGTGTCCGGCCGGAAGATCATGGACATCGAGCAGAGCGGGCAGGTGTCCATTCCGGTCAAGGACATCTCCGAGCCAGCCTTCCACCACGGCCAGGGCGGCCGGCGGGAGTGGATCCACCCGGGCAACAAGAAGTTCGTGCGCGGGGACAGCTTCGACCGCCAGCAGCAAGGGGCGGGCGGAGGCGGCTCGAAGGCCAGCGACTCGGGCGAGGGCGAGGACGATTTCGTCTTCACCCTGTCGCGCGAGGATTTCCTCAATTTCTTCTTCGAGGACATGGCGCTGCCGGACATGGCCAAGCGCCACCTTGCCAAGATCGCCGAGGTCCGCAAGGTGCGCGCCGGCTTTTCCATCGACGGCACGCCTTCCAACCTTTCCATCCTGCGCACCATGCGCAGCTCGCTCGGGCGCCGCATCGCGCTGTCCAGCCCTTACCAGAAGAAGCTCGACGTGCTCGAGCGGGAGTACGGCGAGGTCCTGGAACAGGACGGTCCGTACTCGGCGCGCGCGCTCGAGATGATGAAGGAGATGCGCCACCTGCGTGCCTGCGTGGAGCGCGTGCCTTTCATCGAAAAGCTCGACCTGCGCTACAACAATCGCGTGCTGAAGAAGCGCCCGCAGGCGCAGGCGGTGATGTTCTGCCTGATGGACGTCTCCGGCTCGATGGACGAGAGCCGCAAGGATCTCGCCAAGCGCTTCTTCATGCTCTTGTACCTGTTCCTCAAGCGCAATTACGAGCGCATCGACGTGGTATTCATCCGCCATCACACGGTGGCGAAGGAAGTCAACGAGGAGGACTTCTTCCATTCGCGCGAGTCCGGTGGTACGGTTGTGTCCAGCGCGCTCAAGCTGATGGTCGAGGTGATCCACGACCGCTATCCGGCCAGCCAGTGGAACATCTACGTGGCGCAGGCATCCGACGGCGACAACTGGGCGGGCGATTCGGAGTTGTGCGGGCGCCTGCTGCGCGAGTCCATCCTGCCGCTGGTGCAGTACTACGCCTATGTGGAGGTGGCCTCCGAGGAGCCGCAGAATCTCTGGGAAGAGTATCTGATGGTAAGGGACCGGCATGAGAACTTCGCCATGCAGCGCATCATCGGCGCGGAGGAAATCTATCCCGTGCTGCATGACCTGTTCCAGAAGAAGGCGGCCTGGCCGGGCAGCCGCTGAACCCGCGGGTTCGGCCGCATCCGGCTGCCGCTGCCAGTTGCCCGCGCAACGCATTGGCTTTGCTCTCCCGAGGAGGCGGGGAGCGCGCGATGCGGGGCCGGCGAGACCGACTGGCAGGTATTCGTCGCAGGTATTCGTCGCAGGTATTCGTTTCACCCGCCACGGGGGCGTAAATGGCTTATCTCTCCACCGGCTCGGAATGGACCTTCGAGCTGATCAATCGCTATGACCGCGAAATCGCCCGCATCGCCGGCGACTTCGGCCTCGACACCTATCCCAACCAGATCGAGATCATCACCGCGGAGCAGATGCTCGATGCCTATGCCTCGTCGGGGCTGCCGGTGGGCTACAGCCACTGGTCCTACGGCAAGCATTTCCTTGCGTCGGAGCGCAGCTACCAGCGCGGCCACATGGGGCTGGCCTACGAGATCGTCATCAACTCGAACCCCTGCATCGCCTACCTGATGGAAGAGAACACCATGCCCATGCAGGCGCTGACCATCGCGCACGCCTGCTACGGCCACAACTCTTTCTTCAAGGGCAACTACCTGTTCCGCACGTGGACCAACGCGGACGCCATCATCGACTACCTGCTGTTCGCCAAGAACTACGTGGCCGAATGCGAGCAGCGCTACGGCGAGCAGGAAGTGGAACTGCTGCTGGACTCTTGCCACGCGCTGCAGAACTACGGCGTGGACCGCTACAAGCGGCCCAAGAAACTCTCCATCGCCGAGGAGCAGGCGCGCCAGACCGAGCGCGAGAATTACCTGCAGACCCAGGTCAACGACCTGTGGCGCACGCTGCCCAAGCACCGCTCCCACGCGCTCGAGGACGACGAAGGGTTCGAGCGCGAATCGGCCTTTCCCCCGGAGCCGCAGGAAAACCTGCTGTACTTCATCGAGAAGAACGCGCCCAAGCTCGCGCCGTGGCAGCGCGAGATCGTGCGCATCGTGCGCAAGATCGCGCAGTACTTCTATCCGCAGCGCCAGACCAAGGTCATGAACGAAGGCTGGGCCACGTTCTGGCACTACACCATCCTGCACCAGCTCTACGAGGAAGGCCTGGTCAACGACGCCTTCATGATGGAGCTGCTGCAGGCGCACACCAACGTGATCTACCAGCCGCCGTACAACAGCCCGTACTACAGCGGCCTCAATCCATACACGGTCGGCTTCCTGATGTTCCAGGACCTGCGCCGCATGTGCGAGAACCCGACCGAGGAAGACTACCGCTGGGCGCCCGAATTCGCGGGCAGCGACTGGCGCAAGACGCTCGACTTCGCCATGCGCAACTTCAAGGACGAGAGCTTCCTGCTGCAGTTCCTGTCGCCGCGCGTGATCCGCGAGCTCAAGCTGTTCTCGGTGCTCGACGACGACCGCGAAGGCAAGCTGCGCGTGACCGCCATCCACGACGACGAGGGCTACCGCAATATCCGGCAACTGCTGGCCAACCAGTACGACCTGTCGAACATGGAGCCCAACATCCAGATCACCAACGTGGATGTCGGCGGCGACCGCTCGCTGACCTTGCGGCACCTGCAGAGCGACCGCCGCCCGCTGGCGCAGAACTTCGACGAGGTGATCCGCCACGTCACGCGCCTGTGGGGTTTCACGGTGCGGCTGGAGGTGGCCTACGAAGACGGCCGGCGCGAATCCAAATTCGAGTGCAAGCCGGAGCGCCGGCACCGCAAGGCGGCCTGAGAAGTCGTGCCTGGCCGGGACCGCTTCGCTTCGCTTTGAAACCACTTCCAAGGCGGGCCGAGATGGCGGGCGGCGCTCAGAACCGGTAATTGACCGACAGGTCGGCCGAGAACGTGGTGGGCCGCTGCACGACCGGGCTGTCGGCGGCGGCGCCCACCAGTTGCGAGATGCTCGCGTCGGCGGTGATGAACCAGTGCTTGTGCAGGAACCACATCGCGCTCAGGCCCGCGCCGTAGGACTTGATGCCGGCGCCGACATGGTGCTGGGCGAAGCCCGAGCGCGCCGACTGCGCGGCGCTCACGCCGAACCACGTATCCATGTAGCGCGAATCCGCAAAGCTCACGCTGGGCCCGGCGAACCAGTAGAAGTGCTCCGAGCTGCCCGGCAGCGGCAGGTAGGCCCCGAGGTCGCCGATCCAGCCCTCGGAGCCGCCCAAGGCGCGCCGGACATTGGCGCGGATCACCAGCGGGAATTCCTTCGACACGACGTAGTCGACGAACAGCTTGGCCTCCGGCGCGAAGTTGATGTTGCCCATGCCGTGCAGGTGGGCGTGGTCGTCGGCCTCGCGCCGCCCCAGGTTGTAGCTGATGGCCAGGCCGGCGCGCAGGTGCGGCGTGCTGACGGCGTTGACGCCGATGCCTTCGCCGGTGGACGCGAAGAACAGGTCGCGGTAGCGCACGTCGATGGTGCCGCCGCCCAGCACGTAGTAGCTGGAAGCGCCGTCATAGCGCGGACGGTAGATGGCCGCCGCGCCGAGGCGCACCGCCCATTCCGGCGTCTCTGGCTCGAACATCTTCTCCAGCGGAATCCCGGCCGAGTACTGCCACTCGGGCGCGGGCGAAGGCGTCTGCGCCCGCGCGCCCGTCGCCAGGACGGCCAGCGCCAGCAGCAGCAGGATGCGCGGCCATGCCGCGGCGCGGGCGGGCGTTGCTCGAAGTGTCGACACATCAGCCTCCGTATCCCGGTCAACGGGAGACACCGAATCTGTGGATGGATCGGAACAGCGGCGCCGGCCCCAGACGGCAGTCAATACGGTAGTGAATACGCTAATAATATGCCGGCAAGCTATCCTTTCATCGTCCGGAGTTCCGCATAATCTCCTCGAATCCCACGCGCGTGTAGGAGAAAAACTGATTCGCGCGCCCGGGACCGCACATCCGGTCCGCACAGCCGGGCCGCACAGGGCCGGCGGTCCGCGCATGGACTGGCACGCGCCGCTACCGCCGCTACGCCGCTACCGCCGCTACGCCGCTACCGCCGCTACTGCCGCTACGCCGCTTCCCCGCCCCAGCGCCGCGCCAGCGCCACCGCGCCGTCGGCGGCTTCGGCGCATGCCGCCTCGCCCACCACGCGCCCCCAGTAGGTTTCCGAGCCATCCGCCAGCCGCCAGGCATGCAGGCGGCGCGTATAGAGCTGCAGGTCGTATTCCGCGGTGATGCCGATGGCGCCGTGCACCGCGTGCGCGATGGCGGCCACCGGCGTGACCGCCTCGCTGGCGTTGAGCTTGCCGATGGCGGCGCGCAGCGGGTCAGGCTGCCAGGCGTTGAAGCGGCCGCCGCCCGCGCAGGCCAGCTGCGCGGCCATGCGCGCGGCGGTGACATGCTCGGCCATCACGCTGATCTGGTGCTGGATCGCCTGGAATTTGCCGATGGCGCGGCCGAACTGCTGGCGGTCGTTGGCGTACTGCAGCGTGATCTCGAACACATGGGACATGGCGCCGGCCATCTGCGCGGCATGCACGCACGCGCCGATCTCGCGCAGGGCGCCGGCCGGCAGCGCGAACGCGCCGGGGGCATCCGCCGAGGGGCGCGCCAGGGCGACGGTCAGGTCGGCCGGCACGCCGGTGGCGCGCACCTGTGCCTGCGCGCGCGGCAACAGCACGCAGCGCGTGCCGTCCTGCACCAGGAACCACGCCGCGTGCGCGCCGCCGGCCACCAGCACGGTCTCGGCGTCGGCGCCGAAGGTGGCGAGCGCGACCGGCTCGGCCGGCACGGCCAGCCCGGCGGCATGCAGCAGGGCACGCGCGAACAGGGTCTGGCCCAGCGGCAGCGGCAGGGCATGGCGGCCCAGGGTGAACAGCACCGGCGCCAGCTCGGCCAGCGGCAGGCCGGCGCCGCCGGCCTCCTCGGGCAGCAGGCAGTCGGCAAAGCCGCTTTCCTGGAGGGCCTGCCACAGCGGCAGGGGATCGCCGCCGTGCTCCACGGCGCGCACCACGGCGGGCGTGCAGCAATCGCGCAGCAGGGTGTCGAGCGCGTCGGAATAAGCGTTGTGCATGAAGGGCTCCGTATCAGCGCAGGCCGAGGCCGCGGGCGATCATGCCGCGCAGGATCTCGCGCGTGCCGCCGCGCAGCGAGTAGGACGGCGCCACCTGGCTGACGTAAGCCAGGGTGCGGTACAGCGCGCCGTCGGCGGCCAGGTGGGCGTCGTCGCCCAGCGCGGCCTCCGCCAGCGCGGGGATGGACTGCTCGAACTCCGTGCCGAGGTCCTTGACCAGCGCGGCTTCCACCACCGGGCTCTCGCCCGCCGCCAGCCTGGCCGTGACCGCCAGCGACATGGTGCGCAGCACCGCCAGTCGCGCCGCCAGCCGGCCGATGGCGACGGTGTCGCGCCGCGCCGCCGGCGCGCGCCGCAGCGCGGCGATCCAGGCGTCAAGCAGCACCACGCTGGAGTACAGGCGCTCCGGGCCGCTGCGCTCGAAGGCCAGCTCGGCGTTGACCTGCTCCCAGCCGCTGCCTTCCTTGCCCACCAGCGCGTCGGCCGGCAGCAGCACGTCCTCGAAGCTGACCTCGGAGAAATGCGCGTCGCCCGCGAGGTCATGGATGGGGCGCACCGTCACGCCCGGCGCGGACAGGTCCACGATCACCTGCGAGAGGCCGCGCTGGCGGTCCCCGGCGCTGCCGGAGGTGCGCACCAGCGCCAGCATGTAGTGGCAGCGGTCGGCGTTGGTGGTCCAGATCTTGCGGCCGTTCAGGCGCCAGCCGCCGTCGGGCAGCGGCACCGCGCGCGTGGCCACGCTGGCCAGGTCCGAGCCGGAATTGGGCTCGCTCATGCCGATGCAGAAGAAGGCTTCGCCGCGGCAGATGCGCGGCAGGTAGAAGGCCTTCTGCGCGTCGCTGCCATAGCGCAGGATCAGCGGCCCGCTCTGGCGGTCGGCGATCCAGTGCGCCGAGACCGGCGCGCCGCAGGCCAGCAGTTCCTCCACCAGCACGAAGCGCGAGAACGGGTCGAGCCCGGCGCCGCCGTATTGCGCCGGCAGCGTGATGCCCACCCAGCCGCGCCGGGCCAGCGCGCGGCTGAAGCCGGCATCGAAGCCCATCCACGAGCGCGCCCGCTTCTCGGGCGGTGCCGGCGGCAGGTACTCGGCCAGGAAGGCCCGCACCTCGCGCCGGAAGGCGGCCGCCTCCGGGGGCAGGGCGGTGAGCTCAAACGTGTCGATCAGGGAAGTCAAAGCGAATCTCCGTGGAGGCGGCCCGGGGGCGGATCGGGCCGGCATCGGTCCCGCGTCAGTCCAGCATCAGTCCAGTGTCACGCCGGAATCCTTCACCACCTTCTGCCAGCGCTGGATCTCCTGCGCCAGGTAGCGGCCGTAGGCGTCCGCGCTGCTGCCGCGCGGCTCGGCGCCCTGCGCCGCCAGGCTGGCGCGCACGTCCGGCGCGGCCAGCGCCTTCTGCGCGGCGGCGTTGAGCTTGTGCACCACCTCGGGCGGGGTCCTGGCCGGCACCAGCATGCCCTGCCACGCGCCCACCTCGAAGCCGGGCATCACCGTCTCGGCCACGGTCGGCACGTCGGGCAGCTGCGAGCTGCGCGCCGTGCTGGTGACCGCCAGCGCCTTCATGCGCTTGTCGCGGATGAACGGCAGCGACGAATTGATGGTGTCGGTCATGAACTGCACCTGGCCGCCGGCCAGGTCGGTCAGCGCCGGCGCGCTGCCCTTGTACGGCGCGTGCACCGCCGACAGCCCGTTGGCCTGCAGGAACAGGAAGGCCGCCAGGTGGGTCACGTTGCCGTTGCCGGCCGAGCCGTAGGTCAGCTTGCCGGGGTTGGCCTTGAGGTAGCGGATGAACTCGTCGAGGCTGGACGCCGGCACCTGCGCGTTGACCTCCAGCACCAGCGGCACCATCGCCGTCATCGCCACCGGGGCGAAGTCGCGCTTCACGTCGTAGGACAGCTTCTTGTACAGCGCCGGGCTCAGCGCGATCGACGAGGTGTTGTAGAGCACCGTGTAGCCGTCCGCCGGCGACTTGGCCACCAGCTCGGCGGCAATGTTGCCGTTGGCGCCGGGCCGGTTGTCCACCAGCACCTGCTGGCCGAGCTCGTCCGACATCTTCCTGGCGATCACGCGCGACACCAGGTCGGTCGGCCCGCCCGGCGGGAACGGCACCACCAGCCTGACCGGGTGCGCGGGATAGCCGTCCGCCGGGCCGGCCGTGCTTGCCGCGGCCGCCGGCCCGGCGGCCATGCCGAGCGCCAGCAGCACGGGCATTAGCGCGGGCATCAGCGCGGGCACCAGCGCGGGCACCAGCGGCTTTGCCAGCCGCGCCAGCCGGTCGTGGCGCTTGTCGCGGGCGGTGTCTTTGTTGTCTTGTTCTTGTGGTTTCATCTGTCTCCTCCGGTGCGGCCGCTACCGCCCGGCCAACAGGCGCCTGGCGGTATAGGTCATGACGCGCTCGTTGCGCTGGTTGAATACCTCGATGGTCGAGTCCACCACCGCGCGGCCGTGGCGCGAGGTGGGGCGGATGCCGTCCACGGTGACGGTGGCCCAGATCGTGTCGCCCACCACCACCGGCTCCAGGATCTTCTGCGTGAGTTCGAGCATGGCCAGCCCGGTGCCCTGGATCATGGTCTGCAGGATGAAGCCCTCGATCAGCGTGTAGGTCAGCGCGGCCGGCACGGGGCGGCCCTGGATGGCGCTGCCCTCGTAGCCCTTCTCGATGAAGATGGCCTCCAGCATGCCGGTGACCGAGATGAAGTTGACCAGGTCGGTCTCCGTCACGGTGCGCCGGAAGGTCTGGAAGGCCTGGCCTTCCTTGATGTCCTGCCAGTAAAAGCCCTGGCCCAGGCGGGGGAGTTGGGTATGCGGCACGGCGTCTCCTGGTGAAGTCCGGCGCGCATGGCCGGCATCCCTAATGTTAGGAGTGGTTGGCGTGGAAGGCAGGCAGGGGTTGTCCGGGCGCGCCGGCGGGGCGTACGCGGCGTGGGGGCGGACCACGTTGTTCACGTTGTTCACGTCCCGGCGCCCGGCGCGCAGTAAGCCGCGCCGGCCTGCGCGAGTTCGTCGATCTGCGCGTCGCTCAGGCCCGCTTCGGCCAGCAGGCCGCGCGTATGCTGGCCCAGGCGCGGCGGCATGGCCGGCCGCGCGCGCTCGCCGTCGAAGCGCACCGGCGCGCCGGCAAAGCGCAGCGTGCCCATGGCCGGGTCGTCCAGCAGGTCGAAGAAGCCGGTGGCCCGCAGGTGCGGGTCGTCGACGAGGTCGGCCAGCCCGTTGACGCGCGCGACCGGGATCTGCAGGTCTTCGCACAGTGCCAGCCACGCGGCGGTGGTGCGCGCGCGCACGATCTCGCCGGTCAGCTCGTAGAGCGTCTCGATGTGCCGCGTGCGCGCGGCGATGCCGGCAAAGCGCGCGTCCGCCGCCAGCTCCGGGCGGCCGGCGGCGTGGAAGAAGTCGCGCCAGTGGGCATCCGTGTACGGCATCATGCAGACGTGGCCGTCGGCGGTCTGGTAGGGCCGGCGCAGCGGCGCCAGCACGCGCGGATAGCCGGTCGGGCCGCGCGGCGGCTCGAACTGCTGGCCGTACAGGTGCTCGACCAGGTTGAAGGCCGCCATCGACTCGAACATCGGCACCTCCACCAGCGCGCCCTTGCCGCCGTTGCGCTCGCGCCCGGCCAGCGCCGCCGCGACCGAGAGCGCCGCCACCAGGCCGCTGGTCTTGTCGGCGGCGATGGTGGGGAAATAGCGCATGGTGCCGCTCTGCGCGGCCATCAGCGCGGCATTGCCGGACAGGCCCTGGATGATGTCGTCGTAGGCCGGCCGGCCGCCGTAGGGGCCGTCCTCGGCGAAGCCGAGCAGGCTCACGTAGACCAGGCGCGGATGGCGCGCCATCACCGCGGCGGGGTCCAGCCCCAGCCCGGCCAGCTTCTGCGGGCGCATGCTGTGGACGAACACGTCGGCGCCGGCCAGCAGCCGCTCCAGCGCGGCCTGCGCGGCGGGCTGCTTGAGGTTGAGCGCCACGCTCTTCTTGCTGCGGTTGACGCCGAGGAAGATGGCCGACATGCCATCCTCGGCAGCCGGTCCCGTGCGCCGCGTGGAATCGCCCTCGGGCGGCTCCACCTTGATCACTTCGGCCCCGAGGTCGGCCAGCCACTGGCTGGCGTAGGGGCCCATCACGACCGTGGAAAGGTCGATCACGCGCATGCCTGAGAGAGGCAACATGCTGGGCGGTCTCCTGATTCGTTCTGTTTTTTGTCCCGCCGCGCGGTGCGTCGCACGACAGCGGATGGCACAGGGTAGATCAGGCGAAGCCTTTGCGTCTAATATTAGATTTTTAGTATTCGATATTCAGGAGATATCAGCATGGATCTGCGCCAGCTCCAGCAGTTCGTCGCGCTCGCCGAGACCGGCAATTTCCACCGCGCGGCCGAACGCCTGCACATGGCGCAACCGCCGCTGTCGATCTCGATCCGCAAGCTGGAGGATTCGCTCGGCACGCCGCTGTTCGTGCGCACCTCGCGCGGCGTGCGCCTCACGCAGGCCGGCGAGGCCGCGCTGCACGACGCGCGCCGCGCGCTGTTCCATGCCGGGCAGGCGCGCGCGGCGGCGGTGGCCGCGGCCCACGGCGAGCGCGGCGCGCTGCGCGTGGGCTTCGTCGGCTCGGCCACTTATGCGCTGCTGCCCAGGCTGATCCCCGCCTTCCGCGCGGCCCATCCCGGCATCGAGCTGATCCTGCACGAGTCCACCTCGGCGTCGATCCTGGACCGGCTCGAGCGCCACCAGCTCGATGCCGGGCTGGTGCGCTTCCCGATCCTGAACGCGGGCGGCTATGCGCTGATGCCGCTGGAGACCGACGAATTCGTCGCCGCCGTGCCGGCCGACAGCAGCTTCGCGCAGCACCAGGCCATCGCCCTCAAGGCGCTGGCCGCGGAGCCCTTCATCATGCATCCGAGCGCGGACGTGCCCAACCTGCAGGCCATCGCCATGCTGCTGTGCCAGCAGGCCGGCTTCGTGCCGCGCGTGACGCAGGAAGCGGTGCAGGTGCAGACCATCATCAGCCTGGTGGAAAGCGGGCTGGGCGTGGCCCTGGTGCCCAGCGTGGCGGCACGCTACGTCAACCGGCGCGTGCGTTTCCTGCGCCTGAGCAGCCCGCGCCCGGCGGCGCGCATCGGCATTGCGCTGGCCACGCCGGCCGACAGCGACGACCGCCAGGTGCAGCGGCTGATGGCGGTGGCGCGGGAGACGGCGACGGCTGGCGCGGCAGCGGGCGCGACGGCGGCGGCCTAGGGCTGCCGCGCCACCCGCTCCAGCGCCACGCCCGGCAGCAGGTGCAGCAGGCGCACCAGTTCGCTCTGGCGATGCGTGCCGGTCTTGCGCAGGATGTCGCGGATGTGCACGCGCACGGTATGGGGGGAGACGAATTCGCGCCCGGCGATCTCGTTGAGGGTGTCGCCGGCGGCCAGCCGGATGGCCACCAGGCTTTCCTTGCGCGACAGGCCGAACAGCGAGCTCAGCACCGCGCTGTCGAGCACCGAGCGCGATTCGGAGTTGCCCATCAGCACCATCGCGAACGGCAGTTGCCACGGGCCTTCCACCGGCTGGCGCGAGACCAGCGGCAGGACGATGATGGGCACCGGCTGGCCGCCCGAGGTGATGTGCATCCACGAGCCTGCCGCCGGCCCGGTGCCGTGGGGCTGCATGGCGCGTTCCAGCAGCCTGTGCAGGGTCGCGTGCAGCGCCGGCTCGCGCGCCCGCAGCACGCCGTGGTCCAGCGCGAGGTGGCTGTCGGCCTGCACCAGCGCTTCCGCCCAGACGTTGGCGTAGCGCACGCGCATGTCGGCCTGCAGCACCATCACGCCGAAGTCGAGCGTGTCGAGCCCGGCCAGGCCCAGCGCCGCCAGGCCGCTGAGTTCCATGTTGCGCTGCTGCATGCGCGCCGCGCGGGCCCAGTGCGGCAGCACGCGGGCGAGCCGGTGGCGGCGGTGCGCGGCGCCGTCGGTGACGTCGGTGATGTCGGTGACGTCGAAGGGGATATCGGGGCGGGTGCCGCGGCCGGTGCCGCCCATCAGCACGCACACCTCGCTGGTGTCGAGCAGCCGCACGCCGCGTTCGAGGTCGGCGCCGTGGGCGGGCGCGTAGCACGAGGCGCCTTCCATGGCGCCGCCGGCATGCGTCCCGGCCAGCTCGCGCGCCGGCTGGCTGGCCAGCGCGCGCAGCGCCTCGGGCACGTAGGCGCCCTGCGCCGCGAAGCAGCCGTGCGGTGTGACGCCCAGCCTTGCACGGCCGGCCAGCTTGTCCCAGACGAGGTAATGCGGGCTCTCGGTGCCGGTGTAGCGCGAGAACAGGCCGAGCGCCTGCGGCATCGCGGTGACGTCGAGCGCGGACTCGTAGATCGAATCGATCAGGCGGTGGAAATCGTCATCCGCCGACGGCTGTTCTCCCATGGTGTTCTCCCCGGTGGCTCTCGCCATGTCTGCCAATGCGCTTGCGCTCTTTATTTTTAGCGCGCCGGTACGGCCGCCTTGTCCTGGCCGGCTCCGGTGCGGGCATGCCGCCCGGACGGTTCAGCCCTGCTCGCCGAGGCGAAGGTCGGGCTGCCCGCGTTACCGCGTTGCGGCATTATGCGCATCGGTGCATGACTTCGCAAACGGCGATGTTGTTTCTCGATGCGCGGCCAGATTTTCAGCGCTGAAATGTATCCCCGGGCGAACACCCGGGGGCGTCCGCGCGGCCGATGCGTGCCCCCGGTTCGTACCCGTTTCTGCGTGCCGGGCCGGCTCGCTTCAGCCCTGTCCGGGCGCGCCCGCGGGCAGCGCCGCGGCGCCCGCGGCGCCGGCCTGCGCGGCCTGCTCGCCGGCCGGAGCGCCGCCTTCGACCTGCACCGTCACGCGCTGGGTCGCCATGCTGATGCCGTTCTTGTCGAACTTGCGCTTGAGGCGCACGTTGAACGCGCGCGTGATCTCGGCCTGCATCAGCGGCCGCGTCTTGAACTGGGCCAGCACCACCGAGCCGTTGGGATCGAAGCGGTCCAGGCCGAGCACGTCGAGCCCGGACAGCAGGTTGCGCGAATAGCGGAAATCGCGCGAGATCTCGTTGCCGGTCTCGCGGATCAGCTCCAGCGCGCGGTCGAGGTCGCTGCCGTAGGCCACGCCGATATTGAAGACCGCAAAGGCGTAGCCGCGCGACAGGTTCTTGATGGCCTTGATCTGGCTGTACGGCAGCGTGTGCAGCGCGCCCTTGCCGTCGCGCAGCTTGACGGTGCGGATGGTCATGGCCTCCACCGTGCCGGCGTGGTCGGGCAGCTCCACCGAGTCGCCGATGGCGATGGAGTCTTCGATCACGATGAACAGGCCGGTGATCAGGTCCTGCACCAGGCTCTGCGCGCCGAAGCCGATCGCCAGGCCGACCACGCCGGCGCCCGCCAGCAGCGGCGTCACGTTGACGCCGAGGTTGGCCAGCACCACGATCAGCGTGATCACCAGCAGCGTCACGAACAGGGCATTGCGCACCAGCGGCAGGATGGTCTTGGCGCGCAGGCTCGGCTCCGCCCCGCGGCCATGCGCGGGCGCCAGCGTCTGCGTGATGGCGGTATCGATGATCAGCCACAGCAGCCATGCCAGCAGCACCGTGGCGGTCACGCTGAAGATCGTCTCGCCGATGCGCCGGCCCAGCGGCGACGACTCCGCGATCGCCAGCAGCGAGGTGCCCCAGATGCGGCTGCCCAGCTCGAAGTAGGCGACCCAGATCAGCACCCGCACCACCGCGGTGGCAAAGCGCGCGAAGCGCGCGATGTAGGCAGAGCGCTGGCGGTCGCGCAGGCGCGGCGGGCGCCGCGTGGCCTTGGGCGAGCGCCCGCTCACCAGCGTCAGCAGCAGCGCGGCCACGAACAGCGCCACCGAGGCCACGGTGCGCCGCAGGAAGACGTCGGCGTGGCCGGTCGCCATCACCGTGCCCGCCACCGAGGCCAGCACCACCGCCAGCACCGGCAGGTGCCAGGTGGCGCCCACCACGCGCAGCATGTCCATCATTGCCGGGTGCGCCTGGCGAAAGGCCAGCGGCCGGTTGGCGATGAGCTGCCCCACCTGGCGCCGGAAGCGCAGCGTGAAGCAGCCGATCAGCAGCGCCGCGGCGATATTGGCCAGGGTGGAGACCAGCGACGACAGGTTGGTGCCGAGCGAGGCGATCACGCGCGCGTCGTTGGCCACGTCGCCCAGCGCGGCGAGCGTGCCGGTGGCGAACAGCAGGCCGCGCGAATGCCGCAGCAGCTCGCGCACCGCGTGGGCGCGGTGGGCCGAGCTGAACAGCGCGAAGATGACCTGGCACACCGCGCCCAGCACCGCGCCGGCCACCACCGAATAGGCGATCGCCATGGCCGCCACGCTGGCCGGCGAGCGCTTGAAGACGCTGATGGAAAGCAGCATGGCCAGGCCGAAGGCGAGCGCCCACGGAATCACCCGGCGCAGCATGTACAGGCCCACGTCGATCCACGACGGCACCGCCGGCAACTCGGCGCGCGGAGTGTGCTGCGCGAGCCGGTGGCGCACGCGCTTGCCGGTCTCCCACAGCAGCCATCCGGCCGCGAACCAGGCGATCAGCACGGTGGCGAATTCCCCGAGCGATTTCGACGCGGGCCGGCTGCCGCCCACGGTCAGCGCCATCTGCCATTCCTCGCCGGCGAAGTCGGCGCGCCAGCGCCAGTAGTGCCAGGGGCCCTTGTCCTTGCGCAGCTTGCCGTCGAGATGGTCGACCACCTCGGCCAGCGCGCCCAGCAGGCCCGGCTGCGGGGCCGAGGCGGCGCTGGCCGGCGCCACGCCCTGGCGCAGCGCCTGCAGCTGGTCGACCAGCGCCTTGCGGTCCTTGTCGTTCTGCAGCGTGGTGATGACCTGGTCGAGCGACTGCGCGAGCGGCTCGCTGGCGGCGGGCTGGGAGGCCGGCGCGGCGGCGGGCGCCACGGCCGCCGCCAGCGCGGTCAGCGCCGGGTTTGGCGCACTGGCCGCCGGCAGCGGCCAGGCGCAGGCCAGCGCCAGCCACAATGCGGCCAGAAGCCGCGCTGCCATGGTTGCCGACAATCCGTTCAGTAGCTTCATCGCCAGAGTGTGGAGAGTTGCCGGCCGGGCCGGACGTGCCTGACACTGTAGCGCATTGCGCAAGCGGCACGCCGCCCGCCGTCCGTCACCGCGCCCTGGCGCCTGCGTGGCAACGGGGGCAGTACCGGTTCTGCCTGAAGCGGCTTGCCGGCTTCCCGGCCGGCGGCCCGCGGGCCGGCCTCCTAGGCTTGTTCGACCGGGCCGTGATCGTCGCAGTGATCGCCATGCGGGTGATGAAGGTGCCCGCCCACGAGATAGTCGACGTGGTCGCCGTGCGGCACCGCTTCGTGCCCGCATCCGGGGCCGTGGACGTGCCCGTCCTCGTGGCCCCCGCAATGATGCTGCGGCGTGCACCGGTCCGGGTTCTTCGCGCTGACTTCGAGGCGGTGCTCGTCCACATGGCCGCCATGCGGGTGGTGCAGGTGGCCGTCGTGCAGGTAATCGACGTGGCCGTCGTGCCTGATCGCGGTATGGCCGCAATTGGCTCCGTGCTGGTGGTCGTGGTCGGCGTGGTGCGGCTGGTTGCAGGTACTCATGCGCAGGCTCCTCATCGAAGGAAAGACAGAAGACAGCCGGGAAGACAGCCGCGGCCAAAGCGCAGCGGACTGCAACCATGATAGGTCAGCCTGCCGGCGGCAGGCACGTTGCATGGGCGCATCCGGCACTTCCGGCCAGGCGGCGGCGCGTCTTTCGGCAGAACAAGGCGCCGGCCGATTATTACCGTTCGTTGTGCGCGGCAAAGCCACCGCCTCCGGCAAGTGCGCAAATAAGAATGCGGTGATTAATGCGTGCCGTATCCGGGTGGCGCGAATCGCGTTATTGCGATAGTCATTTTTAAATCGACGGGAAAGCGAGAGTGGCGCAATGATCTCCGGGCGGTGTCGTGCCCGCCGTGCGGGGGCGTCGGGAAAAGCGGCGAAAATGTACGGGATTGGCGCATTTTTGCGGGGTTTTTGCCGGTGATGTGACCGTTTGTGCCATGTCCGTGCGCCACGGTTTTCCGCCTTGCGCCGCCATGAAATCCGCCGTGGCGGTAATGCGTTCGCGTCCTCGATAAGCAGCTTTACATGGTGTGATGATTCCTTACACTTAAGGCCGGCCCCTCCGGATATTCCGCAAATCCGGCTTGCTCTAACCGGGCAGTTACGGCGACGTTCGAAAGCTGGGCCGCGATGGCCGCACATCTGCCGCTTCCGCCTGCCGGTCATGGGTTAGGGATACATCATGAACAAGAATATCGGCGGTGAGCAGGCGGCGCAGCCGGGCCCGCGCGGCCCGTCCAGGCAGCGCCGCGTCATTGCCTGGGCCGCGCTCGGCGTGGCCGTGCTCGCGGCGCTCGCGTGGTTCGTCCATGTGCGGCAGGCATCGCGCGGCGGCCGTCCTCCGCCCCCGCCGGTCGCGGTGGTGGCCGCCACCGCGCAGACCGGGGACATCAACGTCAACATCGACGCCCTCGGCACGGTGACCTCGCTCGCCACGGTCACGGTGATGTCGCAGATCAACGGGCAACTGCTCCATATCGGCTTCCAGGAAGGCAAGATCGTCAAGAAGGGCGACTTTCTCGCGCAGATCGATCCGCGGCCCTTCGAGGTGGCGCTGAAAAAGGACCTCGGGCAGCTCGCGCACGACGTCGCCGCGCTCGACGGCGGCCGCGTCGACCTGGACCGCTTCGCGCGCCTGGTCAAGCAGGACTCCATCGCGCGCCAGCAATACGACGACCAGCTGTCCACGGTCCGCCAGCTCGAAGGCACGGTGCAGGCCGACCAGGGCCAGGTCGACAGCGACCGGCTGAACCTCGCCTATTGCCACATCGTCTCGCCGGTCACGGGACTGGTCGGGATCCGGCAGGTCGACGAGGGCAACTACATCCAGACCACCAATACCAACGGCATCGTCGTGATCACCGAGCTGCAGCCGATCTCGGTCCTCTTCACCATCGCCGAGGACCAGTTGCCGGAGGTCTGGCGGCGCTTCCACCAGGGCACGCCCCTGCCGGTCGAGGCATACGACCGCGACGGCAGCAAGCTGCTGGCCACCGGCACGCTGGCCAGCACCGACAGCCAGATCAACACCAGCACCGGCACCGTGCAGCTGCGGGCCATGTTCGACAATCCCGACCTGGGGCTGTTTCCCAACCAGTTCGTCAACGTCCGGCTGCGCGTGGACGTACTGCACGACGCGCTCAACGTGCCGACCGCGGCCATCCAGCACGGCACGCCGGGGGCCTATGTCTACGTGGTCTCGCCGGCCGATACCGTGGCGGTGCGCCCGGTCAGGCTCGGGCCGGTCGACGGCGAGCGCGTGGCGGTGCTGGCCGGGCTCAAGGCGGGCGACAAGGTGGTGGTGGACGGCGCCGACAAGCTGCGCGACGGCGCGCGGGTGATCCTGCCGGGCAGCCGGCCCGCCGCAGAGCGCGCGCGATGAACCCGTCGCGCATCTTCATCCTGCGCCCGGTCGCGACCTCGCTGCTGATGGCGGCGGTGCTGCTCAGCGGCATCGTCGCCTACCGCTTCCTGCCGCTGTCGGCGCTGCCGGAAGTCGACTATCCCACCATCCAGGTGCAGACTTTCTATCCGGGCGCCAGCCCGGAGGTGATGACGTCCGCGGTGACCGCGCCGCTGGAGCGCCAGTTCGGCGAGATGCCGAGCCTGAACCAGATGTCCTCGGCGAGCTCGGCCGGCGCCTCCGTCATCACGCTGCAGTTCGGCCTGGACCTGAGCCTCGACGTCGCCGAGCAGGAGGTGCAGGCGGCCATCAACGCCGCGGGCAACCTGCTGCCCCCGGACCTGCCGGCCCCGCCGATCTATGCCAAGGTCAACCCCGCCGACGCGCCCGTGCTGACGCTGGGCGTGACGTCGAAATCGATTCCGCTGACGCAGATCGAAGACCTGGCCGACACCCGCCTGGCGCAGAAGATCTCCCAGTTGCCCGGCGTCGGCCTGGTCAGCATCGCCGGCGGCCAGCGCCCGGCGGTGCGCATCCAGGTGAACATGCGCGCGCTGGCCGCCTACGGCCTCAACATCGACGACCTGCGCACCATCGTCGGCAACCAGAACGTCAACACGCCCAAGGGAAACTTCGACGGTCCCGCGCGCGCCTACACCATCAACGCCAACGACCAGCTGACCAGCGCCGCGCAATACGGCGCCATCGTGGTGGCCTACAAGAACGGCGCGCCGGTGCGCCTGTCCGACGTGGCGCAGGTCGTCGCCGGCGCCGAGAACACCAAGCTGGCGGCGTGGACCAACGCCACGCCGGCGATCGTCCTCAATATCCAGCGCCAGCCGGGCGCCAACGTAATCGAGGTGGTCGACCGCATCAAGGCGCTGCTGCCCACGCTGACCAGCGCCATGCCGGCCGACACCGACGTGGCCGTGCTGACCGACCGCACCGCCACGATCCGCGCGTCGGTGCGCGACGTGGAGTTCGAGCTGATGGTGTCGGTGGCGCTGGTGGTGCTGGTGATCTTCCTGTTCCTGCGCAACCTCCCGGCGACGCTGATTCCGAGCCTGTCGGTGCCGCTGTCGCTGGTGGGCACCTTCGGCGTCATGTACCTGGCCGGCTTCAGCCTGAACAACCTGTCGCTGATGGCGCTCACCATCGCGACCGGCTTCGTGGTGGACGACGCCATCGTGATGATCGAGAACATCGCCCGCTACGTCGAGCAGGGCGAGCCGCCCATGCAGGCCGCGCTCAAGGGCGCCGAGCAGATCGGCTTCACCATCATTTCGCTCACCATCTCGCTGGTCGCGGTGCTGATTCCGCTGCTGTTCATGGGCGGCGTGGTGGGGCGGCTGTTCCGCGAGTTCGCCATCACGCTCGCGGTGACGATCCTGATCTCGGCCGTGGTGTCGCTGACGCTGGTGCCGATGATGTGCTCCAGGATGCTGCGGCTGCGCCCGGAGGCCGAAGAGAGCGCGCTGCTGCGCCGCACGCAGCGCTGGTTCGACGCCGCGATCGGCGGCTACGACCGCATGCTGGGCTGGGTGCTCGATCATTCGGTGCTGACGCTGATCGTCGCCTTCGCCGCGTTCCTGCTGGCGGTCTTTCTCTATGTGGCGATTCCCAAGGGCTTCTTCCCGGTGCAGGACACCGGGCTGATCCAGGGCATTTCGGACGCCCCGCAGTCGATCTCGTATGGCGCCATGAGCGAGCGCCAGCAGGCGCTGGCGGCGGCGGTGCTGCGCGACCCGGACGTGCTGAGCCTGTCGTCCTTCATCGGCGTGGACGGCACCAACGTGACCACCAACAGCGGGCGCCTGATGATCAACCTGAAGCCGCGCGACCAGCGTACCGCCAGCGCGACCGAGGTGATCCGGCGCCTGCAGCGCGAAACCGCCGGCGTGCCGGGCATCTCGCTGTCCATGCAGCCCGTGCAGGACCTGACGATCGACGCCGCGGTCAGCCGCGCCCAGTACCAGTTCGTGCTGGAGGACACCAGCGCCGACGAGCTGGCCGCCTGGACGCCGCGCCTGGTGGCGCGGCTCGCGCAGGAGCCGCAGCTGGCCGACGTGACCAGCAACCTGGCCCAGCAAGGCCTTTCCGTCTACCTCACGGTGGACCGCGACACCGCCGCGCGTTTCGGCATCACCCAGGCGACCGTGGACAATGCGCTCTACGACGCCTTCGGCCAGCGCATCGTCTCCACCATCTTCACGCAGTCGAACCAGTACCGGGTGATTCTCGAGGCGAGCCCGGCCATGCAGCAGTCGTTGCAGTCGCTGCCCTCCATCTACCTGCCGGCGGCCAATGGCGGCGAGGTACCGCTGTCGGCGATCGCCACCTACCATGTGCAGGCCGCGCCGCTGATGATCGATCATCTCGGCCAGTTCCCGTCGGCCGCGATCTCGTTCAACCTGGCCCACGGCGCGGCGCTGAGCGGCGCGGTGAAAGCCATCGGCCAGGCGGAGCGCGACATCGGCCTGCCGCCCAGCGTGATGACCAGCTTCCAGGGCGCGGCGCTGGAGTTCCAGAACGTGCTCGGCAGCGAGGTGCTGCTGATCGTGGCGGCGCTGGTCACCGTCTACATCGTGCTGGGCATCCTGTACGAGAGCTTCATCCACCCCGTCACCATCCTGTCCACGCTGCCCTCGGCCGGCATCGGCGCGCTGCTGGCGCTGATGCTCGCCGGCAACGACCTGGACATCGTCGGCATCATCGGCATCATCCTGCTGATCGGCATCGTCAAGAAGAACGGCATCATGATGGTCGACTTCGCGCTCGAGGCCGAGCGCAACGAAGGCAAGCCGGCGCGCGAGGCCATCCACCAGGCCTGCCTGGTGCGCTTCCGCCCGATCATGATGACGACCATGGCCGCGCTGTTCGCCGGCCTGCCGCTGATGCTCGGCACCGGCACCGGCTCCGAGCTGCGCCATCCGCTCGGCCTGTCCATCGTGGGCGGGCTGATCGTCAGCCAGGCGCTCACGCTGTTCACCACGCCGGTGATCTACCTGGCCTTCGACAAGCTGGTGCGGCGCCTGCGCCGGCAGCCAGGCACCCCGGGTGCCGACGGTGCCGACAACGCCGGCGGCCCGGCCGGGAGCGCGCCGTGAGCCCGGCCCTGTTCATCCGGCGGCCGGTGGCGACCACGCTGCTGACCCTGGGCGTGGCGCTGGCGGGCTGCATCGCCTTCTTCCTGCTGCCGGTCTCGCCGCTGCCGCAGGTGGATTTCCCCACCATCCAGGTGCAGGCCATGATGGCCGGCGCCAGCCCGGAAACCATGGCCACCAGCGTGGCCGGGCCGCTGGAGCATCATCTCGGGCAGATCGCCGACGTGAGCGAGATGACCTCCAGCAGCACGGTCGGGCAGACCCGCATCGTGCTGCAGTTCGGCCTGGACCGCAATATCGACGGCGCCGCGCGCGACGTGCAGGCCGCCATCAACGCCGCGCACGCGGACCTGCCCGCCACGCTGCGCACCAATCCGACCTACCGCAAGGTCAACCCGGCCGACGCGCCCATCATGATCCTGGCGCTGACCTCGCAGACCCTGCCGCAGGGGCAGCTCTACGATGCCGCCTCCACCGTGCTGCAGCAGAAGCTGTCCCAGGTGCAGGGCGTCGGCCAGGTCAACGTGGGCGGCAGCTCGCTGCCCGCGGTGCGCGCGGAGATCAATCCGCAGGCGCTGCTCAAGTACGGCATCGGCCTGGAGGACGTGCGCGCGGCGCTGGCCTCGGCCAACGCCAACAGCCCCAAGGGGGCCATCGAGGAAGGCGACCGGCGCTACCAGGTCTATTCCAACGACCAGGCCCGGACCGCGCGCGACTACCTGCCGCTGCTGATCGCCTACCGCAACAACGCGCCGGTACGGCTGTCCGACGTGGCGCAGGTCAACGATTCGGTCGAGGACCTGCGCAACCTCGGACTCTTCAACGGCCGCCATTCGGTGCTGGTGATCATCTACCGGCAGCCGGGCGCCAACATCATCGACACCGTGGACCGCGTCACGGCCATGCTGCCCGCGCTGCGCGCCTCGATCCCGGGCGCGATCGACCTGTCCGTGGCGCTGGACCGCACCCCCACCATCCGCGCCTCGCTCAAGGAAGTGGAGCACACGCTGCTGATCTCCATGGTGCTGGTGATCGCGGTGGTCTTTCTGTTCCTGCGCACCCTGCGAAGCACGCTGATTCCCGGCGTGGCCGTGCCGGTCTCGCTGATCGGCACCTTCGGCGGCATGTACCTGCTCGGCTACAGCCTCGACAACCTGTCGCTGATGGCGCTCACCGTCGCGACCGGCTTCGTCGTCGACGACGCGATCGTGGTGATGGAGAACATCAGCCGCCATGTCGAGGCCGGCATGCCGCGCGTGCAGGCCGCGCTGCGGGGCGCGCGCGAGGTCGGCTTCACCGTGATGTCGATCAGCGTGTCGCTGATCGCGGTATTCCTGCCGATCCTGCTGATGGGCGGCATCGTCGGCCGCCTGTTCCGCGAGTTCGCGGTCACGCTGACGATCGCCATCCTGGTCTCGCTGGCGGTGTCCCTGTCCGCCACGCCGACCATGTGCGCCTACCTGCTGCGCCCGCCCCCGCAGCAGTCCGGCTCGCGCCTGCTGCGGGCCAGCGAGCGCGCCTTCGACGCCCTGCACGGCTTCTACGCGCGCACGCTGCAGTGGTCGCTGCGCCATGCGGGGATCATGATCGGCGTCCTGCTGGCCACCATCTGCCTGAACGTGCTGCTGTATATCGTGGTTCCCAAGAGCTTCTTCCCGCAGCAGGACACCGGGCGGCTGATCGGCATGATCCAGGCCGACCAGAGCATTTCCTTCCAGCTCATGCAGCAAAAGCTGACCACCTTCGTCTCGCTGGTCAGCAGCGACCCCGACGTGGCGGGCGTGGTCGGCTTCACCGGCGGCGGCCAGACCAACTCCGGCTTCATGTTCGTCGCGCTCAAGCCGCTCTCGGTCCGCGCGCTGACGGCCGACCAGGTGATTGCGCGGCTGCGCCGCAAGCTGGCGCAGGTGCCGGGTGCGACGCTGTACCTGCAGGCGGTGCAGGACATCCGCGTGGGCGGCAGGCAGAGCAACGCGCAGTATCAATACACGCTGCAGTCCGACAACCTGCAAGACCTGCGCACCTGGACGCCGAAGCTGCTGGCCGAGCTGCAGCACACGCCCGGACTGGTCGACGTCAATTCGGACCAGCAGGACAAGGGGCTGGAAGTGCGGCTGGCCATCGACCGCGACACCGCTTCGCGCCTGGGCCTGTCGGCCGGCACGATCGACAACACGCTCTACGATGCCTTCGGCCAGCGCGACGTTTCCACCATCTTCAATCCGCTCAACCAGTACCACGTGGTGATGGAAGTCGCGCCGCAGTACTGGCAGGATCCCGAAACCCTCAATGCGCTGCGCATCAGCACCTCGGGCGCGGCGGTCAGCGGCAGCGCGTCGACCAATGCCGTCGCCGGCACGTTCTCCGCCGCCACCGGGGGGGCCGCCGCGGCGGCCAGCGGCACGCCCAGCGCGAGCGCCATCGCCAACGACGCCGCGCGCAACTTCGCGCTGAACGCGCTGGCCAACACCACCATGGGCGCCACCTCGACCGGGGCCGCCGTCAGCACGGCGGCCGAAACCGTGGTGCCGCTCGGCGCCTTCACCCGCTATGTCACCGGCACCACGCCGCTGGCGGTCAATCACCAGGGCCTGTTCGCGGCCAACACGATCTCCTTCAACCTGCCGCCGGGGCGCTCGCTCGGCGACGCCACCGCCGCCATCACGCAGGCCATGCGCCGGATCGGCGCGCCGGCCTCGATCCAGGGCAGCTTCGCCGGCACCGCCCGCGTGTTCCAGGAGTCGCTGGCCAGCGAGCCGGTCCTGATCCTGGCGGCGCTGCTGTCGGTCTACGCGGTGCTCGGCATCCTGTACGAGAGCTACATCCATCCGGTCACCATCCTGTCGACGCTGCCCTCGGCGGGCGTGGGCGCGCTGCTGGCGCTGCTGGTGTGCCGCACCGATTTCACCCTCATCGCCCTGATCGGCGTGGTGCTGCTGATCGGCATCGTCAAGAAAAACGCCATCATGATGATCGACTTCGCGCTGGTGGCGCAGCGCACGGAAAACAAGACGCCGCTGGAGGCGATCACCCAGGCCTGCCTGCTGCGCTTCCGGCCGATCATGATGACCACCATGGTGGCCATGCTCGGCGCGCTGCCGCTGGCGCTGGGCTCCGGCGACGGCGCCGAATTGCGCCGCCCGCTCGGCATCTCCATCTTCGGCGGCCTGCTGGTGAGCCAGATGCTCACCCTCTACACCACGCCGGCGCTCTACCTGGTGCTCGACCGCCTGAGCCGGTCGCGGCGCCGGCGCGCGGCCGGCCCGCCCGCGGAGGTAAGCCAATGAAACCGGCGCGCATGGCAGGCGCGATGGCGCTGCTGGGATCGGCCTTGCTGAGCGCATGCGCCGCGGTCGGCCCCGACTACGTGCGGCCGGCCACGGAGGTGCCCGTCGCATACAAGGAACAGCAGGGATGGAAGCTGATCGCCCCGCAGGACACGCACGACCGCGGCCCGTGGTGGTCGGTCTACCACGACCCGGTGCTGGACGGCCTGGAGCAGCAGGTGGAGGTCTCCAACCAGAACCTGAAAGCGGCCGAAGCCGCCTTCCGCCAGGCGCGCGCGGCGGTCGAGGCGGCGCGCGCGGCGTTTTTCCCGACCGTGTCCGCCAGCGCCGGCGCCACCCGCAGCGGCATGGCCAACGGCACCTCGCCGGGCCAGCAAGGCAACGTGGCGCCCACCGTGCAGAACAGCTACAACCTGGGGCTCGGCGCGAGCTGGGAGCCGGATATCTGGGGCAAGATCCGCCGCACGGTCGAAAGCTCGGCGGCCAACGCCCAGGTCAGCGCGGCCGACCTGGCCAACGCGCGCCTGTCGGCGCAGGCGGCGCTGGCCACCGATTATTTCGAGCTGCGCGTCGAGGACGAGCTCAAGCGCCTGCTCGACGACACCGCCGCCGCCTTCGCGAAAACGCTGGCGATCACGCAGAACCAGTATGAGGCCGGCTTCGCCGCCCAGGCCGACGTCATCACCGCGCAGACCCAGCTGCAGACCACGCAGGCGCAGGCCATCGGCGTGGGCGTGACGCGCGCGCAGCTCGAGCATGCCATCGCCGTGCTCACCGGGAAGCCGCCCGCGGAATTCTCGCTCGCGCCGGCGCCGCTGACGATGGAGGTGCCCGCCATCCCCGCCGGCCTGCCGTCCACGCTGCTCGAGCGCAACCCCGCCATCGCCGCGGCGGAGCGCGCGGTGGCGGCGTCCAACGCGCAGATCGGCGTGGCCCTTTCCGCCTACTATCCCGACATCACCTTGTCGGCCTCGTTCGGCTTTGCCGCCACCGCCCTCGGCAGCTTGCTGCAGGCTTCCAACAGCTTGTGGTCGCTCGGCCCGTCCGTCACGCAGACGCTGTTCGACGGCGGCGCGCGGCGCGCGCAGGTGGACGAGGCCAGGGCCGCCTACGACCAGAGCGTCGCCAACTACCGGCAAGCCGTGCTGAGCGCCTTCCAGCAGGTCGAGGACCAGCTCGCCGCGCTGCGCATTCTCGAGCAGCAGCTCGATGCGCAGAACCAGGCGGTGCGGCTGGCGCAGCGCGCCGTGCAACTGACGATCAACCAATACCAGGCCGGCACCGTGCCCTATACCAGCGTCGTCACCGCCCAGGCCACCGCGCTGGCCGACGAGCAGGCCGCGCTGACCATCCGCGAGAACCGGCTGGTCGCCAGCGTCGCGCTGATCGAGGCGCTGGGCGGCGGGTGGAACGTTGCGCAATTGCCCGAAGTGACTTCGAAGTGACGCCGCGGCGGCGGCGCGCGCATCTGGCCGGCCCGGCGTCAACGCAAGTGCGGCAAGAGCCGTTGAGTGGGGTATTGCGCATCGGCCGGTGCGAACAGTGCTGCCGGTGCTGCCGGTGCGGCTGGCCGGGTCTTCGCTGCCGGTTGCTTCCTCGTTGCTTGCTTGTCGTTCTGGATGTTCCCAATGGCATTGTCACTGCAGGAGCCTGTCATGTCCGTCACCACAGCCAAGAAGTCCGCAGTTGCCGTCTCCGCCCGCGCAGCGCGGCAAGCCCTGCTGATGCGCCTCGGCCTGCCCATGCTGCTGGCCGCCGCCTTCTGCGTTTCCGTGCCGCTGCTGGCGCGCGCGCAGGCGGCGCCGGCCGGGGCGGCCCCCACCGGCATCTGCAAGGACGGCAGCAACTACTTCGGCGCCACCAGGAAGGGCGCCTGCGCCGGCCACGGCGGCGTGAAGGAATGGCACGGCGCGGCCGCCGCCAGCGCGCCGGCCGCCGCGCCCACGCCCGCCGCCGCCATGGCCAGGCCGGCGGCGCCCGGCGCCGCGGCGCCGGCCACCACCGCGTCGGTCGGCACCGCCGGGCAGGTCTGGGTCAACAAGACATCCAAGATCTACCATTGCGCCGGCTCGCGCTGGTACGGCAAGACCAAGGACGGCGCTTACATGAGCGAGGCGCAGGCCACCGCGCAAGGCTTCCACGCCGACCACGGCAAGGCATGCGGCTGAGGCCGCGCGGAGCCATGGCGATGCATCTGATCTGGGTAGTCCTGATCGGCTTCCTGGCCGGCCTGGTGGCACGCATCCTCACGCCCGGACGCGGGCCCGGCGGCTTCATCCTGACCGCCGTGCTCGGCATCCTCGGCTCGGTGGCGGCGACCTTCCTCGGCCAGGCGCTGGGGTGGTACCGGCCCGGCCAGTCGGCGGGCTTCGTCGGCGCCGTGCTCGGCGCCGTCATCCTGCTCGCGCTGTACCACCTGGCAACCCGGCGCGACTGACGCCGGCACGGTCCCGCCATGCGGGCGGCGCGCCTGCCGCCCGCGCTCGCGCATTCGTCGCTTCCGACGATGCGTGCAACGCCGTCATCCCCGAATCTCCATACCACGCCGGCAGGGCCGCATCGCCGCCCGCCGGGCCGATGCTTGCGCGCCGGCGCGCAAGCCTTTCGCAAGACAGCAGACAACGTGGAGACGAGATGGAACTCGATGCATCGGTAACGGCAGTGATCACGGGCGGCGCTTCGGGCCTGGGCGAGGCGACGGCGCGCGCGCTGGCGGCGCAAGGCGTGCGCGTCGCGCTGTTCGACCTGAACGCCGAAAAGGGCGAGGCGCTCGCGCGCGAGCTCGGCGGCGTGTTCTGCCAGGTCAACGTGACCTCGGAGTCCGAGGTGGAAGCCGGCTTCGCCAGGGCACGCGCGGCGCTCGGGCAGGAGCGCATCCTGGTCAACTGCGCTGGCACCGGCAATGCGATCAAGACCGCGTCGCGCTCCCGGGAGGCGCCGGACCAGATCAAGTTCTTCCCGTCCGACGCGTTCGAACGCATCATCCAGATCAACCTGATCGGCTCGTTCCGCTGCCTGGCGCGCTCGGCCGCCGGCATGCTCACGCTGGACGCGCGCGACGGCGACCGCGGCGTCATCATCAACACCGCTTCGGTGGCGGCGCAGGACGGCCAGATGGGGCAGGCCGCGTATTCCGCGTCGAAGGCCGGCGTGGTCGGCATGACGCTGCCCATCGCGCGCGACCTGTCCGGCGAAGGCATCCGCGTCAACACCATCCTGCCCGGCATCTTCAACACGCCGCTGCTGCAAGGCGCGCAGGAACACGTCAAGGCCGCGCTGGCCGCCTCGGTGCCGTTTCCCAAGCGGCTCGGCCAGCCCGCGGAATTCGCCTCGCTGGCGCTGGAGATGTGCCGCAACAGCTATTTCAACGGCGAGTCGGTCCGGCTCGACGGCGCCATCCGCATGGCGCCGCGCTGAGCGGCCCGCGCCGGACGCGACAAGCACGGGAAAAAAGCGCGCGGCAATGACGCGCGCGTGCGGCAAGACCGAGAGAAGGAGACGCTGATGGACTTCAGTTATCTGACCACCCTGCCGCACGCCGTGCGTCATTTCGCGCAGCGGCGGCCAGACGCGGTGGCCTATGCCTTCGAAGGCAGGCTCACCACCTACGCCGAGTTCGAGCGCCACACCGACAGCGTCGCCCAGGCGCTGGTGGCGGCCGGCATCGGGCCGGGCGACCGCATCGGTTATGTGGGCAAGAATTCCGACCACTACTTCGAGCTGCTGCTCGGCGCGGCCAAGGCCGGCGCGGTGATGGCGCCGGCCAGCTGGCGCCTGGCGCCGCCCGAGGTGGGCTACATCGTCGGCCACGCCGACGTGGCGCTGCTGTTCGTCGGGCCGGAATCGGCGCCGATGATGCGCAAGCTGCTGCCCTCGCTGCCGCTGGTGCGCGGCGTGGTCGCCATGGAAGGCGGCGAGCCGGACTGGCCCGCCTACCCCGCCTGGCGCGACGCGCACGCGCCCGTGCCGGTGGCGCACCGGCCCGCCGCGCACGACGTGGTGCTGCAGCTCTACACCTCCGGCACCACCGGCCGCCCCAAGGGCGCCATGCTGACCCACCGCAACCTCACCTACGGCACCGAGGCCAGCGAGCGCGAAAACACCACGTGGTCGCGCTGGAGCGACGACGACGTCTCGCTGGTGGCGATGCCGGTGGCGCATATCGGCGGCTCCGGCTGGGGCCTGCGCAACCTGCTGGCGGGCGCGCGCGGCGTGGTGGCGCGCGAGTTCGATCCCGCCGCGGTGCTCGATTTCTTCGCGCGCGAGCGCATCAGCAAGCTGTTCCTGGTGCCCGCCGCGATGCAGTTCGTGCTGCGCGACCCGCGCGCGCGCAGCGTGGACTACTCGCGCCTCAAGACACTGCTCTACGGCGCGGCGCCGATCCCCGCCGCGCTGCTGCGCGAAGGCATCGAGGTGTTCGGCTGCGGCTTCGCGCAGCAGTACGGCATGACCGAGACCACCGGCACCGTGGTCGCCCTGCCGCCCGAAGACCACACCACCGACGACGTGCCGCGCATGCGCGCCGCCGGCAAGCCGCTGCCCGGCGTGGAAGTGGCGGTGGTGGACTGGGAAGGCCGCCGCCTGCCGCCCGGCGAGGTCGGCGAGCTGACGATCCGTTCGCCGCAGAACATGGCGGGCTACTGGAAGCAGCCCGACGAGACCGCGCGCACCATCGACGCCGAGGGCTGGCTGCGCACCGGCGACGCGGGTTATCTCGACGCCGAGGGCTATGTCTACATCCACGACCGGGTCAAGGACATGATCATCAGCGGCGGCGAGAACGTCTATCCGGCCGAGGTGGAGAGCGCCATCTACGGCCACCCGCAGGTGGCGGACGTGGCCGTGATCGGCGTGCCCGACGAGAAATGGGGCGAGGCGGTCAAGGCCATCGTGGTGCCGCGCGCGGGGCAGGCGCCGGACCGCGACAGCATCGTGGCGTGGGCGCGCGAGCGGCTGGCCGGCTTCAAGGTGCCCAAGAGCATCGAGTTCGCCGACGCGCTGCCGCGCAACCCGTCCGGCAAGCTGCTGCGCCGCAAGCTGCGCGAGCCGTACTGGGAAGGCTACAGCCGCAGGGTCAACTGAGGCGGGCGGCAAAGGGAGTGTGACGCAACGCTCCCATTCCGGCCGCGCGATCAAGATACCGGCGGAACACGTTACGTAACGCGTAACGCCGCCGGCGGGCCTGCCGGCCCGCGGCGCCATCCCCGGCGCCTGGAAAACCCCCCCACCTCCGCCCGCCATGCCTTGCCCGTGGCCGCCGCGCGGCCAACCGGCGCTGCCGCCGGCCGGCCTGCGCGCGGATGCCGGCGCTTGGCACACCGCTTGCAGAAACAGCTTCCGGCAGCGCCGCCGCAAATACCGGTTCAACCGGACCGGCGCGCTGCTTCCAAGGGGAGCCGATGGACGCGGAAAGCACGATGAGCGGCGGGGACCGAGGCGGCATGAGCGCCCTGCTGATGGAAGACAACCCGTTGCTGCGGCTCGGCCTGCTGCGCACGCTGGGCAACGTCGCGGCACTGGGCCAGGTGATCTGCGCCGAGCCGGCGGAACTCGCGCTGCTGCCCCGGCGGCTCGACGACATCGCGCTGGTGGTGCTGGGCGTGCCGCCGGACCCGCAGCGCGCGCGCGACCTGCTGATGACCGCGCGCGCGGCGGTCTCCGCGCAGCGCCTGCTGCTGCTCGGCGACCGCGCGCTGCCGCGGCAGTCGCCGCCGCTGACGCAGGACTGGGGCATGTGCGGCTGGCTGGCGCGCACGGCGACGCCGGCCACGGTGGAGGCGGCCGTCAGCCAGATGCTGGCCGGCGTGCCCGGGCCGGCGGCGCCGGCGCGCCAGCCGGCCGCGATGCCCGCGCTGCGCGAAGGATTGCGAGGCGAGTCGCTGCGCGAGGCACGCATGCTGCAGCTGACGCCGCGGCAGTACGAGGTGCTGGTGTTGTTGTCACGCGGCTATCCGCTCAAGACGGTGGGGCGGCTGCTCGATATCTCGGTGACCACCGTCAAGAGCCACGTGGCGCTGCTGTACCAGCGCCTGCAGGTCAGCAGCAGGAACGAAGCGATCCACGCCGCGCGCCAGCGCGGCGCCCGCTTCCCGGCCAGCCGCTCCCGGACCCGGCCGGTTCACTGAGGAGAGCCGCATGCGCAATCACATCGTCAGGGACGCGGAAATCGCCGCCGCCATCGACGCCACCCTGCTGCGCCGCCGCCAGCAGTTCGACGGCCAGCCCGCCGCCTGGCACGTGCTGTGCGAAGCGGCCCACGTGGCCACGCTCGACGAGCCCGCGCGCCGCGCCTTCGTGGCGCGCGTGGCGGCCAGCCGCGGCGCCGACATCGCCCTGCGCCTGCTGCTCAAGGCCGAATCGATCCGCGCCACCGTGATCGACGCCCTGCAGGCCGGCACCGACGTGGACGGCGGCCAGTCCGCGGCGCCGTTCGCCGAGTGCGCGGGATGCACCGACTGCACCGATCACGCCGATCACGCCGATCACGCCGATCACGCCGAGCGCGAGGCAGCCGCCGCGCCCGCGCATCTGCCGCCGGGCACCATGCTGCACTGAGCGGCGCCGGATCCAAGGCCCGGCACCTGCCATAGGTCCGGCCCGGCCCTTCCTCGCCGGTGCGGTTCTCCACCGGCTCCCCCGCCCGTTCTCGCAGAACACCTGGCCGGCCTCCTGCCGGCTGGCGGCCGCGCCGTCCAGCGTGGGCGGCGCGGCCACCGCGACGCCGGGCGCGCGTGTCCACCGGCACGAAGGAGATGCCGTCCTGGCGGCGCGCTGTCTTGCGGCACCGCACCACCGCGTGTTCGTCGCTTCCGACGATGCCCGCGCGGGAGGCTGTCCCGACAATGGCGCAAGCCTATACAGCATATATAGGGCGATGCAGCCATACCCATACCCAGGAGGGGCAGCCATGCACCCGTATGTCCACGCGCAGCGCACGCCGGACAAGCCGGCCGTCATCATGACCGGCGGCACCGTGCTCACCTACCGCGAGCTCGACGAACGTTCCAACCAGGCAGCGCGGCTGTTCCGCGACCACGGCCTGCGGCCCGGCGACCGGGTCGCTTTCCTGCTGGAGAACCATGCCCGCCTGTTCGAGCTGTGCTGGGGCGCGCAGCGCTGCGGCCTGATCTACGTCTGCATCAGCACCCGCCTGAACGTGGACGACGCGGCCTACATCGTCAACGACAGCGGCGCCAGGATGCTGGTCACCTCGCGCGCGCAGGCCGAGGTGGCGCAAGGCGTGGCGGCGCGCGCGCCGGCGCTCGGCGCGTGCCTGATGATGGACGGCGCCGCGCCCGGCTTCGCCCCCTACGAGACCACGCTGGCGCAGTACCCCGGCTGGCGCATCGAAGACGAATGCGCCGGCACCGACATGCTGTATTCGTCAGGCACCACGGGCCGCCCCAAGGGCGTGTTCACGCCGCCGGCCAGCCAGCCGATCGACGCGCCGGGCACGCTCGCGCTGATGTGCCAGTCGCTCTACCGCTTCGGCCCCGACACGCGCTACCTCTCGCCCGCGCCGCTCTACCACGCCGCGCCGCTGCGCTACAACCTGGCCGTGCAGCAGCTCGGCGGCACCTCGGTGGTGATGGAGCACTTCGACGCCGAGGCCTTCCTCGCGCTGGTGGCGCGGCACCGCATCACCCACACCCAGGTGGTGCCCACCATGTTCTCGCGCCTGCTCAAGCTGCCCGAGGCGGTGCGCCGCGGCCACGACGTGTCCTCGCTGCGCTTTGCCGTGCACGCCGCCGCGCCGTGCCCGGTGGCGGTCAAGGAGCAGATGATCGACTGGTGGGGGCCCATCATCTGGGAGTACTACGCCGGCACCGAAGGCAACGGCTCCACCGCGGTCGGCTCGTCCGACTGGCTCGCCCACAAGGGCACCGTGGGCCGCGCCTCGGTGGGCGAGCTGCGCATCTGCGACGACAGCGGCGCGCTGCTGCCGCCGGGCGAGCCCGGCACCATCTACTTCGCCGGCGGGCGGCAGTTCGTCTATCACAACGATCCGGACAAGACCGCGCAGTCGCGCCACCCGGTGCACGGCGACTGGACCACGCTGGGCGACGTCGGCTACGTGGACCAGGAAGGCTATCTCTACCTGACCGACCGCAAGGCCAACATGATCATCTCGGGCGGCGTCAACATCTACCCGCAGGAAGCCGAGAACCTGCTGATGACCCATCCCAAGGTGATGGACGTGGCGGTGATCGGCGTGCCCAACGAAGACTTCGGCGAGGAGGTCAAGGCGGTGGTGCAGCCGCTCGACATGCGGCTGGCCGGGCCGGCGCTGGCCGAGGAACTGATCGCCTTCTGCCGGGACCATCTCTCGGGCATCAAGTGCCCGCGCTCGGTGGACTTCGCCCACGAGCTGCCGCGCCTGCCCACCGGCAAGCTGCTCAAGCGCCTGCTGCGCGAGCGCTACTGGGCGGGGCGGGAGAACAAGCTGGTGTAGGACGCCGGCAGCATTGCCCGCGTTTACGCCATAATCGGCCGTTCGATCCCCGGCGCATGCGGCGCCGGCAGCCGGCAACCATAAGCCGGCGTGGATCGCGCGGCATCCGCCTGCACGGGTGCCGCCGCCAACGGGATGACACGGCGAATGGCCACAATCGAGGAGACCAGCGCGGGACGGCAAGGCGCGGCCCGTGCCGCCACACTGGTGGCGAAACTGCGCCCGCCCATGCTGACCCCGTTCCAGGTGGAGCGGCGCGTCATCTGCGACGCGGTGTGCGCGGCCGGCTTCGTCAAGCTGGTGCTGGTGCGCGCGCCGGCCGGCTTCGGCAAGACCACCGCCATGCTGCAGTGCCGGGCGCGGCTCGATGCCGGCGGCACGGCTACCGCGTGGCTGACGCTGGACCGCGCCGACAACGACGCCACGCGCTTTCTCGGCTCGCTCGAGGCGGCCTTCGCGCAGGTGCTGCGCCAGCGCGGCGCGCCGCCGGCCGCGGCGCGCTCGCCGGGCGAGCAGGCGCTGGCGCTGATCGACCGCATGGCCGCGCACGACCGGCCTTTCACGCTGTTCCTGGACGACTTCGAGGCGGTGCAGAACGCCGCCGTGGCGGGGCTGGTGTGGCAGGTGGTGGAACACCTGCCACCCGGCGGCCGCCTGGTGGTCGGCACGCGCTGGGTGCCCGAGTCGGGCCTGGCGCGGCTGCGCGCGCGGGGCGAGCTGCTGGAGATCGAGCCCGCGCAGCTGCGCTTCACCGCCGAGGAAACCGACGCCTTCCTGCGCGGCGCGCGCGGCCTGTCGCTGCGGCCGGCGGCGGTGTCCACGCTGCACCGGCGCACCGAGGGCTGGGCCACCGCGCTGTGGCTGGCCTCGGTGGCGCTCGAGCGGCGCGGCCAGCCGGATGCGTTCATCGCCGGCTTCTCGGGCTCCGACGCGGCCATCGCCGACTACCTGGTCGAAGACGTCTACCTGCACCTGCCCGAGGACGTGCGCGCGTTCCTGCTGCGCACCTCCATCCTCGACCAGCTCAGCGGGCCGCTGTGCGACGCGGTCTGCGGCAGCGCCGACAGCGAAGAGATCCTGGCCTGGCTGGAGCGCGCCAACCTGTTCCTGATGCCGCTCGACGGCGAGCGCCATGGCGGCGCGGACGGGCCGGCCCATGCCGGCACGCGCTGGTATCGCTATCACAGCCTGTTCTCGAGCTTCCTGCGCGCGCAGCTCCAGCAGGCCATGCCGGCCGAGGTGCCGGCGCTGCAGATGGCCGCCTCGCGCTGGTACGAGGCGCAGGGCCGGCAGGTGCCCGCCATCGAGCACGCGCTGGCCGCCGGCGCGGTGGCCCACGCGCTGCCGCTGCTGGCGGCCGGCGTGGACGACCTGCTGGCGCAGGGCCGCATGCGCCTGCTCACGCGCTGGCTGGACGCGGTGCCGCCCGCGGAGATGGCGGCCTGGCCCAAGCTGCAGATCGCGCATGTGTGGGCGCTGTCGTTTACGCGCGGCCCGGCCGACGCCATCGCGCTGCTGCAGACCATCCCGCTGGACGGCGCCGAAGGCGACCTGCGCGCCCACGTGCGCGCGCTGCGCCATATGTTGCTCAACATGATGGACCGCTTCGAGGAGGCGCGCGCGGCCAGCCGCGACGACCCGCTGCCGCTGCCGATGGGCTACCCGTTCCCGGATTCCATCCTCGCCACCTCGATGGCGCGCATGGCCGCGGTCACCGGCGACTACCGCGAGGCGCGCCGCCTGCTGGGGCTGGCCCGCCAGGTAGTGCGCCGCTCCGACAGCAATTTCAACAAGATCTTCTCGGAGTCGGTGGAGGGGCTGATCGACCTGCGCCAGGGGCGCCTGCAGCAGGCGCTGGCGCGCTTTCGCATCGCCGCCAGCACCATGCTGCCCAACCGCTACGGCCCCACCAACGGCAACGCCATGGCCTGCATCCTGCTGGCGGACGCGCTCTACGAGACCGACGAGCGCGAGCGCGCCGAGCGCCTGCTCAACGTCTACGTGCCGCTGGCGCGCGACCTGGGGCTGCCGGACCAGATCATCAGCGGCCATACCGTGCTGGCGCGCATCGCCTGCGAGCGCGGCGACGTCGACGGCGCCCACGAATGGCTGGCCGCGCTGGAACACCTGGGCCACCATCGCGGCCTGCCGCGCCTGGTGCAGGGGGCCATGCTCGAGCGCGCGCGCATCGCCTTGCTGCAGGGCAACGGCCACGCGGCAGGGGAGGCGGTCCAGCATGCCGCCGACCCGGCGCTGTGGCGCAGCCGTCCGGGCGCGAGCGCGGTCAGCTCGTTCGCCAACGACGTCGAGGACGTGGCCATGGGCCGGCTGCGCCTGGCCGCCTTCGCCGAGCCCGCCGCCACGCGCGAAGCCATCGCCGCGGAACTGGCCGCGGCCGGCCAGGCGCAGCTGATGCGGCGCGCGCTCAAGCTGCGCATCCTGCTGGCGCTGGCCTGCCAGCGCGCCGGCGAGGCCGCGCAGGCGCGGCAGGCCATGGAAGAGGCGCTGCGCTTCGGCGCGGCCGAAGGTTTCGTGCGCATCTTCGCCGACGAGGGCGCGGAGGCGCGCCGCCTGGCGGCGGAAACCGCGGCGCGCCCCGGCGGCGCGCTGCCCGCGCCCTACGTGGAGCGGCTGCTGCGCGCCTGCGGCGGCGCGCCCGGGCCGGACATCCAGGCCGCCCGGGGCGCCCGGCCGCGCGGCGAGATCCTCGAGCCGCTCACGCCGAAGGAGCAAAAGGTGCTGCAACTGCTGGCCGAAGGTTTCTCCAACGTGGCCATGGCCGAGCGCCTGTTCGTCTCGGAAACCACGGTGCGCACGCACCTGCGCAACATCAGCGCCAAGCTGCGCGCCAGCAACCGCACGCAGGCGGTGGCCATCGCCCGGCAGCTCGGGCTGCTGTAGCGCGCCGGCCGCACCCGGGCAATACCCTACTTCGCGGCGCGCCACGGCCGCCGCTGCCGCCGGTACACTATGCGGCACCCGCCGGCAGCGCCGCTGCGCCGGCGTCCGGCGGGCCAAGGGACCGGCGCGGGATACCGCGCCAGCCGTGCGGCGCCGGGGAGGGCCCGCGTAGCGCCGGCACGCCGGCATGCGGGCAAGCGGCATCCCCGCAAGAAAAACAAAATAGACAAAGGAGCAAAGAATGTCCCCAGACCTCAGCGCGGACGCGCTCGAAGGGCAGGCGCGCGCGCCGTTCCTGTCCAAGGAGCGGATCGTCGCGGCGCCCGGCTTCAACCGCTGGCTGGTGCCCCCCGCGGCGCTGGCGATCCACCTCTGCATCGGCATGGCCTATGGCTTCGCGGTGTTCTGGCTGCCGCTGTCGCGCGCCATCGGCATCGCCGAGCCGCTGCGCTGCGGCGCGGAAATCGGCTTCCTGCAGGAATTGTTCGTCACCGGCTGCGACTGGAAGGTCTCCACGCTGGGCTGGATGTACACGCTGTTCTTCGTGCTGCTGGGCAGCTCGGCGGCGATCTGGGGCGGCTGGCTGGAGCGCGCCGGTCCGCGCAAGGCCGGCGTGGTGAGCGCACTATGCTGGTGCGGCGGCATGCTGATCTCCGCGCTCGGCATCCAGCTGCACCAGTTCTGGCTGATGCTGCTCGGCTCCGGCGTGATCGGCGGCATCGGCCTCGGGCTCGGCTATATCTCGCCGGTCAGCACGCTGATCAAGTGGTTCCCGGACAAGCGCGGCATGGCCACCGGCATGGCCATCATGGGCTTCGGCGGCGGCGCCATGATCGGCTCCCCGCTGGCGGCCGAGCTGATGGCGAAGTTCGCCTCGCCCACCAGCGTGGGCGTGGCGCAGACTTTCACCGTGATGGCGGTGGTCTACTTCGTGTTCATGATGGGCGGCGCGCTGTCCTACCGCGTGCCGCCCACCGGCTGGACGCCGGCGGGCTGGACCGCGCCCGCCAGCCGCGCCGCCAACGCCATGATCACCCCGCACCACGTGCACGTGAAGCGCGTGTGGGGCATCCCGCAGTTCTGGCTGGTGTGGATGGTGCTGTGCATGAACGTGTCGGCCGGCATCGGCGTGATCGGCATGGCCAGCCCGATGCTGCAGGAAGTCTTCGGCGGCAGCCTGATCGGCGTGGCCGGGCGCTTCGGCGAACTCGACAAGAGCCAGCTGGCCGCCATCGCGGTGGTCGCGGCCGGCTTCACCGCGCTGCTGAGCCTGTTCAACATCGGCGGGCGCTTCGTCTGGGCCAGCCTGTCCGACAAGCTCGGCCGCAAGATGACCTACATGGTGTTCTTCGTGCTGGGCGGGCTGCTGTACGCCAGCATTCCCACGCTGGCGGGCAGCGGCCAGAAGCTGCTGTTCGTGGGCGCGGTCTGCGTCATCGTCAGCATGTACGGCGGCGGCTTCGCCACCGTGCCGGCCTACCTGGCCGACCTGTTCGGCACGCAGATGGTCGGCGCCATCCATGGCCGCCTGCTGACCGCCTGGGCCACCGCGGGCATCCTCGGCCCGGTGGTGGTCAACTACATGCGCGACTACCAGCTCGGCCTGGGCCTGCCGCGCGAGCAGGTCTACAACCAGACCATGTACATCCTGGTCGGCATGCTGTTCATCGGCCTGGTGTGCAACCTGCTGGTGCGCCCGGTCGATCCCAAGTACTTCATGACCGAAGCCGAGCTGGCCGAGGAAAAGCGCCTGGCCCATGACCGCGCCGCGGCCGGCAACGTGAGCGCGGCCGCGCAGGGCAACGGCCAGGGCAATGGCGTCGTGGCCTGGCTGGCCTGGGCCGCGGTGTGCGTGCCGCTGGCCTGGGGCGTCTACCGCACCGCGCTGAGCGTGGCGACGTTCTTCCACTGATCCGCCGGCGCGCCGCCTCCGGCAAAGGGGGCGCCGCGCCGCCGCCGGATATCAGATTCCCAGGAACTGCGCGAACTCCGCCAGCGGCGCGCGCGCGGCGCGCAGCCGGTTGGCCGGCGCCGCGGGATCTTCGTAGCCGATGGCCATGCCGGTAAACAGCATGCGCTCGGCGGGCAGCGAGAGAAATGCCGAGACGGTCTGCGGGTACATCGCCCAGCATTCCTGCGCGCAACTGTGCAGGCCGCGCTCGCGCAACAGCAGCATCACGGTCTGCAGGTACATGCCGAGGTCCGACCACTGCGGCGGGCCCATGCGGCGGTCCACGCTGCAGAACAGCGCCAGCGGCGCGCCGAAGAACGTGAAATTGCTGGCGAACTGGGCGATGCGCGCGCGCTTGTTCTCGCGCGGGATGCCGAGGCAGCGGTACAGGTCCTCGCCCACCTGGAAGCGGCGCTCGCGGTAAGGCGAGGCCAGCTCGCGCGGGTAGATGTCGTACTCGGTGCCTTCGCCGCCGGGGCGGCTGGCGATCAGCTCGCGCATGGTGGCCTTGAGCCGCCCGAGCGGCTCGCCGCCCACCACGTGGATGTGCCATGGCTGCAGGTTGCCGCCCGAGGGCGCCCGCGCGGCCTGCTCCAGCACCTCGCGGATGATCCCCGGCGCCACCGGCGTGGCAAGGAAGCCGCGCACCGATTTGCGGGTCTGGACTGCGGTACTGACGTTCACGCTGGACTCCCGTGGAATGTGGACGGCGCGCGCGGCGGCGCGCGCTTCAGACGAAGGGCGGCTCGTTGCCCCAGTCGTAGAAGTCCGGCATGTCGTGCGAGACGCGCTCCGGGAAGTTGGCCGGGCGCTTTTCCAGGAAGGCATCGACGCCTTCCTTGACGTCGGCCGACTGCCCGCGCGACTGGATCGCGCGGCTGTCGAGCTTGTGCGCCTCCATCGGGTGGCTGGCGCCGGCCATGCGCCAGATCAGCTGGCGCGAGATCGCCACCGAGACCGGCGCGGCGTTGTCGGCAATTTCGCGCGCCAGCGCCTGCGCTGCCGGCAGCAGGTCCCCGGGGGCGTGCAGCGAGCGCACCAGGCCGCGCTCGAGCGCTTCCTGCGCGCCGAACACGCGGCCGGTGTAGCACCATTCCAGCGCGGTGGAGATGCCCACCACGCGCGACAGGAACCACGACGAAGCCGCCTCCGGCGTGATGCCGCGGCGCGCGAACACGAAGCCGAACTTGGCGTCGGTCGACGCCAGCCGGATGTCCATCGGCAACTGCATGGTCACGCCCACGCCTACCGCCGCACCGTTGACGGCGGCGATCACCGGCTTGAGGCTGCGGAAGATGCGCAGCGAGACGCGCCCGCCGCCGTCGCGGTGGGCGCTGCCCTTGCCGGTGGCGCCGTAGCGCTTCTCGAAATCGAAGATCGACCCGCCCGAGGCCAGGTCGGCGCCGGCGCAGAAGGCGCGCCCTGAGCCGGTCACGATGACGGCGCGCACGTCGTCGTCGGCGTCGGTGGCGTCGAAGGCGGCGATCAGTTCCTCCATCATCTTCGGGGTGAAGGCGTTGAGCCGGTCCGGGCGGTGCAGGGTGATGATGGCGACGCCTTGTTCGACGGCATACTGCAGGGTCTCGAAGCTGGGAACGGGAGTGCTCATGGCTGGCCTTGGTTGCGTCTGGTTGCGCGAGCGGGTTGCGCGCAAGGGTGGCTGAAAGGGTTGGCTGCTAAGGTAGTGCAGAATCGTGTGCCTGCAATCGTCGCATCCGACGAGGCAGGCCGCGGCCCGGCGCCGTAGACTGGCGCCAGGTCGCCTGGCGGCGCGCCGGCGCGCCACCGTGCCGGACAGCGGCGAGGGCAGGAAACAACGAGAAGGAAGACACAGACATCATGAAGACGCGCATCACCGAATTGCTGGGCACCCGCTACCCGATCGTCCAGGGCGGCATGCAGTGGGTAGGCTACGCCGAAATGGCCGCCGCCGTATCGAACGCCGGCGGCCTCGGCGTGCTGACCGCGCTGACCCAGCCCACGCCCGAGGCGCTGGCCGCCGAGATCCGCCGCTGCCGCGAGCTGACCGACCAGCCGTTCGGCGTCAACCTGACGCTGCTGCCGTCGATCAACCCGCCGCCCTACGCGCGCTACCTGGACGTGGTGATCGAGAGCGGCATCAAGGTGCTGGAGACCGCCGGCAACAACCCGAAGGAGCACATCGCGCGGGCCAAGGCGGCCGGCATCAAGGTGATCCACAAGTGCGTGGCGATCCGCCATGCGCTGTCGGCCGAGCGGCTGGGCGTGGACGCGGTGTCGATCGACGGCTTCGAGTGCGCGGGCCATCCCGGCGAGGACGACGTGCCCGGCATGGTGCTGATCCCGCTGGCGGCACGCCGGCTCGGCATCCCGGTGATCGCCTCGGGCGGCATCGCCGACGGGCGCGGCATGGCTGCGGCGCTGGTGCTGGGCGCCGAAGGCGTGAACATGGGCACGCGCTTCTGCGCCACGCGCGAGGCGCCGATCCACCACAACATCAAGCAGGCGCTGGTGGACGCCAGCGAGCGCGACACCAACCTGATCTTCCGCACGCTGCACAACACCGCGCGCGTGCTCAAGAACGCCATCTCCGACGAAGTGGTGACCATCGAGCGCCAGCCCGGCGGCGCGCGGTTCGAGGACGTCAAGCACCTCGTGGCCGGCGTGCGCGGCAAGGCGGCCCTGAGCGCCGGCGAGACCGACGGCGGCATCATCAGCGCGGGCCAGTGCGTGGGCCTGATCGACGACATCCCGAGCTGCGCCGAGCTGATCGAGCGCATGGTGGCCGAATGCCGCGAGCAGCTCGGCGTGGCGTCGCGCTATTTCGCGGCCTAAAGCGGCGGGAGCGAGCATGGCCGAAGCCAACGAACCCGCCGGCGACGCGGCGGCAGCGGATGCGGTGCCGCCTGGCTTTGTCGCATTGCGCGGCGCCAGCGGCTATCTCGAACACTTCGGCCAGATCTACGTGGACCGCGCGCGCCGCGTGGTCGCCGTGCGCATCGGGCCGCAGCACCTGAACCCGCTCGGCATCCCGCACGGCGGCATGCTGGCCACGCTGGCGGACACCGCCATCGGCATGATGATGGCGCTCGAGGCCGGGCGCCAGCATCCGGCGGTGACCGCCAGCCTCAGCCTCGACTATTTCGACGCCGCGCGCGTGGGCGACTGGGTGGAGGCGCACGTGGCCTTCGACAAGATGGGCTCGCGGCTGCGCTTCGGCAACTGCCGCCTGCTGGTGGGCGAGCGTTGCCTGCTGCGTGCCACGGCGATCTTCTCGGTACTGCCGCCGCGCGCCTGACGCGCCCCGCCCGCCGCGCAATCGTCGCTTCCGACGACGCCACGCACCCGCCGGCTGCGCCAGAATCCGCTTCAGGATAAACAGGGTTTGCCTGGAACGACGAGAGGAGAGCACATGGCAGAGGCATACATCGTGGCGGCCGCGCGCACCGCGGGCGGGCGCAAGGGCGGCAAGCTGGCGGGCTGGCATCCGGCGGACCTCGCCGCGCAGGTGCTCGACGCGCTGGTCGCGCGCAGCGGCGCCGACCCGGCGCTGATCGACGACGTCATCATGGGCTGCGTGGGCCAGGCCGGCGAGCAGTCCGGCAACGTGGCGCGCAACGCCGTGCTGGCCTCGCGCCTGCCCGAAAGCGTGCCCGGCACCTCGGTGGACCGCCAGTGCGGCTCCTCGCAGCAGGCGCTGCACTTCGCCGCGCAGGCGGTGATGTCCGGCACCATGGACATCGTCATCGCGGCCGGCGTGGAAAGCATGACGCGCGTGCCGATGGGCCTGCCCGGCTCGCTGGCCGCCAAGAACGGCTTCGGCACGTCGATGAGCCCGGCCATGCAGGAACGCTACCCCGGCGTGAAGTTCAGCCAGTTCACCGGCGCCGAGATGATGTCGCGCAAGTACGGCCTCACGCGCGACGACCTCGACCGCTACGCACTGGAAAGCCACCGCCGCGCCATCGCCGCCACCCAGGCCGGCCGCTTCAACCGGGAGATCGTGCCGGTCGCCGTGCGCGCCGCCGACGGCAGCGGCAACGGCGAGCTGCACACGGTGGACGAAGGCATCCGCTTCGAGGCCAGCCTGGAATCGATCGGCAGCGTCAAGCTGATCGAGGAAGGCGGCACCGTCACCGCCGCCAGCGCCAGCCAGATCTGCGACGGTGCCGCCGGCCTGATGGTGGTCAACGAAGCCGGACTGAAAAAGCTCGGCGCCAAGCCGCTCGCGCGCATCCACCACATGTCCGTGCTGGGCCACGACCCCGTCATCATGCTCGAAGCCCCGCTGCCCGCCACGCTGCGCGCGCTGGAGAAGGCCGGCATGAAGATCGGCGACATCGACCTGTTCGAGATCAACGAAGCGTTCGCGCCGGTGCCGCTGGCATGGCTGCAGGCCACCGGCGCCGATCCGGCCCGCATGAACGTGCACGGCGGCGCGATCGCGCTGGGCCACCCGCTGGGCGGCTCGGGCGCGAAGCTGATGACCACGCTGGTGCATGCGCTGCACACGCACGGCAAGCGCTACGGCCTGCAGACCATGTGCGAGGGCGGCGGCATGGCCAATGTGACTATCGTCGAGCGGTTGTAGGCCTGGCATGTCGCGGTGGCGCGCGCGGCGCCGTGCCCCGCCGTGCCCACTACGCGAACGTGATCGCCTGCCGCCGATCCGCGCGCTCCAGGTGCGGCAGGTTGTTGAAGCTCAGCAGCCGCTGCGTGCCGCGCCCGGCGATGATTTCGCAGAAGGCGGTATTGCGGAACTGCAGGTTCAGCTCGATGGCGGTCTGCGCCGGCGCGCCGAGCAGGTCGGCCACGGCGCGTCCGATGGCGCCGCCCGAGCTGACTACCAGCAGCGCGTCTTCGCGCGTGGCGCCTTCGGTGGCGTGCGCGAGGCCGGCGCGGATGCGGCCGCCGAAGTCGCTCCACGACTCGGGCATGCCGGCGAGCCGGTCGAGGGTCCAGGCCTGGTAGGCCGCGCGGAAGGTGCGCCAGTAGTCGTTGTAGTCCTGGTTCTGGTGGGCGCGGTGGTCGCGTCCGCCGGTGTGGCTGCGGTAGAGAGCTTCGCCGTCGTATTCGTTGAGGCCGAGGTGGGTTTCCACGCGTGCCTTGAGCGCGTCTTCCGTGACCGCGGCCAGCGCTTCGGCGGGCGCCTGCGGCGCGGTGTCGAGCGGCACGGCGGGCGCGCCCATGCCGGCCAGGATCTCCAGCGCGGTGTCTTGCTGGCGCGCCAGCGATCCGGCGATCACGCGCGTGAAGGCGACGCCGCGGTCGCGGAAGTATTCGCCGAGCCAGCGGGCCTGCTGGCGGCCGGTGGCGGAGAGGCAGTCGTAGTTGGCGGCGCCGAAGGACGCCTGGCCGTGCCGTACCAGGAAGAGCGTTGCCATGGGATGCGGTGAGTGATGCGGCGGGGCGCAGGTGAGCGGGAACAGGCACGCGGCGCGCCGGGCGCCGCGTGGGCTGCAGCCATTGTATGGGGCCGCCCGGCGGCGGCCAAGGCATGCCGCGCCGGATTCATAACGGTCATTTCCGCGCTGCATTCTGCAGCGCGCCAAGCCGCCCGCGGCGGCCCGCTCAGTCGAGCGTGACGCCGGTGTCGGCGGTCAGCTTGAGCACCACCGGCAGGTAGGCCTTGTAGGCGGCCGCGGCCTGGGCCGGCAGGTTGCCCACCGGCTCGGCGCCCATGTCCTCGATGCGCTGGCTGATCTGCGGCGACTGCACCAGCGCGCTGGTTTCCCTGCCGAGGCGGGCGACGATGTCGTCCGGCGTGCGCGCGGGCGCCATCAGCGTGATGGGGCCGACCTGGCGGTATGGCTCGTCGGGGTAGCCGGCCTCGGCGAAGGTCGGCACGTCCGGCAGCGCCCGCGCGCGCGACGTGCCGGCGACCGCGAGCGGACGCAGCTTGCCGCTGGCGAAGTGCTGCCTGAGCGTGGTCACGGAGCTGATCGTCATGTTGACCTGGCCGGCCAGCAGGTCGCTCACCATCGGGCCTTCGCCGCGGTAGGGCACGTGCAGGATCTCGACGCCGTAGGTCTTGTCCATGTAGGCCTGGATGGTGTGCGGCTGGGTGCCGGGCCCCCACGAGCCCATGCGCAGCTTGCCGGGCTCTTTCTTCGCGTAGGCGATCAGCTCGCCCACGGTCTTGACCGGCAGCGCGCCGTTGACGGTGAGCACGGTGCGCGCGGTCGCGATGTCCGAGATCTGCCGCAGGTCGGTGCGCGGATCGTAGGGCAGCTTCTTGTACAGCGCGAGATTGGCGGTGATCGGCCCGGGAATCGTCAGCAGCAGCGTGTAGCCGTCGGGCGCCGACTTGGCGACATAGTCCGTGCCGATGATGCCGCCGGCGCCGCCTTTGTTCTCCACCACCACGGTCTGCCCGAGGCGCTTGCCCAGGCCGTCGGCCAGCGTGCGCGCGAGCGTGTCGGTCAGGCCGCCGGCCGGATAGGGCACGATCAGGTGCAGGGGCTTGCTCGGATAGATGGCCTGGGCGGCCTGGCCGGCCTGGGCATGCGCCGCGGGCGCGGCCAGGATGGCGCAGGCGAGCAGGGCGGCCGCCGTCCCGCAGAACGGGCTGCGTGGTTTCATGTCTTGTCTCGCGTGATTTTGGTCGGGGCGGCGCGCGCCGTCGCGGCGGCGCCGTTGCGCGGGCCTGCCCGCGCGGCAGGCCGTGCGGGTCAGGCCGGCTGGGCCAGGTAGGCTGCCACCATGCGGGTCATCTCGCCGGGCAGCCGTTCGTCGTCCAGCGGCAGCGGGCCGGAATCGTTGAGGATGGCGTTGACCACGATGCTGAACACCGCCTGCATGGCAAAGCGCACGCGCAGCTCGGCCTGTGCCGGCGGCAGCGGCAGGCGGGGCACCAGCAGCGCCACCATGCGCTCCACCACCGCCTCGCCGCTTTCGCGGTGGGGCAGCCATTCCTCGGGCCGGATCGAGGCGTGCTTGAGCGAGGCCTTGATCACGCCGCGGTTGGCATGGCAGCCCAGCACCACGAAGCGCATGGTCTTTTCCAGCAGCACGTCGGTCGGCACGTCGTCCCAGCGTTCCACGCGCAGGTAGCGCGAGATGGATTCGCCGGTTTCCTGCATCACCAGCGTGCGCAGCGACTCGAAGAACGCCTGCTTGTCGCGGAAGCGGCCATAGAACGCGCCCACCGATACCTCGCATGCCGCGGCGATCTGCGCCACCGAGACGGCGGCGAAGTCGCGTTGCGCGAGCAGTTCGCGGCCGGCGTCGAGCAGGGCCTGCTCGGTTTCGCGGGCGCGGCGCTGGCGGGGCGGCTGGAGGATCGAGGGGGTCGCCACGGTGGGGAAGGCGGAGGTCCCCTTGGTGGGTTTGGCGGCGGGCGCGGCAGAAGATGACGCGGGCATGGAGTCTCCGTTTTCGAATTTGTATTCGGTTTTGTGAACCATATGGGTACCACGGTGTTTCGTCAAGAGTAGAGCTACATTTCCAATATCTGGAAATTGATTCCGTTCTTTGACACGAAAAAAAGCCGCAACCACACTGCGCAGCAAGGAGACAAGATGCATACGCCGGTCGAACAATTCATTGCCGAGCGCAGGCTGGAGGACCCCTCGTTCGGCGGTCTGCTGGCCAAGGGCTTCGCCCTGCTGCGCTGCTTCATCGACGAACCGCGCCCGCTCGGCAACGGCGAGCTGGCCGCGCGGCTGCAATTGCCGCGCGCCACCGTGTCGCGCATCTGCCGCACGCTGTTCGAGCTGGGCTACCTCGACTGGGACCCCAAGCTCGACAAGTATTTCGTCGGCGCCCAGGTGCTGGCGCTGGGCTATCCCTACCTGGCCGGGCTGCAGGTGCGCCATGCGGCGCGCCCGCTGATGCAGGCGCTGGCCGACCGCATGGAGGGCGCGGTGTCGATGGGCGTGGCGCACCGGCTCGACGTGACCTACCTGCTGACCTGCACGCACAACGACAACAACCCCGCGCGCCCCGGCGTGGGCGCGGTGCGCTCGGTGCTGAGCACGGCCATGGGCCGCGCCTTCCTGGCCACGCTGTCGAAGGCCGAGTTCGAGCAGCTGATGCAGGCGGCCCGGCGCGAGCGCGCCGACGAATACGCGGCCTGCTACGACACCGTCTGCCACAACGTGGCCCACTATCCCAAGCGCGGCTTCGCCGTCAACGAGGGCGACGCCGGCCTGGCCATGTTCGGCGTCGGCGAGATCGGCAGCGGCATCCACGGCGTGGGCGTGTATTCGCGCATCGTCTACCTGAACCGGCCGCTGCTGTTCAACTGCGCCATCGTCGCCTCGCAGCTGCGGCGCGGCATGCTGGAAAAGAAGGTCGCGCCGCTGCTGATGGAAATGGTGCGCGCGATCGAATCGTCCGCCGGGCTGCGCCAGTAGCGGCGCGGCGCCCGGGCGCCGCGCCCGCGTAACACCGAGCAACACAGGCAGCGCCGGCACAGGCGCAGGTCCTGAAAACAAGCCATCCAAGGCAATCCGGAGACAGAGCAATGCCAACGCTAGATTTCCTGCTGAAGCCCCGTTCGATCGCGGTGATCGGCGCGTCCACCCAGGCCGAGAAGGTCGGCGGGATGCCGATCCGCCTGCTGCGCGAGCTCGGCTATGGCGGGCGCATCCTTCCCGTGCATCCCGGCGCGGCGCAGATCCAGGGCCTGCCGGCCTATGCCTCGCTCGATGCCGTGGGCGAGCCGGTCGACCTGGCCATCGTCGCGGTGCCGGCGCGCGCCACCGACGCCGTGATGGCGCAACTGGCGGCCAACCGCACGCGCGCCGCGATCTTCTTCACTTCCGGCTACGCCGAGGTGGGCGAGGCGGGCCTGGCCATGCAGCAGGCGCTGGCGCAGCGCGCGCGCAAGCAGGGCATGGCGCTGCTCGGTCCCAACTGCCTGGGCGCGATGAACCTGCGCGAGCGCGTGTTCGCCACCTTCTCGCCGATCCCGCTGACCGGCGTGCCGCCGGTGGGCGACGTGGGCCTGGTCAGCCAGAGCGGGGCGTTCGGCGCCTACGCCTTCGCGCTGGCGCGCGAGGCCAGCCTTGGCCTGAGCCACTGGGTGACCACCGGCAACGAAGCCGGCCTGCAGGTCGCCGACGTGATCGAGTGGATGGCGCAGGACGCCGACACGCGCGTGATCCTGGCCTACATGGAAGGCTGCCGCGACGGCGCGCGCCTGCGCCGGGCGCTGGCCGCCGCGCGCGCCGCCGGCAAGCCGGTGGTGATCGCCAAGGTGGGCACCACCGAGGCCGGCGCGCGCTCGGCGCAGTCGCACACCGCCAGCCTGGCCGGCGAGGACGCGGTCTACCAGGCGGTGTTCGACGAGTACGGCGTGCACCGCGCGCATACGCTCGAGGATTTCTTCCGGCTCGGCTACACGCTGTCGCGCGGGCGCCGCCCGGCGCGCCGGGATTGCGCCGGCGGCCTGGTCTCGGACGCCGCTGCGCCGGTGGCCATCGTCACGGTGTCGGGCGGGGTCGGCATCATGATGGCGGACCGCGCCGAACAGCTTGGCCTGCCGCTGCCGCCCATGCCCGAGGCCGCGGCGCATGCGCTGCGCACCAGCATCCCGTTCGCCAGCACGGCCAACCCGATCGACGTGACCGGGCAGGTGGTGGCGCAGCCCGACGTGCTGCTCGACGCGCTGGCCAATGTGGCGACCTGCGGCGAATACGGCAGCGTGGTGGCCTTCCTGGCCGGCGGCGCCAATGCGCCGCGCCTGTGGACCAGCCTGCAGCGCACCGTCGCCGCGCTGCACGAAGACCCCGACGCCGCGCCGCTGCTGCTCTCCGGCCTGGTCGACAACGACAAGCGCGCCTGGCTCGAAGCCCACGGCTGCCTGGTGTTCCGCGAGCCCGCCCACGCCATCGAGGCGGTGGCGGCGCTGGCGCGCGCGGCCGCGCTCGAAGCCGGCGCCGGCGCGCAGGAGGCGTGCGCGCGGCCCGCGGCGCCGGTGCCCGACGTGCCGCCAGCCGCCACCGCCTTGTCCGAGTTCGCCGCCATGCGCCTGCTGGCGCAGGCCGGCGTGCCGGTGGCCGCGCACGGCCTGGCGCGCGATGCCGACGAAGCCGTGCGCGTGGCGCAGCGCATCGGCTTTCCGGTGGCGGTGAAGCTGTGCTCCGCGCACGTGCTGCACAAGAGCGACGTGGGCGGCGTGGCGCTCAACCTGGCCGACGAGGCCGCGGTGCGCGCGGCGTTTCCCGCCATGCGGGCGGCACTGGCGCGCGCCGGCGCGGACCTGCCTTTCGAAGGCGTGCTGGTGGCGCGCATGGAGCGCGGCTGGGGCGAGCTGATGGTGGGCGTGCGGCGCGACCCGGTGTTCGGGCTGGTGGCGCTGGCCGGCATCGGCGGCACCGCGGTGGAGATCTTCCGGCAGATGGCGTTCGGCCTGGCGCCGCTGTCGCCGCAGCGCGCGCTGGCGATGCTCGAGGACAGCCGCGCCGCCGCGCTGTTCGCCGGGCACCGCGGCCATCCCGCCTTGCCGCTGGCGCAGGCGGCCGAGGTGCTGGCGCGGGTGTCGCAACTGGCCGCCGCGCTCGGCCCGCGGCTCGACACGCTGGAGATCAACCCGTTCATCGTCGGCGCCGCAGGGCTGGTCGCGGCGGATGCGGTCATTACCCTGCACGCGCCCGCGCACGGCGAGTGCGCATCAACCAACAGCCTGGAGCCATCCGCATGAACATGAACGCAAATCCCGTCCTCGCGTCGGTGCCCGCTGCCGCCACCCCGGCCAGCCCGCAGGAAGCGCTGGCCGCCGCCGCGGCGCTGCCGCTGGTGGTGTACGGCTATGCGTTGGTCGAGTCGCTGCGCACCTGCCGCCTGCAGACCTCGGTGGCCGCCGCCACCGGCTACGGCCGCGCCCCGGTCAACACGCTGTCCGCCAGCGAGCGCCAGTGGACGCACGAAGACCGCGACATCGTCACCCCCGCCAACGACCTGCTGTACTTCTGCGGCTGGATCAACCTGGCCGACGGCCCCGTCACGCTGCGCGTGCCGCCGCTGCCGGATGCCGGCCGCTACTACGTGGTGGAGCTGCTCGACGTCCACACCAACAACTTCGAGAACCTCGGCCCGCGCAACGTGCCCGCCGCGGGCGCCGACATCGAACTGGTCGGCCCGGGCCAGCAGGCGGCCGGCGCGCACGCGGTGCGCTGCCCCAGCTCGCTGGTGTGGCTGCTCGGCCGCGTGCTGGTGCAGGGCGAGCAGGACCTGCCCGCCGCGCGCGCCTTCGAGCTGGGTTTCACGCTCGCGCGCACGCCCGGCGCGGCGCGCCCCGCGTGCGTGGAGCAATGGCGCGACAGCGGCCGGCCCGCGCTCGATTTCTTCCAGAACCTGTTCAGCGCGCTGCGCGAGTTCCCGCCCGCGCCCGAGGACCTGGGAGCGTTCACGCTGCTGCGCAAGGCCGGCATCCGGCCCGGGGAGGAGATCGACGTGGACGGCCTGCGTCCGGCCGTGGCGGCGGGGCTGGAGCGCGCCTATGAACAGGGCATGGCGCTGATCGAAGCGCACACCCGCAGCCAGGGCCGCAAGAGCTGGGGCTACAGCCTCAAGCTCGGCATGTACGGCGACGACTGGCTGCAGCGCGCCTGCACCGCGATGAAAGGCTTGGGCGCGCTGCGCGCCGACGAGGCGATCTACGCGATGGCCGACTTCGACGCCGACGGCGAGCCGCTCGACGGCCGCCGCCGCTACGAGCTGCGCTTCGCGCCCGGCATGCTGCCGCCGGCGCAGGCGTTCTGGTCGGTCTCGCTGTACGGCGAGGACCGCTTTTTCTGCGCCAACGAGATCGGCCGCCACGCGGTGGGCGACCGCACCCCGGGCCTGCGCCTGGAAGCCGACGGCAGCCTGGCGATCCCGGTTTCGCACGCGCGCCCGGCGCAGGCCGGGAACTGGCTGCCCGCGCCGGCCGGGCCGTTCTACCTGATCCTGCGTCTCTACCATCCCGCCCCGTCGTTCCTGGACGGCCAATACGCCATTCCGGCACTGCGCCGCATCGACTGAGCCGCCCACGATGGAAGCCATCATGAACGCAACCGCATCCGCCACCGACCTGCGCGACGCCGTGCGCTACACGCTGCCGCTCTACGAGATGGCGCGCATGCGCGCCGCCACCTGCCCGCGCCGCGACAGCGCGGGCAGGTTTGCCGCGGACCATCCCGAAGCCGGCGTGCGCTGGATCAACCATTTCATCCACACGCGCCAGTTGCTCGGGCCCCGGCACCGCCAGGTGGTCACGCCCAACAACGACACGCTCTACAGCAATGCGTGGCTGGACCTGTCGCAGGGCCCGCTGCTGCTCGACGTGCCCGACAGCCTGGGCCGTTACTACGTGCTGGGGCTGCTCGATTTCTATACCAATCCCTTCGGCTACATCGGCACCCGCACCACCGGCGCCGCCGCCGGCCGGTTCCTGCTGCACGGGCCGGGCTGGCGCGGCGAAGCGCCGGCCGGCGCCACCGCCATCGCCTGTCCCACCGATGCGGTTTGGCTGCTCGGCCGCATCCTGGTGGACGGCGAGGCCGACCTGCCGGCCGTGCACGCGCTGCAGGACCGGCTGCGCCTCGCCACGCCCGGCGGCGCGCCGGCCGCGCGGCGCTTCGACACCGGCATGCAGCCTGGCGAGCACCTCGGCGCGGGCAGCGCGCAGGCGCGGCGCTACGCGGCCATCGTCAACCGGGCGCTGCGCGAGAATCCGCCGCCGGCGGCCGAGGCCGCGCTCGTGGCCGGCTTCGCAGGGCATGGCATCGGCCCGGACTGCGACGCGGGCGCGCTCGACGAGGACGCCGCCGCGCGGCTGGGCGCCGCCATCGGCGACGTGCTGGACGAACTGGCCACGCCGCTGCCGTCCGACCTCGGCGGCGGCTGGACCTTGCCGGTGGAGATCCGCGCCTCGTTCGGCACGCGCTTCGCCGAGCGCGCGCTGGTGGCGCGCAACTATATCGGCGCGCTGGGCGTGGAAGAGGCCATGTACGTGATGGCCGACCGCGACAGCACGGGCGCGCCGCTCGACGGCCGCGCCGGCTACGAGCTGGCCTTTGCCGCCGATGCGCTGCCGCAGGTCGGCGCGTTCTGGTCGCTCACCATGTACGACAAGGCCGACTGCATGCTGGTCGACAACGCGCTGGCGCGCTACTCGCTGGGCGACCGCTCGCCAGGCCTGCGCGCCGACGCCGACGGCGGCATCCGCCTGCACCTGTCGGCCGCGCCGCCGGCCGACCCGGCACGCCACGGCAACTGGCTGCCCGCGCCGGCGGGCCCGTTCTACGTGACGCTGCGGCTGTACGTGCCGGGGGCGGCGCACCTCGGCAAGACCTTCGCCTATCCGCCGATCCGGCCCGTGGCCGGGGCGGGCGCAGCCACGGGAGAGGCGAGATGAGTCGCGCTGCTCTGCGCCCCGCCCGCCGCCTGCTGCGCGCGGCACGGCATGCCGCCGCGCTGTGCGCGGCGCTGGCCGTGCTGGCCCCGGCGCACGCCGATTCCTATCCGTCGCGCCCGGTGCGGCTGATCTCGCCCTACGGCCCGGGCGGCTCCAACGACATTTCCGCGCGCCTGCTCGGCGAAGGGCTCAGCCAGAAGTACAAGCAGCAGTTCGTGGTCGAGAACAAGCCCGGCGCCGGCACGCGCGTGGCCAGCGAGCAGCTCGCCCGCGCCGCTCCGGACGGCTACACGCTGCTGTGGACGGCGGCGCCGTTCGCCATCAATACCGCGGCCGGGCTGCCGCAGCGCTACGACATCCACAAGGACTTCGTGGCGGTGGGTCCGCGCGTGCTGGGGCCGGTGTTCCTGATCGTCAAGGCCGATTCGCCGGTGAAGACCGTGGACGACTTCGTGCGCATGGCGCGCGCGAAGGCGCAAGGCGTGACCTTCGCCTCGCCCGGCGCGGGCTCGGGGCCGCACCTGACCGCCGAGCTGTTCGCCGCGCAGGGGCACTTCAAGGGCCTGAGCGTGCATTACCGCGGCGACTCCACCGCCTACACCGAGCTGCTGGCCGGCCGCGTCGACGCCACGCTGACCGCCATCACCAGCGCCTTGCCGTTCATCCAGGCCGGCAAGCTGCGCGTGATCGCGGTCGCCTCCGAGCGGCGCACGCCGGTCTACCCGCAGGCGCCCACCTTCGGCGAGCAGGGCATGCCCGGCGTGGTGGGCTACGGGTGGTTCGGCCTGATGGCGCCCGCGGGCACGCCGCCGGCCATCGTGCAGCAGCTCAACCGCGACGCCAACGCGGTGCTGGCGGACGCACAGACGCGCAGCAAGCTGATCGGACTCGGCCTGCAGCCCGAAGCCGGCGACAGCGCCGCCTTCGCCGGCTTCATCGACGCCGAGGTCGGCAAGTGGGGCGCGGTGATCAGGTCGGCCGGCATCGTGCTGGAGTAGGGCAGGCGTGTTGCCGTTGCGCCGGGCGTGCGGGGCGGAGCCGCCGGTGCGGGATGAGGCCGGCGGGCGGAAGGCGTGGGAAGGCGTGGGAAGGCGCGGGCGGGCGCCGGGGCGGAGCTTCCCGTCGGCCCTTGTTGTATCCGGCATACGTTTGCGGGGCCGGGCCGTCCATGGCGCCGCCGCGCGCTTGCCGCCGGTTGCCCGGCCTTCCCGCGCCGTAGCTCGCGCTACGGGTGGCGAGGCATGCGGCGGGCGCGGGACGGGACCGCCCGCCGGCCATGCATTGGTGCATGTGCTGCTGTTCAAGCCGGGACAATTGCCCTATCGTGGCGTCCTTGCCTTGCCTCGCCACGCCGGCGCGGGCCACGCTGCCGGGCCGCATGCCGCGCGGCCCTGTGCGTCGTTTCGTGCCGTTCTTGTGTGGTTCTTGTCCTGTTCTTGTCCCGCCCCGCCCCGGTTTTTTCCATGTTCCGCTCTCTCTCAAGCGCGGCCCGCCGCCCGTGGCCGCCGGCGCACGGTTTTCCCGCGCTGATGCTGGCATTGGCGATGGCCCTGGCCGCCGCGCCGGGGCCCGCGCCGGCCGCCGCGCCGGCGCCCGGGCCCGCCGCCGCGGCCAAGCGCCCGCGCGTATGCCTGGTGCTGTCCGGCGGCGGCGCGCGCGGCTATGCGCACATCGGGGTGATCCGGGCGCTCGAGCAGATGCATGTCCCGGTCGACTGCCTGGCGGCGACCAGCATGGGCGCCGTGGTGGGCGGGCTGTACGCCAGCGGGTTGTCGGCCGGCGAGCTGGAGGCGCGCCTGTCGCACATCAACCTGAGCGACATCGCCTTCGACCGCAACGAGCGCGCGGAGCTGCCGCAGTCGCAGCGCGAGGACGACCTGCAATACCCGATCGGCATCTCGGCCGGCTACGGCGGCGGCAGGCTCAAGCTGCCCACCGGCCTGGTGCAGGGCAACCGCCTGCTGGCGCTGCTGCAGAACTGGACCGCGCAACTGCCGGCCGATGCGTCGTTCGACAAGCTGCCCACGCCGTTCCGCACCATCGCCACCGACCTCGGCACCGGCAAGCCGGTGATCCTGGACCACGGCTCGCTGCCGCGGGCGATCCGCGCCAGCGTGGCGGTGCCGGGCCTGTTCGCGCCGATCGAGGTGGGCGGGCGCGTGCTGGTCGACGGCGGGCTGGTCAGCAACCTGCCCGTGCAACTGGCGCGCGACATGGGCGCCGACGTGGTCATCGCGGTGAACGTGGGCTCGCCGCTGGACGATCCCGCCGCGCTGGATTCGCCGGCGGCGGTGACGCAGCAGATGGTCACCATCCTGATGAACCAGAACGTCGATGCGCAGAAGGCCCGGCTCGGGCCGGGCGACGTGATCATCGAGCCGCAGCTTGGCGACCTGTCGTTTACCGATTTCTCGCGCGCCAGCGACGGCATCCAGGGCGGCGCCGCGGCGGTGCGCGCCGCCGCGCCGGTCCTGGCGGCGCTGGCCTTGCCGGACGGCGCCTGGCAGGCCTACCTGGCCGCGCGCAAGGGCGGCCGGGCCGTGGCCGGCCCGGCCCGCATCGACGCCATCCAGATCGAGTCGAAGGGCCGCATTCCGGCCAGCTTCGTGCGCGAATACCTGGGCGTGAAGGAAGGCGACACCTACGACGCGGTGGCGCTCAACCGCGAGATGGCGCAGTTGTCCACCTCGGGCGATTTCGAGAGCGTGACGCAGGAGCTGGTCAGCGAGAATGGCGCCAACGTGCTGAAGGTGCAGGCGCAGCAGAAGTCGTGGGGGCCGCAGTTCCTGCTGTTCGGCTTCGGCGTGTCCAATACCTTCAACGGGCAGGGCGGCTTCAACCTGAACCTGGGGCACCGCTACCCGTGGATCACGCCGGGCGGGCTGGAGTGGCGCAACGACATCGTGCTCGGCAGCAACCAGGCCAGGCTGCATACCGAGCTGCGCCAGCCGGTGTTCGACCGGCTCGGCTTCTACGTGGCGCCCTACGCGGAGTACGGGCGCAAGCGCGTGGATCTCTACGGCGACAGCGCGCCCAACCGCAACAGCACGCCGCTTACCGCCGTGCAGATCGATACCGCGGCGGCGGGGCTGGACCTGGGCGTGCCGCTGGGCCGGCTGGGCGAGTTCCGCACCGGCATGAACTACCAGCAGGTCAACTACTCCACGGCCTACAGCCTGCCGGTGGGCACCGGCAGGCTGTTCCCGCACGCGCGCGTGCGCCAGCCCACGGTGCGCACCCAGCTCACCATCGACCAGCTCGACGATCCGCTCTTCCCGCGCACCGGCTACTACCTGCTGGCCACCAACGAGCTGGCCTTCGGCGGCGCCGACAACCGCTTCAACGATGCCCATGCCAAGGCGCTGTGGGCCGCCAGCTACGGGCGCCACACGCTGAACCTGGCCGCCGAGGCCGCCACCACCTACGGCGACCACCGCAGCGACAACAGCGTCAGCGGCGGGCTGGGCTTCACGCTGGGCGGCTTCCAGCATCTTTCCGCCTACGCGCAGGACCAGTTCTCCGGCAACTACCTGCTGTACGGCCGCATGACCTACCTGAACGACCTGCGCGAGTTCATCCTGCCGGGGCTGCGCAGCACGGTGGTGGGCACGAGCCTGGAGGCGGGCGACGTGTGGCTGCGGCGCAAGAACTTCGGCACCGGGCCGTACAAGACCAGCGCCAGCCTGTTCATCGGCGGCAACAGCGCGATCGGGCCCCTGTACTTCGGTTTCGCCGCGGCGCCGCAGGGGGTGTGGAACCTGTACCTGCAGCTGGGCCGGGTGTTCTAGGCCCGGCGCCGGGCCCGGCGGCTCACTGCGCGGCCACGGCCGTGCCGGCGGCGAGCGCTTCGGCGGGGCGGAACGTCACCGCCGCGATGCGGCCGTTGCGCAGGCGCAGGACCTGCGTGCCGCGGCTGTGGCGCGGCACGCCCTCCATCACCGACGAGGCCTCCAGGTCGATCTCCACGCTGGCGCCGTCGATGCGCGGCGGCGCGCTGAGGGCAACGCGCACGGTCTTGCCGGCCAGTGCCTCGAGCCGGGCGAACATGCCGATCACCGCGTCGCGGTCGTCGTAGCTGCCGGCCAGCGGCGGCTCGCCGTGGTGGCGCCAGCGCACGCCGGGCTCCAGCAGCGGGAAGATCGCTTCGAAGTGGCCGCCGGTGAGCGCCTGCAGGTATTCGCCGACCACCGTGGCGACGGCTTCCTCGCTCATCGGCACTTCCACGCCGGCGCGCGCGCGGCGGCGCGCCCGCTCGGGATCGAAGCCGAGGAAGGCCAGCACGCTGGCGACCACCTGCTCGCGGTCGTTGTCCACGCAGATCATGTGGTAGCTGTTCTCCACCACGACCTTGCGCACGTCCGGCACCGTGGCTTCGAGGAAGTCGGCCGAGCGCACGCTGGTCAGCTCGTCCTCGCGCGCGTGCACCACCAGCGTGGGGCAGGCGATGCGGCCGGCGCCGCGCAGCACCCACCCGCGCAGCCGGTCCACCTGGCGGATGCAGGCCAGCGGCACCCAGCGGTAGTGGAAGTTGTCGCCGCGCTCGAACTTGGCCTTGACGATGGCGCGCACCAGGTCGTTCTTGATGCCGAACGGTTCGTCCTCGTCCACGCGCATGCGCGCGGGCAGCATGGGGATGTGATAGACCACGTGGCGCAGCGCGCGGTACCACGGCGTGGACCAGCCGTCGATGTAGACCGGCGCGGCCAGCATCACCAGGCGGCCCTTGCGGTGCTGACGGCGCTCGCAGGCGGCCAGCGCCAGCAGCGCGCCCATGCACATGCCCAGCACGTGGAAGGTCTCGTATCGCGGCGCCAGTTCGTCGTAGGCCTGCGTGACCGCGTCCAGCCATTGCTCGGCGCGCACGGGCACCAGGTCTTCCGGGCTGCCGGCGTGGCCGGGCAGCGTCACGGCGTGGGTTTCCACCCCGGCGCGCCGCAGGGCCTTGTGCATCGGGCCGAGGTCGAACTGGGTGCCGCCCAGGCCGTGGATGAGCAGCGCGCCGGTGCCGCCGCCCGCGGGTGCCGTCATGCTGCGTCGCGCTCCTCGAGCATGTCGGCGGGCTGCAGGCGCCAGGCGCCGGCGATCACCGCGACCGACTCGTCGCCGTCGAGCAGGGGGCCGCTCATGTCCAGCACCATGGTGCTGCTGCCGGCCGGCAGCATCAGCCGGAACAGCATGTCGGTGCGGTTCTCGCCGTCGCTCTCGCGCAGCCAGCGGCTGCGCACCTGCGCGCGGTCGTCGTCGTGCACGTGGGCGAGCACGTCGTCGAGCTTGCGGAAGGCCTCCTCGCGCACGCCCAGCGCGCCTTCCAGGTCGCCGCTCCAGCGCAGCGTGCCGCTGCGCGGGTCCAGGCAGTAGACCAGTTGCTCGCTGGCGGCCAGCGCCAGCTTGACGTCGTTCTGGCTGCGCGCCGATTGCGCCAGCAGTTGTTCGCGGCCGCTGCGCAGCGTGCTGATCAGCAGCGTGAGCAGGGCGGCCACGGCCAGGTAGAGCTGCGCCTCGAGCAGCGAGCGGCCGTGGTTGAGCGAGCGCTCGGCGAACGGTCCGTCGCCCTGGCCGGTGTTGTAGAGCACGAACAGCATCAGGATGGCCACCGCCACCGAGCCGCCCCGGCCGCCCCACAGCAGCGTCACCACGGCGGCCAGGAACAGCGGAATGTAGGTCAGCGCGAAGGCCACGCCGCTTTGCACCGGCAGCAGGATGCGGTGGTCGAAGATGAAGAAGGTGGTCAGCACCAGGGCCGCGAAGGCGCCCAGGCCGAACAGGAAGTCCGCGCGGCTCATGCCGCCCGAGCGCGCGGCGCGAAAGCGCGACCAGCCCGCCAGCACCGGCAGCACGATCAGCACGCCGACCAGGTCGGCCGCGGCCCACACGCGCCAGGTGGGCCAGAAGGGCACGCCCTGCAGCAGCATGAACCAGGCGGCGCCCACCGCCGCGCTGGCCGCGCTGCTGGCCACTCCGGCGAGCAGCAGCGCGCGCACGAACACCAGCCCTTCGAGCGAGAACCGGGCGCGCCGCACCAGCGCCACGCCGAGCGCGGCAAAGCCGATCTCGTCGAGCGAGAACAGGACCAGGCGCAGCGTGTCGCGCCCCTCGACCCAGCCCAGCAGCATCTGCGCGGCGAAGAAGGCCAGGCCGACCGGCAGCCAGCGCGGCACCGGCCTGAGCATGAAGGCGGCCATGGTCACGCCGGCCGGCAGCCAGATATAGCCGGTGGCGTAGAACGGCCCGTTGAGCTTGTGCGAGACATAGCCCGAGCAGAAATAGAGTGCCGCCCACAGGAACAGGATGACGGCGCGGTTGCTTGGTTTCACGTTGGCTTTCCTTGGCTGGGACCCGGGCACCGATGGCGGGGGCGCCGATGGGGCGGGGCCGGCCGGACCGGCGGCGCCGCGCCCTGCACGGCGGCCTGCCGCTATCTGAACGCGCCAGGCGCGCGGATGGCTGACGCGAGCGGTCGCCTGGCCGGATTCGTCATGGGGCCAGCCTCACAGGGTGGCCTGGCATATTGTCATAAAATCGTCACATTAGCGGGCGGGCGCCACCCAGGGAGGCGGTGCCCGCCGCGCTTTTGCGCGCCGCCCTGGCGCAGGCACAGGCTGACAGACCGCGGCCGAAATATAAACGAGGAGAAACGACAAGATGGCAAAGTTCGCAGCAAAACCACGATTCCTGTTCCGCCTGCCGGCGCTGCTGGCCTGCGCCGCGCTGCCGCTGGCCCTGGGCGCGGCGCCCGCCGCGGCCGCCTGGCCCGACAAGCCGATCCGGCTGGTGGTGGGTTTCCCGCCCGGCGGGCCGGTCGACACCCACGCCCGCATCCTGGCCGAAAAGCTCCAGCCCATCCTGGGCCAGTCGGTGGTGCTGGACTACAAGGCCGGCGCGGCCGGCAACATCGGTTCGGACGCCGTGGCCAAGGCGGCGCCGGACGGCTACACGCTGCTGCTGGCCAATACCGGCCAGATGGCCATCAACGGCTCGCTCTATCCCAAGCTGCCCTACGCCATGCCGAGAGACTTCGCGCCGGTGGCGCGCACCGCGCTGATCCCGCTGGTGATGGTGGTCAACAACAACGTGCCGGCGCGCAACCTGAAGGAATTCATCGCCTACGCGCGCGCCAACCCGGGCAAGCTCAACTTCGCCTCGGGCGGCAATGGCGGCATCTCGCACCTGATGCCGGAGATGTTCAAGCAGGCCAGCGGCACGTTCATCGTCCATATCCCGTACAAGGGCAGCGCGCCGGCGCTGACCGACGTGATGGGCGGCCAGGCGCAGATGATGGCCGATTCGGTCCCGCTGTTCACGCCGTACATCAAGTCCGGCAAGGTGCGAGCGCTGGCGGTGACCTCCCGCCAGCGCTCGCCCGCGCTGCCTGACGTGCCGACCATGGACGAGGCCGGCCTGAAGAACTTCGAGGTGGTGGGCTTCTACGGCATGCTGGCGCCGGCCGGCACGCCCAAGGACGTGGTGGCGAAGATCTCCGGCGCGCTGCAGGCCGTGCTGGCCGATGCCGACACCCGCGCCAAGCTGGAACAGCAGGGCGCGGAGCCGGCCTGGCAGGGGCCGGAAGCGTTCGGCCAGACCATTGCCGCCGAGCAGAAGCGCTGGGGGCAGGCGGTCAAGGCCTCGGGCGCGAAGATCGACTGAGCGGCGTCACCATGCGGCCGCCGCGCTGCCGAGCGCGCCGGCCGGGCGCGCCCAGTGCACCGGCGCGCCCGCCACCGTCACCGGTGGCCGCACGCGCCGCGCCGGGCCCCAGGAGGTGGCTTCCGCCGGGCCGGCGAGATCGGCCTCGCTTTCGGGGTCCAGCGGCGCGGTGTCGCGCGCCAGCCCGGCGCCCGACAGCAGCAGGTGGGCGGTGCGCGCCAGCGAAGCGCGCACCTCGCAGCCGGCGCCGCTGGCCAGCCGCCGCGACAGCCCGCGCACGGCCGCGGTGGCCAGCAGGTAGCCGGTGGCATGGTCGATGGCCTGCACCGGCAGCGGCCCCGGGCGGTCCAGTCCGCGCAGGCGCATGCCGGCCTCGGCGATGCCGCTGCTCATCTGCACCAGGCTGTCGAAGCCGCGCCGGCCCTGCCACGGGCCGCTCCAGCCATAGGCGTCCAGCGATACGTCGATCAGCCCCGGATTGATCTCGCGCCGCCGCCGCGCATCCAGCCCCAGGCGGGCCAGCGCGTCGGCGCGGTAGCCGTGCACCATCACGTCGGCCTGGCTCAGCAGGCCTTCCAGGATCCGCAGGTCTTCGCCGCGCTTGAGGTCGAGGCGGGCGCAGCGCTTGCCGAGCACCACTTCGGGCACGGTGTTGGGTTCTTCCCAGCCGGGCGGGTCGATGCGCAGCACGTCGGCGCCGAAGCCGGCCAGGAAGCGCGTGGCGACCGGTCCGGCCAGGATGCGGGTCAGGTCCAGCACGCGGATGCCCTGCAGCGGGCGCTCGCGCGCGAAGGCCCGCTGCGGCGCGGGGCCGGCGTCGAAGGACGTCCAGTGCAGCAGCGGCTCGCGGCTCACGGCCAGCCCTTGCGGGTGCGCGGCCCAGTCCTCGGTGCCGCGCATGGCGGCCGCGCAGCCGCCGTTGCCGACCACGGCCGCTTCCAGCGCGCTGGCATCCCATCCGGCCACGGCCTTCGCCACCGCTGCCTTGTCGGCGGGCACGCCGAGCACGGCCAGCGCCGCGGCGCGGTGATGCGGCGCGTTGGTGTGCAGCCGGATCCAGCCGTCCCTGGCCAGGTAGTCGCCGGCCACGGCATCCCATTGCGGCGGCACCTCCCAGCCCTGCGGGCGCAGCGAGGTGCCGAACCACAGCGAAGCCAGGCGCTGGTCGACGCCGGCGCGCGGCGCGTGTCCGCTGGCCGCGTGGATCAGTTCGGCGACGGCGAGGCTGGCGGCGCCGGCGGTGGCGGCGGCCAGTTCGGTGACGGGGAAAACCGAGGGCAGGCTGCCGCTGCCGGTCCAGTCCAGTTGCTCCAGCCAGGCCGGGTCGCCGTGCACGCTGGCCCAGGTCTCGCGCAGGAAGGCGGCGGCGGCCGGGCCAGGGGGAGTGGAGGAAGAGGCGCGGGAAGAAGCGGAGGAAGAAGCGGGGGACGAAACGGTGGTAGTTGCCGCGGCGGGCGCGGCAGGGGCGTGTGAGGACATGTCGGGGGTCGCTTCTGAGGAGTCGTTGCGGATCGTGGATCGGGCTGGCGGCCAGTGCCTTGCAGGATAGGCCGCTTGTTTTAATAGTCAATATTGATTAACTTAATCAATCTATCGCTAGACGCCGCCCCGCCGCTCCCGCACATGTCCCGCTATCTCTCCTCGGCCGAGGCCGCCGCCCGCCTCGGCGTTTCCCGCCAGACGCTCTACGCCTACGTCAGCCGCGGCCTGCTGCACGCGCACGACGGCGAGACGCCGCGCGAAAGCCGCTACCTGGCGGCGGACGTCGAGCAGCTGGCCGGCCAGCGCACGCGCGGGCGCAAGCCGCGCGAGGTGGCCAAGGCCACGCTGAGCTGGGGTTTGCCGGTGCTGGAGTCGGGCATCACGCTGATCGAGGATGGCTGCCTGTATTACCGCGGCAGCGATGCCGCGGCGCTGTCGGAGTCCATCACGCTGGAGGCGCTGGCCGCGTTGCTGTGGCAGTGCCCGGAGCCGGCGGCCTTCGGCGCGCCGGCGCCGTCCGCGCCGGCTCACCTGGCCGCGCTGCAGGCGGCCTTCGCCGGCCACCGCAGCGAGGAAGCGCTGCTGCCGCTGTTTACCGCCGCCAGCAGCGACGACGATACCGCGCAGTGGCAGAAGTCGCCGGCGCGCCTGGCCGCGGGCTGCGGCGCGCTGGTGCGGCTGCTGGCCGCCTGCCTGCTGGGCACCGCGCCGGCCGGCGCGCTGGTGCACCGGCAATGCGCCGGCGCCTGGGGCGTGGACGAGGCCGGCGCGGACCTGATCCGCATGGCGCTGGTGCTGTGCGCCGACCACGAACTGAATGCGTCGAGCTTTACCGCGCGCTGCGTGGCCTCGACCGGCGCCAGCCTGCGCGCGTCGGTGGTGGGCGGGCTGGCCGCGCTGACCGGCGGGCGGCATGGCGGCGCCACCGCGCGCGTGGAAGCGCTGTGGGACGAACTGGCCGGCGCGCGGCCCGATGCCCGGCTGCGCGAGCGGCTGGCGCGCGGCGAGGACCTGCCGGGCTTCGGCCACCATCTCTATCCCGCCGGCGACGTGCGCGCGTCCGGCCTGCTGGCCCGCGTGCTGGCGCATCACCCCGCATGGCAGGAGATCATCGACGTGGCCCATGGCCTGTCGGGCCAGCGCCCCTCGGTGGACTTCGCGCTGGTGGCCGTGCGCCGGCACCTGCGGCTGCCGCCCGGCGCCGCGTTCGGCATGTTCGCGCTGGGCCGCTCGGTCGGCTGGATCGCGCACGCGCTGGAGCAGCGCGCCGGCGATGCGCTGATCCGCCCGCGCGCGGCCTACGTGGGGCCGCGCCCGGAGGCCGGAAGCTAAGCTAGACGGCGGCGGCGCGCTCCTGCAGCCGCCGCACCGCGTCGCGCGCGGCCGCGCCCAGTGCGGCCATGTCGAGTCCGGGGATCGCATCGTGCTCGGCCACCACGCGGCCGGCCACCAGCAGCGCGCGCAGCGCGGGCCGCCCGCCGCTGGCCACCGGCGCGATGGCGGGATCGTGCAGGCCGAAGCAGCGCGGGTCGTCGAGCCGGTAAATGGCGAGGTCGGCCGCCTTGCCCGGCTGCAGCGTGCCGACGGCGTCCAGGCCCAGCACCGCCGCGCCGCCGGCGGTGCCCCAGCGCACCACGTCCTCCACGCGCGCCGCGCCGGCGCCGCCTTCGAAGCTGCCGCCCTCGGCGCGCGCGCGCGCCTCGTGGCCGCGGCGCGCGCGTTGCAGCAGCCAGGCGGCGTGGGCTTCGGAAATCATGTCGGCGGCCTCGTTGGAGGCGGCACCGTCCACGCCCAGCGAGACCGGCACGCCGGCCGCTTCCAGCGCCGGGATGTCGGCGATGCCGCTGCCGAGCCGGCCATTGCTCTGCGGACAGTGCGCGATGCCGGCGCCGCTGGCGCCGAGCTGGCGGATCTCGCCGGCGCCGAGCTTGACGAGGTGGGCGAACCAGACGTCCGGGCCGAGCCATTCGTGTTCCGCGCAGAAGGCCACCGGCGTGGTGCGGTGTTTCTCGTGCGCGGCGTTCTGGTACTCCACCGTTTCCGACAGGTGGCTGTGCAGCCGGATGCCGAGCCGCCGCGCGGTGCGCGCGCTGGTGCGCAGCTCGTCCGGCGACATCGAATACAGCGGCGTGGTGGGCGCCATCGCCACGCGGCGCATGGCGTCCGGCGCGCGCTGGTGATAGCGCGCGGCGAGGCGCTCGCAGTCGGCGAGGAACTGGTCGAGCGTCTCGGGCCGCAGCGCCTGCGGCAGGCCGGCTTCGAGCTGGCGCGTGCGGGTGGCGCCGCCGCGGCACAGCACGAAGCGCAGGCCCAGCGCCTCGGCTTCCTCGAACAGGATGGCCGAGCTGTCGAACGGCATGCCGGGATAGTAGAGATAGTTGTGGTCCGCCACCGTGCCGCAGCCGCTGCGCAGCAGCTCCACCAGCCCGATGCGCGCGGCCAGGCGGAACGTGGTTGCGTCGAAGGCGGCGCGGAAGCGGTAGGGCGTGGCGCCGAGCCACGGCGTGAGGGTCAGGTCCAGCCCGGGCGGGTCGCCCTTGAGCAGCGACTGGAACAGGTGGTGGTGCGTGTTGACCCAGGCCGGGTAGACCACGCAGTCGGTGGCGTCGATGACGTGCTCGCCCGGGCGCGGCGCAAGCGCGCCGATGGCTTCGATGACGCTGCCGGCGATGCGCACGTCCGGGCCGGCATGGCGCTCGGCCGCGCCGGTCAGGCCGGTCAGGATGGCGGTGGCGTTGCGGATCAGGATCGATGGAGGCGTCATGCGAGCTCGCTTTCGTGCCAGTGGGACAGCGCCAGCCGCGACAGCATCGACATGGCGCCGAACAGCGCCACGCCGGTGAGCGTGATCAGCAGCAGCGCGGCGAACAGGCGCGGAATGTCGAGCGCGAAGCCTGCCTGCAGTATCTGGTAGGCCAGCCCCGCGCCGGTGCCGCCGGTGCCGGCGACGAACTCCGCCACCACCGCGCCGATCAGCGCCAGCCCGCAGGAGATGCGCAGGCCGCCGAAGAAATACGGCAGCGCGCTCGGGATGCGCAGCCGGCGCAGGGTGTCCCAGCGGCTGGCGCGGTTGATGCGGAACAGGTTGAGCAGGCCGGGGTTGACGCTGCGCAGGCCCAGCACGGTGTTGGAGATGATCGGGAACACCGCCACCATGGTGGCGCAGATCACCAGCGCCAGCGTCGGCTGCTTGACCCAGATGATGATGAGCGGCGCGATCGCCACCACCGGCGTGACCTGCAGCAGGATCGCGTACGGGAACAGGCTGGCCTCGATCAGCCGGCTCTGCACGAACAGGAAGGCCGCGGCGGTGCCCACCATCACCGCCAGCGCGAAGGCCAGCAGCGTGATGCGCAGCGTCACCCACAGCGAGCCGGACAGCAGGCTCCAGTCTTCCACCAGCGCATGGCCGATGGCGGTGGGCGCGGGGACCAGGTAGGCCGGCACCGCGAGCGCGGTGCAGATCGCCTGCCAGGCCAGCAACAGCAGCACGCCCACGGCGAGCGGGGCGGCCACGCGCTGCACGGCGGGGCGGGACAGTAGCGGGGGATGCATGGGGAACTCCTTTCTTGTCCTGTGGCAGGGGAGGGCGGCTCAGTGCGCGTCCGGGTCGAAGCCGGTATTGGCCTGCGTCAGCAGCGCCGACAATTGCGCGCAGTACTGCATGAAGGCGGGCGAGACGCGGAAGGCTTCGTCGCGCACGTCCGGTCCGGCGATGGCCACGTCGCCGATCACGCGGCCCGGGCGCGCGGCCATCACCACCACGCGGCTCGACAGGTAGACCGCTTCGTAGATGCTGTGGGTGACGAAGACCACCGTGAGGCCGCGCTCGGCCCACAGCGCGCGCAGGTCGGCGTCGAGCTTGTTGCGGGTGAACTCGTCGAGCGCGCCGAACGGCTCGTCCATCAGCAGCAGGTCCGGGTTGGTGGCCAGCGCCCGCGCGATCGACACGCGCATCTGCATGCCGCCCGACAGCTCGCGCGGATAGGCCGCGGCGAAGCGGCCCAGGCCCACCAGCGCCAGCGCGCGGCGCACGCGCTCGTCGGCCTCGGCGCGCGGCATGCGGGCCAGGTCCAGCGGCAGCCGCGCGTTGTCGGCCACGCGCGCCCACGGCATCAGCGTGGCTTCCTGGAACACCATCGCCAGCGTGCGGCCGGGCGTGCCGATGGCGGCGGGCAGCGCCGGCCCGCCCCACCAGCGCAGGTGCCCGGCCGAGGGCGCCTCGAGGCCGGCGAACAGCTTGAGCAGCGTGCTCTTGCCGCAGCCGGAGGGGCCCAGCAGCGAGACGAACTCGCCGGGGCGGATCGACAGCTTGACGCGTTCCAGCGCGACCGTGCCGTTGGCGTAGGTCTTCTCGACCTGGTTGGCGAACAGCAGCGGCTCGTCCTGGCCGCGCGCGGCGGGGCTGCCGCCCGCGCCCGGGGCCGCCGTGGCGGCGGGGGCTGGCATGGCACTGCGAAAGAGGGCGCTCATGTGGGGTCTCCCGTTTCTTGCCGCTAGCCGCGCACCACGGGGATGCGGAACACTTCCTTCTCGCCGTGCCGGGTGAACAGCTCCATCAGCATCTTGCGCATCAGCAGGCCGGGCTTGTCGGACTCCATGTGGAATTCCACGCGGCGGCGCGTGTCGACGCAGGCGTCGTAGTCGGTGGCTTCCAGGATCTCGCGGTCTTCGCCGACGATGGGCGCGTCCCAGTCGATCAGTTCCTGCGTGGAGCAGTCTTCTTCGCTGTCGTTGCGGTACAGCCATTGCGACAGCATCACGTTCTGGTCGTCGATCGGCGTGGCGCAGTTGTAGATGATGTGGTGGATGCCGCTGGCCGGGTAGGTGCAGCCGAAGCGGCGCGTGAACGGCAGGTCCCAGCGGTTGAACATGTGGCGGTGCGTGATGGGCTCGGTGGTGCCGGTGACGCGGTGCCCGGCCTCGATATTGCGGATCGGCACCAGGGTCTCCGCCTCGAAGCCCCACTCGGTCTGCTCCAGGTGGTACTTCTCCGGCTTGGGCTGCTCGGCCAGGCCGAAGTTGGCGCGGTGCACGAAGCTGAAGTGCGAGTTGTCGAAGGAGTTCTCCATCACCCGCAGCGAGCTGGTGTTCCACTGCTCGTAGAACTGGAAGATGCGGCGGTAGGCGGGGTTGCCGTCCTCGGGGAAATCGGGGATCGGCTGCAGCGGGTCGTCCAGCGCCACCCACACGTAGCCGTATTTTTCCTGCACGTGGTAGGCCTTCACGCGCGCGCCGGAGGGGATGGCGTTGCCGGGCGCCTGCGGGATGCGCACGCAGGCGCCCGAGCAGTCGTACTGCCAGCCGTGGTAGCCGCACACGATCTCGCCGCGCTCGTTGACCCAGCCCTTGGACAGGCGGGCGGTGCGGTGGCAGCAGCGGTCCTGCAGCGCGGCGGGCTTGCCGTCGGCGCCTTTCCACAGCACCAGCTTCTCGCCGAGCAGGGTGAAGGGCCTGGGGCCGTCGTCGAGCATCGAGACCGGCATCAGCGCGTACCAGAAGCGGCGCAGCACGGGTTGTTGGGTGACCAGCATGGTTCGGTTCCTTTCGTGTCGGGTTGTGCTTTGGGGTTCTTCTTCGCCTCGGCCTTGGCGCCGTGCGTCACGGCATGACCTTGAGGTCCTTGACGAACTGCGTGGTGTAGGCCTGCTTCCAGTCCGTGTCGGCCTTGAGCAGGCCGGCCTCCACCATGAAGTCGCGCGTCTTCTGCCAGCGCGCGTCGGTCATTACGCCGATGCCGTAGCGGGCCGCGTCGCCGCCGCCGACCATGCGGTATTCCTTGAGCTTTGCCACGCCCCAGGCGAGCTGGTCGTCCTTCATGTTGGGGTTCTCTTGCTTGATCAGGGCGTTGGCCGGCGCGGGGTCGGCCAGGTAGCTCTTCCAGCCTTCCATGCTGGCCTTGACGAAGCGGGCCACCACGTCGGGCTTGTCCTTGACGGTCTTCTGCATGGCGACGATGGTGGTGCCGTAGGGCGGGTAGCCGTCGTCGGCGAACAGGAAGAAGCGCGTCCTGGCGCCCGCCTTGCCGGCGGCGAACACCTCGGACGAGGCATAGGCCTGCTGGGTCGATTGCGGGTCGGCGAAGAAAGGCTGCAGGTTGAAGGTGTAGACGCGCGACTGGGCATCGTCGAGCTTGTACTTGCCCTTGAGCCACGGCCACCACGTGGTGCGGCCCGAGGTGGACACCAGCACCGTGCGGCTCTTGAGATCGGCCAGGCTCTTGACGTCCTCGTGCGTCATCAGGCCTTGCAGGTCGGTCTGGAACGAGGTGGCGACGGTGGTGACCGGCACGCCCTGCTCCACGCTCTTGAGCACCTGCAGGTCGTAGCCCATCAGGAAGTCGGCCTGGCCGCTGGTGAGGATCTGCGTGCCGTTGACCTGCGGGCCGCCCATGCGCACGGTCACGTCGAGGCCGTATTTCTTGTAGATGCCGGTGGCGACGGCCTGGTAGAAGCCGCCGTGTTCGGCCTGGGCGTACCACGAGGTGAGGAAGGTCACTTTGTCGGCGGCCAGCGCGCGGGCAGGCACGGCGGCAAGCGCGAGCGCGGCGCAGGCGCCGGCGATCAGCAGGCGGCGCATCGGGGATGGCGTCTTCATGGGGGCTCCTTGACGGACTGGGATGGCGGTGGGGGCGAGGTGCTGCGAGGGGGAAAAAAACGGGGCCGGGCGCGCGCCGGCGTTGCCGCGCAGGGCGGCAGCGAACTGGAATACGGGCGTGAGGAGGGAGGACATCGGGGCGCTCTCTTTTCTCTCGTGCCCGGCCCTGGTGGCCGGATCCAAACGCCCGGTGTCTCGCCTGGCGAGACGTTCGGGCGTGCGACCGGATGGTCGCGAGAGCAATGTCCCACGCCGGCGGACGGGGGCCCGCTAAGGGGCCGGTGCCGGCGTTAACCGCTTCTACTCGACGGGGAAATCAGCAAGAGGTGTGCCAGTGCGTGGCGCGCGCCGCGGCCGGCCCGGCGGGCGGCCCGCGCCGGGCCGGTGTGGTGGATAAGCGGCAAATGGGCCCGTGCGGGGCCGCCCGCCGGTCCGAGATGGTGCACGCAGGGTGCATGGAGGGTGCATGGAGGCGGATGCCGGGTGCGCGGCGCGCACCGGTTCGGTGTGCGGGCGTTTCAGGCGCCCGCGGATTTCCTGGCGAGGCCGGCGCAGCGGCCGATGGTGGTGGCGAAGCAGCAGGCGTTGCCGGACCAGTCGCCGCCGATGACCAGGCCGCTCGGGCCGGCGATCAGGCGGCGCTGGCACAGGCCGGGCCGCAGCACCGGCTCCGGCGAGGTCGGCCCGCGCGCATCGCGCGGACCGCCGCCGGGCGGATGCGCCGGCGGCACTTCCGCGGTCCACAGGTAAGCGGTGCCGCCGGGCACCGACTGCACCGCTTGCGGCGGGCCCCACTGTTCCTTGGCTTGTTCGATGGGCGCGGATTGCCAGGAATCCAGCACGTGCCGCATGGCCGATTGCTCGAGGCCGGCGCAGGCGCCCAGCGCAAGCGCGGCAAGAGGCGCTATCAGGCGGCGGGAGGCGGCGGGGGCAAGGGCGCGGCAGACGGCGGGCATGGCGGCTCCACGGGGGCAGGCGCGCCCCCTCTGCGCAGACTAGCGCAGCGCCATGCCCGCCGGCAAGCGGCCCGGCGCCGGTTATGCGGGCTTGCCCACAGTCGGCGCCAGCACGGCCTGGCCGGACTCGGCGGGCGGTTCGTGCTCGCTGTCGCCGCCGCCGGCCTGGCCCAGGTCGATGCCGCTGGTTTCCGGCAGCAGCAGCGCGGCGCCCATCACCATCGCATAGCCCACCCCCGCCACGATGGCGATGGCCAGCGGCAGCGAGGTGCGGCCCGTGCTGAGCCAGCCCACCGACAACGGAAACAGCGAGCCGATCACGCGCCCGACGTTGTACGAGACGCCATAGCCGGTGGCCCGGATGTCGTTGGGATAGGACTCCGAAATGGTGGCGCCGATGCCGGCGAACACGCCCTGCATCAGCACGCCGAGCGGGAAGCCCAGGAACAGCATCGACGTGTTCGAGACCGGGATCACCATATAGACCAGCGCCATGACGAAGGCGCCCGCCGCGAAGGCGACGTAGGTCGTGCGGCGGCCCCAGCGGTCGGTGGCGTAGGCGCCGGCCACGTAGCCCACCAGCGAGCCGAAGATCGTCATGGCGAGGTAAGAGCTGGTGCCGAACACCGACAGGCCGCGCTCGGTCTTGAGGAAGGTCGGCAGCCAGGTGGCGATGGCATAGTAGGCACCGAGCATGCCGCCCGACAGCAGGCTGCACAGGATGGTCTTGCCCAGCAGCGGCCGGCGGCCCAGCCGCGCGAGCTGCTGCCATGCGGTGGGGGCGCCGTGCGCCGCGCGCTCGGCCTGGCTCTTGACGAAGATCTCCGGCTCTTCCAGGTTGCGCCGCAGGTAGACCACCACCAGCGCGGGCAGGATGCCGAGGAAGAAGCAGACGCGCCAGGCGGTCTCGGCCGGGAAGATGCTGAAAGTGATGGCGTAGGCAATGGCCGCCGCGCCCCAGCCGAAGGAATAGCTGCTGGCGGTGAAGCCGGAGTATTTGCCGCGGTGCGCCGGGTTGCGGATCATCTCCGTCACCAGCACCATGCACAGCGAGGATTCGCCGCCGAAGCCGAGGCCCTGGAGCATGCGGAAGAGCATCAGCTGCTCGGGCGAATTGGCCAGCCCGCACAGGAAGCAGGCCAGCGCGAACACCACGATGGTCCAGCGCAGCACGCGCACGCGGCCGTAGCGGTCGGCCAGGATGCCCGCGCCGATGGCGCCCACCAGCGAGGACACCAGCGTCCAGGTGACGATGGCGCCGGCCGTGGACTTGCTCATGCCCCACTGCGCGAGCAGCGTCGAAATGAGGAAGGAATAGATCATGAAGTCGAACACGTCGACTGCATGGCCGAGGAACGCGCCGTAAAAGCCCTTGCGCTCCATTTTGGATAAATCCTTGAACCAGTCCAGCATGCTCGCTCCTCGTCTGTGCTTGTCTGTGGATGGGGACGGTGCCCTGTCAGTGTTGTTGCGCCGGGGCGCGTGGCACCGTGTTGGCGTGAACCGGCGGCGGCCGGAAGGCGAAACCCGCGGCTTCGAGCAACTGGGCGAAACGCAGCGAGGTCAGGTCGGCAAAGCGCCCGGCCACGATCTGCACGCCCACCGGCAGGCCACTGCTGCCCGGGCCGATGGGGGCCACCGTCGAAGGCAGGCCGCACAGGCCGGAATGGCCGGCCCAGAACAGCTGGCTGGTGAGGGGCAGCGCGCGGCCGTTGACCTGGAGCGTGCGCTGCCAGGGCTCGCCGGCCTCGTCCAGCGCAAAGGCGGTGGTGGCGGCGGCCGGGCACAGCAGCACGTCGAAGTCCTCGAAGAAGCGCTGCCAGGCCTGGGCGAAGCCGGCGCGCGCCTGCTGCAGCTGCAGCCAGTGGCGGTGGCGGATGCCGGCACCGGTGAATTGCAGCGTGGCGTAGTCGTGGTCGTCCGGCGCGGCGGCGGTAGCGGCGGCGGCGCGGGCCAGCGCGGCGTCGAAGGCAGCGTCGTCCATGTGGACCGAGGTGGTGGCGCGCAGCATCAGCACATAGGTGTGCCACAAGGCGGCGGCATCGAAATCGGGGCGTACGTTCCAGCGCACCGGGGTGCCCCGCGCCTCCAGCCAGCGGCCCAGCGTCTCGATCTGGCCGCTGACTTCGGCGTCGGCTTCGCACAGGGGATGGCTGGGCAGCACGGCCACGCGGAAATCGGCCAGAGTGCGCTTGTCGCAGGGCGGCAGGCTGAGCCGGTACGCCAGCGCATCGCTGCCGTCGGGGCCGGCCAGCGCGTGCAGCAACAGTTCGAGGTCGCGCGCGCTGCGCGCCAGCGGGCCGGCCACGTTGATGTCCTGCTCGCCGTAGGTGCGGCCGATGCCGTGGCCGCGCAGCGGAATCAGGCCGTGGCTGCTCTTGTGCGAGAACACGCCGCAGTAGTGCGCCGGGTTGCGCAGCGAGGAGCCGATGTCCGAGCCCACGTCGAAGAAGCTCATGCCCGCGCAGACCGCGGCGGCGCTGCCGCCCGAGGAGCCGCCCGGCGTGCGGCCGGGATCGTGCGGATTGCGCGTGGTGCCATAGATGGCGTTATAGCTCTGCCAGTCGCGCAGGCCGAGCGGCACGTTGGTCTTGCCCAGCAGGATGGCGCCGGCGGCGCGCAGGCGCTCGACCACGGCGGCGTCGCCGGCGGCGATGTTGCCGCGCTGGGCGGGACTGCCGCACGTGGTCGGCCAGCCGGCCACGTCGAAGGATTCCTTGACCGAGAAGGGGATGCCGTCGAGCACGCCGAGTGCGCGGCCAGCGCGGCGGCGCTGGTCGCTGGCCCGGGCCGCCGCGCGCGCGGCGGGAAAGTCCGCCAGCACGATGGCGTTGATGCTGGGATGCCAGGCCCGGTAGGCCGCCTCGCACCGGTCGACCAGGTCCTCGGCGCTGGCTTCGCCCCGGGCCAGCAGGTCGGCCGCTTCCCAGGCCGGCAGGAAACAGAGATCCGCCTGGCCGGGATCGATGCTCGCAATGTCTTGCCGCGTCACGCTGTACTCCGTCTCTTGTGAGACCCGCGGCTGGCTGGCGCGGGTTGGGGGCTTCGGGGGAGGTTACTGCGCAAATCGGTATACTATATTCATCAAAACACGAAGCGCAAGACGAATATGGAATGCGGCGGCGGCGGCCGTTTTTTGGTGCGATGCGGGATACCTACGCACAAAATCGGGGTGGGGCACGCGCACGTATGCTATGGCACGCCCTGTAATTGGGCGCGATTTTCGCATATTTGGTATACCGTTTGGTCTGGCGCGGCCTTCAGGGCGGCGAGTTCACGCCGCACCCGGTCGGCCCGGCGAGGTAACGGGTTAACGGGGCCAGGGTGTGTGCGCCGGCGATGCCGTCCGTTGCCGATCTATTGTTCGAAGAACGACAGGGTTTGCTGGTCCGGGCTGGCCAGCCTGCGTCGGCGTGAACCGGCCGGGGGCGCGGCGTCGCGGCCGGCGGCAATCCGTGCCGGCGGCGCCGGGGGCTCCAGCGTGAATTGCCGGGCGGGTTCCAGCGCAATGGCGTTGGCCAGCAGTTGCGCCAGCCTGGGCGCCAGGATCTGGTAGGTATCCAGGTCGAAGCGGGCCGGCCCGGCCAGCAGCGGTGGCGCTTCTTCGAGCGTGGCCACCGAGCCGAGATAACACCAGTTCTCCACGACATGCCACCAGGATCTGGCGCTGTCCTGCTCGCGCCATGCCACCGCGCCGGCAAAAGGCCAGGGCTGAAGTGCCAGGCCGGCGAGCGCGGTGGCGAGCCGTTCGCGGTGGTCCCGCAGCGGTTCGTCTCCCGTGCAGGCGCCCCGGCAGCGGTGGAGCTGGCGGGCAAAGCAGGGCAGGCCGCGCCGGGCCGGCTTTTCCAGCGTCAGCGTCGCCTGGCAGAGTTCGTGAGCCTGCGCCAGTTCGGCCAGGTGCGCTTCGGCACCGGCGCGGCTGGGAAAAGCGCCATACAGGTTGGGGTGGCGGGCGAAATCGGTATCGCGGTCCGAGCGCAGCAGCGGCGCGCTCAGGCCGGGCGGCAGCTCCCAGGCGAACAGCGCGGCGTTCTGGCGCAGCATGCGGTTGTGCAGCGGCTGCATAAGCTTGATGAGCCGGGCTTCCAGCAACAGGGCCCCGGTCTCGTCGCCGGTCTCGCGCCACTCGACCCGCCGCACTGCGCGCGCGAGGCGCATTTCCAGCGCGGCGCTGTGGTCGCCCGAAAAGTGCGCGCCGATGCGCTGGCGCAGGTGGATGCTCTTCCCTATATAGAGAGGCAGGTCCTGGTCGCCGTAGAAGAGGTAGACGCCGGGCGTATCGGGTACCTCGTCCAGCGCCGTTTCCTCGAGGCCGGCGGGCAGGCTTGCGCGCTTGACCAGGGAGCGCACGGCGGACTCGACCAGCTCGACGCTATACAGGCCGTGGATCTTCTGCCAGAACTGCCAGAGCAGTTCGGCGTCGGCCAGCGCCCGGTGGCGGCCCTTGGGTTCCAGCCCGAAGCGGGCGATCAGTGCGTCCAGCCCGTGGCGGGTCATCGAGGGGAACAGCGAGCGGGAAAGGCGCAGCGTGCACAGCACGTCGGCGCGGAAGGTAATGCCGGCGCGGCGGAACTCGTTCTTCAGGAAACCGTAGTCGAAGCGCGCGTTGTGGGCGACGAAGAGCTTGCCTTGCAGCCGCTCCGCCAGATCCTCGGCCAGGTCCTCGAAGCGCGGCTGGCCCTGCACCATGGTGTCGGTGATGCCGGTGAGCTGCTGGATGAAGGGCGGAATGCCGATGCCGGGGGCGACCAGGGTGTCCCACTCGACGATGCCTTCCGGCCCCACCTCGACCACGCCGATCTCGGTGATGCGGTCGCGGGTGGCGTCCGCGCCGGTGGTCTCCAGGTCCACGAAGACGATGGGGCGGGAAAGGGCTGCGGCCAGGGCTTGCGCGTCCGGGTAGCGCGGTACGCCGGCGGGCTGGTCCTGCGGCGCGGGGGAGGAGAGGTCTTGCATCCGGCGATTCTAATGGATGGGGATAGGTAGGGATGCGTGGCAGCGGCACGGGTTGCGCGGTCTTTCCGCGCTTCCCGGCCCGGGGCCGGAAGCCCCTTCATCAGGGCGTCACAAAGATTCTTGAGGAATTTTCAGAAAACGCTTGCCAAGGTGTTTGGGTGGCCTTAATATTCGCTCCCTCGCAACACGAAGCGCGCTGCAAAGCAGACGGGACAAGGGTTGCGGGGTTGATGGGGGAGGTTGGCGGCGCGGAAGGCGCGGCTGGCTGGAGCAAAAAAAGATTGCGAAACCTGTTGACGAAACGTAGAAAGTTCTTCATAATCTCGTTTCTCTGCTGCTGACAACGAAGCAGCGACGCGGTAAGCGAAGCGAACCGCGGTGCGTTCTTTAACAAACAAACAACCGATAAGTGTGGGCGCTTGATAGCGGATGCCCGGTGCGTAACAGCGCCGGAGCTTACAAGTTATAAAGTGCTCGCACAGTAAAACATGTTCGGTTCTTCTTCGGAGGGATCGAGTCAGTTTTCTGAGAGTGAGCGACCGCTCGAAAGAGCGAGACCCTTTTGGGTCACACAGGTATTGAACTGAAGAGTTTGATCCTGGCTCAGATTGAACGCTGGCGGCATGCCTTACACATGCAAGTCGAACGGCAGCACGGGAGCAATCCTGGTGGCGAGTGGCGAACGGGTGAGTAATACATCGGAACGTGCCCTGTCGTGGGGGATAACTAGTCGAAAGATTAGCTAATACCGCATACGACCTGAGGGTGAAAGCGGGGGACCGCAAGGCCTCGCGCGATAGGAGCGGCCGATGTCTGATTAGCTAGTTGGTGAGGTAAAGGCTCACCAAGGCGACGATCAGTAGCTGGTCTGAGAGGACGATCAGCCACACTGGGACTGAGACACGGCCCAGACTCCTACGGGAGGCAGCAGTGGGGAATTTTGGACAATGGGGGCAACCCTGATCCAGCAATGCCGCGTGTGTGAAGAAGGCCTTCGGGTTGTAAAGCACTTTTGTCCGGAAAGAAATCCTCTGGGTTAATACCTCGGGGGGATGACGGTACCGGAAGAATAAGCACCGGCTAACTACGTGCCAGCAGCCGCGGTAATACGTAGGGTGCGAGCGTTAATCGGAATTACTGGGCGTAAAGCGTGCGCAGGCGGTTTTGTAAGACAGGCGTGAAATCCCCGAGCTCAACTTGGGAATGGCGCTTGTGACTGCAAGGCTAGAGTATGTCAGAGGGGGGTAGAATTCCACGTGTAGCAGTGAAATGCGTAGAGATGTGGAGGAATACCGATGGCGAAGGCAGCCCCCTGGGACGTCACTGACGCTCATGCACGAAAGCGTGGGGAGCAAACAGGATTAGATACCCTGGTAGTCCACGCCCTAAACGATGTCAACTAGTTGTTGGGGATTCATTTCTTCAGTAACGTAGCTAACGCGTGAAGTTGACCGCCTGGGGAGTACGGTCGCAAGATTAAAACTCAAAGGAATTGACGGGGACCCGCACAAGCGGTGGATGATGTGGATTAATTCGATGCAACGCGAAAAACCTTACCTACCCTTGACATGCCACTAACGAAGCAGAGATGCATTAGGTGCTCGAAAGAGAAAGTGGACACAGGTGCTGCATGGCTGTCGTCAGCTCGTGTCGTGAGATGTTGGGTTAAGTCCCGCAACGAGCGCAACCCTTGTCTCTAGTTGCTACGAAAGGGCACTCTAGAGAGACTGCCGGTGACAAACCGGAGGAAGGTGGGGATGACGTCAAGTCCTCATGGCCCTTATGGGTAGGGCTTCACACGTCATACAATGGTGCGTACAGAGGGTTGCCAACCCGCGAGGGGGAGCTAATCCCAGAAAACGCATCGTAGTCCGGATCGTAGTCTGCAACTCGACTACGTGAAGCTGGAATCGCTAGTAATCGCGGATCAGCATGCCGCGGTGAATACGTTCCCGGGTCTTGTACACACCGCCCGTCACACCATGGGAGTGGGTTTTGCCAGAAGTAGTTAGCCTAACCGCAAGGAGGGCGATTACCACGGCAGGGTTCATGACTGGGGTGAAGTCGTAACAAGGTAGCCGTATCGGAAGGTGCGGCTGGATCACCTCCTTTCTAGAGCGTGCAGAAGTTGTTGAGCGTTCACACTTATCGGTTTGTTTGGTGTTACAGCCAAGGGTCTGTAGCTCAGGTGGTTAGAGCACCGTCTTGATAAGGCGGGGGTCGTAGGTTCAAGTCCTACCAGACCCACCAAGTTATCGGGGGATTAGCTCAGCTGGGAGAGCACCTGCTTTGCAAGCAGGGGGTCGTCGGTTCGATCCCGTCATCCTCCACCACTACCTTGGGTTGGTCAGTCCAAAGGCAAGCGCTTTGAGAGAAAAGCGTTTGCCTTTGGCTTTGCCAAGACGATGGAAACATCGGCTGTTCTTTAACAATATGGGATGTAGTAAAGGTGTCGTGAGCGTTGATGAGACGCTGCAGTACAACACGATACCGGGTTGTGATTGTATCAACCGAAATGTATTTAAGTGATCGAAAGATGACTTGGAATACGGCACAAATGCGAGAACTCATCCTGTAGCGATGCGTGGCTCGAAGTTTGAGACACACTCGTTATAGGGTCAAGCGAACAAGTGCATGTGGTGGATGCCTTGGCGATCACAGGCGATGAAGGACGCGGTAGCCTGCGAAAAGCTTCGGGGAGCTGGCAAACAAGCTTTGATCCGGAGATGTCCGAATGGGGAAACCCGGCCCGCATGGGTCATCCCTGACTGAATACATAGGTCAGGGAAGCGAACGCGGCGAACTGAAACATCTAAGTAGCTGCAGGAACAGAAATCAACCGAGATTCCCAAAGTAGTGGCGAACGAAATGGGAAGAGCCTTGTACTCTTTAGCAGTGTTGTTAGCAGAACGGTCTGGAAAGGCCGGCCATAGCAGGTGATAGCCCTGTATGCGAAAACAGCGTTGTGGAACTAGGTGTACGACAAGTAGGGCGGGACACGTGAAATCCTGTCTGAAGATGGGGGGACCATCCTCCAAGGCTAAATACTCGTGATCGACCGATAGTGAACCAGTACCGTGAGGGAAAGGCGAAAAGAACCCCGGGAGGGGAGTGAAATAGATCCTGAAACCGCATGCATACAAACAGTCGGAGCCTGGAAACGGGTGACGGCGTACCTTTTGTATAATGGGTCAGCGACTTACATTCAGTGGCAAGCTTAACCGATTAGGGAAGGCGTAGCGAAAGCGAGTCCGAACAGGGCGTTCAGTCGCTGGGTGTAGACCCGAAACCAGACGATCTATCCATGGCCAGGTTGAAGGTGCGGTAACACGTACTGGAGGACCGAACCCACTAACGTTGAAAAGTTAGGGGATGAGCTGTGGATAGGGGTGAAAGGCTAAACAAGTCTGGAAATAGCTGGTTCTCTCCGAAAACTATTTAGGTAGTGCCTCGTGTCTCACCTTCGGGGGTAGAGCACTGTCATGGTTGGGGGGTCTATTGCTGATTACCCCGCCATAGCAAACTCCGAATACCGAAGAGTGCAATCACGGGAGACAGACATCGGGTGCTAACGTCCGGTGTCAAGAGGGAAACAACCCAGACCGCCAGCTAAGGTCCCTAAGATTGGCTAAGTGGGAAACGAAGTGGGAAGGCTAAAACAGTCAGGAGGTTGGCTTAGAAGCAGCCACCCTTTAAAGAAAGCGTAATAGCTCACTGATCGAGTCGTCCTGCGCGGAAGATGTAACGGGGCTAAGCCAGTCACCGAAGCTGCGGACGCACGCAAGTGCGTGGTAGGAGAGCGTTCTGTAAGCCTGTGAAGGTGTCTTGTAAAGGATGCTGGAGGTATCAGAAGTGCGAATGCTGACATGAGTAGCGATAAAGGGGGTGAAAAGCCCCCTCGCCGTAAGCCCAAGGTTTCCTACGCAACGTTCATCGGCGTAGGGTGAGTCGGCCCCTAAGGCGAGGCAGAGATGCGTAGCTGATGGGAAGCAGGTTAATATTCCTGCACCGTCGTATGATGCGATGGGGGGACGGATCGCGGAAGGTTGTCCGGGTGTTGGAAGTCCCGGTCCCTGCATTGGAGAAGGCGCTTAGGCAAATCCGGGCGCGGAATTCAAGGATGCGGGGCGAGCGGCCTAGTGCTGCGAAGCAATTGGAAGTGGTTCCAAGAAAAGCCTCTAAGCTTCAGTCATACGAGACCGTACCGCAAACCGACACAGGTGGGCGAGATGAGTATTCTAAGGCGCTTGAGAGAACTCGGGAGAAGGAACTCGGCAAATTGGTACCGTAACTTCGGGATAAGGTACGCCCTTGTAGCTTGACTGGCCTGCGCCAGGAGGGTGAAGGGGTTGCAATAAAATGGTGGCTGCGACTGTTTAATAAAAACACAGCACTCTGCAAACACGAAAGTGGACGTATAGGGTGTGACGCCTGCCCGGTGCCGGAAGATTAAATGATGGGGTGCAAGCTCTTGATTGAAGTCCCGGTAAACGGCGGCCGTAACTATAACGGTCCTAAGGTAGCGAAATTCCTTGTCGGGTAAGTTCCGACCTGCACGAATGGCGTAACGATGGCCACACTGTCTCCTCCCGAGACTCAGCGAAGTTGAAGTGTTTGTGATGATGCAATCTCCCCGCGGCTAGACGGAAAGACCCCATGAACCTTTACTGTAGCTTTGCATTGGACTTTGAACCGATCTGTGTAGGATAGGTGGGAGGCTTTGAAGCGTGGACGCTAGTCTGCGTGGAGCCGTCCTTGAAATACCACCCTGGTTTGTTTGAGGTTCTAACCTTGGCCCGTGAATCCGGGTCGGGGACAGTGCATGGTAGGCAGTTTGACTGGGGCGGTCTCCTCCCAAAGTGTAACGGAGGAGTTCGAAGGTACGCTTGGTACGGTCGGACATCGTACCTAAAGTGCAATGGCAAAAGCGTGCTTAACTGCGAGACCGACAAGTCGAGCAGGTGCGAAAGCAGGACATAGTGATCCGGTGGTTCTGAATGGAAGGGCCATCGCTCAACGGATAAAAGGTACTCTGGGGATAACAGGCTGATACCGCCCAAGAGTTCATATCGACGGCGGTGTTTGGCACCTCGATGTCGGCTCATCTCATCCTGGGGCTGTAGCCGGTCCCAAGGGTATGGCTGTTCGCCATTTAAAGAGGTACGTGAGCTGGGTTTAAAACGTCGTGAGACAGTTTGGTCCCTATCTGCCGTGGGCGTTGGAATCTTGACGGGGGCTGCTCCTAGTACGAGAGGACCGGAGTGGACGTACCGCTGGTGTACCTGTTGTCTCGCCAGAGGCATCGCAGGGTAGCTATGTACGGAAGAGATAACCGCTGAAAGCATCTAAGCGGGAAACTCGCCTGAAGATGAGGATTCCCTGGAGGCTTGACCTCCTTGAAGGGTCGTTCGAGACCAGGACGTTGATAGGCTGGGTGTGGAAGCGCAGTAATGCGTTAAGCTAACCAGTACTAATTGCCCGTAAGGCTTGATCCTATAACCAGTGTGTTTCTGCCTGGTTGAGTGTATCGCGTGCCGCTGCCCAGCAGCTTGGCCGATACAAGACACAACCTGACTACATCCCTATTTGCTGTGTTGGCCAGTTCGCCAGCACGGCACACCGTTTATGCCTGGTGACCATAGCGAGTTGGAACCACCCCTTCCCATCCCGAACAGGACCGTGAAACGACTCCGCGCCGATGATAGTGCGGATACCCGTGTGAAAGTAGGTAATCGCCAGGCTCTCCCTTGAAACCCCTCAGTACCTCCTACTGGGGGGTTTTGCTTTTTATGGCCCATTTTACGGGCCGCGGATTATCCAACGCACCCGGGCGCGCAGCGACGGAAAATGCACAATGACTTTGCAGCTGTCGTGCGAGGCTGCATAATTGCCGCGTTCCGGTCTCGAAAATATCCCGATGCCAGCCGACGGCACCGTCTCGTGGTTTCTCTATCTGCTCGAATGCGAGGGCAATTCGATCTACACCGGCATCACGACCGATGTGGAACGGCGCTTTGCCCAGCACCAGGCCGGGACGGGCGCGAAATACACCCGCTCCCACAAGCCGATCCGCATCCTGGGGTGGAAGGAATTCGAGAACCGTTCGGAAGCCTCCAAGGCCGAGGCTGCGGCAAAGCGGCTGAATTCGGCGCAGAAGCGCGATTTATGCGCGACGTTGTCGATAATCCAGGATCCCGCGCGGCCACCCCCGGCCGGCTGACCGGACCGGCGCGGAGCGCTCCTCCGGCCGGTGCCACTAAATTCCTGTGCTCTTCCTTTCCTTAAGTCTCGTTTAAGGATCGCCCCTTAGCATGGACCCTGTCGCGTCCCCAACCGTTTTGGACGCCCAAGGTAACCAGTAAAGGAAGACGCCATGATCCGCCAGACACTCGCCCGCTCCGCCATTGGTATCGCTGCCTTGGCCGCGCTTGCCGGGGGCTATGCCTATCTGCAGAAAGAAGTCATCACACCGGGATACGCCGCACAGAGTCCCATCACCGCACCCTCGCAACCCGTTGCCGTAGCCACGCCGACCGATTTCTCGGGCATCGTCGACCGGTATGGTCCCGCCGTGGTCAATATCAGCGTGACCTCGCGCGCGCAGCGCACCTCGGCGCAGGTGCCGCAGGGCATGGACCCGGACGATCCCCTGTTCCAGTTCTTCAAGCGTTTCGGCCCGCAGTTCCAGGCTCCGCAGAACGGCCCGCAGCAACTCGTGCGCGGCCTCGGCTCCGGCTTCATCGTCAGCCCCGATGGCCTGATCCTGACCAACGCCCACGTGGTCGACGGCGCCCAGGAGGTGACCGTGAAGCTGACCGACCGCCGCGAGTTCAAGGCCAAGGTACTCGGCGTCGACAAGCAATCCGACGTGGCGGTGATCCGCATCGACGCCAAGGACCTGCCGACGGTGCGCCTGGGCGACCCCGCGCGCGTGCGCGTCGGCGAGCCGGTCCTGGCCATCGGCTCGCCCTACGGCTTCGAGAATACCGTGACGGCCGGCATCGTCAGCGCCAAGTCGCGCTCGCTGCCCGACGACACCTATGTGCCCTTCATCCAGACCGACGTCGCGGTCAACCCCGGCAATTCGGGCGGCCCGCTGTTCAACCAGCGCGGCGAAGTGATCGGCATCAACTCGCAGATCTACAGCCAGACCGGTGGCTACCAGGGCCTCTCGTTCGCGATCCCGATCGACGTGGCTACCAAGGTGGAGACGCAACTGGTCGCGCACGGCAAGGTCACGCGCGGGCGCCTGGGCATCGGCGTGCAAGAGGTAAACCAGGCGCTGGCGCAATCGTTCGGCTTGCCCAAGCCCACTGGCGCGCTGGTCAACTCGGTGGAACCGGACAGCCCCGCGGCGAAGGCCGGCGTGAAGCCGGGCGACGTGATCGTGCAACTGGGCAATGACGTGATCGACCATTCAGGCGACCTGCCCGAGCACGTGGCCGACCTCGCGCCCGGCACGCAGACTTCGCTCAAGGTCATCCGCAAGGGTGATCCGGTGACGTTGACCGTCAAGATCGGCACTGCCAAGGATACGGTGGTCGCCGACAAGAGCCCGGCCAACGATGCGGGCGGCAAGCTCGGCCTGGCGGTGCGTCCGTTGAGCCCGGCGGAGAAGCGCGACAGCGGCATCGACGGCGGCCTCGTGGTGGAAGACGTGGCAGGCCCGGCGGCCAAGGTCGGCATCCAGCCCGGCGACGTGATCCTGTCGATCAACGGCACGCCGATCAGTTCCGCCGACCAGCTGCGCGCGTTGGTGTCGAAGTCGGGCAAGCAGGTGGCACTGCTGGTGCAACGCGACGATGCCCGTATCTTTATCCCGCTCGACCTCGGTTGAGTATCGCCGCGGGCGCGCTAAAATGCCGCTGAAAATGCGGTGTCCAGCGCGCCGCGAAAATGCGCGTGGGCCGGTAAACGCGTATACGTAAACGTATACGCGGACGTATACGCCAGGTATACGTCCGGCCCGCCAAGCCTTGCTGGAAGCCGAATTCCGGTGCATATGGGGCTGTCAGAACGCGCGGTAACAGGTATTATCTCGACTGCGACGCAGGACACGCCGCGACGGTTTCCGGACCCTTGTTGCGAATTCGTCCTGCAGACTCGAATACAAGGAAGTCTATGCAGTTGGATTTCACCCGCGTCTCCGCGACCACGGGTACCGAAAGAGCGCGGCGCCTGCCGCAATCGACGCCCTCTCCGCGACGCCGCAAGAAAGCAGAAGCCGCTCCGCACTGGGAGCGTGGCTACCGTTCGCACTTCTACCGCAACGAACGCGGCGAGAAGCTGGGCGAAGTGCGCCTGTCCGATCGCGGCGAACTCCCGGTCGTCTATCACTGGGCCGCCGGCAACTATTCCGGCGCGGAAGGCTCGCTCGCCCATGCGCGCATGCGCGTGGAGGAAACCATCGGCTTCGGCATGCGCCAGCTGGCCTTGTTCTGAGCACGTGATCTGATATTGCCGGCCGTCCGGCCGGTCGATGCGTCGTCCGCATCGCGCATGCCACTGCCGGAGCGATCCGCCCGGCCACCAGCAGTACCCGCGATCAGCCGCCACGCGGCAACGCCCTCATCGCCCCCTTCGCGCCCTTCGTCCTCTCCGCGCCCCCCGTTTCCAGCCCCCGCCGCCCGGGTTCAGTCGAGCCGGCGCTGCGCCAGCATGAACACCGCGGCAACCAGCGCCAGCACCGCGATCAGCCGGTACAGATCCTCGCACGCGATCAGCCTGGCCTGGACATCGACCAGGCCGGCCAGTTGCGCCAGCGCGGCCTGATGCGCATGGCCCGCGTCGAATCCGCGCGCGCTCCAGCTTGCCTGCGCCGAGTCCATCCATAGCTGGGTCTGCGCGGTGTGCTGGCCCAGCGCGCCGGTCAGGCTGGTGTGCACGGCGAACTGCCGGTTCTGCAGCAGCACCGCGCCGAGCGCGGAGGCAAACGACGCGGCGATCTGGCGCAGCAGGTTCTTGCTGCGGTAGCCGTGCGCGAAATCTTCCTCGGCCAGCGAGCGGAAGGTCAGGCCCGCGATGGGGATGATCACCAGCACGCCGAACAGTCCCTTGCCGACCAGCCCCAGGGTCAGCGCCCGCGGGCCGGCATCCGGCGGCATCGACGAGAACCACCACGCCGCGCCGGCCATCAGCAGCAGGCCGCTCACCATCAGCGGCTTCTTGTGCGGCAGCCTGGGCGCCACGCGCAGGTAGACCGCGATGCCGGCCAGGCTTACCAGCGCGGCGAAGCTGTTGAGCCAGCCGGTCCTGGCCAGCGGCATGCCGAGCGCCTGTTCGGCGTAGATCGGGAATACATAGCTGCTGAGGTTGCTGATCAGGTAGTAGGCGAAATACATTCCCAGCCCGGTCAGGTAGACCGGATCGCGCAGCGCGCGCACGCGCAGCACCGGTGTGCTGTGGTGCCATTGCTGCCAGAGGAACCAGCCGAGCAGGCCCACCCCCAGCGCGCAGATCGCGGCAAGCCGCAGCGGGTGCGAGAAGATGTCGAAGCGCGCCTCGGTCAGCGCGGCCTGCAAGGACACCACGGCGGCGCCGAACAGCAGCAGCGGCCCCAGCGCGGGGCCGGCGTCGTCGTCGCGCGGCTCCGCGTCGGGCAGCAGCAGCCATGCGCCCAGCGTTGCCAGCGCCGCGAACGGCAGCGCGCCGTAGAACACGTCCTGCCACACGCCGCGCTCGACCAGCTCGGCGGCCAGCGCCGGCGCCAGTGCCGAGGCCGAGAAGATGCCCAGCATGAAGATGCGCGCCGCGCGGGGCCGGTCGGGCGGGGCGAACATCACATTGATGAGGATGCGGCAACTGGTAAACAGCGCGCCGCCACCCACGCCCTGCACGAAGCGCGCGCCCACCAGTTGCGGCAGCGTATGGCTGGTCGCGGCCGCCAGCGTGCCTGCCATGAAGATCATCAGCGCGCCGGTCAGGTAATAGCGGTAGCCGAAGCGCTGGGCCAGCCATTGCTGCTTGAGGATCATCAGCATGCTGCCCACGGCGTAGGCCGCCTGGACCAGCGCGAAGCTGCGCGGGTCCGCGTCCACGCCGCCCACGATGTGGCTCGACGCGAACACGAACATGATGTTCTCGAGGAATTCGACCGCGGTGGCCAGCGCGAGCAGCAGCATGACCAGCGTCTGCCGCTGCCGGTGGCTGAGCAGGCGCAGCCAGCGCAGCCCGAGGCGCAGCGGCCGCAAGGCTGAAGCTGATTTCATGGCTCCAGCGCGAGCAGGTTCTTGTGCAGGCGGTTCAGGGCCCGGGTGGCGGTGCCGAGGCCGCTTTCCCCGAGCGGTTGCCAGGCTTCGGCATAGGCGGCGTGCACCGCCGGCGCCGCGCGTTCGAGCAGGCGATGGCCCGCGGCGGTGAGCACGAGCTCGGTGGCGCGGCGGTCCAGCGCGGAGGCGTTGCGCCGCACCAGCCCGCGCGCTTCCAGCCCGTCCATCAGGCGGGTCATCTGGGTGCGGGTGGCGTCGAGCGTGAGGCCGAGTTCCGACGGCAGCGTCGGCTGCGCCTCGTCGGTGGCGAGCATGCTGATCGCCAGGTATTGCTGGAGATCCAGCTCGAACGGCGCGAGCGCGCGGTCGATATGGGTGCGCAGCAGGCGCGCGGTGCGCAGCAGCAGCCGCGAGGCCAGGATCAGGTCGCGCGGCGCCTCGGGGTGGGTGGCGCAGAAACGGTCAATGCGGTCTTCGAACGACATGGCGCAATGCTCAAGTGATACCCGCGCCGCGAAGCTGCCGCGCCGGTCATTTAATTTCGGATGAAATTATATCACTTGAAATAGGTCATTGCGGCGACAGCGGCTCCGCGCGGGTGCCGCGGCCGGGCGCATGGCGCGGTAGCCGCCGCAGGGCCTCGCGCAGCGCGGCCAGGTCGGCGGCGAGCGCCGCCGGAGCCGGCGGCCCGTAGCGCAGCTTCATATAGCGCAGGTTGAAGTCGAGCACCGCGCCGGCCGCTTCCGGCCAGGCCCGTGCGGCGCGCGCGGCGAAATCCCGGGGGCCTTCGGCCGGCGCGCGCACGCAGCCGTGCCGCGCCAGCTCGCGGCAAAAGCGCGCGTACAGCGCCTGCACGGGATCGGCCTCGCGGCGGCGGCGCACCAGCGGCACCAGCCCCAGCAGGCTGAGCGCGGCGAGTCCGCCCAGCAAGGCCTGCGGCAAGCTGTCGCCGATGCCGAGCTGCTGCATCAGCCGGGTCTGCTGCCCGCGGTCGTATTGCAGCACCCAGCGCTGCCAGGTATAGACCATGCCGTCCATGCCCCAGCGCAGGTCGCGCAGCCAGCCGGGCTCGCGCGCCGCGCTCAGCGCGGCGATCTCGCTGGCCTGCAGCGCCGCGTCGAGGCCGCGCTCCACGCGGCTGGGCGCCACCGCGCTGGTGGGATCGACGCGCACCCAGCCGCGCCCCGCCAGCCAGATCTCCGCCCAAGCATGCGCGTCGGCCTGGCGCACGATGTAGTTGCCGCCGATCGGGTTGTACTCGCCGCCCTGGTAGCCCGTGACCACGCGCGCCGGCACCCCGGCCGCGCGCATCAGGAAGACGAAGCTGCTGGCGTAGTGCTCGCAGAAGCCCCGGCGGGTGTCGAACAGGAAGCTGTCCACCTGCTCGTGGCCGAGCGGCGCGGGCGACAGCGTATAGGCGAACGGCGCCGCGGCGAATAGCCGCAGCGCGGCCTGCGCGCGCTGCGCCGGATCCGCGTAGCGTTGTTCCCATTCGGCCGCGAGCGCGCGGCTGCGCGGGTTGCCGGGCGGCAGCGACAACGCCAGTTGCAGCGTCTGCGGGTCGAGCGGTTCCGCCGCGGCCGGCCCCGAGCGCGCGCGATAACGCAGGCGCCGGTCGACCAGGTCGCGCGTGAAGAACTCGCCGTCGGCATTGATCCTGGCGCCGGCGGGGACGGAAATGGCCTGGCCCCGGTCGAGCAGGAACAGCCACGGGTGCTGGTTGGGCTCGAGCGTGATGTGGTAATCGATCGCGCCGGCGGCGGCGGTGTCCGTCGCCGGCAGTTCCGGCGCGGCCTGTGTGCGGCGCTGGCGTCCGGGTGCGGGGCGCCAGGTCTGCCCGTCGAACCGCCACAGCACCAGCGCCCGCCAGTACAGCGCGCCGGGGGGCAACTGGCCGCCCTCCACGTCGGCGCGCAGCGCTACTTCGGCCGATTGCGTCAGCTCGCTCACGCTGCCCGGGCTCATGGTGTCGCTCAGGCCGGTGGCGGCCACCGGCTCGGCCTGCGGCAGGCGCCACAGCGGGCGGTCCAGGCGCGGGAACAGCACGAACAGCAGCAGCGCCCACGGCAGCCCGACCAGCGCCAGCCGCCCGAGCAGCGGCCACACCGCCAGGTAGCCGCGCGCTTCCGGATGGCCCAGGAACAGCCAGTTGCGCAGCAGCCAGGCCGCGATGGCGAGGCTGTACAGCGCCAGCCAGAACGGCTGGTCGAACAGATACAGGCTCAGCAGGAGATAGAAGCAAAGCTGCGTCACCAGCGTGGCGTCGGCCAGCACGCGGCATTCCAGCAGCTTGAGCACGACAAAGGCGCCCAGCAGCGCCACCGAGAGATCGCGCCCCATATTGCCGCCGGCCTGCCACACCAGCGCCGCGGCCACCAGCAGCACCAGCCCGGCGGTCAGCCCGAGCATCAGGCGCGACGGCAGCGGCGCGCGCTGGCGCCACAGCAGCCAGCGCCAGCCCATCAGCAGCACCAGCAGGACGCTGACGGCCACCGGCAGGCTGCGCGCCTGCGGCGCCAGCACCAGCGCGAGCTGGCCCAGCAGCAGGCCGTGCTCCTCATGGGCAAGCAGGCGGGGCGCGGGCTTCATCCGGCGTGTCTTCATCCTGTGTGCCCCGGCGTGGCTTGTCCGGCCCGGCCCGGCCATAGCGCCAGCGCTTCCAGGCAGGCGCGGCGATGCCCGCTGCCGCGGCCGGGCGCGATCTCCACGCCGGGCAGCCGCAGGCCGATCTCCACCGCGTCGCTTGCCGCCAGCACCCATGCGCACAGGCGCGACAGGCGCGCCTCGTTGCCCAGCGCCAGCGGCAGCGACTGCCACTCGAGCCAGCACGAAGGCTGGCTGCCTGACTGCCCGGTGCGGCTCAGCCAGCGGCCGGTGCGCGCGCTGTGCTTCCAGGCGATGCGGTGCAGCGGGTCGCCGCTGCGGTAGCGCCGCAACTGGTCGGTACCGTCGTCCGAGGGCAGCGCCGCGGCACCGTCTTCATCCGGTTGCGTGGCGAAGGGCAACGGCGGCGCGCCGGCTTCGGGCTGCGGGTAGACCAGCGCGGCCAGCGGCAGGTCGGCATAGCTCCATACCCGGAACAGGTTGAACGGGAAACGGCTGGAGAGCGTGACGCGCGGCAGCGCCAGCCAGCCGCGCCGCGCCGCGGGCAGCCGCAGCGTCAGCATGCCGGTGGCGCCGCGCGCCAGGCTCAGGCTGGCCGGCTGCGCCCCGGCCTGCGCCGGCAGGGTGGCCTCGATGCCGATCCGCACCGGCGCGCGCGCGCCGGCCACCCCGGCCACGCGCAGGCTGAACGCCGCCGTTTCCCCGGCGAACACCGGCGCGGCGCCGGCGCCGGCCACGGTCACGTCGAGCAGGTTGCGATACGCCTGCCACATGCACGCCATGCCGATGCCGCCCAGCAGGAAGGTGAGGGCGAAGCCCAGGCTGATGTTGTAGTTCAGCGAGGTCAGCAGCATGGCCGCCAGCAGCAAGGCAAAGCCGAAGCCGGTGCGGCTGGGCAGGATATAGAGATGCCGGCGGTCGAGCGTCACCACGCCTTGCTGCGGCGGGCGCGGCCGCTGCAGCCAGGGCGCCGTGCCCCACGGCCGGCGCTTGCCGGCCGGAGACCGCTGTGCCGGGCCAGCAGGCGACGCTTGCGGCGGGAATGGCCGGCTGCGCGGCATCGCTCAGGGGATGGCGACTTCGGCGAGCAGGCGGGCGAGCGTGTCCTGTCCCGCGCCGGCGCCGCTGGCGGGCAGCAGCCGGTGGCCCGCCACCGGCTCGAATACGGCCTGCACGTCTTCCGGCAGCACCATCTCGCGCTGGTGGAGCAGCGCCCAGGCGCGCGCGCAGGCCAGCAGCGCCAGGCCCGCGCGCGGCGACAGGCCGGCGGCGAAGCCGGCATGCGCGCGGGTGGCCTGCACCAGCGCCAGTGCGTAGTCCACCAGCGCCGGGCTCGCGTAGACCTGCGCCGCGGCCTGCTGCAGCGCCGTTACATGGTCGGCGTCCATCACGGGGCCGGTGTCGGCGGGCGCGCCGCCGCCGAGATACAGCACGCGCTCGAAGGCGGGGTCGGGATAGCCCAGCGACAGGCGCATGGTGAAACGGTCGAGCTGCGATTCGGGCAGCGCGTGGGTGCCGATCTGGTCGAGCGGGTTCTGCGTGGCGATGACGAAGAACGGCGACGGCAGCGCATGCGTGACGCCGTCATGCGTCACCTGTCCCTCGGCCATGGCTTCCAGCAGCGCGCTCTGCGTCTTGGGCGTGGCGCGGTTGATCTCGTCGGCGAGCACCACCTGCGCGAACACCGGGCCGCGATGGAAGCGGAATTCGGCGCTCTCGCGCACGTAGACGGAGACGCCGATGAGGTCCGCCGGCAGCAGGTCGCTGGTGAACTGCACGCGCTGGAACTGCAGGCCGAGCGTGCGCGCCAGCGCGTGGGCCAGTGTGGTCTTGCCCACGCCGGGCAGGTCTTCGAGCAACAGGTGGCCGCCGGCCAGCATGCAGGCCAGCGCCAGGCGGAGCTGGCGGGGCTTGCCCAGGACGATGCGGCCAAGCTGGGCTTCCGCCTGGGCGAGCGAGGCGACGATGCGGGGGCGAGCGGTCACTGGGGGCCTGCGGGTCGGATCGAGGACCCGGCCATTGTAGCGGCGCGCGCATGCCGCGGAACAGTCTGTTTGCGCACGCAAGGCGGCGCGCCATGCACCCGTGTTGTGCCAGATCACGCCGGATTGCGCGGCTTCTGGCATTATCGAAGCTGTCGGTCCCTGCCACCCCCCACATCCGCTGCAATGAACTCCCCCCTCGCCGCATCTCCGGGCACCGCCGCTGGCGCGGCCCCGGCCTCCGCCATGGTTCCCGCTGCCGCCGAACTGGACGCGCTGAACCGCGCTTTCCATGCCGACGGCTATATCGTGCTGCGCGGTTTCGCGCCGCCCGCAGTCTGCGACCGCATCGAGCAGGTCGCGCGCCGGCAACTGGCAGCGGCGGTGCCGCCCGTGGAATACGAAGCCGAACTCGGATACCCGGGCGCGCCCGCCAGCCGCGACGCGGCCGGCGGCGGCACGGTGCGGCGCCTGCGCCAGGCCTACGCGCGCGACGAGGCGTTCCGCCAGTGGGCGACCGACCCCGCCGTGGAGCGGGTGGTGTCGACGCTGCTGGGCGAGCCGGCCTGCCTGACGCTGGCGCACCACAACTGCGTGATGACCAAGCATCCGCATTACGGCAGCCAGACCGGCTGGCACCGCGACACGCGCTACTGGTCGTTCGCCCGCCCGGAACTGGTGACGGTATGGCTGGCGCTGGGCCGCGAGGACGAAAGCAACGGCGTGCTGCGCGTGATTCCCGGCTCGCACACGGTGGCGCTGGAGCCCGGCCAGCTCGACGCGGCGGAATTCCTGGTGGAGTCGCACCCGGCCAGCCAGGCGCTGCTGCGCGGCGTGCGGCCGCTCGCGCTGGAGCGCGGTGACGTGCTGTTCTTCGACAGCCGGCTGTTCCACAGCGCGGGGCAGAATCTCTCCGAGGCGGTCAAGCTGTCGGCGGCCTTCGCGTATTTCGGCGCCGGCAACCATCCGCTGCCGGGCACGCGCTCGGCCGAATTCGGCAGCGTGGCGCTGGCCGCGCCCGCTGCGCGCTAGCGCGCGGGGCCTGCTGCCCCCAGCTTCCAGGTTCCTGGTCTTCGGGTTTCAGGTACGCAGGCTGATCAGGTTCGAGATCTTCCCGGATGCCGCCAGCAGCGGCGGCAGGAAATTGGCGGCCATCTCGTCGGCGCTGGTGCGGTTGGCCTGCCCGCTGATATTGATGGCGGCGATGACCTGCCCGGCGCGGTTGCGGATCGGCGCGGCCAGCGACACCAGCCCTTCCTCGAGCTCCTGGTCGTTCTGGGCCCAGCCGCGCGCGCGGATGCCGGCCACGATGGCCTTGAGCGCCGCGGGATCGGTGACGGTGCGGTCGGTGCGCGGGCGCAGGTCGCTGGCGGCCAGCACGCGGTCCAGTTCGGCGTCCGGCAGGCCGGCCAGCAGCACGCGTCCCATCGACGAGCAGTAGGCCGGCAGGCGGCTGCCGATGGACAGGTTGATGGTCATGATCTTGCGCGCCGGCACGCGCAGCACATAGACGATCTCGGTACCGTCCAGCACGGAAATCGAGCAACTCTCGTGCACTTCCTGCGAAAGCGCCTCCATGATCGGCTCGGCCAGGTTCCAGAACGGCATCGAGGTCAGGTAGGCAAAGCCGAGGTCCAGGATCTTGGGCGTCAGGCGGAACAGGCGCCCGTCGGCGCGCACATAGCCCAGCCCCACCAGCGTCAGCAGGATGCGGCGCGCGCCCGCGCGCGTGAGGCCGCTGGCGTGCGCGATCTCGCTCAGGGTCTGGGCCGGGTGCTGCGCGTCGAAGGCACGGATGACGGAAAGCCCGCGTGCGAAGGACTGCACATAGGTATCGCTCGGCTTCTCCTGGGCCGGCGCGCTGGCGGCAGGGTTAGCGGGATTGTCTGGAGCGGCAGGGCTGGCCATCGGTCAGTTCGGCCGGACGCCGAATATGCACGGAAAGGCCGAAAGGGTAGAGGAAATGCGCGCCGCGCGCCAGTGCCGCGGGGCGCCGCCGCCGCGCGTGCCGCATAATGGCGCGCGTTGCGGAAACATAGCTTGTAAAGGAAACCTGGCCTGGTGAACGAGACAATCCAGTGGAACGATTGGGAAGCCTTCTGTTGCGTGGTGGAGCAAGGCACCTTCACGGCGGCGGCCGAGCAGCTCGACTGCCCCAAGTCCCGCGTCTCGGCGGCGGTGGCGCGGCTGGAGTCCGCCATCGGCGCCAAGCTGCTCCAGCGCACCACCCGGCGCATGCGCCTGACCGACGCCGGCAGCGCGGTATACCGCGACGTGGCGCCGCTGTTCGCGCGGCTGCGGGAGATCCGCCAGGAAACGCTGGCGCGCGAGGAGCGCGTGCAGGGCGTGCTGCGCATCGCCTCGCCCTACGAGTTCGGCGCCCAGCAACTGGGTGGCGTGATTTGCCGGACACTTGCGGCCCATCCCGCGCTCGACGTGAAGGTGGAGATCAGCCAGGGCATGGTCGATCCGATCCGCGACGGCTTCGACGTCGCCTTCGTCGCGGTCGAGAACGACCTGCCGGACTCCGGCACCGTGGCGCGGCGCATCTACCATGTCGAGCGCGGCCTGTTCGCGGCGCCGGCGCTGGCCGCCGGCCTGCCGCCGCAACTGCAGCCGGAGGACCTTTCCAACCTGCCCACCCTGACCACGCCCGGCGACGGCATATGGGAGTTCATGCGCGGCGAGGAGCGCATGTCGGTGCCGATCCGGCCGCGCATGCAGACTTCCAACGCGGAACTGCGGCTGCAGGGCGCGCTGGCGGGGCTGGGCATCGCGCGGCTGTCGCGGGCCTATTGCGAAGCCGAGGTGGCGCAGGGGCGGCTGGTCCAGGTGATGCCTGACTTTCCGCCGCCGCCGCTCAGGGTCTTTGCCCTGCTGCCGGACCGCCGGCTGCAGCCGCGCAAGGTGCGTGTGTTCATGGAAGCGGTCGAGGCCATGATGGCGACCGATCTTGCCGAGCCGGCGCGCGAGGAAGCCTGAGCAAAAAGGCCCGCCCGGAACGACGCAGCCGCGCCCGGCCCGTGAAGGCTGGCGCGGCTGCGGGGGTCATGCCGTGAGCCGGCTGGCAGGCCGGTCTTTCCTTGGTGCTGCTGTCTCCTCTGCCTCGGGGATTCCGTGGCGCGGCGCTCAGGCGCCGTCGCTGAAGCTGCTGCGCGGCTCGCTCACGCTGCGCGCGCCGTCGGTAAAGGCATCGCGCTGGGTGGTGCGGGCGCCGTCGGTGAAGGCGTCGACCTTGCGGCCGATGCTGCCATCGAGGCGGGCCAGGTCGGAGACCGGCGTGCTGGCGTGCGCGGAGGCGGCGGCCAGCGACAGGCCGATGGCGCAGAGCAGGGTGGTGGCGAGGGTACGGGGTTGTGCGAGAGTTTTCATTGGAGCTTTCTTCCTGGGCTTTGTCGTGGTGCTTCGTGGTTTGTTCCACGTTGCCCGTACTGTAGGCGGCCTGCCGCCCAGGAAAAAGTACCAATCCTCGAAACACTGTTCGCCATCTTGGACAATGGCGGCCCGCCGGCGTCGCGCCGGGCGGGGGCAAATGCGCTCAGAGTGCCCCGCGCGGGATGCTCACAGCCCGAAGCGCGCGCCGAACAGGCCCGCGCCCAGGCGGGCAATGACCATCAGCAGGATCTGCGCGATCACGAACAGCACCAGCGGCGAGATATCGAAGCCGCCCAGGCGCGGCACCACGCGCCGGATCGGGCGCAGCAGCGGCTCGGTCAGGTGATTGATGGCGGGCGTGACCGGCGAATGCGGATTGACCCACGACAGGATCGCCATCAGCAGCGTGACCCACATCACCATGCTGATGCCCCACTTGAGCACGTTGAGCAGCGCGATGAGCAACAGCAGCGGCAGCAGCGTGGACGGATCCGCGCCGGACAGCAGGATCACCAGCAGCAGGAACACGATCGCCGTCAGCCAGGCGCCCACCAGCGTGGCCCAGTCGATGCCGCCCAGGCCCGGGATGATCCGGCGCAGCGGCCGCACCAGCCAGTCGGTGATCTGGAACACGCCTTGCGAGACCGGGTTGCGGGTTGGCAGCCGGGTCCATTGCATCCAGACACGCAGCAGCAGCGCCATGCCGAACAAGGTGAAGACGGTATCGAGCAGGAAGAGGGCGATTTCCGTGAACATCGGTTTCGGTTCCGTGGCAATGAATGACGTTGGCAGTCGGGAGTGTCTGCGAACGCACAGATTCTGCCATACCCGCGCGGGCCCCGGTCGAAATGCGGGTTCACGCGCGCGCCCGGGCCTCGCCGCGGCAGCGGGGCGGGCAGGGGTCAGCCCCTATAATGAGCGTCGAATCCCGATCACAGCGCAACGCCGCTGACCCGCCAATGACCCGTCAGCCAGCCGCCGCCAAAGCCCCGCTCGCCAAGCAGGACTTCGAGGCGCTTTCCGATTTTCGCTACCAGCTGCGCCGTTTCCTGCGGTTTTCCGAGGACGCGGCCCACAACGAAGGCCTGACCGTGCAGCAGTATCTGCTGATGCTGCATATCCGCGGCTGCGCCGGCAAGGACTGGGCTTCGATCGGCGAACTGGCCGAGCGCCTGCAGGCCAAGCAGCATGGCGTGGTGGCGCTGGTCAACCGCTGCGAGGCGGCCGGCCTGGTCAAGCGCAAGGCCAATCCGGACGACCGCCGCATCGTGGAGGTCCACCTGCTGGCCAAGGGCGAGCGCTTCCTGAACCGGCTGGCGATGCTGCACCGGAGCGAACTGGAATCGCTGCGCGGCACCTTCCGCGTGGCGCGCCTGACCGCCTTCAACGATGACGGCGCCGAGCGCGCCTGAGCTTGCGCCACGCCCGCCGCGCCGCGGCCTGCGCGTGGCGTTACAGGCGGTTACCAATCACAAGCCCCGGTGACACCCGCGGCGCCCTGCCGGCCCCAGAATCGCGCGCACCACAACACGCGTTCGACGCAGGAGCCAGCCGATGTCCTTTCCCTTTTCTCCCTTTCGTGCCGCCATGCTGGGTTTGCTTGCCGCGGGTGCGCTGGCCGGCTGCGTGAGCGCGCCCTATGGCGGGTACAGCGCGGGAGGGTATGGCGGCTACGGATCGGGCGGCACGCAGGCCGGCGCGGCCTATCCCGCCGCTTATCCGCAGCAGGGTTATCCGCAAGCGTCCTACCCGCAGCCCGGCTACGCGCAGCCGGCTTATGCGCAACCGGCCTACGCGCAACCGGGCTATGCGCAGGACAGCGAGCCGCAGCCGGCCTATCCCGGACAGGGTTATGCCCAGCAGGGCTATCCCGATCCCCAGGCGGGCTACCCCTTGCAGGGTGGCTATCGGCAGCCGCAGCAAGGCTACCCGCAGCAGCCGTATCCGCAGGCCGGCTACCCGCAGGCCAATCCGGCCGCGGGCGGTCATGACGCCTACGGCGTGCGCTATGGCCAGGTCGAATCGATCGAGATGGTGCAGGGGCAGGCGCCGGGCGGCGGCGTGGCCGGGGCGCTGATCGGCGGCGTGGTCGGTGGCCTGCTGGGCCACCAGGTCGGCGGCGGGCGCGGCAACACGGTGGCGACCATCGGCGGCGCGGTGGCCGGCGCGGTGGCCGGCAACGAAGTCGAGAAGCGCGCCAATGCCGCGCCGCCGGCTTATCGCATCCGCGTGCGCACCACCGACAACGGCTATCTCACGCTGACCCAGTCGACGCCTTACAACCTGCGCAACGGCGACCGGGTCAAGGTGCAGAACGGCGTGGCGATGCCGTACTGACCGCGCGGCGGCTTACAGCGCGCCGGCCAGGAAGGTCAGCGTGCGGCCATGCGCGAGCACCGCGGAGGGCTGGTGGTAGGAGCCGCGCGCCCAGCAGTTGAAGCCGTGGTCGGCCTGCGGATAGACGTGGATTTCCGCACGCGGGTTGCCGGCCACGGCGGCACGCACCTTGTCGACCGCTTCGGCGGGGATGTGCGCGTCGAGCGCGCCGTAGTGGAACTGCACCGGCACCTCGATGCTGGCCGCTTCCGCCAGGTTGTTCTGGATGCCGCCGCCGTAGTACGGCACGGCCGCGTCGACTAGCCCGCGCGCCGCGCTCAGGTAGGCCAGCAGGCCGCCGAAGCAGTAGCCCACCGCGGCGATCTTGCCGCCCGCGCCGATCTGCGCGCGCAGTGCCTTGGCGGTGGCGGCGATATCCTTGACCGCCAGTTCCACGTCGACCTTCTGGCGCAGTTCCAGCGCGCGCTTCATGTCGTCGCCGGCGTAGCCCAGCTCCACGCGCGGCGCATCGCGCCAGAACACGTCGGGGGCCAGCACCACGTAGCCGTCGAGCGCGTACTGGTCGGCCACCGCGCGGATGTGTTCATTGACGCCGAAGATCTCCTGCACCAGCACGATCCCGGGCGCGCCGGCGGTCTTGCCGGCCGGCGGCAGCGCCAGGTAGGCATCGAAGGCGCCGCCTTCGGTTTCGACGCGGATCCATTGGCTATTGTTCGACATGTGGGGCTTGCTCCATCGTTAGTGAGACAAAACACAGGGGTGCGGCCGGGCCAGGCTAGCGTGGCGATGCGGCGCCACCGTGACACGGCAGGCGGCCGCCACGCGCGGCAAACCGGCAGTGTGCCACTTCCGCGGTTTTCCGGTGTGGCGCCGCCTCAGTCCGCCAGCCGCACGCCCGGCAGGAATTCGATGCCGGTACGGCGCACCAGTTCACTGTAGGAAATCGGCTTGCCCGGACGGGCCTCGTCGGTATTCTCGATCCAGTGCGCCCAGGCGCGGTGGGCCGACGGGTCGTAGACGAGCTTGTAGAGATACTTCGGCACCCAGACGTTGTCGTTGCCGATGGTCTGGACCTTGCCCTCGAACACCGGGCCGGAAATCACGTACACCTCGCCGCCGGCGCGCAGCGCATACTTGCGTGTCGCCTTTTCGATCGAAGCCCACGCCTTGCGGTTGTTCTGCGGCGCCTGCGGGACCATGTTGGCGAGCGAGAAGCTCTGCGCCATCGCCTGCGCGGTCGGCTGGTTGGCCGCCGGCGAGAGATGGCCGCGGTCATAGCCGCTGCCCTTGTAGTCGTCGAGCTCGGCGCGTTCGGCGCGCGGCAGGCGCGCGTCGGCGAAGAAGCGGTCGGTCCGCGCCTCGTCGCGGGCGTCGAGCAACTGGCTGCGCGACAGGCGCTCCGCCACGTACAGCGGGGTCTTGCTGCGGCCCGAGTGGAGCACCGCGAAGGCGTCGTAGCAAAGCTCGCGCGCCTTGGCCAGCGGGTCGTCGCGCAGCCGTGGCGCGGCCTGCTGCGCGAAGAACTGCGGGCATTGCGAGAAGCCGGCCGCGCTGGCGCCGGCTACGCGCGGCACGCTCTCCGTGCCGATGCTGCGGGATTTGGCCGAGGCGGGCGGTGCCAGTGCCGCCGCCGTGGCGAGGAACAGGGCCGTCAGTACGATTGCCGCGGCCTTTTTCGTTGCCGGTGATGCTGATGCTGTCTTCATTCTGCGTGTGGAAATACGGGGCAGCCCGCGCAAGGCGGCCGTCCGGGCGCGATGGCAGGCCAGGCGGCACCCGGGCGTGGAGCCCGCCCGGGCCGCGGGCGTCGCGCATTCTGCCAGAGTGCGGCATACCCGGCTCGCCTTTTATAATTGCCGTTTCGTGTCACGTCCGCGTCATCGTCGCGCGCACGCACGCATACAAGGCGCACACACTCATGCTCAACCGGCTGGAAATGCTGAGGATCTTCTGCGCGGCGGCAGAGTCGGCCTCGTTCAAGGCGGCCGCGGCGCGGCTCGGCACGTCGCCGCAGACCGTGACGCGCGCCATCCAGGATCTCGAGGAGGCCGTCGGCGAGCCGCTGTTCCACCGCAACACGCGCCAGATCCGCATCACCGCGGCGGGCGAGCGGCTGGCCGAGCGGGCCCGCGCGGCGCTGCTCGACGTGGACAGCCTGTTCGCGCATCCGGCCAGCCGCTCCGACAGCGAGCTCAAGGGCGTGGTGCGCATTACCGCGCCCAGCACGCTGGGCCGCCAGCACCTGCTGGTGGCGCTGCGGCCGCTGGCGCTGGCCCACCCCGGCATCACGCTGGACATCCGCCTGTCCGACCAGCTGGCGGACGTGGTGGACGACGAGATCGACATCGGCCTGCGCCTGGGCATGTTCCGCGATCAGCGCCTGGTGGCGCGCATGACGGCGCGGGTGGCCTTCCACGTGGTGGGCACGCCGGAACTGGTGGCGCGGGTGGGCAAGCCGTCCAGCCTGGCCGACCTCGCGGCGCTGCCCGCCACCGGCCTGATCGACCGCAGCACCGGCCGCGCGTGGCCCTGGTACTTCGCCCAGGGCGAGCAGTTCACGCCGCGCTCGCCGGCCTTCCTGACCGACGACCCCGAGACCGAGATGGAAGCGATCCTCTGCGGCCTGGCCTACGGGCAACTACCGGACTACCTTGCGCAGCCGCACCTGCGCTCGGGCCGCCTGGTCAGCGTGCTGGAACGCCACGCGCCGGCGCCGTGGGGTTTGTACATCTACCGTTCGCGGCGCAGCCCGGTGCCGATGCGCATCCGGCTGGTATTCGACGCGCTGGTCGCCTACTTCGGCAACATGGCGTCAGCCGAATCCTGAGCGGCGTCGCCGGGTATTCCGGAATCCGGAATACTAAAATCAAAACGTTTCCATTTCTATGGATGGTCGCAACCAACATAATGGCTTCGTCGCAGGCCGAGGGGCCCGCATCCAACGGAGCAGGAAATGAGCAAAGGTATCGAAGGAAAGGTCGTTGTCATCACGGGCGCGAGCAGCGGGCTGGGCGAAGCCACGGCGCACCACCTGGCCGCGGCCGGCGCGTTCCTGGTGCTGGCCGCGCGCCGCGGCGACCGGCTGGAAGCGCTGGCGGCGCAGATCCGCGCCAAGGGCGGCCGCGCCGAGACGGTGGTGGCCGACGTCAGCCGCCGTGCCGACGTCGAGGCGGTGGTCCGGCACGCCGTGGCCAGCTTCGGCCGCGTCGACGTGATGGTCAACAACGCCGGCCTGATGGCGATCGCCCCGCTGAGCGAGGGCAAGGTCGACGAGTGGGAACGCATGATCGACATCAACGTCAAGGGCGTGCTGTACGGCATCGCCGCGGCGCTGCCGGTGTTCCAGAAGCAGGGCGCTGGGCATTTCATCAACATCGCCTCGGTGGCGGGCGTGAAGGTGTTCAGCCCGGGCGGCACCGTGTACAGCGGCACCAAGTTCGCCGTGCGCGCGATTTCCGAAGGCCTGCGCCATGAGGTGGGCGGCGCCATCCGCACCACGGTGATCTCGCCCGGCGCGGTCGACTCCGAACTCAAGCTCGGCAGCAGCCATGCGCAAAGCGCGCAGACCGTGAGCGAGTTCTACAAGCAGGCGATCCCGGCGGACTCGGTGGCGTGTGCGATCGCCTATGCGATCGAGCAGCCGGCGGATGTGGATATCAACGAGATCGTGCTGCGCCCGGCGGTGCAGGAGTTCTGAGGCCGCTGCCGCAGGGTGCCCGTGCCAGGGATGCGGGCGAACGCGGGAGCATGCCGCGTGCCGCCGCGTCAGGCGACGCGCGGCGTCTTGCGGGTCCGCATGCCCGAGGGGCGCACCTGCTGCAGCGTGCGCAGGCTCAGGATGGCGTCTTCGATGGCTTCGATGCCCTGGGTGAGGCGGTCGCGCGCCTGGCCCAGCGCGGTCTGCGTTTCGGCGTCGAAGATGGCCAGGTGATCGAGCGAATCGACTTCCGCCTGCAATTGGCCGACCAGGCGTCTTAACTGCGCGGTACTGTGTGAAGCGGTAGAGCGTATTGCCATTGCGGTCTCCGAAAAGGCAGGGCGCACATTCGTAAGGTAGAACGTATGTGGCGGAAAGGACAAACACTTTCGCCGCCGCTGACGGTTGTTTCACACGTTCGGCAACACTTCCTGGCGCATGGGCGGAGCTCTTCGGCAGCCCGCATCCCGATATGCCGCAAGCGGCGCTCGCCCGGCTCTCCGCCGCGCTTGGGCTTTGCCGGAGGCGCTGCCTATGATGAAGAGGCGCGCCCGGCGCGCCGCGCTGGCCGGCGCGGCGAGCGCGGGCGGCAGCGCCAAGGAGACGGACATGTCAAACCACACCTACAAGCTGGTCGAGATCGTGGGCTCCTCGCCGGACGGCTGCGATGCGGCGATCCGCAGCGCCATCGCAAAAGCCGGCGAGACCATCAAGCACATCGACTGGTTCGAAGTGGTGGAGACGCGCGGCCATATCGAAGATGGCGAGGTTGCGCACTACCAGGTCACGCTGAAGATCGGCTTTCGCGTGACCTGACCTGCTGCGCGGCGTCCTCCGCGGGGCCGAGCAGCCGGTTGAGGGCGGCGTCGGGCGCGTCGCGCAGGAAGGCGAGCATCTTCTCGATAAAGGGCGCGTTGGCGGTCTGCGGTACCTGGCGCACCCAGCGGATCGCCTCGCTGTCCTGGCCGCACAAGGCCAGCGCGCGCGCGTAGTTGAACTGGCCGCGGAAGTCGCCGGCCTCGGCCGAGCGGCGGTAGTAGTCCATCGCCACCGCGGCGTCGCGTTCCACCTCCCAGCCGTCTTCATAGAAGCCACCCACGATATTGAGCGACTTGGCATGACCCATGCCGGCGGCGCGCCGGTACCACGCCAGCGCGTCGGCACGGCTGGCGGCAATGCCGCGGCCGAGCACCAGCGCGGTGGCCAGGTTGTACATGCCCCAGTCCGAGCCGCGCTGCGCGGCCAGCGTGTACCACTGCGCCGCGGCGCGGTCGTCGGGCGCGGTGCCCCAGCCGTTTTCATAGCAGCGCCCCGTCATGTTGGCGGCGCCGGCATGGCCGGCATGGGCGGCATGCTTGAACCACACGAAGGCGCGGCCCTCGTCGCGCGCCATGCCGTGGCCGGCCAGGAACCACTGGCCGAGGATCATCTGGGCATCGAGGTCGCCCTGCACGGCCGCGCCGCCCAGCCAGGGCAGCGCGAGGTGGGCGGGCTCGCGCAGCTTGCCGGCCAGCCCGGCCGCGCCGAGCTGGTCCAGTTCGCCGGGGGAGGCAATGCGAAAAGGCAGTGTGTTCATGCGGAGAAAAAGGAAAAACGGCACACCGCGCCGGGGGCGGGTGTGCCGCGTCGGGTCAGACGCCGGCCCGCTGGCCGGCATCCAGGCCGTGCGTGCGCTCAGTAGCGCAGGTTGAGGCTCACGATGGCCGCGCGGCCCGGGGCGATCGACGCGTAATGGCTGGCGTAGGCCTGGTTGTAGTAGACCTTGTTGGTCAGGTTCAGCAGGTTGAGCTGCAGGCCGACGTTCTTGTTGATGCGGTATGCCGCCATGGCGTCGAAGCGCCAGTACGCGGGCACCCACTTGTTGGTCGCCTCGTTGCCCCAGATCTTCGAGACGTAGTACGCGCCGCCGCCCACCGTGAAGTTGGGCATGGCCTGGTAGGTCGTCCACGCGCTGAAGCTGTCCGCCGGGGTGTTGGGGAAGGACTGGCCGTCGGTGGCGCCGAAGGCAACGCCCGAGCCGCCGTTCTTGCGCAGCTCGCTCTTCAGGTGGGTATAGCCGCCGAACACCGCCCACTTGTCGGTGACGTTGCCGGCGAAGCCCAGCTCGACGCCGTCCACGCGCTTGTCGCCGCCCATGACCGCGGTGCCGTCCTGCTGGACGATGCGGGCATTGGTGGTTTCCACGCGGAAGATGGCCGCGGTCAGCTGCAGGCGCTTGTTCAGCACGTCCCACTTGGTGCCGAGTTCGAAGGCGCGGTTCTTTTCCGGCGCGAGCTGGTCGCCGCGGTTGCCGGCGCGGTCCGGGGCCAGCGCGTTGCCGTCGCTGCCCTGGGACAGGAAGGAGCCGGCCGGCGTGGACGAGGTGCCATAGGAGAAATACACGCTGCCGTTCTCCACCGGCTTGAACACCAGGCCCAGCTGGTAGTTGAACAGGTTGTCGTCGCGCGAGTACTCGGCGCGGCTGCCGTCGGCCGCGCGCGCGGCCTGGAACTCCGCGCTGTAGTGGTCGAAGCGCACGCCGCCGTTGAACAGCCATTGCTTGGTCAGCTCGACGGAGTCGAAGGCGTAGACCGAGGTGGTGTTGGTCTTGGAATTGCTGGGATTGTTGTTGCGCGTGATCGAGCCGGCCCACGGGTCGTTCGGGTTCGGGTTGAACAGCGTGGTGCAGTTGTAGCCGCCGGCGGCGCCCGGGCCGGCGGGGCAGCGGTTGTTGCCGGTGGCTACGGTGTAGCTGTCGTTCTCGCTCTTTTCCTGCGCGAACTCCACGCCGAACGCGTACTTGTGCTTGACCGTGCCGGTGGCGAATTCGCCGGACAGGTCGGTCTGGTTGGCGATGGTGCGCGCCGTGGCGATGCGCGTATTGGTGCGGCGCCAGACCATGTCGTAATAGATGTTGCCCTGGCTGTCGTCAGGCTGGGTCCAGATGTAGTCCTGCGTGGTGCGCGCGAAGCGGGTCTGGTTGCGGAACTTGAACGCGGGGCTGAAATCGTGCTCGAAGCGCACCGTGCCCATGTCGGCCTTGTCCTTGCGGAAATCGCGGTCCAGCAGGCCGTAGAACGAATTGCGCGGCACGTTCAGCGGCGAGCCGTCGCCGGCCGGGCGCGTGCGCGGGCGGCCGTCGGTACGGGGGTTGAAGGTGGGATTGTTGTACGGAATGCCGGTGTCGGGAATGTCGTCCGACTGCATGTGGTAGTACGACAGCGTCAGGCGCGTGTCGGTACCCAGGCCGAACGCCAGCGACGGCGCGAAGCCCCAGCGGTTGGCGTGGGTGGCGTCGCGCCCGGGCACGTCGGCATCGTGGTACATCGCATTCAGGCGGAACGCCGCGTGGTCGGCGAACTGCCAGTTGCCGTCGGCGGTGCCGCGCTTGTAGTCGGCATTGCCGAGGCTGATGTTGCCTTCGGCGAAGTTGCTCAGCTTGGGCGCCTTGCTGACGATATTGATGCTGCCGCCGGCCGAGCCGCGGCCGTCGTAGGCGCCGGCCGGGCCCTTGGTGACTTCCACCGACTCCACGTTGAACAGTTCTCGGCTCTGCGCGCCGATGTCGCGGAAGCCGTCGAGGAAGGTGCTGGCCTGTGCGTCGTAGCCGCGGATGAACGGGCGGTCGCCGACCGGGTTGCCGCCTTCGCCGGCGCCGAAGGAGATGCCGGGCACCGTGCGCAGGACTTCGCTGAGGCTGGTCGAGGCGGTGCTCTGGATCACTTCCTGCGGGATGACGGTGATCGACTTGGGCGTATCGAGCAGCGCCGCCGGCGTCTTGATCGAGGAAGCCGTGTCAGCCTTGAAGCCGCTGTCGGCGCTGCCGACCACGGTGACATGCGGCAGTTCCACATTGCCCGCGGTCTGCGCGGCCACCGGGGCGGCCGCGACGGCCATGCCCACGGCGCCCGACAGGCGCGGAATGTGATGTTTTTTATTCTTCCCTATTACAGCAACAGTCTGCACGATTCCCTCGATTTTCATAAACAATACTGAGAATGAGAGGAATTATCATTTTGTTTTCATATGTACGTCAAGGCGTACAGGTGAACATCGTGTACACAAAGAGTTACATGCAGGGAACAGAAAGTGATTTTTGCGCCGTGCGCGCATGCCTGCCGATTCCAGCCATGGCGAGACCTCCCTGCATGGCCATCGCGGCGGGGAAGGTGGGGAATGGACGTGCAATCAGCGAGATTGCCGAGACTTGATAGGGATTTGGGCGAGGAAGTGCCGCTGCCGCCACGCCCTCGTCCGCGCGATCATTCGAACTGGTAGGAGTAGGTTGCGTTCAGCCGCGGCGAGCGCCGCGCGGCATTGACCGGCTTGTCGCCGACCGGCTGCGCGACCGACAGGTCCAGCGAGTAATAGCGGCGGTCGGAAAAGCGCAGGCCGATGGCGACCGAGGACAGCGTGCGGTGCACCAGCGACAGGCTGTTCGAATACACGCGCGCCATGTCGAACCACACATAGGGCTGGATGGTCTTCAGGTAGGTCAGCCCCGGCGTGAACAGCCGGTTGATCTCCGCCGACGCGCCCCAGCCCTTGTCGCCCGCTACTTCGCCGGGCGGGTAGCCCAGGCCGAAGAAGCGCCCGCCGAAGCTGATCTGCTCGCTCGATGCGAGGCGCTGGGCGCTGTACTGCCCCGCCGCCGACACCGCCACGCCGAAGCCCAGCGGCAGGTCGGTCGCCTGCGACACCACCAGCCGCGTGCGCAGGAAGCTCAGGTCGTTGACGTTGTTCTCGCGCAGCGCCCCGAGCGCGTCGATGCCCTTGTAGACGCCGAGCGTGGCGCTACGCGTCTGGCCCTCCTGCCGCTGCACGTAGGCCAGTTCCGCGCTCAGCACGCGCACGTGGGTGGTCAGCGCGATCTGGCGGTCGGTGCCGGCCTGCGTGTAGCGCTCGAACTGGTCGTTGGCGTAGACCCCGCCGGTGGCCGTGAGCGAATGCGCGTTGTTGAGGATGACCGGATAGCTCAGCGTGCCGCCCAGGCGCTTGGTGTCGTTCACGTAGCGCGTGTCGAAGCCGAGCGGCGCCAGCGTGCCGTTTTCCGGCACGCCGCGGTAGTGCGACGCGCTCAGCCGCGCGATCATGCCTTCGGTGCCGATCGGCTGGCCGTAGCTGGCCACGTAGTATTCCTCGTGGTCAGGTCCCTTCGGCGCCAGCGCGGAGACCGACAACTGCTCGCCCAGCGGCGTGAGGCTGTTGGTGGTGGCCGTGAAGATGCCGCGGATGCCGGGCGAGCGGTAATCCAGCGCGGTGCCGAACGCGAAGGGCTTGCGCTTGACGTCGAGCACCATTTCGCAGGCGCCGTCGGTGGTCTGCGGCGGCTGCACGGTGGCCGCCACCTGCACGCCCGGCTGCAGCGCCAGCACGTTGACGTAATGCTCGAAGGTCTCGCGGCGCAGCGGCGTGTCTTCCTTCAGCTTCTCGGCGATGGCGCGCAGGCGGCCTTCGGCAGGCCCCGCCTCGCCGCGCACGGTGACCGTGGCGACGTGTCCTTCCACCACCGTGACCAGCACATTGCCGTTCTCGAACGTCTGCGCCGGCACGAAGGCGAAGGACAGCGGGTAGCCGCGCTGCTGGTACATGGCGGTGACCGCGTTGGCCGCTTCCAGCAGCTGCGCCACCGTGATTTCCTTGCCCGCGAGCGGCGCGAACTTCGCGGCGATTTCCGCGAACGGGATGGTCTTCCCGCCTTCGATCTGGAAGCGTTGCGGGGTGAGCTTGCTCGACAGCAGATTCTGCAGCGCCGAATCGGGCCGCTCCACCTGGACCGTGACGTTGCTTTCGGGAGGCCGCGCCGGCGCGATGCTCGGCAGGGTCTGCGTGGGATCGCCCTGGACCGGGCTGCGCGGCTCCGCGCAGGCGCCGTGGCAAGCGGCGAGGCCGAGCACGAAGGCGGCGGCGCGCAGGCGTGTGTGCGTCATGGTCTTACCCCTGGATTCCGTTAAACCTGCTTGCGGCTGTCACGCGCCGTGCCAATCGCGCCGGGGGGCCGCTATTCCCGGCGGTACTGCTGGCCATCGCGTTCTCTTGTGTCGGGCGGCTGGCGCCGCGCCAACTCTTGTATTTCGCATGCCGTTGCCTGTCAAGGCACGGCATGCGTGGTTGCCGCGCAGGCGGCGATCAGCGCTTGCCGCCGAGGTTGCCGAGGCCGCCGAGCAGTCCGCCCACCAGGCCGGTCACCGGCGCGAGCGGCTTGTTGCCACCCGCGTTGCCGCCGCTGCCCGCGCCGTTGCCGCCGGTCAGCCCGGCAACGAGGCCGGTCACGGGCGCCAGCGGATTGCCGCCCGCACCGCCCGCACCGCCCGCACCGGCCGCGTTGCCGGCCGCGCCGGAAACCGCGCCCACCAGGCCGCTGACCAGGCCCGTGACCGGCGCGAGCGGATTGCCCGCGCCGCCGCCGGCCGCGCCGCCGAGGCCACTGGTGAGACCGCTGGTGAGGCTGCTGACCAGGCCGGTGACGGGCGCGAGCGGGTTGCCCGCGCCGCCGGCACCGCCACCGAGTCCGCCGAGGCCGCCGGTGAGGCCGCCAACGAGGCCCGTGACCGGCGCGAGCGGGTTGCCTGTGCCGCTGCCGCCGCCAAGGCCGCCCGCGAGGCCGCCCAGCAGCCCGGTGACGGGCGCCAGCGGATTGCCGCCCGCGCTGCCGCTCGGGTTGTAGACGGCGCCGCCAAGCGCCGCCACCGTGCCGCCCGCGTTGGCCACGATGCCGCCGACGCCGGACACCACCGGCGTGTTGGTCTGCTTGACCGTGTTGCCTGCCTGCGCAATGCCGCCGCCCAGCGTCGCCAGCAGGTTGTTCACGGGCGCGCCGAGGCCGGTGGCCGCGCCGAGCGTCTGCGTGGCGTTGGTGAGCTGCGAGGTCAGCGGCACGATCAGCTTGCTCACGCCGCCGGTCACCTGCTCCACCGGACCGGTCGAGAGCGCCTGGCCGAGCTTGCCGCCCGCGCCGTTGACGGCAGTGCCGAGCTGCGACACCAGCGAGCCCACCGGCGTGGTCACCGCGCCCAGCGGTGCCAGCGGGCCGCTGCCCAGCCCGCCGACCAGCTCGCCCGCGTTGGTCACGGCGTTGCCCACCTGGCTCACCACGCTGCCGGTGCTGGCCACCGTGGTGCCGAGCGGGTTGGCGGCATTGGGGATGTTGCCCAGCCCGTCCTGCACGCCCGTGCCCAGCGTGCTCACCGCCGCGCCGAGCGAGCCGACCACGCCGCCCAGGCCATTCTTCGATTCGGTGGAGAGGATCGGCAGGTTGGTGTTCTTGATCTGCGTGCCGAGGTCGCTCACGACATTGCCGGTGGTGGTCACCACGTTGCCGACCTGCTTGACGACTTGGCTGGTCGGCGTCAGCGCGGCGGGCGTGGTACCGCCGCCATTGTCGCCACCGTTATTGCCACCGTTATTGCCTCCGTTGTTGCCGCCATTGTTCCCACCGTTGTTCCCGCCGTTATTGCCGCCGTTATTGCCGCCGTTATTGCCGCCGTTGTTGCCTCCGTTATTCCCGCCGTTGTTTCCGCCGCCCGCGCCGGCGTTGTTGCCCGCGCCGCTGCCGGTGTCCATCGAAGTCGTACCGCTGCCGCTGGCGCAGCCGCCGAGTGCCAGCAGGGTGCCGAGCAGGGCGGTGACGATGACCTGTTGAGTACGCATGACCTTTTTCCTTTTTTCCCGTCGTTTAAATCACGGGGCGCTTTGGCTCGCCGTGTTGGCACTCCATTGCGCAAAGGGTGTGCCAGAGCGTGCCGGCATGCCCGCGCGGTGCCCTCCGGAATCTCTCCAGGCCTTGCCACGCATGGGTTTGGCGAGGATGAGACATGGCCGGAAAAGGACCAGACATGGACGCCGTGCGAGGCCTTCCCGCGTTACGCGTTACGTAACGCGGCGGCCCGCGCGAGGAACAACGCCGGCCTGCGGGCGCCGCGCGGAAAAACGAAGGGATGCCGGCGCGGGAAACATCGCGAGGGAACACGTTACGTAGCACGTAACACGCTGCGGCCGCGCGGCCGCAACGCCCCGGCGCGTGGCGCGCTGCCTGCCGGCGGCGCGCCGAGCCGCATGCCGCAACGGTTTGCGGCGGCCCACGCGGCTGCCCCGCGGCGCCGGCCCGAGGTGTGCCGCGCGGGTGGCACGCAGCTTGCGGTAATGGCATCCGACAAGCACCGCGCATCGCGCAGCAACGACGCCGGGCGCCGTGAGCATCGTCCCCGAGCCAATCAGAAAGCCGTTCGCAGAACAACCGCCAGAACAACCTTCCACGAGGAAGACCAGGAGATTCCCATGAAAGCGCAATACGCCCCGATGTCGGCCGTGACTCTTGCCTGTGCTGCCGCACTCATGCTGCTGGCCGGCTGTTCCTCCGGCGGGTCCGGCAGCGGCGCCAGCCCCGCCGCACCGACCACGCCCACGGTGCCCACCACCCCGACCACGCCCGCCAGCACGGACACCACGCCCACGGCGAAGGTCACCGAAGGCGTGGGCAACACGGTCATCGCCGCGGGCAACGCGGTGAGCGATATCGGCAAGCAGATCCAGAACGCGCCGCTGCCGTTGGTGCCGGAGGCCACGCGCAACAGTCTCGGCGGCGTGGTGGTGAATGCCGGCGACACGGTCGGCGCGCTTGGCGTGGGCGTGCGCGACGGGCTGGGCAAGATGGGCGCGGTTGCGGACCCGCTCGGCGTGACGGTGGCGAGCACCGGCAACGTCGTGCAGAAGGCGGGCGTCACGGTATCGAGCGCGGGCGACCTGGTGAGCAGCCTGGGCACCGGCCCGCTTGCGCCGCTGGGTGCGGTGACCACGCCGGTGGGCGGGCTGGTCAACCAGGTCGGCGGCGTGGTGACGATGGCCGGCGGCACGCTCGGCCAGGCCCTGTCGACCGGTCCCGTCGCGCAGGTGACGGGCAGCGTGAGCAAGGCCATCGTGCCGCTGACCACGCAGCTCACCGACGCCACGCAGATGGCCGGCGGCGCTACCGGCGTCGGCGGCCCGCTCAGCAACCTGCTGGCCACGCTCGGCAACTCGGTGGCCAGCGGTGGCAGCCTGATCACCAATACCCACGCACCGATCGTGTCCAGCCTCGGCGGTGTCGTGACCGAAGCCGGCAAGACCGTTGCCGCGGCCGGCGGCGTCGTCAACGGCCCCGGCTCCGGCGGCGCTGCCAACCCGCTCGGCGGCTTGCTCAACCTGCCGGGCCTCGGCGGGGCTGCCGGTGGCGGCAGCGGCAATCCGCTCGGCGGCCTGCTCGGCAACCTCCCGATCGTCGGCCAGGTGGCCGGCGGCTCCGGCGGCGGCAACGGCGCCGCGGGTGCCCTCGCGCCGGTGACCGGCCTGCTTGCGCCTGTCACCGGATTGCTTGGCGGCCTGCGCAATACGGCAACGGGCGCTACCGGAAATACCGGAACCGGCGGCGCTTTGCCCGGTTTGCCGAATTTGCTCGGCGGCCTGACTTCACACTGATAAAAGTTTTATTTAATTCTGTCTTTACGGTGCGCAGTCGTCCTTACCCCGCGGCTGCGCATCCTTTTACACCATGGCGCCGGAACGGCTCACCCGAACGGGTGTGGCATCCGGCGCAATTAGTGGTTCCGCTCTTTAAAAACCGGCTGTTTTCAAACGGGCGTCAGCCATTAAGCTGAGACAACTATAACTCCAAGGGGGGGTATGGTTGATACATGGCTTTGATCTATAAATTCTCTCACCAGTGTTACTGCTCGATACTAGCCAGGCCACGAGAGCCCGGCGGCGTCGGAGGGGTAAGCGGACGCTGGGTAACGATATAAACAATACGGAGTGACATCATGAAAAAGGCTTTGGCGCGCTTCATCAGGGACGAACGGGGTGCTACCGCAATTGAGTACGGGTTGATTGTGGGGTTGATTTCATTGGCACTCGTCGTCTCAGCAGGCCAACTCGGCACCGATATCGGTCAACTCTTTACTCGTTTGAGTAACAAAGTCACTTCTATTCTTGCCACAGGCGGGAACGGGTAGCTAAGTGATCGGCGTAATTGCCGTGCTGTTCTGCGCGGCGACGATCTGGTCCGACTTAGCTTTCCGGAAAGTACCCAATGCTGTGCTGGCTGCCACCCTTGTGGCCGTCGGCTTGGTGTTGCTGTTCGGGCACGTTCCGGATTCCGGCCTACTGTCACACCTGCTCGGCTTCGTACTCGGATTTCTTGTCATGCTGCCCGTCTACGCACTTGGGATGATGGGCGCAGGTGACGTCAAGTTTTTCGCAGTGACAGGCCTCATCACCGGCCCATTAGGGCTGGTGACGGTGTGGGTGGTTGGTAACGTGCTGGCTTTGGTGCATGCCTTGGCGGTACGTGTCCAAGCCACTGCAGGCTGGGCCATATGGCGAGACCATGTCATGAATCTACTGCAACTGCCAGTCGGTGCGAAGACACTTAGCTCGACTCGGCGGACCGCCGGAGCACGCGGGATTCCCTATGCCGCTTATCTTGCGATCGGCCTGCTGATCTGGATGGTGTCGGGAAGGTAGTCGCCGTGCGGATGGCGGTTACTTGGCCGCCGCCATGCGTTCGCGCCACCGGTCGGCGCAAAAAGTAAAAGACAACCGGGTGAAGTATGTTATTGCGGGGAATCTACGCCGAACCGACGCGGTCTTCCGGTGCGGCAGCGCTCGAATTCGCCATCCTGTTGCCTATACTGTTGGCGATAGTGATGGGTATCGTCTATTTCGGCATGGTGCTGGCCTTGCAGCAGATGCTCACGCTGGCGGCCGAGGAAGGCGCGCGAGCGGCCCTGCGTTATCCAAGCGGTGCCGCCGGCAACAATGCAGCGGCGACGCAGTCATTGAGAGTGGGGGCGGCTTCTGCAACAGCACTTGCCATGTTGCCCACATCGATTCGCAACTCTATTTCCACATCCGACATTGCAAAAGTGATCTCCTGCGCCAATCCAGGGGGATCGGTTTGCGTCAGGGTCACCTTGAATCTGCCTTCCAATTCCATTCTTCCGGTAATGCCGGGGGTGCCCATCCCCGCCACGCTTACCGGCAGTGCGACGGTGCAACTATCGCCTGACACATGAATGCGAATATGAACTCAATACATACATGGCGCCCCCTAACGGCATCGCGTGCCGGTTCGCAGTGGAGTAGCGCTTCATTTACGTCAACCAGAGACCCCACATGACCAGCAAACAGATTCGCGTGCTCGCCATCGCGCTGCTCGTCCTCGCGGCGCTGCTGGCGTTGCTGGCATGGCGCGTGGCGCGCACGCCGGCCAAGCCGGCCGAGCCGGTGGCCGCCACCGCCGAGCTGCATCCCGTGGTGGTCACCGTCAAGCCGATCGAAGCAGGCAAGCCCGTTCCCGCGGACGCGCTCAAGGTGGAGCAGTTGCCGATCAACCCGGCCGGCGCCTACACCGACGTGGCGCGCGTGGCCGGGCAGATTCCGCTGGTCGGCATCGGCGCGAACGTGCCCGTGCTCGAAAGCCAGTTGCTCGCCGGCCTCGCTTCGCAGGTAAAGGAGGGCGAGCGCGCGGTGGCCGTCGCCGTCGATGAGGTGATCGGCGTGGGCAACCAGGTGCAGCCCGGCGACTTCGTCGACGTGTTCGCGGTGTTCCGCCGCGATGGCCAGGAAATCGACGGCAGCCAGGCGCGCATGCTGCTGGCGCGCCTGCGCGTGCTGGCCTACGGCGCGGGCACCGTGGTCGAGGCTGCCAAGCCCGCGCCGGATCAGATGATGACGCGCCGCGAGGGCGCCAAGACCGCCGTGCTGGCGGTGCCCGTGGCCGACGTCGGCAAGCTGGCGCTGGGGCAGCAGACCGGGCGCCTGCTGCTGGCGCTGCGCAATCCGGAAGACGGCAGCGTGCCGACCGAGAACCTGTTCTCCGAGCCGCCGTCCATGCTGCAGGCCAGGCTGCCGTCCGGCGGCGCGCCGGCCGTGCTTACGGCTTCCGACCGTGCCGCGGCCGGCGTGGCGCTGGCAAGCCTCACCGGCGTGGCGTCCGGCGCTGTCCGGCACGAGCAGGCCGCGCTCAGGCCGGCCCCGGTGGCAGCGCCTGCCGTGCCGGCGCAGCGGCCCCGCGTGGCGAGCAGCGTGGCGCAGAACAGTGTCGAGGTGATCCGCGGCGGCAAGCGCGAGATCGAATGAAGCAAGGCGTCGCGGCAGGCCGCGGCGCTTTTCGGGCAGTCATACCATCTGGATAGCCGATTGATGAAATCCCTTCTTGCCGGCGCGGCCACCCTTGCCGTCTGCTGCACCGTTTCCGCTGCCTGGGCGCAGCAGGCGGAGAGCCCGCGCGAGCTGAGGCTCGTGGTCGGCAGCCAGCGCCAGCTGCAGATGGCCCAGCCGCTGGAGCGCGTGGCCATCGGCAATCCGGCGGTGGCCGACGCGCTGCTGCTCAAGAACCGTGCCGGCAGCAACGGCGTCCTGGTGGTCGCCAAGAAGCCCGGCGCGACCGACCTGATGGTGTGGGCGCGCGGCGAGCCCGCGCGGACGATCCATGTGCAGGTGGACGCGGCCACGGCGGAGACCGGCGGCGCCGATGTGGCCGTGTCGGGCGCGGGCGCCACCATCAGCGGCGAATCGCGCGACGCGCAGTCGGCCTGGCGCACCCAGCAACTGGCGCGCGCGGCTACCGCCACGGCGGAAGGCAAGGGTGGCGTGGTGGCCGACCGCTCGACCATTCCCGCCAGCGGCACCGTGCAGGTGGACGTGAAGGTGGTGGAGATCAGCAAGACGGTGCTGAAGGAAGTCGGCTTCAATTTCTATCGCAACAACGGCGGCTTCGCCTTCGGCACGTTCTCGCCGTCGTCGCTCAACAAGTTCACCTTCACGCCGGGCTCGAACGGCACCGGGTCGCTGAGCACGGACGTCAGCTTGCCGATCAGCAGCGCCTTCAACCTGGTCGCGGCTTCGTTCTCGCGCGGCATCTTCGCCAACCTGAGCCTGCTGGAAAGCAACGGCATGGCGCGCGTGCTGGCCGAGCCGAGCCTGGTATCGCTGTCGGGGCAGAGCGCGAGCTTTCTCGCCGGCGGCGAGATTCCCATCCCGGTGCCGCAGGCGCTGGGCACCACCACCATCCAGTTCAAGCCGTTCGGCATCGGCCTGACGGTGACGCCCACGGTGATGTCCAAGGACCGCATCGCGTTGAAGGTGGCGCCGGAAGCCAGCGATCTCGATCCGTCGCGCGGCGTCTCGATCAACGGCACGGTGGTGCCGGCCATCGTCACGCGCCGCGCCGACACCACGGTGGAGCTGGGCGACGGCGAAAGTTTCGTGATCGGCGGGCTGGTCAGCCGCAATACGATCAGCAACGTGAACAAGGTGCCCTTCCTCGGCGATCTGCCGATCATCGGCACCTTCTTCCGCAACCTGAATTTCAACCAGGAGGACCGTGAGCTGATGATCGTGGTCACGCCGCGCCTGGTGCGGCCCCTGGCCAAGGGCGCGGCGGCGGTGGCCGCGGTCGCCGAGGACGGCCGCACCAGCGGCAACCCCAATGTGTGGGGCTGGTATGTGCTGGGCGAATACGTCGATCCGACCTTGCCAGGCTTCTCGAAATGAACCTCGGCGCGGCGGACGAGGGCACGGAGCGGCAGACGCAGATGGGCTATTTCCTCTTCAACGCGGCACAGCCCGAGCCACGGCAATGGCTGGCGGGCGCGCTTGCCAGCCTGGGGCGGCTGGCGGTCGAGCCCGGCCCGCCGGACGTGTTCCTGGAACAGATCGCCACGAACAACCCGGGCATGGTGTTCCTGCACTTTTCGCGTGAGCAGGCGCTGGCCTCGAGCCGGCTGGCCGAGCAGGTGACGCGGCTCTATCCGGGGCTGCCGCTGGTGGCGGTGGGCAATGCCGGCGAGCCGGAGATCATGCTGGCGGCGCTGCGTGGCGGCGCCAGGGACTTCATCGACATGACCGCGCCGCCGGGCGGCGCGGTGGAGATCGTGCGCAGGCTGCTGACCGTGCGCGGGCAGGCCGAGCCGGCCCGGCGCGGCAAGGTGGTGGCGGTGCTCGGCGCGCGCGTGGGCGTGGGCGCGACCACGCTGGCGACCAACCTGGCCGCGGCGGCGCGCAAGCGCTGCCACGGCGAGGTGCTGCTGATGGACCTGGGCCTGCCGGCGCGCGACGGCTCGCTCTACATGAACATCAACCCCGCGTTTCATTTCGTCGAGGGCGTGCGCAACCTGCGGCGCTTCGACCAGGTCTTCGTGCAGACCGCGCTGGCGCGGCATGGCAATGGCGTGGCGGTGCTGCCGCTGCCGGCCACGCTGGCGGAGTTGCGCGACATCTCCTTCATGGAGGCGCTGGGGCTGCTGAACCGCCTGCGCGCCTTCTTCGACCTGCAGGTGGTGGACCTGGGCGGGTTCAGCAATATCGAGTTCATGGCGCATCTGGTCAAGGCCGCCGATACGGTGCTGTTGATGGTGGACCAGAGCGTGGGCGCCATCGTCTCGGCGGCCGAGCTGTTGCAGGAGTTGAAGAAGCGCGAAGTGGAACGGGAGGACCTGCACCTGCTGGTGTCGCGTTTCGACGCGCGCCTGGGCGTGGATGCGCAGCAGATCGCGCAACGGCTCGAGGCCACGTCGGTCGGCACCTTGCCGGACCGGCGCGAGCCGCTGGTGCTGGCGCTCAACCGTGGCGTGGTGCTGGCCGACGACAGCCCCGCCGATCCGTATGTCCGTGCCATTGGCCAGCTGGTGGACAAGCTGGGATACCGTGCCGGCACCGCAAGCGAAGCCGGCTTGCTGGGCCGGGTAAAAGAAAAGCTGCCCGAAGCGCTGCGCGCCATGCGCGCGTTGCGCACTGAGCGGGCTGGGAACTGACATGTCGCAAGCCATTGAATTCTCCGACAACGCCGCCGCCCCGTTTCCTGCCTCGCAGGAATTCCAGAACATCAAGGAGGCGGCCCACGAGCACCTGCTCACCCGGATCGAGGAGCTCGGCGCGGAGTTCGGGCGCTGGTCGCGCACCGCGATCAACCGCTTCGTGGACCTGGAGCTGGAAAGCTTCACGCGGCTGCGCCGGATCCCGATCAACGAGGTCGAGCTGCACCAGATCGCCGAGGCGCTGACCAAGGAGCTGGCCGGCTTCGGCCCGATCGAGGACCTGCTCAACGATCCGGCGGTGGAGGACATTCTCGTCAACGGCCACCTCGACGTGTACGTCTCCCGCCACGGCGTGCTGGAGCGCATCCCGGTGCGCTTCGCCGACAACGGCCACCTGCTGCGCATCGTGCGCCGCATCCTGGCGCCGATCGGGCGCCGGCTGGACGAGTCCAATCCGATGGTCGACGCGCGCCTGCCGGACGGCGGCCGCATCAACGTGGTGATCCCGCCGCTGGCGCTTGCCGGCCCGGTGGTGTCGATCCGCAAGTTCCGCAAGGATCCGCTCACGCCGGCGGACCTGCAGGCGCTGGGCACCATGAGCCCGGAGGTCAACGAGCTGCTCGAGGCCGCGGTCAAGGCGCGCTGCAATATCCTGGTCAGCGGCGGCACCAGTTCCGGCAAGACCTCGCTGCTCAACGCGCTGGCCACCTTCGTGCCCGACAGCGAGCGCGTGATCACGATTGAAGACACCGCCGAGCTGGCGCTGAACCACCCGCACGTGGTGCGCCTGGAGAGCCGGCCCGGCGGCTTCGAGGGCACCGGCGTGGTGTCGATCCGCGACCTGCTGCGCAACAGCCTGCGCATGCGGCCGGACCGCATCATCGTGGGCGAAGTGCGCGGCGGCGAGGTGCTGGAAATGCTGCAGGCCATGAGCACCGGCCACGATGGCTCCATGGGCACGATCCACTCCAGCAGCCCGCGCGAATGCCTGTACCGGCTCGAGATGCTGGCCGGCTTCGCCGGCTTCCAGGGCAGCGAGTCCAGCCTGCGCCGGCAGATCGCCAACGCGGTCGACTTCATCGTGCAGATCGGCCGGCTGTCCAACGGCAAGCGCCGCATCCTCTCGGTCACCGAGGTGACGGGCCTGGGCGACAACATCATCTCCACGCAGGAGCTGTTCCGCCACGAGCCCTACGTCGGGCCCGACGGCACCGAGGTGGACCGCTGGCTGTCGCTGGGCATCCTGCCGCATTCGCCCAAGCTGGCGCGCATGCGCCCGGCGGCCGGCTTCGGTCTCGACGACCGCTTCGATGTCTAGCGCTGCCCTGGCCGTCGCCTCGGCCGCGCTCGTCGTGCTGGGCGCTGGCCTGCTGTTGCTGGCCAGCGCCCGCGCACGCGCGCAGGACGAGAGCGCGCGCGCCTTCCTGCGCGCGCAGACCGAGCAGGTCAAGGCGCGCTACGCGGCCGCGCCCGAGCCGCAGGCCGGCAAGAAGCGCAACGACCTGCGCCGGCGCTGGGAAGAACTGCTGCGCCGGGCCGACGTGGTGCCCACGCGGCGAGGCTACACGCTGTGCGGCGCGCTGGTCGCGTGCGTGGCGCTGTCGGCCGCCACCGTCGGCGGCGTGCTGGCGGCGGTGACGGCGCTGTTCGTCACGCTGCTGCTGCTCTATTTCCTGCTGTGGAACCGCGCGCGCCGCGCCGGCCAGAAGCTGCGCCGGCAACTGCCGGCGTTCCTCGACGCGGTGGTGCGCATGATGAGCATCGGCAGCAGCGTGCCGGCCGCCTTCCAGACCGCCATCGGCAACACCGAGCCGCCGCTGCGGCAGTGCCTGGTGCAGGCCATCCACCTGCAGCGCGCCGGCAAGGAGCTGGACCAGGCAGTCCTGCAGGTGGCGCGTGTCTACCGCGTGGACGAACTGATGCTGCTGTCGTCGGTGCTGCGCCTGGCCACGCGCTACGGCGGCCGCGCCGATATCGTGATGGAGCGCACCGCGGCCTTCATGCGCGACCGCGAGCAGGCCCAGCAGGAACTGCATGCGCTGTCCGCGGAGACGCGCCTGTCGGCCTGGGTGCTGGGGCTGCTGCCGCTGGTGGTGGGCGGCATGATGTTCGTGATGAACGCGGCCTACATCATGATGATGTGGCGCGACCCCAGCGGCAAGACGTTGCTCCTGGTGGCGCTGGCGCTCGAGGTGATGGGGGCGGCCATGCTCTATCGCCTGGCCAGGTCGGTATAGGGGACGGCGCGATCATGAACGGTACCACCCTGATCTCGTTGAGCCTGGGCCTTGCCGCGCTGGGCATCGCGGCCCTTGCCGTGCCGCTGGTGGGCCAGTGGCGCCAGCGCCAGCGCGCCACGCGCACCATCGACGCGGCGCTCTCGCGCCAGGCCGCGGCGGCCAGCGCCGCGGCCGCGCCGCCGGTGCAGGGCACGGCTGCGGCGCCGGTGCCGGCGTCCGGTCCCGCGCCGGCGCAGCGCGGCGGCACCGGCATCGGCGCCCGGCTGGGCGGCCAGCTGAGCGAGCGCTTCGACCAGCGCTGGCTGAATTCCCCGCTGGGCAAGGCCGTGGTCACGGCCGAGGAAGAACGCCTGCTGGAGCAATGCGGCTTCTATGGCGACAAGGCCCGCGCCGTATTCGGCGGCTTGCGCGTATCGGTGCCGGCCGTGCTGGCCGCGGCGGTCTTCGCCTGGCGCCTGCCGTCCCTGACCGGCGCCGCGTTCTGGGCCTTCGCCGTCTTCGCGCTGGCCTTCCTCGCGCCTAAATGGATCTTGCAGCGCCGCGCGTCGAACCGGCTGCGCCGGCTGGAGGACGAGTTGCCGGTGCTGGTCGACATGCTGCGTCTGCTGCAGGGCGTGGGCCTGTCGATCGACCAGAGCCTGCAGGTGATCGTGGCGGAGTTCGGCAGCATGCTGAGCGTGCTGGGGCCGGAACTGATGCGCGCCAACCAGCAGTTCGCCACCGGGCGTTCGCGCGAGCAGACCCTGCAGCGCATCGGCCGGCTGTTCGACAGCGAGGACCTCAAGGGCCTGATCACCATGCTGACCCAGGTGGACCGCTTCGGCGGCGCGGTGCAGGAGCCGCTGCGCCAGTTCGGGCTGCGCCTGCAGGAAACGCGCAAGGCGCGCATGAAGGAGCAGGTCGGCAAGCTCACGGTAAAGATGACGGCGGTGATGGTGGTGACCATGCTGCCGGTATTGCTGATCATCACCGCCGGCCCCGGCTTCCTGGGCGTGGCGCGGATGCTGACGCATTTGTCGGGGGGAACGAGATGAAGGGACGAGACCGCAGGACCGGCGCGGTGCGCCGCTGGGCATGCGCGCTGCTGCCGGCGCTGGCCGCCGCGGCGCTGTCGGGCTGCGGCGCCAGCCTGGCCAGCCGCATGAGCGAACAGGCCGATGCCCAGGTGGAGCTGTCCAGGCTGCGCGACAAGCAGGACCGCGCCGGCTATGACGACAAGGCTGTCTACCTGGGCCTGATCGGCAAGATGCAGGAGGAGGGCCTGTACTTTGCCTCGCTCGCGCATATCGACGTGTACGAGAAACGCTTCGGCGCCAACCCCGAGCTGACGCTGATGCGCGCGGACGCGCTGCGCGAGACCAGCCAGGACGCGCAGGCCGTGCAGGCCTACCGCAGCCTTGCCGGTACCGCGGCGCAGGCGCGCGCGTACCACGGCCTGGGGCTGATCGCCGGGCGCAAGAACGACTTTGCCGGCGCGGCCGCCGAATTCCGGCTCGCGGCGCAGGCCGATCCCACCAACCCGCAGGTGGCCAACGATCTCGGCTACGCGCTGATGCGCACCGGCGCGCTGGCCGAGGCGCGCGTGCCCGTCATGCAGGCGCTGCAGCTCGACGGCAAGAACCCGCGCGTGGTCAGCAACGCGGCGGTATGGCTGGCCGCCGACGGCAAGCGCGAGCAGGCGGCATCGCTGATGCAGCAGGCCGGCCTGCCGGATGCCACGCGCAAGGCCGTGCTGCAGGAGGCCGAGCGCGTCAGGCGCGCCAGCGCGCAATACGCCCGCGCGGCGGCCGCGCAGGGTCCGACGCTGGCGGCCGCCGGGCCGGGCGGCGCCGGCGCGGCCGGCCCCAGCCACCTGCGCCTGACCGACATCGGCCAGGCCACGCCATGAACGCACGGCATGCCGCCGCGCCGGCGGCGTTCCCGAGCCACCAGGCGCTGCCCGCCACGCGGGCGCGCATCCAGGAGATGTCCATGACACGGACCACCACATTGCAGAACCTGCGCGCCGCCGCCTGCCGCCGCGGGCTGGCGCTCGCCGCGGCGGCCTTCGCCGCGGGCCCGCTCTGTGCCCAGACCGAAGCGCCGGCGGCGCGCCAGGCGCGCCCCGCGCGGCAGGAGATCGGCGCCGCCACCCGCAATATCCTCGAGATCCAGCGCAGCGGCGCGCAGGGCGGACAACTGCAGCCGCTGCAGGGCGAGCAGGCCGCCCTGTCCTATCCGCGCTACATGGCGACGTTCAGCTATCCGATCCCCGAGTTCTATACCGGCCAGGCATCGTCGCAGCGCGGCGGCGGCATGACGGCCGGCGGGGCCGGAGCGGCCGGACGATGAACCGCATGGGCTCGTCCTGCATCGGCGCGCGCGGGCGCGCGCAGCGCGGGGCCATCGGCGTGCTGGGCGCCTTGCTGCTGGTGACGGTGGCGGTGGGCGCGCTGGTGTCCATCGACGTGGGCCATGTGTTCTACCGCCAGCGGGAATTGCAGAAGGTCGCCGACATGGCCGCGCTGGCCGGCGCCCAGCAGCTCAAGCAGGCCGGGCCGTCCGCCACGGTCTCGGCCAACGTGCTGGCCGCCACGCAGGCGGCCGGCACGCAGAACGGCTACGGGCGCGCGGCTGCGGCCGGCTGCGCGAGCCCGGCCGCCGGCGCCGCGGATGGCATGAACGTGTGCATGGGCGTGTGGGACCCGGCCTATACGTCCGGCACGGATACGGCGCGGCATTTCAAGGCGGGCTATGACTCGAACGCGCAGTCGGTCTCGGCCAACGCGGTGCAGGTGGTGGTCACGCAGACCGTGCCCATCCTGTTCGTGATTCCGGGGGGGACCTCGCGCCAGTTGCGCGCGGAGGCGATCGCCAATGCGAGTCCTCCGGTGGCGTCGTTTTCGGTTGGCACGGGCTTGTTGGATTTCAATTCTGGCAGCAGTTTGCTGAGTTCCTTGTTAGGAACTTCAGTGAAAGTCTCCGCGTTGGACTGGCCCGGGCTGGTCAACGCCAACGTCACGCTCGACCAGTTGCGGCTGAAGCTGGGCGTGGGCTCCATTGACGAACTGCTCAAGACGTCACTGTCGATCCAGCAGTTCTACGCGCTGGTGTTAGGCGCGGCGGGCCAGGACGGCCTGCTGTCCGTCTTGCTCGGGAGCCCGCCCACGCAGCTCGGCATCGGCGGGGCGAAGGTGGATGTGGGGCTCGGCAAGCTGATCAATCTCGGCGTATTGGCGCCAGCGGCATCGTCGGCTGCGGACGTGGCGCTGAACGTTTCCAATCTGTTGATCCTGGGTGCGCAGGTGGCCAACGGAAAGGCAGCTCTTAGTGTGCCCCTCAGCGTGCCGTCGAGCGCGACGGGCATTGCCGGGCTTGACGCTCAACTGTTCCTTGTGCAGCCACCTGTCATGGCAACCGGGCCGGCCCGCCAACTGAGCGGATCGCCCACAGGCTGGCAAACAGCGGCAAATGCACAACAGGTGGGCCTGCGGCTTGATGTGCTGGTGGATACCGGCCTGGACACCAAGAAGGGAAGTGGCATAACGGGGCTCCTTCTGGGAATCATCAATGGGCTCGCGGGCGTCGTAAATGGCATCATCAGCGTGCAATTGCACGTGCCGCTATATCTCGAGGTGGCCGCTGCGACCGCATCCTTGCAGAACATTCAGTGCGCGGCAGCCAACAGTGATTGTCGAGCGACTCTCGGCGTTACGACCGGGGCGGTGACGGCCTGTCTGGCCAACCCTAGCGGGAGCGGATGTGCCAGCAACGCGACGCTGGTCGATGTGACGTTGCTCGGCGCACTCGGGGTCCCGGTCCTTCAGGTAACGGTGACGGCCGCCGCGAGCCCAAGCAGTCTGCCGGTCAATTCCTCTACGATTACTCTTGCTCCGGGGGGCACCGCGAGGGTCGGGACTCAGCAAGTTCTAGGCGGCGTGATTCAGCAGGTTGTCGGAAAGATCGTACCCACTGCCACGGTAAATGTACTTGGCCTCGGCTTGCTGAAAGTGCCACTGGATTTGACGTCACTACTTCAGCCGCTGGTGGCAGCGCTCAATCCGGATGTCGTGCTGAACACGCTGCTAAGCGCCCTCGGCATCCAGCTAGGCTATGCCGACCTCTGGCTCAACGGCATCGACTGCAACAACGCCGAACTGGTGTTCTGAAGTTCCGAAGAAAAAAGCCATGCAACAGGCGAATCGCGATACGGCGGAAGAAAGATGAAAACAGATCGCTGGGCCTACGAGAGCCTTGAAGTCTATGTGTGGGAAGGCAAGTACGACATTGCCGACCGCGTGGCGCGGTTCCTGTCGCCGCTGGGGGTAGACGTGATCCGCGCCGGCGCGCTGGAAGCCTTGCCGGCGGAGCCGCGCACCAAGCCGTGCGTGGCGGTGATCAGCGTGTCGGTGATCGGCGCGGCCAAGTTCACCGCGCTGGACTGGGAGGCCGCGCACGGCATGCCCGTGATCTGGGTGGCGGCGCCGGGGCGCGAGACCGATCCGGGGCGTTTTCCGGCGGAATACGCGCACATCCTGTCGGACGACTTCACCGGCCCCGACCTGCGCAACCAGATCGGCAAGCTGCTGCCGCAGTTGCTGGCCGCGACCGAGACCGGCAACGCGGGCGCCGAGCTGGTGGCGGAGTCGGCGGCCATGCAGCAGTTCCTGGCGCAGGTCGACACGTTTGCCGATTTCAGCAGCAATGTCATGTTGTACGGCGAGACCGGCGCCGGCAAGGAGCGCATCGCGCAGCTTTTCCACGAGCGCAACAACATCTACGGCAAGGGGCCGTTCGTCGCCGTGAATTGCGGCGCGATTCCCGACGGCCTGTTCGAGTCGCAATTCTTCGGCCACGCCAAGGGCGCGTTTACGGGCGCGATGTTCGCCCACCGCGGCTTCTTCGAGCAGGCCAACGGCGGCACGCTGTTCCTCGACGAGATCGGCGACCTGCCTTTGTTCCAGCAGGTCAAGCTGCTGCGCGTGCTGGAAGAGAACGCGCTCACGCGGCTGGGTTCGACCATGCCGGTGAAGCTGGACTTCCGCCTGGTGGCGGCGACCAACAAGGACCTGCGCGAGGCGGTGTCGCAAGGGCGCTTCCGCGCGGATCTCTATTTCCGCCTGGCGGTGATCGAGTTGCGGCTGCCCAGCCTGGAGGAGCGCGGCGCGGTGGACAAGGTGGCGCTGCTGATCTCGTTCCTCAAGCAGATGCTCGGGCCGTCCGGCTTCGATGCCTTGCCGCCGGTGCCGGACTGGCTCAAGGGCGCGGTGGGCACGGCGTTCTTCACGGGCAACGTGCGCGAGCTGCGCAACCTTGCCGAGCGTGTCGGCATCACCGTGCAGCAGACCGGGCATTGGGACGAGGCGCGCATCCGGCCGCTGTTCCGCAGCCTGCGCCCGGGGGCGTTCGACGGCAACGAGCGCACCGCCGACTGGCGCGGCGAGGCCGAGGAGCGCCGCCGCATCGTGGCGGCGCTGGATGCCAACAGCTGGCGCCGCCAGGACACGGCGGCCAGCCTCGGCATCAGCCGCAAGGTGCTGTGGGAGAAGATGCGCAAGTTCCAGATCGCGGACAACGAGGCCGAGCCGGCCTGAGGCGTTTCCCGCGTCTTCTCCCTCCGGGGCGCGTCAGAACGTCTTCTTGCCGCCCTGGTACGCGCTGACCACGCGGTTCATTTCCGCCAGCAGCGCGGCATCCCCCGCGCGCAGCGCGCCGGCGATGCCCTGCATGTAGCCGAGCAGTTCCTGCTTGGCGGCTTCGGCGAAATCCATGGTGACGGCCTGGTCCTCGTACAGCAGCACGTAAGAGCGCGCGAAGCCGTACAGCAGGAAATAGGCCGCGGCGTGCGCGGGGTCGGTATCGATCAGGTCGCGCGTGGCGTTCTTGACCGCCACGAAGGCGTCGGTGCCGGGGAGCGAATCCTGGAATTGCTGGAGCGTGGTTTCAAGCGTCATGGCGCAATGCGGTGAGTGGTGACTGTGGTGACGGGATCGGTTGAACAACAAGACTACGCAAAGAAAATCGGCCAGGGGCGGCAAGTGGCGGCGGCAGCGGGCCGCGCCTCTCACACGCTGTTGAGCATGCGCCGCAGCAGCGCGGCGCCGTCGCTGCCCTTGTAGGCGCGCTGCCACAGATCGCTGACCATCCCCGTATAAAGCCGCACCGCCTCGGGCGCGGCCGTGACGGTGGCGATGCCGGTGGACACGTTGGGAAACTCGCCGAAGCGGAACGGGCTGGTCGCCACGTATGCCTTGCCGGGCCGCTCGAAGACCTGGAAGGTCACATTGGGCATGCTGCCGTCGACGATGCCGATCTGCAGGCCGATCGGCTGCGCTTCCAGCAGGGCGATCACGCGCTCGATCTCGCGCCGCGCCGCCAGCGAGCGCTCCATGCGCACCGCCGGCGGCAGGTCCAGGCGGCCCACCAGCCCGAAATGCACGAAGCGTTCCAGCGAGCGCAGGTCGATCAGGCTGGTGATGGGCGGCACGCTGCGCGCGAACGACTGCTTGCGCTCCTCGAGCAGCGCCAGCAGGGCGTCGATGGTGGGCTGCGGCGCTGGCTGCGGGCTTTCCGCGAGCATCTGCCGCAGGTGGCCGGCATAGTCCGGCGAAGTCAGCAGGTAGGAGATCGGCTCGAAGTGCGCCAGGATGCGCGTGGCGCCATGTTCGAGCTGGCGCATGCGCTCGATGTACGCGACCGCCGAGTGGTAGTACTCGGATTCCACGCCCAGCATCGATGCCAGCGAGGTACCCAGCAACTGGGCCAGCCGGCCCAGCGTCTCGATCTTGACGATGTCGCCCTTTTCCATGCGGTAGATGGCCGCGCGCGAGACGCCGAGCTGCTCGGCGATGGCTTCGGCCCGCATGCCCGCGCCCAGGCGGTAGGCGCGCAGGCGGTCGCCGATCTCCACGAAATCGACGGGAATGCCGGCAGCGAGCGGAGCGTCCATCGTGTGAAATCTCAAAAAGAAGACAAGAATGATCCTAGCATGGGAAATGGCGCGATGGCGAGCATTCGACACGCTGCGCGCCGCTACAGCCGCCGTGCAGAGGGCTGGCCCGCGCTGCCGCCGGGTTGGGGGCACGTGCGCGGAACGCTGGCAAATCGGGATTCGGCGAGCTGGCGGCGCCCAAACATGGTGCGCGTGGCACTACGGCATGCCCTATTTAGTCTCGTAAACGATACTTGGATAGATTTTTGGATGGCATGTATATTGCGACCCGCACGCCGGGCGGCGATCTGCGCAGTTGCGCGCCGATCTCGCCGCATCCAGGCAGATAGATCCAGCAAGCGCCTTCGCAGGCGCCCCGAAGCACAAAAGGAATCCGATGAAGAAGTCCCTCGCCGCGGCGCTGTCCGCCGCCGTCTCGCTGTCCCTCGCCGTTGCCGCCGCGCCCGCCGCCGCGGCCGGGTATCCGGAGCGGCCCATCACCATCGTCGTGCCCTACGCGGCCGGCGGCAGCAACGACCTGGTGGCGCGCGTGCTGGGCCAGCGCCTGGGGCAGGATCTCGGCGTCTCGGTGGTGGTGGACAACGCGCCCGGCGCCAGCGGCACCATCGGCGCGATCAAGACCATCAACGCGCCGGCCGACGGCTATACGCTGCTGCTGGGCTCCAACAGCGAAATCTCGATCGCCAAGCTCACCAACCCGAAGATCCGCTATGACGGCCAGCGCGACCTCGTGCCGCTGCGCATGGTCGGCTCCCAGCCCATGGTGCTGGTGTCCGGCGCGCAGTCCGGCATCCAGGGCATCGACGGCTTCCTGGCGCTGGCCAGGAGCCAGAAGCCGGTGAACTACGGCACCTCGGGCATCGGCACGCCGCTGCACCTGTCGGGCGAGCTGATCCGCAGCGCCAGCAAGGTGAACATGACCCACGTGCCGTACAAGGGCGGCGCGCCGGCCATCGCCGACCTGATGGCCAACCAGATCGAGCTGGGCGTGCTGGTGCTGTCCACCGCGCTGCCGCAGATCAAGTCCGGCAAGCTGCAGGCCATCGGCGTGACGTCCGCCTCGCGCTCCCACGCCGCGCCCAATATCCCGGCGCTGGCCGAGAACAAGGCTATGGCCGGCATCGACATGCGCCTGTGGTTCGGCCTGTTCGCGCCGGCCAACACGCCCAAGGCCGTGACCGACAAGCTCTCCGAAGCCCTGGCCCGCGCCATCGCCGCGCCCGAAGTGAAGAACAAGCTGTCCGAGGCCGGCGTCGACATCGACGCCAAGGACGCCACCACGTTCCGTGCGTTCATCGGCAAGGAAACCGAGGCGTACCGCAAGATCGTCCACGACGCGGATATTCACGAGTAAATGCTTGCGGCAATGCCCGGGCGAAAAGCCTGCGGCATGTGCTGCCTGCCCGGCAGCGTATCGGAAGACGTTGCGCGGGGCCGGGCGCTCGCAAATCCCCCGCAAGCCAAGCCGGCGCTTGCGGGGGATTTTTCTTCACGAGCGAGGATATTTCGCGCCGGCGGGGTGGGGCAAACCGGCAGGTTTCCCGATTTTTCGGGGCGCGGCCCGGCGGACAGACCCGGCCTTGCTCAGAGCACGCGGACCTGCCTGACCTTGAACTTGGGCTCGCCCACCCAGTCCTTGTCATACTCGCCGGTCAGCTCCACCTTGGTGGTGGCACCGACAGGCTGCCCGGCCGGCCACAGTTTGTGCTTGATCTTGACGCGCATCTGCCCGGTGCCGTCGTCGAAGCTGTAGAGTTCGTCGCCCACTTGGCTGACGATCTGTCCGCGCAGCACCGCCGGCTGGTCGTCCTTGCCTTGCGCCTGCAGGCTCTTGACGGTGGCGGCGGGCACGGTGGACGGCCCGGTGTACTGGGCCTGCGCGGCGACGGCGGCGGCGGCGAGCGCGGTGGCGATCAGAATGCGTTTCATCTCGTTCTCCTGGTTACGGCTGGAATGGCCCGGCGTGCCGGGGCTGGCGCCCTGGCACCAGCATGCGTGCATTGTGCGAGGCGCGCCCTGAACCGAAGCTGAACGCCGCGCCGGCGGCGTTTATCATGTCGCCTGCCGCGGCCGGCCCTCAGGGCGGCTGTGCCCGCACAGGTCACCTAGGGATTCCACATTGCGTTTTCTTCATTCTGCCGACTGGCATCTCGGGCGCGTCTTCCACGCGCGCAGCCTGCTCGAAGACCAGGCCTGGGTGCTCGACCAGTTCGTGGCGCTGGTCCGCGAGCACAAGCCCGACGCGGTGCTGATCGCCGGCGACGTCTATGACCGCGCGGTGCCGCCGCCCGAGGCAGTGGCCTTGCTCGACGATGTGCTGGCGCGCATCGTGGTGGATGCCGGCGTGCCGGTGGTGATGATTGCCGGCAATCACGACAGTGCGCAGCGGCTCGGCTTCGGCGCGCGCCTGCTGACCGCGCAGGGCCTGCACGTGGCGGGCCGCACCGAGCGCGAAGCGGCCTGCGTGACCTTATCGGACGCGCACGGCGAAGTGCGCATCTATGCCTTGCCCTATGCCGAGCCCGCCACGGTGCGCGATGCCTTCGGCGTGGACATGCCCGGCCACGAGGCGGCGCTCTCTGCCCGCCTGGCTGCCATCCGCGCCGCGCACCCGGCGCAGGCGCGCTCGGTGGTGGTGGCGCATGCCTTCGTCATCGGCGGCGAGGCGAGCGAGTCCGAGCGGCCGCTCTCGGTGGGCGGCAGCGGCGCGGTGGCGGCGGGTGTGTTCGACGGCTTCGACCTCGTCGCGCTCGGCCACCTGCACCGGCCGCAGACGCTGGGCGGGCGTATCCGCTATGCGGGCTCGCTGCTGAAATATTCGCTGTCGGAAGCCGCGCATGCCAAGTCGGTCTCGCTGATCGAGCTGGGCGCGGATGGCGCCGTCGCCATCGAGGCGATCCCGCTCGCGCCCCGGCGCGACCTGCGCATCCTCGAAGGCGAGCTGGCCGCGCTGGTGGCGCAGGGCGCCGCCGATCCGTGGCGCGACGACTATATCCACGCCGTGCTGACCGATACCGGCGCCTTGCTGGACCCGATGGCGCGCCTGCGCCAGGCTTATCCCAACGCGCTGGCGATCGAGCGCGCGGTGCTGTCGCGCTCGGGCGAGGCCAGCGCCGCCGGCCAGCGGCTGCGCCAGCTCGATACCGGCGAGCTGTTCGCCAATTTCTTCAAGGAAGTCGCCGACGAGGAGCTGGACGCCGACCAGCGCCGCGCGCTGACGCACGTGCTCGACGGCATCGCCGCGGCGGACAGGGAGTCCGCATGAGGCCGCTGCACCTGACGCTGCAGGCGTTCGGCCCGTTCGCGGCCCGCGAGGACATCGATTTCAGCCAGCTTGGCGAGCGCGCCTTTTTCCTGATCCACGGTCCCACCGGCGCGGGCAAGACCACCTTGCTGGACGCCATCTGCTTCGCGCTCTACGGCGACACCTCGGGCGGCGAGCGCAGCGCGCAGGACATGCGCAGCGCCAATGCCGACCCGGGCCTGCGCACCGAGGTGACGTTCGAGTTCGGCCTCGGCGCGCAGCGCTACCGCGTGACGCGCTCGCCCGCGCAGGAGCGCCCCAAGCTGCGCGGCGACGGCACGGTGAAGGAAACGCCCAAGGCCCAGCTCGACGCGCTGGAAGCGGCCGGCTGGACCAGCAAGGCCAGCCAGCCCAGCCGCGTGGACGAGTTCGTGCGCAACCTGCTGGGCTTCGACAGCAGCCAGTTCCGCCAAGTGATCGTGCTGCCGCAGGGGCGCTTCCGCGAGTTGCTCACGGCCGACTCCAAGAGCCGCCAGGCGATCCTGGAGCGTCTGTTCCGCACGGAGCTGTACCGGCGCGTGGAAGAACTGCTCAAGGGACAGGCGGCGGGCATCCGCCAGCAGGCCGAGCGGCTGCGCATCGAGCAATCCGCCTTGCTGCAGCAATACCAGCTCGAATCGGTCGAGGCGCTGCGCGCCCAAGTGGCGGCGCTGCAGTCCGGGCTCGAGGAACTGGCGCGGCAGGAGGTTGCCGCGCGCGCCGCGCTGGAGCACGCCCGCCTGGCGACCCAGCAGGGCGAGCAGGCCGAAGCGCGCTTGCGCGAGCAGCGCGAAGCCGACGCGGCCCATGCCGCGCTGACGGCGCAGCAGGCCGAGGTGGAAGCCTTGCGCCAGCGCTTGCAGGCTGCACGCCGCGCGGCGCAGGCGCAGCCGTTCGAGCAGCACCTGCGGCAGGCCGCGCAGGACCACCGCCAGGCGCAGCAGGCGCTGGCAAGCGCGGGCGAGCGGGCAAATGCCTGCGCCGCGGTTTCGGCGCGCGCGGCCGCCGCGCTTGCCGCGCAGGCCGAGCGTGCCGGCGAGCGCCAGCAGATGCAGAAACAGGTGGCCGAGCTGGAAGCCATGCTGCCGCGCGCGCAGGGCCTCGGCGCCTTGCAGGCCGAGCTGGAGCGCGCCGCCGCGGAGCAGGCCGGCGCGGCGGCGGCGCATGCGGCTGCCGCACGCGCGCAGGAGCGGGCGTCCGTGGCGATGCGGCAGGCCGAAGCCGGGCTGGCCCAGGCCGAAACCGGCGCGCGCGGGCTGGAGGCGATCCGGCTCCGGCAGGCTGAGCTGGCGCGCCAGGCCACGATGCTGGACAAATACGCCGCCGCGCTGGCGCAGGCGGCGCAGGGACGCACGCAGGCCGAAGCCGCGCAAGACGCCGCGCGGCAAGCCACCGCGCGCCAGTCGGCCGCCGCCGCGCACCTGCGCGAGACCGAGCGGGCCTGGCGCGCCGGGCAGGCGGCGCGGCTCGCGGCCGGCCTGCGTGCCGGCGAGGCATGCCCGGTGTGCGGCAGTGCCGCCCATCCGCAGCGCGCCTTGCAGTTCGACGCGCCGGTACCCGACGAGATCCTCGACCAGGCGCGCGAAGATGCACGGCTGGCGGACCAGGCCGCGCACGAAGCCGCGGCCGCGGCGCAGTCGGCGCAGTCCGCGCTGGCGCTGCGCCAGAACCAGCTGGAAGAACTGCGGGAAGAACTGCGGGAAGAACTGCGCGCGGCGGTGGCCGAGGCGGACATGCCCGGCAATGCCGTGGCGGATATCGGGGCCGCGCGCCAGGCTCTGGCCGAAGGTGGCCAGGCGTTGCACGCGCAGCAGCAGGCCGCCGAAGCGGCCGAGGCACGGCGCCAGCCGCTGGCCGCCGAACTCGAGCGCCAGCGCGCCGCGCTGGCCGCGGCCGAAGCCGGCATCCGCAGCGCCGAGGCGGTCGCGCAGGGCGCCGCGCAGCGCCACGCCAGGCTGCAAGGCGAATGGGAAGCCGCCAGCGCGCAGGTGCCGCCGGCGCACCGCGATCCCGGGCAGCTGGCACGCGCGCTGGCGCAGGCGCGCCAGGCCCTGGCCGCATCCGAGGCCGCGCTGGGGCGGGCCCAGGCCGCCGACAAGCAAGCCGGCGCGGACCTTGCCGCGGCACAAGCCGCGCAAGCCGCGGCGCAGGCAACCATGGCCGGCAGCGCGCAGCGCGAGCAGCAGGCCCAGGCGGCGTTCGACGGCGCGCTCGCGCAGGCCGGGTTTGCCACGCCGCAGGCCTATGCCGAGGCGCGCTTGCCCGAGACCGAGTCCGCGCAGCTCGAAACCCGCATCCAGCGCTTCGACCGCGACCTTGCCGCCGCCGCGGACCGCCGCGAGCGCGCCGCCGTCGCCGCGCGCGACCTCGCGGCGCCCGATCTCGACGCGCTGCGCCAGGCGCAGGCCGCCGCGGCCGGTGCCCTGGAGACACTGGTCCGCCAGCACGCCGACCTGCACCGCAGCCGCGAGAACCTGCTGCAATGCCAGCTGCGCCTGGACCGGCTCGCCGCCGACGGCGCCGACATCGAGCGCAGCTATGCCGTGCTCGGGCGCCTGGCCGAGGTGGCCAACGGCAACAACCCGCGCCGCATCACCTTCCAGCGCTTCGTGCTGGCCACGCTGCTCGACGAGGTGCTGGAAGCCGCCTCGCTGCGCCTGATGCGCATGAGCCGCAGCCGCTACGAGCTGCAGCGCGTGCGCCAGCAGGGCGACCTGCGCGCCGCCGGCGGGCTCGACCTGGAAGTGTTCGACCACAACTCGGGCGTGGCGCGTCCGGCCAATACGCTCTCGGGCGGCGAAGGCTTCCTGGCCTCGCTCTCGCTGGCGCTGGGGCTGGCCGACGTGGTGCAGTCGCGCGCGGGCGGCATTCAGCTCGATACGCTGTTCGTCGACGAAGGTTTCGGCACGCTGGACCCGGAGAGCCTGGATTTCGCCATCCATACGCTGATCGACCTGCAGCAGGCGGGCCGTCTGGTGGGCATCATTTCGCACGTGGCGGAACTGCGCGAACGCATCGACGTACGGCTGGAGATCCGGCCCGGCGCCGCCGGCAGCACGGCGGAAATGCAGCTGCCGTGAGCCCGCCCGGGGCACGCCGGAAAAGCGTAAGCTCTCCCCCGTGCCGCGCGGCACGGGCCGGTGTCCGGCTAACGCACAAGCGATTTGCCGCTGCCTTGACCGTGCCCGGACCGCAGGTATAATCTGTTCATACTGCGAATTGAAGTTCGTAATTAGAACAAACCAGAATAATAAGAAAAACCAAAGTCTGTTGGATTCGTGTCCGGCGGCACGTCCCCGCACCAGCGGCGGGACGGGCAGGCCGGATGGCTCTTCCGGCAGGACTGTCCGGAGACAGCGTTTCTCGCGCCGCCTGATGTACTCCCTCGTGGCTTGGCGGCCGGTTCCGGGTAGTTCGTCCGGGCTTTCGGAACTGGAACGCAAGTGATCAACAAGCTATTCGACTCGGTGGAAGCGGCCATGGCCGACATCCACGACGGCGCCACTATCCTGATCGGCGGGTTTGGCATGGCCGGCATGCCGGCGCAGCTCATCGACGCCCTCATCTCCCAGGGCGCGCGCGACCTCACCATCGTCAACAACAACGCCGGCAACGGCGAGACAGGCCTGGCCGCGCTGCTCAAGGCCCGGCGCGTGCGCAAGATCATCTGCTCGTTCCCGCGCCAGGCCGATTCCTACGTGTTCGATTCGCTCTACCACGCCGGCGAGATCGAGCTGGAACTGGTGCCGCAGGGCAACCTGGCCGAGCGCATCCGCGCCGCCGGCGCCGGCATCGGCGGCTTCTTCACCCGCACCGCCTACGGCACGCCGCTGGCCGAGGGCAAGGAAACCCGCATCATCGACGGCCAGGGCTATGTGTTCGAAAAGCCCATCCACGCCGACTTTGCCCTCATCAAGGCACAGCGCGCCGACCGCTGGGGCAACCTGACCTACCGCAAGACCGCGCGCAACTTCGGCCCGATCATGGCGATGGCCGCCAAGTGCCCCATCGTCCAGGTCAGCGAGATCTTCGAGCTCGGCGAGCTGGATCCGGAGCACATCGTGACCCCGGGCCTGTTCGTCAAGCGCGTCGTGCGCATCGACGCCGGCAAGACCCCCGTCTGAGCGACAAGGAGATTCACAACATGCAACGCCTGACCCGCGATCAGATGGCCGCCCGCGTGGCCAAAGACATTCCCGACGGTGCCGTGGTCAACCTCGGCATCGGCCTGCCCACCCTGGTCGGCAACCACCTGCCGGCCGACCGCGAAATCCTGCTGCACAGCGAGAACGGCCTGCTCGGCATGGGCAAGGCGCCGCCCGCCGGCGAGGAAGACGGCGACCTGATCAACGCCGGCAAGCAGCCGGTCACGATCAAGCCGGGCGGCTCGTATTTCCACCACGCCGATTCGTTCGCGATGATGCGCGGCGGCCACCTCGACTTCTGCGTGCTGGGCGCCTTCCAGGTCTCCGAGAAGGGCGACCTGGCCAACTGGCACACCGGCGCGCCGGGCGCGATTCCCGCCGTGGGCGGCGCCATGGACCTGGCCATCGGCGCCAAGCAGGTGTTCGTGATGATGGAGCACCAGACCAAGCAGGGCGAGAGCAAGATCGTGCCGCAATGCACGTATCCGCTCACCGGCATGAACTGCGTCACGCGCATCTACACCGACCTGGCCACCATCGACGTCACGCCCGAAGGGCTGGTGGCGCGCGACCTGGTCGAAGGCCTGTCCTTCGAGGAACTGCAGCGCGTGACCGGCGTGCCGCTCAGGCAAGCTGCCTGATCCCGCGGGCGCCTTGCGGGTGCCCGATCCGCTTCACGATTCCACGTACAAGCTTCACGTACAAGCAAGAGAGAGACAACATGACCGAAGCCTTTATCTGCGACGCCATCCGCACCCCCATCGGCCGCTACGGCGGCAGCCTGTCCGCGGTGCGCGCGGATGACCTGGGCGCGGTGCCGCTCAAGGCGCTGATGGCGCGCAACCCGAACCTGGACTGGTCCGCCATCGATGACGTGATCTACGGCAACGCCAACCAGGCCGGCGAAGACAACCGCAATGTGGCGCGCATGTCGCTGCTGCTGGCTGGCCTGCCGCAGAGCGTGCCGGGCGCCACCATCAACCGCCTGTGCGGCTCGGGCATGGATGCCACCGGCACCGCCGCGCGCGCCATCAAGGCCGGCGAGGCGGGCCTGATGCTGGCCGGCGGCGTGGAAAGCATGAGCCGCGCCCCGTTCGTGATGGGCAAGGCCACCAGCGCCTTCTCGCGCGACGCGCAGATCTTCGACACCACCATCGGCTGGCGCTTCATCAACCCGGCCATGCGCGCGGCCTACGGCGTGGACTCGATGCCCGAGACCGCCGAGAACGTCGCCACCGACTACAAGATCAGCCGCGAAGACCAAGACCTGATGGCGCTGCGCAGCCAGGAAAAGGCCTCGCGCGCGCAGGCCGACGGCACGCTGGCGCAGGAAATCACCGCGGTCACCATTCCGCAGAAGAAGGGCGAGGCCATCGTGGTGGAGCGCGACGAACACCCGCGCGCCACCAGCATGGAAGCGCTGGCCAAGCTGCGCGGCGTGGTGCGCGCCGACGGCACCGTGACCGCCGGCAACGCCTCGGGCGTGAACGATGGCGCCTGCGCCATCCTGCTGGCCAGCGAAGCCGCCGCGAAGCAGCACGGCCTGACCCCCAAGGCACGCATCGTCGGCATGGCTACCGCCGGCGTGGCGCCGCGCGTGATGGGCATCGGCCCGGCGCCGGCTACCCAGAAGCTGCTCAAGCAGCTCGGCATGACCATCGACCAGATCGACGTGATCGAGCTCAACGAGGCCTTCGCCGCGCAAGGCCTGGCCGTGCTGCGCGAACTGGGCGTGGCGGACAACGACGAGCGCGTCAACCCCAACGGCGGCGCGATCGCGCTGGGCCACCCGCTCGGCATGAGCGGCGCGCGCCTGGTGACCACCGCCATGTACCAGCTGCACCGCACCGGCGGCCGCTTCGCGCTGTGCACGATGTGCATCGGCGTGGGCCAGGGCATCGCCATGGTGATCGAGCGCGTCTGACGCGCCGCGGCTGGCCGCGCCCCCGCGGGCTCCGGTCCGCGGGGGCGCGCCGTCGGAAAATAGCCGCTAAAGAATAGCGTTTCGCCGCCGTTAGCCTGTCATGGATGTGCAGGCTGATTGAAGTTTCCCCCAACGCAAGAAGCAGTGCGACCGGGCCGACTGGCTCGCCGGCCCCGGCCGCATCTCTTCGAGCATGACCCGGCGCAGCCATGCGCCGGTCGGAGTAAACGATGTCCCTTCCCGTTGCCACGCTCGTCACCGGCGCAAGTTCCGGTATCGGGCGCGCCATCAGCGAGATGCTGCTGGCCGATGGCGTGACCCAGGTGGTCAATGTCGACTACGCCGCCCCCGCCTGGACGCACCCCAACATGACCTTCTTCCAGGCCGACCTGACCGACGCCGCGGCGACGCGCGCGGTGGCCGAGCAGGTGGTCTCGCGCTTCGCCGTCACGCGGCTGGTCAACAACGCCGGCGCCACGCGCCCCGGCACGGCCGATACCGCACGCGTCGAAGACCTGGACTACGTGGTGGGCCTGCACCTGCAGGCCACCATGCTGCTGACCCAGGCCTGCCTGCCCGCGATGCGCGCCGCGCACTTCGGCCGCATCGTCAACATGGCCTCGCGCGCCGCGCTGGGCAAGCCCGAGCGCGTGGTGTATTCCGCCACCAAGGCCGGCCTGATCGGCATGACCCGCACGCTGGCCATGGAGCTCGGCGGCGACGGCATCACCGTCAACGCGGTGGCGCCCGGCCCGATCGCCACGGAGCTGTTCCGCAAGAGCAACCCCGAGGGCAGCGAGCAGACCAAGCGTATCCTGGCCAGCATCGCGGTCAAGCGCATGGGCACGCCCGAAGACGTGGCGCGCGCGTCGATGTTCTTCCTCTCGCCGGAAAACGGTTTCGTGACCGGCCAGGTGCTCTACGTGTGCGGCGGCACCACGCTCGGCGTCGCCCCCGTGTAAGTCCGTGGCGTGGGCGCGGCCAACGTGCCGCGGCGTCATCACGCCGAAGCAATCCGTCAGTAGATAACTAAAAAGACGGCCCGCGCCACGAGCGCGGGCTGATAGCGATTCACCCTGGAGCAAACAATGAAAACCGATTTCCAAGCACGCACCCTGCACGCCAACACGCGCCGGCGCCTGCTGGCTGCCGGCGTGGCCCTGGCAGCGGCCTTCGCCGGCGTGGCCGGCACCGCTCATGCCCAAGGCACCTACCCGACCAAGCCGATCACCATGATCGTGCCGTTCTCGGCCGGCGGCACCACCGACATCCTGGCGCGCATCGTCGGCCTGCAACTGGGCAAGGCGCTCGGCCAGCCCGTGGTGATCGACAACCGTCCGGGCGCGGGCGGCAACATCGGCGCCGCGCTGGCGGCCAAGGCTCCGGGCGACGGCTACACGCTGTTCATGGGCACCATCGGCACCCACTCCATCAACCAGTCGCTGTACTCCCGGCTGCCGTACGACCCGGTCAAGGATTTCGCGCCGATCACGCGCGTGGCCATGGTGCCGAACCTGGTGGTGGTCAACCCCAAGGTGCCGGTCAACAACATCAAGGAACTGATCGCCTACGTCAAGGCCAACCCGGACAAGCTGTCCTACGGCTCGTCGGGCAGCGGCTCGTCGATGCACCTGTCGGGCGAGCTGTTCAACTCGATGACCGGCCTGCACATCCAGCACATCCCGTACAAGGGCAGCGCCCCCGCGGTGAATGACCTGCTGGGCAACCAGATCGGCCTGATGTTCGACAACCTGCCGTCGTCGTACCCGCACGTGAAGGCCGGCAAGCTGCGCGCCATCGCCGTGACCTCGGCCAAGCGCTCGCCGGCGCTGCCGAACGTGCCGACCGTGGCCGAAGCCGGCGTGCCCGGCTACGAAGCCACCTCGTGGTTCGCGCTGTACGCCACCGGCGGCACGCCGCAGCCCATCGTCGACCGCATCAACGCGGAAGTGGTGAAGATCCTGGCCATGCCGGACGTGCAGAAGCAGATGGCCGACCAGGGCGCGGAAGCGCATCCGGAAAAGCCGGCGCAACTGGCTGCCTTCATGAAGACCGAGGCCGTCAAGTGGGCCAAGGTGGTGAAGGCCTCGGGCGCGACCGTGGACTGATCGTTTAGTCCTTTCGCTGTCACCCGTCGGTCCGGCCGCGGTCCGGGACACCCGTCCCGGCCGCGGTTTTGTTTTTCCGGAGTGGCGCCGGCAGGCCGCGCGGCAGCGCGGCGGACGAAAAAAAGCCCACGGCATTCGCGGGCTCAATCCCGGCCCGCTTACAGGGCGGGAGGAGACAAGAAAGCGTCACGGACGCATTTCTTCAACGTCGGGCCTTCAGGAAAGGCTGTACTTGACGACCTGTTCCTCGACGCCGACAAAGCGCACCAGCTGGCGCAGGCCGTTGGCGTATTCCTTGATGTGGTGGCCTTCCGGCGTATCCGGCAGGCGGTAGTACACCGGCATCGGGGCGGCCTGCGCGGGCGGTGCCGCAGGTCCGTCGCCGTCGGCTTCCCACGGGACATCCCGGTCTTCGGCGAAATCTGCTTGTCCTTGCATGGACCACTCCTGATCGATGGATTTGCATGTCCCGCGCCGCGGCCGAACGCAGGCGCGAGCCATGAAAAAATGGCTATGTCTGCAAATGTATGGCAGCGGGACGGAAAATGCCATTTCGCTTTTTTTAACTCTGGCTCCGGCCGACGCTTCAATTTGTCATATATCGCGCAATGATTCAGTTGCGCGCGCCGCATCGAGGCGCCCCCGGGGCAGCTCCCGGCCGGCAGGCCGCGCCCTGTGCGCGGACGGCTTTGCGCTACCATAGGCGGTTGCCATCCAGGCTACCCAAGCCATGCGGCCCGCGGGATTCGCCCGCCGGACCGCCTTCACGCCACCGCCTTCTTGCATGTCCGTCCAGCACGCCCTCCTGACTTCCCTGTTGGAAAAGCCCTCGTCCGGCTATGAACTGGCACGCCGCTTCGACCGCTCGATCGGCTATTTCTGGCACGCCACGCACCAGCAGATCTACCGGGAGCTGGGCCGCATGGCGCAAAGCGGCTGGATCGCCGCGCAGGAGAGCGAAGGCGACGCGCGTAACCGCAAGAAGGTGTATTTCGTGCTGCCGGCGGGCCGCGACGAACTGGCGCGCTGGGTGCTGGAGCCCGCCACCGGGCTGGATGCGCGCGACGAGATCCTGGTCCGGCTGCGTGCCGACGCGGTCATCGGCCCGCTCGGCCTGGCGCCGGAAATGGCGCGCCTGATCGGGATGCACCGCGAGCGGCTGGAGACTTACCGCGAGATCGAGGCGCGCGACTTCGCCGCGGCCGAGCCGACGCGCGCGCAGCAATTGCAGCATGCGCTGCTCAGGCGGGGCATCCGCTATGAAGAGGACTGGGTGGCGTGGGCCGAGGATCTGCTGCCGCTGCTGGGAGAGCCGGCCAGCGCGGCCTGAGAGGGGTGGCGCGGCCCGGCGCGCAAGGCGCCGGGGCCGCGCGGGCCTGCGAGGTCAGGCCAGGTCGGCCGCGGCCGTGGCGGACGCCGCTTGCGCAGCCAGCCCGAGGCGGCGGCGCGCCAGCGCGTATTCCTCGGCGAAGCGGCGCACCAGCTCGGCCGCCGGCACCACGCGCTTGATCGCGCCCACGCCCTGGCCGGCGCCCCAGATGTCCTTCCACGCCTTGGCGCTGCCCGAGCCGAAGTTCATCTTGGACGGATCGGACTGCGGCAGGTCTTCCGGATCGAGTCCGGCATTGACGATGCTCTGGCGCAGGTAGTTGCCGTGCACGCCGGTAAACAGGTTGGAGTAGACGATGTCGGACGCGTTGCTGTCCACGATCATCTGCTTGTAGCCGGATTGCGCGTTGGCTTCCTCGGTGGCGATGAAGGCCGAGCCCACGTAGGCGAGGTCCGCGCCGGCGGCCTGCGCGGCGAGGATGCCGTCGCCGCTGGCGATGGCGCCCGACAGCAGCAGCGGGCCGTCGAACCACTCGCGGATCTCGTGCAGCAGCGCGAACGGCGACAACACGCCGGCATGGCCGCCGGCACCGGCCGCTACCGCGATCAGGCCGTCCGCGCCTTTCTCGATGGCCTTGCGCGCGAAGGCATTGTTGATGATGTCGTGCAGCACGATGCCACCGTAGGAGTGCACCGCGTCGTTGACTTCCTTGCGCGCGCCCAGCGAGGTGATGACGATGGGCACCTTGTAGCGCACGCACAGTTCCAGGTCGTGGTCCAGGCGGTCGTTGGACTTGTGCACGATCTGGTTGACCGCGAACGGCGCGGCGGGGCGGTCCGGGTGGCGGGCGTCGTGCTCGGCCAGTTCGGTGGTGATGCGGTCCAGCCAGTCGTTCAGCACCGGGCCCGGGCGCGCGTTCAGCGCGGGGAACGAGCCCACCACGCCGGCCTTGCACTGGGCAATGACGAGGTCGGGGTTGGAGATGATGAACAGCGGCGAGCACACCACCGGCAGGGAAAGGCGGTTCTGGAGGATGGCGGGGAGAGACATGGCGTTTATATGGCGCTAGGGCAAGGTTAGGTCCGGTGACCGGATCGGGAACGGGGGGCGGGAATGATGAGCGGGAATGAGGTGAGGGATCAGGCGCCCTGCAGGACGGATTTCTGGCTGGCGAGCCGCGCGCCCATGGCGGCCGCCAGCGCATCCAGGCCGCTCTTGGGGCGCACCATGACTTCGAAGTCGTCGATCTTGCCGTCGGCGTCGAAGCGGATCATGTCGATGGCCTTGACGGACTTGCCGTCCACCCGGGCGCTGAACTCCAGCACCACGCTGCGGCCGTCGTCGCCGACGAAGCAGCGGTGGTAGCGGAAATCCTGGAACACCTGGTTGACGGTCTCCAGCACCATGCGCAGCGCGACGCGGCCCGGGTAGGGCGTGTGCGCCACCGGCGAGTGGAAGACGACATCGTCGGCGACGATGCTGTCCAGCCCGGCCATCGAATGGGTGGCGATCATGCGGTGCCAGGTGGCCAGCGAAGCCTGGGCCGCTGGCGACAAGGATGCTTGGGTCAAGATGTCTTCTCCGGGTTGGCCGGGGGCAGGCAGGCCGCCCCGGCATCGTTCTTCGCATCGTTCGGTATCGCGCTTCTGCAATGTTATGCAACCAGTTGCATGAGCGATAAGCCTAAAGGTAGCAGCCCGCGCCTGCGATTGCAACTGGCTGCATGCCCGATGCGGGGCGCGCTGGCGTGGTGCGCGTTCCCATATTCCGCAGGGTTCGGTCTTTTGTGGCGACTTGTCTACAATACGGCCATTGCCGCAAACCAAAGCAGGAGCGCGAGTGAACACCAACATAAGCGCCGACGGGCCGGCCCCGGCCCTGTTCGATGCGGACCTGGCCGCCTGGCGCGCCCAGCCCGAGCGCGCTTTCGACGGCTGGCTGGCGCGCCACGGTTTTCGCCATGGCACCGCGGTGGTCTACCGCGCGATGTGGGGCAAGCTGCTGCGCTGGTCCGGCGAGCGCGGCGTGGCGCCGCTGGCGTGGTCGGCCGAGCAGATCGGCGCGTTCCTCGACGAGCAGGACCTGCACAAGCACCATCGCTACCGTTATGCGCGCCTGATCGAGCGCGTGTTCCATCATCTGTCGCAATTGCAGGACGGCCTGCACAATCCGGCCAGCCAGGCGGTCCGCGCGCATCTCGCCGAGGGCGAGAACGATCCGACCGCTTTCCTGCTGCCCGCCGAGCGCGACATCCTCGTCGCCCGCGTGCTGGAAGCGCCGCCGCCATCCGCGCAGGATGGCAAGGACGCCGGCGCGCCATCGCCGACCCAGTGGAAACGCGCGCGCGACACCGCACTGGTGGCGGTGCTGCTGGGTGCCGGCCTCAAGGTGGGCGAAGCCCGCAATCTGCGCACCGAGAGCATCGCCGCGGATGCCTCGGCCCTGCGCCTGGTGCGCGCCGACAACGGCCGTGCCTACGAGGCGCCGGTCTTTGCCTTCGCCCGCGCCGCGCTGCTGGCGTGGCTGGAAACCCGCGCGGCCTCCGACACGCTTGGCGGGCTGGTCTTTCCCGCCACCCCGGGCGGGCGCCCGTTGCATGCGGCCTCGCTGTACCGCCGGGTCGAAATCCTGCTCGACGAAGCCGGCGTGCTGGCGGGGCGCAGCGAGCGCGCTTCGCCGCAGACGCTGCGCAATACTTGCTGCGCGCTGCACTTCGAAGCCGGCGCGAGCCCGGCCGAGGTGGCGCTGCGCCTGGGCATGCGCGATCTGGAGTCCGGCTGGCGCCTGCGGGCCGCTTTCGAAGCGTGGCTGGCCCGCTCGGGCCAGCTGCCGCCGCAAAATAACGCCGCCGTCACGGGCGCGGCGGACGCGGCCTGATATGCTTGTGCGCCATTTCCCCGCTATCGGCGCGGCCTGCCGCAATGGGCACAGGCCGGAGACGGCCGCCTGCGGGCCGCTTGCGGTGCGCAGCGCCGGGGCCGTTGCGGTGCCCGTTTCGCCTCTTTCCTCAACTTACCGATGAATCGCCATGTCTGAAACTCTGCTGCTCACGGGAGCCACCGGTTATATCGCCTCGCACACCTGGGTGGCCCTGCTCGAAGCCGGCTATCGCGTGATCGGCCTGGATAATCTCTGCAATAGCAACCGCGTGGTGGTGGAGCGGCTGGCGCAGATAACCGGGCAGCGCCCGGATTTTGTCGAAGGCGACGTGCGCGACCGGGCCTTGCTGGACCGCCTGTTCGCCGAGCACCGCATCACCGGGGCGATTCATTTCGCCGCGCTCAAGGCGGTGGGCGAATCGGTCGCCAAGCCGCTCGATTATTACGGCAATAATCTCGGCGGCCTGCTCACGCTGTGCTCGGCAATGAACGCGGCCGGCGTGAAGCAACTGGTGTTCAGTTCGTCGGCCACGGTTTATGGCAATCCGCATACCGTGCCCATCCTCGAGGACTTTCCGCTGTCGGCCACCAACCCCTACGGCCAGACCAAGCTGATGGGCGAGCAGATCCTGCGCGACCTGGAGCATTCGGACCCGTCGTGGCGCATTGCCTACCTGCGTTATTTCAATCCGGTGGGCGCGCACGAAAGCGGCCTGATCGGCGAGGACCCGGGCGGCGTGCCCAATAACCTGATGCCCTACGTGGCGCAGGTCGCCGGCGGCCGGCGCGAGAAACTGATGGTGTACGGCGGCGACTATCCGACCGTGGACGGCACCGGCGTGCGCGACTATATCCACGTGTGCGACCTGGCCAACGGCCACCTCGATGCGCTGGTTTACCTGCGCGACAAGCAGCAGTGCCTGACCGTGAATCTCGGCACCGGCCGCGGCTACAGCGTGCTGGAAGTGGTGGCGGCTTACCAGCGCGCCAGCGGCAGGCCGGTGCCGTACGAGATCGTGGCGCGCCGCCCCGGCGACATCGCCTCGTGCTATGCCGATCCGGCGCTGGCGCAGTCGCTGATCGGCTGGCGGGCAAAGCACGACATCGACCGCATGTGCGAGGATTCCTGGCGCTGGCAGTCCATGAACCCGCTCGGCTTCGGCGGCTGAGCCGCCGGGCCTGCGGCAGGCCGGAACGAGAAACGGCCGGGCGCTGGCCCGGCCGTTTTCACGCCTGCGGCGAAAACCCGGTTCAGATCAGGAAGTCGTCGATGCTCTTGCCGGAGGCCAGGGCCTGGGTCAGCCAGCCCGGACGCTTGCCGCGGCCGGTCCAGGTATTGCCCGCGCTGTCGCGGTAGCGCACCGGCACCTTGCGGGTGGCCTTCTTGCTGGCCGCCGGCTTGGTGCCGAAGCCGAGGTCGTCGGCGGTGAGGCCATATTGCTCGATTTTCTCGCGAATATCGGCAATGACGGTCGCCTGTTCGCGTGCCTTGATTTCCTCGGCCTGCTTCTGGAGTTCGCTGATTTTCTGAACAATTTCCTGATAAGTCGCCATTACGAGCCTCGATTTACTGGGTGAGCGGGTGAGAGTGGGACGATTATAACGGCACGCGGCGATCCTGCATATGCCCATGCCGGCGGAAAAGAGAATTCTGATAAATCGGGCCCGGCGCCAAATTAATGAACTTCCGCGGCAATCGCAGGTCCACCCCGGCGCGGCATTTTCCACACCCGCGCGAGGGGCCACGAAAATGAGACACCGCTCATTTGCACGCTTTGTCGCGATGGTGCGGGGGAAATACCCCTCCAGGGTATTGGTCATCGCCGTCGGGTGCGTTTGCTGCAACAATGGCGGCCTGCTCGCCATTCCACCCGTATTCCTTGCCACTACGCTGCCATGCCATCCGATCTCATTAACACTGCGGCGGCCGCCGCCGGTATCCCCGCCGGGGTCATTCCCGTGGAACTGGCCAAGGCCTATCGCCTGCTCAATCACGGGCCGGTGACGCTGGTCACCAGCGCGCACGGCGGCCGGCGCAATGTCATGGCCGCCTCCTGGGCCATGCCGCTGGATTTCAAGCCGGCCAAGGTGGTGGTCGTCATCGATGCCAGCACGCTCACGCGCGAACTGGTGGAGGCGTCCGGCGAGTTCGCGCTGAACATCCCGGCCCGCTCCCAGGCCTCCGCCACGCTCGCGGTCGGCTCGCGCTCCGGGCGCGAGACCGACAAATTCGCCGCCGCGGGTTTGTCCACGTTCCCGGCGCGGGAAATCGGCGCGCCGCTGCTGGCGGGATGCCTGGGCTGGCTGGAATGCCGGGTGATTCCCGAGCCGCAGAATGCCGCGCGCCATGACCTGTTTATCGCCGAAGTGGTGGCCGCGTGGGCCGATTCCGCCGCGTTTTCGGCCGGCCGCTGGCATTTTCCCGACAGCGAGCGCCGCTCGATGCACTATCTGGCCGGCGGCGCGTTTTTTGCCACCGGCGAGGCGTTCGAGGTCGAAACGGAAGGGGACGCATAAGCCACCACATAAGCGGCCGCATAAGCCGCGTGGCGGTCACCGCACCTTCTCAAGGATTCTCGGGCGCTCGCCGTTATTTGCCATGAGCGGGCCGCAGGGGTGTCGGTCCGCCGGGCCGGGGCCGGAGGAGGTTCCGCGCGTTTCTTACCGTATCAGGTGCTTTATGTCGTTCCATAACAATATCCAGATCAAGACCTTGCTGCGTGGAGCGATGGCCTTGTTGTCCGCCTTGCTCGTGCTGGTCGGCGCGGCCGGACTGCACGGCATATCGCGCAGCAACGAAGCGCTCCAGGAGACTTATGGCAACCAGCTCGCCTCGGCCCAGGCGCTGAGCGAGACCATGCTCGGCACCACCCGCATGCGCCTGGCGCTGGACCGTGGCGTGATGCCCGGCGGCGGCACCGACGGCAAGGCGGTGGTGGCCCGCTCGACGACCTTCGTCGACAGCGCGGAGGCGGCATGGAAGCGCTACGCGGCGCTGCCGCAGAGCGCCGAGGAAAAGGCCCTGGCCGACGAAGTGGACCGCAAGCGCCGCGATTTCATGGACAAGGGCATCAAGCCGCTGCAGAAGGCGCTGCTGGAGAACGACGCCGAACAGGCGCTGACCCTCGCCAAGAACGGCCTGCCCGACCTGCAGCGCAGCCTGGCGACCGCCTACGAGGCCCTGCAGGGCTACCAGTTCCGCGCCGGCGAGGAAAACTTCAGTGCCGCGCAGGCCGGCTACCAGCGCGTGCGCATGCTGTCGTTTGCGCTGATCGTGCTCGGCCTGCTGGTGGCGGCGTTCTCCACGCTGGCCCTGCACCGGGCCATCGTGCGGCCGGTGGAAGAGGCCCTGGCGGTGTTCGAGCGCATCGCCGCCGGCGACCTGACCTCGCGCATCGTCAACGTGTCGCGCAATGAGATCGGGCGCATGATGCAGGCGCTCGGCGCCATGCAGGACAGCCTGTCGAACATCGTCGCGCAGGTGCGCGGCGGCACCGATTCCATCGCCTCGGCCACCGCGCAGATCGCCACCGGCAACCTCGACTTGTCCCAGCGCACCGAAGAGCAGGCATCCTCGCTCGAGCAGACCGCCGCCAGCATGGAAGAGCTGACCACGGTGGTGCGCCAGAACGCCGACAACGCACGCCAGGCCGGCAAGCTGGCCGGCGACGCCTCGCAGATCGCCCTCAAGGGCGGCGACGTGGTGGGCCGCGTGGTCGATACCATGAACGAGATCAACGGTTCGTCGCGCAAGGTGGTGGAGATCATCGGCGTGATCGAAGGCATTGCCTTCCAGACCAATATCCTGGCGCTCAACGCGGCGGTGGAAGCCGCGCGCGCCGGCGAGCAGGGCCGCGGCTTCGCGGTGGTGGCCGGCGAGGTGCGCAGCCTGGCCCAGCGCTCGGCCGCCGCCGCCAAGGAAATCGAGGCGCTCATCAGCGAGTCCGGCCAGCGCGTGGAAAGCGGCACGCGGCTGGTGGCGGAGGCCGGCCAGACCATGGGCGAGATCGTCGGTGCGGTCAAGCGCGTGACCGACATCATGAACGAGATCGGCGCGGCCACCCAGGAGCAGACCAGCGGCATCGAGCAGGTCAACCAGGCGGTCACGCAGATGGACCAGGCCACGCAGCAGAACGCCGCGCTGGTGGAGGAAGCCGCCGCCGCGGCGGGCGCGCTGGAAGAACAGGCGCAGAAGCTTAACGGCGTGGTGTCGGTGTTCCGGCTCGCCGGCGGCCACGCGGGCGCCGGCGCGGACGGTCTCGCCAAGGCGCCGGCGGCCGCGCCCCGACGTGTCGCCAGGCCCGCCGCCGCGGCACCGGTGCGCAAGCCCGCCGCGCCCGCGCGGCCGCGCAAGCCGGCTGCGGCCGTGGCGCCGGCGCTGCGCGCGCCGGTGCTCGCGGCCGGCGCCGGCGGCGACGACTGGAGCGCCTTCTGACCCATGCCGGCGCGCCCGCAGCCGTTTTCCTTTTCGGGGAAGCCTGCGTGATGCGATGATGCGGGTCTCGCGCCCGCATCGACCGCATCGACCGCATCGTCGCGCCATCATCGCTCTCAATTTTTGCGCAGCTTCCTTATTGACATGAGTGCTAGCCTTCTGCTGCTCGCTGCTCTCTTTGGCCTCGCGGTCGGGTTGGGCATACGCGCAGCCAAGCCGGACCGGGAGCTGGCACGCGGCCCCGCCAGGTCGCTGCAATGGGCGTTCCTGCTGCTTTCGCCGGCCTCGGTCGGCCTGCCGCTGTGGGTCGTGGTGGGCTCGGGCAGCCTGCGGCTCTCGCGCGGGGTGCTACAGACCACGGCCGCCCTGGCCGTGACCGCCGCGGTGGCGCTGGCCATTCCCTGGCTGCGCCGCAAGGCGCCGGTGCTGCGCGGCGGCGTGCTGCTGGCCACGCTGGCCGGCGCCGGCGTGGTGGTGGCCGCGGGCGCCCGCCTGAGCACGCTGTGCGGCGACGGTTCGCGCCTGTCGGCGCTGTGCGCCGAGCCGGCCGGCTTCGTGCAGCCGGCGTGGCTGGCCGCGGGCGCGCTGGTGGCGCTGCCGCTGGGCTTTTTCTGGCTGCGCCGCGCCAACCCGCACGGCTGGCACCTCGCCACCGCCTCCGGCTACGGCGGCGCCGACGCCGGCGGGCTGGACGAACTGCCGGACGAGCTGCCGGCCGGCCCGGCCGCCGGCACCCAGCCGGTGCGCCGGCGCGGCCGCATTCCCGGCCGCCTGACGGTGCGTACCGGCGCGCGCGGCCAGGGCACGGTCGGCGAGTACAGCGTGAGCACCGACCTGCCCGACCGCGGCGCCTTCGCGCGCTGGCTCGACCAGTCGATCGCGCAGGCGCGGCTGGCCGAGACCGGCTGCGCCGTGCTGCTGGTGCATATCGCCGACTTCCGCGAGGTCGACGAAGTCTTCGAGGTGCGGGCCGACGACATCCTGGCCCAGGACGCCGGCGCGCTGGCCCAGGCCGCGCTGGAGCCGCACGATTTCCTCGCCCGCCTGGCGCGCGACGAGTTCGCCGTTGGCGTGCCCGAGCTGGTGCAGCAAGGCCGCGCCAACGAGCTGGGCTCGCGCCTGCTGGGCTCGCTGGCGGAGTTCGTGGCCGCGCGCGGGCTGCAGATGCAGATCGGGGTGAACATCGGCATCGCCATCTACCCACGCGATGCCCAGACCTCCGAAGCGCTGATGCAGGCCGCGCGCGTGAGCCTGACCGAGGCGCGCGAAAGCGGCTCCAACCAGGTCCGCGTGTTCAATTCCGCGGCCGGCGAGCGCGCGCGGCGCATGCGCGTGATCCGGCGCGACCTCTGGCTGGCCATCCAGGACGACGGCCTCTCGCTGCAGTTCCAGCCCAAGTTCGACGTGCGCCAGCGCACCGTGGTGGGCGCCGAGGCGCTGTGCCGCTGGCGCCATCCCACGCTGGGCGCGGTCAATCCGGCCGAGTTCATCACCGTGGCGGAGCAGTCCGGGCAGATCGACAAGCTCGACGACTGGGTCATCGCCACGGTCTGCCGGCAGATCCGCCAGTGGCAGGACGCCGGCATCCCGACCGTGCCGGTGGCCATCAACGTCTCCGGGCTGCGTTTTGCCAGCCGCGATTTCCCGCAGTACCTGCTCGAGCAGATCCACCAGCACGACATCCCGCCGTCGGCGGTCACGCTGGAGATCACCGAGACCGCGGCGATGAAGGACATCGCGCAGTCGCTCGAGACCCTGGTCGAGCTGCAGGCGCTCGGCATCCACGTGGCGCTCGACGATTTCGGCAGCGGCTACTCCAGCCTCGGCTACCTCAAGCGGCTGCGCGTGGGCACCCTGAAGATCGACCGCACCCTGATCGGCGGGCTCGACGTCGACGCGCAAGGGCGTGCCATCGTCGGCTCGATGGTGGCGCTGGCGCACGAGCTGCGCATGCGCGTGGTGGCCGAAGGGGTGGAGTCGAACTCGCAGCTGGACATCCTCGCCGCCATGGGCTGCGACGAAGTACAGGGCTACCTGTTGTCGCTGCCGCTCGACGCCGGCGCCTTCGCGGAACTGATGTCGGCCGCCTGAACGCCCGGCCGGCGCCTTCAGCGCCGCGGCGTGAACGGCTCCGGCAGCGCACCGCCCGGCGGGAACAGGGCCAGCAGGCGGGTGAAGTGCCCGCTCTCGGGCGCCAGCAGGGCAAAGCGGGTCTCGCAATGGTGCCCCGTCACCGCGCCCAGGCGCCGCAGCTGCTGGCTGCACGCCACCAGCGACGGCAGTCCGCGCGGCAGGTAGATGCTGGCCAGCAGCGCTTCCGGCTCGATGCGCGTGCGCCCGTGGAAGCGCACCAGCTGCATCAGCAGCTCATCGGCCATGCAGGACTCCCCGGCGGTATCCAGGTGCAGCGCGAGGCCGACGGCGTCGCGGCTTGCCACCGCGTGCACGTCCTGCCACGACAGCGGCATGGGGCCGTCTTCCAGCACCGGCGCGAACAGCACCGAAGCCAGCAGCTGCAGGGTCCGCGGCAGCGCCTCGGCGGCGGTGGGCACGACCGGCCCGCAGCCGGCCGCCGCCGCCACGGTGCCGTCCACCAGCACCGTGAGCACCAGCCGCTCCGGATGGCGCAGCGAGCGCAGGCGCTGCGCCTGCGTGGCGCCGATCTGCCGCTCGACGATGACGATCTGCGCGTCGGCTGGCTGCCGCGGGCGCCGCGACAGCCACTGCAGCCGGCCGCCGAAATCCGGCAGCAGCGTCAGCAAGGCATCGGGCGCGCCCTGGACGAACACCGTGAGCCTGTCGGGGCGGCGCGCTGGCGGCACCTCGCGCTGGTTCCACGGCGGGCCTGGCAAATTCGACATGATGACGTTCCGATGAGGTCGCGGCCCGCTTCCCGGGCGGCGCGGACCTTGTGCCATCGCGCGGCAAGCGCGGGGCGCATCCTGCTGCGGGCGACGTAGTATGCCGACCCGCCGCGGCCTGCTGCACCCCATGCAGGTAGGGTAAGCGGATTTCCGGCGATCGGTTATCCGCGGCGCTCGCCGGGACATCGCCGGCGCATCGCCGGGACATCGCCGGGGCGGCGGGCGGTCCGCCGCGGGAGTCCGGGGCGCGCAGCGGATAGCGGCGCCGCGTCACATTCGCGCGCAACCGTGCGCCGGCATCCGCATTCGGCCTACGGATTTCGCCGCCGCTGCCGATATGCCCCGCAGGGGCGCTCTTTGCACCGGCCGTGCCGGTTCGCGCGCGGGCGCCAGTCTCTGCCTCGTCGCCGGCGCATGCCACAACGCGCAGGGCGTCCGCCGGGCTTATGCCGCCCGGGGCAAGAACGAACACCGGTCCACCAGGCCAGACAGCCGCGTCTCGTGGACTCACCATCGTGCTGTCAACGGAGCCGCCATGTCTTTGCCTCATATTCTAGTCGTCGACGATTCCCCCTCCTTGCGCCGCATGATCGGCGCCTGCCTGCGCACGGGCGGCTATGCCGTGTCCGAAGCGGCCGATGGCAGCGAGGCCCTGGCCATGGCGCAGCAGGCATCGTTCGGCATGCTGGTGACCGACCAGGTCATGCCCGGCACCGACGGCCTGACCCTGATCCGCACGCTGCGCGCCACCGGCGCCTACGCCGCCATCCCCATGCTGATGCTGACCACCGAGGCCGACGGCCAGGTGCGCGAGCAGGCGCGCGTGGCCGGCGCCTCGGGCTTCCTGGCCAAGCCGTTCGACCCGGATCAGTTGATGGAGGCCGTGGGCGCGCTGCTGGACCCTACCAAAGTAGGGTAAATGCATTGTCATTGTTACCCTTCAGTCATCTCGCCCGCTGCCGTTAAGTAGGGAACGACATTCGTGCCCCGGCGGCCCCGGGTCTCGGCCGGCTGCCCGCCCGCGGGCTGGCCGGCCCGGGCTTTGGTCGCGCCCCGAGGCCGGAACTGGCAAGGGGGAGCCGATAAATGAAAAACGGGATCAAGACAGAAGGGACGGGCGAGGAATTCCTCGCCTTCAGGCTGGGCGGCGAGGAATACGGCATCGACATCCTCAAGGTGCAGGAGATCCGCGGCTACGAGAACGTCACGCAGATCGCCAACGCGCCCGAGTACCTGAAGGGCGTGATCAACCTGCGCGGCATCATCGTGCCCATCATCGACCTGCGCATCAAGTTCCGCCAGGCCAAGATCGCCTATGACCAGTACACGGTCGTGATCATCGTCGAACTGCACGAGCAGACCACCGGCATCGTGGTCGACGGCGTCTCCGACGTGCTGACGCTGGGTGCCGGGCAGATCCGCCAGGCCCCCCAGCTTTCCGGCGAAACGGAATACATCCGCGGCATCGGCTCGGTCGAAGACCGCATGCTGATCCTGGTCGATATCGAGAAACTGCTGGACACGGAAGAGCTCGCGGCACTCGAAGCTGCCGTTGCCGCCTGAGGCGGCGACCTTCCGCGCAAGCCCGATCCACGCAGTTTTCCCAGCCATGCGAAATAACCAGCCTGTTACCAACCGGGAGTTCAAGCTCTCTCCGGACGATTACCTCATCTCGCGGACCGACCTGAAGGGCCGCATCACGTTCGCCAACCGCGCCTTCATCGAGGCCAGCGGTTTCCCGGCCGAAGAACTGCTCGGCGCCGCGCACAACCTGGTGCGCCATCCGGACATGCCGCCCGAGGCCTTCGCCGACCTGTGGCAGACCATCCAGGCCGGCCGCTCCTGGGTCGGCATGGTCAAGAACCGCCGCAAGAACGGCGACTTCTACTGGGTCAGCGCCACGGTGACGCCCACCGTGGTCGACGGCCAGCTGGTGGGCTACACCTCGGTGCGCGCCATGCCGCAGCGCGAACAGGTCGAGGCGGCCGAGGCCGCCTATGCGCGCCTGCGCCAGGACCAGGGCCGGCGCCTGGCGGTGCGTGACGGCGCGGTGGTGCGCCGCGGCCTGCCCGGCCTGTTCGGCCGGCTGCGCAAGGTGACGCTCCGGCGCCGCATCGTGCTGTCGCAGGCGGTGGGCCTAGTGTGGTTCCTGGCCGCGCTGGCGGCGTTCGAGCTGCTGGCCGGCGACGGTGGCGGCGCGGGCGCGCTGCGGCCGTGGCTGTGGGGCGGCTTCGCGCTGGCGGTGGCGTCGTCGTTCGTGGCCGGCTCGCTGTTGCTGGCGCGGGTGAACCGGCCCGTGCGCGACATGCTGGACTTCGCCCTGCGCATGGGCGCCGGCGACCTCACCACCCACCTGGACTACCGCGCCTCCGACGAAATGGGCGGGCTGGCGGGCGCCATGCGCACCATGCAGCGCAGCCTGCTGTCGGTGGTCGGCGAGATCCAGGAGGGCATGTCCAGCATTTCCTCCGCCACGCGCCAGGTGGCCGCGGGCAACAGCGACCTGTCGCAGCGCACCGAGCAGCAGGCGGCCTCGCTGGAGGAAACCGCCTCCAGCATGGAAGAGCTGACCAGCACCGTGCGCCAGAACGCGGACAACGCGCGCCAGGCCACCGGCCTGGCCGCCAATGCCTCGGAGACCGCCGTGAAGGGCGGCGAAGCGGTGGGCCGCGTGGTGCAGACCATGGACGAGATCACCGAGGCTTCGAAGAAGATCGTCGACATCATCAGCGTGATCGAAGGCATTGCCTTCCAGACCAACATCCTGGCGCTCAACGCGGCGGTGGAAGCCGCGCGCGCCGGCGAACAGGGCCGCGGCTTCGCGGTGGTGGCCGGCGAAGTGCGCGGCCTGGCGCAGCGCAGCGCCAATGCCGCCAAGGAAATCAAGGGCCTGATCGGCGACTCGGTGGCGCGCGTGGAAAACGGCTCGGCGCTGGTGGACCAGGCCGGCAAGACCATGAACGAGATCGTGCAGGCGGTCGAGCGCGTGACCGGCATCATGAGCGAGATCAGCGCGGCTTCGGCCGAGCAGAGCTCGGGCATCGAGCAGGTCAACCAAGCCGTGGCGCAGATGGACGAGGTGACGCAGCAGAACGCGGCGCTGGTGGAGCAGGCGGCGGCCGCGGCCGGCTCGCTGGAGGACCAGGCCAAGCGCCTGCGCGACGCGGTGGCCACGTTCCGCGTCAGCCTGCGCCCCGAGGCGCGGCCCGTGCGCGCGAGCCGCGCGGCCCAGGGCGGGCCGCTGCCGAGGGCGGCCTGACAAGGGCGGGAAGCATACCCGGCGGGCAGGCCATTCGCTGCAAGCCGGCAAGCAGTGCAAGGAAGTACCCGGCAGGACACGGACGGCAAGGGCGGCAGCCCGGCTGCCGGCCGTCCTCCGGCTGAAGTGGTCAGTCTGAAAACATTGGTTCTGGAAAACAAGAAATAGCGCCGCCGTTCCGCGGTGGCCGGCACCCGCCGGCCAGGACAGGCTGGCATCTGGTCAAGTCATTCAGAAAAAAGAGGTAGTCTGCAATGCAATGGTTCAATCAGCTGCGCGTCACGACCAAGCTGGTCGCTGGCTTTCTGGTCGTGTCGCTCATCGGCGCGGTGATAGGGTTGCTCGGCGTCGTCAACATGGGCCGCATGGCCGACTGGACCGGCAAGATCTACCACGATGACCTGCAGTCGCTCAAGGGCGTGCAGGGCGCCAACATCGACCTGCTCTATTCCAGCCGCGCGCAGATCGCGCTGCTGTCCGCGTCGACCATGGGCGAGCGCGCCGCCGAGAAGGAACAGATCGAGAAAGCGCTGGCCGCTCTCGACGAGCGCATGAAGGCGGCGCGCGTCGCCTTCACGCAGCCCGAGGGCGAGGCCCTGCTCAAGCAGTTCGACACCCTGCTGCCGGCCTACCGCCAGCGCATCGGCGCCTATGTGACGCTGGTGGGCAAGCAGCCGCTCGATACCTCGCAGTTCGAGAGCCAGGTGTTCAGCGAAAGCGCCGACCTGATCAAGGACAGCCGCGCGCTCGAAGACGTGATGACCAAGATGGTCAAGCGCCGCGACGAGCGCGCGCTGGCCAACATGGAAGAAGCGCGCGGCGTCTACGAGGCTTCGCGCCTGTGGATGCTGGGCATGGTGCTCGGCGCGCTGGCCCTGTCGGTGGCGCTGGGCGCCTTCCTGGCCCGCACGCTGTCGCGCCAGCTCGGCGGCGAGCCCGGTTATGCCGCGGCCATCGCGGCGCGCATCGCCGGCGGCGACTTCTCCGGCGAGGTCAAGCTGCGCCGCGGCGACAAGGCCAGCCTGCTGCACGCCATGAAGCAGATGCAGGAGCAGCTGTCGGCCACGCTGCGCGATTTCAAGGATTCGGCCGAATCGATCGCCTCGGCCTCGCGCCAGATCGCCGCGGGCAACAGCGACCTGTCGCAGCGCACCGAGCAGCAGGCGGCCTCGCTGGAGGAAACCGCCTCCAGCATGGAAGAGCTGACCAGCACCGTGCGCCAGAACGCGGACAACGCGCGCCAGGCCAGCGGCCTCGCCGCCAACGCGTCGGAGACCGCCGTGAAGGGCGGCGAAGTGGTCGGCCGGGTGGTGGAAACGATGGACGAGATCAACGATGCTTCGAAGAAGATCGTCGACATTATCGGCGTGATCGAAGGCATTGCGTTCCAGACCAACATCCTGGCGCTGAACGCCGCGGTGGAAGCGGCGCGTGCCGGCGAGCAGGGCCGCGGCTTCGCGGTGGTGGCCGGCGAGGTGCGCAGCCTGGCGCAGCGCAGCGCCAACGCCGCCAAGGAAATCAAGGGCCTGATCGGCGACTCGGTGGCGCGCGTGGAGAATGGCTCGGCGCTGGTTGGCCAGGCCGGCAAGACCATGGGCGAGATCGTGCAGGCGGTCAAGCGCGTGACCGACATCATGGGCGAGATCAGCGCGGCTTCGGCCGAGCAGAGCTCGGGCATCGAGCAGGTCAACAAGGCCGTCACGCAGATGGACGAGGTCACGCAGCAGAATGCCGCGCTGGTCGAGGAAGCCGCCGCCGCGGCCGGTTCGCTCGAAGACCAGGCCTCGCGCCTGCAGGCTTCGGTGGCCAGCTTCCGCCTGGCCGACGCGCAAGCCACCGCCGGCTCCCGCGTGGAAACGCCGCGCGGCAAGGCGCCGGCGGTCCTGCGGCGCGTCGAGCCGAGGGCCGTGGCGCCGGTTGCCGTCGAGGACCATGCCGCCGGCGAGGCCGCGCCGGCCGACAAGCCCGCGCAGGAAGCCCCGGCAGCCCCGGCGCGTGCCGCCCGTCCCGCCGCGCTGGCCGCATCGGACAACGGCGACTGGAGCGCTTTCTGAGGCGAAACCATCGAGGCCGGACCTTTGCGGCGATGACCCCAAGGCCCGGCCCGCGCGGCAACGGCGCAGCCTGAGGCCGCCCGCCGGCGCCGCTGCCCGGCGCCACCGTCAGCACTGGACCCCATGACCACGGAAATCTCCCTCGCGCTGCCTGCAGAGGCCGCCACCAAGCTACGCGCGGAGTTCGACCACTTCGTCAAGCTCTCGACCGGGCTGGACAGCGAATTCACGCCGCCGGACTTCGACGATTTCCTGCGCGCGCGCCTGCTTCACCACGACGGCCCGCTGACCGAGCGCGCCGTCACGCGCCTGCTCTCCGGCGGCGAATACGCCTGGGCCAAGCGCGTCTTCAACAAGCAGCTGCCCAACGCCATGGCCACGCTCATGCGCGATGCGCAGCGCTTCGGCTATGGGCTGGCCGTGCGCTACGAATGGACGCCCCAGGAGCGCCTGTCGCACGCCCGCGAGTGGTCGCGGCAGATCCTGGAGGATGCCGGCGCCGACCTCGCCTTCACCGAGCCGCTGGCCTCGCAGCTGGCCGGCTGCGCGGTGGATATCCGGACGCTGGAGGAACAGATGCAGACGCCGGCCTGGCGCGTGGCCGAGAGCCTGCGCAGCCGCGTCTACGACGTCATGTACCGGGTGCAGACCGAGCGCGGCGCAGGCGCGGCGCGCGCGCGCCTGGGCGAGCTGCGGGCGCTGCTGGCGCTGGCCATGGACTACGGCACCGTGAATGCCGACGAGGTCGCGCGCGTCATGGAGCAGGTGGAGCAGACCTGCCCGCACCTGTTCCGCGAGGAGCCCGACGACCTGTTCGCGCGGGTGGCGGCATGGCTGCGCAAGGCCCTACTGCAGTGAGCGCCGGCAGGTCAATAGAGGAATATGACTACGGGGTGCCCGATGCTGTTTTTCCCTGGCGTTTTCGGGTAACGCATGATGCATTTTGGAGGCTTTCTTCTGTTACAAATCAGTAACAGATTTGATGCAAATCACATGACAATTTGGTGACTTGTTACAAACTTCGCGGCCCATGTATGTTTCGTGCGACATTTGTTTAACCCAACGTTAGAGGGGATTGGCAGTCCGGTCCAATTGCCGATATAACTCTCATAGTCTTACTTACACTCTGTAACACTTGTAACGGTTGAGATAAGTCTGACCAAGCGCAGTTCCTTAGTCGTACGCAGTACCCGTCGCACACGCACACAAACGATCTGGTCGCCTTCAGCCTTGCGCTGCGGGTAAGCGCCGGACAAGCGGTCGAAGGGTTTTTGGTAGCGGGGAAAAATTGGAAAGCAGTGAAGTTCTCCAGGAGATCAGGGAGGTCAATCTCGCCTATCTGCTGCTCGCGCAACGCCTGGTGCGCGAAAACCATCTGGAAGCCATGTTCCGGCTTGGCGTCAGCAAGGAAATTGCCGACATTCTCGCCAAGCTGACACCGGCCCAGCTCGTCAAGTTGGCAGCGTCCAACATGGTCTTGTGCCGTTTCCGGTTCGACGACCATGCGCTGCTGTCGACGCTCACCCATACGGCCAAGAGCCACGATATGCAGCAGATCCACGCTGCGATCCTGCTCGCACGGCAGCCCGTGGAGTCGCTCAATTGACCGCGCTCCTGCAGGCCCAGCCAGCCCGGAGTTTTACGGCCACTCCCGTTCCCAACCGCAAGAGCGTGCTGCAGGACGCCAACCAGACCCAGCTCGCCATCGAGCTGATCGGCCTGGGTGCCCGTCTTCAGGTGCTCGAAGCCGAGACCACGCTCTCGCGTGACCGGCTGATCCGCCTCTACAAGGAGCTGCGGGGCGCGTCGCCGCCCAAGGGCATGCTCCCGTTCTCGACCGACTGGTTCACCACCTGGTTGCCGAACATCCATTCCTCGCTGTTCTTCTCGGCCTATCAGTTCATGGTCCAGCAGGGCGAGACGGCCGGCATCCGCGCGGTGGTGGCGAGTTATCGCCTCTATCTCGAGCACGTATCGCTGCTCGGCAGCGAAATTGTCTTAAGTTTCACCCGTGCTTGGACGTTAGTACGGTTTTTCGAGAGCAACATGCTGCAGCTTTCCAGCTGCACCTGCTGCGGCGGCCAGTTCGTGACACACGCATACGAGCCGCATGCGAACTTCGTGTGCAGCCTGTGCCGACCACCGTCGCGCGCCGGCAAGGCGAAGAAGCTCTCGAAGGACGTCGCGCCCGTGCAAGCCGTCGCCTGACCCCGAGTCCGGGGCCCGACGACAGGTTGCATGGCCGGTGAGCCCAGCCGGGGCGGGCGCTGTCGCGCCTGCCCGGGCCGGGCGAGCCTTGTGCGTGCCTGGCGTGTTTTACTGACGGGGAATCGATCGTGCTAGTTGTAATTGGCTATGTTGTCGTGATGGCGGCGGTGCTTGGTGGATACGCCATGACCGGTGGCCATATGGGCGCGCTTTACCAACCGGCAGAGCTGGTCATCATCGCCGGCGCCGCAATCGGCGCCTTCATCAGCTCCAACAGCGGCAAGGCCATCAAGGCCACCGTGCGCGCGCTGCCCACGCTGTTCCGCAGCAGCAAGTACAGCAAGGCGCTGTACATGGAAGTCATGGCGCTGCTGTACGTGCTGCTGTCCAAGGCCCGCCGCGAAGGCATCCTGTTCCTCGAGAAGGAAATCGCGGACCCGGCGGCCAGCAGCGTGTTCAGCCAGTACCCGCGCATCCTCGCCGACCCGGCGATGATGGAGTTCCTCACGGACTACCTGCGCATGATGGTCAACGGCAACATGAATGCCTTCGAGATCGAGGCCCTGATGGACCACGAGATCGAGACCTACCGCCACGAGGCCGAAGTCCCGGCCCATGCGCTGGCGCGCGTCGGCGACGGCCTGCCGGCATTCGGCATCGTGGCCGCCGTGATGGGCGTGGTGCACGCGCTGGCTTCGGCGGACCTGCCGCCGGCGGAGCTCGGCGCGCTGATCGCGCACGCCATGGTCGGTACCTTCCTCGGCATCCTGCTGGCCTACGGCTTCGTCTCGCCGCTGGCCGCGCGCGTCGAGCACCAGGTGGCCGAGTCCATCAAGATGTACGAGTGCATCAAGGTCACGCTGCTGGCCTCGCTCAACGGCTACGCACCGCTGGTGGCCGTCGAGTTCGGCCGCAAGGTGCTGTACTCCAGCGAACGCCCGTCCTTCCTCGAGCTGGACGACCACGTCCGCGAGGTCAAGAGCATCACCTAAGCGGCAGGAGGCAGAGCGATGAGCAGCGCCCATGACATGCGCCCGATTGTCGTCCGCAAGCCACGCGGACAGAGCAAGCCGCACGGCAACCACAGCTGGAAGATTGCCTACGCCGACTTCATGACGGCGATGATGGCCCTGTTCCTGGTGCTATGGCTGCTGCGCGCGTCGACGCCGAAGGACCTGGTGCAGCTGGCCGAGTATTTCCGCACGCCGCTGAAGGTGGCGGTCGCGGGCGGCAACAAGAGCAGCCTGTCTTCGAGCGTGATTCCCGGCGGGGGCCAGGATGTCACGCGGCAGGACGCCGAAGTGCGCAAGAGCGCCGACGACGCCGTGCAGAAGGCCCGCGAGCGCCAGGAAGGCGAGCGCCTGCGCGCGCTCAAGAACCGGCTCGAGCAGATCATCGAGAACAACCCGGTGCTGCGCCAGTTCCGCCCGCAGCTGTTGCTGGACATCACCAGCGAGGGCCTGCGCATCCAGATCCTGGATACGCAGAACCGCCCGATGTTCCGCACCGGCAGCGCCGCGGTGGAGCCGTACATGCGCACCATCCTGCGCGAGATCGGCCCGGTGCTCAACGAGATGCCCAACAAGGTCAGCCTGTCGGGCCATACCGACGCGGCCAATTATTCCAACGGCGAGCGCACGTACAGCAACTGGGAGCTGTCGTCGGACCGGGCCAACGCCTCGCGGCGCGAGCTGATCGCCGGCGGCATGAACGAAGGCAAGGTGCTGCGCGTGATCGGCCTGGCCGCGACCATGCCGCTCGACAAGAAAGACGAGCTGGCGCCCGTGAACCGCCGCATCAGCATCGTGGTGCTGAACCAGCGCGCGCAGGCCCGCATCGAGGCAGAGAACGCCAGCGCCGCCGAGGTGTCGGTGGCAGCCAAGGCGGGCGAGGCAGGCCAGGAAGTACAGGCGGGACTGGCCGCCGCCTCCGCGCCCGCCGCGGCACCGGCAGCACCGGCAGCAACGAGCAGTCCCGCCGCGCCCCCGGCCCAGGCTCCAGCCAGCAGGAGCCGTGTCCAATGAAGTCCGCCTGCCATGCCGGCGGCGGCCTTCGCAGCCTATTTCAGTGAGCCAGGACGGTTATGTCTGTCGATATCGATATCACACAGTTCTATCAGACCTTCTTCGAGGAAGCGGAGGAGCTCCTCGTGGAAATGGAGCAACTGCTGCTCGGGCTGGATCTCGAATCCCCCGACGCGGAAGAGCTCAATGCCATCTTTCGCGCGGCCCACTCGATCAAGGGTGGCGCGGCCACCTTCGGCTTCGCGGCCCTGACCGAAACCACGCACCTGCTGGAGAACCTCCTCGACCGCACGCGGCGGCGGGAGCTGACGTTGTCCCGCACCATCATCGACACTTTTCTGGAAACCAAGGACGTGTTGCAAGATCAGCTCAACGCTTACCGTAACGGTACCGAACCCGATCCGGAAACGCTGGCGCGTATCTGCGCCGTCCTGCAACAACTGGCGCTCGAGACCGCCGGCGGCGGCGCGCCCGCGCCCGCCGCGGCTCCCGCGCCGGCCCCGGTGGCAGCGGCGCCCGCGCCGGCCGCGGCCGGCGGCAGCGGCCTCAAGGTGACGCTGGTCAACGTCTCGGCGGCCGACCAGGCACTGCTGCGCGACGAGCTCGGCAACCTCGGCGAGATCACCGGCCAGAAGGAAGAGGGCGGCAACCTCACCGTGTGGCTGTCGAGCCAGTGCAGCGCCGACGACATCATCGCGGTGTGCTGCTTCATTGTCGACGGCGACCAGATCGTGGTGGAAGCGGCCGACGCGCCGGCCGCCCCGGCGGCCGCCGAAGCGGCCCAGCCCGTGGCCGCCGCGCCGGCGCCGGCGCCGGCGCCGGCTCCGGTGGCCGCCGCCCCGGCCGCGGCGCCCGCCCCGGCCAAGGAAAAGGCCAAGGCCGCGCCGGCCGCCGCCGCGCATGCGCAGGAGTCCGGCTCGATCCGCGTGCCCACCGAGAAGGTGGACCAGATCATCAACCTGGTCGGCGAGCTGGTCATCACGCAGTCGATGCTGGCGCAGACCGCCTCGGCGCTCGACCCGGTGCTGTTCGACCGCCTGTTCTCCGGCATGGGCCAGCTCGAGCGCAATGCGCGCGACCTGCAGGAAGCGGTGATGTCGATCCGCATGATGCCGATGGACTACGTGTTCTCGCGCTTCCCGCGCCTGGTGCGCGACCTTGCCGGCAAGCTCGGCAAGCAGATCGACCTGGTCACCTTCGGCAAGGCCACCGAGCTCGACAAGAGCCTGATCGAACGCATCATCGACCCGCTCACCCACCTGGTGCGCAACAGCCTGGACCACGGCATCGAGACGCCGGACAAGCGCGTCGCCGCCGGCAAGGACGCGACCGGCCAGCTGATCCTGTCCGCGCAGCACCACGGCGGCAACATCGTGATCGAGGTCAGCGACGACGGCGGCGGCCTGCGCCGCGACAAGATCCTCGCCAAGGCCATCCAGAACGGCCTGCCGGTGTCCGAGAACATCAGCGACGAGGAAGTCTGGCAGCTGATCTTCGCGCCGGGCTTCTCCACCGCCGAAGCCGTGACCGACCTGTCCGGCCGCGGCGTGGGCATGGACGTGGTCAAGCGGAACATCCAGGAAATGGGCGGCCACGTCGAGGTCACCTCGCGTCCGGGCCAGGGCACCACCACCCGCATCGTGCTGCCGCTGACGCTGGCCATCCTCGACGGCATGTCGGTCAAGGTCGGCGCGGAAACCTTCATCCTGCCGCTGAACTGCGTGATGGAGTCGCTGCAGCCCAAGCCGGAAGACGTGCACACCGCGGCCAACAACGACCGCGTGATGCACGTGCGCGGCGAATACCTGCCGCTGCTGGAGCTGCACCGCGTGTTCAACGTGGACGAAGCCGTGCAGGAACCCACGCAGGGCATCGCCGTGATCCTGCAGGCCGAAGGCAAGCGCTTCGCGCTGCTGGTGGACCAGCTCATCGGCCAGCACCAGGTGGTGCTGAAGAACCTCGAAACCAACTACCGCAAGGTGCCCTGCATCTCCGCCGCCACCATCCTGGGCGACGGCAGCGTGGCACTGATCGTGGACGTCGGCGCGCTGCAGCGCACCGGCGTGCGCCGGCAAGACCCGGTACTCGCATAACGTCGCAAGACGTCGCTTAACGCTCAGGAGAACAATACATCATGGCCGGCATCGGACACATCGATACCCCCGGAAGCGAAGCCGCGGGGCAGGAGTTCCTGGTTTTCACGCTGGGGAGCGAGGAATACGGCATCGACATCCTCAAGGTGCAGGAGATCCGCGGCTACGACGCGGTGACGCGCCTGGCGAACGCGCCCGACTTCATCAAGGGCGTGACCAATCTGCGCGGCGTGATCGTGCCGATCGTCGACCTGCGCCTGAAGTTCCGCCTCGGCAACGTGCGCTATGACCACCAGACCGTGGTCATCATCCTGAACATCGCCGGGCGCGTGGTCGGCATCGTGGTGGACGGCGTGTCCGACGTGCTGACCCTGACCGGCGATGCCATCAAGCCGGCGCCTGAGTTCGGCGTGTCGGTCTCCAACGAGCATCTCACCGGCCTGGGCACCGTGGACGGCCGCATGCTGATCCTGATCGATATCGAGAAACTCATGACCAGCGCCGAGATGGAACTGGTCGAGGCCGAGCTGGCCTGAGCCCGCTCGCCGCCGACGTACCGAGCATCCAGCATCCAGTAGCAGGCAACAGATGACGCAGCCCCGCCCCACCGCCTTCGCCGCCGGCCAGCCGCCGGCGCTGCCCGCTTCGCCGCGGCGCGACGAGCCGCGGGACTTCCTGCTGACCGAACGCGACTTCGAGAAGATCCGCGCGATGATCCATCGCCGCGCGGGCATCTCGCTGGGCAGCCACAAGCGCGAGATGGTGTACAGCCGCCTGGCGCGGCGCCTGCGCACGCTGCAGCTCACCGACTTCGGCACCTACCTGGCCATGCTCGAGGCGGATGACCGCAGCGACGAGTGGGAGTTCTTCACCAATTCGCTGACCACCAACCTGACATCGTTCTTCCGCGAGGCGCACCACTTTCCCTTGCTGGCCGAACATGCCAAGAAGATCGGGCGGCCCTATTCGGTGTGGTGCTCGGCCGCGTCCACCGGCGAGGAGCCGTACTCCATCGCCATCACGCTGGCCGAGGCGCTGGGCGACCGCGCCGGCACCGTGCTGGCCACCGACATCGATACCCAGGTGCTGGCCAAGGCCCGCGCCGGCGTCTACACCGCCGAGCAGGTCAGCAAGCTCTCGGCGGAGCGGCTCAAGCGCTTTTTCCTCAAGGGCACCGGCCAGCGCGCCGGCGCGGTCAAGGTCAAGCCGGACCTGGCGGGCACCATCGACTTCCAGCCGCTGAACCTGCTGGCGCCGGACTGGGGCATCCGCGAGAAGTTCGACGCGATCTTCTGCCGCAACGTGATGATCTACTTCGACAAGCCCACCCAGGGCCGCATCCTGGAGCGCTTCGTGCCGCTGCTCAAGCCGCACGGGCTGCTGTTCGCCGGGCACTCGGAGAATTTTTCCTACGTCACGCGCGCGTTCCAGCTGCGCGGGCAGACCGTCTACGAACTGGCGCCGCCGTCGGCGCGGCTGGGAGGTTCGTGATGCGCACGCCCCACCTGCCCGAGGCGATCGCCACCCGCACCTATTTCGACCGCGAGTTCGGCAAGCAGGCCATCAAGCTGCTGCCCAACGAGTACTACGTGACCCGCGAGGACGTGGTGCTGACCACCGTGCTGGGCTCGTGCGTGGCGGCCTGCATCCGCGACGAGACCGCCGGCGTGGGCGGCATGAACCATTTCATGCTGCCCGACGACGACGGCGCCGGCGCGGACCGGCTGCTGTCGGCGTCGATGCGCTACGGCAGCTACGCGCTCGAAGTGCTGATCAACGAACTGCTGAAGATGGGCGCGCGCCGCGAGCGGCTCGAGGCCAAGGTCTTCGGCGGCGGCGCGGTGCTGGCCAACATGACCACGCTCAATATCGGCGACCGCAACGCCGAGTTCGTGCTCAAGTACCTCAAGACCGAGGAGATCCGCGTGGCCGCGCAGGACCTGCGTGGCCCGCACGCGCGCCGCGTGAGCTATTTCCCGCTGACCGGGCTGGCGCTGGTGCGCCGCCTCACGCGCCAGGACGACCAGGTCGTGGTCGAGCGCAACGAACGCGCGCTGGCCCGCGCCATTGCCACCGCACCCGCCACCGGCGGCGCCGAGCTGTTTCCCCGGCGTTCGCCGTCGGCAGCCGCTTCCTGAACCGACAAGGATTTTTTCAAGACATGAGTGCGGCCAAGATCAAGGTATTGTGCGTGGACGATTCCGCGCTGATACGCAGCCTGATGACCGAGATCATCAATAGCCAGCCCGACATGGAGGTGGTGGGCACCGCCCCCGATCCGCTGGTGGCGCGCGATCTGATCAAGCGCCTGAACCCGGACGTGCTCACGCTCGACGTCGAAATGCCGCGCATGGACGGCCTGGACTTTCTCGAGCGCCTGATGCGCCTGCGCCCGATGCCGGTGCTGATGGTGTCCTCGCTGACCGAGCGCGGCTCGGAAATCACCATGCGCGCGCTGGAGCTGGGCGCGGTGGATTTCGTCACCAAGCCCAAGCTCGGCATCCGCGACGGCCTGATCGAGTACACCGACACCATCGCCGACAAGATCCGCGCCGCCGCGCGGGCGCGCCTGCGCACGGCGTCGGCCGCGCCGGCCGGCGACGCCGCCGCGCCGGCCGCGCCGATCCTGCGCAGCCCGCTGCTGTCCACGGAAAAGCTGATCATCGTCGGGGCATCCACCGGCGGCACCGAGGCCATCAAGGAATTCCTGATGCCGATGCCGCCCGACTGCCCGGCGGTGATGATCGTGCAGCATATGCCGGCCGGCTTCACGCGCTCGTTCGCGCAGCGCCTGGACGGCCTGTGCCGCATCACGGTCAAGGAAGCGGAGCACGGCGAGCGCGTGCTGCCGGGCTACGCCTATATCGCGCCGGGAGACTCGCACATGCGCCTGGCGCGCAGCGGGGCCAACTACGTGGCCCACCTGTCGCAGGAGCCGGCGGTCAACCGCCACCGGCCGTCGGTGGAGGTGCTGTTCGACTCCGCCGCGCAGCACGCCGGCAAGAACGCCATCGGCGTGATGCTCACGGGCATGGGCCGCGACGGCGCGCAGGGCATGCTGCGCATGCGCGAGGCCGGCGCCTACAACCTGGCGCAGGACGAGAACACCTGCATCGTATTCGGCATGCCGAAGGAGGCGATAGCCGCCGGCGGTGTGCATGAGGTGGTACCGCTGCACGCGATGAGCCAGCGCGTGATGGCGCGCCTGGCGACCTTCGGCGCACGCGCGCAGCGGGTCTGACCGGGCACTGGCGCCGGCCCGGCTGCCCGCAAGCGGCCCGGCAGGCGCAGGTATTGAAACAACCGAAGCAACTTTCCACAACTGTATTGGAGCCGTTAGAGTGGACAAGAACATGAAGATCCTGGTGGTCGATGACTTCCCCACCATGCGCCGCATCATCCGCAACCTGCTCAAGGAGCTGGGTTTTTCCAACGTCGAGGAAGCCGAAGACGGCGCCGCCGGCCTGGAGAAGGTCAAGGACGGCAGCTTCCAGTTCGTCGTGTCCGACTGGAACATGCCGAACATGGACGGCCTGAGCATGCTGCAGGCAATCCGCGCCGAAGCCGCGCTGGCCAAGCTGCCGGTGCTGATGGTGACCGCCGAAGCGAAGAAGGAAAACATCATCGCCGCCGCGCAGGCCGGCGCCAACGGCTACGTGGTCAAGCCCTTCACGGCCGCCACGCTCGACGAGAAGATCACCAAGATCTTCGAGAAACTGGCCAAGGAAGGGGCATAAGGTGAGCGACATGTCGACGACTCCGACTCTCAGCAACGAATCTGCCGAGCAGCTTTTCCAGCGCATTGGCGCCCTGACACGGATGCTGCGCGACAATATGCGCGAATTGGGGCTCGACAAGGAAATCGAGCGTGCCGCGCAGGCCATCCCCGACGCTCGCGACCGTCTCAGCTACATTGCATCGATGACCGAGCAGGCTGCCGAGCGCACGCTCAACGCCGTGGAACTGGCGCAGCCGCTGCAGGCCGGCATGGAAAAGCAGGCCGAAGCGCTGGACAAGCGCTGGGAAGCCTGGTTCGACAAGCCGGTCGAACTGGCCGACGCGCGCGAGCTGGTGCTCGACACGCGCGCCTTCCTGACGGACGTGCCGCAGCAGGCGCGCGCCACCGGCAGCCACCTGCTGGAAATCATGATGGCCCAGGACTTCCAGGACCTGACCGGCCAGGTCATCAAGAAGATGATGGACATGATCCGTTCGCTGGAGCAGGAACTGCTGCAGGTGCTGATCGACAACGTGCCGGCGGACCGCCGCGTGGAGGCCCCCGCCACGCTGATGAACGGCCCGCAGGTCAACCCGGAAGGCAAGCCCGACGTGGTCTCCGACCAGTCGCAGGTGGACGACCTGCTCGCCAGCCTGGGCTTCTGAGCCTTGCCCGCGGCGCGGTGCCGTGCGCGGCACCGCGTGCGCCGTGGCGCGCCGCGCGGCCCGCGGCGCGCCTTCGCCGGGCGCCCGCCATCGCGCAAACAGCGCCAGAATCCCCGCCCTATTCCCTCTAATGCCCGCCGCTTCGCGCTCCGATAATCGTTGCTGACGAAGGGCCAGCATGCCGCTTCGTAACGGAGCGGCCATGTCCGAAGAAAGCGATCTCGAGAAAACCGAACCAGCCTCACCCCGGCGCCTGGAAAAGGCGCGCGAGGAAGGGCAGGTCGTACGCTCGCGCGAGCTGGCCACCCTGATCATGCTGATGAGCGGCGTGGCCGGCCTGTGGGCGCTTGGCGGCACGCTCGGCAGCAAGCTCAACGCGGTGATGCACGCCAGCCTGGCCTTCGAGCCGGCCACCGCGTTCGACACCTCGCGCATGATGTCGCGCTTCGCCATGAACGTCTGGGAAGGCCTGCTGGCCTTCCTGCCGCTGCTGCTGCTGTTCGGCGCGGCCGCCCTGGCCGGCCCCATGCTGCTGGGCGGCTGGCTGTTCTCCACGCAATCCCTCGCACCCGACTTCTCCCGCCTGTCTCCGCTCAAGGGGCTGGGCCGCCTGTTTTCCTCGCAATCGCTGGTGGAGCTGGCCAAGGCCGTCGCCAAGGCCCTGCTGGTGGGCAGCGTGGCGGGCTGGGTGCTGTGGCACCGCCTGGGCGAAGCGGTGGCGCTGATGAACGCGCCGCTGCACGAGGCGCTGCTGCACATGCTGGAGTTCGTGCTCCACTGCTGCGGCCTGGTGGCCGCCTCGCTGGTGCTGGTGGCGGCGCTCGACGTGCCCTGGCAGTACTGGACCTTCTTCAAGAAGCTGCGCATGACGAAGGAAGAGCTCAAGCAGGAGCACAAGGACAGCGAGGGCGACCCGCACATCAAGAACCGCATCCGCCAGCAGCAGCGCGCCATGGCCCGCCGCCGCATGATGTCCGAGGTGCCCAAGGCCGACGTGGTGGTCACCAACCCAACCCACTTCGCCGTGGCGCTGCGCTACGAGGAAGGCCGCATGGGCGCGCCGCGCGTGGTGGCCAAGGGCAGCGAGGAAGTGGCCGCGCGCATCCGCGAGATCGCCGCCGAACACAACGTGCCGCTGCTGTCCGCGCCGCCGCTGGCGCGCGCGCTGCACCGCCACGTCGAGCTGGGCCACGAAATCCCGGCCGGGCTCTACACCGCCGTGGCCGAAGTGCTGGCCTGGGTCTATCAACTGAAGCACTGGCACTACACCAACGGCCCGCATCCGCAGGCCCCCGAGAAGCTGCTGGTGCCTGACGAACTCGCCGTACCGGAAAGCCAAGCATGAACGCATTGACCTCGCTGTTCAACCTGTCCGGTGCGCGCGCCGGCGGCGGCCAGATGAAGGCGCTGGCAGGGCCGCTGCTGATCATCATGATCCTGGGCATGATGATCCTGCCCCTGCCGCCCTTCGTGCTGGACCTGCTGTTTACCTTCAACATCGCGCTGTCGATCATGGTGCTGCTGGTCGGCATGTACACGCAGAAGGCGCTCGATTTCGCCGCCTTCCCGGCCGTGCTGCTGTTCTCCACGCTGCTGCGCCTGTCGCTCAACGTGGCCTCCACGCGCGTGGTGCTGCTCGAAGGCCATACCGGCCCGGACGCCGCCGGCAAGGTGATCGAAGCGTTCGGCCACTTCCTGGTGGGCGGCAACTTCGCGGTGGGCATCGTGGTGTTCGCCATCCTGGTGGTGATCAACTTCATGGTGATCACCAAGGGTGCCGGGCGCATCGCCGAGGTGGGCGCGCGCTTCATGCTCGACGCCATGCCGGGCAAGCAGATGGCGATCGACGCCGACCTCAACGCCGGCCTCATCAACGAAGAAGGCGCCAAGAAGCGCCGCGCCGAAGTGGCGCAGGAATCGGACTTCTACGGCGCCATGGACGGCGCCAGCAAGTTCGTGCGCGGCGACGCCATCGCCGGCCTGCTGATCATGTTCATCAACATCGGCGCCGGCATGGTGGTGGGCATGCTCCAGCACGACCTGGACTTCTCCACCGCGGTGCGCAACTACACGCTGCTGACCATCGGCGACGGCCTGGTGGCGCAGATCCCCGCGCTGGTGATCTCCACCGCCGCGGGCGTGATCGTCTCGCGCGTGGCCAACGAGCAGGACGTGGGCCAGCAGCTCACCGGCCAGCTCTTCTCCAACCCGCGCGTGCTGTACCTGACCGGCGGCATCATCGGCATGATGGGCATCATCCCCGGCATGCCGCACTTCGCCTTCCTGGCGTTCGCCGGCGCGCTGGTGTGGTTCGGCCGCTATGTGTCGCGCCGCGACGTGGCCGCGGCGCAGGAAAAGAAGCGCGAAGACCGCGTGCCCGCCGCCACGCCGGAATCGACCGAGGCCAGCTGGGACGACGTCTCGCTGGTCGACCCGCTCGGCATGGAAGTGGGCTACCGCCTGATCCCGCTGGTGGACCGCGCGCAGAACGGCGAGCTGCTCGGGCGCATCAAGAGCATCCGCAAGAAGGTGGCGCAGGAGATCGGCTTCCTGGTGCCGGTGGTGCATATCCGCGACAACCTCGAGCTCAAGCCCAACGCCTACCGCATCTCGCTCAAGGGCGTGGAGATCGGCCGCGGCGAGGCCTCGCCGGGCCAGTGGATGGCCATCAACCCGGGCCAGGTCTCCGGCGCGCTGCCCGGCGCGCCCACGCACGACCCCGCCTTCGGCCTGCCGGCGGTATGGATCGAGGCCGGACTCAAGGAACAGGCGCAGACCTTCGGCTACACGGTGGTGGACGCCAGCACGGTAGTGGCGACTCACCTCAACCACCTGATCCACCTGCACGCGGCCGAGCTGCTCGGCCGCCAGGAAGTGCAGGCGCTGCTCGACCGCATCTCGAAGGAATCGCCCAAGCTCACCGAGGACCTGGTGCCCAAGGTCATCACGCTCACGGCGCTGCAGAAGATCCTGCAGAACCTGCTTGACGAAAGCGTGCCGATCCGCGACATGCGCACCGTGCTGGACGTGGTGGCCGAGCACGCGCCCAAGGTCAGCGACCCGAACGAGCTCACCGCGCTGGTGCGCGTGGCGCTGGGCCGCGCCATCACCCAGCAGTGGTTCCCCAACGGCGCCGACCTGCAGGTGATCGGCCTCGACGCGGGGCTGGAGCGCGTGCTGTCGCAAGCGCTCACCAACGGCGGCGGCATCGAGCCCGGCCTGGCCGACGCGCTGCTGCAGCAGACCCAGGCCGCGGTCTCGCGCCAGGAACACCTCGGCCTGGATCCGGTGCTGCTGGTGCCGCATCCGCTGCGCCCGCTGCTGGCGCGCTTCCTGCGCCGGACCATGCCGCAGCTCAAGGTGCTCTCGCATGCCGAGGTGCCGGACAACCGAAACATCAGGATCACCGCCATGATCGGCGGCGCAGCGTGAGGGATGACGCAAGATGAGCGTAGCTAAATTCGTGGCGGCCAATGGCCGCGAAGCCCTGCGCCAGGTGCGCGAGGCGATGGGCCCCGACGCCGTGGTGCTGTCCAACCGCACCGTCGAGGGCGGCGTGGAGATCGTCGCCATGCGCGACACCGATCTCGGCGCCATTTCCAGCAGCGCACCCGTCTTCACGCCGCCGCCGGCCACCGTGCCGGTCGAGGGCGCGCTGGGCGACCTGCGCGGCGAGCTGCAGAGCATGCGCGCCATGATGGAGCGGCAGCTGGCGGGTGTAGGCACTCACAGCCTGCCCGCCACCGGCGGCGACCCGCTGCGCGATTCGCTGTTTACCTGGCTGGTCACCGCGGGCTTTTCCGGCCAGCTCGCGCGCACGCTGCTGGGCCACCTGCCGCTCGGCCACGACCGTCCCGCCGCCATGACCTGGATCCGCCAGGAGCTGGCGCGCAAGGTGCCGGTGCTGGGCGACGAAGACGCGCTGTTCGCGCAAGGCGGCGTGCTGGCGCTGGTCGGCCCCACCGGCGTGGGCAAGACCACCACCACCGCCAAGCTGGCCGCGCGCTTCGTGCTCAAGCACGGCCCGGAACGGCTCGCGCTGCTGACCACCGACACCTTCCGGATCGGCGCGCACGAGCAGCTGCGCATCTACGGCGACATCCTCGGCGTGCCGGTGCACGCGGTCAAGGACGCTTCCGACCTGCGCTTCGCGCTGGCGGCGCTGAGCGAGAAGCACCTGGTGATCATCGATACCGTGGGCATGAGCCAGCGCGACCGCAACCTGTCCGAGCAGATCGCCATGCTGGGCGGCGTGCAGGCGCCGGTGCAGCGCATCCTGCTGCTCAACGGCGCCAGCCACGGCGACACGCTCAACGAAGTGGTGCACGCCTACCGCCACGACAATTCGCCGGACGGCGGCATCGACGGCTGCATCGTCAGCAAGCTCGACGAAGCCACCCACCTGGGCTCCGTGCTGGACGTGGTGATCCGCCACCGCCTGCCGGTCTACTACGCTTCCACCGGCCAGCGCGTGCCCGAGCACCTGGAGCTGGCCAGCGGCACGGCCCTGGTCGAACGCGCCTTCCAGACCCCGCGCCGCGGCTCCGTGTTCGCCGAGGCGGAGGCCGCGCGCCGCGCCATGCCCGCGCGCGCCGAAGGTGCTGCCGCCGGCGGCGCCGACGGCATGCTGCGCTCGCTGACCGACAGCGCCAACGCCGTGAGCGACTGCGTCGACCAGCTCGACGGCGGCAACTACGGCTTCGACCTGGTGCGCGCGCTCTGGCAGCAGCGCGCGGACAGCGCGCCGTCGGCGCGCCTGATGGCGCAGCACGTGCGCGAGTCCGTGTGCCGCGACCTGGTGCGCCAGTGCGACCGCTTCGTGCTGGCGCTGAGCGCCGTGGTGGCCGCGCCCGCGGCCGGCCGCCGCGCCGCGCGCCCGTGGCTGCACACGCTGTGGCTGGCCGACCGCGACGGCCTGCCGCTGGCCGCCGCCGTGGCGCCGGGCGGGCGCACCGCCCCGGTCTCGCAGGCCACGCAAGGCGGATGGGAAACCGACGCGGTCAACCTGGCCGCCACCATCGCCGCCACCCGCACCGTCGTCAACGTGCTCGACACCATGCCGGCACCGGCCATGCTGGCGCGCTGGCAGACCGCGGGCGAGCGCTGGCTCACCGCCACCCGCAGGACCACGCGCGTGGTCAGCGGCGGGGCCGCGCTGAAGGTCGACGCGCTGGCCGACACGCTCACGTTCCACGCCTTCGAGGAAATGGAATACCGCGGCCGCGCCGCCGTGCAATGGGTCGCGCAAGCGCCGGTGCGCGTGCTGGAAAGCCAGGCGCGCGGCACCCGTGCCGCCGAGGGCGGCATCGAAGCCGGCCTGCTGGTCTCGCGCGTGGTCGACCTCGACAACGGTCAGACCCTGGCCGTGCAGTACCTGCTGTGCGACCCCGCGCTGCTCGCCGAAGGCGCGCAACTGGCGCGCTGGGCACGCTGGGCCGAAGACGGCGAGGCGCAGCTGCGCACGCTCGGCCACGCGCTCGATCACCTGAGCCAGGGCGAGCGCCAGGACGGCGCCGGCGATGCCGCCCAGGCCGAAAGCCAGGCCTGCGCCCGCCTGCTCGCCTTGCAGATGGCCATCTCGGCGCTGCGCCTGGAGCAGGCCGGCGACAGCGAAGCCGCCGCCTTTCTCGCACGCCTGTCCGCGCGCGCCCCGGCCCGCCAGACCCCGAACGCGGCGGTGCTGGTCGAGGGCATGGGCCGCCTGCTGGCGCTGCTGGACGTGCTGGAGAACTATCCCGCGCGCAATGGCCGCGCGGCGCCCGCCGGCATGCCTGCCGCGGTGCCGGCCGCAGCGCCCGTCGCTGCGCGCGACGTCGTCCCCGTCCTGCCCGCCACCGGCGCGGAATCCTTCGTCGACAGCGGCCGCATGTTCAAGGCGCTGGCGCAGGTGCAAGGGGAGTAAGACGTGAATTCTCTCGCCCTGGACCAGGCCGAAAGCTTGCGGCGCATGCTGGCGCCGCGCGTGACGCGCCGCATCGCGGTGGTCGCGAGCGATCCCGGCGCCGGCGCCACCACGGTGGCGCTCGGCCTGGCCAACGCACTCGCCATGCAGGGCGAGCGCGTCCTGCTGATCGACGAAGACCGCGCCGGCGCGCGCGCCACGCGGCTGGCCGGCGCGGCGCCCGCGGCCACGCTGGACGCCGTGCTGGGCGGCACCGCCACGCTCGAGGCGGCGCTGGGCCAGCGTCCCGCCGGCGCCATCGGCGTGCTGCCCGCCAGCGCGCAGGCCAGCGGCGACCTGCAACTGCTCAACGGCTACCGCACCGTGCTCAACGACGCCCGCGGCGATGCCGAGGGCGCCTTGTCGCAGATGGCCGGCGCGGCCCACAACCTGATCGTGGTGCTGCGCGCGGAGCCAGCCTCGATCAAGGCGGCCTATGCCTGCATCAAGCAGTTGAACCATCTCTATGCCTGCCGCCGCTTCCACCTGGTGGTCAACGCCGCCGCCAGCGACGCCGCCGCCAGCGCCGTGCTCGGCAACCTCGCGCGCACCGCCAGCCAGTATCTCGGCGTGGAGGCCAGCCCCGCGGGCAGCCTGCCGCTCGACCCGCTGGTCGCGCGCAGCGCCGCGCTGGGCCGCTGCGTGGTGGAAGCCTTCGCCGCCGCGCCGGCCACGGCCGCCTTGCGCCGCCTGGCCACCGGCGTCGCCGCCTGGCCGTTGCCCGCAGCCACGGCCGAAAACCGCTCAACCCCTCCGGCCACGCCCCTGGCGCCGCCGGCCACGGCCCTGGCCTGAACGCCGGGCCCGCACGTCAGGACTCACGAGAATTCCACCATGTACACGATTCAGGGAAAGCTCGAACAGACGGATACGGTGACCGCGCATGCGTCGCTAGTGCGTCGCATCGCCTTGCAACTTGCCGCCAAGCTGCCCGCCAGCGTGCAGCTCGACGACCTTATCCAGGCCGGCATGATCGGCCTGCTCGACGCCGCCAAGCGATACGAAGACACCCACGGCGCACGCTTCGAGACCTATGCCAGCCAGCGCATCCGCGGCGCCATGCTCGATGAAGTCCGCGCCAACGACTGGCAGTCGCGCAGCCTGCGCCAGTTCACGCGGCGCATCGAGCGCACCGTGCGCGGCCTCGAGCAGACCCTCGGCCGCGCGCCGCTGGACTCCGAGGTGGCACAGGAACTGGAGCTGCCGCTGGAGGAATACCAGACCCTGCTCAACGAGGTGTACGGCTGCCAACTGCTGCACTACGAAGACTTCGAGCGCTCCGGCGAAGAAGACTTCCTGGACCGCCACCTGAGCGTCAGCGACGACGGCAACCCGCTCACCGTGCTGATGGAAAGCGGCATGCGCGAAGCGCTGATCCGCGCCATCGAGCGCCTGCCCGAGCGCGAGAAGCTGGTGCTGTCGCTGTGCTACGACCAGGAACTCAACCTGCGCGAGATCGGCGCCGTGCTCGACGTCACCGAATCGCGCGTGTGCCAGATCCGCAGCCAGGCCATCACGCGCCTGCGCTCGCAACTGCGCGGCCTGCTATGACGCGCCGGTCCAACCGTATTGCCGCGGCGGCGCTCGCCGCCTGCTGCAGCCACGGCTGGGCCACCCCGGCCGGACAGACCCTGCACTCGTGGTCGGCTTCGGTCAGCGGCCCCGCCTTGCATGGCAAGGGCCTGCGCACCGTCTCCGCACCCATCACGCCGACCGGCTACCTGCCGCAGGCGGAGGGCGCCATCACCACCGTGCGGTGGCGCTACACCTTCAACCGCACGCCGCCGCACGACCTGCAGGCCTACCTGTGCAATGCGCAGCGATGCGTGCTGTTGCCGGGCGCGGAGGGGCGGACCGACGCGTTCGGCGGGGACGATGCTGCCAACGGTTTCGTCTTTGCGTTCCAGGTGCCGGGCAGGGGCGCGCTGACGCCGGTCCTGCAGGGACAGTCGGGGCAGGTGGTGGTGGGATACCGGTAGGCATCAGCGGTTCCTTCTCTTCAAGGCGCTGGATGGAGACGGAGGCTTGGCCGCCAGGCGCCAACCGCGTAACGCGGGGGGGCATTGGCGGGCGCGCCGTGCGGCCGGGCGAAATCGACCTGCGCCGGGTGCCGGCCATCCCCTACCGCAACGGCGTGAACGAGGAATGTGGGGTTTTCGCGGCGGTGGTCAACCAACCGGCCAGAGGCGCCTTGCAAGGTCATCCGCGGTCCCGGTCGGCCTTCAGCAGTTTGAGCCGCGTCTGTCCATCGAGGGTGAAGTGCGTGCCGAAGCGCACCAACCCGGCCTGATGCAGGTGGCAACTCATGGTGAAGCTGAGCAGCATGCCGGGCTCGGTCTCTTCGATGGTGAGGTCGATCGCCTTAAGCCTCGGCTCGTAACGCAGCAGCGTGGTTTCGATCTCGCGCTTGAGCGTATGCGCCGAGGCGGGCAGGTGCCGGTAGATGCGGGACAGATCGCCAAGGCCATAGTCCGGCAGATGGGCCAGCCCGCCGCGGCGGCTGTTGAGGATGCGCTGGATGTTGTCCTGCACCGAGAGGAAGGTTTGCGTGGCCGCGTCGAATTCGCCGATCGCGGCCCCGTTCGCAAAATGTCCCGTCACCGCCTCGAAGAGCCCCGGCCCGCCGCGCATCACGCGCTCGCCTGCGCGCCCACGCAGGTTTCCTCGAAGCTCAGCCCGATGCCGTCCGCCTCGGAGAACGATAGCTGGATTGACTTCGGCACCTGCCGGTCGGCCATGCGCACCAGTAGCTCGCGCGATAGTACCGGCAGAATCTGCTGGTCAAGCAGGCTGTCGATATTGCGCGCTCCGGAATCGGGCAGCAGGCAGGCCCGCACCAGCTCGGCGACCAGCGCATCATCGCAGTGCAGCGGCATGCCAAAGCGATTTGCGATCCGCTGAGCGACCCTGGCAAGCTTCATCCGCACAATCGCGGTCATGGCCTCGGCCGACAGCGGGCGGTACACGATGGTCTGGAAGCGTGCCAGCAGCGCCGGCTGGAAATGGTCGATCAGCAGCGGACGAATCGCTTCCATCAGCGTGCCGGCCGGAAGCTCGGCACAGGCCTCCCTCGCCGCGTCGGTTGCCGCCAGGATCTGCTCGCTGCCGAGATTCGAGGTCATCAGGATCACCGTGTTGCGGAAGTCGATCACCCGGCCTTCGCCATCGCGCATGAAGCCGCGGTCGAACACCTGATAGAACAGGTTCAGCACGTCGCGGTGGGCCTTCTCGACTTCATCCAGCAGGACAATGCTGTAGGGGCGCTGGCGGACCGCTTCGGTCAACACGCCGCCTTCGCCATAGCCGACATAACCGGGCGGCGATCCCTTTAGCTGCGAGACCGTGTGCGCTTCCTGGTATTCGGACATGTTGATGGTGATGAGCGAACGTTCGCCGCCGAACATCTGGTCAGCCAGCGCCCGGGCGGTTTCGGTCTTGCCGACGCCAGATGGCCCGACCAGCAGGAACACGCCTAGCGGCGCGTCTTCCGATTTCAGACCGGCCTTGGCGGCGCGCAGGCTCTTGCCCAGCGCGGCCAGCGCGTCGTCCTGGCCGACGACGACCTGGCTCAGACGCGTTTCCAGCTCCAGCAAGGTGGCGATTTCGCTCGACAGCAGGCTATCGACCGGCACTCCGGTCCAGTCGGCGATCACCTGGGCAATGGTCGTTTCGTCGACTTCCGCGTGGAGCAAGGCGGTGCGGCCGTGCCTGGCCAATGCCTGCTGGGCAGCCTGGATCGATGGCGCCAGATCCAGGCGGGCCGACTCGTCAGTGGCCGCCTGCCACTGCGCGCGCAGCGCGATCAAGGTCTCGGCGGCACGCTTCTGCTCGGCGAAGACGTGCGCGAACGCGTTCAACTCGCCGGCGAGCGCGGCGAGTCGCGCATCGATGGCCGCCAGCCGTTCGCCGGCCTCGGTGCCGGTGGCGGCCTGGTCCTCCAGCAGGGCGGAGCGTTCGACCTCGAGCGCCCCGCGCTTCGCTTCGCAGGCGGAAATGGCGATCGGAGTGGCCTCCAGGCTCATGCGCACGCGGGCGGCGGCAGTATCGAGCAAGTCGACGGCCTTGTCCGGCAGCTGGCGCCCGCTCAGGTAGCGGCGCGACAGCCGGACAGCGGCACCCACGGCCGCATCGGTGATATGCACGCCGTGGTGATGCGCATATCGCTCCTTCAGGCCCCGCAGCATCAGGCACGCGTTCTCATCGTCGGGCTCGTCGACCTTGACCATCTGGAAGCGGCGCTCCAGTGCGGCGTCGCGCTCGAAGTACTGCTTGTATTCGGACCACGTCGTGGCCGCGATGGTACGCAACTCGCCGCGCGCCAGCGCCGGCTTGAGCAGGTTGGCCGCGTCGGCGCCCCCAGGGGTATTGCCGGCACCGATCAGGGTGTGGGCCTCGTCGATGAAAAGCAGAATCGGAGTCGGCGACTGCTGCACGGCCTCGATGACGTTCTTGAGACGCTGCTCGAACTCGCCCTTGACCCCGGCACCGGCCTGCAGCAGACCCAGGTCCAGTGCCAGCACGCTGACATCGCGGATGACGGCGGGCACATCCCCTTCGGCGATCTTTAGCGCGAGCCCTTCGACGAGCGCGGTCTTGCCTACACCGGGCTCGCCGACCAGAATCGGATTGTTCTTGCGGCGTCGCGCCAGAATGTCGACCATCTGACGGATTTCGACATCGCGGCCAAACACCGGGTCGATCTTGCCGTCGCGTGCCTTCCGGGTGATGTCGGTGGTGAAGCGGTCCAGCGCCAACGTGTCGGCCTGGCCGGGCATCGCCCTGCCCGGGGCTGGCGAGCTGGGCGCTGCCGCCAGCCCCGGCGTCGGCGCGTCAGGCGCCTGCCCGTCCGCTCCAGGGCCAATGGGCGAGGCCGCCTCGACCGAGATCTTGTCCAGCTCGCGCATCAGCCGTTCGATCTGCACGGCCGACACGGACAGGAGCGGCCAGGCATCGGGCGCACGCAGCAGGTGCGGCGAGTCGGCCAGCGCCGCAAGCAGATGTGCCGAGCGGATGGGCCGAGCCTCGCCGGGGCCCGCCGCTTCGAGCGAGGCGCGCATCCAGGCAGCTTCCAGCCACTGGCCGACGCGCTGCGAGAGGCCTGGCTTGCCGCGCAGGTCGTGCGGCAGCCGGTCGATGGCGGCCAGCAGCGCGTTCCAGATGCCGTCGACATCCAGTTCATAACGCCGCAGGATCGCCAGCAGGTCGCCGTCGCCCAGCTCCAGCAGCTTGATCAGCCAGTGCTCGACCTCGATGTCCCGGTGGGCGCGTGTTTCACAGAGACTGGCTGCCTCGGCGAGGGCTTGGGCGCAGTGGTCGTTCAGGCGGCGCAGGAACGGGGAAGGATCGCGGGCGGTCATGGCGTGGGAAGAAGAACGCAGGAAGGGGAAAATGGGGCGCGCGGACCACGACATGTCGTCCATGCAAGACGGCCAGCCGGCGCCAGGCGCCGGCTGCGCGCGTGTTACGAGCGCTCGTTCCAGCTGTCGGCGTGGATGATGTTGCCATCCTTGTACGACCAGGTGATTTTCTCGTAGCGCAACTCGATGTCTTCGAGGTGGTTGTGTTTTTCGTAAGCCGGGTTCTTGATGTCCAGCATCTTGGGCGTCACGCCAACCACCTTCACGTTTTCGAGCTTGGTGTTGAAGTATTCCTTTTCCTTGCCGGCGTCGTCGATCTTGTACCACTTGATCTCGATCGACTTCAGGGTCTGGCCGCTGGTGACCGCTTTGTACAGATAGGGGGTCGATGCGTCAGTTTCCTTGGTGAACAAGATCGGCTTGTGCACGCGCGTGCCGGTCAGCTTGCCGGTGTTGGAGTCGGTCGGGATATTGACAGCGTGGTCAAAGGCGACGACTTCGACGCTGCCCTCGCGGCCGGCCACGGTGACCGAACCCTTGACATCGGCACCGCCATCGTCCTTGATCCACATGTACGCGGGAATTGCCATTTCTTCTTACTCCTTCTGCTGGAATGAACAGGCCGACTGGCCCGGGGGTGTCCGATTGCCGTGACGGTCATCGCGGCAATCGGGGACAAGCGTGATCTCGACGCGGCGGTTCGCGGCACGCCCCGCTTCGGTGTCGTCGGTGGCCTTGGGCCGAGTGTCCCCGTAGCCCTGGATCGCAAAGTGCGTGAGTGGCAGGCCGGCGGCATCGGCCAGCCAGTCGCGCACCGACGCGGCACGTGCCTCGGAGAGTTTGAGGTTGCCGTGCGGGTTGCCGGTGGTGTCGGTATGTCCGGCCACCAGCACGCGCTTGTCCGGATGCCCCTTGATCATCTCGAGCGCGCCGATCAACACCCGGTTCGAACCGGGGTTCAGGACGGCGCTGCCGCTCTTGAAGAGGGACAGGCTGTCGAGCGCGATGGTCGAGGGCGGCGGCGCGGGGGGCTGATACGCGGCGATCAGCGCGTTGAGCGGGGTGAGCAACGGCGTGCCGCGATAGAAGCCCAGGCCCAGGCGCGGTGGCACGCCAGCGCGGGCATACCGCTCAAGCTCGTCGCGGTCGCGCTTGATGGCTTGCAGCGCGTCGACCCGGGCGGCGTCGTGCTCGGGGCTGATGGCGCCATAGCGCGCCATATCGTCGATGACGCGCGCCACCAGCGCCCGGTTCTGCCAGGCCGAGGCCGCGCAGGCGGCGCAGAATGCCAGCGCCAGCCAGGCAAAGGCATGCCCCAGGGCACGCGGCAAGGTTCGTCGCACTGGCTGCAGGGCGATGCCCTGGATCAGAGGCTCCGGCAACGGGTAAGCCGCACGCCGGCCATCCCGGCTGTGCCGGGCGAGTTGGCTCAGGGCTGTCGCCTGCTCGGTGAAACGGGCCAGTAGCGAGTTTGCAGCGGGGATTCCGGCGACGGTAGTCACGCCGAATGCTGCGACGCGCACCGGGCGCCCATGCCGGGATCCATCGCGCTGACTCTCGACGAAGGCGGGCAGCAGCGCGCCAGCGGCCCACCGTGCCAGGGTGTCAAGACGCGTGGCGCGATGCATGCGGGCCTCGCGGTCCAGCGGAACTGCGGCTTGCGCATACTGCAGGGCGTGCGCGGCGACGCTGGTCGCCAGGGTCTCGCCCGACACCATCTCCGCGCCAGACATCCCAAACCAGGGACAGTCGTCCGGTGCACCGTCCGCCTCTTCGGCATACACGGCGACACAGACCGGCAACGCGTAGCCGACCGCGCGGCTGGCCTCTCCGATGGCCGCGCGCCAGCGCCTGAGCCCTGCGTTCAGCATACCCGCATTGTCGGCCTGGTCGGCGCCAATCAGACAGGCGACGGCATCCGGACCCTGCTCCTCGCGCCATCGCTTGAGGGCATCCGCCACATGAGCCAGCCGGGTCGGATCGTCGACACGCACCCAGATCGCGGTGTCGGTGATCCGAACCATCGTATCGCCGAAGGCCTGTGCCGGGGCGCCGGCGGCATCTCCCACGGTCAGCACCAGCGGCGTATTGCGCCGGATGTCGCCGGGCAGCGCATCCAGCGATGCCCTGACAGCCTGCAGCACCGGCGCCGCCGCGCGCCGGCGTGCATGCAGCCGCCGGGTGACCACGATGATCGCGAGCAGCGCCAGGATGATCGTGAAGGCGGCGAGCAGCAGATTCCACCTCGACGCCCAAGGCGAGCTGAATGCCAGCCAGGCGAGCGCGAGTGCCGCGATCCAGGCAAACAACGTGCGGTAGGGGTAGCCGGTCACGACACCCCTTTCAGCTCGCGAGCCGGGTGATCGCCGCGGCGAGCCACCGATCGAGCGCAATATAGACCAGACCCGCGCCAACGCAGGCGGTGACCACCCAGGCAAGCGGGGACAGTTGGCGCCATCGAGGCGTCTTGCCGACGGTCACCAGCACCGGGCCGGAAGCGTTTCGCCAGCCGGCGCGATCCAGGCGCTCATCGATGGCGCGCATGAGGGCGGTGCGGGCGCTGGCGCCCTCCAGGGCATATCGGCCCCGAAAGCCCAGCCCGAGGACGGCGTGGAACACGGCGAGCAGCGGCAGCACCGGCTGCGGATCGGCCAGGCGCCGCTTGATGCGGGCAATCAGCATCTCCCCGGCATTGTGGCTCTGGAACTGCGCTACCTGCATTGGCTCACGCTCCCAGGCGTCGCGGTCGGCGCCCTGCAGCCGACCCAGCGCTACCTCGTCCAGCAGGGCGCACTGGGCATAGGCGGCGTCTTCTATCACGTCGACCGGCTGGCCGCTCGCCGCGAATTCCTCGCGCAGGCGGGCTACTTGTTCGACGCACTTTGCCCGGAACGTCTCGAAGCCAATGGTCGGTCTGGCGGAGCCGGCGAGTTCCGTGACGGTCAGCGCTGTGTCGCGCAGTGCGAGCGGGAGCATCATGGCGGGGGTACGCATGGTGGAGGGACTCATGCCGGCAATACCGCGAAGAGTTCGAGCGACACGTCCGGCAACGAAGCCGGCACGTAGAATTGGCAGGCCCGTGCGTCCAGCATGCGCTTGAACGCCGGGTGGGCGCTGTCGAGCGCAAAGTACTGGTTCTCGACGCGCACCGGAATGGCGGCGGGCAGGCGCGACATCGTGCGCAGCGGAATGCCGGGCAGCGCGGAGTTGACGATCTGTTCCACCTCGTCCGGTGCCCCGGCCTTGCATAGGCGCGGCAGTTGTTCAAGCAGCGCGTGGGCCGGCAGTCCAGCCTGCACGGACAGGTAGTACTCGGCCCCTTCGACCAGCCGTTCGTCAAGGATCTTGCCCACCCAGACCGTGGGCCGGGCACGTTCGAGCACCACCGGCACCACGCGCGATGGGATCACCGTGTCAAGCAGGGCGCGGATCTGCGACTCCAGTTCCGCGAATACCGGTTCGGGGGCGAGATGGTCATAAGCCGGGATGGCCTGGAGGGTCTCGGTGGTGGAGAAGGTCAGTAGTGCCCCGGCCAGCCGGGCCAGGATGCCGTAAAGCCGTTCGGGATGCTGCTGCGGGGCCGCATGCAGGCGCGCCAGATCCGGCCAGGTGCTGTTCACGCTGTGCAGCAGCCAGAAGGGCCACATCGGCAACCGCGTAGTCGGCGATCTGGTCGGAGCGTTCGCGCCGCCGCACGGCCAGACTCGCGCTCTTGGCGCTCAGGATTTCCGATAGCCGGCCCATTCGCTCGGTGAGCCGGTCGCTGGCCGACAGGAATAGGCAGGGCGGCACAAAGGCCGGATCGAGTTCGAAGCGCCCTTGAGGGGTGCGCACCAGCCGCGCAATCGGGCAGGTGACGTAGTCGCCGATTGCCTCGAAGTCAAAGAGGAGCGCGAGCGCATGCCGCTCGACGCTGATCTCTTCCTTGCCTTCCCCGTGCAGGTCGGCGACTTCCCGGTATTCCCGGATGAAGCGGCGCGGGCGCGCGGGGCGGTCGCCGGCTTCCACGCAATTACCGCCTTGCGCGTCGACAAGGGCCAGGCCGACCAGCACGACCACCGCGTCGACGGTGGCCGGCACATCGCCAAGATCGCGTGCCGAGGGCGTCAGGTCTGCGAGATCGGTATCGATGACGGTGCCATCCGGCAGCCGCAGGGCCAGGGCGCTCACCGCCAGCCGATGGATCGACAGGGCCTGCTGGTCGAGCCCGACGCGCACGACGCCCCAAGGATCGGGGCAGACAAGGCGTGCGACGTACTCGTCGGCATAGCGGTCCCACAGTGCCTGTTGCTGGAAATGCTGCGGGGTCATGAAAATCCCCTGCGCCCACAGCGGTCTTGTTATCTTCATCGTGCTCGGCTGGTATGCGGAAGGACTCTCCGCATGGGTGATGCCGCACGGTGGCCATGCGCCAGCGTGCGGCGGGACTCAAGTCACTCAGCGATATATCGAGATCGCCGTCGGAACTGGCTGCGGTCGCTCAGTTCTTCGCCTTGGGCATCTGCGACACCAGCGACAAATTGATGTCCATCCCTTCGATCTGGAAGTGCGGCACGATGAAGAGCTTGACGCGGAAGAAGCCCGGGTTGTCCTCGATGTCCTCGACCATCACCTTGGCTTCTCGCAGCGGGTGCGAAGCCTGCAACTCGTCGCCCGGATCGGTCATCTCGGTCACGAGTGTCTTGACCCAGGTATTGAGCTCCAGCTCCAGCAGGCGGCGGTCCTTGGTGGTACCGATGTTCTCGCGCTGAATGAGCTTCAGATAGTGGGCGATCCGCGACAGCAGGAAGATGTACGGCAGGCGCGCATTGACGCGGCTGTTGGCGGTCGCCTCCTTGGTGTCGTAGAGCGCCGGCTTCTGGGCTGAATGGGCGGAGAAGAAGCACGCGAAGTCGTGGTTCTTGTAGTACGACAGCGGGATGAAGCCCAGGTTGGCGAACTCGAACTCGCGGGTTTCAGGGATCAGTACTTCGGTCGGGATCTTGGCCTGGTTGCCAGTGCCCAGATCGTAGAGGTGAATCGGCAGGTCTTCGACCAGGCCGCCCGCCTGCGGGCCGCGGATCTGCACGCACCAGCCGTTCTTGATGAAGCTCTGCACCATGTTCGCGGCAAAGGCGAACGAGGCATTGGCCCAAAGGTAGCGGGTATGGTCCGGGCCTTTGACGGCTTCCGTGTAGTTGAAGGCACGTACCGGCACGGTTTCCGGACCATAGGGCAGGCGAGCCAGGAAATTCGGCAGAGTCAGGCCGATATAGCGCGCGTCGTCGGACTCGCGGAAGCTCTTCCACTTCAGGTATTCGGCGCGATCGAAGTAGTTGCCGATGTCGCGGATGCTGGCTACCTCTTCCATCGATTCCTTGCCGAAGAACGCCGGCGAGACGGAGCCGATGAACGGCATGTGCGCCGCGGCCTAGACCTTGGAGATATTGCGCAACAGGGCGATGTCCTGGGGGCTGCGGTCGAACGCGTAGTTCGAGATGATCGAGCCGATCGGCTCGCCGCCCGGCGTGTCGTATTCCTGGATGTAGGTGTGCAGGTACAGGCCGCTCTGGATGACCTCGGGCGTATCCTCGAAGTCCTGGCGCAGCGCATCCTTCGAAACATCCAGCACTTCGATCTTGACGTTCTTGCGGAAGTCCGTGCGATCGACCAGGAACTTGAGGCCGCGCCAAGCCGATTCGATCTGCTGGAACGTTTCGTTGTGCATGATCGCGTCCAACTGGCGGCTGATCTGCTGATCCAGGTGCTCGATATGGAAATCGAGCAGGCTCTTGTCAAGGCGATCCACCTGCTGCGACGAGTCCTGGATCATCTTCAGGAAGACGTTCATCGCCTGGGCGACGCGCTCATCCAGCGACGATTCCGAGAGCGCATCGGCGCTCTGGAACGATTCCACAGGGCGCGTGGTCTTGACCGGCGTCAGGTTGATTTTCTCGCACAGGGATTCGTAGACGCTCTTGCCGGGCGCATCCAGGACGACGGTGTCGGTTTCGCTATGGGCGTGGGCGGCGGTTTCATGCTTGGCCATGGGGCTGTTCCTCAAGGAAGGCTGTTACTGGGCGGACGGGGAGGCCGGGGCAGCGTGGCCGATGTTCTGCAGATCGGCACGCAGGCGCTCGGACAGGGCCGGGTCCTTGAGAATTTTCTCGAGTTCGCGGCGAAACATCGCGTTGTCGAGCAGGTTCGATTTCAGGTCGCGCAGCAGATTGCGTGCCGCCATCAGGGCGCGCAGTTCGGGCACCTTGCCGGCCACCACTTCCGGCTTGAAATCGTCCATCGACTTGAAATCGAGATCGACCGGCAGCTCCGAGCCATCGCTGGCAAGGGTGTTGTCGACCGCGATCCTGGCCTTCGGGTTGAAGTCGGCGAGGACCGAGTTGAAGTTGTTCTTGTTGACCGAGACCTTCTCGCGTTCGGCCAGCGCTCGCGCGTCCTGACCGTTGCTGTAGTCGCCCATCACCAGTAGCTTGAGCGGCAGTTCCACCTTCTTCTGCGCGCCGCCGGTATGCAGGTCCAGCTTGATATTGACACGTGCCTTGGGCACTTCGTTCTGGAAACTCTCAGCCATTTTTTAATCCTTTCTAATTCTGACTTTAACGGTTTTTAATGCTGATTAAACAACAATGGATGCGGCGCTTGTTTTTAATTGATATCACGTAATTCAGCGAAATAAAATCAGAGGAATCTGAATTGGATTGATTTTTTGTCGAAGATCGTGAATCAATGTGAATGCGGAGAAAAAGGGTTCTCTCCATAAGAAAAAGCGTTTATCGTGCGCCGCAAGGCGCTGTGTGTCGGGCGATGCATGGCCTGTGCAAAAAGGTTCGATCACGCTGACAACGGAGCGCAAGCAATGGCGGATCTTGGTAAGGAACTGAGGACTTACGGTGACGCTCTGCTCAAGGGACTGACCAGGCGGCAGGCATACTTTCTCGAGGTGCCCGGCACGGCCAGCGCTGCCGCGCTGTCGGTGGTGTCCTTCGAAGCGGTGGAGCGGATGGGCGAGCCTTATGCCGTCACCATCCAGCTGACGCACCCGCTCGAGCTTGACCGGGCCGGCTATCTCGGCAAAGACGCAACCTTCGTGATCGATCCCGCCGACGGCAGCGAGCCGCGCAAGTTTGCCGGCTGCGTCACGCGCTTCTCCAAGACCCGCCAGACCCGGGATTTCCGCGGCTACGAAATCGTGGTCGAGCCGCTGGTCGCGCGGCTGCGGCTCATGCGGGCCAGCCGCATCTACCAGCAGCAGACCGCACCGCAGATCATCGAGGCCATCCTGCGCCGCCACGACCTCAAGGGTCACCAGTTCGTCTTCAAGACGCGCCGCAAATACCCGGCGCACGCCTTCCGCATGCAGTACCAGATGTCGGATTGGGACTATATCCGGCTGCTGATGGAGCAGGAGGGCTTGTACTGCTATTTCACCCATGGCGAATTCGGCGAGATGATCGTGTTCGGCGACGACATCGACCACTATCTCTACCAGCCTGAACTGCGGGTGCCCTATCGCGAGACGGCGGGGCTGGAATCGGGCCAGGAAACGGTGTTCTCGCTCAAGACCTGCGCCAGGAACATCCCCGAATCGTTCCGGGTCGCGGACTTCAACCCCGACAAGGCATGGGAGCGCCCCACCGGCGAGGCCAACGTCGCGCGCGGCGAGAAGACCACCTACGGCCAGTCCTATGTCTATGGCACGCATCACCTGGACTTCGGGGACGGCAAGTGGGAGGCGCAATTGCGCCACGAAGCGGAGTTGGCCGGACAACTGGTCTACGCGGGCGAGAGCAATGTGCTGGCGCTATGTCCGGCGCGCATCCTGCGCATGGACTACGCGCTGCCAGATGCGCCTGACGGCCAGGTGATCACCGAGGTCATCCACACCGGCGCGCGCGATGCCGCCTACCGCAACACCTACCAGGCCATTCCCTCGGACCGGCGCTTCCGGCTGCCGATGGACGAAGCCAACTGGCCGCGCATGGCCGGCACGCTCAGCGCCCGCATCACCTCGCCGGGCCAGTACAAGTACGCCTACCTGACCCAGGACGGCCATTACGTCGTCCGCTTCGATTTCGACTTCGACACGTGGCCCAACGGCGGGGAAAGCGTGCCGCTGCGCCTGGCCAAGCCGTTCGCCGGAGCGCGGCAGACGGGCTTTCACTTCCCGCTCATCGACGGCACCTATGTGGACGTGGCGTTCCGCGACGGCAACCCGAACAAGCCGTACATCGCCAGCGCGCAGCACAACAGCCAGCATGCGGACCTGATTACCAGCCAGGACCGCTGGCTGTCGCGCAACGTGATCCGCACGCAGAGCAACAACAAGCTGCGGTTTGAAGACTGGGAGGGTCAGGAGGGGATCAAGCTCGCCACCGAATATGGCAAGACCCAGCTCAACCTGGGGTATCTCGTTGACCATCAGAAGAAAAAGCGGGGGGAGGGCTTTGAGTTGCGCACCTCGGGCTGGGGAGCGATCCGGGGCGGCAAGGGACTGTTCCTTTCCGCAGACGACCAGCCGGGAGCGAATGGGCAACAGTTGGACATGCAGGACGCCCAGCGGCTACTCGAACAAGCCCAACTGCAAAGCGAAGCGTTGGCTGAAGCGGCGAAGGCTGCTCAGGCGCTGGTGGCCGATTGCGAACGCCAGAAGGCACTACTGCATGACACCCTGCAGCAATTGAAGGCGGCGGGCTTGCTCGCCAGCGCGCCGGCCGGCATGGCGCTTGTATCGGGCGCAGACCTGCAACTGAGTGCCAACAATCATCTGATCGCGACGGCCGGCGGCAATGCCGACATCAGTGTGCTCCGGCAACTGGCAGTCGCTGCCGGCAACGGTCTATCGCTGTTTGTACAGAAACTTGGCATGAAGCTGTTCGCCGCTAAAGGCAAGGTCGAAATCCAGGCGCAGAGCGATGAGATGGACCTGACGGCACTTAAGGACCTCAAGATTATCAGCGTCGATGGCAAGCTGATTCTGTCGGCAGAAAAGGAGGTCTGGATTGGCGCGGGCGGTTCCTACATCCGGATCAGGCCCGAAGGCATCGAGAATGGCACGCCCGGCGACATCCTGGAGAAATGCGCGTTCTGGGACAAGCCGGGGCCGGCCTCGATGCGCATGACATCCCGGCTCGAAAGCAGTCTGCCCAAGCAGTTCCTGATGCTGAATGCGGCGGCTTCGCCAGCAGCCAGGAATGTCCTGCCAGCCGGGATGCCGTACAAGCTCTTTGCGGACGGGGCCTTGATCAAGCAAGGCGTGACAGACGGCAAGGGCCAGATTCCAGTCGATCATCAGGTGACTACCCAAGCCTATCAACTCGAACTGGCGAACGGAGCATCGTACAACCTGCCGGTCGCGGAAGAATATCGCGGCGACGCAGCCAATGGCGAACTGGCGAACCTGGGTTTCCTTTTTCACGAGGTGGCACCGGTCGATGGCGGTGCCGCAGTCGATCGAGCCGCGCACCGACGGGTCTATCGGGAATTTCTTGATCTGGGATCGGACGCATGACCCAACCATCGATTACCGTACCCATCGCCCTCTCGTGTACGCGAAGTGCCACGATTACCTTGCCGTGGTTCGTGCAGCACGCGGAATACGCTCCCGCAAAGTGCACCTTCACGCCGCTGGTGAATGGCGAAGAAGCTTTTCGCGATGTCTACAACGCGATTCAGGGGGCCCAGCAAAGCGTCGACATCATCTGCTGGGGTTTCCAGCCGTCGATGTTTTTCAGGCGAGGCACCGACGGCCAGGGAACCAAATGTATTGGCGAGTTGCTTGAAGACGCAGGCAAGCGCGGTGTGAAAGTGCGCGTGCTCTGCTGGGGCGGGGCGGTGCTCGGCATGCCAGAAATCAACAACATCTTCGGCCCCGAGCCCAACATGCCAAATCGGCCAACGGCTCACATCAAGACAAGGCCGGATGCTCGCAAGGAGCCGGAGGAATTCAATCGCTACTGGTATTGGTGTGTCTCCCAGAAGGATCCGAGAAAGCTGACGTTCCGCAACGTGATCATGGACCCATGGGTCATCGCGGCGCACATCCCGTCGGTCTGGAAGCTGGCGGCCTTTGAGAATGTCGAGTTCATGACGCGGGACTTTCCGTTGCTGGACCGGCTTGAGATTACCTTCCGGACCAGCCTCTTTGGTACGGACAAGCAGCGCGACGCCGGCAACAAGGCTACCGGAGGATTATCCATGGGCCTTGCCGCACCGACGCATCACCAGAAAATGGTACTGGTCGACTATGAAGTCTCGGGCAAAGCGGTGGGGTACGTGATGGGCCACAACATGCTGGACGCGTACTGGGATGCCGACACCCATGGCGCGACCCGGATGCGAGGCGACCTCGGGCGCAACGGTGCCACACCTCGGCAGGACATCTCGAGCCGGGTGACGGGCCCCATTCTGCAATACCTGAACCACAACTTTTGCGAAGCCTGGGACCAGGAAACCGATGCGGGTCTCGGCAAGGCGCGCAAGAAGACTGCGGCGAACCTGAAGATTCTGCCAGCGCTGGGCGAGAAGGCGATAGCTCAGGTCCTGCGGACGCAGTCGCAGAAAGGCAAGCAGGACATCGAGGCGATGTATCTGCAAGCGGTGAACAACACGACGAAGTTTGTCTATATCGAGAACCAGTATTTCCGGTTTCCGCCATTGGCCGACAAGATCAAGGCGGCAGCCAAGGCGCAACTCCGCTGGGGGCGCGATCCCGGTGAGCATGGCCCGCTTCACCTGTTCGTGGTGACGAATTCCAGCGACGAAGGCATGGGAGACGGTACGGTCAACACATACCGGATGCTTGAAGCGCTTGGGCGTGCCGACACCATCCCGGGCGTGGCGAAACTGGAGCGGGAGCAGGTCCGGCAAGCCGATCTGGAGAGGCAATACAAGGAAGCGGCCCGGCAGCAAGAGCAGGCCAATGCAGCCATCCGCGGTGCCTACGCGATCCAGGAGTACGTCGACTCGGAGGCCGTCCGGCAAAAGCTGACCGAGGCAAAGCAGCGGCTCGAACAAGCCCGGCGCAGACAAGCGGAACTGAAGGCACAGATGAAGGAACCGCCCAAGGTCATCGTGCCAACGGAGATTCCCGGCCTGAAGGTGCACGTCTGCACACTGGTAGCGCCCGATTCGCCGCCGGGCAAGTGGCAGGATGTGTATATCCATTCCAAACTGATGATCGTTGACGATGTGTTTACCACGCTGGGTTCGGCCAATATCAACACGCGCAGCATGGAGGCGGACAGCGAACTGAATATCTGCCATGAGAACGCGGCGGTGACGCAACCGTTGCGGCAGCGACTGTGGAAGATCCATACGAAGGGAAAGGGAATGCAGGATGACCCGGCGGAAGCATTCAGGCAGTGGGAACGTATCATCGACCAGAATGCAGTCAATCAGGGAAAGGGGTTGGCCCCAGAGGCCTCGTTGATCCAGTTCCGTCGTGACGATCCGAAACGGACCAACAAGGACTGAGCGATGCGCACCGCACTAGCCGTTTTGCTGGCAGCCCTTACTTTTGCCGCTTGCTCCAAGGAAAATTCCATGCCAACCGTTCCCGACTTGGCTGCCATCCGCGCCAATCTGGTTTTCTCCTGTATCCACGAGGTGGATCATCTACCGCCGTTCCACCCCGAGGCCGACGAACTGTTCAAGTACGCACGCTATCTGCAGAAACGCCCGGGTCCCAAGGACTTCGATGAGGTAGCGCGTTACTACCGGATCGCGGCCGCGCATGGGCACTACAAAGCGAACAGTAACCTGCAGCAACTGGTGTCAGAGGGCCTGGCGTCATCACCCGATCCGGAGAAGGAGAGTATCGACCTGGCCAGCCAGTTGATTGACGCTGGCGTGCCGTCCGGCTACTACGACATCGGCTACTACCTGAATCTGGGCTATGGCCTGAGGCAGGACAAGGAGATGGCACTGCGCTATTTCCGCAAGGCCGCCGACCTGGGTAATGCGGATGCTCAGTTTCATGTAGGCAATCTGCTTGCTCCGTTGGACAAGGCCCCTGAGATTGCCAGGCAGATGCGCCAATGTGCGGCGGATCAAGGACATGGAAAGGCGGCCCATATCTTGGGTATTGATCTAAAGACCGATGGGCTCTATTCCGAGGCGATTCTGGTGATCCAGAAGGGAGTTGCGGCTGGCAATACACTCTCTGCCCTCGCTTTGGAAGAGGGTTTCAAAGGACCACTACCATCGGATGGATTGAATTACCTCGCGTTGCCAAATGATCCCGAGCGCTCACGGCGATATGGGCTGATCGGCAAATTTATTGACGGAAATGATGGCCGCAACCCCAAGGTGCCCGACATCGATCAGATCGTGCCACTGCCCCCGGCCAAACTGCCCCCCTGGGACGGCACCTTCCAGTGGCAAAAGGAACAGGACACCTCGGCGGCGCCGCCGAAGCCCTCGGATGAACTCGTCAACCGCCTGAGCCAATCCAAGCATCTCGATCCGGCCACTGGCCTGCCGTTGACGGTCTCGGCTAAGTCCGCTCAGGCAAGTCCTTCGCCGGCCGATGTAACGCTATTGCCGCTGGGCACCAAAGCGAACTCGGGCGAGCGCTGCCCACAAGACGGCGTGTGGTGCGTGCCCGAAGCCGTCGGCAAGATCGCCGGTGTCAGGCAGCGCTTCGCGAAGGGGGATATCTTGCCTCCGCTGACGGGCCCCGATCCGAGGGTCTTCGCATGGATGGATGACCTGCTGGGGGTGCGCCAACGAGCCGTCGCGGTGACGTGGGAACTGGTGGCCTACAGCGATCGGATATGACACGACGCGGCAGCGGACCTCGACCCATGCGCATCGCACTTGCCATATTACTGGTAGCCCTTGCAGCCACCGCCTGCTCCAAAGAGAAAGCCATGCCAACCGTTCCGGATCTGGAAGCCGTCCGCGCCAATCTGGCCTTCATCTGCGCCCAAGAAGCGGACCATCTACCACCGCTCGACCCCCAGGCCGACGAACTGTTCAAGTACGCGCGCTATCTGCATAGACGCCCGGGCCCCAAGGATTTCGATGAGGTGGCACGCTACTACCGGATCGCGGCCGCGCATGGGCACTACAAGGCCAACAGCAACCTGCAGCAACTGGTGTCGGAAGGCCTGGCGTCATCACCCGATCCGGAGAAGGAGAGTATCGACCTGGCCAGCCAGTTGATTGACGCTGGCGTGCCGTCCGGCTACTACGACATCGGCTACTACCTGAATCTGGGCTATGGCCTGAGGCAGGACAAGGCGATGGCACTGCGCTATTTCCGCAAGGCCGCCGACCTGGGCAATGCGGATGCGCAGTTCTACGTTGGGGACCTGCTTACCCCGTCGGACAAGGCCCCTGATATTGGCAAGAAGATGTGGCGATGCGCGACCGACCAGGGGCACGGCAAGGCGGCTGGCAGTTTGGGTTCTTATTTGAGCGTTGAGAAGGCTTTTCCCGAAGCGGTGGCGGCATTCCAGAAGGGGGTGACGGCGGGTAACTCGATGTCAGCATCTTTTCTCGAGAATGGCTTCAAGGGGCCGCCACCATCGAATGGACTTTATTACCTTGCGCTTCCCAACGACCCGGAGCGTTCCAGGCGTTATGAGCTAATCGGCAAGTTCATCGACAGGAACGACGGCCGCAACCCCAAGGTGCCCGACATCGATCAGATCGTGCCACTGCCCCCGGCCAAACTGCCCCCCTGGGACGGCACCTTCCAGTGGCAAAAGGAACAGGACACCTCGGCGGCGCCGCCGAAGCCCTCGGATGAACTCGTCAACCGCCTGAGCCAATCCAAGCATCTCGATCCGGCCACTGGCCTGCCGTTGACGGTCTCGGCTAAGTCCGCTCAGGCAAGTCCTTCGCCGGCCGATGTAACGCTATTGCCGCTGGGCACCAAAGCGAACTCGGGCGAGCGCTGCCCACAAGACGGCGTGTGGTGCGTGCCCGAAGCCGTTGGCAAGATCGCCGGTGTCAGGCAGCGCTTCGCGAAGGGGGATATCTTGCCTCCGCTGACGGGCCCCGATCCGAGGGTCTTCGCATGGATGGATGACCTGCTGGGGGTGCGCCAACGAGCCGTCGCGGTGACGTGGGAACTGGTGGCCTACAGCGATCGGATATGACACGACGCGGCAGCGGACCTCGACCCATGCGCATCGCACTTGCCATATTACTGGTAGCCCTTGCAGCCACCGCCTGCTCCAAAGAGAAAGCCATGCCAACCGTTCCGGATCTGGAAGCCGTCCGCGCCAATCTGGCCTTCATCTGCGTCCAAGAAGCGGACCATCTACCACCGCTCGACCCCCAGGCCGACGAACTGTTCAAGTACGCGCGCTATCTGCATAGACGCCCGGGCCCCAAGGATTTCGATGAGGTGGCACGCTACTACCGGATCGCGGCCGCGCATGGGCACTACAAGGCCAACAGCAACCTGCAGCAACTGGTGTCGGAAGGCCTGGCGTCATCACCCGATCCGGAGAAGGAGAGTATCGACCTGGCCAGCCAGTTGATTGACGCTGGCGTGCCGTCCGGCTACTACGACATCGGCTACTACCTGAATCTGGGCTATGGCCTGAGGCAGGACAAGGAGGTGGCACTGCGCTATTTCCGCAAGGCCGCCGACCTGGGTAATGCGGATGCTCAGTTTCATGTAGGCAATCTGCTTGCTCCGTCGGACAAGGCCCCTGAGATTGCCCGGCAGATGCGCCAATGTGCAGCAGACCAGGGGCACGGCGAGGCGGCAGGTACGTTAGGTATCGATCTGAAGACAGACAAGAAATACTCAGATGCACTGACGACGTTTCAGCAAGGGGTGAAATCGGGCGACACAATGTCAGCGTCCTTTCTCGAGAATGGCTTCAAGGGGCCGCCACCATCGAATGGACTTTATTACCTTGCGCTTCCCAACGACCCGGAGCGTTCCAGGCGTTATGAGCTAGTCGGCAAGTTCATCGACAGGAACGACGGCCGCAACCCCAAGGTGCCCGACATCGATCAGATCGTGCCACTGCCCCCGGCCAAACTGCCCCCCTGGGACGGCACCTTCCAGTGGCAAAAGGAACAGGACGCCTGGGCGGCGCCGCCGAAGCCCTCGGATGAACTCGTCAACCGCCTGAGCCAATCCAAGCATCTCGATCCGGCCACTGGCCTGCCGTTGACGGTCTCGGCAAAGTCCGCTCAGGCAAGTCCTTCGCCGGCCGATGTAACGCTATTGCCGCTGGGCACCAAAGCGAGCTCGGGCGAGCGCTGCCCACAAGACGGCGTGTGGTGCGTGCCCGAAGCCGTTGGCAAGATCGCCGGTGCCAGGCAGCGCTTCGCGAAGGGGGATATCCTGCCTCCGCTGACGGGCCCCGATCCGCGGGTCTTCGCGTGGGTGGACGACCTGTTGGGGAAGCGCCAACGAGCCGTCGCGGTGACGTGGGAACTGGTGGCCTACAGGGATCGGGTATGACACGACGCAGCAGCGGACCCCGACCCATGCGCATCGCACTTGCCGTATTGCTGGTAGCCCTTGCAGCCACCGCCTGCTCCAAGGGAAAAGCCATGTCGACCGTTCCGGATCTGGAAGCCGTTCGTGCCAACTTGGCCTTCACCTGCGTCCAAGAAGCGGACCATCTACCACCGCTCGACCCCGAGGCCGACGAACTGTTCAAGTACGCACGCTACCTGCAGAAGCGCCCGGGTCCCAAGGATTTCGATGAGGTGGCGCGTTACTACCGGATCGCGGCCGCGCATGGGCACTACAAGGCCAACAGCAACCTGCAGCAACTGGTGTCGGAAGGCCTGGCGTCATCACCCGATCCGGAGAAGGAGAGTATCGACCTGGCCAGCCAGTTGATTGAGGCTGGCGTGCCGTCCGGCTACTACGACATCGGCTACTACCTGAACCTGGGTTACGGGCTGAAGCAGGACAAGGCGATGGCACTGCGCTATTTCCGCAAGGCCGCCGACCTGGGTAATGCGGATGCTCAGTTTTTCGTGGGCGATCTCTTGGAACCATGGGACAAGGCCCCCGACATTGCTATGCAAATGTACCAATGCGCGGCCAATCAGGGCCATGGCAAGGCGGCCGGCATACTAGGTGTTAGCTTGAAGGGAAATCACCTCTATGCTGAGGCCGTCGCAGCGTTCCAGAAGGGCGTCATGGCGGGGGACACAACGTCGGCGTCTTTTCTGGAAGATGCTTTCAAGGGACCACCGCCATCAGAGGAACTCAATTATATGGCGCTCTCGAATGACCTCGAGCGCTCGCGGCGCTACAAGCAGATCTGGAAATTCCTTAACAGCAACGAAGGCCGGAACCCAAAGGTCTCCGACATCGATCAGATCGTGCCACTGCCCCCGGCCAAACTGCCCTCCTGGGACGGCACCTTCCAGTGGCAAAAGGAACAGGACGTCTCGCCGCCGCCGCCGAAGCCCTCGGATGAACTCGTCAACCGCCTGAGCCAGGCCAAACACCTCACGGCGCCGGCCCAAGTTCGACCATTCTGAGGAGAAAACATTGGCAGATTTCGTGCGCCTGGGTGATGAGACGGATCATGGCGGCAAGGTCATCAGCGCCTCGGCAACGATGCGCTACGAGGGGCGCGCGGTGGCCCGGAAGGGTGACCAGGTATCGTGCCCCAAGCATCCCGATGTGCGTCCCAACCTGATCATCGACGGTGACGACGCCACGAAGGATGACGGCGTGCCCATTGCCCGCCATGGCTATCGCGCCATGTGTGGCTGCAAGCTGATTTCGAGCCTCCGGTGAGCGTGTCCGATGCCCATTGAGTTACCGGATCTGTCCCCTGAGGTGGGACCGCCCACGCCGCCGAACCCCATGCTCTGGCTGGCGCTGCTGGTGGTCTGTCTCGCAGTTGGCGTCGGCTGGACCTTGCTTACCTGGCCGAAGGGCCAGCCGACAGGCACCCCGTGGTTCTGGATGAGGCTGCTGGGGTATCCCATCCTGGCATGGGGCGCCCTGTTCGGTTTGCGTCTGCACTTCCATGACGAGGACTGCAATGATCTGGCGGCCAAGGAGGCAGTCCGGCAGGCAGACCGCGAGGAAGCCGTTGCGTTCGGCACCGAGCCGCTGGCGGTGATCGGCGCCGCGTACCTGTGTGCGATGGCATCGGACGGCGTATCCGGGCGGATTGCCAACCGGGAATCCGCCCTGCAGGCACGCGCGCCGGCACCGCGTTCGCCGGCGATTCGTCATACACGGTTGGTATTGGCTGAAAACGGCGACAGCGGCGACCGTTACCGGCAGGCGTTCCACGCGTTGCTGACTGCAATCGCGGTGCCATTGCGCACCTTGCCGCCCAGGATGCCGGTCGACGTGCGGCTGCAGTTGCCAAAGGAGATCGATTCCGAGCCGCTTCTTGCGATGTGGCGCACGTGCTGGCATGGCTGCGGCTTGCGTCCGGCCGAGGTGACATTGATGCCTGTTGGGGAAGGCCTGATGCTGCTGGATGCCTGGCTGGACGAATACGGCGGTCCTGCCCTGGAGAAATTCAGCCTATTCGTCGCAGTCCAGTTGCACGATATACCGCCGGAAGGCAGTGGTGAGGTCGCCGTGGCTCTGCTGCTCGGCTGGGCGCCGTTGGCGCAGCGGCGAGACCTGGCACCCGTCGCCATGCTGCATCGCCCGGTAGCCTGCGACGCCGATGGGCTCGGCGGCGCTATCGAGGCCGCCATCCTGTGTGGACAGGCAGCGCCCGAGGATCTTCACCACCTGTGGCAATCCGGCTTGTCGAAGGCGGACAAGGTGGCACTACTCAGTAGCGCATCGGAGGCCGCCCTGGGCGCTGCCCGGGCGGATGGGTTGCCTGGGGTACATGATATTGACGCCGCGCTTGGCAACCCGGGCGTCGCGTCGGCCTGGATCGCCGCCGCGCTGGCCATAGAGCAGGCGCAGCAGAGCAACGCGCCGCAATTGATCGCTTGCCGCGAAGGTGCATTGCGGCTGGCGGTGGTGCGCCCCGTGGCGCCCCAGAGCGAATCGGAAGCGACTTGATGGAAAATCGAAAGAGTTGGGGATACCGGATCGCGGTCGTCGCCATCACCGCAGCCGTAGCCGCCACGCTGTATTTCATGGGCGGAGGCAGTGAGGCTGCCATCAGGCACGCAGAAATCGCGGGGCTGGCCGGCACAGCCGCACTCCTGCTGCGTGGTCCCAATACGGCAGCGTGGAGCGCCGTGGCTAGGAATTCAAGGGGGCGCAAGCGGCATCAGCGCGATCCCGCTGCGCGCTTGGGCAAGACCGCGCCATCCGGCGTGAATCTGGCGGCGTTGCAGCACGCGAACCTTAAGTTCGCTATGCGGGACCGTCATTGTCGCCACCTGCCCTGCCTGCTGGTGATGGGCGATCCTGCCGCCATAGGCCGGCTCCGGCCCGAACTGACCGAAGCGGGCTGGCTGCGCACATCCGACGCGTTGCTGCTGCATAGCGTACCGGGGCAGGATGGCATGCCGGACACGGCTTGGCTCAAGCGGATCTACAAGCTGCGCCGGCGCCGGCCGATCGATGCCGTGGTCCTCGTGACCGACGGCGAGGCCCAATTGCCATCCCAGAACCGTGGCCACCACCCCTATGGCCTCCACCTGGTCCGCATCGCCGAGGTGTTGCACTGGTCCGCGCCGGTCTACCTGCTCGATGTCGCGCTGACGGATGTGATCACCGACCGCGATACACCGGTGATCGGATGCGAGTTGCCGCAGCAAGCAGATGCTGCGGCCATCGGCAAGGCACTGCAGTCTTTGCGCGACCAACTATCAGATCGCAGCGTCGAGCAACTGATTCAGAACGGGCGCGACAGCTATATGGGGGCGTTGTCTCAGCGGCTCGACACGCGAGGCCCGGCGCTGGCTGGCTGGATTGCCGGACTGCGTGGCCACCAACGACAGCGCATCCCGCTCAGCGGCATCGTGTTCGCCCCATATCCGGGCTCTGCTGCCGATGCGGACGACGAGCCTGGTGCCGACTTGCTCCTCTGGCAGTACCTGGGCGAGGCCGCCCGCCGGCAACCGGGCCACCGGATCGGCTGGCATCCGGCTACGGTGTTCTCCATCCTCGTGCTGACGGCCATCGGCCTGTGGAGTGCCGGCATGCTGATGTCTGGCGCGCTGAACGCGCGGGATCTGCGCGCCGCCCGGCAGGCCATCCACCACATCCAATCGGCCCCGGATCCGGCTACCCGCCTGCGCGTCCTCGTGACGTTGCAGCAGCAGATCGAGCGTTACGAATACCGCACCCGGCATCACGCGCCGCTCGCGGCCCGCTTCGGGTTGAACCGCGACCGTGAGGTGCTGGCCGCGCTGTGGAAGCCCTACGCGCAGGCCAGCCGCCGATTGCTGGCGACGCCGGTCCAGCAGGACCTCGAGGCGGCGCTGGTGGACCTCGCGCAGATGCGCACCGACGCGCTGGATGAGCAGACCAGCCGCTGGGCGCTGGGCGGCCACGAAGGACTCAAGACCTACCTGATGCTGGCCACCCCCGAGCGTGCCGAGCCGGCCTTCCTGGCCCCGCAACTGGTACGACACTGGTCCACCGATGCCCGCATCACGCCGGGCGAGCGGCAGGACCTCGCCGAACGCCTGCTCAGGTTCTATGCGCAGCACCTCAAGGCGAACCCGGACTGGCGCATCGAACCCCGCCCGGAGCTGGTGGCCGGCGCTCGCCAGACGCTGCTAGCGGTGATCGGGGAGCGCAACGCCGAGGACACCATCTACCAGGGCATCCTCAACGCCTTCGCGAACAACGGCGGCAACAAGTATCCGGACGCCACCCTGGTCTCGCTGACGGCCGGCGCCGATCCCCGCGGGCTGGTGCGCACCACCGCGATCGTGCCCGGCATCTTCACGCGCCAGGCCTACGAGGGCTATGTCGCTCCCGCGATCGAGGCCGCCGCCAGGCGCAGCGAGGTCGCCAGCGACTGGGTGCTGACCGGCGGCAAGGCCCAGGCATCGCCGACGGAAGGCCGCTCCGCCGAGGTCCTGCAGGCTGCGCTGGGCGAGCGGTACTTTGCCGATTATGCAGACCGCTGGCAGGGCTTCATGAACAGCCTGCAATGGGAGCCCGCCCCCACGCTGCCGGCCGCCATCGATCAGCTCAAGCTGATGGCCGATGCGCGCCAGTCGCCGGTGATCGCGCTGATGAAGTCGCTCGAGTACCAGGGCGGCGCCGGCGCGCACAGGGATTCGCTGTCGGACACGCTGGTGGCCAAGGCCCAGGATTTGCTGGGCAAGAAGGCGGCGGGACCCGAGGCGATCAAGCCGGACGCGGCGGGGCCGCTGGGCGCCGCCTTCGGGCCGGTGCTGCGGCTGGTGGGACAAGGCCAGGCCGCCAATGCCGGCAGCAGCAGCGACCTGAGCCTGCAACGTTTCCTCGACCGCGCGACGGCGCTGCGCCTGCGCTTGCAGCAGGTCAGCAACAGCGCCGATGCCGACGCGCAGGCCCGGCAGATGGCGCAGGCGCTCTTTCAGGGCAAGGGTTCGGAGCTGGCCGACACCCAGGCCTATGCGCAACTGATCGCCGCGAGCCTGGGCAACCAGTGGGCGGGCATGGGCGAGACATTGTTCGTGCGCCCGATCGCGCAGGCCACGCAGACCGTGCTGCAACCCGCGCAGGCGAGCCTGAACGACGCCTGGCGGCAGGGCATTGCCATGGCGTGGGGCAAATCGTTCGCCGGGCGCTATCCGTTCGCCGACAGCGCCAACGATGCCTCCTTGCCGGAGCTGGCGCGCTTCCTGCGACCGCAGACCGGCGTGATCGGGGCGTTCCTCGGCATGCAGTTGGCCGGCGTGCTGGAACTGCAGGGCGATCAATGGGTGCCAGCGGCTACCGGCGGCCAGACGCTGGCCTTCGATCCGGCCTTCCTCAAGGCGGTCAATGCCCTGCAGCGCATCGCCACCCGCCTGCTGGCGCAAGGCGAGCCGCAGTACCGGTTCGAGTTCAAGCCAATCCCGACACCGGGCCTGACCGACACGCTGCTGACCGTCGATGGCCAGAAGCTGCACTACTACAACCAGCGCGAGACCTGGCAGGCGATGAACTGGCCGGCCAACAATCTGCAGGATCTGGGCACGCGGCTGCAATGGCAGACCGAGAAGGCTGGCACCAACAAGAGCTATGAGTTCGGCGGCCGCTTTGGCTTCGTGCGGATGCTGGAGCGCGCGCACGTCGAGCCGATGGACAGCGCGACCTACGAGTTGACCTGGCAGAGCACGCCGGACACGAAGGAACCGACAATCAGCGAGCCTGAGCCGACCACTGCTGACGCCGACAGCCTGGCGACGCGCCCTGCGAAGCAGCCACCGCAAACAGAGATGGCCTACCCGATCCGCTACCAGATGCGTACCGAAGTCGGCCAGGGGCCGCTGGAGATGCTGGCACTGCGGGGCTTTGTGCTGCCGTCGCGCATCTTCGTGGGCCGAGAACCGCAGGTGGTGCCGCGTGCCGCCTCGGCCCCGCGCGGTTCGCGCTAATTGTGAAGGAAACCATGTTCAGCAACCTCCTCAACGCACTGTTTGGCGCCCGCGCGCCCGCGGCGCTTGCCCGCTCGGCCCAGGCCCGCTGGGAGCCATGGCTGCAACCAATTCGCCCCGATGCCCCGGTTGGCGACGATCCCGGCTACGACGACGGCTTCCTCGCTATCAAGGAGGAAGTCGCCAAGCTGTCCGATATCGACGACGCGCTGATCGTGGAATCCGCAGGCGAATTGCTCAAGCATGTCGCCAAGGATGTGCGCCTGGCGGTCTACTATGCTTACGGATGTATGCGGCGCGAAGGTGCGGAAGGGGTAGCCTGTGGCTTCGAACTGCTGTCGGCGCTGATCGACCGTTTTGGCGCCCAGATGCTGCCCGCCCGCGCCGAGAGCCGCAAGGCCGCGCTCGAATGGCTGGCTGGCGCCACGTTCACCGACCGCCTCGACCGGGTGCAGGGTCTGACCGGCTTGCCCCTCGAGCGGACCCTCTCCGCGCTTGCCCTGATCCTGGAGCGCACCGCGCAGTGGCCGGAGCCCGCGCGCCCGGCTCTCGACGGGCTTTTCCGCCGTTTCGAGGGGCGCGTCGAGTCGCCATTGGCCACCGAGAGTACCGGCATCGGCGAACCATCAAGGCCATCCCCCGCCTCGTCGACTTTCCCGCCCGCCGCCGGCGAGGTGGCTTCCACGCGCGAGCTGCTCGACCGGGCGCGCCAGATGGCGCTCTTCCTGCGCGAGCAGCCCCAGGGCTATCTGGCAGCCTACCGGCTGATGCGCTGCGTGCGCTGGGATACGCTGACCGACGTGCCGCCGCATGAGGCGAGCGGCAAGACCCGCCTGGTGGCGCCGCGCGCCGAACTGCGCGCCCAGCTCAGGCGCCTGCTGCTGCAAAAGCAGTGGCCGGAGCTGCTCGACCGCGTCGAACAGGCTTTCGCCGAAGGCGCGAACCACTTCTGGCTGGACTTGCAGTACTACGCCTTCACCGCCCAGGACCAGGCGGGGGGCGAGTATGCCCGCGTGCGCGACCTGCTGGCGACCGATTGCGCGCTGATGCTCGAGCGCCTGCCCGGCCTCGATCGACTGGCCTTTACGGATGGCACGCCGTTCGCGGACGACACCACGCTGGAGTGGATCGCACGCCATGCCACCGTGCGCGATGTGGAGCGCGGCGAAGCGGTGGCGCCGGTATCGGTCGCATCCGCCAGCACCGACTGGGCGGAGACGGAAGCCCAGGCGGCCGACCTCGCCGCCCAGCAGAGCCTGGATGCCGCCTTCGCCTGGCTGCAGGGCCTGCCGGTGCCCGATGGCGAACGGGATCGCTTCGTCCGGCAACTGGTCATGGCGCGCGTGGCCGAACGGGCTGGCCGGCCGGACACAGCCTTGCACCTGCTGTCCGCTCTCGATCTGGCTGCCCAGCGCTTCCGACTGTCCGCCTGGGAGCCGTCGCTCGCGTTCGAAGCCAAGCAGCAACTGCTGCGGCTGCTCAAAGCCCGCCTGACCCGCAAGGACGCGGACAAGTCCACGCTGGCCCAGCGCATCGACACGCTGGTGGGCGACCTGACCGCCATCGACCCGGCCCGCGCGGTGACCCTCGCCTAGCTGTCGCACCAATTCTATTTCATGAACCATCCCACCCAAGACAACGAGATCCTGCGCTACTACGAGGCGGAGATGCGCTACCTGCGCGAGGCCGGGAAGGAGTTCGCCCAGGCGTTTCCGGATCGCGCACGCATGCTCAATATCGACCGCATCGGCGAGCGCGATCCCCACGTTGAACGGCTGTTCGAGGGCTTCGCCTTCCTGATGGGGCGGCTGCGCCATAAGCTCGACGACGAATTGCCGGAGCTGACCGAAGGACTGGTCAGCATGCTCTGGCCGCATTACCTGCGCATGATTCCCTCGCTGTCGATCCTCGAGCTGACCCCGACCGCCGGCGCGCTGCAACGCCACGAGACGTTGCCGGCCGGACTGGAAGTCACGTCGGACCCGATTGAGCTGAGTACCCAGGCCGCCAACGGCGGCGACAGCGTCGAGTGCATCTATCGGACCACGCAGCCGGTCGATTTGTACCCGCTTCGGCTCACTGAAGCCAGTGCTCACGCGCGCGAGGATGGCCGCTCGGTGATCCGGCTGCGGCTCGCACTCCAGATGCAGGGGCGCCGCGAGCACCTGGCGGTGCCGCGCCTGCGGCTCTACCTCCATGCCGACCGGCCACTGGCCCTGGCGCTCTATGCCGCGCTCACCGCCGAGCCGCTGGCCGTGCAGGTACGGGTCCCGGGCTACCCGGCCGACCGGCCCGGTGCACCCCAGCCGATGGCGGGCTTGCGCCTGGAGGCGGCGGGATTCGCGGCCGAGGAGCGCCTGTGGCCCAAGCCCGACAATGCTTTCGGCGGCTACCAGTTGCTGCTGGAATACTTCACTTTCCCCGAGAAATTCATGTTCGTGGACTTGGTGGGGCTGGATATGGACGCCATCCCGCAAGGTGCGGAGCATTTTGACGTGGAGGTGGTACTCCACAAGCCGTTTCCGGACGACATGCGCTTTTCGGCCGAGAACGTGCGGCTTTTCTGCACGCCCATCATCAACCTGTTCGCGCTCGAAGCCAACCCGATCTCCGTCACCCACTTCGAGACCGAGTACCGGGTGCGGGCGATGGAGCAGCACGGGCAGCATGTCGAGGCGTATTCCGTCGACACGGTACGCGGGTTCGAAGCCGGTAGCGGCCGGCGCTTCGAGTACGCGCCGTTTGCGGCGTTCCGCCACCGGGGCGGCATGCTGCGCCACGAGATGCCGGAGCGCTACTTCCACACCCGCATGCGTCGCGGTCCCTCGGGCAGGTTCGACACCTGGGTCGTCCTTGGCGGCCATGCTTGGGAACAGCAGCAAACCTTGCCGCAGGAAACCCTGTCGCTATCGGTGACAGGCACCAACGGGATGCTGCCGCGCAAGGGCTTGCGCGAGGCCGGGATCACCCGCATGCGCGGCGGCTTTACCAATATCGGCACGGTGCGCAACCTGACCGCGCCGACCCTGCCGGTATATCCCCCGACCGGCGACCGCTTTCACTGGCGGGTGCTGTCCCACCTGGCACCGAACTACCTGTCGCTGCTGGATGCCGAGGTCTTGCGCGGCAGCCTGGCGCTATACGACTGGACGGACGGGGAACTGAACCGCCGGCGCATCGATGCCATTTCCGACGTGCGGCATCGCCCGCTCCAGAAGCTCGTCAAGGGTGGTCTGCTGCGTGGCGTGGAGATCGTGGTGACCCTGGACAGCACCCGCTTTGCCGGTGCGGGCGACGTGGAACTGTTCGGCGAGATGCTCAACCGGTTTCTGTCGCTGTACGCGACCGTGAACTTGTATACCCGGCTGGTGGTCGTATCGCAGCCCACGGGCAAGCGCCTGGCCTGGCCCGACAGCAAAGGGGAGGGGCCCCCATTTTGAGCATGCCAGACCAGATCGTGACGTCCTTCCCGGCCGGCGACTTGCTGCCGGCGCTGCTCGCCAATGCGCCACGAATGAATGTCTTCCGGCTCTGCGAGCTGATCGAGCTGTCCGCGCCGCGGCACCCGCCGCTGGGCACGACCGATTCCCCGGCCAACGAGCCGGTGCGCTTCCGCTCGCATGGGCGGCTGGGCTTTCCGGGGCGGGAAATCCAGTCGGTCGAGCACGACAGCGACCACCCTGGCCGGCCGCCCGTGGTCCGCACGACCTTCCTTGGCTTCTATGGCGTCGATGCGCGCATGCCGTCCTACTTCGTGGACGAGATTGCGCAGCGTCGTGACGGAGCCGAGCCGCTCGCAGCCTTTCTCGATCTGTTCCACCACCGGATTGTCACGCAGTTCTACCGCGTCGCGCGCAAGTATCGCTATCCGGCGGGTTTCCGTCCGGGCGGGCGGGACGAGGTGTCGCGCTATCTGTTGAGCCTGCTCGGGCTGGGTTTCGGCGAGAGGGACGCCGGCCAGGACCGGATCGAGGACACCGTCGGCACGCAGAAACTGCTGTCGATGCTGGGGCTGGCCAGCCAGCGCACGCGCACGGCCGAAGGCCTGGCCGGCGTGCTGCAGCACGCCGTGCCGGACGCCCGGATTACGGTCGAGGAGTTCTACCCCGTGTGGGTGCGCCTCGACGCCGACGAACGGATGCCGCTCGAGGAGAACTGCGTGCTGGGACGCGGCTTCTACGATCGCGCGAACACCGTGCGCGTGGCGATCACGCCGCAGACACGGGAATCGGTGCTGGAGCTGATGCCGGGCAGGCGCATGCATGGAGAGGTGATGGCGCTGCTGCGCTTTTATCTCGGCTACGCAGCGCATGCTTGCCTGGAGATGCTGGTCAGGCCTGCGCTGATGCCGGCACCAGCCCTGAATTCGGACCGGGTGAGCCTGGGTTACACCACGCAATTGCAGTGCACTGCGGCAACGGAAGCCAACGACGCCGGCGGCGCCATGACGCGCATGACGCGCGTGCGACTTGGAACATGGAACGGAACCGGCGCGGCGTAGCAGGCGGCAAAGCTGCGCCGGTCGTGCGCCAGACGGATGCAACACAAGAACCTGACACACCAAGAGGATCAAGACGATGAGGCGACAGCTTCAAAATGGAGCCGGACTGCTGGTTGCCGCCCTTATGGCCGGCTGCGGCGTTGCGCAAGGGATAAAGGACAGCACGGTGGAGGCCGCGAAGTGGGCCTTCACGACGCAGGTCAAGACCATGAACCTCGACCTTACGAGCCGGTCGGCGCTAAATACGAACGGCGCCGGACAATCGTTGTCGACGGTGGTGAGGATTTACCAACTGAAGACGCCGCAGGCCTTCGAGCAACTGAGCTACGCGCAACTGCAGGCCGACGATCTCGAGTCGCTCAAGCCCGATCTGCTGGCAACCAGGGACGTCATCGTGCGCCCGGATGCGAGCGTGAGCCTGAGTGAGCCGATGCACGCCGATGCCGAGTATGTCGGCGTGGCGGCGCTTTTTCGCGGGCCGGACAAGGAGGCGGTGTGGAAGCTGGTCGTGCCGAAAAAACAGTGGAAGAAGTCCGATCCGGTGAAGATCGAGCTGCGGGGCAGCACGCTGCAGTTGGCGGGCGTCGATGGCCGCGCATCGAGAACGGCGATGTCGTCCGGCGTTTGACGAGGGCGTAGCCGGCGGCCGGCCCGCAAATTTCTCGGCAGATGACCGTGGGAGCTTCCGCCGGGCGGCTTTTTCGCTACGCCGGCCGGCTCGCCGGAGATCCGGAATCCGGCGTGGCCACCGCGCTTGCCCGCGCTTTGCGAAACAAAACACGGCCCGCCTTCCCCGCAGAAAGGCGGAACCGCTTCCCCCTTGGCACCCCCAGCCTCAGCCCGCCGCCAGGCTCACACCCTGCGGGCCCTGCTGGGTGCGCCCGTCCTTGCCATACAGCGTCCCCGTGTCGCCCCGCTGGCGCAACGTCTGAATCGCTTCCTGCGTGAACTCCAGGTGCGCGTCCACCACGGCCGCGTTGAGCGTGTTGGCGTCGCGCGCCATGCGCGCGGTGAAAAGCAGGTTGCGCCAGGCCGTCTCGATGGCGGGAGACAGGTCGCGCCCGGTGATCTGGCCGCCGGCGCCGAGCCGGATCCCCATCGCTCCCATCTGCGCCTCGCGCGTGCGCGTCTGCGTCTGCAACAGGCCGGCCAGCTCGACCTTGCGCTCCAGCAGGCCGACCAGCGCCTGGTAGTCGCCCGCCTTGATCATGGCGCGCTCTTCGCCCAGCACGGCGGCGAATTCCTTGGACAGCTCGGTTTCCCGGGCGAGGTTCTGGATCAGGGACTGGCTCATGGCTTGCCTATGTTACGTGGGTTGGCTTGGCCGCCGCGGTGTGATGCCTCAGGCGCCGCCGTTGAGTTCGCGCAGCGACGCCAGCAGACCGTCTGCGATCTTGCTGGGGTCGATCTTGATGCGTCCTTCGGCGATCGCCTGGCGGATTTCATCCACCTTGGCGGTATCGATATCGTCGTCGTGGTCCTCTACCAGGCGCGCGCCGATCTCGCGCACCTGCGCGGCCAGGGGGCTGACGTGCACGCCGGCGGTTTCCGGGGCTGCGGCGGGTCCGGTGGTGGCGCCCGCCACGCTGCGCACGGCGCCGTCGGTGGCGTCGGCCGGCCTCGAGGAGGTGGTCTGATTGATCTTCACGGTGATTCCTTGCTGGGTTCCTCTGGCTTATCGGACGGCGGCGGCAGAACTTTAGGGCCGCCCCGGCCCGATTCGGGCCGTCCGGGTGCAGGCCTGGGATGCCGGCTGCACATGCGCCGCCGGGGCCGCCAGGCGGCGCGCCATTGTCTCATGAGACGGCGGCGCTACCCCGGCGTGCCTGCCTATTGTTGCAGCACCACCGTGTCGCCGTTGCGTACCAGCGCGTTGACCACCTGGCCGTTCTTGAGCCGTACCTGCACGTTGTTGCCGGCGGCCGCGTCGGCCATCACCTTGCCCTCGCTGCTGAGCTGGAAGGAATCGCCTTCCACCACCACCGTCACATTCTGGCCCTGCCGCACGGCAATGGCCTTCTTCAACAGGTCCATGCGCATCGGCGAGCCCGCGGCGATGCGGTTGGCGACCACCGCGCCCGCCACCTGGGCGGGATCGGTCACCACCGCGCGCGGCAGGTTGGACAGGTCGCCCTGGCGCACTTCCAGGTCGGTCGGGTCCAGCGGCTCGCCCGGCGCGAGGTTGCGGGCCGCTACGTAATAGTCGGCCACCACCGAGACGCGCGCCTGGACATAGCGGGTCCATGGCCGCTCGCCGCCGCAGCGCACGCCGACCGAGATGCGGCCCCAGGGCGAGGCGCCCGGCGGCAGGAACGGCTCGGGCAGGGGGCAGTCCGGGGCGCGCCCGCCCGACGGCGGCACCAGCTGGATGCTGGCCTTGCCGGGCAGGCCGGCGGTCTGGCGCTCGAGGAACTGTTCCACGGCGGCGCGCACCGGATCTTCGGCAAACGGCGCGGGAGGCGCGGCCCGGACGCTGCCGGACAGGGCGCCGCCGGCGGCCAGCACGCAGGGCAGGGCGCGCGCCAGGGCGCGCCTGAGGGCGCGCAGGAAGGCGGCGCGGAAACGAGGATTCATGTGTGCATCCAGCAAGGATCGGACCGGCGGCGCGCCCGGGGCGCGCGGGCCGTGCCGCGAAAACAGGACCCATTGTAGGCAGCCGCGCCTTGCGGCTCGTGTCGAAATACGCAGGTTTTTTTGCCCTATTCGCGCGATTGGGATGACAGGCCCGAACCTAAGATGGCACACCTGAAGAAGGTCGACCTTCGTCGCTCTCTCCCTCCAGCGAGACACAGACATGATTGACAGACTCGATGCGGCATTGCGCTTCCAGCAAGAAGCGCTGAGCTTGCGGACCCAGCGGCAGTCGGTGATTGCCTCCAATATCGCGCATGCCGACACGCCCGGCTACAAGGCGCGCGATTTCGATTTCTCCAGCACGCTGGCGCAGACCGTCGAGCGCGGCAAGCGTGCCGAGGGCGTGTCGCTGTCCACCACCTCGGTGCGGCACTTGCCGGGCCAGGCGCCGGTGGCGGACGACATGGACCTCCAGTACCGCATCCCGATGCAGTCGAGCATCGACGGCAATACCGTCGAAATGGACACCGAGCGCGTGGCGTTCGCCGACAACGCGGTGCATTTCGAGTCCGGCCTCACGGTGATGAGCGCCAAGATCAAGACCATGCTGTCGGCCATCCAGCAGTGAGCACGCCATGCCAGCAATGAATATCTTCGATGTCGCCGGCTCCGCCATGGCTGCGCAGTCGCAGCGCATGAACGTGACCGCTTCCAACCTGGCCAACGCGGACAGCGCGGTCACACCCAACGGCCAGCCATACCGCGCCAAGCAGGTCATCTTCGGCCTGGCTCCCACCCCGGGGCAGAGCGAGGTGGGCGGCGTGCAGGTCGAGGGCGTGATGGAAGACCCGTCGCCGCCGCGCATGGTGCACAACCCGACGCATCCGCTGGCCAATGCCGACGGCTACGTCACGATGCCCAACGTCAACCCGGTGGAGGAGATGGTCAACATGATCTCGGCCTCGCGTTCCTACCAGGCCAACGTCGAAGTGCTCAACACCGCCAAGACCATGATGCTCAAGACGCTGACCATCGGTCAGTGACGCCCAGAAAACAGGACCCGCAATGACTAGCACCTCCTCCGTCGACACCAGCAGCCAGGGCATCAACAATGCCCTGCAAGGCAGCAGCGCCAGCGCCGCCGACCTGCAGAACAACTTCCTGACCATGCTGGTCACCCAGATGAACAATCAGGATCCGCTCAACCCGATGGACAACTCGCAGCTCACCTCGCAGCTCGCGCAGATCAGCCAGGTGAGCGGCATGCAGACCATGAACAACACGCTGCAGGCGCTGCTGTCCCAGGTCGCGGCCAGCCGCGCCATGGATTCGGCGTCGCTGATCGGGCATACGGTGATGGTGCCGGGCAACACCACCACGGTGGCCGGCGGCGTGCCGACGCAGATCGGCGTGGACCTGCCGTCCACGGCCGACGCGGTCACGGTCAACGTGCTCGACAAGGACGGCAACATCGTGCGCACCATCGACATGAAGGGCCAGGTCGCGGGCGTGCACGACATCACCTGGGACGGCAAGAACGATGCCGGCGTGCCGGTGGCGGACGGCGACTACACCTTCAAGGTCGCGGCCACCGCCGACGGCAAGGACGTCTCGCCGGTCGCGCTGGTCTACGGCAAGGTGAACAGCATCAGCGGTGACTCCACCGGCGTGCTGGTGGATATCGGCAACGGCCGCACGGCGTCCGTCGACGACGTACGCCGCATTCTTTGATTTATCTGCGATTCGTCAGCTAACCAGTTTATTAGGGGAACATCATGGGTTTCGGTCAAGGGGTAAGCGGCATCAACGCCGCAGCATCCAATCTGGACGTCATCGGCAACAACATCGCCAACGCCAATACCGTCGGCTACAAGCAATCGACCGCGCAGTTCGCCGACGTGTACGCCGGCACCAAGATCGGCCTGGGCGTGTCGGTGAACTCGGTGGTGCAGTCGTTCAACCAGGGCAATATCGAATCGAGCGGCAGCCCGCTCGACGTGGCGATCACCAACGGTGACGGCTTCTTCCGCATGACCGACTCCACGGGGTCGGTGTTCTACTCGCGCAATGGCCAGTTCCAGCGCCAGCCGGACGGCAGCATCACCAACGCGCAAGGCCTGGCACTGACCGGCTACCCGGTCGGCACGACCGGCGGCGGCGCCGTGCAGCCGCAGCCGCTGGTGATCCCGAACACCACCATGGCCGCCCGCGCGACCAGCGCGCTGGCCATGTCGTTCAACCTGGACTCCGGCAGCAAGGTGCCCGCCACGCCGTTCTCCAGCACCGGCCCGCTGCCGGGACCGCCCCCGGTTCCGGCTGCGCTGCCGACCAGCGACATGTTCAACTACAGCACCGGCGTGACGGTCTATGATTCGCTGGGCAACGCCCGCCAGCTGACCGCGTACTTCTCCACCGGCACCCCGGGCGCCGGCACGCTGCCCGCGCCGAATGCCGGCGGCACCGACTGGACCATGAACCTGACCGACGCGGCGGGCAACGTCGTCAGCACGACCACGCTGCAGTTCGGCCCGAACGGCAACCTGGTGGTGCCGGCAGCCGGCGCCACCACCAACATCGCGCTGCCCGCCGCCAACGGCGCGGCCGCGATGAGCATCGCCATGAACCTGACCGGCACCACGCAGTTCGCCGGCGACAACGACACCAAGCCGCCGGTGCAGGACGGCTATGCCGCCGGCAGCCTGCTGGGCTTCGCGGTGCAGCCGGACGGCACCATCCTGGGCAGCTACTCGAACCAGAAGACCCAGGCCCTGGGCCAGGTCGTGCTGGCGAACTTCGCCAACGCGCAGGGCCTCAAGCCGGAAGGCAACAACGTGTGGTCGGAGACCGGCTCGTCGGGCCCGGCGGTGGTCGCCGCGGCCGGCGGCGCCTCGGGCACGCTCAAGTCCAACGCGGTGGAAGCTTCCAACGTGGACCTGTCGGGCCAGCTCGTGAACCTGATCGTGGCGCAGCGCAACTACCAGGCCAACGCGCAGACCATCAAGGCGCAGGACACGGTCATGCAGACCCTGGTCAACCTGTAACCGAGCAGCACAGCATGCCGCCGGCCCGGGAGGGCCGGCGCTGAGGAAACGCCATGGACCGCATGATCTATACCGCCCTGTCGGGGGCCAAGCAGACGCTCGACCAGCAGGCCGCGGTATCCAACAACCTGGCCAACGCCTCGACGCCGGGTTTCCGCGCGCAGGTCAACATGTTCCGCGCGGTGCCGGTGGTGAGCAACGCCTCGCCGACGCGCGCGTTCACGCTGGCCTCCACGCCGGGCGCCGACATGAAGGCCGGCCCGCTGACCTACACCGAGCGTGCGCTGGACGTGGCGTTGCAGGGCAATGGCTGGCTGGCCGTGCAGGCGCCGGACGGCAGCGAGGCCTACACCCGCGCGGGCTCGCTGCAGGTCTCGCCCGACGGCCAGCTGCAGACCAGCACCGGCCTGCCGGTGCTGGGCGACGGCGGCCCGATCGCGGTGCCGCCTTCGGCCGAGGTCACCATCGGCAGCGACGGCACCATCACCGTGCGCGGTCCCGGCGACACCGCCCAGGGCCTGGCGCAGATCGGCAGGCTGCGCCTGGTGAACCCGCCGCCGGACTCGATCGCCCGCGGCGACGACGGCCTGTTCCGCCTGCGCCCCGGCGCGCAGCCGCTGCAGCAGGACGGCAACGTGCGCGTGCTGACCGGCGCGCTGGAGGGCAGCAACGTCAACCCGGTGGAAGCCATGGTCGACATGATCGCCAACGCGCGCCGCTTCGAGATGCAGATGAAGATGATCCAGGGCGCGGACACCAACGACCAGCGCGCCAACCAGCTGCTCTCGACCAACTGATTTTCTTGAATTGACGTGCCGCCGCGCCAAGCGGCGGCCATGTGAGGACAAACATGATCCGCTCTCTCTGGATTGCCAAGACCGGCCTCGATGCGCAGCAGACGCAGATGGACGTGATCTCGAACAACCTGGCCAACGTGTCGACCAACGGCTTCAAGCGCAGCCGCGCGGTGTTCGAGGAACTGATGTACCAGACCGTGCGCCAGCCGGGCGCGCTGTCGTCGGACCAGACCAACCTGCCCTCGGGCATGCAGCTGGGCACCGGCGTGCGCCCCGTGGCCACCGAGCGCATCCACACCCAGGGCAATCCGCAGCAGACCGGCAACAGCAAGGACGTGGCCATCATCGGGCAGGGCTTCCTGCAGGTCACGATGCCAGACGGCACCACCGCCTACACGCGCGACGGCTCGTTCCAGACCGACCAGAACGGCCAGCTGGTGACGTCCAGCGGTTTCGTGATCCAGCCCGCCATCACGCTGCCGCCCAACTACACCTCGCTGACCGTGGGGCGCGACGGCACCGTCTCGGTCACGCAGCCGGGCTCGAGCGCCAACGTGCAGGTCGGCCAGCTCCAGCTGGCGACCTTCCCCAACCCGGCCGGCCTCGAAAGCCTGGGCGAGAACCTGTACGTGCAGACCGATGCCTCGGGCGCGCCCAATGCCACCGTGCCCGGGCTGAACGGCGCCGGCACGCTGCAGCAGAACTACGTGGAGTCGTCCAACGTGAACGTGGTCGAGGAGCTGGTCAGCATGATCCAGACCCAGCGCGCCTACGAGATCAACAGCAAGGCGGTGCAGACCTCCGACCAGATGCTGCAGCGCCTTACCCAGCTCGGATGAACATGATGGCCTCGCTGATCCGCCTGGGCGCGCTCGCCCTGTGTTGCCTCGCGACCGGCTGCGCGATGGTGCCGCGCGAGCCGCTGGTCCAGCTTCCCACCACCGCGCGCGCGGAGCCGCGCTCGGTGGGGCCGTCGAGCGGATCGATCTTCCAGGGCTCGTACGCGGGCAATCCGCTGTTCGAGGATCGCCGGCCGCGCAACGTGGGCGACATCCTCACCATCGTGATCAGCGAGAACGTCAACGCCAGCAAGAACTCCGGCACCAACGCCACGCGCACTTCCAACAGCGCGCTGACGTTCGATGCCGTGCCGAAGGCGCTCGGCGGCTTGTTCAGCAGCAGCCAGAACGCCAGCATGAGCGGCGCCAACGGCCTGAAGGCCAGCGGCGGCGCCAGCGCCGCCAACACCTTCAACGGCACCATCACGGTGACCGTGCTGGAAGTGCTGCCCAACGGTAACCTGGTGGTGTCCGGCGAGAAGCAGATGGCCATCAACCAGGGCGCGGAATTCATCCGCTTCTCCGGCGTGGTCAACCCGCGCACGATCACCGGCGACAACGCGGTGCCGTCCACCCAGGTGGCCGACGCGCGCATCGAGTACACCGCCAAGGGTTATATCGACGAAACGCAGAACATGGGCTGGCTGCAGCGTTTCTTCCTCAATGTCTCACCGTACTGATGGCTGACCGCATCATGTTCCCGTCTTCGCTCCCCGTCTTGCGCCGCCGCTTCGTCCGCGCTCTTTTCCTCGCGCTGACGCTCGGCCTGCTGGCAGGCGCGGCACAGGCGGAACGGCTCAAGAATCTCGCCACCTTCCAGGGCGTGCGGGACAACCCGCTGGTGGGCTACGGCCTGGTGGTCGGCCTGGACAACACCGGCGACCAGACCACGCAGACGCCGTTTACCACGCAGAGCCTGACCAACATGCTCTCGCAGCTCGGCATCACGCTGCCGGCCGGCAAGAACATGCAGCTCAAGAACGTGGCGGCGGTGATGGTGACGGCCACGCTGCCGCCGTTCGCGCAGCCCGGCACCCAGCTCGACGTGGTGGTGTCGTCGATGGGCAATGCCAAGAGCCTGCGCGGCGGCACGCTGCTGATGACGCCGCTCAAGGGCGCCGACGGCCAGGTCTACGCCATCGCCCAGGGCAACATGCTGGTGGGCGGCGCGGGCGCGTCGGCCAACGGCAGCCGGGTGCAGGTCAACCAGCTTGCCGTGGGCCGCATCGCCAACGGCGGCATCGTCGAGCGCGCGGTGCCGGCCTTCCAGCCCGAAGGCGGCCTGCTCAACCTGGAGTTGCGCGAAACCGACTACGGCACCGCCGAGCGCGTGGTCGAGGCCATCAACCGCAACATGGGCGGCGGCGTGGCCAGCGCGCTGGACGGCCGCGTGGTGCAGGTGCGCACGCCGCAGGCGCCTTCGGCGCGGGTGGGCTTCATGGCCCGCATCGAGAACATCGAAGTCACGCGCGCCAAGGCCGCGGCCAAGGTCATCCTCAACGCGCGCACCGGTTCGATCGTGATGAACCAGGCCGTCACGGTGGACGACTGCGCCGTCGCCCACGGCAACCTCTCCGTGGTGATCAACACCCAGCCGGTGATCAGCCAGCCGGCCCCGTTCAGCGGCGGCCAGACCGTGGTGGCGCCGGTATCGCAGATCGACCTGAAGCAGCAGGGCGGTTCGCTGCAGATGGTGAAGGCGGGCGCTTCGCTGGCCGCGGTGGTCAAGGGCCTCAACGCGCTCGGCGCCACGCCTGCCGACCTGCAGACCATCCTGGAAGCCATGCGCGCCGCCGGCGCCCTGCGCGCCGACCTCGAGATCATCTGACATGTCCGCCAGCCGCATGGCCGCGCAGGCCGAACTCTCGCAACGCTTCGCCCTGGACACCCAGGGCTTCGAAGGACTCAAGCAGAGCGCCCGCACCGGCGCCACCCCGGAAACGCTGCGCACCGCGGCGCGCCAGTTCGAGGCGGTGTTTACGCAGATGGTGCTCAAGAGCATGCGCGACGCCACGCCGCAGGACGGCCTGTTCGACAACGAGCAGACCAAGCTCTACATGTCGATGATGGACCAGCAGCTTTCGCAGCAGATGTCCACGCGCGGCATCGGCCTGGCCGACGTGATGGTGCGCCAGCTCGCGCGCGCCAGCGGCGCCGCCGTGCCGCCCGAGCTGGCCGGCACCGCCGGCGCCGCGGCCGCAAGGCAGGCGGCGATGCAGGCCGGCATGGACGACGCCGCGCCCGGCCTGTCCGGCGCGCTCGACATGCGCAACGGCGACGGCAGCGGCGACGGAAACGCGCCGCGCCTGGGCAGCGTGGTGCCCGGCCCGAACTGGAACCCCACCGCCGGCCTGCGCCAGTACCAGGGCCAGGCGCAGGACGCCGACGCCTGGCAGGGCAACGGCGTGGCGCTGCCGGAAGACACGCCGGCCCACATCAGCGCCTTCGTCTCGCGCATGGCGGGGCCCGCCATGTCGGCCTCGCGCGCCACCGGCGTGCCGGCCAAGCTGATCCTCGGCCAGGCCGCGCTCGAATCCGGCTGGGGCCGCCGCGAGATCGCCCACCCCGACGGCAGCACCACGTTCAACGTGTTCGGCGTCAAGGCCGGCGCCAGCTGGAAGGGACCGGTGGCGGAAATCACCACCACCGAATACGTCGACGGCCAGCCGCAGAAGGTGCGCGCGCGTTTCCGCGCCTACGGCTCCTACGACGAGGCGTTCGCCGACTACGGCCGCCTGCTGAGCAACAACCCGCGCTATGCCGAAGTGCTGGCGGCGGGCAACGCGGACGACGCCGCGCGCGGCCTGCAGCGGGCCGGCTACGCCACCGACCCGGCCTACGGGGAAAAACTCGTGCGGATCATGCGCAAGGTGCCGGTCTGAGGCGTGGCGCCGGGCGCGGCCCGGGCCAGTCCTCCGCCGCGCCGCCACGAAAATCCGCCGCCCGGCCCTAAAGTCTTTTTGTACTTCTGCCGTTACCTACACCATTCACCGCCGTAGATCCAGGCAGCGGCGAACCGGCATCGACAGGCCCCCGGGGCGGCACGGTGCGCGGATCGTCCCGTCGGGCGCGCGGCAGCCACCAGACGCGGAGCTAGAGCATGTCTCTCTTCAACATCGGACTTTCCGGCCTGAACACGGCGCAGAACGCGCTGACCACGGTTGGCCACAACCTCAGCAACGCCGCTACCCCCGGCTACACGCGCCAGAACACCATCATCGCCTCGGCCGGCGGCCAGTACACCAGCGCCGGCTTCTTCGGCCAGGGCTCGAACACCACCTCGGTGGTGCGCGTCTATGACGATTTCCTGACCAACCAGCTGCGCGGCGCGCTCAGCTCGAGCGCGCAGCTCTCCACCTATTCGGACCAGATCAGCCAGATCGACAACCTGCTGGCCGACCAGAAGGGTGGCCTGGCGCCGCTGATGCAGAACTTCTTCGCCGCCGTGCAGGGCGTGTCCGACACGCCGGCCGATCCCGCCGCGCGCCAGAACATGCTCAACGCCGGCCAGTCGCTGGTGGGCCAGATGCGCGCCGCGAACTCGTACTTCCAGCAGCTGCGCGACGGTGTCAACACCCAGGTGCAGAGCCAGGTGACGCAGATCAACGCCTACTCGCAGCAGATCGCCAAGCTCAACACCCAGATCACGCAGGCCACCGCCGCCGGCTCCGGCCAGCCGCCCAACGACCTGCTCGACCAGCGCGACCAGCTGGTGGTGCAGCTGACCCAGATCGTCGGCGTCAAGGTGGTGCCGCAGGATGGCGTCTTCAACGTGTACATCGGCAACGGCCAGCCGCTGGTGATGGGCTCCACCTCGTACGACCTCAAGGCCGTGCAGTCGGCGGACGATCCTTCCCGCACCACCATCGCGTTCACCCAGTCCAACGGCAACGTCTACCAGATGGACGAGAGCTCGCTCAAGGGCGGCTCGCTCGGTGGCCTGCTGCAGTTCCGCAGCGAGACCCTGGACCCGGCGCAGAACGCCATCGGCCGCCTGTCGGTGACCCTGGCGCAGACCTTCAACGACCAGCACAAGCTGGGCGTGGACCTGACCGGCCAGATCGGCGGCGACCTGTTCAAGCTGGGTTCGCCCGCGGTCATCGCCCGCAGCACGAACACCGGCACCTCGGGCGTCACGGCGACCATCAGCGATACCTCGCAGCTCACCACCAGCGACTACACGCTGCGCTTCGACGGCACCAACTACAACCTGGTGCGTGCCTCCGACAACAAGGTCGTGGCCACCCAGGCGGGCGCCACCGCCACCTATCCGCTGACGCTGTCGGCCGACGGCGTGGACGTGCGCATCCCGGCCGCCACCTCGATGGGCACCAACGACTCGTTCCAGATCCAGCCGACCCGCAACGCGGCCGCCGCCATGGACATGGCCATCACCGATCCGGCCAAGATCGCCGCCGGGGGGCCGCTGCGCACCAGCAACGGCACCACCAACACCGGCACCGGCACCGTCAAGGTCGGCAACGTCGCCCAGGGTTTCGCCCTGCCGGCCAGCACCATCACGGCTACCTACAACGGCACCGGCTACGTCTTCACCGACGCCGCCGGCAACCCGGTCACGCCGACCACCGGCCCGACGCCCAACGGCACCGCCACCGAGTTCTCGTTCAACGGCATCACCGTCAGCTTCGACGGCGCGCCCAAGGCCGGCGACACCTTCACGCTGGCGCCCAACCTCAGCGGCGTGTCCGACAACGGCAACGCGCTGGCACTGGCCAAGCTGCAGAGCACCAAGACCATCGGCGGCGTGTCGAGCTACAACGACGCCTTCGCCCAGCTCGTCAACGACGTCGGCAGCCGCGCCAAGTCGGTACAGATCGCCTCGACCTCGCAGGACAGCGTGACGACCCAGGTCGCCACCGCGCAGCAGAGCGTGTCCGGCGTGAACATGGATGAGGAAACGGTCTCGATGCTGCGCTTCCAGCAGCTCTACCAGGCCAACGCCAAGGTCATCCAGACCGCCACCAACCTGTTCGATACCATCATCGGTATCGCCCGCTGACCGCCCGCCGCCCGCCCCGACGACCCGGATACAGAAAGGAACAGACATGCGCATCGCAAGCTCCACGCTCTACCAGCTCGGCCTGGCCTCGATGAACAGCCAGCAGGGCGCCCTGATGCATGTGCAGCAGCAGCTCGGCACCGGCAACCGCATCCTCACGCCGTCGGACGATCCCGTCGGCTCCACGCGCGCGCTGATCGTCTCGCAGTCCAACGCGATCAACAACCAGTACGCCACCTCGCGCAAGCAGGCCAACACCAACCTGTCGATGGAGCTGAACTCCCTCAACAGCGTGACGACGGTCATCCAGAACATCCAGACGCTGGTGGTGCAGGCCGGCAACGGCACCATGAGCGACGCCGACCGCGCCTCCATGGCGTCGTCGCTGCAAGATGCGTACAACCAGCTGCTGGGCCTGGCCAACGCCGACGACGGCAACGGCCAGTTCCTGTTCGCCGGCTACCAGTCGGCCACGCCGCCGTTCTCCAAGAACGGCAGCGGCGCCGTGCAGTACGGCGGCGACACCGGCCAGCAACTGCTGCAGGTCGACGTGGCGCGCCAGATGCCGACCAACGACAACGGCTACTCGATCTTCATGAGCGTGCAGAACACCGCGACCTACGTGGCGTCCGCACCGGCCGGCAACACCGGCACGGCCACGTTCAGCGCGGTCTCGGTCACCGACCCGACCAACCCGGACTACGGCAAGAACCTGTCGATCAACTTCGCCACCGACACCGTCACCGGCAAGATGCAGTACCAGCTGATGGACAACAGCAGCACGCCGCCCGCGCCCATCGGCACCCCGATCGACTACACCGACGGCGCCGGCATCCAGATCGGCGGCCTGTCCCTGTCGGTCACGGGTGCGCCCAAGGACGGCGACGTGGTCAACCTGCAGCCCGCGCAGCAGGCCGGCACTGACATCTTCGCCAACCTGCAGGCCGCCATCACCGCGCTCAACAAGCCCATCGTCAGCGATGCCGATCGCGCCGCGCTGAGCAACGTGCTGGCCACCACCAACCGCAAGATGGCGAACTCGCTCGACAACGTCAGCACGGTGCAGTCCTCGGTGGGCTCGCGCATGCAGGAACTCGACGCGCTCGACACCATCGGCTCCAACCGCACGCTGAACTACAAGCAGACGCTGTCGGGCCTGCAGGACCTGGACTACTACTCGGCCATCACCGAGTACTACCAGCGCCAGACCGCGCTGCAGGCGGCGCAGCAGTCGTTCATGCAGATTCAGGGGATGAATCTGTTCAAGTATATGTAAGTGGGGTGGGGCGGAGAAATTGGGGAATCGCTGGAGACGCAGGCAAGCCTGGCTTCCCGATTTTTTCGCTCTGGTAGTTTCCGGCCTTTTTATCCTTTCCGCGTCCCGCCTGCCGACCCCAAGCGCGGCTCCGCGCTTGTTCCGCGCATCAAAACCTGCTTGAGCAGGTCGTGTGACTTTCCCTAAGGGTTGTCTCGACTCCTTATGGCGGAGAGCCACACAGAACAACGATCTTCGAATCTCCTTAATCGGCGAAATTTCTCCCTTTCAATTCCAGCTTTCAACTGCTTTAGGCGAGCTTTTTAAGCCGGGCACTGAAGTTCCATACACCTTACTCCCAACCCGATGGACCTTTGCGTGGCAGTCGGAGATCGAGTATGGCGAGGGGATGCCGCGGATCAAACGCAAGGTCGGCGAACCTCTTGCAGCGCCTTTGGAGTCGGAGCGAGTACGCTCGCGACATCAGTCGCTACATCATTTCGTGTCGAAGTCGGAATAGTCAGATGCAGCGCTGTCTGAGCAGATGCGGCGCTGAGTATGGCCACGCATGAATTTGACGAATGGCCTGTATTGAATCATAGACGACACGAATCTTCCCGAGAGGGTAAGCATTCGTTGGGGTGGCGAGCCAATACTGCGGCCAGTTTGGCAAGCGGCACAACTGCCAAGTGGCCATGAATCTGTCGGTAACTGCTGAAGAAGCCAGCTTATCGGCAGGGCGCCAGTTCAATTGAGAAAGTCATCGCCGCAGGCGCGACAAGTGTGCCTGATGGCGTCGCCGCGCGCTCCTTGCCGGGGATCCGGATGACGCCTACCTTGTCGGGCGTGCATCAACCCGTCCAAAGTGGGGTGAAATTCGCGGAAAAAATGCCGACTGAAGGATCAGGGTGGTGATTGAAGCTGTTCCATAAGCATACTCAGCACCAGGATAGCTAAGGCATCAACCCTACCAAATTTCCATGGATTACGGAGGGACGTTTCTGCTATTCTCGGCCGGCAATACACCTTTCTAACGAATACCGGGGATACCGGGATTCTTCATAAAAAGAAACGACAAATATCATCATGGTTATTCGTAGTCGATGCTTTAAGACGGTTGTTGTTACTTCGCTTCTTTTCCCTCTCACGTCCACTTTCAGCTACGCTCAGGAATCTGCCAATGCGGACCTGGATTCTTGCGTCACGCAAGAACAGGCTATCCTGACGGCTAAAGGTGCCGGCATGGGCCTTGTCGCCGGCCTTGGAGCGGCGCTGTTTGGCAAGAACAAGGAAGACAGCATTAAGAAGGCTGCCATTGGCGCGGCGGTAGGCGGTGCCGTAGGCGCGGTCGCTGGTTTTGCCACTGCGTACTACACGGCAATCGATACGTGTTTCAAGAAGAATCCGAGCTGGATTCCTGAATCGAAGATCGAGCGCACCAAGCAGTACGATCAAGTCAAGAAAGAAATTAAGTACAACCCCAAGCGTGACGGCGAGAAGGCCATGGCGGTGAAGGTCGAGATGCCCGCCATCGCCAAGGCAGGCGACAAGATCGACATGGCCACCCGATTCATCGCGATGACGCCGAACGGCTCCGACGCCCACGTCAAAGTGGAGCGCAAACTGTTCGCCATCGACGATGGCAAGGAATCGATCGTGCCGTTCCCAGGCCAGACGAAGGAGGACCGTACCGTCGAGCCGGGCGAGAACGTGGACATGTCACGGCTGCCGATTCCGTCGGAAGCCAAGAGCGGAAGCCAGTACCGCTACGAGTTCGCGGTGAGCATGGCGGACAGGCCCCCATCGGTCATCACTCAGACCGTCACTATTCAATAAATCCGAATGGTAGGCTGGGCTGCCCTCCAACAGCTCAGCGCGGCGCGCGAGCGTCGGTGTATTCCTGTACCGAAAATTATGCGCACGACATCATTGCATCGCACCCTTGTCTTGCTGGGCGCGATATTGCTGGGCGGCTGTGCCGCCAGCCAGCTTCATGGCTTTCAGAACGCCTACCAGGGCTATAGCGTGCCCGAACCCCTCGTGGCGACGGTCCGCTACGAGCTAAAGCGAAATGGGCTGCAGGACGCGCAGGTCACGCGTGACAACGCGGGCCGAATCCGGCTCGTGGGCAGTTACCAGAACGAGGACGAGGTCGACCGCGCATTTTTCATCGTCCAGTCAGTTGTCGGTATCAAGTCGACATCGCCGTTCTATCCGGAGAATGTCAAGGAGAAGCGCTGGGAAATCCAGGCAGGACAAGCCTTGGCCGCGCATGCCCGGGCGGTACGCAATCGTCCTACACCGCCGGCCAAGCGCGCGTTAATTATTGGTATCAACACTTTCCGTGATAAGCGCCTGCAGCCGATCCTGGGTGAGGACGACGCCCGCCGCGTGAAGCTGGAAGCCGAGAAAGCCAACTATCGTGTCACCGCCCTGCTAGGGCCGCAAGCTACCAAGGCCAATATCGAGGCCGCCTTGCAACGCTTCAAAGACGAGGTTGGCCCGAACGACACGGTACTGATCTATGTATCCAGTCACGGCAGCATGCCCATACCATCGCCGCGCCGGCAGGATGCCCGCAAAATGTCGATCATTGCCTATGACACCGGGAACCTCAACGCCAAAGGCCGTGACTATGTGATCAGTGTGTTTGACACGGCGGTTCCCGATACAAAGTTGCAGGAAGTTGCTCAGATGCCCAGCAGGCAGACCCGCCTGATCATCGACACCTGCTACAGCGGCGAGATCCTGAAGGATATTCCCGGCGATTCGGCGCGCTACATCCTCCAAGCCAACGGCGGTGTTCCAGAACGTGCCGGGATTTCCATGTCTGCGTGGACGGGCGAGGCATATGAGTCCAAGGGTATCCATTTTTCTGCCGACGCCGGATCCGGCAAGCAGGAGCGACGCCAGGATATCCGTGCCAAACAGGCCACGCCAATGGATTTGAGCCGGTACACGATCATCACTGCCACGAGCGATGGTGAAGTGTCCTGGGGACCCTCCGCGGGTGGGAGCTTCCCGAGCCCCCTGGATCCTGGCAAGCGCCTGCAGGGTTCCTTCTTTACGCAGGCGTTCTTCGAATATCTGACCAAATTCGACGGGCACATTGAGCCGGCATTCGAGGCGGCACGCGTCTTTACCGTGCAGAAGGTGGCAAGCATTCCGCCCGCGCCGGACTATAAAGGCCCGGTCCCGATGAGACAGGTCCCACGGCTCAATCCGCCACTGCCGGCGGGCGACCCAAGCAGCATCTACGAATAGTGAGTGGCCGCTCCATCCGGAGCGGTCTGCGCTTGTCCATCAATGCATTTCTGGATATCAAGGATTGACCATGCGACTTCAATACGCTGCCCTGCCGCTGCTGCTTGCGGCCTGTGGTGCTACCTGCGCGCAGGAAAGCTATAGCGCAAAATCCCTGTTCTTCGGCGAGGACAATGACGTCGTGGCAGTATCCACGACCAAGCCGGTCAACGCGGCGGCCGCTGCCCCTGCCTCTACCCAGAAGGCAGCCCCGGTCAAGTTGGTCAGCAAGAAAGCAGCCAACAGGAACATCGGTGCCAGCTATTTCATCCGCCTTAAAAATCCGGACGGCAGCACCGGCGACGTCCTGGCAAGCCGCAAGTTCAAGAGTGGGGAGCGCTTCCAACTGGGCGTCAAGGTGAACAAGCCGGCTTACATCTTCGTGTTTAATGAAGATGCCAACGGTAAGGTCACGCAGATCTATCCGCAACCGGGTCACAACAACTTCATCAATGCCATGGGTGTGGTGTTCCTTCCAGGCCAGGGCGCCTTCGAGTTCGACCGTGAGCCCGGTACCGAACATCTGCTGGTGTATGTGTCGCAGCAGCCAGTGCCGTCCAATATGCCGGATCGCATCCGTTCGATGCAGCCGGATGTTGTGACGACGACCTATACCGCATCCGCCGGCACCCCGGCGGGACAGTGCAGCGCTCCAGCGGCCACACCCGTCGGGGACGCCGCGCCGCAGCAGCCCGAAGCCACCAGCGAACGGGCACTGTATGCGGCGAAGGCCATCACTTTCATCGATGATGCTACCTGCGCCAAGCCGGATACAAGCGCTCTCTATGCATCCAAGGCCATCGTGTTCAGCGACGACGCTGATGCGGGTGGCCTGCAAGCTGCGTCCTATGTCGTAAAGAAGGCCACCACTCCCGATGCCAGCCTGTTCCTGAAGATCAAGCTGGTACACGAATAACCCAATACCCACGACCCAATGACGTCTGGGAGCGGCCGCCACAGGTACGCTTCCCCGCGTTGCACCCGAGCGAAAGGATTCCATGAGCAATAACCATTTGATCGTCGGCCTCGGCGGGACCGGTGGCAAGATCATCCGTCATCTGCGCAGGACGATTGAGCGCAGCAAGGACGCCCAAGGCAACAGTCCTTCCGAGGCGCGTTTTGAATACCTATATGTGGACACGTCAGACGACGAGATCAACAAGAGGGAAGAATGGAAAGTCCTGGGCAAGGAGATCGAACTCGATCGCAGCCAATACCTGATCAACACGGCCAGTAATGTGCGCCCGGTGCTCAGCGACCCTGATTCGTTCCCGGGGCTGAAGGACTGGATCGAGCCGCGCGATGTGTTCGACTTTGTTAATGCCACCACGGCCGGCGCCGCACAGCGCCGCAAGCTGGGCCGCGTGGTATTCGCGCAAAATGCGCCCCGCTTCGTCAAGGCTGTAGAAGATCGCCTGCAGGTACTGGAGTCCGCACCAGGCAGCAAGAAAGGCGCGGTGGTCCATATCGTGTGCGGTCTGGCTGGCGGCACAGGCAGTGGATCGGTGGTGGATGCCGTCGCGCAGATCCGTCACAAGTGCGCTGACCACGATCTCTATCGCGTCATCGTTTATGCAGTGCTACCGGAGAAGCACTCTCGTCGCGTGAAGGATGTGGCCGGCGTGTCGACCTATTATGCAAATGGCTATGCTGCGCTGACCGAACTCAATGCGCTGGCCGTGGGCAAGTACAAGCCAGTCAACCTGCTGGATGGATCCCGACTGCAACACGACATCTACTTCAACGGCTGCTACCTTATCAATAACATCAACGAGCACAACGTGCAGTTCGATGTTGACACGGAAGTGCCGCGCCTTGTAGCCGAGTTCATCTTCCAGAAGACGATGAACAAGGAGTGGGAAGGTCTGGGCCGCGCCGAGAAAGGCGAGAACGACATCAAGAACTTCGAAAGCGACGAAAACGCTGGCAAGGCACGAGCCAAACTGTTCATGTCGTTCGGCATTAAACGTGTGGTGGTGCCCGAGCAGGAAATCAAGGAATTCCTCGCATACGGTTTTGCCGAGCAGGCCACGCGCCAACTGATGTATAACAACTTCCGCCAGGGCGAAGGTTATGCCGATGAAGCCGTGCAGAAGGACTGGGGCTCGGAGTCACGCAAGCCAGACGTGCTTCAATCATTCTTGCTAACCGACGCCCATCTGATGCTCGACGTCGGCATCCTGGAAGACGACGCAAAGAACAGCACGTGGAAGCCTCCGCGCGAGTACTGGAAGCAGATTATCAGCCTGCAGGTGCCGGAAATTCGCGCCGACAAGAACATCGAAGAGACCAACTGGTTGCCGGTCCTGAACACCCGTCTCTCGAAGGTATTCGACGAGACATATCGCACCATGGGCGGGGTTCGGAAGTTCTTCGAAATCAAGGGCAATGCCCGACTCGAAATGGCGCGCCATATCAGCCGTCACATCGAGGGGGATTTGTTCGCGCGCTGGAAGGCGGGCAATGCATCCCTGTTCCAGTTGCGCCAGTTCATGGACGCACTGATTGCCATGCTGGACGAGCGCCTGGCATTGCTGTCGGCGCGAGTGGCCAAGCTGCCCAGTGAACTGGAGGCCCTCCAGGCGCGCTACAAGGAGTTGGAGGCCAAGTTCAACAATGTTGGCATCTTTGCCAAGGCGTTGACCGACAAGCGCGGCGGCCTGTTTGCCGATATAGGCGCATTGCTGCAGGACCAGTACACGCTGAACACGAACCAGCAGGGCCTGAAGTTCGCTTGCGGCCTGATTCCGTTCGTAAAGGATCAGCTTGTTTCGCTACGCGGAACCATTGATGGCCTGCACCAGAACCTTGTGATTGCTACCGACAAGGTGTCAAAGGAACGTGCCAGTCGCCTGAAGGCCGCGGATGCGGCCTACCAGAAGCGCATTTTCGACGAGACCGCCATCGCAAACGTGATGAAGGCGCTGGTTGTCGATGAGGCCGCTCAGATGGCGCGCACGCAACGCGTGCGCCAGTCCATTATCGACCTGGCCGGTACCGAGGTGGACAGCTTTGACATCCTGCTGCAGAGCACATCGTTGGGCAGCATTATTTCTACGCTGTCCCAGGAGTCGGCGCGAATCGTTGAATTGGCCCATGCCGAGATTGCGCGGCAGATGCCGCCGGTGCTGCACGTAAATATCGTGGAGCGTCTCCAGAAGCGTTATGACGCCAACGATTCCGGTCTCAAGGAGTTTGTCTCGCAATTGTATGAGGAAGCGGGCACGACGCTCGTCTACAACAAGACCGAAGTCGACCGTGTGGTGTCCAACAATGTGGGCGGCAGTCAAGGACGCACGCAGACCATTGGCGTGTTCTTGCCCGAATGCGAGGGCCAGAAGGAGTTCCGTAGCAAGCTGGCCGGGCTGTTTGAATCGCAGAAGGACCCGGCGTCCGATACGAAAGTGACCGTAGGCAGTCTGTCGAACCAGATCGTGATAATCAAGGTGTCGTCGCTTATGCCGGCGCGCTTTGTCGAATCCCTGACCGAGTTCAAGCGCCACTACGACGGTCTGCTGACCGATGCCCGCGAAGCCGTGCTACTGCACGGCGAAGGCAATGGCGCCAAGCTGCCCCCGTTGTTTGCGCGTTCGGCGGCTGAGATCCGGGCCGACTCACGCCGCAAGCCGTACATTCTGTTGGCTCACCTGCTTGGCATGATCAAAGAACGCCAGAACAGGACCACCGGGCTGATGGAGTGGGTGTTCTCGTATATTGCCGGGGATCTACCCAAGGTGTATGTGCTGCAGGGCAAGACCTGGCACGACGTGCTGGAAGCCGAGCAACCAGTGGACGCGCAGGCCGCAATCGAGAAGGAGGTGGCCAAGCGTCTCGAGGCCGAATACAAGCACATCGACAAGAAAAACGAACTGCGCGACGCATACCGGCAGATGGTCAAGACGCGTTACCTGGAAGTCGATCAGGACGAGCAGGACCCACAACTGGTTGCACTTGGCGGAATGCGAGAACCCATGTTCGAGATTGCCGGCCTGCCGTTGGCCGATTAAAAGCCTGGCGCTGCTGGTCGGCCTTCGATGCTCAATGTTGGCCCGACCAATGTTCATTCGTGTGACACAAATTCAAGAGTAGAAGGTTATGGCGAAATACAAATGCCCGACGCTGGGTGACTGCGAGCGGGCCAATGCGGGCGAGGTCTTTGAACGGTCCCCGGGTGACGATCTGCACTGTCCTGGCTGCAACACGCTACTGGACCAAGTGCAAGCCCCCATCGGCGGCAAGCGCGGCGGCATGAACAAGGTGGTCATCGCAGGCGCTATAGTGGCCGTGGTGGCGTTTGCTGGCGGTAGCTACTACTTCGTGGGACATCATAAGACGGAACACCCCGAGGCGTCGTCGGAGACCATGGCGGCACCTGTGGCGGTCGCGGAATCGCCGCCGGCGTCTTCACCTGCTGCGACGGCCGGGGGTATTGCTCCGGACGAAGCGGAAACGGCGGCGTTGCGTGCCAAGGGTGAACGCGACCTGAAGACCGGCAATGCGGATGGTGCCGACAAGGCCAGCAACAAGGCGGCCGTCAATGAAATGCTCAAGCTTGCGATTGCGAAGATGAGCCAGGGTAAGCTGGAGGAGGCCGAAAAAAGCCTCATGTCCGCCCGCGATCTCGATCCCCGGCAGGCACTGGTGCCCTACAACCTGGCCGTGTTGCGCTTGAAGCAAGGCCGCACCGACGACGCGCTGAAGGAATTTGAAGCGAGCTTTATGGCCGGATTTTCCTACTTCGACAAGATGGACCAGGATCCCGACCTCGATAGCCTGCGCAAGGATCCGCGTTTCATCAAACTCGTAGAACAGTACCGCAGGCAAACGACATGAGACAGGCGAACATCGCTCGCACACTGCGTGGCGGCAAGCATGGGAGGAAGGGCATTGCCTTGCATATCGCCCCCGCGATGCTTGCCGCCGGCTTGCTGATGGCCTGCAGCGAGCCTGACGGCAACCGCATTCTCGGACGCTGGCGAGCCGAGCGGTTCGTCGCCCAGGGCATTAGCATGCCAATGGGGCCCGAGTTCGAAGTCACACCTAATGCGGTACGGAGCCCAGGTGGCGATGTCGATGTTCCGATCTCCGCCATTACGGCCAAGGGCAACGACGTTACACTCGAAGGACCCATGAGCCTGGGACTGGAGTTTCATTTCGAGAATGCCAATCGCATCTCGCTGGACCTGCCATTTGTTGGAAAGGTGTATTACCGTCGTGTTGCCCAGGCGGCCCAGGTCGCCGGCGCGCCCGCCAACCCTGGTGTTTCAGCCCAGCGTCAGTCCGTTCCCCTTGCAGGCGATCCTTTGCCTTCCAGGCTGCCCGTAGCGCCGACTGTCGCCTTCGCCCCAAAGGCGCCGGCGTCAGCCGCCGCTGCCCAGACACCCGATGGCATGGATGACTATCGTCGTGCCGTTGTCGCCATGCGTCAAGGCGATCCGGATGGCGCGGTCCGGAGCCTTCACGCAAGCTTCCAGCACGGCTTCCGTCAGTTTGATCTGATTGACGGTTCCGGCGAACTGGGCGCCCTGAAGAGCGATCCGCGGTATCAGGCGCTGATCGCACGCTACCGGTAGTGCACCCTAATCCTGATAACTCGCGTGATTCTCTTTCCTCTGCCAATTCTCCGTGAACAAAATTGCCGCGCTTCTGTTGATCTGCCTTTGCCCGTCTGCCATCGCCGCACCTGTCGCGCTCCGTCCCATGGAAGGAGCGCGACAGGTGCTTGCAGAACCAGTCACCAATTTCACCGGCTCATGCGGCGGCGCGGTGGTCCGTGTGATGGGCGTTACTTCGACATACGGCGATCGGTTCGGCATCGACCTGGACGCGGCGGTGATCATTGTTCGGCAGGCGGGCAAGGAGATGGCGCTGCGTAACTCACTGTCGGACCATAACTCCATTGCGTGTGTTCCGACCAGTAAGGGCGATCGACTGTTAGTTGGTAGTGCCTGCGCGGGCAGCGCTTGCCCGGACAGCTATTCCTATTTCGTCATCGATCCCAAGGAAACCGCAGTGTTGGTCCCGAAAAAGGCTGGCGATGCTTGTGACGAACGGTGCGCAGAGAAAGTGCTGGGAGTCAAGGTGCCGGAAAGTTTTCGGAGGTAGATTTGGCGCCAATCCAGAGTAACCCTCCGTATTGAGACGTCGTTTCGAAAATATCCTCGCGTCGTTGCGCGGCCTTGCCGTACTAGTTGTACTGTCTGCGGCCGCACCAGGACCGCTTCGCTTCATTCTGAAACAACGTCCTGAAGCGCGGCTCGGACGCGGCTGCCTCCTCGAAAAGCCGCTCCAACTCTACGTTTCCGGCTGGCAGGCCAAGAATTTCGCAAGCTTTGCAGGACTCTCTTCCGGTACGAGACCGTTGTGGCTAGTCGATAAGGCTGGGCAAGACAGGTGGGATAGGTGTCAGACATCCCCATGCATCCGAGACCATTGAGGAAGTGTGTGTTTGATCCATCCGAGGCATATGCAATACCCTTGATATACATTGATCTGCCATGATCGCGCTTTGCGTTGCAGAGCCCGCCTGAGCCCGAAACGGGAAAGGCCGCGTTGCGCGGAAAGCCAGGGCGGCAACGCAGCACCGGCACTACGCGGACATGCAACGCCGGCAGTGGATCGTCATGCCGGATTCATGGTGGCAAAGATGGCGTCGTATGTGCCATCTCTTTCGGCCCAGCGCCGGGCGTGATCGCGCTCCAGCAACAGCTCCCCACGGGGGTGATCGCCATGCTCCAGCATTTTCATCACCTGTGCGATGTAGTCGCCGATCGGCATGGCGCAAGGATCGGCAGCCTGCTGGGCGCCGGTCAGTTCCGTTTGCACGTAGGGCGGAGAAAGCTCCAGGACTTCCACCGGGATTTCGCGAAGCTGATGGCGCAACGAGGTAAGCCAGGAATGCAGGAAGGCCTTGCTCGCGCAATAGGTCGGGAAACTGGCGAGGGGCAGGAATGCGAGGGCCGAGCCGGTCGCAAGGATCGTCGCGTTCCGCTGGTGTTTCAACAGCGGCAGGAAAGCCGCTGTCGCGCGCAACACGCCCAAGATGTTGGTTTCGATGATCGCCTCGGCGTCGGAGCCGTCCCAGCGATCCGCGGTGACATCCTCAGGCCGTGAGATGCCGGCATTGGCGACGAGCACGTTGAGCCCGGGGAATCCGGCGCGAACGTCGTCCGCGAGGCGGGCCAGCGACGCCGGGTCGCCGAGATCCAGCGGCAGGCCGACGATACCGGGGCGGCTTGCCGCGATTTCGTCGAGCATGGCCTGACGTCGCCCGGTGACGATGACGCGGTTGCCGCGGTCATGGAATGCTTCGGCGAGCGCGCGGCCGATGCCGCTGGTGCCGCCGGTAATCAGAATGGTGTTTCCTGTCGTCTTCATGGTTGTGCCTTTCCACCAAGTGGTTCAAGGAAAAGGCTACGACTGCCCGATATCTCCGGCTGTGAGTCCCGCGAAGAGAACGCCAATGGTCGAACCTCGAGCGTATCCGCGAGCGCAGCTTGGAGCCTAGAGAAGAGAGGGTGAGGCATTGCCGCAGCGCTTATGCTCCGAGTTCCCTCTGCTGAGGCCCGCTCTCGGTATTGGGCGCGTTGGATGACGATAACGCCTGCGGCAAAGCCATGAAGATGGTTGCAATGCAAACTCTAGTCTAGCGGCTCCCAATCGTCAATCTGCCAGGCCGGAGCGGCTCTTTACCGGAAGGTCGATTCTTCGGGCGCGCCCGATGATTATTGACAGGCTCATCGCGGAGGCGAATGACCTTGGATGCTGTTTAGATAGGCGCAGAACATGTCGGCCATCGCGTCGGCATAGGCCTTGATTTCCACCTTGGTCCGCCGGGTCTGGGAAAAGCTGTTGCCCACGGTGCTGAGCGTCGTGAAAATGAGATCGCCCGCCAGTTCGCGGGATGCGGCGGACGCGTGCGGCAAGGCTTCCATCATGAAGGCATCGATCATCTGATCGCCTTCGGCACGGGCCCGGCGGGCCTCCGGGCTGTCGCGATAGAGCGGAGCCGCGTCATTGAGCGCGCCGCGGACCTCGGCTTCTTCGCACTCGGAGCGAAGGAAGGCATGCACGAGGGTACGCAGGCGCTCCAGGTGCGGTGTGTTGGCATCTTCGAGGATGTTTCGCAGCATCCGGGTCGTCTGCATCCACTCATCGGCCTGAAGACGGAACAGGATCGATGCCTTGTTGGGGAAATACTGATAGATCGACCCGACGCTGACGCCGGCTTTCTCGGCGACGCGCGCTGTGGTGAACCGGGTGGCGCCTTCTCCGGCCAGAACCTGAGCGGCGGCTTCCAGGATGGCTGCGACCAGTTCGGTCGAGCGCGCCTGTTGGGGTCGCTTGCGCGAGGTGATCTGCGGACGGCGGCGGGTGGTCATGGTGGTGTGGCGATGCAAGGCTCAGTGCGCGGAAATCCGATCGGTATGCCGCATCCTTCAATGCGATGGATTGTTCGCATATTAGCGCTGCGCGGGTCATCTGCTCAACCCTCGGTTGATGGCCCGCGCGGCCGTTGCGGCCGCCGGCGCAAGCACACACCGGCGATCCCCTGATACCTCCTCCTGGGGGACGCCTTCTCCAGGCGCGCCCGATTGGATGCTCCCCGGGCATTGCAACGATGCTCCGTTTTTCCCGACGAAAAACCTGACGCCTCGACATCCCCGCGGTCTCCGTGGGCTCGATTGGATCCGCTCGACTTCAGTGTTTCCAAGGGAGTCCCGGCAGTTTTCGGCTCGGCGCGGGAAGGGGAAAACGCGAACCCGAATGCGAATTTCTAACGCGAGGAATTCGTCATATTATTTCATCAACGTGAGGGATTAATCGCATTCTGGCACCTCACTGCAAGACCCCGCCTCTCACCAACCTTGGACCGGACGACTCCATGACCTCAACACTGACCGATGCACCGCTGGCGCCCTTGCTGGATCGCCTGTTCGAGCAAGCCGACCGCGCCGCCAGCCCGGCAATGGCCGGCATGCCGCGCGAGGAACGCGAACGCCTGATGCGCAGCAAGACCGAATACCTCGACTTCTATCGCCGCGCCAGGGACTTGTGGCTGCCGGTTTCGCGCGAGACCGGCGTGCTGCTGTATCAACTGGCACGCAGCACGAATGCGCGCAACATCGTCGAGTTCGGCACCTCGTTCGGACTCTCGACCCTGTACCTGGCGGCCGCGCTGCGCGACAACGGTGGTGGTCACCTGATCGGCAGCGAGTTCGAGCCGTCGAAGGTCGCCAAAGCTCGCCAGCATCTTGTCGAGGGCGGAGTGGACGACCTGGTCGAAATCCGCGAAGGCGACGCCCTGAACACGCTGGCATCCGGCCTTTCCGAGTCGATCGACCTGCTCCTGCTCGATGGTGCCAAGTCGATCTATTGCGAAGTTCTCGATCTGGTCGAGAGCCGCCTGCGGCCCGGCGCGCTGATCGTTGCCGACAACGCCGACTACAGCCCGGAATACCTGGCGCGTGTGCGCTCCCCGGCAAACGGCTACCTGTCCGTGCCGTTCGGCGAGGACGTGGAACTGTCGATCCGGCTGGGCTGAATCGACATTTAGACAGGAGTGCCCTTAAAGGCAATCGCCGAAGTGCGTCGCAGCAAGGCGTGCAAGCTGACAAAATTGCCAGGCTGGCGACAGCATCGCGCCTGGCGCGCTGCCTATCATCGAGGCATGTGACCGTTTAGCCGCTGGCGGGCCCGGGTGCGCGCGCCACATCTTTCAAACTTCCGCCGCCGATTCCCGTCACAAGCTTGTAGGCCGCGAGTTGTAGGCCGCGAGCAGGCGCGGGAAACGGGAGCCGGCATGAAAGTCCTCATCGTCGAAGACGAACAGAAAGTCGTGAACTATCTGCGCACCGGCCTGACGGAGCAGGGCTGGGTGGTCGATCACGCCCATGACGGCAATGCCGGCGCCGATCTTGCGCTGGAGCGCGACTATGACGTCATCGTGCTCGATGTGATGCTGCCGGGCCTGGACGGGTTCGGCGTGCTGCAGGCCATCCGGCGGTGCAAGCAGACGCCGGTCATCATGCTGACCGCGCGCGAGCGCGTCGACGACCGCGTGCATGGCTTGCGCCAGGGCGCGGACGACTATCTCACCAAGCCGTTCTCGTTCATGGAGCTGGTCGAGCGCATGCGCGCGCTGATGCGGCGCAGCCGGCCGCACGATACGGCGTCGGTGTCGGTCGACGATCTCACCGTGGACCTGATCGCCCGCAAGGCTACCCGCAACGGCGTGCGGCTGGACCTGACCGCGAAGGAGTTCATGCTGCTGTCGGCGCTGGCGCAGCGCCACGGCGAGATCGTCTCGAAGACCTTGATTACCGAAGCCGTCTGGGACATGAACTTCGAGGCCAACATGAATGTGGTGGAGTCGGTCGTCAAGCGGCTGCGCGCCAAGCTGGACGGGCCGTTCGAGAACAAGCTGCTGCATACCGTGCGCGGCATGGGGTACGTGCTGGAGAGCCGCCACGAGGGCGCGCCGTCATGAACCGCTCGCTTTCGGTCCGGCTCGCGGTGTGGTTTGCCGTCGTCTCGCTGGCGGCGTATGCGCTGGTGGCGCTGGGCCTGTACCTGGCCTTGCGCGCGCAATTGACCGCCAACCTGAAGGAAACGCTGGCCACGCGGTCGGACCTCGCCGCCACCATCGTCCGCCACGTCGAGACCGCCGCCAAATGGCAGGTGGTGCGCGCGCGGCTGGCCGATGTCGCGTCGCCGAACGGCAGCGCCTTGCTTCACGTGGCCAGCGCCGACCCGCGCTTTGCCTTCGGCGATGCCATCCTCGGCGGCGACGGCTTGCCGCCCGGCGCCGGCAGCGGCTGGATCCAGCCCGCGGGCCACGCCTATCCGATGCTGTTCGCGGTGTCGCAGGTACCGGCGCTGGGCGAGCGCCCGGCGGTGGCGCTGACGGTGGCGGTCGACGGCTCCGCCGCCATCAGGACGCTGCAGCGGCTGCGCGTGACGCTGGCGGTGCTGTCGGTGGTGGTGATGCTGACCATGCTCTTGCTCAGCTTCAGCGTGGCGAGGATGGGGCTGCGTCCGCTGTTTCGCCTGTCGGAGGAAGCCGGCCGCCTCAGCACGCACGACAGGTCGAAGCGGCTCGGCACGGATGCGCTGCCGCGCGAGCTGCGCCATCTGGCCGAGGCGTTCAACGGCGCGCTCGCGCGGCTGGACCGCTCCTACGAGCGGCTCGAGTGTTTCAATGCCGACGTGGCCCATGAGTTGCGGACGCCGATCGGCATCGTCGTCGGGCAGACCGAGGTGGCGCTCACGCGCGACCGCTCGGCGGCGGAGCTGCGCTCCACCCTGCAATCGAACCTGGAGGAAATCGGCCGCCTCAAGCACATCGTCAACGACATGCTGTTCCTGTCCCGCGTGGATCGCGGCGAATACGCCACCGGCTGCGTCGAGGCCTCGCTTGGCCGGGAGACGCAGCAATTGCTGAGCTATCTCGATACCTTGTTCGAGGATGCGGGCATCGCCAGCACGGTCAGCGGCGATGCGCGCGCGGAAATCAACGTCGCGCTGTTCCAGCGGGCGCTGTCGAACCTCCTGGCGAACGCCATCGAGCACAGCAGCCCCGGCGCCACCGTTGCCATCTCGATCGCGCAAACGCCGGGCTTCGCGACGGTGGCGGTGGCCAATCCGGGCGCGGCCATCGAGGCGGAGAAGCTGGCCCGGCTGTTCGACCGCTTCGTGCGCGGCGCGCCGTCGCGGGAAACCAGCCGCGAAAACCACGGCCTCGGCCTTGCCATCGTGAAGGCGGTGGCGGAGATGCATGGCGGCAGCGTCGCCGCCCGCAGCGCCGGCGGCGTCAACACGTTTTCATTTTCCTTGCCGCTCAGGCAGTCGCCCGGCCGCCCCGCGGCAAACCGGCGCGATCCCGCAGTTCCCGCCATGTTTGCGCGCCGCCGGGCGCCGCCGCTGGCTTGACCGCCGCCCGCGGCGCACCGGCGCGAGGAGTTTCACCATGATCAGTCTCACCGCCTTGATGGCCGGCTCGACCGGCGCCGGCGCGATGGCGCCGCTGCTCGATGCGGTCGGGTGGCGGCAATGGGGACCGTACGCCAGGCCGTGGGCCGTGTTTGCCGGTTTCGGCATGTTCCAGGTCTTTCTCAGCTATCTCGTCTGCACGCCGCTGGAGACGCTGCGGCCGCTCGTGCGCTGGCAGCAGCGCCAGCCGATGGCCGCCGATATCACCTACACCTTCGTGGTGCGTCTCGTCATCTTCCCGCTGGTCGCGTTCTTCGAGTACGACGCGGCGAGAGGCCTGCTGGACGGATTCTTCAGCGCGCACGGCATCGCGGACTGGTCGGCACTCGGCTGGCTTTCGGCCGCCACCGGTGCGCCGGTGCTCGGCTTCGTCGCAGGGCTGGTCGTGCTGGATTTCTCGGACTACTGGCGGCATCGCCTGTCCCACCGGTTCGCGTGGTGGTACGGCATCCACTCGCTGCACCACGCCGAACTGCAGATGACGTTCTGGTCGGACGACCGCTCGCACGTGCTGGAAGACGTCATCACCTATGCGTGGCTGATCGCCGTGGCGCTGGCGCTGGGCATGCCATCGCATCAGTTTCCGTTCGTGATACTCGCTTTCCGGCTGGTCGGCAGCGTGGCGCATGCCAATACGCGCTTCGGCTATGGCTGGCTCGGCGAGCGGCTGCTGATCTCGCCGCAGTTCCACCGCGCCCATCACTGCCCCGAGATCGCGGGTTTCCGGAGCTGCAATTTCGGCACGGTCTTTCCGGTGTGGGACATGCTGTTCGGCACCGCCGATTTTTCTCACCGCGCGGTCCACACCGGCGATCCGGGCGCGGATTCGCTGCTTGCCTCGGGCAACTGGTGGCAACAGCAGGCCAGCGGCTTCAGGCGCATGGTGAAGCTCGCGCGACGGCACCGCGCCTGACGCTCCCGGCCACCCCGATGTGCTGGAAATGGAGTCCTGCATGGATGCATCGAAACCCGATCCCGGTCCCGATCCCGGCCACGTCCCATCCAGCCCGGACCCCGGCGCGCCGCCGCAGGCGGCCGTGCCCGCCGAATGGACGCGCCGCATCCTCGCCGGCGCGACGCTGGGTCTCGCCGTGCCGCCGGCGTGGCTGGCGCGCGCTTATGAACGTTACCGGGCCACGCTGGAGGCAGCCGATTATCCCTGCTTCTTCGGGCAAGCCGCGGAGCGCAACCGGGAAATGTTCTATGCGTTCTGCGCGCGCTCGCCGGACCTGCTGCTCGACAGCATGCGGCAGTTCATCGCGCTGGGAGGGGACGAGAAATACCGGCGCTTCAGCCTGGCCGTGTTCGTCGAGCCCGACGCCGAGCTGCTCGCGCACGAGGACTATGTGCGCCGCTTCTGGGACCTGCTCCGATACCTGAACGAGCATGACGGCACGCCGATGGTGCCGGCCGATCCCGACGATCCGTTCTGGGAGTTCTCGTTCGGCGGGCGCCAGATGTTCGTCGTCGGCACCAGCCCGACCTACCGGCAGCGGCGCAGCCGCGTGCTCGCCGACGGCATGGTCCTGCTGTTCCAGCCGCGCGGGCTGTTCGTCGACCCGGCCACGCAGCAGCCGATCAGCGCCGCGGTCAGGCGCCGCATACACGCCCGCATGCTTGCCTATGACGGCATGCCCGTGCACCCGGACATCGGCTTCTATGGCGACCCCGACAACCGCGAATGGAAACAGTACGTGCTGCCCGACGACAACGCGCCGGAAACCGGGCGTTGCCCCTTCCGGGCGAAACCACGGCGATAGCAGCCCCGGCATTCCCCTTTGGCCCGCATCAGGTCTTGGCGTCAAGCGGCTCCGGCTACGCAGGATATGCAGGATATGCAGGATACGCAGGCCAGCGCCTACGCGGCCGTCCTGCCCGGAGCGTCCATCAGCTTCTCCATCGTGATGGGCAACTCGCGTATGCGCTTGCCGGTGGCGTGATGGACGGCATTGGCGACGGCCGCGGCGAAACCCGTGATGCCGATCTCCCCGATGCCGCGCGCGCCGAACTCGTTGAACTCCAGATCCGGGTGGTCGAGCAGGATCACGTCGATCTGCGGCTGGTCCGCATGTACCGGCATCACATACTCGGCGCAGTTGTTGTTGCCCGGCATGCCGTTGCGCTCGTCGTACTCCGTGGCCTCGAACAGGGCCATGCCCACGCCCATCACGATGGCGCCTTCCACCTGGTTGCGCGCGGTCAGCGGATTGATGACGCGGCCCACGTCGATGGCGCTGACCACGCGCGCCACGCGCAGGTGGGAAATGTCGGGGGTCCAGCGGACTTCGACGAAATGTGCGCCGAAGGACATGAACGACAGCTTGTCCGTCGGCGCGCCGCCGGTCCGGGCATGTCCTTCGGCACTGGCGAAGCGCTGCGCATTCAGTATGGCCGCGTAGTCCACCGAGCGCTTGCCGTCGGTCAGGCGGCCGTTCTGCATGGAGAGCGTTTCGGGCCTGGCGCCGGCGAATGCCGCGCCGTCTTGCGTGGCGAACGTGCGCAACTGCGCAATGGCGGTGCGCGTGGCCTCGGCAATGGCCGGCAGGACGCTCGCCGTGGCCCACGATCCGCCCGACACCGGCGCGGCCGGAAACGACGAGTCGCCCAGCTTCACTTCGATCCTGTCGAGCGGCAGGCCGGTCAGGTCGCCGACGGTCTGGGCGGCGATCGTATAGGTGCCGGTGCCGATGTCCTGGATGGCGCAGATCACGGCAGCGGTGCCGTCGCTCCTGAGTTGTACCCGGGCCTCCGCCGGCGTGCGCCAGGCATCCCAGTTGCATACCGCCACGCCGTAGCCGGCAATCTCGTCGCCCACCACCATCGAGCCGACCCGGGGGTCGCGCCTGGCCCAGCCGAACTTCTGGCTTCCTTGCTCGATGGCTTCGCGCAGGTGATTGCTGGACCAGGGCAGGTTCATGCTTTCGTCGCGCGCGGAGATATTGGCGAGCCGGAACTGCACGGGATCGGCGCGGCAGGCCAGCGCGAGCTCGTCGACGGCGGACTCCAGCGCGAACAGGCCGGGCGCCGCGCCCGGCGCGCGCATCGAGGTCGGCGCGCCGCGGTGCACCTCGATGGTGTGGTGGCTCACCAGCACATTCGGGCACGAATACAGGCTCGCGGTCATGCCGCCGCAGTTTTCCACGTACTGGTCGATGAAGGACGTGGTGTTGATCGACTCGTGGCGTATCGACGTGATCTTGCCGTCCGCGCCCGCGGACAGGCGGATCCGCTGCTTCGTTTCCGGCCGCTGCCCGGTGGTGGTGAACATCTGCGCGCGCGGCACGACCAGCTTCACCGGCCGCCCGGTCATCTTCGCTGCCGCGCAGGCCGCCACCGAATGCGGCCACAGGAACAGCTTGCAGCCGAAGCCCGAGCCGATGAAGGGCGCCTCCACGGTGACGCGCTCGGGCGTGAGCCCGAATATCTGCGCCAGCGTATTGCGATGCACGACGACGCCCTGGGACGCCTCGTACAGATGCAGGTCGCCGTCTTCCCACCACGCGACCGAGGCGTGCATCTCCATCGGGGTGTGGGTCTCGACGGGCGTGTGGTACACGGCATCGACCTTGGCCGCGGCGGCGTCGAACGCGGGCGCGGGCGTGCCGCGCGCGTGGCCGCGGCCGCCATCGCGCAGGCTCCCCGCCGCGAGTCCCTGGTCGAGATTGGCCACCGCCTTGCCGGCGGCGTACGTGACCTTGACCCGGTAGGCGGCTTCGCGCGCATGCTCGAACGTATCCGCGACGACCAGCGCCACGAACTGCCCGGCGTAGTGCACGTCGGCGTCCTCGAACGGCAGGCGGTGCTCGTCGGTGATGGCCGCCGTCAGGATGGTGGCCGGCGAGATCGGACTCTTCGGCGCACGGTACAGGTGCAGGAAGCGGTCGTGATGGAGGATATCGACCACCCCGGGTACGCGCCGCGCCTGGGCGGTGTCGATGCCGGTCACGCGGCCGCTGGCGATGGTGCTGAACACCCCGTAGGCGTGCAACATGCCGGGCAGATTCCGGTCCGCGGCATAGAGCGCGGCGCCGGTGACCTTGAGTTTCCCATCGATGCGGCGCGCCGGTGCGCCGATGGCATTCTTGTTCACGCGGGGCTCCCGTGTCGGATGTGAAACTGAGGATATGGAGATGCCGGGATCAGGCCACCAGCCGCGACAGATTGCGCGCCACGGCTTGCTGGCCGAGCAGGATCTTGAAGCCGTTCTGGCCGTACGATTGCGCGCCCGCCATCGAGGCCGCCGCCGCGTCGCGGATCAGCGCCGCCGAGAGCGGCTTGCCGCGCAGCATCGCCTCCGCATCCCGCGCGCGCCATGGCTTGGTGCTCACGCCGCCGAGTGCGATGCGGATGTCGCGGATATCGTTGCCGTCCCGCGCCACGATGACCGCGCTCGAGGCCAGCGCGAACTGATAGGAACCGCGGTCGCGCAGCTTCAGATACGCGGAGCGGCTGCCCGGCATCGGCGCATCGAGCGTGATGTGGGTGATCATCTCGTCCGTCGCCAGCGCATGCTCTTTCCAGGGCGTGTCGCCTGGCAGCAGATGGAAATCGGCGAACGGAATGTCGCGCACTCCCCTGGCGCCCTGCGCATGGATGGTGGCGCCGATCGCAATCATCGCCACGCACATGTCGGAGGGATGCGCCGCGATGCAGTCCTTGCTGCCGCCCAGCACGGCGTGCACGTTCCGGTTGAGCCCGTCGATCGCCGCGCAGCCCGAACCCGGCACGCGCTTGTTGCACGGGGAAATGCCGTCGCGGAAGTAGCCGCAGCGCACGCGCTGCATCACGTTGCCGGCGGTCGTGGCCTTGTTGCGCAGTTGGGTGCTGGCGCCCGAAAGCAGTGCCTGCGACAACGCCGGGTAGTGCTGCTGGATGTGCGCGTGCCGGGCCAGGTCGGTGTTGCTGACCATCGCGCCGATCCGCACGCGCCCGTCGCTCTGCACGTCGATCTGGTCGAGCTTGAGCTTGTGTATGTCGACCAGGTGCGCCGGCTGCATGACGTCGAGCTTCATCAGGTCCAGCAGCGTCGTGCCGCCGGCCAGGAATACCGTGTCCGGGCTGCGCGCATGCAGCGCGATGGCCTGCCCCACATCGGCGGCGCGCGAGAATTCGAAGGTACGCATCAGAGAGTCCTCGTCTTGCCGCGGGCGTCCTGGATCGCCGCCACGATGTTCTTGTAGGCGCCGCAGCGGCAGATGTTCCCGCTCATGGCTTCCCGCACCGCGGCTTCGTCGGGCGCAATCCGCTTGTCCTGGAGGATGCCGACCGCGCTCATCACCTGGCCGGCGGTGCAATAGCCGCACTGGTAGGCGTCGTGGTCCCAGAAGGCCTGCTGGACCGGATGCAGATTGCCCGCGCGCGACAGTCCTTCGATGGTGGTGATCTCGTCGCCGTCGTGCATCACCGCGAGCGACAGGCATGCATTGACCGCGACGCCGTTGACATGCAGCGTGCAGGCGCCGCACTGGCCATGGTCGCAGCCCTTCTTGGTGCCGGTCAGGTGCAACTGGTCGCGCAGCATGTCGAGCAGGATGGCGTTGGATGCCACCGTGACCTTGTAGACCGTGCCGTTGACCTTGAGCGTGACCGGATAGCCGCCGCCGGACTGCGTCGGCGCCGAGGCGGTTTCCGCGGCGGACGCGGCGGGTGCCCACATGCTGCCCGCGGCGCCCATCGATGCGCCGGCGCTGACGGATTGGAGGAAGCGCCGCCGCGACATGCCGGCGGCATGTCCGCAACCTTCGCCGCCGAAGCCGGCGCAGGCGATGTCCTGCTTCGCTGGATCTTCCATGGTGTTCCTTTTCCTGAGGGCGCGCGACGGGCGTTTCCGTGGGCAACCGGCGGCAGCGGGCTTGTCGATCCGTCCGCACATTGCGGGTCTGAATGTATGGACATGCCGCGATAGTGAAGCAGCACTTCGGCATCGCCATCGGGAAACCGGGGGTTGTTTGTGCATTTACTGTATTCGCGGCATTCACTTTTTCAAGCCCTTTCTGGCACCCCGCGGCGCAAAGGCGCCGCGCACGGTTTCTTGCGGCATCGAGCCCCGAAAACAGGTTGGGGCGTCCAGCCCCCGGTTTGCGGCATGGACCGCACCGGCGTTTCCGCTGCGGCGGCACGCAAGGTCGATGTGTTCACGGGCGGTGCGCGCAATAGCGCGCAGGCGCAGGGCGGCCACGCATGTGCGCTTTCCTGCGCTGCTGCGGCCTGTGCCGCCTGTCGTGTATTCTCTGCCCACAGTGCGTTTCCGAAATCTCCGGTCGACGCTGAAATACGCTGCCATGGCGATTCGCGAGAATCCCGTCACAGGCCGCGCGACAAACCGACCCTCGGTCCTGAAAATACTGCCCTGCATCGAAGGAGTAGTTCATGGCGGACAACGTTGGAAGTTCTTCTGGCCAGCCACCGAAACTGAGCGCCGCCGCGGCGGCGGTGCGGTATGGCCTCATCGGGGCGGCGGCGCTCTGCCTGGCGGGGGCCTTCGCTTATGCCGGAGGCTGGTTCTCGCCGCAACGGCTCACGCAGAAGCAGATCATCGCGGGCTTCGACGCGACGAACGGCAAGCACGTGGGTTTTCGCCGCAATCACGCCAAAGGCCTGTGCGCCACGGGGTGGTTCGACAGCAACGGGTCGGCGACGCCGCTTTCGAAGGCGGCCCTGCTGGCACCCGGGCGGGTTCCCGTGGTCGGGCGCATCGCGTTCGCGGGCGGCATCCCGTTCGTTGCCGACGCGCCCGGCCTGATCCGCAGCCTCGCGCTGCAGTTCAGGCCCGACGGCGCGCAGGAGTGGCGCACGGCGATGATCGACCTTCCCGTCTTTCCGTTCGATACGGTGCAGTCGTTCTACGACCAGATGATCGCGGGAGTGCCGGACCCGAAGACCGGCAAGCCCGATCCCGGCAAGATGAAGGCGTTTGCCGCGTCCCATCCGGATTTCGTCGCCGCCGTCGGGATCATGGGCGCGCGCCCGATTTCCTCGGGCTTCTCGAATGACACCTACCACGGACTCGATACGTTCCTGTTCGTGAACAAGGACGGCGTGTCCACGCCGGTGCGGTGGTCCGCGGTGCCGGTCCAGCCGTTCGCGCCGGCGGCCAAGGAGAACGCCGCCGACCCGAACTACCTGTTCGACGGACTGATCGCCGAGGTGGCGCAGCATCCCGTGCAATGGAAAATGGTGGCGACCATCGGCCAGCCGGGCGACCCGGAGCGGCCCGACAAGGTATGGCCCGCCGACCGCCGGCAGATCGACATGGGTACCGTGACGCTCGACAAGGTGATCAGCGAGGACGACGGCCCCTGCACCGACATCAATTTCGATCCCACCGTCTTGCCCGCCGGCATCACCACGTCCGGCGACGCGATTCCGAGTGCCCGCTCCGCGGCCTATTCGCGCTCCTTCACGCTGCGCGAAAACGAGCGCGGCGAGAAGCCGTCCAGCGCGGTGACGCAGCGGGAAGTCAACGCAGGAGGAAAACAATGAGCGCCGCCACCCATGGCTTTTCCGTGCCGTCACGGCTTCTCCACTGGCTGATGGCGCTGCTCATCCTGGCCATGCTGTTCATCGGCGTGGGGATGGTCGCCACCGTCTCGTCCCGCTACGAACTGCTGGTGTCGATCCACAAGCCGCTTGGCGTGGCCATTCTCGTGCTGGCCGCCATACGGCTGGTGAACCGCATGATCAACCCGCCGCCGCCGCTGCCGGCCACGCTGCCGCCGGTCCAGCGCCTGGCCGCGGGCGCCTCGCACGTGCTGCTGTATGTCCTGATGTTCGCGATGCCGCTGATCGGATGGGGCATGCTGTCGGCGGCCGGGTACCCCATCGTCTTGTACGGGCAGGCGCAACTGCCGTCCATCCTGCCGCACAACGCCTATCTGTATGCGGCGCTCAGGCAGGCGCATACGGTATGCGCGTTCCTGCTGTTCGCCCTCGTCGTGCTGCACTTCGCCGCGGCGCTGTACCACGGCCTCATCCGGCGGGACGGCGTGCTGCAAGCCATGACTTCGGGCAGGCCCGGGCGATAGGCTGCGGGGTCCGGCGCTCCGGCGCCGCCCGCAGCCGCGCTGCGCTACTGGCAGTTGCGCACGATCTCGTCCCGGAGCAGGCGGTAGATCCGGGAGCCATAGGCGTGATGCCGGTTGTCGACGCCGAACCGGGCCCGGTGCCTTACCTGGAAGGCATCGTGCCACGGGCTGCCGGCGAACACCCAGCCGTCGAGGCCGGTGTTCGCGAACTGGTCGTGGGTGATGTCGATGACCAGTCCGTTCGCCGTCAGCCACGCATGCGACTGCATGAAGCCGAGGCCGGGGTGGCCGAAGGCGGAGACATGGTCGCTGCGCACGCCATAGGCGTCGAACAGCAGGCTGCCAAGGAGCTGGCATGCGACGCCGCACGAGCCATGCGGAAAGCGCGACATGGCATGGCCGCGGTCCTCGGCGCTGGCGCTCCGGATGACTTTCCGGCAGGCGCTGGCCAGTGCTTTCAGTTCGGTAAGGCTGATTCCGTTCAATTCCTGCCCTGATGTGGTGCGTCGGCTATCCGCGGGGCCGGGAACGGACCATCCGCTCAACCGGTGTCGTTGCTATCGGCGGATCTGGCGCCGCGCTTTAGCTGGAGCACCTCGCCGGCCTGGATCACGGAGCGGCAGATGTCGTCGATGGTCACGCGCTTGGCCATGGCCTGGGCGCGCAGCATGTCGTAGGCCTCGCTCTCGCTGAGCTGGTGCATGAGCATCAGGATGGTCTTTGCCTCGCTCAGCTGCCGGCTGTCGAGCAGCTTGTGCTCCAGGCTGGCGATGCGTTGCGTGTACTGCCGGACCTGCCTGGCGTGCTGCAACGCCATGACCACCGCCGACAGCAGGCCGGAGGCCCGTATCGGCGTGGTGATGATGCCGTCGGCGCCCATCTTGATGGCCTGGTCGATGAAGGTGGGGTTCTCGAAGGCCACCACCGTGATCAGCGGCGGCGCGTCGGGGCCGAGCCATTCGTCCTTGGGCGCGCGCTCTTCCGGGCGCAGCGCGCGGAACACCAGGTCCGCCTTGTCCGGCAGCGCGTCGGACGGCGGCCAGATGGCTTCCACCAGGAAGCCGATGCGCCGCAGGTGGCTGGTCAGCGTCTGGCCGTCGTCGTCCTCCGGATGGAACACCACCACGCGCAGGTTGCGGTTCAGGATCGAACCGGTCAGGCTGCGTTGTCCGTTGTCGCCGCGAGAGGCCATGTCAGTACTCCCGCGTGCTGAGCTTGGTGACCCAGTCGCCGAGCGTCTGCCGGGTCATGTACGGGTCGGGCGGCACCGCGAACTTGGATTCCCGCAGGATGGTGAACTGGCCGTCGGCATTGGCGCGCCCGACGCGCGGGTAGAGCGCCATGTGGTGGTTGACCGGATCGATCCGCACGCGTCCCTGCGGCGCCGGGTATTCCGCGCCGAGCAGGTGCGGCATGATGGCGCCGATTTCGTCGGAGCCGGCCAGCGCGAACGCCTGCGCGAACATATGCATCTGGTAGTACGCCGACTCCCAGTTCATGTCCACCGGCTGCTGCGGCCCGAAGCGGGCCTGGTGGCGGCGCAGCGCGGCATGGTTCTCGGGGCTGTCGATGCTCTGGAAGTAGGGCGCGGCGGTGAAATGCCCGGCCGCCACGCCAGGCTCCATGGCGAGGATCTCGGTCTCGGACGTGTTGAGGCTGCCGATCGGCATCCGGGCCGGGTCGAAGCCCGCCGCCGCGCAGGCCTCGTACAGGTACGGCACGGTCCTGCCGATCACCGTGCAGAAGATCCAGTCCGGCGCCTTCCTGCCGATGTCGGCGACCACCTCGGCGAACTGGTCGCGGCGCGCTTCGAGGTCGAGATAGCGCTCGCCCAGTATCGCGCCCTCCGGGTGCTGCAGCAGCAGCTCCTGCATGGTGCGGTTGCATTCGTACGGATAGACGTAGCGCGAGCCGACCATGTATACGCGCGCGCCGAACGTCTGCGTCATGAAGTCGGCCAGCTGCACGCCGTTCTGGTTCGGCGACGCGCCGCTGTAGATGATGTTGTCGGAATACTCGAAGCCTTCGTATTGCTGCGAGTAGACCAGCAGGCGGTTGTATTTCTCCACCACCGGCAGCATCGCCTTGCGGCTGGTGGAGGTATAGCCGCCGAAGATGACGTTGACGCCGTCCTTCAGGATCAGCCGCTCCGCCAGCTCGCGGAAGGCGGCCGGGCTGGAGCCCGGGTCGTAGTGGATGGCGACGAGTTCGCGGCCGCCGATGCCGCCGCGCTCGTTGATTTCCTCGAGGGCCAGGACGGCGCCGCGCCACTGGGACATTTCCAGCAGCGCGGTGGTGCCCGTCTGGGAACAGAGGAGGCCGACCTTGATGGGATCAGATGAAGCCATGTCGATGCGCGCTCGGCGTGAGAATTGGATGGTGGGGCGAAATGCGCTGCCGGAGGTGCCCGCCCGCGGCATGCCTACTTCAGGTAATGCTTGGCGATCATCGCGCCGACGGTGTACTTGGGGTCCACGAAATTCCCGAGCCGGACCTTGCCTACCTGGCTGAGCATCATATAAGCATCCCATTTGTCGAAGCCGAACTCCGCCGCCATCCACAGCACCAGTTCGCGGTACGCGATGCGGGTGGCGTCCTCCAGCGGCCGCGCGCTGCCGATGGTCATCAGCGCATCGCGGTTTTCCAGCCGCGGCCAGGCGATCTGCCAGTGCTTGATGAGGTCGACGCGCACGGTCGTCGTGCTCGCGTATTCGACCGCCGTGCCGCACACCTCGCCGTCGCCCTGGCAGGCATGCGCGTCGCCGATGAAGAGCCGGCCGCCCGGCGAGCGCACCGGAAGATAGGTGATGCTGCCCGGCCCCATGTCGGGCACGTCCATGTTGCCGCCGTGCGAATCGGGCGTGAGCGAGTTGATCGAGTCGATCTCCGGCGACAGGCTCAGCGTGCCGATATGCGGGCGGTACGGCAGCGTGTGCCGCCGGCTCCAGTAGACGTTGTCCTCGTCGATCCTGATCTTGCGCACGATCTCTGGCAGCGGCTCGTTGAGCAGCGCCGTGCAGTCCGTGCCCGTGAGCCCGCCGAAACTGGGAATCATGCAGCAGAAGCCGTGCGGGTCGTCCCCGCGCGGCACCATCTTCTCGATGTGCACTGCGACGACATCGCCTTTCTCGGCACCCTTGATCATGATCGGGCCATTCTGCGGGTTCAGGTACGGCACGGTCAGCAGCTCGGAAGGCTTGTCCGCCTCCGACGTGATCTTGCCCTCGAATGCATCCCGGGTCTCCACCACCACGCGGTCTCCCGGCTTGACGTGCAATACCGGCAGCGAGTAAGGCCCGATGGTGTAATGATAGGTCTTCTGCAACGCCTCCGTGAGGTGATGCACGACCGGCTCGCGGTCGGCGCCCACGCCGCGCCGCATCATGATCGAATCGTTGAGCCATTCCATGTTCCCGTCTCCGTCAGAGCGCCAGATGCTGGCGAATCAGTGCTTCGTCCGCGAGTTGCCCGCGGGTCAATGTGTCGACGATGCGCCCCTTGTCCATCACGCAGCAGCGCGTCGCCATGCTTTCCACCATGCCCATGTCCTGCTCGACGAGCAGCACGCCCACGCCGGTCTCCCGCGCGATCTTCAGCAGCGTTTCGCCGATCAGGCCGACGATGGACGGCTGGATGCCTTCGGAGGGCTCGTCGAGCAGCAGGATCTTCGGCGCGCCGATCAGCGCCCGCGCGATCGCCAGTTGCTGCTGCTCGCCGCCGCTCATGGTGCCAGCCTTGTGCTGCAGCTTCGCCTTCAGCACGGGGAAGTAGCCGGTCACCTTGTCGCGCATTGCCGCGGCGCGGCCGCGGTTGGCCTGCGCCCCGGCCTGGAGGTTTTCCGCCACCGTCAGCGCGCCGAATATCTCGCGCCCCTGCGGCACGTAGCCGATGCCCTGTCGCGCGCGCGCGTAGGGCTTGTCGTGCCCGACCTCGCGGCCATCCAGCCGGATGCTGCCCGCGGCCAGCGGCACCAGCCCGATCAGCGTGCGCAGCAGCGTGGTCTTGCCGACGCCGTTGCGCCCGATCAGGGCGAGGATCTCGCCTTCGCGTATCCGCAGCGACACGCCGTTGAGGACCCGGCCGCCGCCGTAGCCGCTCTCGGCGGCGTCGATATCCAGCAGCGCGCTCATTGCTTTCTCCCCAGGTAGATCTCGGCGACGTCGTCGCGCCCGAGGATCTCGTCGATCGGGCCGTCCGCGAACAGGCGCCCGCCATGCAGCACGCTCACGCGCGAGGCGATCTGCCTGACGAACGTCATGTCGTGCTCGACGACCATGATGGTCAGCCCCGCCTCCCGCAGCCGGATGATCAGCTCGCCGGTGGCATGAGTCTCCTCCACCGACATGCCTGCCACCGGCTCGTCCAGGAACAGCAGCTTCGGGCCGAGCGAGACCGCCATCGCGATCTCCAGCCATTGCTTCTTCCCGTGCGAGAGGTTGCACGCGGGCACCGCTTCCTCCTGCTCCAGCGTGAACCGCCGCAGCAGGTCTGCCAGGCTGTGCGGGCGGCTGTCCTTTGCCAGGTGCAGGCCAAGCTGCAGATGCTGGCGCACCGTGAGTTCCGGGAACACGCCCGGGATCTGGAACTTGATGCTCATGCCCATGCGGATGCGTTCGTGGGGCAGCACGCGGCTCAGGTCGCGCCCGAGAAAATGCACGCTGCCCCCTGACGGCAAGTACTCGCCGGTGATGAGCTTGAAGAAGGTGCTCTTGCCGGCCCCGTTGGGGCCGATGACGCAGCGGATCTCGCCGGCGTCGATCTGGAAGTCGATGCCGTCGATCACGTGGGCGCCGCCGAAGCGCTTGGCCAGCGCGCGGGTCTCGAGTAGCCTGGTCACGATTTTGCTCCCGTCGTATTGGCTGCCGCCGTCCTGTTTCCCGCCGTCTTGTTTCCATCGCCGGCTTCGAACGCCGTGCGCGGTCCGTGCGGCGGCGCCGGCTGCCGGCGCGGCGCGAGCCGTTGCAGGCCGCCCAGCACGCACGGCAGCAGTCCCTGCGGCGCGAGCAGCACCACGAACAGCAGGATGGCGCCGAGGATGATGAGCGCGTACTGGCTGCCGTAGACCGCCAGGAACTGGGAGAGCCAGACCAGCAGCGCGGTGCCCAGGATGACGCCGCCGATGCTCTTGCGGCCCGAGGTCGCCACCCAGATCACCGGCAGCGCGGCCGAGGTGAGGCCCATGCTCGAAGGCGTGATATAGGAGCCCCAGATCGCATACAGCACGCCGGACAGGCCCCCCAGCGCGCAGCCGAACACGAAGATCGCGAGCTGGTGCCGGCGGATGTCGATGCCGAGCATTTCGGCGCGCTGCGGATTCTCGCGGATGGCGGCCAGCGCCAGGCCGAAGGTGCCGTCGAGCAGCCGGCGGGTGGCCCACCAGACCAGCGCGAGCAACGCCAGCACCAGGTAATAGAAGCTGGCGTTTTCGAGCGGCAGCGCGCCGCCCGGCCACGGTATGGTGAGCTGCGGCAGCCCCACCATGCCGTTGTAGCCGTTCAGCCGCGCCGCGCCGATGGCCCACCGCGGGCCGGCGGTCTGCGCCATGAAGGTCTCGAGCACCAGCGTGAGCGACAGCGTCACGATGCCGATGAACACCCCTTTGATGCGGCCGTAGAAGATCATGTAGCCGATCAGCGCGGCCACCGCGATGCTGACCAGCAGCCCCGCCAGCAGGCTGCCCCACGAGGTGATCCAGCTCTCGCCGAAATTGAGCGCGACGACGCCGTACGTGTAGCCGGACAGCCCGAAGAAGGCGGTCTGGCCGAACGAGAGGATGCCGCCGTGGCCCCACATCGCCGCCAGGCCGACCGCGCAGAAGGTCCACAGCAGGCAATAGGCCAGGTTGCCGCTGGTGTTGCCGTCCACGAGCAGCGGCAGGCCGGACGCGATCAGCCACGGCAGCAGCCGGAGGGCGCGGGAGGCCGAGGCGGCGCCCGGCGCCCGCGGGGAAACGGAGTGCAGTTGTTTCACGGCGGGCTCCTAGCGCGAGCGGACAAGCAGGCTGCCCAGCCCCTGCGGCATCAGGCGAATCACGACGATGACCGTCACCAGCAGGCCGATCTGGCCGAACAGCTGGCCATACGAGGCGGCGAGCCCGGTCTGGATGATGGCGAGGATCCCGGCGGCGGGCGTGGTGCCGGCAATCACGTTGGCGCCGCCGACCACCACCGAGACGAACGCCTGCACGATGAAATTACTGCCCATGGTCGGCACCAGCGTCATGGTCGGCGCGTACAGCGCGCCGGTGAGGCCGGCAAGGCCGGCGCCCAGCGCGAAGGTCAGCGTGTAGAGCCGGTCCGTGCGCAGGCCCAGGCATTGCGCCATCCTGGCGTTCTGGATCGTGGCCCGCGCGCACACGCCGTAGTTGGTCTTGAAGAACAGCCAGTACAGCGCCAGCAGGATGCCGAGCGCGATGGCCGGCAGCACCGCGCGGTAAGTCGAGAACGAATACTCGCCCAGCGAGAACGAGCCGAACGGCGTGCCGATGCCTTCCAGCGACGGGCCGGCGGCCAGCAGCATGGTCTGCTGGACGATGAGGCTGATGGCCCAGGTGGCCACCACCGAATCGAACAGCCGGTCGTACAGGTGGCGGATGACGAGGCGCTCGACGGCGACCCCGGCCAGGGCCGCCGCGAGCGCGCCGAGCAGCATGGCCAGCGGCAGCGGCATGCCGTGCCTGGCCGTGGCGATGGTCACGTACGCGCCGCACATGATGAACTCGCCGTGCGCGAGGTTGATGACGCCCATCATCCCGAAGATCACCGCGAGGCCGAGCGCGGCGAGCACGAGATAGGCGAAGTTGTCGCCGAACTGGTAGATCAGCGAATAGAGCAACGATAGCGAAGTCACGGGTGTCTCCCCTGGATTGCCCGCCCGGCCGCCCGCGTGGAGCGGGGCGCCGGGGCAGCATCGATAAGCCATGAAACGTGCGGCGTGGCGGCGCTCACGGCGTCTTCGGCAGGTCGGTCGGCGTGTACTGGCGGCGGTCGGGCCGGGCCGGCAGGTCGCAGCCGGCCTTGCCGAGCCAGTACGGCTGCACGTCGCTCCAGACCTTGGGGATTTCCACCGAGTGATCGCCCTTCACGTGGACCAGGTAGATGGTGTGGCTCAGGTGGTGGCTCTTCGGGTCCACGCAGACCTTGCCCGAGGCGCCGTCGGTGCAGATGCCACCGCCTTCGAGCGCCTTGCGCACGGCTTCCTGGCTGGTGGACTTCGCTTTCTCGACGGCGGCCTTGTAGAGGTAGATGGCGTCGTAGGCGTTGGCCGCTTCCTGGTTGATGTAGGGCTCGCCGGGGAATTTCGCGCGGAAGCGCTTCTTGAAATCGTTGCTCGCCGGCGAATCGACCTCCTCCACGTAGTTCGCCGTGACGTACATGTCCTTCAGCGCGGGCGGCTTGAAGCGCTTGTGCTCGTAGGCCTGGCCCACGTTGACGGAACTGGCCATCGGCAGGTTCAGGCGGGTGGCGGCCTGCTGCTCGTAGTAGGACACCTGGTTGGCGCCGACCAGCAGCGTCACCACGAAGTCCGGCCTGGCTTTCTGGATGTTCTGGATGGTCTGGCCGAACTGCGAGACGCTGAGCGGGATGAATTCCTCGCCGACCATCGTGCCGCCGTTTTCCTTGACGATATTGCGCACCCATTCGGCCGAGATCTGGCCGAAGTTGTAGTCGGCTGCGATCGTGTACACCTTCTTGCCGAACTTCTGCATCATCCACGGCAGCAGCGTGGAGAACTGCTGCTCGGGGACCGCGCCGGTGACGAAGGTGTCGGAGTCGCAGACGCCGCCTTCGTACTGGTTGTTGTACCAGTAGAGCTGGTGGGCGCGGTCCATGATCGGGCGGATGGCTTCGCGCGACGCGCTGGAGAACGCGCCGAAAATGGCATCGGCCTTGTCGGTCTGGATCAGCCGGCGCGCCAGTTCCTGGAACTTGGTGTTGTCGGACTGGGTGTCGTAGGCGATCAGCCTGACCGGCCGGCCCAGGATGCCGCCCTTCGCGTTGATTTCGTCGACGGCCAGTTGCGTGGCGTGGATCTTGGGGATCGTGGCGAGCGCGAAATTCCCCGATGCGTCCTCGAGCAAGCCGATCTTGACGGGGTCCGCCGCCATGGCGGCGAGCGAGGTACAGGCAGATCCCAGGCAGATGGCGTGACGCAGCCGGCATGACCAGCGTGACCAGCGTGACGTATCGGGCGACATGGATTTTCTCCGGGGGAAGAACGCAAAGTGGAAAGACAATAAAAAAGCCCCCGACGAACCAGAGGTTCATCGGGGGCTTCTGCGCCGGGTCCCTGCGCGGACGTCGTTGTCGGCTGATCAGGGAAGTGGCTTGATGCTAGAGCACGAAAATCGCAATGTCAACGCGGAGTTTTGCTGCGGCGCAAAGCGCCCGCGCGCCGGCGATGCTCCGGCATGTGCGGTCCCGCGAGCATGACGCGCACCGGCCCTCGGCGCGCGAAGCCTTGTATCGCCCTGTATCCGGACCGCCGCCAGACATGAAACCTTGCATCCGGGGCCACTCGCCGAAACAGGCCCGATACGCGCGCGCGGTGAAATGCGTCTACCCGATCAACGCTCATGCCACCCTGGAGCCTCCATCATGCGTTATGCCATCCGCGCCGGTCTCACCGCCATCGCCCTTCTCGGCGCCATCACCCTGTTCGCGGCCACGGGCATCGGCACGCCGCCTCCCACGCCCGGCGGCAACGGCAAGGCGCCGGAATTCGTCGGCATCGGGCGCTGGCTGAATTCGGAGCCGCTGGCCATGTCGTCGCTGCGCGGCAAGGTCGTGCTGGTCGACTTCTGGACCTATGGCTGCATCAACTGCGTGCGCACGCTGCCGCACGTGACGCAGTGGTACGACAAATACCGCGACCAGGGACTGGTGGTGGTGGGCGTGCACACGCCCGAGTTCGCCGCCGAGAAATCGACCGCCAACGTGCAGGCCGCGATCAAGCGCTTCGGCATCCGGTACCCGGTGGCGCAGGACAACGCCTATGCCACCTGGGGCGCATACGGGAACCAGTATTGGCCCGCGCTGTATCTGGTCGACGCCGACGGCAGGATCGTCTACCAGCACTTCGGCGAAGGGCGCTACGCGGAAACGGAAGCCACCATCCAGCGCCTGCTGGCGCAGCGCAAATAACGCCGCTTTGTAGCGCCATGTATCCGCCGGCGGCGATGCTACACACGCATGCAAAGCACGGGCGGCGGCGATACACGCGCGATACACGCGGTCCCTATGCTGGAAGCAATCGCAAACCAATCAGCAATCGCAAACCAATCGCAAACCGCCAGTCGCAATCCACCTGGAGAGAGATGATGTCCGATGAAATCAATCCGTTGCGCCGCCGCCTCCTCGGCACGGCGGCCCTGACCCTCGCCGCCGCCCCGTTCGGCGCGATCCGTGCCGCGCAAGCGCAAGCGGCCAGCGCAGCGCCTGTCACCCTGCCGGCGATCCGGCCGGGCACCCATACCGCGTTCGGCCAGTTGCGGCAGGTCGACGCGGGCGAGCTGAACATCGGCTACGCGGAAGCCGGGCCGGCCAGCGGGCCCGTGGTGATCCTGCTGCACGGCTGGCCCTATGACATCCACAGCTTCGTCGATGTCGCTCCCGTGCTGGCGGCCGCGGGCTACCGGGTGCTCGTCCCGCACCTGCGCGGCCACGGCACCACGCGCTTCCTTTCCGCAAAGACGTTCCGCAACGCCCAGCAGGCGGTGGTCGCGCTCGACATCATCGCCCTGATGGACGCGCTCAAGATCCAGTCCGCCATCCTTGCCGGCTATGACTGGGGCGCCCGCACGGCCAACATCATCGCGGCGCTGTGGCCCGAGCGCTGCAAGGCGATGGTCTCGGTCAACGGATACCTGATCAACAACCTCGAGCGCAACAAGCTGCCGTTGCCGCCCAAGGCGGAATGGGGCTGGTGGTACCAGTTCTACTTCGCCACCGAACGCGGCCGGGCCGGCTACGAGGCGAACCGCAAGGCGTTCGCGAACCTCGTCTGGAAGGTCAACTCGCCGCAGTGGCACTTCGACGATGCCACCTTCGACCGCGCCGCGGCGTCTTTCGACAACCCGGACTACATCAGCATCGTGATCCACAATTACCGCTGGCGGCTCAGCCTGGCGGCGGGCGATCCGCAATACGACGCGCTGGAACAGCGGCTGGCCGCCGGCCCCGTCATCGCCGTGCCGACGATCACCCTGGACGGCGATTCCGACGGCGTCGCGCCGGCCACCGACGGCACCGCCTACGCCAGCAAGTTCTCGGGCAAGCGCACGCACCGGATCGTCAAGGGCGTGGGCCACAACCTGCCGCAGGAAGCACCGCGGGAATTCGCGCAGGCGGTGGTCGACGTCGACAAATACTGAACCGGCCGCGCGTGGCGGATCAGCGGATGGTGACCTCCGCGCACAGCCCGCCGCCATCGCGGTTGCGCAGCTGGAGCGAGCCGCCGATGGCCAGCGCAAGCTGCTGCGCGATGGCCAGGCCCAGCCCGGTGCCGCCGGTTTCGCGGCTGCGGGACTGCTCGAGCCGGAAGAACGGCTGCATGACCGCTTCGAGCTGGTCCTCGGGAATGCCCTGGCCACGATCCAGTACCTTGATGACGACCGCGCCGCCGGCCTCCTTCTGCACCGACAGCTCCGCGGCGCCGCCGAACTTCAGCGCGTTGTCGATCAGGTTGGTCAGGATGCGGCGCAGCGCGTGCGGGCGCGTGACGATGGCGCCGTCGATCTTGTCGACCAGGGTCACGGTCTTGCCGGTGTCCTGGTAGTCGTAGGCGAGGCTCTCGACGAAGGAGCCGATGTCGATGCGGGAGGATTTCTCGGCGTCGCCGTGCGCGCTGCGCGCATAGGCCAGCCCCTCCTGCACCAGGCGCTGGATCTCGGCCAGGTCCTGCACCAGCTTGTCCTTCTCGGGGGAGTCCTCCGCCATCTCGGCGCGCAGCTTCATGCGCGTGATCGGCGTCTGTAGATCGTGCGAGATCGCGGCCAGGATCTGCACCCGCTCCTCCACGTAATGCGCGATGCGCTCGCGCATGGCATTGAACGCCACCGCGGCGTGGGCTACTTCGGTGGGCCCTGCCTCGCTCAGGCGCGGCGCCTTCTTGTTCGGGTCCAGCGCGTCGGCGGCGTTGGCCAGGTCGGCGAGCGGGCGGATGGCCAGCCTGACCGCGAACCAGCAGCACAGCAGCAGCAACAGCAACTGGATCACCAGCACATAAGGCAGCCACTGCGCCAGCGGCATCGGCGCGGGGTGCACGTCGATGGTCAGCGGGCTGCCGTCGCTCAGGGTCAGGTGGGCCTGCAGGCGCTTGCCGTCGCCCGGTATGGACTCGATCCTGATCGGGTAGCGCTGGCCGGCGGCTTCCTGTATGCGCGCGGCGATGTCCGCGCCCCTGGCGCTGAGGTCGGGCACGCCCGGCAGGCCCGGGCCCAGCACGAAGCGATACGTGCCGCGGTCGAGCCGCGGCACCCACTGCGCGCGCTCGCCGGCGGGAAGGCGGTCGAGGATGGCGATGGAAGTCGCGACGTCGCTCTCGAGCGTGCCCAGCATCACTGCCCTGGCGGTGGCATAGCGCTCGGCAAAGAGCACGCCGAAGGCGAGGCCGTACGCGATGGTCAGGCCGGCGAGCAGGATCAGGAACAGCCGCGAGCCCAGCGTGCGGGGCCAGGGCAGGCGCCGGCGGGGCAGGGCGGCGGCGCTCATTGGCGCGGCTCGGTGATCTCGACCGGCATGGAGAAGACGTAGCCCTCGCTGCGCACGGTCTTGATATAGGCGGGCTCGCGCGCGTCGTCGCATAGGCGCTGGCGCAGCCGGCTGACCAGCAGGTCGATGGAGCGCTCGAACAGCTCGGCCTCGCGCCCCTGCGTGAGGTTCAGCAACTGGTCGCGGTTGAGCACGCGCTGCGGATGGTCGACGAACACGCGCAGCAGGCGATACTCGGCGCCGCTGAGTGCCACCGCCGTGCCTTCCCGGTCGATCAGCTGGCGCCCCAGGGTATCGAGCTGCCACGCGCCGAAGCTCAGCAACTGGCCGGCCTCGCTTACCTGCAGGTTGGGCGGCAGCATGCGGGTGCGGCGCAGCACCGCCTTGATGCGGGCCAGCAGCTCGCGCGCGGCGAACGGCTTTGCCAGGTAGTCGTCCGCGCCCATTTCCAGGCCGACGATGCGGTCGGTCTCGTCGCTGCGCGCGGTCAGCATCAGCACCGGCGTGGCCTTGTGCTTGCCGGCGCGCAGTTCGCGGCACAGGACCAGGCCGTCGTCGCCGGGCAGCATCAGGTCCAGCACGATCAGGTCGACGGTGTTGGTCTCGAGGAACGCGCGCATATGCCGGCCGTCCGGCGCGACGGTCACGCGCAGCCCGTTCTTGGTGAGATAGGCCGAGACCAGCTCGCGGATTTCCCGGTCGTCGTCGACGATCAGGACGTGATCGATATGAGATTCCATCGTAAGCACCTTCGGCGGGTGATTGGCGGACTGCGAGGAGCGGGCGGCGCCGCCATGACACTGCAACGGCACCGCAACGGCACCGAAAATACCGCAAGGCAGCCGTGCCCGGGGAAATTCGGTTCGCCTCTTTGTATCGCAGTGTATCCGGGAGCGTGCCGCTCACACTACCTTACGCTTGCCGCCGATCCCGATACACCGCGGATATGTCGGCGGTGTCTGATGCAGGCATGGCTGATCCGCAGCCGATACCCCCAGCATTCACGTGAAAGGAGAAACCATGATCGCGCTTCTGGTCATTGCCTACCTCGGGGGTGTGCTGACGATACTCAGTCCGTGCATCCTGCCAGTCCTGCCGTTCGTCTTCGCGCGCGCGGACCAGCCGTTCGTGCGCAGCACGCTGCCGATGCTCGCCGGCATGGCGCTGACCTTCGCCGCCGTCGCCACGCTGGCGTCGGTCGGCGGCGGCTGGGCGGTCCGGGCCAACGAATATGGCCGCTATGCCGCGCTGGCCATGCTCGCCGTGTTCGGCGCGACGCTGCTCTCGCGGCGGCTGGCCGATGCCCTGGCCCGGCCGGCGGTGGCGCTGGCGGACCGGCTGCTGGCCACCGGCGCCGCGCCGCCGCGGGCGCGCACTTCCGCGGGCGCCTTGCTGCTCGGCATCGCCACGGGCCTGCTGTGGGCGCCGTGCGCGGGGCCGATCCTGGGGCTGGTGCTGACCGGGGCCGCGCTGCGCGGCGCCAATGCGCAGACCACGGTGCTGCTGGCCGCCTACGCCGGCGGTGCGGCCACGTCGCTCGCCGTGGCGCTGCGGATCGGCGGGCGCGTGTTGGCGGCCATGAAGCGCTCGCTCGGCGCCGGCGAATGGGTGCGCCGCGGACTCGGCGTGGCGGTCCTCGGCGGCGTCGCCGTCATCGGGCTGGGCGCGGACACCGGCCTGCTGGCCCGGCTGTCGGGCGCCGGCACGGCGGTGATCGAGCAGACACTTGTCGACGCCGCCCGCGCGGCGGCCCTGCCCGGGCCGGCCGCCGCTGCCACTGCCGGGACCGGAGGCAGGATGGTCCGGACCGCCGCCGGCGCGCGTGAGACAGTGCGCAGCGGGCTGCCCGACGAGGGGGCCTTCCCGCCGCTGGCCGGCGCGGCCGCGTGGCTGAACTCGCCCGCGCTGACGCCGGAGCAGTTGCGCGGCAAGGTCGTGCTGGTCGATTTCTGGACCTATTCCTGCATCAACTGCATCCGCACCGTGCCCTACCTCAAGGCGTGGGCGGAAAAGTACAGGGACCAGGGCCTGGTGGTGGTCGGCGTGCACACGCCGGAGTTCGCCTTCGAGCGCAAGCCGGAGAACATCCGCAAGGCGATCGGCGACCTCGGCATCCGCTATCCCGTCGCGGTGGACAGCGACTTCAGGATCTGGCGCGCCTTCCACAACAACTACTGGCCGGCCCTCTACTTCGTCGACGCCGCGGGACAGGTCCGGCACCATCAGTTCGGCGAGGGCGACTATGAAAAATCGGAGCAGGTGATCCAGTCGCTGCTGGCCGAAGCACGCGGCCAGCGCATCGCGGCGGGCATGGTGACGCTCAACGCCAGCGGGGCGCAAGCGGCGCCCGACCTCGCCAACATCCGTTCCGCCGAAACCTATATCGGCTACCGGCAGGCCTCCGGCTTCGCCTCGGCGGAAGCGGTGAAGCCCGACGTGGCGCGCGACTATACCGTGGCCGCGCCGCGCCTGAACCGCTGGGGCCTGGCCGGCAACTGGACGATCGGCGCCGAACAGGCAACGCTGAACCGCGGCAACGGCGGCATCACCTACCGGTTCCACGCGCGCGACCTTCACCTCGTGCTGGGCCCCGCGGCCGACGGCACGCCGGTACGGTTCCAGGTAAAGGTGGACGGCAAGGCGCCGGCCGGGAACCACGGCGCCGACACCGACGCGGCCGGCTACGGCACCGTGGGCGAGACCCGCCTCTATCAACTGGTACGCCAGTCCGGCGAGGTCGCGGAGCGCACCTTCGAAATCCGCTTTCTCGATCCCGGCGTCCAGGCCTACGTGTTCACCTTCGGGTGACCCGCCGCCGCCTCGCCCCCGCCCTTCACGCACCCGCCAGCAAGGAGACCGGCCATGAAACTCTATGCCAACGAAATCTCGTCAGCCACGTCCCGCGTGCGCATCGCGCTAGCCCTGAAGGGTCTGCCGGTGCAGACGCACGCCGTCACCATCCTCGGCGACGACGCGCAGAACCGGCAGGCCGACTACCTCCGCGTCAATCCGCAAGGACTGGTGCCCGCGCTGCTGACCGACAACGGCGTGCTGATCACCCAATCGCTGGCCATCGTCGAATATCTGGACGATCGCTTTCCCGAACCCCCACTGTTGCCCGCGGACCCCGAGGACCGCGCCTTCTCGCGGTCGGTCGCGCTGGCCATCGCGTCCGAGATCCACGCGCTGCTTCCGCCGCGCGTGGCAGCGTATCTGCGGACCGTTCCGGGCATGGATGCCGACGGCGTCGCGAACTGGAATCGTCATTGGCTCACAGAGGGCCTGACCGCGATCGAAACGCTGATCGCGGGGCGGCGGACCGGCCAGTACGTGGCCGGCGACGCGCCGTCGGTCGCGGATATTTTTCTCTTTCCGCAAGCGGTCGGGGCGCAGCGTGCGGGTCTGGAGCTGGGGCGGTGGCCGCATATCGCGGAGATCGTTGATGCGCTTGGCGCGCTGCCTGCTTTTTATGCTAATTTGCAGGTGCCTCGGAGATAGGGTATTTTATTATTTTTGTGGTTATGAGAGTGTGTTTTGATTTTGTGGGCCTAGCGGCTTGAGCTTGGTAGCCCATTCGCACACATGTAAGTGTCACTTTTCTTTTCTCGAAAAGAAAAGTAACCAAAAGAAAGCGATTCTTGCAGAAGGCTGGGCGCTCAGACTTTAAATCCGATGGTGGTTTCGTGGTGGGCGCGGTGGCTTCGATAAGACTGCTGGCGCTACCGGTGCTAGCCACGGTACTATATCGAATGGTGTCCGATTCGTGGTGGCGCTGCATGATGGCAAAGGCCCAGGTGGTTCAGGCTGCTGCCGCGACCGGGGCGGATGCTACGTCATAGGACTGGCACTGGTTTCGTGGTGGGCACGGTGGCCCCAGTTTGAACGTAGCCCATATGCTCGCGCCCCGGTCCACCACGCCCACCACGAAAACACGAGGGTGCTATGTCGTGGCCGCCCAAGCCGGTAACGGCAGATGGCAAAACAAGCAGTGCGCCCGCCATCATAGGTCTGACCCCGAAACCAACATAATCCGCATCTTAGTGGCCGCCCGCACCGGTAACGGCAGGATGCCAGCAGAACCGCAGGCCCCACCACGAAACCACGAACAATCAGAAACCCAACGTTTCTGCCCCTGCCGGCCAGGCAGTCCGCTTTCTTTGCCTACTTTCTTTTCGGAAAAAAGAAAGTAGGTCGCTCCGGGGGAGCGAAAGCCTTTGACTTTAAGACTTTGACTTTGAAGTTGATTTAAGGATTTAAAAAAATCAGAATTTCAAGAAGACTGTGAATTTAAATTTCCAAAATAAATCACCAACTTCGTAATCAGAGAATGACAAAACCCATCCATCCGCGACCCCACCCCGGAGAAGCACAGCCCAACACCGACTGAATACCCACGCTCGCCCCCAAATTGCAACACCAGAACCCGGCAAAAAACCCCCACAGAACCTCATCCCCATCTCCAAAAAAACCAAAAAAATAACCCCAGATTGAAAAGTTTCTTATCTGGCAGCAGCCTGGATACAGAACGATACAAGCCCCACCCCAAGGCCCCACATAATTACCTCATCGCGCGATACCGCGCACCGAACCCATGAGGAGGGCCATCGAATGACGCGCCCGCTGCTTGTCGTCGCCATGATCTTGTCCGCGCTCGCATACGAGCTGCGCGCCTCCGCGGCCTGCCGCTGGGGCCCGTCGAATCCGCCCGCCGTGCGGCTCGCCGGCACCAGCCGGCGCAAGACGGTTTCCCGATGAGCGGCCGGTCTTTTTCGCCGTGGGGAAGGCCGCGATGATCCAGCCTGACCATATCCTCGTCGTGGACGACGACCGCGAGATCCGCGAGCTGGTGGCGGCCTACCTGGAGCGCAGCGGCATGCGGGTGACGCTCGCGGCCAACGGCCAGCAGATGCGCGCGGCGCTGGAGACGGGCGCCGTCGATCTCATCGTGCTGGACCTGATGCTGCCGGGCGAGGACGGACTGACGCTATGCCGCGACCTGCGCGCGGGCGCGCGCAGGAACATGCCGGTGCTGATGCTGACCGCGCGCAACGAGGAAACCGACCGCATCCTGGGCCTGGAGATGGGCGCGGACGACTACGTGGTCAAGCCGTTCGCGGCGCGCGAGCTGCTGGCGCGGATCCGTTCGGTGCTGCGGCGCACGCGCATGCTGCCGCCCAACCTGCAGGTCACCGAGGCGGCCACCGTGCTGGCCTTCGGCGCCTGGCGGCTCGACACCACCGCGCGGCACCTGCTCGACGAGAACGAGATCGTCGTGGCCCTGAGCGGCGCCGAATACCGGCTGCTGCGCACGTTTCTCGACCATCCGCAGCGCGTGCTCAACCGCGACCAGTTGCTCAATCTCACGCAGGGCCGCGACGCCGAGCTGTTCGAGCGCTCCATCGACCTGATGGTGAGCCGGCTGCGCCAGCGCCTGCGCGACGACGCGCGCGAGCCGCGCTATATCAAGACGGTCCGCAACGAAGGCTATGTCTTCGCGGCGGCGGTGGAGGTCCGCGAGGAGCGCGCATGAAGCTGCCGCACGGTGTTCCGCGTATCGGGCCGTACCTGTGGCCGCGCTTGCGGCCGCACCTCTGGCCGCGCACGCTGTTCGCCCGCCTGATGGTGATCCTCGTGGTCGGGCTCACGCTCGCCCAGGGGTTGTCCTTCGGGCTGGTGGTGATGGAGCGCATGGAGGCCGCCAACCGGCTGATGCTGGGCAATCTCGAACTCGACGTGGCCGCATCTGTCGCCATGCTGGACCGGCTGCCGGCGGCGGAGCGCCCGGCCTGGCTGGCACGCCTGCGGCGCGCCAACTATGGCTACCTGCTCGATGCCGGCAGGCCCGGCGTGCCGCTGAGCGCGGGCGAAGCGGAGCGCGCGGTCGCGGCGATCACGCAGGCGCTGGACGGACGCTACGACCTGGCCGCGAACGAGCTGCCCGGCCCGCGCAAGCATATCCAGGTGCATCTGCGCCTGCGCGACGGCAGTCCGCTCACCATCGACATCCATCCGGCGCGGCCGGCGCTTTCGGCGTGGCTGCCGGTGCTGCTGTGCGTGCAGCTGGCGCTGCTCGCCGGCTGCGCCTGGATCGCCGTGCGGCTGGCCACGCGTCCGCTCAAGCAACTGGCCGCGGCCGCCGAGATGCTCGGGCCGGACCTGTGGGCCGACCCGATCCCCGAGCGCGGGCCGGCCGAGATCGTGCGCGCCGCCACCGCCTTCAACGCCATGCAGCAGCGCATCGCGGGCTACGTGGCCGAGCGCATCGAGATCCTCGCCGCCATCTCCCACGACCTGCAGACGCCCATCACGCGGATGCGGCTGCGCCTGGACCTGATGGAAGACTCGGAGACGCTGGGCAAGCTGCACAGCGACCTGCGCGCGATGGAGCACCTGGTGCGCGAAGGCGTCGCCTATGCGCGCACCGTGCACGGCGGCGCGGAGACGCCGGTGCGCATCGATGCCGACGCGCTGCTCGACAGCCTGGCGGGCGATTACCTGGACGGCGGGCACGCGGTCGCCATCGAAGGCCGGATCCTGGCGCCGATCCTCACGCGGCCGCAGGCGCTGCGGCGCATCCTGACCAACCTGGTGGACAACGCGCTGAAGTTCGGCAGCGAGGTGGTGGTCTGCGTGTTCCGCGAGCCCGACGGCCGCCTTGCCATCGCCGTGCGCGACCGCGGCCCCGGCATTCCCGAGGCGGAGCTCGAGCGTGTGATGCAGCCGTTCTACCGCCTGGAGATGTCGCGCAACCGCGGCACCGGCGGCACCGGGCTGGGCCTGGCGATCGCGCAACAGCTCGCGCAGGCGCTCGGCGGCCGGCTGGTGCTGGCCAACCGCGAAGGCGGCGGCCTGCAGGCCAAGCTCAGCCTGTCCGCCGAGCTGCCTGGCTGACAACCGGCGCATCGCGCTGCCGGGCCGGGCGATTTTGTACGCCTTTGTATCGCCGGGCGCGCGCGATACGTGGACTCACAGATCCGCCCGCACGCCGATACCGTGCAGATACTCGGGTGGCCTTAAATGCGACCCATGGCGCGGCGCGGATGGCAAGCACACCGGATGTCGCGCCACTTACCCAACCGGCACCGCGTGCCTGCTTCAGACACCCAACGAGGAGTTCATCATGACCCAGACCCAGACCCCGAAAGTGCTGTACACCGGCAAGACCCACACCACCGGCGGCCGCGACGGCAAGTCGCGCAGCAGCGATGGCCGCCTGGACATCCAGTTGTCGTCTCCCGGCACCCCGGGCGCCGGCACCAACCCGGAGCAACTGTTCGCCGCGGGCTGGTCGGCCTGCTTTATCGGTGCGCTTGGACTGGCCTCGGCCAGGATGAAGGTGGTGCTGCCGGCGGACCTGTCGGTGGATGCCGAGGTGGATCTGGTCAAGTCGGCCGACGCCTATTTCCTGCAGGCCCGCCTGAACGTCAGCCTGCCGGGGCTGGACCGCGAGGTCGCGCGGGCACTGGCCGACGCCGCGCACCAGACCTGCCCGTATTCCAAGCTCACGCGCGGCAATATCGACGTGGCGATCAACGTGATCTGAGCCGGACCACGGACGTCGCTCGAGGAGCGCCGGCGGGAACGCCGGCGCGCGGTGCCGCATCGGCCACAAACCGAGACCAAAGTAGGATGGCCGCGCGCCGCGGAAAAGGCGCATCCTCGCATGAGCGAGACTGCCAACGGAGGGCCGGCATGGAGAACGACGCCAGTCGCGTCATCGACGCGCTTGCGGCACTGGTGTGGAGCGCGCGCCCCGACGGGCGGATCGACTTCGTCAACCGGCGCTGGCGCGAATATACCGGCCTCGCCGCCGAAGCCACCGAAGCTGCCGGACATGGCTGGCAGGCCGCGGTCCACCCCGACGACCTGCCCGCCGTGCGCGCGCGCTGGCAAGCCATGCTGGCCGGCGGCGAGCCGGGCGAGATGGAGGCGCGCCTGCGGCGCCGCGACGGCGCGTACCGCTGGTTCCAGTTCCGCATCGGCCCGCTGGCCGACGCCCGCGGGCAGGTCGACGGATGGTGCGGCATGCTGGTCGACATCGACGACCGGCGGCGCGCCGGGCAGGCGCTGCGCGCCAGCGAGCAGCGCCTGCGCCTCATCATCGACGCTCTTCCCACGCTCATCACCCTGCGGGACGCCGCTGGCGACCTCGAATTCGCCAACCGCCATTACCGCGATTACTTCGGCGCGACCTGCGAGGAACTGAAGACGTGGGGCCATACCTTTCATCCGGATGACCGCGAGCGGGCCGTCGCTTCCTGGCGGCGCTCGGTCCAGACCGGCGAGCCGTGGCGCATCCGGGCCCGCCGCCGCCGCGCGGACGGCGCCTACCGCCGCTTCGACTCATGCGGCTTTCCGCTGCGCGACGAGGACGGGCGCATCGCACTCTGGTACCTGCTGCACACCGACATCGAAGACCGCAGCCAGGCCGAAGCGCTGCTCTCGGGCGAGAAGCGGCTGCTCGAGATGGTGGCCGGCGGCGAGCCCATGCCGGCCATCCTCGACACGCTGTGCCGGCTGGTCGAGGGCACCGCCGACGGCGCTTATTGCAGCATCGTGCTGATTGCGCCGGACGGGGTCCATCTCGAGCACGGCGCCGCGCCGAGCCTGCCGCCCGCCTTCGTCGCCGCCATCGACGGCCGCGCGGTCGGCACCGAGTCGGGGCCGTGCGCGACGGCGGCGTACCTCAACCAGCCGGTCATTGCCGCCGACATCGCGTCGGAGACGCGATGGGCGCAGAGCGCGTGGTGCCCGATGGCGCTGGCGCACGGCCTGCGGTCGTGCTGGTCGATGCCGATCGCGTCCGCCGGCGGCACGGTCCTGGGCGTGTTCGCGATCTACTACGACCAGCCGCGCATGCCCACGCCGCACCACCGGGCCCTGACCGACCAGTTCACGCACATCGCAAGCATCGTCATCGAGCGCGCGCAGAGCGACGCAGCGCTCAAGCGCAGCGAGGCCCGCAAGGCCGCGATCCTGAACTCGGCCATCGACTGCATCGTCTCGATCGACCACGCGGGCCGCATCGTCGAGTTCAACCCTTCGGCGGAACAGACCTTCGGCCATGCCCGCGACGACGTGGTGGGCGCGCCGCTGGCCGACATCATCATTCCCCCGGCGCAGCGGCAGCGGCATCTGCGCGGGCTGGCCCGCTACCTGGCCACCGGCGACGCGCAGGCGATCGGCAAGCGCATGGAGGTGATGGCGCTGCGCGCCGACGGCAGCGAATTCCCGGTCGAGCTCACCATGACGCGCATCCCGCAGGACGGGCCGCCGTCCTTCACCGGCTTCTTGCGCGACATCACCGAACGCCGGCGCGCCGAGGAAACGCTGCGGCGCAACGCCGCCTACCTGGCGGAGGCGCAGAAGCTCAGCCTGACCGGCAGCTTCGGCTGGGTCGTCGCCACCGACGAGCATTTCTGGTCCGCCGAGACCTTCCGCATCTTCGGCTACGACGCCGCCACCCGGGTCACGCTCGGGCTGATCCTGGCGCGCGTGCACCCGCAGGACCTTCCGGTCGTGCAAGGGGCGGTCGCGCTGGCGGCCGCGGGAGCCGACCTGGACTACGAATGCCGCCTGTGCATGCCGGACGGCGCGGTGAAACACGTGCACGTGGTCGCGCACGGGAGCGCGGGCGAGGCGGGCCGGCTGGAATACATCGGCGCGGTGCAGGACGTGAGCGAGCGCCGCCTTGCGGAGGAAACGCTGGGCCGGGTGCGCTCCGAGCTTGCCCGCGTGGCGCGGGTCACGACGCTCGGCGCGCTGACGGCGTCGATCGCGCACGAGGTCAACCAGCCGCTGGCAGGCATCATCACCAACGCCAGCACCTGCCTGCGCATGCTGGCGGCCGATCCGCCCAACGTCGACGGCGCGCGCGAGACCGCGCGGCGCACCATCCGCGACGGCAACCGCGCCTCCGATGTCATCACGCGCCTGCGCGCGCTCTTCGGCAAGAAGGAGGCCACGGCCGAGATGGTGGACCTGAACGAAGCCGCGCACGAAGTGGCGGCGCTGTCGCGGGCCGATCTCCAGCGCAACAAGGTGATCCTGCAACTGGAGCTGGCGGGCGACCTGCCGCCGGTCCCCGGCGATCGCGTGCAACTGCAGCAGGTCATCCTGAACCTGCTGCTGAACGCCTCGGATGCGATGAGCGGCATCGAGGACAGGCCGCGGCGACTGCTGATCCGCACCGGGCCGGACGAGAGCGGGCGCGTGCGGCTGGCCGTGCGCGACGCCGGCACGGGAATCGGCCCGGAGGGCGCCGAGAGGCTCTTCGAAGCCTTCTACACCACCAAGCGCGACGGCATGGGAATCGGCCTGTCGGTGAGCCGCTCCATCATCGACAGCCATCAGGGATGCCTGTGGGCGGAGCCGAACGGCGACGGGCCGGGCGCCACTTTCTCGTTCTCCATCCCATGCGCTTCCGGCAGCGCGGGGCGGGCGCCGGATGTGGCGGATACCGTGCGCGCCATGAGGGAGGCATGATGGAAGTACGCTTGCTGGTGGCCGTCGTCGACGACGACGAGTCGGTGCGCGAAGCGCTGCCGGACCTGCTCAGGGAGTTCGGCTACGCGGTCCGGGCGTTCTCGTCGGCGCAGGCGTTCCTGGCGTCCGATTGCATCGGCCAGACGAAATGCCTGATCCTCGACATCGCCATGCCCGGCATGTCGGGCCTGCAACTCCAGCGGGAGCTGCGGCAGCGCGGCCAGGCGATCCCGGTCGTCTTCATCACCGCGCACGCGGACGAGTCCGTGCGCCCGCGCGTGCTGGAACAAGGCGCCGCCGCATGCCTGCTCAAGCCCTTCAGCGAGGAGGCCTTGCTGGCGGCGCTTAGTGCCGCGTTCCGGGGCAATTGAGCGCCACGCCCGCGCCGCGTTGGGGCTACACTGCCTCGAGCAGGCACGCTTGTCCATCCTTCGAGGTCCTTGCCCTTGTCCTTGCCCATGTCCATGCCGCACGCCCAACCCATCGTGTTCGTCGTCGACGACGACGTCTCCGTGCGCGAATCGCTGGAGTTGCTGATTCGCTGCGCCGGCTGGCAGCCGCAGACGTTCGCCTCGGCGCAGGCCTTCCTGGGCCGCCCGCGCACCGGCGACGCGCCGAGCTGCCTGGTGCTCGACGTGACGCTGCCCGATCTCAACGGCCTCGATCTGCAGGCGCTGGTGACGGCCGAGCGCAGCGACATGCCGATCATCTTCATCAGCGGCTACGGCGACGTGCCGATGACGGTGCGTGCCATGAAGGCCGGCGCCGCCGATTTCCTGACCAAGCCGTTCGGCGACGAGGCGCTGCTGGGCGCGATCCGGCACGCCATCGAGCGCAGCGGCAGCGCGCTTGGCCGCGCGGCCGAGCTGCGCGCGCTGCGCGACCGCTATGCCTCGCTCACGGGCCGCGAGCGGGAGGTGATGGCGCTGGTCGTGCGCGGCCGGCTGAACAAGCAGATCGGCGGCGAACTCGGCATCAGCGAGATCACGGTCAAGGCGCACCGCGGCAAGGTCATGCGGAAGATGCAGGCCGACTCGCTCGCCAGCCTCGTGAACATGGCCGGCAAGATCCGCCCCGCGGCCGCGCAGGAAGGCTGAGGCGCCGTCGCCGGCGCGTTCGCCGGCCATGTTTTCCGCTCGCATGCCGTCATGCATCCACGCGTGCCGCCGCGCGCGCGGCGGGCGCGATGGCCTCGGCCGCCACGCCGTGCAGCCCGGCGGGCGCGCCGGCGTGGCAGGGCAGCGCCGCGGGCGTGGCCAGGGCAAGCCGGGCTTCCAGCCCGCCTTCGGCGCGGTTGCGCAGCTTCAGCTCGCCGCCCATCGCCTTGGCGAGCTGCAGCGCAATGGCTAGCCCGAGGCCGGTGCCGGCGCCGGCGCGGTCGCACGCGCGCTCGATCCGGTAGAACGGCTTGAAGACGGCTTCCAGCTTGTCGGGCGAAATGCCCGGCCCGTTGTCGAGCACGGCGACCACCAGCTGGTGGGCGTCGGCATGCACGCGCACGCGCACCTCGCTGGCGAACTTCAGCGCGTTGTCGATCAGGTTGGCCAGGATCCGGCGCAGGGCATGCGGACGCGTCACGATCGGCTGGTCGATCCACCCCTCCAGCAGCACCGTGCGTCCGGCATCCCCGTAGTCCGCGACCATGCTTTCGAGCAGCGCGCGGGCGTCGACGCGGCGGGGCGGCTCCGCGGTGCCGTGCAGCGTGCGCGCGTAGACGAGGCCTTCGCGCACCAGCGCGTTCATGGCATCGAGGTCGCGCAGGAATTTCGCCTGCTCGCGCTCGTCGGCCATCAGCTCGGCGCGCAGCCGCATGCGGGTGATCGGCGTCTGCAGGTCGTGCGAGATGGCGGCCAGGACTTCGATGCGCTCGGCCATGTAGCCGGCCACTCGTTGCTGCATGGCGTTGAAGGCGCGCGCGGCGTCCGCCAGCTCGGCGGGGCCGTCTTCCGCAAGGGGCAGCGCCTTCAGGTCGGGGCCCAGGCCGTCGGCCGCCGCGGCGAGCTGGCCGAGCGGCCGGGCGACCAGCCGCACCGCGTGGCGCACGCAGAGGGCCAGCACCGCCATCTGGAGCGCCAGCGCGCACAGGGTCCAGGCCAGCCTCGCCGCGGGCGGCAGCGCGGCGTGGGCGGCCACGATGGCCACGTCCGTCAGCGCGGCCACCGCGACCACGGCGCCGAGCAACGAGCGTGCGACGGATTTCCGGATTAGCATGGGCGGGCTCCCGCGCGAACGTGATGTGCCGGGGCGCGGCGTACCGTCCCGCATACCTGTGAATCGCCGGCGAGGATGTGCATGGAGACGGTTTCCTTCAAACGGGTGGCGTGCTGGATTCGACGGCTGGCCCGCAGGACGGTCCGTCGCGGACAGGCGGCTCGCGTAAGCGCGGCCTGCAGATCCGATCAAACTACAAGCGCGGGCACGAATCGATTGCACGATGGTATCGGTCGATACTTTTGTGTCGGCCCGCGCGCGGCGGCGCCCGCCGCATACCGACACCAAAGCATCATGGACGTCCGGCGGCAACGTGGCGCATCCTCGCAGCACGGCGACTGCCATGCACGCCGGGAGAGGATCATGATGGCCCTGTGTCTGCTGGTATCGGTGGTCGATGACGATGAGTCGGTGCGCGAGGCGCTGCCGGACCTGCTGCGCGAGTTCGGCTACGCGGTCCGGGCGTTCCCGTCGGCCGAGGCGTTTCTCGGCTCCGATTGCGTAAGCCAGACCGGCTGCCTGATCCTCGACATCGCCATGCCCGGCATGTCGGGGCTCGAGCTCCAGCGGGCATTGCGGCTGCGCGGGCGGACGATCCCGATCGTCTTCATCACCGCGCACGGCGACGAGGCCGTCGGCCCGTACGTGCTGGCGCAGGGCGCCGTGGCATGCCTGCTGAAGCCGTTCAGCGAGGCGTCGCTGCTGGCGGCGCTCAGTGCCGCGTTCCGGGCGGACTGAGTGCCGTGGCGCGCGCCTGCCTTTCGTTATTCCCGGGCGGCGCATCGTGCCTGCGTGCCCGTTCGCTAATCCATCGAGCTTCCTACTCCATGCCGCAAGCCCAACCCATCGTGTTCGTCGTCGACGACGACGTCTCCGTGCGCGATTCGCTGGAGTCGCTGATCCGCTGCGCCGGCTGGCAGCCGGAGACGTTCGGCTCGGCGCGGGCGTTCCTGGCCCGCCCGCGCGTCGAACAAGCACCGAACTGCCTGGTGCTCGACGTGACGCTGCCCGATCTCAACGGCCTCGACGTGCAGACGCTGGTAGCGGCCGAGCGCGCCGACATGCCGATCATCTTCATCAGCGGCTACGGCGACGTGCCGATGACGGTGCGCGCCATGAAGGCCGGCGCCGCCGATTTCCTGACCAAGCCGTTCGGCGACGAGGCGCTGCTCGGTGCGATCCGGCACGCGATCGAGCGCAGCGACGCCGTGCTCGGCCAGGAGGCGTACCGGCGCGCGCTGCGCGGCCGCTACGCCGCGCTCACCAGGCGCGAGCGGGAGGTGATGGCGCTGGTCGTGCGCGGCCGGCTGAACAAGCAGATCGGCGGCGAACTCGGCATCAGCGAGATCACGGTGAAGGCACACCGCGGCAAAGTCATGCGGAAAATGCAGGCCGACTCGCTCGCCAGCCTCGTGCACATGGCCGCGGGGCTGGACCTCGCCACCGCGCGGCCAGGCTGAGACGGTGGCCGCGCGCTTTGTGTCGCCATGTATCCCGTGCGCGCGCGGACAAGGAACCTTGCATTTCCCGCCATTGCCGAAACAGGCGGGATACGCGCGCGCGCTGAAATGCCGCCATGGCGCCGTGGTGCCATCCACGCAGACCCGCGCAGACCCGCGCGGCCAAAGGCCACGGTCCCGACCATTCACTCCCCGCGGGGAAAGGATTCCCATGTCATCACCTGTCAACGACCGGCGCCGCCTGCTCCTGAAAGGCGCCGCCGCCGGCGCGGCCCTGTCCCGGCTGGCATTTGCCGGCACCGCACAAGCCGCCCCGGCGAAACTGGCGGCGGCGTCGCAGCTCGGCCCGCTCAGGCAGATCGACGCCGGCAGCCTCAATATCGGCTATCACGAATCCGGCCCGGCCGGCGGCCCGCCGGTGCTGCTGCTGCACGGCTATCCCTACAGCGTCTACAGCTTCGTCGAAGTCGCGCCGATGCTAGCCGCCCGCGGCTACCGCGTGATCGTGCCGCATCTGCGCGGCCACGGGCCGACGCGCTTCCTCGACAGCGCCACGCCCCGCTCCGGCCAGCAGGCCGCGATCGGCACCGACGTGATCGCCCTGATGGACGCGCTCGCCATCCCGCGCGCGGTGCTGGCGGGCTTCGACTGGGGCGGCCGCGCCGCCTGCGTGGCCGCCGCGCTCTGGCCGCAGCGCTGCGCGGGGCTGGTATCGGTCAACAGTTACCTGATCCAGGACATCGCCAGATCGGTGCTGCCGGTCCCGCCGCAGATCGAATCCGGGCTCTGGTACCAGTATTACTTCCAGACCGAAAGAGGGCGCGCGGGGCTGGAAGCCCACCGCCGCGACGTTGCGAGGGTGATCTGGAAACGGAATTCGCCAGGCTGGCAATTCGACGACACCGTGCTCGACCGCGCGGCCACCGTGTTCGAGAATCCCGACTACGTCGAGGTCGTGATTCACTCCTACCGGCACCGGCTAGGACTCGCGGCGGGATTCCCCGAATACGAAGCCGCCGAGAGACGGCTCGCCGCGCAGCCGGTCATTACCGTGCCAGCCGTCACGCTGGACGGCAAGACCGACGGGAACTATCCCGCAACGGACGGCAAGTCTTCAGCATCGCGATTCAGTGGGCCGCGGATACATCGGGTGGTGGAGGATGCCGGGCATAACCTGCCGGAGGAAGCGCCGGGGGCGTTTGCGGGGGCGGTGGTGGAGGTGGGGGGCATGGTTTTGTGATGGCTGTTTGCCGGGATCGATGGCTTGGGTGGGGCTCTTTGGTGTTTTTATGCGTCGGAGAGTCTGCCGGCTTTTTGTGGGCCTGGCGGATTGGGATTGGTTGGTTTATTTTTGTGTATTTTGGAGTATGCTTGCTTTTGTGGGCTTGGCGGCTTGGGCTTGGTAGCCCATTCGCACACATGTAAGTGTCACTTTTCTTTTCTCGAAAAGAAAAGTAACCAAAAGAAAGCGATTCTTGCAGAAGGCTGGGCGCTCAGACTTTAAATCTGATTGTGGTTTCGTGGTGGTCGCGACAGCTTCGGCTGGACTGCTGACGCTACCGGCGCTGACCATAGCGACATCCCGGGTGGTGTCCGATTCGTGGTGGCGCTGCATGATGGCGTAGGCCTCGGTGGTTCAAGCTGCTGCCGCGACCGGAGCGGATGCCACGTCATAGGCACGACACTGGTTTCGTGGTGGGCGCGGTGGCCCCGGCTTGAGACGAGCCCGGCACACCCGCGCCCCGGTCCACCGCGCCCACCACGAAACCACGAGGGCGCTACGTCGTGGCCGCCCAAGCCGGTAACGGCAGATGGCAGAACAAGCAGTGCGCCCGCCATCATAGGTCTGACCCCGAAACCAACAAAACCCGCAGCTTAGTGGCCGCCCGCACCGGTAACGGCAGGATGCGAGCAGAACCACAGGCCCCACCACGAAACCACCAACAACCAGAAATCCCAACGTTTCTGCCCCTGCCGGCCAGGCAGTCCGCTTTCTTTGCCTACTTTCTTTTCGGAAAAAAGAAAGTAGGTCGCTCCGGGGGAGCGAAAGCCTTTGACTTTAAGAATTTGAATTCAAGACTTTGACTTTGAAGTTGAATTAAACTTAAAAATATAAATGAGATTTAATTGTAAATAAATATACTTATTTTTCATGAAAATATTTTTAAATAAAATAAAAAGGCAGAGTCCGGACCAAGAGGCCCGAACCACCACCGCAGCGTATCTCCCCCTAAAATAGCCCGACCACACCTATCTCAAAACCCCTCCCCCCGCAACGACCTAAACGCCGCCCGCATCTCCTGAGCAAACAACTGCGGCTGCTCCCACGCCGCAAAATGCCCACCCTTGTCCACTTCATTGAAGTAGATGAGATTGTGATAGCTGCGCTCGGCCCAGCTTCGCGGCGCGCGATAGATCTCGCCCGGGAAGACCGTGATGGCGGCGGGAATCGAGATGTCCACGGCGTTGAAGTTGTTCGCGTTGTTCTCCCAGTAGAGCTGCGCGGCGGAGGTGGCGCTGTTGGTGAGCCAGTAGAGCGTGATGTCGTCGAGCATCTCGTCGCGGGTGAGGACCCGTTCCGGCACGCCGCCGCTGTGCGTCCAGGAGGCGAACTTGTCGTAGATCCACGCGGCCTGGCCGGCGGGCGAGTCCGCCAGGCCGTAGCCGACCGTCTGCGGGCGCGTCACCATCATGGCGGAGTAGCCGGTGTTCTTGCGGTAGAAGGTGTCTAGCGAGGCGAATGCCGCTTTCTCCTTTTCGGACAATCCGGCCGGCGCCGGCTCGCCGTTGTTGAGCGCGCGCGCCACGTCGGGCGGCACCGTTGCCGGCATGTTGACGTGGATGCCCAGCAGTCCCGCCGGTTTCTGGCGGGCCATCGTGTCCGCCACCACCGAGCCCCAGTCGCCGCCTTGCGCCACGTAGTGCTGGTAGCCGAGGCGGTCCATCAGCTCCACCCAGGCGCGCGCGATGTGGTCGGGGTTCCAGCCGGTGCCCTTGGGCTTGCCCGAGAAGCCGTAGCCGGGCATCGAGGGGATGATGACGTCGAAGGCGTCTTCCGCGCGGCCGCCGTAGGCCGTGGGGTCGGTGAGCGGGCCGATGACCTTCAGCAGTTCGAATACCGAGCCGGGCCAGCCATGCGTGATGATGATCGGCATGGCATGGGGGTGCCGCGAGCGCACGTGCACGAACTGGATGTCCACGCCGTCGATCCTGGTCACGAATTGCGGCAGGGCATTGAGCCTGGCCTCGGCCTTGCGCCAGTCATAGCCCTTGCCCCAGTAGCGCACGAGTTCCTGGATTCTCTCCAGTTGCACGCCCTGGCTTTCGTCGGCGACGGTTTCCTTGTCGGGCCATCGCGTCTGCGCGATGCGCTTGCGCAGGTCGGCCAGCGCGGCTTCCGGTACCTTGACGCGGTACGGGCGGATTGCGGTGTCCGAGGGGGCCGTGTCGGCTTGCGCGGACGGCTGCGCGGCCGTGGCGGCCGAGGTGGTGGCCGAAGTGGCGGCGAATGTGGCCGGCGCGTAGCCGGAAGCGAGCAAGGCGGCGCCGATGGCGCACGCGGTTGCCGAGCTGGCGAGCCGGTTGCGCCAGGCGGGTGTGGAAGGTAGTGCCGACATGATTTTTCTCTCCTTCGCGGTGAGGTGACGAAAAGGGTGCGCCGTGTGGGCGCTGACGATCTGCGGACGTGGCTGTTCTTCCTGGCGGGAGAGCCAGCCCGGCTGCAGGGGGTTGCGCGCGGCCGGCCCGAGGGGCGCGCTGCGCGAAACATGGACGCGATCAGACCAGAGGCGCGGGGACGGGTCGATAGCACGAAGGTATCGGCCGATACCCAGGTATCGGCCGGCATGGCGGGCGCCGTCCGCGCCGTCCGCGCCGTCAGTCGGCGCCCGGTGCCGGCGCCCGCACGCGCGGGCGCGGGGCATCCCACGCCAGCAGGACAAGCTTCCCCGCCAGGCCGCCGAGGCCGCCGTGCAGATACGCGCCGCACAATTCGTGCAGTGCCGCCCACTGCGGCTGGTCATGCAGGAACCGCGCAACGTCCAGGCGGGGCAAGCGCACGCGCGCCTGCGGCGGGAGGGATGAGGTCATCTTGCTGTTCCTGGTGGCGTGGGCGGCATCGGGACGGCGGTGTCCGGCGGCGCGGGACGGATCAGGCCGCCGCGCGGGCGCCCTCGGTGAAGACGTCGCGGTTGCCGTTGCGCGCGCCGTCCAGATAGGGATCGGCGGTGCGGGCGGGATCGGCCGAGACGCCGGTGCGGTCCAGGCCGGCGACGGTGCGGGCGCCCTCGGTGAAGACGTCGCGGTTGCCGTTGCGCGCGCCGTCCAGGTAGGGATCTGCGGTGCGGGCGGGATCGGCCGAGACGCCGGTGCGGTCCAGCCCGGCGACGATGCGGGCGCCTTCGGTGAAGACGTCGCGGTTGCCGTTGCGGGCGCCATCGAGGTACGGATCGGCGGTGCGGGCGCCGTCGGTGAAGCTGCTGCGCTCGCCGATGCCGGCGGCGAACGTTGCCTGTGCCGCGCCAGCGGCGGCGGCGAGGGCGATGACGGAGACGATGCGCTTTGCGAAGGTGGTGTTCATGATGAAGTCCTCGGTTGTGTGTGGGTCGGTAAGCCAGGCTTGGCGTGGCCGCTGCCGCAACCTCGGCGGGATCATCGGGATCTGTCGTCCGCCGTGCCATGAAGCGTATTTAATGCGGCGCAAGTATCTGGCCCGTACACACGCGGCGGCACTTCTGTGAGCGCGCGTATCGTGCCGGTCGCGCGATACATGCGAATACAAAAAAGCCTCGCGCCGCCGGCGGGGCGGGCGAGGGGGCCACCTGGGGAGGGGAGGAAAACGGGAGGGGCGCGGGAGCGGAGAGCGCGGCAGGAGCTGGCGGAAAATGATCCGGGGCCGCCTCCCGTGCCGCGTCGGAGGCCGCGGCGAGCGCGGCCCGCGCGGGCCGCTACAGCGACTGCAGGAAGGCCACCACCGCGGCGCGGTCGTCCTTCGACAAGGCCTCGAAGCGCAGGCGGCTGTCGTCCGCCTCGCCGCCGTGCCACAGGATCGCCTCCGTCAGCGTGCGGGCGCGGCCGTCGTGCAGCAGGCGTACATTCTGCTCGCCGCCCTGGACGAAGCGCAGCGAACCCACGCCCCACAGCGGCGCGGTGCGCCACAGGCTGGGCGTGGCGCGGCCTTCGGCGAGGGTGTCGGCCAGGCCAGGGCCCATGTCGTGCAGCAGCAGGTTGCTGTACGGATGGATGGTCTGGCCGCGCAGCTCGGCGAACGGGTGGGTGTTGCCGGTCTTCAGCGTCGGCGTGTGGCAGGCCACGCAGCGCGCCTGCGCGAACAGCGTGCCGCCCCGCGCGATCTGCGCCGGGTCGACGTCATGCTCGGGCGACACCCGCACGCCGTCCGGGAAGCCGCTGCGCAGGCTGCGCTGGGCCGGCACGCCGATCAGCGAGAGGTAGTGCGAAAGGCGCTGCAGCTCGGTCTCGGAGACCGAAGTGACGGCCGCGGCGCGGCAGTCGGGCGCGTCGCGCTGGCAGCCGCGGGTGGGAAACACCGGCGAGGTCACGCCCATGTCCTTGACCAGGGCGTCGCCCACCTGCTGCCGTATGCTGGCCTTGGCCGCCTTCCAGCCGAAACGGCCGAGGTGGGTCTTGCCGGTCTCGGGGTCGGCGATCCAGTTCGGGGCGCCGCGCACGCCGTCGCCGTCCTTGTCGTCGGGGTCCGACAGCGCGAGGATGGACGGCTCCGCCACCGCCTCGAGCAGCCCCATGCCGATGACCTGCGGCGCCTGGCGCGCCGAGAACTGCGCCGGCACCGGTCCCTTGAAGGCATAGGACGGCTTGACCAGCTCCACCGTCTCGCCGCCGGACAAGGTGCGTACCGTGGTCTCGTAGGAGCGCACGCTGACGCCGTAGTCGGGCGCCGCCGCGTCCTGCGCGTGCTGCTGCACGTTCAGGCCATAGGTGGGATCGGCCTTGCCGCCGGCGGCGACGAGGACCGACATCGTGTCCAGCCGCGCGCCGATCGCCGGCGCCAGGCTGCGGCCGTTCTGCGTATGGCATTCGATGCAGCGCGGCTGGTTGTAGCGCGGGCCGAGCTGGCCGATGTGTTCCTTGAACACGGGGTTGTCGGCGTCGTGCTCCGAGTGCTTGCCGTCGGCGAACGAGGTGTGGAATAGCCGGCGCCCTTCGACGAAGCGCTGGGTGTTGGCGATGCCGATGTTGTTGGCCATCTGCTGGAACACCCGCATCGGCTCTTCGGAGTAGTTGTACGAGATGCTGGCGTCGCCGCCGAGCAGCGTGTCGTCCGGCAGCGGCGCGGAGTCGAGATTGGGCGCGATGCCGTACCACGGCCGCATGCCCACGCCGACCACGTAGAGCTGCTCGAACGAGTAATAGCGGCTGCCGCCGCCGTCCACCACCGGGTCGCGCTTGAGCCGCGGCGCCGGCGCGAGCTCGATCGGGTCGCCGATCTTCAGCGGGCTGTGCGGATCGGTGCGCCAGTTGGAGTCGACCACCATCATGCAGTCTTCGCGCGGCTGGCCTTCGCGGCAGATGGGCAGGCCGCCTTCCTTCGGATTGTTGAAGCCGTAGTTGAGCGCCCAGCCGTAGTCGCGCACGGTCGGGTCGAGCACGTTGCGGAACAGGCTGAAGGTGGTGCCGTCGAAGATGCCCTGGTTGACGTGCAGGTAGATCTCGATGCGCTGGCGGCCGGCGGGCACGCCGTCGCGGATCTCCAGGCCGAAGGTCCGGTTCTGGAAATAGAAGGTGGGAAAGGTGAGATAGCGGCCCGGGCCGGCATCGGGCGCATCCCACGCCTCGCCGCGTTCGCGCGCGTGGCGCTCGGTCGGGCGCGAACCCATCAGCGTGACCAGCGTGCCGTCCGCCTCGCGGTACTGGATCTGCTCGTTGACCGGCGTGCCGGGCGCGAACAGCGGCGCGTAGGGGGCGGCGTCGGCAGGCGTGGCGGCGCCCGGCGCGCTCCCGCCGTCGCCGCCGCCGCCACAGGCGGCCAGCGCGAGCACGGCAACGAGTACCGCGGCCGCGCGCGGCGCGAGACAGGATCCGGCGCGGCCGGACCCGCGAGGTGGGGCTTGGATGGGCATGGCTATCTGGCTCGGTGGTGTGAGGGAATGCGCGCGGCCCGGGCAGGGCCTGGCGCGGTCAGCGGAACGGCAGCGATACATAGAGCGAGCCGAGTTCGGAGAGCCGGCCGTCGGCACCGAGCAGGCTGGTGAAATGGGTGTCGTTGTCCCAGCGGCCGGTGAACCACGCGTAGCGGAACACGTCGGCGCGCGCTTCGCAGGTCGCCACCATGTCCGTCATCTGCGCTTTCTGTCTGGCCGGCGAATCGATCTGCGCGCCGTCGGGCTGGCTGTGCCAGTTGGCGAACTCGGTGACCCAGAACGCCTTGCCGTATTTCTTGAGCCGGTCGAGCTGGCCGGCCAGGCCGTAGTCGTACCAGTGGAAGGCCAGGTAGTCGATGCGCGGGTCGCGGCCGCCGTTGGCGGTGCGGTAGGCATCGTAGAACGCGTCGAGCCACGCCACCGGGTCCGCATAGCCGGGCATCGTGCCCCAGTTCATGGCCGGGCCGACGATCTGCACGCCGGTGCGCGCCGCGATGCCCTCGAACACCGGCCAGCGCTGCGCGGCTTGCAGCGGCGTGAGATTGGACTGGTCGACGAGGTTGGGCTCGTTCATCACCAGCAGGTAGCGCACGCCGGGATTGGCCGCCAGGAAGGTCTCCACCTCGGCGGTGCTTTCGGTGCCGTTCCACATCATCGGCAGGAAGTCCATCGCGTAGCGCGCGCCGTGGTCCGCCGGCACGCCGGCATTGCGCCGCGGGCTCCAGTTGTACCACCAGCTCACGCCGGGCGACAGCGCGGCGAGATCGGCCGGCGATGCCAGGTCGTAGGCGATGCCGCGCTTCGCGCTCTTGGGCGCGGCCGGGTCCGGTACGCCGGGACCGGGAGCGGGAATGGCAGGGGGAAGGGGCGCGGGAACGGGCGACGCCGGCACGCCACCGGGCGTACCCGCGCCGGGGCCGCCGGATGGCGCGTCTTCGCCGCCGCCGCATCCCGGCAGGGAGGCGGACAGCGCCAGCGCGAGAAGCAGGCCTTTCAACAGGTTCACGTTGTCACCATGGATTGCACGCCCGCGAACGTTCGCCGGCCTTGGTCTTTATGCATTGCGGTTTTCCGGAAATCCGGAAGAACGTATTCCGGATTTCCGGAAAACCGGAGCGATGCGGGCGATATTCCTTCATCCGCAAACGCGAGCCGTGAATCGGATAAATTCGGCATGGCGATTATCGTCGCAATGCAAGAAGAAGTTAAAGGGCGCTGAATCGGTGGATGGCGAATTTCCGAATCGGCGTCGTTTCCACGCGACGGAAATCGACATGGCAATGCCGAAGGCATGCCGGATTCCGACCAGGCGGCAGCGCCGCCGCGGCGCAGGGGAAATGGCCGGAACCGGCTTGCCGATTGGGTTTCAGCGGGATTACCGAGGTCTGCTGGCGGGGTTGTATTGCAATGTATCTGTATTAACAATCAATACAAAGCAAGACAAGGCGGTCGGTGCGGTGTGCGATCGCGGCGGCGGCGATGATGGAGGGCGTCGATATAAATTAAAGGAACGCTTAAATGACAGGGCTGGCATTCATGGCGGTGAATCTTGGACGTACTTATCTTTGTCGCCGCCGGCCGCGCTGGCATTCTGCCGAATAATAAAAAATATTAAATACTGATATAAGGAATGGCGTTGTCGCGCGCGGCGCATTGCCCGCCGGCGCCGCCTGCCCGGACGGACGGCTCAGCGCAGTGCCGGGAGCGGTGCCGGCCGGTTCCTTTCCGCGCCGGCGCCGTTTGCCGCGCGGGCTTCCAGGCACTGGTTCCGCCATTGTCCCGGCGGCGTGCCCACTTCCTTGCGGAAGACGCTGGTGAAATGCGCCTGCGAATGGAAGCCGGTCTGCAGGGCGATTTCCGCCAGCGCGGCGGTGCCTTCCGTGAGCAGCCCTTTCGCCAGTTCCAGCCGCGTGCGGTTGAGATATGCATGCGGGGTCATGCCGGTGGCGAGCAGGAACTGCGCGGCGAAATGCATGCGGCTCAGGCCCGCCTGGTCGGCCATCGACTGCAGGGAGATCGCTTCGCCGGCGTTGGCGGCGATATAACTCATCACCTTGCGCAGGCGCCACGTCTGCAGCCCGGCGGGCCGCGCACTGCTGTTCTGCCGTTGCTCCTGCATGCGCACCAGGTAGGCGATCACGGTCTGGCAGGCGCTTTCCACGAACAGCGACGCGCCCGGCCCGTCATCGGTGCCGGCCTCGGAGAGCGCGGCCATGATCCTGCCCAGGGTCGGATCTGGCCGGTAGCCGGGGTCGCGCAGCACCGGCTGCGCATGCGCGCCGGCGTGGCAGCGCAGCAGGGCTTCGTGCATCGTCGCGCGCGGCACGAACAGGTGGATCGCATCGTTCGGCCGCTCGAAGCGGCAGCAGACCTGCTCGCCGGGCGCGGTGACCTGCGCGGCGCCGAACTGGCCGCGCCGCAGGCAGACGACGCCACCGTCCTTGACGCAGTCCACCACCGTGTCGGACATCAGGATCTCGATGGTGTAGTGATGATCGAGCCTGGGCGACATGACGTGGCGCGCCTCGTGGCGGCGGTCGCTCCATTTGCCGAGCGCGCACGCATGCGGCTCGTCGGCGAGGCTCACGCGGGGGCTGCGGCGCCATTCCGACTCGATCTCCACGCCGGCGGGATAGCGCATGCCGTTACGCGCCGGGCGCGGTGCCGCGGTGGGAGGGGAACGCCGTCGCCGTCGCACCGGCGCATGTCGGATCACGCTTCATGGCTTCCTCGGGTGATTGCGCGGCCGGCGCGCGGGAGCGGATGTCCCGGCCGGCCGCCGCCGCGGACGTGGCCTGCGACAGGCTATTTGCGCAGCTTATGGGCCGGCGGTGAAGACATTTTCGGCAATGCAGCAGCGCTTGGCAATACGCGGGGGCGCGAAGTCGATAAGCCTGCGTTATGTCTCTCCGGGGCGTCCCGGCCTGCGGCGATGGCCGGCAATCACCTTGAAGCCGCGCGGCCCGTGCGCCCGCCGCCATGCTGGCGGCCAGGCCTACAGCGCCGCCAGCCGGGCGGCGAGCGCCGCCGAGTCTTGCTCGAGCTGCACGCGCATCTGCCGGATCAGGCCCTTGGCGGGCTCGGACAATGGCGCGCCGGCGCGGAACGCAATCACGCTGTGGAGGACGACGTCGATCGAAAGCGGCCTGATGACCAGGCCCCTGGTAGCGAAGTCCGCCGCGACCAGCGGATGCGCCACGCCGATCCCGACCCCCGCGAGCGCGAGCTCGCACACGGTGTGCGAGTTCGGCGTTTCCACCAGCGGATTGAGGAAGACATCGGCTTCGGCGGTCAGCGTCTCCAGCAGGACCCGCGTCGGGTCTCCCGAGTTGAGCGCGATGAACGGCTGCTTCACCAGGTCCTGCGGAGTGACCGTGCGCTTGTGCGCCAGCGGGTGGCCGTTTTTCATCACCGCCACCGCGAGCAGCTGCGCGAACGTCGAGTGTTCCAGGCCCGCCAGGGACATGCCCTTGGCCATCAGGCCGAAGTCCACTTTGCCGGCCAGCACCGTCTGGTGGACCTCGTGCGAGTTCATGACCTGCAGCGAGATCTGGATGCCGTGCCTGCCGGCGTCGAACGCGGCGATCACGCGCGAGATGAAGCCGAAGCCGAATGCCGGGTTGATCGCGATGGTGAGCCTTCCCAGCCCGTACGAGCGCAGGTTGCGGATGCGGTGCTCGATGAATTCGAAGCCGGAGAAGAAGCGGTCGACGTCGCTCATCAGCGCGTTGGCGGCGCGGGTGGGGACCAGCCGGCCGCGCGTGCGGTCGAACAGCCGCAGCGCCGCCGTGACCTCCAGCTTGCGGATGGCCTGGCTGACCGCGGGCTGGGAGACGCCGAGCAGAAGCGCGGCCTTGCTCATGCTGCCGGAAGTCATTACCGCGCGGAAGATCTCGATCTCGCGAATGCCCATGGCTGTCTGCATCCAGTCGCGCCGGCGCCGCCGCTCGGCGCGGCTGCCCGGCCGTGAGGGGGAACGCACGGAAAACGCGCGGAACACGCGCGATCCCGCGTCTTTGTCAGGTCGCACTGGCGTCACCATGCATCCAATGTAGCCTGCGCCACCGCCGAGCGATAGGACAAGCACAAGCGGGACCCGCGGGCTCGCCGCGCGGCGAGCCCGCGCTCGTTTGATTTCTCTAGGCATCGTGCTATTCGGGAAGACCTGCCGGCGTGCCCGCCCGACAATGGAACAAACGGATCCGGTGCGCAGCCTGCGCCGGGCCGGGCAGGCCGCGGCCGGCGACATGGCCGCGGCGGTGGAGATGGTCGTGATGGCAGCATGTGCGGGAGAACCGATATGAAATATGCAATCGCCGGCGTCGTGGCCGCCCTGTGCTTTTCCGCCGCGGCGGCGCAAACGGTCAGGGATATCCGCGGCGCCGCGCCGGTCGTGCCGCTCGCCAGCGAGCCGCCGCCGAAGCTTTTCATCGATGCGCCGCTGGCGGTGCCGCTCACGCGCGGCCTGGTCTTCATCCAGTACCGCGCCGAGAACCTGCACATCGTGCCCGTGTTCGGCCCCAAGGCGCTCGACGACTCGCCGCGCATCGGCCACATCCACGTGAGCGTGGACGACCTGCCGTGGCACTGGGCGGACGCGAGCGGCGAGCAGCTCATCATCACCGGGCTGCCGGCGGGTCCGCACAAGGTCCTGATCGAACTGGTCAACGCCAACCACGAGACCATCGACCAGGGCACCGTCAGCTTCGTGGTGCCGGTGATGTTTTCCCGCTAGGCCACCGCACGCACCAGGAGGCGCCATGCCCCGCCATCGCTTCATGCCGGCCGTGCTGGCCGCCTTCGCACTGTCCGCCGCACTGTCCGCCGCGGCGGCCCCGGCCGGCGCGCCGGCGGACCGGACCGTGATCGTCCCCGCATCCGAGATGCGGTTCTACAAGAGCAAGGAGGGCCTCACCGTGGCCAACGGCTGGGGCGATCCCGCGCACGGCGCGCACAGCAACTTCATCCGGATGGACGGCAATACGGCGAGCCCGCCGCACACGCACACGGCGAGCTACTACGGCGTGGTCATCAGCGGCGTGGTGGCCAACGAGCCCATGGCCAGCACCGCCGATCATCCGCTGCCGGCGGGTTCCTACTGGTACCAGAAGGGCGGCGAGCCGCACGTGACCAAGTGCATCTCGCCGGATGCGTGCCTGATCTTCGTGACGTCCCGGGCATCGTTCGATTTCCATGTCGTGAAGTGAGGCGGCGAAGTGAGGCGGCGTAGCGGGGCGGGAGGCAGCCGGATGGCTGCACCTGCGCCGCGGGCGCTTTCCGGGAGATTTTCCCGGAGATTCTCAGAGATCGAGCAGGAGCCGCGCGCCGCCGCCGGTCTCGGCGCTCGCCGGCACCGCGCAGCAGATCAGCGCTTCGTCGTCGGCCACCTTGAACTCGGGCGCGCCGAGGTAGGCCACCGCGCCTTCGACCACCCTGGCGCGGCACGTGCCGCAACTCCCGCCGCGGCAGCCGAACTCCGGCGCCAGCCCGCGCGCTTCCGCGAGGTCGAGCAGCGAGCCGCTGTCCGGCGTCCAGCGCGCTTCCTTCCCCGAGCGCACGAAGGCCACCGGCACGGGAGACTGCGCCGCGCTGCGCACGGGACCCGCGTCCTGCTGCGCGGCGTCGCGCGTGCGCGCGATGCCGGCGGGACCGAAAGCCTCGGCATGAATGCGCGCATCCGCGACGTTCAGGCCGCGCAGGCCGTCATAGGTCGCCTGCATGAAGGCGGGTGGCCCGCACAGGTAGAAGTCGTAGTCGTCGAAGGGCAGCGTCCGGCGCAGCAGGGCCATGTCGATGCGGCCGGCGGCGTCGTAGTCGAGGCCTTCGCGCGCGCCTTGCGTATCGGCCAGCACGCTCACCACGCGCACCTTGCCGTCGGCGCTGTCGGCCACGCGGGCGATCTCCTTCGCGAAGGCGCGCTCGGCCAGCGAGCGCGCCGCATGGAAGATCCAGGTCGGGCGCACGCCGCGCTTGCGCAGCCCTTCGTAGACGATATGGCGCAGCATGGCCAGCAGCGGCGTCACGCCGACGCCGGCGGCCAGCAGCACCGCGGGCCGGCGTTCGGCCGCGTCGACGACGAACTGTCCGGCGGGCGCGCGCGCCTCGATCAGGCTGCCGACCTGCAGGCTGCGGTGCAGGTGCCCGGAAACCAGCCCTTCGCGTTTCACGCTGATGCGGTACAGGCCATCGGACGGCGCCACCGAGATCGTGTAGGTGCGGATCACCGGCCGGGTGCAGCACGGCGGCGTCACGCGGATGGGCAGGTGCTGCCCCGCCTGGTGCGGCACCAGCCCGGCATCGTCGGCGGGCTGCAGGTGGAACGAGCGGATCAGCGTGCTTTCCTCCACGATCTTCGTCACGCGGAACGGCCGCCACGCATCGGCGAGCGCGGCGGCCTTCAGGCGCTCGGCCGCCTCTTCCCAGCTGCCGGTCATGAGCGAGTTGGGCGACCAGCCGTTGGGCAGGAAGTGCCAGCGGATCGGCAGCGCCCCGGGCCGGAACAGCATGCGCTGCGGGGTGAAGTGCCACAGCCGCTCCGCGCCCTGGAACGCGGCGATCTCGGGCGAAGTGAAATCCACCGCGGCGGTGCCCGCCATCTGCAGCATGTCGCCGGTCTCGAAGTCGACGAAGGTGAGCCCGGCCCGCGCGTTGAGCAGGAAGTTGCCGAGCGTGGCGAAGAACAGGTTGCCGGCGAAATCCGGGATCGTGAGCACGCCGTCCTCGCTCAGCCGCACGAAGCCGGCCCGGCCGCCGCGGTTCGATACGTCGACCTGCCGCGGACCGCCGGCCAGGTCCGCATAGGAGGCGACGAACAGCATGTCCGCGCCGCCGATCAGCGCGCGCTCGCGCGCCGACAGCGCGGCCAGCGGCTGCGCGCCGTCCGGCGCCGGCGTGGACGGATCGCGCACGAACTCCACCTCGCGCATCTGCAGGTACTGCGGGCAGTTGCCGAAGCTCTGCGTCACCGCCACCTCGAACGCGGTGGCCGAACGGTTGGCCACCACGCCGTTGAGCCGGTTGCGCCGGCGCGTCTGGAATTCCACGCCGAGCAGGCCGATGCCGCCACCGTCGGCCAGGCCGGCGGCGGCGGGATCGCGCGGATCGGGCGCGATCCCGATGCGCAGCAGCCGGCTGTCCGGCGACGCCACGAAGCCCGGCTTGCCGGCCAGCAGCGTGGCCCACGGATCGCCGTCGGCATCCACCGTGCCCACCACGAGGAACGGCAGGCCGGAGAAGAAGAGCTGGTGCTGCTCCGGCATGAAGTCGCGGATGACGCGGCGGCCGACGTCGCGCATCCGCTCGGCGACGCCCAGGCTCTCCTGGATGCGGAGTTCGCCGGCGTGCCACGGCGAATCCCCGGGCTTGTGCGTGGGAGTCGTGTCCATGTTCGCCCTGTGCTGTGCTGCCGGCTATTGCGGGGCGTCGAGCCCGACCGGTGTCCTGGCGAAGGGCAGGAAGCCCGGCAGCGCCTCGATCCGCCGCAGCCAGGCGTTCACGTTGCGGTAGCCGGACAGATCCACGTTGCCTTCCGGCGCGCGCGCGATGTATCCGTACAGCGCGACATCGGCGAGGGTGGGCCGGGGCTGCGCGAGATAGTCCTTGCCCTCGAGTTCCGCGTCGATGAGCTTGAGCACCGCGTGGGCGCGCGCGATGACTTCCTCGGCGTTCAGGCGCGCGCCGAACACGGTGATCAGGCGCGCCGCCGCGGGGCCGTAGGCGATCTCGCCGGCGGCGACCGAGAGCCAGCGCTGTACCGCGGCCGCCGGCAGCGGCGCCTCGGGCAGCCAGTCGGGCTTGTCCAGCTTCTTGGCCAGGTAGACCAGGATCGCGTTGGAGTCCGTGACGACGTCGCTGCCGTCGACCAGCGTGGGCACCTGGCCGAAGCGGTTCAGCTTGAGGTATTCGGGCGACTTGTGCGCCCCGGCGGCGAGGTCGACTTCGATGGGCTCGTAGTCGACGCCCAGCAGCGACAGGAACAGGCGCACGCGGTGCGAGTGGCCGGAGAGGGGGTGATAGTAGAGTTTCATGGCGTGCTTCCGCGAAGAGGAGGTTGAGGGGCCGGCCGAGCCGGCCGCCGGGAGGCGCTGCGGTACGGCGTCAGTGGCGATGCGGCGGCCTCACGCCATGGCGGCGACCGCTTCGTCGGTCGACAGCGTGGCATGGGCCAGGAACTGGAAGTTGACCATCGCCGCGCGGTAGCCGTCGCCCCACACCGGATGGCGCGGGCCGGCGGTGGCGTCCTTGACCACGGCCACCTCGAAGCCCTGCTCGATCAGCTCGCGCAGATGCGACTCCACGCACATGTTCGCCAGCATTCCGCCCAGCACGATCTTGTCGATCTTGCGCTTGCGCAGCTGGAGGATCAGGTCGTTGGTCTGCGGGCCGAACACCTTGTGCGGCGCGACGACGACGGTGCGGCCGTCGTCGATATAGGGCTTGAAGCGGTCCAGCCAGTCCGCGCCTGAGTTCTCGAAGCCGGCCAGGCTCAGCATGCCGCTGCGGGCGAACGTGCCGGTGCGGAATTCGTCCGCCTCGAGCGGGCCGTTGGCTTTCCAGCCCTTGTCGGTCGGGTAGAAATAGTGCGGCGAGATGAAGACCTCGAAGCCGCCGGCCTTGGCGGCCTTGAACAGGCGCTCCATGTTCTCGACGGTGCGGTTCTCGGTGACGCTCGCGCCCACCGCGCCCCAGTTGGCGCCGCTTTCGCTGAGCACGTCGTTCTGCGGGTCGATCAATACCACGGCGCTGTCGCTTTTCCGGATTTCCATCGCATGCTCCATTCGAATCATCGTGCCCGCGCGGCGCGGGGAACGTTCGGCTCCGTTGGGGGGCCGTGCGGCTTCGGTGGGAAGCGCATCGCATGGTCAAGACTAGGCCAGCGCCGCGGCGCCGGTCTTGCAAGTTCGCACGGGTCGCGATCCTAATGCACGAGGCCATCCCGGCGCGCGCCCCCGCCGTGCCCGCCAGCGCGCGGCGCGTTTCCTTGCGATAATCCGGCACTCCGCACAGCGGCCGGATCCACCTGCACATGACGCATATTGCCCAGCCGGAAACCCGGCGCGCCGACCTCGCCCGCTACGGCGTGCTGCATGCGCCGCGGCGCGTCGAAGTGCTGCATGCGCGCTTCCAGCAACACCGGTTCGGCGAGCATGCCCACGACGGCTGGGCGCTCGGCGCGGTGCTCTCGGGCGCCAAGGACATCGCGCCCCGGGCGGGGCAGCCGAACCGCCTCGCGCGCGGCGACGTCTATGCGCTCGCGCCGCATCAGGCCCACGCCGGCAAGACCGTGGGCGAGGCCGGCTGCGAATACGCGATGATCTACGTGCCGGACGCCGAATGGCGCCTGCAGTGCGCGGCGCGCGGCATGCCGGCGGGCTGGCTTTCGTCCGCGGCGGCCGCGCATGCGCCGCTCTCGGATCATGTGCGGGCCTTCGTCGCGCTGGCGTTGCAGCATCCGCAGCGGCTGGCAACGTGGCCTGGCGAATGGCAACTGTTCTGGGACGGCGTGTGGGCACGATGGGGCGCGGCGCAACAGGCGCCCGGCGCGCCGCCTGCGGCGCCCGACTGGCGCGTCGAGCGCGCGCGCGAGTACCTGCGGGCGCACTACGCCGACGAGGTGACGCTCGACACGCTGGCGCAGGCCGCCTCGCTCTCGGTGTTCGCGCTGTGCCGGAAGTTCGCCGCCGCCTACGGGCTGTCCCCGCACCGCTACCAGCTGGTGCTGCGCGTCCATGAGGCGAAAGCGCGGCTGCTGCGCGGCGGCGCCATCGGCGACGTGGCGGCCGACACCGGCTTCGCCGACCAGAGCCACCTCGGGCGCCACTTCAAGTCCCTGCTGGGCATCACGCCGGGCGCGGTCGCGCGGCAGGCCGCGCGGGCAAGAACGTTCTAGATTCGTCCCGCCGCCGCGCCATAGACTCGGCTATCGCCGCGGCCCTTGCCTTGCGCGCCCCGCTCCGCGTCCGCGAGACGGGCAACCTTTCCCGAGGACAGTACATGCACGCCATCCAGATCCCGACCGACCACGAACACGTCCAGGTCAAGCCCGGGCGCCGCACCGGGCTGCCGGTCATGATCGGCATCCATTCCACCACGCTGGGCCCGGCCATCGGCGGCCTGCGCATCAAGCACTACGACACGCCGTCCGAGGGCCTGGCGGACTGCCTGCGCCTGTCGCACGCGATGACCTACAAGGCCGCGGCGATCGACAACGGCACCGGCGGCGGCAAGTCGGTGGTGCCGCTGCCGGCCGGCGCCAGCGTCACGCGCGCGCTGAAGGAAGCCATCCTGCTGGACGTCGCCGAGCAGATCCATGACCTGCAGGGCGCGTACATGGCCGGCCCCGACGTGGGCACCGGCCCCGAGGACATGGACTTCATCTTCCGGCGCACGCCGTGGGCCGGCGGGCGCAGCAAGGCCGCGGGCGGCGCGGGCGGCACCACGGAGGGCACCTTCGCCGGGCTGGAAAGCGCGATCGAAGCGGCCGCCGAGGTCGCGCTCGGCGCCAGCTCGGTGAGCGGGCTGCGCATCGCCATCGTCGGCCTGGGCGGCATCGGCACGCTGCTCGCGCGCGCGCTCAAGGCCAAGGGTGCCAGCCTGCTGCTCGCCGACATCGACCCGGCCCGCGAAGCGCTTGCGCGCGAGCTCGGCGCCACGTGGTGCGCGCCGCACGACGCGATGCTGGCCGAATGCGACGTCCTCGCGCCCTGCGCGCTCGGCGGCGTGGTGACGCCGGAAGTGGCGGGCCAGCTGCGCTGCCGCGTCATCTGCGGCGCGGCGAACAACATCCTGTCGCACGACGCGGTGGCGGCGCAGCTGCGCGCGCGCGGCATCGACTACGTGCCCGATTTCATCGCCAATGCGGGCGGGCTGAAGTATGCGTCCGCGGTCGAAGTCCACCGCCAGGCGCCGGCCGAGGCCATGCGCGGCACGTGCCGCGGCATCGCCGAGAACGTGCGCACCGTGCTGCGCGGATGCTGGGACGGCGCCGGCACTTCGGTGGAGCTGGCGCTCGCGCTCGGCCAGCGCAGGCTCGATGCGGCGCTGGCCCGGCCCGCGCGTCCCGGCCCGGCGCAGATGCAGGCCGCGCGCGGCTGACGGCGCCGCCGCCGGCCGCTCCCCGAACGGCCGCTACAGCCCGAGATCGCTCAGCGACGGATGATCGTCGGGCCGCCGGCCCAGCGGCCAGTGGAATTTGCGTTCGGACTCCCGGATCGGCATGTCGTTCACGCAGGCGTAGCGGTGATGCATCAGGCCGTCCGGCCCGAACTCCCAGTTCTCGTTGCCGTAGGAGCGGAACCAGTTGCCGGAATCGTCATGCCACTCGTACGCATAGCGCACCGCGATGCGGTCGCCGGTGAATGCCCATAGCTCCTTGACCAGCCGGTAGTCGAGCTCCTTCTTCCACTTGCGCTCCAGAAAGGCGCGGGCCTCGTCGCGGTTATCGGCGAACTCGGCCCGGTTGCGCCACTTGGTGTCGAGCGAGTAGGCGAGGGCGACCTTCGCGGCATCGCGTGTGTTCCATCCGTCCTCCGCCAGCCGCACTTTCTCGATGGCCGATTCGCGGGTAAACGGCGGGAGCGGCGGGCGGACGTCTTGGTTGTCGGACATGATCGGGTCTCCAGTCTTTACGCAATCCAGGGTGCCTGGCGCGGCTACGCCGATGCATGGCGCGCGCCCGGCCGGAGACATACTCTGCGCCCGCCCGCGACGCCGGTCTAGCCATTTCGCACGGTGAATTTCACATTGCCACGGGGTGGGGGGAGGTGCGCGCGCCCGTGCTACGCTGTCGCCGTCTCGCCATAAAAATCAAAGTACGGAACAAGGGCGAATGCGCGCTTGACGATGCTCGCCGGCCCTACGTTAAATGGGTGCCAGAACGAATACTCGGCAAGAGAGCAAACCGGAGACAAGTCCATGAACCACCCGAATTGTCCCGCCTGGGTACCCGGCGAGAGCGATATCGCGTCGTCGTGCTTCCAGTCGCTGGCAACGCAACTGGGTCTCGCCCGCCTGGAGGAACTGTACCCGTTCTCGGTCCGGCACCCCGACCGCTACTGGCGCGCCGTCAACGATTTCTGCGGCATCAGGTGGGACCGGCCCTACCTCCGGTATCTCGACGAGTCCGCGGGCGCGGCGTTCCCGCGCTGGTTCGCGGGCGGCCGGCTCAACTGGACGCGCACCATCCTGGCCTGGGCGGAGCAGCCGGAACATGCCGGCCGCATTGCCATCGCGGCGGAGAACGAACGCGGCGATGTGGCACGCCTGACTTATGCGGAACTGCGCGGGCGCGTGGCACGCTTTGCCGGCGGACTGGCGGGCCTGGGCATCGGCCGCGGCGACCGCGTCGGGCTGCTGATGGGCAATGGCATCGAGGCCGCCGTCTCGCTGCTGGCGGTGGCGTATGTCGGGGCCATCGTGGTGCCGTTGTTCAGCGGTTTCGGCGCGGATGCCATCGCGGCGCGGCTGGCGGCCTGCTCGGCCGGCACGCTGATCGCGTCCACCGGCTTCGAGCGCCGCGGCCGGCGGATCGACCTGCATGCGATGGCGGCGGGCTTGCGCGAGCGCCTGCCGGGGCTGGCGCGGATCATCTGGCACCAGACCGGAACCCGGCTGCCGGACCTCGGCGCGGATCTCGACTGGCAGGACGTCTGTGCCGGCGCCGGGCCGCTGGACGCGCCGCTGTCGATGGACCCCAACGACCCGTTCATGGTGATCTACACCTCCGGCACCACCGGCAAGCCGAAGGGCGCGGTGCACGTGCACGGCGGATTTCCTCTCAAGATCGCCCACGATGCCGCCGTGCATTTCGACATCAAGGCCGGCGACGTGGTCTGCTGGCCGGCCGACATGGGCTGGATCGCGGGCGCGCTGGTGACGGCCAGCGCGCTGATGCGCGGCGCGACGCTGGTGTGCTATGACGGCGCGCCGGACTTCCCGGACTGGTCGCGCATGTCGCGGCTGGTGGAGCGGCACGGCGTGACGCATTTCGGCTCGGCGCCCACGCTGATCCGCGGCATGGCCGCCAACGCCGCGGTGGCGACGCGGGGCGACGTCGGCACGCTGCGCCTGCTCATCACGGCGGGCGAGGGTATCGACCCCGAGCATTTCAACTGGTTCCAGGCCAGCTTCGGCCGCGGTGCCTGCCCGGTCATCAACTACACCGGCGGCACCGAGGTGTCCGGCGCGCTGCTGTCGAACGTGGTGGTCAGGCCGATCGTGCCGTCGGGCTTCAACATGGCGTCGCCGGGCGTGGCGGTGGAGGTGGCCGATGCCGCCGGCGCCACGCTCGAAGGCAGCGTGGGAGAACTGGTGGTGCGGCGGCCGTTCGTCGGCATGACGCATTCGTTCTGGCAGGACGACCAGCGCTACCTCGATACCTACTGGCAGGCCATTCCCGGCACCTGGGTGCACGGCGACCTGGCCATGCGCGACGCCGATGGCGTGTTCTACCTGCTGGGCCGCTCCGACGACACCATCAAGGTGGCCGGCAAGCGGCTGGGCCCCGCCGAAGTGGAGGAGGTGCTGCTGGAACTGCCCGGCGTGGCGGAGGTGGCAGCGATCGGCGTGGACGACGCGGTCAAGGGGCAGCGCCTGGTGGTGTTCGCGGTGCCGGCGGCGGGCCACGCCGGCGACCTCGACGCGCTCGGCCGGGTGCTGGCCGACCACGTGGACCAGCGGCTCGGCAAGCCGTTCCGCCCCGGCGGCGTGCACTTCGTCGCGCAACTGCCCAAGACGCGCAGCGGCAAGATCATGCGGCGGCTGATCCGCAGCGCCTATGCCGGCCAGCCCGCGGGCGACCTGACCGCGCTCGACGATCCGGCGGCGCTCGATGCCATCCGGCGCTGCGTGGGCGCCGCCGCCGCATAGGCCGCGGCCCGCAAGGACGAAAGGAAAAGGAGACGACATGGACCTGCACCTCAAGGGCAGGACGGTGCTGATCACCGGCGCGTCGCAGGGCATCGGCGCCGGGCTCGCCACCGCGTTCGCGCGCGAAGGCGCCGACCTGCTGCTGGTGGCGCGCTCGGCCGCGGCGCTCGAGGCGATCGCCGCGGATGCGTCGCGGCGCTTCGGCGTCTCGGCAAGCGTCCTGGCGCTGGACCTGACCGAACCCGGAAGCCTGGCCCGCGTGGTGGCCTTCGGCGGCGACGCGGACATCCTGGTCAACAACGCGGGCGACATCCCGGGCGGCAACCTGTGGGACGTCGACGCGCCGCGCTGGCGCCGTGGCTGGGAGCTGAAGGTGTTCGGCTACATCGACCTCACGCGGGAAATCTACCGCCGCATGCAGGCGCGCGGCGCGGGCGTGATCCTCAACAACATCGGCAGCGGCGGGGAGAACTTCGACTTCGACTACGTGGCCGGCTCCACCGGCAACGCCGCGCTGATGGCGTTCACCAAGTCCCTCGGCGGGCGCAGCCTGGATCACGGCATCCGCGTGGCCGGCGTCAATCCCGGCCCGGTCATGACCGCGCGCATCGTCAAGCTGATGCGCGGCCGCGCGCAGGCCACCCTCGGCGACGCCGAGCGCTACGGCGAGATGCTGGCGCGCTTTCCGCGCGGGCGCGCGGCGCACGTGGAGGAGATCGCCGACCTGTTCGTGTTTCTCGCCTCGGACAGGTCGGCCTATACCTCGGGCGTGATCGTTACCGTCGACGGTGGCCTGACCGCGCGCCGCTCGATCACCTGACCCGTCGGCCGCCCGCCCGGCAAGGAGCAACCCGAAGTGACCACAGCAGCCACCACAGCAGCCCCGACAGACCAGCGCTATGCGCGCTACCGGCGCCTCGCCTTCGACCGCCCCGCCGCGGGCGTGCTGCGCGTGACCATCGACCGGCCCGGGCGGCTCAACGCGCTCGACGCGCTCGGCCACCAGGAACTGACCGAGGTCTGGCGCGACATCGACGGTGACCCCGCCGTGCGCGCCGTCATCCTGTGCGGTGCCGGCGATGCCTTTTCCGCCGGCGGCGATTTCGACATGGTGCAGGAGATGATCGATTCCTTCGAGGCCCGCTGCCGGGTATGGAAAGAGGCCAAGGACCTGGTCTACAACATCGTCAATTGCGCCAAGCCGATCGTGTCCGCGATCCAGGGCCCGGCGGTCGGTGCCGGGCTGGTGGCGGCGCTGCTGGCGGATATCTCCATTGCCAGCAAGAGCGCGAAGATCGTCGACGGACATACCCGCCTGGGCGTAGCCGCGGGCGACCATGCGGCCATCGTGTGGCCGCTGTTGTGCGGCATGGCCAAGGCAAAGTACCACCTGCTGCTGTGCGAGCCGGTCAGCGGCGAGCGCGCCGAGCAGATCGGGCTGGTGTCGCTGGCGGTGGATGCGGCCGAGCTGGAGCGCACCGCGCTGCGTACCGCGGTGCGGCTGGCCGACGGCGCGCCGACCGCGATCCAGTGGACCAAGTACGCGCTCAACAACTGGCTGCGGCAGGCGGGGCCGGTCTTCGATGCCTCGCTGGCGCTGGAGATGTTCGGCTTCGGCGGGCCGGAGGTGCGCGAGGGGCTGGCCTCGTACCGGCAGAAGCGCCCGCCGGTGTTTACGGACCCGCCGGGCGCCGGCGAGCGCTGAAGCGCATCCCCGCACACCATGGCCCGCCTGCCGGACCTGCCGGACCTGCCGGACCTGCCGCCCGCGGCGCAGGCCGCCCCGGCGCCGCGCGTGGCGCCGTTCGCGCGCGGGCTGGCCTTGCTCGGCGCGTTCACGGCGCAGGAGCGATGGCTGAGCACGCGCGAAATCGCCGCGCGCACGGACATTCCCGCGCCCACGGTGTCGCGCCTGCTGCGCTCGCTGGTGGCCCTGGGCTACCTGCATCGCGACGCCGCGCTGCGCAAGTACGCGCTGGCCGCCGCGGTGCTGTCGCTGGGGTACGCCGCCATCGCCCACTCGGAGCTGCGGCTGGTGGCGCGCCGGCTGATGCAGGAGATGGGCGACAGCACCCAGACCCATCTCGCGCTGGGCACGCGCGACCGTCTCGACATCGTGGTGCTGGAGCATTGCAAGGGGCAGGGCGCCATGATCCCGCGCGACTACCAGGTCGGCGAGCGGCTCGGCATCTGCGGCTCGCCGCTCGGCTGGGCGCTGCTTGGGGCGCTGCCCGATTCGGAGCGCTTCTACCTGCTGGAGAATCTCGAGCGGCGCTTCCCGCGCGAGTGGAGCCGCTCGCGCCGGCGCATCGGCGAGGCCATGTCGCAGGTGATGGGCGGCGGCTTCTGCGCTTGCCCCGGCGAAGGCAGATCGGACATGGTCACCGTGGCCGCGCCGCTGATGCTGACCGATGGCGCGCCGCTCGTGCTCGGCTGCCTCGGCCGCGGCGAGCGCATGACCCGCGCGCGCGTGGACCGCGACATCGGCCCGCGCCTGCTGGCCATTGCGCTGCGCTTGCAGCAGGCGTACGCGAGCGGCCACCCGGCATCCGCGGAGGCCGCCACATGACCGGCGCCGCCGACGACGCCATGGCGGAGCAGGCCGTCACGCTGACGCTGCAGCGCGGGCTCGAAGTGCTGCGCGCATTCCGCGCGGACCGCGCGCCGTTGTCCAATATCGAGCTGGTGCGCCGCACCGGCTATTCCAAGGCGGTGGTGTCACGCCTGACTTCCACGCTGCTGCAGCTCGGCTTCCTGCGCCGCGCCGCGGGCGGCCAGCTGTTCGAACTGGGCAGCGGCGCGCTCGGCATCGGCCACGCGTTCCTGGAGGGCAGCCCCGTGCGCCGCCTCGCCAGGCCGCTGATGCAGCGGCTCGCCGACGAGCTCGACGTCTCGGTGGCGCTGGGCGTGGGCGATCATCTCGACATGCTCTACGTGGCTTACTGCACCGGCGAACGCATCGCCACGCTGCGGCTCGGCGAAGGATCGGTGCTGCCGATGAGCTTCACTTCCATCGGCCGTGCATGGCTGCACGCGCTGCCCCCCGCCGAGCGGGACACCCACGTGGGGATGCTGCTGGCGGCGGCCGGCACCCAGGCCGGCATCCTGCGCGAGAGCATCGCCAGCGCGTTCGAGGACATCGACGCATCCGGCGCCTGCGTGTGCATCGGCGAGTTCCAGCGCGACGCTTACGGCATCTCCACGCCGCTGCATGCCGGACGGCACCGCTTGCCGATGGCGCTGAGCTGCGGCGCCGTGGGTTTGCGGCCTAGCCTCGCCGCGGTGCGCAAGCGCGTGGTGCCGAGGTTGCGCCAGGCCGCGCGCGAACTGGAGGCCTTGCTGGCGGGCCTCGACGACTGCCATTGAGGCTGCCGGGCGGCAATCCGCCGGACTTCGCTCAAGGTACGGAACCGCCGCAGCCCCTTCGTTGACTTGCCGCGGCGCGTGCACCAACCTCGATGCAGGCGCCGCGGCATCCTGCCGGAATCGGAAGCCTTCGCGTCGTTACAGAGAAACGATCGGGCATACCCGACAACGGAGACTGCAATGAGCACTTCAATCGAGCTGGAAACCCGCGCGGTAGCCGCCAAGGCACAGGGCCGCGGGGTCTCGCGCATCGTCTCGGCGGCCGCCATCGGCACCGCCTTCGAGTGGTATGACTTCGTGCTGTACGGCGCGCTGGCCGGCGTGCTGGCCAAGCGCTTCTTCGCCGGCGTGGACCCCACCACGGGCTTCATCTTCGCGCTGCTGACCTTTGCCGTGGGTTTCATGATGCGTCCGCTCGGCGCGCTGGTGTTCGGGCGCCTGGGCGACATGGTGGGGCGCAAGAAGACCTTCCTCGTCACGGTGGGCATCATGGGCGTGGCCACCGTGGGCGTGGGCCTGCTGCCCGACTACGCCACGCTGGGCATCGCCGCGCCGGTGCTGCTGATCTCGCTGCGCATCCTGCAGGGTTTCGCGGTGGGCGGCGAATACAGCGGCGCGATGGTCTACGTCGCCGAGCACGCGCCGCCGTCGCGGCGCGGGCTGAGCACCTCGTGGATCTCCGCCTCGTCCACGGCCGGGCTGCTGATGTCGTTCGGCATGATCCTGCTGGCGCGCACGGTCTCGGGCGACGCCTTCGAAGACTGGGGCTGGCGCATCCCGTTCCTGTTCTCGCTGGTGCTGCTGGCGATCTCGGTGGCGCTGCGGCTGCGCATGGACGAGTCGCCCATGTTCCAGCGCCTCAAGCGCGCCGGGCAGATCTCGGCGTCGCCGGTGCGCGACACCTTCATGGACGGCAGGAACCTGCGGCGCATCTTCCTGGCTTTTTCGCTGTGCGCGGGCATGACCTCGATGTACTACATCGCGGTGCTGTACCCGACCTTCTTCCTGACCCAGACGCTGCGGCTCGACGGCAAGACGGTAAACACCATCGTGCTGTGGGTGGCTGCCGTGGGCACGCCGTTCTTCATCGCCTCCGGCTGGCTGTGCGACCGCTTCGGCCGCAAGCCCGTGCTGCTGGCCAGCTTCGTGCTGACGGCGCTGGCGGTGTTCCCGCTGTTCCAGGCGCTGGCCCACTACGGCAACCCGGAACTGGCCGCCGCCGCCGCGCGCGCGCCGGTCACCGTGAGCGCCGACACGGCGGACTGCACCTTCATGTTCAACCCGACCGGCACGCGCCGCTTCGACAGCGCCTGCGACGTCGCGCGCCAGGCGCTGGCCGGCATGGGTCTGGACTACGAGCTGGTGCCGGCGCGCGCGGGCGAGGCGGCGGCCGTCAGCATCGGCGCGGCCTCGGTCGCCTCGTACGACGGCCGCGCGCTGGCGGGCGCCGCGGCAACGCAGCGCGCCGCGGCCTTCCGCGAGGACATCAAGGCGGCGCTGTCGGCGGCGGGCTACCCTGAGCGGGCCACGCCTTCGCCGTCGGACCTGTGGGCCATCTTCGCTTTGCTGTCGGTCTTCTTCTGCCTGTCGATCCTGTCGGTGACGGCCATCGCGCCCACGCTGGTCGAACTGTTCCCGACGCGCATCCGCTATACCTCGATGTCGGTGCCCTACAACATCGCCAGCGGCTGGGTCGGCGGCCTGCTGCCGACGCTGGTGTTCGCGATCTCGGTGCAGAGCGGCAACAAGTACGCCGGCCTGTGGTATCCGGTCGGCTGGGCGGTGCTCGCGGCCGTGGCGCTGCTGCTGTTCTACCGGGAGACGCGCGGAGTGGACGTGGGGGTGGACGGTGCGTGAGCGGTGCGGCGCGCGGGCCGGCGCCGATGTTGCGCTCGATGGCGCTTGATGGTGCCTATTGGTGCCTAATGGCGCCCGTGGCAAGGATTCACCGGAGGGAATGTCCATGTCAGCGGTTTTGCAGGGTATCCGTGTGCTCGATCTCGGCCGCTATATCGCCGGTCCTTTTTGCGCCGCGTTGCTCGCGGACTTCGGCGCGGACGTGATCCGCGTGGACCGGCTGGGCGGCAGCGAGGACCGCTTCGTGATGCCGGTGGCGGCCGATGGCACGGGCGCCATCTTCATGCAGGTCAATCGCGGCAAGCGCTCGATCACGCTCGACATCGAATCGCCGCGGGGCCGGGAGGTGGTGCGCGACCTGGTGCGCAGCGCCGACGTGGTGGTGGTCAACATGCCGCCGGACACGCTGCGGCGGCTCGGGCTGGACTACGACGCGCTGCGCGCCGTCCGGCCCGACGTGATCGTCGCGGTGGCGTCGGCCTTCGGCATGGACCCGGCGGTGGCGGACCGGGTCGGCTTCGACGGCGTCGGGCAGGCGATGAGCGGCGCGGTCTACGCCTCGGGCATGCCGCTGCAGCCGGCCAAGGCAATGGTGCCGGTGGTGGATTTTTCCACCGCGCTGGCCTGCGCGCTCGGTGTCATGGCCGCGCTGCTCGAACGCCGGGGCAGCGGACAGGGGCAACTGGTGGAAGCGTCGCTGCTGCGCACGGCGCTCAACATGGCCAGCGGCGCACTGATCGAAGAATCGCTGCTCGGGCTGGACCGTCGGCCCAGCGGCAACCGCAGCCCGATCGCGGGCCCGTCGGACATCTTCCGCGTGCGCGACGGCTGGATCATCGTGCAGGTGATCGGGCAGCCGCTGTTCAACCGCTGGGCGGCGCTGATCGGCAGGCCGGAGGTGCTGGACGACCCGCGCTTCGCCGACGATCGCGGCCGCGGCGAGCACGGCGAGCAGCTCAGCCGGATGATGGCCGACTGGTGTGCGGGACTATCGCGCGAGCAGGCGCTGGCCGCGCTGGAGCATGCGCGCATTCCCGCCGGCCCGGTCAACTCGCCGCGCCAGGCATTGCGCGACGAGGTGATCGGGGCCAGCGGGGCGTTCTGCTGGGTGGCTTATCCGGGGCTGGAGCGTCCGGCGCCGCTGGTGGCGCCGCCGGTGGGGCTGTCGCGCACGCCGCCGGCGCTCGACCGCAGGTCGCCCACGGCGGGCGAGCATACGGACGAGGTGCTGGCCGGGATCGGCTATGACGCGCACCGCATCGGCGAACTCCGGCGGCATGGCGTGATCTGACGCGCCGCCGCTGCGCGCCGGCCCGCGCGCGCGGAGCAAGGCTGGCCTTGCCCCTTCAGGCGTTATGCGTCACCACGTCGCCGACCGGGTCGGGATGGATCTGCATCACGGCATCGCGCTTTTCCAGCAGGTGCCGCTTGAGGATCGCGCCCAGCAGCTTGCCGTCGCGCGCTTCCAGCGCCTTGATCATCTCTTCGTGGTCGTGCACGGCGCGGTCCCACTTGTCGGTCTGGTGGTTGGAGCGGAAGCGCAGCGCCTTCAGGCGCCGGTTGATCGACTGGTAGGTCTGGCGCAGCGCCGAATTGCGGGCCGCTTCGTTGATGCGGTCGTGGATTTCCTGGTTGCGGCTGTAGTAGCCGGGCAGGTCGTTCTGCACGCGGCAGGCCAGCATCGCATAGTGCAGCGCCTTGATCTCGGCCAGCTCCGCCGGCGTGATGCGCTCGCAGGCGAGCTCGCCCGAGAATGCTTCCAGGCCGCTCATCAGCTCGAAGGTTTCCCACACTTCCGCTTCCGTCATGCGCGAGACGCTGGCGCCGCGGTGGGGCGAGATCTCGATCAGGCCCTCGGCGGCCAGCACCTTGAAGGCTTCGCGCAGCGGCGTGCGCGAGATGCCCAGGGTTTCGCACAGCTCGCGCTCGTTGAGCTTCATGCCCGGCGACAGCACGCCTTCCACGATGAACTTGCGCAGGTGGTCGACCACCATTTCGTGCAGCCGCTGCCGCTCCACCTTGGGCAGGATCGGGGCGGGGCGGGCCAGGCCACCGTCGGCCGGATTTTGTGGATTTTGCATACAAAGTCCTTCCCGTTGCGTTTTTTCGCATTTTACTGCATCTCATCGGTCACAAGCGGCTTCGGGGTAAACACCAGCCGGGAGCGTCGATTCTGCGCTTGGGTCGGGTCGTTTCGTCTGCTAAAGTATTTTGAATGCAAAATTCATGATTCAAGACAAGGAGGCATCACTCATGATCAAGCTCGACTTCCATCCCGCCGGCCGCCACTTCCTGCAGATCCCGGGGCCGAGCCCGGTGCCCGACCGCATCCTGCGCGCCATGAGCTACCCGACCATCGACCACCGTGGTCCCGAGTTCGGTGCGCTGGGCCGCAAGGTGCTGGCCGACATCAAGAAGATCTTCAAGACCACGCAGCCGGTCATCATCTATCCGGCGTCCGGCACCGGTGCCTGGGAAGCCGCGCTGACCAACACGCTGAGCCCGGGCGACGCCGTGCTGATGTTCGAGACCGGCCACTTCGCCTCGCTGTGGAAGAAGATGGCCGAGGCGCTCGGCCTGAAGCCGGAGTTCATCGGACTGCCCGGCATCGAGGGCTGGCGCCACGGGGTGCGCGCCGACATGATCGAGGCGCGCCTGCGCGCCGACGGCGGCCATGCCATCAAGGCCGTGTGCGTGGTGCACAACGAGACGTCCACGGGCGTGACGTCGGACATCGCCGCGGTGCGCCGCGCCATCGACGCGGCCGGCCACCCGGCGCTGCTGCTGGTGGACACCATTTCCGGCCTGGCCTCGGCGGACTACCGCCATGACGAATGGGGCGTGGACGTGACGGTGTCGGGCTCGCAGAAGGGCCTGATGCTGCCGCCGGGGATCAGCTTCAACGCGCTCTCGCCGAAGGCCATCGCGGCCAGCAAGCAGGCCAGGCTGCCGCGCGCGTTCTGGGGCTGGGACGAGATCATCGAGGCCAACAAGAACGGCTACTGGCCGTACACCCCCAACACCAACCTGCTCTATGGCCTGTCCGAGGCGCTCGACATGATCCTGGACGAGGGCCTGGACAACGTGTTCGCGCGCCACCAGCGGCTGGCCGAGGCCACCCGCCGCGCGGTGCGGGCCTGGGGCCTGGAAATCCAGTGCGCCGATCCGGCGCTCTACAGCCCGGTGCTGACGGGCGTGATGATGCCCGAGGGTGTCGACGCCGATGCCGTGCGCAAGCGCATCTATGAACGCTTCGACATGTCGCTGGGGCAGGCGCTGGGCAAGATGCGCGGCAGGATGTTCCGCATCGGCCATCTCGGCGACTGCAACGACCTGACCCTGATGGCCACCCTGGCCGGCTGCGAGATGGGGCTGAAGCTCTCGGGCGTGCCGGTGGCGGCCAGCGGCGTGGCCGCGGCCATGGACTATCTCGTTTCGCTGGAAGACAAGCCGGCGCTCAAGGCCGCGGCCTGAGTTCGTCCGGAAAGGCGGCCGCGTTGCCGCGGCCTTTCCGGGCAGGGGCAGTGGGGTAACGGTAGTGGCAGTGGAATAGCAGCGAATAGCAGCGAATAGCGGCGAATAGCGGCGCACAGCGGCGGATAGCGGCGGATAGCGGCGAATCGCAGCGCCCATCAGTGAATCGCAATACGCACAGGCATGGCTTCACCCAAGCGGGCGAGGCCAGGGAGCGGTGTTGCCGGGCGCAGCCCCGCCGCCTGCCGCGCACACGGCAGCCCGCCGCAGAGCAGGCCCGACACCAGGCCCAGGCACGCGCCGGGCCGGCAGACAACAGACCGGAGACAAGCAATGAAGCGCTTTCGTGCGACCAGCATCGTGCTGGCGATGCTGTGCATCATGTATTTCATCACCTATCTCGACCGCGTCAACGTCAGTACCGCAGCAGCCGGCTTCGGCCAGGAGTTCCACCTCAGCAAGACCGAGATCGGCCTGGTGTTCTCCGCCTTCGCCTACCCCTACCTCGTGTTCCAGATCATCGGCGGCTGGGTCAGCGACCGCTTCGGCGCCAAGCGCACGCTGATCGTGTGCGGCGTGTTGTGGGCCATCGCCACGCTGCTGACCGGCCTTGCCGGCGGGCTGGTCTCGCTGCTGGCCGCGCGCCTCTTGCTCGGCCTCGGCGAAGGCGCGACCTTTCCGGCCGCGACCGCCGCCATGGCGCGCTGGGTGCCCAAGGACAAGCGCGGCTTCGCGCAGGGCATCACCCATGCGTGCGCGCGCGTCGGCAACGCGGTGGCGCCGGCGGCGGTGGTCGCCATCATGGCGGTCTACGGCTGGCGCGAGTCGTTCTACATCTGCGGCGCGATCAGCCTGGTCTGGGTCGGGCTGTGGGCATGGACCTTCACCGAGCAGCCGAAGGACCATCCCCGCATCACGCCGGCCGAGCTGGAGGCCCTGCCGGTCGCGCGCAGCAAGTCCGCCAACATACCCTGGCGCCGCCTGTTCAGGCGCATGGCGCCGGTGACCATCGTCTACTTCTGCTACGGCTGGACGCTATGGCTGTTCCTGAGCTGGATCCCGCAGTACTTCCTGCACAGCTATGACCTGGACCTGAAGAAGTCGGCGGTGTTCGCCTCGGCGGTATTCTTCGCCGGCGTGCTCGGCGACACGCTCGGCGGCGTGGTGACCGACAAGCTCTACGAGCGCACCGGCAGCCTGAAGCGCGCGCGCAGCTGGATGGTGGCGGCCTGCATGCTGCTGACCATGATCGTGCTGCTGCCGATGCTGTTCACGCACCAGCTCTATGTCTCGATGGCCTGCCTGTCCGCCGGCTTCTTCTTCGCCGAGATGACCATCGGCCCGATGTGGGCGATCCCGATGGATATCGCGCCGGAATACTCCGGCACCGCCAGCGGCATGATGAATACCGGCTCGGCGCTGGCGGCGATCATCTCGCCGGTGCTGTCGGGCTACCTGATCGACCGCTTCGGCAGCTGGGAGCTGCCGTTTATCGGCAGCATGGTGCTGATGGGGGTCGGCGTGGTGCTGGCCTTCCGCATGCAGCCGGAGAGCAAGTTCGAAACCGAGCCCGCCGCCGCGGCCGGTCCCACCCATCTGCACGCCTGAGCATCCCGCCATGAGCCATCCTCATCCGCCACAGGAACTCGCCGGCCTGCTCGTGCGCGCGGGCAGCGAGGGTCTTTGCTTCGCCGATCTGCCGCCCGCGCTGCTGCCGCGCGACGCCGGCGCGGCCTACGCCGTGCAGGCCGAAGTGCTGCGCCAGCGCCATGCCGGCATCGGCGGCTGGAAGGTCGGCGCGAAGTCCGCCACCGGGCCGGTCCAGGGCGCGCCGCTGCCGGCGGACTGCGTGCATCCGGGCCCCGCCGCGCTGAAGCTGGGCGGCTTCCGCCGGCCCGGGCTGGAACTGGAGATCGCGTTCTGCTTCGGGCGGGTCTTCGCGCCACGCGCCACGCCCTATGCCGACGAGGAAGTGCTCGACGGCATCGCGTACATGGCCGCCGCCATCGAAGTGGTGGCGAGCCGCTACCGGGAGTGGCCTGCGGTGGACAAGCTTGCCCAGCTCGCCGACCTGCAGAACCACGGCGCGCTGGTGGTCGGCGAGTACGTGCGCTACCAGCCCGGCTACCCGTTCGGGCATCCCGCGCTGTCCTTCACCTTCGGCGGCGCCGAGGTGGCCGCGGGCGCGCCGGCCAATCCCGCCGGCGATCCGCGCCGCCTGCTGCCGTGGCTGGTCAACCACTGCGCGGCGCGCGGCATCGCGCTCGGGCCCGGCACGCCGGTCACCACCGGGTCCTACACCGGCATGCATTTTCCGCAACGGGCGGGCGTGGCGCTGGGCACCTTCGCCGGCCTGCCGCCGGTCGAGCTCACCTTCGGGTAGGCAGGCACGCCGCCGCTCTCCACACGCATCGACACGAACGCCATGAACCCTCCTCCCTCCTCCCTGCTGGCCAAGCCGGTCCACCTCGTGCCGCCGCAGCGCGGCGCAGCCTCGCCGCTGTCGGCGCGGCTGCGCAAGGCGCTGCGCGGCGACGTGCTGTTCGACCGCGCCAGCCGTGGCCGCTATGCCACCGATGCCTCGATCTACCAGATCATGCCGCTCGGCGTGGTGGTGCCGCGCGACCAGGCCGACCTGCTGGCGGCGCTGGAAATCGCGCGCGAGGAACGGCTGCCGGTGCTGGCGCGCGGCGCGGGCACCAGCCAGTGCGGCCAGACCGTGGGCGAGGCGCTGGTGATCGACAACAGCAAGTGGCTCAACAGCGTGGTGGACTTCGATGCCGCGGCGCGTACCGTCACGGTGGAGCCGGGCATCGTGCTGGACCATCTCAATGCCTGGCTCAAGCCGCATGGCCTGTGGTTCCCGGTCGACGTTTCCACCGGGGCGCAATGCACCATCGGCGGCATGGCCGGCAACAACTCGTGCGGCTCGCGCTCGATCGAGTACGGCAACATGGTCCACAACGTGCTGGCCATCGATGCCGTGCTGGCCGACGGCAGCCAGTGCCATTTCGGCTCGCTCGCACATGCGGCCGAAGGCGCGCGCGTGGCGGGCCTCGTGCAGGAGCTGCGGCGCATCGCCACGCGCGAGCGCGGCGAGATCGCCGAGCGCATGCCCCGCGTGCTGCGCCGCGTGGGCGGCTACAACATCGACCTGTTCGATTGCCAGAACCCGCGCGCCTACACCGACGACGGCCACGCCAACCTGTCGCATATCCTGGTCGGCTCCGAAGGCACGCTCGCCTACAGCCGCCAGCTCACGCTGAAGCTGTCGCCGCTGCCGCGCCACAAGGTGCTGGGTGTGGTGAACTTCCCCACGTTCTACCAGGCCATGGACATGACCCGGCATATCGTCAGGCTGGGGCCGGTGGCGGTGGAGCTGGTCGACCGCACCATGATCGACCTGTCGATGGAGAACCCCGCCTTCCGCCCCGTCATCGAACGGGCCCTGAGCGGCGACCCGCAGGCCATCCTGCTGGTCGAGTTCGCCGGCGAGGAGCACGCCGCGCTGCTGGCCCGGCTCGACGCGCTGGCCGAACTGATGGGCGACCTGGGTTTGCCCGGCTCCGTGGTGAAGATGCCCGAAGCCGGGGCGCAGAAGGCGCTGTGGGACGTGCGCAAGGCCGGCCTGAACATCATGATGAGCATGAAGGGCGACGGCAAGCCGGTGTCCTTCATCGAGGACTGCGCGGTGCCGCTGGAGCACCTGGCCGAGTACACCCGCCGGCTGACCGAGGTGTTCCACAAGCACGAGACCGAAGGCACCTGGTATGCCCACGCCAGCGTGGGCACGCTGCACGTGCGCCCGATCCTGGACATGCGGCGCGACGGCGCGGCGAAGATGCGGGCGATCGCCGAGGAAGCCGCGGCGCTGGTGCGCGAGTACAAGGGCGCGTACTCCGGCGAGCATGGCGACGGGCTGTGCCGCGGCGAGTGGGTGGCGTGGCAGTACGGGCCGCGCATCCATGCCGCGTTCGGCGAGATCAAGGCGCTCTTCGATCCCGACAACCGCTTCAACCCGGACAAGATCGTGCGCCCGCCGCGCATGGACGCGCGCGAGAACTTCCGCTTCGCGCCCGGCTACGCGGCGCTGCCCCTCGCGCCCGCGCTCGACTGGTCGGCGTGGAACGTCACGCGCGATCCGCTCACCGGCACGCAGAGCGCGCCCGGCACCGGCACCGACCGCGCCGGCGGGCTGGCGGCCGCGGTGGAGATGTGCAACAACAACGGCCATTGCCGCAAGTTCGACGCCGGCACCATGTGCCCCAGCTACCGCGTCACGCGCGACGAGCAGCACGTCACGCGCGGGCGCGCCAACACGCTGCGGCTGGCGGTTTCCGGCCAGCTTGGCGAAGGCGGCCTGGCCAGCGCCGAGGTCAAGGAAGCGCTGGACCTGTGCGTGTCCTGCAAGGGCTGCAAGCGCGACTGCCCGACCGGCGTCGACATGGCGCGCTTCAAGATCGAGGCGCGCCATGCGTGGTCGCAGCGCCATGGCACCGGCCTGCGCGAGCGCATGGTGGCCTTCATGCCGCGCTACGCGCCGCTGGCCAGCCGGCTGGCGCCGCTGCTGGCGCTGGCCGATGGCATTCCCGGCGTCCCGGCGCTGGTCAAGCGCGCGCTTGGCTTCGCCCCGCAGCGCTCGCTGCCGCGCTTCCGGACTTCGTTCCTGTCGACGGCGCGGTCGGCGGTCGGCGGGGGCAAGGACGCGCCGGCGCGCGAAGTCCTGCTGTTCGTCGACACCTTCAACAACTACATGGAGCCGGACAACGCGCGCGCGGCGCAGCAGGTGCTGGAGGCCGCGGGCTACACCGTGCATTTCAGCGTCCGCGCGGGCGAGCGGCCGCTGTGCTGCGGCCGCACCTTCCTTGCCGCCGGGCTGGTGGACGAGGCGAAGGCGGAAGCGCGGCGCCTGCTGGACACGCTCGGGCCCTACGTGGAGCGGGGCGTGCCGGTCGTCGGGCTGGAGCCGTCCTGCCTGCTGTCGCTGCGCGACGAGTTCCTCGGCTACGGCTACGGCGAAGAGGCCGGGAAGCTGGCGGCGCAGGCCTTCCTGTTCGAAGAGTTCCTGGTGCGCGAGCATCGCGACGGGCGGCTGGCGCTCGACCTCGCCGCGCTGCCGGCCAGCGAGGCGGTGGTGCATGGCCATTGCCACCAGAAGGCGTTCGATGCCTTCACCCCGGTGCAGACCGTGCTCGGCTGGATCCCCGGCCTCAAGGTGACGCCGGTCGAATCCTCCTGCTGCGGCATGGCCGGCAGCTTCGGCTACGAGGCCGAACACTACGGCGCCTCCACGGCGATGGCCGAGCTATCGCTGCTGCCCGCGGTGCGCAAGCGCGCGGCGGACGCACTGGTGGTGGCCGACGGCACCAGTTGCCGCCACCAGATCCACGACGGCGCGCAGGCCGAGGCGCTGCACGTGGCGCGCGTGCTGGCGATGGCGCTCAAGCGCCGCTGAAAGGTGCGTGGCCGGGGTCCTTCGCACAATTTTGTCTCAGTAATTAGACGATCTTCCGCAATCGGCGCGCAGTGGCCCGAAGCCAGCGCGCAACTTCCGCGCGAACCTGCTGCGGGTGGGCAAGAAAGCCCTTGCCAAGGCACTGTCCCGGACGTAATCTAAAAAAAGAAATCGCGGAAAAGAGCCGTGGCCCGGTGCCGTCATCGACGACGCCGGGCAAATTTTCGGCGCTATTGTCTAAATATTGAGATTATCGGATGCCGGGCCATGCGGGCCCGGCCCACCCCCGGCAGGAGCCATCCCGATGGAAGCAAACGCAGAAGCGCCGGCCGCCCCCGCCGCCGCGATCCCCGCCAGCCCCGGCCTGCCCGAGCGCGCCTCGCCCTACGCCTGGAAGGCGCTGGCCGGCTCGGCCATCGGTTATGCGATGGATGGCTTCGACCTGCTGATCCTCGGCTTCATGCTGCCGGCCATCAGCGTGGCGCTGAGCCTGAGCACGGGGCAGTCCGGCGCGCTGGTGACATGGACGCTGATCGGCGCGGTGGCGGGCGGCATCCTTTTCGGCGCCCTCAGCGACCGCTATGGCCGCGTGCGCGTGCTGACCTGGACCATCGTGCTGTTCGCGGTGTTCACCGGGCTGTGCGCGTTTGCGCAAGGCTTCTGGGACTTGCTGGTCTACCGCACCATCGCCGGCATCGGCCTGGGCGGGGAATTCGGCATCGGCATGGCGCTGGCCGCGGAGGCGTGGCCGGCCAGCAAGCGGGCGCGGGCTTCGTCGTATGTCGCGCTGGGCTGGCAGGCCGGGGTGCTGCTGGCCTCGCTGCTGACGCCGCTGCTGCTGCCGCATATCGGCTGGCGCGGCATGTTCCTGCTGGGCGTGGTGCCGGCGCTGGTGGCCTGGGTGGTGCGCAACAAGCTGCATGAGCCGGAAGTGTTCGTGCGCAGCAGCGGCCAGGACAAGGGCAACGCGTTCAGGCTGCTGGTGGCGGATGCGCGCACCGCGCGCACCAGCCTGGGCATCGTGGTCCTGTGCGCGGTGCAGAACTTCGGCTACTACGGGATCATGATCTGGCTGCCGACCTACCTGTCCCGCACGCTTGGCTTTTCGCTGACCAGGTCGGCGCTGTGGACCTCGGTGACGATCATGGGAATGATGGTGGGCGTCTGCGCGTTCGGGCACCTGGCGGACCGCATCGGCCGCAAGCCTACCTTCCTGATCTTCCAGGCCGGCGCGGTGGCGATGGTGCTGGCCTATGCGCGCATGTCGGACCCGCTGACCATGCTGTGGGCCGGCGCGGCGATGGGCATGTTCGTCAACGGCATGATCGGCGGCTACGGCGCGCTGATTTCCGAAGCCTACCCCACCGCGGCGCGCGCCACCGCGCAGAACGTGCTCTTCAACATCGGCCGCGCGGTGGGCGGCTTCGGGCCGGTGGCGGTGGGCGCGCTGGCCACGGCCTATTCCTTCCAGGTCGCCATTGCGCTGCTGGCCAGCATCTACGTGCTGGACATGCTCGCCACCTTCTTCCTCATTCCCGAACTGAAGGGCGTGGAGCTGGAGTAGGCCGTCCGCGGCAAGCCCCCGAAACCAGACAGGAGTCCCCATGTCAGCATCCCTGTGCGGCGCCGGCGGCGCCGCCACGGTCGCGTCCTATCGCTGCCGCGTGGTCGAGCACCGCTGGGTCAACCGGCGCTACAAGTACCTCCGGCTCGAAGCCGATGCGCCGCTCGCCGCCATCACGCGGCCCGGCCAGTTCTACCAGCTCAGGTGTCCCGTCACCGACGAGGCGCAACCGTTCCTGCTGCGGCCCATGAGCGTGTACGGCGCGGGCCCCGAGGATGGCCGCCTCGAGTTCCTCTACAACGTGGCCGGCGTGGGCACGCGCGCGCTGGCGGGCCTGCCGGCCGGCGGCAGCATGGACATCGTCGGTCCGCTCGGCAATACGTTCGCGCTCGACCCCGCCTTCCGGCGCATCCTGGTGGTGGCGCGCGGCGTGGGCCTGGCCACCATGGCGCCGCTGGTGCGGCAGGCCGCCGGGGCGGGCGTGGCGATCACCGCGCTGATGTCCGCCCGCAGCCGCGCGGACCTGATGGAACGGGAATTCCTGCGCGGCGCCGCGGCGCAGGTGCATGGCGTGTTCGACGAAGACGGGTCCTCCGCGGTGGCGGCGGTCGAAGGCCTGCTGCGCCGGCTGCTCGCCGGGCAGCGCCCCGATGCCGTCTACACCTGCGGCTCGCACCGCCTGCTGATGCTGCTGCAGCGCGTGCTGGCGGACTATCCGCAGGTGCGCGGCGAAGTCGCCATGGAGCAGCGCATGGCCTGCGGCATGGGCGTGTGCCTGTCCTGCGTGCGGTTGTTCGAGCGCGGCGGCGACAAGCAGTTCCTGCGGGTCTGCCGAGAAGGCCCCGTGTTCCCGATCCGCGACGTCACGCAGGAGGTGGAGTTTGGCTGACTTGTCCGTGCGCATCGGCGGCCTGACGTTGCGCAACCCCGTCATGCCCGCCTCCGGCTGCTTCGCGATCGAGTATCTCGAAGCGCTGGACTTCAACCGGCTCGGCGCGCTGGTGATCAAGAGCGTCTCGCCCCGGGCACGCGCCGGCAATCCCACGCCGCGCGTGGCCGAGACCCACGGCGGCATGCTCAATTCCATCGGCATTCCGGGCAAGGGGCTGGACCACTACCGCACGCATGTGCTGCCGCCCTACACGCGCTACGACACGCCGGTCGTGGTCTCGGTCTCCGCCGACACGGCCGAGGAATTCGCGCTGGCGTGCGAGGCCCTGTCGCTGCCCGGCGTGGCCGCGCTCGAAGCCAATATCTCCTGCCCCAACCTGGAAGCCGACGGCATGGCCTTCGCCATGCTGCCGGAGACCACCCGCCAGGCGGTGGCCGCGATCCGCCGGCGCACGCGGCACCCGCTGTGGGTCAAGCTCACGCCCAACGCCAGCGATATCGCAGCGGTGGCGCGCGCGGCGGAAGACGCCGGCGCGGACGCCATCGTCATGGGCAATACCGTGCTCGGCATGGCGATCGACGTGCGCACGCGCAAGCCCCGCCTGGGCAACGTGATGGGCGGCCTGTCCGGCCCCGCCATCAAGCCGGTCGCGGTGCGGCTGGTGCATCAGTGCCACCGCGCGGTGCGCATTCCGGTGATCGGCTGCGGCGGCATCCAGAACGCGGAAGACGCGGTGGAGTTCATGCTGGCCGGCGCCAGCGCCGTGCAGGTCGGCACCGCCTCGTTCCGCGATCCCGGTGTCATGGGCAAGATCGTCGACGGCCTGCATGCCTACTGCGGCGAGACCGGCACCGCTGCGCTGCGCGAGCTCACCGGGCAGGTCAGCCTGGACCGCCAGCTCAGCGACCGCTGGCTGCGCTTCGCGCAACAGTCGGGCTGAGCGGCCCGCCCCCGCAAACGATGGACACAGTCATGGATATCGAGGCACTCAAGCCCGTCGCGCAGACGCTGTTCGACGACATCCGCACGCTCTCGTTCGACGGCGTCGGCGTCACGCGCGACAGCTACGGCGCCGGCGAGAGCGCGGCGGCCGACTACCTGCGCGATTTCGCGCGGCGCGAGGGCCTGCACGTGGAGGCCGACGGCGCCGCCAACCTGGTGTTCCGCCTGCCCGGCGAGCGCGCCGACGTGCCCGCGGCGTGGATCGGCTCGCACCTGGATTCGGTGCCGCAGGGCGGCAACTTCGACGGCCTGGCCGGCGTCGTCGCCGGGCTGCTGTGCCTGCTCGCGCGGCGGCGCGCGGGCGGCGCCACGGCCGCGCCGCTGGGGGTGATCGGCCTGCGCGGCGAGGAAAGCGCGTGGTTCGGCAAGGCTTACCTGGGCTCGGGCGCCGCGCTCGGCAAGCTGGGCGCCGGCGACCTCGCGCTGCGCCACCGCCGCAGCGGCCACACCGTGGCCGAGTGCATGGCGGCGCTCGGCGCGGACCTGGCGTCGATCCGCGCGCAGCGGCCGCTGTTCGACAAGACGCGCGCGCTGGCCTATCTCGAGCTGCATATCGAGCAAGGCCCGGTGATGGTGGCGCGCGGCCTGCCGCTGGCGGTGGTGCCGGGCATCCGCGGCAACGTCCGCCACAACCGCATCACCTGCAGCGGCGAGGCCGGCCATTCCGGCGCGGTGCCGCGCTGGCTGCGCAAGGACGCGATGTTCGCCGTGGCCGAGCTGATCGTGCGGCTGGACACGCGCTGGCGCGAGCTGCTGGAGCGCGGCGCCGACCTCGTGGTGACCACCGGCGTGGTCGGCACCAGCCCGGAGGAGCATTCGGTGTCGCGCATTCCGGGCACCGCGAGCTTCAGCTTCGAGGCGCGCAGCAAGAGCGTGGCGGTGCTGGAGGAGTTCTACCGCTGGATGCGCGCCGAATGCGAAGCCGTCGCGCGCGAGCGCGGGGTCTGCTTTGCGTTCGACGCCCGCGTCGATGCCGCGCCGGCGACCATGGACGCGGGGTTGTCCGAGCTGCTGGCGCGGCAGTGCCGCGCGCGCGGCGTGCCGTTCGACCTGGTTCCCAGCGGCGCCGGGCACGACGCGGCGCAGTTCGCCAACGCGGGCATTCCCACCGGCATGCTGTTCATCCGCAACGAACATGGCTCGCATAACCCGCGCGAGGCCATGGATCTGGACGATTTCATGCTTGGCGTGGGAGTGCTGGCCGCGGCGGTCGACAGTCTCCGCAGCGGCGGCGTCAGCGAGGCAGCCCGCGGCAGTATATGAGGCAGTGCGGGCCGCACAATTCTTGCCAGTTCCCCACTTAATCGATAATAATTCTCATTTATCGATGGGGCGGACGCATCAGCATGGCCACGATCTGGCCACCCGCGTCTTCGCGGCTGCCGGGCGAGATCGACCCGCACCGGCGCGCGAAAAATTCCCGTTCCCCCTGTCACTTTTCGGCACGAATCATCGAAACCGCATCGGCACGGAACGAGCCCACACCCCATGACACGACACAGCGAAATCGCCACCCGTCTCCCGCCGTGGCTGCGGACCGCGAGGCGCTGGCTGCCGTGCGCGCTTGCCACGCTGCTGCTGCTCGCGCTGCAGGCCGGCGGCGAGCCGCTGCGCCTGGCGCTGCGCTTCGAGCGCGCGGCCGTGCTGGACGGGCAGTGGTGGCGCCTGTTCGGCGCGCACGCGGTGCACCTGTCCCCGGCCCACTGCCTGCTCAACATCGCGGGCCTGTGGCTGGCGGCGGCGTGGACGCCGGGTGGCCTGGGCGCGTGCGCGCTGCTGGCGCGCTGGCTGCTGCTGGGCGGCGGCATTTCCGTGCTGCTGCTGGTAGCCACGCCGGTGCCGGACTACGTGGGGCTGTCGGGCGTGCTGTATGGCCTGTTCGTCATCGCGCTGCTGCCGCAGGCGCTGCGCCGCGACGGGCCGGCCGCGCTGGCGCTGGCCGGCGTGGCCGGCTGGGCCGCGTGGCAATGGCTGGCCGGCCCGGCCGCCGCGGAGGAGCGCCTGGTGGGCGGCCATATCGTCGCCGCGGCGCACCTGGCCGGCATGACGCTGGCGCTGGCCTGGCTCGGCGCGCGCCGGCTGGCGGCGCCGTTCGCGTCCTTTTTCCGCACCTCGTCATGAGCAGTTCATTCCCCGGGCGGCCCGCCCCGCGATTGTTGCGCTCCGGTCAAGTATCTTCTGCGCACCGGCAGGTTATTCCCGCCCGGACTTGAGCGGATACTCCTGCCATGTGCAAAAGCCGGGGCTTGCCCGGCGCGAGGAGTCTCCCATGCAGATCTTCATCACCGGCGCCGCGGGCTTCATCGGCGGTTCGGTCGCGGCGCGCTTGCTGGCCGCCGGCCACACCGTGCGCGGCCTCGTGCGCAACCCGGCCCAGGCCGACGGGCTGGCCCGCCTCGGCATCGCGCCGGTGGCCGGCACGCTCGACGACGCGGCCCTGCTGACGCGCGAGGCCGCCCGGGCCGACGCCGTCGTCAACACCGCCAGCAGTGACCACCGCGGCGCCGTGGAGGCGCTGCTGGCCGGCCTGCGCGGCTCCGGCAAGCCCTTCCTGCATACCAGCGGTTCGAGCGTGATCGGCGACGATGTCGGCGGCAACGTGCTGTCCGCGCGCATCTTCGACGAAGACACGCCGCTGGTGGTGGAAGCCGGCAAGCAGGCCCGCCACGCCATCGACCAGATGGTGCTGGCGGCCGCCGCCGACGGCGTGCGTGGCGTCGTGCTGTGCAACAGCATGATCTACGGCACCGGTACCGGGCTGCACGCGGACAGCGTGCAGATCCCGCCGCTGGTGGCGCAGGCCCGCCAGAGCGGGGTGGTGCGCATCGTCGGCAGCGGCGTGAACAGGTGGTCCAACGTGCATATCGCCGACGTGGCCGAGCTGTACGCGCTGGCGCTCGCACATGCGCCGGCCGGTACTTTCTACTTCGTCGAGAACGGCGAGGCGTCCTATGCCGAGATCGGCGCGGCCATCGCGCGGCGCCTCGGGCTCGGTCCCGTGCAGTCGTGGACCGTGGCGCAGGCCGCCCCGGTGTGGGGCGAGGGCGCGGCGCGCTATTCCTTCGGCTCCAACAGCCGCGTGCGCGCCCGCCGCGCGCGCGCCGAACTGGGCTGGCGGCCCGTGCACGACTCCGTCACCGGCTGGATCGAACACGACATGCCGGTGGACTGAGCGGCCGCGCTGGCCCATTACCCGCGATTTCCGGCCGGGCCGCTGCCAGCCCCGGCCGCCACTTAACTGACAAAGGAACGAATCATGAGCATTCCCGCACTCGGCCTCGGCACTTTCCGCCTGCAAGGCCAGGCCGCCATCGACTCCGTGCGCAACGGCCTCGAAGCCGGCTACCGCGCCGTCGACACCGCGCAGATCTACGGCAACGAAGCCGAAGTCGGCGAAGCCATCGCCGCCAGCGGCGTGGCCCGCGCCGACCTGTTCCTGACCACCAAGATCTGGATCGAGAACCTGTCGCGCGACAAGCTGGTGCCCAGCCTCAAGGACAGCCTCGCCAAGCTGCGCACCGACCACGTCGACCTGACCCTGATCCACTGGCCCTCGCCGGGCTGCGCGGTGCCGGTGGCCGAGTTCATGGGCGCGCTGGCCGAGGCCCGCGAGCAGGGCCTGACGCGCCAGATCGGCGTGTCCAACTTCACCATCGCGCTGATGCGGGAAGCCATCGACGCCGTCGGCGCCGGCGCGATCGCCACCAACCAGATCGAGCTGCATCCGTTCCTGCAGAACCGCAAGGTGGCGGAATTCGCGCGCAGCCAGGGCATCCACATCACGTCCTACATGACGCTCGGCTACGGCAGCGTGCTGCAGGACCCGGTGATCCGGCAGATCGCCGCGCGCCTGGCCGCCACGCCCGCGCAGGTGGTGCTGGCCTGGGCCATGCAGCTCGGCTATGCGGTGATCCCGTCGTCCACCAAGCGCGCCAACCTCGAAAGCAACCTCGGCGCGCTCGCCGTGCGCCTGAACGACGGCGACATGGCCGCCATCGCCGCGCTGGACCGCGGCGGGCGCCTGACCAGCCCGGACGGCCTGGCGCCGGCCTGGGACTGAGGACCGCACCTCCACCGAAGACCACGAAACAAGGCTCCATCATGCGTATCACTCTCCCCGGGCGCGTCGGCTTCGGCACGGCGCCGCTCGGCAATATGTACCGCGACATCCCGCAGCAGGAAGCCATCGACACCGTCGAGGCCGCCTGGCAGCAAGGCATCCGCTACTTCGACACGGCGCCCATGTACGGCGCCGGCCTGGCCGAACTGCGCCTTGGCGAAGCGCTGCGCCATCACCCGCGCGACGAATACGTGCTCAGCACCAAGGTCGGCCGCCTGGTGCTCGATGAAACCGAAGACGCCGCCGCGCGCGATTTCGGCGAGAAGGGCGGCCTGTTCGAACACGGCCTGCCCAACAAGATCGTCTACGACTACTCCGCCGACGGCACCCTGCGCGCCATCGAGGCCAGCCTCGCGCGCCTGCAGACCGACCGCCTCGACATCGTCTGGATCCACGACCCCGCGCGCGACTTCCACGGCGACGCCTGGCAGGACGTGCTGCGCACCGCCATGGACGGCGCCGCGGTCGCGCTGACGCGCCTGCGCGAGCAGGGCGTGATCAAGGGCTGGGGCCTGGGCGTGAACCGCGTCGAGCCCTGCGTGCTGGCGCTCGAGCAGGCCGACCCCGACGGCTTCCTGATCGCCGGGCGCTACACGCTGCTCGACCACGAAGCCGCGCTGGCCCAACTGCTGCCCGCCTGCGTGGCGCGCGGCGCCGGCATCGTGGTGGGCGGCCCGTACAACTCAGGCATCCTGGCCGGCGGCGACCACTACGAATACCAGAAAGCCTCGCCCGAGCTGCTCGCGCGCGTGGAGCGCATGCGGCAACTGTGCGCGCGCTTCGGCGTGGACATCCGCGCCGCGGCGCTGCAGTTCTCGCTCGCGCATCCCGCCGTGGCGGCGGTGATCCCGGGCGCCAGCCGGCCCGGGCGCATTGCCGAAAACCTGGAATTCGCCGAGACGGAGATCCCGGCGGCATTCTGGACGGCGCTGCGCGAAGAAGGACTGGTGTCGGCGGCGGCGCCGTTGCCGGCAGGCTGAGCGGGGAAGGGCAGGGTCCCGGCGAAGCGATGGCCTTCGCCATTCGCGAGCGCCCGCCCCCTCTCCCATTGCATGGGAGAGGGGAGCAAACCGTCGGCAATGTCGGGTTTGCAGGCAGACGGAAGCCCGGTTCATGACCGGGCTTTTTTATGTTTGCAAGAAAGTGTAGCAACGCATCTATTTCAGCGTGTTCCTATAGACGCCGTGTGCGTGGTTCCGATAATGGGGCTTTGATCTCATGGATTGGAAGGAGCTTCGCATGATGAGGGGAATTGCCCGCAAAGGAGACGAGACAACGCACGGAGGAAAAGTACTAGAAGGAATACCAGATTTCCTTATTGACGGAATTCCTGCTGCGGGTGTTGGGCACATGGTGTGGTGCCCCCGGTGCAATGGCATTTTTTCCATAGTTGAGGGTGGCTCCAGTTTTACCGCGTACGGTTACCTTGTCGCACTACATGGAATGCGTACCGCCTGCGGAGCGGAGTTGATCTCCTCCGTGGGCGGATTTGCGGACGTTGAGCATCCACGCGACGGTGTACAGTCGCGCCCCGTCGACCTACTTTAAGGGGTCATATACCAAGTACCTTAGAAGCAATACGGCACTCGTTGTCGAGGACGCGGAGGGCTCGCGTCCAGGCATGTTCCGGGATGCCGTCGGCCTGAAAATGTGGGTCTCGCCGCGTGAGAAGAAGCTGATTCGCGATGAGCTTGAACGTCGTGTGGCGGCCGATTCGAAATACAGTCTATTTGGAAATTCGTGCAGCAGCAACGTTGCTGACGTTCTGGAATTGGCGGGAATCATGGCGCATGATCCTCGCGGTTTCCAAATGCCCGTTACGCCGGCCGAGTTGCTGGCAGTATTGGAAAAATCAAACCGCCTGGTTCAACGGCGATTCTATGGAAAGGGCTATGAGGGTGGCGCGTCGGGAAACTGGTAGGCGGAAGCTATGGTGCGTCCTCTGCCTTGTTGTCGTTCTGGCCGGTGGGCTGTATCTGCTGTCGAGCGGCTATCGGTTCCGCGTCGGCGACAGCCAGGCGATGAAGCGCGTCGTGCTGTACCGCGAATGGGAAGGTATGCTGGATCCGCGAGGCGAGGTGGAGGGCGAAGTGAAGCCTGGCGACAGATGCCGGCTCGTTCAGGTCGGCACAAAGACCGTGGCGAATTTCCGCATCAAATGCGGAAACCTTGAAGGGTGGACGGCCGATGGAAATGCCTTTGATCCGCCACTGAAGCTTGACCTCTGGGAAGGGTAGACCCCTCGCAATCGGTCATCGCTGTCTTCGCGTGCGAGCATTCCGGAATCCCCTCCGGCCCGTAGTCTCGGCATGCCCATCTTCATGCGCGCTGGCCGGCCGCGCAAGGGCGGCTATGCCACCGCACGCATCTCGTAAATCGAAGTCTGCGCAATGCATTCCCCGGCCGCGTTGCGGAACGCCGCCATATAGCTGCTGTCGAGGTGATCGCGCCATTGCGCTGCGGAGGTCCAGGTTTCGACGAAGATCACCAGGCCTTGTTCGGTGTCGGACCGGTGCAGCTCGTAGCGCAGGCAGCCCGGATGCTGCCGGGCCGCGGCCACCAGTTTGAGCTGTTCGGCCAGCAGGCGGGCCTGCTGGCCGGGCTTGGCGTGAACGTGGGCGATGACGGTAAGCGGTGTTGCGGTATTCGTTTCCATGACGGATTCCTTGGTCCTTGAAAGGGGGATGGCTGTCTCCCTCTCCCATGCGGCGGGAGAAGGGAGACAGGATTCGCAGCCTCACGCTGCCAGCGTTGCCTGCGTGTTTTCCTGAGCCTGGGCCGCCCCGGCATCGCCATGAAAATGCGGCAGCACATGCGCGGCGATTTCTTCCATCACTTCGCGCACCGGCCGCTGGCTGCGGCGGAAATGCAGGCCGATGTGCGCGGCGCCGGCCGCGCGCATGGCGTGCAGTTCGCCGATCAGTCCGTTGCGCCCGACCGCCGCGCCGAAGCGGTGGCGGCGGATCGGTGCGTCGGGGTCGTCCAGCAGGTCGAGGTGGATGAAGCTGATGTAAGGCCTGGCGCCGGCCGCGGCGCGCCACATGGCGCTGCGGCGCACGTGATCCTCGGGCGTGCCGGGGTAGGCCAGCCAGCCGTCCATGTGCTCGCCCACCCAGGCCGGCGACTGCTGCGCCAGCCCGGCCACCAGCAGCGGCAGCGGCTGGTCCGGGCGCGGCAGCATGCGCACGCCGTCGGGCAGGTGCGATGCGCCGGCGTCGCGCAGCAGCGCGACCTGTTCGCGGAAGGCTTCGCCGCGGCGTGCGAAGTCGCGGCCGAAGACCGGATATTCGACGGGACGGTCGCCGCTGGCCACGCCGAGCAGCAGCCTGCCGTGGCTGAGCCGGTTCACCGTGGCGGCGGACTTGAGCGTCAGCATCGGCTCGCGCAGCGGCAGCACCACGGCGGCGGTGCCGAGCAGGATGTGCTCGGTCACGCCGGCCAGGTAGCCGAGATAGCTGAAGGTTTCGAACACCTGCGCGGCGTCGCCGAACTGCGGGTCGTAGAGCGGCACGTCGCGCACCCACAGCGCGCGGAAGCCGAGCCGGTCGGCCAGCCGTGCCAGCTCGCCGTGGCGCGCCATGTCGGGCTCGCCGGGCAGGCGGCCGGACTGGCGCCGGGCCAGCTCGCCGGCGGGCGACCAGTCGTTGTCCAGCGGCAGTTCCACGCCGACGCTGAAGCCGCCGGCGGTGAGTCGGTCCAGTGCGCCAGGCATGGCGGTCTCCTTGGCGGTGGGTTTATGCGGCATCGGCTTGCGTGCCGGTGTTGCTGGCATGCCGCGGATAGTCGGTGTAGCCGGCCTCGCCGCCGCCGAAGTACCTGGCGCGGTCGCCGGTGGCGAGCGGCAGGTCGTGCTGCAGGCGGTACGGCAGGTCCGGGTTGGCGATGAACGGACGGCCAAAGCCGATCAGATCGGCCCAGCCCTTGGCCAGCGCTTGCTCGGCGCGCGGCTTGGTGTAGTTGCCGGAATAGATCAGCGTGCCGGGGTAGACTGCGCGCAGCGCTTCCTTGAAGGCGGCGGGCATGACGGGGGCGTCTTCCCAGTCGGCCTCGGCGATGTGGATGTAGCCCACGCCGATCTGGCCGAGCGCGTGCGCGGCGGCCAGGTAAGTGGCCTCGGGGGTGTCGTCCACCGCGCCCTGCAGCGTGGTCAGCGGCGCCAGGCGCACGCCGATGCGGTCCTTGCCGACCACGTCGGTCACGGCCTGCGCCACTTCCTTGAGGAAGCGCAGGCGGTTGGCCAGCGAGCCACCGTAGGCATCGGTGCGGGCGTTGGCCTGCGAGTCGATGAACTGGTTGATCAGGTAGCCGTTGGCGCCATGCAGTTCCACACCGTCGAAACCGGCTTCCAGCGCATTGCGCGCGGCGCGGGCGTAGTCGGCCACGATGCCGGGGATCTCGTCGGCGGACAGCGCGCGCGGCGCCGAGTGCTGGACCATCTCGCCCACGCCGCCCTGCGGGCCATGGCCGCTGGCGTCGACGAACACCTTCACGCCTTCGGCCACCAGCGCCGACGACGATACCGGCGCGGCATTGCCCGGCTGCAGCGAGGTGTGCGAGACGCGGCCCACGTGCCACAGCTGCGCGAAGATCCTGCCGCCGGCGGCGTGCACCGCGTCGGTGACCTTGCGCCAGCCGCGCACCTGCGCTTCGGTGTAGATGCCGGGCGTCCAGGCGTAGCCCTGGCCCTGCTGGCTGATCTGTGTGCCTTCGGAGACGATCAGGCCGGCGCTGGCGCGCTGGGCGTAGTACCTGGCCATCAGGTCGGTGGCGACGTCGCCGGCGGCGGCGCGCGAACGGGTCATGGGCGGCATCACGATGCGGTTTTGCGTGGTGATGTTGCCAAAGGTGTAGGGGGTGAACAGCATGGTTGCCTCGCTCGTCGGGTATCGGTTGATGAGGCGATTATCGGGACGGACCGGCTTTGCAAAAACCCCGCGGCAGGCAAATGATTCTTGCGGCGGGATCAAGGAAGGGGTGGATGTCCCGGTGCGGTGCGCGGCACAAGGCGGCGCCGCGGCCGGCCTCGCGCGCGTCATGCTTATTTTGCATAGGGCGCCGCCGTGGCTTGTGGAAGAATGCCGCATTCCCCCTCCACCCTGCCCCAAGCCTCTGCCCACCATGAACGAAGACATCGTCTACCTCAACGGCGAACTCACGCCCCTGTCCGAAGCCCGCGTCCCCGTGCTGGACCGCGGCTTTATCTTTGGCGACGGGGTGTACGAGGTGGTGCCCATCTACGGCGGCAGGCCTTTCCGCCTGCAACAGCACCTGGCGCGGCTGGCCCGCAGCCAGGAAACCATCGGCATTCCCAATCCGCATACGGACGCCGAATGGATGGCGCTGATCGACCGCGTGGTCAAGGCCAACGGGCTGTCCGACCAGATGATCTACATCCAGGTCACGCGCGGCGTGGCGCGCCGCGCCCATGCCTTCCCCAGGGAAGTGACGCCCACGGTGCTGATCATGACCAACCCGATGACGCCGCCGTCCGCGCGGATGCGCGAGCAGGGCGTGGCGTGCGTGACGCAGGAAGACAAGCGCTGGCTCCATTGCCAGGTCAAGTCCACCTCGCTGCTGGGCAACGTGCTGGCGGCGCAGAACGCGGTCGAGCACGATGCCACCGAGAGCATCCAGTTCCGCGACGGCTTCCTGACCGAGGCCTCCGCCTCCAATGTGTGGATCGTCAGGCAAGGCCGCGTCAGCGCGCCGCCCAAGGACAACCTGATCCTGGAGGGCATCCGCTACGGCTGGATGGAAGAGCTGTGCGCCGCGCTGGACATCTCGCTGGAAGCGCGCCGCATCGCGCGCGAGGAAGTCTTCGCCGCGGACGAGGTGCTGCTGACCTCGGCCAGCAAGGAAGTGCTGCCGGTGGTCACCATCGACGGCAAGGCCATCGGCGCGGGCGTGCCGGGGCCGGTGTTCAAGCGGCTGTACGCGGCTTACCAGGAGGCGAAGGCGGCGGCGTGAGGCGCGCGGCGGAATGACTGCGGGTCTGCTCCCCCCCGCTTGCGGGAGAGGGGAGCAGACCGTCGGCAGGTACGCGGCCATCGTAGAGCTTTGCGCGACCCGGCCTCAGGCCGCCGCGCCCTCCATTTCGCGCAGCCGGAAGCGCTGGATCTTGCCGGTGGCGGTCTTGGGCAGCGCGGGCACGAACTCGATCGCGCGCGGGTACTTGTAGGGCGCCAGGCGCTCCTTGACGAAGGCCTTGAGCTCGGCCTCGCCGGCCTGTGCGCCGGGCTTGAGCACCACGAAGGCCTTGGCCCTGGTCAGGCCCGCGCCGTCGGGCACGCCGATCACGGCCGCTTCCAGCACGGCCGGATGCTGGGCCAGCGTGGCTTCCACCTCGAATGGCGAGACGTAGATGCCGCTGACCTTGAGCATGTCGTCGCTGCGCCCGGCATAGCGGTAGCTGCCGTCGGGGTTGCGCACGTACTTGTCGCCGCTCTTGGTCCAGCCGCCGCGGAAGGTCTCGCGCGATTTCTCGCGGTTGCCCCAGTACATCAGCGCGGCGCTGGGGCCCTGGATATAGAGGTCGCCGACCTCGCCGTCTGGCACCGGGCGGCCTTCCTCGTCGCGCAGCTCCACCGCGTAACCCGGCACCGGCCAGCCGGTGGTGCCGTAGCGCACCTGGCCCGGGCGGTTGGAGAGGAAGATGTGCAGCATCTCGGTGGAGCCGATGCCGTCGATGATCTCGCAGCCGAAGTGGGCGGTGAAGCGCTCGCCGAGCTCGGCGGGCAGCGCCTCACCGGCGGACGAGCACAGGCGCAGCGCGACTTCGCCGCGCGCGGGCAGCGCCGGCGAGGCGAGCATGCCGGCGTAGCCGGTCGGCGCGCCGAAGAAGACCGTGGGCCGGTGATCCCGCCAGCGCCGGAAGGTGGCTTCGGGCGTCGGCCGCCCGGCCATCAGCACCACGGTGGCGCCTACGCTCAAGGGGAAGCTCAGGCCGTTGCCCAGCCCGTAGGCGAAATACAGCTTGGCGGCGGAAAAGCAGATGTCGTTCTCGCCCAGCCCGAGGATGGGGCCGGCGTACAGTTGCGCGGTCCAGTACGGGTTGGCCTGGCTGTGCAGCACGCCCTTGGGGCGGCCGGTGGAGCCGGACGAATAGAGCCAGAAGCCGGGGTCGTCGGGGCCGGTGCCGGCGGGCGCGGCCAGCGGCGCGTGGCGGTCGAGCAGCGCCTCGAGCGCGACCGCGCCATCCCCGGGCGCGCCGTCCGGGTGCGAGACGATGATCGCCTTGACCTCGTGGCTGCCTTGCGCCATGGCCTGCCGCAGCACCGGCAGCAGCGCGGCCGACACCAGCACCGCCTGCGCGCGGCTGTGCGCCAGCATGTAGGCGTAGTCGTCGGCGGTGAGCAGGGTGTTGACCGCCACCGGTACGATGCCCGCATACATGGCGCCGAGGAAGGAAACCGGCCAGTCGTTGCAGTCGTGCATCAGCAGCAGCACGCGCTCTTCGCGGTGGATGCCGCAGCCTTGCAGCGCGGCGGCCAGGCGGCGCACGCGCTCGGCCAGCGCGCCGTAGGTCAGGCTGCCGTGGTCGTCGACATAGGCGGTCTTGCCGGCGCGCCGCGCGTTGGCGGCGAGCAGGTGCGCGGCGAAATTGAAGGGCGTGCCCGGCGGCCGGGCGGATGCTTCGGTGGTCATGCTGGTCTCCCCTTGTGGGTGGCGGGTCGTGCTGGTGGCGGGTCGCGCGCCCGGCCTACAGTTGCGCCAGCACGCTGGTGCTGGCCTGCACGGCGCTGCGCCGGTGATAGAAGTTCAGGGCGCGCAGTCCGCCCAGTTCCTCGCCGCCGCCCGCGCGGCCCGGGCCGCCGTGCAGCGACTGCGGCATGACGTTGCCGTGGCCGGTGTGTGACTGGCCCACCTCGGGCGAGATCACGTGGACGCGGCCGTGGCTGTCGGCCAGCTCGACCGCGGCGGCGGCCAGCGCGGCATCGTCGCCGCCGTACAGCGAGGCCACCAGCGAGCCTTGCCCGCGCCGCACCAGCGCCAGCGCATGGGCGGCATCGCGGTAGGGCACCAGCGTGGCCACCGGGCCGAACACCTCGGTGTCGTGCACGCGGTCGGCGAGATCGGCGCGGTCGGCGCCGGGCACGCCCAGCAGGGTGGGGCCGACGCAGCAGGCCACGGCCGCATCGGCATCGACCAGCGCGTGCGTGGCGCCGTCGTGCAGCACTTCGGCCTGTTCGCGCAGGTAAGCCAGCCCCGCGCGCACGGCATCCAGCTGCGCGCGGCTGACCAGCGCGCCCATGCGCACCGCGTCATTGCGCGGGTTGCCCACGGTGGTCTTGCGCAGGCGCGCGCCGATGGCCTCGGCGGCGGCGCCGTACAGCGCCTCGGGCACGAAGATGCGGCGGATGGCCGTGCATTTCTGGCCGGACTTGACGGTCATCTCGCGCGCGGCTTCGCGCACCAGCAGGTCGAACGCTGCGCTGCCGGCGGCCTCGCCGGGCAGCAGCAGCGCCGAGTTGACGCTGTCGGCTTCGATATTGACGCGCACCGAGCGCTGCGCCACGGCCGCGTGCGAGCGGATCAGCGCGGCGGTGTCGGTCGAGCCGGTGAAGGACACCACGTCGAACGGCTGCAACTGGTCGAGCAGGCCGGCCGCGCTGCCGCACACCACGGACAGCGCGCCGGGCGGCAGGATGCCGGCCGCGATCACGTCGCGCACCATGCGTTGCGCCAGCCATGCCGTGGCCGTGGCGGGCTTGACGACGACCGGCACGCCGGACAGCAGCGCGGGCGCGGCTTTCTCCCACAAGCCCCAGCCCGGGAAGTTGAACGCATTGATCAGCAGCGCCACGCCGCGCGTGGGCGCGAGCACGTGCTGCGACTGGAACAGCGGTTCCCTGCCCAGGCGCGCGGCCTCGCCGTCAGGCAGGAAGCCGCGCTCGCCGAGCGATTCGCCGAGCTTCGCATAGGTGCCGAGCGTGAAGATGCCGCCGTCGATGTCGACGGCCGAGTCGTTCCTGACCGTGCCGCTGTTGGCGGTGGCGATGTCGTAGTAGGCCTCGCGGTTGGCCTGCAGCACCTTGGCGATGGCGCCCAGCATGGCGGCGCGCTCGCGGTAGCCGAGCGCGCGCAGGGCCGCGCCGCCCTGCGCGCGGGCGAAGGCGAAGCCGGCGGCGAGGTCGAGCCCGGTGGCGTCCACGCGCACCAGTTCGTCGCCCAGCACGGGGTCGAGCAGCGCCGTGCCGGCGCCGGTCCCGGCTTGCCAGCGGCCGCCGAGATGGTTGGAAAGCAGTTCGGTCATGATGCGGGTTCCTGCGGGTGGGCGGATGGGAAGCGGGCAGGCGGGGCTATCGCGTGAATTCGATGCGCCCGGCGGGCAGCAGATAGAGGACCAGGGCGCGGCCCTGGGTGACGGTGGGCCGGTGCGCGCTGCCGGGAGGGCAGACCAGCCAGCCGGCCGGGCGGCCGTCGAAGCGCGCCTCGCCTTCGACGGGCATGATCAGGTCGATCTCGCCTTCGGGATGCGCGTGGTGCGGCCCGGCGATGTCCTGCATGTCCACCACGTCGACCGAGAAGCCGTGCAGTTCGTCGTCCGGCTTGAAGATGCGGCCGTAGCGGATGCCGCCGCCTTCGCGGTTGCACAGCCAGCCGTCGGCCACGCCGGCTTCGCAGGCGGCCTTCAGTTCGCGGTAGGTCAGGCTGCCGGCACCGTGTCCGGCGTTGAGCCAGGCGTCGAGGGCGGCATCGAGCGGGCGGCCGGCGATCCCGGCGGTCAGCCGCGCGATCTGCCCGCGAAATGCCTGGACGCGAAATTCGGTTGGGGACATCTGGGGGCTCCATTAGACTTAGCCGGGTTGCATACCCATGCGTCATGCATTATTGTGCATGAACGAAACATAGAGCCGACCAGAAATCATGTCAAGCAATATATTGCATGCGACCGGGTTAACTCGGACCGCGCCGACCGACGGACCTGCCGCGCAACCGGGTCCGGGGGCCGGGGGCGCGGGGGGCGAGAGCGCTGCGGCGGTCAATGCGGGCGAGAAGAATCCGCTGCTGGTGGCGCTGGGCGAACGCGTGCGCGAGCTGCGCGCCCGCCGCGGCCTGACCCGCAAGGCCACCGCGCTGGCCGCGGACGTGTCGGAGCGGCATCTCGCCAACCTGGAATACGGCAGCGGCAACGCCTCCATCCTGGTGCTGCAGCAGGTCGCCACGGCGCTGCAATGCTCGCTGGCGGAACTGCTGGGCGACGTTTCCACCTCGTCGCCGGAATGGCTGCTGATCCGCGAACTGCTCGAACACCGCGACGAGGCCACGCTGCGGCGCGTGCGCATCGCCATCGGCGAGATGCTGGGCACCGGCGGCGGCAACGCCGCGCGCAGCCCGCGCGTGGCGCTGATCGGCCTGCGCGGCGCCGGCAAGTCCACGCTGGGCGCCATGCTGGCCGAGGACCTCGGCTTTCCGTTCGTGGAACTGAGCCGCGAGATCGAGCAGTTCGCCGGTTGCAGCATCTCGGAAATCCAGGGCCTGTACGGCATGAACGCCTACCGCCGCTACGAGCGGCGCGCGCTGGAAGAGGCCATCCAGATCTACCCGGAAGCGGTGATCGCCACGCCGGGCGGGCTGGTGTCCGACCCGGCCACCTTCAACCTGCTGCTGGCCCACTGCACCACGGTCTGGCTGCAGGCCGACCCGGAAGACCACATGAGCCGCGTGCGCGCCCAGGGCGACCTGCGGCCGATGGCCGCCAGCAAGGAAGCGATGGAGGACCTGCGCCATATCCTGGCCGGCCGCGCGGCGTTCTACTCCAAGGCGGAACTCAGCGTGGACACCAGCGCCGCGCCGCTCGAAGAGACGTTCCAGGCGCTGCGGGACGTGGTCCGGCGGGCGTTGCAACTGCCGCTGTAGCGGCTGGAAGGCGTCGCGGGCTCCTCTGGGAATGATGCACAATAGTGCTTGACTCGAATTGGATTGGTGAACTATATTTCTTTTCACCGGATTCCCGATCACTGCACTATCGTGCTTCATTGCTGAGGAGACACAGCATGGCTACCGCCCCCCGCGTCGATTACCAGACCGACCCGTCCCAATACAAGCACCTCAAGCTGACGTTCGACGGTCCCGTTGCCACGCTGGCGGTGGACATCGACGAAAACGCCGGCCTGCGCCCCGGCTACAAGCTCAAGCTCAACAGCTACGACCTCGGCGTCGACATCGAGCTCAACGACGCGGTCAACCGCGTCCGCTTCGAGCATCCCGAAGTGCGCACCGTGGTGGTCACCAGCGGCAAGGACCGGGTGTTTTGCTCGGGCGCCAACATCTTCATGCTGGGCGTGAGCAGCCATGCCTGGAAGGTGAACTTCTGCAAGTTCACCAACGAAACCCGCAACGGCCTGGAAGACTCGTCGAAGCACAGCGGCCTGAAGTTCCTCGCCGCCGTCAACGGCGCCTGCGCCGGCGGCGGCTACGAACTGGCCCTGGCCTGCGACGAGATCATCCTGGTCGACGACCGCGCCTCGGCCGTCAGCCTGCCGGAAGTGCCGCTGCTGGGCGTGCTGCCCGGCACCGGCGGCCTGACCCGCGTGACCGACAAGCGCCACGTGCGCCATGACCTCGCCGACATTTTCTGCACCACCACCGAGGGCGTGCGCGGCCAGCGCGCCAAGGACTGGCGCCTGGTGGACGACATCGCCAAGCCTGCCGCGTTCGCGCAGAAGGTGCGGGAGCGCGCGCTGGCGCTGGCCGCGCAGAGCGACCGCCCGGCCGACGGCCGCGGCGTGGCGCTCTCGCCGCTGCTCCGCAGCGTGGAGGCCGATGCGCTGCGCTACGAGCACGTGCGCGTGGAGATCGACCGCGCCGCGCGCCGCGCCACCTTTGTCGTCAAGGCACCGTCGGCCACGCAGCCGCAGACGCCCGCCGCCATCGCCGAGGCGGGCGCCGCCTGGTACCCGCTGCAACTGGCGCGCGAACTGGAAGACGCCATCCTGTCGATGCGCACCAACGAGCTCGACATCGGCACCTGGCTGATCAAGACCGAAGGCGAGGCCGCCAACGTGCTGGCGATGGACGCCACCCTGCTCGCGCACAAGGACCACTGGCTGGTGCGCGAGACCATCGGCCTGCTGCGCCGCACGCTGTCGCGCCTGGACGTGTCGTCGCGCAGCCTGTTCGCGCTGATCGAGCCGGGCTCGTGCTTTGCCGGCACCTTCCTCGAACTCGCGCTGGCCTGCGACCGCAGCTACCACCTCGCGCTGCCGGACGACGCAGCGCGCGCGCCCAGGATCACCGTGGCCGAGACCAATTTCGGGCTCTACCCGATGGTGACCGGCCAGAGCCGCCTGGGCCGCCGCTTCTATGACGAGCAGCCCGCGCTCGAAGCGGTGCGCGCCCAGGCCGGGCGGCCGCTCGACGCCGACGCGGCCCATGCGCTCGGCCTGGTCACCGCCAACCCGGACGACATCGACTGGGCCGACGAAGTGCGCATCGCGCTGGAAGAGCGCGCCGCCATGTCGCCCGACGCGCTGACCGGCATGGAAGCCAACCTGCGCTTCAACGGCCCGGAGAACATGTTCACCCGCATCTTCGGCCGGCTCACCGCCTGGCAGAACTGGATCTTCCAGCGCCCCAACGCGGTGGGCGAGAAGGGCGCGCTCAAGGTCTACGGCAAGGGCGACAAAGCCGCGTTCGACTGGAACCGCGTCTAGGCCGCATGCCCCCAAACGGCGCGGCGCGTTTCCCCGGTGGGGGCGCCGCGGCCGGCACCGACCCCGCTCCACCAAAGCCGACGCACAACGCCAACGCACAACGCACAGCCAGCCACGGAGACCATGATGTCCGGCATCAACTACAGCGACAAGATCCCCAACAACGTCAACCTCAGCGAAGACCGCACCCTGCAGCGCGCGCTCGAGCAATGGCAGCCCAACTACCTGAGCTGGTGGAACGACATGGGCCCGGACGGCTCGCACGACTTCGACATCTACCTGCGCACCGCCATCAGCGTGGATCCGCAGGGCTGGGCGCACTTCGGCCACGTGAAGATGCCGGACTACCGCTGGGGCATCTTCCTCAACCCCGCCGAGGCCAACCGCAAGATCCACTTCGGCGACCACAAGGGCGAAGACGCCTGGCAGGACGTGCCCGGCGAATACCGCGCCAACCTGCGCCGCATCATCGTCACCCAGGGCGACACCGAGCCCGCCTCGGTGGAGCAGCAGCGCCACCTCGGCCTGACCGCGCCGAGCATGTACGACCTGCGCAACCTGTTCCAGGTCAACGTGGAAGAAGGGCGCCACCTGTGGGCCATGGTCTACCTGCTGCACAAGTACTTCGGCCGCGACGGCCGCGAGGAAGGCGAGGCGCTGCTGGAGCGCCGCAGCGGCCAGCAGGACAACCCGCGCATCCTGCAGGCGTTCAACGAGCAGACCCCGGACTGGCTGTCGTTCTTCATGTTCACCTACTTCACCGACCGCGACGGCAAGTTCCAGCTGTGCGCGCTGGCCGAATCGAGCTTCGACCCGCTCGCGCGCACCACCAGGTTCATGCTGACCGAGGAAGCGCACCACATGTTCGTGGGCGAGAGCGGCGTGTCGCGCGTGATCCAGCGCACCTGCCAGGTCATGAACGAGCTGAAGACCGAAGACCCGGCCCGCCTGCGCGCGGCCGGCGTGATCGACCTGCCGACCATCCAGCGCTACCTCAACTTCCACTACAGCGTCACCATCGACCTGTTCGGCGCCGACGAGTCGAGCAATGCCGCCACCTTCTACAGCACCGGCCTCAAGGGCCGCTACGAAGAAGGCAAGCGCGCCGACGACCACGTGCTCAAGGGCCAGAGCTACAAGGTGCTGCAGGCCGTGGGCGGGCAACTGGTGGAGAAGGAAGTGCCGATGCTCAACGCGCTCAACGAAGTGCTGCGCGACGACTACATCAAGGACAGCGTGGCCGGCGTGGAGCGCTGGAACAAGGTCATCGAGAAGGCCGCCATCCCGTTCCGCCTGAAGGTGCCGCACAAGGCTTTCCACCGCAATATCGGCGCGCTCTCGGGCGTGAAGATCTCGCCGGACGGCCGCGTGATCTCCGAAGCCGAATGGCGCGACAACGTGGACCGGTGGCTGCCCGGCGACGGCGACCGCGCCTTCGTGGCCAGCCTGATGGGCCGCGTGGTCGAGCCCGGCAAGTTCGCCAACTGGATCGCGCCGCCGGTGATGGGCATCAACCGCCAGCCGGTGGATTTCGAGTACGTGCGCTTCAACTGAGCGAAGCCCCGCGCGCGCGGGCGCCACCGGCGGCAGGGACCCCCGCGCCTGCCGCCGCAAGCCAATGGGGAAGCCCCCGGCCACAGGGGGCACGATACCCGGAGATCGCCATGGACATGTCCGACATTCAGGTCATCAGGCAGCACCTGATCGACCCCGAGATCTGCATCCGCTGCAATACCTGCGAGGCCACCTGCCCGGTCGCGGCCATCACGCACGACGCGCGCAACTACGTGGTGGATGCCGACAAATGCAACGGCTGCATGGCCTGCATCTCGCCGTGCCCGACCGGCTCGATCGACAACTGGCGCACCATGCCGCGCGCGCGCGCCTACGGCGTCGACGAACAGCTTGGCTGGGACGAACTGCCGGCCGAGCTCACGCCCGAGCAACTGGCCGCCGCCGGCGTGGCGGCCGGCGCGGAAGCGCCGCCGGAGCCGGCCGCCGTCCCGCTGCCCGCCGCCGCCAGCGGCGAGGAGGCATTCAACAGCGCGCAGTACGGCGCCACCGTGCCGCCGTGGTCGGCCGCGCACGCCTACACCAACCTGTACGGCGCCAAGGCCGCCAGGACCATCACCGCCACCGTGACCGGCAACGTGCGCGTGACCGAGGTGGGGCGCGACTACGACACCCACCACATCGTGCTGGACTTCGGCGCCTCGCCGTTCCCGGTGCTCGAAGGCCAGTCCATCGGCATCGTGCCGCCCGGCGTGGACGCCAGCGGCCGCCCGCACCACGCGCGCCAGTATTCGCTGGCCAGCGCGCGCAACGGCGAGCGGCCCGGCTACAACAATATCTCGCTGACCATCAAGCGCGTGCTGGAGGACCACCAGGGCAATCCCGTGCGCGGCGTGGCGTCCAACTACATGTGCGACCTGCAGGTGGGCGACAAGGTGGAGGTGATCGGCCCGTTCGGCAGCAGCTTCCTGATGCCCAACCACCCGCGCTCCAACATCGTCATGATCTGCACCGGCACCGGCAGCGCGCCCATGCGCGCGATGACCGAATGGCGCCGCCGGCTGCGCAAGTCCGGCAAGTTCGAAGGCGGCAAGCTGATGCTGTTCTTCGGCGCGCGCACCAGGGAGGAACTGCCCTATTTCGGCCCACTGCAGAACCTGCCCAAGGATTTCATCGACATCAACATGGTGTTCTCGCGCACGCCGGGCCAGCCCAGGCGCTACGTGCAGGACGCCATGCGCGAGCGCGCCGCCGACCTGGCCGCGCTGCTGGCCGACCCCGACACGTATTTCTACGTATGCGGCCTCAAGAGCATGGAAGAGGGCGTGGTGCTGGCGCTGCGCGACGTGGCGCAGCAGGCCGGGCTGTCGTGGGAGACAGTGGGCGCCGACCTCAAGCGCGAGGGGCGCTTGCACCTGGAGACGTATTGAGCGGTACGGACGGCGCGCGGCCCGGAGGGCCCGGGCCTGCCGTCGGCCCGGCGCCCGCGCAAAGCCCTGGCTACTTCGTCGCCTTGTCGTGCTCGGCGAGGCCGACGGCCTTGTAGTCGTAGCTCGGGTAGAACTCCGTGCGATACGCGCCCCAGGCCGTATCCTCGAGCACGCGGTTGACTTCGCGAATGCGGGTGGCGGGCAGGCGCAGCGTGATGACCTGGCCGATCCCCATGGCCACATACCAGCTCATCACCTCGACGCCGGCGGGCGGAAACGCCTTGTAGAAGCCCTGCTTGGCCAACTGCGCGTTCAGCTCGCTGAGCGGGCGCGACTGGTCATGCCGCAGGAACACCGTGAGCAGCACCGCATTGTCCGGTGTCGCGGTGGCCGTTCCCGCGGGCGGCGCGCTGACGGTCTGTGCACTGGCGCTGCCGCTGTACAGGCATGCGGCATTCAGGGCCGCGGCGGTGCCGACGATGCTCGCCGCGAAACGAAGCTTGCTGGTGATGCTCATGAGGGCCTCTTGAGGTGGGGCCGGGCCGGTGCCCGGTCTGAGCTTGGGGGTTTGCACCATCCTGGTGGATGACAGGTTCGCCACGTCACGGTGGCCCGGGTAGGCTACTCGCGCGACATGGGGTTGTCCAGCGAACGGGGCGGTGGCATGCGCGTTCTGTGCGTCCCGTCTTGCGGTCCCGGAATCGCCGGCTTCGATGCACCGGCGGTCATCAATCTGTCGCCCCGCGGTGGTACCCAGCGGGCCCTGCTCCGAATCCCTCACAACCCCTTCGGCAACAACGTCGCCAGCGACTCCCGCATGGCGCGCGCGATCAGTTGCTGGCGCTCGCGCGGCATGCGCGCGAGCGTGGAAGCCACGCTGATGCCCGCGACCGGTTCCCCGTCCGGCGCCTGCACCGCCATGCCCACCGCCAGCACGCCGCTGGTGGCGTGGTTGCCGATCACCGACCAGCCGCGCTCGCGCGTGGAGCGCACCAGGATCCGCATGCGCTCGGGCGTCATGCCGCCGTAGCGGCCCAGCGCCGGCGCGTTGGCGGCGATGCAGTGCTCCACTTCTTCGTCGGGCAGCGCGGACAGCAGCGCCAGCCCCGCCGCGCCCACGCCGAGCGGCTGGCGCGTGCCGATCTGGATGACGAGGATCTGCACCGGATGCGTGCCCACGTGGCGCGCGATGCAATGCGAGATCGGGCCTTCGCGCACGATGGCGAAGGCGGCGTCGCCGCAGGCGGCGCTCACGCGCGCCAGCACCGGCTGCAGGCGCGCGGCGAAGCCGGGGGTGGCGCGCGGCTGTGCCAGCGCCGCCGCGCGCGGGCCTGCCACGTAGCGGAAACGCCCGCGCTGCGCCACATATCCGCTTTCCATCAGGGTCGCCAGCAGGCGATAGACGGTGGCGCGTTCCAGCGCCGCGATGCGGCACAGGTCGACCACGCGCAGGCCGTCGCGGCCGCTGTCGAGCACTGCGTCGAGTAGTTGCAGGCCGCGCCGCAGGGTGCGCGCGCCGGTGTCTTCGGCCGTCTCGGCGGCGGATGGAACGTCCGGCTGGCGGACGTTTCGGCTGGCAGTGCGGGCAGGCATGGGGAAGAATTTCTCGGGTCGACGGAGCCACCCCGCAGTATGCCGCAGCGCAGTCAGAAGGGGGCCCGCGACGGCATCGCATCGCCAACAGGAGACAACATGACTTCGCACAATGCACTGCGCCGGCGCTTGCTGGCATTCGCCGCGGCGCTCGCCTGCGGCGCCGCGCCGGCCTTGCGGGCCCAGCCCGCCGGGTGGCCCGCCAAGCCGGTCAGGCTGGTGGTCGGCTATTCCGCCGGCGGCGCCACCGACGTGATCGCGCGCCTCGTCGCGGTCAAGCTGGGCGAGCAGCTCGGCCAGTCGGTGGTGGTGGACAACCGCGCCGGCGCCAACAGCAACGTGGGCGCCGAGCTGGTGGCCAAGTCGCCGCCGGACGGCTACACGCTCTACGTCTACACCATCGCCAATACCATCAACGCGTCGCTGTACGACAAGCTGGGCTACGACCCGCAGAAGGACTTCGAGCCGGTCGGCCTGATCGCGCGGATTCCCAACATCCTGGTGGTCAACCCGAAGCTGCCGGTGAAGACGCTGGCCGACTACATGCGCCTGGCCAAGAGCTCGCCGGAAGGCGTGACGTTCGCCTCGTCGGGCAGCGGCTCGTCCATCCACCTGTCGGGCGAGATGTTCAAGATGCAGGCCAGGCTCAACATGCTGCACGTGCCCTACCGCGGCAGCGCGCCGGCCGTGACCGACCTGCTCGGCGGCCAGGTGCAGTCGATGTTCGACAACACGCCGTCGTCGCTGCCGCACGTGAAGGCGGGCCGGCTGCGCGCCATCGCCATCACCAGCGCGCAGCGCTCGCCGCTGCTGCCGGACGTGCCGACCGTGGCGGAGTCCGGCTTTCCCGGCTTCGACGTGCAGTCGTGGTTCGCGCTCGCCGCGCCGGCGGGCACGCCGCAGCCGGTGGTCGAGCGGCTCAACGCCGCGCTGGGCAAGGTGCTGGCCATGCCGGACGTGCGCCAGCGCCTGCAGGACCTGGCGGCCACGCCCGAGCCCGGCACGCCGGATCAGCTGCGCAAGCTGATCGCATCCGAAACCAGGCGCTGGCGCGACGTTGTCAAACAGTCTGGCGCCAAAGCCGAATAAGGAGAATGACCGCCATGTTCCCGATCGATTTCTTCTGGCGCGCGGCCGCGCGCTGGCCCGGCAATATCGCCATCGACGCGCCCGAGGGCGCCATCCGCTACGACGCGCTGGCCGAGCGGGTCGCGGCGCTGGCCGCCGCGCTGGTGGCGCTGGACGCCGCGCCGCAGAGCCGTGTCGGCATCTGCGCGCGCAACAGCGCCGAGCACATCGTGGCGCTGCTGGCGGTGCTGGCCTGCGGCAAGGTCTGGGTGCCGCTCAATCCCAAGAGCACCCGGCCGGAGATCCGCCGCATCGTCGATGCGACCGAGCCGTCCATCCTGGTGATCGATCCGGCCTGCGCCGGCCTGCTCGAAGGCGCGCCCGGCGAGCGCATCTACTGCGGCCCGCCGCCTGCGGGCGAGCGCACGCTGGCCGGACTGGTCGCGCAGCATGCCGGCGCGGCGCGCCCGGCCTTCGCGCTGCCGCCCGAGGCCACGCAGGCGATCAAGTTCACCGGCGGCACCACCGGCGCGCCCAAGGGCGTGATGCAGACCTACCGCGCGTGGATGGCCAACATCGCCAACCAGATCCACGCCTGGGGCTTCGACGAGCATGAGCGCTACATCGTGGCCGCGCCGGTCACGCACGGCACCTCCACCTACCTGCTGCCGATCCTGGCGCAGGGCGGCTGCCACGTGGTGCTGGCGGAGGCCGGCGCCGAGGCCGTGCGCACCGCGTTCCGCGAGCGCGGCGGCACCGTGTGTTTCATGCCGCCCACGCTGGTCTACATGCTGATGGCGCTGCCGGGCGCCTCGCGCGCGGACTTCCCGCACCTGCGCCGCCTGATCTACGGCGGCGCGCCGATGCCGCCCGAGAAGATCCGCGAGGTGCGCGCGTTCTTCGGCCCGGTGCTGGGCACCACCTACGGCCAGACCGAAGCGCCGCAGAACCTGACCGTGATGCGCCCGGAGGATTTCGAGGACGAGCGCAACTGGGCCGCCGTGGGCCGCGCCACGTGGTTCAGCGACGTGGCCATCATGGCGCCCGGTGGCCGCCTGCTGCCCGCCGGCGAGGTGGGCGAGGTGGTGGCGCGCGGCGACCTGCTGATGAGCGGCTACTGGCGCCTGCCGGAAAAGACCGCCGAGACCCTGGTGGACGGCTGGCTGCACACCGGCGACCGCGGCCTGATCGACGAGCGCGGCTACCTGTATCTCAAGGACCGGCTCAAGGACATGGTCATCACCGGCGGCTTCAACGTCTATCCGATCGACGTCGAGAACGCGCTGGGCCAGCACCCGGCCGTGCACGAATGCACCGTGTTCGGCGTGCCCGACGAGAAATGGGGCGAAGCGGTGCAGGCCGCGGTGGAGCTGCGCCCCGGCCAGCAGGCCAGCGAGGCCGAGCTGATCGCCTTCGTGCGCGAGCGGCTGGGGCCCGTGCAGACGCCCAAGCGCATCCACTTCCATGCCAGCCTGCCGCGCTCGCCGGTGGGCAAGGTGCTCAAGACCGCCGTGCGCGACCGCGCGCTGGCGCCCGCCGCTGCCGACGCATCCTGATCGTCCGCATAGATCGTCCGCATAAATCGTCCGTATAAGAAAGAGACCAAGCCATGACCGACTCCGCTTCCTCCAAGCCCGCTACCCCCGTCACCCGCCTGTGCACGCACACGCTCACCAGCCTGCATTACCGCGACGCCGACCTGGTCGAGGACCTGATGGGCAAGAAGACCTTCACCGAGGTGATGCTGATGCAGATCCTGGGCCGCGCGCCGCGCCCGGTGGACCTGCGCATCACCGACGTGGTGCTGGTCGTGCTGATGGAGCACGGCCTCACGCCCAGCGCCATCGCCACGCGCCTGATCTACATGAGCGCGCCCGAGAACCTGCAGGGCGCGGTCGCCGCCGGCCTGCTGGCCGTGGGCAGCTCCTTCGTGGGCACCATGGAGAACTGCTCGCAGCTGCTCGACCGCATCGGCACCGCCGCCGACCCGGATGCCGAGGCGATGGAGATCGCGCGGCACTACAAGTCCATCAAGGCCCACGTGCCCGGCTTCGGCCACCACCTGCACAAGCCGGTGGACCCGCGCGCCTACAAGCTGCTTGAGCTGGGCCGCGCCGAGCCCGAGCTGGCCGGCGACAAGATCCGGGCGCTGGAGCGCCTGTCCGCGGCGGTGGATGCCGTGGCGGGCCGGCCCATCACCATCAATGCCACCGGCGCCGTGGCCGCGCTGCTGGGCGAGCTGGGCGTGCCGACGGCCGTGATGCGCGGCTTCGCCGTGATCTCGCGCGCCGCCGGGCTGGTGGCGCATATCGTCGAGGAACAGCAAAGCCCCTCGGGCCGTTTTATCTGGGACACCGTCGAGCATGCCATTCCCTACGTGGGCGAAGGCGGCCGCACGGAAGAGGAGGGCGCATGACGGCGGGCGTGGCACGCGATGCCGGCGCGGCGCGCCCGCCGGCATTGCCGCTCGATCTGTCCGGCCGCACGGTATTCGTGGCCGGAGCGGGCTCGGCCGCGCCGGGCTGGAGCATCGGCCGCGCATCGAGCGTGACTTATGCGCGGCTGGGCGCGCGGGTGTGCGTGGTGGACCGCGACGCGGCGTCGGCAGAAGAAACCACGGCGCTGATCCGCGCCGAAGGCGGCGTGGCCGAGACCTTCGTGGGCGACATCGCCGTGGAGGAGGACGTGGCGCGCCTGTTCGCCGAGGCGCGCGAGCATTTCGGCATGGTCGACGTGCTGCACCACAACGTGGGCATCGGCAAGACCGGCGGCCCGCTGGAAACCAGCGCCGCCGACTTCGACCGCATCCATGCGGTCAACGTGCGCAGCCTGCTGCTGGCCAGCCAGCAGGTGCTGCCCGGCATGGTGGCGCGCGGGCGCGGCGCGGTCATCGCGATCTCGTCGGTGGCCGGCATGCGCTACCTGGGATATCCGCACCTGGCCTACAGCGTGACCAAGGCGGCGGTGATCCAGTTCACGCGCATGCTGGCGCAGCAATACGCGCCACATGGCGTGCGCGCCAACACGGTGGTGCCGGGCCTGATCGACACGCCGCGCATCGCCACCACGGTGGCCAGCATGTACTCCGGGACCAGCCTGGAGCAGGCCAGGGCAGCGCGCGCCGCGCAGGTGCCGCTGGGCCGCATGGGCAGCGCGTGGGAGGTGGCCCACGCCTGCGCTTTCCTGGCGTCCGACGCGGCGGCCTACATCACCGGCACCGAGCTGGTGGTGGACGGCGGCATCACCGGCAAGTACGTGTAGCGCGCCGGTAGCCGTCAGGCGTCAGTAGCCCTGGGCGCCGCCGCCGGCCGGCGCGCACCCGGCGCGCATCTGCGTCACCACCTGCCGGGCGCCGGCGGCCATCAGGCGCGCGTCGGAGCCGACCGTGACGAAGCGAAAGCCCTGCTCGACGCGGCGCAGCGCCGCTTCCGGCGCGCCGTTGTGGATGCCCGCGACCACGCCGTGGGCGCGCGCGCGGGCCAGCACGTGCGCGATGGCGTCGGCCACCGGCGGCTCGACGTCGTCGAAGGTGGGGCGGCAGCCGAGCGCGAGCGAGAGGTCGGACGGGCCGATGTAGACCGCGTCCAGCCCCGGCACCGAGAGGATCTCGTCGAGGTTGTCCAGGCCCTGCCGGGTTTCGATCATGGCGAAGGTGACGATGGTCTCGTTGGCGCGCTCGGGATAGTCGGCGCCGCCGTACAGCAGCCCGCGTATCGGCCCGAAGCTGCGCGAGCCCAGCGGCGGGTAGTGGGTGGCGGCGACGAAGCGCTCCGCGTCCTCGCGCGTATTGATCATCGGGCAGATCACGCCGTAGGCGCCGGCGTCCAGCACCTTCATCAGGATGCCGGGCTCGTTCCACGGCACGCGCACCACGGGCACGGTGTCGGTGGTGGACACGGCGGTAAACAGCGCCAGCGCGTCGCGGTAGTCAAGCACGCCGTGCTGGAGGTCCACGGTAAGCGAGTCCCAGCCCTGGTGGGCCATGGTCTCGGCCGCGAAGCTGCTGGGGATGGAGAGCCAGCCATTGACGACGGCCTGGTCGGCCGCCCACATCTTTCGAATCCGGTTCTCGCGCATCGGGCTTGGTCTCCTGTCTTGTCTTCGCCAGGCGACACGTGCCCCCAGCGTGTTCTCGATGGCGGATCGCGGCGATCCGCGCTGCTGCGGGGAAGTATAAGCCGGGGGCTGCTGCTCAGGTTGCCGCGACTGCGGGTTTGCTCCCCACTCCCGCTTGCGGGAGAGGGGTTGGGGGAGAGGGCCGGCGCTGGCGAATGCTGCCGTGTTGGAAACAACCGGCGGCTTCGTTGGTGGCCCCCAAGCCGGACAACACCGTTGGCTTCGCTTGATGTGGCTCCTAGTCAAACCGCCCCTCTCCCCGGCCCTCTCCCCGTGAGGGGAGAGGGAGAACACCTTGCTTGGGCTAGCTCTTGCGGTTTGGGCCCATTCGGGGGCTTCGTCAATCGCACGGGGGGTTGCTCCCCTCTCCCGCTTGCGGGAGAGGGGACGGGGGAGAGGGCCAGCGCCGGCCAATGCTACCGGACTGGAAAAAGCCGTCCGCTTGCGATGCCGGGCAACGCCGCTGCCTCAGCGCTTGCCGACCGTGAACGCGATCTCGCCCACGCCTTCCACGCCCGCGGTCACCTTGTCGCCCTGGCGCAGTTCGCCCACGCCGGCCGGCGTGCCGGTGAAGATCAGGTCGCCCGGGGCCAGGGTCACGCTTTGCGAGACATAGGCGATCACGTCCGCCACCGGCCAGATCAGTTCGTCGAGGTCGCCGTCCTGGCGCGTCTCGCCGTTGACCGCGAGCCAGATGCGGCCCTTGGCGGGATGGCCGACGCTGGCCACCGGGTGCAGCGGGCCGCACGGGCCGGAGGCGTCGAAGCTCTTCGACCAGTCCCACGGGCGGCTCATCTTCTTGGCCACGTCCTGCAGGTCGCGGCGGGTCATGTCCACGCCCACGGCGTAGCCCCAGACGAAGTCCAGCGCCTGCTCGGGCTTGATGTCGGCGCCGCCCTTGCCGATCGCCACCACCAGTTCGATCTCGTGGTGCAGGTTCTCGGTCAGCGGCGGATAGGCCACGGTGCCTTCGGCCGGCACCACGGCGTCGGCCGGCTTGGTGAAGAAGAACGGCGGATCGCGGTCGGGGTCGTTGCCGAACTCGCGCGCATGCGCGGCGTAGTTGCGGCCCACGCAGAACACGCGGCGGATGGGGAAGCGGGCATCGCTGCCGGCCACGGCGACGCTCGCCTGCGCGGGCGGCTGGAACACGAAATCGGTCATCTTTGAATCCGTAGTTGAGGGGGCTGGGTGAATGCGGTTGGCAATGCGCCGGCCAAGGGCTTGCCTGGCGCAAACCTGCTTGCAAACCTACTTGGCGAAGACCTGGCTCAGGTCGCCGAAGGCCTTGAACTCGAGCGCGTTGCCCGACGGGTCGAGGAAGAACATGGTGGCCTGCTCGCCCACCTGGCCCTTGAAGCGCACATGCGGCTCGATCACGAAGCGGGTCTCGGCGGCGCGCAGCCTGTCGGCCAGCGCCTCCCACTCGGCCATCGGCAGGATCGCGCCGAAGTGCCGCACCGGCACATTGTCGCCGTCGACCGCGCTGGTGGCGCGGTGGCCGCATTCCTCGGGCGCCAGGTGCGCCACCACCTGGTGGCCGTAGAAATCGAAATCGACCCAGGCATCGGAACTGCGGCCTTCGGGGCAGCCCAGCAGGCCGCCGTAGAAACGGCGCGCTTCGGCGAGGTCGTTGACGGGAAAAGCCAGGTGGAACAGCGGGATGGCGCTCATGTCGGGGGCTCTTTCGGGGGAGGTGGTCATGCCGGGGTCATGCCGGCTCGCCGCACGGGCGGCGGCCGCGGTGGATTGATTGTAATCAGCAGAACTCGTAATATGAAACGAATGTTTTCTGCTCTCAGCATCAATAATTTCGATACATGATCCGCTACTTCCAGACCTTCCTCGTGGCCGCGGAGACCGCCTCGTTCTCTGCCGCCGGGGCGCGGCTCGGCCTGACGCAATCCGCCGTCAGCACGCAGATCCGCCGGCTGGAGGAAGACCTCGGCTGCAACTTGTTCGAGCGTGCCGGCAAGTCGGTCGCGCTCAGCGAGGAAGGGCGCAGGCTGGTGCCGGAAGCGCAGCGCTTCATCGAGCTGTACGAGTCGATGAAAGGCCACGCGCAGGCGGCCCCGGACACCACGCCGCTGGACCTGGGCGCGGTCTCCACGGTGCAGGCGGCGCTGCTGCCGCGCGCCATGAAGCGCTTTCGCGACGGTTTTCCCAAGACGCACGTCAACATCGTCCCCGGCATGTCCACCCAGCTGCTCACCCAGGTGGACGCCCGCGAGCTCGATGTGGCCGTGCTGGTCAAGCCGCGGCTGGGCATCCCGCCGGAGCTGAAGTGGGTGCCGCTGATGCAGGAACGCTTTGCCGGCATCGTGCCCAGGGGCGCGCCGCGCGAGCTCAAGGCGGCGCTGGCGGTGCTGCCGTTCATCCGCTACAACCGCCACTCGATGGGCGGCCAGCTGGTGGACCGCTACCTGCGCCGGCAGCGGCTGTGGGTGGACGGCGGCATGGAGCTGGACGAGCCGGCGGTCATCCTGCAGATGGTGAGCGAAGGCCTGGGCTGCGCCATCATCCCGGCCGAGCTGGTTCCGCTGCGGCAGGCGCGCAACGTGGTGGAGATCCCGCTGCCGGGCGAGCCGGTGTTCCGCGAGATCGGCGTGCTGGTGCGGCAGTCGGCGCTCAAGCGGGCCCCGGTGGCGGGGCTGATCGAGGCGCTGGTGGAGGTGGCGCGGGCGGCGCAGGCCCGCCGTGGCGCCGCCTAGGGCGGTTTTCCCCGGCGGCGATCCCCTGCGGCTTCCCCGGCGGCTCTTCTACAGCGAATACCGCAGGCTCAGGTAGAACGTGCGCTGCGGGAACGGGTGGAACAGGAAGTACTTCCGGTTGTTCAGGTTGTCCACCCCGAGCGCGCCGCTCCAGTGCTTGTCGAACTCGTAGCGCACGCGCGCGTCCATCACGAAGAAGCTCTGGAAGCCCTGGTAGGTGGCGGGATTGACGTCGGTATTGTCGACCGTGGCGTACACGCGCGAGCTGTAGCGGCCCGCCAGCGTGTAGGTCCACTTGTTGTCCGGCCGGTAGGTGGCCGCCAGCGTCGCGCGCCAGGTCGGCACATAAGGCACGCGCTTGCCGGTGGCGGTGGCGCCCGCCACGGTGGGCACGTAGCTGTCGTCGGAAAGGATGCGCGAATCGACGTAGGTCGCGTTGCCCGACAGCGACAGCCCGCGGACAAGCACATTGTCCTGCTGGCCGGCCAGTTCCACGCCGGTCTGGCGCGTCTTGCCCACGTTCTGCGTGAACGATACCGGCGTGGCGAAGCCCGCGATGTTCGAGGTCTGCGAGATCAGCGCGTTGGAGACGTACTCGTTGAAGACCGAGAGGCGGATCTTGCCGTTGCTGTCGTGGCGCTCGACCGCCAGCTCGCTCGACAGCACGCGCTCGGGCTGCAGGAACGGGTTGGCCTGCGTGAAGGTCGTGCCGGTCTGCACGCTCTGGTAGAGCTCGCCGACGGTGGGAAAGCGCAGCGCCTTGCCGAACGAGCCGGTGACCGACCAGCGCTCGGTGGCATCCCAGGTGACCGAAGCCTTCGGCGAGAAGCCGGACTTGTCCACGCTCGGCTGGTCGATCGACACCCCGGCGCCGTTGCTGCCGAGCGAGAAGTTGTAGCCGTCGTAGGCGCGCCACCATTCGTAGCGCCCGCCCAGCGTGGCCTGCACGCCGGGCGCCACGCGCCAGACGTCCTGCAGCCACAGCGCGGTGGTCTGGGTCTTGCCGAGCGAGTTGCTGAACAGCGGGCCGCTGCTGCCCGCGGTCCAGTCCGCGGTGGTGTAGGTCGGGCTGACCAGCTTGAACTGGTCGTAGTGCGCGCCGAAGCTGACGATGTTCGCGCCGGCGATGCCCTGCGGGCGCCACGTGCCCTTGAGGTCGAGCGTGGTCCAGCCGGTGCCGCTCATGTCGGTGGCGCGCCCGGGGCCGCCCGTCAGCGCGGCCGGGTAGGTGCCGGTGGACAGGCGGCTGAGGTCGCGCAGGTAGTAGAAGTTGCTCACCGTCGCCTCGCCGTCGAACACGCCCTGCGTGTGGCTCTCCACCTTCAGGCTCTGCATCAGGTGCTGCTGCTCGACGTTGTTGCTGGCGAACTGCCCGGCGATGGTGCTGGCGTTGTAGGCGAAGCCGCCGATGTTGACGCTGCCGCTGGCGCCGCCATAGTACGGCGTGCCGCCGGCGGTGCTCAGGTAGGTTTGCGCGCTGGCCTTCGAGTCGTTCTGCCAGTAGCCGAGCGTGTAGACCGCGCTCAGCGTGGGCGTGAAGTCGTAGGCCAGCTTGATGGCCGCATTGTCCTGCAGCGTGTGCAGGAAGTTGCCCGCGCCGATCACCTGGATGGCGCCGCCGGTGCGGTTGCGGTCGGCGAAGGCGCCGCCGACGACCGGCAGCGCGGCGCCCGCGGGCGTGGCCGACTGGCTCACCGTGCCGAAGCTCAGCGGCTGGCTGAAGCTGTTGAGATGATTGGCGCTGAACCACCACGACAGCTTGCCCGCGCGGTCGCCCAGCGTGAGGCTGTACTGCTGGGACGGCTCGTTGTCGCTGGTGCCGTACTGGCTGAAGTGCTGCATGGCGCCGGTGACTTCGATGCTGCCCTCCAGCGTCCTGGGCATGCGCGTGGTGATTTCCGTCACCGCGCCGTAGGAGTTGCCGGGATAGGCGGCCGAGAACGGCCCGTACATCACGTCGATGCGCTCGACCTGCTGGGGCGTCACCATGAACCACTGCGGCGAGCCGTTGCCGTTGTTGTTGTTGATCAGCGCGGACAGCAGCACGCCGTCGGCATAGACCAGGCTGCGCGCGCTGGCGTTGATGCCGGTGGTGCGCGTGGCCATCGGCGATTGCGTGTCGCCGATGAAGCGCTTGCGCACCAGCACGTCGGGCAGGTACTTGAGCATGTCTTCCGTGCCCATCGCGTTGATGGTCTCGGACGCCTGCCGGGCCGTGATGCCCTCGGTGGTCTGCGGCAACTGGTTCTTCTCGGCGAAGGAACGGGTGCCGGTCACGCTCACGGCGGGCAGGTCCTGGCCGGCGGCGCCGGCGCTGCCGGCCGCGGCGGCAGGCGCATTGCCGGTGCTCTGGGCATGGGCGCCGAGCGCGGCCAGCGCGGCGGCGGACAGCAATGTGCGCGCGGCGGCCGGCGCGGCCTCGCGCAGCGCGGTGCGGCCGCGGAATAGCATCTTGTGCATCTGGGTCTACCTCGATTCGATAACCGTCGTCCGCATGCCGTTGCATGCGAACGCCGCAGTCGCGCAGGGGCGCCGCGGATACGCAGGGCTACTGAAGAGGCTGGACGGGCGGGGCGCGCGGGCGCCCGGAAGGAAACGCGCCGAGCGGCACGAAACGCGTGAAAAGCGTTGGCGCCGCGGCAAAGGCAGCCAGCAACGGCAGCGCGGGCGGCGGCACGGGGATGCCCGGCGCCGCCGGATGATCGGCCAGCAGGTCGCAATAGCCGCAGGCGCTCAGGTCGACGCCCGGCGCCTGGTGCGCGGCATCGTCGGGATGGGCGGCGGAACAGATGTAGCCGGCGGGATCGGCGGCATGCGCGGACGCCACGAACTGGCTGACGGCCGGCGCGAACACGATCAGCCACATGGCGAGCAAGCCAAGCCATGCGGTGGTCGATATGCGTTTGCGGGGCGTCATGTGGTTGTGCGATTGGGGCGCGTGCAGTCTACCCGAAGCCCGGCGCAATGGTTCCCGCCGAGGTTGCGGCATTTTGACACATTCGCTGCGCGGCTCGTCGTCCGGCAGCCAGCAGGCCATCGATCGCCGCCTGTCCCTTCTCGCAGGTGCCCGAAGCCTTTGCGCACATGAAGCGCGGGGCATTCGGGACGGTCGTGGTCAGCCTGGCGTGACTGGCGCGGAGGCCGGTTGCTGCCTTTGCGCCAGGATCTGGCGGATCGCCTGTTCGAAGGCTTCCACGGGCTGTCCGCCGGTCACCAGGTAGCGGCCGTCGAAGACGATCGACGGCACCGACTGGATTCCCATGGCCTGGTATTCCCGCTCTTCGGCACGCACCTCGTCGGCATAGTCGCCGCTTTGCAATACGTGGCGCGCCTGCGCGGCGTCGAGCCCCGCCGATGCCGCGGCCTCGACCAGGACCTCGTGGCTGCTCGGATCCTTTTCGTCGGCATGGTAGGCCCGCAGCAGCGCCAGCTTGAGCGGCAGCTGCCTGCCCTGGAGGCCGGCCCAATGCAGCAGGCGGTGCGCGTCGAAAGTGTTGTACACGCGCGTGCGCGGGCCGAAGTCAAAGCCGACGCTCGCGCCGCGCTCGCGGATCATGGCCTGTGTCTCGGCGATCTGGGCCGGCGTGCGCCCATACTTCTTGCCGAGATAGTCGACGATGTCCTCGCCGTCCGGTCCCATCTGCGGATTCAGCTCGAACGGATGCATGACGATGTGGGCGTCGACGTCGTCGCCAAGGCGCGCGAGCGCAAGCTGGAGCGAGGACAGGCCGATGGCGCACCATGGGCATGCGATGTCCGAGACAAAATCGATTCTGAGCGGTTGTGTCATGGCTTTCCTGATGGTGATGGCTGGGCTGCGCGCTCGGTCCGACCTGCGGGCAGCAGGTGCCGACAGGGTAGCCCGAATCGCCGGGGCTTGCAGGATGGCATCTGCGGCGGGCGGCCCGTGGGCGCCATGCATCGCGTCGCTGGATGCGCAAGGCACGCGCCAATATGATCGAGCGCAAGCTGGCAAGGCCAGACGACTCCACTCGCCGAGGAATGCCCCATGCGCCGACTGCTCGCGACGAGGACAAGGCCGAGGAGATCGGGCCGCCGGTCGTCGATGCCTGCAATGCGCTGCAGCCCGAGTGGCGCGCCACCCTGATCCGCTTCCATGACCGGCTGATGTTCGCCACCGACGCGCACAAGGCGCACCGGTGGAGCAATTACGCGCGCATCGTGGACCGGTGGCGCGGGATATTGGGGCAGTTGCCGCCGGAGGTGGCGCAGGACATCGCCGACAAGAACGCGCAGCGGCTTTACGGCCGGTAGGGGCGGGCGGCTTTGGCCGCTTGCCGGGCCGTAGCCCGGTGGCATTTGCGACGCCCGGGGAAAATGAAACGCGCGTCACAAGCGGGCCGGCGGCCCGCCCGGAGATCGGTATTCACGCTGGCGCAGGCTGGAGTAGACTGGATAAACCGGATGCCCGTCACGACCTGCTTCGGAGTTGAAATGGACACGCCTTCCACCAAAGAGCGAGCGCAAAAACGTCCGTCGGACCGGACCTTGAATGTGCTCTCTGTGCTCGTGGGCCTGGTCACGCTGGCGCTCGGCGTCGCCTGGCTTATCTACAAGCGGTACGTCGATCTGGACCTGCCGTATTTCGCGATTCCGCTGGTGCTCACCATTCCGGTGATCGCGGCGGCGGCGTTCCGAAGTCTCTGGGATTAGCCCGGCGCGCGGCCGGATGGCGCGCGGCGGCTTGCGGATGCCTGCCGTGCGCCCCGGAACGGGTGCTCGAGGCGCCGGCGGCGCGTGCCACCGGAAGCACATCGCGGCTGCCTTCCCGCGGTACGTCTTTCCCCTGCCGCAAACGCAAAGCGCCCGCCGGAGGGCGGGCGCGAGGGAACGACCGGACAAGCAGACAACCAAACCAGGAGAACCACCGGGCCGCCCCCGCTCTGCGGGGCGGCCCGGTTTTTCTTCCGGCCGGCGTCAGGCCTGCGCTGCCTCCAGCGCGGCGTTGAGCGTCTTGCTCGGGCGCATCACGGCTTCCAGCTTGGCGAAGTCGGGCCAGTAGTAGCCGCCGATGTCGGCCGGCTTGCCCTGCACGTCCGACAGCTCGCCGACGATGGTCTTCTCGTTGTCGGTCAGCTTCTTGGCCAGCGGCGCGAAGTGGGCGGCCAGCTTGGCGTCGTCGGTCTGCGCCGCGAGTTCCTGGGCCCAGTACATGGCCAGGTAGAACTGGCTGCCGCGGTTGTCGAGCAGGCCGGTCTTGGGCGACGGGCTCTTGTTGTTGTCGAGCAGCTTGCCGGTGGCGGCGTCCAGCGTCTTGGCCAGGATCTTGGCGGCGGCGTTGCCGGTCTTGATGCCGAGGTCTTCCAGCGACACGGCCAGCGCCAGGAATTCACCGAGCGAGTCCCAGCGCAGGTGGTTTTCTTCCACCAGTTGCTTGACGTGCTTGGGCGCCGAGCCGCCCGCGCCGGTTTCGTACATGCCGCCGCCGGCCATCAGCGGGACGATCGACAGCATCTTGGCGCTGGTGCCCAGTTCCATGATGGGGAACAGGTCGGTCAGGTAGTCGCGCAGGATGTTGCCGGTGACCGAGATAGTGTCCAGGCCGCGGATCACGCGCTCCAGCGTGTAGCGCATGGCGCGAACCTGCGACATGATCTGGATGTCCAGGCCCTTGGTGTCGTAGTCCTTGAGGTAGGTCTCGACCTTCTTGATCAGCTCGGCTTCGTGCGGGCGGTACGGGTCCAGCCAGAACACGGCGGGCATGCCGGAGTTGCGCGCGCGGGTGACGGCCAGCTTGACCCAGTCGCGCACCGGCGCATCCTTGACCTGGCACAGGCGCCAGATGTCGCCCTGCTCGACCTGCTGCGTCAGCGCGCTCAGGACTTCGCCGGTGGCGTTGTCGACCACGCGGGCCTCGCCGTCTTCCGGAATCTCGAAGGTCTTGTCGTGCGAGCCGTATTCCTCGGCCTTCTGCGCCATCAGGCCGACGTTCGGCACCGTGCCCATGGTGGTCGGGTCGAAGTTGCCGTTGGTCTTGCAGAAGTTGATGATTTCCTGATAGATGCGGGCGAAGGTCGATTCCGGGATCAGGCACTTGGTGTCTTTCGGACGGCCGTCGGCACCCCACATCTTGCCGCCGATGCGGATCATGGCCGGCATCGACGCGTCGACGATCACGTCGTTCGGCGCATGCAGGTTCGAGATGCCCTTGGCCGAGTCCACCATCGCCAGCTCAGGGCGATGCTCGTGGCAGGCGTGCAGGTCGCGGATGACTTCCTCGCGCTTCGATTCCGGCAGCGCCTCGATCTTGGTGTACAGGTCGACCAGGCCGTTGTTGACGTTGACGCCCAGTTCGTCGAACAGCTTGGCGTGCTTGGCGAAGGCGTCCTTGTAGAACACCTTGACGGCGTGGCCGAACACGATCGGGTGCGACACCTTCATCATGGTCGCCTTGACGTGCAGCGACAGCATGACGCCGGTCTTGCGCGCGTCTTCCATCTGTTCTTCGTAGAAGGCCAGCAGCGCCTTCTTGCTCATGAACATGCTGTCGACGATCTCGCTGTCCAGCAGCGCGATCTTGGGCTTGAGCACGATGGTCTTGCCGCTCTTGGTCACCAGCTCCATGCGCACTTCGCGCGCGCGGTCCAGCGTGACCGACTTTTCGCCGTGGTAGAAGTCGCCGTGCTTCATGTGCGCCACGTGGGTGCGCGAGGCCATGCTCCACTCGCCCATGCTGTGCGGGTTCTTGCGGGCGTAGTTCTTCACCGCGGCGGGGGCGCGGCGGTCCGAATTGCCTTCGCGCAGGACCGGGTTCACGGCGCTGCCCAGGCACTTGGAATAGCGCTGGCGGATGGACTTTTCTTCGTCGGTCTTGGGATCTTCCGGGTAGTCGGGCACCTTGTAGCCCTTCGACTGGAGTTCCTTGATGGCGCTGACCAGCTGGTGCACCGAGGCGCTGATGTTGGGCAGCTTGATGATGTTGGTGTCCGGCAGCAGCGTCAGGCGGCCCAGCTCGGCCAGGTTGTCCGGCACGCGTTGCTCTTCGGTCAGGAATTCGGGGAATTCGCCCAGGATGCGCCCAGCCACCGAGATATCGCTGGTCGTGACGTCGATGCCTGCCGGCGCGGTGAACGTGCGGATGATGGGCAGAAAGGCACTGGTCGCCAGCAGCGGGGCTTCGTCGGTCAGCGTGTAGATGATGGTGGGCTGGGTACTCATTGCTTACCTCAAGGTCAAGAAATAGGTAGGGAAGGCGCCGCCGGCTGGATCGCAGTCCGCGGTAAGGATCGAATTTTGCCTCATTTTACTTTCTGTAGCCTGTCGACAGCCCCGTTTCCCGCTCTGCAACCGAATCATTGCTGAATCCGGACCAGTATCATCCTGGCTGTTGATCGTCGGTTTGTTGTCTAAATGTGCCGATTTTTGATTTTTATAGGCGAATATTTGCGTTTTTTGGAAAAATTCCGTCTGGATCGGAGATCTGCTGGGAACAAAGGGCCGTAGTCTGCGCGAGAGTGCCGATCGTCTCATACAGCTGCCAAAGCGCATCTGGTCGCTTCAGTAGCCGACAGCAGCAGGGAAAAGACGGAATGGCCATCCACCCGGCCGATGCTGACATGTTGATGACAGCTATTGGTTTTCCTGTGACGATAGTTGCAACGTCCTTTGAAGGCAATCTGCAATCGCAACCGCAATGCGCCCGCCTCTGCTTCGACGCTATCGCTCAAAGTTGGCCGGCCAAGGGTGGATGACCAAGCTGCGCTCAAATGGCATCGATTCGTCCTGCAAACCCGTATTCAATGGGACATGCCCCAAAGAACTGGGCTTCGGCAGCGGAATGACTTGCCGACGTTGCGTAACTGGTAAGCCTGTGGCGTATGGGAGCGCCCGCACTTGGCGGTGCTGACCCGCCTGCATGAGTAGGACCAGATTGGCTCAAGCAGGCAAGCCTCGATGGAGCCAATGTCGCCGGCCGCGGCGGCAACAGAAAGGCCCTAGTCCCGCGGGCCGCGGCCAAACTCCATTTCGTCGTAGACCGGCGTGGTGTGCTACCGGCGCGACTGTGACCGGTGCCAACCGCCATGACTCGATTGTCTTGGAGGCGTTGATCGATGTGCAGGGGTTGTCCGGCCGGCCAGGATGTCGTGCCGAGACGTTGCGCGCTGACAAGCGATACGACTTCGCGTGCTGCCGTCGATATCCGCGCAAGCGTGGCATTGAACCACGCATTGCCAGTCGCAGCGTGGAAAGCCATGAGCGCTTTGGAAAGCACTGGGTCGTCGAGCGGACGCACGGGTGGGTTGCGGCGTACGTCTCAAGCGGTCGAGTGTAAGATTTGTCATGTCGTTCGAGGCGAGCGGCATCCCCCTTGGAACGTGCTAAGCGAGTGTCGGCGGAACCAGCGCGTTGCTATGCCTCCTTCTTCTGTTTCACTCTCTGCCCAAACTTTGGATTTGCAGTGCCAGATTTTTTCCTTCGTTTGCCTATTTTTTGCTTTTGGCGGTATCCGATCGCATGTTCTCTTGTTCGGCGCCATGGCTTGTGTGGAATGCCAATTTTGCTTAGAGCGCACGATCTGCGCACGCGGGAGGCGCGGTGATACACGACGAAGATGAACGGACGCCGCAGGGTCGGCTCAGCGTAAATTCCATGTATGGCGCGGGCAATACGCCGCTAGCCGACGATGCGCGCGACGAGCGAAGTTCAACGATATTTGTGGACTCGCTGCTTAAACAAGATGTGAATCCGCCGGCAATTCAAGGGGGGAGCCGCAAGCCGCCTTTGCCCAAATACGAATTGCCCGGGGATTTTCCATGGCAGGCATTGCCAGAAACGATCCGTGGCGCTGTGCAGGAGATCTGCGAAAACGACAAGCTTGCCGTGCCGCTTGCCGTGCAGGCGACGCTCGCTGCCGTTTCGGTCGTGTGTCAGGACTTGATCATGGTGGACCGGGGCTTCGGAGAGGTATCGGTCTGCTCGCTATTCATGATGGCCGTCGCCGATTCGGGGGCACGTAAAACACGAGCGGATCGCGCCGTTACCCCGACCATTGAGAAGAATGACCGGGGCCGAGCGATCGAGTACGAGCGAGCAAAGACGGCGTATGAGAACGAGCAAAAAGTGCGGCGGATGAAAGAACGTGCACTTGAGCGCACCTATATTGGCCTGACACGTAAGGCGTATGCTGCGGGAGACGAAAAGGCTGAGGTTGCCAGGGAATCGCTGAAGGAAATCGAGGGCCTGCTGGAAGAACTGCGCAGTCAACCGTTGACTTGTCCCGAGCCACATCTCAGGCGCTCACTGTATTCGAGCATTTCGATGCGTGAATTGGAGCGCAGCCTGTGCGAGAACTGGCCGTCCGCCGGCCTGGTTTCGAGCGAGGCGGCAGACATCCTGAATGCGCGCAGCGAGTCGGACATGGCGCGACTCGACCGCCTCTGGGATGGTCAAGGTATTGATGTTGTTGGACGGACGGCACGTGAAAGCTTCTCTGTGAGCGATCCTCGATTGACAGTTTCGCTCATGATCCAGCCTACGGTTTTCGACCGTTTCATCGAACGCAAGGGGGATCAAGCCAAAGGAGTGGGTTTTATTCCTCGCACTTTGATCTCTCGACCCGAGACCCCCTACGGTCAGCGTCAAGCGGACAGTGCTGCACCACGGTCCAGGGTCTGGACCGATATATTTAACCGGCGGGTGCTGGATTTGCTCGATCACGGTTTTATGGACATTGGGCAGCGAGCTCAATGTCGCAAGGTCCTGTATTTCTCATCAGCAGCGCAACTGTTGTGGGAGACTGATCACAACGAAAAGGAAGCGCAGACGGTAGATAATGGTCGATACGTTCACGAGCGTGAATTCGTCAACCGATATTCGGAGCACGTGGCACGGCTGGCGGCCCTGTTTCACTTCTTCGAGACGTATCAACTAGCAGGCGAAGATCACTCAGGTCGGCTTGAGATTCCAGAATCAACGGTAAAAGCAGCCATCAACGTGTGCGAATGGTATCTGAGTGAATTTAGTCGCATATTCAATCCAGAAAAAGCTATCGAAGAGGCAGCGGAATATGTGTTGAAAAAACTGAGAGAGCGTGTGGCTTCAAAAAACGGCGGTGAGCTACCTGATGAAACCTTGAGTAATCGGTATCTTGAACTTCCTGAGAATGAGCTGCGGCTTTTCTGTTCCAGATATGGTCTCAAAACCGACACGGCGAAGTTCAAGATGGTGCTGGACTGGCTCGCTGACAAGAAGTATGTCTCACGCCACTCCATATCCAGTGCGACAACGGGCAAATCGACCGCTACGGTGAGACTGGAGATAAGTAGAAATCTTAGTTACCACCAGAGGAGACAAATGGAGGAGCGTCGGGATCTGGGTGGGGAATGAGAAGGCGGAGAATATGGCTTGCCGAAGGCAATCAGCATTGGAACCTCCAATTGTGGCGAAACATCCTCAGAAATCGAACGACGACCAACCAGCAGATAGAGAACCGGCAGGCGTCAGGTCTTGGCGACTTGATCCAGCAAGGCGCTCGGCAGGTTGCCGCTTGATTATACGATCGGCACTGTAAGCTGCCTTTGGCCTTTGCCCGGCAAGGAATCGATGCGCTAGATTGAGAAAGTTGGAATGGCATCGGCGTCCTATGAGCGGGAAGTTGTGCCATCAGCTGTCTCTTTCCTTATGTCCTCGCGCCCGGCCGCTTCCGTCGGCGGGCCGCTCAAGCATTTCTGATCTCCCCTCGGGCGGGCGAAGTTGCTGCCTCGGTTCCCCCTGATCCGCTTTCCGTTGACCACTGCGCGCTCCCGTTAGCGCATGAGTCCTCCCGCATCTAGCAGTTTAACGTCATCCACGCAGTGGTAGAGAGATCGCTTTTTTCGCTCTTTAAGAGCGAAAAAAGCGATCTCTAATGCAGTGCGTGTGACGAAGATTTATTGATCTCTATCCAGCCGATACTGACGACGCTGTTGAGGCCGCTTGCGATCACGGCGCTGCGCGACAATCCAAGCTTTCAGTACGACTTCGGTCGAGATGCTTGCGAAGAGATGATGTCGCTCGCAGTGCGGTAGGTTCCCGGCTTGCAAGGGTGAGGGAGAGATGGTGCCAAGGTTATCTGGAAAGGCTTGCAACGCTTTGTCACGGTGTTCGAAGCCATCCATGTCCGACCTGGGAGCAGGGCTTGGTGTGAGCTCTGGGTAACGAGGCAACTCGAGCCTGAGTGTCATGGACTGGATAATTCTTAATGCCTCAAGCCTGTGTGTTAATGCAGGATGCGCCAGTGTAATGGTGCTGCTTGCTCTTGTATATTTCAGGTTAATCGATATCCATCATTTTAGGTAATGTAATAAGGTGGTGTTTGGGTGGAAGGTCATAACGAGAAGGTGTAAATGGGCGAATTATAAGTCAGGCGGCTTGCAGGAGGGCTTGCCTTGCCAAGTTAGTACTCTGCCAGATTGTAATGGTGAGATTGAGGGGGAGTGAAATAGAGCGGGTTATTGGATAATCTTAGCGGGGCTGTAAAAATTACCAAGCAGGAGAAGTATATGGAGTTGCTACGCATTATCGTCGCATCAGGTAACCTGTTAGGATCGAGTGAAAAATGTTCTCATCCTGTCCCCCGAAACGGAAATTAACATGGATGTCAGAGGCCCCAAAAAAATATTGGTCAACGATGTTGCCCGAGATGGCGATCGGAATAAATTGATCGCACTTCCATCTGGGGTTAGATTGTGGGGGGTTAAGGAATATTCTCGGATTTTCAAGAGATTATTGGTTTTCGTTGAGGTGGTTTTGACGACGAATGATAATCCATTTGTCATCACGAATTTGCCATATGGGAAGTCTTATCGCATACGATCGCATCGGCTGGCTCATTGTTTCCGACACTTCGATCAGTTACTTGAGATCTGCCCAGCTGGATTTGTGTACGCACCCGATGTTGAGCTTTTCCGGGTCTGCTACCAGTCTCATGCCAGAATCGCCGGTTGCACGTTTGAAAACCCGAAATGGCTCTGTACGGATGGGCTCCTAGAGGCTGAGGTCTTCAATGACTTCATCGCTTATATGCGTCAAGAGGCCGCGCGCCTAGAGGTGAGAAAGGCAATACGTGACTGGAAATACGGGATGACCAGCGTGCAAAAGGAGGGGATTACTGAGTATCTGCGCACGATGCCGAATCGCACGACGAAGCTGCTTGCGGTTCGCTGTGAGTTGCAGTATCGCGAGGTGGCTCAATCTGTCGCAGACATTCTGGTTCGTGCTGTCGAAGAGGGAATGCCGGCTCTTCGTGTCGAAGATCTGGTAGAGGAGGAGTTACCCGAATGCAGAGCACGGCTCGATAGTGCCGTAGCCATGCGGGACCGAGATCGTTTCCTTTCCAACCGATATGGAAGGGACAGGTCTCTCTTCGATCCCATGATCGGCCATGTATGGAAAATCGAACAGTCGGGTGCGGGAATTATCCACCATCACGTCTTGTTCCTTTTTGACGGTCAGGTCGTGAAAGACGATCTGACACGATTGGAACTTATATTTCGGCGATGGGAGGCCATTACCGGTGGAGCAGGTTATGGACACAGTAGTCACTACGACAAACAGAGGTTTGCGTCGATAGGGCGTTGGCACTACGGGAATATCGATGGTCCAGTGGCTCTTGAGGCGATGATTGCTGACGTAGCCAATTATTTCACGAAAGATACGCAGCTTCTCCGATCGAAGCCTGCGCTCAAGGCGCGTACTTTGACTATGGGCAGAGCACACAAGCAACGTGAGGGAGGACCTGGGCGGCCGCGGAGCCAAAAATGGTCAAGCATTGCGGCCTGATGCCAAGTGTGGACGACCAAGTGAGCCACCGACGTGTCGATGGAGACGACGGCGTTGAGCTGCTCCATTAGCGCGGCCGTGTCCCCAAAATGCTTCACAGCGTCGTCAAAAGCGCTGCAAGCGCGCCGCATGCGGGGGGGCTTTGAGTCTGCCGAGATCGACCTCGTTGATATCGCGCTGGAGAATGACCCAGTCGATATGATCCAGTGCGAATAAAGGCGCGAACTTGCCAGTGGTGTGGCCCGGTTCTCGTTGCGCCGGATGCGGCCAGACCATGTCAGCCCGATCTTGCGGCGCGCGAGATTCTGCAGCGCATCGCGCCATTTGGCCCGATAGCTTTCGGGTGACGCCAGATAAGGAGTGAGCGGAAGGGAAGGGATGTCTCTAATGTGTGTCGAGCCGGTACGGCAGGCTTAGCCAGGAGCACTGAAGGTTGGCTTCCGAGCAGAGATCGTTTTAGGCGATCAGCTTGAGGCCCCACGCCTTGGCGCTCCAGGAGCGGAACGGGTTTCGGTTGTAGCGTTCCGTTTTCTGACCGTCCCACCAGACTTCGGTGTTGCCGGAGTAGACGGGGCGGCCGTGGTGATCGAAGCCGGTCACGCAGGTGCAGCCCGGAATTTGCTTGAGGGCGCGGACAATGCGCAGGCCGGTGTGTTTCACCACCGTAGCGTGGAGGGGCACTGCGAAGCGCGCACTATTCCTCATTCGCTCAAGGCGAAGAGAATGTCGGGCGCCTCAGATCGGCCATGAGCTGCCCATCAATCCGGTGCCGACGGCTGACCGGCTTCCGGCCAGCTTCGGTTAGTCGATGCCGGCCTCCATTTGACGCCTGGGCACGCCGTCCCGATATCCGAATACGCGCATAGTGCACGCGATAGGGCCTCCATTTTCTGTGTCGGTGAGACAACACCACTGGTCGTTTGCCTCCTCGGCTCGCTAGGCGGCTGTTACCCTCGTGCGATTGCTTTTCGAATTGATAAACACCGATTGCATTTTCTACGGCCGCGTATCGGTGGATGCCGCGCGAGGGTGAGATGAAATTCCCGTTGCACATGCAGATCTTGTTGGCAATGACGGTAGGGATGGCTCCCTCCATCTATGCCGAGGTTCTCCCCGCGCCTGCGACTGAAGGGGCGGACCCCATCGTCGCCGTCCGTGGCCGCGACTCGATTGTCGAGAGCATCGATATGTCTCCCCAGGCTACAAGCTTTTGGCGCAATCTACGTGAAACAGTCAACAACATCGATCTGAACGACCACGAGAAAGTATCAAATCAGCTCACACTAGAAGGCAACCGTCGTCGGCCACTGCAAGGCCCAATGCAGTTCAGCTATCCAAGTTGGTTGCCGCTTCGCGAACCCGTACAGGCAAGGACTTATCGGGTCCAGCGGGGCGGATCCATAACGCGATGGAGCTTCTTGCCTGACTTAAGATTCGTATGCCTTTCACGCAGAGAGATCGAGCGGAACTTTGGGGCTGGGAAGAGTGATTCCCGCATTCCTGCACAGGTTGTTGAAGAGGGATATGGTGGGCCATTGGAGACAGTAACGAGCCGACTTGGCTACTTCCATTCGATGCGTTACAAGGTAAATGGCGGGGACCGATACATCGAAGCGAGTTTCTCTCCTGGAGGATGTGCTGTCTTCATTGGGTTGATGCAACCCAACTCCGACGAATTTGGCTTACCTGAACCATCGACCTCAGTCTCGATAGAGTAAGGTTGGCCGCGGCAGCATGTCTTGCCTCCAAAATACTGGCTCACCCGTCCGTGGGCGAGTGCGCTAACGGCGCCGGAATGCGAAAATCTATCCGCACAGCGTCCGCTTCGGGGTGGGACTCTGCCCTTCACCTATCCATTAGCCAATGACAGAGAAGGGTCGTCAACTGCCTTCCGTGCCCGGTGCTTCTCCCCGTATCGAGGTCGCATGCAGAGCTCGTGTGCGGCAGCCTGCCAGGCGCGCGCGGGGCAGAGCCGGCTTCGGCGTGCAGGCAATCCTCGGCGTCGAAGATCCCAGCCAGCCTGGCCGGTGCCGCCGGCGCCCGCACGCATCAGCGCACTTCCGGCATCGAGGTTGGGTCGGCGTGCTGTCGGCGCCTATTGGCGGTGCAGGCTTTGGGGGCGAGCTGGCCGGCGCTGGTGTCGCCTCGGTTCGGACTGCATGGTGAGCCAGCATGTGGGCGATGGTGTTTTGCGCTCGCTCGCGCTGGTGTTCGTGCCGGCTGTTGGTCGCGCCGCTGGCTCCCCCGGCCGGCGCCGCGGTGCTGTGCGGGCGCTGGCCGGCTCGCGAATGAACGGTTCGCATCGGCGTGCCGGCAGCTGGTGGACCTGTCCGTGGGTGGCGTACAGTGAGTGCGGCGGCCTGGGTCGGGCGCGTGCTTGGCCAAGCCGGCATGCTGGCAACCGACGACTCGGTAAAACCCGGCAGCCTGGCCGCCGGTGGCCTGGACTTGCCAGAGAATTCTGAGCAGCGCGAGCAGGGGGGACGGGCACGTCGCTACAATGGCAGCGACCGGCCATGAACGGTCAGTCCGCTACGCAGTCGCTCGGACATTCAGGCGTCGGCCCCATGTCCCTGGGCAACCATTGATGTCGTATCTGAGCGATAGCCCGGTTGATTCGCCTCCGATAGCGATTGCGCGTGGAAGCGCCATAGTCTGAGGATTGAGGCGATTTTCGCCAAGGAGAACCCGTGTCGATCTACCGTTACAGGCAATACCGTGCCGCGTTGAAGGCCGCCCCCCGCAAAGGCAAGCTCATGCCGTATGACTGGGGAGCGCTTCCTCAACGATTGTCAGGTGATTGGATGGCGTACGCCGAGATGTTCAATGAGTTCTCTCAGGAACTTGCCAATACTATCAACGATCTGACCCGCTACACCCACCAGTTAACTGCTTGGCGCGACGTGATGGACAAGCTTGATGATGAGGGGAAATTCAACGTCGCAGTAGAGTTCGTCGATCCGCTAGCAACCATCACACTAAATCTGCCCTACGTTATCCGGTCACGCTTCATCTTTGCCGCAGCACACCTCAGCCATCAAGCGGGCAGGACTAAGGTGCCCAAAGGATGGAAGGACGACCTACCCTTAGACGACGAAATTTACTTCAAGCAGGCGGATACGGTAGGTGGTCCGTGGAAGACCTACACCAAGCTCAAGATGAAACTCGAGCGAATTAGTGACCAAGCCTACCAAGTGAAGACCAAGAACTTCCGAAACACTTACAACCATCGCTTCTCTCCACGCGTCGTCTTTGGTCAAACGAGCATTGTCACGCGCCGTGTCGACGCGGAGACCAAGCAGGTGAGTTATGGATTCGGTGGCACTGAGCCTCTGACTTTGAGGTTGGTTGTCGAACTGCTCGAAGAGCAGTGCCAACACTGCTACAAAGCGTTCGAGGCGTTTCAGAAACTAGTTCAGGAACACGAGAAGGCTATCTCCGCTGCATCGACCGCGACGCTTGCGGTGATGACCACAGCGGTCCCGCTAGCTCGCTCCGGTAACATCTACCCGAACGAATGACGAGGTACACTCGATACCAGCCATCGGGACCAAGATGCATCGTGAGACCGCTTCGGGTCGTCGGCAGCCCTCCGCGCCCAGTGCTCGTCCCCGTCTCAAGGTCGCATGCAGACCCAGTCTGCGGCAGCGCTGCCAGGCGCGCGCGGCAGCGTCGGCTTCAGCGTGCCGGCGATTTGCGGCTCAGGAGATCCTGGCCAGACCGGCCAATGCCGGTGGCTGCACGCGGAGTAGCCCAGTCTCGCATCGGGCTGGCATGCTGGGGTTGGCAGGGTGCGCGCATGGGGCTCGCGTGCTGGCGCACGAGGGCCAATGGCGCTGCTGGTCCGCCCGCGCGATGATGCCGCCATCCTTGCGGTGGTCTTGTCTTGGTTCCCCGCCAACGGCCGCGTCAAAAATGATAGGTAATTTCCCCTTCGGCGTCGCTGATGGAGCGGTTGGCGATGAGCTTGGCGATGATGGACTCCACCTCGCGCTCGGCGATGGCATGCACCTTAAACATGGCGTGAATGTGCTTGGCCAGGGTCGCCCGGCGGCGCGGCCGGGTCGCCTTTTGCGAGCGGGCCAGGATTTGGCGCGTGAGATCGGCGCTCGGCTTGCCGCCTCCCTTCTTACCGTTGCCCGGCTGTGGTTGGGTGGTCTTCTTGGCGGGCATTTTCGCCGGGGCGGCCTTGGCCGCCTTCGGGAGTGTGGAGGCCGTCGGCTTCCCGTTCGCGCTCGGCTTCGAGGTGGCCACGGGGGCCGCGGCTGGAGCCGGCGTCGCGCGCGCGGTTTGCACGGGCGTGGAGCTCGGATGAGCCGGGCCTGATGCGTGGCGTTCGGCGTCCGCATCAGCGGGGCCGGTGCCGAACGCCTCGGAGAGACAGGTCACGTGCCGCGCAGGAATCCTATGCTCCACGCCGAGCCAGGTGAGCAGCGGGTCGAATCCCCTGTCGCGGGAGAGCACGAAGACGGGCCCCCTTTCGCCTTTCTCCACTATGCGGCCGATCTCGAGGGCGATGTGGAAGTCGAGGGCGTTGGGCCCGACCCCGCTCGAGCGAACCCATCGGGCACGCTCGCCGAGCGCTTGCAGCCCCATGGCCACTTCAATGGGAACCTTCCTCTGGACCTCGCCGGCGAACACCACCAGGCGCGAGCCCTCGAGTTGGGAGAAGTCGATGTTCTGGACGTTCTCGAAGTCGACCAGCACCACGGCACTGGCGCCCATCATTGAACCTCCCACCGCAACCCAGCCGATCTCGTCGATGTCGCTTCGGCCAAGGCGGTGCGCCTGCCAATCTTCTCCCGAAAGGCCCCCATGGCTCATGCTCCCGATGATATTCTTAGTTTCGACCCCCATTTTACCCAATGCGCCCGGCGCGAAGAGCATCGGCGAGAAACATGGGCTCGGGCGTAGATGACCGTGGCCACCGCCCCTTCGGAACCGCCCGGGATCGCATGGCGCGGCGGGAGGAAGTCGAGCGAAGAGTGGCCATCGTCGGCTTGCCGGTGGGTGGCCCAGCCCGGCCATGAGTAGGCGTTTGCGATGACCCTACGTGTGGCTCCTCTTTAGGTATATTACGGTCATTCAAATCCGCTTTGAAATGTCATCGACCGCAGTAGAAACGATTGGTTGAGCATACACACGTTCCGGTACGCAAAGCGCTCAAGCGTTGGGCGAATACTCCGGATGCAACGGGTATTCTGGCGCAGAATCAAGAGAGAGGGCTCCGGCTTGCACATCATTCCGTTCGAAATTCCCCTGCCAAAAAATGAGGCAGACTTTGAACGCATGTGTGCGCAGGTGTACGGCGTGGTCTTCAACGACCGGATGCCGAAGATGAATGGCCGTCGCGGCCAAGTTCAGGGTGGTGTTGACGTCTTCGTGAAGGAGCCTAGCGTTGGGCGCGTGGGCATCCAGTGCAAGAAGTACACGATGAAGCCGGTCAAGTGGGAAGACGTCGAGGACGAAGTTGGCAAGGCCGACAAGCACAAGGCACCCATCAAGAAGCTCATCCTTGCTACCACCGCACCAAACGACGCGCCGCTGCTGAAAAAGGTCCAAGAACTCTCGGACGACCGTGAGGCCAAGGGGCTGTTTCCCGTCGAAGTGGAGTTCTGGGAGGACATCTGCAACCATATCGACCGGTTCCCGGTCCTGCAAGACAGCTACGCGCCACACACTCCGGGCGCAGCCTATCATCGTCAAGAGACGTCGCTCAACGCGATTCGCGACATCGTGCTGGAGACGAACGCGACCATGCAAAGCGTTGCCGGTTTGCCGCTGGCGCGACCTGATTCAATCGACCGACTCATCTCGGATCAACTTGATCGCACCAATGAACTGTTGAAATCTGGCCGGTTCCGCGACGCGCTCGACCATCTGGTGGTCGTTGGCAAGGACCTAGAGCCCTTCGATGCGCACCAAAAGGCTCGCTGGTACCTGCAGAAGGGTCTCAGCATCTGGTTCATGCGCTTGGACGACCAAGAGTCCGCCGGCCTGTTTCTCAAGGCCTTCGAGCTCTATCCGGACGACGAGCGGATGGCCGCCGCCCAAGTTCGAGGCCTCATGTTACAGAAGAGGCTTGACGGGGCGCGCGCAGCCGGGGAATCCGCCCTTGAGCGATTCCCAGACTCTCAGCAGATCTGGTTAGCGCTGGCCAGCGTCAGGCTCCTACAAGGCCAACCCGTGCAGATGAAGGATGTGCCTGATGCGTTAAAGCAGGAGCCAGACACCCTTCAGTTCGTCGCACATGCGGAACTCACAGCTGGGAATCTGGACGAGGCCATCAAGCTCAGCCAGGAGGCCGCCAACCACCCCACGGCGGGGTTCTTTATCCGCGCGAACACACTTCGGATTGCCGCGGAGTGCGGGTCACGGTTCCCTGTTGGAGCGATGGCAGGTGCACTTCCGCTGCGCGAGACGAAGGCACTTGATTTCGCAGTCAGCTTGTTCAACCCGTGGCATGAGCGCCTCTGGGACGTTCAGTCTGACTCAGTGGGCGAGACAGTCGCTCACTTGGGCTACGCCCTGCTGATGCTGCATCGTTTCCCTGCGGCACTCGCCCTTGCGAGGGAAGCCGAAACCCACGGGTACCGATCGGCCGAAATTTTGCGCACGCAGGTGACCTCTCTGGTTGAGTTGGACAGGGAGGGGGAACTCTTGAGTCTCGCTGCCGACCGGTTGACCCAGATGAACCCCGCCAGCCTAACTATCGTGGGCGAGGCTGCCGCCAAGGACGGCAATCTTGCGCTGCTCAAGCAGACTTTAGACGCAGCACTGGCCTTTGATCCCGTCGACGAGGAGACCACGGAATTGCTCGCAGCTCTTCGCTGGGACGCGTTGATGCACGCCGGCCAGCAGGACGCTGCCGTCCGTGAGGTGATTGCGGCAAAAGTCGAGGTCGCCGGAGGGATCATCTCAGCCTGCGTCGCAGCACGCGTCCTGAATCGAGCCGGACAAACGCTGGAAGCTGATGCAGTCGTGCAACGGGCGAAGACCCTGGTGACGCCCGAGAGCACTGACGCCCAGAAGCTCATGCTCGCAGAGCTGCTGTTCAACGTCGGACAGTTCGCCGAGGCCGGAGTGCTGTTCGAGCGATTGGTGACTGCAGACCGCGTCTCTGACCTGCACAACAGGTTACTTGCGTGCTATGTGCGGTCTCACAATCGACGCAAGGCGAAGGAGTTAATTGCTGGGCTGCCTGCCGAGTGGATTGAGAACGACGAAACCCGCAGCCTTGCCATTGAACTTGGCCAACAAGCTGCGGACTGGGCATTCCTGCGTCCGTTGGTGGAGGCTCAGCTAAGAAAGCATCCAGACACTGCTGGAAGCTGGCTCTTCAAGTTGAGCGTGAGCTTGCACTCATCGACGCCGGCTGAGTTTCAAAACGACCTTCGCAGCGTCCCGGATCTGCTTGAGGGACCGATACGGGCAACCACTCAATTGGTCGGGCTGGAGCTTCGATACGGTGAGGCCGAGCGCGGGATACGCCGACTGTATCGAATGCTACGTTGCAATCTTGATGAGCCTGAAGCGCTGTCGGCGTATTTCATCGCCATCCTAGGGGCACCCGGCGAGCTTCCCTTGATGGAGGAGAAACTGCCTGCAGTTGCAGCTGGCACCTGCGTCGCATTGGTCGATGAGTTCGGCCAACCCACACGGTTGGTCATCGACCCGTCGGATGTGGGAGAGCTTCCGAAGCGCGAGGGCTACTCGGATGGTGCTGCACCTCCGGCAGCGGCTTTGCTGGGGGCGGTCGTGGGTCAGCAGGTGAACCTTCCGGAACTTGCCTTCGGCGACACCCGGCAATACACGGTGACTGCTGTCCAATCGGCCTGTCGGCACATGCTGCAGGTCGTGCGGGAACGTGCCAACGCGCTGGGCGGGCTGCCTCATATGAAAATGGTCCACGTCGGAACGACCGGCGATGGCGAACGCGACTTGGCCCACATGAAGGCCGAGGTCATGCGTTCCTCAGCCATCTCGCGTCAACTGTTTGACGTCTATGCCACAGGCGGCATGACGCTCTCTGGGTTCGCCGAGTGCCAAGGCCGTAGCACGGTCGAAGCTGTCTTGGGCTGGCCGACCGATGGGCCGCCACTCTTCGTTGGAACTGGTGCCGAAGCGGAGCGCGTCGCGGCACTTGAACTCCTCGCCCGGCCTGATGCGATCTACGTCATCGACGCGCTGACCCTCGCTGAACTCGTCAATCTGGGGCTTCAGGAGGCACTGGGCCACCTCCCAAAGGTGCTTGTGTCGCCGGTGACGAAGGCGATGTTGGAGGAGGTGCTTCGTGGAGCGGAAGAGGACAGGAGCGTTGCGACCAGCACTGAGGTGAATGGGGAGCTTGCCCTTATCGAACACGACGCCTGCTACCACGCACGGCGAATCGAGTTCTTCAACGCTGTTCTCGCAGCCGTCGAGAAGTACTGTGAAGTACAGCCTGCGTATGGCGAGCTGGAAGACGAAGGCGAGATGCCCCGCTTGACTGACGTTCTTCAGAACGAGGAAATGGAGGTGCTGCTGCTCGCAAAGGCAGTCAACGCAACGGTCTTGACGCTGGATGGCCGATTCCGTTTCGTTCTGGAGGTTGTAGCGAAGGTCGGCGGTGTCTGGCCACAAGTCTTGCTGATGTACTGCAGGAGCAGGAATCTCGTCGACCCTATGGTGCTTGCTTCAGCCACCATTCGGCAGTTCCTCCAGAATAGAAGTTTCGTGTCGCTGGGTTCAGGTGACCTTACTTGGATGGTTCTGCAGGGGGGCGCGTACCTGCAGCAGGGCATGCGACGCTTCAAGGTCCATCTGTCGTCGGACGATGCTGAGTTCACTTCCACTGTCGACGTGGCCTTCGAGTTCCTAGCGCGAATCGCTGCGCTCCGAATCAATCTTGGGGCATTCGGGGAACTGTTCGAGCACGTAGTTGAGGCGGCGATGCGCCATAGGAAGTGTCCGGCTGATTTCGAGCGCGTCGTCACGGAGTTCATCATCGACCTGACTGCCTCGCTGAACCAGAGTACCCACCTCTATGAACTCGTGAATATCCGAACGATTCAACGTATGCACCTTCAGCGGCGGTATCTAGCGGAACGGTTGATTCGTGCTCGAGACCGTCTCAAGGTACCGGTGGACAATCGCCCCATTGCAGTGCGAGCGGTCTTCGTTAGCAGCATTCCTTGGCTGATAGAGGACAAATCCAGTCCGGTTGCCGGGGCGGCAACCAAGGTACACCTGCCATCTCAAATAGCCGATCCAGCTCAGGCTATTGAGTCGAGCGAGGCGTCGGCAACGTCAGGGCAAGGCGGAAAGGCACTCCTAGTCGCAGAGCCGGAGGCGAGGCTCAACCGCGGCTGAACACAGACGCCGGCAGAAACTACCGCCAGATGCTGCGCCGCACCATCCGAACCCACCGGGTTCCTGCCGAACGTTTGCCTAGGCTAAGAGCACCGGGAGACTATGAAGGCTTGCCGTGTCGATCGCCAGAAGTGGAATTTCTGATTTTTGACCGATTGCTTCAGCGAATGCCTGGCCGACAGCCATGGGAAAGTAGCGGTGATGATGCAGGACGTTGGGATCGCGCCCCCATACGACCGCCCCGCTCATCTTCGCATAAACGTCTCCACCAAAAGCAGCCAGCGAGCTTGCGAATGTCGGTTCAATTATCTCTCCGGATTGGACAGTCAGCCACGCATGAAGATTTATACCCATGCGTCCCTCGATAAGAAGCTCGTTAAGGGTAATGCCAGTCCGACTCCAGCGTCTGAGCTCGTTCCAAGTAGGGGAGAATACCGGTCGGTCGTCCTTCCACAACTGCCCGATGGTCACCCAGACTTTGGCGCCGATCTTCTGTTCGAAGTATGGCGCGAGATAGTGACACCATTTAAGACATTGGCCGGCAGCCTTTCCGGGGTCTACAACTCCAGCGGCGTGGAAGGCGGGTCCAATGAACTCGCCGTGGACATCAAGGATGTCTTGGTCGAGCCAATCCGGCAGGGCTACTTGGAAGCCACAGCTTCTCGTGAACTTGACCGCGTGCTGGAAATTACTGAGGTAGTCACCGATGTCATCGTGCCGGGTCGGTAGCGCGCCGGCATCAAACCGGCCCCGCAGGCGTTCAATCAATTGCAGCAACATCTTGTTTCCCGTGGTGGTAGGAAAGGTAAAAAAAGTCTCTGTTAGGTGGATGCATCCCTGTATCGCTCCGATATGTAACGGCAGCGAACACGTAATCTTTATCTTTCCGGTTGGTGGAGTCGTTGTGGCAAGAGGGTCTATGTAGCCTGTTGGTCGTGCCAGCCGGGGGATCACGGGCATATCCGAGCCTTCAGTGGAACTCAGCAGGAGGGCGAGGGCACATGCGCACGTGAACGGTGGATGCTGGTGCGCCGATCGATGATGGCTCTGATGGGACCTGCCCGTATTGTCGGCACACTTGGGGGACCGGTGGCCGTGCTGCATGTGCGAGCTTGACCTAGGTCGCGCGCAGATCCAGTGCGCGGAGGCATGCCAGGCGAGCTCGGGGCAGCGTTGGCTTCGGCGTGCAGGCAATCCGCGGAGTCGAAGATCCCTGCCAGCCCGGCCGGCGCCAGCGCGCGACAGAGCACTCCCTGCATTGAGATTGGCTCGGTCGCATGTTGCCGGCAACTGGTGGTGTTGGCCCGTGAGACGTCCAGCGCCGGCGCTGCCTCGGGTTCGGCCACAGATATGCCCAGGTAATCGATGGGGTGGAGCTGCTGGTGGACGGTGACTATTGTCTGCTGGCGCCGAATTCTTGGTGATCGGTGGACACATCGGTGTAGGACGGTGCCAAATACATCCAGGAGCTGCGGCTGCATGGGAGCAAGGCCTCGCGATCTTCAGCAACTATTCGCCGACCTGCTACCAAGTCACGGCACAGGCGCCAAGCGCGGGCCTCTACTTAATGCTGAACGTCTTTCTCGATCGGATCTAACCATGGGCCTCCCACCTCGGTTGATCTGCGGCCCAGGTGTCTGAAATGGCCTATGCACTCTTGATTAGCAGCATGCAGATCATCACCACAGTGCCCAGGATGGCCGCAGATGCCGAAGCCTTGCCGGCTCTGACCGCCCAGGTATTCCGTGGCATCCCCTTCTCAGGCATCCGCAGAATTTTGGCGGTAATCGGCACTTGAACGTTGTCCACTTCGTTGTCGATCCGCTCATTGATACCTTCTGACATCTCATTGAACGACAAGGCACCCAAGTGAAGATTGGCGACAGCTAGAATGACGCCGATGACATAGATCGAGAGGGCGACTGCCAAGCCTAGCTTCAGTTCGCTATTGTTCGTGATGAGCGTCGCAGCGCCCGCAACGCCTGCCGCGTTCAGCACCACCAGATGCTTCACCGTCTCCAGGTCCCACTGGGTGGCTTGCTCATTCAGATCATGAGCCCACTGCGCCAGTCTCTCCCTGACAAGCCCCCGGCGTTCCTCATCACTCAGATTCGACACAACTATCACCTTAGACGATGTAAGGGCCAAATTGTAATGTCATACTGGGTTGAAATTGAAATGTCGTATCTCACGCCTTGGCTGAAGCGCGATATAACACGACCGCGCAGTATCACCATGGGAATGCGGGAACTGGACTGTTGCAAAGACATCGAGGCCGTCGTGAGAGCCCGCCTGATAGCTTGGCGCGCCGTGGAGAGGCTCGATGCGAGAGCGTTATCCAAAGTTGTAGGAGATGTTTTGCTCGCTCCTACCCCCGCAATGGCCGGCACCGGCTTGGGCGGCGAGCCGGCCGGCGCTGGCGTCGTCTCGGTTCGGGCAGCATGGCGGGCTGGCACGTGGGCGCTGGCGTGTCGTGCTCTCCCGCTATTGTGCATGCCAGCAGTTGGTCACGCCGCTGGCCCTCGTCGGCCGGCCGCAGCCGGCGCTGTTGGGCTGTGCGGTCGCTGGTCGGTTCGCGAATGAACGGTTCGCACCAGCGCACCGGCCGCTGGTGGGCCTGTCCGAGCGTGGCGCTACAGTGAGTGCGGCGGCTTGGTCGGGCGCGTGCCTGGCCAAGCCGGCATGCTGGCAACCGACGAATCGGCAAAACCCGGCAGCCTGGCCGCCGCCGGTGGACTGGGCCTGCCAAGGAATTCTGAGCAGTGCGCGAGCAGGGGGGCCGAGCACGCCGCTACCATGGCCGCGACCGGCTTCTGCGGTCATTCGCCAGTAGACCAATGCCGACGTTCGAGCGTCCCTTCCACACTAAACAACGGTCACTTGTGGCCTGCTTGCAGCCGTTGCCTCTTCAGTTATCTTGGCCGTTCGTAACAGAGGATTTGTCGTGACGAGGGGCGCTATGCATCCAACTTGCTTCCGTCGAAGGGGCACAAGGCGCGGAAAGCGCCCGATCCAGCGAAAGCCCAATGCCTCGTCGATTACCCAATCGATCTGCTAGAGGAGCTTCTTGGCCTGGTGCTAAACTCAAAAAATTGACCATCGCAGATTCGCCGTCCGGCCGAACGAAACGGTCGTGCCGACTAAAAGAAATGGCAACGATGAACAAAGATGAGCTTTTCACTGCTGGAAATGATGGGCTGGTGCCGCTAGGCGATGTTGCCCGGCAGGCTGTCGATTCACTTCGCGGGTACGCCTATCAGGTAACGGCAGCGGCACTCGCTTGGCTCGATCTCGATGAAGGGGGCCGGCTCTATCTGGAAGTAGCGGAAGATTACGCGGTCGTCGTCCACCAAGCGATCGAAACCGTACAGGTCAAAGATACGGAAGCCTCGGGGAGTGTCACACTCAATACCGGTAGCGTTCGGGACGCGGTTTCGGATTTCGTGTCGTTGACAGCCAGCAACCCGAATGTGGATGTGCACCTTCGATATTTCACGACTTCTGAGATTGGGACGGAAAGAGCGGTAAACGAGCGTCCGGGTGGGATGGCCGGTCTTGCGTATTGGCGGAACGCGGCCACCGGTGCTGATGTTGGGCCGCTTCGCTCGATATTGGAAAGCGACAAGTTCTCGGCGGCGGTCCAGAAATTCGTGAAGGACCGGGAGGATGAGGCTCTCCGCCGCGATATGCTCCGCAAAATCCATTGGGATTGTGGCAAGCCCGACCTCGCTTCGCTTCGCAAGGAATTTGAGCTAAGGCTGGTGGTGGTCGGACGCGATGTCTTCAATCTTCCTGCGCCCGAGGCGACGCGCATTGCGGACGCGCTGATCTACCGAGTGCTTGAGAAAAGCATCGCCAAAAATTCGGCCGACCGCGTCCTAACGCGAGCAGACCTTTATCTCGCCGCGGACCACGCTACTCGGATTTTTGTTCCCCGAGCAATGGCTGACATGCTGGCTTTGATTTCGTCCGGCCTAACAACTTCTGCATTGGCGGGCCTTGGCGCAGGTCTACCCGTCGCCGTCGCGGAGCCAGGTTGGCTCGTCGCCGGCAGCTCGTTACCGCTGGCCAAGGATATGGTGCCGCGCACGGCAATCGAGGCTGACATTGCCGACCGGTTGCGTCGGCTCGGTACTAGCATTGTTACTGGTGCGAGCGGTCTCGGTAAGTCCTCGGTGGCACGCGCGGTTGCGAGGAAGTTGGCAAATGAGTTCGTGATAGTCGATTTTCGAAACAGCGACTCCGGGGAAACGCGTAGCCGCCTCGATGCGATGGTCTCGCGAATCGGCGGTCTCACCTCGTCGATCGTCATCTTCGAAGATCTGAATCATTTGAACGATCCACTTGTCGCGCCGGCCATGGCGCGGGTCTTCGAGGCGCTGCGCCGGCGCGATCGCGCAGCGATCGTCACGTGCTATCTGCCACCCACGGCGAGAGCTCTCTCAACCGCTGGCCTCAATGCGGGCTGCAGAGTTGAGTGTCGGTATTTTACAGAAAGTGAAGCAGCGGAACTGGTGACGGTTCATGGTGGCGATCCTAAGGTTTGGGGACGCCTTTCTTATGTCACCGGAGCTTTCGGGCATCCGCAATTGGTGCATGCATTCATTGTGGGAATGGCCGCGCGCGGTTGGCCTCGCAGCGAAGTTATGGACATCGTCGGCGCTGGACTTTCAACCGGAGATATCGACTCGGAACGGGAAGCAGCGCGGCGCACGCTTGTTTCTGTACTTCCTGAGAACGCGCGCAATTTGCTCTATCGCCTTAGCTTGACCATCGGCCGTTTTGATCGAGCAATGGCACTGACCGTTGCCAACGCACCGCCCCCGCTCGCACGCGCCGGTGAATGCATGGATGCTCTGATCGGGCCGTGGTTGGAAACGGTAGGCCGCGACAGCTATCGTGTTTCTCCGCTGGCGGCTCGGTCTGGCCAAGGGATGATGTCGTCCGCCGAGCAGGCCAGTATCCATAGTGCAATCGCAACGCAGTTCATGGAGAGCGCTACCATCAACGTCGATGACGTCGATGTCATCATACTGCACGCGATGCTTGGCAAGAACGAGCGAGTCTTGTTCGCGCTCGCCCACAGCATTTTGATTTCGGACGAACGCACCATTGGGCTTCTCGTTGATAACCTCACGGCGTTCAAGCTACTTCGTACCGACACGCCGATCTATCCGGACAATCTTCGTGTATCGGGAATGCTGCGGATCGCGCAGTTCAAGATTCTGGTCGCAGCCGAGGAGACCGACAAGATCGCGGAATGCGTGCATGCCTTGTTTAGCGAGACGGAGCAACAACCTGATGGCGAAATGCGTCACGCCTTCCGCGCGCTGTCCTTCGCGGTTGTTCTTAGCACGATGGGCATCGCCAATTATCTCGACAACTGGCTTGACCTTCTGCAGCAATTTCAAGCGATCACGGAAGCAGATGAATTTCCGAGCGGTATTCAGAACAATTTTGAAGAAAAAGGTAAGCAATCTTCAAACCTATTTGGACTGCTCTTTGCCATCGGCAGCGCAAGCCCGTCTACTGTCGCGAAACTTGAAAGTGTGATTAACCAGTTGGACGAGGTTGACCCAGCCCGACACACCCTTTATCTCAACGCCATTGGTGAAATCGCGCCCGATTACTCTGTGTTTATTAATAGTGCCTGGACTTTGGAGCGCCGGCACGGCGCTTTGAATGCTAGCGACGCGGCGGAGCGCTATCGCCGTATGGCGATCAAGACCGTCCCTTGGGCCATACGGGCGATTTCGATCCAGTGCCGGGTCGCGCAATCTGTCATGCTCGACGAATATACCAACGATCGCGAAGGTGCGCTGAAGGTGCTGGACGACGCCGTCGAGGCACTCGGCGATGATGTCTTGCTATCCCGCGCTCGCGCTAAGATCTACTGGCGCGCACAAGATCACGAACGGGCCTTAGCAATCTTGCGTGACATCGCAGACGAGGTTGGCCGTGACAATCATGTCGAACGCGCTTTCGCTCTGCGAGAAGCGGCGATCAGCGCCGCGAAGTGCGGCGAGTGGGCGCAAGCGGAAAAGTGGTTCTTGGAAAGCAAGGAAGCTGCAGCACAGTGTCAACTTCCCGACATGATAGTCATGTCGGTCGGTCTTGGCGCAGATGCTGCCGTGGCCGCTCTTCAAATCGAACAGGTGAAACGTGCACTAACAGGCCTACGAGATGCTCTTGCAGACCTAATGGACATTGATCCTGGATCTTCGCTTCGCGCCGCATATTGTCACCAGGTGGTCCGCCACACGGTGCTTTGGGCGCAGGCGCGAATTGACAGAAACAACCTGGAAATCGACGGAGAGCCCATTACGATAGTGCCAGGCTGTTGCAGTAACCCTGAACCACTAAGGGCTGTTACCGAGCGTCTGCTCGGTCCGATTGACCTTGCCTGGTACATGCTTGCGGGATCCGAAGTGTCGAGTGGTGAGAATGTGAGCATAGCCGACAATTTAAATGAGCGGCTTGCGAGTGGTCCGATCCCCACACTAGAACTCGACCTTCGCGCAAGAAGAGTAACGCGTGACGTAACAGATTTGAACGCGCCTGGTTTTGCGCACCATCTTTGGAGTTACGCCGAGGCGGTTGCACATCTGTTTCCGCAAGCACAACAGGTGGGGGCAACATTAGATATGCTAGAGCCACTGCGAGGAGCCATTCCAGCGGCGCTTCGCATCGACCTTTCCCATCCCGTAGTGTCCGCCGTCGTCAGCGATGCCGTGTTTGCATATCTCATTATCGCCGCCTGCGAGCATTCTGCAGAAGGACTTTCGGACCTTAGTGCGGCACTGAAGGCTAGATTTGGCGGTGATATCGCTGGTGCCACGCTTTCTCGCGCAACTACGAAGCTTCAACTGCCTCCAGCAGCGTCGTTCGACGATGCTTTGGTCGATTCCGTCAGATCGTTCAAGAGCGACGCGAGTCTGACTCCCTTGGCATACGGCGTGGCGGCAATACGATTTGTCCAACAAGCCAGCCGATCGCGATTCAAGACACACCTAATCTCTGCCATTGCCTCATGGCAGCGCAAGGCGTGGACGCGGATTGTCGGGACGGAGACTTTCAGGCTGTCACGGCCTCAGAAGACGGTCCCTGCGATTGAGGCCGCGCTGTCCATAGCTAATGACGACGAGCGCTTCCTCGGTGCTCTGTGTCCCGCCGTTGCGGGTGCTATCGGGGTGACGCTATCGCAAGAAATGCTTGGAGAATTCGCAAATCTGGCCGCGGTCTCTCCGGCTGCATAGCGCCTATCAAGGAAGCGCAGTCAGAACAAACCTCCTCACTCTGAAGCGAACGCACTGAGTTGGCCAACTATCCACGGCAAGAGTCATAAGAACGGCCGTTGTACCATCGAAAGCGGGTCTTCAACATGCGCGGCCATGATTGGCGGTTGTGGGTCGGCAACTGCCCTCCGTGCCCGGCGCTCGTCCCCGTCTCTAGGTCGCTTGCAGACCCAGTGTGTGGCGGCCTGCCAGGCGCGCGTCAGCGTACTCTCCGCATCGAGGTCGATTCGGCGACATGCGCTGGCAACTGGTGGTGTTGGCCCTGGGCGGTCAGCTGGCCGGCGCTGGCGTCGCCTCGGTTCGGGCTGCATGACGGGCTGGCACGTGGGCGCTGGCGTCTTGCGCTCTCCCGCTGGCGTGCGTGCCGGCAGTTGGTCGCGCCGCTGGCTCCCGCCGGCCGGCAGCGGCTGGCGCCGCGGGGCTGTGCGGGCGCTGGCCGGCTCGCAAATGAACGGTTCGCATCGGCGTGCCGGCAGCTGGTGGGTCTGTCCGTGCTGGCACTACAGCGAGTGCGGCGGCCTGGTCGGGCGCGTGCCTGGCCCGCGCCGGCATGCTGGCAACTGACGGCTCGGTAAAACCCGGCAGCCCGGCCGCCGCCGGTGGCCGGGGCGGGCACGCCGCTACAATGGACGTCGCCGCCCACATTCAGGCACTCAGCAGTAGGCAGAATATGACGATGAGCGCGGTCCTGAATGGTCTAAGAGAGGAAGTTTGGGCGCGCCATCTTCACGTTTGGGGGGGGGATGCAAGACATCAAACAGGTTCGTTTTGAGGCGCTGGCCGCGTATTGCCGGCAGCCTTTCGCACTTCTTGCTGGCGAGGAGGTGCGGTGGCTTGAAGCTTACGACGAGGAGGTGCTTGTAGTCGTGATTCGCGACATCACGGATGGCGACTACTCGGCCATGCTGCTTGTGCGAGACCTCAAGGAGCGGTATCGCATGGTCGAAATGACAAAGTTTTTCGACACTGTGGACGAGGCGCTGGCTGCGGCGCCTGACCTTGTTGAGAGAATACATGCTGATTTCGGGAGGCAGAGAGCGCAGGGCGACGAGAAAGGAAAGCCCGTTGAATTCTTCACCCCCATCGTTGCAAAAGCAAAGCTGAACGTCGATTTCTCGACCATCATTTCACTCGAAGAGTACTCGCCAGCCATTGAGCTGATCAAGCCCATGATGCGTTGGTACGAGGACGCGGACGGCAATTTCGTCGAGCAATTTCAAACGACTGGCTTCGATGCTAGGCTCTGGGAGCTGTACCTGTTCGCAGCGCTGGTTGAGTCTGGCTACATCTTTGACAAGGCGTTCGCCATGCCTGACTTCTGTGCACGAAACGCCTTCGGCGAGTTGTTTGTTGAGGCAACGACGGTGAATCCCAGCCGCACATCCACCGGCGAGCTGGTGCCCCCCCCGCCGTTGGACACGGCAGAACAGGTACAGGCATTTCAGAGGCATTACATGCCAATTCGATTCGCGGGGCCGCTGACTGCAAAGCTCGGCAAGAAGTATTGGGAAAAGGAAAATGTCAGGGGGCATCCATTGGTTCTCGCTATCCAAGACTTCCACGCGCCCGGCTCCATGCTCAAGAGCAGGACGGCGCTGCCTATCTACCTTTATGGCAGGGTGTGGGAGTGGCAAAAGGATGTTACGGGTACTCTCGTTACTACCCCAAAGAAGGTCGAAGTACACGTTTGGGGACAGAAGACTGTGGCGTCTGGCTTCTTTGCGTTGCCCGGCGCCGAGAACATTAGCGCCGTGATTTCCAACGCAAGCGCCACGATGGCCAAGTTTAATCGAATGGGCGTTCTTGCGGGATTTGGTTCCAAGCGCGTCCACTTGGTGCGCGAGGGGGCTGCCGCGAATATTGACCCAAATTCCGAGCGACCAACATCCTTCAATCACGACGTAAACTCTTCTAACCACAACGAGACATGGATGGAAGGAATGGACGTGTACCACAATCCCAATGCTGTGCATCCGCTGCATCCAGAGATGCTCCCGGGTGCTGCGCACCACTGGCTGCGGGCGGATGGACAAGTCGAATCCCATGTGCCCAAATGGCAACCCTTCGGGTCCAATACTCGTATTTTCGTCGGGGACTAGTCTCTGGGCCGCTCTGATCCTCTGGGCGGCGTACAGTGCAGTCGATTCATTGAGTGCTCCCTTCGAGAGGACGGACGGTATTGGGTCGTCAGTCGTCCGTCATGTCATCTCGGCAAAGATCCTCGCCTGGAAGGCAAAGGGCGACGCGGTTTTTTAGGTATCCGGTGCGGCGGGCTCTGGCCCCGTTGGGTCGCCGGCGACGTCAGGTCGCCTGCATGACTCGGGCGAGCAAGCGGAAATTGGCTGCCTAGGTCCCGGCAGGTCCGACCGGCGCCGCTGGCTCTCGCGCGTCAGCGCACTCCTCGCATCGAGGCTGGTTCGGCAGCCTGCTGCTGGCAGCTGGTGGTGTTGGTCTTGGGCGGTCAGCTAGTCGGTGCCGGCGTCGCCTCGGTTCCGGTTGCATGGTGAGCGAGCATGTGGGCGCTGGCGTGTTGCGTTCTACGGGTGGTGTCGGTGCCGGCAGTTGGTTGCCCGGCCGGGCGCCGCCGGTGCCGCGGGGCAGTGCGGGCGCTAGCCGGCTCGCGGATGAACGGTTCGTTCCGGTGCGGCGGGAGTTGGTGGGCCTGACCGCAGGCGAGCACTGCGCGAGCCGGGCGCGGCGCTTCAGTGCGCGCGTTGGCCAGGTGGGCGCTTGCCTAGCCCGCGCCGGCGGGCTGGTAAGCGGCGGTTCTCTAGTTCCCAGCCCGCTCGACCGGCGTCGCCGGCGCTCGCGCGCGTCGGCACGATCCCAGCCACGAGGTAGGCCCGGCGTTCTGGCGCAACTCGTGGTGGTGCCGGCCGAGGTCGGCCGCGGCGCCGGTGGCGCTGTGAGGGCACTCCCAAGACTCCGGTCTCGTGTTGTTCCAGCAAGCGCTGAATGGCCGCGTCGTGCACGGTCGGCACTGATGGCCAGTGGCCAACGATCAAGGACGACGCCAGCGTCAGCGTGCCGCCCACGGTTGGATCGCCCAGTGACTTCTGAGCGGCGCGAGCTGGGAGCGGACGGAGGCATGCCACCGCTACAATGGCCGCAGCCAGAAGCGGCCTCTGAGGTCTGCTGCCCCGTCGAGCACCGACGACTTCCTTTAGCTCAGGCTGCGCCAAAGAGGGCCGGGACACTCAGTTTTGCGCCCCGATCTCACGGAATAGGGTCGAGTTATTCGACCTCATCATCGACTGTTTCATCGCCTGGATGGTCACGATCGTAGGCGTTGTAGATGTCGCTTTCGCTGGAACCGAGCAGCCCCTTTTCGATCAGGCGCTTATGGCCCAACTTCGGCCAAGTAGACATCTTGGCGGTTTGAATCGCGGCGAACTCAGTATCGGAATGCTCAATAAAGCGCCAACCATAGGCAGCCATATTTTCCGCGATATCCGATAGAAATGGCTCGCTCAGACGCGCCCAGCCGGAAACACGCCGCAAGACGGTGCGCGAAATACGAAATCGCGATACTTCACGGCTTTTCTCTGCGCCGAACAGCTCCGCGTTCAGGATGAGGAGAAGGGCCGTGACCTCGGCCGGATACTTGGTTCGTTTAGGCATTCAATCTCCAGATTGAGTGATTGGTAACGGAAAGGATTGGCGTCCACATGAGACGGATTGAATCTTCGCACAAAAACAAGGAAAGCACAATAGGTCGTCTAATTAGGCGATTAGATGGCGTTTATTGTTCGAGTTGGCGTGATGACGCTCGTGAGTGCGAACCTCTTTTGCCTCGAGGACTGTCCGCTTAGGGGTCGTCGACTGCCCTCCGTGGCCGGCGCTAGTCCCCGTCTCTAGGTCGCATGCTGACCCAGTCTGCGGTAGCCTGCCAGGCGCGCGCGGGGGCAGAGCCGGATTCAGCCTGCAGGCAATCCGCGGTGTCGAAGATCCCAGCCAGCCTGGCCGGTGCCGCGGGCGCCCGCACGCATCAGTTCACTTCCGGCATCGAGGTTGGGTCGGCGTGCTGTCGGCGCCTATTGGCGGTGCAGGCCTTTGGGGGCGAGTTGGCCGGCGCTGGTGTCGCCTCGGTTCGGGCTGAATGGCGAGCCAGCATGTGGGCGCTGGCGTCTTGCGCTCTCCCGCTGGTGTGTGTGCGGGTAGTTGGTCGCGCCGCTGGCCGTCGCTGGCAGGCCGTGGCCGGGACCGCGGGGCTGTGGGGGGACGCTGGCCGGCTCGCGGACGAACGGTTCTCACCGGCGTGCCGGCAACTGGTGGGCCTATCTGCGCGTGGTGCTGCAGTGAGTGCGGTGTTCTGGTCGGGCGCGTGCGCGGCCTGCACCGGGGTGCGCGGTGCGGCTGCGACGGGGCGTCGGCACGCTCGGCGGCGGTGGCCGGTAGACTTGCCGACCATGCTGGCGCCGCCAACGCTGCCAGCCGTGGCAGGCCCGAATGATGACTTCTGAGAGGTGCGAGCGGGGAGATGGCGTGACGTGCCACAATGGCGGCTACCGGCCACGAGCGGCCATTAGCCTGTGAATGCAAGTGGCTTTCGGAACGCCCAGTCGGAACGGAACAAGCGACGGCTGTCTTCAGTTGCGCTTCTCACGTCCACTGGCGGCACTGCCGTCGCGCGCGGCTCTACGTAATCAGCCCTCCAGCATTACCGACTCAAATACCCGGTATTGCGACCTTCCGGCAGAGGTGCGGTGATGTGATCGCCGAGGAGGGATAAGCAGCGAGGCTCGACTAGGCCGGTCGAGGCTGCGGCGCAGCTACTCGACCGGTCTACACTTACCCGCACGTGATCCCCCGAGCTACGATTAGAATCGCCACCAACAACAAGAAGAACCATGATCCGACGGCTCAAAGTGAAACTCACCTCGGTCGCCACTTGGCTCCAGACGGCAGGTGTCGCCAAAATCTGGCGCTCTGAGGTGAACGAGCAACCATCGGTTGTAGTCCTCTCCCCGTATCTCACATCGAGAACGGCTGACGAAGTGATAGCGGCCGCCGCCGGCCCCGCACGGATCTACACCCTCTTCAAGGCTGAACTCTTCGCAACCGGAGCTTCATCGATCCGTACACTTCGTCGGCTCGCAGAGGCCGGACATGAACTCTACGAACTCGAGGACCTGCATGCCAAAGTGGTGTTAGTCGAGGGCCGGTTTGCCAGTGTTGGGAGCCAAAACCTGACCTCCGGCGGAACGAAGCGGCGCGAACTGACCGCCATGTTTCGAGACATCTCCGCCGTTCGAGCCGTTCAAGCCCTGATTGAGCCTTGGACTGAGGACGCATTCCACATCACCATGGAACGGATTGAGCAAATGGAGGCGCGACTTGGACCGCTGACGAAATTGGCCCGACAGCTAAATGAAGCCGCAGACTTGGTCGACGAGGCTCTGGCGCCTCTAAGGGGGCCGGCTTCGCCGGGGTTCGCCGCCCGAGCTATCGCACGCCAGATCCGCGGCAAGCGTTTGACGAAGCTCCAGGGAGTAATCCGCGAAGCCACGCTTTCCTTTCCCAAGCGCGGTACGGTCCGGCGGGCGGGGGATCGGATGACGCTGAAGGTCAAAGGCCAGTCGTTACTTGAGTGGTATCTGGCCACCTTGGAGTACATCTACCTTCAACCGAAGCACCGCTATCTGTGCATCAACGAAGATCGGGGGATCATCGGCTGGGCACGGGTCAACAAGACCCGAATTACGTTCATCAACGGCGGCCTCAACTTCGAAGAGCCACACGAGATTGGCCCTTACACGTTCCACATCAAATTCAAGGCCCTTTGGGACGATGCGGCTGCCGCCAACCTGGAGATCGAACTGGCGCATGTGGCGATGTGGCGAGGGCTTCGCGTTCGCGCCTGGTTTGATAGCCGGGACCTGGAAGTGATCGACACTGATTTCTGGCCAACCGAGCCCGCAGCCTCGGATCGCTTCGCAAATGCCGCACGCTGGATCCGCGAACACCACGTTCAATTCGCTCAGGTCATTGTCCCCCTGCTGACGGACCCGTTCAAATACAAAGAGAACCTTGTAGGGGCAACGGCCGCCAGCTTCTTTGGACCGGAAGGAACCGAGGTCGATGTCTTCGTTGGAAATGACTGGGGCGTCCCGGTGTTGGTGACCCGCGACGTCTAAGCCGGCTCCAGCACGGGCGCCAACCGATCGGCGAACGCCAGTTTCGCGGCGTCGACGACCTCGCGGTAGTACTCCGTGATTGGCCGCGACGCCTAGAGTGGACGCACGAGTCCTGACATCGGAGGCGCCGAAGCAGTCCGCAATGCGTCTCGCCATTTACGGCTTGCCAGCCAAGCCTCTCTGGCGCCTAGTCCCAGTCGTCATCGTCGATGTCTTCGTCATCGTCGTGTGTGGACACGTACTCTTTGTCTACGAAGAAGCGAAGCTCATGGTGCGAGTACTCAATTGATCGGGTTACGAAAAGCTTCGCACTGTCTGTAACGTACTCAACGGGAAAGCTCAGTAACTGCGTAAGCATCCGGCCATCACCGTCCTTGACGACGGTCGGCGAAGCCAGGTCGTGATGCTTGATGGCGTTATGGCGTTGGCGCGTCGAGGGTCGCCAACTCGGCAGCGACGGCCCAGGGCAGCAGTTTATCGATCCGGTTGATCGGATGATCGGCGATGCGGCTCAGCACATGGCGCAGGTACGCCTCGGGATTGAGGTGGTTGAGCTTGGCGGTGCCGATGAGGGTGAGGATACGCGCCATGAGCGTGCGCTGAAAAGTGATTGCGGACTGTAGCAATCGTGGGTAACTTCCGATGTGCGACGGCAAGTGGTCACCGTGCTTGGCGAGGGACGAGCTATCAAAGCGCCCCGTGCTGCAAGTCCCTTTGACAACATCGAAACCTTGCTTTCATTCCAGGAAGCGCTATCTAAATCGTCCAAACGAAGGGGCCAGGTATGGATCAAGCGGTGATACAAACGGACGACGGCTACGCCAAGAAGTTGGTGGTTACATCTGCAGCGCAGCTCACGTCGGCCGCAGCGCTCATTGATAGCGTCACTCGCTCACAGCTTGAGCACGCTTTAGACGGGCAGCGGCGCGGCCTGAAGGTGTACGAGAGCCTGAGGAGCCTAAACGAGATCATCGGTACGCAGTACAGCGACCGCGTCCTTTTTGAGCTGCTTCAGAACGCCCACGACGCGCATGCCGTCGGCGAGAAGGGCGAGGTCGCCATCCACTTGGTGGTAGACGACGACAAGGGGATACTGCTCGTTGCCAACAAGGGGCGCCCCTTCTCCCACTCGAACTTCGACGCGATCCGCAACATCGGGACGAGCGATAAGGAGATCGGCGAAGGCATCGGAAACAAGGGCCTCGGCTTTAGAAGCGTCGAGGCGCTCACCAACGACGTCCACATCTTTTCCGCTGGCCCCCAAATACCGGCTCCCGTGTTCAACGGCTACTGCTTCCGGTTCGCATCAACCGAAGAGATCGCAGAGCTTTTGGAGGAGATTGGTGCTTCTACCGAGGTGGCCGCTATGGTCGCCGCCGACATTCCACGCTACCTCGTGCCCGTCGCCGTTACTGAGCAGTCGGACGACGTGCGCCGCCTCGCCTCGCTGGGGTACGCGACGGTCGTCTGTTTACCATTGGCTTCGTCGCGCGAGGTCGAACTGGCAGAGAAACAGGTGGCCGCGCTGACGAACTCTGCCGCGCCAGTCCAGCTCTTTCTCGATCGCCTCGCGTCGCTGGAGGTCTCGGTCGTTCGAGCCGGGGTCGAGGTCGAGAAGGCGACGCTGTCCCGCGCGGTTGAACCGCTCTTGCGGTACGCGTCGTCCAACATTCGAATGCAACGCGTCACGCTGAACGATGGGAGCGCTTTTCTCGTTGTCAAGCAGACACTACGTAAGGACGCCGTACTCGCGGCAGTCGCAGAGAGCATTCCGGCGGCGCCGCCACTTAAGCGCTGGCTTGCCTGGAAGGGCGACGCTGTCGTTTCGATCGCCGTGTGTCTCGATAAGGCAGTCGCGCCGCGCTTGTACAACTTTCTTCCAATGGACGACCACGCAGTCTCGCCGATGGCCGGCCACATCGACGCGCCGTTCTTTGCGGACATCGACCGGCGCACCATCAAGCCGGACCTGCCGCTGAACAAGCTGTTGATTGAAGCCGCGGCCGAAACCGCGGCGAAGGCCTGCTTAGCGATCGTCGATGAAGGTTTGGCCTTACCAGCCAGAGCAGTTATCGACATGGCCGCCTGGTCGGGCCCGAGGATAGTGACGATCGTCGAAGCGTTTAAGGCTCTCGGACGGCCGATCACAGACGCCGCGATTTGGCCCGCTACATCTAGCGCAGGCGTCAAGTGGGCGCCGCTCAGAAAGCTCTACGCATGGCCGGACGTCCGGACCAAGCAGATGACCCCGTCGCGGCTTGAGTCGATTGCCGATGCCCATATCCTTGCGAGCGTATCCGACGCTCAGCTCTCCCGGATCAGGGCGCTAGCGTCCGCCGTGTCTATGCCGCTCGATCTGCGTGCGGAACTGCTGTGCGAATGGGTCGAGGCGACGGCGGAGTATCTCTCTTCGAAGAAGAAAAAGACCGCATCCGGGTGGCGCGACTTCTACCAAGACGTGCTCTCGATCTTCGGTGCGTCGAAGATCGACCTGGCCGCGTTGGTGGGCAGGAAGGTGCTTCTGGGCGACAACAACAAACTTCTCGTCGCAACCGCGGATGGCCTGGACGATGCTCCACCCGTGTTTGCGCGGATGCCGGACGCGCGCGGCAAGCGCACCCAGGGGCCACCCAACCCCCCTTCGGCCATTGCGCGCAAGTTCAGGTTCCTGAACCAGCAAGTCGAGGTCCCCAACGACGTCATCAACAGATTCGAGAAGGCAGGCCTCCTTCGGCACTACGACCCCGTCGAGGCGCTGGCTGCGCTCAAGGGGGCGCTGGAGTCCGGAACGGATAACCAGCGACAGGAAGGCCTGATGTGGGCCTTTCGCGTCTGGCTCGCTACAGGCGACAAGTCAGTCGAGACCGCGCTGCGTCAGGCCGATCTGTGCGTGCCGTGCGTGGGCGGCTGGATGCGCGCCGAAGACGCCCTAATGTCCTCGTCGTGGAGCGCCCTCGGACGAACGCTCGAGCAGTATTTCGACGAGGCCGCGCCCGTTTCCCCGGACTGCAAGGCGCAGCGCAACCGCCTCCTGATCGCCTTCTCCAACTGGCCGCGCGCGCGCCGACGATAGGCGCGAGGACTGGACGCGCTTCCTGCAGATTCTCAAAGTTCCGGACGGACTGGAACCCGTAGCTGTCAACCTGCGTCGTGTGGGCACGCCGAACGGCCACTGGAACTCGTTCCTGCGTTCTGGCAACCCGAAGGTAGGGTTCGACGAGACCTGGATTAAATACGCTTCAGGGAACAAGCTGTTATACCCGCAGACTGAGTACAGCATGCGCAGCGACGCATGGAGAGTGCCGGGCCAGCTCGAGCACGATCACCTCCCGAACTCCGCAAAGGAGGCGCTTTCGAATCTACTGGTCGCCTATCTGAGAGCCCACGGGCAGAGGCACTTCGAGTTCGACATCCGACCGTGGCACGGGCATCAGTCCGTCACTCTTCCAACGCCCTTGTACGTCTTCCTACGACATGGCGGGTGGCCGGCGAGCGCCCGCTATGACGAAGTCGTCTTTGCACGGCCTTGCGACAGCTGGTCTACGACGGTGGCCCGGCAGCATCCCCCCCGCTTCGTGGCGCGATTTAAGTCCGAGCCAGGCGCCCGCGAGGAGCTTCCCTCGATCCTATTCGACCCCAAGATCGGTCTTCGCGACTGGTCGGCCCCGTCTAGCGCGCCCGACCGGCTAGCTTCCCTCGCTGCGGTGGCCCCGGACCTTTCCGCCGCCGAAAGGCGCGACCTGCGCGACCAAGTCCGCCGCGCATGGGCCGACATCGTAGAGAGCCGCAGTGCGCTGTCCGCCTCACTTCAACTAATAGTGGAGCGGGCTGGAAGCCTCGAGCTTCTGAAGGGCAGCGAGCAGGACCCGCCAGTCATCTACGTAACGAGCGAGCCTCAGGCCTTCGCTGCTCGTTCCCTGAACGACGCAGGCGAGGCGGTGCTCGACGTGGGGGAGACCGAGGCCTCTCTGATCTGCGAACTGCTCGAGGCGACCGGCTGCTTTTCTCCGCGGCTAACGAACTCCGGCGAAGTGCAGCTGGTCGTTGACGGCGCCCCATTCGAGGCCTTGCCCGACACCCCCCCGCTGGTGGCCGGCGGGCTGTCATGGCTGAGCGATGTGGCCGTCCTGGCGCACGAGCACCTTGGCGACCCTCTGGAGACGCGGACGCTGCCCACGGACGAGCTCGACCGTCGGCTTCGCGCAATACGCGTCAGGCGCTGCCGCGAATTCGCCCTCATTATCTCGGGGCTCGAGATACCGGTGCGCGGGGGGGAACGAGTGCACGCAGTACAACACGCCCGAATCCCGACGCTGCTCGTGAGGACTGACAGTAACATCGACCTGCCGCTACTGCTCGAAGCATCGCAGGCGCTCACCAAACTGCTCGGATCGCGGCGCAACACGCTCGAGCTTCTGCTGGGAAGGTTGCAGCGCGACGGCTACACGGGCGGTGTGGCGGGGCCGTCCGAGGACATGTTGGCCAGGGCCATTGGCAGAGACGTCAGCGTCGTGCGCGAGCACTTCGCCGCGACGAAGGGCGGCATACAACGCCGCGTCGACGCGGTGCTCCCGGCAGTGGCCTTCCTCAAAGACATGGAGGCCGCCGAGCGGCTTCGGGAGCGGCATGCCCAGCTCGGCCCCGCCCTGCAGCTTCGCGCCTGGCTAGTAAGTGAACTCCAGGCGGAGTTGGCCGACCAGTTGCTCGAGGTTGTCGCCGAGACCGACGACCAGAGGGCAATCTGTGTGCGGCTTAATTTGGGCTTCGCCGCCTTCGGCCGCACGCTCGCCGAGCTCGGCTACCCGCCGATGAACGACGAGGCGGACTTTCGCCGCCTCTTCAGTGCGTACCTCGCCGAGTTGGCCCCCTTGATACGCGCTCGACTGAGGCGAGCCTTTCTGCCCGATTGGCAAGCCGCTGCGCCGCTCGACGGGTACGTGATCCTGCGAACGCTTGAGTTCATCCAGTTCGATCCGCAGTGGCTGTCGCAGCTGGAGCAGCTCGATCAAGCCCGGGTCATCGCCCACGCAGATCTGGCGGCGGAGAGAAGGCTCGGGGCCGACGACCCCGCCGTCGAGCTTGAGGCCTTGGAGGTCGTTGTAGCAGCCAACCGGAAGCACGTGACGGCGCGGCACGCGGACCTAACGAACCTGATACGCGCTTGGTGTAGGAAGAACGGCGCCGAACAATCGAGCATCGCGGGCGCGGTCGATGCCCAGCAGCTCGTGCGCAAGCTTGACCAAGCCGGTCTATTGGACTTCGAGACGATCGCGCCAGGTGCTTTGCCGGCACTGCTGCGTCGCGCCGGCTGGTGGCCAGCGAACATGCCAACCACGGAGGCTCTGCATGACTTGGGCCTGACGGCGGAGGACTTGAAGCACGAAGAGCAGGAGGCTCGCGAGCTTAGTCGAAAGGCCGAGGTGACGCGCCGCAGCATCCTTTTTGCGGGACGCTCGCTGGACACCGGAAGCCCCAACTTCATCCTAGAGTTCGAGAACCTCGCGGACGCGGCCATCGCTCAAAGCAACGAGTGGTTCTCCCGCAGTCGCGTCGCTCGCCTGCTACAGCAGGAGGAAGCGGGCAAGCCGCGGCCGGGATCCAGCGGGGGCGGTGGGGGCAAGGGCGGAATCTGGCGCAACCAACCGTCCGATGCAACCCGCACAGCGATGGGCATGGCGAGCGAATGGCTGGTGTGGAAGCTACTCTTCCGGCGCCATCAGAAGGAGATGTCGGACGAGTGCTGGGTCTCGTCAAACCGCGAAAAGTTCTGCACCGGCCCGGCAGGCGACGACTCCTTGGGCTACGACTTCCGGGTCGTGACAGCGCGCCACGAATACCTCTACGAGGTTAAGTCGGCGCTTGATGCTGGCGGCGAGTTCGAGCTAACGGCCCGAGAGCTTGAGGTTGCCGGCAGTGCGAGAGAGGACAGAAAGCGCAGGTACCGCATCCTGTACGTGCCGTTCGTGTTCGACCCGACCCGCTGGACTGTGATGATCCTGCCGAACCCGGCCGGCACCGAAACGCGCGACCAGTTTCGTGTGGTGCGAAGCGGCTCCGTTCGGTATCGCTTTGATCAGCGCTAGACCCAGCGCGGCTGCCGGCACGACGTGCGGAGTGAAAGCAATACTGTCATTGGCTTCGATAAGCCCGGCGACGACCGCGCCAGCAAATAATCCGGCGACGGGCACATTCCTGGCCCACCGACCTGCAAGATAGGGTTGTAGAGGTCTGGAGCATCAGAGTGGCTGCAGCTGCGCACGCCTCGAGTGACTCTGATTAGCCTTTAGCGGACTTGCTCGAATATCGCTTCGGCCGGCCGCTTAAGCCGTACAGCCGCTGTTGTCTTGCGTGAACAGTTGTCTGCTCGACAACCGAAGCGGTCATCAAGGTTCTTCAGATTGACCGGCAGCGATGGGTCGTTAGCTGCCTCCATGCGCGGCGCTCGTCCCCCTCACGGTCGCATGCAGACCCAGTGTGTGGCAGCCTGCCACGCGCGCGTCAGAGAACTCCCCGCATCGGGGGTGACTTGGCGGCATACTGCTTGCAGTTGGTAGCGTTGGCCCCGGGCGGTCAGCCGGTCGGCGCCGGCGTTGTCTGGGTTCGGGCTGCATGGTGAGCCAGCATGTGGCGCTGGCGTCTTGCGCTCTCCCGCTGGGGTGCATGCCGCAGTTGGTTACGCCGCTGCCCTCGCCGGCCGGCCGCGGCGGCACGTGGGGCTGGGCGGTCGCTGGTTGGCTGCGAATGAACGTTTCGCACCGGTGCGCTGGTAGTTGTTGGGCCTGTCCGTGCGTGGTGCTGCAGTGAGTGTGGCGTCTAGGTCGGGAGCGGGCTGGGCCCGCACCGGCGTGCTGGCAACTGGCGGCTTTGCGGATTCCCCCCAACCTAACTGGTTGCGTCCGGCTCGCGCACGTCTCATGGCGGCGGCCGGTCCATTCTGGCGCCCGCGGTGCTGCCAGCCTTGGTGTATGAAGTCTGGAATCTCATCTCGCGGACGAGCTTGCCAGCGGTCAGGTTTATTTCAAGCCGGCAGGGCTTGTGCGATGCCTCAAACCGCAGCAATCTGTCGCCGTTCCCTGGCGGCCATCACCCTCTCGCTCACCCCACTACTCTCCAGCAACATCCTCCGAAAACTCTCCACCAGCGGTCGCAGGTTGATCCTGTGCCACGCGGCCCACAGCGGCGTGCGGTAGCTGAACCACGACAGGTCGCGCAGCACCACGCCGGCGGGCGCTTGGTGGCGCAGGCTCTGCTGAATCATGGTCATGCCGAGGCCGGCGGCGACCAGGCCGAGGGCGGCCAGCGGTTCGGTGGCTTCCATCGTAATGTCGGGCGTGAAGCCGGCGCGCGCGCAGGCGGCGACGAAGGTGTCGTGCCGCAGCGCGCTTTCCTTGTGCATCACGCCGATCCACTTCTGCGCGGCGAGGTCGTCGGGCGTGAGGTGTTCCGTGGCGGCCAGCGGATGGCCTTCGGGCAGCGCCAGCAGCATGGGGTCGTTGAGCACCTGGGCGGCGTCGAGGTCGGGGTCGTCGGCCGGCGGCGGCTCGCAGACCAGGGCGATGTCGAGGCTGCGCTGCCGCAGGCCTTCGAGCTGCGCATCGGACTGCTGGTTGTACAGCGCGATATGCACTGCCGGGCGTTTGCCGCGCAGGTCGCGCAAGGCATTGGGCAGCACGCCGGAGTGCATCGCGTATTCCAGGTAGCCGATGCACAGGCCGCCTTCGTCGCCCTTGCCGAGCCGGCGCGCGAGCGATTCCAGGCGGTTGGCATGGGTCAGGAAGGCGCGCGTCTCGGCCAGGAACGTACGTCCGTCGGTGGTCAGGCGGATACGCTGCTGGGAGCGCTCGAACAGCGTCAGACCGAGCTTTTCCTCGAGCTGGGCGATCTGCCGGCTTAGCGGCGACTGCGAAATGTGCAGCCGCTCGGCGGCCCGGCCGACGTGCTCGTCCTCAGCGACGGCAACGAAATAGTGAAGCTGGCGGATGTCTAGCATGTCGGGCTCTCTTCGGATCCGGTCATCGGCCCCAATCAGACCTGTCAGACCTTGCGGGACTTAAGTTATCCATATTCTGTCTTGGACAGACTTAACTTGCAACCCTAGACTTGCCTCACCCAAGTCACTTATTCACCGGACTTCACTGGAGCAAGTCATGAGCATCAAAGACAAACTGCCCGCCGGCAGCCTCCTCGGCTTTGGCACCGCGCCGCTGGGCAACATGTTCCGCGACATCCCCGAGGCCGAGGCCACCGCCACCGTCGACGCGGCCTGGGACCACGGCATCCGCTATTTCGATACCGCGCCGTTCTACGGTGCCGGCCTATCGGAGATCCGCCTTGGCCGCGCGCTGGCCGGGCGCAACCGTGACGACTATGTGCTCAGCACCAAGGTCGGCCGCCTGATCCTGGACGAGGTGGAAGACGCCAGCGCCCGCGATCTCGGCGAGAAAGGCGGCCTGTTCGCCACGGGCCGGCCAAACAAGATGGTCAACGACTACTCGGCCGACGCCACGCTGCGCTCGATCGAGGACAGCCTCCGGCGCCTGGGCACGGACCGCCTCGACATCGTCTGGGTGCACGACATCGCCCAGGATTTCTACGGCGACGAATGGCTCGCCAGATTCGAGAGCGCGCGCACTGGCGCGTTCCGCGTGCTGACCCGCCTGCGCGAGGAAGGCGTGATCAAGGCCTGGGGCCTGGGCGTGAACCGCGTCGAGCCGATCGAGCTGACGCTGGACCTGGCCGAAGCGCAGCCCGACGGCTTCCTGCTGGCCGGCCGCTACACGCTGCTGGACCATGCGCGCGCGCTGCAGCGCCTGATGCCGGCGGCGGCCGCACGCCGGGCCGAGATCGTGGTCGGCGGCCCATACAGTTCGGGCATCCTGGCCGGCGGCGCACATTACGAGTACCAGACGGCGCCCGCGGAAATCGTCGCCAGGGTCGAGCGCATCAACGCGGTGGCGCGGCGCCACGGCGTTGGCATCAAGGCCGCCGCCTTGCAGTTCTCGCTGGCCAACCCCGCCGTCGCGGCGGTGATCCCCGGCGCTAGCCGACCCGAGCGCATTGCCGAGGACGTGGCCGCGCTGACGGAAACCATCCCGGCGGAGTTCTGGCGCGAGATGCGCGAGCAGAAGCTCGTGGCCGCCGACGCGCCGCTGCCTAGCGATCACGCCTGAGCTGGGAGCCCGACATGGCAAGAGCTTCCGCAACCCTCACGATCACGGCCTCGCCCGAATGTGTCTGGCAACTGATCGGCGGCTTCAACGCGCTGCCTGACTGGCTGCCCTACATCTCAAGCAGCGAGCTGTGCGAAGGCGGCCGCGTGCGCCGCCTCGCCACCCCCAGTGGCGACGTGATCGTCGAGCGCCTGCTGGCGTTCGACGAGGCGAACCGCAGCTACAGCTACGCGATCCTCGAAGCGCCGTTCCCGGTGACCGGCTACCGCTCCACACTGCAGGTGCGGCCCGCCGATGACGGGCAAGGCGCATGCGTCGACTGGTCCGGCGAGTTCACGCCGGCCGGCGTCGGCGACGCCGAGGCCGAGCGCCTGTTCGAAGGCATCTACCGCGACGGCCTGCACGCGCTGGCCGCCGCGTTCGCCGACAGCGGGCCGAGCGCGGCGTCCTGACAGCACAGTCGTCCTCTCCTGCCTCTCGATGTCCAACCATCACCAGTTCTGGTGATGCCGAGCCGGGCCGCTCACGGTAATAATGGAACAGCCGCACCCCCCAACGCCCGCCATCCGCGACGGTCGTTGGCGGGCGGCTGGTCCCGCCCAGGGCGTACCGAACCGCAAGTGCCTTCCCCGGGATACGGCAATGTGCAACGTCATCAACCAGACCGCCACCGGCGGTTGTCGCCTGAGTGCAGCTTTGCCCCGGAGCTCGGCTTCGGCACCAACACCAGCAGCATCCTGAGACTACTCGCAGGACATTCTCGCGGTCGCGTGCGCTGACTGGATCAGAGAACGTGACACGGCATTCTTGGCTTACGTCTATACCTGCTAGCTCCGGCCAAAAAAATGGGCAGCTACGGTGCCCCTCACCCCGCAACTGGTGCGAGGGTATAAGGGCGCCCAATTGCAGAACAAGCCGGATTTATCTCAGGCGTTTGTCCTGCGTGTAAGCGCTCAAGGGTTTCAGCCGATCGCCTAATATCTTGGTAACTTGTACTGAGCGTTTGTCTCCTCTCGCTCAGTGCGCCTCAGTAAATAACGAGGCTGCATGTATTAATCCGGCGCCCGGAGTCGTTCGGAATACGAGGGCTTTTGCTTCAGGCGGGTGACGATCTCCTGAATGGCGGATTCCCAGCCGCCTGGCTGTGATTGGTAAACCCGTTGGGTTGTCGGGTACCAAAAGCTGGACTCGGACCCTGCAAACCAGCGCCAATCGGCCGCAAACGGCAGCATGAGCCACAGCGGTTTATGCATTGCTCCGGCCAAGTGGGCCACCGACGTGTCGATGGAGACGACGGCGTCGAGCTGCTCCACCAGCGCGGCAGTATCCGCAAAATTTTCCACCCTGTCATCAAAGCGATGCAGGTGCGCCGCATGCGGGTGGTCTTTGAGCATATCGAGATCGGCCTCACTGATATCGCGCTGGAGAATGACCCAGTCGATGTCGTCGAGCGCTAGCAAGGGGGTGAGCCGCGCGAGCGGTATGGCCCGATTCTCGTTGTGCCTGATGCGGCCAGACCATGCGAGTCCGATCTTGCGCCCCTTGAGGCCATGTAATACATGGCGCCATTTGGCCCGATAGTCTTCCGGGGCCGCCAGGTAAGGCGCCGGTGAAAGATCTGGAATGAATGTCTCTAATGTCATGCCGAGCACGTATGGCAAGCTCAGGAGCGGGCACTGGACGGCTGCGTCGGGACAGGCGTCATTTTGGGCGATCAGCCGGATGCCCCACGCCTTGGCATTGGGCTCCAAGAGCGGAACAAGCTCTGGTTGCGCGGCCAGGACGAGATGGGGAGCGCGTTGTGCCGCCAGGGGAATAAACCTGACGAACTGAAGTGTATCCCCCAAGCCTTGCTCGGCCTGGATGAGCAGAACCTGATGGTCCAACGCTTCACCTTGCCAGCGGGGCAGGTCGGAAGTGGGAGAGGATGGAACGGGATGGATGGTCTGGAACCGCCATTCATATTCAGGCCACCCCCGCTGGTAGTCCCCCATGGCCAGCCAGGTGTGGGCCCGATTGAGATGGGCCGGGGCAAAGCCGGGGGCAAGGCGCAGGACCTGGTCGAAGGCCTCGAGCGCAGCGCCGTAGGCACGCAGGGCAAGCCGGGCGCAGCCCAGGTTGTACCAGGCCGGCACCAACTGTGGCTGAAGACGAACCGCTGACTCCAGGTGAACGACGGCCTCGGCATAGCGCTCCATCGCGCTGAGTGCACTACCGGCGCCCACCAGGGCGGGGACCGAGGTCGGTTCACATGCCAGCGCGGTCTCGAAGGCCACGGCGGCTTCGGCATTGCGCTCTTGCGCATGGAGGAGGTTGCCCAGATTGATGTGGGCAGACACATAGCCGGGATCCGCGGCAGCGGCTGCCGTAAAGTGCCCGATGGCCCGGTCCGTCTCCTGGAGGGCGTGATGCGCAATGCCGAGATTGTTATGCAGCAAGGCATGGCCAGGTCCGAGCTGCAGCGCCCGCTCCAATACATCCACTGCCTCCTGATGGCGCTGGAGGGCCAGCAGTGCATTGCCGAGGTTGTTGAGCGCGGCCAGGTCATTGGGCTGCAGCCTGACCACGTTGAGGAACGACTCGACCGCCTCAGGATGACGCTGTCCGGCCGCATAGGCGTTACCCAGGTTGTAGTGGGCGGCCGCCATGGCCGGTGACAGTGCCAATGCCTTGCGAAAGCACGCGATGGCCTGGTCAGTGTGGCCGGCCGCGCGGAGTGCAATCCCGAGGTTCAACTGGATTGTCGGGTCGTCTGGCTGCAGTGCGGCGGCCTGTTCGATGTGTTCAATGGCGAGATCGTGTTGCTCCTGTTGATGGTATAGCAGCCCAAGCAGGTGGAGCGCTTGGGCATGGCCGGGATTCTGGGCGATGGCGGCGCGGTAGCCTTGCGCGGCCGCCACCACGTTGCCCCGGCGATGGGCCTGCAAGGCGTCGTCAAAGTCGGTCATGGCGAAAGAAGAAGGGAGGTGTGTTTGTCGAAGTGTTGCAAAAAAAAGACCGACCTCGTCAACGACGTACCGGTCGGTCTTTAACCCAGCGAGTAGCAAGCGCTGGTAAGGGAGGAGACTACTTGGGCTGCCTGGATCGTTTGGACAGCAGGCGGTTCAGATCCACCGGGGTGAGGAGTTGGCTGGGCAGGGCATTGGCAAATTGCACGGTCCTTTGCGCATAGCCTGCGGGGAAGAGCAGACCGCTCTGCAACTGGCCACCCCGCAACGCCATGACCAGCTTGGCGCCCTGGCTGAGGGTCCAGGCGTTATAGCCCAGATCGGCCAGGGTCGTGGCATCCGCGCGCGACATGTCAAACACCATCACGTTCGGGTTGCGCGCGTAGACCGTCCAGGTCGCGTTGACGACCTTCGGCGTCCCTTCGTCCACCGTCAGCTGTGCCTTGCCGTCGGGGGAAATTTGCACTTCGGCGCTAGTGATCACCGGTTCGATGAGCGTGCGACCAACCAGTTGCTGCACGGAGGTGAGAGGGCTTGGCAGCTTCGCGTCATTGAGCGGCTGGTTCGGGTCGTATCGCGGGCGGCTCGGGTCGTACGGAGGCAGGTTGAGGCTGGTGCCAGGCATCCAGGCGGGGCCTGTGGGGCATGCGCCATCCTTCAGGTAGGGGAAGTCGCACTGGCCGCTCAGGCCGAGCGGTAGCACGATGCGATCGCCCGCATACGACTGGATGCCCACATAGCCGGTCGTCCCCGCGGGAAACGACTTGTTGAGCGCCGGGTACAGCGAGACATTGGGACCGAACTGGATATCCGCAATGGCCATCGTCATGGGTTGATGGCTCAGGTCGACGCGGCGCTCCTCAAGGGTGAAGCCGATACCCGTGACCGGATCGGTGCCCGACAGCGTGACCCCTGCCGCTGACAGCGGTTGCGGCGCGTGCCACTGGTCGGGCGTGAGCATGTCCGACCATGTGCCGTCGGCCTGCATGACGAACTGGGCGCGCGGATCCATGAAGCTCACGGGGGCATTGGTGGGCAAGGTCGTCCAGGTCGTGCCGTCGGCTTGCCGTTGCTGATAGGTCGTCTGGAGCATCCCGTTGGCGATCTGCTGGATGGCCTGGGTGGCGCCATCGAGATTGCCCAGATTGTCGGCATCGACCAGGCTGTAGACCGGGTTGGCGAGGACTTCCGCGGCGTTGGCCTGTACATACACGGGCTTGCTGGCCTGGGCATCGACATCCGTCTGGGTGATGGAGGCGATGTCGCCCTTGGCGAGGATGGCGTTGAGCACGTGGCGGATCGTCGCCGGGTCGGCTTTGCCCGCTGATGCAAAGGCGGTCACCTTGTCGACGATCTGGCTGGCGGCCGTGGCCGTTGCGGTGTCGCCATTGGCGACATAGTTGGCCATCGGGTCGACCTTGCTGCCCAGCAGTGCCTGGATGGCGGCGATGGCCTCGGCCTGGGTGAAGCCGGCTTCGATCTGCGCCGCGACCATGGTGGTCAGGGGCGTGACGACCTGGGCGGCAGAGCCTGTCGCGACATTGGAGAGGGTGAAGCTTGCCGGGAACTGGAAGCCGGCGGGACGGGCAAGGTCACGGGTGGACGGGGTGACCTGCACGAGCAGCCGTTTGCCGCTGGCATCGCCGCTGTAGGGCAGCGAGAAGTTGCCATCGGCATCGGTGATCGCGCTTGGCTCATTCGCATCGCAGGCGTTGTTGCTGTTCAGGTCGAGGCAGACGGCTGCGCCGACGAGGTAGCCGTCGATGGCCTTGCCGGTGATGGCCGGAGTTGTGGGCGAAGTGGGTGGTACTGAGTCGGCGGGAGAGCCTTGGCTTCCATCGCCACCGCCGCCGCAAGCCGATACGACGGCGGCTGCCAATGCGCTCAGAACGAATCTATGACCCCGTAAATGAATGGCTTTCAATTTTTGGTTTCCTTTATTGCGTGGTTGGAATAAGTGCCCCGCGTGCATCAGGCGAGCAGAATGCCCTGTCTTGTAGTGTTTACTCTACAGATGGGGGCGTGACGAGACTTGCCTGTACAGGGTTTATCGGCACTTACAGACGAAATTGTAGAATAAAAACGTCAATAAGTGATGTGTATACAACGTCGTTATTAATTCATCAGGCGGGCATCCTGCTCGTCATGACTGCCAAGCGCTCAGACTCCCCTTCTGCCCAGCCCATCTCGATTTCGGTCACGCTGGGCAAACGCGTCAAGCAATGCCGGCATGCCGCCGAAAAGTCGCAGGAGACGGTTGCCTTCGAAGCCCAGGTGGACCGTACCTACATCTCCGCAATTGAGCGCGGTGTGGCAAATCCGTCTGTCGAGACATTGGCAGACATCTGTCATGCAATTGGGATCAGCTTGGCGGAATTGTTCGCCCCGATGACAGCGGTTCCGCGGGCACCGAGCGGAGAGCGTCGGACAAATGCTGCGACTCCCCCGGAGATCAAGCGTAGTCGACTGAGATAGCCCGTATCCGAACTACGATATGTGGATTGTTTCCGGCCTCGTCCTCACTGTCTGGGCTACAGAACGGCAGGTTGCTAGGTTGAATAGACGCTCGGCGACCAACGTGAGCTAGCGGTTTGGGCGCGAGAGGGTAAAGCTTGATGACCTATATTCCTCAGTAGTCATCAGGCAGTAACACGGTCGTCACCGACCGATCCCATTCAGTAATGATCCAGACCGCTCGCCGATTGGGCAGCAGGTAGCTGGAAAGTACACGTTGATGCGCGATGACCGCCAGGTTGTTCTGCAGGCGGTCTTCCTCGGGCACACATTTCCCCAATCGCCCCGGGCGTGCCGGTTGACCAAAGCAAAGACCGATATGCCGGCTTCCTGCGATCCATTGCAGCGGGCGTTGCCAGAAGCCGGCCAAGCCGCAAGCGAGGCGGGGTCAGCGACGGTACGGAAGATTCCGTCATGTTGTTCTCCTGATTGAAGGCGTGCGCCAGCCTCCGGAAATCCGGGATGTGTGCACCGGAGCGGTCTTTGACCGTGGAGAGATGCCAGAGAATCGCAATGCCGCCGGATGGGCTGCGTACTGGCTCCCGTTGATGGGTCTATACACGGGTGCGCGGTCGAGCGAGCTTGGAAAGCTCATGGTCGCTGATGTGCGCGACATGGACGGCGTCCACGTCTTGTCGATCTACGACAGCAAGACGGCTTCTAGCGAGCGGTTTCTACCAATCCATCCGGAGCTAGTGCGCCAGGGATTCCTGGATTACGTTCGTACCATGAGAGAGGCCGGGAATAAACATCTGTTCCCGGCCCTGAACAACACAAGCAAGGGACCATCGACGGTTTTCGGCAAATGGTATCGTCTGCGGTTTGATGAGATCGGTATCACGGGTGACCTAAAGACCTTCCATTCATTCCGGCATACACTCCGGTCTGAGCTTGCGTCCCTGCACATTGGACAGGAAACGACGGACGCAATCATGGGCCATGCCCGCACAGGCTCGACCGGGGCGCAGGTCTACACGCATATCAAGTTGCTCGGCATGGTGGAGGCCCTTGGGAAACTAAAGTATCCGATTGACCTCCAGCGCGTCTACCCGAGTCGCTGGGGGGCACCCGAGGGCAGTGGACGGACGGCTCGGGCGATCCTGGTAGTTCCTGGGCCTACTTGTCCTCAGGGACTCCCAATACTTCTTCAGATGTTTTCCCTTGACCTTCGATTTCCTACCCTCCGCGAGGCTGCCGCCCTGCGAGCAGCCAACGAAGACTACAGGCTTCCCGCGTTCAACCGCCCCCTTGGAACTTGCGCTTGCTCAGTTCCTTATGCTTGAGGTGGGTTTAGGTACGAAGTTACGCAGATTTTGAGTCGGTCGGCAACATCAAAGATGTCATCCAAGCTACTCAGCGGAATGCGCTCTTCCTCCTTGTTATTATCGAACAATCCAATAATCAACCTATTTTCATTATTAAAGCGCAGTCTACAGATTGGCTTTCGGTTATTATTTTCAAATAAGATCGCACAGTAGCTGGCCGCATCGCGCATCGACACCATGCTTGGTTTTACGATTGGGCGGAGTATTGCTCTGATGATCTGAAAAGCTTCCAATTCAATGGCCGATGGTTCGGGCGCATCCACTGGTGCCGTGGTTTCTTCAACGCGCACAGGCTCTGGCAGAAGGGAGGCGTCTGGCGTCATAGCCCCCTTCAAACGCTCATTAATTTTATCGCCAACTAGTTGCTGGAAAGCATGCTTCGCGATAAGCGTAAACTGATCCTTGACTGCCGCTCTGAATTGCTTTCCAGCCAAAAATTCTGCTGACACCAAACGGACAAAATCCTCGGGAGGATTCGTCATCCAATCGCTCAATGTATTCTTGATGGCGCGAGTATACTTCAAATGATTGGCGGTGGTTAATATACTGTCAAGATCAAAAACGGCCTTGGCGAACTTTTTCAACTCATCGACATCTTGATCCCGAAAATCTAAAATATTGAACTCAAAAAATGGTTTTTCATCCATTTTATTGGTCTGCTCTAGGTCCGTGAAAAATCGGTACACAATACCATTCGTGAGAACACCAAACCGCGCCTCGGTAACGTGAAAGTATCTGAAGAGTTGGCTTGCATGATTGATGTGAAGATCGCTTCCGCTTTTCTTACACTCGAAGAGCATAATCGGCTTACCTTCCTTCAAGATTGCGTAGTCGACTTTTTCGCCCTTTTTCGTCCCAACATCCGCAACCAATTCGGGAGTAACCTCCAACGGATCAAATACGTTGTAGCCGAGGAGCTGAATGAAGGGCATCACCATGGCATTCTTAGTTGCTTCCTCTGTCTGCAGCAGATCTTTAGCTGCCGCAACGCGAGATGCAAGTGCTCTAACTTCATCGATAAAATCCACGTACTCACTCCATTTTTGTTGAGGTTGGGCTATGCCGGTTGGCATTTTGATCTGAGAAGCTGACTGGCGCAAGAGGCGGCGGTGTTTCCAATGTTGGCCGCCGTTGATGCCTTCGCAAATCCAACTATCTCAACAGGGCCACAGATCGCGCTGCAAAGGTTCTGCGCTTCGATCGCGGTATGTCAGCGTCCAGGCGAATCCTGAGACCACATGGCGAGGCCGTGATTCTCAACGAGTACGTCAGAACGCAACCCACCCAACTGGCCCGGCCGCGATAGATTTTCTGGAGACGGTCCTGTGTGACCACATGGTCGACGTGGCGACGGGTGAGTCTGTGGCGTAAGCCCTGGAGACTTCCCGTGATCTTCACATACGTTGCCGCTGCTTTCGTTGTTGGCGCGGCGTGCATGGCCTCCCAGGCCCACACGGTAACGTCGTCATCCAAGCGGACTCATATGGTGGTCGTGGCCGCTTTGCGGACGCTCCGCTCAACGATGACCCCTCGCACCCTCTGTCGATCCACAAGGGGTACGGTGCGATCTACGCGGGCTTCCCGATGCGTAAAAGCTCGGTGAAGACAAGGACCCGCTGAAGACGTTCCGCGAGGACGCTAAGTCCCTTGGAAAGAAGCTCCCAGGGATCGCCCCAGACTACGGTGACCTCTACCTTGAGCGTCCGCGTAAGGACGGTCTGATGGCTACCGTGATGCGTCTATGCAACCAATCGCAATCCGCCTGGGCCAAGCCATCGCCATCGAGGGTAAGACCGCGATCCCCTACTACGACCCGCTGTCAGGGTCCATGGAGGAGGTCGAAGGGATCGGCGCCGTGTCCTCGAAGGTCCCCGCGAGTTCCAAGGAGGCCACCAACTTCCTGAAGGACAAGCTGCCTCCTGGGGTCTTCGTGGTCTACAACGAGTCCCAGAATCTGTTCACGCTGTATTACGGGTTCCGCCGAAAGGGCACCGCCGCTGTGCGTGAACAGAAGATCAAAGAGCAGGCCGCAGCCTACAAGCCCCGAGTGGATGAGATGGCCCTTGCCAGGAAGCGGCAAGCCAACATCGACTTTCAACCCTTCGGAGCCAATAGTGCCACTCCCACCTGATGTGCTCCCGCAGAACGTCATGAACACCGCGATACAGGCGCAGATCTACCAAAAGTATCAGGCGAGAGAACCGCCGCGACACCGATTCCGTTCGCCAACGTGAAGTAGTTTCTGTGAGCCGCTCGGCTTCGCGGATGAGGGGTAGCGATGCAAAGAAGGAGGCACGGCGGTCGCGCGGATAGAGTCGGTTATCCGACAAAAGCCGACCATCTGGCACCACCGTTGCCACGCGAGCCCACTGCTCGAACAAGCCTACGCCTCTTTTAACGTTAGCAGCACGTCGCCCTTTTTAACTGCATCGCCTAGCTTCACCATGATGGCAGAAATAACGCCAGATTTCTCCGAGGGATAGTCGTTGACAAATGAGAAGGGTTGATTGGCCACCCCTTCCATCTCCAGGACCAGGAGTATGTCACCGACTTTAACGCGATCACCGACGGAATAAAATACCTTTGAGACGGAGGCTGATTCCCACCCAAACATGTCGTCCAGAGTAATAACGACATCAGAATTATTGGTATCCGGGGCAGATATTTTGGTTGCGTTCTTAATTAACCGTAGGACATCCTCGCTCTTGCCATCAACAAAATTGGCAATCTCCCTCCAGGGTGTGCTCCCAGCGTTGATGATAAAGTGGCCTGTATAGTCGAGAAGGTTAAGTCTGAACGCCATGGCTTCCTTCTTAACCATCTCGATGGCGTTCTCGTTAGGGGCGATTTCACGAAGTCCGATGATCCGGATGGATTCGGCGGCCATCCAAGGCCCAAGCCATTCGTATTTTCTCTCGGCAATCCGACTTCTCGAATACTCGATGGGTGCCATTATCCCGACGAGCGTAGAACGCAGCATGTCTTTGTCACTGAAACCCAGCGCGAATCTCAATGCTTTAATTTGTGCGATAAGGTTCTCAAGCTGGTCGCTTTCCAGCTTCTGACTGAGTCGGCTAACAATCTCCTGAGCTGCGTTGTCAAGTTTCCTCGACATGTCATCAAGCGATGAAAGGAACCTCGAATGGAGTTCTTTTTGGGACTCCAGGGTCGCCATATGTATCCGCTCCTTCCGCTCATCCTTCTCTCGGAGATAAGAGAGGAAGCCCAATGCAAGATCAAATCCCTTATCAATCAGCACAGCACGGTCTGACATGGAAGCCCTTTTTAGCGATGTTTTCGAAACGCAGCGCCCGGCAGCGGTTGACTGGGCAACGTGATGCATTTCGTAGTGCGCGTCATTCTACCCGGCGTTGCTGGGCTTTTTGCGCTTTCTTTAGCCGTCGTACTTTTCCTGATGGGCGCACGCCTTCGTGGTAGGCCGCCAGCCAGCGGCGCGCCATCCGGCAGAGTCTCACATCTGCCGAGGATGTGGTCTACGCTGAAAGCTCTGGCCGATGGAGATCATCATGCCCACCAGCAAGGCGCCCTCAATCACGGAAGCGAATCCACCTGCACCGCCAAATCCGCTCTGGCCGAGCCGGACCGGCAATCCATCTGGCGGCGGTCGAGGCAACAACCCACCTAGCAAGGGTAAGTAGGTCCGAGGGCGGTGGCTACTCGGCAGCCGTCGCCTGCGGCGCGCGGGCGGATGGGATGCGACTGGAGGCGGGGTGGCTGTCTGCCAGTGAGTCAGAACAAAAAGGCGGGGTAGGCGGCAGGGCGACGCCTACCCCCAATTGGAATGACGACGTCGGCTTTGTCAACGTCGCACGCGGAGAAGTATGCTGCAGTGCGGTGGCGGCGGTCATCCCGCTATTCGTGGGGGTAGCGCACAGCGGACGCTCGGCCTGCTACACCGACGATGAAGAGCCTGGGCCATCCGGGCGGAGGAGGCCGGCTACCCGCTCTAACCGGGCTTGGGCGTATGCGAACGCCGCCGCTTCGTCGACCGTCGATCTTCCTGCTCTGAACACGGTTTGGACAATGCCGGCGAGCGTGTGGTGCTTCACCAGGACGAACCCTTGGTACCTGCCTGTGGACAATTGCTGCGTATAGGCGGTCAGATCGTGGTACCCAACGCGTTTTTGGCTTTCCATGTTCTCCTCTTTTTTGAGAGGAGAAATCGTAACATCCTAGACTAATTCTGCGTGGCGCTCAGAGGAGCGCCCAAATCGGCGCGCTGGAACAGGTAGTGCCGGTAGTGCCGATAGGCGTATTCAACCTCGTCATCTGCATCCTTGTGCGCGTCACGCGCATCATCACGGCAATTTCTGCAGGGATGGCGAGTGTCTTCGGTGCCGGTGGTAAGCGTCACGTAGCCTCGATAGCGGCCCGAGGGCAACTCCTCAACGGATGTGACGATAAGTACTTTGTCGCGTTGGAACGATGACATGGGGGGTCTCCCTCTAGCTGCTGGGTGTTTGAGTTTAGCAATCGTAACCGGGATCGCAAATTCCGCCGGGCCATTGCTCAGCCCAGTGCGACGAGCGCTCGCCAGCTACGCATTCTTCTCCGGTGCATTTCCAATCCTGTCGCGTACGTAACGACCATAAGACGTAAGGCGCGGACGCCACTGGCCGTCGCCCAGTTGCTCGAGCGTCACGAGTTGCCGGTCAATCAGGGAATTCAGATCTAGGGGGTTGAGTTCTCGGTAATCGCGGGTGCTGTCGACAATGAGCAATGCCGCGAGCTCGTGATGACTCAGCATTCTCGACTCCAAACCGTGGATTTTGCGATGGTGCTGCTGGCCTTCGCGTGGGCGCAGTGACCGTTGTGTTTTCTGTGGCGTTCTCTGCGCTACAGGCACAAGGAAAGCTCTCAGAATAATGTCTCCTCAGTTTCTGTGCCATCCTCCATTTGGCTAATGGGATACGGCTTTTCCCTTGGTGGTCACCGCAGGTCCGGCCAATCCCCCCCCAGTTGGAAGCGGCAGCTAGTGCGCGCGGGCAGCGATCACCCAGAAAGCCCTGCCATGCTTGACGGGTGATCCAGTATCCTTCCCGAACTAGAGACGCGCTATTACGTACGTCACTGCAGAATATCCAGGAATTCCGATCGGAAGGGCGGGTAAGGGGGCGGCGAGGCCTCGGGAGCGATTGCTTCGAGATCCACAGTCGGATGATGCTGGCATTTAACTGCTATGGCCGCCATCCCGCCGCTGCCGATGGCAATGTAGCGGTAAGTTACCTCGACAGGATGAGGCGACTGCCACCAAGCAGCGGCCGCCCTGTGGGATACAGGGCGAACCCCCTCCAAGTCCTTTTTCACGAGCAGGGCGCCGGCGTCCAAGTCGCCGTTCACCAGCCTCCGCGGCGGGACCAGCAAGCTCAGGTTGCCGGCCAGCCCGACCATCACGCGCTTTGTCTTGTGGACCTTCTTCGCTCCCACCTTCATATGGCTGTCCGAGAGACGGTTGTCAGACCATACCTCCCGAGCGTCCCGATCCACTAGGATCATCGTCATTCGGGCTTCCCCGCTGCGGGCATCGCCTTGGTCTTCCGGAGCATCTCCTGAGCAGCGGTCAGTTGCTCAACGATGGCCAACCTGTCCACTGAGACATTGGCAGACATTTGCCACGCGATCGGGATCAGCTTGGCCGAACGTCCGAACCGATGACGGATGTGCCACGGTCGCCCAGCGGTCAGCGCCGCGCGAACGCCGCGACGCCGCCGGAGATCAAGCGCAGTCGCCTGCGCTGACTATGGCTGCCTCGTGATCAGGCGGATCGAGACGGCACCCTCGAGCGTCACATTGCGTGTGGCCGTTGCGGTAACACAGGCGGTGCGAAGGGATTCCCCGCTTGGCGCAAAGGCCATCCGGGCATTGCAGCCCGCCAGTGAAGGTTCGGCCTCGGCCGGGTCGAGCAGCAGTAATGCCTGAGGCGTCGTGGTACGCCCGACCCGCCGTGCCTCGACGCCGATGGCCAGCGCGGCGTGGTGCCGAGCTGGGTGGCGCTGCCCCCAACCCACGATCACGGGCCACCCGCTAGCCAGTTCCCGCGTGCAGAACCGGAGAAGCGCTGCCGGATTGCCGGACTTCTCTACCGGTCGGACACCGGCATTCAGTTCCCAGAGAAAGCTGGCCAATTCCGTCAGCGTCAGGCCGTGCAGGTAGTGTGGCCATGCCTGATCCCAGAGCTTCGCCGCCGCGGTGCTCTGGCGGCTAGGAATACGGACCGGATCGGGCAGCTTGCCGAGCAACGCCAGTGCCATCGCAACGCAGTGCAGCGTACTGCCACCGTCCCAATCCCCTTGCCGGCTGAAGAGCCGCGCACCGGACGCGGCCAGCGTGAGTTGTCGTCCAAGGCATAACGCCGGATGCAGCGTCTGGATGAGTGCGTCCATCGGGTCGCCCGCATTAGGGTTCCACCGACGGGAGGTCGTGGGTAGCCCACCTCTTCCCGTCTGGTGGGATTTCAACGCCCGTGTCGCTTGCCAGCGGCTTACTTGGGATGCGGATGTGCCGGAGGCGAGCGGCGTGACATATCGAATGTAGATTCATCGGGATTTCTCCAGCCAAGAGATAGCCCCCGCACCGAGGCGAATCGGATGCAAAGGGCACAAAAAATGAAAGCCGGGCAAATGCCCGGCCTATGAAGTGGTGTTGCGCTCGTTTTGCTCATGCGGTTGCCCGGTCTGCTGATGCTTTGCGCTCGAGCTTGTCGCGCAATGTCAGAGGCACGGACGCCGGCTTGTCCGTCGGTCCTTCCGCCTTATCTTGGCTGGTGGCCTCGCCTTCTGGGTAGAACTCCTCGGCCATGGCCGCATTTTCTTCCGGATTGTCTTCGAACGCGCCATTCGCGAATCCGAGCCGCGCCGCCGCATCGAGCGCGCCCTGATCGAACCCAGCCACCTTGCGCCGCGCGTCGATCTCCCGTGCCTCCTGGATCGCGGCTTCCAGGCTGCGGCCGCTTCTCACGCCTAGGTCAACGTAGTAGATCGCCGAGCGGTAGCTGTGCACGGTGGACTTGCCACGCAGCTTCAGCTCCAGCGGCAGGCACGCCAGCAATCCGCCCGACACGGCGTGGAAGTAGCTAAGGCGTGCCGCCAGTGTCCGGATCGAGTTGTATGAGGTTGTCCGAAAGATGAACGAGCCGAGCTCGTCCTCATCCCCGATCACGACATTGAGCCGGCCATAGGGCTTGCAACCGCCTTCGCGTCCGGTCTGGCAGGCAGCCGGCGAGGGGCAGGGCAGACTGACCATGCCTTCATCGGAGACGCGGCGACAGCTCTCGCCATTGCCCACGCACAATTGACGACCCGTCTGTCGATCGAACAGGCAATAGTCTGCTCGCAGATTGAGCGCCGGGTCGTTGAACAGTACACGCACGGGAATGGCGCGCAGTTTGCCGTTTGCCGCCTTGCGCAGCGTCTCGTCGAGGGGATGAAGGATCCAGCCATCGCGATTCTGGATCTGGCTGGTCAGGGTGAACTGATCATCTTTCTCCGGCAGACGTTCACCGTCCTTTTCGACGATGTGCCCGATGGAAATGCGCCCGATGACCGGTGGCGTAATGGCGAGGCCTTTGAGCATGGTTATTGTTCCTTGTTGAGATGGATGAGGAAGCGGCGGCTTCCCGGTTTGGTGACGGCATATCGGGTTCTCAGGGCCGGGTCGTCGGTCAATAGACGTTCGAGGTCGACGCCTGCCCCGTCCTTGCTGCGTTTGTAGGAAACTTCGCCGGCCTCGAACCGGGCGCGGGAGGCATCGCCCATGGCCTGCTGGATCTCTTGCTTGAGTTGGGCCTCCTGTTTGCTTTTGGCTTCCAGTTCGGCGCGGATTTCCACGAGCTCGGCGAATGTCGCGCTCAAGCGTGGGTTTTCGGTGAAGTCCAGCGTATTGCCGACGTCGCGCGGATACAGACAGCGCAATGCGCGTTCGGCCGATTCGGAACCGTCAGCCGGGGGCGGAGTATCGCTGCTGACGAAGTGCCAGAATTGCGCTTCAAGCATGATCAAGCGGAAGATCAGTGCGTCGTCTCGCTCAATCCGATGCACTTCCAGCCGCTGACCGTTGAGCAGCACGGCCACGTCGGCTGCTGGCTTGCCGGTCACGGCAAGCTGGTGCTGTACCTGCAATTGCACGTACTCTGGTACGCCATCACGCCAAAGGCGCGCCCCAAAATCCGCAGCCGTTTTGCATTCGAGGATCTGGACGTCCGGTGCGCCAACGATCTCCCGATCGAGGTTGGCCAGCATGAAGGGGACGGTCGGATGGCGCAGGACGGCGTTGACACGTCGCACGCGATGACCGGTCTGACGCATATAAGCGGCGGCCACGACCGGTTCGAGCATGGTGCCCCAGTAGACCGGCTCCGACGTGTCAGTCGAATCCGGCCGCGGAAGATCCGCGTCGCGCCCGGTCTTGATCATCCACAGCTCAAGCTGACTCATGTAGGGGTTCAGCCCGACCGCGGCGGCGGCGTCGGAGCCGCCAATGCCGGTGCGACGTACCGCCAGCCAGTCGTCGTGGCTGAGCCCTTTGGTGTCCACCAGGCGCAGCGCGGACCGTGCTTTGCTGGAGGGTAGATCCAAAGCGAGAGTGCTCATGTCGTACTCCAAATAAAGGGTGGTCTGGTGCCGAATGCCGCACCAGACCGAGGTGTGAGAGAGAAAGAAAAGGGGGAGAGGGCGAGGGCGGGAAGTCGCGGCTAGGCAACCAGCTTGAGCGCCTCTTCCCAAGCCTTCTGCTTGATGGAAGCGCCTTGGCCGAACCAGGCCGCGTCGCGCCGATGGTCGGTGCTGCGGGCACGGCGCTGGTGATCGACGAATTCGGTCACGCTGTTGACCAGGCCCCAAGCCGTGCTCTCCGCTGAGGCCAGGTTCGACCCCATGCCGCGACCATTGAACAGCGCCAGAGCAGCTCGGATGGCGCGGTCGTTGTTTACCTTGCCGGTACGCTCGGCGGCGGGGATGACCGGGTTGCTCAGGACGCGCTGGAGAAACTTCTCGGCCGTGTAGCCGGTGACCTTGCGCTGGGACAACGCCTTCATCCGTTCCATGAAGCCATCCCAGGACGAGATCGCGACGCCCAGTTGACGCTTGACCGCCTGGGCATCGAACTGACTGCGGTGGGGGACCTTGACCGCGCCAGCGTTGTCGCCGAGCGCAATGGCAAGGGTGTTGTTGCAAACTACCCTGACGGAAGTGAATTGCGCGGTGGTCGCGAGGGACCCGTCGCATGCGGTGGCGAGTAGCAAATAGCCCTTGACCTCGTCTCGGCCGGCGAGGGAGACGCTCTGGCCGGTGCGGGCCAGGGCCCACAGCTTCTTGCCGTCCTTGAGCACGCCAGCCGTCTCCAGCTGATAGCCCCCGACTTCCGTGAGGTCGCGGTAGAACTCGAGGATCTCCGCCGGCTGGACGACTTGGTAGCGATTGGAGACCACGGACAACGGTGCCTTCGTGTCCGAGCGGTACAACACCTTCTGATCTGCAAAGGCGTGGATATGTGTGGCATCGTCGCCATCGGTGACGAAGCGGACCTGGGCCTGCTCGATGCGCCAGTTCATGCCGGCGCGTTCGGCCCAGACTTCCAGCGGTTGATGGGGGGCGAGCTTGTTGCCCAGGCCGTGCCACGGGGTTTCGTTGATGTAAGCCATGGTTTGAACGAGATGCATGACGGGTTCCTTGGAGGGGGGAATGAAAAAGCCCGGCATTGGCCGGGCTGTCGAAATAGGGAGGGGAAAATGGGGCGATGCTTCTGGCGGCGACGAGACGCCTCAGTCAATCAGCGCGAAGATATTTGCGCACTCGGGGTGCTCGAGCGCGAATTCGCGCAACTGGTGGTACTTGTCGCCGAGCGGCTCCATCCCGGGGCGGAATGACAACAAGCTGAAGGTGTAGAGGCAGGCCACAATGCCGGCCGCCTCTGCGCTCATGGTCTCGCTGGAATCGTTGTCGGGATTTTCCAGGTGGAAGGGCTTGTCCGAGTTCGGCGCCATGAAGCAGCCGCCGTTGTCGAGTTCGTAGAAGTGCCAGAGGCCGCCGTCATAGGCTTTGCAGAGCGAGCCCAGTTGAGCATAGATGTTCGGCTCGACCAACATCGCGGCGTGCAAGCCGAAATGCTGGGGCAGGAAGCCAATGCGATTGGCGCTCGGCACGAGCGTTTTGATGATTGTCATGGGGTATTCCTGTTTGGTTGCTGATCAATGCACAGAGCCCGGCAGTAGCCGGGCTCTGTGGGAAGGCGAAGGGGAGGTGTGACGCGGTGCGCCCAAGTCCTTAGGGGACGTGAGCCATCGTGGGTACGGGATGCGTGACAGAGATCCTTTCGATGAAAAGAATGCAAAAAGCCCGGTGCGAGGCCGGGCTTCAAGGTGGATTGAGAGGTAAATGCAGTAGTGGGCGATCAGGCGTCCCGGAGTTCGATTTCGTTGGCGCCACGTGTCTCCAGGTTTTGGTCGACATAGATGGGCCGGTTGTTGCCGGGCTCGGTTTCCGTCTGTTGGCCGTTCCACCACACTTCGGTGTCACCGGAGTAGACGGGTTGACCGCAGGAGTCGAAGCCGTTCACGAAGGCGCAGCCCGGGATCTGCTCGAGCGTGCCGACAATACGCAGATCGGTGCCCTTCACATAGACTTGCTTCACGAGAATGTCACCCCCGATGCGGCCAGGCGTTTCCTGACAAGCGAGCGCGGTACGGCAGCGAGGATGGAGAGCCCCGCCGCCGAGCAGACGAGCCTGGTGGCGCTAGTGCGGAGTACCGTGAACTCGGTGGCCTTGCCGTGTGCGCCGAAGATCAGTGGTTCGGTGAAGCGCAACACCGTACCTGGCGCCATCCGGGGGATGAGCTTGCGCGTGGCGTGGTACCGCCGGCAGGCTGCTCTCCACGCGTTTGCATGTGCACTCTCGGTGGGGGTGAGCAGGTCCAGGATTCGCTCGGGGCAACGCGCCTCGATGGGTCCCATGTCCTCGCTCATGTCCTTGTAGCCGAAGTTGTAACCGCCCGGATGCTTCGCCTTGCGCATGCGCACGAGGAAGATCAATGCGAAGACGATTCGCTCGCCTGTCGTTTTCTCCACGCGTTCGACAGCGGCATACCAGGTACTAGCATGAACGAGCGCGCTCGCTAGAACCCGATAGCGATACGGCGAGTCCTCGCTCCAGCGAGTGGCCCCGTGCCGGTGGAAAAAGTCAGCGAGCGGTTCGCCCTTTGGTTTGTGCGTTTCGGTCCAGCCCATGTCAGTCCTTTTTGTTTACATCCCTGCGGCTGCCAGACGGCATACCCGATTTCGGATGCGAGTGATTGAGAGTCATTTCTCCAGTTGGTCGATGAGCGCGAAGAAGACCGCGCAGTCAGGATGCTCACGCGTATGGGCGAGGGTGATCGTGTTCATGATTACAGGGCATAGAAAGCCTAAAGCCCGGCGCTGGGGCCGGGCTCTAGGCGGGATGGAAAAAGCCAATATGGTCGGCGTGGTGTCACGCCAAGAGCGCTACTGACTCTGGCCCACGCTGAAGACGTGCTGACAATTCAGGCAGCGGAAGTTGTCGAGGACGGTATCGTCGATCGTCTGGCCGATCCGCGCGCCGGCGACGCAACCCGTGGCACCGCCCACGAGTCCGCCAATGATGGCGCCGGCAATCGCGCCGAAGGGACCGCCTGCAGAGCCGATGAGGGCCCCGGCCTCCGCGCCGCTGATGGCAGCCGAGGCACCACCTACGGCGCCGGCGATGCCGCCGATGACGCCAGCACCTTTGCGGGCGTAGTCACGCGTCTCGATGCAAAGGGAGTTGCACAGAGGGCAGGGCGGCGTCATTGCGGGCTCCGTGGGATCAGGCAAGCCAGGCGCACTGCCGTGCTGCTATCCGTGAGTCGGCAGCGCGGTGGATGCCATGAGATGGCCGTCGTTTGCCTGGTGAGCTTGCCGAAGCGAAGGCGTTGCCGGCTGGCCTCTAGGGTAACGATGACCAGAAGCGGTCGGTAAAGCGGTTGGATGGATATCACGCTGACTCCATGAAGAGAAGATTCGATGGGTAAGCCACCCCATGGCAATACCGGAGCAGGCTCGTGTCAGTGATATGGAATTGAAAATTTCTAGGATCGGCTGTGGCTGTCTAGCGAGCGACGTGGGCAATGCTGAGCGCGGCTTAATAGCTGACCGATTCGATTCCAACCTGTGAGATAGGCCGCAATGTTTGCCCACTTGGTGTGAGAAATCGACCCAGATAGTTGGGAACAGTGCTATGCGCCCCCCTTGATTGTCTGTGTAGATGGGCTCAATCGGATGAGTTCTACGACGTGCGGTTGCGCGCTTGGCAGATGCGGGGGGGGGGGGGGTTAGATGCGCAGGGCTGCGGCGGAAGCAGCGCAATCGTGTCATGGCGATCAGGATATTGAGGAATCAGAGTCCCAGCACCACACAGGGGCTGCCAGCCGGTCCGGGCCCACCATTCGACAGCGCCCAGACGCTTTTTCGGGACATTAGCGTTGCCCGTAAACTCTTTTTGCAATGACTTTCATAAACCCAAGTTAGTTCCATATTGGGACTAACGCGAGGAGCTTGCATCTGTCGAGGAAGCAGGCGCAACTCCCGGTGCGGTCCCAAACAGCACTGAAGGTCACTTATTGGGCTGGCCTTTAGGTGACTCGCTGCGGCGGCAGGGTCGCAAGCACCTCAGCAGCCCAGCAGAGCTAGCGCTTGGACTAACGCGATCCGCGGACACTCGCAACCGCTCAAACCGGGTGTGGATGCCGGCATGGCTAATTTCTTACGGACCTTCCGTACGCGCGAAGTGGCGGAAAGCAGCTTGTTGCTGGCCGCACGCGGGACGGTGAGATTTGAAAAAACGTGTTGAGCGGATGCAATACACGTGCGTACATAGGTCCGAGACTGCCAACTAGGTCACGGCACTAACGTGGCGCATAGCAGCGCACCTGCTGGACCCCCGCGCACAATGGCGAAGAGCATCCATGTCGCAAGCAACAGTGATCTATCGGAAGAGCATGGCAGACCGGACTTGAGCCCATTGGCCACTCCGTACTGGGAGGCGCATCTGGTTCTTGGGAAGGTGGGCATTTCATGGCTTGGCGAAGACTTCGCTTATTGCTGCGGCAGCGGTTGCGTGGGTCCTTTCAATTTCACGTTGCGGGGGTGAGTATGAATCAGGGTGTGGACCGTATTGAATGGCTTCGCCTCCATGCGATAGCCTCGGCAAATAACCAAGACGCCAGGATGTGGCGTTGGTTCTCGGACCGAATGGAAGAGGGCAGTCTGAAGTTTGCCAGCCGTGACGGATTCTGGACCGTGCGTGACCGCGAGCGTGTGCTTGCACGCGACCGTTCATTCGACGCCGCTATGCGTGCCGCCTTTCTTGCCATACGGGGGCTTCAGATGCCGTAGCGTCATAGCGTCTGCCATCGCGAGAATAGCGCCGCTTCCGCAGTTCGGGCTTGCAATGGCTGCAAAGGCCGCTGTGACGACTTTCCCGTGGAGGCCAGGGGGGAGCGTACCTCGGTCGTATCGAGTTTCAACAAATTTAGAGTGGAGCGTGAGCTCCGTGGGTGGGGTGGTAACTATGGATAAGTTGCAAGCTATGCAAGTCTTCACCCGCGTCGTCGAAGCGAACAGCTTTTCGCGCGCTGCAGACTCTCTCAATATCCAGCGGGGTTCCGTAACCCGGCTCATCAAAGAGCTTGAGGAGGTTCTTCATGCGCGGTTGCTCAATCGCACGACTAGAAGCCTAAGCCTAACTTCAGCAGGTGCTGCTTACTATGAACGCTGTGCTCATATACTGGCTGATCTCGAAGATGCCGAAGCGACGCTCGTTGAGGCACGACAAGTCCCGAAGGGAAAGCTGAGAGTAGACATGTTCGGAGCGATCGGTCGTCTGATCGTGATTCCGGCGCTGGCTGATTTTCATCAGCGCTTTCCCGACGTAGAGCTTACCCTTAGTCTAGGGGACCGGACAATCGACCTGGTTCAGGAGGGAATTGATTGCGCGATTCGGCTGGGCTCCCTGGAGGACTCGACGCTAGTTGCGCGTCGTATCGCAGTGACGCCACTCGTTACGATTGCAAGTCCCAGCTATCTTGAGCGCTTCGGATTTCCCAATGCCATTTGTGATTTAGAGATGCATTGCGTGGTCAATTATTGCCCGAGTGGATCTGGTCGTATGCCCTTCATGCATTTCACGGTCGACGGCAATCCGTTCAAACTGAGAATACCGTCGCGATTGGTAACCAACGATTTAGAGGCCCATCTGCGTTGCGGGGTACAGGGACTAGGGCTGGTGCAGGTGCCGCTGGCAATGGCGCATCCCTACATCACCAGTGGTGAGGTCGTTGAAGTGTTGGCAAGATGGGCGCCGACACCGTTACCAATTTCGGCTGTCTATCCGCATGGCAGACACCTTCCAGCACTAGTTCGCATCTTCGTCGACTGGATGGCCGAGCTGTTTGCCCGTGAAGATCATTCATCGTCTGCTCTCAGGCTCAGTGCAGAGAGTAACGAACGTGCGTCAGTTACCGCTAACGGACCGGCGTCGCCCCACACGGCAGCACCGCGGAGTGCACAGGTGCGGGAGGCGGGGAGTCAGGTGCCGTCCTCCCGCGGCATTCGCCAGGCTGCCTGACCCTTGGTACTTTTTCCCGCAAGCTCAATCACTACACGGCTTCGAGATCAGGTGCCTTCCGGGTCCTGGTTACCATTTAATCGTACACTACACATCCGCAGCCACACGCCCGGTGTAACCCCAACGCGGGCAGAAAAGACGCGGGTCAGGTGGCTTTGGTCTGCGAAGCCACAGGCGCGAGCCGCCTGGGACAAGCTGACGTGGCCAGTGCGGAGCAGCTGCATCGCAGCATCAAGGCGTTGCTGGATAAGCCATTGATGCGGAGTTTTCCCCGTGGTTTGACGAAACGCACGCACGAAATGATTGATGGACAGGGAACAGTGTGCGGCAACATGTTCAAGCGAAATGCTCTGGGCCAGATGAGCCAGCATAAATTCGGTTGCGCGCTTGAGTTGCCAAGGTGGCAATGCACCTTTAAGAGGCTTCGCACTCGGGTCAAGGCCGCCGTATTGCATCGCTATATATTCATGCATGGCGAGAAGTAAATGCCCAACCAGAAGTGTTTCGTTGGGAAGCCCACTGTGAAGTGCCGGCAAGAGCAATCGAGCTAGTTGGCGCATCACCGAGTCCTGGCGACCGCTTGCGGGCGGGGATCGAAGACTTTTGATGCGACGCGCCCCATGTGCATCCGCAAGCCGATCGAGCGAGTCCTGAGTGACCATGCAGTGGAACACGTCAAACGGATCGTCCATCTGCATGCGCCATTCATCCCGCATGTCGTAAATGGTCACGGTATTCTCGGCGTATGGATCGGTGGAGATCACCCGACCGTTGCACCATTGGCGTGCCAGAACAAAGTCTCGAAGTTGAAGTTGTACGAGGAAAGACGTCTCCGGCGTGTAGGTCTGCGACCTCCCTAGATTGGGGTGCTCGTAGGTCAGGTGGGCTGCTGCGAACTCACCATGGGATATGACACGCATTCCAAGGTCTGGAACGTAGCCGGTCCCGAAGATTTCCTCATAAAGCTTTGGGTAAGGAGCTGGGTTCTTCATGGGAGCTCACCAGGTGATTCATCGCGCCGGACGACGCTAGAAGGAACAAGCCTCGCCAAGTGCGCGATTTCGACATGGCCGGCCAGAGAATCGGCTTCGTCGGAGAACTTTGTGGCAGGGCAGTTTTTTTTGCGCCAAAGACCGGGGGTAATCCCCGTTCGTGCCGAGAACCATCGGTTGAAATGGCTTTGATCCGAGAAGCCGCACAGGAGGGAGATGTCCGCGAGTGATGAATCAGTGCGGCGCATCAACTCGATTGCGGCATCGACCCTGCGTTGCATGAGCCATCGGTGTGGGGTTTCGCCAGTGCTACGCGTGAATGCGCGTACAAAATGATTGACCGATAATCCACAATCCGTAGCTATTTGCTCCAGCGAGACATTGTGGCTTAAGTTCGCGAGCATAAATTCGGTCGCGCGTCTGTAGTGCCACGGGGCCAGCGCGCCCTTTAGGAGCCGGGCGTGTGGGTCGAGGTTCCCATACGCCATTGCCAAGTGCTCGTGAAGTGCGAGAAGTAGGTGCCCAACAAAAAGTTGAGGGGGCTGGGCATCCTGGACTGCTGCTGGAATGAGCAGGTCGGCGAACTGGCGAACCAAGATATCTTCGTGCCTGTGGGCGGGAGCGCAGACCAAGCGATGGATGCGCGGCGCGCCATGCGCATCCGCCAATGCATTAAGTGAATCTTGGGTCACATGACAGATGAATGACTCGAAAGGAGCGTCCAGTTTGGCTGACCACGCGTCACGCATGTCGTAGATGGACACATTATTCTCGGCGTACGGATCTGTCGCGATGCGCCTGCCGTTGCACCAGTGCTCCTTCACTTGGAGCTCGCGAAGTTGTAGCGAAATGAAGTAGGCATCCTCCTGGACATATTGTTTTGTCGTCCCGCGATAGGGCAACTCATGGCGAATGTGCGTTGCACTCATCACGCCTTTGTTGAGAACGTTGACCTCAAGACTGCGAAGGTTTTCTAAATCTACATCGAGAATATCTTTGTACAGTCGAGGATACCTGGATACTGGACGCATCATGGCACTCCGAAGTCGATATTGTCCAAGGGCCGCGACCCTGGGGTCGCAACTCGGTGTTTCGTGTATCGAGATGGTCGCTCTGGCAGAGGCGACCATTATCATTCGTTAAGGCGAAGCCCGCCACTACCGGGCCCTTGGACCGACCACACCTGGACAAAATCACCGGTTGCTGTCGGCACTACACATGTCATCTGGCAGCCAGCGTCTACACGCCGCCCCATCACACACTAGTATCTCTGCAGCAGTCACTCGGATTGACTATGCTCTCCCTCGTAGTCGGTCGGTCGTTTCACTCAGAGAGCCTTTTCGGCTTCATGAATATTGACCATGTCGATCTCGTCCTGAATTGCCTTGATCGCCGAAGGACGAGCGTTGATGCGTGCGATATAAGCCATCAGGTTCTTCAGATGGCCAATCTGCGCGCCCGAGCGCTCGTGCCACATCGTCGCCCATACGTACGCGTCGGCCACCGTGAACTGTTCGCCGGTCAGGTAGGAGCGGCCATCGGCGAGACGCTCGTCCAGCATGGTGTATGCGACGACGAGCTTGTTGCGAGTCCACGCCGCACCGTCTTCCGTCTGCAGCTTGCGCATCAGCGGGATGTGCTTTTGCGCAATTTCTGTAGCGATGAACGTGAGTAGTTGATCCAGCTTGACGCGCTCCAACGTGCCATGCGCCGGGATCAGGCCGGTTTCCGGGTGCTGGTCTGCAAGGTACGAGGCGATGATGGTCGTTTCGGTCAACAGGTCTTGGTGCTCGTTGTCGAGCACCAACACTGGCACATACCCAAGCGGATTGACTTCAGCGAAGTTGTCGCCGTTTGACGTGCTCTTGCCAAACACATCGTAGTGAACCAACTCCGGGTTCAAGCCGATTTCATTGGCAATAATTTGGACTGCCAGCGAGCAGGTCGATTGGGCGATATAGAGTTTCATTGGTTATGTCCTTGTGGTCTCGAAAGCGTTGTGCTTCGAACCACTCGGTCCGTCGCGCCAACGGACCGAACTCTAATGATAGCCAGGACTAAGATAAACTGGCTCAACTGACTCGCTCTGTCTCTATTTTGGAGACAATATCCAATATTCAGGTTAAGGCGGGTCTGGAGCGCGGAGTGTTCCGTCGGTCATCATTGTGTTCACGAACTCGGCGAAAGCAAGCCGCTCGGGACGAGCGACTGAGTTCTCGGTCCATACCAGTCGGAATGTGTGCCGGTTCCGCGTGTGGGGTTCCAAGACGGCCTCCAGCGTTCCGGCCTGAAGCGCATCCCGCACCGAGAACTCTGACATGCAGGTCAATCCCAGCCCCTCGAGCGCGAAATGCAGCCGAGCTTCATTGCTATTGCAGATAACGCGCGGCACCAACAGCGGCGGCTGTTCGTCTTCTGCGAGAAGCAGTGGCCAGTGCATGAGCTGACCGTTATGCGGCAATCTGTATTGGACGATGGCATGGTCGGCCAGATCGCTAGGGCGCACGGGGCGGCCATGCCGGGACAGATAGTCGGGGGACCCCACGACGAATAACGGGAAGCTGCCGAGCTCGCATGACGCCAGGCTGTCATCCTCGACGTTCCCCGTCCGGATGACCACGTCGTAACCCTCTTCCACGAGTTTGACCTTGCGATTGTCGCAGTCGATATCGAGCTCGATCTCGGGATGCGCGAACTGGAACGCAGTTAGCGCCGGCAGGAACTGGACGCTGACTAGCGGGATGCTGACCCGAAGTTGCGAGCGGGGAATTTGCGCCATGTCTATTTCCGTCCGCTTGCGAAGGACTCCAAACAATCTCCCGCACTGGAGAAACCGGCGGGCGCGCAACTTCGGAGGTGCACTTATCAGCATTATATTGCACCGCCGATCTTGGAAGTGTTGCCACTCTGTATGGGAAAAGTATCAGGAGATTACGGCTTTGTCCGCCACTTCGATCACTCAATGTCGCCATGGTGGATACAGATTGTATCCATCGAAGGGCTTTATCGCGGGGAACGAAATCGATACGTTGGTGGCATCTGCCGTTACAGGGCTCGCGAGTGCGCCCCCCGATCCTTCTGCGATGACCACTGAATTCGAACTGCCAGCAACGGCTTCATGGCCGGTGTCGCTTTGTAGATCGACGGCGGCAATAATGCGTAGGGGTTGGCTCACACGCTTTGGGTGGGCTGCACATTGTCCTATCGCTGCAGAAACGCCACGATTTGATTCAGCACGGCGCGCGTCTTAGCAGGCATTTTGAGGCCAAGCGGGATCATGGCGTGCACCGGCGGCCTAAGGACATCGCAGGTGGGAAGGACATGGGCCAACCGGCTAGCGTCGCATGCGGCCGGGCGACGCGGTCGTGGATTTGTGTGAGGCCGAAGCCCTGCACAGTCGTTTTAACCAAGCACGGGATTAAGCGACAGTTCCTTGATATGCGGGCCGTCTGCCATCTTCCAGGGCCGCAAGCGGCCCGTGGGCACGCGAAATACGATGGTGTCGTGACCCGGTAGGTCCGCCGCGGAGCGGATTTCGGCACGCTGACTCAGATAAGCGGGCGCGGCGTAGAGTGCCAGGCGCAAATCGCATAGCTTCCGCACGGTCATCTCGCCGTCGTTTGGTAATTCGCCGATGCGCACAACGATATCCCAGCCTTCGGCGACGGGATCAGACATACGGTCGGTGAGCGCGAGTTCATAGCTCAGGCGAGGGTATTTCACGCGAAGTTCGGCAAGCGCGGGAAACAGAATGCGCCCGAAGCCGGCAAGCAGATCGAGCCACACTTTGCCGATGGGCTCAGCGCGTCGAGCTGCCAATGCCTGGCCAGCCTCGCGCAGTCTTCAAGAGCGGTCTCCGAAACGGATGCATCTATGCGCTCTGACATTGTGTCCTGCTGGGAGACAAAGAAACTCACATTAGCATGTTTATCAGCTTTCTTCCGACAACAATAATGCGGATATACCTGCGACATCAGCAGACCGATTCGGGATCCCGCTCGGCCGCATTGGCAAGAGAGAGAGAACATGTTCACCAGAGAATCAATTCATTCGGGCGCGTGGCTGGGAGGCTTAGACCTTCCCAATGCCCTTGTTTGGACCCAAGCCCAGATCGACGCCTCGCTGGCTGCCGCGATGCGCTCCAAGCCTCCCGGCGAGGACATCTGGGTCTTCGCCTATGGATCTCTGATGTGGAACCCATTGCTCAACTTCGACAGGCGTGAAGTGGCGACACTTCACGGTTGGCGCCGCAGCTTCTGTCTTCGGATAGTGGCAGGGCGCGCGTCGTCCGAGGTGCCCGGAAGAATGCTGGCTCTCGAACAAGGAGGCACCACGCAAGGCGTGGCGCTGCGTCTCGCCGCGGGACACCTCGACGAGGACCTCCGGGTTCTCTGGATGCGCGAAATGATCGTGGGCTCTTACGTGCCGACCTGGGCATCGTTGGAGTTAGGGGACGGCTCGCGCGTGAACGGCATCGTGTTTGTCGCCAATACAGCGGGCATCCAATACGAGCGCGATGCGAGCGTGGGAAGCATCTCATCAATCGTTGCCGGCGCCAAAGGGTCGTTGGGGTCCAACGCGGAGTACGTGCACAAGCTGGACCGCGCGCTTTCCGATTGCGGGTTGAGGGATCAATACATCGCCGATCTCGCCAAAGCGCTCCGCCAGAACTCCAACGGAACGTCGCCTTAACGTCCGCCCAGCCCCGAAATTCCCCACTCTAGAAACACATGTGCGTCGTATTGGCAGCGGCACATTGCACATCGTTAGGATCATGGACAAGCTTCAAGCAATGCGGGTGTTCACCCGGGTTGTCGAGACCAACAGTTTCTCGCGGGCCGCCGAGTCGATGGACCTCCCGAAGGGGTCGGTGACCCGCCTGATTAAGGAGCTGGAGGCCTACCTCGATACGCGATTGTTGAACCGCAACACGCGGAGCCTCAGCTTAACTTCCGGGGGCGCGGCGTATTACGAGCAATGTGCACGGATCCTCGCCGAGATTGACGAAGCGGAAGCCCCCTTCACAGAGGCGCCACGCGCGCCCAAGGGTAAGTTGCGCGTCGACATGCCGAGTTCCGTCGGACGCCTCATCGTAGTGCCAGCGCTCGACGAATTCCGAGCTAAGTACCCGGACGTCGATCTGACGCTTGGCTTTGGCGACCGGCTGGTGGACTTGGTGCATGAAGGCATTGACTGCACCTTGCGCATTGGCAATCTCGGCGATTCCACGCTAGTGGCGCGGCGCGTCGGCTTGTTTCACCTGCTGACGGCTGCCAGCCCTGGTTATATCCGCGAGTTCGGTGTTCCTAAATCACCACATTTACTCGAGGGGCATCGCGCGGTGAACTACTTCTCGAGTCGTACTGGTCGCATGATAAACATGAACTTCCAGATGGCCGGTGAGGCGATAACCGTCAAGGTGCCTTCAACGCTCGCTGCAAACGACGGCGATGCCCATCTGTTGTGCGGGCTCAAGGGCTTCGGTCTCATCCAGATTCCGCGCATCTTGGCGCAGCCCCACCTCGATAACGGTGAGCTGGTCGAAGTGCTGTCGGATTGGAACCCCGCACCCCTTCCTATTTCGGCGGTGTTCCCGCAGAGCCGCCATCTCTCGCCGCAAGTGCGGGCCTTCGTGACCTGGGTCTCTGAGACTTTCGAGCGCTGCACGTCATTGCGACCCGAGTCGTCCCATCAAGCAAACCAACGTGATGCCGGGTTGCAGTTCCTGAGGGGCCCCCTCTATGGGGGCATCATTCACGGAATATGAAAAGTCTTCCATTGCCGCTGCCAATTATCTTCTTGCGCACAAGCAGTACAGTTCGAGCCGTGCACTGGATGGGAGAGTCGGTCGACTCGTGTAAGACCCTCCAGGTTCCTGGCAGCAGATACGAACACTGGCGCAACAATGCATTCAAATCTCGAGATACAGGAAGTACCCATTTCCGGGTATGCGCAGCACATCACCTTGCGCTGCTATCGACCGAAGTTTGAAAAAGCGACCGTGCCGATCCTGGTGTATTGCCACGGCGGTGGATTCGTCGACGGCGACCTCGACGAGTCCGACTACCAGGCGTCGGTGCTGGCAGAGCAGATTCGTGCCTGGGTTGTGTCGGTGGGCTACTCGTTAGCTCCAGCGTATCCATTCCCCGCGGCGCCGGAGGATGTCTATTTGGCGTTGCAATGGGCAATTGAACATGCGTGGCAGTCCCAGGCCGATAGCCGTCGGATTGCCGTAGCGGGGCATGACGCGGGAGCAAGCATCGCAACTGGCGTTGCTGCAATGGCTCGAGACCGCGGTGTGGTTAGCCTGGCTGCCCAGGCGTTGATTGCTCCCCTGCTGGATCCGAGCATCACACGACTAACAGACGGGCCGGCGAACCCCGGTCCGGAGGCGGATCCTCTTAAACGTGCGCGTCAATACAAGGCTTATTTGCCGGGGACGGCGCAGTGCGTCCACCCGTACGCGGCGCCACTCGACTCTCGCCGCTTGGCGGGGTTGCCGCCGACGCTCATCGCCAGTGCCGAGCGCGATGGCGCGAAGAGTGAAGGGGAGCAATATGCAGGGCGGTTGATTGTGGCAGGTGTGTCGACAGAAGCACGCCGATATTCAGGCGTATGCCACGCCGAACTGCCGAACAGTTCTGCGGCACTCGACGACGTAGCAGGCTTCCTGCGTCGTCATCTGGCAACAAGAATCGGCCGCGCATCGACCCGATGAGCCGAGTTGCTTACACAGGATAACTACCTAGTTTCAACAGACGCCGCCACACCCCTTCTTGCGTATTGTATCCATAGACGACACAAAGTGACCAAAAAACCAGTCTTTATTCGCGGCTTCGCGCGACCAATACTGGTTTCCAAGCTAGAGGCACACCCGCGCGGCGTACTCAATGGATGGGGCTCCTGGACCGAAGTATCCGATTTGCTTCGCAACGACTTAGACGGAAAAGGATTCGCATCATGATTACCAATCGCAGGAAAGTCTCGATGGCAGTAGGGGTGTTGTTCGTCGTGGGTGTTGCAGGTCTGGCGCTCACCCATGGCAGCGTTCATCCCGTAGCGAGTGCTACGGCTGCCGCAACTGCCGCGCCCGCCATTGATGTCGACGCGGCCACCGTGGTCAGCCAATCCATCGTGGAGTGGCAGGACTATTCGGGCAGGCTCGAAGCCATCGACAAGGTGGAGATTCGCCCGTTGGTGCCGGGCAAGATCGTGGCGGTTCACTTCAAGGACGGCCAGCTTGTCAAAAAGGGTGATTCACTCTTCACTATCGACCCTCGCCCCTATCAAGCTGAAGTTGACCGCGCCGCCGCTCAACTTGCTGCTGCCGAGGCTCGCGCCAGCTACACCACTAGCGACGCGTCCCGTGCCGACCGCCTGATTGAAAGCAATGCCATTGCCCGCCGTGATTTCGACGAGAAGCACAACGCCGCGCGCGAAGCCTCCGCCAGCGTGAAAGCGGCGCGTGCCGCGCTCGAGGCAGCCAAGGTCAACCTGTCGTACACCGAAGTGGCCGCGCCGGTGGCCGGCCGCGTGTCGCGCGCCGAACTGACGGTCGGCAACATCGTGTCCGTCGGCGCCGGCGCACCGCTACTCACGACGCTCGTGTCGGTGTCGCCGATCTACGCCTCGTTCGATGCCGATGAACAGACTTACCTGCGCTCGCTGCGTCGCGGTGCCAATTCGCCGTTGCCGGTGGAGCTGGGCCTTGCCGACGAAACCGGTTATTCGCGCAAGGGCGTTATCGTCTCGGTCGACAACCATCTCGACACCACGTCGGGAACCATCCGCGTCCGCGCTCGCATCGACAACACTGACGGTGCACTGGTGCCGGGCCTCTACGCGCGCGTCAGGGTAGGCGGCGGCGAGGCCCACCCCGCTGTGATGGTCGACGACGCCGCCATCGGTACCGACCAGGCCAAGAAGTTCGTGCTCGTGGTCGATGCCAACAACCGAGCCCAATACCGCGAAATCACGCTCGGCGCGATCCATGAAGGCCTGCGCATTGTGACAACCGGCTTGAAGCCAGGAGAGCGCATCGTCGTCAACGGCATCCAGCGCGTGCGCCCCAACGACATCGTCAAGGCGCGCACCGTCGACATGGTGAATGCAGGTAACGCCAAGCCGGCTGCCTGATACCGGTCAACGGGAGTCCCATCATGAACATCTCTAAGTTCTTCATCGATCGGCCCATCTTCGCGGCCGTGCTGTCGGTGGTCATCCTGCTGGGCGGCGTGATTTCGCTATTCAAGCTGCCCACGGCCGAGTATCCGGAAGTCGCTCCGCCCTCGGTAGTGGTGCGCGCGCAGTATCCAGGTGCCAACCCGAAAGTCATCGCCGAAACCGTCGCCTCGCCGCTGGAGGAGAAAATCAACGGCGTCGAGGACATGCTGTACATGCAGTCGCAGGCCAACAGCGACGGCAACATGACTACCACGGTCACGTTCAAGCTCGGTACCGACCCCGACAAGGCCGCGCAGCTCGTGCAGAACCGCGTCAACCAAGCCCTGGCGCGTCTTCCCGAAGAAGTGCAGCGCCTGGGCGTGACGACGATCAAGTCGTCGCCGACGCTGACGATGGGGGTGAACATCGTTTCGCCCAACGGCAAATACGACCTGACATACCTGCGCAATTACGCACTCATCAACGTCAAAGACAGGCTCGCCCGCGTGCCTGGCGTCGGCGAGGTCGCGCTTTGGGGCGCCGGGGACTACTCGATGCGCGTCTGGCTCGACCCGCAGAAGGTGGCTCGCCAGAATATGACCGCCACCGATGTCGTCAAGGCGATTCGCGAACAGAACGTGCAGGTGGCGGCCGGTATCATCGGTGCTTCGCCGATGGCATCTAACGTGCCGGTGCAACTGAGCGTCAATGCCCAGGGGCGCCTGAAGACGGAAGAGGAGTTCCGCGGCATCATCCTCAAGACCACACCGGACGGTGGCGTGGTGCGTCTGTCGGACGTGGCGCGCATCGAGCTGTCATCGGCGGAGTACGCGCTGCGTGCGATGCTAGACAACAAGGACGCAGTGCAGGTCGTGATCTTCCAGCAGCCGGGAGCAAACTCGCTGCAGATCTCCGACGACGTGCGCGCCATCGTGGCCGAATTGCAGAAAGACATGCCTGACGGCGTGAAGGCCGAGATCGTATATGACCCGACGCGTTTCGTACAGGAAAGTATCGACGCCGTGATCCACACGCTGTTCGAAGCCATTGCTCTCGTGGTGCTGGTTGTCATCGTCTTCCTACAGACCTGGCGGGCGTCGTTGATTCCGCTGCTAGCTGTGCCTGTCTCCATTATCGGCACGTTCACGCTAATGCATGCATTCGGCTTCACCATCAATGCACTGTCGCTGTTCGGTATGGTGCTGGCCATCGGTATCGTGGTGGACGACGCCATCGTGGTTGTCGAAAACGTCGAACGTAATATCTCGGAAGGTCTGTCGCCCCGTGAGGCTACGTACAAGGCCATGCAGGAGGTGAGCGGCCCGATTATCGCCATCGCGCTGACACTGGTTGCAGTGTTCGTGCCTCTCGCTTCGATGTCGGGCCTGACTGGTCAGTTCTACCAGCAGTTCGCCATGACCATTGCCATCTCGACGGTCATCTCGGCATTCAATTCACTGACGCTGTCGCCGGCCCTGGCCTCGCTGTTGCTCAAGGACCACCACGCACCGAAAGACCGCCTGACTCGCGTGATGGACCGCATCCTTGGCCCGTTCTTCAATGGCTTCAACAAGGTCTTCCACCGCGGTTCGGAATCCTACGGCAAAGGCGTCGCAGGCGTGATCCATCGCAAGCTCATCATGTTCGTGTTGTACGGCCTGCTGCTGGGCTTGGCCCTGCTGGTGGGCAAAGTAGTACCTGGTGGTTTCGTGCCAACGCAAGATAAGGACTACCTGGTCAGCATTGCGCAACTGCCGGCGGGTGCCTCGCTGGACCGCACTGAAGAGGTGGTGCGCGAGATGGGTGAAATCGTACTGAAGCAGCCGGGCGTAGTGCATGCACCGATGTTCCCGGGCCTGTCGGTGAATGGCTTGACCAACTCGTCGAGCAGCGGCCTAGTGTTCCCAGTGCTCAAGCCATCGAAGGAACGCGGCAAGGGTGAGTCGGCCGCGGAGATCGCTGCTGCGCTGAACGAAAAGTTTGCGCAAATCAAAGGCGCGCAGATCGCTACGTTCCCGCCCCCGCCGGTGTCGGGCCTAGGTACGCTGGGTGGATTCAAGCTCCAGCTCGAAGACCGCGGTGCACTCGGCTACGAAGCGCTAAACGATGCGACGCAGGCCTTCATCAAGGCGGCCTCCAAGGCGCCGGAATTGGGCCCGATGTTCACCAGCTATCAGATCAACGTGCCGCAAATCGACGTCGACCTGGACCGTGTGAAGGCCAAGCAACTTGGCGTACCGGTGACGGACGTGTTCGACACCATGCAGATCTACCTCGGTTCGCTGTACGTGAACGACTTCAACAAGTTCGGCCGCGTCTATCAAGTGCGTGCCCAAGCCGACCAGCAATTCCGTGCTACCGCCGCCGACATCCTGCAACTCAAGACGCGCAACGCCGCCGGGGAAATGGTGCCGCTGTCCTCTCTGGTGACGGTAAAGCCGACGTATGGCCCGGAAATGGTGGTGCGCTACAACGGCTTCACCGCTGCAGATATCAACGGTGGTCCGGCACCCGGTTACTCGTCGGGCCAGGCTAAGGCTGCGATCGAGCGCATTGCCGCCGAAACGCTGCCGCGCGGCATCAAGATGGAATGGACCGACCTGACGTATCAGCAAATCCTGACTGGTAACGCAGCCTTGTGGGTGTTCCCCATCAGCGTGTTGTTGGTGTTCCTGGTGTTGGCTGCCATGTACGAAAGCCTGACGCTGCCGCTGGCGATCATCCTGATCGTGCCGATGAGCATCCTCTCGGCGCTGCTCGGTGTGTGGCTGACCAACGGCGACAACAACATCTTCACGCAGATTGGCCTGATGGTGCTGGTGGGGCTGTCGGCCAAGAACGCCATACTGATTGTCGAGTTTGCTCGCGAGTTGGAGATGCAGGGCCGTACGATCATGCAGGCCGCCATCGAGGCGAGCCGGCTGCGCCTGCGCCCGATCCTGATGACCTCGTTCGCTTTCATCATGGGTGTGATTCCCCTGGTGGTGTCGACCGGCGCTGGCTCAGAAATGCGCCGTGCCATGGGTATCGCGGTGTTCTTCGGCATGTTGGGCGTGACGCTGTTCGGACTGCTGTTGACCCCGGTGTTCTACGTCGCGCTGCGCAAGATGGCGGGTAGCAAGCCGATTGTTGACAGGCACCACATACATGCCGGACCGGTGCGCGCCGAGCAACCGGTGCACGTCGTCAAGTCGGCTGAATGAACAGGGAAACGAGGGAGATCATCATGAACTCATCTATGACCCAATGGTTAAGCAAGGGCTCGATGTTGCTGGCGTCCCTGCTCGTTTTGGCCGGCTGCTCGCTGGCGCCGGCCTACGACAAGCCGGCGGTGCCCACGGCCGGTTTCAAGGAAGCGTCGGCCGACTGGACGCAGACGCAGATCAAGCCCGCTGAAGCGGGTACCTGGCAGCCCGCCAAGCCGTCGGAAGAAGTGGCGCGCGGCGAATGGTGGACCGTGTTCGGCGACGACCGGCTCAACGCGCTGGAGCAGCAGGCGCTCGAAGCCAACCAGGACCTGGCGGCCGCCGCCGCGCGCCTGAAGGAAGCGCGGGCGCTCAACCAGGCCGCGCGCGCCGGGCTGTTCCCGTCGCTGGACGCGGGCTTCGGCCCGACCCGCGAGCAACTCTCGGCGGCGTCGCAACTGCTGCCCGACGGCACCAGCATCCCGCAGCAGACGCTGTGGCGCGCGCAGGCCAGCGCCTCCTACGAGGTCGACCTGTTCGGCCGCGTGGCCTCCTCGGTGGATGCCGCGCGCGCCGACACGCAGCGCAGCGAGGCGCTGTTCCGCTCGGTGCAGCTCGCGCTGCAGGCGGACGTGGCGCAGACCTACTTCACGCTGCGCGGGCTGGATGCCGAGGCCGAGGTGTTCGCCCATACCGTGAACCTGCGCGAGCAGGCGCTCAAGCTGGTGCAGAGCCGCTTCGACGAAGGCGACATCAGCGAGCTCGACGTGGCCCGCGCCAAGGCGGAGCTGGCCACGGCGCGCTCCGACGCGATGAGCGTGCAGCGCCTGCGCGCGGCCTCGGAGCACGGCCTGGCCGTGCTGCTGGGCAAGGCGCCGGCGGAGTTCTCGATGCCGGCGGCGCCGCTCAAGGCGGTCAACCTGCGCATCCCGGCCGGGCTGCCGTCGTCGCTGCTGGAACGCCGCCCGGACATCGCGGCGGCCGAGCGCGCCATGGCCGCGGCCAATTCGCGCATCGGCATTGCCCGCGCTGCGTTCTTCCCGTCGCTGACGCTGACCGGCACGGGCGGCTTCGAGTCGGCCACGCTGGGCGACCTGTTCAAGTGGAGCAGCCGGGCGTTCCTGCTGGGGCCGCTGGCCGGCACCGCGCTGAACATCCCGATCTTCGACGGCGGGCGCCGCAGCGCCAACCTGGCGAACGCGCGCGCGGTCTACGAGGAAGACGTGGCCAAGTACCGCCAGCAGGTGCTGACGGCGTTCCGCGAGGTGGAGGACGGCCTGTCCGACCTGCGCATCCTGGAAGCGCAGACGCAGACGCAGGCCGACGCGGTGCAGTCCGCCACGCGCGCCGCGGACATCTCGCGCACGCAATACCGCGAAGGCGCGATCAACTTCCTCGACGTGATCGACGCGGAACGCACCGCGCTGCAGACCCGGCGCGCGGCGGTGCAACTGCAAAGCGTGCAGGCCGCCGCCACGGTCAACCTGATCCGCGCGCTCGGCGGCGGCTGGGGGGACCCTTCGTCGGCAGATATCGCCAAGACTGACGAGCCAAATGAAGCCAATGTTGTGAAGCGTTGATTCGAACGGCACTTGCCTGCCGCGTTGGAATATGGCGTCCTAGGCCATGGCGCTGGTGTGCTCAAAGGTGTTCTGGAAGCAGCTCGGCGAAATAGCACTGGGTTCCCGCGCCATGCCTTCATGCGAGCGTGACGGTTCGTGTGGTCGAAGGCACGACTCGCCACACACCGCTGGGACATTTCTACATTTACGTTGCGGGGGACTAGCACCTCGGATCAGCTTATAGGGCGTCGCCGGCGGGCGTCGGTGCCGCGCAGAGACATCTGGTCCGGAACAACCCATGCATCCCAAACCTCGTTCGTCGCAGCAGATTGCGGCATAACCGACAGAATGATCTGGTGGAAGAGAGTCCGCTCCTTGTTCATGCCATGCTGGTCCAGCAGCGTATCGACCGAGGCCAGCACCTGAGAACGAACCGTCAGTTGCGACCGATCTATTGTTGGCTCGTCCTCGCTCGCCGTTACCGTCGTTGCGCATGCTGAAGCTCCGACTTGGCCGGTAAGGCCCGTTCGCCTCGTTGTGCCTTTTCGGCGGAGCGGCATCGACATGCAAAAGCAACTCTAATCAGACTAGCCTTTAGACTTTCGATAGCAGGAGGAGAGTTCTCCCGGAATTCGCGAAAAAAAAGCACAGCCGAAGCTGTGCCTGAAGCCTATGTGAGCCTTGCTACTGAGAGGAGGTCAACGCTGGACGGCTTCAAAAATCGGCGGACAAGAGCGCCAGGAACTTGCCGCGTCTTCCCATGAAGAAGGAAGAGTACTCCAGTCACAAAGATAGCAAGCGCTGGGTCGGGAATAAATGCGGATTGCATGAAAACAGTATTTCACCTTCGCGAGTTGAGGCGCCGCTTCCTCCGTTAAGCCTCGCTACGCCGATGCGCAGAAGGCTCAAACTGATCCCCTCGATTTGTCTCTGCTATAGAGACAAAGAAACCTCGTTACAGGCATTTATCAACCTTCGGTCGGCAACCATAATGCCTTTACCGTGGTTGATAAGTTACCTCTCGGCCGAAGCAGACCTCGACCAGATATGTGGTAAGCCTCAAAGCCTGAGAGCGGTACCGGGTCGGCGAAAGCCCCTACAGCTTGCTGAGGAACAACTGCCTCAGGCATGCGTAGGTCGGCATATTCGAATCCACTTCAGAAAGCTCCACACCAATGACACCACTCCTGATGATTGCCCCATTAGCTGGGGGCGCCGCCGCGGCGCTGGAGACGTGGGTCAACGGGCGGCTGGCCGCGGGGCTGGGAAACGATCGGCTGATGGCAGCACTGGTCTCGTTCGTAATCGGTTCTCTCGTGCTTGCCGGTGTTGCCTTTGCGCGAGGCGGCGTCTCTCCAACGATGGGAACCCTGCTCGCTCAGCCATCGTGGCGGTTGGGCGGAGGACTCCTGGGCGCAGTGGCGATATGCGCGAGCCTGCTTGCATCACCTCGAATCGGTAGTGTCAACACTGTCTCGCTGTTCGTGTTTGGTCAGTTTCTCGCAGCAATGCTCATTGATCAGCATGGCCTCACAACTGCCGTTCCGCGGTCAATGACCGTGGTGCGAACTGCAGGCGTGCTCGTGATCCTTTGTGGCGTCGTCCTGGTTTTATTCGGCGACAAGATCGCCGCGGCAATCAGTCGGTCGTCGTAGTGAGAGGCGTCCGGCCCTCGCTACAAGTCCTGGCAGACCGTCAGCGATTGTTTTGATTCTGGATGCGCGAATCACCATTCGAAGCCTTTATCTACGAGGAGTCAAACGCTACTTTCCCGCTTTCCTACGACGCCGACATGTGGCTAATCGCTGCGGTGAGCGTTACGCGCAATTTGCTTTCCGTGAAACATGCATTGTCGGATGGTGTGCCTAACAGCCGTTGGCGGGTCGCAGCCAGGTCCGCGCATCCTCGATGCCGTCAACGGCATCCCATACACTTTCAGAATTATCAATGAACTCACCAGACTCTTCAACGGACGACCACGCGTCTGAGCGTGGCAAACCTCTCATCCTGCTAGCGGTGTGTATGGCCGCCATCGTTCTGCCGCTGAGCTTCACCGGCGGCGCTGTCTCCACGCCCGCTATTGGACGCGAGCTTGGCGGCAGCGCCACTTCGCTGACCTGGATCACCAACGCCTTCATGCTCAGTTTCGGCAGCTTGCTGATGGCGGCCGGTGCGCTGGCTGACGTGTATGGGCGCAAGCGCTTGTTCAGCATCGGCATCGGCTTCTTCGTTCTCACGTCGCTGGTACTCGCTGCCGCGCCATCGGTCCTCTGGCTCGATATCCTGCGCGCCGTACAGGGTATTGCTGCCGCAGCGGCACTATCCGGCGGTGGTGCTGCACTGGCGCAGGAGTTCGATGGCCACGCGCGCACCCGCGCGTTCAGCATGCTGGGCACGAGTTTTGGCATCGGACTCGCTTTCGGCCCGCTCCTGGGCGGCGTGCTCATCGATGCGTTCGGTTGGCGCTCAGTGTTCCTGTCGACGGCACTGATCGGGGCGGTCGCTATGATGTTCGGGGTGCCACGCATGCGTGAGACGCGCGATCCGAATGCGCAGGGTCTCGATTGGCCCGGCACCATGTCCTTCACCACCACGCTCGTATTGTTCACGTTCGCTGTCATCCAAGCACCTGAAAGCGGTTGGTCCAGCGCGCTGGTGGCGGGTTCGCTCGCTGCTTCAGCGTTGATGCTCGCCATCTTCATTTATGTCGAATCTCGCTCGGTGCGCCCCATGCTCGACCTGAGCCTGTTCCGCATTCCTCGCTTTGTTGGTGTGCAAATGCTCCCCATTGGCACATGCTACAGCTACATCGTGCTTGTGGTGATGCTGCCGCTGCGGTTCATCGGCATCGAAGGTCTGAGCGAAATCGATGCGGGTATTCTGATGATTGCACTGTCGGCGCCGATGTTGGTCGTCCCCGTAGTTGTCGCCACGCTGACCCGCTGGATCTCCGCAGGCGTGCTCTCGGGCATCGGCTTTCTCATCGCCGCGGGCGGCCTCCACTGGTTCAGTCAGATCGACGTCGGTGCTGCCGGCTTCGCAGTAGTGGGCCCGATGCTATTGATTGGAATCGGAGCTGGCATGCCTTGGGGCCTCATGGATGGTCTCGCAGTGAGTGTGGTGCCCAAGGAACGTGCGGGGATGGCCACGGGCATCTTCAATACGACGCGCGTGGCGGGGGAGGGGATCGCTCTCGCCACGGTCAGCGCCGTCCTGGCCGCCATTGCCCAGGTTAGCTTGAACGCAGTACTGGCCGAAGCCGGTTCGACTGCCGGAAAGGTCACCGAAGCTGCGCAGCGGCTTGCGACCGGGGACCTCGCGCACGCTGCCGAGGCGCTGCCTCAAGTCAGCCATCAGCTGTTGGTCGCGGGGTATGGTGATGCCTTCCGTATTCTGTTGCACGTGCTGACGGTCATCACCGTGCTGTCAGCCGTCGCAGTCTTCGGCTTCCTCTCGCGCACGCCACAGCAAGCCGGAGCACCTGCAACTGAAGAACTGGGCTCAAACGCCTAATCTTCGATGCCGGCCCTGTCTTGCGCAAACCAAGCCAAGGTTGCCGCTTCGCAGTAATCGAGAATCTCTCGCGTGCGGGCTAGGAATGGAAACTTGAGCTGGCGCCGCGGGAACGGGCTAAGTGCGACGGTAGGGTGGCATGATCGCTGCGGTAGCTCTGGTCTGCCGGTCCAGCGGTTTGCGCAGGGTCTCCCTGTGTTCACGCAAGTGGTCGAAGACAACTTCGGTTGCAATCAAGTCCTGTTTGAGCATGTCTTGAACCGTCCTAGGTACGCGGTCAAGAAGCAGGCCGGACTCGGTCGTCGTTTCGAAGCACTGCCATTCGGAAGCGATCTCCTATATGCGCTTGTTCCAATCCAAGTTGACATGAAGCTTGGTCAAGGTCGACATCGAAGGAGTATTGTTCCTTCACGCCGGGATTGATACGTACGAAGTTGCGGAACTGGATCGGCGCGTGGTCTGAGATATGGATAGACAAGAGGTGGTGGAGAGGCTTTTTGCCTATAGCGTCCAGCGAATTGTCAAGGCGCGGCGGCTTCGCGACTGATTGATTTTTAGCGGCAGGAGGGCCGGTGCGGCCTGCGCGCTGCGTAGGCCCCAATCTAACGATATGGTTGCTATCATCTCTCTCATGCCCCCGATCGACGCCCTCCGTTTTGCCTTTACCGGCCAGCTCATGCTGGCCGGCCGCCAATGGCGCCATATCTCACAAGGCGTGGTGACTGCCTACGGCATCTCCGCCGCAGCAGCCGGACCGCTGCTGTTCATCCGCCGCCTCGGCGGCGGCGTGCGGCAGGTCACGCTGGCCGACTACGTGGGACTGGAAGGCGCTTCGCTGGTGCGGCTGGTCGACCAGCTTTCCGCCGCGGGCCTGGTGCGCCGCGAGGTCGACGCCAATGACCGCCGCGCCAACGCGCTGTGGCTGACCGACGCCGGCGAGGAACTCGCCACCAAGATCGAGGCCGACCTCAAGCAGGTGCGCGCGGACGTCTTCGCGGGTCTCACCGAGCAGGATTTCGAAGGCGCGCTGCGCGTGCTCGACGCGCTGTCGCGCGGCGCCGCCGCGGCGGGCGGCAACGCCGGCAACATCGCCCTCCCCCGCAGCGCGGAGTCCTGACCGCGATGATGACCTGGCCTTCCGGAAGAGACTGGCTCTTTTCCTTCAAAGCTTTCGTGGCCGCCATGCTGGCGCTGTTCATCGCGCTCTACCTCGGCCTGCCGCGCCGGCTGGTGGCCTTGCGGGCCATGAGCTATGCGCGGATGCCGTTGACAGAGCCCGGCACCGGCTGGTGGTCGGCATCCTGGCATTGGACCGGCTCATCAGCCAGCTTTCCTACGGCACCGAGACCGCCGCGCGCGCGGCAGGCGTAGGAACTGTGCGGCCGCATGACCATCGGGGGCGCTAGCATGTGATGGCGCGTTAGCAGCGTGTCCCGATAGGTGGGTTCAGTCCAGGAGGGGCAGGTGCCGCACGCATCTCGACGCTGCACTGGCCTCCCACTGAGGCAGCGGGCGACCGCAGGCCAATTTGAGCACGCTCGGTTCGCGCCGGTGCCACCGGCCTCCGCGGTGCTGCATTCTCGTCAGCGCTGCCCCTGCCGCGAGCATCCCGTGCCTCGATGACAGGAGCGGGCTGGGAAGCGGGTTTCCCCGAGGGACTATCGTTGGGTGACATTGGCTTTCCGTTTCCATTCATGCTCAGCGCAACGGCCTCACTTTGTCGCCATCCAACTCTGAGAGCCGCTGTCGTGAGCATTGTGCCGGGATGTATCAGAACAGCCCAATTCCTGCAGGGCCAGATCCTGTCGCGGGCAACGCTCCGCCGCTAGGAGTTAGTGTTCCGCTGGATGGATTAATGCCATAGACGGTGACATTGTTGTCGTTGAAATTCGTCACGTAGAGCAGCCGTCCACCGGGATCCACCGCCGCATAGAGCGGCTGGCCGCCCGTCGGATAGGTCCCCGTCCCCGTCAAGGCGCCGGTGACGGCATCGATGCTGTAGGCTGAAACGCTGTTGGATGCCTGATTGACAACATACAGGAACCTGCCGCTCGGATCGATCACCAAGGTTCTCGGCGAGGAGCCGGCCGCTATCGTCCCCTGGAGTGTCAAGCTTCCCGTCGTGCTATTGATGGCAAAGATCGAGACAGTGTTCGCACCGAAGTTTGTCACGTAGGCAAACTTGCCCCGGGGCTCGATGATGATGGTGAACGGTATGTTCGCCACGGAGAATGGCGAGCCAGCCACGGGCGTGAGCGTACCGGTAACGGCGTTGAGTGCATAGACCGAGATTGAGTTGTCATTACGGTTTGTGCAATACAGAAATTTTCCAGCTGGATCGATCGCAATGCTGCTGGCCCCGTTTCCTGCCGCAAAGGGCGATCCCGTGACTGGGGTAAGTTCGCCTGTCGTTGTGTTGACGGCGAAGGCCGAAATGCTGGGAGGAGAACTGCCGCCGGTGTAAACAAACTTCCCACGCGGATCCACGGCCAACCCCAGGGATGCCGAGCTAACCGGATATGGCGAACCGACCGTTGCGGCCAGCGTACCAGTGGCGGGATCAAGACGGTAGGCCCACAGTGCGCTAACGCTCGCACTTGCGGCAAATAAGAACTGCCCCGCCGGATCTCTTGCCATCCCGAACGGGAACGAGGAAGGAAATGGTGATCCGGCCAGTCCAGACAGGGCGCCAGTCGTGGCATCGACGGCATAGCCCGAAATAGTGCCCGACGTTTGGTTTGCCACATAGGCAAAGCGCGGTGTGCTAGCGGTACAGGTGACGGTCGCGCTAGCCACGTCTGCGCCAGCCACCGTGCCGGTGCCAGCCGCCACCGTGCAGGTCTGCGGGGGTAGCGTTGGCTGCGTCCTGACCGTAACCGTATAGTTTGCGCCGCTCGCCACTGGCGTCGCGAATGTGAACGCGCCGTCGGTGTTCACGGGCAGGTCATCCCCCGCATTGTTCTGCAGGACGAGCCCGCTACCCGTCAAGCCGCTCACGGTTCCACCCACACGGAAGGCATTGGTCGAGCAAACTACGGCCACGTTGTTGACGGCGGTATCTTGCACTGTGGCGCTGCCGGCATTGACCGTGCAAGTCTGTGTCGGATTGTTCGGCTGGACCTTGACGGTTACCGCATAGGACGCGCCGGTCGCGACCGGCGTGGCAAACGTGAACTGCCCATTGGTAGCGACAGCCAGATCGTCGCCTTCGTTGTTTTGCAACAGTAGGCCGTGCCCGGAGAGCCCGGTGACATTGCCACTAATGGCAAAGGTTGCGAGCGGCGGAGCAACGGGTCCGACGGGAGGGGTGACAGGGGCAGGAACCTCCGCGTTCGCGGGCGGGTCATCACTGCCGCAGCCGAAAAGAGAGAGGGAGCCGACCGCGACGCTGGCGGCCAGCAGCACGGCTCGCAGCCGCGCGGAATTGAGGTTGACCATGTGACCGATCCCGTTTCTTATGATCAGGGCGCGTCCGTCGGCCGGTGTCAGCTACGGTGTCCCTTTGTATCTATTGTTTGATCCATTCTCGCTGGCGATTTTCGACCTGATACCAGCGGCGACTATTTTAGAGCTTGTTTGGATATTCAAGGATGGGCGATTTTGTGCGGCAGCAGACCGCCTATGGGCCCATGTTTGCTTACTTGTGATGATTGACGCATATTATAAAACTTGATAGCCCCGAAGGGGTATGGAAGAGAGCAGGAGCTCGCTGCTACAGTCGCCCGGCACAACCCCGGTGGCGCGTATGTATATTTGCCAATAAATAAAAACGGGTCAGGTCACATGTTCCAAGGTTTCCATGCCGGCGCGCGGTCTCGCGCGGCCGGCCTGCTCTCGCTTGTCCTCGCCGCTGGCCTGCTGTCCGCCTGCGGCAGCGACGAAGCCCCATCTTCCCCAGCCACGCAGACACCCAGCAGCCGCCTCGTCGTCGACACCGGCACGGCCGCGCCCGCGCAGGGCGGCACGCTGACGCTGAAGGCTACCTTGCTCGGCGCCGATGGCCTCGAGGTCAAGGGCGCCAAATTCGCGTGGTCGTCGTCCAACGAAGCGGTCGCGGTAATCGTGTCGGCCTCCGACCAGGCGCCGGCGGCCGCCAGCATGATGCAGCCGGTGGGTACCTATGCCTCGGTGCGCATGCTCGCTCCCGGCGAGGTCGACATCGTCGCCACGGCGACGCTGCCCGACGGCAGCCAGGCCACCAGCACCACGCACCTGGCCGTGCAGGCGCCGGCGGCGAAGACCTATGCGCTGACGCTGTCGCCGTCCACGCTGACGGTCAACTACGGCGCGGCGCCGCAGGTCGTCACTGCGGTGGTGCAGCGCTCGGACGGCGTCGACGGCGCGGCCGACCTGACGGACTGGTCGTGGGCGGTCGACAACGCCACGTTCGCCGCCGCGCCGGCGGCGGACAGCCATTCGGCGCAGGTCGCCACCACGGGCACGCTGGCGGACACGGGCAAGCTCACCGCCTGCGCCACCACGCCGGCGGGCGACCGGCTGTGCGCCAATGCCGCGCTGGCGCGGCCGCTGGTGGCGCTGCCCTCGATCGCGTTCTCGGCGCCGTCGCTGAGCGTGAAGCCGGGCCGCACCGGCACCGTGACGGCGACGCTGACCGACGGGCCGGGCGCCGACCTGGCCGGCCGGGCGACGCTGGCGTGGTCGATCCAGCAAAGCGGCACGGCCGCATCCATCGTCGGCATGCCCACCAGCACCAGCGTGACGATCGGCCTCGATGCCGCACAGGTCGACGCCTATGTTGCGACGCTGACGCTGACGGCGACCTATCCGGACGGCCGCACCAACAGCAGCACGCTGCCGCTGACGTCCACGGGCGCATGGACACGCCTGCCGGATGCGCCCATCGCCAACCCGTCGGTGGTCAGCCTGGCCATCGACGGCACGCGCGTGTGGCGGCTGACCGCGGACGGCAGCCAGCCGGCGCGGCTGGAGCGCTTCGGTGCGCTCGACGCCGCTCCGCGCGAACCTGCTACGGCGTTGCCGGCGGCGGCGCGCGGCGTGTGGCTGGCGGCGGATACGGACCCGGCGAATTCGGCGGTGGTGGTGCAACTGGGTGCGGATGGCGCGGGCGTGCCGTTCGGCAGCTTCGATGCGGAGCTTGTCGGCCCCCTCACGAGCTTCTCGCTGATGGACTGCGCGCAATATACGGCCTCTTCCACTGCGGGGCGTGCCTTCGTGAAGGCCAGCGTCGGCACCGGCATTGTCTCGACGGGCTGGTGTGCCAATTCGTGGATATGGTGGTGGCAGCAGGTGGGTGGTGATGCGTATTTCAGCTATTTCGACGGCTCACCAGTTCTTGACGCGCGTCCGCTTCCCGCTGGTGGTGGCTTGGCTGTCCAGGCAGACGGATCGCGCAGCTTCGTGTGGGCGGACGGCGACGGAATTTCTTGGGGCGCCGTGGCACCGATAAACCTTGGCCTTGGGGCCGTCCAGGGGAATGCCGTCAATGAAAATGCGCCACTCTATGGTTATGCGAGCGGCTCCGGGATCGTTGTCAACGCCGGACCAGGCATCCCCTATGCGCCTGTCGCGGCCGCGGTACCGCCATTGACGAAGCTGAGCGCCGTCCCGCATTTCGTGGTGGGGCTCGCCGCGTCGTCGCTTGCTGTCCTCGATACGGACAGCAACACGCCGACGACGCTCGCGCTGCCGGGCAACGGCACTGCGACCGACTTCGTGAGCGCAGCCGCCGCGAACGGCAAGCTGCGCATCGCCGCCCGGCTCGCCGACGGCTCGGTGTGGGTCTACGACCAGCCTTGATTTAGTGGCCGCTGGCTGCAAAACGGCCCAGCCGATGGTATCGAACAGTGCCCGGGCACGGGCCTGTCAGCGCGCGGCAACCGGGCCGCTGCAAGGTCATCCGGCCCGTCGCATGCCGCCGAAAGCGGCGGCATGCGGTCGGGTACGCCTATTTCCGTTGCATGTCCACGACGGTCGGCCTGCCGTCGATCTTGTCGAAGGTGGCCGAGACCGAATCGCCCTCCTTGAAGTCTTTCAGCGAAGCGCGATCCTTGGCTGGAAACGCCATCGTCATGGCGGGCATGCCGAGGTTCTCGATCGGGCCGTGCTTGAGCGTGACTTTGCCTGACTGGAGGTCGATCTTCCTGATCTCCGCGGGCACCGGGTGCGGCGGCTGAGCCGGTCCGGCAGAAGCGGCCGCCGGGGCAGATGGTTTCATGGCCATGCCGTCCATAGGTGCCGCGGCGAACACGGCTGGCGCGGTGGAGAACGCAAGAACGAGCGGGAGAATCTTGAAGTGCTTCATGACGTTTCCTCTTAAAGTGGGGGATGGGTGGGGAGTGATGAAGATGACGGGGGTGACCGCGTTGCTTGGCGCCTGCGGATCAGCAAATACATGGCCGGCACGACAAACAGCGAGAGCAACGGTGCGGTGACCATGCCGCCGACCATCGGCGCGGCAATGCGTTGCATGACTTCCGATCCGGTGCCGTGCGACCACATGATCGGAATCAGGCCGGCGAGGATGACCGCGACGGTCATCGCCTTGGGGCGGACCCGTAGCACTGCGCCTTCCTGAATGGCGTCCAGCAGCGCAGCCATGCTTGCCTCACCTTCGTCCACGCGTGCCGCCCAGGCTTGCTTCAGGTAGAGCAGCATGATGACGCCAAACTCGGCCGCCACGCCAGCCAGCGCGATAAAGCCGACGACTCCTGCCACTGACAGGTTGTAGCCCAACAGATAGAGCAGCCAGAAGCCGCCGACGAGCGCCAGCGGCAGCGTGCCCATGATGAGCAGGGCTTCATCCAGCCGGCCGAATACCAGGTAAAGCAGCATGAAGATGATGAGCAGCGTGAACGGCACCACCACCTTCAGCTTCGCGGTGGCGCGTTCCAGGTACTCGAATTGTCCCGACCAACTGACGGAATAGCCCGCCGGCAGCGGGACTGCCCTGGCCACTGCCACCTGCATGTCGTGCACGACCGAGCTCAGGTCGCGCCCGCGAATGTCCACGTACACCCATCCGGACAGCCGCGCATTCTCGCTGCGCAGCATTGGCGGACCCAGTACAACCTGGATGCGCGCCACGTCGGACAGCGTGATCTGCTGACCCCGGTCGGTGACGATGGGCAGGCCGCGCAACTGTTCCACCGAGTCGCGGTAGTCCCGCGGGTAACGCACATTGATGGGAAAGCGCGCCAGGCCATCAACGACTTCGCCCACGTTATCGCCGCCTACGCCCGACGACACGATGCCCTGGACATCCTCGATGTTGAGCCCGTAGCGCCCGGCTGCCATCCGGTCGATATCCACATCGATGTAGCGGCCGCCGGCGAGCCGTTCGGCCAGCGCGGAAGTGACACCCGGCACCGTCTTGACGGCGTCTTCGATCCGCGCGGCCAGGCGGTCGATTTCCTTCAGGTCAGTGCCCGCCACCTTGATGCCAACCGGACTCTTGATACCCGTGGCGAGCATATCGATCCGGTTGCGGATCGGGGGCACCCAAATATTGGACAGGCCTGGCACTTTGACAATGCGATCGAGTTCCTCCACGATCTTGTCGGTGGTCATGCCCGGGCGCCACTGATCGCGGGGCCTGAACTGGATGGTGGTCTCGAACATCTCCATGGGCGCCGGGTCGGTCGCCGTATCGGCGCGCCCGGCTTTGCCGAACACGGTTGCTACCTCGGGGACGGTCTTGATGAGCCGGTCGGTCTGTTGCAGCAACTGCGCCGCCTTGCCGGCGGAGAGTCCGGGCAAGGCCGAAGGCATATACAACAGGTCGCCCTCGTCGAGCGGCGGCATGAATTCGCCGCCGATCCGCATGATCGGCCAGGCGGTAGCCGCTAGCAGCACCGCGGCAATCGCCACCGTTGTCTTGGGGTAGGCCAATACCCTTGCCAGCACAGGCCGATATGCGCGGATCAGCCACCGGCTTAGCGGATTGGACTGCTCCGCGGGGAGCTTCCCCCGAATCAAGTAACCCATCAGGACCGGCACCAGTGTTACGGACAGCCCCGCGGCCGCGGCCATGGCGTAGGTCTTGGTAAAGGCCAGCGGCGAGAACAGCCGACCCTCCTGCGCTTCCAGCGTGAAGACCGGAATGAATGACAGCGTGATGATGAGCAGCGAGAAGAACAGTGCCGGCCCCACCTCGGCGGCCGATTCGCCGATTACGTTCCAGCGCTCCTGGCCGGCCAGGCTGCGCCCGGGATACTTCGCATGCCAGTGCTCCAGATGCTTGTGCGCGTTCTCGATCATGACGACTGCAGCATCGACCATGGCCCCTACCGCGATGGCGATGCCGCCCAGGGACATGATGTTGGCGTTGACACCCTGGTAGCGCATCACCAGGAATGCGGCCAGCACGCCCAGTGGTAGCGACACGATGGCGACCAGGGCGGAACGCAGGTGAAACAGAAAGGCCAGACAGACAATGGCGACGACGATGAACTCTTCGATCAGTTTGTGCGTCAGGTTCTCCACTGCGCGGTTGATGAGGGCCGAGCGGTCATAGGTGGGGACAATCTCGACGCCCGCCGGCAAGCTCTCTTGCAGTGTGGCGAGCTTGGCCTTTACCGCCTCGATGGTTTCCAGCGCGTTCTTGCCCGAGCGCATCACGATCACGCCGCCGGCCACCTCGCCCTGGCCGTCCAATTCGGCGATGCCGAGCCGCATCTCTGGGCCGAGCTGGACCGTGGCGACATCCCCCAGCCGCACGGGGATGCCGGCGTCACTCGTCAGCAGCGGTATCTGCCGGAAATCGTCGAGCGTTTTCAGGTAGCCGGTGGCCCGCACCATGTATTCCGCCTCGCCGAGCTCCAGTACGGAGCCCCCGGCCTCCTTGTTGGCGCCCCTGAGCGCCGCTAGCACCTTGGACAGCGACAGGTTGTAGGCGCGCAGGCGGTCCGGCATCAGCACCACCTGGAATTGCTTGACCATCCCGCCGAGGGACGCAACCTCGGCGACATTGGGCAGCGATTTCAACTCGAAGCGCAGGAACCAGTCCTGCAACGCGCGCAGTTGGCCCAGGTCATGCTGGCCGGTCTTGTCCACTAGCGCATACTCGTAGATCCAGCCGACGCCGGTGGCATCCGGGCCCAAGGCGGGCTTGGCCGCGGCCGGCAGGCGGGATTGCACCTGGTTCAGGTATTCGAGCACGCGGGAGCGCGCCCAGTACAGATCGGTGCCGTCCTCGAACAGCACGTAGACAAATGAATCGCCGAAGAACGAGTAGCCGCGCACGGTCCTGGCGCCCGGCACCGACAGCATGGTGGTGGTCAGCGGATAGGTGACCTGGTTCTCCACGATCTGCGGCGCCTGGCCGGGAAACGGCGTGCGGATGATGACCTGCACGTCCGACAGGTCGGGCAAGGCGTCGAGCGGCGTACTGCGTACCGCCCACAGCCCCCATGCGGTCAGCATGGCCGTCGCCAGCAGGACCAGGAAGCGGTTGCGGATGGATGCCAGGATGAGGCGGGCGATCATGGCCTGGCCTCCCGCGCGGCGGTAGCCGGCTCGACCGACGACAGGACCGCCTCGCCCTCGTCATTCAGGTGGAAGCGGAAGCGCACGCGATCGCCAGGCTTGAGCCCTTTGGGCAGGCCGGCGGGCGGCGCGGCAAAATCCATCGTCATGGCGCCCCACTGCGCCGACGGAATAGCGCCGTGCGAGATCGTCAGGCTGTCGCCGCCATTCACAGCCTCGATGCGCCCCATGCCCTCGTGTTCGACTGCGGACGCTGCCGGCGCGGGGGCATCCGGCGACGCGCTCAGGCGTTCGGTGGTGCCGCGCAGGCTGGCCTCAGAATCGATGAGGAACTGCCCGGACGTGATGATTTTCTGACCTGCCTTGAGGCCGTCCAGCACTTCCACCATGCCCCCGGACTCACGGCCCGTCTTGATGCCGGCAGCCACGAAACCTGCGTTGCCGGCATCCACCATGACGATGGTGCGCTGGCCAGTGCGGATGACGGATTCGGCGGGGATCAGCAGCGCTTCCTTGTCCTGGCGGCTATCGAAGCGAACGGTCGCGAACATGCCCGGCAGCAGGCGCCTGCTCTTGTTGGGCAGGATGATGCGGACCTTGATAGTTCGCGTTACCTGATCGACGTCGGGTAGCACGGTGTCGACCTTGCCGGCGAGCAGCTCGGCCTCCCCCGTGGCATGCACCTGGACGGCTTGCCCGGGCGAAATAGCGCGCGCTTGTCCTTCCGGCACCTCGGCGATTACCCAGACCTGGCCAAGGTCGGCCAGGCGGAACAATGTCATGCCGGGAGACACGGTCATGCCGTCGCGCACGGCAACTTCGGTCACGACGCCATCGACCGGGCTGACGATGCCAAGGTTGGGCTGGACCTTGCCAGAGGCCTCGACCACCCTGACCTGGCCCGATGTCATGCCGGCCTGGAACATGCGGGCCCTGGACGCACTGCGCAGGTCGGGCTGGCCGCTCGCCGCCGTGCGGGATACTGCGAGAAACTCCTCCTGGGCGGCCACCCAATCCGGCGAGTACAGCGTGACCAGCGCCTGACCTTGCTGGACCGGATCGAATGTTGCGCGGACCGCGACGTGCTGGACAAACGCACCCGTGCGTGCCTGGATCACCTGGATACTGCGCTCGTCGACGGCAACGTTGCCGGGCACCTCGAGCACCGCGCCTAGGCGGCCGGCTTTGACCTCTGCTGTGCGGATGCCCAGGTTCTGGGCAATGCGACTATCCACCGTGACACCGCTGCCGCCACCATCCCCATCCGCGTAGACGGGCACAAGCTGCATGTCCATGAAGGGCGACTTGCCCGGCTTGTCGAAACGCTGGCCCGGCACCATGGGATCATGCCAGTACAGGACCCTCTTGCCGGTTTTCGGATCGGCGTTGCCCCCCTTGAGGCCAGGTGCCGCGCCGGCCTGGGCCGACGATTGCGCTGATTGCGCTCCCCGCACGAAGCCGAGGTGATAGGCACCATAGATCGCCGTGACGGCGAGAACGACGCAGGCCGCCGTTGCCATGCGCTTGCGGTTCATTTGACCTCCTTCAGGGCGGGCTCGGTTTGCGCGGTGGGCAGGGGGACCAGGAAGGCCAGGTCTGCCCATAGCTTCGCCGTTCTGGCTTCGAGTGCCAGCCGCTCCAGCGTGGTGTCGATGGCACGATGGTTCGCCTCGGCGACGGCCAGCAGCGTTCCGGTGTTGGCTTGGTAAGCGGTCAGCGCGGCGTCCGCCTGGGCCTGCGCCAGCGGCAGGGTGCTCTCGTCGTAGCGCTTGAGCCGGCCGAGATTGCGCTCCAACTCGGCGAGCCTGACCCCGACCATGGCTTGGATGTCGCGGCGAACGACTTCTGACCTCGCGCGCGCGTCGGTTGCCTGCGCCAGCCTGGCGGCGACTTCGCGGTCCTGGCGATTGCCCTGGTCCCACGGCATGGGAAAGCTGACGTTGATAGAGGCCATATTGGAAAAAGCGGAGCCGCGCTGGCTGTACATCAACTCGACTGTGACATCCGGCTTCCTTGCCTGCGTGGCTGTGCGGACCTCCGTTTCTGCCAGGGCGACGTCGCGCCGCGCGGCTTCGATCTCGGGCACGGCATCGAATTCGCCTTGTGCAAGTTGGCGGACTGGCGGTGGCACATCGAAGCGCGGTCGGTCAGAGAGCGGCCGGCTCGCCTCTGGGCCGACCCAGCGCTCCAGCGCCAGCGTGCTGGTAGCGAGGGCAGAGCGGTTTTCGTCAAGGCGGTCCTGCAGTTTCTGGATCTCCAGTTCCGCCGTGAGGACGTCCGCGCGCGTGCCACGTCCGCTCCGGTATGCGGCGATTGCCGCCTGGCGTGCCAGTTCGAGAGGGTGGCCATGATGGCCGAGCAGCACACCCGTCTGTTCCGCATACCAACGGTCCAGCCATGCGGACACCGCATTGCGTTGCACATTGGCCACGCTGACCGCGCGTTGCGCCTCGGCGGAGGAGGCCTCAGCCTCGAAGCGCGCGGCCCTGGCGCGGCGTTTGTCCGCGCGGGTGAATTCCTGCGCCACGCCGATGGAGCGCTGGGTCATGAAGTCCCGGCTGAGCGAAAATTTATCGGGGCCGCTAACGGGAACGTTGTCAAGTCCGAGCTTGAGCACCGGGTCCGGCAGTTGGCCCGCCGCGACCGCCATTTGCATGGCCGCCTCGACGGCACCGCGCGAGGACTCGGCATCGCCGGCGTGCGCGGTGGCTAGCGCGACGGTTTCCGCCAGAGAAAGAGGGGGAACGGATGGCGGAGTCGCGGCATGCGACAACGCCACGAACGCGGACGCGCAGAGCAGCGCCAGCGTCTGACGATGAGGGAAAAGCATATAGCCTCCAGAAGCGACGAAAGCTACCCCTGCATAGGGGATAGCAACGAACTGTCGTCGGTCTGGAGGCTATGTTTGATAACTGCAGTGGAGAATCGTGAGCGCGGGCGGCGGGGCGCGTGCCTCCGTTTCCGCACGCATTGCGATGCAAAAATCGGAGACCGTCACGGCGATCGGCGAAAGGACGCTCAGCAGAACCGGCAAGAAAACCGGAATCTGTGGTGACACATGGTCGGCAGTTTTGGAGTCGGCCTGGCAGTGCGCGAGGCAGAGCGCGCCTTGATCGGCCGCCTTGTCGCTGTCGGCCATCTCGGCCATCTCGGCGCAGGATTCGGTCAAGGCCGCCTCCGTGCTGCCGCCTGCCACCTGATACCGGTTGCCAGTACAGGCGTACGCCGCCACTGCCAGTTGAACTGTCAGGAAGACGATAAGCAGGAAGCCGGCAAAGAGTGGATGCCGGTGGGCCAAGGAGCGCAAAGGCGATTTTCAGGTGACTGACAGCCGCAAGAATACCGTATTTGCTTGGAATACTCCTGCATGCCGGCCCGGTGGCGCTGCAGGGTAACCTGCTCTAGGCGGGTGACGGCAGGCACGGCACAGCCTCCAGTCCGTCGGGGCGGGGAGGGCGCGGTTGCGCAACGCCAGCGCGCCGCCATGCGCCACCGCAATCGCGCACGCGATCCTCAGCTCTAGCCCGGTTCTACCGGCCGTTTTGTCCGGCCTGACATAGGGCTCGATACCTCGTCGAGCATATCGTCGGGGACGCCGGGCCAGTTGTCGCTGACCGTGATGCGCGGTATGCGGCCTTTATCCTCGACGAACAGATGGTGCCGGTCAGGAGTACCAGCCTCCATGTCATCTTGGCGAAATCCACGCGTCGATGTCAACGGAGGGATACGACTCTCCAAGCGACCAGTGCGGCCGAGCCTTGGCCAGGCTGTCCAGGGCCGGCGGCGCGCCGCCTTCCAGGTTATGCGCGTGCTTGGCCCACGCCGGCGTGCCGGCAACTGGTGGCCATGCAGGTCTCGACCGTGCTGGTCGGTGTCGGTGGCCGTGGGCACGAGTCGGCGTGACCCAAGCCCTGCGCGAAGCCAGTGTGCGGGCGCTGTCATCGCGCGCACGCGGGTGCACCACCACCTGAAGGTTCTGTTGGTCTTGGCCAGCCTGACGCTGTGACGCATCCGGTGCCCGCAGCAGCCATCATGCTGGCGCAGCGCGGGAGCACGGCTTGCGCTGGCGTGTGAACAATCGTGGGCACCGCAGATCCTGGGCTGGTCGGGAACACATCCCGATGTTCCTAATTTCGGGCGAATTAGGAGCGAACTGGGCATGCCGCGCTTCAGGAGGATGCGCTCATGCCCATGATGCTGGCAGCATAGTCCCGCTCGATGTCATACGCGGGCCACAAGGCATTGTCGTCCTGGTGGTTCATCACCGCCTTGATCTGTTCGCCCAGCGGGCTCGCCAGGTTCTTGCCGACCTCGGTAGCCAAGGTGAGCGCACGCTCGAGCACGCCGTTTGCGTCCGCTGCCAGTTCGTGGACGAAACCCAGGTCGAATGCGCGTTGCCCGCTGATGGGGCTACCGAGCAAGGTCAGCGCGCGCGCGACGCCGTGCGGCAGGTGCGCCTTCAGCATCGCGTAGCCACCATAGGCGCCGACCTTGACTTCCGGCAGCGCGAGCCGCGCATCGGCGGTCGCGAGGCGGATGTCGCAGGCGGCGGCGAGAATCAGGCCGCTGCCCATGACGGCGCCGTGCAGCGCCGCAACGCTGGGAAGGGTGCTGCATGTGACGGCCCGCATCGCATCGCGCACCGCGCCGATGCCCTGCAGGGTGCCCGCGCGCGTGATGCCATCGAATTCAAGCACGTCGTTGCCGCCGCAGAAGTGCTTGTGCGGTGCTCCGCTGAAGACAATGGCGCCCGCGCCGGATGACTCGGCATCGTGAATGACCGCGGGCAATTCCGCCCACCGGCCGAACGACATGGCATTGACGGGAGGCGCATCCAGATGGACGATGGCGATGCCGTTGGCAAGTTCGAGTCGAAACATGATCCACTCCTTTGAGGTGGCAGTGTGGCCTGCCATCCGCCGCACGTGGGCGGATAGCGTTCTGGCCTCGTCAGGCTTTGCCGAAGACCGGCTTTCTCTTTTCCGCGAAGGCTTCGATCGCTTCGGCGTGGTCGGCGCTCAGGTTGGTGAGGCACTCGTAGGCCGTGCCGGCGTCCATGTGGCCATGCGCCAGCTGGCGAAGGGGGATGGTGTACCCGGCCTTGGTCCACCGGATTGCCTTGGTCGCGCCGTTGCGTAGTTTGGCGACGATGCTCTCTACCTTGGCGTCGAGCTCGGCCTCGGGCGCCACGTGGCCGAACGCGCCGAGCCCGTGCGCGTCCGCGGCGCTCAGCAGATCGCCCGTCAGCAGCAGTTCGCGGGCCTTGCCGTAGCCGATGACCTGCGGCCACAGGAAGCCGCCGCCATCGGCCGCGTTCAGGCCCACGCGGACATGCGGGTCGCCGATGCGGGCGCGCTCGTCGGCGATGGTGATGTCGCACAACAGCGCGAGCGTCGCACCGAGCCCTACCGCGTCGCCGTTGATGCGGCCGACGATGGGGATCTCGCAATCGAGCATCGCATACACGATGCGCTTGGCCTCCCACGTGACCATCTCGAAGCTGTCCGGGTTGCGCACGGCCTCGCGCATCCACTCGATATCGCCGCCGGCGCAGAACGCGCGGCCAGCGCCGGTCAGCACGATGGCTGCAAGGTCGCGCCGCGCGCCCAGGTCGATGAAGACGCGCGACAGCGCGGTGTGCAGCTCGCCGTTGACGGCGTTCAGTGCATCGGGGCGATTGATGGTGAGATAGGCGACCCGGTCGCGCACCTCGAGCAATAGGGCTTCAGACATCGTTCTTCCTTCTACGTTAGCGAATCGAGTTCGCGGATTGGTGGTACGGAAACGGTTCAGGCGGCTGTTTTCGCGGGCCGTGCGCGGTCGGCGAGGGCGTCGCGCAGTTCACGCTTGAGCACCTTGCCCATCGGGTTCTTGGGCAGCGCGTCCAATACGTGCCAGTGGCGCGGGCGCGCATAGTCGGCGAGATAGGTTGCGCAATGGCGGGCAAGCGCATCCACGTCGATGGTGTGCCCCGGCGCCGCGACCACGCAGGCGGCGACGTCCTCGCCCAGTGCATCGTGCGGGACAGAAATCGCCGCCGCCTCGGCGATGCCGGGGAAGCGATACAGGACGCTTTCGACGGCGGCGGAAGATATCTTCAGGCCGCCGCGGTTGATGATGTCCTTCATCCGGTCGACGAAATGGAGTAGGCCTTCGTCATCGATGCACCCAATGTCGCCCGTGCGGACCCAGCCGTCGACGAACGCCTCGCGGCTGGCCTCGGGATTGCGGTAATAGCCCACCGCCATCGAGGGCCCGCTGAAGACGATCTCTCCGTGCTCGCCGGGGGCCGCGGGCTTTCCGTCCGCGTCGACGACTCGCACCGAGCAGGTGGGCATGGGCAGGCCGACCGCGCCGGCCTTGCGCGGCAGGAATTGCGGCGGCAGATAGGTGCCCGCCGGCCCGGTTTCGGTCATGCCCCAGATATGAACCTGGTCCGCCCAGGGCAGGCGTTTAGCCAGTTTGTCGATGACTTCCGGCGGCATGACGGACCCGCCGTAGCCGAACCGGCGCACGCGGCGCAGGTCATAGCTGTCGTTGAGATACTCGTCCACCAGAAAGTGGATGATGGAGGTGACGCCATGGTAGACCGTGGTGCCCTCGGTTTCGATCAGCCGCAGGCGCTCGGCATTGGACAGCGGTACCTGTTCCAGCACTACGCCGGCGCCGCTCACCCAGGCCGACATGCACGCCATGCTCATGACGGAGCTGGTAAAGAAAGGCCATGCCCCCTGATATTGGTCGCCGCGCTCGAGGCCGATGGACAAACCCACTGCCTGGCCGGCGTGCAGCATGCTCCGATGGCTGTGCATGACGGCCTTCGACCGTGCGGTGGTGCCCGAGGTGAACAGAAGGCAGGCGAGGTCTTCCGCGCCGACCGCCGTCGGCACGGCTTCCGCCGCATGGGAATGCTCGGGGTCGGGCCAGCGCTCGGCCGAGCCGTCCGGCGCATCGAGCAGAAGCAGGCGGGCCCCCGCGCAGATCTGCGCGATGCGGCCTGCAGACTCGCTCATGCACACCACCGTGACCGGCTCGGTCAGTGCAAGCGCATGTTGCAGTTCCTCGTCGGATGCGCGTGTGTTCAGCGGCACGACCACCGCGCCGATCTCGAGGCAGCCCAGTGCCGTCAGCACGCATTCGCGGCTGGCATAGTTGGTAAGGAATACCGCGACGCGCTCGCCGTGCCGCACGCCGTGCCGGTAGAGCGCGCGGCCCATGCTCGTCATCCGGTGGACAAGCTGGCCGTAGCCAAGGCGGTCGCGGTAGCCGCGCCAGGAGTGGCCGGAGAAGGCAATGGTGAAGGGCATCTCCGCCGCGCGCCGGCGCAGCAGGGCCGGGATGGTTAGTCCGTGAATGTCGTTGTGGCTCATGATTTGCCTGCTATGACGGGGTTCAGGTTCGCCGGCCGACTCGGGCCGGCCTCAGCCGATCGTGTCGACGACGCCGCCGTCGACGCGCAGGGAGGCGCCCGTGGTGGCGGAGGCTTGCGGCGAGGACAGGTAGACCACGAGATTGGCGACCTCGTCCATGCTGGCCGCGCGGCGGATGATCGAGGTCGGACGGTGCGCGACGACGAACGCCGCTGCCGTCTCTTCCATCGACAGTCCGGATTTCTCCTGCTCTTCCTTGAGCAGGCTTTGCAGTCCCTCGGACAGCGTCGGTCCCGGCAGCACGGCATTGACGGTCACGCCGGTGCCTGCCATGCGCTTGGCAAGCCCGCGCGATACGGTCAGGTTGGCGGTCTTGGTGGTGCCGTAGTGAATCATCTCGACCGGTACATTGAGTGCCGACTCGGACGAGATGAAGATCACGCGGCCCCAGCCGCGCCCGGCCATGCCACGTAGATAGGCACGGGCGGTACGTACCCCGCCCATCACGTTCACCTCGTACATGCGCAGCCAGACCTCGTCCGGCGTTTCGAAGAAGTCCTGCTGGCTGTAGATCCCGGCGTTGTTGACAAGGATGTCGACCTCCGGCACGGCCGTCGCAAGCGCGTCCACGCCGTCCGCCGTCGCCACGTCGCACACTGCGCCGCGCACATCGGCCCGCGGCAGTTCAGCACGCAATCTTTCGACGGCGAGGCTGACCTCCTCCCGGGTGAGACCGTTGATGACGACGGACGCGCCCGCATTTGCCAGTCCCCGGGCGATGGCAAAGCCGATGCCCTGGGTCGAGCCGGTGACGAGCGCGGTCTTCTTCGATAAATCGATCTTCATGGTTAGCCCTCCTGTTGGCCAATGCGGGACGCGAACGCGATGTCCCGGCGAGATGCGGCGGACGTCGTTGTCGACGCCTGGTTCCTTCGGGTTTGTTGTGGTTTCTGACGGGAAAAACGACCGCCGCGTCCGCGCGGCGCCAGGCTCGCTCAGAGCACCGAGTCGAGCAGGTGAGCCGAGCGGGATGCGACGAGATGGCGCGCGGGCTCTTCCATCTGCTTGAAATACTGGACGGCGAAATCGACGAAGGACTTCACGCGGACTGTCAGCCGTTTCGAGCCGTCGGTCAGCAGGTGAAACCGCGTGGCCGGCAGGTGATGATCTTCCAGTACCGGCACTAGCCGGCTCGCCACGATGTCGGCGCCGACTTCCCATGCACCCTTCCAGATCAGCCCGAGGCCCGATATGGCCCACTGGCGCAGGATGTAGCCGTCGTTGGTCATGCGGTTTCCCCTGACCTGCACGGAGGTGGCGAAGCCATCTTGCATGAAGCGCCAGCGGTCGAGCGGGAAGTCTGCCCGCAACTGGATCAGGCAATTGTGGCTGCGCAATTCGTCTGGCGTGCGCGGTGCGCCGTGCTTGTCCAGGTACGCAGGCGAGCAGCACGCGACCGGCCTGTCGTCGCCAAGGGGGCGGGCCACCATGGAACTGTCCGGAAGATTTCCCCAGCGGATGGCGACGTCGAGCCCGCGGTCGACGAAGTTGAGCACCTGGTCACTGAAGATGATGCGAAACGTGACGCCGGGATTCTCCGCGACAAACGCATCGACCAGTTGCGAGACATACTGGCGCCCGAGATCGATTGGGCAGGTGATGCCGATGGTGCCTCGCAGGTCCGCGTGTCCGCCTTTGATGGCGCGGTCGAGCGATTCGACTTCGTCGAGGATGCCCTGCGAGTTCTCGAACAGGTACTGTCCTTCCGGGGTCGTGCTCAGGCCGCGCGTGCTGCGCTTGAGCAGCGGCGCGCCGTAGAACTCTTCCATGGCCTTGAGGCGGCCGCTCATGGCCGCCGGTGAAAGCCCCAGTTGTCTTCCGGCCGTCGAAAGCGACCCCGTCTGGACGACCAGGCGGAATAGACGCATGTCCTGTATGCGGTCAGCCATAGTGCGATTGTCTCGAATGTTGTTCTAGTTCTGGCAGTTGACGTCATGTCGCGTCAACCCGTTGCGGCTCAGTATAGGGTGAGCTCGCCCGCTTAGCGATGCCTTTGCTTTTCAGGAATTGTGAAAAGTATTTTCACCAAACTTGAATACAGGTTGGGCTGAGCGCGGTGCTAACGTTTGACGAAACGAAGCGCGGCGACAAGACATGAAGGAGACAAACAATGCACGCAAATGCCAAAACCGGGACCGGCACCCCGGATCTCTGCGCGGAATTCAGATCGGCCATGGGACGGTTAGCGTCATCCGTCACGCTGATCACCACCGTGGACGGCGATAGCAGCCCGCACGGCCTGGCCGCCACGGCCTTTTCCTCCGTTTCGATGGACCCGGCATCGGTCCTCATCTGTGTGAACCGGTCGGCCAGCGCGTCGCCGGTCATCAGGAAGACAAAGCTCTTCTGCGTGAGTCTGCTGCAGAGCGAGCACGAGAAGATCAGCACGATCTTCAGCCGCTCCGACATGCGCGGGCAGCGCTTCGTCGAGGGCGACTGGAAGGCCGGCATCCATGGTATCCGCTATCTGGTGGATGCGCAGGCGGCCATCTTCTGCGAGGTGGCTCACGAGATCGAGCACGGCACCCACACCATCATCGTCGGTAACGTCATCGATGTCGTGCTGCCCGACGTACAGGAACCCCTGGTCTATGTCGGCGGCCGCTACCGGCGGCTCGAGACGCCGACGTCGATTGTCCGGCAGTAACGGGCAGGGCCGTGTGGAGGCGGCGGGGCTCCCGTTCATGCCCGCCGGGCACCGGCGTCCGCCGATCACGGAGGTTGTGCCAGCGCCGTCCGCGACGACGGCCTGTTTAATGGATCAGCAAACAAGAAGATCAAGGAGACACGATGAAACTCGGCATTTTTATGCAGCCGCTGCACCTGTCCGGTGCCCCGTACCACGCCATGTACGACATGGATCTCGCCTGCGCCATTCATGCCGACAAGGTCGGTTATGACGAGCTCTGGATGGGGGAGCATACCTCGCAGCGGACCGAACCGGTCACCAACGCGCTGCAGTTCCTGTCGGCGCTGATTCCGGTCACGGAGCGGATCAAGCTGTGCACCGGCGTGTTGAATCTGCCCCACCATCATCCTGCCCGCATTGCCGCCGACGCGGCGATGTTCGACCACATGTCGAAGGGGCGTTTCATCATGGGCATCGGCCCGGGTGGCCTCGCGTCCGATTTCGAGGTCTACAAAAGTGACCACAGGTCGAGCGGCGCGATGCTCGCGTCGTGCTACGACATGGTGCGCGCGATCTGGAACAGCAGCGCGCCATACGACCTCGAGACCGCCCACCACAAGGTGAGCATCAGGAATACCGTCAACGAGGCGCTGGGGGTCGGACTGATGCCGACGCCCTATCAGGATCCGTTCCCGCGCGTGGCGACGTCGGCGATGAGCAATTTCTCCAGCACGGCGAAGCTTGCTGGGTCCAAGGACTGGGATCTCATCTCGGCCAATTTCAACCTGCCGTCGACCGTGGCGTCGCACTGGCAATCCTACAGCGAGGGCGCGCAGGCGGCGGGGGTGAAGGCGGACTGGCGCAACTGGCGTGTCGCGCGCTCGGTCTTCGTCACCGATTCGCAGGCGCAGGCCGACGAGTATCTGGCGCGCGAGACTAACGCGCTGAGCAAGTATTTCGACTTCATGGTCACCCACCTCAAGGCCATCGGCTACGCCGGCATCTTCAAGACGAGGCCGGAAATGACCGACGACGAAGTCTCGGTCGAGCACTGCGTCAAGGAGATGGTCATCGCGGGCGATGCGAAGTCGGTGGTCGACCAACTGGTGGCCTTCAGCGAGACAACGGGCCCGTTCGGCACGTTGCTCACGACCTTTCACGAATGGGACGACGAAGCGCTCTGGCGGCGTTCGATGGAATTGACTGCGCAGCATGTCATGCCGAAGCTGAGCGAATACATGGACGGCCATCTGGCTGCGGCACTGGAGAAATGAATGAGTTGGGAAGCACAAGAGGTACGCATCCGTGAATACGGCGGACCGGAGCAGATGTATGTGGAGTCGGTAACGCTCACCGAACCGGGCGAGGGACAGGTTCTGCTCAGGCAGGATGCGGTCGGCATCAATTTCGTCGACACCTACCAGCGCCGAGGCGTCTTCCAGATTGGAGCGCTGCCAGCGGCGCTGGGCGTGGAGGGCGCGGGCATCGTGGAGGCGGTAGGGCCGGGCGTGGCGCGCGTGCGTGTGGGCGACCGCGTGAGCTATGCCGGTCCGCCGATCGGCTCGTACGCGAGCCGCCGGGTGCTGCCGGAGAGGATCCTCGTGCGGCTACCCGAGGGAGTCAGCAACCAGGTCGCCGCCGCCGTAACGTTGCAGGGCATGACCGTCCACATGCTGATGACACGCATCCGTCCGCTCAAGGACGGCGACACCGTGCTCGTGCACAGCGCTGCGGGTGGCCTTGGTCTGCTGATCGTGCAGTGGGCGAAGAGTCTCGGCGCGCGCGTCATCGGCACGGTCGGCTCGCCGGAGAAGGCGGCGCTGGCGAAGTCTGCGGGCGCCGACGAGATCATCCTGTACAAGCAGGTCGACTTTGCCGAGGCGACCAGGGAGATCACGCGCGGCGGCGGCGTCGACGTGGTCTACGAGGGTGTGGGAGGAGACACGCTCAGGCGCTCGCTGGCGGTCATCAAGCCATTCGGGCTGGCGGTGAATCTCGGGCAGGTCGGCGGGCCGCTGCCGACGCTTTCGCTGGCGGATCTGGGACCATACCAGTCGCTGTCGGTGTCGGTTCCGGGCGTGTCGACGCACCTGCGCACGCTGCCGGACTTACAGGCCGCGGCCGACGAACTCTTCGGGCGCGTCGTTACGGGCGCGCTGAAAGTGCACATCGGTGCACGGCTGCCGCTTGCCGCCGCGGCGGACGCGCACCGTCTGCTCGAGAGCGGCAGATCCACCGGTTCCATCATCCTCGAGCCGTAACCATCCCCTGCGGCACCTGCGGCGCCCGCCGACCCTGCCGGGTCGCGCGGGCGGCAGCGTATGGAGCGCCGCCCGCGCGCGTCGGATGTCGTTCCCGCGCAGGGGAATGACAAGGCAGCGCATCGGGCGCACACGCCCAGTTTCTGCGGGTTCATCGTTTACCCTGAAATGAATGTAAATTCATAAAATGAACGTTGACTCATAATTCATGGCGTTCTATCTTTGTTTCAACGACGACCAGTCATCGACAGTGGGAGAAGCAGTGGATTTCACCGAAACGACCGAAACGCGGCAGCTCAGGGAAACGCTGCGCCGCTTCGTGGAAAAAGAAATGCCGCGCGAAGCCGCGGCCGCATGGGACCGGGAGAACATCTTCCCCCGCGAAGTGTTCGGCAAGCTTGCCGGGCTCGGCGTGATGGGACTCACGGTGCCGGAGGAGTTCGGCGGGACCGGGCGCGACATCGTCGCCACCATGATCGTCATCGAGGAGCTGTCGCGCCGCAGCCTTGCGGTGTCGGTGCCCTACCTCATGGCGTCCTGCTATGCCGGCATGAACCTCGTGGAGTGCGGCTCCGAGGCGCAGAAGCACGAGCTGCTGCCGCGCGTGGTCGACGGACGGCTGATGTTCGCCTACGGCTGGACCGAACCGGACGTCGGTGCCGATCTGGCCAGTGTGCAGACGCGCGCTCGGCGCGAGGGAGACAAGGTGATCGTCAATGGCGCCAAGCGCTTCTGCTCGGGAGCGGAGATCTGCGACTACATCTTCACGCTGGTGCGCAGCGGCGAAGAGAGCGAGCGCTACCACAACCTGTCGTTCGTGCTGATTCCGCCGGATGCCCCCGGCGTGACGATCACCCGCATCGATTGCATGGGCATGAAGGGCGCGGCGACTACGGACGTGATTTTCGACAACGTCGAGATTCCGGCTGCCCACATCGTAGGGGGGGACGCGGGCTGGAACCAGGGATGGTCGATGCTGATGGGATCGGGTCTGGATGTGGAGAAACTCGAGGTGGCCGCGGTGGCGGTCGGCGTCGCCACCGCCGCACTCGAGGATGCCTGGGCCTATGCGCACGAACGGCGCCAGTTCGGCAAACCGATCGGAGACTACCAGTCCATCCGCCACAAGCTGGCCGACATGAAGACGCGCCTGCACGCCGCACGCCTGATGCTCTACCACTCGGCATGGATGGCCGACCAGCACCAGCGTTGCGCGGTGGAGACCTCGATGACCAAGTTGTATGCCGCCGAGGCTGCCAAGGACATCGCACTGGAATGCCAGACCATCTTCGGCGCCTACGGCTACGTCAAGGAATTCGACGTGGAGCGCTATGTGCGCGACGCGCTGCTGATTCCCATCATGGGCGGCTCGTCGGCGATCCAGCGCAACAACATTTACAAGTGGACCAGCGCCGGCCTTTGAGCCGGCGCAATCGGAGGAGACATCATGAAGTTCGAAGATTATCGGACCATCGCGTTCTCGCGGCGCAACCGCGTGCTGACCGTCACTCTGAACCGGCCCGACCGGCTCAACGCCGTCGACGAGCTGATGCACGAGGAGCTGTCGCAAGTGTTCGTCGACTGCTCGCGCGACCCGGATTCCGACCTGGTCGTCATCACCGGCGCCGGGCGGGCCTTTTGCGCGGGGGGCGATATCGACTGGATGCAAAGCGCGATCGACGTCCCGAGCCGCTTCGAGAAGACCACCCGCGAAGCCAAGCAGATCGTCTATTCGCTGCTCGACTGCGAGAAGCCGGTCATCGCCAAGCTGAACGGCCACGCCACCGGTCTGGGCGCCACCATCGCGCTGTTCTGCGACCTCATCTTCGCTTCCAGCCGCGCCAAGATCGGCGATCCGCACGTCAGCGTGGGCCTGGTCGCAGGCGACGGCGGCACCGTGATCTGGCCGCAACTGCTCGGCTTCGTGCGCGCCAAGGAATACCTGCTGACGGGCGATCTGCTGTCTGCGGAGGAGGCCGCGCGCATCGGCTTGATCAACCGCAGCGTGGATCCGGAAGCGCTCGACGCCACGGTGGACGCCTTTGCCGACCGCCTAAACGCCGGCGCGATCAAGGCGATCCGCTGGACCAAGATGTCTACGAACATCGCGCTAAAGCAGATCGCGCATTCGGCCATGGATGCCTGCCTGGCCTACGAATCGTTGTCCAACGTCACCAGCGACCACCAGGAAGCGGTGAATGCTTTCCGCGAAAAGCGCACGCCGGTCTTCACCGGCGAGTGACCCGCCAAACCGGCGTCCAACCCAGCAGGACACTCCATCGTGGACCTTTCCGAAGCGGATGACATCCGGCAACTGCGCGAGACGCTGCGCAGGTTTGTCGACAAGGAAATGCCCCGGGACCTCGCGGCCCGGTGGGACAAAACCAACACGTTTCCGCGCGACGTCTTCAACAAGCTCGCCGGCCTGGGCGTGCTCGGCCTTACCGTGCCGCAGGAGTACGGCGGCCTGGGCCGCAACATCGTCGCGGCGATGGTGGTGATCGAGGAACTGGCGCGGCGCAGCCTGGCCGTGGCGATTCCCTACATCAATGCCGCCTGCTACGCGGGCATGAACATCGTTGAATGCGGCACGGACCGCCAGAAGGCCGAGATCTTGCCGCGCGTGGTGGATGGCTCGATGATCTTTGCCTACGGCTGGACCGAGCCCGACGTGGGTTCCGACTTGGCCAGCGTGCGCACGCGCGCTCACCGAGATGGCGATGTCATCGTCGTCAACGGCGCCAAGCGATTCTGCTCCGGCGCCGCGCAGAGCGACTACATCTACACGCTGGTGCGCACCGGCCCGGAGCAGGAGCGTTACCGCAACCTGACGCTGCTGCTGATTCCGCCCACCCACCCCGGCGTCACCATCGAGCCGATCAACGGGCTGGGACTGAAAGGCTTCCCGACCACCGACGTCACGTTCGCGGACGTCGAGCTGGCCCCGGACATGATCGTCGGCGGCGCGGCCGGATGGAACAATGCCTGGCCCATGGTGGCCCGCTCCGGTCTCGACGTCGAGAAGCTCGAAGTGGCGGCCATGGCGGTCGGCATCGGGCAGGCCGCGCTCGACGACGCCTGGACCTACGCCGCCGAGCGCCGGCAGTTCGGCGCGGCGATCGGCACGTATCAGTCGATCCAGCACAAGCTGGCGGACATGAAGACCCGCCTGCACGGCGCCCGGCTGATGCTCTACCAGGCCGCCGGGATGGCGGACCGGCAGCTTCCCTGTTCGGGCGAGACCTCGATGGCCAAGCTGTTCGCCACCGAGGCCGGCAAGGCCATCGCGCTGGAATGCCAGACCATCTTCGGTGCCTATGGCTACGTCAAGGAGTTCGACGTCGAGCGCTATGTGCGCGACTCGCTGGGCCTGCCCATCATCGGCGGCTCGTCGGCGATCCAGCGCAACAACATCTACAAATGGATGGCACGGCAATGACAGGAAACCAGACCCCGATCACCCTCGCGGGACGCACGGCGCTGGTCACCGGCGGCGCCAGCGGCATCGGCCTGGCTGTCGCGGCGCTGTTCAGGACGCTCGGCGCGACGGTGGTGGTCAGCGACCTCAACCTCGAGCCGCCGCCGGACCTGCCCGGCGACTACGTGCATGGCGACGTGCGCAGCGAGGCCGATGTGGAACGCATGGTGGCGGCCGCGGCCGGGATTGGCCGCGGCCGCCTGGACATTGCCGTCAACTGTGCCGGGATTTCCGACCAGCTCGTGCCTACCGTCGAGCAGGATGCCGAGACCTGGCAGCGGGTGGTGGACATCAGTCTGCGCGGTACCTACTTGGTATGCCGCGAGGCAGGCCGGCGCATGCTGGCGCAGCGCGCGGGCGCGCTCATCAATATCTCCTCGGTCACGGCGGCTTCCGGCTTCCCGCGCCGCACGGCCTACGGGCCGGCCAAGGCCGGCGTCGAATTGTTGACCCGGAGTCTCGCCTGCGAATGGGGTGCGCAAGGGGTGCGGGTGAACTGCATTGCGCCTGGCTACATCGCCACGCCACTGGTCGAGGCGCTGTGCCGGCGCCAGGAGCTCGACGAGGGCCGCCTGCAGCAGCGCACGCCGCTGGGCCGCCTCGGCAGGCCCGAGGAGATCGCGCGCGCAGCGGCATTCCTGGTTTCGGACTGGGCCGCTTTCATTACCGGTGCCGTACTGGCCGTCGATGGCGGATGGACCGCGTTCGGCGGGGCGGGAGATATCGCGTCCGCCTGATCCCGCTTCGTAGCCTTGCCCGGCGGGGTCCACAGAGGCCCCCCTCGCCGTCAATAAAACAAGAGGAGACAAGAGTGAAACTCAAACGTAGAGATGTACTCAAGATAGTTGGGGCTGGTGCGGCCGTGGCCGGCTCCGGGACGCTGCTGGGCGGCGTCGCGCGGGCGCAGTCGAAAGATCCGCTGAAGATCGGCTTCATTTCTTCGCTCACCGGGGCGCAGGCGCCGATCGGTCAGCCCATGCTGTTGGGCGCGCAGATCGCGGTCGACCAGGTCAACCAGGCGGGAGGCGTGAACGGCCGCAAGCTCGAGCTCGTGATCCGCGACGACAAGGCCAAGCCGGCCGACGCCACGGTGGCCGCGCGCGAACTGGCAGGCAGTGGCGTCAACCTGCAGATGGGCGTGGTATCGAGCGCGGTGGCACTGGCGCTGACCGCCATGCTGGAGCAGGAGAAGGCCGTGCTGATCACCTGCGCGGCCCATTCCGACAAGCTGACCAAGGAGAACTTCAGCCGCAACTATTTCCGCGTGACGGACAACCCCTACATGAAGCTGCGCTTCATGGCGCGCGCGCTGGCCGAGCGCTACGGCGCGGTGTCGCGCTGGTCCGGTCTGGTGCCGGATCATGAGTACGGGCGCACCACATGGAATTGCTTCGAGGAGGGCCTGCTCGAGTACTACCCCAGCGTGGCGAAGAAGGAACCGAGCATCTCCCAGGCCCTTAAGACCCAGTACGGCGCGACAGACTATCGCAACGTCATCGGTTCCGCCATGGGCCTGCCGGCCGACGGCTTCTTCGTCTCCGTCTACGGCGGCGACGCGGTGACGCTGTTCAAGCAGGCGCAGCCCTACGGCTTCTTCCGCAAGGCCAAGGTGGTGGTCGATCCCGCCAACGAATTCGTGGTGGCCAAGGCGATGAAGCGGGAGCTGCCGGAGATGTGGTGCGGCTCGCACTGGTATGCCGGCGCCTTCGAGGACCTGCCGCTCAGCAACGCAGTGCTCAAGGAGCACGTCAGGCGGACCAACGATCCGTACCCGACCGGCTGGGTGGGAGAGGGACATGCCGCGGTCATGGCTTACGTGAAGGCCATCCAGGAGGCCGGCGGCACCGGGACGCAGGCCATCGTCAAGGCGCTCGAAGGCGTGACCTTCGATACCGTTTGCGGGCCCCGCCATTTCCGCCGCGAGGACCACCAGGCCATCAAGCCGCTGATCATGTACCGGCTGCGCGGCTCGCGTACCGCGGCGGCCGGGTTCGAGGTGCTAGAGTACATCAAGATGCCGGGCCAGGACTTCGTCGATCCCCCCACCCCGGGCAAGCCGCTTTCGTTCCGCTACGTGAAGGCCTGACGGGGAGCCCGCATGGACCAGATAGCCTTGACCCTGCTCAACGGCCTGTCGTGGGGAATGACGGTGTTCCTCACGGCGGCCGGCCTGTCGCTGGTCTTCGGGATCCTGCACGTGCTGAATTTCTCGCACGGCGGCTTCCTGATGATCGGCGCCTATCTCTCGTACACCATCGGCGCCGCGCTGCAGGCGGACTCGCTGTGGCAGTTCTTGCTGGTTGCCCTGGCCTGCGCGGTGGCGGTGGGCCTGCTGGGCGCCGCGGTGGAGCGCTTCGTGTTCCGACGGCTGCAGCGCGTGAGCGAGGCGTATTCGCTCATCGCCACCTATGCGCTGCTGATTCTCTGCCAGGGCGTCGTCAAGGTGGTCTGGGGCATCGATTTCCTGAGCGTGGCGCCGCCGGTGGAACTCGGTGGCGCAGTGGCGCTGGGCGATGTCGTCGCGCCGAGCTTCGTGCTGTTCGTCATCGCCTGCGGGGTGGCGGTGTTCGCCGTGATGGATGCGGTGCTGTTGCGCACCGAGGTCGGCAAGCGCGTGCAGTCGGTGGCCATCGATCCGTGGATGGCCGGGCTGGTCGGCATCAACGTCAACGCGGTGCTCTCCTGGACCGTGGTGTGCGGCTTCGCGCTGGCGGGATTGGCCGGCGCGTTACTGTCGGTCAACCAGAGCCTGTCGCCGTCGATGGGCAGCGCGTTGATCATTCAGGCCTTCGGCGCACTCATCGTGGGCGGGCTGGGCAATATCCGCGGTGCCTTTCTTGCCTCGGTGCTGCTGGGGCTGGTCACATCGTTTGGCGACAGTTTTGTGCCGGACGTACCCGGCCTGTTCTTTTTCGTGGCGCTGGCGGCCATTCTCCTGATCCGGCCGCAGGGGCTGATGCGAGGTCTGCGATGAACCCGAACCCTGACACGGACCTGATCGCGGGCGCGCGGCGGGCCGATATTGCCATCTTTGCCTCGCTCCTGGTGCTGTTCCTTTCGGTGCCGGCCTGGGCCGATGCCGGGCTGGTGTTCCTGGCGGGCGTGGTGCTGGTGCAGATCGTCTTCGCACTGAGCTTCAACACCATCTTCGGCCTGGCGGGCATGGTCAGCTTCGGGCACGCCGCCTACTTCGCCGGCGGTGCCTATGCGGCGGGGCTGATCCTCAAGGGCGAAGATCCGTCGATCATGGCGGCGCTGGCGGCGGGCGGCCTGGCCGGCGGTGCGATGGCCTGGTTGGTCGGCGCGCTGGCGCTGCGGCGCGCTAGCGGCAACTACTTCGCCATCCTGACCCTGGCGCTGGCGGAGCTGCTGCATGTCGTCATTTCGAAATCCACGGTCCTCGGGCGCGAAGACGGCCTGACCGGCATCGCCCGTCCGCGGATGCATCTGTTCGGTGTAGCCACGCTGGACCTGGCACAGGGCACGACGCTGTTCTACTTCCTGCTGGCGCTGGCCGTACTGCTTGGCGCGGGAGCGTGGCTGCTGTGGCACGGCCCGTTCGGGCGCGTGCTGGCCGCACTCCGCCAGGAGCCGGAGCGCGCCGCGTTCCTCGGCATCGACGTGCACCGCGCGCGGCTGGCGGCCTTCGTGCTGAGCGGGGCGGGCGCCGGGTTGGCCGGCGCGATGTATGCGCCGCTGGCGCAGTTGCTGACGCCGGAGGTTGCGCACTGGAGCTATTCGGCGCTGCCGATCCTGTTCTGCCTGCTGGGCGGCAGTGCGTTCTACTGGGGTCCGGTGGCCGGCGTGCTGGTGTTCCTGGGGCTCGAGCACGCCACGCGCAATATCGTAGGCTTGTCGGAGATCGTCATCGGCGCGACGTTGCTGTGCGTGGTGCTGGCATTCCCGGGCGGGATGGCCGGCGCCGTGGCGCGCCTGGCCAGGCGCCGTGGGCAGGGCGCGCGCGCCGCCACGGCGCACGCGCGGGCGGCCGCGGTTGCCGGCAAGGAGGTGGACGCATGACCCCGAGCCTGCAGGCCAGCGGCATCCACAAGAGCTATGGCGCCATTTCCGTGCTGAAGGACGTCTCTCTCAGCGTGGCGCCGGGCACCACCCATGCGGTGATTGGCCCCAATGGGGCGGGCAAGACCACGCTGTTCCGCGTGCTGAGCGGGGAGGTCTTCGCCGAACGGGGCAGCGTGCGCTTCGAGGGCCGCGACGTCGGCGCGCGCCCTGGTTTCAGGCGCGTGCGCGACGGCATCGGCCGCACCTTCCAGGTGGCGCGGGTGTTCGGCGAATTCAGCGTGCTGGACAACGTGGCGCTGGCGCTGGAGGCCTGCGCTGCGGCGTCGCCAGCTTCCCTTTGGCGGCGGCTGCGCGTGCGTGCTTCCGCCGCGCTGTTGGCCGAGGCGATGGACGTGCTCGCGACCGTGGGGCTGCACAAGCGTGCGGCTGACCCCGCCGGCATCCTGGCCTATGGCGAGCGCAAGCGGCTGGAACTAGCCATGACGCTGGCGCTGCGCCCGCGCATGCTGCTGCTGGACGAGCCCATGGCCGGTATGTCACCGGGCGACCGGCTCGCCGCGGTGGAGCTGCTCAACCGCATCTCGCGCGAGCTGTCCATGGCGATCCTGCTGACCGAGCACGACATGAGCGTGGTGTTCGCGCTGGCTCACCACGTTACCGTGCTGAACTACGGCGAAGTGATTGCCTCTGGCACGCCGGACGAGGTCAGGGCCTCCGCGCTGGTCCGCGAAGTCTACCTGGGGCACGAACATGCTTGAGCTGCGCGACGTCAGCGCCTTCTATGGCGACAGTATCGCCCTCCATTCGGTCAGCCTGCGCGTCGGGGCGCGCCAGGGCGTGGCCCTGCTCGGGCGCAACGGGGCCGGCAAGAGCACGCTACTCAAAAGCATCGTGGGCGGCGGCCCGTCGGTGCGCGGCAGCGTGCGGTTCGACGGCCAGGAGCTGGGCGGCGTGGCCACGCACCTGCGGGTGCGGCGCGGGCTGGCCCTCGTACCGGAGGATCGCCGCATCTTTGCGCACCTTAGCGTGGCGGAGAACCTGGCGATCGCGCGGCACGGCGCCCGCGCCGGCACCGCCTGCCACGACGTGGCGCAGAGCTGCGGCCTGTTTCCGCTGCTGGGTGGCCTGCTGGAGCGCAAGGGTACACAGTTGAGCGGCGGGCAGCAGCAGGTGCTGGCGGTGGCGCGCGGGCTGGTGACGCGTCCGCGCTGCCTCCTGCTGGACGAGCCGACCGAGGGCGTGGCGCCGCTGATCGTGGCGCAGATGGCCGAGCAGATACGCCATGCCTGCGCACTGGAGGGCACCGCGCTGCTGGTGGCGGAGCAGAACGTCTGGTTCGCGCGGGCGTGCAGCGAATATGTCTATGTGATGGATGCCGGTAATATCGTGTTTTCGGGCACCTGGGCGGACTACGACCGCCGGCCCGAGATCGCCGAACGCTACCTGGCGCTGTAGGGTGGCCGGCGCCCACGATCAATCCATCGCCCACAGGTATGAGCTCCGACACCGCTGCCACCAACCCCACCAGCCTGGCGCCCAAGGCGCGCCGCACCACGCGCGAGGCGCGGGCGGAAGAACTGCGCAACAAGATCCTCGCCGCCGCGGCGCAGGTAGTCGGCCAGCATGGCTACGCCGACGCGTCCATCGGGCGCATCACCGAGGCGGCCGGCATTGCGCAGGGCACGTTTTACCTCTACTTCGAGTCGCGCCAGGCGCTGTTCGACGTGCTGCTGCCCCACGTGGGCGCCGGACTGCTGGCTTACGTGCGCAAGAAAGTGCACGGCGCGCATTCGTTCCTCGAGGTGGAGGAGCGTGGTTTTCGCGCTTTTTTCGAATTCCTGCGCACGAACCCGGGCTTCGTGCGGGTCCTGAACGAGGCCGAGGTCGCCGCTCCGGTGGCGCACGCGGCCCACATGAAGCTGCTGACCGAGCACTACGTGCAGTCGCTCCAGCGCAGCGTGGAAAGCGGCGAAATCCGCGAGTTCGAGGGCAAGGAGCTGGAAGCGCTGGCCTATGTGTTCCAGTCGGCGCGCAGTTATCTCTATTTGCGGTATGTGAAGGGGAGCGAGAAAACCAAGAAGCTCCCCGACTGGGTGGTCGAGACGTACATGAAACTGGTGCGTAACGGCCTGAAGTGACGGGCTGAAGCGGCGCGGCGATCCCTGCACAGGCGGGCGCCGCAGCGCGATGCAGTGTGGCTGGCCCGTCGGTGTCATGCAGATGGACAACGAGACCGACATGAGCATGGATGCAAGTGGCTGGAGCACTCGTCTGACTGACGAGCTGATCGGGCAGTACACACGAAGCGGAGCATGGCGCGGCCTGACCACGGAGCGGCTGGCAAGGCAGCGCGCGGATGAAGTGCCGGAGCGCATCGCGATCGTCGATGGTGAGCGGCGCCTCAGTTATGCCGGGTTGTTGCGGGAGGCCGAACGCATTGCCTGCGGCCTGCGCGATGCCGGTCTGGTGCCCGGCGACGTCGTCAGTTTCCAGTTGCCGAACTGGTGGGAAGCGGTGGCGATCAACCTGGCCGCCGCGCTGGGTGGCTGGGTCATCAATCCCATCGTGTCGATCTACCGCGATGCCGAGGTCGGTTTCATCCTGGACGACAGCCGGGCGCGCGCGATCTTCGTGCCCGAGCGATTCCGCAGCATCGACTATGACGCCATGCTGGAACGCATCCTGGCCGGCATCGCGCAGCCGCTCCTCGTGGTCACCGTGCGCGGCGAGTCGTCCGGCCGGAACGCCTTCGAGGAACTGGGCGTCGGCGCCGCGCCGTGGCGGCCATGTCAGGTTTCGCCCGACGCCGTCAAGCTTCTGCTCTATACCAGCGGCACTACCGGGCGGCCCAAGGGCGTGCTGCACAGCCACAACACGCTCATGGCCGAGCTCGACGCCGTGTCGCGCTTCTGGGACGTCACCGCGGATGACGTCGTGTTCATGCCGTCTCCGGTCACGCACATCACCGGCTATACCTACGCGCTGGAGTATGTCTTCGTCGCCGGGGTCAGGGTGGTGCTGATGGACCGCTGGGACGCCGGCGCCGCGCTGGCGCTGGTGCGCGCCGAAGGCGGCACCCTCACGGTCGCGGCCACGCCGTTCCTGGCGGAGCTGGCCGACGCCGTGGAACGCAGCGGTGTCGGCCTGCCTTCGCTGCGCATTTTCGCCAGTGGCGGGGCGCCGGTGCCACCTGAACTGGCGCGGCGCGCGGCGCGCCTCATGCCCGGCTGCGTGGTGTGCCGCGTCTATGGCAGCAGCGAGACACCGACGGTGACGCTCGGCATCCGTGCGCAGGAGGCGCGGGAGCGCGGCGCCGCGACCGACGGCCAGGTCGTCAACAATGAGGTCCGGATCGTCGATCCGGCCACCGGAGCGGCGTTGCCCTCCGGCGCCAGCGGCGAGATCCTGGTGCGTGGTCCGGAGGTCATGCTGGGGTATCTCCGCCCGCAGGACAACGCGGAGGCGTTCGACGCCGATGGTTACTTCCGCACCGGCGATCTCGGCTGCCTGTCGGCGGACGGTTTCATCACCGTGACCGGCCGCAAGAAAGACCTGATCATCCGTGGCGGCGAAAACCTCAGCCCGAAGGAGATCGAGGACGTCATCCACGCGCACCGGGACGTGCTGGAAGCCGCGGTTGTCGCCATGCCGCATGCGCGGCTGGGCGAAACGCCTTGTGCCTATGTCGTGCTGCGTCCCGGTGCTGGCATGACGCTGGATAGCCTGAGCCGGCACCTGGAACAGGCCGGGCTGGCACGGCAGAAGTTTCCCGAGCGGCTGTTCATGGTCGAGGCGATGCCCAAGACCGCCTCGGGCAAGATTCTCAAGCACGAACTTCGCGCCCGCGCGGCACAAGCCGGCGCGGCGCCCGAGACCGCCGCGTCCTGAACGGAGCCCCCCTTGAAGTCCATTCTCTTTTCCGCGTTGCCGCAGCATGTGGTGACGCCGCCCGATCGCGTGGCCATCGGTCCCGTGAGGCGATATTCGGTGCCGGAGGGTTCTGCTATGGGCCGGCACAGCGTCAACTCGCAGGGGAGTCGGCATGTCTGTTGATCCGACGCGCGTGCCGGCGGCCGCAATACCGCCGGGCTATGTCGCGATTCCCACTGAGCCTTTCATGGAGGCCGTGGGGCCGGTCTACCGCCGCATCAATGCGGCAGGGTACTGGGATATCGGCTGCCGGGCGATGCCGCATCACGGCAACCGCTTCGGCCGTATGCACGGTGGCATGCTCGCCACCCTCGCCGACTATGTCATCGGCTTCAACCTGCTGGCCGACGCGGACCCTCGGCTGCAACTGGCAACAGTGAGCCTCAACCTGGATTTCCAGGCCGGCGCGGGTATCGGTGAATGGATCGAAGCCACGGTTTGCATCGACAAGCCGGCGGGCCGGCTTCGCTTTGCGAGTTGCATGCTGCGCGGCGAGGGCGGGCGTTTGCTGCTGCGTGGCAGCGGCGTGTTTTCAGCCGTGATAGCGGGGCAATCATGCGCCTAGACCATGCCCGCGCACGGCAAGGCCAGGCCGCTGGAACGCACGCGCCGGATACCGGAGAGCGCCGCATGCTGCGCTTTGTCTCTCCGGCCGAATATGTGCAGGGTCCCGGCGCGCTGTCCTGCTTGCCGGCGTTCGCGGCGCGGGCAGGCACGAACGCGGCCATCGTGATCGACGGCGGCATCGACGAGATGGTCTCGCCGCTGATCGGCGAAGCCTATGGCCCACGCCACCCGCCGCCCAGATGCCGCATCGGCGGTGAAGTCACCCATGCCGCCATCGCCGCGTTGGCGCAGTCCCTGCCAGCCGATGCCGCGGTGGTGATCGGGGTGGGCGGTGGGAAGGCCATCGACATGGCCAAGGGTGCGGCGCGTGTGCGCGGCCTGCCGGTTATCTCGGTGCCGACGGTGGCTTCCAGCGACGCGCCCGCCAGCCGTGTCTATGCCGTCTACGACGACGCCCACCGGCTGGTCGCGGTGGAGCACATGCAGGCCAGCCCGCTGGCCGTGATCGCGGACACCGCGCTGATGGTACGGGCCCCGCTCAGACTGATGCGCGCAGGTATCGGCGACGCCATCGCCAAGAGCTTCGAGGCCGATGCCGCGTGGGCCGCGCAAGGCCGGAACATGCTCGGCAGCGCGCCGCCCGCGATCGGCAGGGCGATTGCCCGCGCGGCATATGACACGATCCGGCTGCAGGGGCAAGCGGGGCTCGCGGCCATGAAGCAGGGTGCGCCGGATGCGGCGTTCGAAGCGCTCGTGGAGGCTTGCGTGCTGATGTCCGGTCTGGGATTCGAGAACGGCGGGCTGTCGCTGGCGCATTCGGTCACGCGTGGCCTGATGTGCTCGCCGCATGGCGCGGACGCGCTGCACGGCGAGCATGTGGCTTACGGCGTCATGGTGCAGGTCGCAGCCGAGCGCCGCGACGGCGGCTTTATCGATGAGCTCGCCGGCTTTCTTCGCGACGTCGGGTTGCCGTTCTCGCTGCGGTCGATGTCGGGGCGCCGTGCAGAGCTGGCGGATTTCGCGCAGATCGCGGCAGCGACCATGCAGGCGCCGCATCTGGCCAATTTTCCCTTGCCGCTCGATGCCATGGCACTGGTGCGCGCCATGCAGGAGGTCGAAGCGCGCTCAGAGTCCACCGCCTCGCGCGGGCCGTGGCCATGATCTCGCGGCCCGCACCGAAACGCGGCGGGGGCAGTCACTGCGGCGAGGCGGACTGCGCCCGGCCCGCCTGGCGCAATGCCCCGCCGCGCGCGACCGATGAATGGGCGGCGCTGCGGCGCGAGGTGAAAGCGCTGGTGCGGCAGGCTGCCAGCGCCGCCACCCATCTGGATGCATGGCTGCGGCGCCAGCGCGGGCGCAGGCAGATTCTCGCCTTTGCTGCCGCGTGCGAGCTTGGCCTGGGAACGCAGTCGCAGATTCCACCGTGCCTGGAGACGATGCGCGGTATCGACAGTCCGGCGCTGCGAGCGTTGTTCTGGGCGGCAGTGAATCGGATCCGCGTGCGCGAGGCCAACACCGGCATGGGCGAGGCCGGCAGCATGGATGCGGAGGCGGCAGATCGCCTCCTGAACAATCGTGCCGGTGCGGCCTGCCCGTCCTGCATCGCGTTTTCCCGATTGGGCAGGCAGGCGGCTCCGGCCGCGCATCTGCTGGCGCGCGGGCAACGCATCCGCGACGTCGGACAGCAGCGCAGCGTCCAGTCCCGCTATGTCTGCGGGCACTGCGGGACCCAGTGGATTCAACAGCATCACCCGTGGGAGTTTTTCTCGCACTGGTACCGGGCGTAATGCGGGGTGACGGGTGACAGGCGCCGTCGCGGCCGCGCATGGCAAGCGGAGCAATCATTGTTTCATCGCAAGCAAATGGAGGAAGACGAATGAGATGGAGCGCAGACGAAGTAAAGATCCGGAAATTTGGCGGGCCGGAGGAATTTTATTTGGACCACGTCTCACTGCAAGAACCCGGCCCGGGTGAAGTTCTATTGCGGCAGGAGGCGGCCGGCGTCAACTTCATCGATACCTACCACCGGAAAGGCCTCTTTCCCATTGGCGAATTGCCGCGGGCGCTGGGTGTCGAAGGGGCCGGAGTCGTGGAAGCGATCGGTCCCGGCGTGACGAGCGTAAGAGTGGGGGAACGGGTCAGCTATCCTCGCTCGCCTGTGATCGGCGGATACGCCAGCCGCCGCACGATTCCGGAGTGGCTGTTGATGCGATTGCCGGATGGCATCGACACGGACACAGCCGCAGCCATCAGCTTGCGGGGGATGACGGCGCATATGCTGATGTCGCGCGTGCGGCCGCTGAATGCGGGCGATACCGTGCTGGTTCATAGCGCGGCGGGTGGGCTCGGGCTTGTACTCGTGCAGTGGGCGAAGGCGCTGGGGGTTCGCGTGATCGGGACGGTCGGCTCCCCGGCGAAAGCCGATCTGGCCAGCTCGGCCGGCGCCGACGCTGTCATCCTCTACAAGAACGCCGATTTCGTCGAGGCGACCAGGGAACTGACCAATGGCGCGGGGGTGGACGTCGTGTACGACGGCGTGGGCGGCGACAACTTCACCCGCTCGCTTGCCGTTATCAAGCCGTTCGGCATGGCCATCAACCTCGGGCAGTCCGGCGGACCGCTTCCCACCGTCGGTCTTGCGGAGCTCGGGCCCTATCAATCTCTTTCGGTTTCCGTCCCGGGATTGTCGCCGTACCTGCGCACGCTTGCCGCGGTTCAGCCGGCGGCGGACCAGGTATTTGCCCGTGTGCTGGACGGCACGCTCAAGGTCCACATCGGGGCGCGGTTTCCGCTGGCGCAGGCGGCCGATGCCCATCGGCTGATCGAGAGCGCACAGTCGACCGGATCCATCATTTTGCTGCCATAGGGATCATGGCGTCCTGAGAGTTAGCGGCGAGCCGCCCGTTGTGTGGCCGGCTCCGCCAACGAGTCCAATCTACCCGGTAGCGCAATCGAGAAGAGCGGCGGTAGCCGCGCCGTATCGAACCGACAAGCAAATCTTCCTGAATCCGCTCTGCGCTCACTGACTTCCAACATGGGCGCGCTACTGGCACGACTGCGCATATGGGCAGACGCTCGACAGCCTGCGCGAAGCGCATTTGGCCCTTTCCGCGGCGCACGTGGAGCCTGCCGGCCGGGTTCGCGTCATCTGCCTGCCGCGCTGGGCCGCCTGATCATCCCGGTCCTCACTTCTCTCAGGGCGCGCCATCCGAAGGTAACGCTGGAGCTGTCACTGACCGGCAAGATTTCAGACCCGATCAGCGAAGGGTGGGACATCGTGGTGCGCATTGGGGAATTGCCCGCGGATTGGGAGATGACGGTGCGCAAGCTCTGCGAGATGCGCTTCGGCCTGTATGCCTCGCCGGACTACCTCGCGCGCAGGGGCGAGCTGAACAGCATTGCCGACCTGGACGAGCATGACGCCGTGGTCTTCCGCGGCTAGACCGGACGCCTGCGCCCTTGGGCGCTTTTTGACGGCAAGGAGATCCGGCACATCTCGCCGGAGCCAGCGATTATCGTCGCTGACGGACAGGCGCTGACGGAAGCCCTCGTGCAAGGGCTTGGCATCTCACAGTTGTTATACGGCATGGTAAAGCCGTGTGTGGCGACTGGCCAGCTCGTCAACGTGCTGCCCGGCGCGAATATTCCCGGCCTGCCCGTCCACGCGATTATCCCGCAAGGCCAGAAAATGCCGGCCAAGACGCGGGCGGAGCTGAACCAGCTCGCGGACAGTATCCGATCGCCGGCATAAGGTTGGTGATGCGGATACAGGCACCGCGCCCGCTGGTTCAAGGCGGCCATTCGCTAGGAATCGAAGACTGTTGATTGCATAGCTCCTGCTTCGGTAGGCCGTCGTGCCACGAACCTATACGGCCGCCCAAACGAAGTCCGCTTGAGCGAGGTCTTGGTATCTGGGAAAGCACAATTATGGGGCCAATTTCGAGATCTCGCACCGCTGCAGCTTGTCGTGCCACCGTCGCGCGCAACCACGATCGCTGTCAGACGCTCGCCCCGCTTTATATAAGGCACCGCAATTGCGTCGGCTCACTGACTCAGGATGCTGGCGGATCGGATCCTCGAGCGTGCCTGAACCGAGCCATTCGCCCCCGGTCTTGATGACGTCTTTAAGCCGGTCCGTGATGCGCAGGTAAGCGTCGGAATCGTTCCGAACGTCGCAGCGCCACTCATCCGGTTTTGCTTACCCTGCCTTGTGCCCGTCATCTGTTCGGGGTTCGTGGAGCGGTTTGTTAGCTGGTCTAAGACAATCGCACGCGGCTCTTTTACTGGGAGGCTATCTGCACTACGTGCTATGTCGGATCGCCGATCACCCGATAAGCCGGATCGACGGACTACTCCCTTGTGCCTTGATACCGGACTGACGACACTCGCGTACATCCTGCGCCGCGTCGCCTTCATCGGAGACACGGGCTGCATCATCTTGGTCCGGCCAACGATTCGGGAACTGGCATGCGCTTGCGTGCGAGCCACGAGTCGCCGAACGTTTCGTGTTCCATACTGACCTTGCCGCAGTACTATGGGCGGCTCCCGTATTCATTGCCGCCAGTGGCATAGCCGCAGAGGTACTGGACTTTGTCGAAATTGACCTTGTTGTCGAGCGGCGCCTGTACTTGGCGCTGGCTCTGCCCGACGCCCGATGCGTGATTCGGATCGCTCCAGACATTGCGCATCTTGATGGCGTTGCCGGCAAAGGCACCGGCCAGAGCGCCGGCCGCGCCCGCGGGGATGTCTCAGTTGCCTGGTTGACAACCTGCGAGGCTTCCGTAATGACTGTCGCTCTGGTACCCGTCGTCGCAGAAACACTACCGACCCGAAGTGCTCCACCCAGGCGACCAGCCATCTGCTGGCTGCGGAGATACCCGAGATCGTCAGCGCCATCTGACTTGATACGACCAGACTCTCCTTAATGACTGATACATACATTCACAATTATGTCATGTATTTGCATCGAGTCAATGGAAGGGCGCTTCGCTACTCGGTCCTCCATGTGGGAAATGTGTGGCGTAATTGCATCGCTCCCCCGAGGTCTTCTCCGGCAGGTGCGGATTCCACTGGCGGCACCGCTCAGGTGGGGCCGCCCGCAATCGCGCTTCGCATAAAGAAAGCAATGTCAAAACTGATGCAATCGACGCGACAAACTCGTGTTGATGTTTGCATTGATCCCGCCAAAAGTTGGGCTTGTGAATTTTCTTTCTTTAATTGCACAATGACACTCGCCGCATTGATGGCGCACACACGAACGCATGAGGCGAACGTGATGCACTGACATGCCAGTTGCTGTCGTGTGGGAGCGACAGCAACCGAAAACATAGATTACGCGATACGTTGCCGCTGGCTTTACAAGAGCCAAGAGAGCAACGGTCGACGTAAAAAACATAAGCCGAAATCAGTTGTGAAGGGGTCGACAATGCACGCGGATCTTGCGTTGCGGATGATGGCAAGTTTGCTATGGACAGGCCTGACGATATGCCTGCCCTTACTCGCCGTGATCATGGCTGTGGGACTGGCAATCAGTCTTCTACAGGTGGTCACGCAAGTTCAGGAAATGTCACTCACTTTTGTCCCGAAGCTTGTTGCGACGGGCATTGTCCTCATTGCCCTCGGCCCCTGGATGTTGCGGCAGCTGACAAGCTATTCGGCGCAACTCTGGGCAAGCATCCCAAGCCTGTTCTGACGGCGGTCCCGCATGTTTTCCGCAGGCAGCCTCGCGTGGTACGGGCCGTGGGTGGCATCCGTGTTGTTGATGAGCATACGTATCGGCATGGTATTCGCCATGACGCCGATCCTGACCGGCATGCCCATGCCGGCCTCGGTCCGTATCATGCTTGTGCTGGGGCTTGCCGTTGCCTTGGGAGGGGTGCTGCCCAATACGACCCTGCGCGGCGCAGTTGATGCCAGCGACTTGCTGCGTGCGGTGGGAATCGAATTTTCGATCGGCGTGGTACTGGCCCTGGGAGTCACCCTGGCGTTTGCCACGTTCTCAGTCGCTGGGCGCATCTTGGACATTCAGATCGGCTTCGGTATTGGCCAGTTGTTCGATCCCGCAACGCGGCAGAACCTTCCCATCCTAACTGGCGCGTTCAGCCAGTTGGGCTTGCTTTGTTTCTTTGCCGTCAATGGCCACCACACGGTGCTACGTGCCCTTGCCTATAGCTTCGAGCAGTTTCCGATGGGTGAACCCTGGCCGTTGTCCGAAAGCCTGCCTGTTGTCTTGCGGCATGCCGCTGGCGTGTTTGCACTTGGTTTTTCTTTGGTAGCCCCCGTGGTGACGTGCCTGTTACTGGTGGAGCTTGGTCTTGGCGTGGTGGCGCGCAACCTGCCACAAATGAATATGTTCGTGATGGGTATGCCGGTCAAGGTCATCGTGGGCCTGTCCGCGTTGGCCGCCTGGATCGGTGGCGCTGGCGATGTCGTTAGCAGGATCTTTACTTCGGTGTTTCGCGGCTGGGAGGCGTTGTTCCGGTAATGGCCGACGAGGACTTTGACAAGAGCGAGACGGCTTCGGCATACAAGCTGGAGCGCGCGCGCGAGCAGGGGCAGGTTGCCAAAAGCACTGAGATCACGGCCCTGTGCGTCTTTGTCACGGCCATTGCGTGCCTGAACGCGCGTGGAATCGAGGGGGTCCTGGCGCAGTTTCGTTTCGACCTGGGAATCCTGCAGCGAGTTTCCCAAGCGGAGAGCGTCGCGCAGTTGTGGACGCTAATCGGAAGTTCGCTCGAACACATCGGCGCGTCGCTGGCATCCTTCCTGGCGATGATCGTGATTGCCGCAATAGCGGGTAATGTGCTTCAAACCGGACTGATGTTCGCGCCGAAAGTGTTGCAGCCTGACTGGACCCGCCTCAATCCAGTAACGGGGCTCCGTCGCTTGTTCACCATGCGGACGTTGTTCGAGGCACTACGTGCTTGCGTGAAGCTGACGTTGCTAGTGCTTGTTATCTACTATGCGCTGGCCGCACTTCTTCCCCAGTTCCACCATCTGGCCGCGTTGCAGCCCCGCCGCTATATCGAGGTCGTGGTCGGCGATATCGCGTCTGTTGGTTTTCGGATCGCAATGATCCTGTTGCTGATCGCGGCGGTGGATATTCTTTTCATGCGGCGCCAGTTTGCCAACCGAATGCGAATGAGCAAACGCGAAGTGCGCGACGAGCATAAGCAGCGCGAAGGCGATCCCCGCGTGCGGGCCAGGCAGCGCGAAATCCGTCAGCAGATGCGCAGGCGCTCTGCAACGCTGACACGCGCGGCGGGCGCGGACGTGGTCATTGCCAACCCGACCCATCTTGCGGTCGCGCTCGAATATCGCCATGGCCAGATGGAATCGCCTAGGGTTGTCGCCAAGGGCGGTGGGCCGCTCGCGCTGGCCATTCGCCGGATCGCCCACCAGCATGGCGTGCCTGTCGTGGAGAACCGCCCGCTCGCGCGTGCCTTGTTCCGGCAGCTCGACATCGGTCACCATGTACCGCAGTCCCTGTACGCGGACGTTGCCAGGATCATGGTGTGGGTGTTGGCGATGCAGCGCTCGCGTAGGGCCGCGTTGCAGTTGGCTACCGGAAGTCCGGAGCGAGAGGCGATCAAATGAAGATGTTACAACGCCTGTTCGCTCGGCAGGGCGACATCGTCCTTGTCGCGTTGGTGCTGGGGATCTTGCTGGTTCTTTTCGCGCCGATTCCGCGCGGGGTGCTGGACTTCCTCATCCTGACGAATTTCTCTTTCGCCTTCCTTATATTGCTGCTGACGTTTTACATGGCTAGGCCGGTGGAGTTCTCCACCTTTCCGTCGCTCTTGCTGATCGCTACGTTATTCCGGCTCTCACTCAACGTTGCAGCAACGCGCCTGATTCTGTCCGACGCCGACGCTGGGCGCGTCATTGCGGCAATAGGTTCCTACGTAGTCGGCGGCAACTACGTGATCGGCCTCATCGTTTTCCTGATCCTCATCGTCGTGCAGTACGTGGTAGTGACCAGCGGCGCGCAGCGCGTGTCGGAGGTGGCCGCGCGCTTTACGTTAGACAGCATGCCGGGCCAGCAGATGAGCATCGATGCCGATCTCAATATGGGGTTCATCGATCAAGAGGAAGCGCAACGTCGCCGGAAGAACCTAGAGAAGGAAGCCGCCTTCTATGGAGCGATGGACGGCGCTAGCAAGTTCGTCAAGGGTGATGCGATCGCGGGCATCATCATCATGTTGATCAATATCATCGGGGGCTTGGTCATCGGCACGATGCAATTCGGTATGCGGTGGTCAGAGGCGCTGCAGACCTACACGCTATTGACCATCGGGGACGGCATCGTGACACAAGTACCCGCGCTGGTCATTGCCGTTGGCACGGGTATCATCGTCACGCGGTCGGCCTCCGATTCTAACCTGAGCCATGAAGTGCTGCGTCAGGTGACATCATTTCCGAAGACGTTGCTGCTGGTGGCCTGTGCCCTCGGGGGACTGGTCATGCTGCCCGGTATTCCCGCGTTGCCGGTGGTTGTACTGCTGGCCTGCGTGCTGGCTATTGCATTCTTTGCATATCGATCTCGCAAGGCAGAGGCCGCCCCGGCGGAAGAGGCTGACGAGGGTGCCAATGGCGCGGCGAAAGCGGATAGCGACACCTATGCAGCACTGGCTGTCGAGCCCATCGAGGTACACGTGGGAACACAATGGTTGCCCCTTGTTCGCAAGGACGGCGGCTTGTTCATGGATCGCATCGCGCTGTTCCGCAAGCAGCACGCACAGGAGCTTGGGCTGGTGCTGCCACCCGTGCGGTTCCGCGAGGGGGCGCGCATGGGGCCGTCGCAATACGAGATCCACGTCGACGGCGTGGTCCGAGCGAAAGCCGATGTACAGATGGAGCGCCTGCTGGCAATCCATCCTTCCGGTGACACGCGAGCCATTCCTGGCGAGATTACCAAGGACCCTACCTACGGTTTGCCTGCGCTCTGGATCGGGCCGGAACAGCGCGAGGCGGCCACTGCTGCTCGTTTTACCCTGGTCGATGCGCAAACCGTCTTCCTGACGCACCTCACCGAAGTTCTGCGACGGGAGTCGGCCACATTGCTGACCCGCGCCGATACGGAGCGGTTGCTTGCACGGGTCCGGGAATCGCATCCAGGTCTGGTTGAAGAATTGATCCCTACCGTGCTGTCTCTGGGCGACGTACAGAAGGTGATGCAGAACCTATTACGGGAGAAGGTCAGTATCCGGCATATCGAGGCCATCCTGGAGACTCTCGCCGATGTGGGGCGCACTACCAAGGACTCGCTTGCGTTGACCGAGGCCGTACGCCAGCGGCTGGGCCATGCTATCTGCCAGGCGTTGGTCGGCGATGCCGGAGCGCTTCAGGTGCTGACACTTGATGCCACCATGGAGGCAAGTTTCCTACAAGGTTTGCAGGCGGCCGAACCCGGCGGGCATTTTGCATTGGAGCCGCGCATGGCGGAGCAATTCATCCAGCGCTTGGTGTTTCAGGCGGAGAAGATGATGAAAAGTAATCTCTTGCCTGTGGTGTTGTGTTCGCCGGAATTACGCCGGCATATCCGAAGCTTGTCGGAGCGGGTGTTGCCGCATCTGCGTGTGATTTCGATGGCGGAGGTGCCGCATGCCATCGAGTTGAAGTCGTTCGGCATCGTAACTCTCTAGCCAGAAGGAAGACAATCGTGCAACAGACACTGGGCGTGGCTCTGTTGGGAATGCAGCAGGATGCTAGTCAGTTGGACCGGATCGCAATGAATCTTGCCAATGCGGCGAGCCCGGGATATCGGCGCGACGTCGGTGCCATGCAGTCCACTCAGGTACTGTTCAATGCCTTGCCGTTTGCCGCCCATCTGGCGATGGGCGATGGAGCGACAACCGGCGCATACACCTCGGGCAGGCAGGCGGCATTGACACCGCTGTCGCTGACCGACACGCGTGCCGGCACGCTGCGAGCCACGGGCCAGAAACTGGACGTGGCGCTGACGGGACAAGAGTTTTTTGAAGTCGCTACAGAAGCTGGCCCCGCCTATACGCGTGATGGGCAGTTCAGGCTAGACGTGAGGGGCCGGTTGGTGACGGCGAACGGAAACGCTGTTATGGGCCGTGGTGGCGAAATCGTACTAACCACATCCACCCCCATCATCGACAGCACTGGCGTGGTGCGGGAGAACGGCAATGTGGTGGCGCAGTTAAAGCTGGTGACATTTGCCGATCCGAAAGCACTCAAGCGGCTTGGCGACGGGATGTGGGAGCAGGGCGCCGGCATGACGCTGGTGCAGGAAGGCGCGACCGTGGTTCGGCAGGGGTTCCTCGAGAACAGCAACGTTAACTCCTTGGCCGAGATGACGGAACTGATCCGGACGATGCGACATTTCGAATCGATGCAGAAAGTGACGCAGCACTACGATGAGATGACCGGCAATGCGATTCGCAAGCTGGGTGAGATGTAATACGGCACGGAACCCGGGCAGATAAACAAGCAAAGGAAGGAGGACAAGATGCTGGATGCACTCTTCATTGCGGCGACAGGCATGCAGGCGCAGCAGACCAACGTGGATACTATTGCCAATAACCTAGCCAACGTCAACACGCCCGGATTCAAGAAGGGCCGCGTGAGCTTTTCTGACCTGATCACGCAGGACGCCACCAAGCTTCTGGGCATTGCCGGGGATGCGGCTGCCGGCGTTAGCGGCGCCACCACCCGGGTCGGTGTCGGCGTGGGTATCGCTAACATGGACAAGGTGCTCGACGTTGGTGATCTGAAGAAGACTGACTCGGCATTTGACGTCGCTATTGCCGGCCAGGGGTTCATTGAAGTCCAAATGCCAGATGGCACCCGCGCGTTCACGCGCGGCGGGACGCTGAAGGTCAACCAGGACGGCATGCTCGCCACACAAACTGGCTACGCGCTCAAGCCCGGCATAGCCATCCCGGAGAACGCGACGGACATGCAGATCGGAGCCGATGGACATGTAATGGTGCGCCTAAGCGGGCAGACCACACCGACGGACGCCGGCCAGCTTGAACTCGTCAGGTTCCCGAACGCGGGCGCTGTGACCGCGATGGGAGACAACCTGTACCGCACTAATGAGAACGCAGGCGAACCTATTGCCATGCGTGCGGGCGATGACGGTACATCGCAGATCCAGCAGGGTTTTCTGGAAGGGTCCAACGTCAAGCTTGTCGACGAGATGGTGGGCCTTATGATTGCGCAGCGCGCGTATGAGGCCAACGTCAAGATCGCGCAGGCGTCGGACGAGATGCTCGGCATGGTCAACAATCTGCGGCGATGAACGTGAATCAGGTCGCTCCCTGCCGATCCATGCTTGCCCTGACGTGGATGCTAGCGTTGGCGGCGCTGCTGCCTGCGCACGCACGGGCGGGTGCTAGCGCGCACGTCGCGCTCGCCGACCAAGTACAGGTTCGGCGGCCCGAGGTGTTGCTTGGCGATGTCGCACAATTACGCAGCGGCGACCTGGACACACTTCGCCAACTAATGTCGCTATCGATCGGGCCGGCTCCCAGGGCAGGCGACGCGGTAGTCCTAGATCGGCGCATGATCGCCCGGTTCGCCCAGGCCCGGCTCCGGGTGGCAGAAGGTGCGATCGAATGGGAGGGCGCGCAGAGCGTTCGCATCGAGCGTGCCACGCAGTCAATTGCGGGAGATCGGCTTGTCGGTGCAGCGCGCGAGCAGTTGGACGGATGGCTGAGGGGGCGCTACCAGCGCTTCAGCTTGGCGGCCACCCAAGACGTCAGCGTGCTGCAGGTGCCCGCCGGTGACGTGGAGGTGCGAGCCCGGGAGTTGCCCGACAACCTTTTACCCACGCGGCGGATGGTGGTTTGGCTAGATGTATGGGTTGGCGGTGTCTTCGTGCGGACCGTCCCGGTTTCCTTCGAGGTCAGCGTCTACCAGCAAGGCTGGGTGGCGCAGCGCGATGTGCGCGCCGGCGAGACCTTGCAGGCCAGCGCCTTCGAGCCTCGCGTGATCGATATCGCCCGCGCGGGCGGCGTGCCGCTCGCCGTGGTGCCCGAAGGAGGGCGCGTGCGCCACACGGTCCTGGCGGCGACTCCCCTGCTTGCGGCCGCGGTGGAGGCCGCGCCCGCTGTAGTACGTGGCCAGACTGTCGTCTTGCGTAGCCATATGGGTGCCATTGCTCTGGAAGCACGCGCCGAGGTACTGCAAGACGGTTGGCGGGGGGGCCATGTGCGCGTACGCATGCCTGCTGCGAAGGATTCCATTATGGCCCGCGTCATCGACGGCGGCCATGTCGAGTTGGTGCAGTAGATGCCGATACGAAGGGTATAGGGAACACATCGAAACCATGTCCAGAACTGATTGGTCACGCCGAATCATGCGCCTGTGTGCCGTGGCGCTGCTCGTTGCTAGCACATGCGTCAATGCGGAGAGCTTGTACTCCGAACAACGATTCCGTCCGCTGACTGCCGACAACAAGGCGTTCCGGCTTGACGACGTCATTACCGTGCAGGTCTACGAGAACGCATCAGCCGCCGCCAATGCCGACACGGCCACGCGCCGCAAGAACGACGTCGGAGGCAACCTTACGGTGTCCCGCACGCCGCCGTTCACCGCCAATCTGGCCGTGGGGGGAGACTTCGATGGCGGTGGACGCACCAGCCGCACGGGCAAGGTACTCGCGTTGCTCACGGTTCGCGTGCAGGAAATTCTTCCCAACGGCGACTTGCGTGTTGCAGGCGAGCAATTGCTGGTCATCAATGGCGAGCAGCAGCGCATCAACCTCGAGGGCCGCGTGCGACCGCTGGATATTTCCGATGGAAACGTCGTGCTGTCCACGCGGATCGCGGACGCAAAGATTACTTACGTGGGCGATGGCGACCTGTCGGAACGACAGACGCGCGCCTGGTGGCGCAAGGTGATCGATTGGTTGGGACTGTAATGAACGGCATGTTGCGCAAGCGATGGATGACAGCTTGTGGCGGTACGCTTGCCGCCGCAGCTCTGCTGCTCGGTGCCGTGGGCGCGCAAGCGGCCACGGAGGCCCCGGTGCGAGTCAAGGACCTCGGCAAGTTGCACGGTTGGCGCGAGAACGCGCTGGTTGGCTATGGTGTTGTGACTGGCCTGGCCGGTACCGGCGACGCGCCCACGAATCGTTCGACGAGGCAGGCCCTGGCCAATGTATTTTCGCAGTTCAACATGACCGTAGCCCCGGAACAGGTTCAGAGCCGCAACGTCGCCGTGGTCATGGTTACGGCGTCGTTACCGACGTTCGCGCGTGAAGGCGATACTGTCGACGTCACGGTCACCTCAGCCGGGGACGCACGCAGTCTGGTCGGGGGCACCTTGTTGCTGACACCGATGAAGGCCCCCAATGGTCGGGTCTATGCCTTGGCGCAGGGCCCGCTATCCGTCGGCGGCTATCGCTATGACGCCAACGGTAACGTGGTACAGAAGAACCATCCGACCGTGGGTTCAATCCCGGCCGGGGCGACCGTAGAGGTGGGAGTCCAGGCCAACATGGTCGACGAGCGCCAAAACGTGACCTTCGTGCTAGCCGAGCCTGACTACACCACCGCAAACCGCGTTGCCAATGCCATCAACGCGCAACTTGGCGCGTCACTGGCGGAGGCGCGCGATGCCACCGGCATCGAAATCAGTATTCCCGATGCGCTGCGGGCGCACCCTGTGGGTTTCTACTCCCGCATCGAGAACGTCACCGTGGAGCCGGACCGACGCGCCAAGGTGGTCATCAACGAACGTACAGGCACGGTGGTTACGGGAGGCGACGTCCGTATCGATAAGGTGGCCATTTCTCATGGAGACCTAAAGATTTCCATTGTCAGTGAGAACATGGCATCGCAGCCATTGCTGGTGCGGCAGGCTGGGCCAGGCGTGCGGACAGCCATCGTGACCAACACACGTGTGGACGTGGACGAACGCAATTCACCAGCGTTTGTCGCTGCAACCAACAACACGGTCGCGGATCTGGTCCAGTCGCTGGCCCAGATGAAGACCAACACGCGGGACATCATCTCGATCCTGCGCGCGGTCAAGGCAGCCGGCGCGTTGCACGCCGAACTGGTCGTGCAATAGCAACCGAGCGATGCGCAGGATATGCCGCGGAGCACTGGACAAGAAGAGCAAGGCAGACGTGAAGCAATACATGATGGGAAACCGGAAGACACCATGATTACAGGGATTGAAGGTCTGACCACGGCAGCGCTGTCCGCGGCGCTCGATGCCGCATCGATGCAGCAGCGCGTCATCGCCGCGAACATCGCCAATGTCAATACACCCGGCTACGTGCCTATGCGCCTGCAATTTTCAGCGCACCTGGATGCACTCGCGATGCCGGGGCGGGGTGGTGCCGGTACGGACCCGGCGACACTGCTGGCGGTCAGCATGGACTTGCGCCAAGCCCGTGACGCCAGCGGGGTGATGGACACAGTACAACCGGACCAGGAGGTTGCCGCAATGTCCGAGAACGCGCTGCACTACCAGGCCCTTGCTACCGCGCTCGACAAGCATTACTCGATTCTCACCAGCGCCGTCTCCGACGGTAAGCGATAGGTATCACATGGATTACCAGCAATCCTTTGCAGTTAGCGCGCTGGGCATGAGCCTGGAGCGCATGCGTGTGGATGTGTCCGCGCTGAACATTGCCAATGCCAATTCGGTGCTCGGCGCCGTTGGCGCGCCCTACCAGCCAATGCGTGTGGTGTCCTACGCGCAGGGACCATTCGCGATTCCGGGTCCCTCGATGGATGCGGGGGCCTTCACCAATATGATCGATCGCGCGCTGGCCGCGCCGGTGGCTTGGCTGGAGCCCACAGCCATGCCGCCGCGCCAGATGTACGAGCCCGGCCATCCCTACGCGGATGCCAAGGGGTTTGTGTCATATCCGGGTGTGGACACCGCAACCGAGATGATGACGATGCTGTCGGCCACGCGCGCGTATGAGGCCAACGTGGCCGCGATGAACATGGCGCGCGCGATGGCCATGAAGGCCCTGGAGATCGGAGGCAACACATGAACGTGGAAGCTGTTGGCGAGATTGCGGCCGCTGCGGCCGCGGCGACAGCCGGCCAAGCGAGCCCGCAGGCAGTCGTTGCAAACCCGTTGCTCGTTGGAGCTACCGGTCAGGCGTCATTTGGCGGAATGGTCTCGGGTGGATTGGAGCAGATCAACCAGACGCTGCTGACAAGCCAGCAGGACATGCAGAACCTGGCAATCGGCAATGTGCAGAACCTGCATCAAGTCATGATCCGCCTAGAGGAAAGCAAGATCACTTTCCAACTGATGTTGCAGATGCGCAACCGCATGCTCGAGTCCTATCAGGACGTCATGCGCATGCAGGTATGACGTGCAAACCGACCGGCAAGGATGAACAGGTGACGAAGTGCTGAAGGAATTCTGGAATGGATTGTCTCGCGTGCGCCGGGCAGGCCTGGGGATTGGTGCGGCGGCGATTGTCGCTGCAACCGTGTTCGCAGGCGTCTGGCTGCTCCCCGCTGAGGATCAGGTGCTGTTCGCCGACCTGGCGCCGCAAGATGCCGCTGTGATGACAGCGGAACTCGACCGCATGAAGGTGCCATATCGCCTATCGAACGATGGTTCGACCATTCTGACCGACGGAGATGTGGTTCATAAGACCCGGCTTAAGCTGATGGGTAAAGAGTTGCCTCTGCACGGCGGGGTGGGTTTCGAATTGTTCAATGGGGGCGATTTTGGCATGACTGAGTTCGCCCAGAAGGTAAATTACCAGCGTGCCCTACAGGGGGAACTGACGCGGACTATCTTGTCGATCTCGGATGTGAAGGCGGTGCGCGTGCATATCGCGCTGCCGGAGGATGGGTTGTTCAAACGTAACGACAGCAAGCCGAAGGCATCCGTAACTCTTGCGCTCAAGGATGGCAAGACGCTCGCACCGGAGCAGACAACTGGCATCCAGCGACTGGTGTCGGCATCCATTGCTGGGTTGGTTAGTCAGGACGTGACGATTCTTAATGAGCAGGGCGTGGCCCTCACCCGTGCGGTCCAGTCCGACGGCGGATCAGACGGCTCGGCGCGACTTGACTTGAAGCGCGATACGGAGAACGCCCTCGCAAAAAAGGCGGTTAACGTGTTGGAGCGCACGTTCGGCGCAGGGCAGGTGGTGGCCAGCGTCGATGTGACGCTGAGCATGGACGCAGTACGGATCACCACGGAGGACGTGGTGGGTACGCCCGGGCGTGGCAACCAGGCGCTGACTGGCGTCGTGGTGCGCGAGCGCGAGAGCAACCATGACGGCGGCGCACCGTTGAGCGTCCGCGATGGTGTCGGCGGCAGCGCGCAGCGGGAAGTCGAGTATCAGGTTGGCAAGCGCGTCGAGCAGGTGATTGGCCAGCCCGGCGCGGTCAAGCGGATGCAGGTACTAGCGGTCATCAAGCGCGGCCTGTCCCCTGAGCAGATCGAGCAGGCCAAGGCCATGCTCGCTACCGCGACGGGCGCGATGGCGGAACGCGGTGATGTGGTACTGGTCCAGACGATGAGTGCATATGGTGCCGACATGCTGCCAGACGACGCGTCTCCGTCGGATCGCACGGACACCGCAGCTGCGGCCACGCCTGCGTCCGAACGGGCAAGCGGGCATGGGGATGCCGGCACCTTTGGCCCCGGCCTAGTGCTATCTGCACTGCTGGCGGCCGTATTGTTCGGCGGGTTCGGTTGGTGGCTCGGCCGCCTACGTAGCGGCGCACGAGCCGGCGTGGCGACCATGACGGGCGCGGAGCGCGAGGCCATGCTCGCGCAGTTGAGATCGTGGTTGAACGATCCGGGACAAGGACATGGCGGGGACCGGCGATGATGGCTGCGATCTCTCCGTTTCCCGATCTGACATTGGATGAGGACACGGTCGTGGCAGGACAGCGTCGCGCTGCGCTGGCGCTACACGCGATGGCTGCCGCTGATCGTGAATGGGTGCTCGACCAACTTCCAAAGGCGGACCGGCTCACGCTCCGGCGGTTGACTGAAGAGCTGGCACGCCTTGGCGTGCCGCAAGACCGCCAGTTGCTCGAGCTGACGCGTCAGGCGTTGCCAGCGGTGGACGCTGGCGAAAGTGTTGGCGCACGTCGCGTGGATCCGGCCGTCGGCCTGTCGCGCGACGCGCTGGTGGTCCGGGTGGCCGCGTTGCCGCCGGAGATCGTGGTGCAGTTGTTGCTCAGGGAGCCGGTGGCACTGGCAGCCAGACTGCTGGCGATCAGTACATGGCCATGGAAGGCGTCGCTGATGCAGCGGCTCGGCCCGGTCCGTGCGCGCCGTATCACAGACCACATGCTGATGGATTCGGTGCCGGACGTCGGGCATCAGCGCGACGAGGCGCTCCTGCGCGCGTTGCTGCGGCGCGCGGAGGGATTCCACCCAGATGACGTGACCGAAGAACGGTCCAAGGGAGCGACGCTGAATGGCCTCGTCAACCGGTTCGGTACCCGTCTCGGCGGCTGGATCAGGATATGGAGACGGGCAACACAATGAACATCGACCAGGAATCCCGGGTGCTGAAGATCGCCGTGCTGGAGGAGGCACCGCGCGCATTGCCACGGTGGCCGGCACGCGCGCCGGTGCTGGCGGTACAGCCGACCTCGATGTTGGAGCCGGCTGTCGCCACGGGGGGCGTTCAACCCATGCCGGCGTCTGGCGCGGCTAAACAGACGGACCGTGCTCCGGCAGCGGACGATGCCGAGGCACGTGGCTATGCGGTGGGTTTGGAGCGTGGCATGAACGAGGGCATGGCCGCAGCCCGCGTGCAGATAGCGGAAGCTGCCGGGCAGGCCGCCGCCGCGGCCCGCGAAGAGGTTGTCAGCGCTCAGACCGGCGAACGCGCCCGGATTGATGCCGCGCTGGCCGAGCACGCGTTGCTGACGCACCGCGTGCTGGAGCAGGTCCAGCGCAAGCTGGACGACAGCCTGCATGGCATGGAAGCCCAGGCCGCGGCGATTGCCTACGAGGCAACATGCCGAATTGTCGGCGCAGCTGCCCCAGAACCTGAGGCGATCCGGCACGTGATCGTGGCAGCATTCGCCGAACTGCAAGGCAAGGCCGTCCTGCGCGTGCGCCTGCATCCGGACGATTTCACGACCTTCCACGCGGGCCATGATTCGTCGTCGCTGACCGCGCGCTACCCGGCGGTGACGTGGGCGGCCGATGAAGGTGTGGCAATCGGCGGATGCCTCGTCGATACCGTGGCTGGCACGCTGGACGCGCGTATCGAGACGCAGTTGCAGAAGCTCGGTCGTGCATGGCGGGAGGCCGCCGCTACGGTCCCGGCCGATTCCGATCGGGATGGCGACTAATGACAGGAACGCTGGCAGCCGTGCGCGCCTCGACGCTTCGCGCCGCCCTGACTGGCCGCATAGGTACAGTGCGGCAGCTGTCCGGGCTGGCTATCGAAGCTGATGGTCCCGACGCGGTAATCGGCGAGGTCTGCACCATCCTGCCGCGCCACGGCGGCGCACCAGTGCACGCGGAGATCGTTGGTGTACGCCCAGGTGCCGTGACGCTGATGCCGTATGCGGCTGCGCATGGGCTGGGCGTTGGTAGCGAAGTGGTTGCGACGGGTCGAATGGCAAGCATCGGGGTTGGCGTCAGGCTGTTAGGACGCGTTATCGACGGATTTGGCGAGCCCCTGGATGGGAAGCCGAGGCCAGGGTGCTCGGTACGTCGACCGCTGCATGCGCGACCCCTGAATCCGATGGAGCGACCGCGCATCGAGCACGTGCTGGAGACCGGTGTGCGTAGCCTGGACACGCTGCTGACGTTAGGGCAGGGCCAGCGCGTCGGCATCTTCGCGGGCAGCGGCGTTGGCAAGAGCACCCTGCTCGGCATGGTGGCGCGCCATGTCAAAGCGGACATTAACGTGATCGCACTGATTGGCGAGCGCGGCAGGGAAGTGCGCGAGTTCATCGATAAGCAACTGGGCGAGGAGGGCCTGCGGCGATCCGTGGTGGTAGTTGCAACTTCCGACCAGCCAGCACTGGCGCGCGTGCACGCCGCATACGCTGCGATCTCCATTGCGGAGCATTTCCGCGACGAAGGCAGGCAGGTGCTGCTGACCATGGATTCCGTCACGCGGCTGGCCATGGCACGCCGTGAAATCGGCCTGTCCGCCGGCGAGCCACCGACCGCCCGTGGGTACACGCCATCGGTTTTCGCCGAACTGCCACAATTGTGCGAGCGCTGTGGCACGGCGGCTGGCGGCGGCAGCATCACGGCGTTGCTCACGGTGCTGGTGGAAGGCGACGACATGAACGAGCCGATTGCCGACTGTCTACGCGCTACGCTGGATGGCCATATCGTATTGTCCCGCGCGATCGCGCACCAGGGCCGGTATCCGGCCATCGATGTGTTGCAGAGTGCCAGCCGCCTGATGTCGGACCTTGTTGACGCACCCACGCGGGCGCTGGCAACCGAAGTCGTGCGCTTGCTGGCTGTGTTGGAGCGCAATCGACAACTAGTTGACATCGGCGCCTACGAGGCGGGCGGCAATGCGGAGCTGGATGCGGCGCTGGCGGTGGCCCCTGCCTTGCGCGCGTTCCTTGCGCAGCGCGAGGGTGGCGAGTCGCGCGACGCATCGCTGCAGGCGCTTCGTCAAGCCCTTGCGCAGTCCGCCGCAGCGACGCGGATGCATGGTGGTCCCCAGGTGGAGAGCCGACATGGATAGTCGCGGTTTCCACTATAGCCTGGATCCGGTACTGAAGCAGGCCACATGGCAACTCGATGCCGCGAAGCTTGCACTGGGGCGTGCCTGCGCGGCGCTGGCGCAAGAGCAGGCCCGGCAGACGAAGCTGGACGCGGACTACGCGGGGGCCGCACGAGAGCTTTCGACCGACGATGGTGGCGTGATCGACCTTGCCCGCCGCAGACACGCGCTGCGTTACCTCGGCCAGATGCGGACTCACCTGGAGGAAGGCAAACGGCAACTGGAGCGGTCAGTGGCGGCACGCAACGAAGCCTTGGAGGCTCTCAATGCGGCGCACCGCGCCATGGAGTTGCTGGACCAGCACAGGGCCGACATGCGGCGTGCCTATGCGGCAGAGCGTGCGCGCCGCGCCGGCGCGGCACAGGACGAGGACTGGACGGCGCGCCGGGCTTGGCGAGCAGCCGCCGTTGCCATGACTGACCAGGAGGCATCGCCCCGATGATCGCAATGAACCCGTTCCCGCAAGGCGGTTTACCGGACTTGCCAAAGCAGGCGGCCAGCCGGGAGTCGGTGCCCCCACCGACCAGCCCGTCCCAGGATTCAGGCGGTTCGGCTTGGCTGCGCGAAATGGAGCTTGCCGAGCGCCAGGACTGGTTCCAGGGTGCGCTGAGCTACCGTGCTCATCCGCATGCCACGCCGTCGGGGGCGAGCGCGGCACCCGCCCAGTCGCCCCTAGTGAAGGCCTCCTCCGGAGCCGCGCTTGCCGCGCGCATCGCGCTGGATCGCCTGAGTGCGGCAAGCGCTGAGACCTGGCGCGCGGAGACATGGGGGGGCGTGCCCACGGTGCCAGTCTGGGCTGACGCAAGCGATGACAAGCACGCCGCCTTGCACAACGCGCAAACGGTGCAAGCTCCGATGGGAGACGCGCGCATCGCAGCAATGGGACCCGCTGGCACGACGGCGACGACAACAGGGAACCATGCGCGGGCCTCGTCGGGCCAGCGTTCCATCGCGGATGTCGACGGCATGGGGGAGGCAACGCCGCTGCGGCTCCATCTTGAGTTTCACGCGGAGGGCGCGCGCTTGTGGATCGGCACGCGAACTGGCACGGCGACCGAGATAGAGCAGGCGATCGCGGCGGTTCGCCACCGACTGGCGCGGGAGGGCAGGTCGCTCGTCAGCGTGACCTGCAACGGCAAACCATGGCAGGCAGACCAGGCCGCCCGGACCTGGGGGTCGGGCGTGACGAACCAACACAACGAAGGATAAGACGATGGCATCGATCGACACTGTTGGGAGTACCAGCCTGCAGTCGGGCTCCATCGGGCTGCAGGATTTTCTAAAGATCCTGCTGACGCAGCTGACCTACCAGGATCCGCTGAAACCCATGGACAACCAGGAATTCATGGCGCAGGTGGCGCAGTTTACATCGCTGGAGCAGACACAGCAGTTGAACAGCAAGATGGATGCGCTGCTGTCCAGCCAGTCATCGCTGCAGTCGGTGGGGTTGATTGGCCGGACCGTGGAAGTCTCTACCCAGTCCGGTACCGTCGTCGGCACCGTCAGCTCACTATCGCTAGCGGGCGGCGCACCGTCGTTGACGATCAAGACTGCCGCCGGCGCAGAGCTGCCTAACATCAGCCTGTCACAAATCAACGTGGTGCGCTGACGCGCGCCTCACGGCACGGAACACAGAACGCACTAGACAGGGGGGGGAACGATGCTTGATTCCATCTACATCGGCATGACCGGTCTCATGGGGTATTCGGAAGGGCTGAAGGTCATTGCGAATAACACGGCGAACATGAACACGCCGGGGTTCAAGAGTTCGACATTGCAGTTTGGCGACCTGCTTTACACCGACGGTAAGTCGGACCTTGGCCTTGGGGGCTCGATGTCGGGTCACGGTTTTGGCCTCAGCACTTTCGGCACGACTCTGAATTTCAACTCTGGCGAACTACGCCAGACCGGCAATAGCATGGACTTGGCGGTCGATGGCCTGGGCCTGTTCATGCTGCAAGCACAGGACGGCAGCATCCGCTACACGCGATCCGGCCAGTTCGACTTTAACGACGCCGGTGAGCTGATTACGCGTACCGGCGGACTCAAAGTCTTCGGCATCGACGCCGCAGGCAACGTGGGCATTGTATCGGTGGCCGGGGCGCGGACCAGCGCGGCCAAGGCGACGGGCAAAGTGTCGTTTACCGGCAACCTGTCCAGCACGGCCACCGAGCAAACAGTCGGCAACCTGAAAGTCTTTGACGTGGCGGGCGTGGAACACGCCCTGTCGCTCAAATTCACCAACGGCAGTGCCACCACGCCCGGCAGCTGGGCGGTGTCGATCCTCGACGGCACCACGGAAGTCGGGAACGGCACGATCCAGTTCACCAACGGCAGCCCCAGCGCGGATACCGCGCAGCTGACATTCAGCTATACGCCGCCTGGGCAGGCGGAGATGTCGGTCACGCTGGATTTCAGCAAGGATGTGACGTCATTCGCCTCCGGCAACCTGTCCACCCTGGCGGCGTCTGGGGGGGATGGCACACCCGCAGGCACGCTTGCCAACATTGGCTTCGATGAGAACGGCTTCGTGGTTCTCACGTACTCGAACGGCGAGTCCACCAAGGGAGATCGCCTGCTGTTGGGGCGCTTCGATTCCAGCGACGCTATCAAGGCTGTGGGCGATAACCTGTTCATGTCCACCAACGATTCCCTTTGGCATCAGGGCGTCGCGAACTCCGACGCGTTCGGCGGCATCAAGCCCGTCACGATCGAGATATCCAATGTCGATCTGTCGCAGGAGTTCAGCGATTTGGTAATCATGCAGCGTGGCTATCAGGCATCGTCCCAGGTTATTTCGACGGCCAATGACATGCTGCAGGAGTTGTTCACGATGAAGAGCCAAGCATGACAGCCGCACGCGGGAGCATGACCGCGGTGCCGCGAGAACTGATTTGGTGGCGCGAGGCGGACCTGGCCCAATGGCGCGAGCTCCTGGAGCGGGCGATGACTGCTTTCGCCGTGGCTTGGGACCTGGATGTCGCCGTGTCCGCGTTCGGCAATGCCGGCGATATAGTTTTGCCTCCGGTATTGCGATCCGAACTAGCCTGGGCTCCCCTCGAGACCTCGGGTTTATGGGTCGGGTGCGCCGATGCGCCCGTGCTTTCGGTCCGGCGCGCGCTATTTGGCCACGAGGAAACAGAGGCATGGCAGCATGGCGATGAGCGCGACGGCACCCTGACGACCGATGTGGCCAACGAGGCGTGGCGTGCGCTGGGTGGAGCGCTGGCTGGTGTCTTTCTTGTTCCTGAGGACGATCGCAACTTCCCGGTGGCGGTTACGTATCCCGTAGCGCAGCGCAAGCCCTGGTCCGGGGCGTTGATGGCAGTCATATCCGTCCGCGGCAGCATGTCCGTGCAGTTTGGCCTGCATGTGCCGCCTGAGCTGACTCGTGTTTCCGCTCCAAAGTCGCCACGTCCGGGCCTCCCGTCGCGTGCGCGCATAGCGCTGACGCCAGTAGCGGCGGCCCTTGGCAGCCAGCCGATTGCACTTGTCGTCACTCTTGCCGACATCGAGCTTGACCTCGGCGCGCTGCTTGCGATGCAGACCGGAGATGTCGTCACGATTCCGCACTCGCTCCAACAGCCCATGACGCTTGCGGTGCGCCACGCCAACGGTGGTGCCGGAGAACCGGTCGCGCACGCGTTTCTCGGTGCTGTGCATGGCACAAAGGCCATTGAATTGGTCGGCTTGGCCGACCGGCCCTCTACTCTCACGCATTGAATATCATGCTCGACAATGAAGCGGCGCCCCGCGCGCATAACCCTCAACCCACGGATGTCGCAGCGGTCGCTGCGCAACCACTGACCTACGAGCCATTGCCCGACACGCCGTCGGCAGTTGGGACGGCGGTGGTGCGGTCGGCAAGTCCGCTGCTGGGCGTCAGGGCTCGACTGGAGGTCTGCATCGGCGAGACCGAGACTACTGTCGGCGAATTGCTCGGCGCCAAGGAAGGCCATGTATTCCAGTTGGATCGCGGGATTGACCAGCCCGTCGATATTCGTCTCGACGGCAAGGTCATTGCGCGAGGTACGCTTGTCGCCGTGGGCGACAGTTTTGCGGTTCGCTTGACCGAACTGCCGCTGCCACTGAATCCTTAATATGCGGAGATTTGGGACACCCACGCAGTGTATCGTTGCTGGCATGCGTCTTCCACGGACGGTATTCGCGTTGTCTGCGGCGATGCCTGTGTCGGCGGCGCCGGCGATGCCGGCCGGGCCAGAGGCGACTTCGCAAGACGCGCGGCCCCGGGCGACTCCTTCAACTGCAGTACCACTGCCCTACAAGCAGGAGGATGACGTACCGTCCGGCGCGGCCAGCGTATCGATCTTACTGCTGGTCATGGCGCTTGTGACTATGATCTGGGCGTCCGCGCGCCGTCGCGGCCATGCGCCGTGGCTTGCGCGCCTGCTGCGTATTCGTCCAGGCACTCGGCCCAACGACGCACGCGTCGTGGTATCCACGCCGACATCGTTGAACCCGGCGATACGTTTGCACGTCGTCGAATGGGACGGTGGGCGCCTGCTGGTGGCCGCCAGTGCCGCGGGCAACGTTACGGTGCTCCAGACCTGTCCGCCGACCGGCATGGATGGCGTGCCGGACGCGGCGCTAGCAGAGCCGGAGGCCGCGGATCAATGACCGACCCGTTACTGACCTCGGCCAGTAGTACGCTACGAGAGCTACGCATGGTAATGTTAGCTGTCGCGCTTGCGTTGTCGTGCTTGCCCGGACTTGCCGCCGATATCGACGGGCCAGCAGACAGCCCGACCTCAGGCGCCGCCTCCGAAGAGGGGAGCGGTTCGTTCATTGGAAGCCGCTCAAGCAAGGCGAATGGCGGTCCTGGGGTGGCGCTTGACGCCGAGGCGAGTGCGACCGGCGACGGTGCCGCATTGCTGCGAAGCGCCATCACCATTGAACGGGATGCGGCTGCAAACGAAAGTTCCCCGGCCATTGTTGGAAGTACCAGCGCGGCGCGCAGCGGCGCGCGCGACCGGACCGCCGCGGTCGGTGGTGGATCCCATATCTCCGCGTCGCCAGCGGCACTACGCGCCGCTGCCAGACCAGCGGAGATTCGCATCACGCCCGACGAGACCTCGTTCGCCCTGCGCGCGGTCATCGGCCTTACCGTGCTGGCCGTCCTGCCGGCCATGTTGATCTGCCTAACAGCGTTCCTGCGAATCATTGTGGTGCTGTCGATGCTGCGTCACGCAGTCGGCATGCCGGAGACGCCGCCGAACACGGCGCTGATCGGACTGGCCTTGTTTCTCACGCTCTTCACCATGGCACCGGTGCTGCAAACCGTGAACACCGAGTCGCTGCAGCCGTTCATGCAGGGCCGCATTGGCATGGAGCAGGCATACACGCGGGCCAGCGGGCCGATGCGTGACTTCATGATCCGTCAGACCCGCGAGCAGGATCTGGCGCTAATGGTGGAATTGTCGAAGGCAAGCAAGCCGGAGACGCTGGACGACATCAGCAACGTCCAACTGATCCCAGCGTTCATGCTGTCGGAGCTGCGCGCCGCTTTCCAGATCGGCTTCGTGGTGTTCCTGCCGTTCCTCCTAATCGACCTGATCGTTTCCAGCATCCTGATGGCGCTGGGCATGATGATGATGCCGCCGATGACCATCGCATTGCCACTGAAGATACTGATGTTCATCTTGATAGACGGCTGGAGCGTCTTGCTGAAAGCCTTGGTGGGGTCGTTCCATTGAGCAGAGCTACCTCAACTTCTGCCCACGTCCATGGGCTAACTGTGTCGGCCGAAGGAGCCGAGCGGGCGGACGCCGAGGTCGCGCTGTGGCGGAGCTGGCGCGAGACACAGGCCGCGGAGGCGAGGGAGGCGCTCATCTGCCACTACCTGCCTTACGCGCGCATGGTGGCTGCAACCTACTACGCGCGGCGCACACACGACGAGATCGAGTTCGATGAATACCTGCAGTTCGCCGTGGTCGGCCTGGTAGAGTCGCTGGACCGTTACGAGGACGGTCGTGGCGCACAGTTCAAGACGTTTGCGTCGCGCCGGATGCACGGAGCGATCCTGAATGGCCTGGAGCACATGACCGAGAAGCAGCAGCAGATCGCGCTGCGGATGCGGCTGAGGCAGGAGCGCCTGAAGGAAGTTAAGATCGCCGCCCGCTTGGCCGCGGAGGAAGAGGAGCGCCAGAGCGAGAGCAGCCGTGCGGCCAAGGGAGCCCCGTTTCGCTACCTGGCGGAGGTTGGGATAGGCGTGGCGCTAACATTCCTGCTGGAGGGCACGGGCCTGGTGGAAAACGACGCGCTCGCCAGCGCACCGACGTCCCAGTACTATGGCAGCATCGAATTCCGGCAATTGCAGCAGCGCTTGCGCCATTTCGTCGGCACGCTGTCAAAGCAGGAACAGACCGTCATCCGCTCGCACTACCTGCAGGAAATCAGTTTCGAGGAGATAGCCGGCACGCTTGGTGTAACACGCGGACGGATCGCCCAGATTCACCGCGCGGCGCTCGACAAGTTGCGGCAATCGCTGCGATCGCACAATCAATCGGATGTGGCGTGGTAGCGCAGGCGCGGCACCGACAACTGGATACCTTACTATGGCAAACCACCGCCCGGCCGCGGAAGCGCTGGCACGGCTGACACGGCTGGAACAATATCTGCGGGAGGATCCCAACAACCTGCCGCTGCTCGAGGATGCATTCAACGTGGCCTTTGCCGCTGGCGAATGGGAGCGCGCGCGGTTTCACCTGCGCCACGCGGCGGCGTTGGGTGTGACCGGACACACGGTGGATTTCCGAGAGGCTCACCTCGATCTCGCGGCGCATCGCTGGCAGCAGGCACGCGCGCGCCTTGAGTCCATGCGGGCAGCCCCCGGCCTGCCGGTCGAGGCGCGGGACGCAGTTGCGCACGATCTGGCCTATGCTGCCTTTCGCCAAGGAGACCTGGATGGCTCCCACGCCGTGCTGGCGCCACTGATGGAACCGGTCGAGGCCCGACCTACGCCCGCGCAACAGATCTTGTGGCTCCGGCTACTCCATCATGCTGGTCGCCTGGAAGATGCCGTAGAGTGGGTGCGTTCCCGGATATCTTCTGACTGGCTTGTGGCGGACGCCTCGGGCGTGGCGAGCCTGGCGGCATTGGACCTTGGACAGCTTGATGTGGCTCAAGCCTGGGCGACGGCCGCGCTTCGCGAAAACAGCCAGTTGCTCGAAGCGTTGGTGGCGCTGGGGACGGTCGCGCTGGCCCGGCGCAATCCCACACAGGCCCGTGCCGCGCTGCGCGGCGCGCTCGAAGTCCATCCCCGAGATGGCCGTGCGTGGTCGGCGCTTGGGTTCGTGGACCTGCTGGAACAGCAGCTGGATGCTGCCATCTATGACTTCCACCAAGCGGTCCAGTCCATGCCTGACCACATTGGTACATGGAACGGGATGGGATGGACCAATATCGTCCGTCGTGACATGGAGGCGGCGGCACAGGCATTCGAACGTGCGATTGCATTGGACCGCAACTTTGGCGAGAGCCATGGCGGTCTCGCGGTTGCCTATGCTTTCCTTGGCAGGCGAGAGGAAGCCGAGCAGGCTATCGAGCGGGCCAACGGCTTGGACAGGACAAACCTGGCCAGCCAGTACGCCAGCGCGGTGCTTGGCGGCGATGCGCGGGATGTCCAGACGATTCAACGTTTGGCGGTGCGATTGCTTTCCCGTCGCGCGGGACCGGCGGGTGGCACGATGGCCGATTGGCTGCCGCCTGTCGTGGAAGCTACTCGGGAAGCGGGCGACACCGGTCAGTAGATTCCAGGCATGGCCAGTTAGATTAACAGTTGACTCGCCTCCCGGATAACGGCGGCAATTTCCGGCTCGGATTCCATATGCTTTTGGACATCATCGACGAGCTGGTAGAAGCGGGCGTCGTTCATCAGTGTTTCACCAAATTCGGCCAGCAGCACGGATTCCAGGAACACCCGGAATGCCTTGCGGGGCCGCTCCGGATCGTCGGGATCAATGGCCAGTACCCGTCGTGCGACGACCGCCGCAAGGTCTGTTTCGGTGCTGGCGCCTTGCACGGCATCGCGTCTGGCGCCGTCCTTGCGCGCCGGGACGGCTTCACCCGCGCGGCCGTCCCTCAGTGTGGCAACTTGGGCGCGAATCATTGCGGCGAGGCGGCTCGGGCCATCGATCTGCGTCATGAAAACTCAGTAATGATTGTCTGTGCCATCGCAGGTGGCATCAATTGAGCGAGCCGCCGCGTTGGTAGTTGGTGAGCAGCACATGGGCGGACGCTGCTGGGCCGGGTGCTTCCGGCTGTACAGCGGTCTCCGCGGTTGGCACCGCTGCGCTGGTCTCTCCCACGGAGTCTGCCATCCTCTGCAAGACCATGGCGATATCCGCATTCAAAGGCGCGTTGTCTGCGTTGGCTCGCATGCCTTGGTGGAACAGTCGGGCGGCGTCGGACATGTTGTCGTGGGCCAAATGGGCAAATCCCTGCACGAACAATGAAAGCGGATGCTCCTGGCCAAGGTCCAGCAGAGGTTGCCACGAGAGCATCGCCATCGGGACGTTACCCGAAGTGAACTGCAGCAGCCCCAATTGATATCGCGCGATATGCAGCGCGGGATCGAGCAGCAACGCCCTAGCATAGGCAGATTCTGCCTCCGCATAACGGCCAGCCTGGGCTAGCTCGCCGCCGGCCAGCACGTAAGGGATGGCGGCATGGGGTGCAAGCGCGCTCACTTGGGCCAGCAAGGCCAGCGCGGTCTCGCCGTCGTTGCGCTGGCTGGCCGCAATGGCGTCGCGCAGCAGCGCGTCGGGATCTGAAGTTCGCAAATCTGACAATTCTCGCAAGGACGGCAGGCCGTGCACGGCCTGAACAGGTACGCCTGGAGCGCTCAGCATGGCTGGCAACCGCGACGGAAGGGTCGCGACCGGGTTGGATAACCACAGCCGCTCTCAGTATATCCAACGCTGTCTTACCCCGTTTAGTTTGCACCATACTGGTGCAATCGCGAGCACATGGTTGTCCTGCCGCGCGCGATGGTCGGCTAAACGCTTCGCAGAACCTATGGATGTCTTGGTTCGAGGACCGGTCGATGTTGCTGAGCGAATTGCCAGCCCGACTGTTCGTGAACCAACCGTACACAGGTAAAGCACAATCCATGGTAGCGATCGTCAGCGGCAACAGCCTCGGCCTGAATCTCACGTCCCTTGCCACGCTCGGGCAACGAGGATTAATAGGTAACGCTTCGCAGGGACGGAACGGCGAGCAGTCCTACGTCAATATCGTCACGGGCAACCTGGTCCTGCAGGACCGCGACGACGGATTGGTCGGTCTGGGCGGGGCGGTCAGTGTCCTGCGTACGTACAACAGTCAAGGCCGGTTTGCTGACGACAACGGCGATAACTGGCTCAACGGCCTGGACGCCCGGATCCTGATCTTCGGCGCGCCGATGGCGTCCGGTAGCACGATCAACCGCACTGACAGGGACGGATCGGTTGCCGTCTACGCGTTCGACAGTTTTTACGGCGCCTACGTTAGCACCTCCGGTGGTGGCGCCTACGACAAGTTTACCTACGATGCGGCCCAAGGCCAGTACGTCTGGACCGACGGTGATTCGCAACGCAAGGAGACCTACGGAACGGACGGTCGACTTCTGCAAAGCACGGACGCCCAGGGCAACACCCTTACCTATGTCTGGGGACAGTGGGGTGTCACGTCGATGACGAACAGCGCGGGAGAGGCGTTGTTGCTGGACTACGACAACGGCAGCAACCTCTCGCGCGTGCGCTCGATGGTGCTGGTTAATGGCACGCTGACATCCGTGCGCACGGTGTCTTACGAATACGACAGCTCCAACCGCCTTTCCGCCGTCACAGTGGACCTGACCCCCGACGATGGTACGGTCGCTGATGGGAACGTCTATCGGACGACCTACACCTACGACGGTGCCAGCACCCGCGTGGCGTCGATAAACCAGACCGATGGCACGCGGCTGGCGTTCACCTATGTGCAGACTGGCGCCACGTTCCGCGTTGCCACCGTGACGGATGCGCTGGGTCAGATCACCTCCTATAGCTACGACCAGGCGAACTACCGGACCACGGTGACCGACCCTCTGGGCCACGCCACGCGCTACAGCTACGATAGCAAGGGACAGCTCTACAACATCGAGTCCCTGAGCGCGACGGGGGTGCCGACCCAACTCGTATGGTTCGACTACAACCTTAGCGGCGACGTTGTCCGTGCCTACGATGGTGAGGAGCGATCCGTTTCATATGAGTACGATGCAAACGGCAATCAGACGCTTCAGCGCGACAGCCTTGGCAACACCGTGCGGCGTGTGTATGACGCACAGAACCGGCTGCTGACGGAAACGATCTACCTGGTGCCGGATCCGGACGGCGAAGACCAGTTGCAGCCCGAGGGGCCCCAAACGACCCGGTACGTCTACGATGCCGGTAATAAGAGCGAGCTCCGCTTTACGATCTCGGCGCAAGGGCGAGTGACCGAATATCGCTACGATGCAGCGGGGAACCGTATCCGCAGTATCGAATACACCGCGGGCACCTATACCGTCGCATCGCTCACAGAGACCAGCGTCCTTGCCGAATCGCAACTGGCCACCTGGGCCGCTGCGCAGGATCAGCGTCGCGTTGTACGGACCGACATGACGTATGACTTCCGCGGCCAGTTGCAGTCGACGACCACCTACACGAGCGTCGATGCGGCAGGCAACGGCGTGGCGGACGGCGCCGCAACGACACAATTCGTCTATGACCAACATGGCCTGTTGCTGAAGACGATTTCCGGAACCGGTGGGATCACGCAATACAGCTACGATGGGCTTGGTCGCCTGGTGGCAAACATCGATCCGGCCAACCAGTTGACGATAACCCAATACGACGACGCCAACAACAAGACATCGGTCCGCTCGGCCAACGGACTGGTGACCACTAGTGCCTATGACAAGGCAGGGCATCTTGTCGGTGTGGCGCAATTCAACGCCTCGGCTCAAGCACTGGGTCAGAGCACGTATGCCTACGATGCGGATGGGCGCCTGGTGATGAGCCAGGACGCCACCGGCGTCCGCAGCTGGATCCTGTACGACGACAGGGGTCGCAAGAGCGCCGACATCGACGGCAACGGTACGTTGACCGAGTATGTCTACAACGACGCGGGCCAGCTGACCGAGGCAATTGTCCATGCAAACGCCATACCAATCGGGCAGCTCGTCAATGGACAAGGCACGCCGACGAACCCGCTTCTGGCCACCGTGCGGCCGGCGCCTTCAACGCTGGACAGCAAATCCTGGCGCATTTATGACGGTGCAGGCCGGCTGATCATGTCGGTGGACGCGAGCGGCGCGGTAACCGAAACGAAGTACGACGGGGCGTCGCGAGTGATTTCCGTGGTCCGCTATGCCACCCTGGTCAATCCCGCCACGCTTGGTGCCCAGCCGGCAGTGGACAGTGTGGCGCGGCCGACGTCGGCAGACGATCGCGTGCTGCGCAACTTCTACGATGCCGATGGTATCCTGCGCGCGACGCTCGACGGCGAGGGCTACCTGTCGGAATTGCGTTACGACGCCGCCGGCCAGTTGACTGATCGCATCACGTATGCCACGGCCACCGATCCGTCGCTACGCGCGTCCGGCACGCTGAGTGAACTGCTGCCCGCCGCGAACGGTGCCGATGCGCATTTTGTGTATCTGTACGACGCGCATGGCCAGTTGACGGCCGAGATTGACGCCGAGAACTTTATGACCGAGCGGGTCTACGATGCGGCCGGTAATGTTACGCGCAGCGTTCGGTATGCTACCAAGATCGGTGGCACGGTCACGGCCGCGTCGGACATCAATACAGTCCGGCCGACAGCTAAGGCGGCGGACCAACTGACTGTATGGGCCTACGACCAATTCAACCGCGTTATCAGCGAGACCAACGCCGAAGGCACGATCACGTCCTACACCTACGACGTGATGGGCAATCGCACCTCCACGTCGACGGCAGTAGGTACCACGGACTTGCGCACGCTGAACGTCCGTTATGACATCCAGGGCCGCGTGGTTGCAGAGCTGTCGGCCGAGGGCGCTTCCAAGCTGACCACCGGCATGACCCAGGCTCAGGTCGATGCCATCTGGGCGCAATATGCCACCATCCATACATACGACGCGGCGGGTCGCCGTACCAGCAGTACGGATGCAAACGGCTTCCTCACGTTCTATTTCTATGATGCCGACAATCGCCTAACGCACACGGTCAATGCGCTTGGCGAGGTCACAGAGCAGCAGTACAACGCGCAGGGTTTGCTGACTGCGTTGATCCGCTACGGCACGCGCATTAACATCTCGGGCTTGACAGGTCCCAACGCCGGTGGGATTGCCAATGCGGCGCTGAGTGCAGCAATTGACGCCATTCGCAATCCCGCGTTGGACAGCAAAGTCGCCTACACGTATACCGCCAATGGCCTGGCGGCCAGCGCAACCGATGCGACGGGCAACCAGACTACCTTTGCCTACGATGCATTTGGCGAAGAAATTACTCGCACCTCGGCGGTGGGGGACGGCCGCATCGTCGTGCAGCAGACCAGCTACGACAAGCGTGGCCTGACGGTCCAGTCGCTGCTGGATCCGGCCGGCATGCGCCTGGCCACCGGCACGGTCTACGATGCGTTTGGCCGCGCTATCCGCTCCGTGGATCGCAACGGCAATGTCAGCGAGGCTAGCTATGACCGCCTGGGACGCACGGTCTCGACGAAGGATCCGCTTGGTGGCGTGCGGGCGACTACCTACGACGCATTCAATCGCATACTGACGCAGTCGGACGCGCTCGGCAACGTCACGACGTACGCTTATTCGGACAAGAATCGCACGGTGACGGTGACATTGCCTGGCAATATTGTCACGACCACGACGCACAACCGCTATGGACAGACGGTTAAGCTAACTGATGCCAAGGGTAACGAGACGCTGTACAAGTACAACCCGAACGGCAGCCTGATCCAGACGGACACCAACGTCACCCAGACCAAGAACGCCTACGACCGTGTCGGCCACCTGATCAAGTCAACGGACGCCAACGGCAACGCAATCAATTACACGTACGATGCCGCTGGGCGCGTGCTTACGCAGCAAGTGGACCCCGGTGGTCTCAACCTGACTACCACCTACACATACGACGCGCTGGGAAACCGGGTGACCGTCAAGGACCCGCGCGGCACTGTCACGACCTATCAGTACGACCAGAAGGGCCAAGTTTTGAAGCAGTCGGTGGATGCCGCCGGCTTGAACTTGCAAACGATATATGCCTACGATGCTGTCGGCCGCGTGCTGACGGTCACTACGCCAAACGGCATAGTAACGGCGTACGCCTATGACAAGGCGGGGCGCCGCATCAGCGAAGCGGTGGACCCAGCCGGGCTGAACCTTACCACGACCTACGCCTACGACGGCGACGGCAATGTGACCAGCAGCACGGACGCCAATGGTAACGTCACTCGCTTTGCCTACGACGCCAACGGTAACTTGGTCTTCACCCTGGCGGCAAACGGGACCCTGACCCAGTCGGTCCATGACGCAGAAGGGCACGTGATCCGTGCGATCACCTACGCGACGCCGATTTCGATGGCTGGCCTGCCCGCTGTACCCACCATCGCCGACATCACGGCGCGGATCGTGTCCGCGCCCGCCAGCGACATCGTCGACTCGAGCGTCTACGATGCGACTGGCCGCCTGCGCTACAGCGTGGACGGCACAGGGGGTGTCATCGAGTATCGCTATGACGCCAACGGCAATGTCGTCGAACGCATTGCCTACGTCAATCGCATCGCGTTGGCCAACTGGAACGGTACGTCCAGTCCGACGGTGACGGCTGACCCGGCCCACGACCTGCACCTGCGCACGGTTTACGACGATGTTAACCGTCCGGTCTACACGATCAATGCCGCTGGTGTCGTGACCGAAGTCCGATACGATGACGTGGGCAATGTGCTGGAGCAGATCACCTACGCGACCCCGGTACCGGCCAACACGGCGGCCACGGTCTCTGCCATCAAGGCCGCCGTCGCTCTGGTCGCTAACGCCGCAAAGGACGCCCGTGTCCGCACGCAGTATGACGCGGCCAACCGTCCTACCTATAGCGTGGACGGCACTGGCGCGGTCACCCTGAGGGTCTATGACAAGGCTGGCAACCTGACCAGGCTGGTCCGCTACGCCACCTCTTTGTCGCCGGGCGCTGCATTCAGCGCCGTGGTGTCCAGCCCAGCGGATGTCGTGACCGCTTTTGCTTACGATGCAGCCAGTCGCCAGGTATTCCAAGTGGACGCACTAGGCGGCGTGACCGAGCGTAGCTACGATGCCAATGGTAATGTGACGACCAGCACGCGCTATGCGACGGCCCTGGTTGGCACGGTATTGACGCAGGCTCTGGCCAGCCCGACGCTTGCCACTATCCGCACGGCCATCCAGCAGGCAGCCGGAGACCGCACCGAGCGCTACGGTTACGACAATGCGAACCGTGCGGTCATTGCGATCGACGCGCAAGGCACGGCAACCGAAAACACCTACGATGCTGTAGGGAATGTGGTATCGGTCCACACCTATGCCAAGCCGGCGGACTTGAGTGGCCTGACAGCGAACTCCCCGCTGGCCACGTTGCGATCGCGCCTGACTGCGGATGCGGCGCACGACCGTATCGAGCGCAAGGCCTATGACGCGGGCAACCGGCTGGTGTATTCGGTGGACGCCCTCGGGTATGTCAAGCAGACCCAGTACGACGGCATTGGCAATATCGTCAAGGCGACCCAGTACGCGCTGGCGATCCCGGCCGGTGTTGCTCCGACGGCGACTGCCATTGGCGCCGCGGTGGTGACGGCCGTGGCGCTGGACCAAGTCAACACGTTTGCCTACGATCCCGCGGGTAACCTTGTGGCCAGCTCGGACGCGTTGGGCGCATCCGAGCGGTACACGTACAACGGCCTGGGCGAGAAGCTCTCCTACACCAACAAGCTCGGCAACGTCTGGACCTATGACTACGATGCTGCGGGGCGGCTGATTCAGGAAACGTCGCCACTGGTCAACCTGATGACGGTGGGGCCTGTTGGCCCCGGCGGCAGCCTGCAGGGCACGTTGTACCAGACCACGACAGTGGTAACGCGCTACCAATATGACGCGCTCGGTAACCTGTTAGCCCGCACCGAAGCTGCCGGGCGGCCGGAAGAGCGGACTACGCGATACGAGTACGACGCCCTCGGCAGGCAGGTCAGAACAACGTTCCCCCCGGTCGGGGTCTATACCGCTGAATCGGCAGGCAGCCTCGCGGCAGCGGCGCAGAACGGTGGCACCACGCGCTCGGAGACCGTGCGCTCGTTGACATCGGAAACCTACTACGACACGCTGGGCAACGCGGTTGGCGGCAAGGACGTCGCCGGTAATACGAGCGCCAAGGTCTACGACGCGCTCGGCAACGTTCTGTATGAATTGGATGCAGAGGGGTACGTCACCGGCTACACGCGTAATGCGTTTGGCGATGCCACACGCATGGTTCGCTATGCTACGCGGACCAGTCTTTCCAACACTCCATTCGCCGGCGCCAGTGGCGCGCCGACGCGGGCGGCCGTGGAGGCCGCTATCAACGCGGCGGGTATCGACCACAGCCTTGACCGGGCAATCTTGAGCGCTTACGACAAGCTTGGCCGCGTGATCGAGCTTGGGGAACCGCAGGCGTTCACGTACGACTCTAGCGCAGCGGCCAATGCCCAATATTTCATGGCGGGGCGGACCACGCGCACGACCTATGACGGCTTCGGCAACGCGGTACAGGTCAGCCAGTTGCGCAATGCGGTCACCAATAGCTGGACCACGACTACCAACTACTACGACCTACGTGGCAACCAAGTGGCCACGGTGGATGCACTAGGTTATCTGACGACGAGCAACTTCGATGCCGAAGGCAACGTGGTCGCCCAAACCGAGTATGCCAACGCGATTGCCGCCGGTAGCTGGTCGGTGGCCGGCTACAGCTTGCCGACGGGTTCCGGCGATGACCGCACGAAGGCGTATACGTTCGACAGGGCAAATCGTAAGATCGCCGAGACGCGTATCAATGTGGAGTACAGTGCCTCCTCGAACGGATCGAGCCAGCGCAGCAACCTGACAACGTCGTACACGTACGACGCGGTCGGAAACCAGACTAGCATCACGGATGCTCTTGGCTCGGTGACCTATAGTTACTATGACGCTCTGGGCCGAGTCAAAGCAGTGGTCGCGCCCCCTGTCAACGGTGGGGGTAGTTCGCCTGTCACCACACCCTTGACGGAGTTCTATCGTGACGCCTACGGCAATGTGGTGTCGCAGTCGGAACGTATTTACGGGGCGAACTACGTCTCGGTCAACTCCTATACGTCAACCCAGGGGCCGGGTGACCGTACGAGCTATACCCAGTACGACCTGCACGGCCACGCAATACAGTCAACCGATGCTACGGGCGCGAGCGGCTATGCCTCCTATAACGAGCGGGGGCAAGTGGCCAAGACGTGGCAGGCAGTCACCGGCAACGACGGCCTTACTCGTACCCAGCTTGAGGTCTACCAGTACGATAAGCTGGGTCAACTGACTCACACCGTGGACCCTGCCCCCGGCCTTAGCTGGTCCGGACTGAACGACAATGGCCTTGAGTACAACGCGTTTGGTGAGGTCGTTCGCAAGGGCCTCAATGGGGGGTGGCAGGAGTACTTCGACTACGACAACGCCGGTCACCTCTGGCGTACCAACAACGGCGACGGCGTTGACCGCATCACGCTGTTCGACCTGAATGGTGACGCCACGGCCGATCTTCGTAGTGCTGGCATCGGGCGCGATAATATCAATATCGCGAACATCGCGAGCGCGGACGCGGCAAGGATGTACACAGATCTGCGTCGCACGGACACGCAGTACGACGCGCTTGGCCGTCAGGTGGCGCAGTCCGGACCAGAGCGCCTGGAGTCGCAAGGTGGGGTGTCCGTGGAGCCGATGTCGGTCAATTTCTCGCTACAGTCCGCGACCTCGGCCGGCGACGAATCCGGGAACGCCCAATGGGTCGGTGCCAATCAGATCAACCTGTCGTGGTCTGGTCTGGCATCGCTGGGTAGCGGTGCCGTGCGCGTCGAGGTGGACTACGTCAGCAGCCCGTACAACTACGGAACCTACGTACGGGATGAAAGTGGCAACTTGGGATTTCCGAAGGACGAAAACGGCAATCCAATCTTCAGCACCATGCCCGGCGTCACGCAGTCCCGTTCGCAGATACTTACTGCGGAACAGGGTGCTTACGGCGCTGTCTTTTCCTGGCAGGATTCCTATGGCCAGGTGGGCGGCATCAGCAAGGTGACGCATGTACGCGTCTTCAAGCAGGATGTGCAAGGCAACTGGGTCCTGATCCACGATCAGGGAGGGGCGGGAATTGGGGGTAGTGCCATTGAGGTCCGGGCTCCCGCGGATCCAATGGAGCAGGTCTACCTGCAAGTCCGTCCGCTAAACGGTGGCGGCACGTGGGGTGACCCGCTCCCGCTGACGAATTTTGGGGACGTGCTGCGCTACAACGCCGCAGGTCTGTCCCCGGGCGACTATGCATACCAAGTACTGACTGTCGGTCGGGACGGCGCGACGCATATCACGGCGACAGGTTCGGTTAACGTGGCAGTGCCCGCGCTTGCGACAATCGGTGTGCCGGTGAGTTATGGGGCCGCCGGCGCCGGCGTGCTCGCGTGGCAGAGCCCGGGTGACAACATCATCCAGACCGTCAACTATCGTCTGGCGGGAAGCAATGGAGGGTGGCAGTCGTTGGTTGCAACGTCGCGGGGTAACGGGTATTACGGCGTGGATACCTCGGTGCTCGGCGCGGGGACGTACGAGTTTGAGCTGCTGTGGAGGCAGGATGGCGTATCGGTCCCCTACGCTCATGCGACTGGCCAATTCCAGAAAATTGCCGAGGTCCCGGGATACTGGGTCCCACAGGTCAATTATCCGCCGATCAGTGTGAACCTTGCGGATGGGGTGGTCGGTTCCACGCTCACCACGGACGAAAACGGCAATCCGATCTACGCACGAGACGAGAGTGGAAACATTATTGACGCGACGTCAGTCAAGGTCATGCGGTGGGCGCTGACTGGCGGGAACGTACAGTTTCTCTACCGGCCCACAGGCGGTGGAGCGTGGACGGCACTGCCCGTGATCATGCAAGGCGCGGACGAGTCTGGCAACCCCGCCTACCAATTTGTCAACATATCGGGCATTCCGCCGGGCACGTACGAATACCAAGTGCTCTCGACTAACGCGAACGGGAACCTTATCGCACAGGGTACTGGCTCGCTTACGTCCTACGCGCAGGGCCCTGGTCACTACGAGACGGTCAACGTGCAGGTGCAGGTCCCGGTGACCGTCTATCCTCCGGATCCGTCGCTCTACATTGTCGGCGCGACCAAAGCCCAGTACACCTATCCGGTTGTGACGGCCACAGACGAAAGCGGAAACCAGACGCTTGGCCCGCACTATGCTTGGCAGGGCAGCGTGGTGGTTGCGGTTCCCTACACGGAGACCCAACTCGTCGGCTATCAGGAGCAGTGGTATACGGTTCAGGTCCCGACGCAAGGTCCCCCCGTGATGGTCCAGGACGAGTCGGGCGCCATGGTGCCCGCGCGCGACGAAGCTGGCAACATCATCTACACCACCGTCTATGTAACAGAGTGGCGCTCGCAGTGGGTCCCGGTGTACGGGCCGGTCACGATCTATCCGCCTGATCCGAACCTGTACATGACCGTCGCGCCGCACGCGGTCTACAGTTATCCCGTCGCTGTCGGCACGAACGAAAGTGGCAGTCAGATACTGGGCGAACACTACGCTTGGCAGGGCAACACCGTTGTCGGCGTGCCTTACACCGTGTACCAATGGCAGACCCAGCAACAACAGGTCTGGGTGCCGGGCACTACACCGCCACCGACCAGTCAGTCGACCACACCACCTTATACGCCTGCGTACTACGTCAACACTGTTCCGGCGCAGTATGGTGTCACGGTATCAAACACGTCGGCAAGCCCCATCAGCATCGCCCCCGTGGTGTTGGGGCAGGTATCGGCGATCGACGGAGCATCCTACTGGAGTCGCCCGACGGTCCAGCAGAAGCTCGACCGTTGGGGAAACGTGATCGAGATCACTGACCCACGTTCACCGTACTGGAAGACGACGTATCGCTATAACGCAAACAACCAGGTCATCGAGGAAATCAAGCCCGACGAGAACGGCGCTCAGAGTTCCCTGAGCCCGGTGACGCGGATCACTTACGATGCGCTGGGCCGACAGGTGTCTGTTACGGATGCGAACGGCCATATCAATGGCTTGACCTACGATGAGGCAGGTAACGTGACCGCCGAACTGCATGCGGACGCCGGCATCGTCCGCTACGGCTATGACGCGTTTGGCGACAAGACTCTCACCATCGACGCGCGGGGCTATGCGACCAGATATGGTTATGACAACGCGGGCCGGCTGATTTCCGCCGCGCACGCACAGGTCCAAGTGACTTCGATCAATGCCGCTTACCAATTGCAGGACTATGGCTGGCAGAACCTCACTGAGCACTATTCCTACGACCAGGCCGGCCAACTGCTGAAGCAGAGCAACGGCGCAAACGAGACCACGAGCTATGCCTATGACCTGCGCGGCAACCTGATCTCTACCACGCAGCCACTCCTGCAGGTGACGTACGTAAGCTACGACGCTTATGGCCACAAGAATTATGAGCTGGATCCCAACGGCAACGCGTCGACGTGGACGTACGACTATTTCGGCAAGTTGACGAGCCGTACCGATCTCGCTGGCGCCACATACACCTATACGTACGACAATGCGAAGCAACTGATCTCACAGACCAGCGCACGGGGTGCCTCGATTGCATACAGCTATGACGCGGCGGGCCAAACGACAATGGTCCGCCAGACCGTCGACCCCGCGCAGGGAATCGAGCAGGTCACGACATACGCCTACGACTTGGCTGGCAATCATGTGCGCGAGAAGACGGTCCAGGGCGGCGTGGTCTACCAGGACAACTTTCTGGGCTATGACGCGCTCAATCGTCTGCGCGACGTGGCGGATGGGCAAGTCCATATCTCGTTCCAGTACGACAAGGTCGGCAATCGCACGTACATCGAGACGCATTCGGTTGATGGGGGAAACCGTGCTGACCAGGCACGCTACTTCCTCTATGACGAGATGAACCGGCAGATCGTGGTTGACGGGGTCAACAGTGCCGGAGCCATCGATCCCAGCCAGGGCCATGTCATTACTTATGACAAGAGCGGCAACCGCGTCTCAGATGTCCACTGGGGCAATCAGGTCGTCACCGCTGGCGGCCAGACGGTGATCGATCACTATGACGAGTCGGGCGAGGCCGTGTATAACACGACGCCGGTCCAGTACATCCTACAGCAAGGTTTTACAACGGAAGTCTATGCCTATGACGGTAACGACCGTCTGATGGGCGTCGTACGCGACGGCGTGCAGATTGACCATCGCTACTACGATGGCGCGGGCCGCGTCACGATGAGCGGCCCGAGCAACCTGCCTGTCGATTACGTGACCAAGCTCAATGAAGGCGTCGCGCAGGACCAGACCACCGGTTTGGAGGCGCATGTCAACCAGTACGATGCGAACGGTCGCCTGCTGCACCAGCGTACTCTTAAGAGCAATGGCGCGCTGAAGACGGATGTCAACTACAACAGCTACGACGCCGCCGGCAATGTGCTGCAGTACGCGTTGACGGACTACGATGGCGGGTACACCAACACTTACACATATAGCCTGCAGCTATTTGACAGCTATAAGGAAGGCACGATTTCCGGCACGAGCACGAAGCTCAATCCGGGCTCGACCACGAGCAAATACGACGTCAACGGCAATCTAGTTAGCATTACCGACTCGACCAAGCCGGAAAACAACCGCACCTTCGTCAATGACGCGAGCGGCCATGTGCTGATGGTCAACCAGGGCGGCAACGTGGAGCGCGAGCTTGTCGTCAATGGCGAGGTGGTTGGTCAGCACGGTGTGGGAATTAACCCCGTCACGCCTCGCAACAATCAGGGCAACCCCAATTTCTCGTACATCGCAGACTTCGATTTTGGCTACCAGCCGATCGTGGGCAACTACCCGAATGCCTCGCCGGGTGCCTACACGGTACAGAGTGGCGACACGCTGCAGAGCATCGCGCGCAGCGCGTACGGAGACTCGGCGCTGTGGTACCGGATCGCCGACGCCAACGGGTTGAGTTCTGACCGCGATTTGCGTGTCGGGCAGACATTGAACATCCCGAACAAGGCGACAGGCGTCCATAACGACGGTGGCGTGTTCAAGCCGTACGACCCGAGCAAGATCGTCGGCGATACGACACCGAATCTACCGACGCCGAGCGCGGAAGGCGGTGGAGGAGGCGGTGGGTGCGGTCTGATCGGCGCGATCATTGTAATGGTTGTAGCGGTGGTCGTGGCGTTCTATACGGGACAGTATTACTTGGTGGAGGAGGGGTGGTCTCTTGCTGCGGCAGGTGCGTTGGGTGCAGCGGCAGGTTCGGTTGCAAGCCAGTTGGTAGGCATGTCAATCGGGCAACAGAAGGATTTTGACTTCAAGGCAGTGGGGCTCGCCGCGATCGCTGGCGGGGTCTCGGGCGGTCTGACGGGATTGGATACGGGGGCCGGCAACATTGCCAACGCGATGGTCCGAGCCGCTATCACAAATGCTGTCACTCAGGGGGTTGGGGTCGTCACAGGCGCGCAACACAGTTTCAATTGGGTCGGAGTGGTGACATCAGCGATTGGCGCTGGCGTAGGGCAGGGGGCTTCGGACAGTCTGTTAGGCGAGGCGCACTACGACGCGGATGGGCGCCTCTTGTCAAGGGACAGTACCGATTTTTCGAAGGGATTCGCCGAGACGTTTGGAGGGGCAACGAAATTCGTTGCTGGCGCGATCAGTGGCGCGGCAGCGGGGTTGGTGGCCCAGGCGGCTGTTGGTGGTAGAGTGACCGGAAAACAGATCGCGATGGATGCGTTTGGCAATGCGCTGGGTGGGAGCCTGGCGGACCGCTCCAGTAGTGTCAACAGCGGGCAAGAAGACGTCCTTGGCCAGAAGATTGCGGAACTGCAGCAATCGCCTATCTGGAACGATCCGGTGTCTAGCCAGCCCGGCTTCGACAGCAACGCGGCGTACAACCAACTGGTGGGTGCCTTCAGCCAGCCGGGTGGCACTTATAGCGGGGGCGGATCGTCACAACTGCTGGCGGCCAATGGCATCACGCAGCCCGGGCAGCCGGTGGTGATGTCGGATGCGGGCGGTGGTGGCTATGACGCCCACAATGCGCGCGTGGCCCAGTTGCAGACCCTGGCCGGCCAGGCGTTGGGCGAGGGTGACCGGTATAACGTCGACGGCACTATTGACAATATTATGGTTACCGGCGGTGGGCAGCCTCCGTCGCCCGAACCGGTGGCGCAGCCGCCGCTGCTGCCAGTAAGCCAAGGTGTGCAGCCGGGCATCACTGCGGTGGACCCTGTGACGGGAGCAATTACTTGGGACACGGGAGCGGTATCCAATCCGATTCCATATCCGAACGTTGTTGGAACACAATTACCGCCGGTGTTTGGTGACAGGGTTGCCGCGCTGTCGAGCGAGAGTAACGGACAGGCCTTTCTGCGCGGCTGGTCGGGTGGATACATGGGCGTGATGGAGGGGCCAGATCCGTCCGCAGCCCTGATGGCGGGCAAGTATCTCCGGGAAGGCTGGGACAGCACCAAGCAGTTCGGCTATGACATGATTGGTGGCACTGCCGTCGACAAGGCTCGGGCCAACTTCACCGCTGGTGACTACTTCGGTGCCGCCGTATGGGGTGCCAAGTCCTTGACTGATGCGGGGATGGCCGTCTTTGGTTTGGCTGCGTTACGCCCCTTTGCCGCTGGGGCAGAGACGGTAGAATCCGTCAGTGCAGCCCGCGCGGTAAAACCATACTCTGGAGATGTGTATGCCTCAGACTTCGTTGGCCCGGTTCAGTGGAAATACTTCTATCGTGGTGATGCATCGGCGCGGACAGACTTCCTGTCTTCTATGGCGCAAGAGCGCGGTGTCCCGGCTACTACTGAATTCCTAGATAGCCATGCGGCAGGTGGACTCAACGACATCTATGCAGCGCACGGGGTCGGCAGTCAAGGCCTGCCAACAATCGGTGTGACCGACAATGCGGCTGTTGCGGAATATTTTGCTCGCGGCCCGGCACAGAACCAAAATGGCGTCGTCACGACGTTCCGCTTGGCCGAACGTGACGCGACGAACCTTGCTATTCCGAACTATGAGAATCCTCAGGCATTCTTTGAGCCGAACCCACACATTGGTTTGCCGGAACGTGAATACCTGTTCCACACGCAGATCGATCCGAAGTTCATGTTCCAACAAGTACCGGTGAAACCAAAATGAATGAGATCCGTCTGGCATGGGAGCCAGAAAACCTGACGCCGTTGCAGGCCATAGAGGAGCGCCTGATGGCCTACACGAAAGGCCGCGGCGGAATCATCATTATGGGAAACGGCACGTTGCTTTCCTTGACCCAAGGAGGCAGCGATATTGAGGATGCCAAGAAAGCGCTGAATGAAGCCCGATTCATCATTGATTTCCGGGTGGTTCCCCTAAAGGAAGGGGGGTACATGGTGGCGTTTCACGATGCCGTTTCGGTGTTCGTTGGGCAGGACGAGTTCGAGCAGATGAAGGGCGAAATCGAAACTAGGCAGGGCGACTTACGCTTCCCCGGTGAAGCGTTCTTCGTGCCATCTAATGAACCACCTGCGCATATGCTGGTTGGTCTCTATGCACGCGGAAAGCTTCAGCGAGATGCCTACTTCTTCAATTTTTACAAGCGCATTTAGGGGCGTGGCTGTAGGTGCTCGGCTGATCCCTCTATGTTAGTGATGCGCCGCGCCGCAGCCGTCCGATTTACGCCCTGCGGGCAGTCTCCGTCGCGGGACTCAGCCACTAAAAATCCTCTTAGCCACCTCGCGGCGCACGTCCTCGCTCTCGTGCATTTGCTTGAATCCGGCCATCGCGCGGCGGAGCCACTCGGCAGTGCTTGAGTACAATTCGTCGTGCGGTTGGCCGGCGGGCACGGCCTCCGAATTGTGCATTTGTTCGTCATGGTCGGACATCGCAGTTTCCCTTTGTAGAGTGAGACACATTACGCACGTATCAAAACGCGTGCAAAACAGCCTAGAACCCACGCCAGCATTGGCGTTGCGGGTGATATAGCAATGCGCTTTGCGTCGAACGGGTCAGGCGGCGGTGATTTGTTGGCAAAGCCTTGCAGGACAAGGCTTTGCGGTGTGATAACAAATGCTACCAATTGGTTCCTGAGGCCCTGAGGCGGGCCTGGAGTGTGTTGGCCGGCATGCTGGGCCACCGGAGCCCTAGCGGCCCGAAATAGACGAATTGCCGTGGGATGACACGCGTCATTCGCGGCAGCTTCATCGCTCATGGGCGCGGTGAGCGCGAGCAACGCGGTCAGACCGTGTGTCAGTCTGCAGCTTCCGATTACACGTTGTCACCGACGATATGTTCCCCGGTCAGATCGAACCGCACGAGCTGGCGCCGGCCGTCCTCAATGACACTGCCGCCAAGGTGACTCGGTGCTGTAGCGGCTCTACGTGGGTTCCTCGGCTAATTCGCGATCACTTTACTCCGTAGACGGCCGGAAACCACTTACAGACCACCGCAGATCTACCGCGAATCTGCCACAGATTCGCAGCACGGGTGCACAACGGTAAAGGGCAGGATGCCAGGTCGCTATCTCACGATAGTGACCTGATCCTTGTTCGCTAGGTCGCTACGCGCCCGTCGCAGACACTCAGGGCTACGCCCCGAGACCCTGGGTGAAGGATGGCTGGTACGGCCTCACCTGAAAGCGAAGGCGTTCGCGCGGGCATCGTGCAGCGCATGGTGCTTCCCGCCATGCACGGCGATGTACTGCGCGAAGTGTTCGGCATTGATCCTCAGAAACACGTTCTCGTGCTTCCATCCGCGTGGCAACGGTCCCCCGAGCAAGTGGGTGACGAGCGCGTAATCGTAGTGGGAGTCATAGCAGAGCACAGGCTTGGGCCTGAGTGGCGCGGCCAACAGCCACGCCCGTAGTTCAGCGGCGAGCTGCGATGCCGGCATCGAGCGCCCAGGAAAGCCGCCGAGCTGCGGCAGCACAGTCGCCCGCACGAACTCGCTGCACGCGGACAGCTCGAAGTCCGAGCGCTCGCCGTAGAACTCGCGCCCATCCTCACTCACAATCGCCACACTGATGAGCTGACTGTCCTTGAAGTCAGTGAACTCGGTGTCGATGAAGTAGCGTGTCTTCCACGGGCTGCGCGGGCCGCTGCGCGTCATGCTGTCGGCACTGCTGGCGGTAGCCACCAGCTCATCGCGGGTCATGCCGCGTCCTCCCGATACCACTGCTCGATGTCCTTGGCGTCGTCCGGTTTGAGCGGACCGATGGTGCGAATCGGCGTCAGGCCGGCCAGGCCGAGCCGGTAGAGGTGGTACATCCGTGTCCACGGGGCGTAGAGCGTCAAGCACTGCAGCTTGCGCTCGCGGCGCAGGGGCGGACCGAACAGTTCATACATGGGGTCCGTGTCATCGTTGCGGGGGGTGTCCATGGCTTCCTCCAAGCCAGCCCGACCGAGAGCGGGCGTAATGTCTGCTACCGATTACAGGTCAGGGCCGTTGCTGCGTGTCGTGCCAGGCGCGGCCGGCGGCGAGGGCTTCATCACGGGTAGCAAAGATCTCGCTGGGGCCGCTGGTGATGTGCAGGCGGTCAGGTGCGGCGGCCTTGCCGGCGTCGGGCGTGATGGTCAGCACCTCGCGCGTCCAAAGCTCCCATCGGCCGTCGTTGCGCCAGCTCGGCACGGCGGCGTAGCCGTTGGCTTGCAGCTCCGACTCGACGGCCTCGACCTCGGGGCGGGGCGCGAGTTGCCCGCTCATCATCAGCATGGTTCCGCAGAGGTTGTTGTGTTCACGATTCGTTGGCATCTTGTTGCTTCCTGTTGCCGGTGGCCAAAGCCGTCCCCGGCGGAGGCACGGAGACGGCCGGTGAGACTGCCGGCAGTGCGAAAAGAAACGGGTACGCGGATGAAGCCTGCGTGGTCAATGCAGGGGTAGGACTTTATATCTAAAGAAAAAAGCCGCCCCCAACCCCCTAGCCGTGGCTGGGGGTGATAGGGCACTTCCCTTAGCTGCTAAGGGTGTGGCGTTCAGTGCGGGGCTTGCGCGAGCACCGTATCGAGCAGATCGGAAGCGAGCTTCTGCTTTGAGCGCGGCAGGCGACTGATCTGCTCGACCTGCTGCTGCAGGCGCGAGACGGGGCCAGGCTTGTGGGGGAGGCTGGCGGCTTCGCCGATCAACTCGGTGACGCTGACCTGCAACTCCTGGGCGAGCGCGAGCAGAGCGGCCACGGGCAGGCGCAGACGACCGCCCTCGTAATGGGCGAGCGTTTGCTGGGCGATGCCGAGTCGCTCGGACAGTTGCACCTGGGTGAGGCCACGGGCCTTGCGGGCCTGCGCGATGCGCGCACCCAGTTCCCTGAAAAGTTGTTCGTCCTTGACCTTCACGTCTGCGATGAGTGAGGTGATAAGAGTCATGACGATACCCCCGGTTTGCCTGAATGCGCTTGACAGTACTCGTAAACAGAGTACTCTGCAACGTAGTTATTTTTAGATAACCCTCTTGACAGGTTTTTAGCCGAAGGACGGATGTATGCCACGAATCCCCGATACCGAACTGGAGCGGCTGAAGACGGAGATCTCGGTGCAGCGGCTGGTGGAGGGCTCGGGGGTGGCGCTGCAAAAGTCGGGCAAGGACTGGCTGGGGCTGTGCCCCTTCCACGAAGACCGCGAGCCGTCGCTGGTGGTGAGCCCGGGCAAGAACCTGTGGCACTGCTTCGGCTGCCAGGTGGGCGGCGGCCCGATTGATTGGGTCATGAAGCACAAGGGGGTGTCGTTCCGCCACGCGGTGGAGCTGCTGCGTGCCGACCCTGCCTTAGCCGCTGGGGTGGGGAGCGGGCGCGCCACGGTGCGCAGCCTGCCGCCGCCGGTGACGCCGGACGCCGACGACCAGGCGCTGCTGGACCAGGTGGTGGGCTACTACCACGAGACCCTGAAGCAGTCGCCCGAGGCGCTGGCCTACCTGGCGGCGCGCGGCCTGTCGCACCCCGAGGTGGTGGAACGCTTCCAGTTGGGCTATGCGAACCGCACGCTGGGCCTGCGCCTGCCGCTCAAGAACCGCGTGGCCGGGGCCGAGTTGCGCACGCGGCTGCAGCGCATTGGCATCCTGCGCGAATCGGGCCATGAGCACTTCAATGGCTCGCTGGTCATCCCTGTGCTGGATGGCGAGGGGCAGGCGGTCGAGGTGTACGGGCGCAAGCTGCGCGACGACCTGCGCCCGGGCACGCCCAAGCACCTGTACCTGCCGGGGCCGCATCGCGGGCTGTTCAACCTGGCTGGCGTCATCGAGGCCGGCGCGCGCACCGAGGCTGGGGCGCGCGAGCTTATCGTGTGCGAGGCGCTCATCGACGCGCTGACCTTCTGGGTGCACGGCTACACCAATGTGACCGCCGCCTATGGGGTCGAGGGCTTCAGCGACGACATGCTGGCCACGGTGCAGGCCAGCGGCATCGTGCGCGTGTTCATTGCCTATGACCGCGACGAGGCGGGCGAGCGGGGCGCCGAGCGGCTGGGCGAGCGCTTGCTGGCCGCGGGCCTGGAGGTGTTGCGGGTGCAGTTGCCGCGTGGCATGGACGTGAACGAATACGCGCGCAAGCTGCAGCCGGCGCCGCAGGCGCTCGCGCTGGTGCTGCGCCAGGCGCGCTGGGTAGGCCGAGCGCCCGAGGTCTGCGAAGCCCCGGAAAACCTGACCCCGGCGGCTGAAGAAAAAACTATCCAACCCGGGCCAGTCCTGACGCCCGAGCCTTCTGTCTTAGCCGCTGCTGTGCCCGCGCCGACCACCGACACGGCCCTGCCGGCGCTGGCCGACGATGTCCAGGGCGACGAGCTGACCCTGCATCTGGGGGCCTGCCAGTGGCGGGTGCGCGGCTGGCGCAAGAACCTGAGCCCGGAGCAGATGCGGGTGAACCTGCAGGTGCGCCAGGAGGGAACGGCAGAGGCCGCCGGGGGCTACCACGTCGACACGCTGGACCTGTATGCGGCGCGCGCCCGCGCGGCCTTCCTGCGGCAGGCCAGCGCCGAGCTGGGCTTGCCCGAGGACGCGCTCAAGCGCGACCTCGGACACCTGTTGCTGCGTCTGGAAACGCTGCAGGACGAGGCCTTGCACGCCACGCAGGTGCCCAAGAGCGCGGTGCCGGTGCTCAGTGCCGACGAGGAGGCCGAAGCCCTGGCGCTGCTGCGCGTGCCGAACCTGTGCGAGCGCATTGCTGCTGACCTGCAGGCCTGCGGCGTGGTGGGCGAAGCCACCAACCTGCTGGCGGGGTATCTGGCGGCCACCAGCCGCAAGCTCGACACGCCGCTGGCCGTGCTCATCCAGAGTTCCAGCGCGGCTGGCAAGAGCAGCCTGATGGAGGCCGTGCTGGCGATGATGCCGCCGGAGGAGCGCATCCAGTACAGCGCGATGACGGGGCAGAGCCTGTTCTACCTGGGCGAGACCGACCTGCAGCACAAGATACTGGCCATTGCCGAAGAGGAGGGCGTGCGCCAGGCCGCCTACGCGCTCAAGCTGCTGCAGTCCGATGGCCAGCTCACCATCGCCAGCACCGGCAAGGACGAGACCACCGGCAACTTGGTGACCAAGCAGTACCGGGTGCAAGGCCCGGTGATGCTGATGCTCACCACCACGGCCATCGACGTGGACGAGGAGCTGCTCAACCGCTGCCTGGTGCTCACCGTCAACGAGAGCCGCGAGCAGACCCGCGCCATCCATGCGCGCCAGCGTCACCGGCAGACCCTGGATGGCCTGCTGGCCGAGACCAATCGCAGCGCGCTCATTGAGCTGCACCGCAACGCGCAGCGCCTGCTCAAGCCCGTGCACGTGGTGAACCCCTACGCCCAGCAACTGAGCTTCGGCGACCACCAGACGCGCACGCGGCGCGACCATACCAAATACCTGAGCCTCATCCGCGCCATTGCGCTGCTGCACCAGCATCAGCGGGCCTTCAAGCACGTGGAACACCGGGGCCAGACGCTGGCCTACATCGAGGTGACGCGCCAGGACATTGCGCTGGCCAACGAGGTGGCGCACGAGGTCCTGGGGCGCACGCTGGACGAGCTGCCGCCGCAGACGCGCAAGCTGCTGACGCTGCTGCGGGAGTGGGTGAGTGAACGATGCCGTGCCCTGGGCATTGCCCTGGCCGACTTCCGCTTCACGCGCCGGGAATTGCGCGAGGCGGTGCACTGGGGCGACACCCAGCTCAAGGTGCATCTGGCGCGCCTGGTGGAGATGGAGTTCCTGGCCGTGCACCGGCGGGGGCTGAGCCACACCTATGAGCTGGTCTATGACGGCGACGGCGAGCGTGCGCACCTGTGCGGGCTGCGCGAGGTCGAGAGCTTGCGGGATGACGGCGGACAGCAGTACGACCCCGACCGGTCGGGGCCAAAGGCGAAGCGGTCGGCCTCCGGTCGGGGGCAGGTCGGTGCCCGGTCGGCCCTCGGTCGCACGCCCTCGGATAGCCCACCAGGTCAGGTGCGGCGCGGCCTGGACGACGCGGCGGCCAGCCGCAACGGCGCCGATGGTCGAGAAGCGCTGTTCCGGCACGAGAGCGTGTCTCCGGTCATACCCTCAGCCGCCTGACCTTGCGCACCGGCCGCGCTTCTGAACGGTCCCAGGCCAGCCCGCGCCAGCGCTTCGCGCAGCCGGTGGGCGACCCGCGCGACGCGACCGGGCTGTACGCGGCGATGCGCCGCTACCTGGCGCACCGGGCGACGATTGGCAGCACCGAGCAAGGGCTGTACGGCGTCGAGCGCTATCTGCGCGACTTTATTGCCTGGGCGCACGAGCGCGCCATCACCCATCCGCAGCACGTGAGCCGCCCGGTGCTGGAGCGTTACCAGCGCTGGCTGTACCACTACCGCAAGCGGGATGGCGCGCCGCTGTCGGTGGCCAGCCAGCGCAGCAAGCTGGTGCCGTTGCGGGGCTGGTTCAAATGGCTCACGCGCACGGGCGCCATCCCGGCCAACCCGGCGGCCGACCTGGACTTGCCCCGGCGCATCCGGCGCCTGCCGCGCAGCGTGCTGACGGCGCGCGAGGTCGAGCAGGTGCTGGCGCTGGCCGACACCGGCACGCCGCTGGGCCTGCGTGACCGGGCGCTGATGGAGCTGCTGTATGCCACGGGGATGCGCCGCATGGAGGTGGCGCACCTGGAGCTGGGCGACATCGACGCCGAACGCTGCGTGGTGCTCATCCGCGAGGGCAAGGGGCGCCGCGACCGGTTGTTGCCGCTGGGCGAGCGCGCGCTGCACTGGGTGCAGCAGTACCTGGACCGGGCGCGGCCGCTGCTGGCGTGGAACCTGGCCGAGCCGACGCTGCTGCTGGGTAGCGAGGGCAGGGCGCTCAACCCGGTGTGGCTCTCGACGGTGGTGGCGCAGTACGTGGAGCGGGCGGAGTTGGGCAAGCACGGGGGCTGCCATCTGTTCAGGCACTCGATGGCGACGCTGATGCTGGAAAACGGCGCGGACATCCGTTTTATACAGGCGATGCTCGGGCACGCGGAACTCTCGACCACGCAGATATACACGCAGGTGGCCATCCGCCAGCTGCAGCAGGTGCACGCGGCCACGCACCCCGGGGCGAAGCGGCGGGAGGTTGGCGGCGAGGCCCAGGGCTGTACAACACCAGAGGCTCGTGATGTGCTGTGGGAGGCGCTGGAGGACGAAGCCGACGAGTAGGATGGCTGCTTCCTTGCTACAATCCTGGCATGGCCCACCTCACTCCGCCCACCTCGCAGAAGTACCTGATGCCGCGCGATGCCGATGCTGTCGGTCCGCAGAACGAGGCTGAGCGCCGCCTGTACGAACTCATCGTGGAAGGGCTCAATAGCGGCCCGGGCACGGACTACGAGAGTGTGGCCGACTTCGCTGTCGAGTTCCGCGCGCGCCTGCAAAACGGCAAGCGCTGAATCGTGGCGCTTCACCTGCGGCTTCGCCCTTCCGCGCGGAAGGATGCCAACGCGGCCCAAGATTGGTATAACGATGCCGCGCCAGGCCTCGGTGAGGCCTTCACCGACGAGTTCCTGAGCGCGCTGGCCTTCCTGGCCGAGCATCCCAGCGTTGGCTCCCGCCGTTATGCTCACTTCCTGCCGGGTGACTCTCTGCGCGTCTGGTCCCTCGACCGCTTCCCCTTCCTGGTGTTCTATCGGGTGAACGGTGACATGCTGGACGTACTGCGTGTCCTGCATGAGCGCCGGGACATCGTGGCAAGCCTGATTGCGCATTGAGCCTGGCCACGGCCGTTCGCGCCGCCGACCGCTGAACCCTCCTCGCTTGGCCGCCTGCGGCCCCAAAAACGCACTTCGGGGCTTCTGACCCAAGAAACGGCCTTCCTGCGGTCGTATCACGGCCTGGAAAGGCGCGCCCGCTAAGGCGTAGCGGGCGATAGGGTTACGACTTCGCCTCGGACCTATTGCGTTTGGCAATGCGCTCGGCGCCAGCCTCCAGGGGCAGAATTCGAGCGCCGGCGACTCAGACCTGCCGGACTGGCAGCAGCAGATGCTGAATGGTCCGGTCGATCCGCTGACTGGCGTATCGCTGGGCGTCAATCCGACCTACGCAATGCCCCAGCAGTCGATGTTTGCTGATGCCCTCCAGCCGAGCGACGGACGGGCCTACGACAACGCCAACTACAACCAGCTTGCTTCAGTGTTCGGTGACGCGGCCACCGGCAACTCGCCATCGTCGTTTGCGTCGCGGGACACAATGCTCTTCGCGGGTGATGGGGCGCCGCCGACATCGAAATTCGTCGGGACTTTGCAGGGCGTGATCACAGATCAGTACGGCAGCCGCCTGGAGCCGATTCTGGATCCGGTGACGGGGCTCGGGGGCGGATATTCGTCTACGCTGAACGGCACTGAGGGCCTGACCGGGGTATTTGGAGGTGCAAATCTTGTAGACACCGGCAAGCCTATGTTCACCATGGCCGATGCGGTGAACAACTTCCAAGCGGAAAATGATGCGAAGGTGTCGATCGGCAGCTATGACAGGTTCAAGGAGATCGGTAATGCCCTGACGGCAGGCGAGTTTGGGAACGCCTGGAGTCATGTCACGTTTGAGGCTTCCCCGGATGCGAGGGTGGCCAACAACGAGCGGTTGTTCCCGACGCCCAGTCCAGCAGCTGCGGCACTGAGCAACACGCTTGCCGGTCCATTGCCCGCGATCACCACGGCGCTCACCTATGCAATGGGCGGGAGTGATTGGGATGCCTACTATGCGTCGAGTGCTGCCAGTGCTTTCGGTGCGGGTGCTTCTGCACTAAGTGGATATCAACTGCCCAAGGCTCCGACAGTCGGGCAAGTTGCGTCAATCGGGAGAAACAAGCTATCTTCACGAGTACCTGTCAAGCCGGGTGAGGCTGGCAGATTCGGTGATTTAGAGGCGAGAGCGGTGACGGGCGATCAACTCACCCCTCATCATATGCCTCAGGCAGCTGCGCGTTTCACTGGTCGCGCGGATGGGGGTGCGCTGGTGCTTCCAGAAGCCGAGCACATGTTGACGCGAACATATGGCTATAAGGGGGCCATAACTGCGCAGAACGAGGCCAGCATGCCGTTTCGCGATGTGCTGGCGCGAGATATTCGTGACGTCAGAGGCATCGGGGGATCTCGGTATAACGATGGCCTTAAAAAGCTAGCCGATTACTATCGATCAAACTTCCCTGATCTAATGAACAAGCAATAGGGAGAAAAAGATGCAAGATGCAGTTAGGGATTTAGTAAAACTCGGGCCGTTGCCGAGTATCGTTAGCCCCGACGTTAAAGTGCTTGAGAATATTCAGGAGGCCCTATCGCGGCTAGAAAAGCCGGTGTCAGATGAAGATGCCAGGGCATTAGTCGGATTGTTTGGGCCGGATGACTGCTTTGGCCTCGCGTGGAGCCTCTTGCATGCTATCGAAACTGCTCCTGGTTGGCCGCTCAAAGACGTGCTCGATGCGGGCAATGGCGAATGGATTAGCCGATTGAAGCAGCGAGCGGAATAACATGTTCGGCGAGAAGACTCCTAGGTCTTTGCGTCGAGACAACGCCTGCGAGACGCGGGCGTTAGTGTTTCTAGGGCTATGCATCGGGCTGCATGATGTCGCTCGCGGCATGCTCGCCCTTGAGGTCGAAGCGTACAAATTGCCGCGAGCCATCCGGGAAGCGCTTCTCGATGGCGCCGGCGGGCGTGTCCGGCATAAAGACGTAGATCGGGTTGCCGTTGGCCAGGTGCTCGCGTGCGGCCGCACCATCGTCGTGGACGATCTCGTCCAGGAAGGCCGCCATCTCGTCGTCCGACAGCGCATCAATGGGTGTGCGTGATTGCATGGTGGGGAACATAAAAGGAACACATTGGGTACATCAGGGGAACAGTTCTGAGCGTCCGCTGGGTACTTGATGGGAACACTATCGGGACAGTAAGGGAACTGTTTGGGAACATGGCCTGCGCTGCAAACCTGGTGGGATACGCCCTTTAGCGGCGTTGTCGGTGTGGTTGAGGGGCTCCGCGAGCGCCAATTTACGCGCGAATCCTGCCCCTTCCTAGTCTCCACACCATACGCACCTCGTTCGAGGAGCCTGCAACCTGCGCCCAGCTTGGGATAGCGCCAAATCGTTGCCTTGCCGATGGGTCATTACGTAACACGCTAGCCCCCGCGAACCCGCCTGGAGCCTAGGATTCATGTGTGATGAGCCGTTGTGGCCGAGGCGCGTGCAAAGCCTGTGTTGGTAGGTCTTTAGATAAAAAGAAAAATAGCTCCCCCAGGCCCCGCGATGCGGGGCCTTTGCATTAGCCGCTGAGGAGCGCGGCGTTCAGTGCTGGGCGAGCACCGTATCGAGCAGGTCGGAGGCGAGCTTCTGCTTGGCGCGAGGCAGGCGACTGATCTGCTCGACCTGCTGCTGCAGGCGCGAGACGGGGCCGGGCTTGTGGGGGAGGGTGGCGGCTTCGCCGATCAACTCGGTGACGCTGACCTGCAGTTCCTGGGCGAGTGCGAGCAGTGCAGCCACGGGCAGGCGCAGGCGCCCGCCCTCGTAATGGGCGAGCGTTTGCTGGGCAATGCCGAGTCGCTCGGACAGTTGCACCTGGGTGAGGCCGCGGGCCTTGCGGGCCTGCGCGATGCGCGCGCCCAGTTCCCTGAAAAATTGTTCGTCCTTGACCTTCACGTGTGCGATGAGTGAGGTGATGAGAGTCACGACAATACCCCCCGGTTTGCTTGAATGCGCTTGACAGTACTCGTAAACAGAGTACTCTGCAACGTAGTTATTTTTAGATCCCCCCCTTGACAGGTTTTTAGCCGAAGGACCGATGTATGCCCCGAATCCCCGATACCGAACTGGAGCGGCTCAAGCGTGAGATCTCGGTGCAGCGGCTGGTGGAGGGCTCGGGGGTGGCATTGCAAAAGTCGGGCAAGGACTGGCTAGCACTGTGCCCGTTCCACGAGGACCGCGAGCCGTCGCTGGTGGTGAGCCCGGGCAAGAACCTGTGGCACTGCTTCGGCTGCCAGGTGGGCGGTGGCCCGATTGATTGGGTCATGAAGCACAAGGGGGTGACGCTGCAGCGCGAGGACGGCCAGGCGGTGGAATGGCGTCCGGCCCTGATGCCCAACGTGGCGGTGTACGCGGTGAGCATCACGCGCTGCACGACGCCCGCGCGAACGCCTTCGCTTTCAGGTGAGGCCATACCAGCCATCCTAACCCAGGGTCTCGGGGCGTAGCCCTGAGTGTCTGCGACGGGCGCGTAGCGACCTAGCGAACCAGGATCAGGTAGCTATCGTGAGATAGCTACCTGGCATCCTGCCCTCTACCGTTCCCTGCCCTCTACCGTTCCCTGGCAGGGCTGTAAATCCGAGGTAAATCTGCGGCGCATCTGCAGTAGCTTTGCGGCAGACCAGACGCGAGCCAGCAGTATTCCACGTGTGATCTGTTGTCAGAATTGGGGGGCGATTGCGCGTGCTTCGTTGCCAGGGCTGAGTCGGGTTGCAGCAGCAGCCCGCTCACCAAACGGGACTCGTAACACACGAATCCCCAGGTTTCAGGCGGGTGCGCGGGGACTCGTGTGTTACGTAAAGGCAGGGATCTGACCGATACCCCAAGCCCGGCGCGGGCTTCAGGGCTCCTCGAACGAGGTGCGTATGGTGTGTAGAGAGCTTAGGATCAGGATTTGCGACGGAATCGGACCGGGTTGAGGGCGCCTTTTCCAGGCCACCGACACAGCTAAAGAGCGTATCGCATCCGGTTTGCAGGGCAGGCTATGTCCCACAACTGCCCCATTACTGTTACTTTTAAGTTGCCTTTCAGTTCCCCCGCACCCGGGACTGTTCTGCTGGTGTTCTGAACAAGTTCCGTTACTGTTTAGTTTTTGTTTAGTTGCCCTGCCATGCTGCCACCCAAGCCCCTTCACCTGCTGTCGGACGATGAACTGGAGACGCTCCTGGCCGAGATGTTCAACGACGATGGCGAGGCCGCTCGCGAGCACCTTGCCCCGGGGCAACCCGATCTACGTCATCACGCCGGACACGCCCAAGGGCACCGTCGAGAAGCGCTTCCCGGACGGCACCCGGCAGTTCGCTAGCGCGCAGTATCCACGTGCTGGTCAATGAGAAGAAGGTCGATGCCGCCAGGCCGCTCTTGCGTAGTCGGGCCAGATTTTGCTCAAATATTTAGCCTATGCAGCAGGAGGTATCTCCCTTACACCTCCCATCAATTCGCCAAAGCCGCCAGCTGATCATACGGCGAGCTTCAAGTCTTTGTGCTGCGACAGGAATTCCTTTTGGGCGACCTCACCTCGCAGCACAAACTCGTCAGCAGGAAGTTTGACCCTGGACAATTGAATCCCTTGCTTGCAGGCATCGCACCACACAAGCTTCCATCCGAAGTCCCCATCCTCGAAGCCAAAGTACTGACGACGAATTCCGATGGAGCCGCAGCATGGACACTTTGTTGAAGCGTACTCATCGTCGTTCGAAGGAAGGGCTTTGACCCAATCCAAGTATGTCAGGGCGCTTGCATTCATCGGAACTGCTCCAACTTGCCAGAGTTGTTTTGAGGGTAGTACTGCCAGAAGCTATTCTCAATTCCATGGGCAGCGTTCTCATTGAGCATCAGTTGCCGCATAGTCCCGTCGCCATAGGTGTTCGGGTGACCAAATATGTCAATCTGCATGGTGTGGGTACGCTCATGACCGAGCGTCTTCACTAGCTGTTCCGTATCGGTGAAGGCATCGGGGTAAAGGTCAATCGAACCATTGGGGTGAGTGTACCCGTAGAGATTCTTCCCAATCAAATCAGGGTCGCGAACGATGCGCACCTTAACACCTTGCAGGCCGACCCCTCCATCTTCTGCGGCTTGTTCGACATACCGCATCTGCATCGGAACCTTCAAGTCAGCAAAGTCGCCGACGTTTTCTGTGCGCCGGAACAGGCCCGCAACATCGGTAGTCTGGCCTGCAGTTTTGCCGAAGACGCCCTGAATCTCTGGCACAGCAGTCAAACCTAGGGTGCTTACAGTTCGCCACATCGCGCCCTGCTGCTCTCCGGGGCCGTAGTACTGGTTAGCAACGGGATTGTACCCGCTGTAACCGCCAACCATATCGCCTACCGTATCCACCGCCCCCTTGAGCAGCATTCCAGTCGCCGTATGGCTCAGAACTTGCTGTACCTCCGGCGAATTCCAGATCTGTTGGGCCAGATTTGCGTCGCCCGGGTTCGCGCGCGAGTACGCGACAAGCTGAGCATTTGGCGTGTTCGGATTTGCCGCAAGCTGCGTTTGCTCTATTGATCCGGCCAGGACCGCTACCGGCCTCGATGCTGACCACCCTGGCGCAGGAACTGACCGTCACGGTGGCGGAGTTGGTCGGAGAGGCCACGTCCAGCCACCACGGCAAGCGCGGCCCGGCCTCGCGCCTGCAGCAGCAGATGGACGCTATCAGCCAACTCCCCAAGGCCCAGCAGAAGTTCGTCTCGCAGATGCTCGAGACCGTGCTGGCCCAGCACGCTCGCTAACGCCCGTTAGCCGCTAACGCAAAGGCCCCGCATCGCGGGGCCTGGGGGCGCTTTTTTCTTTTAATCTAAAGACCCATCCCCTCACGGGGCCGCTCCAGGTCCAGCGCGGCCGCCTTCGCATCCACCCGGCTCATCGCCCCCACGAGCAGGCTGCGGTCATCGGTGTACAGCTGCACCTCGCTCCTCGCCCGGCTGATGGCCACGTAGTACAGGCTCTCGTTGGCCATCGCGCTTTTCACCTCCGCATCTATCATCACCCGCTCGCAGGTCTGGCCCTGCGCGCTGTGCACCGTGGTGCAGTAACCGTGCTCCAGGTGCAATGGCCGGCGCAGCTCCAGCACCACCTGCGTACCCGATTCTTTTGTCAGCGTGAGCGCCTGCGGCGTCAGCGCCGACACCGTGCCGAACTCACCATTGACGAAGCCCAGCCCATAATTGTTGGCGCTGACCCGCACCCGGTCTCCCACCGCCATGTCGCGCTCGATCACCGCCATGCACAGCGATGTACTGCGCGAAGTGTTCGGCATTGATCCTCAGAAACACGTTCTCGTGCTTCCATCCGCGTGGCAACGGTCCCCCGAGCAAGTGGGTGACGAGCGCGTAATCGTAGTGGGAGTCATAGCAGAGCACAGGCTTGGGCCTGAGTAGCGCGGCCAACAGCCACGCCCGTAGTTCAGCGGCGAGCTGCGATGCCGGCATCGAGCGCCCAGGAAAGCCGCCGAGCTGCGGCAGCACAGTCGCCCGCACGAACTCGCTGCACGCGGACAGCTCGAAGTCCGAGCGCTCGCCGTAGAACTCGCGCCCAACGGCACCGGCTTGCCGTATCGCGCGATTGACAATACCGACGGCCTGACCGGCACCTTTGCAGACAATGGCTTGTCCAGCCGGACCAGCGTCTTCGATGCCGGGCTGGGTGTCGTGCAGACTGCGGGCATGGTCAACGGCGCTCGTGCCTTCGCTAACGTTGTCACGGCTCCGGTGTACGGGCTGGACGCGGATGGTCACGGAATCGGTGGGTCGTTCCAGTCTGTTACGGTGCGCGCCAACGAAAATGCGGTTGACCTGGCGACGCGCTTTGGCGAAGGTGTAGTGAACACAGCCAAGGACCTGTTCGTGCAGCCCGTCCTGCAGGCGCGCGACGTGGCACTGGCAGCGGCGTCGGTCGGTTACAACGAGCTCATCCGGGTTGAAAACGAGCCGAAGTGGTTCCCGGAGATGAAGAGCGGCGTGGCTGAAGCCTACGCGAATGGTGCATCGCAGACGAGGCTGCTGCTGCAGTCGAATCCCCTCACCGGGGTTGGCGTGCAGTCCTACGACGCGACGGGTGCGTTGATGGAGGGTCGCTATGGAGATGTGGCGCAGATGGCGGGTGGCGCGGCGACGGGATTTGCTGTCGGTGCAGTCGCACAGAAGTATGGCGGCTACGGGCTGACCATCGAGGATATCGGTGGGCCGCAGTATGGGCCGCTGGCGGGGCAGCGCGGCGCGGTAAACTTGCGCTTGGTGACTCCGGAGAGTGCGCACGGTACGATTGCCGCTGAAACGTTCACTGCCGAAGCCCCTTATGTGACCAGGTTTGACCCACGCTCTCCTGGCCGACCGGACCCGCAGTTCTCGCTCGACTCGCTAAGCTTCAAGGAGCCAGCGGGATACAACGCCCAAGGTTTCCCGCGTGATGCCGGACAGTTTTGGGGGCAATGGATTGAACAGAATCCTGGGACCATTAGCCCTGGGAACAAATATTTGATTGAGAACTTTGACCGCCTGAAGGTATCCCCGCGAATCGACCAGACTTGGATTGACGCATTTCCTGAACATGGCGCTTATGTGGGGGATGTGCTTGTTCACCACCACGTTGATTTTGGCCGATACACGATACCGGTACCTGGAAGAACTCACGTGGGTTCAGGCGGTATTTGGCACACCAAGTGAGGTATAGATGACATTATTGTCGTTTGACGAGATTCGGCACGGACTTGATAACGAGTTTGTTCCACTGGAGCCAATGCTGTCGGGCTATAGATTGCTGGAGCCTGGACTCTCCAGGGAATCCATTGTGGAGTGTGAGTCGCGAATGTCCGTGAAACTCCCCGAGAAATTCTGTCAGATGCTTGCTCGCTTTGACTTTGGTAGGTTGACCATTGGACCAATCGCGTTTTGTGGCTCAGGGGATTATGGGAGGGAGTTACTGAGTCTGAACGAGGACGTTCACTGGTGGGGAGCAGGTGCGAGGCCCAAGAACTTGCTAATGGTTGCCAACTCAGACCCGTTCGCAATTTTGCTAGATATTGATACGGAAGCAGTCTACGCAATGGACCCGGAACTCGGTTGGGAAAAGGCGGTACAGATCGCGGCAGACTTCGAGAGGTTCGTGCGCGGCGTAGGAACAGCATTTCTATGCCGTGGCCGAGGAAATGCCTCTGATGATTTGGCTCAAAGTATCCGTTTGGGGGTTCAAGGCCACGACTTGGGCTTCTGGCGCAACCTGGTAGCGTAGTTTGGCTGGTGCAGCTGCTGAGTAACCCATTGCGTTTGGCAATGCGCTCGGTAGTAGCCTTGCCAGCAACTCTAGCTCTAGCAGCGGGAGAACCACTCAGGAGCAGGCGCTGGCCCAAGCGGGTGGTGGCCTTCCGGACAGCCAGTTGGTGGGTGGCGCGCTGCTGGTCAACGGCACCAGTTCGCCGTATCGCGCGCTCGATACCACCGATGGCTTGACCGGCATCTTTGCGGATGGCGGTGGCCTATCGGGCCGAACCAGTGCATTCGAGAGCGGTCTGGGGATTACCCAGACGGTGGGGATGTTCGAGGGGACTCGTGCCTTCACTGATGAGCACTGGTCGAGCGCCCCGGTCATTGGGCGTGGCGTTGTTGATGGCAGGGACTCGGTGATAGGAGGCTCGCTGCCGATTGTGAATGCTCGGGTCGAACCCGACCTGGATGGTCAGATTAGCGACTTCAAACGGGCGTTCTCGGGTGGGTACCTCGGTGTAATGGAGGGGCTGAATCCTTCTGCCGGTGTTCAGGCAGGCAAGGTCGCGCGAGAAGCCTGGGATAGCACCAAGCAGTTTGGCTATGACATGGTTGGAGCCAAGGACGCAGATATGGCGTTGAACAGTCTGGCCGCTGGCGATTATCGTGGTGCCGCAGTATATGGTGCGAAATCCTTTGCCAATGCCGCGATGGCCGTAGGCTCCGTCTTTGGCATGGGAACTGTGCGCCCGCTCGCTGTTCCCGGAGGGGCAGCGGCCCCTGAACTGATTGAAGGTTCTTATTCCCTGCTTGGCGCCAATCGCGCTGTAATAGACCCTCGAAAACTGACTGAGTACGCATTGAATCCCGAACACCCAGTCGGCGGTAACAAGGCGCGTGTGTTCGAGTCAGCTATGGGCTTCACCAAATCCAATGCTGAAGACCTGATGCAGCAATTGCGGCAAGGAGTGATGAGCAATACGCCGATTGCCGGGAAAGTGGACCAATTCGGCTCGCGCTTTACGGTTGACATCCCAGTTACGGGCCCGATTGGCAATGGTACTTTTAGGAGTGGCTGGATTTATAAACCTGGCTCGAATGTTCCTGAACTCACAACCATATTCGTCAAATGAGGACCAGTATGAACCTTAAAGTCAACGATACGGTCCAATTGCTGGTGGACCTTCCCGAACACTTGCTCTCAAAGGGAGCGGTAGGCGTTGTTGTTATGGAATATGACGACCCCACCGAGGCCTATGAGGTCGAATTCTGCGACGAGCATGGGGATACCACTGCGCAAGTGGCTCTGCTTCCGACACAAATTGCACTCCAAAGCTGAGCGCACAGGAGTTCTGTTGACAACGCCCGCCCCGTGCGGGCGTTGTCGTTTCTATCCATGCCTCAGCCGCCTGGCCGGCGGCATCTAAAACTCCCCGCCAAGCCTTGCCAGGAGCCGGTCTCCGGTAAAAGGCTAAACCCCAGTCGCTTACTCCTGACGTAGACCTGCACATGCGGGTCTGCCGAGCCACGGCCGGCGCCCACAGGCGTTGGACCGGGCTCGCTACACCTTGCATCCCCACGCGTCAGGAGCGACCCATGTTCGACCCCAAGCCGGCCCTTACCGGCCCTGCAGAGAGAGTACACACCCCTGCAATCTCCGATTGCGGCGCATACGCGCCTGAAACCCGCGCCACGCCTGGCTTGGCGCGTAGACCGACCCCCGCCGCAGCGGTCCACAAAGCGACCACGCCCAGTGCTGGCGCGGCTTCGCGGGCCGGCGTGCGCAACAAGTTTATCAAGGTGCGGGTGGCGCCGGCCGAGTACGCCGGCATCGCCCGCCACGCCGATGCGGCATTGCTGCAGGCGCTGGAGGACGAGGCCAACGACGAAGCCGAAGACGGCGGCGAGGCCGGTCTCTCGGACCTCTGAACCCTTCCCCATTGGCCGCCTGCGGCCCCAAAAACGCACTTCGGGGCTCTTGACTCCAGAAACGGCCTTCCTGCGGCCGTAGCACGGGATGGAAAGCCGCGCCACGTAAGGCGTAGCGGGCGATAGGGGTACGACTTCGCCTCGGACCTATTGCGTTTGGCAATGCGCTGGGGCAGAGCCTAGCAGGCCAATCTAGCAGTGCGTGGGATGGCACCTTGTACGGCGGCAAGGCGCCGAGCATTAGCTACCTCGACAAGACGCCTGTCAGCGGGATGTTCATTGGAGGTGAGGCAACTGACTCCGCCAGTGGCAACGGTTTCACTTGGAGTGATATCGGCCAGCCTCGGACCCAGGCCGATCGGTACGCCGATACCTTTGGTGGCGAGGTCATCAACACAAGCGATCGTTCACAGTTTGGTAGCGGTCAACCGAAGTACAGCGAGTACACCCGATCCGACGGTTTGCGCGTTGGCCGCATTACTGATGTTCCCGTGGTAGCAACTCCGACAGCAGCAGAGGCTACCTTGCCTGCCGTGACGGTATCGGCGAAGGCGGAGCAGTGGATCGAATACGGGCCGGGCGGAAAGGTGACGGTGAATGCCACACGCATGACGCCAGAGGAAATGGCTGCGTTTGACGCCGAGAACAGCCCACCAGGGGAGATTCGAGCGATCGAGCCCTCGGGGTGGGAGCGGTTCTGGGGAGACCCCAATCTGCAGCATGTAATGCAGCACACGGCTACCGGCAAGGTGGTGGGGCTGCGGTAAATACTGCCGGTAGTCTCTGGGCATCTTTTGCTCCATCGCGCTATAACTTTGCGACGATGCAGACGCTTAATCCGATGCAGCAGCGCAACGCGCGGATTGATAATGTGATCAATATCGCGACGTTGCCGCTGATGGCAGGCACAACCTTCGCCAAAGCGGAGGCGGCGGTTGCCAAGGCGGATGCAGCCCTTAGTGCTAATGCACGCGACGCCCTCGTCAATGAGGCACGAGCCAGAAGCACCTACCTAAGTTCGAAATACGGCGAGATGACGTCAGCGCAGCGGCTCGCTCGCATTGATGAACTGGCCGGCTCCAACTATCAGCGGTTAATCGGTAAAGCGATTGATAATCAGCAGTACGTGTATCGCTACCTGTCGGAGAAGGGGTTGAGCGATTCTGTACAATACGGCACACTGCGCGGGTACACCACCACCGAATATTCGACTTCCAGCGCTGAGGTGGCTCATGGTGCCCAAATCCTCCCGGAATGGGGCGTGCCAGCCTATAGGGTTCAAGTTCCAGTTTCGGATCTGAACGGCTTTAGCGTGGCGCGTCCGATGGGCAATAAGGCTTCGATTGGATGGGAGCCATACACCAACTCCTATCCGGAGGCGGGGCCTGGGGGCTGGACACAATTTCTTCTTAACGAAGTGCCGTTTGATCTGAAGAACGTTTTCAAGCTGAACCCATGACCTGTGCAAGTTGTGCCATTCATAAGGGTGGCTTCGCATCTGAGGCCGCCTATGAAGCGTTTGAAGGTCGGCTTAACGCGGCCGTCGTCAACGGGGAATTTGTGTTTTTAGGAAAGAGCCCGACCGGAGGCGCGTTTCTTGGGCGCATGTATAGATGCGTCAAATGCGGAGAGACCTGGGAGTTAGTCACGCCCGATCAAGCATTTCGAGGTGCTTGGAAGCAGTTGGGTGGCAATTGATATGCATACGATTGACATCATATTGCCTTCAACGTTGTCTGAAGCCTCGGTCAGGGCACTCAAGTTGTGCGAATTGTTCTTAGGCTCCCTAATCTCGTCTCGATCGGAGACGATAAATATTTCGGTTGACGTCGAAAATCGATCCATTAGGTGCCAAGATAGAGAATTGAGGGAAGTGGTGCGGCTGATCCTCGGATCTGGCGAGTTCGATAGTTTTGTTCGCCAACTAATGGACGTTTTACATCTCTCGTCTAGTGTTAATTCGCTTGGGGAGCTTTGGTTCAGGCAGGACGGTGTTATCCGAAAATTCACCTTTTCTGGAGACATCCGGAAGGTTGGCTGGACTATATTTGCTAGTTAATGATGTTGGCAACGCCATTGGTTCAAGCTTGGCGAGTCAGTCGAGCTCTGCTTGGGGCGGCACGCTGTACGGCAAAGCGACCCGCACAGCTAAACAGTGGGTCGAGCTTTGATAGCGATGCGACTACAATCTGCTCGTAGCAGCCGTTAATAACGCGCAGGACGGTACAAGGAATGCGCGGGCATGCTGCTGGCTGCAAATACGCTGAGATCCAGGTCGGTCTTCGGTGGCTGCTGATGCTGGCGGGGGCGCGTGCGATGCCCAGCCGCAAGGGTTGCCGATTGCAGTTGATGGCTGGAGAATCGTCGGGTCAAGGCGGCTATATCGACGCGAGCGGCCGACTCAATGTGCTGACTACCGGTAGTACGAGGCAACAACTACCGGATATCCCAGCTTGCAGCTGCACAAGCAGGTACGCCCATACCCGTTTTCCTGCTTATGCCGTCGCGAACCCCGGGGTCTCAAGCCAAATGGACGCCCCTGTGGCCCCATAACCGCACTTCGGCGCCTCCGCCCCAAAACCATCACCTTTGCGTCGTAGCACGCGCTGCAAAGCCGCGCCCTGTAAGGCGTAGCGGGCGATAGGGTTACGACTTCGCCTCGGACCTATTGCGTTTGGCAATGCGCTCGGCGCCAGCCTCCAGGGGCAGAATTCGAGCGCCGGCGACTCAGACCTGCCGGACTGGCAGCAGCAGATGCTGAATGGTCCGGTCGATCCGCTGACTGGCGTATCGCTGGGCGTCAATCCGACCTACGCAATGCCCCAGCAGTCGATGTTTGCTGATGCCCTCCAGCCGAGCGACGGACGGGCCTACGACAACGCCAACTACAACCAGCTTGCTTCAGTGTTCGGTGACGCGGCCACCGGCAACTCGCCATCGTCGTTTGCGTCGCGGGACACAATGCTCTTCGCGGGTGATGGGGCGCCGCCGACATCGAAATTCGTCGGGACTTTGCAGGGCGTGATCACAGATCAGTACGGCAGCCGCCTGGAGCCGATTCTGGATCCGGTGACGGGGCTCGGGGGCGGATATTCGTCTACGCTGAACGGCACTGAGGGCCTGACCGGGGTATTTGGAGGTGCAAATCTTGTAGACACCGGCAAGCCTATGTTCACCATGGCCGATGCGGTGAACAACTTCCAAGCGGAAAATGATGCGAAGGTGTCGATCGGCAGCTATGACAGGTTCAAGGAGATCGGTAATGCCCTGACGGCAGGCGAGTTTGGGAACGCCTGGAGTCATGTCACGTTTGAGGCTTCCCCGGATGCGAGGGTGGCCAACAACGAGCGGTTGTTCCCGACGCCCAGTCCAGCAGCTGCGGCACTGAGCAACACGCTTGCCGGTCCATTGCCCGCGATCACCACGGCGCTCACCTATGCGATGGGCGGGAGTGATTGGGATGCCTACTATGCGTCGAGTGCTGCCAGTGCTTTCGGTGCGGGTGCTTCTGCACTAAGTGGATATCAACTGCCCAAGGCTCCGACAGTCGGGCAAGTTGCGTCAATCGGGAGAAACAAGCTATCTTCACGAGTACCTGTCAAGCCGGGTGAGGCTGGCAGATTCGGTGATTTAGAGGCGAGAGCGGTGACGGGCGATCAACTCACCCCTCATCATATGCCTCAGGCAGCTGCGCGTTTCACTGGTCGCGCGGATGGGGGTGCGCTGGTGCTTCCAGAAGCCGAGCACATGTTGACGCGAACATATGGCTATAAGGGGGCCATAACTGCGCAGAACGAGGCCAGCATGCCGTTTCGCGATGTGCTGGCGCGAGATATTCGTGACGTCAGAGGCATCGGGGGATCTCGGTATAACGATGGCCTTAAAAAGCTAGCCGATTACTATCGATCAAACTTCCCTGATCTAATGAACAAGCAATAGGGAGAAAAAGATGCAAGATGCAGTTAGGGATTTAGTAAAACTCGGGCCGTTGCCGAGTATCGTTAGCCCCGACGTTAAAGTGCTTGAGAATATTCAGGAGGCCCTATCGCGGCTAGAAAAGCCGGTGTCAGATGAAGATGCCAGGGCATTAGTCGGATTGTTTGGGCCGGATGACTGCTTTGGCCTCGCGTGGAGCCTCTTGCATGCTATCGAAACTGCTCCTGGTTGGCCGCTCAAAGACGTGCTCGATGCGGGCAATGGCGAATGGATTAGCCGATTGAAGCAGCGAGCGGAATAACATGTTCGGCGAGAAGACTCCTAGGTCTTTGCGTCGAGACAACGCCTGCGAGACGCGGGCGTTAGTGTTTCTAGGGCTATGCATCGGGCTGCATGATGTCGCTCGCGGCATGCTCGCCCTTGAGGTCGAAGCGTACAAATTGCCGCGAGCCATCCGGGAAGCGCTTCTCGATGGCGCCGGCGGGCGTGTCCGGCATAAAGACGTAGATCGGGTTGCCGTTGGCCAGGTGCTCGCGTGCGGCCGCACCATCGTCGTGGACGATCTCGTCCAGGAAGGCCGCCATCTCGTCGTCCGACAGCGCATCAATGGGTGTGCGTGATTGCATGGTGGGGAACATAAAAGGAACACATTGGATACATCAGGGGAACAGTTCTGAGCGTCCGCTGGGTACTTGATGGGAACACTATCGGGACAGTAAGGGAACTGTTTGGGAACATGGCCTGCGCTGCAAACCTGGTGGGATACGCCCTTTAGCGGCGTTGTCGGTGTGGTTGAGGGGCTCCGCGAGCGCCAATTTACGCGCGAATCCTGCCCCTTCCTAGTCTCCACACCATACGCACCTCGTTCGAGGAGCCTGAGACCCGCGCCGGGCTTGGGCTAGCGCCAAATCCTTGCCTGACCGATGGGCCATTGCGTAACACGCCAGGCCCCGCGAGCCCGCATCAAACCTGGGGGTGTGGCCGAAGCCTACGCGAACGGTGCATCGCAGACGAGGCTGCTGCTGCAGTCGAACCCGCTCACTGGGGTTGGTGTGCTGTCCTATGACGCGAAGGGTGCATTGATGGAGGGCCGCTATGGAGATGCGGCGCAGATGGCAGGTGGCGCGGCAACAGGCTTTGCTGTCGGTGCAGTCGCACAGAAGTATGGCGGCTACGGGCTGGCCTTCGAGGATATCGGTGGGCCGCAGTACGGGCCGCTGGCGTCCCAGCGTGGTGCGGTAAACTTGCGCTTGGTAACCCCAGACGAAGGCGTAACAAGTGGAGTTGGCGGTGCGCCGCGAGTGGAAACCCGCAACGGCTACACTTACTCTCTGGATGATTTGGGGCGTGCAACTCGTATTGAAGGGGAGCTCTCCAGCAATCCGGCGCAGGGAAGAAGCCCCCAGGCTCAATTGAACGCTGGCGGCTCCTACCGGTTGCCTGGCGATGAAGGCGGTCACTTCATTGGCCGCCGGTTTGATGGCCCGCTGGAGGACTTCAATCACTTTGCACAAGACATGAACTTCAATCGAGGGGCATACAAGTCTCTTGAGAATTCTTGGCAAAGGGCTCTGGATGTTGGGAAGTCGGTTTACTTCGATATCAAGCCGAGTTACACCGGCCCTTCTCTAAGACCGGGTTCCCTTGATGTGTTTTATAAGATTGACGACGTGCCCTATCGGAAGACGTTTATGAATCGACCAGGGGGGCAATGAGGACTAGCATGAGCGAAATTACAGTCGAACAGCTCTACCAGGATATTGGTCTGGCCGCTATTGCGATAGCGAAGGGCCTGGCTGGAAAGCTTCTGTTGTATGCGGAAGTGGAAGATGGCGCAGTGTCGGCAGATATGTTCTATGAGTCCGCCGCTGGACCTGTCCAGTTTCGATTCTGCCCGGAGAACCTCCAGCAGCTGGTTTACTCCCTTTGGGAGGCATGGAAAGCGACTCCTGGCAACAAGGAGTGGCGTGCTATGAGCTATGTCGTGGATGATGGGAAGTTCAACATTGAGCTTCAATATCCCGACCAAATCGACCCTGTCGAAGACGTTTCTGATAGGCGGCCGGTAGTGGTTCATAAGTACTTCGGTGACGCGAAGGTTGATTACTCTCAACCCTAAGCCCATGGCTGTAAGGAATGACAACGCCCGCCTCGCGCGGGCGTTGTCGTTCCTGGCCCCGGGTTCGCTCTCAGCCGCCTGGCCGGCGGCATCTAAATCTCCCCGGAGAGCCTTGCCAGGAGCCGGTCTCCGGTAAAAGGCTAAACCCCAGTCGCTTACTCCTGACGTAGACCTGCACATGCGGGTCTGCCGAGCCACGGTCCGCCCTTGAAGGGTCCTGGACCGGGTTCGCTACACCTTGCATCCCCACGCGTCAGGAGCGACCCATGTTCGACCCCAAACCGGCCCTCCAGGGCCCTGCAGAGAAGATACACACCCCTGCAATCTCCGATTGCGGCGCATACGCGCCTGAAACCCGCGCCACGCCTGGCTTAGCGCGTAGACCGTCCCCCGCCGCAGCGGTCCACAAAGCGACCACGCCCAGTGCTGGCGCGGCTTCGCGGGCCGGCGTGCGCAACAAGTTCATCAAGGTGCGGGTGGCGCCAGCCGAGTACGCCGGCATTGCCCGCCACGCCGATGCGGCCGGGCAGACCATGAGCGAGTACGTGCGCGAGCAGGTGCTGGCGGTCCACCGCACGCTGGACCTGCAGGCGGAGCTCGCGGCGCTGCGTGGCCTGGTGGCGGCGCCGGCGCGGTCCACGAACGACGCGCTGGCGCTGGAAGCCGTGTTGCTGCTGCGCGAGCTGGCGGCGGCGCGCGACGCGCAAATCCTCGGGCGTGTGCGTGCCCAACTGGCCCAGCGGACCGCGCAGCAAGGAGGCCAGGCATGAGCACGCGCGACCCCTTCCTCAGTAGCCTGCTCATCGTGCTGGACCGTGCCATGGTGTGGCTGGTGCTGACCGGCGTCCACTTCATGGTGCTGTGGGCGGCGGTGTGGCAGCGCGGCCTGGGGCTGTCCTGGTCGCTGGCGGTGCAGCAACTGCAGGCGGTGTTCACCGGCGGTGCCGAGCGCGTGAGCGTGACCCCTAGCACAGTCGCAGGCTTTGGGTTGCGTTTGGCCACGGGCAACGTGTCCCTTGACGAGATTGGGCAAGGGGCGAGGAGTGCCTGGCAGACGGACCGGATCAACCAGTTGGAAGCGGCTGGAGACTATGCTGGTGCGCAGGCAATTCGCACGCAGAATGTATTGGGCATCGCTTCGTTCGCCATTGGCGGAGAAGGGGCGGTAGCAGGAGTTGCGGATGCAGGAGCAAGCTTCGCGCGTACCGCTACAATGGGCGTAAGGCTAGCCGGAGAGGACATCGCGGCGTCGCGTACGATGCAGCTTGCCGGGGCCAAGGCCGAAGAGTTGATGTACCGGTCGGGGGTTGGGCCAAGTTATGTGGTGGCGCCTGATTTTACGGTTGCTGCATCAACGGGCAGTGGTAATGGTGCTGTAGGGTTCGCTGGTGAAAATGCTGCACACAGTGCTTACCAGTATGCCTTGCTGAAGGCTGATCTGTTGCGCCAAGAGGTTGCCAATTCCGGCAATTCGATGTCTGGGCCAGTTGTTCTCCGAGATCCAGTGGCCGGTGCAACGCTTGCTCAGGAGGGGCAGATCCGACAATATGCTGCCATTGCTAACCTATCGATCGACGAGGGGTACATGTCGCCCACCGGTCGGGTCTCGACGACTGGGGCGACGCGGGTCGAGGCCAGCGCAGCCGCGCGCGAGGAGCGAGCGGTGGCGCTAGCTGAAGGTAAGCCGTACGTTGGCGTTGTTGGCCACGGTCCAGATACCACTTGGACGGGGAGGCCGGTTGCTCCTTTCTGGTTGGATATGGACTTCTCCATCAATTCCAGCTTGGGGCGCCAGGCGCAGGATTATCCGATTGGATATAAGCCGACACGATTCATTTACCAAAAGGACCTAAGTTGGACTGGAAACGGGAATTGGTGATCGCCCACCTTGTTAAGCAAAAGATTGCTGAGGTAGATGTCGCCCATCTCTGGGAAAACACATTGCCTGAGCTTGCTGCCTCGGAGGACCAGTTGCAGTCTCTCGAGACACGAATGGGCTATGCGTTGGACTTGCAGCACAGGGAGTTCCTGTTGCATGCGAACGGATGGCGGGCCTTCATGCAGCATATCGATGTGTTCGGTGTTGATGATCTCGAAGGCGGTCCGCGCGCGATGCGTGCCATTGCGTTGATTGAATCGCTTGAGCCCCTGAAGACTCTTTGTGGCTTCGACAAGCGAGATGTGCTGCCGATCGCCGTCTCTTCAGATGACATCGACGTGATGGTGATGGCCCGGCCTCATACGGCGACGCCGGGACAGGTGCTGTGGATTGCGGGTCAGCTTATTGACGTCTTCTCAGGATTTGATGAATGGTTCCTTGCGATGGTTGACTACAATCGTCAGGAGTACCAACGGCTGGTCAAGGAAAGCGGCTCCTGACCGAACCAGGTCAAGAATCGTAAATAGTAATTCCTCCAACGCCTGCCTTGTGCGGGCGTTGTCGTTTCTGGGTGGTTATGCGTCAGGCTGCATGATGTCGCTGACGGCATGCTCGCCCTGGAGGTCAAAGCGCACGAACTGCCGGGTGCCGTCCGGGAAGCGCTTCTCGACGGTGCCCTTGGGCGTGTCCGGCGTTGATACGTAGATCGGGTTGCCCGGGGCAACGTGCTCGCGGGCGGCCTCGCCATCGTCGTTGAACATCTCGGCAAAGAGGGCTTCCAGTTCTTCGTCTGACAGCAGGTGAAGCGACTTGGGTGGCAGTATGGCAGGGCGACTAAACAAAAACTAAACAGAAACAGAACTTGTTCTAAACATCAGCAGAACAGTCCGGGCCTGAGGGGTACTGAAAGGCAACTTAAAGGTAACAGTAATGGGACAGTTGTGGGACATGGCTGGCCCTGCAACCCGGATGGGGATACGCTCTTTAGCGACGTTGGCGGGGTGTAAAAGGCCCTCAGCCCGGTCCGATTCCGTCGCCAATCTGGGTCCTAAGCTCTCTACACACCATACGCACCTCGTTCGAGGAGCCTGAAACCCGCGCCAGTCCTGGCTTAGCGGTCGATTCCATGCGTTGCCGGTGGGCTGTTGCGTCATACACGAGTCCCCGCGGACCGCCTGAAACCTGGGGATTCGTATGTTATGCCCCGGTTGGTGGGCGGGCTGCTGCTGCAACCCGACTCAGCAACATCAACGTAAGCCCGTGCAATCGCGCCTGTTCTTGAGCAGATTGGCAAGAGGCCTGTCGCCATCCTGCCAATCGTCGATGGTAGATCCCTCAAGGATCGGCTAAAGATTTACGACATAACCGTGGGAATGGCCAAGGGCAGGATGCCAGGTCGCTATCTCACGATAGCTACCTGATCCTTGTTCGCTAGGTTGCTACGCGCCCGTCGCAGACACTCAGGGCTACGCCCCGAGACCCCCCGGTTGAGGATGACGGCCTCACATGAAAGCGAAGGCGTTCGCGCGGGCATCGTGCAGCGCGTGTCCGGTCGGGTGTGGATCGGGGTTCAGTCGGTACCCGGTCGGCGGGTGGGCGTTCCGTCGCGGACAGCCTGCCGGCCCAGCCCCGGCACGGGAAAGCGGGCTTCCCCGACCCCGATATGCCGCGTGCGGGCGAGGAACCACCATATAGCGAGCGTCCTGCCTTGGTCGTATCCTCAGCCGCCTGACCTTGCGTACCGGCCGCTCCTCGCCACCCCGGGCAGCCGGCGCTTCGCGCAGCCGGTGGGCGATCCGCGCGACGCCACGGGCCTGTACGCGGCGATGCGCCGGTATCTGGCGCACCGCGCGACCATCGGCAGTACCGAACAAGGGCTGTACGGGACCGAGCGCTACCTGCGCGACTTCATTGCGTGGGCGCACGAGCGCGCCATCACCCACCCGCAGCACGTGAGCCGCCCGGTGCTGGAACGCTACCAGCGCTGGCTGCACCATTACCGCAAGCGCGATGGCGCACCGCTGTCGGTGGCCAGCCAGCGCGGCAAGCTGGTGCCGCTGCGTGGCTGGTTCAAGTGGCTCACGCGCACGGGTGAGATCCCGGCCAACCCGGCCGCGGACCTGGACCTGCCGCGGCGCATCCGTCGGTTGCCGCGCAGCGTGCTGACAGCGGGGGAGGTGGAGCGGGTGCTGGCGCTGGCCGACACCGGTACGCCACTGGGCCTGCGCGACCGGGCGCTGATGGAGTTGCTGTATGCCACGGGCATGCGCCGCATGGAAGTGGCGCAACTGGAGCTGGGCGACATCGACGCCGAGCGGTGCGTGGTGCTGATCCGCGAGGGCAAGGGGCGCCGCGACCGGTTGCTGCCGCTCGGTGAGCGGGCCCTGTACTGGGTGCAGCAGTACCTGGACGGTGCGCGGCCGCAACTGGCGTGGAACCTGACCGAGCCGACGCTGCTGCTGAGCAATGAGGGGAACCCGATGAATGCGGTGTGGCTCTCGACGGTGGTGGCACAGTACGTGGAGCGGGCCGAGCTGGGCAAGCACGGCGGCTGTCACCTGTTCCGGCACACGATGGCGACGCTGATGCTGGAGAACGGGGCGGACATCCGGTTCATCCAGGCGATGCTGGGGCACGCGGAGCTGTCGACCACGCAGATCTACACGCAGGTGGCGATCCGCCAGTTGCAGCAAGTCCACGCGGCCACGCACCCGGGCGCGAAGCGGCGGGCGCCGCCGGTGGGCGGTGATGCCACAGCCCAGGCCCGAGAAGTGCTGCTGGAGGCGCTGGACGAGGAAGACGATGATTAGACTGAGCACACCCTTGGTAGAATGCGGCATGGCCCGCCTGACTCCCCCTTCCTCGCAGAAGTACCTGCTGCCGCGTGCTGCCGACGCTGTTGGTCCGCAGAACGAGGCGGAGCATCGCCTGTATGAGCTCATCCTGGAAGGGCTCAACAGTGGCGAAGGGACCGAGTACGCGCGTGTTGACGAGTTCGCTGCCGAGTTCCGCGCCCGCCTGCAAAGCCGCAAGCGCTAAGCCGTGGCGTTGCGCCTGAAGCTACGTCCCGCTGCGCGCGGTGACGCCGATGCGGCCCAGGACTGGTATGACGACGCCGCGCCTGGTCTTGGCGAGGCCTTTACCGACGAACTGCTGAACGTGCTGGCCTTCCTGGTCGAGCATCCGAGCGTTGGTTCCCGCCGCTACGCCCATCTCCTGCCGGATGCATCGCTGCGCGTCTGGTCCCTTGATCGCTTCCCCTTCCTGGTGTTCTACCGCGTGAGCAGAGAGGTGCTGGACGTCGTGCGCGTCTTGCACGAGCGCCGCGACATCATTGCGAGCCTGATCACGCATTGAGCCCCAAGCGGCGCCGGTCGGCGCTGGCGGATACCGTTTGCACGTAAACGGCTCCGTGCTGCCTCAAGCGAACGGCAACGATGCCCGTGCATTGCGGGCGCTACTCCCTCAGATCCCAATCGATGGCTGGCGCGGCACGTGCAAACGGTATCCGTTGGCCTTATGCATGGTGCATAAGAGGCCACCCAAGTAGTCGCCGAACGCCCCTGCGCCCCCGAAACCGCACATCGGGGCCTTCGCCCCAAAAAACCTCCCATTCTCCGTCGTAGCACGCGCCGCAAAGCCGCACCCAGTAGGGCGTAGCGGGCGATAGGGGTACGACTTCGCCTCGGGCCTGATGCGTTTGGCAATGCGCTAGGGGCTAGCTTGGCGCAGCAGAACTCTAGCGGTTCGAACCTGCCCGATTGGCAACAGCAGATGCTTAACACCGCGACGGCGGACCCCGTGACGGGCGTCTCGCGCGCCGCACCGGGAACGTTCTTCAATGAAGCGTTTCAGGATTCAGCACCGAGTGCCCCGTCTGAAGGAGGCCCGGCGTGGGACGGAGAGCTTTATGGAGCGCCCTCGCGAGCCAGCTACCTAAGCGCCACGCCGTATAGTGGTGTCTTCGCGGGAGCGGCGGGGAGGGGGAGCTCGCTAACAGGCGCGGTGCCCGATGCATCCGGGCAAGGACTCGTTCGAAGCGGAGCGTTTGGGCAGTATTCGGCGGAAAGGGCGAATGCCGATACAAATCCAGGCGTTCTGCTGGCGGCTGGAGGGCCAAATGAAGCTGGGTACGGTCAACTCCTAAAGAGCGCGGCAAGCGGCCTCTTGTCGACTGCACTGACAGGCACCTTGGGTGGGGCGGATGCGGTTAACCCTGAAGATATTGCGGCATGGCGCAAAACGAATCCTGGCATCGGAGCGTTTGACGCAAGACCGACAGTCCAATATCAGGTCGACGTGGAAGCTGGAACGGTTACTCGCTCTGTCGTGACATCGCAGTCCTTCATCGAAGACCTGAAGGATTTAGGCTCATTAGGGTTGAGGCCGCTTGGGAAGAGCTTGGGAACGTTCCTTGGAGGCGCCAGCGTTGCTCTGGATGACGGCTCCCCGGCGTCGACTCGCGCACAAGGTGCGTTTGACGCGGGAGCCAATGCGCTGTCAGTTCCGGCTGCGGTCGCGGCAGTCGGAGCGCCTCTTGTTCGATCTAGTGCGACTGATGCAGGCATAAAATGGGGCGGCGGTATCCAGGGCCAGGGTATGCCTTGGGAGAATTATTTGGCGGATCAGCTGCCGGCAGGATCAAGACTACCGCCGAACTTCAAGACGTTCGACTTCTTCGATAGGATGGAAGGTGTAGCAATTAGCGCTAAGACCTTGGACACGACAACGGTGGCACGCCTTGCGAAGCCCGAGCAAATTTATACCTCGTTGAAGGCAAACGTCGATGCGACGGCCAGTTTTGAAGGATATACCTTGAGGGGTGTAAGCTTGTACGCTGATGACGTCGCTGCACGGCAGTTGCGCGTCGCCGTTCCTGAGCGGACAACCGCTCCTCAATGGCAGCAGATTCAGCGAGCGATTGATTATGGTCAATCGAAGGGTGTACAGATAATAGTTACTCCGACGAGGTAATAATTGAACGTGACAATTCAGAAGAAGTGGTCTTCGATGTATGCAAATGAGAAATTTATTTGCATTCAGACTTGTTCCGGGTTGCGCGGTGCGGCAAGCGATCCCGATGGGAAGCTATTTTTCCTAAATCCGGAGGCAAATCCGGATGAAATCGGGAGGGCTTTGCAAGATGCGTTATCGGTTAGTCGAACGCTGGCACCTGAGGAGGTTGGCCCTTTCTTTGATCTCGAAATAATCGAAAAAAGGTACGAAGACTGGGTCGACTTAATGATGAAAAAGTTTGAGTATTCTTCTCGAAAGGCCTTATTCAAAAAAATGAGCCATTGTCAAGTCGAGTGTGTGGATGGGGTTATTTATATTCGACCAATGTTTCATGAGAAATTGGAAGCCTGGAGCGCAAAAGGAGTCGAAAAAGCAGATCATGTAGTAATCGAAGATTCTGCATCGTCATATGCCGTAGGCCAAGGTGCCCTGGTGGCATTGAGCCGGTGCATTAATCGCTAGTGGGAACGTGGAGAGCGCTTTGTATGCCGGACGTTGATTTCTCGGTGCCAGCAGCAGCGGGCTTTCCGCTGGCCTTTTAGCGTGATTGGGTTGTCAGGCATTTCGGAGCGCGGCCGCACGTGAGATCTTCGCGAATACTTCCGAAGGGCATTATCTGCAAGGTGCCGCGTTGCTCTTCTTCTCCCAATGCCCGCGCCGTGCGGGCGTTTTCGTTTCTGTAATCAAAGTACTCCAGATGACACGTCGTCGGCGACGAGGTCTTTGTCCCTCGAGGCAAAGTACATTAACTCCGGGGTGCCGTCGCGGGAACCGCTTCTTGACGGTGGCCTTGGGCGTGTCCGGGGTTACGACGTAGATTAGGGAACAGTCCCGGGCGTCCGCCGGGTACTTGATGGGAACACGATTGGAACAGTAAGAGAACTGTTTGGGAACATGGCCGACACTGCAAACCGGATGGGGTACGCCCGTTAGCGGCGTTAGCGGCGTTGGTGGCGTGGTTTAAGCGCCAATTTACCGCAAACAGTAGCTGTTGCATTGAACACGCCTCGCCATTCACCTCCAGAAGTGCATCACAGGCGGCCGTTGCCCCGAAACCACACGTCGGCGCCTTCGCCCCAAAAACCCCCACTTCTGCGTCGTAACACGCGCTGCAAAGGCGCGCCCGCTATGGCGTAGCGGGCGATAGGGTTACGACTTCGCCTCGGGCCTGATGCGTTTGGCAATGCGCTGGGCTCAAGCTTGGCCAGCCAGTCGAGTACGGCAGCGTGGGACGGTACGCTTTACGGCAAGGCGCCGAGCATTAGCTACCTCGACAAGACGCCTGTCAGCGGGATCTTCGTGGGTGCCGACGCGGTTGATCCGGCGATTCCGGAAGTGCAGAACCCGGACGGGTCGTGGACGCCACCAGGCGCTCCGACTGGGCTGCCGGCTGATGGGCCCAATGTCATTACCATTGGCAAGGGACAAGGCGTTCTGTCTGCTCTGGATGGAGCCGGGGCGTCCGATTCTTACGCCGCATACGGTCAGTTGGCGCGTACGGGCCAGTTGAAGTTCGATGCCAAGGGCATGCCTATTGTGCGGGCCGGGCAGGAACTATATCTGGATAGCGCCATCGCTGCCGATGGCGACAGTGCCCTTGGGCGCAAGTTGACGTCGGCTGAGGGAGCCAATCGCATCAAGATTGCGGAGCAGATCGCAAAGGCACAAGCCGAAGCGGCAGCCGCGAGCGAGTCGTACCGCGAGGTCAATCGATTTAGTGGTTTCCAGGCTGACAATCAGGCGTTTGCTGCGCAGCAGGCCACGGTGCAGGCTGCGGCTGTTGCCCCCAGCAATTCTGGCGCGAGCATTGTAGCGGCTGCTCTAGGTGGAGAATTCTCCGTACTGTCGAGTGATCTACCAGCTGACGTGGCGTCCGGGTACGCCGGTCCCGCTCGCGCCATTGCGGACCCTGCTGCTCGAGCTATCGACGAGTACAAGCTCGGGCCGCGTGCCTTGGGGCTGGCGGGTACGGTGGCAGCGGGGTACGGAGTTGCAGGAACTGCAGTCAGCCTTAATCCGCAAGCGACGGCGTTGGCTCTAGATCAGATGTACGCGAACGCTCAGATGGCAGTGACGGGGCAATCGGCATCGAGCCTCCTGAACCAGGGCTTGCGCGGAACATTCGGGCTGAATGAACAGCAGGCGGCCTTGGGTGAGTTGGCGGTGACCTTTGGGGCGTCGGGTGGGATCTCGGCGACACGCGAGCTGGTTGGTGATGCCGCGGCGGCATTGCGCAGTGCAGGTGTGCGAGATTGGAACATCAAGTTGGCACCCTATACGCCGGGTACACTGTACTCGAATCCTGTGCCGCTGCAGCTCGAGCCGATTGCGCCAAACGGTACATCAGAGCTTACGCAAGTCCAGATTAACTCTCAAAATGGAGCTGCGTTCCAAGCGCGCGTTGCTGCCTACGGCAGCAATACCCTCAACAACTTCCTGGAAGAGGTTTCTATTCGTCCTTTCACGAATGCAGTTGGCGACGTTGCGAACTTCCGCGTAAGATTGGACGGAGTCGGGACTGATCCGAATACGTCGAAGTTCAACCTCATGGAGGCTAAAGCTAGCGAAGCTGCGCGACTGACGCGTAATCAGACTGCCGGCTTCCCTTTGATTGAACAGTATGGTGGTGTAGTAGTTGGAAACTCGGGGAATCCAAGCTATCCAGTTGGCACCGTGATTCCTCCAACCACAGTACAGGTGGTGAGACCAAGCAATCTTCAGAAAGGATACTAGTTGTGACAGTTGAGAATGCGAATGCCGTCGACGGAATGGGCATTGCGAAGGATGACGGAAAGGTTGTTCTTACCATCTCCGACCACCTCACCTGGGACGATGAAGCAAGCCACTTCAGCTTGTTGGAGCAGAAAATTGGGGCCTATCTCGGCTTCATCGGGAGTGGCCAGATGGAGGAGGTCTTGCCTGACTCAAAAGGCCGCACCATACGAATCCAGGTGGTGTGCCAGCATGGGCCTAACGAGGCTGGTATGCGCTTCTTAACTGCAGCACAGCAGCAACTGCTAGACATGGGGGTAGAACTAAGGTTTGGGGCACTGCCAGAAGGTTATTAGTGCCTACGGACCGTGGAACTGCCGAAAAGTATTCACTCCTCTAACGCCCGCCTCGCGCGGGCGTTGTCGTTTCTGGGCTATGCGTCGGGCTGCATGATGTCGCTGACGACATGCTCGCCCTGGAGGTCGAAGCGCACGAACTGCCGGGTGCCGTCCGGAAATCGCTTCTCGACGGTGCCCTTGGGCGTGTCCGGCGTTGACACATAGATGGGGTTGCCCCGAGCGAGATGCTCGCGGGCGGCCTGCCATCGTCGTTGAACATCTCGGCAAAGAGGGCTTCCAGTTCGTCGTCCGACAGCAGGTGAATCGGTTTGGGTGGCAGCATGGCAGGGCAACAGAACAAAAACTCAACAACAACTAAACAGAAACAGAACTTGTTCTAAACATCAGCAGAACAGTCCGGGTCCGAGGGGGACTGAAAGGGGACTTAAAAGTAACAGTAATGGGACAGTTGTGGGACTGTTATGGGACATGGCTGGCCCTGCAGACCGGATGGGATACGCCCTTTAGCGGCGTTGGCGGGGTGGTAAAGGCCCTCAGCGCGGTCCGATTTCGTCGCAAGTCTGGGCCCTAAGCTCTCTACACACCATACGCACCTCGTTCGAGGAGCCTGAAACCCGCGCCAGGCCTGGCTTTGCGGGCAATTCGATGCCTTGCCGAGGGCCATTGCGTAACACACGAGGCCCGGAAACCCGCATGAAATCAAGGATTCTGCGTATTACGCGCAGATCGTCGCGCGTTCGTGCGCCGCTCGGCGGGCGGAGTAAGGACCGGCTGTTGCCGCTGGGCGGGCGGGCGCTGCACTGGGTGCAGCGGTACCTGGACCGGGCGCGGCCGTTGCTGGCGTGGAACCTGGCCGAGCCGACGCTGCTGCTGGGCAGCGAGGGCAGGGCGCTGAACCCGGTGTGGCTGTCCACGGTGGTGGCGCAGTACGTGGAGCGCGCCGAGCTGGGCAAGCACGGGGGCTGCCATCTGTTCAGGCACTCGATGGCGACGCTGATGCTGGAAAACGGCGCGGACATCCGTTTTATACAGGCGATGCTCGGGCACGCGGAGCTCTCGACCACGCAGATATACACGCAGGTGGCCATCCGCCAGCTGCAGCAGGTGCACGCGGCCACGCACCCCGGGGCGAAGCGGCGGGAGGTTGGCGGCGAGGCCCAGGGCCGTACAACACCAGAGGCTCGTGATGTGCTGTGGGAGGCGCTGGAGGACGAAGCCGACGAGTAGGATGGCTGCTTCCTTGCTACAATCCTGGCATGGCCCACCTCACTCCGCCCACCTCGCAGAAGTACCTGATGCCGCGCGATGCCGATGCTGTCGGTCCGCAGAACGAGGCTGAGCGCCGCCTGTACGAACTCATCGTGGAAGGGCTCAATAGCGGCCCGGGCACGGACTACGAGAGTGTGGCCGACTTCGCTGTCGAGTTCCGCGCGCGCCTGCAAAACGGCAAGCGCTGAATCGTGGCGCTTCACCTGCGGCTTCGCCCTTCCGCGCGGAAGGATGCCAACGCGGCCCAAGATTGGTATAACGATGCCGCGCCAGGCCTCGGTGAGGCCTTCACCGACGAGTTCCTGAGCGCGCTGGCCTTCCTGGCCGAGCATCCCAGCGTTGGCTCCCGCCGTTATGCTCACTTCCTGCCGGGTGACTCTCTGCGCGTCTGGTCCCTCGACCGCTTCCCCTTCCTGGTGTTCTATCGGGTGAACGGTGACATGCTGGACGTACTGCGTGTCCTGCATGAGCGCCGGGACATCGTGGCAAGCCTGATTGCGCATTGAGCCTGGCCACGGCCGTTCGCGCCACCGACCTCTGAACCCTCCTTGCTTGGCCGCCTGCGGCCCCAAAAACGCACTTCGGGGCTTCTGACCCAAGAAACGGCCCTTCTGCGGTCGTATCACGGCCTGGAAAGGCGCGCCCGCTAAGGCTCAGCGGGCGATAGGGGTACGACTTCGCCTCGGACCTATTGCGTTTGGTAATGCGTTGGGCGCCAGCCTGGCTCAGCAAAACTCGAGCGGTTCGAACCTGCCGGCGTGGCAGCAGCGGATACTAGACGCGCAGGTGGACCCCGTGACTGGCGTTTCACGTAGTGCCGGTGTGTCGTTTGCCGCGGAGGCCATGCACGAAGCGCGTGTGGCTGATTTGCGTGCCATGGCAGGTGAGGAGTTGAGGGGCCCAATCAACAGGCAGCCACCCGACATCAATCTCCCAGAGGGAACATTTGGTACGGCAGTTCGGGGCGACGCTGGCAATGGTGTTCAGGCGTATGCAGTTCCTTACCCCAATGTAGTTGGAAGACCACTATCAGAGTCCGATGTCAATATTGTCACCAACCAAAGGGGACAACGTTGGATGCAGCGCCCGGGCTTGGTGAGGGATTGATGCGCGTTGGCAACGCATACCTGGATGGTAGAATTGACCTCTCCGGCGCATTGAAAATGGGCGCTGAACAGGTTCGCTCGAGTTGGACCACGGCGCATCCCAAGCAAGCTTTACTTGATACCGCGACCGAGGTGTCCGCGTGGGGTGTGAGTCGAGGTGGTATTGTTGGCGATGCTGCACTATATGGTGGCAGCGTTGTAGGAGGTGTTGCAGACGGGCTGCTGCCAAACTCGAAGGCAGAAGCTCTGATCGGCGCGGGGCTTGCGCCGATCGGCGGCCCCCTGATGGGGAAGGCTGTCAGTGGGCTGAATAGTCTAGCTGCTCGAAGCGTCTTTACGTCCTTTCTTGCTGAGGATGCTGGCGTTGTTGCAAGTCGTATTGGTAGTGCAACCGGCCAGGTGTTCGCCGAAGGATTTGAGGGATTAGCGAGTCGCTATCCGCCAGCATTTGGGCGGATGGGGATCCTACCGGACAATGCAACGAGTTCGGCTGTGGACGCTGGTGCGTTCCCTCAATCGCTACGTATGAACCCACGTGATGTTCGATTCACGCAAGATACGGTCAGCCCGAACTTCAGCGATCGTGGCACAATCAGTGACACCATCAACCAACTTCGGAATGGACAAATCAGCGCTGAGGACTTCCCGGCGATTCGCACGGTCAACTATGGCGGGAATGTGTGGACGCTCGATAATAGGCGGTTGGCGGTGTTTAGCGCTGCTCAGGTTGATGATATTCCGGTGCGAATGCTGAATTTGTCCGACCCGGCCGTCAACGCGGAGTTCTTGAAGAAATTCAACCCAATCAACGATGGCAAGAACGTCGTTGTCGTACCATCGGCTGGTCGGGCTGCAGCCCGAGCCGTCTTGCGGGATTATGGAATGTATGGCCCAAATTAAAGCTTCGGATTTCCGGGAAGAGCACTTGAAGCTCGGGGATGTTTGGACTTGGTCAAACCAGCTCCACGAGAGCGAGGACTTCCTGGTCACGGTGCCACTGACAGAGGATGCACTGGCAGAGGTTGACTCTTTGCTGGTTCGCGCATCATTTGAGACGGCTCAAGGCGACGCCCTGGAAGGACTCGTTGTGTACGCGATGGGGCGAGGAAATGTCTTCGCGATCGAAATCTTCGAAGGGGACCAGAAGTTTACATTCAATAGATTTGCGCGCGAGCCGTCGCTTGCAGAGCTTCGCAGATTGGCAGCACATTTAAACAAGGATGCCGATAAACTGCTGCCGATAACATATAAGGTTGTGTCACAAAAACTGGCCATACCGTCTGACTCGTTTGCCTTCTGAGCTTTGATAGCTGACCCGCAGCAGCGGGTCAGTTTGTTTGGTGCACCCGACAGGGCGCACTCACTTGAGGGTGCAAGTCCCTTACACACCCGGCAAGGGGAAGTGTTTGCCAGAGACAAGGGTTTTCCCGGGCGACTGGGAGTCTGAAGGAAGTCCGAGGCATTGGCGGATCGCTGAGGCGGCATGTGCAAACGGTAGCCATTGCGTTCGCCAGCACCCTTCCGGCCAGCCCTTGACGTGCGTCGCGCGTGCCTGTTGGCCCGGAAACGCTCGTCGGAGCCTTCTCACTCAAGAACAACCTGTTCGCGGCCATAGCGCGCGCTGGGAACCCGCACCCGGTAAGGCCTGGTGATCGACAAAGGTACGACTTCGCCTCGGACCTGATGCGTTTGGCAATGCGCTCGGTAGCCGCCGAGCTGCGGCAGCACAGTCGCGCGCACGAACTCGCTGCACGCGGACAGCTCGAAGTCCGAGCGCTCGCCGTAGAACTCGCGCCCAACGGCACCGGCTTCAGGGTGGCGATGTCGTCGGGAAGCGTGGCCGGATCGGTTTGCATGCCCCGCAGTGTAGGAAGCGGCGCAGCCGTTTACAAGGCGAGTGTCGGGCGCCAGGTGCGTTCTGGCTTGCGCCAGACAATGCCTTCGAGCAGCATCGAAAGCTGCGCGGGCGTCAGGTGGACCTTGCCGCTGTCAGCCTGGGGCCAGACGAAGCGGCCTCGCTCCAGGCGCTTGGCCAGCAGGCAGAGACCGTCACCGCTCCACCAGAGCACCTTGATGAGGTCTCCGCGCCGGCCACGGAAGACAAAGACGTGACCGCTGTATGGATCTTCGGACAGGGTGGTGTGTGCCTTGGCGGCCAGACCATTGAAGCCGCAGCGCATGTCGGTGATGTCGGCGGGCTTGTGCTCGAGGATGACGTGCTGCTGAGGGACTTTGGACACTTGGATGGGAAGACGGTGGCCTGGAGGATTGAACGGCTTGACGCTGACTTCCTCTAAGCTGAAGAAAAGTCCTTGACGATGACCGACAACGCCCGCCTTGTGCGGGCGTTGTCGTTCCCGGCCTCCGGGTTCGCTCTCAGGCGCCTGGCCATCACTGGCGGCAAGCCCGTACCGTTCAAAAACGGGATGGTGATTTTTGATCCGTGGTCAAAAGGACGTTTCAACGTGGCCAACATGACCGGCTCCAGTTATGATCTTCGCCTCGGACGCAAGGCCCTTCAAGAGAAATATGGACTCCCAACCGACGATGCCGCAAAACAATGGCTGCGCGAACGCGGCTTAACCCTGCACCACAATGCGAATGGCCTATCGCTGGATCTGATTCCGTCTGACCTGCACAATACTAGGAACGGCGGCATACCGCATACGGGCGGAGCTAGCATCCTGCGCAATTGGGACGCGCAAGGTACGCCGCTGGAATTCTTCAACGCCAATCGCATCGCCACAGGTGCACGCTATCTCGGCGCCGCAGGCATGGCGTATGGAGCCTATGCAGATGGCAAGAGCTTCTACGGTCAGTATCAGGTCAGCGAGCAAACGGGAAATTACGCCAATACCGTTGCTGAGGCTGCTCGCATTGCCGGCGGCTGGGCGGGCGCCTGGGCCGTCGGTGGTGCTCTCGCCGAGGTCGGTGCGGGCGTCGGCACTGCGTTTGGGCCGGTTGGTACCGTGGCGGGCGGTGTAATCGGCGGCGCGATCGGCGGCGTACTGGGCTACGAAGGCGGCAGTTACACTGTGCCTCGTGTGGTGGATGACCTCACGAGGTTCTAATGTGCTTGGCTGTTTAAAGAAGAGGAGCAATTCATGGCCGTCCCGTTTGAAAAACTCCGCGACCTGGCATATCGTCCATATGCCTCCGCTGACCAACACGACCCTGCAGTGTTTGCCGGCCTCTCAGCGGTAGTTGGGTATCCCGTTCCGCAGGAATACATGGATTTTCTGCGCGAGTTCCCCGATACGGGAGTGTTTGCGGTGGAAGGTGATGTCATCATTCATAGCAAAGAGAAATTGTCGGGAAAACACGATGGAATCTACGCTATCGACATGCTTTTTGCCGCGAGCATGGACAAGCGATACGACCTCATGGAGATTGCGAGTCGGCCTGTCTACGATGGCGACACACCTCGCTATGTCTTGCAAATAGGACAAGATCTAGGCGGCAATGCCTTTTGTCTCGACCTCCGGCCTGAGACCTTTGGGAAAGTGTATTTCTGGGATCACGAGCACAGTGCGCGCGAGACAGGCTTGCACTTGGTGGCGGATGACTTCTTCTCATTTTTGAATGGGTTGCAGGTCGAAATTTAGCCTCATTTACTGCCCCGTGCCCACGCCAACTGCTCCGCCAGCTCATGCGCCGTCAGTCGCGCACATCAAGAGCGAGGCTCCCGGTCTTCAACTGCGAGTGAGCACGCGCGCGGAAGGCGTTAGGTGGTGTGCCCCGAAGCAAAAACGACACCAAAACTGATGGTGGCTCGCGCCCGTTGGATAACATCCACAGTCAAACGTTAACGACGGTGAACGTGTCCATCGCGGACTGCGAACCTAAAACGTCGGTTCGGACCTGCTGCGTTTGGCAATGCGCTGGGGGCGAGCCTAGCCAGCCAAAACTCCAGCGGTTCGAACCTGCCGGACTGGCAGCAGCGGATGGTGGACGGACCGACGGACCCGCTGTACGGCACATCGCTGGGCGTTACACCGACCTACGCCACACCGGCGTCGCCCATTTTTAGCGGACCAGACGCGGGCGGTGGCGGCTACGACTATCTGCAGGCCTACCGTGGTAACAGTGATGTCCCCTATGCCGTTAGTGCGGGCCAGATACCGTTCAATGAATCGCTGGGTGTCGAAGCGAACGGAGCCATGGGGCCGGATGAGTTGCAGGCTCGCAGAGGCGCCGTCGAAGACCAGCTACGCTGGGAACTTGCTGGGCAGGAAGCTCGTGATGCTTCGTTGGAGGGTGCTCAATTGCTTCCCACCGGCGGGGCAGCGCGTAGCATGCCGCGAGGAGGCATCGGTAACTTCGAGATGGTGCGTAACGGTAACTGGGATGCTGCACTGAATCTTGCGGCTGACCCAATGGGCATACTTGGCGAGTTGCCAGCGCTCAGGCAAGACTTGGTAAGCTTAGCCAGTTGCAGGCCGAGAATCGTGTTGAAACACTGCGTCAAGCAATGGCAGATGCTGGCGTTAAGGATGTGCCTGGTTACTCTGAATCCTGGTCCACCGGCGCAGACGGCATAACTAGGAACGTTCGAGATTACGGTGCAACTACCGAGAATCTGCAGCGTGTTTATGAAGACTTCGTGCGCGACCAGCGATTGAGGGAGACCTGGGGCGACGACTATCAGAGCCTGCGTATTGGCAAGTCCCAAATGACCCCGATGGAGTTCGAGAAGAAGGTTCTTGACATACACCAGCGTGCAACCGATGCGGCGTATACCCAAGGCGTAGACCTTATCGCCAAGGGCGAACTGGAAGTCAAGCCGGGAGAGTATGCTAAGGAACTGGGGAACTTTATTGACAAGCAGGTGCGAGACGGTTTGCGAGGTTTCGCTAAGGTCGAGGGACTTAGCGATAGTGCAGCGTCGAACATTTGGGCGGTTAATCGGCGCCTCAAGAGTGAGATAATGCCGGGCTGGGGTATCCCTGACAGCCGATTGGGCTACAACATGTATGCAGACACGACACTCGCGATGAAGGGACCTTATACAGAGCAGATTCAAAAGTGGAATAGTTTGCGGCCAGGCTACACAATCATTATCAGACCATCAGCTTTGCCAGGGCCAATCGAAGGGACGCGAGGCTCATATGTCATTCCGCGACCGGCTATTCCGAGTTATGTGCCTAGAAATCTTGGTAGGGGGCTTTGATGTCATTGAAAGAACGCCTTGCTGACTTCGCTGGCGCGCTTACCAGCGCGACGTTTGCTCCGGATGAATATCCGTTACCAGAGTACGTGAATTATCAGAGCAACATGGCGGACCTGCGTGAGCTATGGTCGGAGATTCGCCCGCAATTGGGGCGGGACCTTGAGCAAGCAGAGGTCATCGACAAGAAGCTGCAGGAGATGTTCGATGCCTTTGAGATGGGCAGGAAAGAGGACGGACGAAAGGCCGTCTTAGCCATCTATAACCTAAAAGTGGAAAGACTGCGGTAAGTCTAGACCATCTAGTTCAACGCCCGCCCCGCGCGGGCGTTGTCGTATCTGGCCCCCGGGTTCGCTCTCAGCCGCTTGGCCGGCGGCATCTAAAACTCCCCGCCAAGGCTTGCCGGGACTCGGTCTCCGGCAAAAGGCTAAACCCGAGTTGCTTACTCCTGACGTAGACCTGCACATGCGGATCTGCCGAGCCATGGCCCACCCTCGAAGGGTGCTGTGCCGGGTTCGCTACACCTTGCATCCCCACGCGTCAGGAGCGACTCATGTTCGACCCCAAACCGGCCCATAAGGGCCCTGCAGAGACAATACACACCCCTGCAATCTCCGATTGCGGCGCCTATGCGCCGGAAACCCCCGCCACGCCTGGCTTGGCGCGTAGACCGTCCCCCGCCGCAGCGGTCCACAAAGCGACCACGCCCAGTGCTGGCGCGGCTTCGCGGGCCGGCGTGCGCAACAAGTTCATCAAGGTGCGGGTGGCACCGGCCGAGTACGCCGGCATTGCCCGCCACGCCGACGCGGCCGGGCAGACGATGAGCGAGTACGTGCGCGAGCAGGTGCTGGCGGTCCACCGCACGCTGGACGTGCAGGCGGGGCTCGCGGCGCTGCGTGGCCTGGTGGCGGCGCCGGCGCGGTCCACGGACAGCACGCTGGCGCTGGAGGCGGTGCTGCTGCTGCGCGAGCTGGCGGCAGCGCGCGACGCGCAAATCCTCGGGCGCGTGCGCGCCCATCCACCCGCGCTCTAAACGTTCTCCCAACCGTGCGGATATGTTCTGAGAGGAAACAATCAAGTCACTTGTTCTGCCAATAACCGGTCGTTATTCAGGTGATGTATGGTCCTCTTTTTTGGGGTTGCCCCGGGCCCTGCACCGCCCAGCCGGTTGAGCGGCATGGGCGGACATTTCGACAACGCGTCATAAACACTATCTGGAGTTGATATGCAATCGTCCCAACAAACGCTCGCTCCGGGCAACGCCCAAGCTCAAGCCGCCGAAAAGGTGGCAATGTCAGCGACTGCCCGCCGCGCATGGAACATCTCGTTTGATGTGCCGGAACCGCAAGCCATGCCGTCCGAGCGCATGCAGGCTCGTGCCGAAGTGGTGCGCAATGCTCTGAACTGCGCTGTCTACTGATTTCAGCATGAGCCCCGGGGGCCTGCGTGCGGCAGGACTCCGGCGTTTGTGCCAACAAGCGCGGCGCTGCCCGCCGCGAATCCGGTACTCCAATCCCAATACGAAAAGCCAATGTTTCTGCCTGGACATTTGTACGAGCCATTGGCGCAGTTCGACGATGCGCCGTGGCAAGCAGTGCTTGAGCGCCGCCCATTCTGGCGCCATACCGGCACCACCCTCGATGCCGAGCATGTCGATCTAGCGTTTCACATCTTGATGCAAGAGGGGCAGATTGCCTTGGGAATGGGCGCGAAGGCGTCGGACTTCGAGTTCGATGCCGTGCCGATTGCCGATGACGTGCTTACGGATTCGGCGCTGCAACGACTCGTAACCGGATGGTCGGCCATGCACGCGCAGAATTTTGGTCCGGGACTGACGACGAAGATGGGGCTCTATGTGATCCGCGCCGGCGGTACATTGGGTTTTCACACCGATGGCCCGGTCTTCCTGAAGGGAGCGCGTGTCGATCTGGGCGCCGCCGAGATACAGCGCGGGTTGATCGAAATGAATGCATCGCATCGCACGATTCTTCCGCTGCGCTTCAATGCCGCAGACGACTTCATGATCTGCAGCTACCGCGCGCCGTTGCAGCGTGGCGAGCTCTTCGAATTCAGCAACATCTTGCCGCATGCCTATTTCAATCGCGGCAAGGAGCATGCGGTACTACTGGTGACGACCTATCTGGAAGAGAAACTGCTGCCACGGGAATACCAGTACAGCCAGATGCCAGAGGCCGAGGCCGTCTGACGTGGGCGAGGTGCCGGCCTGATACTGTGTCGATACGATTCGAAGTCCGCACGCTCGATGTCTTTGACAAGCCCGACTTCGAGTTGGTCAGGGCGGAGCTTTTTCTGAACGAACAAAGCAAATCGACGGGGTGGGGGCGTGACGCCGATGTCGAAGTCGCACAGCACAAGGCGGTCGGCGAGGCTTTCGAGCGATTTGCTGCGAGGCAATTGCCCCCCAGCCACCTGGCGCCCGCGCTGGCATTGCCGCACTATATGCATCCCGACTGGCTGGTGAGGTATGCGAGCGAGCAGTACGAGCGGCCCGGATTTCCATTCACAAGATTTGATCGTGTGCAGCCCCGCCTTTGGATCAACGCAACGGAGGTGGCAGGCGGAACATCCGTGCCGGTTCTGGCGGATCATGTTTGCATGCCCGGTGCGTTCGATAAAGAGTATCGCGCGAAGCTCGTTACGCATGCATCGACGTCCGGTTGCGCCACGGCGACGACCGTCAAAGACGCAATCCTGCGCGCGACCTTCGAAGTGATCGAGCGTGATGCCTTTATGCGTCACTGGCTGCGCCAGCAGGGCGGACTGCCGGTTGCCATTCCTTCCCTGCCAGTGCGCTTCCAGACTCGTCTTGGTCGGCTTGAAGAACAGGGTTGCCGGGTGGGTGTGCAATGCCTCACGCTCGGACACCATCCTGTATGGCTGGTGTGGGCGCAAAGCGCCGCACGCCATTTCACCGCCATCGGCACAGCGTGCGGCGACAATGCGGAGCGCGCGCTCGAATCGGCATGCTCTGAGTTAGAGACTATGGCCCTGGTGCGAATAGAGGACGTCGAGTGGACCCCGATCGAGCCCCAGGCCGTGGTCACGCCTGGCGATCACGCAGCACTATACGCGACGCCGCGGTACTTCCGTATGGCAGACGCACTCTGGGATCGGACGGTGGCGGACATGATACCGTTTGACGACGTAGCGGCAAGATGCGTGATTGAACGCGATGCACTGTTCAGCAAGCTAGCAAGTGCCGATTGCCAGGTGCACTGGGTAGATCTGACCCCCCCTGACTTGGGCCAGGACGCTCCAGGTCTGCATAGCGTAAGAGTGCTGATGCCCGGAGCCATTCCCATGAGTTTTGGATACGGACGAATGCCGCTGGGCATGACACTCCGGTATGCGAAGCGAGCAACCTTTCCACACCCATTCGCATGACCAACCTTCGCGTCACGAGCGCAAGGGGCGGACATGTCGTCGACCTCAATAAAGACCGAGATATGGAACGACTCTGGCGATTCGAAACTTCCGCGGTGCATGCCGGTTACGATCCGGACCCCCATACGCGTTCGGTGGCAATGCCGATTTACCAGACCGCCGCGTTTGCCTTCGACGACACGCAGCATTCGGCCGATCTGTTCGACGGCAAGGCGGAAGGTTTTATCTATAGCCGGCTAGGAAATCCTACCGTCCAGGCGCTAGAGCAGCGCGTGAACACGCTTGAACAGGGCGTTGGCGCATTGGCCCTGGGTTCCGGCCAGGCGGCCGTGGCAGCCACATTCATGACAATCGCTGGCGTGGGCGACAATATTGTTGCGGCCAGTTCGCTCTATGGCACTACGTATGGCTTGCTAGCCTACACCTTGCCCCAATACGGCATCCAGGCAAATTTCTTCGAATACCGTGACCTTGACCGCTGTGAGCAACTGATCGATGACAACACCAAGGCCATCTTTTGCGAGTCGATCGCGAACCCATCGGGGCACGTCGCCGATCTGGCTGCTATGGCCGAGCTTGCTCACAGGCACGGGCTGCCGCTGATCGTCGACAACACGATCGCTACGCCATATCTGTGCCGTCCCTTCGAACACGGCGCGGATATTGTCGTACATTCAATGACGAAATACATGGGCGGCCACGGCGCGACGCTGGGCGGAGTGGTGGTCGATGCGGGCCGCTTCCCATGGACCAATCATTCCGGCCGGTTTCCGAAGCTGACGCGGCCGGACGAAAGCAGCCACGGCAAGATTTTCACCGAAGCCTATGGTGACGCGGCATTTATCGGTCGCTGCACCGAGGTACAGTTGCGCACTATGGGCGCGGTGCTGCCGCCGACGTCCGCATGCATGATCGCGATGGGAATCGAGACGCTGGCCGTGCGCATGGACCGCATCTGCTTCAATGCCGGCATCGTCGGCCGCTTCCTGCTTGAGCACCCAGCCGTGTCGTGGGTCAGCTATCCAGCGCTGCCGAATCATCCCGACCATGAGCGCGCGAAGCAGTATATGGGCGGACGCGCATCGGGCGTGCTTAGTTTTGGTATCAAGGGCGGATGCGAGGCTGGTGCGCGACTGCAGGACGCATTGACGCTGATCCGGCGCTCGACCAACATCGGTGACTGTAAGACACTGGTCTGCCATCCCGCGTCGACCACGCATCGCAAGCTATCGCCGGAAGACCTCCGTAAGAGTGGAGTCAGTGAAGAGCTCGTGCGTTTGTCCGTCGGCATAGAGCATATCGAAGACCTGCTGACCGATCTGGACCAGGCTCTGTATCAATGCGTCGCCTGAAGGGAGCACCCGACGTGACAATGAAGCCAGAGACCGCGTTGCTCCATGCCCCGCACGTCGCGGCGTCCCAGTTCGACGCCGTACACCCGGGAACGTACCGTGCTTCCAGTGTGTTTTTTTCGAGCATGCAGGCATGGCGCGAGCGTGACTGGACCGGAAAGTCCGGATATGTCTATGGGCCGCACGGTACGCCGACCACCTTTGCCCTGGAGGCCAGGGTGGCTCAGCTTGAGGGTGGCAACCACTGCCTGGTGTGCCCCAGTGGGCTCAATGCCATCGCCCTGGTCTACATGACACTACTCAAGCCGGGCGACGAGTTGCTGGTACCGATCAATGTCTACGGTGCCAACCGCACGTTCATTACACAGGAGTTGATGAGCTGGGGAGTCAACGTGTCAATTTACGATCCGACGGATCTCGCTTCGCTGCATTTCACGAAGCGTACCCGGTTGGTCTGGATTGAGGCGCCCTGTTCGATGACGTTCGAGTATCCTGATCTGCCAGCGCTCGTGGCGCTGGCACATGAACACGGTGCGCTGGTGGCCTTGGACAACGCCTGGGGAGCAGGTATCGCGTTTTCACCGTTCGATTTCGGTATCGACATCTCGGTGCACGCGTTGACGAAGTATGCCAGTGGAGGCGCCGACGTGGTCATGGGCGCAATCACTGTCCGGGACAAGGCACTCTATGACGCACTGAAGCTCTGCTATATGCGCCTGGGGCTCAATGTGTCCGGACCAGATGCGGAATCGGTACTGAAGGGTCTGCTGACACTGTCCTTGCGATATCACGCTCACGACCGAAGTGCCCGCCAGATTGCCGAACACCTGCGCCGCAACGGAAAGGTGGCTCGTGTCATGCATCCGGCACTGAAGGATTCCGTCGGCCATGCATTCTGGGCGCGCGATTGCGGTGCGGCGGCGGGCATCTTCAGCGTTGTATTCGATGTGCGCTACAAGCAAGAGGATGTCGACCGGTTCGTCGACGGCCTGCGACTGTTCCGGATCGGATTCAGCTGGGGAGGCCCGGTTAGCCTGGCAGTCTCGTACGGTAAGAGCGTGGCGACTTTGCGGGAGTTGGAAGGAGAGCTCGTCCGGCTCAGCGTGGGGCTTGAGGCCACTTCGGACCTGATCGCGGATATCGATCAGGCACTGGCTCGCCTGTAGTTGTATTCAAACTTGATAGCGCGGAGCCGTCGCCGGCGGGTTGAACCGCAGGAGACCGGGGTAGCGCTGCATGACACCGGCCGTGTGCATCCAGGTGACCAGCGGCACATCCATTGCCTGCGGGCCGAACGTGTTCCAGTATCCATGGTTGACAAACAACTGACGTTCGATGTCGGACGGGGTGTCGTCCAGCGATATCGGTGGTTGTGTGGGACAGGGCGCCAGCCAGCGAAATGCGTACTCGATATAGAAGCCCCGACCGACGTCGACCGAGGTGGCGGCTGCAAGCGCCTGCGAGATCCGTCGGTCGACCAGCACCACTTCGCCGGCGCGTAGCGCAATCCTGCCTTCGCCGTTCTCATCGGTGCTGGCTTCGGTACAGACAATAGCCGCGACGGAATACATGGGGGCATCGGCATTGGGCGCGTACGGATCTGTTTCCCACGGCCCCATGGCGGCAGACAGCAGGCTGTCAGGCAGCGTCAACCCGCGGCGAACCGAGATATTGGGCCCAAGCAGCCGACACATGGTGGCCAGTATGTCAGGTCGGGTTGCCACATGCCGGAGCGCTGCCCGCGAGGGCATGCCATCCAGCCAGTCAGCTTCAGGAAGAATGCGAGCAAAACCGCGAGACTTGAACTGTTGGAACGGATTTTCCATTGGGGCAGTCGTGTGGATCGATGTGGGTGTTTTCAACTGATCAGGCGTGTCTGCATCTCAGACAAGCCTTCCAGGTGTTTGGATGTCAAGTGCCAGTCTTGCTTGCGGCGAATCCAGGGCACAGAGAATTCTGCGAACACCACCCGTCGCGTCGAACGACTTTGGTTCCACGTGCGTGAGTGCAACAGACGGCGGTCGAAGAATGTAACGTCACCCGCGCGCGCCACGATAGCCTGTTGCGGGGCACGTTCAAGGTCGAGTTTCCGGATATCCTGGGGCGACAGCTTGTGCGTGCCAGGATAGAGCAGCAGATTGCCTCCGTGCAGTGCAACATCGTCCAGCCAGATTGCGGCCTTGAACGTCAGCATCGGCGGGTTGTCGATGCTGAGATCGTCCTCGATCCACCCGCCATCGCGATGCGCTCCCATGTTGCCCAAGTAGAAGTACCCAAATGCGTGGGGATCGCCTGGGCCACGCTGCTCCGGGTCTTCGGGATCTGTCACGCCGAATTCGATCATGCTGATGCGGCATTGCGAGCCCAGAATGGCATCGGCTATTGCAATCAGTCCCGAATGGAAAAGAAGTGGGGCAAGATCCATGAAATCCTCGCCTTTGGGCCGCAGCATTCGATGAGCCATGCGCCCAGATTGATAGGGCTGATCGTCCATTCGCTTCAGTACCGTCCGAGCTGAGCTGATACCCGCGGCCCCGATCAGTTGCGGTACATGAATGTGGCCTTCATTCATAAAAGTCGCAACGCAGTGGACTAGACGATTCATCGGCGGCATCCCAACCCTACAATTGACGTACCATCACAATGCTGAAGAAATCTTCCCCTGGCCATTGAATTCTGTCCACCTTGACATAACCTTCCCTGGTCATTGAATCGAGTCGCTCGGTGTGACCTTCAGCGGTATCCGTACCGAGTTCAGTGAACCCATGGTCGCGCGCGAAAAACTCTATCTGTTTTCTGAGCATAAAACCGATCCCGAGCCCTTGCAGCTCTTCCGCGACCGCGAATTGGTAACGGTATGCGAGGTTTGGGCGTGCCAAATACGCGCACGTCTCATTTGGAAAACCGGGACAGATGGACATTGTGCCTACAATGACCCCGTCGAGCACGGCGATAAAGCATGTTCCGCGCGAAACCCGGCGGCGCGTTTGCTCGACATCTTGATATGTTCCGGCTAGGCGATATCCCATCGCCGCGACTGGTGCATAGGCCCGGTTGATCAGGCTGGTCAGTTCTTCGAGTGAGTCGTCCTGAGTAAGCTCGCGGATTTGGATGGATTTCTGTCTCACGTTACCCTCCCATCGTTCACGCATAATATATCCGCTGGATTCAAGAATGATTTAGTTTTCTGGCGTATAAAATCGTCTTCCTGACAATGTAAATATCGTGCGACAATGATGAGGCATAGCGTCGATATTAAAAAATTCATTCCGGTCTGCTTACAATGGCAATCTATCTCACGGTAACGTTCAATCATTTTCGCGCTGTCCAGCGGTGGCTAGCGGAATCGGGCGCACAGGCGACGATGAATCCCAAAGATTTCACGCTTGAAATCAAGCACCGGAACCGCTACTACCTCTTCCATCCGTTGTTTCAGGGCGAAATTGATGGAAAGTTCGTCCATTTTTCCACGCTGACCGACGATGCAATCCGTTTCGGCGGTTGGCGTCCGTATCGCACCCTCCAGCACCCGCACTCCACCGACAAGCTGCTGTTCAAGCGGTATCTGGCCTCCGAGGCCATCCGAACACCGGCGATGCTGACACTGGGCGATGGCGTGCCAGATTTCGACTACCTTCTGAAAGGGTCGGTCGGTTCGTTTGGCTATGAACTGGCGGGTCCATTCCGCGCGGGCACTCCCATCGATCTTACGTCGCCGCGCTTTCAGGAAAAGGGGGGCACGACTTTCGTCGAGCAATTTGTTCCGGGGAAGATGCTCAAGGTGTGGTTCTGGGGAAAGACCCCGTTCTTTGCGCATGCGCAAGATTTTCCGAAGCTGGTCTGTGATGGCTCGCGCAGTGTCGAAAGGCTGCTGCGTGAGCGTCTCCAGCGTGCCGGCGAAACGCTTGAGACGTTCTCGGAGATGGCTTTTGTTAAGCAATGTCTCGCGTATCAGGGCGTCACACTCGATGCGGTGCCGCCGGAGGGCCAGGAATACTGGATTGACTATCGGTACTCACGTGTCTATATGAGGTCAGGTCGTACGTCATCGCAGTCGGACAGTCAGTTGGCAATGCTCCAGAAGGTGGCGGGCGATCAGTTGAGCGCGATGGGCGAGGCGCTGGTCAAACTGACATGGCAGACGTACCAGTTCCCTGTCATGCTCACTTGTGATGCTATGCTTGACGAGCATGGGCAGATCTGGTGGTTGGAAATGAACACCAATTCGCTGATGCCCCCAGAGGGATATGCCGTCATGTTCGGCCAATTGTTCGCCTAACACTGATATGGTATGGGGAGTCGTTCAGTGATCGGTGGAATCCTTAGCGCAGACTTTCCACCAGCGCGTCAAGGCAACACGCGTCCCGCCGCGCACTGGTAGAACCTCATGTCGGAACCAAGGAGACGCAGGGAATAGAACCATCGTGCCTGCTTGAGGGCGAACACAGAGGGGGAGGCCGGTGTCGGTTTCAATCAACGAATTGACGCGAAGCTCTCCGCCCGAAAAGGCGTAACCTCTTATTTCTCCGCATGTAGGGACTACATCCTCGCACTGTGATGTCAGCCAAACGATTCCGACGAGATGGCGATCGGGTTTGACGGCGCGCCAGACTTGACAGCCATGTTCTGCATGGACCAGTGCACTGTCGTCGGCGTGATCGCGAACATAGTCACCTGTTTCGTATAGCAGACATTGATCGTCTACGGGAACAAGTGTATGCAGGTCTTCGCTTAAACCGAAGGCCGGCATCGATCGCTCGGCGAAGGTCTGCATTGTGTTGAAGCCGTGCTCAAGGCCGTCGAGTCTTGTCGGTATATTTCTGGAGCTGCGAAACTTCATGTTAATGTCCCACTTCGCTTGGCTTGCATATCTGGTGCGCGAGTTGACGCTGTGGCCCAAGTGATGGGCATTCATGACAATCTCCGCCAACGTGTGAGCCGATTCCGCCGATAAGATCGTGGCTTGCTGGACTTCAGGTCGTTGGATCCAGCAGGGTACCGGCATCATGGCAGATTCCATCTTGGGGATCATGAATTGATATCCCATCGGCGCTCCGAGAATGAGAGGTAGGCAAAGACATCGATTTCCCTGAAATCGATGTAGAGGACTATCCACATATCCTACAAATTTTATGGTTGTTTAGCAGGCTATTGAAAAGCGACTCGTCTTGACGACTAGGGCTGTTGTTTCTAGAGGGCGGTAGCAGGACCACCAGCCGCTGCGCTAGCCTCGCGTTGAGCAGCAGTGCGGGCAGTGGACAGGTCCAGTGCGTATCGGGCTCGCGCCGGCGTACAGGTAACTGATTCTCGAAGAGGTTGCAAATAGTTGCGACGTTGCTTTTATCGAAAAAACAATGGGGAGGCTTCGGCTATAACTCTGCATATTGGCGTGGTCCAAGAAGGCGGATGCCTGCAGAATCTTGAATGAATGCGATGGTTTCGGCTCCGGACATCTGTCAGATAGCGCTATGCAAATGACAGACCCTGCGCGCGACCTGAGCCTGCAGGCGACCGCATCTGGCGTGCGCCTCGAAGTACCTCGGACTCCAAGCCGCCATGGCCGCTACGCCTTACGGATGGGCGATGAGCCAGAATGGCGCGTCGTAGGTCTCCCGCAGATAGTTCTCCGTCACGCCCAGCAGGGCCAACTGTGACCGACTCACCGCCCGCTTGGACAGCCCGGGCTGCACGGCAAAGATTTCCAGGTCGACCGACAGCGTGTTGAGCCGGCGCGCGATGTCGTGCAGCGTCGCCAGTTCGCCCTGATCCAGGCGGGTACCGCCCTGCTGGTTGCGCTCGATCTCGCGCCGGCGCATTCGGTCCAGCATTCTTGCTGCCATGCCCTTCCAGCTCACACTGCGTTGCGCCTGGCCGCACACCTCGTAGAGATCCTTGACGCGCGCCCCGGCCGTGTCTTCGCTCGAAAACTTGCAGTGATACAGGCGCACGAGGAGCGTGTGCCCAGTCACCCGCAGCGCGACCACATCGGCAATCTCGCCCGATCCGTCATCGTCGAAGACTACGTCGAAGCGGGTCACAGCAGGCTCCGCGAGCAAGGCCAGAATCACCTTGCGTTGAATCGATGCCGGGCGACGTTCCTCGCGTTGCGACTCCATGCGGATGTCGGTCCCCGCCCAGTCCCATGTCAGGATGCGTTCCCGCGGGAACGGCACGCGCCGGTGTGCATCCGGAAGCGGGAATAGTTCGTTGCCCACCATCAGCGTGCCATCGGCAAAATAAACCGTCGGCGGGTTTTCGGCAAACCACTCAGTCAGGGGGCTTAATACCCCGCGCCGCGCCGAGATGCTGGCCTCTGGGCCCGACACCTGGACAAACGCCGCACGCCCATCGGTAATCAGGACCTCGTACTCGGCCGCAGCGCCAATCTCGTCGACCACCACAGCAAACCGTACTGGTCCGGCCAATTTGTGGGAGGTGATCGCCAAACCGACGTCATAGAGAGAAGCCTCCTGCTGCCCCATCTGGATCAATACCCGCTCGTGCGGCCGTGCGAGCAGTTCAGGATGCCATTCCACCGCGATGGCGACTGTCTCCGGACGTCCGGAGACTTCCCGCGGTACCACAACGTTGCGGAACACGTCCTCAGTCGCAATGGTTGCATCATTGAGTTTGGCTCCGACGCCATGGCACCAGTCGACCCAGTCGGATAGGTCGTAGGCTATCCGGTGCGACCACACTCGACCCTTCTGAGAACACCCAAACGTGACCGGCTCACCATGCTCGAAGCCCTTGCCAAACAGGTTTGATTTGGCCTTGTTCTCCCGCATGGCCGTGGCGAGGGCCTGGCCCACGTCGGCACCGTTGTGCATGGAAAACTGGATGTTGCGGTTCAGCAGATGCCGCAAGCCCAGACTCATGATCACGAAGCGGTTCAGACCGTGCATCGACCGGAAGATCGTCTCGCCGCGAATCAATCGCGCCGTATCGCCGGCCACCACCATCGCCAGATCCTCGTGCACGGAGCTGTTGTCTGAACTGTTGATGAACAGCAGGCCGCTGTTCGCGTCCCAGTGCAGCAGGTACAAATGCCAGAACGTTTCCTTGAGATCGCGAATGTCGCCCCAGGGCACCGGGAGCTGGTCGCGAGCGACGACGATTAGGGTGCGCGCCTCGCGATTGATGTATGGGCCGGCATACAGCCGGCCGGCGGGAAATTTCCTCACGATGTCCTCGGGCTGCCACGCCGCGCAGTCGGTCTTGAAGACCACAGCACTCATCTTGGGGAAGATGTTCTGCAGCGAGATGACCGGGTTGGCTTCCCGGAACCCGTCGACGAAATCCGAACGGCGCACTTCGCGTTGGGTCGCCCCTTCGCTGAGCTTGCGCAGCAGTTCGTTCCAGTCCGCATCCTCGGCGTAGAGGTCCTGCAGCTTCTGCTCGACGTTGGCATCGGCAATATTGGCAATTACAGTGGCCTCGCCAATGCCATGCGCCGAACGCGTGAAGCGGCCGGTAAACTGCAGCGTGATCGCTAGGCTCTTGTGCATGTCGTGCAAAGCCGCGATCTTGAGGGCCGGCAGGTCGAAGCCTTCACCGAGCATGTCGACGCACACGACGATTCTCGAGGCACGGGAATGCAAAGCGGCGAGACCCGCCTGTCGGGCGCGGGCCCCCTGCCGACTGTGCAACAGCACGGGGTGGTGCTCAGGCGCCATCTGCTGGTAGATTGCATGCAGCCGCTCAGCCCCCGAAATCGAGGCGGTACGTGCCATCACCAGGTGATCATGGCCCGCGGCGCGGTCCCGATCGAGCACCTCGATGGCCGCTGCGCAGATCGCTGCGTCGGCACGCCGCGGATCGAATTCCATCACCGGCCGGAACGTCACGGCACGAAAGTAGCCCTCTGCCTGCGCCCGGCGAAGGGGATAGTTGAAAATGATCTTGCCGTCCACGAGCTTGCCGTCCTGACGGAAGGGGGTCGCGGTGAACTGCAGGATACGGGCGGTCGCCATGCGAGCCTTGAAGGCATCCCAAGTGCGCGCCGCAACATGATGAGCCTCGTCGATGAACACGTGCGACGCCCATTGCGTCAGCGCATCGTCGCGCAGACTCATGCCGTTCGCGATTGCCATCGTCGTGACCAGGACGTTGCACTGCATCAGAATGCGATCGGCGTCTTCCCGGGAGCGCGGCATCTCCGTGAGCATGCCGACGACGGGCAGATGCGCCGCCTCGCCGACGATGTTGAACGCCTTCAACCAGCCAAGTGTCAGGAACTTGCGTCCGATCTGCTCGCGCAGCGCATCAGAGGGCACCACGACGAGCAGGCGCGGAATCCGCCGCGCCACGAGCAGCGCCAGCATAGTTTCCGTCTTGCCGGTACCGGTTGGCATGACCACGGTGGCCGGGTGGTCGGACACCTTCCAGTGCGCAAGCACCGCGTGCAACGCGCCAATCTGGGGACCGCGCAGGCCCGGCGACACGGCACCATCCGCCAGCACTTCCTCCTCGCGAAAGGCAAACTGATCCCGCCAGCTTTGCAGCACAGCGTCGCGACGGTATCGTGCGGCTTCAGCGTCCACGAGGTCGGCCGCCTGCGGCAGCGGCGACAGCCAGCGCACGCCACGGTGCGACGCCAGATCCCATCCTGCTCCGTCTTGGGGAAAACCCGATTTGGGGGTCACCAGCACAGGCGTGCCGACCTCTTCCGGATCCGCACCGCTGGGTAGCACACGGATGCGCTCGCCACTAGGCGTCACGACATCGAATGCCACCACGCGCCCCCGTGCGTCGGTCTCTGCTTCAACATCCAGGCCACTGCGTATCGACTCGGTCCGCAGTTGCTGGATCACACTACTGCCAATACTGCCAGAGAGATGAAACCGCTCCGGGAGGGAGCCTTCGAATCGCTGCGCCATCGCATATGTCACGGTAGCCGGGATGCGCCAAAGTATACAGATCATCTCCGTCGCCGTAATTACCCCTCTGGTCCGGTGTGGCGTCGCCCCGCTCCTCCTGTCGCCCATTGCCGATTGCCACGCCTGCAGCGCAGCGGCCAACATGCCAAGGTCGCGGTGTGTTTGACTGCCGCGAGCGCAAGCGGATTGCATCGCGACGATGCGGCTGAGGTTGGCGGCGATTTTCATCTTGAAGCATGGGGCAGCGGCCCGCTAAACGGCAACTTGTGGGGGCCTATCTTCCAAAGCTGGATCGGGAAGCGATGCAGGCGTTTGCTGATCACGAGGTGGAAGAGCATCGCAGCTACCGGCTTGACGATATTACTCGGGGAAACGAAAAAAATCCCGCACGCGTTGAGGAGCGCACGAAGGAAATTCGTGATGAGCTTTTGGCCGGTCTTCAGGACGGTGCTTATTTCGAAGTCCCGGTAACGGGGGATAGCGCCGAATTCAGAGCTGATGAATTCATCTGCTGGCGAGTTCGGACGTCGGTATGAGGCGGTACGCCTCACCAGTGGACAAGATGGGCGTCTATGTGTGGTTTGTCCGCCGGCCGTGGGAGCCAGAGACCTGAGTCCGGTATGTCGCTGATGGTGGCCACGACAGTAGCGCCTGCGCGACAGTGAGGCATGCCGACGTTGTGTTGTGAGGTTACGCGCAGGTCCGGTGCTTGGGGGCATGCCGGCCGTGCTGCGCCAGCCTGCTCATCATGCGGCGTTGGCGGCAGGCAGACCACCCACTACATCGACGCAATAGCCGTGTCACATTTGGTACTTGTCCCATATATTGCATCGGACTCTTCCCGGATACTGGCGGCAAATCATCGTTCGCGCCGCTGTGCGCGGGCCATCATCCGAGGATTCAGACAATGAAATGCGATAAGCGAGGGCGCGGGCGGAGCGCTCGATTGGCGTACACCATCGTGGCCGCCTTTGCCGGCATGCTGCTGGTACCGGCACATGCCCTGGCAGCAACAATCGAGGTGACGGCCTTCGGACGGGACCTGGCTTTCCCGGCCACCTCGACCGAGGGCACGGTGCTGGCGCGCACCAGTTTTTCGCCGCAGCAACTCTGCGGCGCGGCGACCTGCCCGTTGCCGCAAGCCACGATATGGATCTGGAATGGCGAATCCTTCGTGTCGGGGCCTGTCACCCGCACCGGCGTCACGGGGATCGGCGTCCAGTTCGTGGTCAACGGGGCTCCCCTGACCAGCGGCACGATATCTCCGGCGGCGACGATTTCCCAGCCCCTGGAAGTGCAGCTGATACGCATGGCGGGCACGATGGCTTCCGGCACTCTGGGGGGAGCCGCGTCAACTTACCTGAACCTCTGCTCTCCTATCGCGGGAGGGTTCAGTCAATGCTATGACTCTTCCAATACCGTCTATGCCAAGATCCGGCTGGGCGGCAATGTCAAGCCCATCGCCGGCACCTGCCGGACGCCCGACCAGACCGTCAACCTGCCGCCGGCGCAGAAGCGGTCGCTGACGGGCATCGGCAGTTCGACCGGCGAGACCGGTTTCGAGGTGCGGCTGAACAACTGCCCGCCCGGCTACAACCGGGTCGGCTATGCACTCGACCCGGTCGGCGGCATGGTCGCCAATGCCCCCGGCGCGCTGCCCGCGGGCCAGGGTTCCACCGCGGGCGGAGTCCACATCAGGCTGATGGACGATGCGGGCACGCCGGTGACGTTCAGGGAGTCGAAGCCGGTGAGCGCGTACAGCAAGGCGACCGGAGGATCGTATTCGATCCCGATGAAGGCGGCCTATCTCCAGACCGGCGAGTCGGTCACGGCGGGCAGCATCACCGGCGCCGCCACCGTGCTGGTCGATTATCAATAGGTATGGCGCAGGCAGTCCCCGCGCATCGGTTCGCCGACGGCCGTGGCGGCGCCTCGTCCGGCCCGGCGCCGCGCAAAAAAGCGCCCCGCGCAGCGGGACGTGCGCGGGGCGGATAGGACTGATGTTCGGGGGCGCAGTGCCCCTGTCGAAGGCACCCCGGCATCTTAAGCAAAGCGCGGCCGGTTCAAAACGCCGAGCAGCGCCGCCAATTCCGCCTAATCCCGGCTTTGAAGCCGCCGCCGCACGGCGCGCGGGGAGTCCCGGCCGCGCCGCGCCGCGGACGCGCTTCAGCGCGCCGGTCCTGCCAGGAAGCGCTGCGGAATCTTGTCCGCCATGGGAAACATGGCGAAGTAGGGCCGGGCTTCGGCAAGCACGCGCTGCACGCTCGGCCTGCCCGCCAGCCGCTCGAAATACGCCGCGAGGCGCGGGTGCGTGCCCGTGAACGGCTGCGCGATGCCCGCGTAGAACAACGCCGGCGTGGCCGAGCAGTCGGCCAGCGAGAACCGTTCCCCGGCGGCCCAGCGCCGTCCCGCCAGGTGCTTGTCGGCCAGGTCGTAGGCGGTGCGCAAGGCGGCGCGCGCATCCGCCACGCCGCGCGCGTCGCGCTCGGCTTCCGGCCGCAGGCAGTCGCCGACGATCTTCTGCATCGGCAGGTGCACGTAGAGATCGAAAAGGCGGTCCCACAGCCGCGCTTCGCGCTGCTCGTCCCCGCCGGCGGGCAGCAGCGGCCGGCTGCCGGGGTAGTGGCGGTCCAGGTATTCGATGATCACGGTGCTCTCCGGCACGGTCAGCGCGCGTGCCTCGTCGCGCAGCACCGGGAACTTGCCGACCGGCCACAGCGCGAGGAACGCCGCGCGCTCGTCCGGGTCGCCCAGGTTGACGATATGCCCGGTGAAAGGCGTGCCGTTCTCGTAGAGTGCGATGAGCACCTTGTGGCAGAACGAGGACAGGGGATGGTAGTGCAGCGTCAGGGCCATGGCGTCTTCTCCTCGCCGTTCAGCGCGGGCGGGGCCGCGCGCTGTCATGTCGCCGCCATCTGCGGCGGGCGCGGCCGCGTGACGACCGCGAAGGCAATCTGTACCAGCCCGGCGGCCAGCCCCAGCGTCACGCCGATCTGCCAGGCCAGGGTGTAGGAGCCGAGGGCATCATAGACCAGCCCGCCGCCGAAGGCGCCGACGAAGCTGCCGATCTGGTGGCTGAAGAACGCCACCCCGCCCAGCATGGCCTGCCAGCGCAGGCCGAAGGTCTCGGCGATCCAGCCGGCCACCAGCGGCGCCACGCCCAGCCACAGGAACCCCATCACGGCGGCAAACACCAGCGTGCTGCCCGGCGTGGGCGGCGAGGTGAAATACCAGGTCAGCGCCAGCGAGCGGATGGTGTAGATGCCGCCGAGCAGCAGCAGCTTGTTGACGCGCCCGCCGGCCCAGCCGAAGAACAGGCTGCCCAGCACGTTGAAGCCGCCGATCACGCCGAGCGCCTTGGCGCTGAGCATGGGGTCCATGCCGCAGATGTCGAGGTAGGAGGGCAGGTGCGTGGTCAGGAACACCAGTTGCATGCCACACACGAAATAAGCCGCGCCCATCACCAGGAACGGCGTATGGTGCAGCGCGGTGCCGAGCGCTTCGCGCGCGTTCTGCTGCACGCCGCCCGGCGGCACCGGCAGCGGCAGGCGGTCCACGCGGCCGGCGAACCACGCCGCCGGCAGCATCGCCAGCGCGAGCACCACGAAGGCCGCCAGCCCCACGCGCCAGCCGTACGACTGCGCCACCACCTGCCCGATCGGCGCGGCCACCAGCGCGCCCAGCGACCCGGCGCCCGAGACGATGCCGAGCACCGTGCTGCGCAGCGCCACCGGCACCGGCCGCGCGGACACCGCCATGGCGATGGCGCTGCCCGTGCAGGCCATCGACGCGCCGATGGCCACGCCCGCGCCGAGCGTGACACCGACGATGCCTTGCGCGGTAGCCAGCATGACCAGCCCCAGCACGTACAGCAGCGAGCCCGCCATCATCAGCGGCCGGAAGCCGGTGCGCGCGGCCCAGGCGCCCGCGATGGGCTGCAGCAGGCCCCAGGCCAGGTTCTGCACCGCGATGGCCACGGTGAAGTCGGACACCGAGATGCCGATGCCCCTGGTCAGCGGCGGCATGAAGATGCCCAGGCTCTGGCGCAGGCCCATGGCCAGGCTCAGCATGACGGAGGCGCCGAGCAGGATCGGCAGGACGGGGCGGAGTTCGGAAAGGCGGGAAGGCGCGGAGGTGCTCACGAAGAATTGTCTCGGTCTTTGTATTGTTCTTATTGTTTTGTTTTTCTTCCGGTACCGCGTGCCGCGCGGGCCGGAGGTTCAGGCGAGGGTAAGGCCGAACCGGAACGGAAGTCAATGAGCGGGCCGGCTCCGGGTTTTGCCCGGCGGCGCGCCGGCGGCCGGAGCGCCTATGCTTGAACGGACGCCCACATTCCCGCGAGCCCATGCCGAGAGTCCGAATATCCGCTGTCCTGGCGAGCCTGGTGCTGGCCGCCGTGCTGGCCGGCTGCGTGACCCGCTATCGGGTCGAAGCCGGCGTGCCGGCCGCGCGCGTGCGGCTGGTGACCAATACGGACGACAACACCACCTTCAGCGTGGTGGATGCCGGCAAGTGCCCCAGGCCGCCGCGGCCGATGCTGCTGGCGGCTACCGGCCACCAGGCGGCCGCCATCGGCAAGGAGGAAGACCTGAAGATGTGGGGCATCTCGCCGGAGCCGGCCGCGCGCACGCGCGAGCGCTGGCTGGCGGCGAGCCAGCGTGTCTACCTGACGGCGGCGGCGGCTTCCGCCGCGGACGACCAGCCTTACCGCTGCGCGATCGGGGTGTCCTTCGTGCCGCTGCCCGGCTGGCAGTACGAGTTGCGCTACCAGCGCAACGCCGCGGCCAGGAACTGCGCGGGGCAGGTGCTGCGGCTGCTGCGCGCGCCGTCGGGCGAGATCGTGGCCACGCCGGACCCGACCCAGCAGGTATTCCGCGGTTTCGAGCCGGACGCCGTGTGCGCGTCGCTGTAGCGCGCGGCCTGCCGCCGGGCCCGGGCTAGGGCTGGCCGGCGGCCGGCATCGCGCTGATATATGGCGCATCGGTCAGCGTGCGCAGGAACGCCGTGATGTCGTCGATCTCCGCTTCCGTCAGCGCGGGCGCGGCGCCCGCGCGCCGGTTCATCGGCATGGAGTTGATGTTGACGTTGCCGCGGTAGGCGGCGGGCACGTCGTCGAAGGGCTTGCCGCCGCGGTACCACTTGCCCGGGTCGGTCGAGCGCGTGTTGTAGAACGCCACCGCGTCGCGCAGCGTGGTGAACACGCCGTTGTGCATGAAGCTCTGGCGTACCGCCACGTTGCGCAGGCCGGGCGTGCGCAGGTAGCCGCACCATTGCGCCGGCTCGGGCCAGCGCAGGCGGCGCGCGGTGTCGCACAGGCCGTTGTCGAAATGCTTCGGGTCGCGGTTGGCGGGCAGCGCGCGGTTGCGCGGCACGGCGATGGCGTCGTAGCCGAAGTCCGTGAACAGGGAGCGCTCGGGCCGGCTGGCGGTGTCCGCCAGCGTGTGGCAGCTCATGCAGTTGCCCTTGTCCGGGTTCTTGAACAGCGCCAGGCCGCGCGTTTCCTGCGGCGACAGCGGCGTGCGCCGGCGCAGGTAATCGTCGAAGCGCGAGCTGAACGGCGCCATCTCGTCGCTTTGCAGGTAGGCCTCCAGCGCGCGGCCCAGCGCCACCATCATCTGCTCGGGATCGCGCTGTGCCGCCGGGCCGAAGTGCGCGGCCAGCGCGGGCGCCAGCTCGGTGCCCCTGACCTTGCGCAGCAGGCTGGCCGGCGTGCCGTTGTTCATCTCCCCGGGATCGAGCAGCGGGCCGCGCACCTGTTCGGCCAGCGTATCGGCGCGGCCGTCGGCGAACAGGCCGCCGAACGGCGAGGCGTAGGGCGCGTCGTCGTCCTGGTAGAAGTGCCGGCGCGGGACGTAACGCACGTACAGCAGCGAGGGCGCGTTGCGCAGGCTGAAGTGCCCGGGCCGGCTGCCCTGCGGCACGTGCGGCCCCGCCAGCGCGGCGGGCGAGAGCGTGGGCGCGAACGCGCGCGCGGGGTCGTGGCAGCCGGCGCAGGACATGCCGCGCGGCTCCGACAGGCGGGTGTCGAAGAAAATGCGCTTGCCGAGCGCGGCGAGCGCCGGATCGGGGCGGAACACGGCGGCGGTCGGGTCGACCTTGGCGGACACCTTGGGCGTGCCGCTGCCGATGGTGTCCACCACCACCGCCGGCGGCGCGCCCGGCGTCAGCACGGCACCTGCTGCGAGGGCGAGGGCGGGCGCGGCGGCCCCCAGGCACGCGGCCAGAACGGCAAAGCGGGCGGCGGGAACCGGTGCCGTCACGGCGTCAGGAAGCCCGTCTTGTCGCAGGCCAGCGTGGTGCCGGTCTGCGTGCAGGTGGCCATCAGCTTGCCGGCCACGCTGTAGGCCTTGAAGGTCCAGCCGGTGGCGGGCGCCGGGCTGCGCTCCATCATCAGGAAGCCGAAGCTGTTGTGATGGGTGATCTTGTCGATGGTGGTGCCCGGCGCGGGCACGGCGCCCGGCGTGAGCGGATCGGGCAGGGCCACGTCCAGGTTGTCGCCGCCGTTGCCGGACACGATGGTGGCCGGGTGGTTGGAAGCGAAGCTGATGGCCTGGAAGTCATGCACGTGGCCGTGCAGCGCCACCTGGATGCCCGGCGGGTAGTAGGCCTGGGCATTGAGGTTGCTCATCACCGACTGCAGCGCGAGGTTGCCCGGCGCCGGCGCGTTGCCCGCCACCGGGGCGAAGCCGAGCACCGGATGGTGGTTGGTGAACATGGTGTTGACCATGCCCGGCTTGCTGGCCAGCCAGCCCACGGTCTGGAACTGCTTCTGGTAGGCGATGAACTGCGGGTCGTTGGTCGGCAGCGCGGTCTTGCCGGCACGGGCCGAGTCGAACACGATGACCTGCGAGTCGGCGCCCAGCGCCACGGTGTAGGGCTCGGAGTAGTTGGCGTTGTTGTCGTTGGCCGGGTCGTTGCACGAGCGGGCCTCGGTGTACGGGCGCGGGTCGAGGAAGCGGAACCAGCCCTGGCCGGCGCGCGCGCACTCCTCATGGTTGCCGCGCACCATCACCCACGGCGCCTTGGCCATCAGCGCGGCGGCGGGCTTGAACAGGTCGGCCTGCCAGGTATCCCAGCCATAGCCCCACGGCGTGCCCTGGCAGCCGGCCACATCCGGCGGGCACAGGTTCTCGCGGTAGTGGTAGTCGCCGATATGCAGCACCAGGTCCGGGTTCATGGCGGCGGCGTTCGCCGCGAGCGTGGCGAACGGCCATGCGGTGGTGTCGCTGCACGGCTGGTAGACGTTGTCGGCCTTCTTCAGGCGGCAGCCGGTATCGGCCAGCACCAGCACGCGCTGGGGACTGGCCTTGGGCAGCGGCAGGGTCTGGCCTGCCACGCTGGCGGCAGCGGCGCCGGCCGGCAAGGTGGCTTCGCACGCCGAGACCGGGAAATCCGAGGGCTTGGAATCGGCCGGGGCGCTGGCGGTGGTGCGCAGCGGCATGGTGCCGGCGCCCACGCGCAGCGCCATGCGCTGCTGCACGCCGTCCACGGTCAGCAGCGGGCACACGGTGTTGGAGGGCGGGGCACTGCCGGCGGTGGCCGGCGCCACATAGCTGGTGATCACGCGGGCGATGGCCTGGTTGCCGTCGCCGATCTCGACCCATGCGGCCTGGATGTTGGCGGTGGCGCTGGCGGCGTCGCCGGCCGGGGCGACCGGCGTGGCGGGCGTGGCGGGGGCGGCCGGCGCGGCGGCCGCGTCCGGGTTGTCGCTGCCGCAGCCATGCAGCACCGCCGCGGCGGCCAGCACGGCCAGCATGGCGGCCATGCCGAGGCGCGCGTGGCGGTTCTTCTTGTGAGTGCCCATTCTTATCTCCCTGTTAGTGGCGAGCGCGACTATAGGGACGGGATATTGCGCAGGGATGACGCTTATGTGTCAGCGTGGCCGGTGGTTGTCCGGGACGCGCCGGCCCGCGCCCGGCCGCGCTTTTTTGGCGGGCTCGGCTGGTGCTGGCCGATTCCAGCCGGTTCCGGCTGGTGCCGGCCGGCCTCGGCCGCGGCGATCCGCAGGTCGCGCGGCAACGCCGCCAGCGCGGCCTGAAAGAACCGCCGCTCGGCCGGGCGCAGCTTGCCCAGCAGGTTGGCCAGCCGCTCCACGGCAGCGAAGGCGGCCGGCGTGGCGCCATGCTCGAAGGCCTCGAACCAGCTCGCTTCGAGCAGCAGGTTGGCCAGTTGCAGGGCGCCGTAGCGCACGTGGCCGCCGTCATGCTCCTCCAGCGCGAAGCCGGCCAGCGACGACCAGCTGATGAAGCCCTTGGCGCGCGCGAAGGGCGCGTGGAACGGGCGCAGCGCATCCACCGCGTCTTCGAGCAGCAGGGGCCGCTGCGCGCGGAAGGCCGCAAGCGCGCCGCCGCCGTCCTGCCGGCAGTTGCCGCGCGCGATGCGCAGCAGGAAGATGATGTTCCATGCCGAGCCGCCGCCCACGCCGAAGCGGTCGCAGATCCATTCCGACAAGCCCAGCCAGCGTACCGCCTGGCGCTGCACCTGCCCGGCCGACCACGCGCGCGCGGGATCGATCAGCGCATGGTTCCAGAACAGCCACAGGCATAGGCCGAGATTGGCCGCGACGTGCTGGGCGGCATCCACGGAATCGGCCTCGTAGGCGGCCTGCAGCGCGCCGGAAAAGTCCTCCAGCGCAGCCTCCGCCGCCTGCCGCGCCGTCAGCGGCTGGGCCGCCATGTCGCGGATCGCCACGGTCTTGTGGATCAGCGCGCGCAGGTTGAGCGTTTCGAAGCGCACGCGCGGGTTGTAGCGCACCACCGGCTGCAGCGCGGGATCGGCGGCCAGGCTTTCCAGTTCCGCCTGGGCGGCCTCCATGCGGTTGCCCGCGTACCGCTCCCAGGCGCGCACCACGCGCGCCATCGCGGCGAAGGTAGGCAGCGCGATGTCCACCGCGCCGGCGCCGACGATGCGGTCGAAACGCCGCAGCGCCGCGCGGCTGCGCGCGAGGTCGTCGCCGCGCCGCCAGGCCAGGCTTTCCTTGAGCAGGGCAAAGGCTTGCTGGAAGTCGTCGGTGGCGCAGCGCTGCGCGGCGCGCAGGGCCTGCGTCACGCCGTTGGCCTCGGCGCTGCCGGGAGCGTTGGCAACGCCATCCTGCATGCCGCGCATGGCTTGGGTGAGGTGGTTCCAGTAGCTGACGTCGCGCATCACGTAGCCCGCGGCGGGATCTTCCGCCCCCGGCGCCGCGCCGCGCGCCGAGGGCCCCGCGGCGGCGGCCTGTCCCACGAAGCGTGCCAATGCCGCCTCGCCGGCGGCGCGGCCGTCCAGCGTGAAGCGCAGCCGCTTGCAGGCGGACGCCTCGATCCAGAACGGCCCGCGGCTGCGCCGCGCCGGGTTGAGGCTGCCGCCGGCGCGGTCCGGTCCCCATCCCACCGCCACGCCCCAGCGCGCGAAATCCGCGAATGCGCGCGACACCAGCATGCGGATATTGGCCGCGTCGGGAAAGCGCGCCTGCAACTGCGCCGCGGTCAGCGCGCCGCCGCGGCGCGCGGCCAGGCAGACCGCCGCCAGCAGCCACAGGCTCTGGTAGCGCGCGGGTTTGCCGCCCACGCGGTACGGGGCGGACAGATCGATGGCGAGGACGGTCTGGCGCATGCGGTCGGGAGGAAACGGGAAACGCGAACTAGAAACGTGGACGGAAACGTGGACGGAAGCGCGGACGGAAACGTGGACGAAAACGGCCGTGAATGGTGCCACGCAAAACGCCGCGGCAGGCTCCATGTTACGCAAGTTACGGTGCGCGCCCTTGGCGCTGCCGTGCCGTGCTCCTATGCTGCGCTTCGTACGCCGGGCCCGGGCGTCATCCCCGACCAGAACACGACCAGAACACGAGATGAACACAACACGACGGAGAACATCTTGAAGCGATTCGCAATCCTCGCTGCGCTGGGCGCGGCGCTGGCCATTCCCGCGGCCCGGGCGGAAGTGACGTGCACCGTGATGGCCGACGCCGCCACCGGCAAGCTGCTGGTGCAGGAAGGCAACTGCGGCCAGCGCGTCACTCCCGCATCCACGTTCAAGCTGCCCATCAGCCTGATGGGTTTCGATGCCGGGCTGCTGGTGGACGCGCACGCCCCGGCCATGCCTTACCGCGCCGAATACGGCGATGCCAACCCCGCGCGCCAGGTCACCACCGACCCCGCCGGCTGGATGAAGAACTCGATCGTCTGGTACTCGCAGCAGGTCACGCGGCAACTCGGCGAGACCCGCTTCCGGCACTACGTCGACGCCTTCCGGTACGGCAACCGCGACATCTCCGGCAACCCCGGCCAGCATGACGGCCTGACCCGCGCCTGGCTCAGCGCATCGCTGCAGATCTCGCCGCTGGAACAGGTCGCTTTCCTGCGCAAGGTGGTCAGGCGCGAACTGCCGGTCAGCGCGCGGGCGTACGACATGACCCGCCAGATCACCGCGCTCGGCACGCTGCCCAACGGCTGGGCCGTGCACGGCAAGACCGGCACCGGCGCCCCGCGGCTGGCCGACGGCAGCGAGGACTGGGACCACGCGTATGGCTGGTTCGTCGGCTGGGCAGAGCGGGCAGGCCGCAGCGTGGTCTTCGCCCGCCTGATCCAGGACACCAGGAAAGAGGCGGAGTATTCCGGCCCGCGCGCCCGCGCGGCCTTCATGAGGGAGCTGCCGGCCAGGCTCGACGCCATCGCGGCGGCCCCGGAGAAGGCGGCCGCCGGCGTCGGCACGTCCGCCGTCGACATGCCCGCCGCGCCGCTCGACGCCGGCCCGCTGTTCCGCCAGGCCGGCGCCGAAGGCACGCTGCTGGTCTACGACGTGCGGCGCGACAAGCTGCTGGCCTACAACCCCGCGCGCGCCCGCGCCGCTTACCCGCCCGCGTCCACCTTCAAGATCTTCAATTCGCTGATCGGCCTGGAGACCGGCGCCGTGAAGGACGTGGACAGCGACAAGCTGCCGTGGGACGGCCACGTCTACACGATCGGCGGCAAGGCCATCCTGCCCGAGGTCTGCAACGGCGACGTGCCGCTGCGCACCGCCTTCCCGAACTCCTGCGTGCCGGCCTACCAGGCGCTGGCGCGCCGCGTCGGGCCGGCGCCGTACCGGCATTACCTGGCCGCGGCCGGCTACGGCAACCAGGACCTGAGCGGCCCGGTCGACGCGTTCTGGCTGACCGGCAAGCTGCGCATCACCGCCTACCAGCAGATCGATTTCCTGCGCCAGGTAGCGGCCCGCACGCTGCCGTTCTCGCCGCGCACCTATGCCGAAGCCCTCGACATCATGGTGACCGAGCGCACTCCGGCCTATACCTTGCGCGCCAAGACCGGCTGGGCCGGCGCCGCGCAGCCCGAGGTGGGCTGGTGGGTGGGCTGGGTCGAGCGCGGCGGCGACACCTACGTGTTCGCCATGAACCTGGATCTCACGCGGCCCGAACTGGGCCGGGCGCGCATGGAGATCACGCGCGCGGTGCTCGGTCAGCTCGGCGTGCTGTAGCCCGGGGCGGACTGCCTACCGCCCCAGCTGCCCCAGCAGCATTCCCACCGCCGCAAGGCTGTTGTCGAGCAGCCGCCCCATATAGGCGCTCATCTGCGGCATCACCAGCATCATCATCAGGAAGCCGCCGGCCAGCGTGACCGGAAAGCCGACCGCGAAGATCGACAGCTGCGGCGAGGCGCGGTTGAGGATGCCCATGGCCAGGTTGAGCGTGAGCAGCGCGGCGATCAGCGGCAGCGCCAGCAGCAGGCCGGAGGAGAACACGCTGGCGCCGGCGGCCGCCACCGCGCCCCAGCCCGCGCCGGACAGCGGCTGGGGCGAGATGGGCAGCGCGGCGAAGCTGTCGGCGAGCGTGGCCAGCAGCATCAGGTGGCCGTCCATGGCCAGGAACATCAGCATGGCGACCACGTTGAGGAAGCGGCCCAGCACCATGGTCTGGCCGCCCGAGGAGCGGTCGTAGAACGAGGCGAACGACAGGCCCATCTGCAGGCCGATGGTTTCGCCGGCGTACTGCACGGCGGCGAAGGCCAGCCGCATGGTGAAGCCCACCGCCAGCCCGATGCCGACCTCGTTGAGGATGATCAGCAGGCCTTCGAAGGAATACACCGGCGCCAGCGGCAGCTTGTCGATGGTGGGGGAGATGATGACCGCCATCAGCGCGGCCAGCGCGACCTTGGCGCGGCGCGGGATGGTGGATTCGCCGAACAGGGGCGCGGTGCCGATCAGCGCCAGCAGCCGGAACAGCGGCCACAGGAAGGCGGCGATCCAGGCGTAGAGCTGGGCGGAGGTGACGGACAGCACGGCAGGCGGGCGCGATGCGGGGGGGATGCGGGGAAGATGCGGGCGGGGCGCTACGCCCGCATCAATGCACCAGGGCGGGAATGCCCTGGAAGACTTCGCGCATGTAGTCGACGAAGGTGTTGATCATCCACGGGCCGGCCAGCACCATGGTGGCGAACAGGGCCAGCAGCTTGGGGATGAACGACAGCGTCATTTCGTTGATCTGCGTGGCGGCCTGGAACAGGCTCACCACCAGGCCGGCCACCAACGCCACCAGCAGCAGGGGCGCGGCCAGCATCAGGGTCATCTTCATCGCCTGGGTGGCGATGCTCATTACGGTTTCCGGCGTCATGGCGGAGCGGTCTCGGTGGGGACGCGCCGGGCGCGTCCGGTGTTCAGTTCAGGAAACTCTGCGCCAGCGAGCCCAGCAGCAGTTGCCAGCCGTCCACCAGCACGAACAGCATCAGCTTGAACGGCAGCGAGATGGTGGCCGGCGGCACCATCATCATGCCCATGGCCATCAGCACGCTGGCGACCACCAGGTCGATGATGAGGAACGGGATGAAGACCGTAAAGCCGATCTGGAACGCGGTCTTGAGCTCGCTGGTGACGAAGGCCGGCACCAGGATGCGCATCTGCACGTCTTCCGGGCCCTGCATCTCGGGCGCCTTGGCCATCTGCGCGAACAGCGCCAGGTCCTTCTCGCGGGTCTGCTTGAGCATGAAGGCCTTGAGCGGCACGGCGGCTTTCTCGGCGGCGTCTTCCAGGCTGATCTTGTTCTCGGTCAGCGGCTTGTAGGCGTCGGTGTAGACGCGGTCGAACACCGGCGACATGACGAAGAAGGTCAGGAACAGCGACAGCCCCACCAGCACCTGGTTGGGCGGCGAGGTGGCCGTGCCCAGCGCGTTGCGCAGCAGGCCCAGCACGATGATGATGCGGGTGAAGCCGGTCATCATCAGCATGGCCGCCGGCAGGAACGACAGCGAGGTCAGCAGGACCAGCGTCTGCACCGACAGCGACCAGGTCTGGCTGCCGCCGGGGCCGGCCCGGCTGGTCAGCCCCGGCAGCGCCTGGGCCTGCGCCATGGCGGGCAGGAGCACCAGCGCCAGGCAGGCGCCGGCCAGCACGGCCGCGAAGGCGAGCCGCGACGGCTGGCCGGCGCAGGCGCGCAGGGCCTGCAGCCGGCCTTGCAGCCGCTGCTGGAAAACGCGCCGCGAGGCGCCGGGCAGGAAATTCATGACTTCAGGTTGTGTTGCATGGCGCGCAGCAGCTTCTGGCCGAAGCTGCCGTTGCCCGCCGGATTGGCCGGGCCGTCCGGTTCCTGGCCCGGCTGGCGGGCTTGCGCGGGCAGGGTATGGAGCGTGCGGATCTCGCCGGCGCTGACGCCCAGCACCAGGCAGGTGTCGCCGACCTCCACCATCACCAGGCGCTGGCGCGGGCCGAGCATGGTGCTGCCGACGACTTTCATGGCGCCGCCCTGGCCGTGGCGGACCAGTCCGGCGCGTCGCGCCAGCCAGGCCAGCAGCAGGATCAGGGCGATGACGGCGAACAGGCCGAGGCCGGCCTGCGCCATGCTGGCCGCCCCGCTGGGGCCGACGTGGCCGGCGGCGGTATTGGCTGTATTGGCCGCGGTGGCCGCGGTGCTGACGGCAACGCCCGGGGCCGGACTGCCGGCGGCCGCGCTGGCTTGCGCGGCCGCCGGCGCAGCCTGCGCCAGCGCCAGGCCGGCCACAAGCCCGGCAATGGCCATCCGGCGCAGGCTGGAGATCATCGGTTGAGCTTCCGGATGCGTTCGGACGGCGTGATGATGTCGGTCAGGCGGATGCCGAACTTGTCGTTGACCACCACCACTTCGCCCTGGGCGATCAGGTAGCCGTTGACCAGCACGTCCATCGGCTCGCCGGCCAGGCCGTCGAGCTCCACCACCGAGCCCTGCGCGAGCTGCAGCAGGGTCTTGATGGGCACCTTGGTGCGGCCGAGTTCCACCGTGAGCTGCACGGGGATATCGAGGATCATCTCGATATCGTTGTGGAAGCCGGTCGGCGCCTCCTTCTCCAGCGGCTGGAAGACCTTGGACGCGGCCGGCGTCGCGGCTGCGGTGGCGGCTGCGACTGCCGGTGCCGGCACGGCAGTCGCGGCGAGATCCTCGGCGCTGGTCTGCTCTGCCAGGGCGCTGGCCCAGTCGTCCATCGGGTCGGCCGGCTTGTCGTCTTTGCCGTCAGTCATGGTCGGTTTCCTTGTTGGAATCGCTTTCTTGGTGATTGATCATCCGTTCTACCCGCAGCGCGTACTGGCCGTTCATGGTGCCGAAGCCGCACTGCATCACGGGCACGCCATCGACCTTGCCGAACACCTGCTCGGGCAGCTCGATGGGGAGTACATCGCCGGCGCGCAGCGACAGCACTTCGGCCACGGTGCTTTCCAGGTGGGCGAATTCGGCCACCAGTTCCACCTCGGCCGAGCGGATCTGCTGCGACAGCTGGGAAATCCAGCGCTTGTCCACTTCGACCTCGTCCTGCAGCGGGTTCATCAGCAGGTCGCGCACCGGCTCGATCATCGAGTAGGGGAAGCAGACATGGAGCTGGCCGCCGACGGCGCCCAGCTCGATATGGAATGCCGTGGTCACCACCACCTCGCTGAGCATGGCGATGTTGGCAAACTTGGTGTGCATTTCCGAGCGGACGTATTCCAGCTCGATCGGGTGCACCGCGTTCCAGGCGTTGCCGTAGCTGTTGAGCGCGAGGTCCAGCAGGCGGCGGATGATGCGCTGCTCGGTCTGGGTGAAGTCGCGCCCTTCCACGCGGGTGTGGAAGCGCCCGTCGCCGCCGAACAGGTTGTCGACCACCAGGAACACCAGGTTGGGGTCGAACACGAACAGTGCCGTGCCGCGCAGCGGCTTCATGTGCACCAGGTTCAGGTTGGTCGGCACCGGCAGGTTGCGCACGAAGTCGCCGTACTTCTCGATGCGGATCGAGCCGACCGAGATGTCGGCGCCGCGGCGGATGAAGTTGAACAGCGCGGTGCGCAGCTGGCGGGCGAAGCGCTCGTTGATGATTTCGAGCGTGTGCAGCCGGCCGCGCACGATGCGCTCCTGCGTGGCCAGGTTGTACGGGCGCACGCCGTCCTCGGCGACCGGCGCGGAGACCTCGGGCAGATCGGCTTCGCCCGACACACCCTTCAGTAATTCGTCTACCTCGTCCTGCGAGAGGAACTTGTCGTAGGCCATCTAGTGTCCTGCCCCGTGAGTGCCGTGTTGAATGAAAGCGACCATGTGCCGATCAGCCCGCGCGCTGGCGTTGGCGCGCGTGCTGTTGTACGGGCAAGGCAGGCAGGGACGGATTCATGTCGGATTTGCTGGTGGGGCAGGGCACGTGCTTACTGCACCACGAAGGATGTGAATAGGACGTCGACGACCTGCTGCGCCGGCAGATTGGAGGCGAACGGCTGGTTGACGGCGCGCTGGATTTCCTGCGCCAGCCGGCGCTTGCCTTCCACCGTCGCCAGGTCGGGCGGCTGCTTGGCCGACAGCAGCAGCAGGATGCGGCTGCGGACTTCCGGCAGGTACTCGGTGATGCGCGCCTGGTCCTTCGCGTCCGCCACCTTGAGCGACAGTCCGGTGTGCAGGAAACGGTCGCCGTCGTCGCTCTTGAGGTTGACGGTGAACGGTTCCAGCGGCACGAAGATCGGCGGCGGCACAACCGGAGCCGCGGGTACCTGCGGCTGGCGGTTGCTCAGGATGTTGCCCAGAAAGAAGCCCCCGGCACCCAGCGCCGCGACGATCACGACGCCGAGAACCAGCAGCAGTCGCCCGCGCTTGCTCTTGTTGCCGTCAGCCTGGGAAGAAGTGAGCGTAGTCGCCATGAGATGCCTGTATCGGAATGCCCTGCCATTCTTGGGTGAAGACAGGGCAAGCAAAGGGCCGAAAAAAAGGGTGAAACCCGCTCAGCTTGGCCATTTGAGCCAAGCGGGTGCGTCATCCGGTCAATGGGATGGTCTTACAGGGGGTTAACGAATGGCGTGCACGGAACTTGAGCCGGAACTTTGACGAAGATCCGCGCCCGGGGCCGTGGAGCAGGCCGCAGCCGGGGCCGGCGCGGCCGCCGGGCGCCGGCCCGCGCGGGCTGGCCCGCGTGGCGCATGCGTGGCGCGCCGCCGCGCCGCGCCGCCGCGCGCGCGGCTAACTGCTTGATTCCATTGGCGCGGGCGGCTCGGCCGGGGCGCCGAAGCTATGGCGGTACTGCTGCGGCGACACGCCGAGCCGGCGGCGGAATACCGCGCGCATGTGATGCGGATCGCGGAAACCGCATTCGTAGGAGACGGTCTTGAGCGGCACCGCGCTGCGCTCGAGCATGACCCGCGCGGCGTCCAGGCGGGCGCTTTCCACGAATTCGGCCGGGGTGACCCGGGCATCGCGGGCGAAGATGCGCGAGAAGTTGCGGCTGCTCATCCTGGCCACCGCCGCCAGCTTGTCGAGGGCGAGGTCCTCGGTGAGGTGAGCCAGCACATACTGCTGGACCTGCGCCACCGGCGACGCCGCCTCCACCAGCGGGGTCAGGTACGGGCTGAACTGCGACTGGCCGCCGGCGCGCCGGATGAACACCACCAGCCGCTTGGCCACGTTGAGCGCCACTTCCTCGCCGTGGTCTTGCGCCAGCAGGTATAGCGAGAGATCGATGCCCGCGGTCACGCCGGCCGAGGTGTAGAGGTTGCCGTCCTGCGCGTAGATGCGGTCCGCCTCCACGTTGGCGGCGGGGCAGCGCGCGGCCAGCGCGGCCACGTCGTTCCAGTGGGTGGTGACGGTGCGCCCGTCGAGCAGCCCCGCGCCGGCCAGCAGGAAGGCGCCGTTGCAGATCGAGCCGAAGCGCCCGGCGCGCCGGCTGGCCTCGCGCAGCCACCCGTACAGCGCGGCGGGAAAGGCGCGCCCGGGCAGCGTCGGGCCGCCTGCCACCAGCAGCAGGTCCGGGACGGCGCCGCCGGCCCCGGCCTCGGCGAAATGCCGCTGCGGATGCAGCACCATGCCGTTGGAACAGGCCACGGGGCCGGGTTCGGTGCCGATGAGCTCGAGCCGGTAGTGGTCCTCTGGCAGCAGGAAGCGGTTGGCCTCGGCGAACACGTCGAGCGGGCCGCTCACGTCCAGCGCTTGCACGCCGGGAAAGACGAGGATGGCGACGGATCGGTTCATGGGCGGGCCGGATCGGGGAGGCAATGGCCGCCATGTTAGCCGGGCGGCGCCGCGGCCGCGCGCCTGCCCGGCCCCGCGCGGGCCGCGCTGGCACGAAAACGCCGCCATTTGGCGCCAGGGCGCCGCCGGCGGCGGCGCGGCCCGGCCGGCGGCTCGCCATACTGGTTCGTACCCGGCGCCGCAGACGGCGCGCGCCACCTGACCTGGAGAACCCCCATGACAATGACCGATGTTGCCGCCGCCGAACGCGTCGGCCCCGCCTTTTCCGTCGACGGCATGCTGCTGGCCCGCGACAAGACGCGCCACGCCATCGGCGAGATCGCCGCGCGCGTGGCGCCCGGCATGGTCGAGGAAGACGCCGTGGCGATGGCCCGCTCGGTGCTGCTCGACGCCGGCCTCGCGCTGAGCTGGCACCCCGTGCGCGTGCGCTTCGGCGGCAACACCATCAAGCCGATGAAGCAGGCCTCGGTGCCCGGCGTGGTGCTGCAGGAAAACGACATCTTCTTCATCGACATCGCCCCGCGCGTGGACGCCTGGGAGGGCGACGGCGGCGCCAGCTTCACGGTGGGCCACAACGCCGCGTACGCCCGCTGCGCGCGCGACGCGCAGGCGCTCTTCCATGACGTGCGCGCGGTCTGGAGCAAGGAAGGCCTGACCGGCCACGCCCTCTACGAGTACGCCGACAGGACCGCGCGCAAGATGGGCTGGGAGCTGAATTTCGACCTGCCCGGCCACCGCGTGTCGGACTTCCCGCATGCCACCATCTACACCGGCTCGCTGGCCGACCTCGACATCTGCCCGTCGGCCATGCGCTGGATCCTGGAGATCCACCTGCGCGACCCGCAGCACCGCTTCGGCGCCTTCTTCGAGGACATGCTGCTGGGCGACGCATACTACGGCTGAGCGGCCGCGGCGGCGCCGCGCGGCGGGGATTGCCCGAGCAATTTGGTCAAGGTCTCTTGTTGCGGATTTTCGACGGCTGGGAAGGCCAAGTCATTGTTTTCAATGTGATTGTGTGATTCAACTCTTATATAAGATATAAGACATTTGACCTCCGGCGCACTTCACTTTACAATCACGGCACAACAACGCCCTCCCAACCCCTATTACCCCGCAGGATCCCATGCTTGATACCTATCGCGCCCATGTTGCCGAACGCGCCGCGCTTGGCATTCCCCCTCTGCCGCTGACCGCGAAGCAAACTGCGGAGCTGATCGAACTCCTGAAGAACCCGCCCGCCGGCGAAGCGCAGTTCCTGGTCGACCTGATCACCAACCGCGTGCCGGCCGGCGTGGACGACGCCGCCAAGGTCAAGGCCTCGTACCTGGCCGCCGTGGCGCTGGGCAAGGAAGCCTGCCCGCTGATCACCCGCGCGCGCGCCACCGAGCTGCTGGGCACCATGCTGGGCGGCTACAACATCTCGCCGCTGATCGAGCTGCTCGACGATGCCGAAGTCGGCACCGTGGCCGCCGCCGCGCTGAAGAAGACCCTGCTGATGTTCGACGCCTTCCACGACGTCAAGGAAAAGGCCGACAAGGGCAACGCCAACGCCAAGTCCGTGCTGCAAAGCTGGGCCGACGCCGAATGGTTCACCAGCCGCCCCGAAGTGCCGCAAAGCCTGACCGTGACCGTGTTCAAGGTCTCGGGCGAAACCAACACCGACGACCTCTCGCCGGCCCCCGACGCCACCACCCGCCCGGACATCCCGCTGCACGCGCTGGCCATGCTGAAGAACGCGCGCCCCGGCATCACCCCGGAAGAGGACGGCAAGCGCGGCCCGGTCAAGTTCATCGAGTCGCTCAAGGAAAAGGGCAACCTGGTCGCCTACGTGGGCGACGTGGTCGGCACCGGCTCCAGCCGCAAGTCCGCCACCAACTCGGTGCTGTGGTTCACCGGCGAAGACATCCCGTTCGTGCCGAACAAGCGTTTCGGCGGCGTGTGCCTGGGCAGCAAGATCGCCCCGATCTTCTACAACACCATGGAAGACGCCGGCGCGCTGCCGATCGAGCTGGACGTGTCCAGGATGGAAATGGGCGACGTGGTCGAGCTGCGCCCCTATGAAGGCAAGGCCCTGAAGAACGGCGAAGTCATCGCCGAATTCCAGGTCAAGTCCGACGTGCTGTTCGACGAAGTGCGCGCCGGCGGCCGCATTCCCCTGATCGTCGGCCGCGGCCTGACCGCCAAGGCCCGCGAAGCGCTCGGACTGGCCCCGTCCACGCTGTTCCGCCTGCCGCAGAACCCGGCCGATACCGGCAAGGGCTTCACGCTCGCGCAAAAGATGGTCGGCCGCGCCTGCGGCCTGCCCGAAGGCCAGGGCGTGCGCCCGGGCACCTACTGCGAACCGAAGATGACCTCGGTGGGCTCGCAGGACACCACCGGCCCGATGACCCGCGACGAGCTGAAGGACCTGGCCTGCCTGGGCTTCTCGGCCGACCTGGTGATGCAGTCGTTCTGCCACACCGCCGCCTATCCGAAGCCGGTCGACGTCAAGACCCACCACACGCTGCCCCAGTTCATCAGCACGCGCGGCGGCATCTCGCTGCGCCCCGGCGACGGCGTGATCCACTCGTGGCTCAACCGCATGCTGCTGCCCGACACCGTCGGCACCGGCGGCGACTCGCACACCCGCTTCCCGATCGGCATCAGCTTCCCGGCAGGCTCGGGCCTGGTGGCCTTCGCCGCCGCCACCGGCGTGATGCCGCTGGACATGCCGGAATCGGTGCTGGTGCGCTTCAAGGGCAAGATGCAGCCCGGCGTGACCCTGCGCGACCTGGTCAACGCGATCCCGCTGTACGCCATCAAGTCGGGCGAGCTGACCGTGGCCAAGCAAGGCAAGAAGAACATCTTCTCCGGCCGCATCCTGGAAATCGAAGGCCTGCCCGACCTGAAGGTGGAGCAAGCGTTCGAACTGTCCGACGCCTCGGCCGAGCGTTCGGCCGCCGGCTGCACGGTGCGCCTGAACAAGGAACCGATCATCGAGTACATCAACAGCAACATCACGCTGCTGAAGTGGATGATCGCCGAAGGCTACGCCGATGCGCGCAGCCTGCAGCGCCGCATCAAGGCCATGGAAGCCTGGCTGGCCGACCCGCAACTGCTGCAGCCGGACGCCGACGCCGAGTACGCCTCGGTCATCGAGATCGACCTGGCCGACGTGCACGAGCCCATCGTGGCCTGCCCGAACGACCCGGACGACGTCAAGACCTTGTCCGACGTGGCCGGCGCCAAGATCGACGAAGTGTTCATCGGTTCGTGCATGACCAACATCGGCCACTTCCGCGCAGCCTCCAAGCTGCTCGAAGGCAAGCGCGACATTCCGGTCAAGCTGTGGGTCGCCCCGCCGACCAAGATGGACGCCAAGCAACTGACCGAGGAAGGCCACTACGGCGTGTTCGGCACCGCCGGCGCCCGCACCGAAATGCCGGGCTGCTCGCTGTGCATGGGCAATCAGGCACAAGTGCGCGAAGGCGCCACGGTGATGTCGACCAGCACCCGCAACTTCCCCAACCGCCTGGGCAAGAACACCAACGTGTACCTGGGCTCGGCCGAACTGGCCGCCATCTGCTCGCGCCTGGGCCGCATCCCGACCAAGGAAGAGTACATGGCCGACATGGGCGTGCTGAACGCCAACGGCGACAAGATCTACAAGTACATGAACTTCGACCAGATCGAAGACTTCAAGGAAGTGGCGGACACGGTGTCGATGTAAGGCACACGACCGGCGGGGATGTTCTTCCCCTCTCCCATTGCATGGGAGAGGGAAGCAAGACCGCCGGCAATGTGGACTTTGTCCGGCATCAGGCCCCTCCCGGGGCCTTTCTTTTTGCCCGTCCCACGCTCACGCCCCTGACCGCATCATGGCCCGCCTCAAGCTCGAATTCCCCGAAGACCAGTACTACTACAGCACCCACCTCACGGTGCGCGTGACGGACATCAACAGCGCCAACCACCTCGGCAACGACTCGATGATCTCGATGATCTCCGAGGCGCGCGCGCGTTTCCTGTTCGACCTGCGCAGCGGCGACGGCGAGGCGGCCGAGACCGAGCAGGTCGGCACCATCGTCACCGACCTCGCCACCACCTACCGCAACGAAGCCCACGCGCGCGACCAGCTCCTGTTCGAGGTGGGCGTGATGGACTTCAACCGCTACGGCGGCGACATCACCTTCCGCATCACGCGCCCGAGCGACGGCGCGCTGATCGCGCTGGCCAAATCCGGTTTCGTCTTCTTCAGCTATGCGCGCAAGGAAGTGATGCCGATGCCGGCCTCGTTCGCCAGCAAGTTTCCCAGGGTCAACTGGGTCGACCGCGAAGTCGACCGCGCCTGAGCGGCGCGCCGCCCGTAACGGCGGGGCAGCCGGCAAGGCGAGCGCCTACAAACCGTAGAACGGCCGGTTGGCCTCGATGCGGGCGCGCTCGGACTCGGGGAATTGCCGCTCGGCCAGCAGCTTGCGCAGCGCGGCCCGGCCCTGGTCGAGCGCGCCGATGTAGTAAGCGCTGACCACGAGCTCGTCGAGCGCGCGCCAGGCGTAGACCGAGGTGTCGACGAACAGCGAGTCGGGCGGGACCGCCAGCGCGGCGGCCTGCTGCGCATAGAGATGCGCCAGCGCGAACTCGCCGCGCAGGCGGTGCCAGCGGGCCAGCTCGCACAGCGGCTCGGCGCGCGTGGGGCGCGCCTGGTAGGCGGCCAGGTAGGCATCGCGCACGGCGCCGGCGGCGGCCGTCGCATCGCTGGCGGCCAGCCGCTCGGTCAGCGCGCCGATCTGGAACAGCGCGAACCAGCGCTCCTCGTCCCATCCCGCCAGCTCCGCGCGAGCGCGGTACTGCGCCAGGCTGGCCTCCACGTTCCCCGCGTCGCGATAGCTCTGCGCCAGGTAGAAGCGGTAGCGCGGGTTGGCCGGCTCCTTCTGCAGGGCGCGCTCCAGCACTTCGATGTCGCGCAGGTACGTGTGCGGGTCGCGCGCTCGCGCGCCGTCGCGCGACACCACGATGGCCGGCCCTTCCAGGTGCTGCCACGCGTGGGGCACGTCCTGCGTCAGGTATTCGTGCAGCACGCCTTCCCAGCGCCACGGCTGCGTGCCGCTGACCAGCGCGTTGCGCTGGTAGCGCCACCCGCCCAGCTCGCACAGGAAGCGGTAGCCGTCGGCGCCCAGCGCGGGCCAGCGGAAACCGGGCGGCACGCGCAGCGTCTCGTCGGCATCGATGAACAGCACGTAGTCGCCGGGGCGGGCGCCGGCGCGCGCCAGGGCCAGCGCTTCATTGCGGTTGTGGGCAAAGTCCACCCACGGCCGCTCGTGCAGCTCGCCGGGCAGGCCGTCCATGCAGGCGCGCACCAGCTCCTGGGTGCCATCGGTGGAGCCGGTATCGACGATCGCCCAGCGGTCGATCCATGGCTTGACCGAGGCGAGGCAGCGCGCGATCACGGGTGCCTCGTTCTTCACGATCATGTTCAGGCAGATGCGGCTCAATTCGGATGTCCTGTCGGGATGGGCGGGGGTATGCCTGCGGGCGGCGCGAGCAGCATACGCGCAGTCATGCGTTTTCGGCAATGCCGGTGCCGGCGCCTAGCGCGTCTTGCGAAACGTCAGGTTGATGCGCTCGTGCCCGGTCAGGGCGTGGTCGCCGTCGGCCAGCGGCGCGATGCCGTGGAAGGCCAGCCGCGCCGGGCCGCCCCACACCACCACGTCGCCGTGGGCCAGCCGCACGCGCTGGCGCGGGTCGGTGCGCTGCAGGCCGCCGAACAGGAAGACCGCGGGCAGGCCGAGCGAGACCGAGACGATGGGCGCGCGCAGGTCCAGTTCGTCGCGGTCCTGGTGCAGGGACAGGCGCGTGCCGGGCACGTAGCGGTTGAGCAGGCAGGCATCCGGGCTGAAATCCGCGAAGCCCGCCTCGGCGGCGGCCGCGCGCGCCAGCGACAGGAAGCCGCCGGGCATCGGCGGCCACGGCTCGCCGCTGAGCGGGTCGGCCGGCTCGTAGCGGTAGCCGGTGGCGTCGGAGACCCAGCCGAACTGGCCGCAGTTGGTCATCGCCACCGACATGCGCAGGCCGCCCGGCGTGATCAGGTGGCGCCACGGCGCGCGCGCGGCGACCTCGCGCACGGCATCCAGCAGGGTTTGCCCGTGGGCGCGGGCGAAGCCGCGCAGCACGGTCGCGCCGGGCGCGATCGGCTCGGCGTGCGGCGGGTCTTGCTGCGGGAGGGAATCGAAGAGGTCGAAGGTCATGGCGGTCCGGGACGCAGGCGGCGTGCCTGTGCTCAAACCACATGGTAGGCGGGATCGGGGGCAGCGGCTGGTGCCCGATGCGCCCGATGCGCCCGATGCGCCCGATGCGCCCGATGCGCGCGATGGCCGGCGCGGCAGGCAGGGCGCTGGCGCGCGCCTGCCTGCCGTGCGCGGCCGGGATCACGCAAAGGTGTCGACTTCGCCGCGGGCGAGGGTGCGCGCGGGCGCGGCCACGGGGCTGGCGGCCGGGGCCGGGTCGTTGCCTGCCAGCGCGCCGAAGCCGGCTTGCGGGCTGCCGGGCTGGCGTTGCTGCTGCGGCTGGCCGTTGCCGGCCTGGCCGGCAAAGCTGTCGGCGCCGACCGAGGCCTGGCCGAGCTGGATGCCGCTGTCGGCCATCGCGGTGCGCAGGTGCGGCAGCGCGGCTTCCACCGCTGCGCGCACGGCGGCGTGCGGGGAGACGAACTGGGCCTGGGCCTGGTCGTTGACCACGCTGAGCACGACCTTGAGCGGGCCGAGGTCGGGCGGGTTGAGCTGCAGCTCGGCGGTGTGGTTGCCTTGCGTGGACAGGCGCACCATCTGTTGGCTGAGCGCTTGCGGCCACTGGCCGTCGCCCACCGGCGGCGCGACCGGCAGCGAGGTGGCCGGCGACAGGCCGCTGCTGGTCGGCGCGGGGCCGGCGGCCACGGTGCCGGCAGCCATCAGGGCGCTGGCGGCGGTGTCGGCGGGGGCGGCTTCGGCGCCGGCCGGCTCGGCCGCGCGCAGGGCGGCGGCGAACTGCGCCGCGCTGGTGGAAGCCGCCGTGGTGGCGGCGGTGTCGGGGGCGGCAGCGGCGGCGGGCGCCAACGGGCTCCTGGCGCCGGTGGCTTCGCCAAGCTGGAGCGGCGCCTTGTGCTGCTGGCCGGCCGTGCCTTGCTGGCCGGCGGACTGGCCGCCGCCGTTGTTGCCATTGCCGCCATTGCCCTGCTGACCGGCGATGCCGGCCTTGAGGCTGGCGGCCAGGTCGGGGCCGGCCTTGGCGGCATCGGCCGCCGCGGCAGCGGCGAGGGTCGGCTTGTCGGCGGCCTGGGCGGCGGCGTGTTGCGGCGCGCCCTGCAGCGCGGCGCGCTGGGAAGCGATGGTGGCCAGCGTGTCGGCGGCGGTCGAGGCCGCCGGCGCGGCGTCGGCTGTGGTGGCCGCGGCCAGCGGCAGCGCGGGGTCTTTCGGGCCCGGCTGGCCGGCCTGCCCGGCGAGGGCGGCGGCAGCGCCCGCCAGGGCGTCGCCGGCGGCGGCCGGCGCGGCGGGCTGGGCCGGTTGCGCCGGCAGCAGCACGGCCAGCGCCGCGGCGGCGGCCTGGGCCGCCGGGTTCACGGCTTGCGCGTCGGCCGTCTCACCGTCCTTGCCATCCTTGGCGCCGTCCTTGCCGGGGCGGGCCGGCTTGCCCGCCACCGCGCTGCCCTGCGTGCCCTGGGCCGCGTTGCCGGCGGCATTGTTCTGCGCGGTGTTGCCGTTCTGCGTGTTCTGCGCGTTTTGCGTGTTCTGTGCCGGGGCGCCGCCGCTGCCGGCCGGGCTGTTCGCGTTGTTCGCGTTGCCGGCATTGTTGGCGTTGCCGGCGCCGGCGCCGTCGTCGCGGGCGCGCGCCAAGGCGTCGCCGAATCCCTGCGACGCGGCATCGCTGCTGCCGGTGCTGCGCGAGGCGGCTGCGCTGCTGGCGGTGTTGCTGACAATCTGGCTGATATCGATCATGGTCGGATGCGGTCTGGCGCTTAGCGTTGGCGGTCGGCGACTTGCAGGCGGGCCGCGCGCGCGGCGTATTCGTCGGTGTCGCGCTGCTCGCGGCGCGAGATGGCTTGCTGCTCGCGCGTCTCGGCGCGGGTGATGAGGGTGTCGAAGGAGTTCTGGCGGCGCTTTTGCTGCTGCCAGTTGGCGCGGCCGGCCAGCAGTTGCGCCTCGGCGCGCGCCAGCGCTTCGGTCTGCTGGCGGATGGCGGTATCGAGCGAGGCCAGGAACTGGGCGAAGTCCTGCCAGCGCGTGGAGGTCATGCCGTCCTGGGCGATGGCCTGCATGCGCTCGCGGTATTCCTGCCGGTACTGGGTGAGCGCCGCCAGCTGCTGCTCGGCCTGGTTGCGCAGGCCCTGCAGCCGGCCCAGCTCGCGCGCGGCCGCATCCGTATCGTTCTGGGCCAGGTCGGCCAAGGTATTCAATGCAGATGGCTTAGCCATGTTCGCTCCGTTGGAAGAGGCTGTGCAGCTGGCCGATCGAGGCGCCGTAGCCGGCGCGCTCGTGGATGTCCTGCTGGAGGAAGGCTTCCATCTGCGGATGCAGGTGGATGGCGAGGTCCAGCTCCGGGTCGTTGCCCGGCACGTAGGCGCCCACGCTGATCAGGTCGCGGTTGCGCTGGTAGCGCGACATCAGCTGCTTGAAGCGCCGCACGGAAGCGAACTGCGGCGGATCGATCAGCGCCGTCATGGCCCGGCTGATCGACGCTTCCACGTCGATGGCGGGGTAGTGGCCGGACTCGGCCAGGCTGCGCGACAGCACGATGTGGCCGTCGAGGATGGCGCGCGCGGAGTCGGCGATGGGGTCCTGCTGGTCGTCGCCTTCGGTCAGCACCGTGTAGAACGCGGTGATGGAGCCGCCGCCTTCGGGGCCGTTGCCGGTGCGCTCCACCAGCGTGGGCAGCTTGGCGAACACCGAGGGCGGATAGCCCTTGGTGGCGGGCGGCTCGCCGATGGCCAGCGCGATCTCGCGCTGGGCCATGGCATAGCGCGTGAGCGAATCCATGATGAGCAGCACGTGGCGGCCCTGGTCGCGGAAATACTCGGCCAGGCGCGTGGCATAGGCGGCGCCCTGCATGCGCAGCAGCGGCGAGGTGTCGGCCGGGGCCGCCACCACCACCGAGCGCCGGCGGCCGTCTTCGCCCAGGATGTTCTCGATGAAGTCCTTCACTTCGCGGCCGCGCTCGCCGATCAGGCCGACCACGATGACCTCGGCGCTGGTGTAGCGCGCCATCATGCCCAGCAGCACGCTCTTGCCCACGCCGGAGCCGGCGAACAGGCCCATGCGCTGGCCGCGGCCCACGGTGAGCATGCCGTTGATGGCGCGCACGCCGACGTCCAGCACGGTCTCGATGGGGGCGCGCTCGAGCGGATTGATCTGGGTGCCGCCGAGCGTGACCTCGGTGGCCGCGGCGATGGGGCCGAGCCCGTCGAGCGGTCGGCCGGCGGCGTCGAGCACGCGGCCGAGCAGGCCTTCGCCGACCGGCAGGCGCTTGGAGCCGGGCTCGCGCGGGGTGGCGTCGCCGCTGGGGCGCGGGGTGGGTTCGAGCGGGTACACGCGCGCACCGGGCACCAGGCCCACCACGTCGGACTGCGGCATCAGGTAGAGGCGGTCGGCGCCGAAGCCGACCACTTCCGCCTCCGCCATGCGCGGGCCGGTGCCCTTGCCGCCCGGCGACTGGCCGCCGGGCAGCTCGATCAGGCAGTCGCTGCCCACCGGCATGCGCAGGCCCACGGCTTCGAGCACCAGGCCGGCCGCGCGCGTCAGGCGGCCGCAGCTGCGCTTGCTGTCGATCTCGGCGATGCCGGCCGAGGCCGCGCCCAGCGCATCGCGCCAGCGCTGGCCATGCAGGCCGGGCACCGCGGGCGCGCCCGCGGCGTTGTCGGGCTTGGCGGCGCTGTCAGGCATGGGGCGGCTCCCACGGGTCGTCGCGGCCGAGCGCCTTGACCACGCGGTTCCAGCGCGTGGACAGCGTGGCGTCGAGTTCGCCGCTGGCGGCGCTGGCCACGCAGCCGCCGCGCGCCACGGCAGGTTCGGCGCGCACGGTCCAGCCGGCGGCTTCGAGCTCGCCGGCCAGGTGGGTTTCCACCAGCGCCACGTCTTCCGGGTTGAGCAGCAGGCAGGGCGAGCCGGACAGCGCCGGCTCGGCGGCCAGCAGCTCGCGCACGGCCGGCAGCAGCACCGAGGGATCGGCCACCACGGTCTTCTGCACCAGCTGGCGCGCCACGTCGAGCGCCAGCGCGATCAGGGTCTGCGCCACTTCCTCGTCGACGCGGCCGAGCGCGTGGCTGAAGGTGGCGGCCAGTTCCTGCAGGCGGCCGGCTTCGGCGCGCGCGCCTTCCAGGCCGCGCGCATAGCCTTCGCGGTGGCCGTCGCCGTAGCCCTGGGTCTGGCCCTGGGTATAGCCCTGGGCGTAGCCTTCCTTGCGCGCGCCTTCGCGCATGGCGTCGAGCGCGGCGAAGTCGATGGGAGGCGGGGCGGGTTCGAGCGGCATGAACGCCGACGGCTCCGGCTCGGCCTCGCGCGGATCGAGCGAGACCATCTGCCAGCGCTGCCAGCCGCTTTTCTGCGGGGCGCGGCCGCCCGGCGGGGTGAAGCTGGTGAATTCGTCCTGGCGCGGAGCGCCGCGGCTGCCCGCGCGGCGGCCGTCGCCGTCGCTGCCGCCGCCGTTGTTGCCGTTGCCGCGGCGTTCGCCGCGGGCATTCGTGTAGGCCGGGTCCGCGGCATAACCGCGGAACTGGCCAAGCGCACGTTCAGACGTAGGCATCGTCGCCACCACCGATTACAACTTCGCCGGCTTCGGCCAGGCGGCGCACCACCTGGAGGATGTTCTTCTGTTCGGCCTCGACCTGCGAGACCCGCACCGGGCCCAGCGCTTCGAGGTCTTCGCGCAGCATTTCGCCGGCGCGGGTAGACATGTTGCGGATGAACTTGTCGCGCAGCTCCACCGGCGCGCCCTTGAGCGCGACGATGAGCGATTCGGTGGCCACTTCCTTGAGCACGCGCTGGATGCCGCGGTCGTCCACTTCCAGCAGGTTCTCGAACAGGAACATCTCATCGATGATCTTCTGGGCGAGGTCGCCGTCGTGCAGGCGCACGCCTTCGATGACCGCTTCCTCGTGGGCCGTGCTCATCAGGTTGATGATCTCGGCCGCGGTGCGCACGCCGCCCATGCGGCTGCGCTTGAGGCTCTGGCCCGCCAGCAGCTTGGTCAGCACGTCGGTCAGTTCCTGCAGCGCGCCGGGCTGCACGCCGCCGAAGGTGGCGATGCGCAGGATCACGTCGTTGCGCAGGCGCTCGGTGAACATGCCGATGATCTCGGACGACTTCTGGCGGTCCAGGTGGATCAGGATGGTGGCGATGATCTGCGGGTGCTCGTCGCGGATCAGCTCGGCCACCGAGGTGGAATCCATCCAGTTCAGCGAGTCGATGCCGCTGCCCGGGTCGCGCGACTCGAGGATGTCCTCGATCACCGACAGCGCGCGCTCCTCGCCCAGCGCCTTGTTCAGCACGCTGCGGATGAAGGCGCTCGAATCCACGTTCAGCGCCATGTACTGCTCGGTTTCCGAACGGAACTCGGCCAGCACCTCGGCCATCTGCTCGCGCGTCACCGAGGTGAGCGTGGCCATGGCCTGGCCCAGGTTTTGGACTTCATGCGGGCCGAGGTGCTTGAAGACCTCGGCCGCGGCGTCTTCCCCGAGCGACATCATCAGGATGGCGCTCTTCTGCAATCCTTCATCGTTCATCGCTAGACATCCAGTTCTTGATCACACTGGCAACCAGGCGCGGGTCGCGTTGCGCGGCATCACGCACCAGGGCGAGATCGCTTTCGTATTTGGCGGCGAGCCGCAGGACTTCCGGATTGGCCGGCTCTTCGGGCGGCAGCAGTATGGCCGGATCCTCGGTCTGCTCCTGTGGCGGCGGCAGCGGCGGCGCGGTGTACTTGCGCAGCACCGGACGGGCGATCTTGAACCACACGAACAGGGCCAGCAGCGCCAGCATCAGGTAACCGGCACCGGTCTTGGCCAGCGCGATCATGTCGGGCTGCTTCCACAGCGGCAGTTCCGGCTTGATGTCGGTGTCGGCCGTAAACGGGCTGTTGACCACGTTGAGCGAGTCGCCGCGCTCGGCCGAGAAGCCCATCGCTTCCTTGGTCAGGTTCTCGATCTGCGTGAGCTGGGTGGCGGGCAGGGCCTCGGCCACCATCTTGCCGTTGGCGCCGGCCTTCTGGCGGTAGTTGACCACCACCGCCACCGACAGGCGCTTCACGCCGCCGGGCGCCTGCTGCACGTGGCGCACGGTGCGGTCGAGCTCGTAGTTGGTGGTGGAGTCCTTGCGGTTGCTGCTCGGGCCGGACTGGGCCGTGGCGGTGGCGCCGGTCTGCGCCGGCTGTCCGGCCTGGCCTTGCTGGCCGGGCTGCTGGCCCGGCTGGTTGGGCTGGCCCGGACGCGGTGGCTGGGCCGTGGCGATCGGCGCGGTGGCCGGCGCGGGCGGCTGGTTGGACAGCGCGCCGGGCACGCCGCCGACGGGCGCCGCGCCCTGCTGGCTCGATTCGCTCGACTGCTGGCTGCGGATCGCGGCGTTGGCCGGGTCCTGGTTGGGCTTGAACGACTCGTCGGTGTGCTCGACGATGGAGAAGTCCACGTCGGCGGTGACCTGCGCCTTGACGTTGTCCTGGCCGACGATCGGCGCTAGGATGGCTTCCACGCGCTGCGCGTAGTTGCGCTCCAGCGCCTGCACGTACTTGATCTGGCCGGCGTCGAGCATGCGCTCGTTGGTGCCGTTGCCCGACAGCAGGTTGCCGTGCTGGTCGACGATGGAGATCGACTTGGGCGTCAGTTCCGGCACGCTGGACGACACCAGGTAGCTGATCGCCGCGACCTGGCCGTCGTCGATGGCGCGGCCCGGGTAGAGCTGCAGCACCACCGAGGCGGTCGGCTTCTGGCGCTCGCGCACGAACAGCGTGGGCTTGGGGATCGCCAGGTGCACGCGGGCGGACTGCACCGCGCCGATCGACTCGATCGAGCGCGCCAGCTCGCCTTCCAGGCCGCGCTGGTAGTTGACCTGCTCGGCGAACTGGCTGATGCCGAACTTCTGCGAGTCCATCAGCTCCATGCCGGTGGTGCCGCTCTTGGGCAGGCCCTGGGAAGCCAGGCGCAGGCGGGTCTCGTGGACCTTGTCGGAGGGCACCATGACCGCACCGCCGCCGTCGGCGAACTTGTACGGCACGTTCATCTGCTGCAGGGAAGCGATGACGGAACCGCCATCGCGCTCGGACAGGTTGCTGTAGAGCACCTTGTAGTCCGGCGCACGCGACCACAGCACGCCCACCGCGATGGCGGCGGCGAGCGCCGCGCCACCTAGCATCATGGGCAGGCGCGGGTTGGTCCTGATGCGCTCGAACAGCTCGGATTTGCCCGACAGGGCTGCCACGGCGTTCATGCGCGCGCCCCGGTCATGGCCAGGACGGGCAGGGCCGGATGGCGGGCGCCGCTCTGGCTGCCCTGTCCACCCCGGCTGGCCCGGGACATCCCGGCTACGGCATGGCTAAGATCACGCTGCTGACAAAACACGCGTACTCCCCGCGATAGTTGATCAAGATTCGGGTTCCGGACCGGGCGCGGCAACGCAGCAGCACCCCAGATTCGGCACGGTATCGATCATCGTCCAGGGGCGGGGCCGACAATCCCGGGAATAAGCCTCGTTTTCCACCCGATTTCCCGCAATGGCCCGCCCGGCGGGGCAGGTACGCTTCGGGGGCTGGCACAGGGAGCGTGCGCGGATGCGGTTTTGCGGCATGCGCGGCGCACCGGCAGGTCTGCCGGCGGCGGCGCGGGGAAGGTCCGGCGCCATGTTCAACGACTTGACTCTTTCCGGGACCGGTTTCCCCGGGCCAGGCTACGGCCGGCCGGCGGGGCGGGTTCCCAGCGGATCGCCATGACTACCATCTCTTCCATCGAAGGCATGCTGCAGCAACTGCGCGGGCTGGCCCAGAGCGCCACCGGCACGGAAAGCCAGGCCACCTCGGCCGCCGCCGCCGGCCCGGGCAGCTTCGCCGGCGAACTGCAGCGCTCGCTGGCGCGCGTGAGCGCCGTGCAGGACCACGCCTACGGCCAGGCGGACGCCTTCGAACTGGGCAAGCCCGGCGTGTCGCTCAACGACGTGATGATCGACATGCAGAAGGCCAATGTGTCGTTCCAGACCGCCGTGCAGGTGCGCAACAAGCTGGCCGGCGCCTATCAGGAAATCATGAGCATGACGGTGTAACGGCCGCCGGGCTGGCGGCGCCGGTCCTGGATGCCTCGTTTGCCGGAAGAAGACCTCCGTTCGCGGATGCGGGCGGAGTTTTTGCGTTTTTGGGGCGGGGGCTGGCGACGGGCCTGCCCCGTCATCCCGCCCTGGGTTTGCTCCCCTCTCCCGCGGGCGGGAGAGGGGCCGGGGGAGAGGGCGGGGGCTGGCGAATGCCGCGGTGCCGGATTTCCCGGCGCCGTCGCCCCTGCCCTATATCCGAAAATACTCCGCCGCACCCGGCTCGCGGGCCGGCTTGCACACCAGATCGCCGCCGTGCCCGGCATAGACCAGGCAGTGCCCGGGCGTGTCGCGGTTGACCACGCTCACGCCCTGGGCGATGACCGAGCCGTCGCCCACGTGGCTGCGGCCGATGATGGCGGTGTTCGGGTACATCACCACGCCGTCGCCGATCACCGGCGCCACGCCGTGGTTCTTGCCGACCGTGGAGTTCTGGTACAGCACCAGGTAGTTGCCGTAGGTCGCTTTTGCCAGCACGATGCCGACCGAATGGCCGATGAAGAACACCTCGGGCAGCTCGATCTCGTAGAACAGGTCGATCCCGTTGAGCGCCTTGTTCAGCAGGAACAGCCGCGTGCAGGCCTGTGCGTCGCCCTCGTTGCGCCAGATGGTGTTGGCCAGGTAGTACAGGTACTGGCAGTACTGGCTCGAATGCAGGTAGTTGAAGCGCCCCGGCTGCCACATGCGCACGGCGGCGATGCAGCGCTCCAGCCGGGCCAGCGCTTCGGGCTGGTGGCGGGCGATCACCGGCAGCAGCGCTTCGGCCTTGCCGTCCGGCACCAGCGCGGCCACCTGGGCGCAGGTATAGGCCGCCAGGCTCTCCAGGGTCTGGTCGATCAGTTCCACGTTCGGATTCCTTGCAGGTGAGCGGCCACTACGTCGCGCACGTCGCGCGGCGCCACGCCAAGCGCACGCAGGCGCGCCACGCTGCAGACCGCGGCCGGCTGGGGCCGGGTGGCGCGGGCCAGCTCGATCTGCCAGCCGGCGCGGTTGAACACTTTGGCCAGTTCCGCGTTGGAGACGTTGGCGCCGCTGGCGAGGTTGAAGATGCCTTGCGCGTGCTGCGCGGACATGGCGGCCAGCGCCTGCGCCACGTCGTCCAGATGGATGTAGTCGCGCACGAAGGCGGCGTCGCTGTCGAGGCGGAACGCGCGCTCGGCGGCGGCGCGCTGCAGCCATTCCGAGAGAAAGCCCGGCGCGCCGGCGGACCAGTCGAACACGCACGACAGGCGCGCCACGGCGGTGCGCTGCGGCGCCAGCGTGAGGCATAGGTTCTCGCCCAGCGCCTTGGACAGGTCGTAGAGATGGCGCGGGTTAGCCGGCTGCAGCGTGAGCGCGCCGGCTTCGTCGCCCACCGGCAGCGCGGCGCTGTCGTACAGGCGGGTCGACGACAGGTAGATCAAATGGTCCCAGCGGCCCGCGCGCAGCAGCGCCGCCAGCAGGCCGACGTGGGCTTCCACCGTGTCGAACGGGCGCGCGGCGAAATCGGCGGTCAGGCCCGCGCAGTAGAACACGCGGCCCAGGTCGCGCTCGAACAGGCCGGCGTCGTCGCGGCGCGGCACGTAGACTTCATGCCCGGCGTGGCGCAGCGCTCGCACCAGGCGCTGGCCGACGAAGCCGGCCCCGCCGATCACGGTGCACCGCGCGGCGCGGCCGCCGGGGGTGGAGGCGCCCGCCTCGCCGCGCATGCCGCTCTCGCTGACGCTGCTCACGACAGCGGGTGGTGCAGCGCCGGGTCGCGATGCCACAGCAGCTTGGGGCTGACGTGGTGGCAGACCGAGAAGTCCGCGCCCTGCAGCAGCGCCGGGTCCTTGACCGCCACCATGTTGAAGCCGTGCGCCGGGCCTTCCAGGTAGACCTCGTCGACCGGGATCAGCTCGATCGGGCGGCCGGCCATGTCCACGTTGGAGTTGAAGTCGCGCACCGCGAACACGCTGTAGCCGAAGCCTTGCAGCATGCGGATGATCTCGGCGTTCTCCAGGCCGTTGCTCCAGTCCACGTAGTGGCGGTGCACCTCGAACACGATGTTGGGCGCGTCGGGCGCCGGGCGCGACAACTGGTTCTTCGCGCCCTTGAACACGTCGAGCTCGGCGCCTTCGATGTCCAGCATGATGAGGCTGAGCTTGTCGAGCTTCTGCTGCGCGCAGTAGTCGTCGATGGTGATGGTGGCGAAGCTGCTGTCGTCGGTCGCCGTGCTGGCCTCGGCGCGCTCGGCGTGGGCGAACGAGTCGTTGCCGACCAGGCGCAGTTGCGTGCTGCTGTCGGACCACAGGCCCAGGCGCCAGCTCTTGATGTTTTCCACCGCGTTGAGCTTCGCGTTGTTGCGCAGCATGCCGAGCTGGTCGGCATTGGGCTCGAACGCGTGGCAGGTGCCGCCGGCCGCGGCCAGCTGCCGGGCCATCAGGATCACCTGGTCGCCGAAGTAGGCGCCGCCCACCACGGCGTTGCCGCCGCCCTGGCACAGCTTGACCAGCAGCTTGGTGGTCTGCGGCTCCCACACGTGGTCCGGCTGCGCGGGCGTGCTCATGAGGAAGTCGCGCGCGATCTTGGTGCGGTAGAGGAATTCGAACACGGTGCCGTCGGCCAGCGTCTTGCGCAGGCGCGAGTCGTCGTCGTACATGGCGTCGACGATGGGGCCGGTGATGTCGTCGCGCACGCTGCCCTCGTAGCCGGACAGGTCGGCCTCGATGGACTTGCACAGTGCGACCAGCCGGTCGCGCGCGGCCCCGCTGTTGCCAACTTCGCGCAGGGCTTTGGACAGTTTCTGCAATGGGTCGGTACTCATGGATTGGCTCCGAAGTTTGGCTTGATGGTCGGTGACCGGTTGAATGCGGGGATGGGTTGTTCAGTACGCACGGGCCGCCGCCACGGTTGGCAGCGCCATGTCCCTGGCCGAGATGAGCCGGGAGGCGCACGGCGGCCAGGCAATGCCGATCTCGGGGTCGTCCCAGCGCACGCCGCCGCTGTGCGCGGGCGCGAACGGCACGGTCATCTGGTAGAACACCTCGGACAGCCCGGTGAGGGTCTGGAAGCCGTGCGCCACGCCGCGCGGGATGTAGAGCGCGCGCTGGTTGTGCGCCGACAGTTCCACCGAGAACCACTGGCGGTAGCTGCCCGAATAGGGCCGCAGGTCCAGCAGGACGTCGAACACCGCGCCGGTGGTGACGCGCACCAGCTTGTCCTCGCCGGCGGGCTCGTATTGCAGGTGCATGCCGCGCAGGATGCCGGCGCGCGTGTTGCGCGACACGCTCTGCTGCACGAAGCGGCCGTTCAGCCCGCGCGTGGCGAAGGCGTCCACGCAGACCGTGCGGGCGAAGAAGCCGCGCTCGTCGGCGAGCGGTTCCGGGTCCACCAGCCAGGCGCCCTCGATGGGAGTCGGCGTGAAGATCATGGCAGCACCGCGGTTTCCGGGATGGCGACCACGAAGCGCCCGCCCCAGTCGCGGATGCCGGCCATCTGCGCCATCACCTCGTCCTTGATGTTCCAGGGCAGGATCAGCAGGTAGTCGGGGCGGTCGCCGAAGACCTGCTCGGGCGCCACCACGGGGATGCGCGTGCCGGGCAGCAGGCGGCCCTGCTTGGTGGGATTGCGGTCCACCACGTAGTCGATGAAATCGGTGCCCGCGCCGCAGTAGTTGAGCAAGGTGTTGCCCTTGGCCGCGGCGCCGTAGGCGGCGATGCGCTTGCCGGCGTTGCGCGCCTCGATCAGGAAGGCCAGCAGGTCGCGCTTGGCCTTGCGCACGCGTTCGGCAAAGCCCGCGTACAGCGCGGCGCTGTCCAGGCCGGCGGCGTGTTCCTCCGCCAGCGCGGCGGCCACCGCCGGGGTGGCAGCATGGCCGGCGTTCGCGTGGCAGGCGAACACGCGCAGGCTGCCGCCGTGGGTGGGCAGGTGCTCGACGTCGAACACGCGCAGGCCGGCCCTGGCGAAGATCGGCTGCAGCGCCGACAGCGACAGGTAGGAGTAGTGCTCGTGGTACAGCGTGTCGAACTGGTTCTGCTCGATCAGGCGCAGCAGGTGCGGGAATTCCAGCGTGATCACGCCCTGCGGCTTGAGCACCGCCGGCATGCCGCCGACGAAGTCGTTGATGTCCGGCACGTGCGCCAGCACGTTGTTGCCCAGCAGCAGGTCGACCTGCCAGCCTTCCTCGCGCAGGGCGTGCGCGGTGGCGGTGCCGAAGAACAGCTCGCGGCTGTCCACGCCCCTGGCGCGCGCGGCGGCGGCGGTGTTGGCGGTGGGCTCCACGCCCAGGCACGGCACGCCGGCCTGCACGAAATACTGCAGCAGGTAGCCGTCGTTGCTGGCCAGCTCCATCACGCGGCTGGCGGCGCCCAGGCCGAAGCGCGCGGTCATGGCCTCGACATAGCGGCGCGCATGTTCGAGCCACGACGACGAATACGAGGAGAAATAGACGTAGTCGTCGTGGAAATGGGTTTCCGCCGGGGTGGCGTCGCGCAGCTGGACCAGCCAGCAGTGCTCGCACACCATTGCGTGCAGCGGGTAGAAGGTCTCGGCCCGGGCCGCGTCGCCGGCCTTGATGAAGGCGTTGGAGACCGGCGAGAGGCCGAGGTCGACCACGGTTTGCGCCAGCGGCGCGCCGCACGCGCGGCAGGGCGCCTGCGTGGCGGCGGGGTGGGATTGGACAGCGTTCGTCATGCGCGGAATTGATCGATTTGTCGTTCGGTCACCGCGCGGGCGGCGGCCGGGTCTGCCTGCACGGCGCGGTACCAGTGGGCGGTGGCGGCCAGTGCCTGGTCGAGCGTCCAGCGCGGCTGCCAGCCCAGCATGTCCCTGGCCAGGGACGAGTCGAGGTGCAGGTTGCGCGCTTCGTGCGGCGCGCCGGCGGCCGCGCCGGCCGGCTGCCAGCGCAGTTCGGGCCAGTGCGGCTCCAGCGCGGCCAGCACGGCGCCCACCGGGAGGTTGTCCGCGGCCTGCGGGCCGAAGTTGAAGGCCTGCGCGCAGGCCTGCTCGCCGCCGGCCAGCCGCGCGCCCAGCAGCAGGTAGCCATGCAGCGCTTCGAGCACGTGCTGCCATGGCCGCGTCGCGCGGGGGTTGCGGATCTCCAGCACGCCGCCCGCGGCGGCCGCGCGCGCGGCGTCCGGCACCAGGCGGTTGTCCGCCCAGTCGCCGCCGCCGATCACGTTGCCGGCGCGCGCGGTGGCCACCAGCACGCCGCGCTCGGCCAGGAAGGACTTGCGGTAGCTGGCGGCGACCAGCTCGGCCGCGGCCTTGCTGGCGCTGTAGGGGTCGTGGCCGCCGAGCGGGTCGGTCTCGCGGTAGCCCCAGACCCACTCCTTGTTGTCGTAGCACTTGTCGGTGGTGACCACCACCACGGCGCGCACGCCCGGGCAGTGGCGCACGGCCTCGAGCAGGTTGACCGTGCCCATCACGTTGGTGGCCCAGTTGGCCACCGGGTCGCGGTAGCCGGCGCCGACCAGCGGCTGCGCCGCCAGGTGGAACACGATCTCGGGCTGCGCGGCCTGCAGCGCGCGGGCCAGCGCGCCGGCCTCGCGGATGTCTTCCAGGTGGTGGCCGTGCAGCGTGTCCGCCACGCCGGCGGCGGTAAACACGCCGGCCGGCTGCTCGGGCGGCAGCGCGTAGCCGGTCACGCGCGCGCCCAGGCGCGCCAGCCACAGCGCCAGCCAGGCGCCCTTGAAGCCGGTATGGCCGGTCAGGAACACCTGGCGGCCCGCATAGCCGCCGAGCATGCCGGCCGCCGGGCTCGCGGGCTTCGCCGCGCTCACCACGTCTTCCACGGCGCCGCGCCCGATTGCCACAACTGCTCCAGCATGTTCTTCTCGCGCAGGGTGTCCATCGGCTGCCAGAAACCCTGGTGCTCGTAGGCCAGCAGATGCCCGCGCGTGGCGAGCTCTTCCATCGGGCCCTGTTCCCAGCTGGTCTTGTCGTCGCCGATCAGGTCGATGACCTCGGGCTGCAGCACGAAGAAGCCGCCGTTGATCCAGGCGCCGTCGCCGCGCGGCTTCTCGGCGAAGCCGGCCACCATGCCTTCGCTGGTGCGCTCCAGCGCGCCGTAGCGCCCGGGCGGCTGCACCGCGGCCACCGTGGCCCAGCGGCCGTGGCCGCGGTGGAAGGCTATCTCGGCGGTGAGGTCGATGTCGGACACGCCGTCGCCGTAGGTGAAGCAGAACGGCTCGCCCGGCGTGAGGTAGTCGCGCACGCGGCGCAGGCGCCCGCCGGTCTGCGATTCCTCGCCGGTGTCCACCAGCGTCACGCGCCACGGCTCGGCCTTGCGGCAATGCACGTCCATGCGGTTTTCCGACATGTCGAAGGTCACGTCCGACATGTGCAGGAAGTAGTTGGCGAAGTACTCCTTGATGACGTAGCCCTTGTAGCCCAGGCAGATGATGAAGTCGTTGATGCCGTGGGCGGCATACATCTTCATGATGTGCCACAGGATCGGCTTGCCGCCGACCTCGATCATGGGCTTGGGGCGCAGGTGCGACTCTTCGGAAATGCGGGTACCCAGCCCGCCCGCCAGGATGACGGCTTTCATGCGGCTTTCTCCAACACCTGGATGCCCAGGATTTCGTGGGTGGATGGACGGCCCTGGCTGTCGATCAATGCCAGGTCCAGGCCGAACTGCTGTTGCAGGATCTCGGCCAGCGGGGCCTTGTCGTGCCCGCCCGCTTCCATGCGGGCGCTGAGCAGGCGGTACAGCGGCAGGTGGTAGGGGCGCAGGTTGACGGCTTCCATCAGCAGCTCCAGCGCGCGCTCGTGGTTGCCGATGCGCTGCTCCATCTCGCCGAGCGCGAAGGCGATCAGCCAGTGCTTGCTCCACTTGGCCGACATGTTCTCCAGCAGGCTGTTCAGCTCGATGTGGCGGCCTTCTTCGAGCAGCAGCCCGATGGTCAGCACCAGGTGCTCCATCGGGTGCCAGGCGCCGGCGCAAAACACGCCGTCCTGCGCGCGCGGCTGCAGGTGGCCGACGTCGCGGTGCTGGCCCACCAGTTCGGTGAGCTGGCCCTCGAACCAGCGCGTGAAGCCGGCGGCGTCGAAGATCGCGCTTTTCTCGAAGCGGTGGCGCAGGCTCAGGCGCAGGGCGTTGAGCTGTCCGGCGTCGGCGGCCAGCTGCGCGGCCATCGTCACGTAGTCGTCCTCGCTCTCGCAGATCAGGCCTTCGAGCCCCACCGCGTGCAGGAATGGCGCCGACACCCGCGTATGGAACGCCGGGCCGGCCAGCGTCACCAGCGGCACGCCCATCCACAGCGTGTCGCAGGTGGTGGTGCCGCCGGTCACGGGCGAAGTGTCCAGCGCGATGTCGATGTCGTGGTAGGTCAGGTACTGGTTCTTGCCCTCGCGCGGCACGCAGGTCACGCGCTGCGGATCGATGCCGGCCCGCGCCATGCGCGCCAGCAGCGGCTCGCGCACGCTGTCCTTGTCCAGCTCCGCGGCTTCCACCAGCAGGCGGCTGCCGGGCACGCGCGCCAGCACCGCGCTCCACAGGCGCAGCGTGCGGGCGGTGATCTTGCCGAGGTTGTTGCACGAGCCGAAGGTGATGAAGCCGTTGCGCAGCGCGGGCGTCTCGCGCACCTGGTATTGCGGCTGGTACGCCTGCAGCGGGCTGTGCACCAGCGGCTGGTAGGCGGCGAACACCGGCGCGCGCAGCAGGTTCTCGGTGTAGTGGCTTTCGAAGCCGGCCGGGTCGCCGATCCAGTCGGTCACGCGGTGATGGATGGCCGGGATGCCGGTGCTGCCCGGGTAGCCGAGCCAGGTGATCTGCACCGGCGCCAGGCCGTGCACCATGTACTGCAGCGGCGGCGTGCCGGTATAGCCGCCGAGGTCGATCAGCGCATCGAGATGCTCGTCGCGCACGGCCTGCACGATGTCGGCGTCGCTCTTGTTGGCCAGTTGCACGAAGCGGTCCGAGTAGAGCTCGAGCTTGTGCGTGATCTGGTCGCGGTACGAGTGCAGGCCGAGCAGCACGACCTCGAAGCGGGCGCGGTCCAGGTTGGCCAGGAACGGCACCAGGAAATAGGCGCAGGCGTGGCGGTACAGGTCGTTGGACAGGATGCCCAGGCGGATGCGGCCGCCGGCTGCCGGCGCGGGCGTGCGGGCCGCGCCGGGGATCGGCCTGGCGGCCAGCAGGCGGGCGAAGCCCTGCGCCTCGGCAAGCAGGTCGGCGGCGGTGGTCCGTTCGCCGAACAGCATCAGGAACAGCAGGTTGGTGCGGATGCTGCGGTTCTCGGGCTCGATCCCGGCGGCCTTGCGCAGCGTGCCGACGGCTTCCTCGGCGTTGCCGGTGTCGCGCAGGTCGTTGGCGTAGTTGGCCAGCACGGACGCGTTGTCGGGCGCCAGCGCCAGCGCCTTGCGCGAGGCCTCGAGGGCCTGCGCGTGCAGGCCGAGCACGCGCAGGACGATGGCGTAGTTGGCCCAGCCGCCCAGCGACTGCGGGTGCCGCGCCACGCAGGTTTCCAGTTGCTCGCGCGCTTCCTGCAGGCGGCCCATCTTGTTCAGGATGCGCCCGCGCATCGTCATCAGGTCGGGGTTGTCCGGCGCCACCGCCAGCCCCTTGGCGATCCATTCGTAGGCCTGCTCGTCATGGTGCTGCGCCATGTGCGCGAAGGCCAGCCAGTAGTAGGGCTGCGGCAGTGCGGGGTCGAGGTTGCGGGCCCTGGCCGCATGCTCGGCCGCTTCCTGGTAGCGGCCGGCGAAATAGCTCGCGTCGGCCTTCTGGATGTACTGGTTGGCCTTGGGAGTGGCGAGGGTTTTCTTCATGGCTCAGGCGGGCACGTGTGCGGTGGTGGTGGCGGGCGGCTGCGCCGCGGCGGGCACGACTTCGATGCCGAGCACGTCGAACACCGTGGGCACGGCCTGCTGCTCGAGGTAGTCCAGGCTCATGCCGAACTGCTGGCGCAGGAAGTCGGCCAGCACGGCCTTGTCGTAGCCGCATTCGTCCATGCGCGCGCTCAGCAGGCGGTACAGCGGCAGGTGGTAGGCGCGCAGGCCGACGCTTTCCATCAGCAGGTCGACGGCGGCTTCCTTGTTGCCGCCGCGGTATTCCATCTCGGCCAGCACGTAGGGCACCACCCAGTGCTTGCTCCACTTGGCGCACAGGTTTTCCAGCAGGCTGCGGGTCTCGCCGAAGCGCCCGGCCTCGAGCAGGCCGGCGATGGCCAGCACGATGTCGCCCATGCCGTGCCAGGCGCCGGCGAAGTACATGCCGTCCTGTTGGGCGGGTGGCGCCGGGCCGCGCAGCCCCTGCGGGTCGACCAGCGCCGCCAGCTCGGCTTCGAGCCAGCGCGCGAAGCCGGCGCCGTCGGCCACCGGGCTTTGCTCGAAACGCTGCCGGATGGTCAGGCGCAGCGCGTTGAGCCCGCCGATGTCGCCGGCCAGCGTGGTGGCGGCGCTGACATAGGCGTCCTTGTCGGCGCAGATCAGCCCGTCGAGGCCGAGCGCGTCGAGGAAGGTGGCAGAGATGCGGGCGTGATAGGCATTGCCGGCCAGCGTGACCACCGGCACGCCCATCCACAGCGCGTCGCACGTGGTGGTGCCGCCGGTGAGCGGCGAGGTGTCCAGCACGATGTCGATGTCGTGGTAGGTCAGGTACTGGTTCTTGCCCAGGCGCGGAATGCAGTCCACGCGCTGCGGGTCGATGCCGGCCCGCGCCATGCGTGCCAGCAGCGGGCCCCGCACGCCTTCCTTGTCCAGCTCCGCGGCTTCCACCAGCAGGCGGCTGCCGGGCACGCGCGCCAGCACCGCGCTCCACAGGTGCAGGGTGCGGTCGGTGACCTTGCCGAGGTTGTTGCACGAGCCGAAGGTGACGAAGCCGTTGCGCAGCGCCGGCGTCTCGCGCACGCGGTATCCGGGGGCATAGACCGAGAGCGGATCCTGCACCAGCGGCGCGTACACGTAGGCGGCGCGCGGCGCGCGCAGCAGCGTCTCGGTGTAATGCGCCTCGAAGCCGGCCGGGTCGCCGGTCCAGTCGGTGATGCGGTACTGGATGGCCTCCATGCCGGTGCTGCCCGGGTAGCCCAGCCACGTCATCTGCACCGGCGCCAGGCCGTGTGCCATGTGCTGCAGCGGCGAATTGCCGGTGTGGCCGCCGAGATCCATCAGCACGTCGAGCTGCTCGGCGCGCACGGTGTCGATGAGCTGCTCGCGCGACATGCCCGCCAGCGGCACGAAGCGGTTGGCGTTCAGGCGGATCTTGTCGGTGACGTGGTCGCTGACGGGGTTCAGCGAGAGCGCCACCACTTCCACGCGGCTGCGGTCCAGGTTGGCCAGCAGCGGCAGGATGAAGTAGGCGCAGGCATGGCGCAGCAGGTCGTTCGACAGCAGGCCGAGCCGGATCGGCGCGCCCTGGCGGGCCGGCCGGGCCGGCTGAGGGCGCAGCCGTGCCGACATCTGGCGGCCGAGCATTTTCGCCTCGCGCAGCAGGTCTTGCGCGGTCGTGGCCTGGTCGAACAACATCAGGAATAGCAGGTCGGCGCGGATCGTGGCGTCGCGCGGCGACAACGCCGTCGCCTTGCGCTGGGCGACGATCGCCGCGTCCATCTCGCTGGCTTCCTTGAGCGCAAGGGCGTATTGCGCGTAGGCCAAGGGCTCGCCCGGATCGAGGGCCAGCGCCTTCTGGGCCGCCGCGCGCGCGCCCGCGTGCTCGCGCAGGCTTGCCAGCAGGGCCGCGTAGTTGATCCAGCCATGGATCTGGCCCGGCGCCAGTTCGATGCAGCGCTCCAGCAATGCGCGCGCGTGCGCATGCTTGCCGTTGCGCATGGCGATGGCGCCGCCCAGTGCCATCAGGCGGGTATGGTTGGGAAACTCTTCCAGCGCCTGCTCGATGACCTGGCCGGCGCGGATGGTGTCTTGCAGCCCCAGGCAGGCCGCGGCCTGCCAGTAGCGGATCTCCGCCTGCCGGCCGAGCAGCTTCTCGGCCTTCTCCGTCTGCGCCAGCGATTCGCGGAATTTCCCCGCTTCATAGAGAGTCTGCGCCTTGGCGATCGGCGGCGGCAAGGTGGGAGCGTGCTGGGGTCGTTTCATCGTGAGTGGATTTCCAGGCATGCCGGAGCTGGCATTCCGATCACCCACGACGCCTGGCGCGTACAGGAGAAATGACAATATCCGACGCCCTCAACCGTATCAGGGCGGCGTTTTTTCCAGAGGCGGGAATACAAGGCCAAAACGGCGCCAATTCGTGGCCCATGGCCGCGCACGGCGGGTTTGCCGGCCAGGCGGGCGGCAGCGCGCGCCGGCAGGCGGCTCAGGCGCCGCCTGCCGGCGTCAGGCCCGCAGCGGGGCCGGTCCGCCCTCGCCGGCGGCGGCCTTCTCGAGCTGGTAGAGCCAGGCCAGCAGCTCGGCCACGGCGACGTAGAGCTGCGGCGGGATGTGGGAATCCAGGTCGACCTGCATCAGCAGCGTCACCAGCGCGGGGGAGTTGTGCACGTATACGCCGCTCTCGCGGGCGCGCGCGATGATGGCGTCGGCGACCTCGCCGTAGCCCTTGGCGACCACGCGCGGGCTGCCGTCGCGGCCTTCTTCGTAGGCGAGCGCGACCGCGCTGCCGCGCGCGTCGTCCTGTGGCGCCGGCTGGCTCAAGTGAGGGTCTCCCCGGGCGACAGGATGCCGTTGACGGCCAGCGCCGACAGGTCGAGGCCGGTGGCGGCCAGCCGCTCCTGCAACTGGGCGCGGGCCGCGTTCAGGCGGTTGACCGCGTCGGGCGCGGCCAGCCGGGCCTCGATGTGGTTGCCGGCCACGCTCAGGCGCGCCTCGACGGTGCCGAGATGCGGGAACTGCAGCACCAGCCTGGTCGACCACATCGCGCGGGCCGGGTCGGGCGCCGCGCCGTGGCCGCCGGCCTGGCGCTCTGCCGTCTCGCGGCGGATCTGCCAGTCCATCGGCGTGCCGGGCCAGGCTTCGCCGGTCCAGCGGAACTGCTGCGTGGCCAGGGTGTCGAGCTGCTGGCGCACCAGCGCGGTGGCGTCGGGGTGGACCGCCGGGCCGGCGGCCGAGGTTGCCGAGGTCGCGGCTGGCCGGGCGCCACCGCCGTCGCGGCCGTCGGCCGCGGGGCTGCCGGTTTCCACGTGCCGGGCTTGCGGCGGCGGGGCGGACGCGGCCTGGTAAGCCTGCGTGGCCTGCTGCGCGAGGTGGGCCGACGGCCCTTGCGGGACCGGCAGGCCGGAGGTGGCCGGGGCGGCAGCGCCGGATGGCGCGGCCTGGCGGGCCGGGGCGGCAGCGGGGGCCGGGGCATCGTCGCCGGGCACTTCGGCATCCGGCGCGGCCACGGTTGCCGCGGCCATCGTCCTGGCATCCGCGGCGGCGGCCTGGGCCGCGCCGGGCGGCGCCACGGCGGCGGGCTGGTAGGTCAGTTGCAGGACCGGCTGCGGCGCGCCGTCGCCGGGCGTGGCTGCCGCGGGAGTGCCGGCGAGCGGCGCCGCGCCGCGTCCCAGCGCGGCCTGCGGCTCGCGCATCAGGGTCTCGAGCGGCTGCGTGCCGTTGAGCCACTGGCCGAGGTGCGATTCGTAGAACAGGCCGCTCTGCCCGACCTGCCGGGCCAGCGCCGCGGCCAGCGCGCCGGTGCTGCCGGGGGCCGGCGGGCTCGGCAGCAGCGGGGCCGCGCCGCGCAGCGGGGCCGGCTCGGTGCCTTCGAGGATATCCAGGATGACGCGCGCGGCCGCGCTGAAGGTCTCGCGCGCGGAAGGCGGCGCCGTGCCGTCGGCGGGGGCGGGCGTGCCGCCGGTGACCACGCCGGGGCGGTTCTGCTGGACGGTGGCGCCGCTGTTGGCCGGCGCCACCGTCTCGGCGACGGCCCCGGCGGGCATCAGCGCGGCCAGCTTGGCCACGCTCAGGGCGGATTTCAGCCCTTGCGGATCCGCGTTGCGCAGCGCGAGCGCCGGATCCGGCGGGAGATTGATGCCGACCATTCGGCGTATCAGTAGCTGGCGTCGGCGCCGTAGGCGTGATGCAGTTCCTGGCGGCGGCGCGAATTGTTGAGCAGGTGGCCGAGCCGTTCGATCTGGGGCATCACCAGGTTGCGGATGGCGGCATCCTGCGACAGGATGGTTTCCAGCATCTGGTAGCGGTAGCGGCGTTCCTGCGGCGACAGCAGGACCACGTCGTCGTTGTTGCGCAGCACGTTGACCTGGGCCACGTAGCGGGTCTGGAGCGCGCTCAGCGAGTCCCAGTCGCCGGCCCGGGCAGCCTCGCACATCTGGCCGGACAGGGCCAGCAGGGCTTCATAGCAGGCGATCAGGTGGTTCTTTTGGGTGAGCATGTCAGGCACCGATGGAGACGGCATCCCGGGGCCGCAGCAACTGGTGCTCCGGCTCGGGCTCCTGCGCGGGATCGATCTGGCCCCAGGCGCTGGCCAGGTCGGCCAGCAGCTTGTCCACTTCGAGCAGGCGCGCGCCGTCGTTGTGCAGGTTGGCGAGCATGAGCTGGCGCGCCATGTATTCGTAGAGGGCGTCGAGGTTGGCCGCCAGGTCCTCGCCCGCGGTGTGGTCGAGCGAGGCGCGCAGGCCGCTTTCGATGATCTCGATGGCCTTGGAGATGGCCATGCCCTTGTCGGCGATTTTGCCCGCCTCCATGTGGAAGCGGGCACGGGCGATCGCCGCGCGCGCGCCGTCGAACAGCATGACGATAAGCCGGTGCGGCGAGGCGCTCATGGCGCCGGTCTGGACGCCGACACTGGCGTAGGCGTTGGCGGCGGTGCGTGCGTACATGGCGATCCCTAGGTTTGAAGCAGTGTAGGCAATGATTCCGGCGCGCTCAGCTCGACGATGATCCGCTCATCGAGGCGAACTGCTGCGTCAGGTAGTTCTTGGTGGACGTCATCTGCGCCATGATGGTGTCGAGCTGCTGGAACTGGGCGCGGTATTGTGCCATCGTCGCGTCGATCTGGTTCGACATGTTGGTGTAGTCGTTGCCCAGCGACTTGAGCTGCGTGTTCACGCCGTTGGTGGCGGTGGTGAGCACGCCGTTGGTGGACGTGAAGCCGGCGGCCAGGCTGGCGAGCTGGTTGCCGTAGCCGGACTTGCCGTCGCTGCCGCTGAACAGCTGCTGCACGCCGGCGCGGTTGCTGGTCAGCGCCGCGTTCAGCTTGGAGGTGTCCAGCGACATGCTGCCGTCGGCGTTGAAGCCGATGCCGACCTGCGTCAGGTTGATCGCGTTGCTGCCGGTCGGCGACGTGTTGAACACGCCGCGCAGCTGGCTCTCGATGGTGCGCACGGTGCTGTCGCCGAGCAGGGTGCCGGCGGTGTTGGTGTCGGCATCGTAGCTGTCGAGCTTGGCGACGGTGCTTTGCAGCGTGTTGTAGGCGGTGACGAAGCTCTGCACGGCGCTGGCCATCGACGAGGTGTCGGTGCTCACGCCGACCGTGCTGGAGCCCAGCGAGGACAGCGTCATGGTCACGCCCGGCACCGCGCCCTGCACGGTATTGCTCGCGCTGGTGATGGGAAGGCCGTTGACGGTCAGCTTGGCGTCGACCGCCTTGATGTTTTCCGTCATGGCCTTGGTGCCGGCCGGGTCGTACGACAGCAGGTTGCTGATGGTGCTCGGGTCGCCGGTGCCGTTGCTGCCCACCGAGATGCGCATGCTGGACTTGGCGCCGGTGGTGTTGGAGGTCAGCACGATGTGGTACGGCGTGCCGCTGCCGTCGTTGACGATGCTGGCCGTGACGCCGGCGTTCGAGGCGTTGATCGCGTCGCGGATGCCGGTGAGCGTGTTGTTGGTGCCGTTGATGTTGATCGTGGTGGGCGTGCCGCTGCCCGGCGTGAAGGTGCCGTCGGCGGCGGTGGTGCCGAGTTCGATCTTGATGCTGGCGCTGCCCAGCAGCTGGCCGGTGGCGTCGGTGATGCCGCTGGACACCAGTGTCTGCGAGGTGGCGAGCTGCGTCACGTTGACGGCGTAGTTGCCGGCCACCGCGGTCTTGTCCGCGCTGGTGGTCAGCACGCCGGTGTTGCTCGACGACGTGGTGGTGCTGTTGTAGAGGCCGGCGGCGCCCAGCGCGGAGGCGGCGGTCTGGAACGAAGCCAGCGCGCCTTGCAGCAGGCCGTAGGCGGACAGCTTGGTGGTGGCCGCGGTCTGCGCATCGGTGATCGGCTGCAGCTTGGTTTCCTCGCCCGACTGCAGGTTGTCCAGGAGGGTGCTGAGGTCCAGTCCGGAACCCACGCCAATCGACGAAATCGGTGAACTCATGATTGCTGCCTGTGTTGTCTTGTTCGAGGAGGAAAGACTGCTGGCCGCCTTATGCGGTCTGGTGGATCAGCAGGCCTTGCAGCCTGTCGATGGCGCGCGTGATGCGCAAGACTTCTTCGGAAGGGAACTGGCGGATGGTGTCGCCGGTGGACTTGTCCACCACCGTGGTCACGATCTGGTGGGTGTCGCCGTCGATGCTGAAGCGCACTTCCACCGGCGTGGCGCGCAGCGCCTCGGTCAGGCTGGTGAGAGCGCTGGCCAGTTCCTTCGAGCTTTCGGCATGGGCCTTGTCCGCCGGCGCCTTGCCTGCCGCGATGGCGCCCGACAGGCTTCCCGCCGCCGCGCCTCCCGGAGCCGCGGCACCCGCGGCGGAAAGGGTGGCGGGCAACGGCGCGGCGGGCAACTTGGCTAGCTGTTCGGTCGGGCTGATCATGATTTGTCTCTCGCGAGGGACGGTCGGAGCAGCGAAGCTCCGGTGGAAACGCTTTCAGAGCGGAGACCGCTCTGGAAGCATTCCCCGGGGCGCCGGGCCCGAAGGCCCGGCGCCGCCAGGTGCGCGGCTACTGTTGCGATTAACGCAGCAGCGACAGCACGTTCTGCGTGGTCTGGTTGGCCTGGGCCAGCACAGCGGTACCAGCTTGTTGCAGGATCTGGGCGCGCGACATGTTCGACACTTCCGTGGCGTAGTCAGCGTCCTGGATGCGCGAGCGCGAAGCGGACAGGTTGGTCACGGTCGAGCCCAGGTTCGAGATCACCGAGTTGAAGCGGTTCTGCACGGCACCCAGGGCGCTGCGCAGCTTGTCCACGGTGGCCAGGGCCTTGTCGATCGAGTCGAGCGGGTTGGAGCTGCCCACGCCGGTGAATTCGGTGCTGGCGGTGGTGGCGCCTTGGGTGCTCAGTTCGATCTGCGTGGCGTTGGAGATCGTGGTGGCGGTGGAGCCGCCGTTGGCCAGCACGGCTTGGCCGGCCGTGTCCAGGGCGTAGTTCTTGCCGCCTTGGGTCACGTAGGCGACGGCGTTGCCGCCGGAGTCGGCGCCGACCTTGACCAGCTGGGCGGCGATGCCGCTGCCGGTGTTGCCGTTGGCTGCGTCGCCGACGCTGATGTCGGCGGTGTTCAGCGTGACAGCGCCGGTAGCCGAGTCAACCGAAGCGGCGTAGTAGTCGCTGCCGAACTTGACGACGTAGTTGGCGGTGGCGTTGCCGGCCGTGTCCAGCACGTTGCTCAGTTGCAGGTCGCTGGCGCTGACGGTGCCGCCGGTGGCGGTCGACAGCGAGGTGGCGGCGGCGCTCAGGTCCACGGCGTTCGGAGCCGAACCCGTGCCGGTCACGACGGTGGTGATCGGGGCGCTGGTCGGCAGCGAATTCTTGGCAACCGTGAAGCCGGTCATGCCCAGGGTGTTCGTGCTGATTTCCTTCAGGTCGATCGAGATGGTCTGGCCGTCTTGCGCGCCGACTTGCACCTTCAGCGACGAAGCAGCCGACGACAGCACCTTGACGCCGTTGAAGTCGGTTTGTTGCGACGTGCGGTCGATTTCAGCCAGACGCTGGGTGATTTCGTCCTGGATCGATTGCAGGTCCGAAGCCGAGTTGGAGCCCGTTGCGGCTTGCACGGCCAGGGTACGGATGGCTTGCAGGTTGTTGTTGACTTCGGTCAGCGCGCCTTCGGTGGTTTGCGACAGCGAGATGCCGTCGTTGGCGTTGCGCTGAGCTTGGCCCAGGCCGTTGATGTTGGCGGTGAAACGGTTGGCGATCGCCTGGCCCGCTGCGTCGTCCTTGGCGCTGTTGATACGCAGGCCCGAAGACAGACGCTGAATCGCGCTGTTCAGCGACGATTGCGACGAGTTCAGGTTGTTCTGCGTCATCAGGGACAACGTGTTGGTATTGATGACCATCGACATGGTACGACTCCTATTCTTTTACAGTGAGTTGTGCAATCCGGCTGTTGCCGCAACGTTGGCTGCCTGGCAATGCAGGGCGAGAAGTGCCACCGTTGTTTGGGTTATCGGTTGGGGCCGGGAAAGATTTAGAGTGACTTTTGCGATGGACTCAAACTGTCTGCCTATTTGTCCGCGCTAATAGTAAACAGGGAGTAAACAGGGCGGCGCGCGCGTGGATCAACGCGCTCAGCGCCGCTTGCGCGTGCGCGGGATATACAGGCTGACGAATTCCGGCGAGCTTTCGGCGCCCGGCACGCTGGCCATGGCTTCGGGCGCGTGGGCCGGGGTGATGACGGCGATGGCGTGCTTGTAGACGACCTGCGGCAGGGGATCGTCCGGTCCTCCGGCGAGCAATACCATATAGTTGTCGGCGGCCACGATCACGCCATGCAGGCGGGTGCCGCTGGACAGGTGCACGACCACGGGCTTCCGGCTCGCGCTGTGGGTGGACAACTGCTGGTGCTGCAGCTTCCGGCTAGGGCGGTCCACCCTGTTTTCCTTCTTGTTCACAACTTCTCCGGAAGAGCCCGCGCGGGTTCTGTCGGCTGGCAGGGATTCGATGACCAGGCCTGGACAACTGGGGTGTGACGCACTGCTGAGCGCGGGCTGCGGCCTGACCTGGGCGGAACTGGAAATGAAACATCCGCTCTCGGGGTCGGCCTCGGGGCTGGCTGCATGGAGCACCGCCGGTAGCGACTGATACGCTGGAGGCTGGTCCGATGCTGCCCCGCAATCGGTGGCGAGCGCCGCCGCCGGAAGAGAAAGGGAATACTTCAGGGGCGAGGGTAACAAAATTTTACAAATATGGACGGTTGGGGAGCGCGCCGGCACTAGAGGTTTTCCTCTAATAAAACGATTGCATCACAATGGCCGAATGTGGATTCATGCACACTTGCGCGGCAAATCCCAACACTGTCCGGGTTGCAGCCCCCGGTGCAACATGAGGTTTGCGCAGCCTCACGCAGCCCTGGCCTGCCCTCTCGGTGTCCTTCCGTGCCGCTCATGCGCCACTTGCATGGCGAAGCCGGCACTTTCCTATCAGAGATATCCCTGATAGAAATTGGATTTACACCTCATGTAAGCAGGTTTATATTCGCTAGTGAACCTTTCGGTTCCTAGCAGTCCTGGAAAGCCTACGAGCACCCCGCGCGTGGGCTTCTTTTTTTGTGCGCCCACTGTATTGTCGGCAGCGCCCGGCCGGAAGTACCGGTGGCTGCCTTTCCGACGTGCCTGCCATCATTAGACGACAGGACGCCCGCTGTCAATTCTCCGAATTGCCCCTCTTTTCCCCTGTATATCTCCGCTAACCACGGCGTTTTCGGCTTTATTTCTGCAAAACGCAGAAATGTACTCAAGCTTGGGCGGCGCCGGCCGTTAAGGTCTGCGATGCGGCGTCGGTCCGGAGGTCTGCCCGGCACAAGGCGCCGCGCGCGGGATGAAAAGCAAAAAAGGAGCGGGAAGATGCGTTGGTTGCGAAACTTTGGCATTGGGGCGCGCCTGACTGTGGCGTTTTCGGTCGTGGCGCTGTTGCTGGTGGCGGTTGCCGTGCTGGGGGCGATGTCCCTCCGGACCATGAACGAATCGATGCGCCTGACGGTGGAGGGGCGGCTGTTCCGCGTGATGGACATCGAGCGCGTCAAGCAGGACGCGCTGTGGGTCGGCATCCTGGTGCGCGACGCCACCCTGAACGAGGACCCGGTCGCGGTGCGCCGCAACGCCGAGAAGATCGGCGCGCTGCGCGAGGACATGAGCACCACGCTGGACGCGCTCGGCAAATGGATCGCCAAGGCTTCCTCGCCGGCGGTGCAGGAAAACTACGAGCGCCTGACCGTGGCCCGCAACGCCTATAACGGCCAGCTCGACATGGTGCTGCGCCAGCTGCAGGGCGGCGAGTTCGACGGCGCCCGCAGCGCCATGGTGGCCACGCTGCCGGCGGCCCAGGCGCCTTATTTCGACAAGCTGACCGAACTGGCCGAAGGCGGCCGCAAGGTGGCCGTCGCCGCGGTGGACGAGGCCAACGCCAGCTACGAGATGGCGCGCAACCTGCTGGTGGCGCTGGCCGCCGTGGCGGTGGCGCTGGCCGCCGCGCTGGGCATCGGCATCACGCGCTCGATCACGGGCCCGGCGCGCCAGGCGCTCGAAGCCGCCCAGGCGCTGGCGCAGGGCAACCTGACCTACACCGTCAAGGCGCGCAGCAACGATGAGATGGGCCGCATGCTGGGCGCGCTGGAGCGCGCCTTCGGCCAGCTCGCCTCGCTGGTGCACGGCATCCAGGGCGCCTCGCGCTCGATCGACGGCGCTACCCGCGAGATCGCCAGCGGCAATACCGACCTTTCCCAGCGCACCGAGGAGCAGGCCGCCTCGCTCGAGCAGACCGCGGCTTCGATGGAGCAGCTCACCTCCACGGTCAGGCAGAACGCCGCCAATGCGCGCCACGCCAACGAACTGGCCGTCAGCGCCTCGGGCGTGGCCACCGAAGGCGGGCGCGCGGTGCGCGGCGTGGTGGAGACCATGCAGAACATCTCGCAGTCGTCGGCCAAGGTGGCGGAGATCGTGGGCGTGATCGAGGGCATTGCCTTCCAGACCAATATCCTGGCGCTCAACGCCGCGGTGGAAGCCGCGCGCGCCGGCGAGCAGGGCCGCGGCTTCAGCGTGGTGGCGGCCGAGGTGCGCAGCCTGGCGCAGCGCTCGGCGTCGGCCGCCAAGGAAATCGGCCAGCTCATCAATGGCTCGGTGGGGCAGGTGGCCCACGGCGCCAGGCAGGTCGAGGATGCCGGGCGCACCATGGACGACATCGTCGGCGCGGTCAAGCGCGTGACCGACATCATGGGCGAGATCGCCGCGGCGAGCGAAGAGCAGTCCTCCGGCATCGAGCAGGTCAACCGCGCCATCACCCAGATGGAAAGCGTGACGCAGCAGAACGCGGCGCTGGTGGAGGAAGCCGCCGCCGCCGCCGAGAGCCTGCAGCAGCAGGCCGCGGGCCTGGTGGACGAAGTGTCCCGCTTCCAGGTGACCCCGGAACAGACCGACGTCGCGCGCCCGGCACCGGCGCGCCCGGCCGCGCCTGCCGCTGTCACGGCCGCTGCCGCGGCGGTGCGCAAGCCCGCCGCGCGCGCCCCGGCGGCGCGGCCGGAAGCCCGTGCGGCAACCGCTCGCCCGGCCGCTCGCCCGGCCGCCCGCGCCAAGAGCCAGGCGCCGCTGCGCGCGGTGGCGTCCGCGCCCGCCGCGTCGGAGCCGGCCGAGGCGCCCCGCGCGGCGCCCGCCGCCGCTCCCGCCCCCGCCAGGCCGGTTGCCCGCGCGGCGGCTCCGGCTCCGGCCAAGGTGGCGGCTCCGCTTGCCGCCGCGGGCGGCACCCGCGCGCCGGTGCTGCCGAGCAAGGCCCGCGCGCCGGTGGTGCGCCTGGGACGCGAGCCGGTGCTGTCGGCCAAGTCGCTTCCCGCGCGCCCGGCCAAGGCCGCCGCACCCGCCCCGGCGCGCCGCGCGCCGCGCGCCGTGGCCGCCGGCAACCTGGCCGTGGCCAACGGCGACTGGGAGTCTTTCTGACGCGCCCGCGGCGCCGCTCGCGAAAGCGGGCGGCAAGGCTGCCGGAAGGGCGCCCGGATGCGGTGAAAGCGTGCTGAAAGGGCAATGAAAGGGCCCTGAAAGGGCGGCGAGGGAAGGCCGGCAGTGGCCGGGAAGCCGCCGAAAAAGGGCGCTGCAAGGCGGCGGGCTTCGGCCTACAATATGCCCCTTGTATACAAAAAACAGAGATGAGCGAGGCCCCCCAGCCTCCCAATCGATGTCCTTTCCTGCGTTTCCCTCCTCCCGCCCGCCCATGCCCGCCGCCTCCCAGACGTCGTTCCCGCCGGTTTCCGCCTTTCCCCCTTCCCTGACTGCTGCCGTAGCGGCCGCCGCCGCGCCTCCCCCGCAAGGCGCGGCCGAGCCGCGCGGCGGCGGCGCGCCCGCTCCGCTCGCCACCCCGCCCGTGCCCGTCATGCAGGTCATCTTCGGCATCATGCTGGCGATGTTCCTGGGCGCGCTGGAGCAGTCGATCGTGGCCGTGGTACTGCCCGAGATCGCGCTGCAGCTCAATGGCTTCGAGGTGATGGCGTGGGTGGTGTCGGCCTACCTGGTGGCCTCCACCGTGGTCACGCCGATCTACGGCAAGCTGTCCGACCTGCTCGGGCGGCGCTCCGTGCTGTCCTTCGCCATCGTGCTGTTCTTCCTGGCCTCGGTGGCGTGCGCGCTGGCGCAGACCATGCCCCAGCTGATCATCGCGCGCATCCTCCAGGGCCTCGGCGGCGGCGGGCTGATCTCGGTGTCGCAGGCCACCATCGCCGACGTGGTGCCGCTGCGCGACCGCGGCCGCTACCAGGGCTACGTGAGCGGCGTGTGGGCCGTGGCCAGCATGGCCGGGCCGGTGATCGGCGGCTACCTGGCGCACTACCTGTCGTGGCGCTGGATCTTCTGGATCAACCTGCCGCTGGCCGTGCTCGCGCTGGTGGTGGTGCGCCGCGCGCTCAAGCACCTGCCCGCGGGCGGGCGCCGCCATCGCATCGACTACCTCGGCGCGGTGCTGTTCGGCGGCGGCCTGACCGGCGTGCTGGTGTTCCTTACCCGCCTGGGGCAGGGCCAGTCGCCGCTGGCGCCGCAGACGCTGGGCCTGCTGCTGGCCGGCCTGGTCGCGCTGGCGCTGTTCGTGTGGCAGGAAGGCCGCGCGGCCGATCCGATGATCCCGCTGGCCATGCTGCGCGTGCCCACGGTGACGATCTGCTGCATCACGCTGTTCCTGTGCTTCTTCCAGCTCATCTCCATGTCGGTGCTGTTGCCGCTGCGCTTCCAGGTGGTGGGCGGCGCGCAGGCCGACAGCGCCGCGCTGCGGCTGGTGCCGCTGACGCTGGCCATCCCGTTCGGCGCCTTCATCTCGGGCCGGCTGATGTCCTGGAGCGGGCGCTACAAGCCGCTGCAGCTGACCGGCTCGCTGGTCGCGCCGCTGGCCATCGTGGCGCTGGCCTTCGTCGATCCGCACGCGGTGGCGCTGACCGCGCTGGTGATGGTCGTGCTCGGCCTGTCGATCGGGCTGCAACTGCCCAGCGGGCTGGTGGCGACCCAGAACGCGGTGCCGGCCCAGCAGGTCGGCGTGGCCACCGCGCTGACGGCGTTCTCGCGCATGCTGGGCGGGGCGGTGGGGGTGGCGGTGCTGACCACGGTCCTGATCGGGCTGCTGCGCCATGGCGGCATGGGCGTGGCCGACCTGTCCGGCGGCGAAGACATCCTCATGAGCATGTTCCACCGCGTCATGGTGGGCAGCAACGCGGCCGACGCCGGCGCCGTGCGCGCCGCCGCGGAGACGGCGTTCCGCATCCTGTTCGTGTTCAGCGCGGCGGTGTCGCTGGTGGCGCCGTTCCTGGTGGCGCGCCTGCCCGAGGCGACCCTGCGCGGCAGCAAGACCGCCACGGTGGCGGCCAGCCTCGACTGAGGGCGCGCGCCGATGGCCCGGCTTGCGCGCCTGGCCGGCGCTCATCGGGGCGCCGCGGGCATCGCGCTCTACGAGAGACGGCCCGAGTTCGCGCAACGGCCGTTCGGCCGCATCGACACCAGCGAGGCGGGTAGCGTGGTCGTCGCGCAGGCGGGGCCCCTTCCATGGATAGCCGTACTTGTCGTGGCCAGGAAATGAAATTCAACAAGATCCCGATCATCGACCTCCGGCGGCTGATCCTGCTGTTCGCGCTGGTGACCTCGCTCGTGACGCTGGCCAACAGCTTCTATGCCGCCTACCGGGTGCAGCGGGACGCGCTGGTCGCCAACGCCCAGGAAGCCAATCGCGCCTATGCGGCCAAGGTAGCGTCCAGCATCGACGAGTTCCTGCGCGTGGTCCAGCAGAAGCTGGCATACAGCGCCGGCCTGCTCGGCGACCATTTCGGCGATCCCGGTTTCGTGGCGGGCGAAGCGAGGCGGCTCAAGACGCAAGACCCCGATTTCAGTTCCGTCACCATTGCCGACGCCAGCGGCCGGGTCCTGGCCGCCATGCCGGACAGCCTGCGCATCGATGGCAAGACGCTGGCGTCGCCGGGCGTGGGCGAGGCGCTGCGCGGCCGCCGGCCCACCATCAGCAGCGCCTACAATTCGGCCGCCGGCAACCTGATCGTGTTTATCTCCCACCCGATCTGGAGCAAGACGGGCGAGTACCTCGGCTTCGTGGGCGGATCGATCTACCTCAAGGAGAAGACCGTCCTGAGCACCCTGATCGGCAACCACTTCTACCGCGATGCCACCTATGCCTACGTCGCGGACGGCAACCGCAGGCTGCTGTACCACCCGGATGCCGCGCGCGTGGGCGAGGTCATCGGCAAGAATCCGGCGGTGGAGGCGGCGTTGAAGGGAGAGAGCGGCGCCATGCCGCTGGTCAATTCGCAGGGGACCGAGATGCTGGCGGGCTACGCCGGCGTCCCCTCCGCCAACTGGGGCGTGGTGTCCCAGCAGCCGCGCAGCGCCACGCTGGGCGCGCTGCATGCGCTGATGCGCCAGATGGTGCTGGGCGCGGCCCCGCTGGGGATCGTGGGCCTGCTCACGATCTGGTGGCTCTCCCGCCTGATCACCCGCCCGCTGCAGCAGCTCGCGGAGAACGCCACCGCCATGGACAGCCTCGAAAGCACCGAGCGCATCCGCACGGTCGACTCCTGGTACATCGAGGCCGCCCACATCAAGCAGGCCCTGCTCAAGGGGATGGGGCTGATGCAGGAGAAGCTCAGCCGGCTCAGCAGCCAGGCGCACACCGATCCGCTCACGGGCCTGCTCAACCGCAGGGCGATGACGGAAGCCCTGGATCTCATGGAGGCGGCGCACCGGCCTTTTGCCATCGTCGCCTTCGACATCGATCATTTCAAGCGGGTAAACGACAGCTTCGGCCACGATGCGGGCGATCTCGTGCTGGCCACCGTGGCGCGGCTGCTGCGGCAATGCTCCAGGGAAGGCGACCTGGCTTGCCGGCAGGGTGGGGAGGAGTTCGCGCTGCTGTTGCCGGAGACGACCGTGGCCGACGCCGCGGAGGTGGGCGAACGCCTGCGGCAGCTGGTGCAGCAGACTGCCTTCGAGATCGTCGGCCACGTCACCATTTCGCTGGGCGTGGCCAGCTGGCCGGGCAGCGGCGCGCGCATCGCCGACGCCCTGAAGCGGGCCGACGACCTGATGTACCAGGCCAAGCAGGGCGGGCGGAACCGGCTGGCGCGCGACGCCGCCGGCTGACGGCGCGCGACTTCCGCATCGGTCTCCCGGCGGGGCGCCGGCGGCCGGCGCCGGCCCGGCTCAGGAGGTCGGCGCCAGCGTCACCGGCGCCGGCTTTTCGGCACGCCGCCGCGCGCGCGCCGCCAGCCCGCTGCCGAGCGCCCAGCGCAAGGTGGGCGCCAGCATGCGCATGCCCGCCAGCGACACCGGCAGGCGCAGCGCGGCGGCGCCGTGCAGGCCGAGCTCGCGCTGGGCCCAGCGCGGCAGCAGCGCGATGCCCGCGTCGCCCATGATGCGCACCGCCGGCACCAGCAGCGGGCTGGCGACCGGCATGGCCATCACCAGCCGCACCACTTCGTGGGTGCGCTCGCTGACCACCAGTTCGGGGCGCAGGCGCGCGAGGTAGGCGGCGACGGCGGCGGCGCTCCGCGGCACGCCGGTGGCGCCGAGCAGTTCGGCGATCTGCGCCACCTCGGCGTAGTAGCGGTCCTGGTCGGCCGGCGGCAGCGGGCCGACGTAGCGCAGGTAGGCGCCCAGGAAGCTCGATACCTCGGCCACGTGGACCCAGGTCAGCAGCGCCGGGTCGTCGGCCGCGTAGGGGCGGCCGTCGGGCGCGGTGCCCTTGACCATGGTATGGATGCGCCTGACGCGCTCGATCAGCGCCAGCGCGTCGGCGCGGCTGCCGTAGGTGGTGCCGGCGATGAACTGCGCGGTGCGGCCCAGCCGGCCCTGCATGTCGGTGCGGAAGGTGGAGTGGTCCCACACCCCGGCCAGCGCCAGCGGATGCAGGGTCTGCAGCAGCAGCGCGCTGACGCCGCCGGCCAGCATCGCCGGGAAATCCGCGTGGACCCGCCAGCAGACCGCGTCCGGGCCGAACAGGCCGGGGTCGCCGGGCGGGTTGTCGTAATCGAGGCTGAGGCCGGAGTTGCTGCGGGTGAGTCCGCGTACCTGCGCGCCCGCGCCGGCGCGCAGGCGGTCGAGCAGGCGCCGGGTCAGGGGAGCTGCCTCCGCGGGCGGCGGCGAGGATGGGGGCGTGCCGGGTTGCTGGCCTTGCGAGCCGTTCATGTGTCGCTGTCTGTCCTGGTCGGTGCGGCCGCCCGCGGGCCGCCTGCCGGCGCCGGCCGCCTCAGTAGTAATGCAGGTCGGTCGCCTTGCCCCAGAATACACGGTACGCGTACAGCGTGTAGCCCAGGATGGTCGGCAGCACCACCGCCGCGCCGGCCAGGATCACGCCCAGCGATTCCGGCGCGCTCGCGGCCTGCCAGATATCGATCCGGTCCACCACCAGGTACGGGAAGATGCTGTACGCCAGCCCGTTGAACGCCATCAGGAAGATCACCGCGGTGCCGGCGAAGGGCACCCAGCACCAGCGGTCGTTGCCACGCTCGTGCATGGCCGGCATGCGCCGCAGCAGCCGGTCGAGGATCACGAACAGCGCCACCGTCACCAGTGGGATCGGCGCCAGCAGGATGATGTTAGGCAGCGAGAACCATTTGTCGAAGATGCGCTGGCTCACCAGCGGCGTCACCACCGAGATCAGCGTCACGCCGGTGCCGGTCAGCCACAGGCTGTGCCGTGCCCAGTACATGGCGCGCCGCTGCAGGCTGCCGCCGGTCTTCATGATCAGCCAGCCCGCGCCCAGCAGGCAGTAGCCCGCCACCAGGCACAGCCCCACCACCACCGCGAAGGCGATGTCCAGCCAGTCGTGGCGGAAGCCGGTGATGTACAGCCCCAGCATCAGCCCCTGCGAGAAGCCGGCCAGCAGCGAGCCCGCATAGAACGCGCGGTTCCACCACGGCTTGTGGTGCGCGCGCGCCTTGACGCGGAAGTCGAACGCCACGCCGCGCACGATGAGCCCGGCCAGCATCAGCGCCACCGGCAGGTAGAGCTGGGTCAGGATCATGCCGTGCGCGATCGGGAAGGCCGTGAGCAGCAGGCCCACGCCCAGCACCAGCCAGGTTTCGTTGGCATCCCAGAACGGGCCGATCGACGCGATCATGGTGTCCTTGTCGGCATCGCCGGCGCGGCGCAGCAGCACCCCCACGCCGAGGTCGTAGCCGTCGAGGATCACGTAGACCAGCATGGAGATGCCCATCAGGGCCAGGAACACCAGCGGCATCCAGCCGGCGGGTTGGGTCAGGTCGTTCATTCTGCGCTCCGCAGTTCGCCGGGCAGCACGGCTTGAGGGGTTTCGATTCGATGGGTTTCGGTTCGATGGGTTTCGATTTGACGGGTTTCGATTTCCGGCTCTCCCGCGCCCGCGCCCGCGTCCGTGCCCGCCTTGCGGGCCAGGTAGAACACCACCGAGACATAGGCCGCGATCAGCGCCGCGTAGAGCGCCAGGTACATCGCCAGCGTGGCGCCGATCATCGCGGCCGGCACCTTGGAGGCGGCCTGCGCCGTGGTCAGCACGCCATACACCAGGTAAGGCTGGCGGCCGATCTCGGTGACGTACCAGCCCGCCACCAGCGCCACCCAGCCCGAGAACGTCATCGCCAGCAGCGCGCGCGCCATCCAGCGCGACGGCTGGCCCTGGCGGCGCAGCTGCCACGCCGCCGTCCACGAGACCGCCAGCATCAGCAGGCCCACGCCCACCATGACGCGGAAAGCGTAGAACAGCGGCGCCACCGGCGGATGCGCGCCCTCGAAGGCATCGATGCCCTTGATCTCGCCGTCGGCGCTGTGGGTCAGGTAGACCGATGCCAGCTTCGGGATCGAAATCTCGAAATCGTTGCTTTGCGTGCCCGCGTTGGGCAGGCCGAACAGCACCGCCGGCGCGCCCTTCCCGGTCTTCCAGATGCCCTCCATGGCGGCGATCTTGGCCGGCTGGTGATGCAGCGTGTTGAGGCCGTGCAGGTCGCCCGCCACGATCTGCAGCGGGATCAGCACCGCCGCGATGACCACTCCGGTGCGCAGCGACGACAGCACCTCCGGCGCGCGGTCGCCGCGCAGCCAGCGGTAGGCCGAGATGCCCGCCAGCAGGAACGCCACCGTCAGCCCCGACGCCAGCAGCATATGCGCGAGGCGGTAGGGGAACGAGGGATTGAAGATCACCGCCAGCCAGCTCGTCACGTGGGCGCGGCCGTCGATCATCTCGAAGCCGGCCGGCGTCTGCATCCACGAGTTCAGCGCCAGGATCCAGAACGCCGACAGCGTGGTGCCGCCCGCCACCAGCAGCGTGGCGACGGTATGCGTGCGATTGCTCACGCGGCGCATGCCGAACAGCATGATGCCGAGGAAGGTCGCCTCCAGGAAGAACGCGGTCAGCACCTCGTAGGCCAGCAGCGGGCCGGCCACGTTGCCCACCGTCTCCATGTAGCCCGGCCAGTTGGTGCCGAACTGGAAGCTCATGGTGATGCCGCTGACCACGCCCAGCGCGAAGGTCAGCGCGAAGATCTTCACCCAGAAGCGGTAGGCCGCCATCCAGCGGTCGTCGCCGGTCTTGTCGAAGCGCAGCTTGAAGAACAGCAGCACCCAGGTCAGCGCGATGCTGATGGTGGGAAACAGGATATGGAAGGTGATATTGGCGGCAAACTGCACGCGCGCCAGCACCACCGGGTCGAGCGACGACAACATGAAACTACTCCTTGCGGGTACGGGCGGGCCTGGCCTTGGCGGCATCGCCCTTGTCGGCATCGGCGCGCGCCTTGCCGCCGATGGCGCTGCCGAGCTTGTCCTTCATCTCGAGCAGCTTGTTGACCTTGGCGCCCAGCTTCATCAGCTTCTCCAGCGTGGCCACGTCGAGCTTCTGGATATCGCCGAACCAGCTCGTCACCAGCACGATCAGCCCGTACATCTCCTTCATGCGCGCCTGCGCATGGCGGTCTTCGGCGCTGGCCGGCGACTCCAGCTGGACTTCGCGCAGCATCGACAGCGTCGGATCGATCTCGCGCCGCCTGCGCTCCTCGGCCAGCGTGCGGAAGATGGCCCAGACATCGTCCGGCGCCGAGAAATACTCGCGCCGGTCGCCCGGCTGGTGCGACAGCCGAACCAGGTTCCACGACTCCAGCTCCTTCAGGCCGATGCTGACATTGGAGCGCGAGAAACCGAGCGCCTCGGCGATTTCGTCGGCGTTGAGCGGGCGCGAGGCGGTGAACAGCAGCGCGTAGATCTGACCGACCGTGCGGTTGATCCCCCAGCGGCTGCCCATTTCGCCGAAATGGAGCACGAAGCGCTGGATCAGGGGCGACAGGTGCATTGCTTGTCTTTTTTGAATTTTTAGAAAGTTGTGAAAGTTTAGTACGGAACGGGAACGCGCGGGAGGGGGCGAGGTGCGGCAACGCGTCGCTGGCGGCCGCGCCCCACGGCAGTCACGTCTCAGAGTTCTTGAGTCTTACCCGTAGTCCCCGGGTCGGAGCGGCCATAGGCGTGCCGGAGAACACGACCATTCAACCGTGTGTCCACCCAAGCATAGTGAAATGATCGGAAGTGGCCGCCGCCCGGACTGGCGCTAGGCGACCTTGACCCTGCGCTTGCCTGTCGTTGCAGCTTCTTCGATTCCCGCCAGCACGCGCCTGCCGGATTCCACCACTGTGGCATCGCGCGTCATCTGGTAGCGCACGATCATCCCTTCCACACACAGCATCGCATCCGCCGCCACGGTGGCCGGCGACGGCAGACCCAGCCGCATGGCTATCCCGGCGATGAACTGTTCCAGTGCCTGTTTGTGCGAAACCGCTTGCTGCAGGTGGCCTGGGCTGCCCGTCGCCCCCGCTTCCGCGACCACGTTGATGAAGGAGCAGCCGCGGTAGTCCTCCTGGGCAAACCACTCGCCCAAGGCGTCCGCGATAACGGACAGCTCAGCCCGCCGGGCAAAGCGTGTTTCCACCGCCTCGATGAACCAGCGCATCCAGAAATCGTGGCGCCAGTCCAGGAATGCCGCGATGAGCTCGTCCTTCGAGGCGAAATTCCGGTACAGCGACATCTTGGCCACGCCTGACTCGGCAATGATCCTGTCGATTCCGGTGGCCCGGAATCCGTCCCGATAAAACAGGCGCGCCGCGGTTTCCAGAATCCGGTCGCGCGCGCTAGGAATGGGCTGGGTCATTTCGGCTACCCCTTACGTTCAGTCGACTCCATAGCTTATGATACAGACCTGTCTGTGTCAATGCGAATTTTCCACAATCCAAATTTCTCTTGAATACAGGTCTGTCTCTTCTATCATAGATACAGACCTGTCTACATCATCAGGTCGCCGCTGATCTCTAAAGGACACTTTCATCATGAACCGTGCATCGAAACTCGCCCTTTCCCTGATTGGAGCCGCCATCATGGCCCAGCATGCCTTCGCCCAGGACGTCTCGACGGATCCGAACCTCGATCCGCAAGTTCGCAGCTTCCTCGTGGAGCTCAACAAGGACAGTTCCCCGTTCTGGGAACTGCCTCAGCCCAAGCCGCAGGACATCCTGACGGGGCTGCAAAGCAAAACGCCGGTAGACATGTCGGGGGTGACGACCTCGGAGCGCACGATTACGGCCGATGGCCGTACCGTGAAGATCTACATCATGAAGCCGGACCAACCCGCGGCCAAGCCGGGCGTTCTGTTCTTCATCCACGGCGGGGTCTGGATCGTCGGTAACTTCGCCAACCATCAGCGCCTGCTGCGCGATCTCGTCGTCGGCTCGGGACAGGTAGGCGTGTTCGTCGAGTACACGCCGCTGCCGCAGGCCAGGTTCCCCACGCAACTGGACGAATCGTATGCGGCTCTCAAATGGGTGGCGGCCCACGCTGGCGAGTTCGGTGCCGACGGCAGCCGCATCGCCGTGGCAGGAAACTCCGTGGGCGGCGACATGACGGCAGCCATAACCATGATGGCCAAGGACCGCGGCGGCCCGAAGATCCGCTATCAGGTGCTGCTGATTCCGGCCACCGATGCAAGTGTCGACACGGATTCGTACAAGCGCTTTGGGACCGGCTACTTCCTGTCGCGTGGCTTCATGGACTATGGATGGAACCTCTACGCCCCGGATGCGAAAACGCGGGACAACCCATACGTCTCGCCGTTGCGTGCCAGTGACGCGGAGCTCAAGGGTTTGCCGCCCGCGCTCGTCATCACCGCACAGAGCGACCCGCTGCGCGATGAGGGCGAGGCGTATGCCCGCAAGCTGAAAGAGGCTGGCGTGCCGGTCGCGGCCGTTCGCTATAACGGCACCATCCACGACTTCGTACTGCTCAATGCACTGCGTCATGTGCCTTCGACCGAGGCGGCACTTCAGCAGATCAGCTCCGGCATCCGCGAGCATCTCGCAAAATGAACCTCCGTGTGGCTCTGGCGGGCGCCGACATGTCGATTTCCTGGATGGATGCGGCGGAATGAACACGCAACGGCGGATCGATGACACACTTGTGCGCGTCGATCGTGCTCGTCATCGGATGCGGCCACGCGGCGACGTTGCGCGTCGCGTGGGCCTGACTATGCGGCCACGGCGGTCTTCCAGGAACCCCCCGTTGCTGGTTATGATTTATCTCGAAATCGCATCAATCGGCCAAGCACCGGGGTTGTTCCTTTGACCGGCAGGCCCCCCAACCCCAAGTGCGAGATGGACATCAGCCAACTCAAGATCTTTTCGCGTGTCGCCAGGCTCAAGAGTTTTTCCGGGGCGGCCCGCGAGTTATCGATCTCCCAATCGCAGGCGTCGCGGGCTGTCTCCGACCTCGAGCAGGAACTTGGCGTCTCCTTGCTGGCTCGCACCACGCGGGCGGTGATTCCCACCGAAGAAGGAACAGAGTACCTGGCCCGCATCGAGCCCGTTCTGGATCAGCTGGATGAAGCGGAGCAGAGCGTCCGTCGGGGCGAACTGCGTGGCACCCTGCGGATCGGCATGCCGACAAGCGCGGGCGTGCGTGAGATCATTCCGCTGATCCCCCCGTTCGCGGAGATGCATCCCAAGCTGTCGCTGCAGGTCATCCTGGGCGACCGGAAACAGGATCTTGTGCGCGACGCGGTGGATGTAGCGCTGAGGATGGGAATGCTGCCGGATTCCAACGCTACGGCCAGGCTGCTCACGACCTATCCGCGGCTGATCGTCGCCGCGCCGGGATATCTCGATCGATATGGCACGCCGCCGACACCGTCCGCGCTGCCAGAGCACCGGATCGTCCACGGACCCGCCGGAAGCGTCGACACGGCGTGGGCGTTTTCCCGCGAGGGCACCGATGAGTCCGTCTCGGTCCGGCCAAGCATCTCTTTCAATGACAACGAAGGTGTCGTCGCTGCCACGGTCGCCGGCATGGGCATCGCGTCGATCGGGTTGTGGGCCTGTCGGCGAGAACTGGAAGAAGGCAGGCTGGTACGCCTGCTATCCGACTGGGACATGGTTCCGACACGTGTCTATGCCTACTATCCGCTCGGGAAGGCGACGCGATATTCGGCGCGGGCGTTCATCCATTACCTGAGCGCCAGGCTGGAAGGCATCGCCGCGGTTCCCGGCGGTGTTTCCGCCGGGCCCAACTGATTGCGCGGCGGTTTTTCGGCAGCCAGGCGGTGCCGATGAACCGCGCGACACCGCGCAGATCACGGGGATTGATCCCCGATCCGGATAGGTGATAACCAGATCGACCAGCTAGTCGTCGCGACTTCCGGGCTCCATGATTGGACATGACTACCGAGGCAACGAAAGGCGTTGTCCCGGAGCCCATTCATCCATCGAAGGAGTTGTTCATGTCCAAGCTTGCAGGTAAAGTCGCCATTGTCACTGGCGCATCCAAGGGAATCGGTGCAGCGATCGCAAAGGCACTCGCCGCGAACGGTGCAAAGGTGGTTGTCAACTACGCAACCAGCAAGTCCGGCGCGGACGCGGTGGTTCAAGCCATCACCGACGCAGGCGGCCAGGCGGTGGCCACGCAGGGTGACGTGTCGAAGGGCGCCGACGCCAGGCGCGTGGTCGATACCGCCATCGTCACGTATGGAAAGCTCGACATCCTGGTCAACAACTCGGGGGTCTACGAGTTCGGCGCCCTTGACGAAGTCACGGAGGCGCAATTCCACAGGATGTTCGATATCAATGTGCTGGGTCTAATGCTGATGACCCAGGCAGCGTCAGCGCAACTCGGCGAAGGCGGCAGTATCGTCAACATCGGGTCCGCCGTCACTGCCATCACGCCGCCAGGAACCGCGCTGTACACCGCCACCAAAGGCGCGGTCGACGTCATCACCGGCGTGCTCGCAAAGGAACTGGGCGCGCGCAAGATCCGGGTCAACTCCGTCAACCCGAGCCTCACGGCAACCGAGGGCACCCATGACGCGGGAATGCTGGCCTCGGAGTTCGAGGCCGGCATCGTCGCGCAGACCCCGCTGGGCCGCCTCGGGCAGCCGCAGGACATCGCCGATGTCGTGGCTTTCGTCGCCTCGGACGATGCACGCTGGCTCACCGGCGAGAAGATCATCGCTGGCGGCGGACTTCGTTGATCGGGCGTGGCGGATACCCCCAAGCGTTCCATTTGACATCCACGCAGAGTCGCAGCGACCTGCACGCTTGACACCGCCCCGACCCGGTGAACGGTCCGCCGGCTTTCCTGACTCCAACGGCGTCGGGAAAGCATGCGAGTCATTGCGTGCCATGTACCCGGATGGCTGACGTCATTGAAATGCAGCTTCTGACCGACCCGGCCGTCCCGCGGCTACGAACACCCCCAAATGGATGGGTGTTTAGTTGGCGCAACATTTTGGTCTTGATGACACCTTTAATGTGATGCAAAGTGCTTCGGCTTTGGCAGAATACGTTTCATGCCGGCACCGAAGGTTATCAAGCCGGCAATCGTCATCACGCGGCCGCTGTGGCCGATGACGACACAAGAAAACACGTAAAACAAGGAAGGTGTCCGCAGTGGGTCGCATGAAAACCAGCCTCGCGCTTGGCGCGCTAGGCCTAGTCCTGTCCGGGTGCAGCGTCGTTGCACCTCCCTATCCTCCGTCGCTCGATAACGTCCAGACCCTCAAGAACAGCGGCGCCGCGCCCACGCGCGTCGGCACGTTCAATGCAAGCGGGACCGGCGTCAAGCATCCCATTCCGCTGCGTGCCAACAGCCTGGTGTCACCGTACGGCGGCACGTGGTCGGCGTATCTCTCGGAAGCCGTCACCCGCGAGCTGACCATGGCCGGAAAGATGTCGTCGGACGCAGACGTAGTGATCTCCGGCACGCTGCTGCGCAACGAGATCGATCCGGCGATCGTCACCGCTTCCGGCGACGTATCGGCACGCTTTGTCGTGAAGAAGGGGGACACCGTCCGCTACGACCAGATCAAGTCGGTCCATCGCGAATGGGATTCATCGTTCGCGGCTGCCGTGGCGATTCCGAAGGCGGTCACCGAATACGGCTACACGGTGCAGGCGCTGCTCGGCACGCTCTACGCCGACCCCGCTTTCCTGGACGCTTTGAAGTAAACCCCACAGCAACACCAAAAGGAGAAAACGATGCGTGCCTGGTTCACGATCGCTAGCCGTTGCGCGGCTGTCGTCGCGCTGATCGCACTGGCTGGCTGTGCTCACCCGATTCAGATCGCGACGGACAAGTCCGCGCCCGCCACGCCGGCCGAGAGGAAAGTCGACAAGAACATCGGCTTCGTCCTCCCCGATGCGCTGCTGACCAAGGAAGTGACCACGCCGGGCGGCGGTGGCGACAAGGTCAGCTACCTGCCGTACCGCGACCTCGAGGTACCGATCTACAGTACGCTGTCGAACGTGTTCGCCAATGCGACCAAGCTCAAGGCGCCGGACGATCGCGCCATGATCGACAAGGCGCAGCTTGCCTACATCCTGACGCCGGAGATCACGACCGAGTCGTCGTCCGACAGCGCGCTCACCTGGCCTCCAACCCGTTTCACGATCAACCTTACCTGCACCGTGACGGACCTCAACGGCAAGGTCGTCTTTAAGAAGATCGTCACGGGCCAAGGGAACGCAGAGTTCTCCGAGTTCAAGCGCAACTTCTCGCTGTCCGCCCAGCGTGCCAGCGAGGATATGCTTAGCAATCTGCAGAAGGCGCTCAGCGAAGCGCCCGAACTCAGCGCGGCACGCTGACGCCTTGCGCGGTATCGGTTGCAAGCGGGGGCTCTATGCCCCCGTTCTCATTGTTGGCACGGCTGTATGCGCAGACTGCGCCAGTCCGATGACTGGGTGGACGGCGCTGCACCTTGCGTGTACCCATGAACTGTCGGACAGGTGGCGAATTTGCCCACCCTTCTTGAGAATCTGGCTCGTTTAGCCTGAGACACGGTGACGCAAGACGTTGATGCGGCCGGCCGGCGCTACTCACCAACTGAGGCGAGACAGCCGCGACTACGCCTACACCTCCGGAAACAGCCTCTCCACCGCGCGCCGGATGCCGCCGTAGCCCGTGCAGCGGCAGATGTTGCCGCACATCAGGGCCTTGGCCTCGCCGGCGGCGGGGCGGGGCTGTTGCCGGTGCAGGTAGGTCATGGTCATCACCATGCCGGCGGTGCAATAGCCGCACTGCACGCCGCCGCATTCGGCCAGCGCTGCGCGCACGGGCTCGCTGGCGGTGTCGGCCGCGACCGATTCGATGGTGCGCACCGCCTGGCCCTGGATCTGGTAGGCCATCAGCAGGCAGGCATTGGCGGGGGCATCGTCGAGCCAGACCATGCAGGCGCCGCAACGGCCGACTTCGCAGCCGGGCTTGGCGCCGGTGAGGTGCCAGTGCTCGCGCAGCAGCGTGAGCAGGCGCGTGTCGGGGCTGCATTGCACGCGCACGGGCTGGCCGTTGAGCCGCAGTTCCAGGATGAAGGGGGCGGGCCGGGTGCCGGGGGCCGGGACGTTCATGCGGGCTTCTCCAACAGCGCGATGACCTGCGCGGGCTGCACGGGCAGGCGGGTGACGGGGTGGCCCAGCGCGGCGGCGATGGCGCTGGCCACGGCGGGGGTGGCGAAGTTCACGCTGATCTCGCCCGCGCCGCGCGGGCCGATGGGATCGCCGTCGGGCAGGTTCTGGATGGCGATGACGTCCATGGCGGGGGCGTCGGCCAGCGTGGGCACGAGGTAGGTGTCGAGGTTGCGCGCGGTGTAGCGGCCATCCACGCATTCCAGTTCTTCCTGGGTGCACATGGCCAGCCCCATGACGGCGCCGCCTTCCATCTGTCCCAGGTAGCCCTGCGGCGAGATGGTGGGGCCCAGCGCCGTGCACATGACCAGTTGCTGCACGCTGATCACGCCGCTCCAGCTGTCCACGCGCACCTGGGCGATGGCCGCGCAGGCGCCGAACACGAAATGCGTGTCGTGCGCATTGCCTGCGGGGTCCTCGGCGGGCAGGTCCACGTCCAGGCAGGGCCGGTCCGGTCCCAGCAGCTGCGCCAGGGCGCGGTAGGACAGGCGCAGGCCTTGGGCATCGTGCACGCCGCCCTCGCCCAGGCGCAGCGTGGCGGCGGGCTGGCCCAGTTGCCGGGCGGCGGGCTCCAGCAGCGACTGCCGCCAGGCCGCGCGGGCATGGGTGACGGCGCGCCAGGCCAGGGTGGTGGCGCGCGAGGCGGCCACCGGGCCGGAGTCGGGCGCGTGGCGCGTGTCGCCCAGCACGGGGCGCACGTCGCCGGGTCCGCAGCCGAGGTGCTCCACGCAGAGGTTGCGGATCACGCCCACCAGGTTCTGCCCCAGCTCGGTGAAGCCGCAGCGCAGCTCGATGGCGCCGTCTTCGGCCAGGGCCAGCGCCATGCGGCTGGCGCCGGGGCCGCCTTTGCCGAAGCCGTCGCTGCGGTGGACCAGGGCCAGGCCGGTGCCGTAGCGGTAGCGCGCGTCGGCGCTGCGCCAGTGGCGCGGCGCCTGCCACAGCGGCTGCCGGCGCGCCACGTCCAGCGCGCGATGCGGGCCGTCGAACGGCACCACCTGCTGGCCCAGCGGGCCGGGGCCGTCGGGCGCGGCCAGGTTGAGCGCGCGGAAGGCGGCGGGATCGAGGCCGGCCAGCGCGGCCAGGCGGTCGATCTGCTGCTCCAGCGCGTATTGCACCTGCACCGCGCCGAAGCCGCGGAACGCGCCGGCCACGCCGTTGTTGGTATAGGCCAGGCGCGCGTGGAGATGCACGGCCCGGTAGCGGTAGGGGCCGGGGCTGTGTTCCACGGCCGCGTCCAGCACCTCGGGGCCATGGGTCGCGTAGGCGCCGGTGTCGGCCAGGATGTCGGCCTGCTGGAAGGTGAGCCGGCCGCGCGCGTCGCAGCCCATGCGCAGCCGGATGCGCATCGGGTGGCGCTTGACGCCGAAGTCCACCGACTGCGGCCGCGTCAGGTGCAGCCGCACCGGGCGCCCGGCCTGCCACGCCAGCAGGGCCGCGACGGGCTGCACGGTGAGTTCGTCCTTGCCGCCATACGAGCCGCCGACCGGCGTGCCCACGGCATGCACCTTGTCGTGCGGCAGCCGCAGCATGTCGGCAATCACCTGGCGCTCGCGCGCCGGGTTGTGGCCGCCGAAGAACAGGCGCAGGCCGCCCTCGCCGTCGGGCTCGGCGACGCCGCCCTCGGTCTCCAGGAAGGCATGCATCTGGCGCGGCGTGGTGTAGGTGTCCTCCACGACATGGACGCTGGCGGCCTCGGCCGCGGCCAGGTCGCCGCGGCGGTGCTCCACCTGGTGCAGCAGGTTGCCGCCGGCGTGCACCCAGGCGTCCTCGGGGCAGCGCGGGTCCAGCGCGGCGGCCGGGTCGCCGACCAGGGGCAGCGGTTCGTACTTGACCTCGATCAGCGCCAGCGCCGCGCGGGCGGTGGCCATGTCGACCGCCGCCACGGCAGCCACCGGATCGCCCACGTAGCGCGCCTTGTCGGCGCACAGCACGGGCCGGTCGGCCTTGCGCAGGCCGTAGACGGCGGTGCCGGGAATGTCGGCATGGGTAACCACGGCATGCACGCCGGGCAGCGCGCGCGCGGCGGCGGTGTCGATGCGCACGATGCGCGCGTGGGGGTGCGGGCTGCCCAGGATGGCGCCGCGCAGTTGGCCTTCGGCGATGCGGTCGGTCAGGTAGCCGGGGTTGCCCGAGAGCTTGGCGTGGATATCGGGCCGACACTCGGGCTGGCACTCGGGCTGGCACTCGGGCCTGGATCCGGCCTCGCAGTCCAGCGGGCGCAGGGTCCGGTGCGGGGTGGCGAAGGCCGGGGCGGCCGGCTGGTCCGTGGTGGTCATGGCGTCATGGGGAGCAATGCCGGCAGGTCATGCGGGCGGTTCACAGCAGGCCGCAGTGGCCGGCGATCAGCCGGCTGGCGATCAGGGCCAGCGGCGGCGGCAGCGCGCGCAGGCAGGCGCCGCGCACGGCGGCCAGGCCGGGGCGCGGCCCGGGCTCGGCCAGCAGGGCTTCCACGGCGTGCAGGCGCACGGCGCTCACGCCCGGGGCGCCGGCCGCGGCCCGCACCACGGCGCGCCCGCGCGCGGCGTCGCGCCAGCGCAGGGCCAGCCGCAGGCGCCCGGGCGAGAACGCGGCCCGGTAGCCGACTTTCTCGAACACGGCGTGCACCGGCCGGCGGGCATCGGCGCGCGGCAGGTGGAAGGCCACCATCAGCGGGCGCACCGGGCGCAGCAAGGTCCGCTCCAGCGGCTCGCGCGTGCCGTCGGCCAGCTCCGCCTCGGCGTCCAGCGCCAGCAGCACCGGCGCGCTGTCGCCCATGCCCCAGCCCACGTTGCCGCCCAGCGTGCCCAGGCGGCGCACGCCCAGCGCGCCGAGCTGGCCCAGCGCCTCGCTCAGCAGCGGCGCATGGGCGAGCACCAGCGCATGCGTGCGCACGGTTTCCAGGCGCGCGCCGGCGCCGATGCGCAGGTGGGCCTCGCCGAGCGCGATGCGCTGGGTTTCGGGCCAGGCCTGCACGTTGATGAAGCACAGGCCGGGCGGGGCCAGCCGGGGCTCGTCCCACTCTTGCTGGAGCAGGGTGCCGCCGGCGATGAAGCGGGCGCGCGCGCCGAGCCGGTCGGCCAGGGCCTGCGCGTCCTGCGGGGTGGCGGGCGTGACGAGTTCCATGCGCGCCGCCCCTTCAGCGCCCGGCCCAGAACTGCCGCTGCAAGGCGGCGATCTCGGCCTCCATCTCCGGCACCGGGCCGATCAGCTCCACGGCTTTCTGGCAATGATCGAACACGTAGCGCGCGGGCACGCTCATGGTGGGATTCTCGGCGTGGCTGCCCGTGCATTGCAGCAGGTCGCGCTCGGTCATGCCGAAGACCACGCAGCCGATATTGGCCCAGTAGGCCGTGCCCGCGCACATGCAGCAGGGCTCCACCGTGGTGTAGAGCGTGCAGCCCCACAGGAACGCGGGCGTGTAGTTGGTGGCCGCCACGCGCGCCAGCGTGGATTCGGCGTGGTTCACGGTGTCGATATTGCACTGCTCGAGCAGCACGGTCTCGTGGTCGGGGCCGACCAGGATGGCGCCGAACGGGTGGTGGCCCAGCTCGACGGCGCGCTGCGCCACCTGCTGCGCGCGGCGCAGGTGGCGGCGGATCTGTTCCGGCGTGCGGGGCAGGCGGGGGGCGGAGGTGTCGGTCATGGCGAGGGCGTCCGGGTCGGTTGTCGCGGTTGCCGCGGTTGTCGCGGTGGTCGCGGTGGTCGTGGAGAAGGGCGTTCAGGAGCCGCTGCCCTGGCTCCACGGGAACAGGCGCCGGTGCAGCAGTTCCACCAGGCCATAGAGCAGCAGGCTGCTGGCCACCAGCAGGGCCAGCGCGGCAAAGGCCACCGCCACCTTGAAGGACGAGGTGGCGAACAGGATCAGGTAGCCCAGGCCTTTCTCCGCGGCCACGAACTCGGCCACCACGGCGCCGACGATGGCCAGCGTGATGGACACCTTGAGCGCGGAGAACAGGTAGGGCACGGCGAACGGCATGCGGATCTGCCAGTACTGGCGCGCGGCGGTGGCGCGCAGCGAGCGCGACAGCTCGATCAGTTCCGCCGGCACCGAGGCCAGGCCCAGCGCGGTGGAAACCACCAGCGGGAAGAAGGCGATCATGGTGGTGATCACCACGCGGGGCAGCATGCCCGCGCCCAGCGTGACCACGATGATGGGCGCCACCGCCACGATGGGCGTGGACTGGATCACCACCAGCCACGGCATGACGATGCGCGACAGCAGCGGCGAGCGCGTGATGGCCACCGCCGTCGGCAGCGCCAGGCAGATGGCCACGGCATAACCGGCCAGCGCCACCTGCAGCGTGGCGGCGAGGTGCTCCGCCCAGCGCGCCGCGCCAAGCTCCCGCGCGGCGCGCCAGATCTGGCTGGGCGCGGGAAAGATGTACTCGGGCAGGTGCAGCAGGCGGCAGGCGGCCTCCCACAGGCCGAGCGCCAGCAGGAAGACGCACAGGCTGGCATGGCGGTTGATGAAGGCAGGCATGGGGGCTCGTTCTCGTTGCGGCGTCATTCGGGTTTGCGGCTGAAGACCTGCACGCGGATGTCGTTGGCCATCTGCGTGAACACCGGGTCGGCCAGCGTGGCCAGGCTGCGCGGGCGCGGCAGCGGCACCTCGATGATGCCGGCCACGCGGCCCGGGCGCGCGCTCATGACCACGATGCGGTCCGACAGCAGCAGCGCTTCCTGGATCGAGTGCGTCACGAAGACCACGGTCTTGGGCCGCTCGTTCCAGATGCGCAGCAGCTCGAAGCTCATCTCGTCGCGCGTAAGCGCGTCCAGCGCCGAGAAGGGTTCGTCCATGAGCAGGATGTCCGGATCGTGCAGCAGCGAGCGGGCGATCGAGACGCGCTGCTGCATGCCGCCCGAGAGCTCGCCGGGGCGCTTGTGGCCGAAGTCCTGCAGCCCTGTCATGGCCAGCAACTCGCGCGCGCGCGCCAGGTCGCGGGCATCCACGCGGCCATACTTGTGGCGCATGGGAAAGGTGATGTTGTCCAGCACGCTGAGCCAGGGCAGCAGCGTGGGCTTCTGGAACACCATGCCGATCTCGTCGCGCGGCTCGGTCACCGGCAGGCCGAAGATGCAGACCTCGCCGCCGGTGGGGCGCAGCAGGCCGGAGATCAGCCGCAGGATGGTGGACTTGCCGCAGCCCGACGGGCCGATCAGCGAGACGAACTCGTGGCGGCGCAGGTGCAGGTCCACGCCTTGCAGGGCCGTGACGGGACTGCCATCGCTGGAGACAAAGGTCTGGGTGACCGCGTTCAGGTCGATAACGGATTGCATGGCGGACGGCAGGTAGCCGATGGCAGGTGGCAGGTGGCGGAAAGCCCGGGCCGGAGCGCCGGCCCGGGCCGCGGGGGCGAAGCGGGCGCGGGGCTTACTTGCCCAGGAACCTGCGGTCCACCAGCTTCTCGGCATCGACCTTGCCGAGGTCGTAGTTCATGGACCTGGCCACCCAGCCCCAGGTGGCGGCCAGCAGCTTGGGATCGAACCTGCCCAGCCCGTCGCGCTTGCTGATGTCGTTCTGCAGCAGCGGGATGGAGGCCTCGAACTCGGCCTTGACCACGGCCACGTCGGCCTCGGGCACGCTGGCCTTGAGCGCCTCGGCCGCCTTCTGCGGGTCCTTGATGGAGAACGCCAGCGATTTCTGCAGCGCGCGCAGGTAGCGCCTGAGCACGTCGGGGCGCTCCTCGATGGTCTTGTCGCTGGCCATCACGGACCAGCCGTAGCCGTCCAGGCCGAAGCGGCTCCAGGGCAGCACGGCCAGTTCCTTGTCGGCCTGCCGGAGCACGGCGCCGAAGGCCGGCGCCACGGTCACCCAGTTGATGGTGGCGTCCACGCGGCCCTGCGCCAGCATCGGGGCCAGCGTGGCGGGGTCCGACTTGATCACCTTGATCTTGCCGGGGTCGACGCCGTTCTTTTGCAGCACCACGGGCCACAAGGCGTTGGACGAGGAGAAGGTGGGCATGGCCACGGTCTTGCCTTCCATGTCCTTGAGGGTCTTGATCTTGCTGTCGGCGCGGGTAAACAGCGCGTCCGGCTGGCTGGAGTACAGCGACATCACGGCCTTGACCGGGATCTTGCTTTCGGCGGCCGCCGTCATCAGCGCCGAGATGCCGCCGAAGCCCACGTCGGCCGAGCCCGAGGCGATCTTGGTCACGGCGTCCGAGGAGCCGCGCCCGGGCACGATCTTCACCTCCAGGCCTTCTTCCTTGAAGAAGCCTTGTTGCACGCCGGCGTAGACGAAGGATTTGTCGCCGCCGGGCAGCCAGTCCAGCTGCACGGTCAGTTTGTCGGCGGCCGAGGCGCCGGCCGAGAGGGCCAGCAGCAGCGAGGCAAAGAGGGGACGCAAGGTCATGGTGAAACTCCCGTGGGGCGTGGCAAGGAAAAAAGAAGGGTCATGGCGCGGCGGCGTGCCGGGGCAAGGGGGCGAGCGGCAGGTCGTCCAGGACCGGCAGCAGCGCCGCCGTCAGCGCCTGCGGACAGGCCAACTGGGGCACGTGGCCGCAGTCCAGGCTGATGCGCCGCGCGCCGGGCGCGAGGGCCTGCATGCGCCGCTGCAGGGGCAACAGGACCGAGCGGTCCCGCAGGCATTCCACGTAGACGCGCGGCACGCTGCCGAAGCGCCCGGCGCTGAGCCGGTTGCGCATGCTGCGGCCGGTCTCGGGCTGGGCGCACAGGCGCGCGGCCGCCCGCCGCGCCGCCGCCGGCTCGCAGTCGTGCAGGAACAGCGCCAGCGCGGCCTCGGCGGGCACGCGGCTGGCGCCGCGCGCCGCATCCCATTGCAGGTGCGGGTCGACGCCGTCATAGGCGAAGCCGGGATCGGCGGCGCGGCATTGGGCGATCACGTCGCCATAGCTGGCGCCGTCCGGCAGCATCATGCCGGCCAGGTAGACCAGCGCGCGCACGCGCCCGGGCGCGGCCTCGGCCACCTGGGAGGCGGTCATGCCGCCGCCGCTGTGGCCCACCACCACGGCGGGCGCGTCCAGCCGCGCGAGCAGTTCCCGCACATGGCGGGTGTAGCCGCGCAGATGCGCGTCGGCGGCGCGTTCGGGGCTGCGGTCGTTGCCTGGCAGGTCCACCGCGTGGACCTGCCAGCCGGCCGCCTCGAGCAGCGGCTGCCAGGCCGCGAAGGCCCAGCTGCCTTGCCAGGCGCCGTGGATGAGGACGATGTGGGGAGCGGGCATCGGTGCGTTCCCGGCTCAGCCGTAGGTGCGGCGGTAGCACTCGATCTGGTGCTGCTCCACGGTCACCGCCGGGTATCTCGGCGTCTCGCCGGGCGCCAGGCAGGTGGGCAGGCATTCCACCCGGTGCAGCAGGTTGCCGGTGAAGAAGAACGGCACGGAAAAGCGCTCGCGGCCCGAGCGGTTGATCACGCGGTGCAGCGTGGACACATAGCGGTCGTTGGTCCAGCGCGCGAACAGGTCGCCGATATTGACCACGAAGGCGCCGGGCACCGGCGGCGCGTCGATCCAGCACCGCTGCTGCGCGTCCCAGACCTGCAGGCCGCCGGCCTCGTCCTGCAGCAGCAGGGTCACGCCGCCGAAATCCGTATGCTCGCCGCAGCCTTTTTCGCCGGGCCGGGCCTGGGCCGGCTGGGGCGGGTAGTGCAGCAGGCGCAGCGTGGCGGCGGCGTCCCGCAGGTAGCCGTCGAAATGGCTGGCCGGCAGGTCGAGGGACAGCGCCAGGCCGCGGACGACGGTCTCGCCCAGCGCGCGGGCCGCGCGGTAGTAGGCCTGCATCACGGGCTGGAAGTCGGGCAGCGCGGCGGGCCACTGGTTGGGGCCGGTGTTGAAGCGGCCGGCCAGCACGCGCGGGTCGTCGGCGGCGACTTCCGCGCCCACGTAGAAGCTCTCCTTGAGATCGGGCGGCGCGCCGGCCTCCAGGGTCTGGGCACGCAGCGGCTCGTAGCCGCGATTGCAGGGCGAGAGCTTCTTGTCCACCGCCAGCTTGTCCGCCATGCCGAGGTCGAAGAAGCGCTGGCTGGCGGCGAACACCTGGTCGATCAGCGCCTGGTCGATGCCGTGGTTGCGGATATAGAAGAAACCGCGTTGCTCGCAAGCCTGGCGCAGTTGCGCGGCCACCGCCCGGCGCGCGGCGGGGTCGGCGCCGCGCAGGCCGGCGATGTCGATCAGGGGCAGGCTCAGGGCGGAAGCGGGGGCGTCGTCTTTCACGGCGGAAGGTCTCTGGCGGATCGATGCGGCCCAGTGTAGAGATGAGCGCCTGCGTCAGATAGCGCCGTTTTTTGCGCGGGGCGATGCCGAAAAGAGAGCGGCGGGCGCGGCGGGCAAGCGCGCCGCCCGAAAGTGGTGCGCCCGCCGGCGGCTACGCACTCAACTGGTGCTGCCGGGCATGCAGCTGGCGCAGCGACACGCTCTCTTCGTCCTCGCGCCACTCGATGGCTTCGGCCGCGAGGTGGATGAAGGCATCCAGCGCCGAGGGCAGGGTGCGGCCCGCGCGCACGTAGACGCCCAGCTCCGAGTACAGCGTGGTGGGGGCGTCCAGCGGCACATGCACCAGCCGGCCTTCGCGCAGCTCGCGCTCCAGGCCCAGGCGGCTCTGGAAGAACAGCCCCACGCCACGCTCGACCAGGCTCTTGGCGAGTTCGATGGACGAGGTCTCCAGCAGCACCTGCAGCGCGCGCTTGTGGTTGGCGATCACCGGCTGCAGCAGGCCGTGCATGGACAGTTCGGGCGCGGGCAGGATCAGCGGGTAGGCCGCGCAACTGGCGAAGTCCACGCGCGGCAGGCCAGCCAGCGGGTGCTCCGGCGGCACGATGGCCCCCAGCGCGAAACGGCCCATCGTGCATTGGCGCAGGCTCTCGTGGCGGCGCACCGAAAAGCCGATGCCCACGTCGGCATCGCCCTGCATCACCGCCTGGGCGGCCTGGTCCGAGCCGCAGATGCGCACCTGGATCTGGACGGTGGGATAGCGCCGGTGCATCTGGGTCAGCATGGCCGGCATGAGGTCCGCGTTGAGCCCTTCGACGGCGGCCACGCTGACCGAGCCGCGGCGCACCCCGCGCAGCATTTCCAGCTCGGTGACCAGGCGGTGCTCGTCCTGCAGCACGGTGATCACATGCCGCGAGAACACCTCGCCCGCGGGCGTGAGGCGCAGGCCCGTGGCCATGCGCTCGAACAGCGGCGTGCCGATTTCCTCCTCGAGCTGCAGCAACTGGCGGTTCACGGCCGACGAGGCCACGTGCAGCCGGCGCGCGGCCTCGCGGATGGAGCCGCTGCGGCGGATCATGTCGAAGTAGCGGATGGAGCGGGCGTGGATATGCATGCCACGGCATGAGCACGCGCCGTGCCAGCGGCCCGCGGCCCGTTGGTTCCACTGCCCGGCGCGAACGGGATCCACGCATATCCATATCCGAAACGCTTTGTTGCCGCCGCCGGTGCGATCCCGCAAGATGCCCGCTTGCTTGTGCGTTCCCCGTTTTACCTGTACCCCTTTTACCTGTACCCCTTTATCTGTACCTCTCTACCTGTACCCCTTTACCTGCCTCGCCGCCGGGCCCGCATGCCTTCCGCCTTCCGCTCCCCGTTCTTTCCCCGCGCCGCCGCCCTGGGCGCCCTGCTTTGCCTGATGGCGGGCGCCGCGCATGCCGACGCCACGCTCGACAAGGTCAGGCAGCGCGGCCGGCTCAGCGTCGGCATCGACGGCGCCAGCCCGCCGTTCGGCTTCATGGACACGGCCAGCGGCAAGGTCGGGGGCTACCAGACCGATCTCGCGGCCGATATCGCGCGGCGCCTGGGCGTGCAGCTGGAGACCGTGCCCGTCACCGCCAACACCCGCGTGCAGTTCCTCAACACCGGCAAGGTGGACCTGCTGATCGCCAATATCCAGTGGACGCAGGAGCGCAGCGAGATCCTGTCCTTCGCGCCCACGCCCTACGACCTCGTGGGCGGCGCGGCGATGGTCTCGCGCGCGAGCGGCATCCATCGCTGGGAGGACCTGCGCGGCAAGGTGGCGTGCGTCTCGCAGGGCAGCAACTTCGCCCGGCCGCTGCAGGAAACCTACGGCGCCATCGTCAAGGGCCTGCGCGGCATCCCCGAATCGCTGCTGGCGCTCAAGGGCGGTTCGTGCGCGGCCTCGGTGCACGTCCAGCCGTCGCTCTACCAGAAGCTGCACGGCGACGGCGCCGCCGAGTGGAAGGACTACGAGCTGGCGACGCAGGACCAGCTGATCCCGTCGCCCACCGTGGTCTGGATGCGCCGCGGCGAGACCGACACGCAGGCGTTCGTCGACGCGGCCATCCGCGACTGGCACCGCTCCGGCCTGCTGCTGCGCACCGCGCAGAAATACGGCGTGCCGGATGCCTACATCAAGCTCCGCAACCAGAAGGCGCAGCAGGGCGAATTCGATCGCGCGCCGCTGGCGCAGGCCGCGAAATGACGCTGCCGATGCCGACTCCATCCCGTTCCGGCCCGGCCGCGCGCGTCCTGCGCGCCGCGCTGCTGGCCGGCCTCGCGCTGGCCGCCGCCGCCGCCCATGCCGACGCCACGCTCGACAAGATCCGCCAGCGCGGCAAGCTCGTGGCCGGCGTGATCCTTTCCGGGCCACCCTTCGGCACGCTGGACCCGGCCACGCAGAAGCCCGTCGGCTACAACGTGGCCTTGTCCGAAGGCGTGGCCAGGGGGCTGGGCGTGGCGCTGGAGACGGTGCAGGTGCAGCCATCCAACCGCGTGCAGTTCCTGCAGCAGGGCAAGGTCGACATCCTGATCGCCAACATGCAGTGGACGCAGGAGCGCAGCGAGATCCTGACCTTCGTGCCCACGCCGTTCGAGGAAGTCGGCGGCGCGGCCGTGGCGAGGAAGGGCAGCGGCATCGCGCGCTGGGAAGACCTCCGTGGCAAGCCGGTCTGCGTTTCGCAGGGCAGCAACTTCACCAAGCCGCTGATCGAGCAGTACGGCGCGCAGATCAAAGCCTTCCGCGGCCAGCCCGAGTCGCTGCTGGCGCTGCGGGGCGGCAACTGCGCGGCCGCGGTGCACGTGAGCCCGACCCTGCGCGACCTGGTGGACCACAACGCGGACTGGAGCGGCTACGAGATCGTTTCGCCGCGCGACCTGATCCCGTCGCCGTCGGTGATCTGGGTGCGCCGGGGCGAGGCCGATACCCAGGCCGCCATCGACCGCATCGTGCAGGACTGGCACCGCACCGGCTGGCTGATCGACGTGGAGAAGAAGAACGGCATGACGCCCACGCCGCTGCTGTACCAGTTGCACGACAAATATCGCAAGGCGCCGGGCTGAGCCAGCCGCGGCGCGAAGGAAGCCTGCCCATGACCTCCCTGCTGGAAGCGCTGCGCGCCGGCCTTGGCGCGCAGCATGTCCTGGCCGGCGCCGACGCGGCCGGCTATCTCACCGACCAGCATGGCCGCCTGCGCGGCCAGGCGCTCGCGGTGGCGCGGCCCGCCGATACGGCGCAGGTGGCGCTGGTGGTGCGCCTGTGCCGCGAGCACCGCGTGCCGGTGGTGCCGCAGGGCGGCAATACCGGCCTGATGGGCGGCGCCACGCCGGACGCCAGCGGCCGCGCCGTGCTGCTGTCGCTGGGGCGCCTGAACCGCCTGCGCGCGGTCGACACCGACAACGACACCATCACCGTGGAAGCCGGCTGCGTGCTCGCCAACGTGCAGCAGGCCGCGCGCGACGCGGGCCGGCTGTTCCCGCTGAGCCTGGGCTCCGAAGGCAGCTGCACCATCGGCGGCAACCTGTCCACCAATGCCGGCGGCACCCAGGTGCTGCGCTACGGCAACACGCGCGAGCTCACGCTCGGGCTGGAAGTGGTCACCGCCGAGGGCGAGGTCTGGGACGGCCTGCGCGGCCTGCGCAAGGACAACACCGGCTACGCCTTGCGCGATCTCTACATCGGCAGCGAAGGCACGCTCGGCATCATCACCGCGGCCACGCTCAAGCTGTATCCGCTGCCGGCGACGCAGCAGACCGCGCTGCTGGCCTTTCCCTGCATCGGCAACGCGGTCGCCTTCCTGTCGCGCGCGCGGGCCGGCTTCGGCGCCGCGCTGACCGCGTTCGAGCTGATCTCCGACACCGCGCTGGGCCTGATCGCCCGCCACGTGCCGGAGCAGCCGATCCCGCTGCCGGACCTGGACCATCCCTGGTACGCGTTGCTGGAGCTGTCCGACAGCGAGGGCGAGGAGCACGCCCGCGCGCGCTTCGAGGCGGTGGTGGGCGCCGCCTTCGAGGATGGCCTCGTCACCGACGCGGCCATCGCCGAGACCCTGGCGCAGAGCGAGGCGCTGTGGCGCCTGCGCGATGAGGCGCTGGGCGAGGCGCAGCGCCGCGACGGCCGCAATGTCAAACACGACGTCTCGGTGCCCGTGTCGCGCATCCCGGCGTTCCTGCGCGGCACCGCGGCCGCGCTCGAAGCCCGCTTCCCCGGCGTGCGGCCCGTGGTGTTCGGCCACCTCGGCGACGGCAACCTGCACTACAACGTCTCGCACGCGCCGCACCAGACCGCCGCCGCCGTGTTCGCGGTCGAAGACGAGATCCACGAGGTGGTGCACGACAGCGTGCATGCGCACGGCGGCTCGATCAGCGCCGAGCACGGCATCGGCCAGCTCAAGCGGGACGTGCTGCCGCGCTACAAGAGCGCGGTGGAGATGGACCTGCTGCGCCGGCTCAAGCAGGCACTGGACCCGCTGGGTTTGCTCAACCCGGGCAAGGTGCTGCGCGAGGAAGGGCCGGCGCAGGCATAGCGCCGGCCCGGCACGGCAAGCCAGGCGGGCCGCTACAGCACCGCCGAGGTGCCGCCGTCGATGTTGATGCTGGTGCCGGTCACGTAGCTGGCCGCCTGCGAGGCCAGGAAGGCGATGACGTTGGCGGCTTCCTCGGCATGGCCCACGCGGCCGAGCGGGATGTCGCCGGCCATGCGGGCATAGAGCTCCTCGACCGGGATGCCGGCCTGCGCCGCCTTCTTCTCGTGCTGCCCGGCGCGCACCAGGCCGATGCACACGGTGTTCACCAGGATATTCTCCGGCGCGAACTCCTTGGACAGCGCCTTGGTGAACGCCAGCCCGGCGGCGCGCGTGACGGTGGTCGGCGTGGACTTGGCGCGCGGCTGCTTGGCGCCGATATTGGTGACGTTGACGATGCGCCCGCCGCCTTGCTGCCGCATGTGGGGTATGGCGAGCCGCGCCAGGCGGATCGCGGCGAACAGCTTGAGCTCGAAGTCCGCCTGCCAGGCCTCGTCGGACACGGTCTCGAACGCGCCCGTGGCCGACGTGCCGGCGTTGTTGACGAGGATGTCGAGGCGGCCGAACGCGCCGAGGGCGGCCGTCACCAGTTGCGCGCAGTCGCCGGCCCGGCTCACGTCCGCCTGCACCGCCGCGACCCGGCCGCCCAGCGCGCGGATTTCCTCCGCCACCTGGTCCAGCCGCTCGCGGCCGCGCGCGGCGACCACCACGGCCGCGCCTTCCTGCGCCAGCCGCAGCGCGGCGGCCTTGCCGATGCCCTGCGAGCCGCCGGTGACGATCGCCACCTTGTCCTTCAGTCCGAGATCCATCTCATCCCCTCCCTTTTTTCCGGTCATCGTCCGGCGCGTAGTTTATCCGGTAGGCGGGGACCTCGCTTGCCGCGCGGCGTGGCCACCGGAGGGGGAGGCGGGAAGCGGGAGGCGGAAGCGGGAAGCGGGAAGCGGAAGCGGGGAAGCGGACCGGCGGCGCCCGGCGCCGGCCCGCCCGCTGGCGACGCGGCGGCCGTCAGGCAAAGTCCGCATCGAGCACGACGCGGTAGCTGGCCTTGCCCGCCTCGAGATGCGCGATGGCGTCGTTGACCTTGCTCATCGGGAAATGCTCCACCCTGGGCGCGATCCGGTGCCGCGCGGCGAAGCGCAGCATCTTGTCGAGCGAGCTGCGCGCGCCGCTCGGCGAGGCCGAGAGCGACGCCTGCGCGCCCAGCAGCGACATCACGTGCACCGGGATCGGCTGGTCGACGATGCCGACGAAGTGCAGCCGGCCCTTGGGCGCCAGCATCGCGGTGATCTTGTCCCAGTCGAGCGGCACGGCGACGGTCACGAGCAGCAGGTCGAACTTGCCCTTGAGCGCCTCCCACTCGGCCGGGTCGCGGCTCGACACCACGTGGCTGGCGCCCAGCGCCAGGATCTCGTCGTACTTCGACCGGGTCGAGGAGAAGGCCGTGACGTCGCTGCCCCACGCGCGGCAGAACTGCAGCGCGAGATGGCCCAGCCCGCCGATGCCGAACACGCCGACGCGGGCGGTGGGCCGCAGCGCGTATTCCATCAGCGGCGAGAACACCGTGATGCCCGCGCAGAACAGCGGGCCGGCGTCGGCGGCGTCCAGCTCCGCGGGCACGGGGATGGTCCACAGCCAGTGCGCCTTGACCCGGTCGGCGAAGCCGCCGTGGTTACCGAAGATGGTCGCCTGCAGCGACGAGCACAGGTGGGGCGCGCCTTCGAGGCACGGGTCGCAATGCTGGCAGCTCTGCTTGTTCCAGCCCACCCCCACGGTCTGCCCGACCGACAGGCCCTTGGCCGCGGCCACCTCGCCGAGCGCGGCGATGCGCCCGACGATCTCGTGGCCGGGCACGAGCGGAAACGGGATCATGCCCCACTCGTTGTGGATGAAGGCGAGGTCCGTGTGGCAGAGCCCGCAGTGGGTGACCTCGATCTCCACTTCCTCGGGCCCGGCGGGAGGCATTTCGTAGGTAAACGGCTGCAGCTTCGCGCCGGCTTCGAGCGCGGCCCACGCTTGGACGGTTGACATTGGCTATCTCCGGGAAACGGCAATATGCCGGGCTCGGCACGCGCGCCTGCGCAAGGGCGGGCCCGGGAAGGGATGCCGTTCAACAATATGCGATATGTCGCGATGAATAAATCGCAACCGGCCCGCTTCAGTTTTCGGAGCCGGCCGACAATGGCAACAATGGCCTTTGCCGGCACTGCGGCGGCCGCGCGTTTTGCCGATGTGGTGTTGCCAGCACCGCCCGGGCACGGCACTATACTGGGGCGCCCCTCCCCTGCGCGGCGCGCGTGGGTACGCCGTCCTGGCCATCCGGCCGGCGGCGCCCGCGCCGGCGCGCCGCAATGTCACCCGACGTCACCGTCTCCCGGTAGAAGAAGGCCCGAAAATTGGCTGATCACGATCTGGCAAAGCTGAAAATCGACCGCGGCGCGCTCGCGCCCGCTCCCCGCCGGCGCCGCTGGCTGCGCTACGCGGCGGCGGCGGCGGTGGTCGCCGTGCTGCTCGGCGTCGCCGCCCGGCTGGCGGCCCCGCCCGCGGTGGAAACGGCGACTGTGGCTTCCGCCTATCCTTCGCAGGCCTATACCCTGCTCAACGCGACCGGCTACGTGGTGCCGCAGCGCAAGGCCGCGGTCGGCTCCAAGGCGCAGGGCCGCCTCGAATGGCTGGGCGTGCTCGAAGGCTCGCAGGTGAAGCTGGACGAAGTGATCGCCCGGATCGAGAGCCGCGACGTGCAGGCCGCGCTGGCGCAGGCGTCGGCGCAGGTAAACGTGGCACAGGCCAACTACGAGCTGCAGGTCGCCGAACTCAAGGACGCGGAGATCAGCCTGCGCCGCTCCGAGACGCTGCTGGTGCCGAAGGCCATTTCCACGGCGCAGTACGATGCCGATTTCGCGCGCTACAACAAGGCGAAGGCCTCGGTCAGCAGCGCCCGCGCCGCCATCGTCTCGGCGCAGGCCAATGCGCGCGCCGCGCAGGTCGCGGTGGACCAGACCGTGATCCGCGCGCCGTTCGACGGCGTGGTGCTGATCCGGCACGCCAACGTGGGCGACAACATCACGCCGTTCTCGTCCGCCTCCGACACCAAGGGCGCCGTGGTGACCATCGCCGACATGCAGACGCTGGAAGTCGAGGCGGACGTGGCCGAATCCAATATCGGCAAGATCAGCGTGGACCAGCCGTGCGAGCTGCAGCTCGACGCGCTGCCGGCGCTGCGGCTGGAAGGCCGCGTGTCGCGCATCGTGCCCACGGTGGACCGCTCCAAGGCCACCGTGCTGGTCAAGGTGCGCTTCGTGGACCGCGACGCGCGCGTGCTGCCCGACATGAGCGCCAAGATCGCCTTCCTCGAAAAGCCGGTGCCGGCGCAGGACCGCAAGCCCGTGGTCGCGGTGCAGCCCGCCGCGGTGGTCGAGCGCGGCGGCCGCAAGGTGGCCTATGTGCTGGGCAAGGACGGCACCGTGCGGGAAACCCCGGTCACCACCGGCGCCGCGCTGGGCGAGCTCGTCGCGGTCGGCGGCGTGGCGCCCGGCGACGTGGTGGTGCTGGCCCCCGGCGACAAGCTGCGCGACGGCGCCAAAGTCACCGTGGCGAAGAAGTAGCATGCAATCCGCCGCCGCCGCTACCCCGCTCGTCGCCATCCGCCACGTCGCCAAGTCGTACCGGCGCGGCGCGCAGACCGTGCCGGTCCTGACCGACATCACGCTCGACATCGCCGAAGGCGACTTCATCGCGCTGATGGGCCCGTCCGGCTCCGGCAAGAGCACGCTGCTGAACCTGATCGCCGGCATCGACCGGCCCGACGCCGGCGAACTGCTGGTGGCCGGGTTCGACATCGCGCGGCTTGCCGAAGCCACGCTGGCCGAGTGGCGCGCCGCCCACGTCGGCTTCATCTTCCAGTTCTACAACCTGATGCCGGTGCTGACCGCGTTCGAGAACGTCGAGCTGCCGCTGATGCTGACGCGCCTGAACCGCGCGCAGCGGCGCGAGCGGGTCGGCATGGTGCTGGAGATGGTGAACCTGGCCGACCGCATGAGCCACTATCCGTCCGAGCTGTCCGGCGGCCAGCAGCAGCGCGTGGCGATCGCCCGCGCGCTGATCACCGACCCCATGCTGATCGTGGCGGACGAGCCCACCGGCGACCTCGACCGCACCTCGGCCGCGGAGATCCTGGCCATGCTGCGGCGGCTCAACGCGGAACTGGGCAAGACCATCGTCATGGTCACCCACGACGCGCATGCGGCCGCCGCGGCGAAGTCGCTGGTGCACCTGGAGAAGGGGGAACTGATCCATGGCCAGGCCGGTTGAGCGGCGCGGCGGGCGGATGCCATGGTCGCGCTGAAGCTGATCGCGAGGAACGCGCTGCGCCACAAGCTGCGCACCACGCTGACCGTGGCGGGGCTGGTGGTGGCCGTGCTCGCGTTCGGGCTGCTGCGCACCGTGGTGGACGCGTGGTACGCGGGCGCCTCGGCGGCGTCTAGTGCGCGGCTGGTGACGCGCAACGCCATCTCGCTGGTGTTCCCGCTGCCGCTGAGCTACGAGAACCGCATCCGCGGCGTCGATGGCGTCACGCTGGTGGCCCGCTCCAACTGGTTCGGCGGCATCTACCGCGATCCCAAGAACTTCTTCGCGCAGTTCGCCGTCTCCGACAATTACCTCGACCTCTACCCGGAGTTCATCCTGCCGGCGCAGCAGCGCGCCGACTACCAGCGCGACCGCAGGGGCGCGCTGGTCGGGCGCCAGCTGGCCGACCAGTACGGCTTCAAGGTGGGCGACGTCGTCCCGATCAAGGGCACCATCTACCCCGGCACCTGGGATTTCGTGGTGCGCGGCATCCTCGACGGGCGCGACGAGAGCACCATCACGCGCCAGATGGTGTTCCACTGGGAATACCTCAACGAGACCGTGCGCAAGCGCACGCCGCGGCAGGCCGACCAGGTCGGCGTCTATGTGGTCGGCGTGGCCAGTCCGGACAACGGCGCGGCGGTCGCGCGCGCGGTGGACGGCGTGTTCAGGAATTCGCTGGCCGAGACCCTGACCGAGACCGAGCAGGCCTTCCAGCTCGGCTTCGTGGCCATGTCCAACCAGATCATCGCGGCCATCCGCGTGGTGTCGTACGTGGTGATCGTCATCATCATGGCGGTGATGGCCAACTCGATGGCGATGAGCGCGCGCGAGCGCACGGTCGAGTACGCCACGCTCAAGGCGCTCGGCTTCGGGCCCGGCTTCCTGGCGCTGCTGGTGTTCGGCGAGTCGGTCGCCATCGCCGTCGCGGGCGGCGCCATCGGCATGCTGGCCACACCGCCCATGGCAAGCGTGTTCAAGCAGGCCGTGGGCGGCGTGTTCCCGGTCTTCAGCGTGTCGCGCGAGACCGCGCAGCTGCAGGCGGCCTGCGCGCTCGTGGTCGGCGTCGCGGCCGGCATCGTGCCGGCCGTGCAGGCCGCGCGCGTGCGCATCGTCGAGGGCCTGCGGGCCATCGGCTAGGGGCAACGGGCTGCCATGGCGATTCCGCTCTCCTACATCGCGCGCAACCTGTGGGCACGCCGCCTGACCACCGCGCTCACGGCCGGCGGCCTGGCGCTGGTGGTGTTCGTGTTCGCCACCATGCTGATGCTCGACGCCGGCCTCAAGCAGACCCTGGTCACCACCGGCGAGCAGGACAACGTGGTGGTGATCCGCAAGGGCGCCGAGACCGAGATACAAAGCGCGATCTCGCGCGAGCAGGCGAGCATCATGGAAATGCACCCGGCCGTGGCGGCGGGCGCCGACGGGCGCCCGTGGGTGTCCAGGGAAGCCGTGGTGCTGATCTCGCTGACCAAGGCCAGTTCGGCGCGGCCGTCCAACGTGGTGATCCGCGGCGTCTCGCCGGCGGGCCTGTCGCTGCGCCCGCAGGTCAGGCTGGTGGCCGGGCGCATGTTCCGGCCCGGCTCGTCCGAGATCGTGGTCGGCAGCAGCATCGCGAAAGGATTCGACGGCGTGCAGATCGGCGAGCACCTGCGCTTCGCCCAGCGCGACTGGACCGTGGTGGGGCACTTCGACGCCGGCGGCAGCGGCTTCGACTCCGAGATCTGGGGCGACGTCGACCAGCTCATGCAGTCGTTCCGCCGCGCCAGCTACTCGGCGATGGTGTTCCGCCTGGCGCGCGGCGGCCTGCTCGACCGGTTCCGCGCCGACATCGACGTCGACCCGCGCCTGGCCAGCGAGGCAAAGCGCGAGCAGGTGTTCTACAGCGACCAGTCGAAGGCGCTGTCCGCGTTCATCAACATCCTCGGCTTCACGCTGTCGATCATCTTCTCGGTCGCCGCCATGATCGGCGCCATGATCACCATGTACGCCTCGGTCGCCAACCGCGTGGCCGAGATCGGCACCCTGCGCGCGCTGGGCTTCAAGCGCATCAACGTGCTCGGCGCGTTCCTCGTCGAAGCCATGCTGCTCGGCCTGGCGGGCGGCATCGCCGGGCTCGGCTGCGCCGCGCTGATGCAACTGGCGTCGTTCTCCACCACCAACTTCCAGACCTTCGCCGACCTGTCGTTCCGCTTCATCCTCACGCCGTCCGTGGTGGTGAAGACACTGGCGTTCGCCATGGCGATGGGCCTGTTCGGCGGCTTCCTCCCGGCGCTGCGCGCCGCGCGCATGAACATCGTCGACGCGCTGCGGGCGCATTGAAAGTGCGCCGAGGCCGTGCCGAGGGGGCGGCGGCATTCCGCAGCTCCCTCGCGCCTGGCCGCCCGCGCTCGCACCATCCCCTCCGCTTCCTTCCGCGCTCCTTCGCTCGTTCTCAAAGATGGAACTGTTGTGCCGTATTTGGGAAACACCTACTGTAGCTCCATCGACAGGGAGACCTGGATGACCGATGCCGCTCAGCCCGCGACACGCGCCGTGGCGATGCCCGCCACGCCCTTGCCGCGTGCAGTGCAGCATGAACCCGAAGCTGGATTCGACCCGCTCCGGCGCGCAGCAGCCGCGCGCCGGCCCCACCCATGCCCATGCCTGAAAACGGAGTGCCCCGCATGCTGATTCCCCGCCAGGCCGTCCCGGCCCTTGCCGTTCCCACGCTCGACCACGGCGACTACGTGTTGCAGGACGAGTCGCCGGCCCAGTTCTCCCTCGTGGTGTTCTACCGCGGCTATCACTGCCCGGTGTGCGCCAAGTACCTGATGGAGCTGGGCCGGCTGCTGCCCGAGTTCGACGCCCGCGGCGTGTCCGTGGTGGCCATCAGCTCGGACGCCGCGCCGCGCGCGCGCAAGATGGCCGACAAGATCGGCATGCCGGCGCTGCGCATGGGCTACGGCCTGCCGCTGGAGGCGGCGCGCCGGTGGGGCCTGTACGTGACCGAGGGCCACGGCAAGACCTCCATCGGCATCGACGAGCCGCCGATGTTCTCCGAGCCCGGCGTGTTCCTGGTGCGGCCCGACCATACGCTCTATTACGGCGCGGTGCAGACCATGCCGTTCGCGCGGCCGCAGTTCGCCGAGCTGCTGACGTCGGTGGATTTCGCCATCACGCGCAACTACCCGGCGCGCGGCGAGTACACCGGCCCGGTCAGCGCGGCCGCGCAACCCGAGATGGCGGCCTGAGATGCGCGCCCCGGAGGAGACCATGACGCCGCTGCCGGTGGCCGACCTGCTCAAGCCGCGCTCGGTCGCGGTGATCGGCGCGTCGGAGGACCAGGGCAAGTTCGGCGGGCGCGTGCTGGCGATGCTGCTGCGGCATCGCTTCGGCGGCACGCTCTATCCCATCAACCCCAACCGCGACACGCTGTTCGGCCTGCGCGCCTATGCCTCGGTGGCGGATACGCCGGCGGCGCCCGACCTGGCCATCATGGCGGTGCCGCAGCCGCAGGTGAAGGCGCGCGTGGCCGAGTGCGCGGCGCGCGGCGTGCGCTGCGCCATCATCATCACGGCGCGCTTTTCCGACGCGGACGCCGCCGGGCGCGCGCTGGAAGAGGAGATCGTGGCCATCGCGCGCGCGGCCGGCATGCGGCTGATCGGCCCCAACTGCCTCGGCGTGATCAGCCCGCGCAACCAGCTGGTGCTGTGCTCGTCGCCGGCGCTGGAGATCGAGCGGCTGCCGCGCAGCCCGATGGGCTCGTCACGCAGAGCGGCGCGCTGATGGGCACGCTGTTCGACCGCGCGGTGGCCATGGGCGTCGGTTTCACGCACTGCGTCTCGGTGGGCAACCAGGCCGACCTGGAGCTGTGCGATTTCGTCGAGTTCCTGGTCGACGACCCCGACACGGCGGTGATCTGCTCCTACATAGAGGGCATCAAGTCGCCGGCGCGCTTCCGCGCGCTGGCCGCGCGCGCCCGCGCGGCGGGCAAGCCGTGGCTGGTGGTCAAGGCCGGCCGCACCGCCGCCGGCCAGCAGGCGGCGTTCTCGCACACGGCCAGCCTGGCCGGCGACTTCGCCGCGCTGGAGGCCGTCTGCCGCGCCGAGAACGTGGTGCTGCTCGACGACGTGTTCGCCATGCTGCTGCTCGCCGCGGCGATGGCGCGCCACCCGGGCCACCGCGTGCGCGACACGGTGCTGCTGTCCACTTCCGGCGGCAGCGCGGCGCTCAGCGCCGACAAGCTGGCCGCCGCGCAGTTGCCGATGACGCGCTTCGACGCCGACACGCGCGCGCGGCTGGCCACCCTGTTCGTGCCAGGCCAGGCCGACAACCCGGTCGACCTGTTCGGCGCCAAGGTGGCCGAGGTGCCCGACTTTGCCTACCAGAGCACGCGCCTGGCCATGGCCGATCCGCGCGCGGACCTGTGCCTGGCGGTGATCACCACGGCGCCCAACCTGGCCGGCATGGCCGCGGAGATCGCGCGCGCCGCCGACGAGGCCGGCAAGCCCGTCATCCACGTGATGCAGCCCGCGCGGCTGGCCGACGGCGCGCGCGCGGTGCTGGCGCAGGCGGGCCAGCCCCTCACGGACGGGCTTGGCGAAGCGGTGGAGGCGGTGCGCGCCTGGAGCGCGTGGTCGGCGTGGCAGCCGGCGCAGCATGGGCAGCACGGGCAGGACGGCGCGCGGCTCGCCGTGAGCCTGCCGCCCGGCGCCACCGTGCTGGACGAGGCGGCGGCCAAGGCGCTGCTCGCGCTGGCCGGCATCCCGGTCAATGCCGGCGTGGTGGTGGCCGACGCCGAGGCGGCGCGGCAGGCCGCGCCCGCGGTGGGCTTCCCGCTCGCGCTCAAGGTGGTCTCGCCGGACATCGTGCACAAGTCCGAGGTGGGCGGCGTGGCGCTGAACCTGCGCAGCGCGCAGGAAGTGGCCGATGCGCTCGGCGCGATGGCCGCGCGCATCGCCGCCGGATGGCCGCGGGCGCGCATCGAGGGCTGGTTCCTGCAGCGCATGGCCGGCGGCGAGGTGGAGCTGCTGGTGGGCGCGCGCCGCGATCCGCAGTTCGGGCCGATGGTGGTGGTGGGCAGCGGCGGCGTGCTGGTGGAACTGCTGCGCGACGTGGTGCTGCTGCCGGCCCCGGTCAGCGCCGGCGCGGCGCGCGCGGCGCTGGCCTCGCTCAAGCTGGCGCCGCTGTTCGCCGGCTATCGCGGCGGCGCGCCGGTCGACCTGGACGCCGCCGTGGACGTGCTGGTGCGTTTTGGAGCGCTGGCCGCGCAGATGGGCGAGCGCGATTTCGAGATCGAAGTGAATCCGCTCAAGCTGGGCGCCGACGGCTGCGTGGCCGTCGATGCCCGCGCGCGGTTCGGGGAGGAACCACAATGAGTTGCCTGAAGATCGAAGAGCATGGCCCGGTCACCGTCTTCACCATCGACAACGCGGCCAAGCGCAATGTCATCTCGCAGGCCACGGCGCTGGACCTGCAGCGCGCGTTCGCCGAGTTCGACCGTTCCGCGCAGCGCGTGGCCATTATCACCGGCGCCGGCGACGAGGCTTTCACCGCCGGCGCGGACCTGAACGACATTCCCGAGTTCTGGCGCTGCACGCCGGGCGCCGGCATCGCCACCGACAAGCCCATCATCGCCGCCGCGGCGGGCTGGTGCATCGGCGGCGGCATCACGCTGCTGGGCATGTGCGACCTCGCGGTGGCGGCCGACAACACCAGGTTCATGTACCCCGAGGCCCGGCTCGGCTTCACGCAGGGCTTCATCACCGGCATCGCCGCGCGCATCCCGCAGAAGGTGGCGATGGAGATCATGCTGCTCGGGCGCACCATCGACGCCGCGCGCGCCTACGAAGTCGGCCTCGTCAACCAGGTGGTGCCCACCGGGCGGCAGCTCGGCGTGGCGCTGGAGATGGCGCACGAGATCGCCGCGCACGCGCCGCTGGTGGTGCGCACCATCAAGCGCTTCGTGCACGAGCTGCTGCCGGCCAGCCCGGCCGAGTCGTACGCGCGCACGCTGCAGCAGCTCGACGCCATGCGCCTGTCCGATGACGTCAGGGAGGGCCAGCAGGCGTTCCGCGAGAAGCGCCCGCCGAACTTCCAGGGCCGCTAGCCTCAGCGCGCCGGCCTCCGCCGGCCCCCACGCGAAATACCGCGAAATACCGCGAAGTACCGGGAAACACCGCCCGGCACCGCCGAGCGCCGTCCAGAGCGCCAACGCAGGAGACACCTCATGAACCGCCGCCGCTCCATTCGCCAGCTAGCCGCCGTGCTGCTCGGCCTCGCGCTGCCCGTGCTTGCCGCCGCGCCCGCGCGCGCGCAGGACAAGACCGTGCGCATCATCGTGCCCTATCCGGCCGGTGGCAACGCCGACAACATCGCGCGGCTGTTCGGCGACGCGCTGGCCAAGAAGCTGGGCCAGCCGGTCATCGTCGAGAACAAGCCCGGCGGCGGCGCCATGATCGGCGCGCAGGCGGCCGCGCGCAGCCCCGGCGACGGCAGCGTGCTGTTCATGGCGCCGACCGCCGTGTTCGTGGTGACGCCGCACCTGCGGACCACGCCGTACGACGCGCAGAAGGACTTCATCCCGGTGGCCAAGGTCACCTCGTGGATTCCGGTGATGGTGACGCGCAAGGACTTCCCGGGCCACACGCTGGCCGAGATCGTGGCCGAGGTGAAGCGGCACCCAGGCAAGTACACCTTCGGCTCGGCCGGCCCGGCCACCATGACCCACCTGATGGGCGAGCTGATGAACCAGAAGCTCGGCATGAACACCGTGCACGTGCCCTACAAGGGCTCGGCCGACCTGATCTCCGAGGTGGTGTCCGGACGCATCGACATCGCCTACGACAGCGTGCTGGTGCCGCAGGTCAAGGCCGGCCAGGTGCAGGCCGTGGCCAGCATGGTGGCGCTGCGCAACCCGGACCTGCCGTCGGTGCCGACCCTCAAGGAGCTCGGTACCGACATCGACGTGCCCAACTGGTATGGGCTGTTCGTGCCCAAGGGCACGCCGCAGGCCACGGTGGACCGGCTGGGCGCGCTGTCGCGCGACATCGTGGCCGGGCTCGACAAGGACCAGCTCGGCAAGATGAGCATGAAGGCGGACTACCAGGGGCCGGCCGAGTTCAAGGCCCAGATCGCCCGCGACGACGCGCTGATGCGCGACGTCATCCAGAAGGCGAACATCCACCTGGAATGACGGCGCCGGGGGTTGCCGCCTGCCTCCCGGCCGCGGGAGCCTGCCCGGCCTGCTCCAGCAGCCAGTCGCGGAAGGCCGGCGCGCCGGCGCCGTGCAGCGTGGCTTCCGGATACACCAGGTAGTAGGCCAGCCCGCTCGGCGCGGTGGCGCCGAACCATTCCACCAGGCGGCGCGCGGCCAGGTCCTGCCGCACCAGCGCGCGCGGCACCAGCGCCACGCCGTTGCCGGCCCGCACGGCCTCGATCACGCCGTTGGAATCGGTGAAGACCGGCCCCTTGCGCGCCAGCGCGGCGGGCAGGCCGGCATCGGCCAGCCACAGGCCCCAGTCGCCGCGGTGCTCGTCGTGCAGCAGCACCTGCGCCGCCACCTCCCGCCGCGCCGGTTTCGCGCGGCGCCTGCGCAGCAGCGCCGGGGCCGAGACCACGGTCAGGTCGTCGTCGAACAGCTTGTGCGCGTGCAGGCCGGGATAGCGGCCGCGGCCGTGGCGCACCGCGAAGGCGATGCCGTCGCGGGCGAAGTCGGCGACCTGGTTGGACGCCTTGATGCGGATGTCGACCTGCGGGTGGCGCGCCTCGAACGCGCCCAGCCGCGGCACCAGCCATTGCGCGGCGAAGCCCGGCGTGCAGCTCACGGCGAGCTGCGGCGCCGCGGCCGTGCGCGCCGCCGCGGTGGCCTGGCCGATCAGCCCGAGCGCGCCGCTCACGGCCTGGAAATAGGCCTCGCCGGCCGGCGTCAGGGCCAGGCCGCGCGGCGAGCGCGCGAACAAGGCCACGCCCAGGCTCTGTTCCAGCCGCTTGACCTGCAGGCTGACCGCGCCCTTGGTCACGCACAGCAGGTCGGCCGCGCCGGCCAGGTTCAGCTCGCGGGCCGCGGCGTCGAACGCCAGCAGGGCGTTCAGGGGTGGGAGCGATGTCTTCATGTTGAGGAAAACTAAACGACCCGGCGCGAAATGTCGATAGCGCCGCGCGCGGCGGCCCGCTAGTCTTGCGCGCAGGCTCATTCCGCTCAACACTACCGCTCCCGCAGGCAGACCCGATGACCAACCCCGGCCAGTCCTCCGAATTCCCGCTGCTCGAACAGACGCTGGCGCACGCCCGCGACTACCTGGCCAGCCTGGCCGACGGCCCGGTGGCCGCCACGGCCTCGCTGCCGGCGCTGCGCGCGCGCTTTGCCGCCGCGCTGCAGGAAGGCCCCGTGGACCCTGCGCGGGTGATCGACGAACTGGTGGAGAACACCGGCGACGGCCTGATGCGCAGCACCAGCGGCCGCTTCTTCGCCTGGGTGATCGGCGGCAGCCTGCCGGCCGCGCTGGCGGCCGACTGGCTGACCTCGGTGTGGGACCAGAACGCCGCCATCCACGCCTGCAGCCCGGCCGAGGCAGTGATCGAGGAAACCTGCGGCGCCTGGCTCAAGGACCTGCTGCAATTGCCGGCCACGGCCAGCTTCGCGCTGACCACGGGCTCGCAGATGGCGCACACGGTGGCGCTGGCCGCGGCGCGGCATGCGCTGCTGGCGCGCGCCGGCTGGGACGTGGAGGAAGACGGCCTGTGGGGCGCGCCGCCCGTGCGCGTGCTCACCAGCGACCAGCACCACGGCTCGCTGCAGCGCGCGCTGCGCGTGCTCGGCCTGGGCCGCCGCGCGCTGGTGAGCCTGCCGGCCGACGCGCAGGGCCGGCTGGCGCCCGCCACGCTGCAGTTCGCGCTGGACAGCGCGCCCGGCGTGCCCACCATCGTGGTGCTGCAGGCGGGCGACCTCAACACCGGCGCCTATGACGATTTCGCCACGCTGGTGCCGATGGCCCGCGCGCGCGGCGCCTGGGTGCACGTGGACGGCGCGTTCGGCCTGTGGGCCGCGGCCAGCCCGCGCCTGCGCCACCTGACGGCGGCGGCCGGCACGGCGGATTCCTGGGTGGCCGACGGTCACAAGTGGCTCAACGTGCCGTATGACTGCGGCTACGCGTTCGTGGCCGACCCGGCCGCGCATTTCGCCTCGATGTCGCACCGCGAGAGCTACCTGCTGCAGGTCGACGGCGCGCGCGACGCGCTCGACTGGAACCCCGAGTGGTCGCGCCGCGGCCGCTCGGTGGCCACCTACGCGGCGCTGCGGCAACTGGGCCGGCAGGGCGTGGCCGGTCTGCTGGAGCGCACCAGCGCGCTGGCCGGCGCGCTGGTGGACGGCATCGGCGCGCTGGACGGCGCCGAGGTGGTATGGCGTTCCGAAGTCAACCAGGGGCTGGTGCGCTTCCCGGCGCCGGTTGCCGGCGCGCAGGCCGCGGACCACGAGCGGCACACGGATGCGGTGATCGCCGCCGTCGCCGCCGGCGGCGAGGCCTACTTCGGCGGCACCACCTGGCGCGGCCAGCGCTGCATGCGCATCTCGGTCTGCAACTGGCGCACCACGCCGGACGACGTGACGCGCACGGTAGCGGCGGTGCGGGACGCGCTGGCGCGCGTCAGCGAGGGCGGACGCTGACGGACCATCGGCGCGCTACGCACTATCAGCCGGCAATATCGGCTCCATGCACGCGCTGCATGCGCGGGCCACATAAACATGGCAATCGGCGCGGGGCGGGCTTAATCTGCCTGCCTGACCAGACCTGCAAGGAGCCCCGATGTCGGCCAACCCGTTGTTCGAACCGTTCCAGTTCAAATCGCTGCGCCTGAAGAACCGCATCGTCATGGCGCCCATGACGCGCTCGTTCTCGCCGGCGGGCGTGCCGACCGCCGAGGTGGCCGCGTACTATGCGCGCCGCGCCGCGGCGGAAGTCGGCCTGATCGTCACCGAAGGCACCGTGGTGGAGCGGCAGGCGGCCAAGAACGACCCGGACGTGCCCAACTTCTACGGCGAGGCGCTGCCCGCCTGGGGCAAGGTGGTGGAAGCCGTGCACGGGCAGGGCGGCCTCATCGCGCCGCAGCTGTGGCACGTGGGCGCGGTGCGCGGCCGCCATGAGGACTACAAGCCGCAGCCGGTGGATTCTCCTTCCGGCATGTCCCGCCCGGGCAAGGTCTTCGGCGCGCCCATGAGCGAGGAGGCCATCGCCGATACGGTGGCGGCGTTCGCGCGCGCCGCGCGCGACGCGGTGCGGCTGGGCTTCGACGCCATCGAGCTGCACGGCGCGCACGGCTACCTGATCGACCAGTTCCTGTGGGAAGGCACCAACGCGCGCGACGACGCCTGGGGCGGCCGCAGCCTGGCCGAGCGCGCGCGCTTCGCCGCCGCCATCGTGCGGGAGACGCGCCGGGCCATCGGCGCCGAGGTGCCGCTCATCATCCGCCTCAGCCAGTGGAAGCAGCAGGACTACGGCGCGCGCCTGGCCGGCACGCCGGAAGAGATGCGCCAGTGGCTCGAGCCGCTGGCCGACGCCGGCGTGGATATCTTCCACTGCTCGCAGCGGCGCTTCTGGGAGCCGGAATTCGCCGGCTCGGAGCTGAATTTCGCCGGCTGGGCGAAGAAGCTGACCGGCAAGGCCGTCATCACGGTGGGCTCGGTCGGCCTGAGCGGCGACTTCATCGGCGCATTCGGCGGCGAGAGCTCGCAGCCGGCTTCGCTGGACGCCTTGCTCGAGCGCCTGGCCCGCGGCGAGTTCGACCTCGTCGCGGTCGGGCGCGCGCTGCTGGCGGACCCGCAATGGGCCGTCAAGATCAGGGAGAACCGGACCGCCGAGCTCAACGATTTCGAGCGGTCCAGCATGGCCACCTTGTACTGAGGCGCGCCCGCCGGCCCGCGCGGGCGTGGCGGCCTGCCCGGCGGCAGGACCGGGCCACAAGAAAAAGTGATGCTGGGGAGACGCGGCCCGGAGTTCCCGCCGCGTGGCGTGGCGGACATATACATGTATATGATTCCGCCCGCGAAACGCCGCTCGTATCATGCATTCAAGGAGCCGGATATTGCCGCCACCGCGCCGCCATAGCGCCGCCGCTGGCGTGCCGGCCCCATTGCTCAGCTTGGTCGAGGTAGTCGCTTTGCACAACAACCAGATAATAGCCATCGTCGACGACGACGATTCGGTTCGCCTCGCCACGTCAAGCCTGGTGCGCTCGCTGGGCTGGAAGGTCCTTTTGTTCGCGTCGGCCCATGCCTTTCTCGATTCCGGCCGCGCGGCCGAGGTGGCCGGCGTGATTTCCGACATCCAGATGCCGGGCATGACCGGCCTCGAGATGCAGCGCGCGCTGGTGGACGCCGGCTGCCGGATTCCGGTGATCTTCATCACCGCCTTCTGCACCGAGGCGATCCGCCGCCAGGCCATGGAGAGCGGGGCACTATCGTTCCTGTGCAAGCCGGTCGACGGCGCCTCGGTCCAGGAGTGCCTGGACCAGATCGCGCGGGGGGAGGCGTCCCCGGCCGGCTGAGCGGCGCCGGCGCGGCAAAAACGCGCCCATAAAAACGCGCCCGTTTATTTACCGCTTGTTTACCGCTTCCGGGCCAAAAGGGAGGGTCCTGGAATTGTATAATTTTTGACGCGATGTCCGATTGCGCGAGGGGGCAGCCGCGATACGTACCATCGGCGCCATTTGTGCCATTTGCACCATTTCCGGGCGCCCGCGCGCAGGGTACCGTGTCCGGCACGGGGCCGCCGGTCCGGCGTCCATTCACCGCAAAAAAACGAAGCACCGAGGAACCATGTCATCGAATCGGTCTGTCCGAAATGAGCCGCTCCCAATTCCTTCGTATCCCGTGGCGGGCCGGCAGCGCCGGCAGGCCAGCAATGGATGAGTCGTTCCGGGCCGGCGACCCGGCGCACGCGGACGCGCGCATGCTGTCCGCCGCCGCCGGGCTGCTGGCGCTGGCGGTCTTCCTGATCGACGCCCTGACGCCGCTGGACATCGCCATCGCGGTCCTCTACGTGGTGGTGGTGCTGCTGGTCGCGCTGACCGGCTCGCGCCGGGCCACGCTGGCCGTGGCGGTGGGCTGCGCCGCGCTCACCGTGCTCGGCTTCGCGCTGTCACAGGGCGTCCCGACCGGCGGGCAGGTGGCGCGCTGCGTGTTCAGCCTGCTGGCGATCGGCATCACCTCGGTGCTGGCGGTGCGCAACCTGGCCAGCAACGCCCGCCTGCGCGAGCAGGTGCAGATGCTCGACATGACGCACGACGCCATCGTCGTCTACGACCTCGACGACATCATCACCTTCTGGAACCACGGCGCCGAGGAGGTGTACGGCTGGACCGCCGCGCAGGCCATCGGCCAGCCCATGCACAGCCTGACGCAGACGCGCTTTCCCATCCCGCCGGAGGAGATCCACGCCGAACTGCTGCGCACCGGGCGCTGGGACGGCGAACTGGAGCGCGTGCGCCGCGACGGCACCCAGGTGATCATCTCCAGCCGCTGGGCCTTGTGGCGCGACCGCGCCGGCAAGCCGGTGGCCATTCTCGCCACCAACAACGACATCACCGAGCGCCAGCGCGCCGAAGCCGCGCTGGCGCAGAGCGAGGCCTTCCTGGCCGAGGCCCAGCAACTGAGCAAGACCGGCAGCATCGCCATGAAGCTGCCCGAGGGCGAGATGACCTGGTCGGACGAGGCCTACCGCATCCTGGGCTACGGCAAGGAAGTGCGGCCAAGCGGGGAGCGCGTGAGCGAGCGCACCCATCCGGAAGACATGGCGCTGGTGGCGGCGGCCCGCGAGCAGGTGCGCACCGGCGCGCCGCTGGTCGACGTGGCGCACCGCCTGCTGATGCCCGACGGCACCATCAAGCACGTGCACCTGGTGGCGCGGCGGACCCTGGCGGCGGACGGCCGCTTCGAGTACGTGGGCGCGCTCATGGACATCACCGACGCCACGCTGACGCAGCAGGCGCTGCAGCGCACCCTGTCCGAGCTGGCCCACGTGATGCGGGTCACCACGCTGGGCGAGCTGGCGGCGTCGATCGCGCACGAGGTCACGCAGCCGATCGCCGCCATCGTCACCTGCGGGGATTCCGCGCTGCGCTGGCTGAACCGGCCGCAGCCCGAGGTCGGCGAGGCCACGCAGTCGATCGGCCAGATGATCCGCGACGCCAAGCGCAGCAGCGAGATCATCCGCCAGATCCGCTCGATGGCGCAGAAGCGCGATCCCAGCTACGCGGAAATCGACCTCAACGCACTGGTCGACGAATCGGTGGAGCTGGTGCGGCGCGAGTTGCAGGACCATCACGTGGAGGCCGAGCTGCGGCTCGGCGAGCCGGCCGCGCTGATCCACGGCGACCGCACCCAGCTGCAGCAGGTGCTGATCAACCTGCTGATGAACGCGGTGCAGGCAATGGACGGCGTGACCGGCCGGCGCCGCCTGTGGGTCAGCACCCTGGCCGCCGACGAGCGGCACGTGCAGGTCCAGGTGCGCGATTCCGGCAAGGGCATCGCCGCGGAGGACGCCGGCAGGCTGTTCAACGCCTTCTTCACCACCAAGGCCGACGGCATGGGGATGGGATTGTCGATCTGCCGCTCCATCATCGAAGCGCATGGAGGGCGGATCTGGGCCGAGTCGCCGCCGGAAGGGGGCGCCTTGCTGCTGGTGCTGCTGCCGCTGCACGAGCGGGAGAGCGAGAGCGAGAGCGCCCGGGACGCCGGGGCAGCAGGAGAAGCAAGAGAAGCCGGGGAGGGGCCGGCAAGGCCGAAGGCGATAACGAAGGGAGCCAGCCATGAGCAATGAGCCCGGCGCGAGCGGGGGTACGGGAATCGTCTACGTGGTCGATGACGACGAGTCGATGCGCATCGCCGTCAGCATGCTGCTGCGTTCGGTGGGGCTGCGCGTCGAAGCGTTCGCCTCCGCGCAGGAGTTTCTGGCCCATGACCTGAGCGACGCGCCCAGTTGCCTGATCCTGGACGTGCGCCTCAAGGGCCAGAGCGGCCTGGCGGTGCAGGAACAGATCACCGCCGGGCGCATCCCGATCCCCATCGTGTTCATGACCGCGCATGGCGACATCGCCATGTCGGTCAAGGCGATGAAGGCCGGCGCCACCGACTTCCTCGCCAAGCCGTTCCGCGACCAGGACATGCTCGACGCGGTCACCAGCGCCCTGGAGCGCGACGAGGCGCGCCGCGCCGCGGACCAGTCCAGCGCCGACCTGCGCGCGCGCTACGAGACGCTCACGCCGCGCGAGCGCGAAGTGATGGCGCTGGTGGTGCGCGGCCTGATGAACAAGCAGATCGCCGGCGAGATGGGCCTGAGCGAGATCACCGTGAAGATCCACCGCGGCCAGGCCATGAAGAAGATGGCGTCGCGCTCGCTGGCGGACTTCGTGCTCAAGGCCGAGGCGCTCGGCATGACTTCCGGCGCGCTTTCCTGAGCGGCCCGGGCGCGGCGTCCGCCGCTTGCGGCTCTCTTCGCCTTTCTTCGCCGCCCTTCACTGCCCGTTCATCGCCCATTCGCCGCCCCCTCCCCATACCTTCGTATGAGCGGTGCACACCGATGGGCGCGCCCCGCAACCGATCGTAGGGCTATCGGCGCCGCCTTGCCTGCGTTAACTTCAAGCTCAAGCGGCGGCCGCTCCGGCCGCCGGCAACGTCGCGCGAAGGAGATGCACATGCGGGTACTGGTGATCGAGGACGAGCCCAAGACCGGCGCCTATCTCAAGAAGGGCATGGAAGAGTCCGGCTGCCAGGTGGATGTGGCGACCGACGGCTCCGACGGCCTGTTCCTGGCGCAGGAATTCCCCTACGACGTGATCGTGCTGGACGTGATGCTGCCGGCCATGGACGGCTGGGCGGTGCTCAAGGCGCTGCGCGCCAGCCGCACCACGCCGGTGATGTTCCTCAGCGCGCGCGACGACGTGGCCGACCGCGTGCGCGGCCTGGAGCTCGGCGCCGACGACTACCTGACCAAGCCGTTCGCCTTCGTCGAGCTGCTCGCGCGCGTGCGCACGCTGGCGCGGCGCTCGCCCGTGCGCGAGGCCGAGCTGATCGTGGCCGGCGACCTCGAGGTCGACATCGTGCGGCGGCGCGTGCGCCGCGGCGGCGACCGCATCGACCTGACCACGCGCGAGTTCGCGCTGGTGCAGCTGCTGGCGCGCCGCCAGGGCGAGGTGCTGTCGCGCACGCAGATCGCCTCCTACGTGTGGGACATGAACTTCGACGGCGACTCCAACGTGGTCGACGTGGCCATCCGCCGGCTGCGCGCCAAGATCGACGACGAATACCCGGTCAAGCTGATCCAGACCGTGCGCGGCGTCGGCTACGTGATGGAAGCCCGCGAGGCGGCATGATGCGCGGCCGCTCGCTGGCCGCCACGCTGGCGCTGGCCTTCGCCGGCACCACCCTGGCCGTGTTCGCGCTGGTCGGCAGCCTGCTGTACTTCGCCCTCGACCGCCAGATCAAGGCGCAGGACGATCTCGACATGGTGCTGATCGCGCGCCACACGCGGCGCCTGGCGCAGGAGCTGCAGGACCTGCCGGACGCGCGCGCGCACGCCGACCGCCTGGTGGTGGAAGCGCTGGGCAACCGCGCGCTGTCGATGCAGGCCTGGAGCGACCGGCAGGAGCGCCTGTTCGCGCACAACGCGGCGATGGCGCCGGGCGCCGACGCGCGCCCGCCCTCGTTCGCGGCGCGCGTGCCGGCGGCCGGGCGCATCACCGCGTCGGCCATCGAAGAATGGCGCTCCGCGCAGGGCGACCCCATGCGCGGCCTCATGGCCGACGCGATGCTCGGCGACGGCTCCGTCATCACCGTGCTGGTGGCGCGCGACATGCGCGACCGCTGGGCGCTGCTGGACCACTATCGCGACCGCCTCTACCTGGCCGGCGCCGCCGGCGCGGCGCTGGCCTTCCTGATGGGCTTCCTGCTGATCCGCGAGTCCCTCAAGCCGCTCGGCGAGATGGCGCGCAGCGCGCTGGCGGTCACCGTGGCGCGGCTGCATACCCGCATCGACGTGCCCAATGCGCCGTGCGAGCTGCACGCGCTGCAGGCCGCGCTGAATGCCATGCTGGGCCGGCTCGACAACGGCTTCGCGCAGTTGTCGCAATACACCGCCGACCTCGCCCACGACCTGCGCACGCCGCTCAACAACCTGCGCGGCACCACCGAGGTGGCGCTGGCGCGCCCGCGCGGCACGGAGGAATACCAGGCCGCGCTGGTGTCCAACCTGGAAGAGTGCAACCGGCTCGAGCGCATGATCGGCAACGTGCTGTTCCTCGCGCGCACCGAGCACCCCGAGTTCATCGTGCAGCGCCAGGACTTCGATGCCGGCGCGGAACTGGCCCGCATCGCCGACTACTTCGAGGGCGTGGCCGGGGAAGCCGGCGTGTCCGTGCAGGTGCGCGGCCAGGGCCGCCTGCGCGCCGACGTGGAACTGTTCCGGCGCGCGGTCGGCAACCTGCTGGCCAATGCCGTGCGCTACACGCCGCGCGGCTGCGCCATCACGCTGTCGGCCGCGGCCGGCGGCGGCAACGTGACCGTCACCGTGGCCAATGCCGGCCGCCCCATCGACAGCGTGCTGCTCGAACGCATCTTCGACCGCTTCTACCGCGCCGACCCGGCGCGCGCCTCGGACCAGCGCGCCACCGGCTCGGCCGGGCTGGGCCTGGCCATCGTGCGCAACATCATGCGCCTGCACCGGGGCAGCGCGCGCGCCGAGAGCGACGCCACCGGCACGCGCTTCATCCTGACCTTCCCGGCGGCGTAGCCGCCCGGCTTTCCTGCTGCTGCTGCTGCTGCTGCTGCTGTTGCTGCTGTTGCTGCTGCTGCCAGCCGCCGCCGAGCGCCTTGAGCAGCAGCACGCAGGCCTGCATGCGCCGCCCCTGCACCTGCGCCAGCGCGCGCTGGTGGTCGAGCGCCTGGGTCTGCGTGACGACCACGTCCAGGTAGCTGGCCGCGCCCACGCGGTAGCGCTCGCCGGTCAGCGCCAGCGAGCGCGCCGCCGCGTCGCTGGCGCGCTGCTCGCTTTGCGCCTCGCGCGCCAGGCCGCGCAGCGCCGAAAGATGGTCCTCCACGTCCTGGAACGCGCCCAGCACGGTCTGGCGGTAGCCGGCCACGTCGGCATCGTAGGCGGCGGTGGCGCCGGCCAGCGCGGCCTTGCGCCGCCCGCCGTCGAACAGCGTGGTGGCCAGTTGCGGGCCGATGGCCCAGAACAGGCTCGGCGCGCCCAGCCACGGCGAGAAGAAGGAGCTTTCCAGCCCCGCGCCGGCGGACAGCACCAGCGAGGGGAAGAAGGCGGAGCGGGCCTCGCCGATGCGCGCGTTGGCGGCCGCCACGTGGCGCTCGGCGGCGGCGATGTCGGGCCGCCGCTGCAGCAGCTGCGAGGGCAGCCCCACGGGGATGTCCGGCACCGCGGCCGGGCCAGCCTGCGGCGCCAGCGAGAAGCCCGGGGCAGGCTGGCCGGTCAGCGTGGCGATGGCGTGCGCCAGTTGCTGGCGCCGGATGTCGAGATCCTCGGCCTGGCTGCGCGTGCTTTCGAGCTGCGCCTGCGCCTGCGCCACGGCCGCGTCGTCGGCGCCGCCGATGCGCTCCTGCGACTGCACCAGGGCCAGCGCGTCGGCATAGGCCCGCAGCGAGGCGTCCAGCAGTTGCTTCTGCGCATCGAGCGCGCGCAGGCCGAAATAGTCGAACGCCAGTTCGCCGCCGACGGCCAGCCGCACCGCTTCGAGGTCGGCCTGGCTGGCCTGCGCGTCGGCGCGCGCGGCATCGGTGGCGTTGGCCACGCGGCCGAACAGGTCCGGCTCCCAGCTGGCCACCAGTCCGGTGCTGTAATCGTCGACGGTCTTGCCCGCCAGCGCCCGCCCGGTCATGTTCTGCGAGGTGCGCGCGCGCGCCGCCGCCACGCCGGCGTCCACCGTGGGATAGAAACCGGCGCGCTGCACGTTCACCAGCGCGCGCGCCTGCCGCAGCCGGGCCGCGGCTTTCTTCAGGTTCTGGTTGGAGATCTCCACCTGCCGCTCGAGCGCGTCCAGCGCGGGGTCGCGGAACACGCTCCACCAGGCGCCGCGCGCCACGGTGTCGGCCGGCGCGGCCACGGTCCAGCCGGCGGACGCCGCCGGCGAGGAACGCGGGTCGTCCGGACCATGCGGGTCGTGCGGATCGCGCGAGTAGTGCGCGGGGACGTCCACCGCCGGCACCTGGTAGGCCGGCGCCGTGGCGCAGCCTGCCACGGCGCATGCCACGCAGGCCGCGATGGCCTTGCGTGCCAGCCCGGCGAGACGCTGGCTGTTCGATGGTTGCGGCACGGCGGCCTGCCTGGCTCCGGCTTGTTTCACCTGGTTCACCTGATTCACCTGTTTCACTTGTCTCGCCGGGGCGCGGCCGGCGCGGCTGCCGCTACGCGGACGGTCTCGCCGGCGCCGATCGCGTCGCCCGGATTGTCGATGACGCGGTCCGTGGCGGACAGCCCTGACGTGACCTCGACTTCGGTGCCGAAGTCGCGGCCCAGCGTGACGGTGCGCAGCGCCACCTTGTCGTCGCTGCCGGCCAGCGCCACGGTCACGCCGGCGGGCCGGAACAGCAGCGCGCTCACCGGCAGTTGCAGCGCCGGCGTGGCCGTGCGCACCATCAGGTGCACCTGCGCGAACGCGCCGGGCAGCAGGGCGCCGTCGGCGTTGTCGACGTCGACCTCGGTGCGCAGCGTGCGCGTGACCGGATCGAGCGAGCCGGCGGAGCGCGCCACGCGCGCGGCGAAACGCCGCCCCGGATACTGCTGGGTGCTCAGGTAGGCCAGGGTCTGCGGCGTGATGCCGGCGGCCGCATCCTGCGGCACGTCGACGAACACGCGCAAGGTCCGGGTCTGCTGGAGATGGAACAGCTCGCCCTGCGCGCCCGCCACGCCGGGCGTGCCGCTGGCGGTGACCAGCGCGCCCACGTCCACGCGGCGCGCGGTGACCATGCCGTCGAACGGCGCCAGCACCCGCTCGTAGGACACCAGCTCCTGCAGGCGCGCCACGTTGGCGCGCGCGGCGGCCACCAGCGCGGTGCGGGTGGCGAAGCCGGCCTGCTTGTCGTCGGCATCCTGCTGCGAGACCGAGTGCGCCTGCGCCATTTCGCGCCAGCGCTGCGCGGTGATCCGCGCCAGGTCGCAGGCGGCCTGCGCCGAGGCCAGGTCGGCCGTGGCCTGGCGCAACTGCGCGTCCAGCTCCGGCGTGCGGATGGTGGCCAGCAGCTGCCCCGCCTTGACGTGCGCGCCGATATCCGCGTACCAGCGGTCGATATAGCCGCTGGTGCGCGCATAGATGGCGGCATCGGCGAACGGCATCGCCGAGCCGGGCAGCAGCAGCGCCTGCCGCGCCGGCGCCGGCACCGGGCTGACCACCGACACGTCGAGCGCCTCCTGCGCGGCGGTCTGGCGCGCCAGCACGGGGCCGGCGCGCAGCCGCGGCACGATGCCGGCGGCCAGCAGCATGGCCAGGGCGCCGGCCAGCACCGCGGGCGCGAGCCAGCGGCGGCGGGGCGCGGCGGGCGGCGCCGCGGCAGCGGGCGCGGCGCCCGGCGCGGGCTGGGGCGCGGGCTGGGGCGCAATGCGCTCGTCCGGGGTGTTCATGAAGACTCCCTGGCTTGTCGTTGGGGAAGGCCGGCGAGGGCCGGAGCGGGTAGTGCCGGTGCCGCAGGCGCGATGGGTGCGATGGGTGCGGCCGGTGCGGCCGGTGCGGCCTTGCCGCCGCGCCGGGCCAGCCACGCGTGCACGGTGCCGAACACCACCGGCACGAACATCAGCGTGGAGACGGTGCCGAAGGCCAGCCCGCCGATCACCGCGCGGCCCAGCGGCGCGTTCTGCTCGCCGCCGTCGCCCAGGCCCAGCGCCATCGGCAGCATGCCGATCAGCATCGCCAGCGCGGTCATCAGCACCGGACGGAAGCGCGTGAAGCCGGCCTGCAGCGCGGCCTCGGGCGGGGCCGCGCCGCCGCGCAGCGCATCGCGCGCGGCGTTGACCACCAGGATGCTGTTGGCGGTGGCGATGCCGATGCACAGGATGGTGCCGGTCAGCGCGGGCACGCTCAGCGTGGTGCCGGTGGAGAACAGCATCCAGGCGATGCCGGCCAGCGAGGCGGGTAGCCCGCCGACGATGATGAGCGGGTCGATCCACGACTGGAAATTGACCACCATCAGCAGGTAGACCAGCACGATGGCGAACGCCAGGCCGGTGCCCAGGCCGCCGTAGGACTCGCGCATCGACTGCACCTGGCCGCGCACCACGATGGACGCGCCGGGCGGCAGCTGCGCGCGCGCGGCCGCCACCAGGCGGTCGACGTCGGCGGCGACGCCGCCCAGGTCGCGTCCCTGCACCGAGGCGAAGATGTCCAGCACCGGCTGCACGTTGTAGTGCGACACCACCGCCTGCTGCGTGGTGCGCGACACCGTGCCGAGCGTGCCGAGCTGGCTCTGTGCGCCGGTGGCGGCCGCGCTGTCGCCCAGCGGCAGATTGGCCAGCGTCTGCAGCGAATGGATGTCGTACTGCGGCACCTGCGCCAGCAGCGGATAGCTCACGCCGTTTTTTGGGTCGAGCCAGAAATTGGGCGTGGTCTGCGCGCTGCCCGACAGCGAGATCAGCAGGTTCTGCGCCACGTCGTGCTGCGTCAGGCCGGCCTGCAGCGCCTTGGTGCGGTCCACGTCGATGTCCACCGTGGGCGCGTCGGCGGGCTGCTGGATGCGCGCGTCGACCAGCCCGCGCACGCCGCGCAGCCGCGCCAGCAGGCGCACCGCCACGGCGCGGTTGGCGTCCAGGCGGTTGCCGACGATCTGGATGTCGATCGGCGCCGGCAGCCCGAAGTTGAGGATCTGGCTGACGATGTCGGCCGGCAGGAAGGCGAAGCTCACGCCGGGAAAGGCCGCCGGCAGCACGCTGCGCAGCCTGGCCACATAGTCCGCGGTGGGACGGTGGCCGGGCTTGAGGCTGATCATCACGTCGGCATCCTCGGGGCCGATCGGGCTGGAGGTGTCGTAGGTCAGGTTGATGCCGCTGACCGGCACGCCGATGTTGTCGAGGATGCCGGCGCGCTCGCTGTCGGGGATCACCTGCCTGATGCGGCTTTCCACCTCGTCGGTCAGCGCCGCGGTGTGCTCGATGCGCGTGCCGGTGGGCGCGCGCAGGTGCATGCGGATCTCGCCGGCGTCCACCGACGGGAAGAAGTCGCGCCCGAGGAACGGCACCAGCGCCAGCGAGGCCACGCAGAACAGCAGGAACAGCGCCAGGAAGCGGCGGCGGCGCGCCATCGCCGCCGCCAGCGCGTTGCGATAGCGGCCGCGCAGCGCTTCGAAGCGCCGCTCGAAGCCGCGCTGGAAGCGCGCCAGCGCGGCGAAGCGCCCGCGCGGCTGCGCGCCGGCGGCCGCCGGCGCGCGCATCAGGTACATCGCCAGCGTCGGCACCAGCGTGCGCGAGAAGAAATACGAGGCGCACATGGCGAACACCACCGCCTCGGCCAGCGGCACGAACAGGTAGCGCGCCACGCCGGACAGCAGGAACATCGGCACGAACACGATGCAGATCGACAGCGTGGAGACGAAGGTCGGCACCGCGATCTCGCCCGAGCCGTCGAGGATGGCGTCGTACAGCGGCGCGCCGTTTTCCAGGTGGTGGGTGATGTTCTCGATGGCCACGGTGGCGTCGTCCACCAGGATGCCCACCGCCAGCGCCAGTCCGCCCAGCGTCATGATGTTGATGGTCTGGCCGAGCGCGGACAGCGCGATCAGCGAGGTCAGCACCGCCAGCGGGATCGATACCGCGATGATCAGCGTGGCGCGCCAGCTGCCCAGGAACAGCAGGATCATGGCGGCGGTCAGGGCGGCCGCGATCAGCGCCTCGCGCACCACGCCGGAGACCGCCGCGGTGACGAACACCGACTGGTCGGAGAGCGTGTCGATATGCAGCGCGGCCGGCAGGCCGGCCCGGATCTGCGGCAGCATCGACTTGACGCGGGCGATGATGTCCAGCGTGGAGGCGCCGCCGGTTTTTTCCACCTGCAGCAGCGCGGCGCGCTTGCCGTCGCTGCGCACCATGTTGGTCTGCGGCGCGTAGCCGTCGCGCACGTGCGCCACGTCGCGCACGTAGACCACGGTGCCGTTCACGTTCCTGACCGGCAGGTCGTTGAGCGCCGCCACCGTGGCGGTGCTGCCGTTCATGCGCACGTCGTACTCGCGCTCGCCGATCTTGGCGGTGCCGCCGGGCAGCGTCAGGTTCTGCGCGTTGACGGCGTTGACCACGTCGGCGGGCGCCAGCCCCTTGGCCTGCAGCGCGGCCGGGTCGAGGTCGATCATGATCTGGCGCACCTTGCCGCCGAACGGCAGCGGCACGGCCGCGCCCTGCACGGTGGCGAGCTGGGTGCGGATGAAGCTGTTGCCGAGGTCGTAGAGCGTCTGCTCGGGCAGCGTGTTGCTCGACAGCCCGAGCTGGAGCACCGGCACGGTGGACGCGTTGTAGGTGATGATGTTCGGCGGCAGCGTGCCGGGCGGCAGGATGCGCAGGATCGACGCGGAATTGGCCGCCGCCTCGGCGATGGCGCGGTTGATGTCGGCGCCGGGGTGGAAGAACACCTTGACCACCGAGACGCCGTTGAGCGACTGCGATTCGATGTGCTCGATATCGTCCACGTCGCCGGTCAGCGCGCGCTCGTAGCTGGAAGTGATGCGGTTGGCCATGTCCTCGGCCGAAAAGCCGTTGTACGACCACACGATGCTGACCACCGGGATATCGATATCGGGAAAGATGTCGGTGGGCGTGCGCTCGATCGCCAGCGGGCCGAGCACGAACAGCAGCAGCGCCAGGACGATGAAGGTGTAGGGCCGCCGCAAGGCGAGTCTGACGATCCACATGGTGGCTTCCAGGGGGAGGTGGGCGGGGCGCCGCGGGGCCGGTCCGGCCGGCGCGCGGCGCTTGAGTCTTGTGGATAGTGTGGCGGGGCGGATTTACCCGGCGCTGACCGAAGCATTACCGGGCCGTCATCTTGCAGGGCGGGGGCATGCAGGGGCAGGCAGGGGACAAAAAGAGGATAGAAAGGTGGTTAGCGCGGAGGCAGGCGGCGGCGAAGACGGGCAGGCCGCGAAGGTGACAACCTTGTAATCAGATGGTCAGCCGCGGGTCACCGTGCCCGACCAACAATGATCACAACTTGCTCACATCCCGACGCAAGAACCAAGGCACCGCACTCCGGCGGGCCACCCAACCGAAAGAGGTAATCATCATGAAATCCCTGATCCAAACCGTACTCGTCGCCTGCGTCATGGCTGCCCCCGTGGTGTCGTTCGCCCAGAGCGTGCAAGGTCCGCTGACCCGCGCCGAAGTGCGCGCCGACCTGGTCCGCGTGGAAAATGCGGGCTACCATCCCCGTGGCCAGGACGGCGCCTATCCGGCGGACATCCAGGCCGCCGAAGCCAAGATCGCCGCGCAGGACCAGATGGCCAGCAACGGCACGGCCGGCACGCCGGTAGCCATGCAGACCTCCACGCAATCGGCCGGCACGCACCTGCAAGCCTCGATGTCGATGGTGCCGCGCATCGACCTGCCGCGCAGCCCGTTCTACGCCGGCGCCTGAATGCCGTCCACGCGTGCGGCAGCCCGCTCCCTCGCTGACGGGGCCCGCTGCCGCGCATGGCGCGGCGCATCCACCGCCCGGGTGACAACCTTGTCACCGAATGGTCAGCCACGGGTCACCACGCCCGGCCAACAATGATTGCAGCTTGCCCGCATCGCGGCGCAAGAGCCAAGGGGCCGCTACGGCGGGCCGCCTAACCGAACAAAGAGATATCCATCATGAAAACCCTGATCCAAGCCACCCTCCTTGCCTGTGCCATGGCCGCCCCCGTGCTGTCGTTCGCCCAGAGCGTGCAAGGCCCCGTGACCCGCGCCGAAGTGCGCGCCGACCTGATCCGCCTGGAGAAGGCCGGATACGATCCCCGCGGCGACAACGCAACCTATCCGGCGGACATCCAGGCCGCCGAAGCCAAGGTCGCCGCGCAGGAACAGCTGGCCCGCAACGACAACGCCGGCACGGCCACGGCCATGCCGACCGCCGCGCAGGCGACCGGCGGCACGCAGTTGCAGGCTTCGATGAAGATGGTTCCGCGCATCGACCAGCCGCGCAGCCCCTTCTACTATGGCGCGTAAATGCACGCCGCCGCCGCAGCAGCAGCCCGTTCCGGAGCCGCCGGGGCGGGCTGCGGTGCTTTGCGCGCGCGTTTCGCGCGCGGCAGCAGAACGGCCTTGAGGGAGATCGTGGCTTGCCGGCGGCTGATGCACCGGTGGTACCGATGCGGATGAGCCGGGCGATTTCGATTCCTGCGCTCGTGCGCCACGACCGGCCGCCATTTCAACGACAAAGGCTTTCGCTCTCTCCGAGCGAAAGCCTTTGTCGTTGTTTCTGGAGCGGCCCTCGGCGTTGAATGCGTCGCTGGCCTTGCGGTGGATTTCGGCCTCGGAGCCCGGCCTCGGAGCCCGGAACGCAGGGCAGAAGGCAGCAGACGCCGGCGATCCCGATGCCGGCCTCCCGTCGCGCCGCGGGACGCCTCGCTAGCCAAGCGCCGTGTCGGAACGGATGCTCAGGCCCCGTCCCCGGCGAACCGATGCATGCCGCCGATCGTGAGCAGCAGGCCGAAGGCCGCGCGCAGCGCGGCGAGCGGATCGCGCAGGCAGCACCGCACCTGCGCGCTGTAGCTGGTCCCGGTCAGGCACCAGTTGCAGAAGTGCTCGCAATTGTTGGTCAGCAGCTTGTAGCGGCATTCGCCGAGCCGCGAGCGCGCGCGCCGTATCGTTTCCGGCGCGTCGAAGCAGCAGTTGCAGTTGGCATGCATCCACAGCGCCTGTCCCGCGGCGAAGCGGGCCAGCGGGATTTCTTCCACGGGACCGGAGCGCCATGCGCCGACCAGGCCCGCGTAGTGCACGACCTTGCCGTGTCCCACATAGATGCCGTGATGCCAGTAGCCGCTGCGCGCGATGATCAGGTGCGCCGCCAGGGGCGGCTCGCTGCCGGGCGCGAGGGGGACCAGCGGGCCGTCGTGCCAGGGCGCACGGACCGGTGCGGGAGTGGCTGGGCTCATGACGGGGCTCCTGGCGGGGCGGAGGGCGGCCGCGCGATGCGCGGGCCGCCGGCGCGAGAGACTACAGCGGGGCCCACATGGCCACGGCTGCCACCATCGCGCAGCTGGCGGCGCACATGCCCAGCCAGCCCGCGGCAAGCCATGCCTGGCGGCGCAGTTCGTTGGTGCCCGGGCGGGCAGCGAGAGTCAGGGCATTGCGTTTCATCTCGGACCTCGTGTCGCGGTGGCGATGGTGCGTCGGCGAAGCGGCGCGGGTGGCGCGGGTGGTGCGTGGCGCAGCCGTGCAGTCGGGGCTGGGCGGGCGGCGCCGCCCATGCCGCCGCGGCGCGGCGTTCAGGCGTGCGAGTTCTGCTCGTCGGCGGGCGACGCCGACACGCCGGTCTCGTCGCGGCCGGTCAGCAGCAGGCCGCCGAACGGATGCGGTTGCTGTTCCACGCGCAGGCCCTGGGTGAAGGTGTCGTACTTGTGGCCGCGCGTGCCGCCGTGCGCGCCGTCGGTATAGACGTCGCGCGGCTTGTCGATGTTGAAGTTGTGGCCGTAGCGGTCGCCGGCCTCCGGACCGGTGCGCGGGTCGGCGGCATGGGCAAGCGTGGCGCCGAGCGCGCTGGTGGCAAGCAGGACGGCGGCGAGCAGGCGTTGGGTGCGGGTGGTCATGATGTTTCTCCAGTCTGTCGGTGCGTTTCGTTGGCGAGAGTGCCGGCCCTGAGCGGGCTTTTCGCGGAGGAACGGCGATGCCGGCTCCTTGTTGAAAAGCATAGAAGCCGGGCCGCGCCGGCGCCTTCGTACACACGGTGTGCCGCGCTAGCGCATTGGTAGCGGGACCCTATCCTTTGGTTTATCCGGCGGCGTTCTTGCCGCGCGCGGGCACCGCGGACCGCGGTGCGTGGCGGCGCGTGAAGGAGAGAGAGAAAGAGGAACGGGAAGGAGGGAGACCGGCGGCGGGGACTAGGCCCTGGCCGCCTGCACGCGCCGCACGCACGCGGCGCCGAGCCACGCGCCGCACACGCCCAGCGCCACCGGCAGCAGGAAGGCGCCGTCGGGCCGCGTGAACTCGACGATCAGCACCGCCGCGGTGAGCGGCGCGCGCATCGTCGAGCCGAGGAACGCCGCGGCGCCGACCAGCGCGAAGGCGCCGGGCGCCGTGCCGGGCCAGGCCAGGGACCAGGCTTCTCCCAGCACGCTGGCGAGCAGCGCGCCGATGGCCAGCGCGGGCGTCAGCAGGCCGCCCTGGGCGCCCGCGCGCAGGCTCGTCAGGGTGAACAGCGCGCGCAGTCCGAGCAGCCAGAGCGCGGCCTGCACGCCGAAGGCGCCGTCGAAGCCCACCAGCGCCGGACCCTTGCCGTTGCCCAGCAGCGCCGGCACGTGCGTGGCGACCAGCCCGATGACGGCGAAGTTGAGCACGCACAGCAGCGGCAGCCAGTAGCCGGTGGCGGCATGCTTGCGCGCCGCCGAGGTCCAGCGCGTGAAGACCGTTCCCAGCGCGCCGAGCAGCGGCCCCGCAAGCGCGGCCCACGCCAGCAGCGCGGGCGTCACCGGATAGTGCGGCACCAGGTATTGCGGGTGGTTGCCCAGCCCCGCGCGCGCCACCAGCGCGGCAATGCACGAGGTGGACAGCGCGGCCAGCAGCGCGCGCCAGCCCGCCGTGGCGAGCAGGGCTTCCAGCACGAACACGGCGCCGGCCAGCGGCACGTTGTACACCGCGGCCAGGCCGGCGCCGGCGCCGCACGCCACCAGGATGCGCGCGTCCGCGGCGGGCAGGCCGAGGCGCCGCGCCAGCACGCCGGCCAGCATGGCGGCCAGTTCGCGCGGCGCCACCTCGCGCCCGAGCGGCGAGCCCAGCGCCACCGTGACCACCTGCAGCAGCGCGTGGCAGGTGGTGGCCAAGGGCGGCATCCAGGCCTCCACCTGCACCGCGCGCGCGATGCTGCGCAACGGCTGGCACCAGCGGTACACGGCCCACCAGCCCGCGCCGGCGACGACGCCGCAGGCGCACAGCGCGGCCACGCGGCGCAGCGCGGACGACTGCGTCACGCCTTCCAGGAAGCTCTCGGAGGCCAGCGCGCCGTAGCCGTAGGCCAGGTGCTGTATCAGGTGGAGCAGCGTGGCCACGCCGAGCCCGACCAGGCCGCCGGCCACGCCCGTGGCCAGCAGCGCGAGCGGCCAGCGCAGCAGCGCGGCGGCGCGGGCCATGCCGCGGCCTTCAGTCGGCGGCGGCATCGAGCACGGTTGCCAGGATCATGGCATCGGCATTGCGCGGGCGGGGGCGGCACGCGCGCGGTTTGTAGATGGCGTCGCCCGCGGCGATGGCCTGTCCGCTCATGGCGCAGACCCCGGCCGCGCGCGCGGTGCCCGCGCACCATTCCTGGTCGCCGTAGCGGCAGTGGGTGGCGTCGCGCCAGGCGAGCGTGGCGGTGCCCGGGCCGGGCCGGTCGATCACGCTGATCAGCGCGCCGTAGTAGCCGCGCGCGGCGCGCGGCACCGCGGGCGCGCAGGGCAGCGCGCGGCTGGCCGGCCGCGCCGCCAGCAGCCCGAGGGTCTGCTGCCACGGATCGGCGCCGCCCTGGGCGGCGATGCCGCGGTCGGTCACGTTGCGGTCGATGACGTTGCTGTCGGCTGGCATTTCCACACCTCCGGGTTCGGGACGGGCTGGCACGCGCCGCCGGGCGGCGGCGCCGGCAGGTCACGCAGCCTTGCGCTCGAGGCCGCTCTTGATCTTCCAGTTGTAGGGGGTCTCGCCGACAAAGCGCTTGAACACCGTGGTGAAGTGCGATTGCGAGCGGAAGCCGCAGCTCAGCGCGACGTCGAGCATGGTCTGGCCGGTGGCGCCTAGCAGCGCCTGGGCCCGCTCGATCCTCCGGCGCAGCAGGTATTCGTGCGGGCGCAGGCCGGTGGCGAGGCGGAACTGGGCTGCGAAGTGCATGCGGGTCAGGCCGGCGCTGTCGGCGATGTCGGCCAGGCCGATGGCCTCCGACAGATGCGCGTCGATATAGTCGGTGGCGCGGCGCAGGCGCCAGGCCGGCAGGGCGGTCATGTTGCGCCCCTTGGGCGCGGCCTGCTGGAAGTGGCGCGCCACCAGGCGCGAGACGATGGCCATGCTGACGCTGTCGGTGAAGATGCGGCCGGCGCCGCCGTCCTGCGTCTGCGCCACCGCCAGCGCCTGGGCCAGGCGGTCGAGCGCGGCGTCCTGCACCAGGCGCGGATCGCCCAGCACGATGTCGCCGGCGTGGGCGTGGCCGAACAGGTCTTCGTAGCACTCGGCCAGCACGGCCTGCGAGGCATACAGGTGGAGCACGTCGCTGGGCGCGTCGAAGGCGGCGCGCACCGCCACGCGCGGCGCGGTGACCTGCACCGCGCCCGCGGTGACGCGCCCCTCCACCAGCACGCGGCTGCCATGCGTGAACGTCAGCGAGGTGGACTTCAGGCTCATGGCGATGCAGTGGTGCGCATCGTTGCCGGGATGGGCCACTTCGCACGGCGCGCCGGCGCGGCGCGTCCAGCGCGAGAGCGGCACCGCGCCGTGCGACGTGCCGGCGCCTTGCACGAGGGAGCGCCAGGCGCTTTCCTGGCCGATGGGGCTGTGGGACAGCACCGGCATGAGGTCTGTCGTGGCGGGGTGGCACGCGAGCGATGCATTGAACATGATGGGCCTTGATCGTGGTTCTGGAAGAGGGGGCGGGACGTCGGTCCGCGATGGATTCAAGGTATAGCAGCGCATGGCCTGCCACCAGCCCTACAAACGGTTGCGGGCAGCGCCAGATGGTTTGCGCGACTCATACCTTGGTTTAGTCCGCGGCGCAGGGGCCGGCCCGCGCGCGAAGGTCCGGACAAAGAAAAAGGCAGCCGGCCCGGGGAGGGCTGCGGCTGCCGAAGGGAGGAGACTTCGTTGCGCGCCGGGCACGCTGGGCGGGATCCTGTCCTGTCCGTTACGTGTCTGGTCGCCATGTAGAGATCTTAGGCCGCGGCGGCGCGGCTTTCAGCCATCCATCGGGTGCGGCGGATACACCCGTTCGTTTCGCCGGCCTATACCTGCGTATAGGTTGGCGGGGGTTGGCGGGGTTGGCGGGGTTGGCGGGGGCCGCCCCGGCCCCGCCGCGCGGCGCGTTCAGTGCGCGGTGCTCACCTTGCCGCGGAACACGTGGTACTGGTAGAGGTTGTAGCCCACCATGACCGGCAGCAGCAGGCCGATGCCGATCAGCATGAAGATCAGCGTCTGGCTGTCGGACGCGGCGGCGACGATCGACAGCTTGCCCGGCACGAGGTACGGGAACAGGCTGATGGCGAGGCCGCCGAACGACACCAGGAACAGCACCACGGCGGCGCGGAACGGGCCGCGGTGGCCGCCGGTCCAGGTGGTGGCGGCAAGGCACGCCGAGGCCGCCGCGGCCACCAGCGCCAGCGCCGCCAGCACCGGCAGCACGCCCGCCTGCTGCCAGCGCAGCGAGGTGACGAGGCTGACCTTGAGCGTCACCGCGGACAGCACCAGCGCGCACAGCAGCGTGACCGGCAGGCAGGTCAGCGCCCACCTGCGCGCCAGCGCCTCCAGCTGCCAGCCGGTCTTCTTGATGAGATAGGTGGCGCCCAGCAGGGCGTACCCCGCGACCACCCCGCAGGCGGCGATGGCGGTGAAGAGCGCGTTCCACGCGCCCGGCTCCAGGCTGGTGATGAGCTTGCCGAGCACCACCCCCTGCGAGGCCGCGGCCAGCAGGCTGCCGATGCCGAACACGGCATCCCAGAAGTGGCTGTTTCCTTGCGCGGCATGGCGGAACTCGATGGCGGCGCCGCGCAGGATCAGGCTGGCGATCAGTCCCATCAGGGGCAGGTACAGGTTCTGCAGCAACAGCGCGTAGGCCGCCGGGAAAGCGCCGAACAGGCCGCCGCCCAGCACGACCAGCCAGGTCTCGTTGGCATCCCAGACGTGGGTGATCGACTGGACCATGGCATCGCGGTCTTCGCGCCGCCGGGCGAACAGGCTGAGGATGCCGATGCCGAGGTCGAAGCCGTCGGTGACGACGTAGAACGCCAGCATCAGGCCGAGCAGGCAGAACCAGAGCGCGGCGAGCAATGAGTGGACTGAGGTTTCCATGATGATTCCCTGGGTCGGTGGTGTCTCTGGATGCGGCTCAATAGCCGCTCGCGGGGGCGGTGGCCAGGCGGGCCGTGCCCGGCGGCTGCAGCGTCAGGTCCGGCCCCGCGCGCAGCCATTTGCGCGCGAACCAGAAGAAGGTGGCGATCAGCACCAGGTAGAGCGAGAGGAACATGGCGATGCTGGCGCCGACCTCCGGCGCGGCCACCGCGGTGGAGACGCCCTGGCTGGTGCGCATCAGGCCGTACACCACCCACGGCTGGCGGCCCACCTCGCGCACGATCCAGCCGCACTCGACCGCCGCGTAAGGCAGCGGGATGGAGAGCACCCAGGCCAGCAGCAGCCGGCGGCGCGCCAGCAGCGCATCGAGCCGGCCGCGCGCGCGGCGCATCACCCACGCGGTCCAGAACGCCAGCACCATGAACAGGAAGCCGATGCCGGCCATCACGCGGAAGGCGTAGTACAGCAGCGGCAGCATCGGCGGCTGGTCGGCGCGCGGGATGTCGGCCAGGCCGGTCACGCGGCCGTGCAGGCTGTGGGTGCCGAGCACGCTGAGCAGCCCGGGCACCTCGAGCGACCAGTCGTTGCGCTGCTGCGCCTGGTTCGGCCACGCCAGCAGCGACCACGAGGCGCCGGTGCCGGGCGCGTTGGTCTGCCAGTGCCCCTCGATGGCCGCGCCCTTGGCCGGCTGGGTCGCGAACACGTCGACGCCGCTGCTGTCGCCGAGCCAGATCTGCACCGGCGCGACGAAGGCCAGCATCACCAGCGCGAGGCGGAACGAGCGGACGAAGAACTCGGGGTTGCGGCGCCGGAACAGGTAATAGGCCGAGATCCCGGCCACCACCACCAGCCCGGTCTCGAGCGCGGCGAACCACATATGCGTCACGCCCCACACCATGTCGGGGTTGAAGATCGCCTTCAGGTAATCGGTGACGACCAGCTTGCCGTCCACCACGGTCACGCCCGCGGGCGTCTGCATCCACGAGTTGGCTACCATGATCCAGAACGCGGAGAGCGACGAGCCCAGCGCGACCATGGCGGTGGCGAACAGGTGCACGCCCTTGGGCACGCGTTCCCAGCCGAACATCATGATGCCGATGAAGCCCGCTTCCAGCATGAACGCCATCGCGCCCTCGAAGCCGAGGATGTTGCCGAAGAACTGGCCGCTGAATTCCGAGAACGGCGCCCAGTTGGTGCCGAACTCGAACTCCATCGGGATGCCGCTGACCACGCCCACGGCGAAGTTGAGCAGCAGCAGCTTGCCCCAGAAGCGGGCGTGCCGGTACCAGGCGATGTCGCCCGTGCGCACCCACAGGATTTCCACCACCAGCAGGTAGGCGGACAGGCTGATGGTCAGGATCGGCCACAGGATATGGAAGATCGCGGTAAACGCGAACTGCAGGCGCGAGAGGTCGAGGACGTCTGGGAGGGACATGGAAATCACCTTTGCCGGAAAGATAAGGGGGCGCGAGATACGTGATGGACGCAGTCTGGGCACGCGGCGGCGCAGCGTCTTTTGCGGGACGGGGCCGGTTGCGGATTCGCACGCGGCGGGCCGCGCGCGGGGGCGGGCCGCGCTTGCGCCGGCCCCTGGCAGGGGAATTCCGGGGGAAATACCGTGCGGAACCGCAATGCCGCGTTCGTTCCGGAAAGCGCCGCGCGCGGGCGTGGCGCAAGCTCCTGCTCGTGGGCATGCGCCTTGCTCCCGGCGCCATCCCGCCCCTGCGCCATCCGGCCTCCGCGCCCCCGACACCCCCGACACTGCCATGTTCGACAGCAATCTCTTGTCCGATCTCTCTTTCATCGCGGGGCCAGCCTTGCTGACCAACGCGTCCACCGTGCTGCTGCTCGGCGCCACCAACCGCTACGGGCTGGCGCTCGACCGCGCCCGCAAGCTGGCCGCCGAGATCAGCGACGCCACCGAGTTCCACCGCCCGCTGGCCCCGTCGTCGTCGCTGCAACTGGCCACGGCCGAGCAGCGCGTGGTGCTGCTCCTGCGCAGCATGGCGCTGCTCTATGTCGCGGTGGCCGGCTTCGGGCTCGGCACGCTGTCCTTCCTGCTCGGCGTGGGCCTCGGGCAGCACGTGGTGCCCGGCGGCGACGGCGTGGCCACCATCTCGCTGCTGGTGACCACGCTGGCCGGCGTCTGCTGCCTGGTTGCCGGCGCCGGGACGCTGGCGTGGGAAAGCCGCCTCAGCTATGCCTTGCTGAGCCGGGAAGCGGACATCATGCTGGCGCGCAGCCGCGACATGCCCAAGCCCGCCACGCTCGACCTCTGACGCTCTGAATCTCTGAACCGCTGAACGCTGAACGCTTACCCACGGAGAACCGCGATGGCCAGCCAGGACCCTCGGACGATGCCGGACCCGGACTGGGATCCGCAGGCGCACGCCGCGCTGCTGAACATTCTCGCGGCGTGCTGGGAAAGCAGCCAGGCCGCGGACGGCCGCGCGATGTCGCTGGCGCGCCTGCGCAAGCGCACCGGCCTGCCGATGAGCGAGCTGCGGCGCACGCTGGTGGATCTCGAGGAAGGGGAACTGCTCGCCGTGCGGATGGAGCCGGACGGCGCCACCGGCACGGTCTGGCTGACCGAGGGCGGCACCGCGCTGTGCCGGGAGCTGTTCGGCGCCTGAGCGCCGAGCGTCCCGGCCCGGGTGCCCGGGCGCTCAGCAGTCGTGCGCGAGCGCCTCGCCGGCGAATTCGGACAGGCTCTCGTCGCGGCAGAAGCTGAACAGCCGCATGCCGGCCTGCCGCGCGATGCCGATCGCCAGCGAGGTCGGCGCCGAGATCGTCGCCAGTGCCGGAATCTGCATGCGGGCGGCCTTGCGCACCAGCTCGTAGCTCGCCCGGCTGGACATGAAGACAAAGCCGTGGCGCAGGTCGGCGCGCCGCAGGGCGAGATGGCCGATCAGCTTGTCCAGCGCATTGTGGCGGCCCACGTCTTCCATCACGTGCAGCACGCCGCCGTCGGGCGCGCACCAGGCGGCGGCGTGGACGCCGCCCGTTTCGCGCATCAGCGGCTGGCGCGCCGGCATGTCGCGGGCGGCGCGCCATACCGCCTCGGGGCGGATCACGGCGCGGCCGGGCACGGGCGCCAGCGGCGCCGGCACCAGGTCGAGCAGTTCCAGGCTTTCCAGCCCGCACACGCCGCAGCCCGTGCGCCCGGCCAGGGTCCGGCGCCGCTGCTTGAGCGACATGAACGCCTCCTGCGCGATCGACAGCTGCACCTCGGCGCCGCTCTCGTGCATGGCCAGCTCGACGTCGAAGATGTCCGCGGCCGCCCCGACGATGCCCTCGGTCAGGGCAAAGCCCACGGCGAATGCTTCGAGGTCGCGCGGCGTGGTCATCATGACCGCGTGCGAGACGCCGTTGAAGACCAGCGCCACCGGGAATTCCTCGGCCACGCGGTCGCGGCCGGGGCGGGCGAAGCCGGGGCCGTGGCGCACCATCGCGCAGGCGATGCTGCCGCCGCGGTCGCCGGGGACGCTTAGGTCCCTTTGATCGCTTCGGTCGCTTCGGTCGCTTCGGTCGCTCGGGCCGCTCGGCCCGCACAGGGTTGTCGTCTCGGGCATGGCATGTCCCTCAGGTCAGCTGGTAGGGGCGCACGGGCGTGGCCTCGGCCGGCAGCTCGAGTTCGCACAGTTCCAGCAGCGAACGCTCGATGCCGTTCGTCATGGCGTCCAGCGCGAGATTGTTCGGCGCCAGGCCGAACGGCTCCGCGATGTCGCTGGCGATCGCTTCGAGCGCGATCAGCGTGTACGACACGAAGATGGAGATCAGCGGCGTGGCCATGCCGATCGAATCGACCAGCCCGAACGGCAGCAGCATGCAGTAGGCGTAGACCGTGCGATGCAGCAGCACGCCATAGGCGAACGGAATCGGCGTGGAAGCGATGCGCTCGCAGCCGCCCACCACTTCGCCCAGGCGGTCGAGCTGGCCGTCGAGCATCCACAGCTGGGTGCCGGTGATGCCCATGCGCCGGTGCGACGCCGCCAGCGCCGCGCGCAGCGCGTTGAGCTGCGCCACCGGCTTGTACTGCTTGTCGGCCAGCGCCACCACCGCGCGGATCGGCAGCAGGCGCCGCAGGTCGGGGGCCGGGCAGGTGCCGCGCAACTGGTGCTTCAGGGTATAGGCGAGGGCGACGATGCCGCGCGCGAAGGCCACGCCGTCGAACGCGCCGTCCATCGGCGCGGCATAGCAGAGTGCCTGCGACGCCAGCGTGCGCGCGGCGATGAGCATGTTGCCCCACATCTTGCGGGCTTCCCAGTAGCGGTCGTAGCTGGCGTTGTTGCGGAAGGCGAGGAAGATGGTCAGCGCCACCCCGCACAAGGTGAACGGCACGGCGTTGAGCGGGATCTTCTCGCCGAGGACGCGCCCGTCGGTCAGCACCGCGAGCCCGCTCACCACCGCCATGAAGACCAGCTGCGGAATGATGTCCCGGAGCACGGAGCCTTTCCAGGCGAACAGCATGCGAAACCAGTTCTGCGGGGGTCTGACGATCACGGGGTCGGCCTTCGGGTGGGGGGAACGGGATATGTGCCACAGCGTAGCGTCCCCGCCCGCTGGCCGTATTCGCGCCGCCGGCGCGTTCGTCGGATTCGCACGGCCGGCGCGCGCGCGCGCCGCGGTACCGTGCGAATCCGACATCCGCGGGCTGCCGCGAAAGCCACACGGCGCCACGCGGGCTAACCTGCCGCAACTGACGCAACCGCGCTATACCGAAACACGGAGCACCGCCATGGGCAGCAAGTCGAAAGCACGCATCGAACCCTACACGCATCCCGCCGCGGGCTGGGGCGCGCTCAAGTACGTGGCGATCAACCTGCTCAAGGAACGGGTGGCCGGCGGCAACTACCGCACGCTGTTCCGCCAGAACCAGCCGGACGGCTTCGACTGCCCGGGCTGCGCCTGGCCCGACCGCGAGCATGCCTCGACCTTCGAGTTCTGCGAGAACGGCGTCAAGGCGGTGGCCGCCGAGGCCACCTCCAAGCGCGTGACGCCGGACTTCCTGGCCCACCACACGGTCGAGGCGCTGATGAAGCAGACCGACTACGAGCTGGAGCAGCACGGCCGCCTGACCGACCCCGTGGTCTACGATCCCATGACCGACACCTACAAGGCGATCGCCTGGCAGGACGCCTTCGCGCTGATCGGCACCCACCTGCGCGCCTTGCCCGACGCCAACCACGCCGCGTTCTATACCTCCGGGCGGGCCAGCAACGAAGCCGCCTTCCTGTACCAGCTGTTCGCCCGGGTCTACGGCACCAACAATTTCCCCGACTGCTCGAACATGTGCCACGAGGCCACCAGCCGCGGCATGCCACTGACGGTGGGCGTGGGCAAGGGCACGGTCACGCTGGACGATTTCGAGCACGCCGATACCATCCTGATCTTCGGCCAGAACCCCGCCACCAACCACCCGCGCATGCTCGGCGAGCTGCGCGAATGCGCCCGGCGCGGCGCCACCCTGGTCTCGATCAACCCGCTGCGCGAGCGCGGGCTGGAGCGCTTCACCAGCCCGCAGCACCCGATGGAAATGCTGACCATGTCGAGCACGCAGATCTGCTCGGTGTTCGTGCAGCCGCGCATCGGCGGCGACTACGCGCTGATCAAGGGCGTGGCCAAGCGCGTGGTCGAGCTCGACGACGAAGCCGTGGCCGCCGGCCAGCCGCGCGTGCTCGACACCGACTTCATCGAGACCCACACCACCGGCTTCGCCGCCTTCGCCGCCGACCTGCGCGCCGAATCGTGGACGGTGATCGAGCAGGAATCCGGCGTGCCGCGCGAGGACATCGAGGGGCTGGCGCTGATCTACGCGCGCGGCAAGCGCGTCATCTGCACCTGGGGCATGGGCTTGACCCAGCACAAGCACTCGGTGCAGACCATCCAGATGCTCACCAACCTGATGATGCTGCGCGGGAACATCGGCCGCGAAGGCGCCGGCCTGTGCCCGGTGCGCGGCCACTCCAACGTGCAGGGCAACCGCACCGTGGGCATCGAGGAAAAGCCGGCCGCGGCATTCCTCGACAAGCTCGGCGAGGTGTTCGCCTTCTCCCCGCCGCGCCACCACGGCTACGACGTGGTGGAGACCATCGAGGCGATGCTCGAGGGCAAGGTCAAGGTCTTCGTCGGGCTGGGCGGCAACTTCGCCGCCGCCACGCCGGACACCTACCGCACCTGGGACGCGCTGCGCTCCTGCGAGCTGACCGTGCACATCGCCACCAAGCTCAACCGCAGCCACCTCATCCACGGCAAGGCGGCGCTGATCCTGCCCACGCTCGGCCGCACCGAGATCGACATGCAGGACGGCGTGGCGCAGGGCGTCACCGTGGAGGACTCGGTGTCGATGGTGCACGTCTCGTTCGGCATGAACCGCCCGGCCTCGCCCAACCTGATGTCCGAGACCGCCATCGTCGCCCACATGGCGCGCGCCACGCTCGGCGACGCGCAGGTGCCGTGGCTGTGGTACGCGCAGGACTACGCGCGCATCCGCGACAAGATCGCGGTGGTCGTCGACGGCTTCGAGGACTACAACGCGCGCATCGCCCATCCGGGCGGCTTCCACCTGCGCGTGGCCGCGCGCGAGCGCGAATGGCACACCCCGTCGGGCAAGGCCGTGTTCCTGGTCAACCCGCTTACCGCCGACACGCCCATCGCGCGGGCCCGCGCGCAGCACGGCGAGCGCCTGATGACGCTGATGACCACGCGCTCGCACGACCAGTACAACACCACGGTGTACGCGCTCGACGATCGCTACCGCGGCGTGTTCGGCCAGCGCCGCGTGGTCTTCATCAACCGCGACGACCTGGCGATGCTCGGCTTCAAGGCCGGCGACTGGGTGGACATGACCACGGTCTGGGACGACGGCATCGAGCGCCGCGCCGACGGCTTCCTGCTGGTCGAGTACGACATCCCGCGCGGCTGCATCGGCGCCTACTACCCCGAGACCAATCCGCTGGTGCCGCTGGACAGCGTGGCGGACCTCTGCAACACGCCGACCTCGAAGTCCATCCCGGTGCTGCTGCATGCCACCGCCGCCCCGCGCGCGGCCGCCTAGATCGCATGCCACAGGAGGAAACCGCCATGCTCCCGGCTTCCGGCCCCGGCGTCACCTGCTTCGGCTTTCCCGTGGACGAGGCCGCCGCGCAGGCATTGCGCTACATCCCCATGAGCGTGCGCTTCGCGCTCGACCAGGAGGGCGTGACCATCGCCCTGTCCGAGTGGCAACTGCTGCCGCTGCACGCGCGCCGGCAGCTGGTGCAGGCCAGCGTGGCGGCCAGCGCGGCGGACGCGCCCGACGCGCAGGACGCCGCCGCCTTCCGCGCGCTGCTCGACGCCGCCATGCGGCAGCACCTCGGCAAGGCGCCGGCCAGGCTCGACGTGGCGCCCGACGCGTCATGGCGCGAGGTCGGCGCGCTGCCCGCCGCCGTGCTGGCGCAGTATGCGTGGGCCGGCCTCGCGCCGGCCGCGCCCGAGGCGTGGCGTCGGCTGCCGCCGCTGGCGCGCTACACGCTGGCCAAGATGTCCCGCAAGCCGCGCCCCAACGAAGCGTTCCGCGCCGCGCTGGCCGAACTGCGGCTGGCATAGCCGCATGGATGGCCGCCCGGCCTGGCGCAAAGTGCCGGGAGCCTTGTAGACTGCAGCCTGTCGATTCGCGACATTCACGACCTCACGACGTTCGCGACAGCAGGGGGGCAGGCAATGGTTCTCCACACCCGATATGCCGCCGGCGATGCCGCCCGCGGACACCGGCCGCGGCGCGCGGCGGCGCTGGCCTGGCTGGCGGCGCTGGCGATGCTGCCCGGCCTGGCCGCCGGCCCCGCCGCCGCCGAGACGCTCGCCTATGCACCCGGCATGGTGTGCGGCGCCGACCCCGCGCGCCCCGACCGGGACGATGCCCTCGCGCAGCGGATCGCGGCGACGCCGCGCGGCGCGGTGGCCTACTACCGCTTCGGCCAGGGCAGCCCGATCGTGCTGGTGACCGGCTATCGCGCCACCATGGCGGAGTGGAACGCCTATTTCCTCGGCGAACTGGCCAGGACCCACGAGGTGATCGTGTTCGACAACCGCGGCATCGGCCGTTCGGTGGCGCGCGCCGGCGGCGACCGGCTCGGCGACCTGTCGCGCGATACCGGGGCGCTGATCGAGACGCTCGGCCTCAAGGACGTGACGGTGCTGGGCTGGTCGATGGGCGGCGCCGTGGCCCAGTTGCTGGCGCTGGAGCAGCCGGCGCTGGTGTCGCGCCTGGTGCTGCTGAGCACGCTGCCGCCGGGGCGCGCCTCGGTGCCGGTCTCCGGCCGCGTCGAGCAGGTCCTGTCCGGCAGCGGCAAGGGCCACTACGAGCGCGTGATGGACCTGCTCTTTCCGCCGGCGGTGGCGCCGCGCGCGGCACAGTGTTTCCTCAAGGACATGTTCACGCCGCCCGGCTATGGCAACCCCGCCATCCCGCCGGCCGTGACCCGCCAGCAGGACGCCATGCTGCGCGCGTGGCACGGGGACGACCGCGCGTTTGGCCGCCTGCGGCAGGTCGCGGCGCCGGCGCTGGTGCTGGCCGGCACCGACGACGCGGTGCTGGCGCCGCGCAACGCGCGGGTCCTGGCGCAGGCGCTGCCGCGCGCCACGCTCGACGACGTGGCCGGCGGCGGCCACGCGATGATGTACCAGTATCCGCGCCAGCTGGCGCAGCGCATCAGCGCGTTCATCGGGCGCTGACGCCGGCCCCGCCGACGCCGGCCCCCGCCGACGCAGGCCCGTTCCCCGCTTCGGCAAAACCTGAGCATTTCCCCCGAAATCTCGCATTTTCGCGCGCGCGCCTGCCGCCTACATTGGCACTGTCGCCACACGGACCGCGTCGGTCCACCGGCTCAGTCCCCAGGTACAGGTGCCAACATGGAATACGGATCAGACAAGACCATCGCCATCGTCGATGGCTACTCCACGGGCCGCGAACTGGCCCGCGAACTCTCGGCCAAGGGCGTGCGCTGCGTGCACGTGCGCTCCACGGCGCAGATGCCGCCGGCGGTCGCCCGTTCGTTCGACCCCGGCCGCTACGACGAAGACCTCGGCCATCTGGGCACGGTGGAGGCCGCCGCGCTCAGGCTGTCCGCGCTGCGCCCGCATGCGGTGGTGGCGGGCTCGGAATGGGGCGTGTCCTACGCCGAGCAGCTCGCGTACGTGATGGACCTGCCGGCCAACCGCATGGAAACGCTGCGCGCGCGGCGCGACAAGTTCGAGATGATCGAGGCGCTGCGCGCGCGCGGGCTGCACTGCGCCGAGCAGATCGTGACCGCCTCGGCGCTCGAGGCGCGCCGCTGGGCGAGCCGCAAGGGCAACTGGCCGGTGGTGGTCAAGCCGCTCGACAGCGCGAGTTCCGAAGGCGTGGTGATCTGCTTCAACGACGCGGACATCGAGCGCGCCTTCGCGCAGGCGCTCAACCGGGGCAACCTGCTCGGCGCCGTCAACGACCGCCTGCTGGTCCAGTCGTTCCTGGCGGGCCCGCAGTTCATCGTCAACACCATCAGTTGCGGCGGCCGGCATTTCGTCACCGATGCCTGGCACGTGGGCCTGCGCATGGTGCAGGGCGCCTCGGTCGCCGCGGAATGGGTGCGGCTGCTCGATCCGGCCGCCACGCCGTGGAAGCGGCTGCTTCCCTATACGCGCGACGCGCTGGGCGCGCTCGGCGTGCAGAACGGTGCGGCCCATGCGGAGCTGAAGTGGACGCCGCGCGGCCCCGCGCTGATCGAGGCCGGCGCGCGCCTGATGGGCGGGGCGATGGACTGGGAGCCCTACGCCGCGGCCGGCATGCAGACCCAGGCCGAGCGCTACGCGGACCTGCTCGCCGGCGCCGGCTGGAGCCACCGCGCGGACCACGGCGAGGCCCCGGCCGGGCTGCCGCCGCAGGCGCACTACACGTTCAGGCGCCCCTTCGCCAAGGCGTTCTTCGTGTTCGCGCACGATGGCCTGGTGCGCGGCACCGGCGGGCTGGCGAAGCTGCGGCTGCTGCCGTCGTTCCACTCGCACCACCGTCCGCTGGAAGCGGGCGCGCGGGTCTGGCGGACCGCGGATTCGTTCTTCTGCGGCGGTGTGGTCTACCTGTCGCATGACGATCCGGGCCAGCTCAGCGCCGACCTGCAGGCATTCCGCGCGTGGAATGATGCCGGCGAGCTCTACGACGTCGCCCCCGCCGCGATGCTGCGGAGCGCGGCATGATTGCCGCCCAGGGACTGACGCTGGGCGCGGTCGGCCTGCAGTCGGCCGGCAAGGTCCTGTACGGCACGTTCATCCCCGGCGTGTCGGCCGCGGTCTTCATCCTGGCCAGCTTCGCGCTGACCGCGGCGGTGTTCCTGCTCGGCGCGCGCCTGCGCGCGCCGAGGACGGGGCGCCGTGCCATGGTCATGATGAACGTGTGGACCGCAGTCACGTTCCTGGGTTTTTTCTACGCGCTGCAGCACCTGCCGCCGGCCACCGTGGGCGCCCTCGACATCGGCGCGTCGCTGCTCGCGGGCGTGCTGCTGGTGCGCCTGCGCCGCGGCCCGGGCCTGTGCCCGCGCCGGGCGCTGGCCTGCGCCGGCATCGTCGGCGGCTGCGCCATCCTGGCGGCCGCCGAGATGCAGCGGGCCGCGCCGGGCGGCGAGGTCCTGCTGGCGGGGCTCGCGCTGTTCGCCTGCCTGATGGTGGGCGTGGCCTCGGCGCTGGTGGCCACGCTGTCGAAGGCGCTCGCCACGCAGGGCTGGCGCCCCGGGGACATCCTGGCCCACCGCTTCTATCTCACCATCGCGGCGGCGGTGCTGTGGCTGGCGGCGGGCGGGCAGGACGCCACGGTCACGCCGGGCGAGCTGTCGGTGATGCTGGCGATCGGCTCGGTCGCGGTGCTGCTGCCGATGCTGCTGCTGCAACTGGCGATCCAGCGCGCCGACGCCGTGACCGTGCTGATCTGCATGGCGGCGCAGCCGATGCTGTCGTTCGCGCTGTCGATGCTGTCGCCGGCGTACGACTGGAGCACGCTGACGCTGGCCGGCGTGCTGGTGGTGACGGCGGCGCTGCTGCTCGATATCCGCGCGCGGCGGGCGGCGCCGGGGCTGCCGGCGGCGCGGTAGGGGCGGGAGCGGAACGAACCGGAGAGCGAACCTGAGAGCAAAGCGCGAAGGACGGGGCGCGGGTCAGGAAAGCAGTTCGCCGCGCAGCGCGTTGGCAATGCGCGATACCGAGGGGTGGCAGGCCCGGTGCGCGATCGAGATGGCATAGAACTCGTCGAACACGTCCGTCATGGTGCCGAGCAGGCGCACGCCGTGCTCGCGCAGCAGTTGTTCCTCGAGCGCGGCCGACGCGGCGAACACGCCGCGCCCTTCGCGGCCGAACGCCAGCATCAGCGCGTCGTCGTCGAACTCGCCCACGATCAGCGGCCGGATGCCCATCTCCGTGAGCCAGCCTTCCACCCTCGGGCGCAGCGCGCTGTCGATGCCCGGCATCAGCATCGGCGCGCCGTGCAGGCAGGCCGGGAACGCCGCCGTGCATTTGCCGCCCAGGCTGCCGCCGGCGAAGATCGCGATGCCGGACTGGCCCAGGTGGTGATGCACCGCCCGCGCGCTGGCCGCCTGCGGATGCGGCGAGTCCGACAGCACCAGGTCCAGCCGGTGCGCTTCGAGCTCCGTCAGCAGGGCCGGCAGGCCGCCCTCGCGGCAGACGATCCGCACCGCCTCCGCATGGGCCATGGCGGGCTCCAGCAGCCGGTACGCAATCGGCTTGGGGATGGAGTCCGCGATGCCCACCTTGAACGGCGCCGGCGCGCCGGCGGCCGCCAGCGGCTTGAGCGCGGACTCCAGCTGCGCGCCCAGGCTGAAGATCTCGTCCGCATAGCGGAAGGCGACGCGGCCCTGGTCGGTGAGGCGGATATTGCGTCCGTCGCGCTCGAACAGCGCACAGCCGAAGCGCTCTTCGAGCAGCTTGATCTGGCCGCTCAGCGTCTGCGGCGTCACATGCAGCTGCGTGCCCGCGCGCACGATGCCGCCGCTGCGCGCCGCCATCCAGAAGTAATAGAGGTGTTTGAAGTTCATCGCATTGCGTCCGTCTTGCCCAGGCCGGCCATGTGCCGCGCGCGCCGGGCTTGCTGCTGTCGATCCCCGGCACGCCAGGGCGCGGGAGTGTCAGTTCGCCCGGCCGTCGCGCTCCAGGTGGCGCATCCGGCGTTCCGGGTCGCCCAGGTCGCCCAGGTCGGCGCAAGCCGAAAAGCAGGCTTCGGCGCGGCGCTGCGCGGCGTACTCCATCCAGAAGTTCAGCTGGGTGGCGATCTGGTCGACGAAGTGGGCAATCATGGCGGTCTCCGGTGTGGTGGATGTGTCGTGGCCGGATGGGTCCGGGCCGTCGGTGCACGGAAGACTACGAGGCGAAAGTGAGATGAAAATGAGCCGGGCCGGGGCAGGGAGAAGTACGGCGGAGAGGGCAAGATGGCGCGCGCGCGCGGGGCGGCGCCGATAAGGGAAGGTGGCCCTCATTCGGGCCTCATTCTGCGCGGCTAGCCTTCTGTCATCGACACGATGCACGGCAGCAACGAGATGGAGGTGGCGGGCCGGGTCGATGCGACGCGGGGCTCAGTCGACGTGGCAGCCCGGGCCCGACCGCGCAAGACATCCCGGCCACGCATATCGGAGATTCATCATGTTCAACTCGGTTCTCGAACGTTTTCTCGCCTGGTTCGATCGCTCTGAGCAAGACCGGCATCACGGCTATCTGTCGTCCTCGACCGATCTGCATGACCTGGAGCGGCGCATGCGGTCGCTTGAACGGAACGATTGAGGCGTTCCCCGACGGGTCGCACGGGCCATGCTGCCGGAGCGCGAGGCGCGGGCGGCATGGTCCTTGCATTGCAACGTCAATGACAATGGCCCGTGGACCGGGCCCGACCCTGGTGCTTCGAATTCCGGCTGGAGGCCGCCATGAAACAGCTGACTCACCATTTTCATGCCAACCCGCCGCATCACGGTGCGCGATATTACATGGCGATCGCGGCATGCATGCTGGTCCCGGCCGCGGCCTATCTGTTGTGGACATCGATGTCCGCGGCGGCATGATCCCGGCCGGGCCGCATCGCCCGTGCGGGCCGGCAACGCCGCCGCGCGCGCGTCAGAACGTAGCCGGAGAATTCACCCAAAGTACCTTGGCCACGTCGGTGCCGACGTTGCGGTAGCCGTGCGGCACGCTGCTGGGGAACGTGAACGCGTCGCCCGCGCCGATGGTGTAGGTCGCCTCGCCGAGCATCAGTTCCAGCGTGCCTTCGAGCACGTAGCCGACTTCCTCGCCCACGTGCTCGATCTGCCCGTCGCTGGCTTCGCCCGGGGAGACGATGTGGATGTTCGCCTGCAGCAGCCCGCCGCGCTTGGGCAGCACCAGGCGCTCGAGCGCGATTCCGCCGGACTTGATGACCGCGCGCTCGCCCAGCCGCAGGACCGGGCTTTCGGGGGGCGCCTCGTCGCTGGTGAGCGCGGCGATATTGGTGTCGAGCGCCACCGCCAGCCGGTGCAGCATGGCGAACGACGGCGTGGCGTGGCCGCGTTCGAGCTTGGAGATCAGGCTCTCGGAGCAGCCGGCTTTGTGCGACAGCTGCAGCAGGGTGTAGCCGGCCACCAGGCGGGCGTGGCGCAGCTTCAGGCCTAGCGTGGACGCGGGCGAGGCGGGCGCGGGCGGGGCCGCGGCGCGCGCCGGCGCGCCGGCCGCCTTTCCCGGCGCGGCCCTGGCCACCGGCTTGGCGGTGGCGGGTTTCTTGGCAGGCGGTGCGTTCTTGGTTTTCAATTCGCGTTCGTCCAGGAATGAGGGGAGGCGGGCAGCTTGCCGGCGGCCCGCCGCGCCGGCTACCGGTGCGCGAGCGCGGCCACGGCATAGGCCAGCGCCTGCGCGCCGAGGAACAGGTCGTGCGGCGCGGTTTCCTCGGCGGCATTGTGGCTGATGCCTCCCTTGCTGGGCACGAAGATCATGGCGGTCGGGCAATGCCCGGCCAGGTACATAGCATCGTGGAACGCGCCGGAGGTCAGCTGCACGGGCGCCGGCAAGCCGGCTTGCGCGCTGGCCCGCCCGCAGGCCTGGCCGATCAGCGCCAGCATCGCCGGCGGGAACAGCGTGGGCGGGCGGCGGAAAAAACACTCGAAACCCACGCCGCCCTGGCGCAGCCGCGGCTGCGCGGCGACTTCCGCGAGCCTGGCCTCGAAACGCGCCAGCACCGCCTCGTCCACGCAGCGCACGTCGACGGTGAATTCTACCTTGCCGGGGATGGTGTTCACGGAGTTGGGCGTGACTTGCCAGCGGCCCAGCGTCAGGCGCAATTCGTTCTCGTTCCCGTGCCCATGCCCGCCGCCGGATTCCGCCGCGGCGAAGGCGTACAACTGCTGCGCGATGGCTACCGCGGCGGCCATCGCGTCGCTGCGCTCGGCCATCGGCGTGGTGCCGGCGTGGGCCATCATGCCGGTGCACGCCACGCGGTACCAGCGCACGCTCTGGATGCCCGCGACCACGCCCAGCGGCACGGCGGCGCGCTCCAGCACCGGGCCCTGCTCGATATGCAGCTCCACGCAGGCGGACATGGGCTGCCGCATGGCGCGGCGCGGCACGTCGGGAAAGGCGGCCAGCGCGGCATCGAGCGCATCGCCGAAGCGCACGCCGGCGCCGTCCACCGCGTCGCGGTAGGCCGGCAGGCAGGCGGGATCGACGAAGGCGCTGGAACCCATGGCGCCGGGGCCGAAGCGGCTGCCTTCCTCGTTGGTCCAGGCCACCACCTCGATGGGGCGCGGCGTGCGGATGCCGGCATCGTTGAGCGCGGCGATCACTTCCAGGCCGGCCAGCACGCCGTACGCGCCGTCGAGCTTGCCGCCCACCGGCTGGGTGTCGGCGTGGCTGCCGGTCAGCACCGGCGACAGGTCGGCGGTGCCGGGGCGGCGGAAAAACAGGTTGGCGCAGTCGTCGGTGCTTACCTCGCAGCCGAGCGCGCGGGCGCGGTCGATGAGATGGCGGCGCGCGGCCAGGTCGGTGTCGGTCAGCGTCTCGCGCGAGACGCCGCCATCGCCGCGCCCGCCGAAGGCGGCGAGCGCGGCGATGGCCGCCTGCAGCCGCGCGCTGTCGACGTGGTCCTGCGCGCGCTCGGCGGCTTGTTGTTCCTGAAAGGTCAAAACGATGCTCCTGGATTGTGGTTCCCGCGCGCGCCGCGGCGGCTCACGCGAGGCCGCGCTCGAGCGCGTGCGCGGCGGCCAGCACTTGCGCGTCGCCGCGGTACGGGCCGACCAGCGTCACGCCGACCGGCATGCCGTGCGCGCCGCTGCCGGTGGGCACGTGCACGCACGGATTGCCGAGCAGGGTCCACATGCGGTTGAAAACGGGGTCGCCGGTGGCGCCCAGGCCGGCCGGCGCCTCGCCCTCGGCGCTCGGCGCGAGCACCACGTCGAACTGGCCGAAGGCGGGCTCGAACGCGCGGCGCGCGGCCGCGGCCAGCGCTTGCGCGGCGAAGTAGTGCTCGCCGCCGATACGCTGCCCGGTGGCCAGCAGCGCGGCAAAGCCGGCGCTGAAATCCGCGGCGCGCGCGTGCAGTTCCGGCGCGAAGGCGGCGGCGGCCTCGTAGGCCATGATGTCGATCTGCGCCTGGGTCAGGTGCGCGAAGGCGTCCGGCATCGCCAGCTCGCCCACCGTGGCGCCCTGCGCCTGCAGCACGCGCGCGGCATCTGCCAGCGCGCGGCGGCTGTCGTCGCCGGCGCGCTCCCAGTGCGGCGTGCGGCAGATGCCCACGCGCAGGCCGGCCGGCGCCGGGGCGTCGGCGGGCGCCAGCGGCAGGCGCGCCAGCGTGCCGATGAAGAACGCCGCGTCGTCCACCGTGCGCGCCAGCACGCCGACGGTATCCAGGCTCGGCGCCAGCGGCTTGATGCCGGCGCCGGGCAGCGTGCCGTAGGTGGGCTTGTAGCCGACCACGCCGCAGTAGGCGGCCGGGCGGATGATCGAGCCGGCGGTCTGCGTGCCGAAGGCCAGCGGCACCATGCCGGCGGCCACCGCGGCCGCCGAGCCGCTGGACGAGCCGCCCGGCGTGCGCGGCGCGTCGGCCGGCGCGCGCGGGTTGCGCGTGGCGCCCGGCTGGAAGGTGGCGAACTCGGTGGTGACGGTCTTGCCCATCACCAGCGCGCCGGCCGCGCGCGCGGCGGCCACGCTGGCGGCGTCCATCGCCGGGCGGTGCGCGGCGTAGATGGGCGAGCCATAGGTGGTGGGCATGCCGGCGGTATCCATCAGGTCCTTGACGCCCACCGGCACGCCCTGCAGCGCGCCGCCGGCCTGGCCGGCGTCGAGCAGGCGCGCCTGCGCCAGCGCCTGGGCGGCGTCGAAATGCTGCCAGGCCAGGATGCCGGGCTCGGCGGCCTCGATGCGCTCGATGCAGGCGCGCGCCACGGTTTGCGCGCTGAGCTCGCGCCGCCGGATGCGGGCGGCCAACTCGCGCACGGGAAGGGCCAGGAAATCGTTCATTGCCGGTTTTCTCCTCTGGATCTGGCGCGCTCAGCCGAAGTAGGCCGAGCGGACTTCGTCGTTGGCGGACAGCGCCTCGGCCGTGCCTTGCGCCACCACGCGGCCCTGCGACAGCACATAGCCGTAGTGCGAGATCGCCAGCGTCTGGCGCGCGTTCTGCTCCACCAGCAGCACGGTGATGCCGAGCGCATTGATCTGCTTGATGACCTTGAAATTCTCCTTCACGTACAGCGGCGACAGCCCCAGCGAAGGCTCGTCGATCACCAGCAGCTTCGGCTCGGCCATCAGCCCGCGCCCGATCGATACCATGGCCTGCTCGCCGCCGGACATGGTGCCGGCCAGCTGCGCGGCGCGCTCCTTCAGGCGCGGGAAGATGTCGTAGACCTTGCCGAGCCGCTCGCGCACCAGCGGCGCGTCGTTCTCGAGGAAGGCCCCCAGCGCCAGGTTCTCCGCCACCGTCATGCGCGGGAACACCTTGCGGCCCTCGGGAATGCACGAAATGCCCCGGGCGATGATCTTGTGGGTCTTTTCCCCGGCCAGGTCCCGGCCGTCCCACAGGATCTGGCCCCGGCGCGGCGGCGTCAGGCCCAGGATGGCGCGGATCAGCGTGCTCTTGCCGGCGCCGTTGGCGCCCAGGATGCAGGTGATCTTGCCCGGCGCCACCTCGATCGACACGTCGTGCAGCACGTCGATCTTGTCGTAGCCGGTGCTCAGGCCCTTCACGCTCAGCGTGCTCATGCTGCTTCCTCTCCCAGGTAGGCGGTCTGCACATCGGGGTCCGCGGTGATCTGCGCATAGGTGCCTTCGGCGATCTTCTTGCCGTAGTTCAGCACCACGCAGCGGTCCGTGATGCGCTCGATCACGTTCATCTCATGCTCGATCAGCACCACGCAGAGGTGCTTGAGCTTGCCGCGCACGTCCAGGATGTCGTTCATCAGCTCGTGGGTCTCGTCGTGCGTCATGCCGGCGGAGGGCTCGTCGAGCAGCAGCAGGCGCGGCTGGCTCATCAGCGCGCGGCACACCTCGATGCGGCGCCGGTCGATCATGGTGAAGGTCTCCACCGGCTCGAACAGGCGCGCGACCAGCGGCGGGCTGAAGATGTTCAGCAGGCCTTTCACCTTGTCCACATAGGCGTCGTACTCCGCGCGGAACGCCTTGCGGCGGAACAGGTTGAACCACAGCCCGTGGCGCATGTGCTGGTAGTCGCCGATCGCGATGTTGTCGAACACCGTCAGCGGCAGCGACAGGCGGGAGCGCTGGAAGGTGCGCGCCACGCCGCTGCGGTAGATGTCCTGCGGCGACTTGCCGATGACCTCCTCGCCGCCGTACGCGATGGAGCCGCTGCTGGCCTTGTAGAGCCCGGTCAGCACGTTGAAGAAGGTGGTCTTGCCCGAGCCGTTGGGGCCCAGCAGGCCGAGGATCTCGCCTTCGCGGATCCGCATGTCGAGGCTGTCGAGCGCGGTCAGGCCGCCGAAGCGCATGGTCAGGCCGCGCACCTCGACCATGGCGCCGGCGCCGGCATTTTCGTTGCGGTTCATCGCGAAGTCTCCCGGGCAAAGAACAGGCGCGTCTTGCGCGGCATCAGCCCGTCGGGGCGGAACAGCAGGATGGCGATCACCAGCGCCGCGTAGAACAGGAAGCGGTATTCCTGGATGAACTGCAGCTTCTCGGGCAGCACCAGCACGATGATCGCGGCCGGCACCAGGCCCACGGCATTGCCCAGCCCGCCCAGGATCACGATGGACAGCATCAGCAGCGAATCCGAGAACGTGAAGTTGTTGGGCGCCACGAAGCCGGTCAGCATGCCGTACACGCTGCCGGCGATGCCGGCGAAGAAGTTGCCCAGCATGAATGCCACGACCTTCCAGCGCGCGATATGCAGGCCGAAGGTGGCGGCGGCGGTTTCGTCGGTGCGCACCACGTCCATGGCCAGGCCCACCCACGAGTGCTCCAGCGCCTTGACGACGACGAACACGCCGCCGCAGAGGCCCAGGCTCAGCAGGGCATAGCTGACGTAGAACGACACGTCGGCGCCGAACACCGCGAAGCCGTCGTTGAGGGCATAGCCGAAGATGCGCATGCCGGGCACCTGCAGGCCTTGCGGGCCGCCCAGCACGTCGTTGACCTCGATGAAGGTCTTGAACAGGATGCCGAAGGCGATGGTGACCAGCGCGGCATAGTGGCCGCGCGTGCGCAGCACCGGCGCGATCAGCAGCGACCCCACCAGCGCGGCGACCGCGCCGGAGATGGCGATGACCAGCAGGTGCGGCAGGCCGGTGTGCGCCGCCAGCACGGCGGTGGCGTAGCTGCCGATGCCGAAGAACGCCGCGCCGGCGAAATTGGCCACGCCCGAGAAGCCGAACTGCAGCGTCAGCCCCAGGCACGCGGTGGTGTACAGCAGCACGGTGCAGATCATCAGCAGCGCGAAGTGCGTATCGTAGAACGCCGCGATCAGCGCCAGCGTGCCGCCCGCCGCCCACAGGCGCGCCAGGCCGGGCCGGCTCATGCCGGCCGCCTCGATGCGGCGGGTGGCGCCGAGCCGGCGGCCGGCCACCACCGCGGCCAGCGCCACCAGCAGCAGGATGGCCACGCTCAGCTGCGACTCCGCATGCAGGAACAGCCACAGGTAGACCGTGATGGCGATGCCGGCCGCGGCCAGCACGGCGGCGGGCGCGCGCATCGGGATGGTTGCTTGGTTCATGGTGTTGGTCTCCCTGTGGCCTCAGACCCGCTCACTGGTTTTCTCGGCGATCAGTCCGGTCGGCTTGAACGCCATCAGCACGATCACCACGGCAAAGGCGAACACGTCCTTGTACGCGCTCGGGATATCGGGCACCAGCGCCGGCAGCGTGGCGCTGCCGATCACCTGCAGCGCCGCGAACAGGAAGCCGCCCAGGATCGCCCCGTAGATATTGCCCAGCCCGCCCAGGATGGCAGCGGCGAATCCGATCACGCCCAGCAGCAGGCCCACGTTGAAGTTGATCTCGTTGTAGTACAGGCCGTTCATCACGCCGGCCAGCGCCGCCATGGCCGAGCCGAGCGCGAAGGTAAACAGCACCACGGCCTCGAAGTTGATGCCCATCAGCCGCGCCGTCTCGCCGTCCTGGGCCACCGCGCGGATCGCCATGCCGAAGCGGGTGCGCGTGATCAGCAGGTGCACGCCGACGATGATGGCGATGCCCGTGGCGAGCAGGATCACGTTGTCCGCGCGCAGCGACAGGCTGCCCAGCTCGATCGAGGCGGTCGGCAGCAGTTGCGGGAAGGGCTTGGGGTTGGAGCCGTCGGGATAGAACAGCCGCACGCACTCGCGCATCACCGTGCCGAGCATCAGCGTGGCCAGCAGCGTGTTGAGCGGCGGCGCCTTGCGCAGCGGCAGGATCAGGAACCTGGCGATTCCGGCGCCCAGCAGGCCGGTCACGCCGACCGCGCATGCCACCACCGCCAGCAGCCGTATCCACGGCGTGTCGATGCCGAGCATCAGCACGCCGGTGGACGCGGCCAGGCCGGCGAAGGCGCCGACCATCAGCGTGTCGCCGTGCGAGAACTTGATGACGTCGAGCACGCCGAAGAACAGGGTAAAGCCAACGGCGACCATGGCATAGATCATGCCGAGCATCAGTCCGTTGAACACATATTGGGCGATCACACTCATGGATTCTCCGCGTCGGGGAGGGCGCGTCTTGCGGCGCGGTCGGCCGCGCCAGGCATGGCGGCACGCTGCCGCGCCACCCGGCGGCGGCGCGGCGGTGCCGATTCGCGGCGGTGCGGCCTACAGGCCGGCCAGCTTCTTCTTGCCCTTGCCGTAGGCGCTGTCTTCCCAGATCACCCACTTGCCGTCCTCGACCACGTACTTGGTCACCAGCGGCACGATGTTCTGGCGGTGGTCGTCGAAGGTCACCTTGCCCACGATGGTGTCGGCGTCCTTGGTGGCGTTGAGCGCGTCGCGCACCTTCTTGCGGTCCGGGCCGACCTTCTCCACGGCGTCCATGATCAGGTTGGCCGCGGCGAAGGCGAACGGGCCGTAGGCTTCAGGCGGATCGCTGTATTTCTGCTGCGAGTACTTGCCCTGGAAGAACAGGCCGCCGGGCAGCTTTTCCCACGGCGCGCCCTCGATGAAGGCCAGCGAGCCTTCGGCCAGGTCCTTGCCCGTGCCCTGGATATAGGCATCGGCCTTGATGCCGGAGGTGCCCTCGAACTGCGCCTTGATGCCCAGCTTTTCCATCTGCGTGCGGATGCGCACGCCCAGCGGCGTCAGGCCGCCGAAGTACACCACGTCGGGCTTGAGCTCGCGGATCTTGGTCAGCTCGGTGGTGAAATCCTGCTGGTCGGCGGTCACGCCGAAGGTGCCCACCACGGTGCCGCCGTCCTTCTTCAGGAACTCGCTGAAGTATTTGTTGTGGCCCTTGCCGTAGTCGGTGGTGTCGTGGATGATCGCCCACTTCTTGTAGCCCAGGCCGGTCATGAACTTGGCGGCCACGTCGCTCTGGTTGATCATGGTGCCGTTGACGCGGTGGATTTCCTTGAAATCGTTGCCGTAGGTCACGTCGGGCAGCACCGCGCCCCACACCACCACCGGCAGCTGGAAGCGGTTGTACACGCCCACCGTGCCCATCGCCACGGCCGAGCAGAAATGCGTGACGCCGGCCACGATGCTGCGGTCCGCCGCGATCTTGGTGGCGACCTGCACGCCCACGTTGGGGCGGCATTCGTCGTCCTGCGTGACCAGCTCGTAGGTGTACCTGGACTTGGGGTCCGCGTTGCGCAGGCGCACCGCCAGGTCGGCGGAATTGCGGCCGCCCAGGCCGATGGCCGAGACGCCGCCGGTGAGCGGCCCCACGAAGGCGATCTTGACCACGTCCTTGGCGGCCGCGGGCGCCGACGCCAGCGCCAGCCCTGCCGAAGCCGCCAGCATGGCGGCGGCCACTACGGTGTTCTTCCTACGCATCCTTACCCCCTGAGGCAGATAGCCGGCAGCGGCCGGCCCGGTTGGTCTTCAAGTGACTTGAAAGAAAGTATTCCTGCAATCCGCAAAATTCAAGTTACTTGAATGCGGTGTTGCAACATGCGTGCCAGCGGTTTGGCGGGGCCGGTGGCCGATGTTGGTGCCGGATCCGGCCGGCCAGGCCGCGGCATGAGGAGATATCGGGGCGCGCGGCACGGTTGTGGTGCGATGCGCAAGCAAAAGTGCCGGCCGGGCCGGCGCCTCGCGCGGCGCGGCCGGGATGGGGGAAGAGAGGGGAAAGTGGAGAAGAAGGAAGGTCGGGGTGGCGCGCTACCGGCCGGCGGCGCGCCTTCCCCGGCGCCGCTAGGCGAAATGGCAGGCCACCCACTGGCCACCGCCCGCCTCGCGCAGCGCCGGCGCCTCCTGCCGGCAACGCTCGCCGGCCTGCGGGCAGCGCGGGTGGAAGCGGCAGCCGGCGGGCGGGTCGAGCGGGCTGGGCGGGTCGCCCGCCAGCAGCGCGCGGGGCGGCCGCTGGCCGCGCGCGGACGGGCGCGCCACCGGCGCGGCCGCGATCAGGGCGCGCGTGTAGGGATGCAGCGGGCGGTGCCACAGCGCGTCGCGCCCGCCGCTTTCCACCACCTGGCCGAGATACATCACCGCCACGCGGTCCGACACATGGCGCACCACCGACAGGTCGTGGGAGATGAACAGGTAGGACACGCCGAACTCGCGCTGCAGGTCCAGCAGCAGGTTGATGACCTGCGCGCGCACCGACAGGTCCAGCGCGGACACCGCCTCGTCGCACACGATCAGCTCGGGCCGCAGCATCAGCGCGCGGGCGATGCCGATGCGCTGGCGCTGGCCGCCCGAGAATTCGTGCGGGTAGCGCCCGGCCATGTCGGCGCGCAGGCCCACCCGCTCGAGCGCCCATGCGGCCTGCTCGCGCCGCTCGGCCGGGCCGGCGCGGCGATGGACCAGCAGCGGCTCTTCCAGCGCGCGCCCGACGGTGACGCGCGGATTGAGCGAGGCATAGGGATCCTGGAACACCATCTGCAGCCGCGCGCGCACGTCGTGCAGCGCGGCGCCTGCGCGCCCGGTCACGTCTTCGCCGCCGAACAGCACGCGGCCCTGCTGGACCCCCAGCAGGCGCAGCGCCACGCGCGCCACGGTGGACTTGCCGCAGCCGCTTTCGCCGACCAGCCCCAGCGTTTCGCCGCGGCGCACCTGCAGGCTGACGCCGTCGAGCGCGCGCACGGTGCCGCCCGGCGTGTCGAAGCGGCGCACCACGCGGTCGAGTTCGAGCAGCGGCGCGCTCATGCGGCGGCCTTGACGAGGCCGCCCGCGACCGCGGCGGGCGGCGCGAGCCGCGTCAGCGGAAAATGGCAGGCCACGCCGCGGCCGGCGCCGGCGGACAGCAGCGGGGCTTCGGCATGGCATGCCGGCCGCGCGTGCGCGCAGCGCGGCGCGAAGGCGCAGCCCGGCGGCATCGCCAGCAGCGACGGCACGGTGCCGGGAATCTCCGGCAGGCGCGCGCCGGGCGGAAGCTCATCGAGTGCCAGCGACGCCAGCAGCCCCTGCGTGTAGGGATGGGCCGGCGCGGCGAACAACGCCTCGACCGGGCCTTCTTCGACCACGCGGCCGGCATACATCACCGCGGCGCGGTCGGCCACCTCGGCCACCACGCCGAGGTCGTGCGTGATCAGCAGCAGGCCCATGCCGTGTTCGGCCTGCAGGCGCCGGAGCAGGTCCAGGATCTGCGCCTGGGTGGTGACGTCGAGCGCGGTGGTCGGCTCGTCGGCGATCAGCAGGTCTGGCTCGCAGGCCAGCGCGATGGCGATCATGGCGCGCTGGCGCATGCCGCCGGAGAGCTGGTGCGGGAAATCGTGGGCGCGCCGCTGCGGCGACGGAATCTGCACCTGCTCGAGCAATGCCACCGCGCGCTCCCACGCCGCGCGCGCGGAAAGCGGACGGTGCAGCCGGATCGCCTCGGCGATCTGCTGGCCGATGCTCAGCACCGGGTTCAGCGCCGACAGCGGCTCCTGGAAGATCATGGCGATGCGGTTGCCGCGGATGGCGCGGATGGCGGCGTCGGGCAGCGTCAGCAGGTCGGTGCCGTCGAACAGCACCTGCCCGCCGGCGATGCGCCCGCGCCCGCGCGGAATCAGCCGCAGCACGGAATAGGCGGTGACCGACTTGCCGCTGCCGCTCTCGCCCACCAGCGCCACGGTCTCGCCGCGCGCCACGCTCAGCGAGACGCCGTCCACCGCGCGCGCCACGCCGCCGCGCGTATCGAACCAGGTGCGCAGCTCGCGTATTTCCAGCAGGGACATGCCGCCGTCCTCCTAGCGTTGTTGCAGATGCGGGTTGAGCGCGTCGTTGAGCCCTTCGCCGATCAGGTTGAAGGCCAGCACGGTCAGCACGATGGCGATGCCGGGCAGGCCGCAGATGTACCAGGCGTCCACCACCTGCTCGCGCCCGCTGCCGATGATGGTGCCCCAGCTCATCACGTTGGGGTCGCCCAGCCCCAGGAAGGCCAGCGAGGCCTCGGTCTGGATCGCGGTGGCGACAGTCAGCGTGGACATCGCCACCACCGGCGGCAGCGCGTTGGGCAGGATCTGCGTGAGGATCAGCCGGGCATGGCTCATGCCGATGGCCTCGCCGGCCAGCACGAACTCGCGCTCGCGCAGCACCAGGAACTCGGAGCGCACCAGCCGCGCGGTGGGCGGCCACGAGACGATGCCGATGGCGATCACCGCGGTGGCCACCGAAGGCTTGAACAGCGCCACCAGCACGACGGCCAGCACGAACTTCGGCACGGTCTGGAAGATCTCGGTCACGCGCATCAGCGCCGCGTCGATCCAGCCGCGGTAGTAGCCGCCGATCGCGCCCACGGCGACGCCCAGCGTGGAAGCCAGCGCGGTGCTGACCAGCCCGACCAGCAGCGACACGCGCGCGCCCGACACCAGCCCGGTGGCCAGGTCCCGCCCCATGAAATCGGTGCCGAGCGGAAACGCGGGATCCTCGCCGGGCCAGAGCATCGGCGGCCCGGCCATGTCCCACGGGTCGCCGGGGAACCACAGCGGGCCCAGCAGCGCGGCGGCGGCCAGCAGCGCGAGCAGCACCAGGCCGACCAGCGCGGCGCGATGGCGCGCGAGCACGCGCAGCAGCGCCAGCAGGCGCGCGGCGCGCGGCGGCAGCGCGGGGAGGGACAGGCGCAGCAGGTTCATGCGCGGCCTCCGGCATGGCGCAGTTGCACGCGCGGATCGAGCATGGCGTAGACCACGTCCACCGCGATGTTGATCAGCGTGACCAGGATGGAGCTGAGCAGCAGGATGCCCAGCAGCAGGTTGAAGTCGCGCGCCAGGATCGATTCGAAGGCCAGCCGGCCCAGGCCCGGCCAGCCGAACACGGACTCCACCAGCACCGCGCCCGAGAGCAGCGACGCGACCTGGTAGCCCAGCATCGTCACCAGCGGCAGCAGCGCGTTGCGCAGCGCATGGAACAGCGTGATGCGCGCCTCGCCGGCGCCCTTGGCGCGCGCGGTGCGGATGAAGTCGGCGCCGTACAGTTCCAGCATGGCGGTGCGCACCAGCTTGGCGTAGACGGCCAGGTAGAAGGTGGCCAGCGTGAGCGCCGGCAGCACCGCGTGGCGGGCCACGTCGAGCACGTGGGCCAGGCCGGTATAGGCCGCGCCGATGTCGGTCATGCCGCCGGACGGCAGCCAGCCCAGCCGCGCCGAGAACAGCACGATGGCCATCAGCCCCAGCCAGAAGGTCGGCATGGCGTAGGCCACCAGCACCACCAGCGAGATGGCGTTGTCCTGCCAGCGCTGCACGCGCAGCGCGGAGACGACGCCCAGCGCCACGCCGAGCACCAGCGCGAAGCCCATCGCCAGCGCCATCAGCAGCAGGGTGGCGGGCAGCCGGTCCATGATCAGCGTGAAGACCGGCATGTTCTGGCGGTAGGAGAAGCCCAGGTTCAGCGTGGCGACGTTCCACAGGTAGTGCGCCAGTTGCAGGTACACCGGCTGGTCCAGCCCGAAGCTGGCGCGCAGCCGGGCCATGTATTCGGGCGTGGCGGCGCCGGCCTCGCCGGCCAGCACGTCCACCACGTCGCCGGGCGCGAGCTGCAGGATCAGGAAGTTGAGCAGGGCGATGCCGAGCACCACCGGCACCACCTGCAGCAGCCGGCGGCGCAGGAACCCGAGCAGCGGCGAGCGCGGCCTGGACATGCCGGCTAGGCCTTCTTCGGCGTGAGCCACGCGTCCGCGTAGGAGGCGAACAGGCCGTCGCCCTGCAGCGCCGTCTTCTGGAAGCGTGCGGTGGACACCGTGACCCAGGTCTGCTCGACCAGGTCGAGCACCGGCACGTCTTCCTGCACGATCTGCTGCCACTCGGTGATCAGCGCGCGGCGCCTGGCCACGTCGGCCTCGCGCCCGGCGGCCTCCATGATGGTGTCGAGCCGGGGGTTGGAGTAGCCCGAGCCGTTGGTCCACGGCGCGCCCTTGATGATGTTCCTGGTCCAGAACAGCCGCTGCACGCCCAGCGTGGGGTCGGGCAGGCGGTGCAGGCTGGAGATCATCAGGTCGTAATCCTGGTCGGTGAACACGCGGCGCAGGTAGCTGGCGGTGTCGCCGCCGCGCAGCTCGACCTCGATGCCCACGCGCGCCAGCGATTGCTTGATGAATTCCGCCGGGCGCGTGGCGGTGACGCCGCCGCCCGCGTCGTAGTCCAGCGCGATCCTCAGGCGCTTGCCGTCCTTGCCCGGCTTGAGCCCGGCTTCGTCCAGCAGCGCGGCGGCCTTCTTCAGGTCGTACGGATACTGGCGCGTCTGCGCGGCGTAGTAGTTGACCACCGACGACGGCACCGGCCCGGTGGCGGGCTTGCCGTAGCCGAGGAACACCACCTTGAGCAGCGCGTTGCGGTCGATGGCGTGGGCGAAGGCCTGGCGCACCCGCTTGTCGGCGAAGTACGGCTTGCGCACGTTGAACTGCGTCAGGAAGATGGTGGCGAGGTAGCGGCCGTCGTCGAGGTTGATGCTGTAGCGGGACTTGTCCTGGAACTTGTTGAGGTTCGACAGCGGAATGCTGGAGCCCAGCGCCACGTCGATCTCGCCGGCCTCCAGCGCCACGGTGCGCGCGGCGGCGTCCGGGATGAACCTGAACACCACGCCGTCCAGGTAGGGCTGGCCCTTCTGCCAGTAGTCCGGGTTGCGCGCCAGCCGCACGTGGCTGCCCTTGACCCACTCCTTGAAGACGAAAGGCCCGGTGCCGACCGGTGCGTTGTTGACGGGGTTGGTCAGCACGTCCTTGCCTTCGTACAGGTGCCTGGGCAGGATCTGCGCGCCGTAGGTGTTGATGTAGTTGATCAGGTAAGGCGCCGGCGAGGACAGCCTGATCACTACCGTGTGCGGGTCGGGCGTGTCCACCGCCGTGACGTTGGCGAAGGCGGCGCGGCCGAACGGGTGCAGCTTCTTCCAGACTTCCAGCAGCGTGTATTGCACGTCGGCCGCGCCGAACTGCTTGCCGTCGTGCCACTTCACGTTCTGGCGCAGCCTGAAGGTCACCGTGAGGCCGTCGGGCGCGGTGCTCCACGAGGTGGCCAGCGCCGGCACCGGCTGCAGGTTCAGGTCGTAGCTGACCAGGCCTTCGAGGATCTTGCTCGAGACCTGGCCGATGTTCATGGTGGTGATGAAGGCCGAGGTCAGCAGCGTGGGCTCGGGCGACACCGCCACGTTGAGCACGCCGCCGGGCACGGGCGTGCCGCCGGCGGTCTGGGCATTGGCAAAGGGCACGTCGCCCAGGCCGAGCGAGAACAGCAGGCCCAGCGGCGCGGCGCTGGCGATGAATTCACGACGCTTCATGTACGAGGTTCCGGCTTGGAAGGAAATCGGATGCGATGGAGAGCGCAGGAGGCTGCGCGGCGCTGCGTGTCGCGGTGTGGACCGTGACGCGCGCAAGCCGAAACCTTACGCGGCGGGGCGGCGTTCGGTAAGGAATAAGAACGACAGTGAATATGCGGATTTTTGCCGGCGTGCGTGCGGCGAGGAATGCAGAAGGCCCGGCCCTTGTCGGTGAGGTGGTCTGCTACCAGGGCTTCCCGGACGAACTGTTGCCCGAGGCGCTGCGGCACGACAACCCGCGCGGCCTCTGGCGGCTGGTCGGCGGCGAACTGTCGCAGGCCTGAGCGCACGGGGCATCGGCCCGCGCCGCGCCGGCGCGGGCGGCAGGCCGGATCGCGCGGCCGGGCGCGCGCGTTGCCCGGATCAGGCCACGGGCCCGGCCGGCCCGTCGACCTGGTCGAACTTGCCGCCGGTGAAGGCCTGGCGGTTGCCCGCATCGTCGATCACCGTGTAGGGGAAGATGGCGGGGATCGCGCTCACCTCGTCGAGGCGTGCGATCTGGCCGGGCGTCAGCGTCACGTTTGCCGCGGCGAGATTGCTTTCGAGCTGGGCCAGCGAGCGTGGCCCGATGATCGGCAGCGAGCCCTTGGCCGCCACCCAGGCGATGGCAATCTCGCCGGGCGTGACGCCGGCTTCCGCGGCGACCGCGATCAGCGTGTCGAGGATGGCGGTGCGCTGCGCGGAATTCTCCGCCTGGAACACCTTGCCGCCGAACCCTTCGGCGCGGCCCTTCTCGCCCTGGCGGTATTTGCCGGTCAGCATGCCGCCGCCGAGCGGCGACCATGCCACCACGCCCAGGCCGAGCGCGTGGCCGGCCGGCAACAGCTCGTGCTCGGTGGTGCGTTCGACCAGGCTGTGCTCGACCTGCAGGCCCGCGATGGGGACGGCGCCGCGCAGCTCGGCGATGGTCGCGGTCCGCGCCACGCGCCATGCCGGGAAGTCGGACAGCCCCGCGTAGAGGATCTTGCCGGCCCGCGCGAGGTCGTCGAAGCCCCGCACGATTTCCTCGGCCGGGGTGACGCCGTCGGCCATGTGGACCCAGTAGAGGTCGATGCGGTCGGTCTTGAGCCGCTTCAGGCTCGCCTCGACCGAGGCGACCATCGCCTGGCGGCTATTGCCGGTGACGAGGATGCCGGCCTTGGGGTCGGTTCCCATGGTGAACTTGGTGGCCAGCACGAAATCGTTGCGCCGCCCGGCGAGCAGTTCGCCCAGGATTTCCTCGGACTGGCCGAACTGGTAACCGTTGGCCGTGTCGATGAAGTTGCCGCCCGCGTCCGCGTAGGCGTCGAAGATGCGGCGGACCTCGTCGGGTTCGGCGCCATGCCCCCAGCGCGTGCCGAAATTCCCGGCGCCCAGCACCAGCTCGGAGACCCGCAGGCCGGTATGTTTTCCAAAGAGTTTGTAGCGCATGGATCCATCTCCATTGAAGTGGCATGTCGAGTCCGACATGAGAAAGCGAGGACGAGAAGACGAGAAGACGAGAAGACGAGAAGACGAGAAGACGAAGACGAAGACGAAAGGAGCCGCAGCGGCGTTACGTGTAACGCACTGCCGGGGACAACGGCGCGATGCGGCGGGCGAACGCCTACGAGTCGGGCAGACGGTCTGTCTGACCGGCCTGCGCGGCGGGAGTGCCATCGCGAATGTCATCGCGAATGTCATCGCGAATGTCATCGCGAGTGCCATCGCCAGCGAGCAGGCTGCCGGCCGCGGTGTCGAGTATGCGGCGGGAAAGCGCCTCGTCTTCGACAATGCGGGACAGCAGCAGGGCGCCCACCATCGTCGAGAGCACGACGAGCGGATCGTTCTGCGCCCCATGCGGCGCCGAGGCCTGCATGGCGCGGTCGAGGATCTCGAGATGCGACTTGAGGCCCGCTTCGAAGCTCCGGACCAGTGCCGGGCTGTGCCGCGCGGCGTCGGCGCCGAGCGCGGCGAAGGCGCAGCCCTCGCCGGCATGGTCGCGGTGGGCGCAGGACAGGTACTGGCCGACCAGCGTGGCCAGCGGACTGGCCGACGGACCGGCGCCGGCGCTCTCGACCACGCGCGCCCATTTTTCGGCGCTGTCGGCCAGCGCGCGCTCGCAAGCCTGGACGGCGAGATCGTCCTTCGACCTGAACTGCCGGTAAAAGCCCCCCTGGGTCAGGCCGGCCGCGCCCATCAGGTCGTTCAGGCCGATCCCGTCGAAACCGTGTTCGCGGAACAGGCGCCCCGCGGTATCGATCACGGTGCGCCGGTTCTCTTCCGCCTGTGCGCGGCTGACTCTCATGAGGCTCTCCGCCTGGTTGGATCGCGTCGATTATATGGTGATCACCATCTATCCGCAATCGGCGGCTTAGGCGCGACCGCGTGGCGGGGTGTACGTGGCCGGGGCCGCATATGGATGTGCAAAAACCTTCGTTCGGAAACTAGTATTAATACGTTTCAATACAAGTCGTCGCGCGGGCCTGTCCGGCGCTTGCTTGAGGAATCATCGTGTCCACCCGAATCTTCGCGGCCGCCTTCGCCGCCGCCGCCAGCCTGCTTTCCGTCCTGCCGCTTGCCGCGCCCGCCTGCGCGTCGGCCGCCGAGGCGTATCCGAAGCAGGCCATCCGCCTCGTGGTGCCGTTCCCGCCCGGCGGGCCCACCGACATCGTGGCGCGCCCGCTGGCGCAGGCGCTGTCGCTGCAGCTGGGCCAGCAGGTGGTGGTGGACAACCGCGGCGGCGCGGGCGGCATCATCGGCGCCGATCTCGTCGCCAAGTCGCCTGCCGACGGCTACACGCTGCTGCTCGGCACCGTGGGCACCAATGCCATCAACCAGAGCCTGTACCGCAAGCTGCCGTACCAGCCGTCGACGGATTTCACACCGATCTCGCTGCTGGCGTCGGCGCCGGTGGTGCTGGCGGTCAACCCGTCGCTGCAGGCCACCACGCTCGCCGAGTTCATCGCGCTGGCGCGCAGCAAGCCGAAGTCGATCGCCTATGGCTCGGCCGGCAGCGGCTCGCCGGGCCACCTCGCGGGCGCGATGTTCGCGGATGCCGTGCATGCCGAGCTGCTGCACGTGCCCTACAAGGGCAGCGCGCCGGCCATCTCGGACCTGCTGAGCGGGCAGATTCCCGCCATGTTCGATCCGGTGCAGTCGCCGCTGGCCAACATTCGCGCCGGCAAGCTGCGCGCGCTGGCGGTCACCGGCGCGCGCCGCAGCCCGGTGCTGCCCGACGTGCCGACCATGGCGGAAGCCGGCGTGCCCGGCTACGAGGCCGAAGCCTGGTGGGCGCTGTTCGCGCCGGCGGGTTTGCCGGCGGCCGTGCAGCAGAAGCTGCAGGCGGAAACCGCCCGGGCCATGCGCAGCGCGGAGATGCGCGAGCAGCTCGGCAAGCTGGGCATCGAAGCGGTCGGCAGCAGCACCGCGGAGCTGCGCGCGCTGGTGGAGTCAGAGGTTCCCAAATGGGCGCGCGCGGTGAAGAGCTCGGGAGCGACGGTTGACTGACGCGCCGGAAATCTACGCGGACGCGACGCTGGACCGCCATGCCGCCACGCCGCTCTATGAGCAGGTGTGCCGCATCCTGCGGGCCGGCATCGATGCCGGCCACGACAGCCACGGCACACTGCTGCCTTCGGAGGCGGCGCTGCAGCGCCGCTTCGGCATCAGCCGCGTCACCGCGCGCCAGGCGCTCAGGAAGCTGGTCGACGAAGGGCTGATCGAGACACGGCAGGGCAAGGGCACCTTCGTTGCCCGCAAGCGCGTGCAACACCAGCTCGACACGCCGCGCGGCTTCTATGACGAGCTGCTTTGCCAGGGCGTGATTCCCGAGACCACGCTGACCGCGTTCGGCACGCGCGAGCCGCGCGCGCCCGGCCTGTCGACCTACCTGGAGCGTCACTACCTGGTCGACGGCGAGCCGCTGGCGGTGGTGGCGTCGTGGCTGCCCGACGCGGCGCTGGCGCTGGGCGAGGAAGTCGCCGCCCAGCGCACCATCTACGGCATCGTCGAGCAGGAGCTTGGCCACCGCATCGCGCGCGTGGAAGCCACCATCAGCGCCGAGCAGGCCAGCGCGCCGGTGGCGGCGTCGCTGGCGCTGGGGCGCGGCGGCTTCGCGCTGGTGCTGTCGCGCCGCTCGTTCGACGAGCAGGGCGCGCTGTGCGAGAGCTCGGCCTTCCACGTGCGGCCGGACCGGTACGAGTTCGTCGTCACCACGCAGGGGCCGCTGGCCGGCGTGCAGACGCGCGCGCGGCCGCCCGGCTGAGCGCCGGCCACCTGCCTCGCGCTACCCGCATCCCCCACAGGAGAGAAAACAAGATGAGACTCAACGACGAAGAGGCAGCCATGCTGGCCGGCGAGGCCGGCACCGTGGCGCGGACAGTCATCGAACACCAGATCAAGGTAGGCGACTTCTTTGGCGCGCAGGATTTCGTGCCGGTGTCGCAGGCCCACATCATGGCCGATACCGAGAGCCTGGGGCAGGCCGGCGTGATGTGGCTGGAGCGGCTGGCCGACGCCGGCGACGCGCGCGTGCGCATTCCCACCATCACCGATCCGCGCGGCACCGATTTCGAGAAAGCCTCGCTGCTGGGCCAGGCCGGATGGATGCTGGAGCTGGAGCGGCGCGCCATCGATGCCTTCACGCGCCTGGGCGTGAGCATGACCGACACCTGCATCAACTACCAGACCGTGCTGGCCGCCACGCGCGGCGAGCACGTCGCGTTCGGCGACACCGGCGTGGTCATCTATTCGAATTCGGTCAGCGGCGCGCGCTCCAACTTCGAAGGCGGGCCGTCGGCGCTGGCCGCGGGCCTGACCGGGCGCACGCCGCGCTACGGCTTCCATCTCGACGCGCAGCGCCGCGCCACGCTGCGGCTGCGCGTGGACTGGACGCCGCAGAGCCTGAACGACTGGGGCGCGCTGGGCGGCGTGATCGGGCGGCTGGCGGGCAACTACTGGCAGGTGCCGGTCATCGAGGGGCTCGACGCCGCGCCGACCTCCGACCAGCTCAAGCATTTCGGCGCGGCGATGGCCAGCTTCGGCTCGGTCGCGCTGTTCCACCTGGTCGGCATCACGCCGGATGCGGCGCGCCTGTCCGACGTGGGCGGCGACGCGCTGCCGGTGGCCCACCGCATCGGCCAGGCCGAGGTGCGCGGCCTGCAGCAGAGCTACGCGGTGGAGAAGGAGATCGACGTGGTGGTGTTCTCGGCGCCGCAACTGAGCCTGTTTGAGCTGCGCCAGCTGGCGGGCCTGTGCGAAGGGCGGCGGTTCAGGCGCCCGCTGCTGGCGATCACGAGCCCGCAGGTCAAGCCCGACTGCGACCGCTTCGGCTACACGGCGGCCATCGAGCAGGCCGGCGGCACGGTGCTGTCGGGCATGTGCTTCTACCAGTCCTACGCGCGCGAGATCCGCGAGGCCAAGGGCTGGACGCGGCTGGCCACCAACAGCGCCAAGATGGTCAACATCCTGGGCGGATATGGCTACGTCCCCATGCTGGCGTCGATGGAACACTGCGTCGACGCGGCAGAAACCGGAGAACTCGCATGAGCGACACGATCTTCACCGCGCGCCATGCGATGGGCCGCGCGGTCACGGGCCAGGCGCTGGTCGCCGCCGACGGCTTTTCCGCGCGCTACGACCTGGACCGGCTGCAGGGCGTGTTTTCCCGGCCCGGGCACAAGCTGGCCGGGCAATCGTACGTCGGCCGCATCCTGATCCTCGACACCGCCAAGGGCGGCGTGGCGACGGCCTGGATGCTGCACGAGATGCAATCGCGCCAGATGGCGCCGCTGGCCATCGTCCTCAACTCGGTCAACACTATCCTGGCCCAGGGCGCGGCGCTCGGCGACGTGACCCTGCTGGCGGGCTTCGACGCCGACATCACCGCGCGGATCGCGCACGGGGCCTGGGTGGACATCGATCCGGCCACGCGCACGCTGCGCGTGGTGGCGCCGCCCGCGCCGCCGGCGCGGGGTGGCGCGGGCGGAGACAGCGGAGACAGCGAAGCGAGGGGCCTGCGCAAGGTGCACGGGCCGGGCGCGCTCGGCCCGCGCTGAGCCGGCATCGGCTCCGCCGCGCCGGGGCTTGTGGCCGGGTGCGGCGGCAAGGCCGGAGCCGCCGGCAATGCAGGCCGGCCATTTGATGGTATTTTCGAGGCTGCCGGCGCGCGGGGATGCCCGCCCGCCGGCACGGGAGACAAGGGATACAAGAGCAGCGCAAGACAAAAGAAACACAGAAGAAACACATAAGAAACACAGGAGGGGGAATCATGGTCCGGCTGATGCTGCTGCTCCTTGGCGTCGACTACCTGCGCAAGCGCGCCCGCGCGATCCTGGCGATCGGCGTCATCTGGCTGGTCGCGGGCGTGGTGGTGTTCATCGACGCGCTCGACGGCGTCCTCTATTTCCCCATCGATCTCTTCGCCTGGCTGTTCCTCGCCGAGGGGCTGGCCACGCTGGCCGTAGCGTGGACCGGCGTGGGCGGCCAGCGCGTGCTGCGCTACGTCAAGGGCTTCGCCGTGGTCGGCGCGGCGATGCTGATCCTGGCCGGCCATCACCATGGCAACTTCCTGCTATCGATGATCTTCGGCACGCTGTTCCTGGCCGACGGGCTGCTGCAGTGCATCTCGGCCTGGGTGGTGCGCTACCGGCGCTGGAAGGCGGCGTTCGCGTGGGGGACCGCCGAGATCCTGCTGGCGGTCTTCTTCTACCAGCCGTTCCCGACCCACTACGTCGGCACGCTGCCCTACTGCCTCGGGCTGTTCCTCTTCTTCGGCGGGCTGAATCTCGTCACGCTGGCCATGCGCGTGCGCCGCCTCGCGCGCAATCCCGCGCTGAACCGGTCGAAGCACCCCGCCATCGGGCCCGACCGCGCCGAGCCCGGCGCCGCGCGGGTCTTCGCCGAGGCCGGCTGGGACGGCCCGCCCGCCGACGACGAGCATGCGCTGACGGTCCATGTCTGGACCCCGGCCGGCTCGTCGCGCGCACCGGTGCAGCGTCACCCGATCATCGGCCGCTACATCGCGGCGGTCGACGTGAACGGCGTCATCTCGACCGGCCACGCCGCGCTCGAATCGCCCGAGGGCATCTACATCAGCCTGTATCCCGGCGTGGAGATCGACCGCTCGCCCGACGAGTTCGGCCGCATCCTGCGCGCCACGCGCGAGAACGACGTGCCGGGCCTGTTCCAGCCGGACTACGCCACCGAGTCCCGCGCATGGTGCCCGTCGACGGTGCGCGTGCGCATCCGCAATTACGATCCGGGCAAGCTGCGCGCGTTCTGGGAGCGCTACCGCGCCGACACCACCTACAACCTGACGTACCGCAACTGCTCCAGCACGGTGGCCAACGCGCTCGAGGCCGCGCTGGAGGGCGCCGCGGGCCGCCTGCGCGGCGGCCGCGCCGGCTGGGCGAGCTTCTTCCGCATCCTGGCCACGCCCGAGTTGTGGGTGGCCGCGCAGATCCGCAAGCGCGCGGTCACCATGGCGTGGACGCCGGGGCTCACGCTGGACTACGCGCGCGCGCTCAGCATGCTCGCCGACCCGCGCCCGTTCGCGTGGTGGAAGGTCGCGCGCCGCGCGCTCGACCTCATGCGCCGGCGGCGCAAGGAGTGGCGCGCGCAGGATTCGCAGGCCGCGTCCTGATCTGCTCCGGGCGGCGGCCCTGCGCGCGCGCGGGTCAGCCGGCTTCGAGCCAGTGCACGCTGAACAGCCGGCGCTCGTCGGTCCACACCTTGCCCGGCCGGAAGCCGGCCGCGGCGGCCAGCGCGCGGAATCCCCCGACGGTGAACTTGTGCGAGTTCTCGGTGTGGATGGTTTCCCCTTCCTCGAAGCGGTGCGGCCTGCCGCCCACGGTGACGGTCTGCGCGCGGCGGCTCACCAGGTGCATCTCGATGCGGCGGCGCACGGGCTCGTAGAGGGCGTAGTGGGCAAAGCCGTCGAGGTCGAAATCGCCGTCCAGCTCGCGGTTGATGCGCGTGAGCAGGTTGAGGTTGAAGGCGGCCGTGACGCCCTGGCTGTCGTTGTAGGCGGCATGCAGCGTCGCCGGCGCCTTGACCAGGTCCACGCCCACCAGCAGGCCGCCGCCCGCGAGCAGCCGCGCGGCCAGGCGCAGGAAGCGCATGGCCTCGTCGGGGCTGAAGTTGCCGATGGTGGAGCCCGGAAAGAAGCCCACCGGGCGCGCCGGCGCGCCCGGCGCGGGCGGCAGCGCGAAGGGCGCCATGTAGTCGGCCACCACCGGGTGCACGGCCAGCGCGGGATAGTCGGCGCGCAGGCGCTGCGCGGCTTCGCGCAGGTGCGTGCCCGAGATGTCGATCGGCAGGAAGCGGCGCGGCAGGGCGGCCGGGGCGAACGCGTCGAGCAGGCGCCGGACCTTGGTGAGCGAGCCGGCGCCGAATTCGATCAGGTCCGCGCGCGGGCCGATCTGCGCGGCGATCTCGCGCGCGTTGGCGGCGAGGATGCCCAGCTCGGTGCGGGTGGGGTAGTACTCGGGCAGTTCGCAGATGCGGTCGAACAGGGCGGAGCCGGCCGCGTCGTAGAAATACTTGGGCGCGATGCTGCGCGGCGTGCCGGCCAGTCCAGCCAGCACGTCGCGCGCGAAGGAGGCGCCTCCGTCCTCGGCGGGGGTGTCCGCCTGTGCGGCGGGAGGGTAGTCAGAGATCGCGTGCAAGCCGCACTCCGGAAAATTGCCAGCGTGCCGCCGGCGGGAAGAAATTGCGGTAGCTCGGCCGCGCATGGCCGGCCGGCGTGGCGAAGCTGCCGCCGCGCAGCACCAGTTGCCCGACCATGAACTTGCCGTTGTATTCGGCCGCGACGCCCGGCAGCGGGCGGAAGCCCGGGTAGGGGTCGTAGGAGGAGCGCGTCCATTGCCAGACATGGCCGGTCAGCTGGCGGATGCCTTCGGCATCGCTGGCGGCTTCCCATTCGGCTTCGGTGGGCAGGCGCGCGCCGGCCCATTCGGCATAGGCCGCGGCTTCGAAGAAACTCAGGTTGACCACGGGCGCGGCGGCATCGAGCGGCGCGAGCCCGTGCAGGCCGAACACGTGCCAGCCGCCGTCGTTGCCGTCGTTGCTGCCGGCGCGCGGATCGGCCGCGTCCAGCCAGTAGATCGGCGCGCGCAGCGCCTGCGCCTGGATCGCCGCCCAGCCGTCGGACAGCCACAGCCCGGGCCGCCGGTAGCCGCCGTCGGCGATGAAGGCCGCGTATTCGCCGCAGGTCACCAGGCGGTCGGCAATCTCATAAGGCTCCAGCAGCACGGAATGGCGCGGCAGCTCGTTGTCGAAGCAGAAGCCGTTGTCGCGGTGGCCGATGTCCACGGTGCCGCCGGGCTGGCGCAGCCAGCGCAGCGGCGCGGCTTGCGCCGCCGGCGCCGGCCCGGCGGCAGCGGGCCGGTAGGCCGGCAGCAGCGGATTGCACGAGAACGCGTGCAGGATGTCGGTCAGCATCAGCTCCTGGTGCTGCTGCTCGTGATGCAGGCCGAGCGCGAGCACCGGCGCGACGGCGGCCAGCTCGTCCGGCCCGGCCAGCGCCAGCAGGCGCTCCACGGCGGCGTCCACGTAGCGCCGGTAGGCCTGCACGTCCTGCGCCGACGGGCGCGAGATCAGGCCGCGCTGCGGGCGCGGGTGGCGCGGGCCGAGCGCTTCGTAGTACGAGTTGAACAGGTACTGGTAGGCGGGATCGAACGGCGCGTAGCCGTCCATCTGCCGCATCAGCAGCACGGTCTCGAAGAACCAGGTGGCATGCGCGAGGTGCCACTTGACGGGGCTCGCGTCGGGCATCGACTGGATGCCCTGGTCCTCCGCGGAGAGCGGCGCGGCCAGCGCGAGGCTGTGCTGGCGGACCGCGTGGAACTGGCGCAGCAGCGTGGCTGCGGCCGGGGGATTCGTTTCGGTCATGCGCTTGGAGTGGGGAAATCGTTCCTGCAAGGCCAGCCCGCGCCGCGCGGACGCGGCCGGGATGTACTCGGGACAAAGCCTATCCGATGGCCGGCCCGGCATCGTTGCCGAAAATGAAAAACAGTTTCCAGGGTGCGCGGGTTGCATTCCGGTTCGCGCTCCGGACGGAGCGCCGGCGAGTGCGGCGGATCGCGCCCTGCCGACGGTTCGGGACTGCCACTCTATCGATGCCCGGTTCCCGATAAAGGCCGCCGGAGATGACTCTCCGTTACGCGGGGCATCATAATCGGCGGCAGGGGCCATATCCTTTCGCCGGCGGGAATGCATGCGGCGAGGCGCGGAAAAGGCGCGGCCCGGTCAGTCGGGCCGCTTCGCGGGCAGCTTATGCCGGCGCGCGCAGGTATTCGGCCAGGTGGTTGAGCACCGCGCGCGTCTTGGCCGGCATGCGCAGGCCGAGCGGAATCATCGCGTGGACGGGCGGGCCGGGCACGTCGGATGCCGGCAGCACGTGGCGCAGCCGGCCCGCGTCGACATGGGGCTGGGCCACGCGGTCGTGGATCTGGGTCAGGCCGAAGCCGTTGACCGCCGCTTCCACCAGGGCCTGGCCGTCGGCCAGCGCCAGCACCGGGTTGAGGGAGAGTTCGCGCACGTGGGCCCCGTCCGCCACGCGCCACGGCCGCAGGCGGCCGGACGGGCCGCGGAAGACGATGGCATCGTGGCCGGACAGGTCGGCCACCGAATTGACCTCGCCGCGGCGCGCCAGGTAGTCGGGCGAGGCGTACAGCCCCAGGCGCAGGTCGCACAGCTTGCGCACCGTCATTTCGCTGTCGGCCGGCAGCTCGCCGATGCGCACCACGATGTCCCAGCCCTCGGCGACCGGGTCCGACATGCGGTCGGCCAGCGCCAGCTCGAAGGTGAGCTTGGGGTGGCGCTGGCGCAGTTCCGCCAGCGCCGGGAACAGCAGCCGGCCGAAGCCCGCCGGCAGGTCCAGCCGGACCTTGCCGATCGGCTCGGCGCGCCGAGCCGCCAGCGCCTGGCCCGCTTCGCGCAGTCCTTCCAGCGCCGTCTCGGCCGCCATCAGGTAGGTCTCGCCGTCCTCGGTCAGCCGCACCGCGCGGGTGGTGCGCTGGAACAGGCGCGTGCCCAGGCTCGCTTCGAGCCGCTGCACGGACTTCCCGACATTCGATTTGCTTGTCCCCAGGCCCTCGGCGGCGCGCGTGAAGCTGCCGCTGTGCGCGACGGCGACGAAGGCTTCGATATCGGCGACGGAGGCATCGATGCGGTCGGACATTGTTTCCGCTCCGGAGACAAAGAATCGCACTCTAGCATGTTTATCGAGCAGGGGCCGACAGCCATAATGCCTTCGCCGACACCGGCATTCGAGTGGCCGGAGCCCGCGCGGCGGGCGCATCCGCCTGCCCGTCGGCGGCGGAATCTCCGGCAGGTTTGCCGGCGGATTTTCCGGCGCTGGCGCCGCGGCACAGCCGAACAGAGACGATGCATGTTCACTAGAGAGACGATCAATTCCGGCGCCTACCTCGGGAGTTTCGACCTGCCCAAGGACGTCGTCTGGACCCAGGGCCAGATCGACGCCTCGCTGGCCGAGACCATGCGGGCGCGGCCCGCCGGCGGCGAGGTGTGGGTCTTCGCCTACGGCTCGCTGATGTGGAACCCGCTGCTGAACTTCGACCGGCGCGAGATCGCCACGCTGCACGGCTGGCGCCGCAGCTTCTGCCTGCGCATGATCGCCGGGCGCGGCTCGCCCGAGGTGCCGGGCCGCATGCTGGCGCTGGAAGCGGGCGGCAGCACGCACGGCGTGGCCTTGCGGCTGGCCGCCGGCACGCTCGAAGACGAACTGCGCGTGCTGTGGATCCGCGAAATGGTCACCGGCTCCTACCTGCCGACCTGGGCTCCGCTGACGCTGGCCGACGGCACCGAGACCGCCGCCATCGCCTTCGTCGCCAACACCGCGCGGCCGCAGTACGAGCGGGATTCCAGCGTCGCCACCGTGGCCTCGATCATCGCCGCCGCCTCGGGCTCGTTCGGGTCCAACGCGGATTACGTCCTCGCGCTCGAATGCGCCTTGTCCGAGTGCGCGCTGGCGGACGAGTACATCGAAGCCCTCGCCGCGGCACTGCGGCGCAGGGCGCCATCCGCGGCGCGCTGAGCGCCGCGCAACCCGGCCTTCGGCAGCAATCATGGACAAGCTACAAGCGATGCAGGTGTTCACCCGGGTCGTCGAGACCAACAGTTTCTCGCGCGCCGCGGATTCGCTGGGGATGCCGAAGGGCTCGGTGACGCGCCACGTCAAGGAACTCGAAGCGTTCCTCGATGCGCGCCTGCTCAACCGCACCACCCGCAGCCTGAGCCTGACCTCGGCCGGCGCGGCCTACTACGAGCGCTGCGCGCGCATCCTGGCCGAGATCGACGAGGCCGAGGCTTCGTTTACCGACGCGCCGCGCTCGCCCAAGGGCAAGCTGCGCGTGGACATGTCCGGCTCCATCGGCCGCCTGATCGTGGTGCAGGCGCTCGACGAGTTCCACGCGAAGTATCCGGACATCGAGCTCACGCTGGGCTTCGGCGACCGGCTGGTGGACCTCGTGCAGGAAGGCGTCGACTGCGCGCTGCGCATCGGCCACCTGGAAGACTCCACGCTGGTGGCGCGCCGCATCGGCCTGTTCCACCTGGTCACCGCGGCCAGCCCCGGCTATCTCGAGCGCTTCGGCACGCCCGCGGCGCTGGACGACCTGCAGGACCACATGGCCGTGAACTACTTCTCCAGCCGCACCGGCCGCATGGTCAACATGAACTTCGAGGCCGGCGGCGAGACGGTCAACATCAAGGTGCCTTCGCGGCTGGCCGCCAACGACGGCGAGGCGTACCTGCTGTGCGGCATGAAAGGGCTGGGGCTGATCCAGATTTCGCGCGTGCTGGCGCAGCCGCATCTCGACCGCGGCGAGCTGGTCGAGGTGCTGGCCCCCTGGCGCCCGGCGCCGATGCCGATCTCCGCCGTGTTTCCGCAGAACCGCCACCTGTCGCCGCAGGTGCGGGTGTTCGTGGACTGGGTGGCGGAAGTCTTCGCGCGCTGCGCGGCGGTGCGCGGCGACATGCCGGCCCCCGCTGCCGTGGCGGCGCCGCAAGGCCGGCCCGCGCGGATCCCGGTGGTTGCCTGAGCCGCCCGCGCGCGGGCGTCCCGCCTGCCGCCGCGCCGGAAGACCGCCTCATCGTTCACGGATCTGGAATTGTCTTCCATGCGCGCGGGCGATTATCCGCGCGCATGCAAGCAGTACAGTACAGCGCGTTGCATCCCGAACCCAGCCAGCTTGCCCAGTGCGTGGCGACCCCATGAACCCGAATCTCGAAATCCAGGACATTCCCATCTCCGGCCACGCGCAGCACATCATGCTGCGCTGCTACCGGCCGACGTTCGAGAAGCGGGTGCTGCCCATCGTGCTCTATTGCCACGGCGGCGGCTTCGTCGCGGGGGGCCTCGACGAAGCCGACCACCAGGCGCGCGTGCTGGCCGCGCAGGTGGGCGCGTGGGTGGTGTCGGTGGGCTATTCGCTGGCGCCGCGGCATCCGTTCCCGGCGGCGCCGGAGGACGCCTACCTGGCCCTGCAATGGGCCGTCGGCCATGCGCGCCAGTACAAGGCGGACGGCCGGCGCGTGGCGGTGGCCGGGCACGAGGCGGGCGGCAACATCGCGGCCGGCGTGGCGGCCATGGCGCGCGACCGCGGCAAGATCCGGCTCGCGGCGCAGGTGCTGGTCGCGCCCTTGCTCGACCCGAGCATGACGCGGCTGCTGCCGGCCGCGGCGCAGGCGGCCGGCGGCATCGATACGTTCGCGCGCGCGCAGTGCTACCGCGCCTACCTGCCCGGCGCCGCGCACTCGGTGCACCCCTACGTGGCGCCGCTCGAGTCGAGGCGGCTGGCCGGATTGCCGCCGACGCTGGTGGTCAGCGCCGAGCGCGACGTGGCGCGCGGCGAAGGCGAGCAGTACGCCGGGCGGCTGATCGCCGCCGGGGTGCCGACCGAGGCGCGCCGGCATGCCGGCGCCTGCCATGTCGACCTGCCGTCGAGCACGGCGGCGCTGGAAGACGTGGCCGCGTTCCTGTGCCGGCACCTGGCCGCGTGAGCTGAGCCGTCGCCGGGCCAGGCGACGCCGGCCGCGCGGCAGGCGCGGAAACACCCATGAAAACCAAGGCTTCGCACGCGCGCATTGTTTCCTGTGTGGATACAAAGTTCGCAAGAAAGCCGTCTTTATCCGCCGCCGGGCGGTAGCCATACTGGTTTCCATCGATCGGTTCGCTGGCATACCCGGATTTGCTTAGACCCACTCGATCGCTTGATCGCTTGATCGCTTGATCCAAAAGGAAAAGGAATTTCAATCATGATCGCCAACCGTAAAAGGCTCTCTGTTGCGCTGGGCACGGTGTTCGCTCTCGGTGCCATCAGCCTGGCTGTCACCCGGGGCTTCGAGCCCGTCGCCTCCGCCAAGGCCGATGCGCCCGCGCCGGCCGCCGAGGTCGACGTGGCCACCGTCGTCAGCGAGTCGATCGTCGAGTGGCAAAGCTACTCGGGCCGCCTCGAAGCCATCGACAAGGTGGACATCCGCCCGCTGGTGCCGGGCAAGATCGTGGCCGTGCATTTCAAGGACGGCCAACTGGTGAAGAAGGGCGACCCGCTCTTCACCATCGACCCGCGCCCGTACGTCGCCGAGGTCGACCGCGCCGCCGCGCAGGTGGCCGCCGCCGAGGCGCGCGCCAGCTACGCCAGCAGCGACGCGGCCCGCGCCGACCGCCTGATCGGCAGCAACGCCATCGCCCGCCGCGACTACGACGAGAAGCAGAACGCCGCGCGCGAAGCCAGCGCCACCCTCAAGGCGGCCCGCGCCGCGCTCGAGGCGGCCAGGGTCAACCTGTCGTACACCGAAGTCGCCGCGCCGGTGGCCGGGCGCGTCTCGCGCGCCGAGCTGACGGTGGGCAACATCGTGTCCACGGGCGCCAGCGCGCCGCTGCTGACCACGCTGGTCTCGGTGGCGCCGATCTACGCCTCGTTCGACGTCGACGAGCAGACCTACCTGCGCTACATGCGCAACACCGGCAAGCAGGCCGTGCCGGTGGAGCTGGGCCTGGCCGACGAAAGCGGCTACTCGCGCCGCGGCATCGTGGTCTCGGTGGACAACCGCCTGGACACCACCTCCGGCACCATCCGCGTGCGCGCCCGCATCGACAACCAGGATGGTTCGCTGGTGCCGGGCCTCTATGCGCGCGTCAGGGTCGGCGGCGGCGAGGCCCACCCGGCCGTGATGATCGACGACGGCGCGGTCGGCACCGACCAGGCCAAGAAATTCGTGCTGGTGGTCGACAAGGACAACCGCGTGCAGTACCGCGAGATCCAGCTCGGCGCCATGCATGACGGCCTGCGCGTGGTGGCCTCGGGCCTGAAGCCCGACGAGAAGATCGTCGTCAACGGGGTGCAGCGCGTGCGCCCCAACGACCCCGTCAAGGCCAATACGGTCAAGATGGTCGACGCCACGCGCACCGCCAAGCCGGCGGCCTAATCCATCGACCTACGTCGAGAGCGCATCATGAACATCTCAAAATTCTTCATCGACCGCCCGATCTTCGCGGGCGTGCTGTCGATGGTCGTGCTGCTGGCGGGGCTGATCGCCCTGACCAAGCTGCCCACGGCCGAATATCCCGAAGTGGTGCCGCCGTCGGTGGTGGTGCGGGCGCAGTATCCCGGCGCCAACCCGAAGGTGATCGCCGAAACCGTGGCCGCGCCGATCGAGGAACAGATCAACGGCGTGGAAAACATGCTGTACATGCAGTCGCAGGCCAACAGCGACGGCAAGATGACCACCACGGTCACTTTCAAGCTGGGCACCGACCCGGACAAGGCGCAGCAGTTCGTGCAGACCCGGGTGGCGCAGGCGCTGCCGCGCCTGCCCGAGGACGTGCAGCGCCTGGGCGTGACCACGGTCAAGTCCTCGCCGACGCTGACCATGGGCGTGAACATCGCCTCGCCCAACGGCCGCTATGACCTGACCTACCTGCGCAACTACGCGCTGATCAACGTCAAGGACCGCCTGGCGCAGGTGCCCGGCGTGGGCGAAGTGGCGATGTGGGGCTCGGGCGACTACTCGATGCGGGTCTGGCTTGACCCGCAGAAGGTGGCGCGCCAGAACATGACCGCCACCGACGTGGTCAAGGCTATCCGCGAGCAGAACGTGCAGGTCGCCGCCGGCATCGTCGGCGCCTCGCCGATGGCCGCGGGCGTGCCGACGCAGCTGAGCATCAATGCGCGCGGCCGCCTGAAGACGGAAGAAGAGTTCCGCGACATCATCCTCAAGACGTCGCCCGACGGCGCGGTCACGCGCCTGTCCGATGTCGCGCGCATCGAGCTGTCCGCCTCCGAGTTCGCCCTGCGCGGGCTGATGGACAACCAGCAGGCGGTGCAGCTGATCATCTTCCAGCAGCCCGGCGCCAACTCGCTGCAGATCTCCGACGACGTGCGCAAGATCATGGACGAGTTGCAGAAGGACATGCCCGACGGCGTCAAGTCCGAGATCGTCTACGACCCGACCCGCTTCGTGCGCGAGAGCATCGACGCGGTGGTGCACACGCTGTTCGAGGCCATCGCCCTGGTGGTGCTGGTGGTGATCCTGTTCCTGCAGACCTGGCGCGCCTCGCTGATCCCGCTGCTGGCGGTGCCGGTGTCGATCGTCGGCACGTTCTCGCTGATGCTGGCCTTCGGCTACACCATCAACGCGCTCTCGCTGTTCGGCATGGTGCTGGCGATCGGCATCGTGGTCGACGATGCGATCGTGGTGGTGGAAAACGTCGAGCGCAACATCGCCGAAGGGCTGTCGCCGCGCGACGCGACCTACAAGGCCATGCAGGAGGTGAGCGGGCCGATCATCGCCATCGCGCTGACCCTGATCGCGGTGTTCGTGCCGCTGGCCTTCATGAGCGGCCTGACCGGCCAGTTCTACCAGCAGTTCGCCATGACCATCGCCATCTCGACGGTGATCTCGGCCTTCAACTCGCTGACGCTGTCGCCGGCGCTGGCCGCGCTGCTGCTCAAGGACCACCACGCGCCCAAGGACCGCCTGACGCGCGCGATGGACAAGGTGCTCGGGCCGTTCTTCAACGGCTTCAACAAGGTCTTCCATCGCGGCTCGGAATCCTACGGCCGCGGCGTGGGCGGCGTCATCAACCGCAAGATGATGATGTTCGTGATCTACGGCGTGCTGCTCGGCGGCGCCGTGCTGATGGGCAAGGTCGTGCCCGGCGGCTTCATCCCGGCGCAGGACAAGGATTACCTGGTCAGCATCGCGCAGCTGCCGCCGGGCGCCTCGCTCGACCGCACCGACGCGGTGGTGCGCGAGATGGGCGACATCGCCCTGAAGCAGCCCGGCGTGGTCCACCTGCCGCAGTTCCCGGGCCTGTCGGTCAACGGCCTGACCAACTCGTCGAGCAGTGGCCTGGTGTTCCCGGTGCTGCGGCCGTCGAAGGAGCGCGGCAAGGGTGAGTCCGCGGCGGAGATCGCCGCCGCGCTGAACGCCAAGTATGCCCATATCAAGGGCGCGCAGATCGGTACCTTCCCGCCGCCGCCGGTGCAGGGCCTCGGCACGCTGGGCGGCTTCAAGTTCCAGCTCGAGGACCGCGGCTCGCTCGGCTACGAGGCGCTCAACGACGCCACGCAGAAGTTCCTGGCCGCCGCCGCCAAGGCGCCCGAACTGGGCCCGGCCTTCACCAGCTTCCAGATCAACGTGCCGCAACTGGACGTGGACCTGGACCGGGTCAAGGCCAAGCAGCTCGGCGTGTCGATCACCGACGTGTTCGACACCATGCAGATCTACCTCGGCTCGCTGTACGTGAACGACTTCAACAAGTTCGGCCGCGTCTACCAGGTGCGCGCCCAGGCCGACCAGCAGTTCCGCGCCACCGCGGCGGACGTGCTGCAGCTCAAGACCCGCAACGCCGCCGGCGAGATGGTGCCGCTGTCGTCGCTGGTCAAGGTGACGCCGACCTACGGCCCGGAAATGGTGGTGCGCTACAACGGCTTCACCGCCGCCGACATCAACGGCGGCCCGGCGCCCGGCTACTCGTCGGGCCAGGCCAAGGCGGCAGTGGAGCGCATCGCGGCCGAAGTGCTGCCGCGCGGCATCAAGCTGGAGTGGACCGACCTGACCTACCAGCAGATCCTGACCGGCAACGCCGCGCTGTGGGTGTTCCCGATCAGCGTGCTGCTGGTGTTCCTGGTGCTGGCCGCGATGTATGAAAGCCTGACGCTGCCGCTGGCCATCCTGCTGATCGTGCCGATGAGCATCCTGTCGGCGCTGCTGGGGGTGTGGCTGACCAAGGGCGACAACAACATCTTCACGCAGATCGGCCTGATGGTGCTGGTGGGGCTGTCGGCCAAGAACGCGATCCTGATCGTGGAGTTCGCCCGCGAGCTGGAGATGCAGGGCCGCACCATCGTGCAGGCCGCGATCGAAGCCAGCCGCCTGCGCCTGCGCCCGATCCTGATGACCTCGTTCGCCTTCATCATGGGTGTGATTCCCCTGGTGACGTCGACCGGCGCGGGTTCGGAAATGCGCCGCGCGATGGGCATCGCGGTGTTCTTCGGCATGCTCGGCGTGACGCTGTTCGGGCTGATGCTCACGCCGGTGTTCTACGTGGCGCTGCGCAAGATGGCCGGCGGCAAGCCGCTGGTGGACAAGCATCGCACCCATACGCAGCCGCTGCACGTCGAGCACGCGCCGGCCGCCCACGTGTCCTCGGTGGCTTCGGCCGAGTAAGGACCAAGGAGATCATCATGAAAGCATCTTCATTCATGCCGTCGACCCGCTGGCTGGCCAAGGGTTCGGTGCTGCTGGCGTCCTTGCTGGTCCTGGCCGGCTGCTCGCTGGCGCCGACCTACGACAAGCCGGCGGTGCCCACGGCCGGCTTCAAGGAAGCGTCGGCCGACTGGACGCAGACGCAGATCAAGCCCTCTGAAGCGGGTACCTGGCAGCCCGCCAAGCCGTCGGAAGAAGTGGCGCGCGGCGAATGGTGGACCGTGTTCGGCGACGACCGGCTCAACGCGCTGGAGCAGCAGGCGCTCGAAGCCAACCAGGACCTGGCGGCCGCCGCCGCGCGCCTGAAGGAAGCGCGGGCGCTCAACCAGGCCGCGCGCGCCGGGCTGTTCCCGTCGCTGGACGCGGGCTTCGGCCCGACCCGCGAGAAGCTCTCGGCGGCGTCGCAGCTGCAGCCCGACGGCACCAGCATTCCGCAGCAGACGCTGTGGCGCGCGCAGGCCAGCGCCTCCTACGAGGTCGACCTGTTCGGCCGCGTGGCTTCCTCGGTGGATGCCGCGCGCGCCGACACGCAGCGCAGCGAGGCGCTGTTCCGCTCGGTGCAGCTCGCGCTGCAGGCCGACGTGGCGCAGACCTACTTCACGCTGCGCGGGCTGGATGCCGAGGCCGAGGTGTTCGCCCATACCGTGAACCTGCGCGAGCAGGCGCTCAAGCTGGTGCAGAGCCGCTTCGACGAAGGCGACATCAGCGAGCTCGACGTGGCCCGCGCCAAGGCGGAGCTGGCCACGGCGCGCTCCGACGCGATGAGCGTGCAGCGCCTGCGCGCGGCCTCGGAGCACGGCCTGGCCGTGCTGCTGGGCAAGGCGCCGGCCGAGTTCTCGATGCCGGCGGCGCCGCTCAAGGCGGTCAACCTGCGCATCCCGGCCGGGCTGCCGTCGTCGCTGCTGGAACGCCGCCCGGACATCGCGGCGGCCGAGCGCGCCATGGCCGCGGCCAATTCGCGCATCGGCATTGCCCGCGCTGCGTTCTTCCCGTCGCTGACGCTGACCGGCACGGGCGGCTTCGAGTCGGCCACGCTAGGCGACCTGTTCAAGTGGAGCAGCCGGGCGTTCCTGCTGGGGCCGCTGGCCGGCACCGCGCTGAACATCCCGATCTTCGACGGCGGGCGCCGCAGCGCCAACCTGGCGAACGCGCGCGCGGTCTACGAGGAAGACGTGGCCAAGTACCGCCAGCAGGTGCTGACGGCGTTCCGCGAGGTGGAGGACGGCCTGTCCGACCTGCGCATCCTGGAAGCGCAGACGCAGACGCAGGCCGACGCGGTGCAGTCCGCCGCGCGCGCCGCGGACATCTCGCGCACGCAATACCGCGAAGGCGCGATCAACTTCCTCGACGTGATCGACGCCGAGCGCACCGCGCTGCAGACCCGGCGCGCGGCAGTGCAGCTGCAAAGCGTGCAGGCCGCCGCCACGGTCAACCTGATCCGCGCGCTCGGCGGCGGCTGGGGCGATGTGCCGGCCGCCGGGGCCAGCGTGGCGAGCAATTGAGGCCCGCGCAGGCGTCGGTTGCGCGCTAGTGCGGTTTGCTGATGGCGCCTGTCATGCCCAGGGTTTGCTCCCCTCTCCCATGAAATGGGAGAGGGGCCGGGGGAGAGGGTGGGCGCCTGCTATGGCGAAGATATGCACTTCGCGGATACGCCGGCCCTCTCCCCCGTCCCCTCTCCCGCAAGCGGGAGAGGGGAGCGAACCGTCGGTGCGCGGATGCGCCGACGCCACGACGCCATCCGCGCCGGCATCCATTCGCCCGGCTGCCAGGCAGCCGTCTTCTTTCCAATCCACTGTCACCCACCGAACTCCCCATGACCCAACCCGACCCCCATGCCGCCGAGCGTGGCAAGCCATTGATCCTGCTCGCGGTATGCCTGGCCGCCGTGGTGCTGCCGCTGAGCTTCTCCGGCGGCGCCGTCTCCACGCCCGCCATCGGCCGCGAGCTGGGCGGCAGCGCCGTGTCGCTGACCTGGATCACCAACGCCTTCATGCTGAGCTTCGGCAGCCTGCTGATGGCCGCCGGCGCGCTGGCCGACGTGTACGGCCGCAAGCGGCTGTTCGGCCTCGGCATCGGCTTCTTCATCCTGACCTCGTTCGCGCTGGCCGCGGCGCCTTCGGTGATGTGGCTCGACATCCTGCGCGCGGTGCAGGGCATCGCCGCCGCCGCCGCGCTCGCCGGCGGCTCGGCCGCGCTGGCGCAGGAATTCGAGGGCCACGCCCGCACGCGCGCGTTCAGCATGCTGGGCACCAGCTTCGGCATCGGCCTGGCGTTCGGGCCGCTGCTGGCCGGCGTGCTGATCGATGCCTTCGGCTGGCGCTCGGTGTTCCTGTCCACCGGCATCATCGGCGCGGTGGCCATGGTCTTCGGCGTGCCGCGCATGCGCGAGACGCGCGACCCCGGCGCGCAAGGGCTGGACTGGCCCGGCACCATCACCTTCACGGCCACCCTGGTGCTGTTTACCTTCGGCGTGATCCAGGCGCCGGAGAGCGGCTGGTCGAGCGGCCTGGTGGCGGGCTCGCTGGCCGGCGCGGCGCTGATGCTGGCGATCTTCGTCTTCGTCGAGTCGCGCGTGGCGCGCCCGATGCTGGACCTGAGCCTGTTCCGCATCCCGCGCTTCGTCGGCGTGCAGATGCTGCCGGTCGGCACCTGCTACAGCTACATCGTGCTGGTGGTGATGCTGCCGCTGCGCTTTATCGGCATCGAAGGCCTGAGCGAGATCGACGCCGGCATCCTGATGATCGCCTTGTCGGCCCCCATGCTGGTGGTGCCGGTGGTGGTGGCGTCGCTCACGCGCTGGATCTCGGCCGGCGTGCTGTCGGGCATCGGCTTCCTGGTCGCGGCGGCGGGCCTGCACTGGTTCAGCCAGATCGACGTCGGCACCACCGGCCTTGCCGTGGTGCCGCCGATGCTGCTGATCGGCATCGGCGCGGGCATGCCGTGGGGCCTGATGGACGGCCTCGCCGTCAGCGTGGTGCCCAAGGAGCGCGCCGGCATGGCCACCGGCATCTTCAACACCACCCGCGTGGCGGGCGAGGGCATCGCGCTGGCCATCGTCAGCGCCATCCTGGCCGCCATCGCCCACGTCAGCCTGAGCGCGGTGCTGGCCGAGGCCGGCGCCAGCGCCGGCGGCAAGCTGGCCGAAGCGGCGCAGCGCCTGGCCACCGGCGATCTCGCGCATGCCGCCGAGGCGCTGCCCCAGGTCGGCCACCAGTTGCTGGTGGCCGGCTACGGCGATGCGTTCCGCATGCTGCTGCACGTGCTGACCGCGATCACGGTGCTGTCCGCCGTGGCGGTGTTCGGCTTCCTGTCGCGCACGCCGCAGCAGGAGGCGGGCGAGGAGACGGTGGGTTCCAGGGCCTGACGGGGCGAGTGGCCCGCATTGCCTGAGCCAGGGCGCCGGTCGTGACCGGCGCCCTTTGCATTGGCGGCGCCCAAGCTGCCGGGCGAAGCCGCCGGCAGGAAAAAAAAGCGCAGCAAAAGCTGCGCTCGAAGCAGAACCGGAGTGTTGCTACGGAGAGGAGATGAACAACAAGCTTGCTGCTTCCAGTAAAGACAGAAAAGGGCGCCGGCGTTCGGCGCCGGGGCCCGGGGAGGAGATATCCGGGCCTTGGGCATAACCATAGCAAGCGGCGGCGCGCGGATAAATGCCTGCCGCGTGAAAACACTCTTCATCGAGGGGTAACAACCGCGCCGGCGTCCGTCACCGCCGCGTTACATCGCATCGCGTCGCGTCACACCGCGCCGTCCGGCCATCCGCCCGCCGCGCCGCGCCATTGTTCGCGATTTGTAGACAAAGAATCCCTGGTTATGCGGTTTATCGGCGGCGCGTCGACAACGATAATCCCGTCACCGGCCACATGAGGGGCCGGTTCTCGCGCTTTCCAACCTGACCGACGAGTTCCCATGCTCTCCAGCTTCCCATCCTTCCGGCTGCTTGCGCGGCACACCGCACTCCTGCTCGTCGCCGCGGCGGCGCTGGCCGGCTGCGCCAGCAGCCCGGTGGCCAATCCGGCCGATCCGCTGGAGCCGGTGAACCGCGCGGTCTTCAACGTCAACGAAAAGGTCGACAAGTACGTGGCCGAGCCGGTCGCCAAGGGCTACCAGGCGGTGACGCCCGAGCCCGTGCGCACCGCGGTCAGCAATGTCTACAGCAACCTCTCCGACGTCGGCAACTTCGCCAACAACCTGCTGCAGGGCAAGGGCGTGGAGGCCGCCGAGAGCCTGATGCGCGTGGCCATCAATTCCGTGCTCGGCATCGGCGGCCTGCTCGACATCGCGACGCCGGCGGGGCTGCAGAAGCACTCGCAGGATTTCGGCCTGACGCTCGGCACGTGGGGCGTGCCCGCCGGCCCCTATGTGGTGTTGCCGCTGTTCGGCCCCAGCACCGCGCGCGACGGCGTGGGCCTGCTGGCCGACCACTGGCTGGCGCCGGTCACCTATCTCGACCCCGCGTGGCGCAATTCGATGACCGGCGCGGCCATCGTCAACGGGCGCGCCAACCTGCTGGGCGCCACCGACCTGCTGTCGCTGGCGGCGCTCGACAAGTACACCTTCGTGCGCGATGCCTACCTGCAGCGCCGCCGCTACCTGCTGCGCGACGGCGCGGACCCGCTGCCGGCCTACGAAGAGGACGAGGCGCCGGCGCTGGCCGCCGCGCCGCCCGAGGCGGCCCAGGACGGCAACGCCGCAAGCGGCACCGACTAGGCGCCGCGCAGAACGCAACGGCCGCCGTGCCGGCGGCCGGTTTACCGGAGTGAGGAAATGGATCTGAAGAGTTGTGCGGCCATCGTGGGCGGATGGCTGGCGGTATGCATCGGGTGCGGCTGGCTGACCGGCCAGCTCGCGCAATGGCTGTCGATGTCGTAAGGGCACGGCGCGGGCCCGGCAACGTGGCATTCGCGCCCCAGGGTCAGGCATGAACCCGGTCTTTCTTCTGCTGCCGCTGGTCGCGGGCGTCGCCGCGGCAATGCAGACGGCCATCAACGGGCGCCTCGCCGCGGCGCTCGACGGCGACAACATCACCGCCGCGCTGTTCTCGTTCCTGGTGGGTGCGCTGGCATTGGCCGGCGTCGCGCTCGGCAGGGGCAGCCTGCCCGCCGCGGTGGCCAGGCTGCCGGCCCAGCCGGCATGGCACCTCGCCGGTGGCCTGCTCAGCGCCACCTCGGTGCTGGCGACGATCCTGCTGTCGCCGCGCATCGGCAGCGTCAACACGCTGGCGCTGGTGCTGATGGGACAACTGGCCGCCGCGCTGCTGATCGACCAGTATGGTTTCGCCGGCGTGGCGGTCCGCCATGTGTCCGCGGCGCGGCTGGCGGGCGGCGTGGTGGTGCTCGGCGGCGCCTTGCTGATGCTGTTCGGCGACCGGCTGGCGGCGCTGGCGGCGCGGTGAAACGCAGGGCGTTCCACCGCGCGCGGCCATGCTTCGGCCATGCGGCCGGCGTTGCGCCGGCCGGTCCTGCTCGCCCGCTTACGGGTTGAAGGTGTCGCCCAGCACCACGCCCTCGCGGCGCGGGTCGGTGCCGCCCATCAGTACCGTCGCGCCGTTGAGCTGGGTGCGGATGATGGAGTTGATGCCGCTCGCCTGCGAACCGGTCGAGATGGTGTGGCCGAGCGCACGCAGGCCGGTGATCAGCGGATCGTTGTTGCCGCCGTTGGCGATGTTGACGTTGGGATGCTCGCCGCCCACCGTGGTGGTGGCGCTGTTGCTCGCGCCGAAGTCCACCAGCCCGGACGACTGCTGCGCGTCGAGACCCCAGTCCAGCACGCCCACCAGCGTCTTCACCACGTATTGCGGAATGGTGCCGCCGCCCGGCGAGCCGGTTGCCATGAAGAACTCGCCGATCGAGCCGTCAGCCGCCTTCTTGAACACCAGTGTCGGCGCCATCGAGCTGCGCGGGCGCTTGCCCGGCGCCACGCGGTTGGCGATCGGGTTGCCGCCGCCGTCGAGCGGATTGGCCGAGAAGTCGGTCAGCTGGTTGTTCAGCAGGAAGCCGTTGGTCATGTGGAACGACCCCATGCTCGATTCCACCGTGGTGGTGGCGGTCAGCACGTTGCCCTTGCCGTCGACGATGGTGAACTGGTTGGTGCCATGCTCGATGAGGTTGGCGTCCACGCCCAGCGGCACCGCGCCGAGATTGCCCGCCGCCGCCACGCCCATGCTCAGCGCGGGGTTGATCAGCGCGGCCCGGCCTTGCAGGTAGGGCTTGTTCAGCATGGTGTCCCAGGTGCCGCCCGGCAGCGGCACGAAGTCGGTGTCGGCCACGTACTTGTCGCGGTCGGCATAGGCCAGGCGCTCGGCTTCGGAGATCAGGTGCACGCCCTGCACGGTCGGCTTGCCGCCTTCGAGGTCGATGGCGGTCGGCTTGAGCGGAGCCAGGTCGAAGTTCTCCAGGATGCCCAGCGCCGAGGCCACGGTGATGCCGCCCGACGACGGCGGCGGCGTGCCGCACACCCAGTAGGCGCGGTAGGTGGTGCAGACCGGGTCGCGCAGCTTGGCCTGGTAGGCGGCCAGGTCGGCCAGCGTGGTCTTGCCGGGGGTGGTCGGGTTGCCGTCGGCGCCTTGCGTCGAACCGATCTTGGCGACGATGTCGGCGGCGATCTGGCCGGTGTAGAGCACGTCGGCGCCGCCGGCGGCCATGGCCTTCAGGGTGTTGGCATAGGCCGGGTTCTTCAGCAGCGTGCCGAGCGCCTTGGGCGTGCCGTCGGTTTCGAAGAAGTAGGCCAGCGCTTCGGGGTCGCGCTTGAGCGCGGCGGCGTTCGACGAGATGGCCTGGGCCAGGCGCCCGCCGATCTTGAAGCCGTTGGTGGACAGCGAGATGGCATCGCCGAACAGGTCCTTCCACGCCAGCACGCCGTGCTCCTTCTGCACCCGTTCGATCAGGCGCGGCACGCCGATGGTGCCGATCGAGCGGCCGCTGGCACGCGCGTTGGGCTTGGGCGCGGTCTGGTCGGTGACGTCGTCGACGTAGCGCAGGTAGTTGGCGGTGGCCGCAGCGGGCGCGGACTCGCGGCCGTCGTAGGCCTGCACCGTCTTCGCGCCGGCATCGTAATAGATCATGAAGCCGCCCGAGCCGAGGCCGGTGGCCTCGGGCACGGTCAGGCCCAGCACGGCCTGCACGGCCACTGCCGCGTCGGCGGCGGTGCCGCCCTGCTTGAGCACCGTGCAGCCGGCCACGCTGGCCAGCGCGTTGGAGCTGGAGACCATGAACTTCTTCGCATACACGGGCTTGAGGCCGGTGCGGTAGCCGGAGGCCGGCTCGGGCAGCGCGGGGTCGCCCGGCTGGTCGGAGCCCACCACCACGGAATTGCCGTCGCTGGAGAGGATCTGGCAGCTGGTATCCGGGACGACGGGCTGGGAAGGCGGCGCGGGCGTGGCGGCGACGGGGGGGCTCGGATCATCTCCGCCGCACGAGGCCAGCATGACCGCAGCCAGGACGGATGCGGCCAACGCCGTAAGCGCCGGTTTGTTCTTGTACATCGTGATTTCTCCCTGGGGGGACTATGAAAGAGGGACCTCGAGGAAGCCCGGAGGGCACCACAAGAGGGAAGTCATTTTTTTCCGATGGTGCAGGATGCCCGGAATCGGTTCCTTTTCCCTTTAAACCAGGAACCGTCGGCTTATTCAGGGGCCTGCAGCATGGGCTTTTAAATCCGACAAGGTATTCAAGCCAACAGGTGGCAAATAAAAGGGCCAATATTTCTTGGCGTCGCGTTGTGGTGCCGGCATATGCAACTTGCGTACCACCCGGCCGGGGGGTAGGCGGGCGTGGCGGTTTTTGCGCGGTGTTTCGGCATGCCCGGAACGTGGGCCGCACCGGGGAAAACCGCGTGCATTCCGGCGAAATCGCGCGGCGCGGAGGCGGCCGTTTCATGACGGGCCATGCCGGAAACCAGGCGGCGAGGCGTGTGCCGGCCGGCCGTTCTTGCTGTGCGCGACGGCACCATTTCGGGTTATCTGCCGCGATATCGGTGCGATCGATTGGTGAATTTCCGAATAAGCGGATATTGAATTTCCATTGCGCAAATGTATTGCTACATTGGATTTTATAATGTCAGCACAATACCCTGGCGATGCCATTTTCCACGCGCCGCCGGAGCGGCGGCCGAAGGCCGTCGCGAACGCGATGTCGCCGCGTCGCGGCCATTGTGCCCGCCAATGGATTTCACTGTTCCATTCTTGAGGGCTTCCCGGCGCGCCGATTTGTCCGCTATCCTTCTCCGCTTTCCGCGGCGGCGGGCCTCGCATCGGGACGCCGCGCCGCGCGGACCCGCGCTGGCCGCGCGCCATGCCACGCCGCACGGCATGGCCTGTCGGCGCCGGGCATGCCTGTCGCCATCCCATGCCGACACCGCGGCGCCTGTCCAGGCCGCGGCCCGTCCGGCCAACTGCCTTCCGGCTTCCCCACCATGCGCCTTGCCGTTGCCGCCTGTTGCCCGCCATCGACCTCACTGTCCCGCAGCCGAAGTAGCAGCCGCAGGCGCGTGCCGCTGCTGGCCGCGCTGGCGCTGGCGGCGGCCATGACGGCGCCGGCCCGGGCCAGCGCCGCGGACGGCGGCGCCTACGTCTCGCCCGGCGGCGGCAACGTGCGCGTGGCGCTCGGCATGCGTTCGCGCACGGCCGGCGTGCCCAGCCTGGCCGAGGCCCACGGCCTGGTGCGCAACTGGCGCCGCGAGGGCAGCGTGACCCGCTTCGAGTTCAGCGGCTACTACCAGCCCTTTTTCCGCCTGCGCGGCGCCGACCACTGCCGCGTGACCATCGACGGCCGTCCCGCCACGCCCGCGCGCGAGGCCGGCACGCTGCGCTTCGACACACCGGCCGTGGAAGATGCCGAGCGCGACCGCGCCAAGGTGGAAGTGCACTGCGTCTGAGCGCGCGCGCCGGGCGGCCCGGCACGCGGCGCGCCTGGTCCGTTCAGCGCGTTCAGCGCGCCTTGTCCGCGGCCGGGCTGGCGGGGCGCCGCGCCGGCAGGTTGCGGACGATGCAGTCCACCGCGTGCGTGCCGGACTTGCCTTCGCCGAACGCGCCGGTCACGGAGTCGCGGTATTGGGCCGGCGTGATGCGCCGGTAGTAGAGCCGCGAGGTCTGGTCGAGCCAGTAGACGTAGTCGCTGTCCGGCGAGCCGTCGGTGCGCAGCCAGTCGCTGATGTTGTTGTCGCCGATCATCATGTCGGGGCATTCGCGCCGCAGGCCGTCGAGGTAGGCGTCGAAGCCGCGCGCCTGGATGTTGTCGATGGAGTCCGGCGCGCAGGCCGCGCACAGCAGGGCCGCGCAGGCGGCGGCGCGCGTGGCGAAGGCGGGGAGGAGGCGCTTGGGCATGGCGGTGGCGGCAGGCGTGGCGGTCATGGGCGGGTGGCGGCGCGGTGGAGGTAACTGCAAGGATAGGCCAGCGCGCGGCCGCCGCCGCGCCGGCGCGAAATTTTCCGGATGGGGGGTAAAGCCGCCCGCGCCGCCCGCGCCGTCCTGGCGCCCTGCCGCCTATGAGCGCGGCTGCAGCTTGCGGTACTGGTTGAAGTGCCGGATCGCCCCGCGCGCGTTGCCCAGTTCCTGGTACAGGCGGGCGGCATTGAAGTGCGCGTCGGCAAAGTCCGGCAGCAGGGCGATGCAGCGCTCATAGCCGGCCAGCGCCTCGCGCGGGTGGCCGCCGTCTTCCAGCGCCACGGCCAGGTTGAAGTGGATCAGCGCTTCGCCGGGCAGGTGCGCCAGCGCGGCGCGGTACAGCGCGGCGGCGTCGGCGTAGCGGCCGGCGTCGCACAGCAGGCAGCCGAGATTGAGGTAGGCGTCGAGATAGCCGGGAAAGGCCGCGATGGCCTGGCGGTAGGCGGCCTCGGCCGCTGCTGCGGCGGCGGGGCCGCGCGCCTCCAGTCCGCGCGCCGTCTCGAAATGGCCTGCGGCCACGGCGTGCGCGGCGGGCTGCGGCGGCAGCGGCAGCGGAGCCACGGTGGCTTCCCGCCGTTCCTCGCGCGGCCCGAAGTCCATCAGCAGCTGCCCCGACTCGGCCTGCCATTGCAGCCCGCCTTCGCGCACGGCCACCTGGTTGCCCACCGCGCTCACGCGCACGCCGGACAGCGGCTGGCCGTCGCCGCGCGACGCCTGCAGGCGCGCCAGCGCGCGCACGATGCGCCGGCTGGGGATATTGGCCGCGCGCAGCGAATGCGCGGTGCGCAGCATGACCATGTCGCGGAAGGTGAACAGGTATTCGCGCCGCGCGCCGCGCGCCGGCTTGACGATGCCCGCGGCGATCAGCCGCGCCGCGGTGGCCCGGGAGATCCCGAGCAGGGCCTGCGCCTCGCGCATGGTGTAGGTCGGCATCGGGTCAGCGGCGAGCCGGCATGCGCGCTATTTCTTGCCCGCGCTGCGGCGCGCGGGCGCGGCCGGCGTGGCGCGCCTGGCGCCCTTGCGCTCCTTCGGCTCGGCGCGCGCGGGCGCGGCATCGGCGCTGCCCGCCGCCGCGCGCTTGCGCTGGCCCACGCTGGCGCGCAGCGCGGCCATCAGGTCGATCACCTCGGCGCCGCCGCCTTCGCTCTTGCGCTCCTCGGCCACGGTGATCTTCTTGCCGGCGATCTTCTTGTCGATGGCGGCCAGGATGCGTTCCTTCTCTTCGTCCACATAGGCCGCCGGGTCGTAGCCCGGCACCGCGTTCTGCTCGATCAGTTGCCGGGCCAGCGCCAGTTCGGCGGCCTGCACGTCGGCCTTTTCCACGTGGAGCTCGGCCATCGGGCGCACTTCGTCGGCGTACAGGAGCTGCTGCAGGACCAGGCCCTCCGCTTCGGCGCGCACCTGCACCATGGCCTGCTTGCCCTTCCATACCCAGCGCGCCAGCGCGCAGGTGCCGGTCTGCCGCATGGCCTCGGCCAGCAGGTTGTAGGGCTTGGCGCCGCGGCGGTCGGGGCCGAGGTAGTAGGCTTTCTCGAAGTAGATCGGGTCGATGGCGCCCGCGGGCATGAACGAGACGATGTCCACGGTGTGCTGGGCGGTGGCGTCGAGCGCGTCGAGCTCGTCGGGCTCGAACACCACGTAGTGGTCTTTCTCGAACTCGTAGCCCTTGACCATCTCGGACCGCTCCACCACCACGCCTTCGCGCAGGCAGACATATTGCTGCTTGAGCCGCGAGCCGCAGCCCTTGTGCAGCAGGTTGAAGCTCACGCCGGACCGGCTTTCCGTGGCGGAGTACACCTTGACCGGGATCGAGACCAGTCCAAAACTCAGTGAAAGCGAGGCGATGGAGCGCGCAGCCATGGCAGTCCCCTTGCGGCCGGAACGGTACTGTCCAGCTTATACCGTGCCAGCCCGCCGCGCGCGGCGGCGGCGCGCCGTGCGCTGCACTTGCGGCGCCTCCACCGGCGGGGGCGGCGTCCCGGGCACGGCAGTAATGACACGCCTTTGTAGAAGGCACATGGTGCCGGGGCGCTCCCGGCGGGGCGCCGCGCCGGACCGGTCCGGCCCTCGCGCCGGATTCCCGGCGCCGTGCGAGAATCTGCGCCAGGGCGACGACGCGCCGGGGCGGGCCCGGGCGGGAGGAGACTCCGATGACGATGGCTGAGGGTGCCGGGCAGGGTGCGCGGCCGGACGCGGCGGGTCCGGACGCCGGCTTTCTTGCCGGCGGCGGCGAAATGGGCGCGCTGATCCGCGCGCGCGACTGGAGCCGCACGCCGCTGGGCGCGCCCGCGGGCTGGCCGCAGAGCCTCAAGACCGCGATCCGCATCATGCTCACGTCGCGCCAGCCGATCTGGATCGGCTGGGGCGAGCAGCTCGTCTTCTTCTACAACGACCCCTACAAGGCCATCATCGGCGGCAAGCACCCGCACGCGCTGGGGCAGCCCACCGCGCTGGTGTGGCACGAGATCTGGAACGAGATCGGCCCGCTGCTGGCCACCGCGCTGACCGGCACCGAGGGCACCTTCGTCGAGCAGAAGCTGCTGGTCATGGAGCGCAACGGCTACCCGGAAGAGACCTACTACACGTTCTCCTACAGCCCGGTGCCGGACGACCACGGCGGCACCGGCGGCATCATCTGCGCCAACAGCGACGACACCGAGCGCGTGGTGGCCGAGCGCCAGCTCAGCCTGCTGCGCGAACTGGCCGCGTCCACGATCAACGCGCGCGCGCTCGACGAAGCCTGCGCGCTGGCCATGCGCGCGCTGCGCTTCGACCCGCACGACATGCCGTTCGCGCTGCTTTACCTGGCCGAGCCCGGCAGCGACAGCGTCACGCTGGCCGGCACCTGCGGCATCGAGGCCGGCCATCGCGCGGCGCCGCCGGTCATGGAGCCCGGCGCGCCCGCCTGGCCCTATGCCGAGGTGCTGCGCCGGCAGGAGTCGTGCCTGGTGCAGGACCTGGCGCAGCGCTTCGGCGCGGACCTGCCCGGGGGCGTGTGGAGCATGCCGCCGCGCCACGCGGCGATCCTGCCCATCCTGCCGTCCGGCAGCACCGCGCGTGCCGGCGTGCTGGTGGTGGCGCTCAATCCCTGCCGCCTGTTCGGCGAGCGGTACCACACCTTCCTGAACCTGGTGGCGGGGCAGATCGGCGCGGCCATCGGCTACGCGCATGCTTACCAGGAGGAGCGCCGCCGCGCCGAGGCGCTGGCCGAGATCGACCGCGCCAAGACCACGTTCTTCTCGAACGTCAGCCATGAGTTCCGCACGCCGCTGACCCTGATGATGGGGCCGCTGGAAGAATTGCTGAGCCGGCCCGCGGCCGCGTCTCCGGACGACCGCAAGCTGCTTGCCGTCGCCCACCGCAACGGCATGCGCCTGCTCAAGCTGGTCAACGCGCTGCTGGACTTCTCCCGCATCGAGGCCGGGCGCGTGCGGATGCTGCCGCGCGCCACCGACCTGGCGGCGTTTACCGCCGAGCTGGCCTCGCTGTTCCGCTCGGCGGTGGAGGGCGCGGGCATGCGGCTGGCGGTGGACTGCCAGCCGCTGCCGGCGCCGGCCATGATCGACCAGGACATGTGGGAGACCATCGTCCTGAACCTGATGTCCAACGCGTTCAAGTTCACCTTCGCCGGCGCGGTGACGATCACGCTGCGCCCGCTGCCCGGCGGCGGGGCGGAGCTGTGCGTGCGCGACACCGGCATCGGCATCGCGGCGGCGGAGCTGCCGCGGCTGTTCGAGCGCTTTCACCGCGTGGAGGGCGCGGCCGGGCGTTCCATCGAAGGCAGCGGCATCGGCCTGGCGCTGGTGCAGGAACTGGTGAAGCTGCACGGCGGCGAGATCCGCGTGCAGAGCGCGCCGGGCGAGGGCTCCTGCTTCACCGTCACGCTGCCGCCGGCGCGGACCCCCGCCAGCGCCGCGGGCGAGGCGGGCGCGCCCGCGGCCAGCAAGCAGGCGCTGGCCTATGCCGAGGCGGCGCGGCGCTGGTCCGCGCAGGACGAGGAGGATGCCGAGGATGGCGCCGGGGCCGAGGCGGCAGCGGGCCTGCCCGGCGCGCTTCCTGCCGCGCTTCCCGCCGCGCGCGTGCTGGTGGCCGACGACAACGCCGACCTGCGCGACTACATGCGGCGCATCCTCGGCGCCGCCGGGCACGCCGTCACGGCCTGCGCGGACGGCCAGGAAGCGCTCGAGCTGGCGCGCGCCGCGCCGCCGGACCTGATCGTGTCGGATGTGATGATGCCGCGCCTGGACGGCTTCGGCCTGCTGCGCGCGCTGCGCGCCGACCCCGAGCTGCGCGACACGCCGGTGCTGCTGCTGTCCGCGCGCGCCGGCGAGGAAGCGCGCATCGGCGGCCTGGCGTCCGGCGCCGACGACTATCTCACCAAGCCGTTTTCCGCGCGCGAGCTGCTGGCGCGCGTGGCCGGCAACCTGGAGTTGGCGCAATTGCGGCGGCAGACCGAGGCGCGCCTGCGCGACGAATCGCGCGTGCTGGAAGTGCTCAACCGCGTGGGCGCCGCGGTGGCCGCCGAGCTGGACCTGGGCCGCGCCGTGCAGGTGGTGACCGATGCCGCCACCGAGCTGACCGGCGCGGCCTTCGGCGCCTTCTTCTACAACGTGCCCGACGCGCAGGGCGGCGCCTACACGCTCTACACGCTGTCGGGCGTGCCCCGCGCGGCGTTCGAGCAATTTCCCATGCCGCGCAACACGGCGGTGTTCGCGCCCACCTTCAGCGGCGAGGGCATCGTGCGCGTGGACGACATCACGCAGGACCCGCGCTTCGGCAGGAACGCGCCGTACCACGGCATGCCCGAGGGCCACCTGCCGGTGCGCAGCTACCTGGCCGCGCCGGTGCAGTCGCGCACCGGCGAGGTGCTGGGCGGGCTGTTCCTCGGCCATCCGCGCCCCGGAGTGTTTACCGCGCGCGCCGAGCGCGTGCTGGTGGGCATCGTGGCGCAGGCGGCGGTGGCCATCGACAACGCGCGCCTGTACCAGGCCGCGCAGGACGAGATCGCCAAGCGCGCGGCCGCGCAGGCGGCGCTGCATGAACTGAACGAGACGCTGGAGCGCCGCGTGGCGGAGACCGTGGCCGACCGCGACCGGCTGTGGGAACTGAGCGAGGACCTGCTGATGGTGGCGGGCTTCGACGGCGCCCTGCAGCGCGTGAGCCCTTCGTGGCGCAGCGTGATGGGGCATGCGCTGCCGGGTCTGCTCGGCCAGCCCTACCTGGACTTCGTCCATCCCGCCGACCTCGCCGTGGCCACCGCGCGCCTGCTGGAGCTGCGCCAGTCCGGCAGCCCGGTGCGCTACGAATGCCGGCTGCGGCGCGGCAACGGCAGCTGGCGCTGGGTGGCGTGGACGCTGGCGCTGGACCCGTCCAGCGGGCGCATCCACGGAGTGGGCCGCGACGTGACCGGCGACAAGGAGACCGAGCAGGCCCTGCGCCAGGCCGACGAGGCCGTGCGCCTGGCGCAGAAGATGGAAGCCATCGGCAACCTGACCGGCGGCGTGGCCCATGACTTCAACAACCTGCTGCAGGTGATCGGCGGCAACCTGCAGCTGCTGGCGCGCGACATCGCCGGCGACGAGCGGCCCGAGCAGCGCGTGCGCGCCGCGCTGGCGGGCGTGGCGCGCGGCGCCAAGCTGGCTTCGCAGCTGCTCGCATTCGGGCGGCGCCAGCCGCTGGCGCCGCGCGTGGTCAACCTGGGGCGGCTGGCGCGCGGGCTCGACGAAATGCTGCGCCGCGCGCTGGGCGACGGCATCGAGATCGAGACGGTGGTGGCCGGCGGGCTGTGGAACACGATGGTCGATCCGTTCCAGGTCGAGAACGCCCTGCTCAACCTTGCCATCAACGCGCGCGACGCCATGAACGGCCACGGCCGGCTGACGGTGGAGGCCGGCAATGCCTCGCTCGACGACGCCTATGCCATGCGCAACGCGGACGTGGTGCCCGGGCAGTACGTGCTGCTGGCCGTGACCGACACCGGCTGCGGCATGACGGCCGAGGTGCGCGAGCACGTGTTCGAGCCGTTCTTCACCACCAAGCCGGAAGGGCAGGGCACCGGCCTGGGCCTGAGCATGGTGTACGGCTTCGTCAAGCAGTCGGGCGGCCACGTCAAGATCTACAGCGAGCCCGGCCAGGGCACCACGGTGCGCATCTACCTGCCGCGCGCGCGCCAGGAGGAAGACCTGGAAACCCACGTGGAGCCCGGGCCCGCGCGCGGCGGCACCGAGACCGTGCTGGTGGTGGAGGACGACGAGGACGTGCGCGCCACCGTGGTGGACATGCTGGCCAGCCTGGGCTACCGCGTGCTCAGGGCGCGCGACGCGCAGAGCGCGCTGGCCATCGTGGAAAGCGGCGTGCCGGTCGACCTGCTGTTTTCCGACGTGGTCATGCCGGGGCCGCTGCGCAGCACCGAGATGGCCCGCCAGGTGCGCGAGCGCCTGCCCGCCATCGCGGTGCTGTTCACCTCGGGCTATACCGACAACGCCATCGTCCATGCCGGGCGCCTGGACGAAGGCATCGAGCTGCTCAGCAAGCCGTATTCGCACGAGGCGCTGGCGCGCAAGGTGCGCCAGGTGCTGGCCAAGGAGCGGGTCGCTCTGCCGCCGGGCGTGCCGGCCGCGCTGCGCGTGCCCGCCGGCATGCCGGCCACCCCGCCGGCCAGCCGCGTGGCCGGCCTGCGCGTCCTGCTGGTGGACGACGACGAACTGGTGCGCGCCAGCTCCGCGGAGCTGCTGCGCTCGCTGGGCGTGGCGGTGGCCGAGGCCGGCGGCGAGGACGACGCCGTGCCGCAGCTGCTGGCGCAGCCGCCCGACGTGCTGGTGACCGATGTGTTCCTGGGCGGCACCTCGGGCGTCGACCTCGCCATCGCGGCGTGCCGCCAGCAGCCGCGGCTGCGCGTGGTGTTCGTGAGCGGCTACGACCTGCAGCTCAGCCAGGCGCAGCGCGCCGCGCTGCCGCATGCGGTGGCGCTGCGCAAGCCCTACGCGCTGCCGGACCTGCTGGAGGCGCTCAGGCCGCCGGCGTAGGGTCGGCGGCCGGCGCGCCCTGGGCGCGCAGCGCCTGCGCGAGGTAGGCGGCGGTGCGGCTGGCGGGCCGCGCGCCGACCTCGGCCGGGGTGCCGGCGGCCACCACGCGGCCGCCCGCGTCGCCGGCGCCGGGGCCGATGTCGATCACCCAGTCCGCCGCGGCCGCCACGCGCATGTCGTGCTCCACCACGATCACGGTGTTGCCGGCGCCGACCAGGCTGTCGAGCTGGCGCAGCAGGCGGTCCACGTCGGCCGGATGCAGGCCGGTGCTGGGCTCGTCCAGCACGTAGAGCGTGCCGCCGCGCTGGGTGCGCTGCAGCTCGGTAGCCAGCTTGATGCGCTGCGCCTCGCCGCCCGACAGCTCGGTGGCGGGCTGGCCGAGCCGCAGGTAGCCCAGCCCGACCTCGCGCAGGACCTCCAGCGCGCGCATGACCGGCGCCACGCCGGCGAAGAACGCGCAGGCGTCTTCCACCGTCATGCCCAGCACTTCGGCGATGTTCTTGCCCTGGTAGCGCACCGCCAGCGTGGCCTCGTTGTAGCGCGCGCCGTGGCACGAAGGGCAGGGCGCGTACACGCTCGGCAGGAACAGCAGCTCCACGCTGACGAAGCCTTCGCCCTCGCAGGTCGGGCAGCGCCCCTTGGCCACGTTGAAGGAAAAGCGCCCGGCGTCGAAGCGCCGCCGGCGCGCCGCCGGCGTGGCGGCGAACAGCTTGCGCACCGGGTCGAACAGCCCGGTGTAGGTGGCCAGGTTGGAGCGCGGCGTGCGGCCGATCGGCTTCTGGTCCACCCGCACCAGCCTGTTTACGCGCGCCATGCCGGCGGCGATGCGCCCCTCGGTGGCGGCCTGCGGCTCGCGCTCGAGCGCCTGCGCGGCGTCGGTCTCGCCGGCGTCTTCCGGCAGGGGCTGGCCCAGCCCGGCCACCACCAGTTCCACCAGCGCCTGGCTGACCAGGCTGGACTTGCCCGAGCCCGACACGCCGGTCACCGCGGTCAGCACGCCCAGCGGAAAGGCCACGTCGACCGCGCGCAGGTTGTTGCGCGTCACGCCCGCCAGGCGCAGCCAGCCGTCCGGGTCCGCCGCGCTGGGCGGCGCGCGCGGCTGGCGGACCGGCGCGCCGGCGCCGCCGAACAGGTAGCGCCGGGTGTGCGAGGCGTGCACCGCCTCCAGCCCGGCCGGCGGCCCGCTGTACAGGATCTCGCCGCCGCGCTCGCCGGCGTCCGGACCCACGTCGACGATCCAGTCGGCGCGGCGCATGATTTCCAGGTCGTGCTCCACCACGAACAGCGAGTTGCCGGCCTGGCGCAGGCGCTCCAGCGCCACCAGCAAGGCCGCGCTGTCGGCGGGGTGCAGCCCGGCCGAGGGCTCGTCCATCACGTAGACCACGCCGAACAGGTTGGCGTGCAGCTGCGTGGCCAGGCGCAGGCGCTGCAGCTCGCCCGGCGACAGCGTCGGCGTGCCGCGGTCCAGCGACAGGTAGCCCAGCCCCAGCTCGCGCAGCGCTTCGATGCGGGCGATCAGCTCGTGGGCGATGCGCCCGGCGACCAGCGCGGTCTCGCCGAGTTCGGCCGGCGGCTTGCGGCCTTCGTGCTCGGCCGCGCGCGCGGCGGGGCGCAGGGCTTCGGCCAGGCGGTCCAGCGGCAGGCGGGCCAGCTCGGCGATGTCGCGGCCCGCGAAGCGCACGGCAAGCGCCTCCTTGCGCAGGCGCTTGCCGTGGCAGAGCGGGCAGTCGCCATGGACCAGGTAGCGCGACACGCGCCGCTTGATGGTTTCGCTCTGCGTGGTGGCGAAGGTGTGCATCAGGTAGCGCCGCGCGCCGGTGAAGGTGCCGTGGTAGCTGGGCGGCTCGCCGCGCGCGACGGCCGCGCGCGTTTCCTCGGGCGTGAAGCCCGCGTAGACCGGCGCCACCGGCTGCTCCTCGGTAAACAGGATCCAGTCGCGCACCTTGCGCGGCAGCTTGCGCCACGGGCGGTCGACGTCGTGGCCGAGCGAGACCAGGATGTCGCGCAGGTTCTGGCCGTGCCACGCGGGCGGCCACGCGGCGATGGCGCGCTCGCGGATGGTGAGCGTGTCGTCCGGCACCATCGAGCGCTCGGTGGCGTCGAAGATGCGGCCGAAGCCGTGGCAGCGCGGGCACGCGCCGGCCGGGGTGTTGGGCGAGAAGGCGTCGGAGTCGAGCCGGGGCTGGCCCGGCGGATAGGCGCCGGCGCGCGAGAACAGCATGCGCAGCAGGTTGGACAAGGTGGTGACGCTGCCCACCGACGAGCGCGAGGTCTGCGTGCCGCGCTGCTGCTGCAGCGCCACCGCCGGCGGCAAGCCGGCGATGGCGTCCACGTCGGGCGCGCCGACCTGGTCGATCAGGCGGCGCGCGTAAGGCGCCACGGACTCGAAGTAGCGGCGCTGGGCTTCCGCGTAGAGCGTGCCGAACGCCAGCGAAGACTTGCCCGAGCCGGAAATGCCGGTGAATACCACCAGCGCGTTGCGCGGCAGCACCAGGTCGACATTCTTGAGGTTGTGCTCGCGCGCGCCGCGCACCTGCACGAAGCCGGCCAGTGCGCCGGGCGTGTGGTCTCGCTGGTCTGGTCGGTCTGGTCGGTCTGGTCCGTCTGTGCTGGGCATGGACGCCTCGTGCTGCACCCGCTGGCCGGTGATGCCCCATGTTAGGCAGCCGGCGCGGGCGCGGCAAGGCGGCGGCGTCCTACAGAAAGCACGGAAATCCCCCGCCCCGGACGGCGCGCGATATTTTTCCTAAAGTTCCGCGCCACCGCGCCGTTAACCAGACGACGAAACGGGCGAAGTCCATGATAACGGGGAGATGAAACGATGGCGTCTTTTGGCAACCTGAGCATCCGCGCGCGTCTGGGCGCCGGTTTCGCGGTGGTGCTGGTACTGGCGGCGGCGGGGATCGCGGCGGGGCTGGGCAGCCTGCCGGACGCCGCCGGGGGCAACCTGGAGCAGGCCGTGTCTTCGGCGCGCACCTGGATGTACGGTTTGTGGGGGGTGGCGCTGCTGGCCGCCATCGTCTTCACCTTCGCCATCGCGCGCGGGGTGGAGCAGCCGCTGGGCGAGGCTGTCTATATCGCCGAGACCGTGGCCTCCGGCGACCTGAGCCAGGAGTTCGAGACCGAGCGCGGCGGCGAGTTCGGCCGGCTGCTGCGCGGCATGGGCGAGATGGAGGACATGCTGACCGACCTGGTCAGCCGCATCAAGGGAACGACCGATTCCATCACCGATGCGTCCCGGCAGATCGCGGTGGGCAATACCGACCTCTCGCAGCGCACCGAGGAACAGGCCGCGGCGCTGCAGGAAACCGCCTCCAGCATGGGCGAGCTGACCACCATGGTGCGCCAGAACACGGAGCGCGCGCATGCCGCCAACGACCTCGCGGCCAATGCCTCCCAGATCGCCGAGCGCGGCGGCGCCGTGGTCGGCGAGGTGGTGGAGACCATGCAGGCGATCAGCGCCAGCTCGAAGAAGGTGGTCGACATCATCGACGTGATCGAGGGCATCGCCTTCCAGACCAATATCCTGGCGCTCAACGCGGCCGTGGAAGCGGCGCGCGCCGGCGAGCAGGGGCGCGGCTTTGCCGTGGTGGCGGGCGAGGTGCGCACGCTGGCGCAGCGCAGCGCCGCGGCGGCCAAGGAGATCCGCGGCCTGATCGGCGATTCGGCCGAGCAGGTGCGCACCGGCTCCGTGCGGGTGGAGCAGGCCGGCGAGACCATGCGCGAGATCGTGAGCGCGTCGCGCCAGGTGACCACCATCCTGAAGGAGATCTCGGTGGCGTCCGCGCAGCAGAGCAGCGGCATCGACCAGGTCAACCAGGCGGTGATGCAGATGGACACCGTCACGCAGCAGAACGCCGCGCTGGTGGAGCAGGCCGCCGCCGCGTCGACGGCGCTGGCCGAACAGGCGCAGCAATTGCAGGGCGCGGTCGGCGAGTTCAAGCTGGACTGAGGCCGGGGGCCCGGCGCCCGGCCTGCGGTTGGCGCGGGCCGGTCCATGCAGTTTTTTGCGCCCCGTTTGCAATTCTTACCTGCCGGGCGGGCCGTCCGGGCCTGCCCTTTTCCCGCGCGTTCCGCTGGCCGGCCACGGCAGCCGGGCGCCTGAACAGGCGCATGGCGCCGCCGCCGCGCGCCGCAGCCACTATCCTTGAGTCGGGCATCGAAGTTGCGAACCACTCCACTGCGACGGCTCCCGTGCGCGTGGCTGGCTCGTGACATGGCGCGTGCCCGGACGGACAGGTCCCATGCGTCGCCACCGCGCGGCCACCGCGGCTATCGTGGCCGACCAAAGGAGTGCTCAATGACAAAAACCGTGAAAAGCAGATTGCTGGCCGGCCTCTTGCTCGCCGCTGGGTTGCTGGCCTCGGCGCAGGGTAATGCGCAGCCCGGGCCCGACCGCGGGCGCGGCTACCAGTCCCAGGCGGGCGACGACCGCAACAACGACCGCATGACGCCGCCGCGCTGGCACAAGGGCGACCGGCTGCCGGCGGAATACCGCGACCGCCAGTACGTGGTGGACGACTGGCATGCGTACAACCTGCCGAAGCCGCCCAAGGGACGCCACTGGGTTGGCGTGGGCGCGGACTTCTACCTGGTGGCGCCCAATGGCGCGATCGTGGACATGGGGCCTGGCGGCCGCTAGGGCCGCCAGGCGGCGGTCCGGCTGACCGGCTGACCGGCAGTTCTTCTTTCCAGCCCCGCGCATCCCGGATGCGCGGACCGGCATGTGGGCCGGCGCGCGGTGTTCCCGCGCGCCGGCCTTTTTCCCTTTCGCCTTTCGCCCTTCGCTTTTTTGCAGCGGGCTTCCCGTCTACCCGTTTTTCGCCGCCCGCGTGCGGCTTCCCGGCGTTATGTTGCCCTGCGTCAAGCCGCGCTGCCGCGCGCGTGACGCGTGCGTCGCCGCGCCGTCGCCTTGGCCTAGAATCTATCGGTACCGGCTTCCGGCGCCGGCGTGCGTTCCGTTGCGGGTGTGTCTGGCGCCCGCGGCGGCCTGCCGCGCGGCCGCAGCCGGTACCGGCGTGCCGCAGGGCGCGCCGGTGGCTGCCGGCCGCGCCGCACATTGGCGCGCGCGGCCTGCCCAGGTTGTTCCCCCACAGAAAAAAGGAATAAAGATGTCAACACGCCGTCATTTCTTGAAAGGCATCCCGATCGTCGCCGCCGCGGGCGCGCTCGGGCTATCCCTCCCCACGCGGGCGCAGGGCACCGGGCCCATGGTCGACGAGAAGGACCCGCAGGCGGTCGGGCTCGGCTACAAGTCCGATACCACCAAGGTGGACAAAGCCAAGTATCCGAAGCACGACGCTACCCAGCATTGCGGCAATTGCCAGCTCTTCCAGGGCAAGGCGACCGACGCCAGCGGCGGCTGCCCGCTGTTTGCCGGCAAGCAGGTCGCCAGCAAGGGCTGGTGCAGCGCATGGGTGAAGAAGGCCTGATGCGCCAGGCCTGAGGTAGTGCCGCGGCGGCCGGTGGTCCCGGCCGCCGGCGGCTGTCCGCTTCCGGCGCTTAATCCGCCTGGTCCGCCGGGTCCGCCTGGTCCGCTCAGTCGGGCTTCCAGGTCTTCAGGTCGGTCATCTTCGCGGGCGTGGCGTCCGCTGCGGCCGCGTCGCCGCCGGCACCGCCGACGGTACCGTCCACCGCCGCCGTGGATGCAGCCGCCGGGCCGGCCGGGGAGCCGCTGGCCGACAGCGGCGCGGCCACGTATCCGCCGCCGCCCGCGCCGCCATGGCGCGCCACGCGGATATTGTTCTGCACCTCGGTCACGCCGAACACATTGTCGACGAGGTCCTCGATGTCGTATTTCTCGCTGCGGCTGCGGACCGTGCCGCTGAGCGTCGCCACGCCCCCCGCGACTTCGACGCTGACCTCGCTCACGTCCACGCCGCGCGCGTAGGCCAGATGTTCGCAGATGGCTTCGTGGATCCGTTCGTCGCTGCGCTGGTAGCCCTTGGGGCCGGTGCGCCGGGTCTGGCCGCGCGCGTCCCAGCGGCTTTCCCGCGCGGGGTCGCGGCCGCCGTCGTGCTGGCCGAACATCTCGCCCACGGCTTCGCCGAGGCGGTGGCCGAGCTGGTACAGCGGGCCGTGTTCCGGGCCCTCGCGGAAGTTGTCGCCGGACTCTTCGCCGAAGTCGTCGCGGTAGCGGCGCTGGCTGGTGCGGAAATCTTCGCGGTACGGGTTGCCGTACTCGTCGCCGCGCTGGTTGCCATAGACGCCGCGATAGGGCGTGGTGTAGCCGCTGCGCTCACCGATCTCGCTGAAGTAGCCGCGCTGGCCGGAGCGCCGCGCGTCCCCGCGCGGCTCGTCCTGGTCGTGGCCGCCGTAGCTCGCGCCCAGCCGCCAGGCGTCGTCGTCCGGGTCGTACCGGCCGTTGAGCCCGTAGCGCAGGTCGCTGCCCTGGTGGCCGCGGCGCTCGGCGGGGTGGTCCGGATAGCGGTCGTGCCCGTATTCGCGTTCGTAGCCGCGTTCGTAGCCGCGGTCGTCGCGCGCCGGCCCGCCGTCGCTCAACTGGCCGGGCGCCAGGCGCTGGCGGCGGCGCTCGCCGTCCCAGCCGCCGGCGCCGGCGCCCGGGCGGGGCTGCCATTCCTCGCGGTCCTGGCTGCCTGCCTCGTAGCCACGCCGGGGCTGGCCGCGGCGATAGCGTTCATCGTATCGGTCGTCCATGCTTGTCTCCTGGTGCTGGTCCGCCACATGCACGCATATGGCAAGTCCGGTAGAGGCGCAAGAAACGTACCGCCGGAAGAATGGCGCGCGGTGGCGCGCGGTGGCGCGCGGCCGCGCGCCGGGGCCGGCCGGTTGCAGGCAAGGATGGGCGCTGGTGTAAATAGTGCGCGCGGTGCGGTCAGTACTGCATTTCGACCTGGCGCCCGGCCTGGCGGCCGCGGCGCTCGCAGTGGTCGTGCAGGGTGGCCTTCATGCGCAGCAGCGATGCGGTGAGCGCGGCGCGCTCCGCGCTGCTGAACGGCGCCAGCGAAACCGAGTGCAGCGCCTTGAGCGCGGTGTACACGCGCTCCACGCGCGCCAGCGCCGCGGCGGGAATGAACGGCTGGCCGGACGCGTCGAGCGCGATCCAGCCGTGCGCCTGGAGCGGGCCGAGCATGGCCTCGGACTGGGCCACCGAAATCGGCATCAGGCCGGCATAGGGCGCATGGCGCACGAATTCTTCCTGGCGGATCGCGCGCAGCAGGAGCCATCCGGGATAGTCGAGGCCGACCTCCGAAAGGGTCTGGTCGAGCGCGCTCTGCCATTCGCGCACGCTGGCCATGAGGGCGAGCAGCACGGATTCGGTCGGTTCTAGAGCCTTGGGCCGCATTGTTGTGTCTCCTGTCTTTGGGCATTGCCGCAGACCAGGGGCCGGTGCTTGGCCGGCCCGGGCGGCGCGGGAACCGGCGGTCTCTCCTCCCCCGGTTTTCCTGCGGGTCAGACATTAGCAGACAAAGATGACGGCGGCGAAGCGCGGGTGGCGCGCATCGGGCCATAAAAGGCACGAGGCTGCGCTTGCCGCGCCAAACCAAGGGAAAATCCCGAGCCGCGCCGGCCGCGGTTGCGGCCTTCGCTGCTCCTGCCGCATGGCCTGTATGTGCCGCCCGGCCCGGGCCTGCGGCGCGAGGCGGGGAGCGGCGCCCGGTCCGGCGCCCGGGCCTCGCGCAAGGCTGCCGCGCCGCCAGCAGATATTCGCGTTTTCCCTTATCGTGTCGGCTTTGCCGCGGTTTTCGGCCCGCCCGGGCCGCGGGCCATGTATCAGACATGGCGGGCGCATGGCGCGCGATGCTCGCGCGGCACGCCTGAAGCGGCAACCGGTAAAGACAGTGTCGAACACAGCGGATTCCAACCTCGCAGAGCGCGCCGCGGACGCGCCCATGACGTCGATCGAGCGCCGCGGCATGGCCGCCATCCTGCTGGCGGTGTCGCTCGCCACGCTGGACACGGCGATCGCCAACACGGCACTGCCGGCCATCGCGGCCGACCTGCATGCCACGCCGGCGGCCTCCGTCTGGGTCATCAATGCGTATCAGCTGGCCATGGTCGCCACGCTGCTGCCGTTCGCGGCGCTGGGCGGCATCATCGGCCACCGGCGCGTCTACCTGGGCGGCCTGGTCCTGTTCATCGGCGCCTCGGTGGTGTGCGCGCTGTCGTGGTCGCTGCCCACGCTGGCCGCCGCGCGCCTGCTGCAGGGCGTGGGCGCCAGCGCCATCATGAGCGTGAACGCGGCGCTGATCAGCGCGATCTTCCCGCCGCACCGGCTCGGGCGCGGGGTGGGGCTGAACGCGCTGGTGGTGGGAGTGTCGTTCGCGGTGGGGCCCACGGTGGCGTCGATCATCCTGTCGCTGGGGCCGTGGCCGTGGCTGTTCGCGGTGAACCTGCCGATCGGCCTGCTGGCGCTGTTCATCGCCTGGCCGGCGCTGCCGCAGACCGCGCGCGGCGCGCACCGCTTCGACCGCGTGGCCGCGGGCCTGAACGTGGTGACCTTCGCGGCGCTGATCTTCGCGCTGGGCGAGGGCGCGCAGCGCGCGCCCGCGGCGCAGTCGCTGGCGGCGCTGGCGGTATTCGCGGTGGCCTTCGTGCTGCTGCTGCGCCGCGAGCGCGGCCACCCCGCGCCGATGCTGCCGGTGGACCTGATGAAGCGCCCGATGTTCGCGCTGTCGACGATGACCGCGATCTGCTCGTTCGCCGCGCAGGGGCTGGCCTTCGTCTCGCTGCCGTTCTTCTTCGAAAGCGTGCTGGGCCGCAGCCCGATCGAAACCGGCTTCCTGATGACGCCGTGGTCCGCCGTGGTGGCGCTGATGGCGCCGATCGCCGGGCGGCTGTCGGACCGCTATCCGCCGGGCCTGCTCGGCGGCGTGGGGCTGGCGGTGCTGAGCGCGGGCATGGCCTCGCTGGCGCTGATGCCGGCGCATCCGAGCGCGCTCGACATCGGCATCCGCATGGCGATCTGCGGCGCGGGTTTCGGTTTCTTCCAGTCGCCCAACCTCAAGGCGCTGATGTCCAGCGCGCCGCGCGAGCGCGCCGGCGGCGCCAGCGGCGTGATCGCCACCGCGCGCCTGCTGGGCCAGGCCACCGGCGCGGCGCTGGTGGCGCTGAGCTTCGGCATCGCCGGGCGCCACGGCCCCACGCTGGCGCTGGCGCTGGGCGCGGGCTTCGCGGGCGTGGCCAGCATCGCCAGCGGGCTGCGGCTGATCACGCGCGAGCCCGGCGCCGCGAAGGCGTAGGCGGCGCGGGCCGCGGTGTCGCGGGCCGGCGCGAGGCCGGCCGCGCGCATGCGCTCAGAAGCCCACCGGCTCGTGCGGCACGTAGGGTGCTTCCAGCGCCTTGATCTCGTCGGCCGTCAGCCCGAGCGAGAGCGCCGCCACCGCATCTTCGAGGTGGTGGGGCTTGGAGGCGCCCACGATGGGCGAGGTAATGCCCGGCTTCTGCAGCAGCCATGCCAGCGCCACCTGCGCCGCCGGCACGCCGCGCGCCTGCGCGATGGCATGCACCTGCTCCACCACCGCGCGGTCCGCATCCTCGGCGCCGCGGTATAGCGTCTTGCCGAATTCGTCGCTCGCCTCGCGCGCGCTGCCGGCATGCCAGGGCCGCGTCAGGCGGCCGCGCGCCAGCGGGCTCCACGGCATCACCGCGATGCCCTCGGCCGCGCACAGCGGCAGCATCTCGCGTTCCTCTTCCCGGTTGAGCAGGTTGACGTGGTTCTGCATGCTGGCGAACTGCGTCCAGCCGCGCTGGCGCGAGGTATGGATGGCGCGCGAGAACTGCCACGCGAACATCGACGACGCGCCGATATAGCGCGCCTTGCCCGCCTTGACCACGTCGTGCAGCGCTTCCAGCGTTTCCTCGATCGGGGTGGCCGGGTCCCAGCGGTGGATCTGGTAGAGGTCCACGTAATCGGTGCCCAGCCGGCGCAGGCTGTTGTCGATCTCCGACAGGATGGCGCGGCGCGACAGGCCCGCGCCGTTGGGGCCGGGACGCATGCGCCCGTGCACCTTGGTGGCGATCACCACGTCGTCGCGGTGGGCGAAATCCTTGAGCGCGCGCCCGACGATCTCCTCGGACGTGCCGTCGGAATAGACGTTGGCCGTATCGAAGAAATTGATGCCGGCGTCCAGCGCCTGGCGCAGCAGCGGGCGGCTGGCTTCCTCGCCCAGCGTCCACGGATGGTTGCCGCGCTCGGGCACGCCGTAGGTCATGCAGCCCAGGCATAGCCGCGAAACCTTCAGTCCTGTCGAGCCAAACCGCACGTAGTCCATCTTGGTTCTCCTTGGTGATCCGTGATTGGCGAGCGTTGCCGGCCAGGCGCATGGCCGCCGGCGCACCCCGGCATGGTAGGCCAATCCCCGCGCGGCTGCAGGCGGCCGCGCGGCGCGGCAGCGTCAGTCTTGCGCCGCCGGCGCCACCAGCGCCACGCCGGGCGGCAGCGGTTGCCGGCGGATGTCGTCGAGCAGCACGCCGAGCAGGCGCTGCGCGCTTGGCGCGAGCGAGCGCAGCGGCCGCGTGATCACGCAGACCTCGCGCGACAGGCGCGGCTCGTGCAGTTCGAGGAAGACCAGCCCGGGATAGGCGTGGCCCTGGTAAGCCAGCGCGGGCAGCACCGAGTACTGCTTGCCGGTGCCGAGCATGGCGAACAGCGCGCCGGTGCTTTCCACTTCGTCGTGCGTGCCGCCGAGCACCGGCCAGTGCGTGGCGTGGCTGCGCAGGAAATGGCCGATGCCGGTGTCGGCGTTGAAGCCGATGTATTGCGCGGGCGGCAGGTCGGCCCAGCGCAGCGGCCGGCCCAGGCGCGCGAGCGGCAGGTCGCGGTGGCAGGCCACGCCGTAGCAGTCGGACAGCAGCGGGGTGTAGTGCAGGCCGTCGTGGCCCTGGTACTTGCTGTCGATGGCGAAGTCCACCTCGCCTTCGAGCACCAGCCGCTCGGCCTGCCGCGCGGCGGGGTTGCGCAGGGAGATGGTGATCTCGGGGTAGGTCTCGCGAAAGCGCGGGATGGCGCTCACCAGGAACAGGTTGATGATCGACGTGGCCGCGCCGATGCGCAGGTGGCCACGGTTGCCCTGCGCCAGCGCCATCAGGTCGTAGACCGAGCTGTCGAAGCCGTTGACCACCTTTTCCGCCTCGGGGCGGAAGCGCTCGGCGTGCTCGGTCAGCGCCACGCGGCGGGTGGTGCGGTCGAACATCCTCAGGTCCACCGCTTCTTCGAGTTGCTGGATGGTGGCGGTGAGCGCGGACTGGGTCATGCACAGGCGCAGCGCGGCGGCGGTGAAGGAGCCGGTGTCGGCCACGGCGAGGAAGCAGCGCAGTTGCTTGAGGGTGACGTTGTGGCGCATGGGGGGGCGGGCAGAGCGACGGCGTGCGGGCGGCGAAGACGCTCATTTTTCAGCTTTTCGAAAAAATCGGCAAGATAAATTCGTTTGTCCGGATTAATGACGGTCCATAGAATCGTCCTTCATCCACGGCGCAGTACCGCGTGGCGAACGACAAAAACACAAGAAAGCCCGAAGCCAGAGAAAGCGACACCTTCTTCTTCCACAAAGGACCCCCGATGAAGAGCCTGATCCGTCTTAGCGCAGTACTGCTTGCCTGCCTGCCATGCGTGGCCGCCGCGGCCGATGCCCCCGCCGCCGCCGATGACGGCTATCCCAACAAGGCGGTGCGCATCGTGGTGCCGTTCGCCGCGGGCGGCTCGACCGACGTGGTGGCGCGCATCGTCGCCGAGAAGCTCGCCCAGCAGTTCAAGCAGCCGTTCCTGGTGGACAACCGCGCCGGCGCCAGCGGCAACATCGGCGCCGAGCTGGTCGCCAAGTCGCCCGCGGACGGCTACACGCTGCTGATGGGCGCCACCGGCGTGCTCTCCATCAACGACCATCTCTACAGCCGCATGAGCTACGACGTGGCCCGGGATTTCGTGCCGGTGAGCTACGTGACGCAGAACGCCAACATCCTGGTGGTGTCGCCGAGCCTGCCGGCCACCACCGTGCCGGAACTGGTGGCGCTGGCCAAGAGCAAGCCCGGCACGCTGAGCTTTGCCTCGTCGGGGCCGGGCAGTTCCACCCACCTGTCGGGCGAGCTGTTCAAGTCGATGTCTGGCGTGGACATCCTGCACGTGCCCTACAAGGGCAGTTCCTCCGCGCTGACCGACCTGCTGGGCGGCCAGGTGACGATGCTGTTCGACAACGCGCCCTCGTCCATCGGCTTCGTGCAGCAGGGCAAGCTGCGCGCGCTGGCGGTGACCAGCCGCAAGCGCCTGCCCGGGCTGCCCAACGTGCCGACCGTGGACGAGGCCGGGCTCAAGGGCTACGAGTCGCTGTCGTGGTGCGGCATCGTGGCGCCGGCCGGCACCCCGCGCGCGGTCGTGCTCAAGCTCAACCGCGCCATCGACCGCATCCTGGCCAGCGAGGAGGTCAAGGACAAGCTGGTGCAGCTCGGCGTGGAGCCCGTGGGCGGCACGCCCGAGGTGTTTGCCCGCCTGATCCAGAGCGAGCACGAGAAATGGGGCAAGGTCATCAAGACCGCCAACATCAAGCTCAACTAGACCCGCGCCCCCCGACTCCCTGACCGACACGATGGCGAATACCGACCTTTCCCCCGGCCGCACCATGGCCGAGAAGCTGCTCTCGCGCGCCGCCGGCCGCGGCGTGCGCGCCGGCGACCTCGCCATCTGCGCGCCGCATGCCGCCATGGGCACCGACGGCTCGATCCCGATGGCGCTGGACTACTTCCGCCAGATGCAGCCCGAGGGCGAGCCGCTGCCGCCGCCGGCCGCGCCGCAGCGCCTGGTGTTCGCGCTGGACCACTACGGCGCCACCTCCGGCGCGCGCGCGCTGGCCTTGCAGGAAGTGGCGCGGGCCTATGCGCTGGCGCATGGCGTGGGCCTGTTCGAGGTCGGCGAGGGCATCGGCCACCAGCTGATGCTGGAGCGCGGCCGGGTGCTGCCCGGCACGCTGGCGGTGGGCGCCGACTCGCACGCCGTGAGCTACGGCGCGCTCAACGCGTTCGGCTCGGGCATCGGCTCTTCCGACCTCGCCGGCATCCTGCAGTGCAACCAGCTGTGGCTGAAGGTGCCGGGCTCGCTGCGCATCCGCCTGCATGGCGCGCTGCCGGCCTATGCCTCGGCCAAGGACCTGGCGCTGGCGATGGCGCGGCGCATCGGCGCGGGCGGCGCCAACTACCTGGCGCTGGAATTCGACGGGCCGGGCGTGGCCGCGCTCGACATGGACGACCGCATCGTGCTGGCCAACATGTCGGTGGAGATGGGCGCCAAGGCGGGCCTGTTCCCGTTCGACGAGCGCACCGCGGCATGGCTGTCCGGGCGCACGCGGGAAACCTTCGAGCCGGTCGCGGCGGACCCGCATGCCGCGTATGCCGGCACGCTGGACTTCGACCTGGACGCGGTCGTCCCGCAGGTCGCGCTGCCGCACCGCGTGGACGACGTGATGGACCTCGCGCGGGCGCCGGCGACGCCGGTCGACATGGTCTACCTCGGCACCTGCACGGGCGGGCGCAGCAAGGACTACCGCGAGGCGCTGGACGTGCTGCGCGCCGGCGGCGGCGTGGCGCCGGGCGTGCGGCTGATCGTGACGCCGGCCTCCGAGACGGTGCGCGCCGAGCTGGCCGACGGCGGCATGCTGGCCGAGTTCGAAGCGCTCGGCGCGGAGATCCATCCGCCGGGCTGCGGCGCGTGCTGCGGCACCTGCGGCAGCATTCCGGCCGACGGCATGCGCGTGATTTCCACCGCCAACCGCAATTTCAAGGGGCGCATGGGCAACCGGCAATCCGAGATCTTCCTGGCGTCGCCGCGCGCGTGCGCGAGCGCGGCGGTCGCCGGGCACCTGGTGGACCCGCGCGACCTCGCGCCGTGACACCGGCGCGGCAAACGACGCAAACGACGCAGCAACGACGCAGCAAAACGACGCACCGGACCATGCAGCAACAAACACAACGACAGAGACAGCAGGAGGGCGCCGGCGCCTCCCTGATCCACGGCCGCGCGCGCCTGCTCGGCGACGACATCAATACCGACTACCTGATCGCCTCGAGCCGCAAGAAAGACAGCCTCGACCCGCAGGTGCTGCGCCGCTACCTGCTGGAAGACCTCGATCCCGCCTTTGCCGCCAGCGTCGCCGACGGCGACATCCTGGTGGCCGGCCACAACTTCGGCTGCGGCTCGGCGATGGAAGTGGCGGTCACGGTGGTGCTGGCGGCGGGGATCCGCGTGGTGGTGGCGCGCAGCTTCGCGCGCACCTACTGGCGCAACGCCATCAACAACGGCCTGCTGCTGATCACGGCCGATACCGCCGGCATCGCCGAGGGCGACGCCCTGGAACTGCGCCTGGACGGCGCCAGCGCCGAGCTGCTGGCGCGTCCCGCGGCGCAGGCGCAGCCGGCCCGGCGCATTGCGTGCGAACCGGTGCCGGACATCGTGCTGACCATCCGCGCGGCCGGCGGACTGGTGCCGTATCTGCGCCTGCACCGCAAGCTGGCCTGAGCCGGCGCCGGCCCGGCTGCTGCCGCTCTGCTGCTCTATTTCTCCATTGCCCTATCGTCATCCCAACCTGGAAACGCCCGGACCATGACTCTCATTGCCGCCCGCCTCAACCGCATCAAACCGTCGCCCAGCTCCATGGCGGGACAACGCGCGCGCGAACTGCGCGCCGCCGGCCGCGACATCGTCGGCCTGACTTCGGGCGAGCCGGATTTCGATACGCCGCAGCATGTCTGCGAGGCCGCCACGCGCGCGATGGCCGCCTCGCGTACCAAGTACACCGACGTGGGCGGCACGCCCGAGCTCAAGGCCGCCATCGCCGCCAAGTTCCGCCGCGACAACAACCTCGACTATGCCGCGGGGGAGATCGTCGTCGGCACCGGCGGCAAGCAGATCATCTTCAACGCGCTGATGTGCACGGTGGACAAGGGCGACGAAGTCATCATCCCGGCGCCGTACTGGGTGTCCTACCCGGACATCGTGCTGCTGGCCGACGGCACGCCGGTGTTCGTGCCATGTCCGGCCGAAAACGGCTTCAAGCTGCGCCCGCAGGACCTGGAACGCGCCATCACGCCGCGCACGCGCTGGCTGGTGCTCAACGCGCCCAACAACCCCAGCGGCGCGGCCTACTCGCACGCGGAGCTCAAGGCGCTGGCCGAGGTGCTGATGCGCCATCCGCACGTGTGGGTGATGACCGACGACATCTACGAGCACATCCTCTACGACGGCCGCAAGTTCTGCACCATCGCCGAGGTCGAGCCGGCGCTCAAGGCGCGCACGCTGACCATCAACGGCGTCTCCAAGGCGTATGCCATGACGGGCTGGCGCATCGGCTACGGCGGCGCGCCGGCCGAACTGGTCAAGGCCATGGTCAAGCTGCAGTCGCAGAGCACGTCGAATCCGTCCTCGATCAGCCAGGCCGCCGCGCTCGAAGCGCTGAACGGGCCGCAGGACTTCATTGCCGAGCGCACCCGCATCTTCCAGTCGCGGCGCGACATGGTGGTGGCCGAACTCGCCGGCATGCCGGGCATTTCCTGCCATTCGCCCGAAGGTGCCTTCTACGTATATCCGTCGTGCGCCGGCATACTCGGCAAGCGCACGCCCGACGGCAAGGTCATCGAGACCGACGCCGATTTCGTGCTGTACCTGCTCGAAGCGCAGAACCTGGCCGTGCTGCAGGGCGGCGCGTATGGCGTGTCGCCGTTCTTCCGCATTTCGTTCGCCACCTCCGAGGCGCAGTTGCGCGAAGGCATGCGCCGCCTGCGCGCGGCCTGCGAGGCGCTGCGCTGAGCGGGCGCCCGCCAACCGAGAAACCGATCCTGGAAACCAACATGAGCAACGAATCCCAGCAAGTCCAGTGGCCAGCCGGCTACCGCATCAACCCGCGCGCGGCCGGCCCCGCGGCGGACCTCGTGGCGGCCTTCCGCGCCATGCCGGTGGCCGCCGTGGGCGACGCCATGAGCCGCAACGTCGGCGCCATCGGCCTGCGCCAGTACCACGCGCGGCTCGATACCGTGCTGTGCGGCCCGGCCGTCACGGTGCGCGTGCGGCCCGGCGACAACCTGATGATCCACAAGGCGCTGATGATGGTGGAGGCCGGCGACGTGCTGGTCATCGACGGCGGCGGCGACGTGACGCAGGCGCTGGTGGGCGGCCTGATGCGCACCACCTGCGTGGCCCGCAAGCTCGGCGGCCTGGTGATCGACGGCGCCGTGCGCGACCTGTGCGAGTGGGCCGAGGAGGGCATGCCGATCTTCGCGAAGGGGCATACCCACCGCGGCCCGAGCAAGGACGGCCCGGGCGAGATCAATGTGCCGGTGTCGTGCGCCGGCCTGGTGGTGATGCCGGGCGACCTGGTGATCGGCGACGCCGACGGCGTGATCGCCGTGCCCGCGGCCGAGGCGGCCGACGTGTTGCGCCGCACGCGCGCCCACCTGGAGAAGGAGGCGCAGATCCGCGAATCCAACCGCACCGGCACCGCCGACCGCGAGCGTTTCGACGCCGTGCTGCGGGCCAAGGGCTTGCCGGTCTGAAGCGCGGCGCCCGGAGCGCGGGCGGGCGTTCCGGCCTGCCGCCTCGGGGCGGCAGGGCCGCTCATTAAAAAGCGCAGAAGCAGAAAAGCGGAACAGCAAAAAGCCCGTGCGGCGTGAACCGTACGGGCTTTCCGGGAATCCTGGTTGCGGGGGCAGGACTTGAACCTGCGACCTTCGGGTTATGAGCCCGACGAGCTGCCAACTGCTCCACCCCGCGAAACGAAATATACCCGGATTGGTGCGTAATGGAAAGTCCTGATTGGATTTTCTTTTTCCATTGTCGGTGGGAGCCGGGTGCGCATTACGGGGTCAGGGGGCCTGAAGGTCACGCAAGACTGCGTAACTTCGCCCTATGAAGTGGGAAAAACCGCATCCGCAGCCATCTTCTGGCATGGCGGGACGCGCCCGGCAGGACGCCGGCATCCTTCCGGTGCATGCAGGAAAGCCGGCGGCCTCGCGGCGTGCCCGGGGCGCGGGCGTGGGAAATGTGCCGTCAGCCGGCGCTGCCGTCCGCCTTCTGCGCGGGCGCGAGCGTGAAGCGGGCGGACAGGTCGGCTTCCTCGCTCAGCGGGTCCTCGGGCTGTACGATGCCCTTGGCGCTGAGCTTGGTCAGCGTGCGCGCGGCCTGGATCGGGCTGACGCCCGCGGCCTTGGCGACCTGGTATGCATCCATGGGGGTGCCCGCTTTCTGGAGGGCGTCGATTACTGCCTGGCGGGTGTCGTGATTGTTGTTCATTTCCGGGCACGGGTTGGATTTGCTCAGACTAGACGCACTGAGGCGCGCGCGCAACCCCGGGTTCTCGCCAATCGCTCCGCTTCGATCGCCCCCCCGCGGCCCTGCTTGCGCGCCGCCGCGGTTGCGCCTGCGGCCGGGCACGTCAGAATAGAGGGTCTGACGAGAAGACGCACCGCACGCACAATGACGCAAACACTCCTGCTGATCGACGGCCTGAACATCCTGCGCCGCGTCTACGAGGCCAACCCGGCCCAAGACATCCCGGCCAAGGTCGAGGGCGCGGTGATCTCGGCGCTGGCCTCGTTCCGGCGCGCGCTAGCCGAGTGCCGCACCACGCATGCGCTGGCGGCCTTCGATACCGGCGGCAAGACCTGGCGCCACGCGCTCTACCCGCCGTACCGCCAGCACCGCAAGCCGATGGACCCGGAACTGGCCGAGGTGATCCCGGATTTCCGCCTGACGCTGACCGAGGTGCTGGGCCTGCAGACCGTCTCCATCGACGGCTTCGAGGCCGACGACATCATCGGCACCGCCTACTACCGCTGGACCGCCGCCAAGGACGGCGCGGCCATCCCGGTGAGCACCGACAAGGACGTGCTCCAGCTCATCGCCGACGGCGCCGTCGTGCGCAACCACTTCGCCACCGCGAAGAACGGCGAGCGCGCCTGGTTCGACGAGTCCTACGTGATGGACAAGTTCGGCGTGGCCAGCCACCAGTTGGCGGACTACCTGGCGCTGCTCGGGGACAGCTCGGACGACATCCCCGGCGTCGACAAGATCGGCGCCAAGACCGCCGCGCGGCTGCTGCGGCAATACGGCGACCTCGAAGGCGTGCTGGCCAACGCGGGCGAGGAGAAGGGCGTGATCGGCAAGAACCTGGCCGAGCAGGCCCACCTGGCGCGGCTGTCGCGCCAGTTGCTTTCGCTCAGGACCGATGCGCAGCTCGGGCTGACCTGGAACATGCTGCGGCTGCCCGAGCCCGCGTGAGTGGGACCGGGATGCTTCAATACGCCGCCGAAGGCGCGCCGGCCGGGGCGGCCGCACTGGTGAATTCCGCGGCCAGGCTGCGCGCGGCGTTCGCATAGACCAGCACGTCGACGCCGGTGGCGACGAAGGTGCAGCCCAGCGCCAGGTAGCGGCGCGCGAGGTCGTTGTCGGAAGTCAGCGTGCCGGCCGCCTTGCCGCTGGCGACGATGGTGCGCATGGCGCCTTCGATGGCGGCCTGCACCTCGGGATGGCCGGGATTGCCGCGGTGGCCCATCGACGCGGCCAGGTCCGCCGGGCCGATGAACACGCCGTCCACGCCGTCCACCGCGCAGATGGCTTCCAGGTTCTGCAGCGCGGTCACCGTCTCGGCCTGCACCAGCAGGCAGATTTCGTCGTCGGCCACCGCCAGGTAGTCGGTGCGCGCGTTCCAGCGCGAAGCGCGCGCGATCGCGCTGCCCACGCCGCGGATGCCCCGGGGCGGATAGCGCGTGGCGGCCACCAGCGCGGCGGCCTGCGCTGCGGTGTCCACCATCGGCACCAGCAGGCTCCTGGCGCCGATATCCAGCAGTTGCTTGATCAGCGGCACTTCGCCGGCCACCGCGCGCACCACCGGCTGCGACGGGTAGGGCGCGACGGCCTGCAGCGCGTGCAGGATGCCGCCGAGTTCGTTGGGCGCGTGCTCGCCGTCGATCAGCAGCCAGTCGAAGCCGGCGGTGGCGGAAACCTCCGCCAGGTAGGGCGAGGCCATCGAGACCCAGAGGCCGATCTGCGGCTTGCCGGCCGACAGCGCGGCCTTGAAGGGATTGTTTGCGGGCATGGGGTCTCCGGGTTTGCCGTTCAGGTCTGTCGAGCGTGGCCGCCGGGCGGCGCCGCGCCGGCGGGATCCGGGCAATATACGGGCAGCGGATGCGGCGGTCCAGTTGTCTGCGCCGCCGCGGCGCCGGCTGCCGGCTGCCGGCAGGCGGGCTGGATGCGGCTACGGCCTGGCCGCCGGCGGCTTGACGAACTTCAGCGTCATGCGGTCGGACTCGCCGATGGCCAGGAAGGCCGCGCGGCCGCGCTCGCCGCCGCGCAAGGTGGGCGGCAGCGACCACACCCCGTCCGGGTGATCGTGGTCGTCGCGCGGGTTGGCGTTGATCTCGCTGCGGCCGGCCAGCGCGAAGCCGGCCGCGCGCGCGTGGTCGATCACGTAGTCCTCGGTGACGTAGCCGGTGGCGATCATCTGGTCCAGCGAGGTGCCCGGCGTGGCGCGGTGTTCCTCCACGCCCAGCACGCCGCCTGGCTTGAGCACCGCATAGAACGCGCGCAGGCTGTCGTCCAGGTGGCCGTCCTGGATCCAGTTGTGGATATTGCGGAAGGTCAGCACCAGGTCGGCGCTGCCGGCCGGGGCGAAATCGTCGGCGTTGCGCAGCGGCAGCGTGCCGACCACCACCTTGCCGTAGTTGGCGGGATCGCGCGCCAGCTTCTGCGCGTAGCTTGCCCGCGCCTTCACGCTTTCCTCGCTGGCCGAGCCCGCATCGTAGTGCGCGGCGTAGAGCTTGCCGCGCTCGCGCAGCAGCGGCGCCAGGATTTCCGTGTACCAGCCGCCGCCCGGCGCGATCTCCACCACCGTCTGGCCCGGCTCGAGGCCGAAGAAGCGCAGCGTCTGCAGCGGGTGCCGGTAGGCGTCGCGTGCCTTGTTGGCGGCGCTGCGCTGCGGCCCGGCGATGACCGCGGCGAGCGCGGCCTCGTCGCCGCCGGCCTGGGCACCCGCCGTCGCGGCGGCCAGGGCGAGCGTGCCGGCGCAGGCCAGCAGCAGGGCGCGCCGCGCGAGGCGGCGCTGTGAAGACTTCGGGGTCATGGCGTCCTTTGCCGGTGTGGGGCGGCGGCGGCACATCGCGCGCCGCCGCGTGGGTGGACTCGAATCTGGACGCAGCGCCGCCGCCTGTCAAGCCGGCGCCCGCCGCGCCGCGGCCGTCTTTGGAAATGCGTTTTTATTCGTTTTCAATCTCCGCGCCCCCTTTCATAGTGCAGACGTGATGGCTATAGGCGGTTGCCGGCCACCGGAAACCGTGCCACGGGCGCGGACGAGAGGCAAAAAAAGCGGGCGGCGGAAAGCGCGCGGCCCGCGCGCCACAAGGAGAACACCAGATGACGACTGCATTGGAAAACCAGACCAGCCACCCCGTGCTGGAGGCCGCCCGCGCCGTGGCGCGTTCGTCCGGCCTGCCGTACGCGGGCCGCGTGACGCCGCAGCAGGCGTGGGCGCTGTTCAGCGCCGGCGATGCCGTGCTGGTGGACGTGCGCACGGCGGAGGAGCGCAAGTTCGTGGGCTACGTGCCGGATTCCGCGCACGTGCCGTGGGCCACCGGCACCAGCCTCACCCGCAATCCGCGCTTCGTGCGCGAGCTGGAAGCCAAGACCGGCAAGGACGCCGTGGTGCTGCTGCTGTGCCGCAGCGGCAACCGCTCCGCGCTGGCGGCCGAGGCCGCGGCCAAGGCCGGGCTGGCCAATGTGTTCAATGTGCTCGAAGGCTTCGAGGGCGACCTCGACGAGCGGCAGCGGCGCGGCAAGAGCGGCGGCTGGCGCTTCCACGACCTGCCCTGGGTCCAGGACTAAGTCCGGGCGGGCCGGCCAGCGGCCACGCCGGACCCGCCGCGCGGGCGCATCGCGCCGCGCGGCGCAGGACAACGACAAAACGACAAGACGCAGAAGGGGAGCATCACTGTGGCTGACTTCGAGATCGGCGGGATCGTGCTCGCCTTGCAGCAGGTGCGCCAGCAGTGGCGCGAGGGCCAGCAGCGGCAGCTGGAGCCGGGCGGGCGCGACCTGCCTTCGCGCGATGCGCTGGCGCAGGTGGTGGCCACGCTCAAGGGTGTGCTGTTCCCGATGCGGCTCGGGCCACCGGATCTGCGCCAGGAAAGCGAGAACCTCTATGTGGCGCATTCGCTCGACGCGGCGCTGCATGGCCTGCTGGCCCAGGCCCGGCTCGAGCTGCACTACGCCGCGCGCCACGGCGAACGCGACGAGGCCGGCGAGCGGACGCGGGCGCTCGCCGCCGTGCGCGAGTTCGCGGCGCGCCTGCCGCGCATCCGCGAACTGCTCGACAGCGACGTGCTGGCCGCCTTCCACGGCGACCCGGCCGCCGGCAGCGTGGACGAGGTGCTGCTGTGCTACCCGGGCATCCTGGCCATGATCCACCACCGCATCGCGCATGCGCTGTACGGGCTGGGGCTGCCGCTGCTGGCCCGCATCGTGGCCGAGCTGGCGCACGCCGAGACCGGCATCGACATCCATCCCGGCGCGCAGATCGGCGGCGGCTTCTTCATCGACCACGGCACCGGCGTGGTGGTGGGCGAGACCACCATCATCGGCGAGCGCGTGCGCCTGTACCAGGCGGTCACGCTCGGCGCCAAGCGCTTCCCGCGCGATGCCACCGGCAAGCTCGAGAAGGGCCTGCTGCGCCATCCCATCGTCGAGGACGACGTGGTCATCTACGCCGGCGCCACCATCCTCGGGCGCGTCACGCTGGGCCGCGGCGCGGTGATCGGCGGCAATGTCTGGGTCACGCAGGACGTGCCGGCCGGCGCGCACGTGACCCAGGCGGTGTCCCGCAACGAGACGGCCCGCAACGAAGGCGCGCGCAACGGCGCCGCCCACGGCGGCACCGCGGGCGGCGGCGCGCCGCTGGCCACCGCGGCGAGCCTGCCATGACGGACCTGGTGCGGACCCTGGGCACGGCGGTGCGCCAGTTGCGCGAGGCGCATGCGTGGTCGCAGGAGGAACTGGCCGAGCATGCGGGCCTGAACCGCTCCTACATCGGCGAGATCGAGCGCGGCAGCGCCGTCGCTTCCATCGTCACCGTGGAAAAGCTGGCCGCGGCGCTGGGCGTGCCGATTTCCTGGCTGCTGCGCCCGGCCGGCGCCGCGGCCGCGCAGCAGGGCACGGCCGCGGCCGAGCGCTGAGCGCCGGCCGCCGAGCGCGCGCCGGCGCGAACCCCGTCCGCCGCGCGCCTGCCCGGACCGGACCGCGATTGCCGTCTATAGCATGTTGAACGGCCCGCCCCCGCTCCAGATAATCGCTGCGGTAATAAGCATTCTCGTTTTTTTCATAAGCCCCCACCCACTTTTGTCCATCAGCCACGGAGCAGCACATGTCGGTACAAGGGAGCAGCCACACGGCGCTCGGCGATAACGCAGCACGGCAACTAGCCAATGCCACCAAGACCATCCCCCAGCTTGCGACCATCACGCCGCGCTGGCTGACGCATTTCCTGCAATGGGTGCCGGTGGAAGCCGGCATCTACCGCCTGAACCAGGTGCTGGATCCCGAGTCGGTCAAGGTGGCCTGCACCCAGCGCGACGACGAGGGCAAGCTGCCGCGCACCTTCGTCAACTACGACGAGCAGCCGCGCGAGTATTTCCTCAATGCGGTGAGCACCGTGCTGGACGTGCACACGCGCGTGTCGGATCTCTACAGCAGCCCGCACGACCAGATCAAGGAACAGCTGCGCCTGACCATCGAGACCATCAAGGAGCACCAGGAAGGCGAGCTGATCAACAACCCGGACTACGGCCTGCTGGCCAACGTGGCCGAGGAGCAGCGCGTGTTCCCGCTGACCGGCGCGCCCACGCCGGACGATCTCGACGAGCTGCTCGCCAAGGTGTGGAAGGAGCCGGCCTTCTTCCTGACCCATCCGCTGGCGATCGCCGCGTTCGGCCGCGAGTGCACGCGCCGCGGCGTGCCGCCGCCCACGGTGAGCCTGTTCGGTTCGCAGTTCATCACCTGGCGCGGCATTCCGCTGATCCCGTCGGACAAGGTGCCGGTGGCCGACGGCAAGAGCAAGATCCTGCTGCTGCGCGTGGGCGACAAGCGCCAGGGCGTGGTCGGCCTGTACCAGCCCGGCGTGGCGGGCGAGCAGGGGCCGGGCCTGTCGGTGCGCTTCATGGGCATCAACGACCAGGCGATCGCCTCGTACCTGATCTCGCTGTACTGCTCGCTGGCCGTGCATTCGCCGGACGCGCTGGCGGTTCTCGATGACGTGGAGATCGGCAAGTACCATGACTACCCTGACACCTACAAGTAATCCGCCGGCCGCCGCGCCGGCCGGCCAGTCCGCGCTGCCGGGCGCGCCGGCAGTGCCGCCGGGCCTGCCCGATCCCGCCGCGCTGGCGCGGCTGGCCGGGGCGTTCTTCTCGGCGCTGCCGGGCACCTCGCCGGCCGCCGTGCAGTCGCCGCCGCTGGTGAACAACCCCGCGCCGCCGGGCTCGCCCGTGGCCGGCCCAGGCGGCACCGGCACCGGCGTGCCGGGCGCGGCCATCCCGCAGGGCCGCGTGCCCGGGGCCAACCTGTTGCCGGCCGCGCCCACGCATGTGCTGTCGCTGCCCAACCGCGCGCCGTCCCTGGCGCCGAGCGCGGTGGCGCAGAACGGCCTGCCGGATACGGTGGTGACGGTGGTGCCCGCGCTGGAAAGCCGCTTCGGCGGCCAGGCGCTGGGCGTGCCGCAGGCCGCCGCGCCGGCGCCGCAGGCTTCGGCCGCGCCCGCCTACTATTTCCTGGAAGGCGCCGGCCGCGACCTGCATGGCGGCTCCGCCGGCCTGCGCGAGATCGGCTCGTTCGGCGATCCGCTCTCGCTGCATCTGCCGCGCCAGGGGCAAGCGGCGCGCCAGGCGCCGGCCGTGCATGGCTACGGGCATGACCGCGCAGGCCAGCAGACGCTGCCGTGGGCTTCGTCCCAGGCGCGCGTGCCGTTCGACGTCAACGCCATCCGCCGCGATTTCCCGATCCTGCAGGAGCGTGTCAACGGCCGCCAGCTGGTGTGGTTCGACAATGCCGCCACCACCCACAAGCCGCAGTCGGTGATCGACCGCCTCGCGTACTTCTACGCGCACGAGAACTCCAACATCCACCGCGCCGCGCATGCGCTGGCCGGGCGTGCCACCGATGCCTACGAGGCCGCGCGCAGCAAGGTGCAGCGCTTCATCGGCGCGGCCTCGCCGGAGGAGATCGTCTTCGTGCGCGGCACCACCGAGGCCATCAACCTGATCGCCAAGACCTGGGGCGCGAAGCACGTGGGCGAGGGCGACGAGATCATCGTCTCGCACCTGGAGCACCACGCCAACATCGTGCCGTGGCAGCAGCTGGCCGCGCAGACCGGCGCCCGCCTGCGGGTGATCCCGGTGGACGATTCCGGCCAGGTGCTGCTCGACGAATACCGCAAGCTGCTCAACGACCGCACCCGCATCGTCTCCGTGACGCAGGTCTCGAACGCGCTCGGCACCGTGGTGCCGGTCAGGGAGATCGTCGAGATGGCGCACCGCGCCGGCGCCTGCGCGCTGGTCGACGGCGCGCAGTCGGTCTCGCACATGCGCGTGGACGTGCAGGCCATCGACGCCGACTTCTTCGTGTTCTCTGGCCACAAGGTGTTCGGGCCGACCGGCATCGGCGTGGTCTACGGCAAGCGCGCGCTGCTGGAGGACATGCCGCCCTGGCAGGGCGGCGGCAACATGATTGCCGACGTGACCTTCGAGCGCACGGTATTCCAGCCGCCGCCCAACCGCTTCGAGGCCGGCACCGGCAACATCGCCGACGCGGTGGGGCTGGGCGCCGCGCTGGACTACGTGGAGCGGGTCGGCATCGAGAACATCGCCCGCTACGAGCACGACCTGCTGGAGTACGCCACCCGTCTGCTGCAGCCTATCCCGGGCGTGCGGCTGGTGGGCACGGCGCGCGACAAGGCCAGCGTGCTGTCGTTCGTGCTCAAGGGCTACGAGACCGAGGAGGTGGGAAAGGCACTCAACGAAGAAGGCATCGCCGTGCGCTCCGGGCATCACTGCGCGCAGCCGATCCTGCGGCGTTTCGGGCTGGAAGCCACGGTGCGGCCTTCGCTGGCCTTCTACAACACCACGGACGAGGTCGACCAGCTCATTTCGGTGGTCAGGCGCCTGTCCGGGCGCCGCTGAAACCGGCGCTGAAACCGGCGCAAGTGGAGACTAGCCGCTGAAAACGCAGGCACAACGGCCGCGAAACCCGCATAAAACCATGATATCGGGCGTGAATTGGCACGCGGCCTGCGTTTTCTCCTAAAATCCGCTATCTTCTCACCTTGAATCGGCGCGCCTTCCTGCCTTCGGACCGGAGCCGCCTTGTTGAACGCAACCGGCACGCTTCCCGCCCGCCACTGGCACCAGGCCCCCGGCGCCGGCGCAATACAGCGCTTTCCAGCGCTTTTTTCATGAGCAATCTGAACCAGCAAAGCATCCTTTCCGTCCATCACTGGACCGACACGCTCTTCAGCTTCACCTGCACCCGCGATCCCGGTTTCCGCTTCGAGAACGGCCAGTTCGCCATGGTCGGCCTGGAAGTCAACGGCCGCCCGCTGCTGCGCGCCTACAGCATCGCCAGCGCCAACTACGAGGAAACGCTGGAGTTCTTCAGCATCAAGGTGCCAGACGGCCCGCTGACCTCGCGCCTGCAGCACCTGCGCGAAGGCGACCAGATCTTCGTCGGCAAGAAGCCCACCGGCACGCTGCTGGTCGACAACCTGCTGCCCGGCAAGACCCTGTGGCTGCTGGCCACCGGCACCGGCCTGGCCCCGTTCCTGTCGATCATCCGCGACCCGGAGGTGTATGACCGCTACGACAAGATCGTGCTGACCCATACCTGCCGCTTCGTCGAGGAACTGGCCTACCGCGAACTGATCCAGGAACACCTGCCCCAGCACGAATACCTGGGCGAGCTGGTGCGCGAAAAGCTGGTGTATTTCCCCACCGTGACGCGCGAAGAGTTCGACAACCAGGGCCGCATCACCGACCTGATCGCCTCCGGCGAGCTGTTCGAGCGCCTGGGCGTGCCGCCGTTCTCGCTGGAGAACGACCGCATCATGCTGTGCGGCAGCCCCGACATGCTCAAGGACGTGCGCAACATCCTGGTCGAGCGCCAGTTCACCGAAGGCAACATGAGCCACCCCGGCCACTTTGTGCTGGAAAAGGCATTCGTCGACTGAGCCCTGGAGGCAGGCCGGCGGCTGCCGGCCGCTGCCCCGCTGCCCCCGGGCGCGCTCTCAGTCCTGCTGGCGGGACATCACCCACAGATGGATCCCCAGGGTGATCAGGAACACGCCCGCCAGCTGGACCCATCCCAGGTCGGACCCGAATGACAGGCCCGCGCCCGCCGCGCCGGCCGCCGTGCCCGCGCGTCCATGCCATGCGCGGCCGCCCGCGGGGGCCGCCGGTTTTCCGTCGCGCATCGGTTTCTCCATCTCCGCCGTCCCGCCTGCCTAGACCGCGGCCGCGGCGCGCGCCGGCGCATCCGCCACGCTTGCCAGATCCGGGACGGCGGCCATCAGTTCGCGCGTATAGGCGTGCGCCGGTGCGGCGAACACCGCTTCGGCCGGCCCGCTTTCCACCAGCCGGCCATGCCGCATCACGCCGACGTGGTCGCATAGCTGGCGGATCACCGCCAGGTTGTGGCTGATCAGCAGGTAGGTCAGGCCGAATTCGTCCTGCAGGTCGCGCATCAGGTTGAGCACCTGCGCCTGCACGGACACGTCCAGCGACGAAGTCGGCTCGTCGCAGATCAGGAAGGCCGGCTGGCTCGCCAGCGCCCGCGCGATGGCGATGCGCTGGCGCTGCCCGCCCGAGAACTGGTGCGGGTAGCGCCGGCCCGCATCGGGCGACATGCGCACGCGGCGCAGCGCCTGCGCCACGCGCTCGGCGATCTCGGCGGCGGTCAGCGGCTCGCCATGTGGCAGGCCGAGCACCTCGAGCGGCTCGGCGATGATGCGGTCCACGCGCCAGCGCGGATTGAGGCTGGCGTACGGGTCCTGGAAGATCATCTGGAACCGGCCCGGCAGCGCGGCCGCGGCCCGCGCGTCGGCCCAGCGGTCCACGCCGTCGAGCACCACGCGCCCTGCGGTGGGTCGGGTCAGCCCCGCGATCATGCGGGCCACGGTGGACTTGCCCGAGCCCGATTCGCCCACCAGCCCGAAGGTGGTACCGCGCGGGATCTCGAAACCGACGTCGCGCACCGCGTGCAGCACCTTGCGCGGCTGGCGCGCCAGCGTGCGCAGCAGCCAGCCGGGGGAGAGCGCGAAGTCGCGCGAAAGGCCTTCCACGCGCAGCAGCGGCGCGTTGCCGCGCGGGGCGGCCGCCGGCGCCGGGGCGGATGCCGGCGCGGGAGCGGCCAGCGCATCCGGCACCGGCAGGCGGTGCAGCCGCGCGCGCACGGACGGGATGGCCGCCATCAGCGCGCGCGTGTACGGCGCGGCCGGCCGCGCGAGGACCTCGCCCACGGGCCCGGTCTCCAGCACGCGGCCCTGGTGCATCACCATCACGCGGTCGGCGGTGCCGGCCACCACGCCCATGTCGTGCGTGATCAGCATCGCCGCGGTGCCGTGCTCGCGGCAGATCCGGCGCAGCAGCCGCATGACCTGGGCCTGCACCACCACGTCCAGCGCGGTGGTGGGTTCGTCCGCGATCAGCAGCTCTGGCTCGCCGCACAAGGCCAGCGCGATCGCCACGCGCTGGCGCATGCCGCCGGAGAGCTGGTGCGGATACTGTCCCAGGCGCGCCGCGGGATCGGCAATCTCCACTTCCGCCAGCCACGCCAGCGCGCGTTCGCGCGCCTGCGCCGGCGTGAGCGGCAGGTGGGTGCGGATGGTCTCCGTCAGGTGGCGGCCGATGGTCAGGACCGGGTTGAGGCTGGTCAGCGGATCCTGGAACACCATGCCGACGTGCTTGCCGCGGATGCGGCGCAGGTCGTCGCCGCGCAGCGTGTCGATGCGCTCGCCGCGCAGCGCCACGCTGCCGGCGCTGATGCGCCCGGGCGGCTCGATCAGCCCGGTCACGGCGTTGCCGGTCATCGACTTGCCCGCGCCCGATTCGCCCACCACGCCGAGGATCTCGCCGGGCGCGATGTCGAACGACACGCCGTCCAGCACGCGCGCGGTGCCGCGGTGGCTGTCGAAATCCACCGACAGGCCGCGCACGCGCAGCACGGGCAGATCCTGCGGGGCGGGCGGGGGCAGGGTCGTCATTGCAGCCTCGGGTCGAGCGCGTCGCGCAGCCAGTCGCCGGCGAGGTTGACCGAGAGCGCCAGCGCCAGCAGCACCAGCGCGGGGAACAGCAGGATCCACCACTCGCCCGAGAACAGGAAGCCCTGGCCCACGCGGATCAGCGTGCCCAGCGAGGGCTGCGTCGGCGGCAGGCCCACGCCGAGGTAGGACAGCGTGGACTCCGCCACCACCGCCAGCGCAAAGCTGATGGTGCCGATCACCAGCACCGGCGCCAGCAGGTTGGGCAGGATGTGGCGCAGCAGGATGCCGGCATGCGAGCGGCCGATGATGCGCGCCGCCAGCACATAGTCCTTGTGCTTTTCCACCATCACCGCGCCGCGCACCGTGCGCGCGTACTGCACCCATTCCGACAGGCCGATGGCGGCCACGATCACGTAGAGCGCCATCTCGTCGCGGTAGCCGGCCGGCAGGAGCCCGCGCGCGATGCCGAAGATCAGCAGCGCCACCAGCAGCAGCGGGAAGGTGAGCTGCACGTCGGCCACGCGCATCACCACGGTGTCGAACCAGCCGCCGGCATAACCGGCGGCCAGCCCGAGCGGCACGCCGATGGCCAGCGACAGCGCCACCGCCGCCGCGCCCACCAGCAGCGACATGCGCAGCCCGTAGAGGATGGCGGAGAAGATGTCGCGCCCCTGGTCGTCGCTGCCGAGCGGGTAGAAGGCGCCGGAGGCGCCGTGCTGCCATGGCGGCGTGAACGCGTCGAGCAGCTCCAGCGCGGCCGGGTCGAACGGGTCCTGCCGCGCCAGCCACGGCGCGAACAGCGCGGCCAGCGCCAGCAGCGCCAGCAGCAGCACCGCCAACTGCACGGTGCGCGAACGCGCCAGCGCGCGCAGCACCGCCGAGTCGGCATCGCGCCAGCGCACCCGCGCGGATGCGGCGGGGCTTGGGGAAGAGGAGTCTTGCATGGGCGGCACGGTTGGCATGGCGGGGTCAGGCGCGGCGCAGGCGCGGATCGGCCAGCAGGTAGAGCAGGTCCACCACGAGGTTGATGCACACGTAGAGCACGGCGATCATCAGCAGGTAGGCGGCGATCACCGGCACATCCACCGCCTGGATCGAGGCAATGAACAGCAGCCCCACGCCGGGCCACTGGAACACCGTCTCGGTGACGATGGCGAAAGCGATCAGCGAGCCCAGTTGCAGCCCGGCGATGGTCAGCACCGGGATCAGCGTGTTGCGCAGCGCATGGCCGTAGTGGATGCGGCGCGCGGGCAGGCCGCGCGCGCGGGCGAAGCGCACGTAGTCGGTGCGCAGCGCCTCGAGCATCTCGGTGCGCACCAGGCGCATGATCAGGGTCAGCTTGAACAGGCCGAGCGTGGCCACCGGCAGCACCAGCGAGGTCCAGCCCGACGCCGTCAGCAGGCCGGTCTGCCAGCCGCCCACGGCCACGGTCGCGCCGCGGCCGAAGGACGGCAGCCAGCGCAGCTCCACCGCGAACAGGTAGATCAGCAGGATGCCGATCAGGAAGGTGGGCAGCGAGACCCCGACCAGCGACGCCGTCATCAGCGCGCGGCTGGCCCAGCTGTCGCGCCGGATCGCCGTGTAGACGCCCAGCGCCACGCCGCCCGCCAGCGCCAACGCGGCCGCCACCAGCGCCAGTTCCAGCGTGGCCGGCACGCGCTCCAGGATCACCGCGGCCACCGGCCGCTTGACCCGGTAGGAAATGCCGAGGCGGCCGCGCAGCACGTTGCCGAGGTAGCGCGCGTACTGCACCGGCACCGGCTGGTCGAAGCCCAGCTCGGCTACCAGCGCCTGGCGTTCGGCCAGCGAGGCGTCCTCGCCGAGCAGGCTGACCGTGGGGTCGCCGATATGGCGGAACACCAGGAAGGCGATGAAGGACACCGCCAGCAGCACCAGCAGGGACTGGCCGAGCCGCCGGACCAGGTGGATCAGCATCGGGCGGATTGCCGCAGCGGGTGGGTGGCGACGGGCCCGCTCATCTGGCCAGCTTGAACAGCTTGAAGTACGGCGTGTTCGACGGGTTCACCGGGATATCGAGCTTGCGCACCATGGCGTAGGTCTGGATCTGGTCGTGCAGCGGCAGGTAGATCAGTTCCTTCTGCACCGTGCTCCAGATGCTCTCGATGGTGGCATCGCGCCGCTGCGGGTCTCCTTCGGCCGCCAGCGAGACGATCCTGGCGTCGAGCTCGGCGTTGCCGTAGCGCGTGGCGTTGGTGGCGCCGCGCGCGTTCTTGCCGCGCGTGTGGACCAGGTAGTCGAAGATGTAGGCCGAGTCGTAGGTCGGCACGCCCCAGCCGTACAGGTAGAAATCGGTGTCGAGGTTGTTGATGGCCGCGCTCTGGATCGCCAGCGGGCGCGACACCACGCTGGTCTTGACGCCGATGCGGCCGAGGAAGCCCGCGGTGGCCTGGCAGATGGCTTCGTCGTTCAGGTAGCGGTCGTTGGTGCAGTGGAGCGTGATGCCGAAGCCGTTGGGGTAGCCGGCCTCGGCCAGCAGCGCCTTGGCGCGCGCCACGTCGGTCTTGCCCACCACGTCGAAGCGCTTGTCGTAGCCGTGCACGAAGGGCGGGGCGATGATGTTGGTCGGCACCGACAGGCCGCGCATCACCGCGGTCTTGATGGCGTTGCGGTCGATGGCGAGCTGGAACGCCTCGCGCACGCGCCGGTCGGCCAGCGGGTTGCGGTCCTTCACGTCGGCGTACTTCAGCGGCGCGCTGCCCACGTTGAGGCCGAGGAAGATCACGCGGTTCTCCGCCGCCTGGTTCACGCGCAGGCGCGGGTCCGCGCGCAGCCGCGCGGTGTCCTGGATCGGCAGGTCCTGCACGAAGTCCACCTCGCCGGACAGCAGCGCCGCCACGCGCGTGGCCGGCGACTTGATCGGCAGGTAGACCAGCTCGTCGATCTCCAGCGGGAACTGGCCGCGTCCCCAGTATTGCGGGAAGGCCTTGAGCACGGTGCGCACGTCCTGCTCGCGCGAGACCAGCGTGTAGGGCCCGGTCCCGTTGACGTGCTGCGTGGCGTAGGTTTCTTCCTTCGCCGCGGCGTTCTGCGGCTGCTCCACGCCGTGGGCCTTGGCCCAGGCCGCGCTCAGGATCTGGATGTTGGTCAGGTTGTCCGGCAGCAGCGGGCTGGCGCCGGCGGTCTTGATGCGGATCGCGAACGGCGAGACCTTGGTCACCTCGGTGACCGACGCCAGCAGCGACTTCATGTCCGAGGTGGGCGCCTTGGCGCGCAGCAGCGAGAACACCGCGTCGTCGGCGGTAAACACGCTGCCGTCATGGAACTTCACGCCCTTGCGCAGCTGGAATTCCCACACCGTGGGGTCGGCCGTGCGCTGCCAGGAAGTGGCCAGCGTGGGCAGCAGCTTGCCGTCGGCGGTGCGGATGAGCAGCGGCTCGTAGACCTGGTGCAGCAGGTTGTGGTTGGGGCCGTTGTTCAGGGCGTGCGGATCCAGCGTGGAAGCGTCGGTCGAACGTGCCCAGCGCACGGTCTCGGCATGCGGCGCGGATGCGGCCAGCAGGGTGGCGGCCAGGGTGGCGGCCAGCGCCAGTCGTCGGATCATGTGGCTTGGTCTCGGCAAAGGTGGGTTTGGCGAATGGCGTGCCGCTCAGGCCCGCGCCGGCGCGAAGCGCGCCGACAGCAGGGCGAACAGCGCGCGCAGCCCTTGCGCCTCGCCGCCGCGCGGGCGGCCGGGGCGGTCTTCCTGGTTCCACGCGAACAGGTCCAGGTGCAGCCACGGCGTGCCGCGCGGCACGAAGCGCTCCAGGAACAGCGCGGCGGTGATGGCGCCGGCCAGCGGCGCGCCGGCGGCGTTCTGCACGTCGGCGAACGACGACTTCAGCATCGGCTGGTAGGGCTGCCACAGCGGCAGGCGCCAGAGCGGATCGGCCTGCTGCCTTGACTGCGCGAGCAGGGCTTCGGCCAGCGCGTCGTCGTTGCTGAACAGCGCCGGCAGTTCGGGGCCCAGCGCCACGCGCGCCGCGCCGGTCAGCGTGGCCAGGTCGATGGCGAGCGCGGCCGGGCCGAACTTGTCCTGCAAGGCGTAATGCAAGGCATCGGCCAGCACCAGGCGGCCTTCGGCATCGGTGTTCTCGATTTCCACGCTGGTGCCGCCGGCGGTGCGCACCACGTCGCCGGGGCGCAGCGCGCCGGCGCCGACGGCGTTCTCCACGGCCGGCACCACCAGCGTCAGCCGCACCGGCAGCCGCGCCTGCATCACCAGTTGCGCCAGCGCGATGGCGTGGGCCGCGCCGCCCATGTCCTTCTTCATCCAGCGCATGCCTTGCGCGGGCTTGAGGTCGAGCCCGCCGGCATCGAAGCACACGCCCTTGCCCACCAGCACCACGCGCGGCGCGGCCGGGTCGCCCCAGTGCAGGGCCGCCACGCGTGGCGCCTCGGCGGCGGCGCGGCCGACCGCGTGCACCAGCGCGAAGCCCGCGCCGGGCAGGTCGTCGCCGGCCCATTCGTGGAATTCCGCGTCGTGGTCCAGGGCCAGCGCGCGCACCTGCCCGGACAGCCGCGCCGGGCCGAGCACGTTGGCCGGCGCATTGACCAGCCGGCGCACGCGGCCGATGGCCGCGGCGAGCGGCAGCAGGGCTTGCTGCGCGGCGGGCGGCACCACCAGCTGCGCGGCGGCGCCGTCATTGCCGCGCGGGTCCGCGCCGGCCTGCGCGTCGTCTTCCCAGCCGCGGGGAAGCGAGCCGATGGCCCAGCCGAGCGCGCGCAAGGCCGTCTCGTCCTGCGTCGCGGCATGGATATCGGCATCCGCCAGCGCATACCGCCCCGGCGGCAGTTGCGCGGGCAGGCCGGCGAGCTGCCAGAGCGGCTGCGCGGGGTCGGCGCCGACGATGACGCCGGCCAGCGCGCCGTCCGCATCGGGCAGCAGCAGGGTCTTGCCCGGCCCGGCCGCGAATCCGGTGGCGCGCACCCATTGCGCCTGCGCGGGCGGCAGGCGGTCCGTCACCGCGTCCAGCGTATCGGGTGTGGCCAGGTAAAGCGCGACGGCCGGGCCGCCAGGATCGGCAAAGCAGCGCGGCGCCGCGTGTTCGGGCAGCGAAGAGGAATTGGCTGACATCTCTGGAATGGTTGGGGCGCGATGCGAGTCGACTAGCCTAACGCCGCGCGCCGGGGTGGACAAAGAACCATATCGTGCATGGTTATGCGTGCGCGCGCATGCCGCGCCACCACGCAAATCGCATATTGACTTGCATTCTTATTCGTTAAGAACGGTGCCGGCGCGGCGTATGTTCGTAGCTTGTCCGCGCGCGGCGCCGCCCTCACCGGCGCTGCCGGGCGCCGTACCCGCAAACCCGCCGTACCCGCAAACCAGTCACAAGGAGTCTTCGATGAGCGTGGAAATCATTGGCATGATCCAGACCCAGAAGCAGTCGGAGATCCATCCGGCCAGCGGACCGGCGGTGGATCGCGATTACGTGCGGGCCTTCGCGCAGGCGCACGAGCAGGCCGGCTTCGACCGCGTGCTGGTGCCGCACCACTCGACCGGCCCTTCGGCCACGCTCACCATTTCCTACGCGGCGGCGGTGACCGAGCGCGTGCATTTCATGCTCGCGCACCGTCCCGGCTTCACGGCGCCCACGCTGGCCGCGCGCCAGATCGCCTCGCTCGACCAGTTCAGCGGCGGCCGGCTCGGCGTGCATTTCATCTCCGGCGGCTCCGATTCGGAGCAGCAGCGCGACGGCGATTTCCTCGGCCATGACGAGCGCTACGCGCGCACGGACGAGTATCTCGGCATCCTGCGTCGCATCTGGACCGAGGACAAGCCGTTCGACCACGAAGGCAGGTACTACCGCTTCACGCAGGGCTTCTCGGAGGTCAAGCCGGCCCAGCGCCCGCATGTGCCGATCTTCTTCGGCGGCGCGTCGGAGGCCGCCATCGAGGTCGCCGGGCGCCATGCCGACGTGTACGCGCTGTGGGGCGAGTCGCTGGACCAGGTGCGCGAGCTCACCACGCGCGTGCGCGCCGAGGCGGCGAAGAACGGGCGCCAGGTGCGCTTCTCGGTATCGTTCCGCCCGATCCTGGCGGCCACCGAGGCGCTGGCCTGGGAACGCGCCGGCCGCATCCTGGCGCAGGCGCGGCAGCTGCGCGAGGTTGCCGGCCTGGGGCAGGGCGGCCCGCAGCAAAGCGAGGGCGCGCGCCGCCTGCTGGCCGCGGCCGGCCAGGGCCCGCGCGTGGACAAGCGCCTGTGGACCGAGATCGCGAAGCTGACCGGCGCGCGCTCCAATTCCACCGCGCTGGTCGGCACGCCCGAGCAGGTGGCCGACGCGCTGCTGGACTACTACGACCTCGGCGTCACCACCTTCCTGATCCGCGGCTTCGACCCGCTGGAGGATGCGGTGGACTATGGCCGCGAACTGATCCCGCGCGTGCGCGCGCTGGTGGCGCAGCGCGAGGCCGCGGCCGGCGCGGGACGCAAGGCGGCATGACGGCATGACGGCATCCAGACGACAATTCCTGCGCCTCGGCGCGGCGGCGGGCGTGGCGGCGGCCGGCGCCACGCTGCCGTTTGCCGCCGGCGCGCAGGCGCGCCCCGTGCTCAAGGCCGGCGACCAGAAGGGCGGCCTGCGCGCGCTGCTGGAGAGCGCGGGCGAGCTGAAGAACCTGCCCTACGACATCCAGTGGACTGAGTTCCCGGCCGCCGCGCCGCTGGCCGAGGCGCTCAACGCGGGCGCGGTGGACTCCGGCCCCATCGGCGACGCGCCGGCCATCTTCGCGCTGGCCGCCGGCACGCCGATCAAGATCATCGGCGCCAACCGCTCGGACCCGTTCGGCACCGCCGTGCTGGTGCGCGCGGACTCGCCGTGGAAAGGCGCGGCGGACCTGCGCGGCAAGAACATCGGCACCAACCGCGGCTCCATCGGCCACTTCGTCGCGCTCAAGGCGCTCGAATCGGCCGGGCTCAAGCCGGAGGACGCCAGCATCCGCTTCCTGCCGCCGGCCGACGCCAAGCTGGCGCTGGTCAACGGCTCGATCGACGCGTGGGCGACCTGGGAGCCCTATACTGCGCTGGCCGAAACCAGCGGCCACGCGCGCGTGCTGGTCAGCGGCCGCGGCCTGTGGTCGGGCCTGAGCTACCTGGCCGCCACCGACAGCGCGCTGGCCACCAAGCGCGAAGTGCTGCGCGACTTCCTGCAGCGCGCGGCGCGCGCGCAGGTTTGGTCGTACCAGCACGTGGATGGCTTTTCGGCGGCGCTGGCGCGCATCATCGGCATCCCGCCCGAGGCGGCGCGGCTGCAGTTCGAGCGGCGCCACACGCAGTGGCGCAATATCGACGCGGCGCTGATCGCCGAGCAGCAGCGCACGGCGGATTTCTACCTGAAGGCGGGTTTGCTCAAGCAGCGGCTGGACGTGCGCAACACCTTCGATACCGGCTTCCCGCTGCCGGCATAGCCGGCATGCCGGCGGACAGGCCGCCCGTCAGGACAGCGGCAGGGCGGCCTCGGGCGCCTGCGCGCTGACCACCCGGTTGCGGCCGCTGCGCTTGGCTTCGTAGAGCGCCTCGTCCGCGCGCCCGTAGGCGTACTCGAAGCTGGTGCCGCGCGGGTTCCAGCTCACGCCGAAGCTTGCCGTCACCTGCAGCTCGGGCGCCTCGGCGAAGGTGTGGGCGGCGATGCGCAGGCGGATGCGGTTGGCCAGGTCCATGGCGGCGCCGAGCGGGCGCGCCGGCAGCAAGGCGGCGAACTCCTCGCCGCCCACGCGGCCGACCATGCCGGCGTCCAGCACGGTCTGCGTCAGGCATTCGGTCACGCCGCGGATCACCGCGTCGCCCACCGGATGGCCGAGCGTGTCGTTGACGCGCTTGAAATGGTCGATGTCCAGCACGATCAGCGCCAGGCTGCCGCCGGCCAGGATCACGCCGGCCTGCTCGATCACCGCGCCGCGGTTGAGCGCGCCGGTCAGGGTGTCGCGCGTGGCGCGGAATTCCAGCTCGCGCGCCAGTTCCTGCAGGCGCTGGTTGAGCCGGTTCATTTCCAGTTCCTCGCGGTCGCTGCGCCGGATCAGGCGGCGCGTCTCGCGCATCAGCCGCTCGTAGTGGCCGATCAGTTCGCCGAGCGTGCGGCGGTACGCCTCCGCGCCGGCATCCGGATTGCAGAAGACCGCGCGGGCCCCGGCCACGGCGCTGTTCTCCAACTCGAAAAGATCGGGCTCGGACATTCGGCGGATCGGCGCGGTTCAGGTGGCGGTGGTGGCGTGGTCGATGAACTCGATGGCCGGAAAGTCGGCGTGCAGCTCCTGCCCGAACTCCAGGATGGTGTCGTCGTCGACGTCGTGATACCAGTTCACGATCACGCGATTGCCCTTGTCGGCGGCGTCGTTCATGGCGTCGAACATGCTGAACAGCACCTTGGTGCTGGAGCTGTTGAAGTAGGTCAGCGCCACGTGGACGGTGACCTCGGTGTCCTCGCACGCGGCCAGGTACTTGCGCATGCGCACGATCACGTCGCCGTAGAACATGGCGGCGTTCTCGGGGTAGGACTCGCCCTTGAGCGACAGCGTGTGCTGCGCGAAGTCGAAATTCACCTCGGGCGAGGAGGGGGTGGCGGCGATGAACAGGTTTTCCATGACGTTGTTTTTCTCGTCCTGCTCAGATCGTGGCGACCAGGTGGAACATGGTCGACGCAGGATCCGCATCGATCGGCTGGAAATTGTATTCCAGGGGAGCGCTGGCGTCGCGCGCCACGGTCAGGAAGCCCAGGCCGGCGCCCTTGCTGCCTTCCGGCGATTCGGCGCGCATGGTTTCCCGGTAGGCCTGCTTGATCTGGTCCAGCGTCATCGTGCGCAGCGGCTCGAGCGCCGCGCGCAACTGCGCCACGCGGGAGATCGCCACGGGGTTGGAGCACATCAGGCGGTAGCGGTCGTCGATCATGCTGATGCACACGGAGCCGTGGCGCAGCTGGTCGGTGTCCTGCGTGGGCGGCGTCAGGGCGTCCGAGGAGTAATGGACGATGTTCTGCGCCATCTCCACGAACGAGGAGAACAGCTTGCGCCGCGTGGAGTTGTCCACGCCGCTGACCGCGAGCTGCAGCCGCACCGCGTCCGACATGGCGGCGATGATGTTCTGGGAAAAATAGCCGACGTAGTAGAAGATCACGTTGCGTTCCCGGGCCATCTTGAAAAAGGCCCCATATTCGTTGTCAATCGAAGTACCGTTCATCGGCGTGGTTTCATCGGCGTTGTGGTCAGGACTTGCTGCCTGCTATTGAACACGGAAGCAGAAGAAAGTGAGGTCGTCCCTGCGGTTCTGCTGCCCCTGCCAGGCGCTGTACTGCTCCAGCACGGCCTGGTTGATGCGTGCGGCCGGCTCGTGCCGGCTGGCGCGTACCGCTTCGCGGATGCGCCGCTTGCCGAAGGCGATCTCCTTCGGCCCTCCGATCTGGTCGATCAGCCCGTCGGTGGTCACGAACACCACGCTGCCGGGCCGGGTCGGCACCAGCCGGTTCTGCCAAGCGAAATCCATGCCTGTGTCGACGTAGCCGGCGCCCATGCGCTCGCCTTCCACCATTTCGCCGTCTTCGTCGCCGGGGTGCAGCACAAACAGCGCGCTCTTGGCCCCGGCGAAGCAGAGCTGCCGGCTGGCATTGTCGAACCAGAAGAAGGCCGCGTCCAGGCCGTCGTTGGACTCGGCGGTGTCGCTGTAGCGCTCCACCTGGCCGAGCATCTGCTTGATGCCGCGGTTGACCGCCATCAGCAGCGCGCCGGGGTCGCGCGGGCCGCGCTGCTCGATGGCCTGGGTCAGGATGGAGGAGGCGATCAGCGTCATGAAGGCGCCCGGTACGCCGTGCCCGGTGCAGTCCGCCAGCGCGGCGAACCAGCCGTCCTCGAACGCCGCGAAGTGATAGAAGTCGCCGCCGACCACGTCGCGCGGCTCCCACACCAGGCCGGCGTCGCCGAGCGTGCGGGCCATCGCCTCGCGCGAGGGCCGCAGCATCGAGCGCTGGATGATGCTGGCGTAGTCGATGCTGTGCATGATCTGGCGGTTCTTCTCGGCCTGCATGTCGGCCACCACCCGCATCAGCTGCAGGCCGCGTCCCAGGCCCACGAAACGGCCGTCGCGCGCGATGATGAAGCCGTCGGCCAGCGCTTTCTCGCCGTACTCCACCGCCTTGAAGGTCAGCGCCTCGATGCTCATGGCCGCGTCCACCACCAGCGGCTCCTTGTCCATGAAGGCGATGCAGCTCTTGCGGTTGTACAGCTCGCGGTGGTAGGGCTTGCTCATCTGCGACATGAAGATCGCGCGGTTGATGAGCCCGATCGGCCTGTCGTCCTCGGTCACCGGCAGGCTGTCCAGGTCGCGGTGCCTGCCGAAGACGTCCAGCACGTCCTGGTTGGTCTGTTCCGTGGTCACCGACGGCGTGGCGACGCACAAGTCTTCCGCGCAAGGCTGCCGGAAGCGGGAGCGCGCCGCGCGGGATTCGACCCTACTGGTATCGGCCGGAACGTCAGACATCGCCAGGGTATCCGGATTATTTTGAAGCCGCCAATTCTAGGAGCGGCATATGTCTTCTTTGTGACAGTTTGAAGAAAAGAGGGGATTAAGGGGGGTATTTTCCGCAAATGAAACGGGCACGCCCCGGCCGCCGTCACCCCGGGGGGCACGGCCGTTCAGGCGTGGCAGACCAGCCCGCTCTGCAGTTCGCCGGCCTGGTAGGCCAGGTCGCCGGCGCGCTGCTCGCGCGCGCGCGCCAGGCCGCCGCCGCCCACCCAGTAGCGCACCGCGCGGTCCAGGTAGGCCGCGGAGGCGGGGTCGGGCTGGCGCAGGCCGATCTGCGCGCCGGCGTCGCCGTCCAGGTCCTGGTCCAGCACGGCGTAGAAGCGCCATTCCGGCAGGCCCGCCAGCCGCGCCAGCGCCAGCTTGTCTTCGGCCAGCGCCTGGCATTCGCCGGCCATGAAGGCGGCGATGGCGCGGATCGCCGACACATGGACCACCGGGACCGCGTGATAGCGGCTGGCCAGTTCCTGCACGTACGGGCTGCCCTGCGCCACGCACACCGGCCGCTGCGCCAGGTCCGCGGCGCGGGTGTACGGGCTGCCGCGCAGCGCGACCAGCCGGCCGGTGCCGCCGGCGTAGGGGCTGGGCACGCGCGGCTCGCCGGCCGCGCCGGGGCGCGCGCCGGCGATGATCAGGTCGGGCACGGGCGCCGGCGCGTCGTGCGCGCGTCCGTCCGCGCCCAGCCCCACCAGCTTCACCGGCACCTGCAGGTGCGCGCCCAGGAAGCCGGCCAGTCCGGCGTCGAAGCCATCCGGGCCGGGCGGGTTCGGCGCGCCCGGCAGCGCCGGCCGCGCGTACTCGCGCACGCCGACGACCAGCACGCCGCGCTGGCGCGCCGCGGCCAGCACCGGGCCCTGCGGCAGCGCGTCCCAGCGCGGCTCGGGCTGCAGCCGCTGCAGCAGGTCGAGCGCCGGCGCGGGCAGGTGGTCCAGCGGCAGCTTCACCGGCAGGCGCCCGAGCAACGCGGGAATGCTGAGCCAGGCCAGCCCCAGCACCACGATGGCGCCGGCCAGCGCGGCAGCCAGTATAGGCACGCCGCGGTGACCGTCGCGTGACGCCGCGCGCGCACGGAGCGGGGCCGCGGAAGACAGGTCAGGCATTGAGGGTCAGCCCCCGGCGCCAGCGCGTGAGGCGGCGCTCGATGCGCGCCAGGATGAAGTTCAGCGCCAGGCCCAGCAGCGCCAGCAGCAGGATGCCGGCATACATGGTCGGGATCTGGAACACTTCCTGCGAATTCAGCGTCAGGAAGCCGAGCCCGGAATGGGCGCCGATCATCTCGGCGGCGACCAGCGCCGTGATGCAATAGGTGCCGGCCAGGCGGATGCCGGTGAAGATGGATGGCGACGCCGCCGGCAGCACCACCTTGCCGAACACGAACAGGCGCGAAGCGCCCATCGAGCGCGCCGAGTTGATCAGCAGCTGGTCCACCTGCTTGACGCCGCTGATGGTGCTCAGCAGCACCGGCCAGAACGAGGCCCAGAAGATGATCGCCACCTTGGACAGCTCGCCAATGCCGAGGAACAGGATGAAGACCGGGAACAGGGCGAACGCCGAGGTCTGCCGGAACAGCTGCAGGATGGGGTCGACGATGGCTTCGAGCCGGCTGAACCAGCCCATCAGCAGGCCCAGCGTCACGCCCAGGCCGATCGCCAGCAGCAGGCCCCACAGCGAGCGCTGCAGGCTGGCGCCCACGTGCTTGAGCAGCGCGCCGCTTTCCAGCAGTTGCCAGATGGCCGGCAGGATCTGCGAAGGCGGGCTCAGGTAGGCCTCGCTGACGAGCCCGGTGCGCGGCACCAGCTCCCACAGCAGCAGGAAACCGGCGATGCCGAGCAGGCCCAGCGCGCGGTCGCCCAGGCGGGCGGCCAGCGAAGGGCCGGCAAGGCGGCGGATGGCGGTGGCGGGGTTGCTCACGGCGGGATGGCTAGGATGGCTCACAGCGCGGCCCTGGGTTCGGTGGTGGCCGGCAGGGACGCCGGTGCGGCGGTGGCGGCGCGCGCGGCGGGCTCGCCCGCCACGCGCTCGCCCGGATTCGCGGTGGCGCCGAGCGGGCGCGGCACGGCGGCGCTGAACTGGACCTCGTCCTTGAGGATGTCCCAGGCCTGCTGCCGCAGGCGGATGAACGCCTCGGAATTGCGCAGCTCGGGCTGGCGCGGGCGCGGCAGCGGCACGTCGATGATGGCCTTGACCGAGCCGGGCCGGCGCGTCATCACCGCGATGCGGTCGGACAGGAAGATGGCCTCGTCCAGGCTGTGCGTGATGAAGACGATGGTCTTGCGGTACTGCTCCCAGATCCGCAGCAGCTCGCCCTGCAGGATCTCGCGCGTCTGCGCGTCGAGCGCGGCGAACGGCTCGTCCATCAGCAGCACCTCGGGCTTGTAGGCCAGCGAGCGCGCGATCGCCACGCGCTGCTTCATGCCGCCCGAGATCTCGTGCGGATAGCGCTCGCCGAAGCCTTCCAGCCCGACCAGCTCCAGGTGCTCCCGGGCGATGCGGCGCCGTTCGGCGCGCTTCACGCCGCGGATCTCCAGCCCGACCTCGATGTTCTGCAGCACCGTGCGCCACGGGAACAGCGCATAGCCCTGGAACACCACGCCCTGGTCCCGGCTGATGCCGGCCAGCGGCTTGCCGTCGATGGCGATATGGCCGCCGGTGCGCTCGGTCAGGCCGGCCAGGATGCTGAGGAAGGTGGACTTGCCGCAGCCGGACGGGCCCAGCACGGAGAGGAACTCGCCGTTGCGGATGGCGAGGTTGAAGTCCTGCAGCACCGCCACGTTGTCGGGCCGCCCGTTCTCGCCGCGCACGGCGTAGTCCATCTGCACGCCGCGAGCGAGGATCTTGTCGGTCATGGTGCGCTGCCCCTCAGGCCTTCGCCTGGGCCTTGGCCGCGAACGGGTTGAACTCGTTGGTGTAGATGCTGGCGGCGGTCACCTTGCCCTTGGGCAGCTTGCCCTCGGCTTCCAGCACGTCGATGTAGTACTGGATCGGCGGCTCGGTCACCACCAGGTTATCCACGTAGGCATAGCGGTCCACGTAGTCCAGCTGCAGCTTGATGCGCTCGGACACCAGCTTGCGCGCGTCCTCGGGGTTGGCGTTGACCCAGTTGGCGGCCTTGGCCAGCGCCGTCACCACGTCGCGCACCGACTCCGGATGCTCGCGGATGAACTTGCCGTGCGCGCTGTAGGGCTGCATGCCGCCCAGGCCGCCGTCGAGGTCGAAGTCGCTCCACAGGCGCACCAGCTGGTCGGCGTGATCGGCGCGGCCCGAGAACGGCGCGTGGATGATGGCCAGGTCGGTGTTGCCGGTGGCCAGCGTCTGCTCGGCCTGGTCGTCGGGGATCACCACGAAGTTGATCTTGGTGACGTCCACGCCTTTCTGGCGCAGGTAGGTCTTGGTGACGAACTCCGCGCACGCGCCGAAGCTGTTGATGCCGATGGTCTTGCCTTCCAGGTCCTTGGGCTGGCGGATGCCGGAGGCCTTGCGCACGAAGTACTTCATGTGCGGCGCGTCCTGCAGCGTCTTGTTGCCGGCCGCCACCACCTTGATGTCGGCGCCGCTGGCCACCGCGGAAATCACCAGCGGCACCATGCGCGAGCCGAAATCGATCTCGCCGGTGCCGGTCAGCGGGATGATCTGCGGCGCGGCGACCTTGCCGATGTACTCGGGGCGCGTGTTGGTGCCTTCGAAGTAGCCGAGCTGGTCGGCCAGGTAGACCAGGTCGAAGGTCGGGTTGTCGGGATAGCGGAAGCGCACCTTGTCGCCGGCCTTGGCCACCACCGCGGGCGCGCCGCCGCTTGCCGCGCTGCCCGCGCTGCCGCCTGCCGCGCCGTTGCCGGCCGCCTGCGGCGCGCCTTCGCGCGAGCATGCCGCCAGTAGGGAGCCGAGGCCGCCGGCGGCGGCCATCGAGGCCAGTTGCTTGAGAACGAGGCGGCGTGTGCCGGGGGCGGAGGAGGGCGCGGGCATTCGGGTTGTCCTGTCGGGATGTCCTGCCGGCGCGGGAGCGCATGCATCCTGCGCGTCGATGGCGGACGGGGATCAGCCCGGAGTATCGGACAGCGCGGGCGCGCCACCAACGAAGGCTTTCAACTATGAATATCAGGTGGATGCGACGAGGGCGCGGCCGGCCTCACTTCTTCATCAGCCGCTTCAGCGTTTCCACGAAGTCCTGCGCCAGCCGCGACAGCGGCTCGGTCTGCACGTGGAAGATCTGCACCGACGCATCGACCTTGGTCCTGACCGGCACCGCCACGAGGTTCGGCCAGTCCTGGCCGAACACGGTCATGGCGTCCACCAGCGCGATGCCGGCCCCCGCCTGCGCCAGCGCGCGCGCCACGTGGGCCTGCTCCACCTGCACGCGCATGTCGGGCTGGTCGTCCTCGCCGCCGAACACTTCGCGCACCAGCAGCCCGAACGGCACGTCCGCGCCGTAGCCGATCAGCGGCTCGCCGGCCAGCTCGGCCGGCCGCAGCGAGGCGCGTGCGCTGAGCCGGTGGCCGGCCGGGACCAGCGCGACGATGGGGTTGCGCACCAGCAGCCGCGCCTCCAGGTTGGGGTGCGCCAGCGGCATGTTGGAGATCGCCAGCTCGACCTGGCCGGACAGCAGCGCGCGCAGCATGTTGCCGGGGATCTGCGTGCGCACCACGATGCGGATATCGGGGTGGGTCGCGCGGAACGCGGCGATGGCCAGCGGCAGCACGGTCTGGCCGAGGTTGGGGTTGCACGAGACGCGCAGGCTGCCGGTGCGCTTGGCGGCGAGGTCCTCGGCGATCTCGTTGACGCGCTCGATGCCCTCGTAGACGGCGTTGACCTCGCCCAGCAGGCGGCGCGCCTCGGGCGTGGGATAGAGGCGGCCCTTGATGCGCTGGAACAGCGCCAGCCCCAGGCGCTGCTCGGTGTGCGACATCAGGCGGCTGATGGCCGGCTGGGATACGTAGAGCAGCCTGGAGGCGGCGCTGATCGAGCCCGTGAGCATGACGGCGCGAAAGACTTCGATCTGCCTGAGATTGAGTTTCATCGAGGTTCCGGTGCGGCTGGCGAAGGCCCGCGCACGCTTGGTTCAACCCATAACACGGTGTTAAGTCCGACGGACATATAAGCATACGACAGTCATCGCCGCGATACCTACACTTGTTCTCCGAGGCGCCCGCGCAAGGCAGTTCCGGCGCATCGCCGGCTGCGCACCACGGTGGTTCCGCCGCGCTTCGCGCGGCACGCCGATGGGGCGCCGCCGCACCGGAAACCGAGCATGACGCACCGGGCGCGTGCATTCACTCACTTGAAGACAGGAGACGGCATGAGCGACATTCATCTGACTTACATCAACGGTCCCGACATCGCGAAACTGGCGATGACCGACGCGGAAATCCTCGATGCGGTCGAGCAGGGCCTGCTGGCGCAGGGCAACGGGCAGACCGTGATCGAGCCGCGCGTGCACCTGACGCCGGACCCGGCGTTCAACGGGCACTTCAACGTGCTGCGCGGCTATGTGGCGCCGCTCGGGCTGGCCGGCGTGAAGATCGTCGGCGACTACGTCGACAACTACAAGCTGGGCCTGCCGTCCGAGATGGCCATGCTCAACCTGTTCGATCCGCGCACCGGCATGCCGGTGGCGATGATCGACGCCACCTTCATCACCGATGCCCGCACCGGCGCGGTCACCGCGCTCGGCGCGCGCCACCTGGCCCGCCGCGACAGCAAGGTGCTGGGCCATATCGGCGCGCGCGGCACCGCGTACTGGAACGTGCGCCTGCTCGACAGCCTCTACGACTTCGACGAGATCCGCGTGCACTCGCGCCGCCCGGAAAGCCGCAACGCCTTCGCCGAGCGCCTGGCGCGCGACCTGGGCAAGAAGATCGTGGTCACCGAGGACTGGGAATCGTGCGTGCGCGGCGCCGACATCGTGGTGGAGGCTTCGCGCCTGGAGCGCCCCACGCCGATGCTCAAGACCGAATGGATCAAGCCCGGCGCGTTCGTGGTCCCTTACGGCACCATGAGCGCGGTCGAGCTGTCGCTGACCGACATCATGGACAAGCTGGTGGTGGACGACTGGGGCCAGTGCAAGGGCGGCGTGCTCGGCTCGCTGCGCGCGCACGTGGAAGCCGGCAAGCTGTCCGAGCAAACGCTCTACGGAGAACTGGGCGAGATCGTCGCCGGCCGCAAGCCCGGCCGGCAGAGCGACGACGAGACCAACCTGTTCTGGCACCGCGGCCTGTCGCTGAGCGACATCGCGCTGGGGCACGCCATCATGAAGAAGGCCGAGCGCATGGGGCTGGGCCAGCGGCTGGTCTACGCATGATCGCCAACGCACGCATGTACTCGGTGGCCGCGCCGGTGGCGCAGGCGTGGCGGGAGCTGTTCGCGCGCGTGGCGCGCCGCGCCGGGGTGGACCTGCCGTACCTGGAGCATGCCGCGCCGGCGCCCATCAGCGCGCTGTGGGCCCGGCCCGACTGCGGCTGCGTGTTCATGTGCGGCTTCCCCTATGTGAATGCCGCGGTGCGGCCGCGCCTGCTGGCCGCGCCGGTGCCTTCGCCCGAGCGCTATGGGCAGCGGCCGGTGTACTTCACCGAGTTCATCGTGCGGGCCGACGCGCGGGCCGCCTCGCTGGCGGAAACGTTCGGCGGCCGGCTCGCGCACATGCTGCCGGAGTCCAATTCGGGATACAACGCGCCGCGCCATTTCCTGTTGCGCCATTTCCTGCCGCGCCAGCCCGCGCCCGACGCCGGCGCGCTGTATCACCCGGCCGGCACGCCGACGCCGACGCCGAACCAGGTGATCGACGCCGTGATCGCGGGGCACGCGGACGTGGGCGTGGTGGACAGCTACGTGCTGGACCTGCTGCGCCTGCATGCGCCCGCGCGCATGGCGCAGCTCCGGACGCTGGCGGTGACGCCGGCGTCTCCGGCGCCGGCGCTGGTGGCGTCGCCCGCGGCCAGCGATAGCGCCGCCGCGCGCATCCGCATGGCGCTGCTCGACCTGCACCGCGACGCCGGCAACGCTGAACTGCTGGCCACGCTGCGCCTGGCGCGCTTCGCCCTCGTGGAGGACGCCGACTACGACGTCCTCGCCGGCTACGCGCGCGCGGCGGACGCGGCCGGCTTCGCGCTGACCAGCGAGGGCATGCCATGACCGCCCCGCGCTAACCCGCGCCGCATCGGCCGCGAGCCGCGAGCCGCGAGCCGCAAGCCGCGAGCCGCAAGCCGCAAGCCGCAAGCCGCGAGCCGATGGCGCCGCCCAGTTTTCCGACCAACCGAGTATTCCCGATGAAGCGTTTCCTGATCACCCTCATGGCTGCGTGCCTGCCGCTGCTGGCCGGCGCGCAAGGTTATCCCGCCAAGCCCGTGCGGCTGGTGGTGCCGTTCCCCGCGGGCGGCCCCGCCGACGTGCTCGGTCGCGTCGTCGGCGAAGGCCTGGCGAAGGCCTGGGGCCAGAATGTGCTGGTCGACAACCGCGCCGGCGCGGCCGGCAACATCGGCGTGGACCAGGTCGCCAAGGCGCCGCCGGACGGCTACACGCTGGCCGTGGTGCCGGTCGGCAATATCGCGGTGAATCCCGCGCTGATGCCGAACCTGCCCTACAAGCAATCGGACCTCGCGCCCGTGACCATGCTCGCCACCGCCGAGAACGTGCTGGTGGTCAACGCGGGCGTGCCCGCCAAAACCCTGCCCGAACTGCTCAAGCTCGCCGGCCAGAAGCCCGGCGAGCTCACCTTCGCCTCGCCCGGCGCCGGCAGCCAGGCGCACCTGGCGGGCGAGCTGCTGCAGCTCGACGCGGGCATCAGGCTGATCCACGTGCCGTACAAGGGCGTCAGCCCCGCCATCACCGATCTGGTGGGCGGCCAGGTCACCATGATGTTCGCCCAGCTCTCGTCGGCGCTGCCCTACATCAAGGCCGGCAAGCTGCGCGCGCTCGGCGTGGCCAGCGCCCGGCGCTCCGCCGTGCTGCCCGACGTGCCCACCATTGCCGAGCAGGGCTTCCCGAAGTTCGAGGCGGTCTCGTGGTACGCGCTGATGGCGCCCGCCGGCACGCCCAGGGACGGGATCCAGCAGCTCGGCCACCAGGCCGGCCAGGTGCTGGCCAATCCCGCGCTCAAGGAAAAGCTCGCCACCATCGGCATGGACGCCGCCGGCGGCACGCCCGCCGAACTGGCCGCGGCCATCCAGAAGGAAAGCGCGCGCTGGGCCGAGGTCATCCACAAGCGGCATATCACGGTCGACTGAGCGCGGTCGACTGAGCGTGCCGGGACTCGCATATGAAAATGCGGACTGGTTGTGATGATTTTTATTCCTTTTTCGAATCGTCTGCGGAGGCATAAGCTGTGTGCATCGGATACGGCATCGCGACCCACGGTGGATCGGATGGAGCCGTACCCCTCCGAGGAAAGGAATCATCATGAACACCCAGCGTTTTGTCTCCGTTGCCATCGCCGCCGCACTCGCAGCGGCCTTCGCCGCCGGTAGCGCCCAGGCTTCCAGTGCCAGGCGGGACGCCTTTACCGACGGCGCGCGCATCGAGCAACGCAGCCCCTTCACCGACGGCGCCCGCGCCGGCAAGGTGGTGCCGCATGGCGAGCTGGTCGCCGGCATGGACCTGACCGGCGCATCGGCCACGCCGGCGCGCGCCGGTACCCGCGACCCCTACACCGACGGCGCGCGCGTCGACAAGCGCGATCCGTTCACCGACGGCGCGCGTATCGACAAGCGCGACCCCTTCACCGACGGCGCCCTTGCCTGAGCGGCGGCCCGTCTGCGAGCACGCCGGTCGAACCTCGGCCAACCCGCTTCTTCATAGTGCGCCTGCCGGCGCCTTCATGCCCGCACGATTCGCGTCGTGCGGGCTTTTTCATGCCGGCCGCCCGTGGACGGCGAGCGACTAAAGGTTTTCCCTGATATGCCGATAAGGAGTCATCGTCCCGGATGGGCCTCCATCCGGCAGGCGGCAGGCAAAAAGAGCGGACCGGTGCCCATCTCCCTCCCGAAGCACCGGCATTTCGCCACCATTCAATCGCAAATCAGGTAGAAGAAATGAAAAGCTTGGGAATTGGTGTGCGCCTCGGCATTGGCTTCGGCGTAGTGATACTGTTGTCCACCTTCATGACCGTGCTGGGCATCGTGCGCCTGGAGCAGGTTGCGGACCGCACGAACGACATGATGCAGCAGCCGCTGGCCAAGGAGCGCATGGTCAGCGACTGGTACCGCCTGATGCATACCAGCGTGCGCCGCACCACCGCGGTGGCCAAGAGCTCCGACCCGTCGCTCGGCGCGTTCTTCGCGGCGGAAACCAAGGGGTCCTTCGCCGCCATCGGCGCGCTGCGCGACAAGATCGAGCCGATGCTGACCAGCGACGAGGAGAAGGCCGCCTTCAAGAAGATCCTGGCCGTGCGCAATCCGTACAACGAATCGCGCGACAAGATCACCAAGCTCAAGGAAGCCGGCAACACGGAAGAAGCCAACCAGGTGCTCGAGAAGGAATTCGTGCCGGCCGGCGACGCCTACCTGGCCGAGATCCAGAAGCTGCTCGACATCCAGCGCGCCAGCATCGACGCCACCGCGGTGGAAATCCACGGCATCTACCTGACCGCGCGCAACGGCATGGTCGTGATCGGCGCGCTGGTGCTGGCCATCGGCGTGGCGTTCGCGGTCTGGCTCACGCGCGGCATCACGCGGCCCCTGCACCGCGCGGTCGGCATCGCGCGCACGGTGGCCTCCGGCAACCTGGCCAGCCGCATCGACGTGGACAGCACCGACGAAACCGGCCAGCTGATGCAGGCGCTGTCCGACATGAACGCCAACCTGCTGAACATCATCAGCCAGGTGCGTACCGGCACCGATGCCATCGCCACCGGCACCAGCCAGATCGCCGCGGGCAATACCGACCTGTCCCAGCGCACCGAGGAACAGGCCTCGTCGCTGCAGCAGACCGCCTCCAGCATGGAAGAGCTGACCAGCATCGTGCGCCAGAACGCCGACAACGCCAAGCAGGCCAGCACGCTGGCCGTCAATGCTTCGGAGATCGCGGTCGAAGGCGGCGAGGTGGTGGGCCAGGTGGTGACCACGATGGAAGACATCAACGGCGCCTCGCGCAAGGTGGTGGACATCATCGCCGTGATCGAAGGCATCGCCTTCCAGACCAACATCCTGGCGCTCAACGCCGCGGTGGAAGCCGCGCGCGCCGGCGAGCAGGGCCGCGGCTTCGCGGTGGTGGCCGGCGAGGTGCGCAGCCTGGCCCAGCGCAGCGCCACCGCCGCCAAGGAAATCAAGGCCCTGATCGGCGACTCCGTGGACCGCGTGGAAAAGGGCTCCGAACTGGTGGCGCACGCCGGCCAGACCATGGAGCGCATCGTCGGCGCGGTCAAGCGCGTGACCGACATCATGGGCGAGATCAGCGCGGCCTCGGCCGAGCAGAGCGCCGGCATCGAGCAGGTCAACCAGGCCGTCACGCAGATGGACACCGTGACGCAGCAGAACGCGGCGCTGGTCGAACAGGCCGCGGCCGCGGCCGGCTCGATGGAAGAGCAGGCCCAGCGCCTGAAGGCAGCGGTAGCGTCGTTCCGGCTGGCGGCGTAAGCCGTCCGCACAGGCGGGGCGCGATGCCCCGCCGGGGGACCCTGCGTGGAAAACGCTTGCATTTTTCCACGGCTGCGATATAGTCGCGGCCTCGCGTGCGGCTGTAGCTCAGTTGGATAGAGTACTTGGCTACGAACCAAGGGGTCGTGGGTTCGAATCCTGCCAGCCGCACCACCTCTTACAGTGATGCAAGAAACGGCCCGGAGAGTTGTTGCTCTCCGGGCCGTTTTTTTGCGTGGCCCGTCTGGCTTGCGGACCGGCTCCCGCCGTCAGGCCAGCCGGGATCCGTCCAGAGCCCAGAGCGCCCGGACGGCAAGGAATAACTCTTTGGCAAAGGCTTCCATCGAATTCGGTTGACCGAGCGGTTGACCGAGGCCCGCCTGTTTCCTCCTCGCGCGAGCGGCCTCGCGCGGCAGTTGCGGTAACATGCGCCCACCGTTTTTTGCCAAAGGAGGGGGAATGTCCAACGGACGTGTATTGCTGGTTGCCGCCGCGGCGGTCTCGTGGCTCGCCGGATGCGCCAGCGGCGTCAGCCCGGAATCCATCCAGGCGAAGGAGCCGGTGCGCATCCATTCCGCGGCCAGCTCGGCCAGCCTGGTGGCGTGCCTGAAGGGCCGGATGGGCGACGATGCCAACGTGGTGTCGTATCCGGAGCCGGGCAGGGTGGATATCCGGGTCGGGCGCATCGACAATTCCGAGTACCGCTACTTCCGCCTGATCAGCCTGCGCCGCGCCGGGGACGGCACGGACGTCGAGATCCGCAGCTCCGACGAGTGGCACCCGCTGCTGAGCGTCGGGCGCATCAGCGGCATGGTCGAGGATTGCGCGCCCAACAAGCCGCGCTAGGCACGCCAGGCACGCCGCGCCCTTATTGCTGCAGCGTGTGCAGCAGGTATTCCTGCAGCCGGCTCAGTTCGAGCGCGATGCCGCCGGGGAAGCCCTGGCGGCCGCCGCGCCGGTCGATCAGCAGGTCGGCGAGATAGGCCGACAGCACGGACGGGGTGGCCGCCAGCGCGGCCATCTGGTTGCCGATGCGGGCGTAGCCGCGGCACAGCTCGAGCGGCCGCGCCTCGGGCGGCAGCGATGCCAGCCACTTGAGCGCGGTGCTCGTGAGGACTTGCGCCTCGGCGCCTTCGGGGCGCCGCATGGCGGGCCAGTCGGGCTGGACCTGCTCGGGGACCGCGCCATCCAGTATCTGTTTTGCTTCCTCGATGGAGACGAACTCGAACGAGAGGGATTCCATGCCAACTCCGGGATCTGGTCTGCGCGCCGCCACGCATCGGCGGCGTCTGATTTTACCGGTAACGGCCATTTCTCCGCCTTCTTGAGCCCCGCCTGCGCGGCGCCCCGCACGGCCCTGCCGCCCGCCCGCCCGTCCGCTCATTTCATGTTCTCGCCCCAGTAGGCCTCGATCTGCTTGACCAGCACCGGCGGCAAGGCCACGTAGTGCTCCGCGGCCGCATCGGCCTGGCCGTCGTTCAGCGCCCAGCGGAAGAAGGACAATGCGCTCTTCGCGCTCGCGGCATCCCTGGGCGACTTCGGCATGATGATGAACACCACGCCGGTGATGGGCCAGGCCTGTCCGCCGGGCGGATCGGTGATGACCTGGTAGAAGTCCGGCTGCCGGCTCCAGTCCGCCGAGGCCACCGCCGCGCTGAACGCCTCGCGCGAGGGCACGACGAAGGCGCCGTCCTTGTTGCGCAGCGCCGTGTACGGCAGCTTGCGCTGGAGCGCGTAAGTCAGCTCGGCATAGCCGATCGCCCCCTTGACGCTCTTGATATAGGCCGCCACGCCTTCGTTGCCGATGGCCCCCACGCCCGCCGGCCATTTGACGGTGGTGCCGGCGCCCACGCCGCGTTTCCACTCCGCGCTGACCTCGGACAGGTAGTTGGCCCAGTTGAAGGTGGTGCCGGAGCTGTCGCTGCGATGGACCACCAGCATCTTCAGGTCCGGCAGCGCGAGGCCGGGATTGAGCGCGCCGATGGCGGGATCGTTCCAGTTGACGATCTTGCCCAGGTAGATGTCGGCCAGCACCTGCCCGGTGAGCCGCACCTGGCCGGGAATCACGCCGTCCAGGTTGACGATGGGCACCACGCCGCCGGCCACCAGCGGGAACTGGACCAGCCCCGCGGCCCGCAGTTCGTCCGGCTTGAGCGGCATGTCCGAGGCGCCGAAGGCCACGTTGGCCGCCTTGATCTGCCGGATGCCGTTGCCCGAGCCGATGGCCTGGTAGTTCACCTCCTGCCCGGTCCTGGCGTAATACGTCGAGGCCCATTTCAGCAGCAGAGGGTAGACGAAGGTGGAGCCGGCGCCGGTGATGTCGCCCGCGTGCGCGACCAGCGCGCAGCCGGCGAGCACGCATGCCGCGGCGGCCCGTTGCCATGCCTTTTGCCAGTAGAGGGTGCAGGTCATGTCGGCGGCCTCCTTCGTATGCGGGCGGAGCGGATGCCTCCGGAGGCCGCCATGCCACGTATTCCGCGGCGGCGATGCGGCCCCCGCGAAATTTGCTTCCTCTCATGCTAGCAGCCGCGCGCGAATTTCCAACCGTGTCGAAGCCAAGCAGCGGCGCGTGCCCGGCCGGGCACGCGCGCACGTTGCCTTGCAACGGGTCGTCGGGGAGCGAAGCTGCCGCGGCGCGGGCGCGGGTTCATGGCCGCGCGGGAAGGCCCGCCCGTCGCGGTCGGGCAGCAGCCATCACTTCGGCGTCGGCATGTGCAACTGCCCGTCGTCGCCGAGCACGAGCCCTTGCCAGGTAGCCGGCTTGCCCGACAGTTCCCATGCCGCGATCTGCACCGGCGTCCTGCCGATGCCGCCTTTCACGCTGTTCATTGCCTCGCGGTCGAGTTCTTCGGCGGCGGGGAGGTCTTTGATTTCGAGGGTGTCCATGATGGTTCTCCGTGACGTGTCATGTTGGCAGCGGGCAAACGTCGTTGCCCGCCTGCCCATGACAACGCACGGTCCATGCCGGCGCCGCCGCGATGGCGCTTGTGGCGGATGGCCGCCGTGGCGGGGCAGGGCGGCGCGATGGCGCGGCGAAACAGCCGGGGCGCGCCCGACAGGTGCCGCCGCGGTGGTGGCGGCGGACCAACAGCGGGCGCGGCTGGCCGCCGGGTTCCGTTCAGAACAGGTTGGCGCGGAAGAAGGCCGCGGTGCGGTCGTTGGCGGCCTGCGCGGAAGCCGCGTCGAAATGCACGCCGTTGTTGCGCGCGAACGCGTGCGAGCAGCCGGGGTAGGTGTGTATCTCGATATTGGGCTGGGGCGACAGCGCGGCGACGATCCGGCTCCAGGTTTCGCGCGGCACGAACTCGTCTTCCTCCGCCACATGCATCAGCAGCGGCTGGCGGATATCGCCTTGCTCGCCCAGGTATTTGTCGATGCCGACGCCGTAGTACACCGCCGCGGCATCCGCGTCCGTGCGCGCCGCGGTGAGGAATGCGAGCAGCCCGCCCAGGCAGAAGCCCACCGCGCCGATCTTGCCGCCGGCGCCGTCCAGCGCGCGCATGTAGCCGATGGTGGCATCGATGTCCTTCACGCCGGCGGGCACGTCGAAGCCGTTGTAGAGCTTCAATGCCTTGTCCCACTCCGCCTGCGTGGCGTCCGTCAGCTCCACGCCGGGCTCCTGCCGCCAGTAGAGATCGGGGCAGATGGCGAGGTAGCCCTGCGCCGCGAAGTCGTCGCAGGTCTTGCGCATGTCCGCGTTGATGCCAAAGATTTCCTGGATCACCACGATCCCCGGCGCCTTGGTCGCCGCCGGCCGCGCCAGGTAGGCGGCAAAAGCGCCGTCCGCCGTGTTTATCGTCACCATTTCGCCCATCGCCGCGCTCCCATGTGAAATTCAAGGCAGTCGTCCGGAGGCCCTGCGCCGGACGTGCGAATAGGATTATTGGCGGCCAGCGGCGGAGTGCAAGGACAAAATCCCCGGCGCATGGCATGGAGCGCGTCGTCCTTCATGCTGGTCCTGCAATTAACGGCCATGAAGCGCCGACGTCCGCGAAGGTGGCCGGCCGCTTGCGGCCGGCACCGGGGCAGTGCAGGATGAAAGCTGTTCAGGCCAGAAAACCGGAGACCCCATGCCTTACATGCTGCTGATCGTCGAACCTGTGGGCCAGCGCGCCGCGCGCACCGATGAAGAAGGCCGCCAGGCCTACGCCAGCATGACGGAGTTCGCCGGCCGCCTGACCGGGCGCGGCGTGCTGCTCGGGTGCAATTCGCTGACCTCGGAGACCAGGGGCGTGCGCGTGCGGGTGCGCGAAGGCCGCCGCGATCTGCTCGACGGCCCCTTCGCCGAGGCCAAGGAGATGGTCGGCGGCTATTTCCTGCTCGACTGCGCGACCCAGGACGAGGCCATCGCGATTGCCGCCGAGTGTCCGGCCGCGGGCTGGTGCACGGTCGAAGTCCGCGAAGTGGGGCCGTGCTTTACCTGAGATCCTGGGCGGCCCTGCGCGGCGCGTGGATGAAACCGGGGGCTAGGTAGTTACCCTTGGTGTTGGGGATTTCCACGCTCCGGATGTCGATCTTGCCGCGCGCGGCTCGTCGTGCCGGTATGAGCCGCGGCACGCCCGATGCCGCCGGCTCCCGTCCGGCGCCAACCCGAGGAGCGATGCGATGCGATTCATGATCCTGGTAAAAGCCACCAAAGACAGCGAGGCCGGCGAGATGCCGGAGGAAAGCCTCTTTGCCGCGATGGCGGCCTATCACGAGCAGCTGGCCAAGGCCGGCGTGCTGCTGGACGCCGCCGGGCTCAAGCCCACCTCGGCCGGCTGGCGCATCCGCTATGCCGGCGGCCGGCGCACGGTGACCGACGGCCCGTTCGCCGAAACCGGCGAGGTGGTGGCCGGCTACACGCTGATCCAGGTGCGCAGCCGCGAGGAAGCCATGGAATGGGCCCGCCGCTTCCCCGCGCCGCACGGCGAGATGGCCGACGGCGAGATCGAGGTGCGGCCCTTGTTCGAACTGGACGACTTCGCGCCCAGCCCGGCGATGGACCGTTTCCGCGAACTCGGCATGGGCCAGCATTGAACGTGCCCCCAGCGCACCAGCCACCGCCGGATTCCCGCCAGGCAAGACCTGGCCCGGACGGGGACGCACCTCGCACCCGCGGCGGCAAGATGACGGCGACCAGCCCGGCGCACCGCGCGATCGAGGCGGTATGGCGCATCGAATCGGCCAAGGTCATCGCCCACGTGGCGCGCGTGGTGCGCGACGTGGGCCTGGCCGAGGAACTGGCGCAGGACGCCCTGCTGGCCGCGCTGGAACACTGGCCGCGGACCGGCGTGCCGGACAACCCCGGCGCGTGGCTGACGACCACGGCCCGGCACCGCGCGCTGGACCACCTGCGCCAGCGGGCGCTGCACATGCGCAAGCACGAGCAGATCGGCCATGACCTCGATGCGCTGGAGGCCCACGTAGTGCCCGACTTTGTCGATGGGCTCGACGCGGCCCGCCAGGACGATATCGGCGACGACCTGCTGCGCCTGGTCTTCATCGCCTGCCACCCGGTGCTGTCGCGCGACGCGCGCGTGGCCATGACGCTGCGCCTGCTCGGCGGCCTGACCACCGCGGAGATCGCGCGCGCCTTCCTCGTGCCGGAGCCCACCATCGCCCAGCGCATCGTGCGCGCCAGGCGCACGCTGGGCGCGGCGCGCGTGCCGTTCGAGGTGCCGGGCCCGCAGGCGCGCACGGCGCGGCTGGCGTCGGTGCTGGAGGTGATCTACCTGATCTTCAACGAAGGTTATGCCGCCACCGCCGGCAGCGACTGGATGCGCCCCGCGCTCTGCGAGGAAGCGCTGCGCCTTGGCCGCACGCTGGCGGGCCTGATGCCGCAGGAGAGCGAAGTCCACGGGCTGGTGGCGCTGATGGAGATCCAGGCTTCGCGCACGCATGCGCGCATCGATGCGCAGGGCAGGCCGGTGCTGTTGCCGGAACAGGACCGCGGCCGCTGGGACCGGCTCCTGATCCGGCGCGGCCTGCAGGCGCTCGAGCGCGCGCAGGAATCGTCGGGCGGGGGCGGGGCGCCCGGCCCCTACGCGCTGCAGGCCGCGCTGGCCGCCTGCCACGCGCGCGCGCCGAGCGCGGCCGAGACCGACTGGGCGCGGATCGCCGCGCTGTACGACGCGCTGTCCCGGGTCATGCCGTCGCCGGTGGTGGAGTTGAACCGCGCGGTGGCGGTGGGCATGGCGGCCGGTCCCGCGGCGGGGCTGGAGATCGTCGATGCGCTCGCCGCCGATGCGGCGCTGGCCAACTACCATTTGCTGCCGAGCGTGCGCGGCGACCTGCTGCAAAAGCTCGGCCGGTGGGACGAAGCGCGCGCCGAGTTCGAGCGCGCCGCCGGCATGACGCGCAACGAGCGCGAGCGCGAATTGCTGCTGGCGCGGGCGCGCGATGCCGGCGCGCCGCGCGGCTGAGGCTTACTGGACCGCGCCGGTGCGCGGCATCCGCTTGTACACCAGCAGCCGCCCCTTGTAGGCGTCCTGGTCCGCGGCGGCGGGGCGGTCGAGCCGCTGCTCGGCCAGAGAGAAGCCCAGCGCCGCCATCCAGCGGTTGAAGGCGGGGCGGTTGCCGCGGTCGGGGTCGACGATCCACACTTCCGCGTCCGCGCTGGCGTGGCTGTCGATATAGCGCGCGAGCTTGCCGTCGGTATCGCGCTCATACAGCAGGTCGCTGCCGATGATCAGGTCGAAGCGGCCATCCACGTCCTCCACGCCGGCCAGGCTGGGATCGCTGCCGTCGGCCGCGCCCCAGTGCCCATGCCGGTATTTCATCGGCGGCAGGCCGTTGAGGCGGGCGTTCTCCGCCAGGAAGGGGCCGGCCATCGGATGGCAGTCGCTGGCGGTCACGTCGGCGCCGCGGCGGTGCGCGACCAGGCTGGCCAGCGCCGTGCCGCAGCCGATTTCCAGGATGCGCTCGGCCGGGTTCACCGGCCGCGCGGCGATGCGCCCCGCCAGCAGCGCGCCCGACGGCCACAGCATGCCGAACAACGGCCACGCGGCGGAAGAAATGCCCATGCGCTCGGCGTCGCCGTCGGGGTCGTGGAACTGCTGCTTGTCGAGCAGGCAGCGGATGACCAGGTCGGGCACGCCCACGATGGCAACGCGCTCTTGCTTGGTTTGATACCCAGGCATGAGGGGAGGGGGAGGCCGGGAAGCCGGGCCTCGCGAAAGGGAGGGAGCGCGCAGTATGCCCGAAATACCCCGCCGCGAGCCGGAATTCGCCGTCAAACGCGCGCAAAAGCCGCGTTTCAGCCACCTCCGAGGCACCTGTGAGGCACCCCGGGGCATCCCCGGCACCCGCGCGGGCCCGCAAGCGCGGCCCGCGCCGCACGCGATATCCGGCGCGCGCGGCGGCACGTCAGGCCGGCGCTTCCTCCAGCGTGACCAGTTGCGCGCCGTCCTGCACCTGGTCGCCCACCGCGTACAGCACCTCCTGCACCACGCCGTCGGTGGGCGCGGTCAGCGTGTGCTCCATCTTCATGGCCTCCATCACGATCAGCGGGTCGCCCTTGCCGATCACCGCGCCGGCCTTGACCATCACCGCGATGATGCGGCCCGGCATCGGCGCCACCAGCTTGCCGCCCTCGGCATCGGCGCCGGCCGCATGCGCCAGCGGGTCGATCACCTCCAGCCGGGTTTGCCGGTTGCCGCCGAATACGTAGATGGCATCGCCGTCGATATGGGTGCTGCCCTTGACCGTGCGTTCGCCCAGGTCGAGCGCATGGCTGCCGGCGGTGCTGGCCGCGCGGAACGGCACGGTCTGCCCGTGCACGCTCAGCCACTGCCGCGCGCCGTCGTCGCGCAGGCTGGCTTCGGTCTCGCCCTCGGCGGTGCGCAGGCGGAAGCGGCGCGTGGCCTCGCCGTTCAGGCGCCAGGCGCCGCCGTGCTGCCACGGCGAATGCGCATCGGCCGGGTCCACGCGGCGCGCGCGCGCCTGCGCATCCAGCAGCGCGGCCACCGCCAGCGCGATGGCGTCGATGCCTTCCGGCACGGCGGGCGGGAACAGCGCCGCGTGGTTGCGCTCGATCAGGCCGGTATCCAGGTCCGCGGCGGCGAACGCCTGCGAGGTCACCAGCCGCTGCAGGAAGGCGATATTGGTGGACAGGCCCACCACGTGATACTGCGCCAGCGCCTGCGCCATGCGCGCCAGCGCTTCCTCGCGGTCGCGGCCCCACACGATCAGCTTGGCGATCATGGGGTCGTAGTAGGGGCTGATGGTGTCGCCCTCGCGCACGCCGGAGTCGATGCGCACGCCGGCCGGGCCGCCGCGGTCGTGGCCGAGCTCGAACTGCGCCGCCGCCGGCGTGCGCAGGTAGCGCAGCGTGCCGGTGGACGGCAGGAAGCCCTTGTCCGGGTTCTCCGCATACACGCGCGCCTCCAGCGCGTGGCCGTGGATGCGCAACTGGTCCTGCTTCAGCGGCAGCGGCTCGCCCGAAGCCACGCGCAGTTGCCACTCCACCAGGTCCTGCCCGGTGATCATCTCGGTCACGGGATGCTCCACCTGCAGGCGGGTGTTCATCTCCATGAAGTAGAACGAGCCGTCCTGGTTGGCGATGAACTCGACGGTGCCGGCACCGACGTAACCCACCGCCTGCGCCGCCGCCACCGCCGCTTCGCCCATGGCGCGGCGGCGTGCTTCGCTCATGCCCGGCGCCGGGGCTTCTTCCAGCACCTTCTGGTGGCGCCGCTGCACCGAGCAGTCGCGCTCGAACAGGTAGAGGCAGTTGCCCTGCGTATCGGCGAACACCTGGATCTCGATATGGCGCGGGCGCGTCAGGTATTTCTCCACCAGCACCTTGTCGTCGCCGAAGCTGGCCGATGCCTCGCGCTTGACCGATGCCAGCGCCGCCTCGAACGCGTCGCCGGCCTCCACCACGCGCATGCCCTTGCCGCCGCCGCCGGCGCTGGCCTTGAGCAGCACCGGATAGCCGATGCGGTCCGCCTCGCGGCGCAGCAGCGCGGCGTCCTGGTCCTCGCCGTGGTAGCCCGGCACCAGCGGCACCGCGGCCTTCTCCATCAACTGCTTGGCCGCGCTCTTGCTGCCCATGGCGCGGATGCTCGCCGCCGGCGGCCCGATGAAGACCAGCCCGGCGGCCGCGCAGGCCTCGGCAAAGCCGTCGTTCTCGGACAAGAAGCCGTAGCCGGGGTGGATCGCCTGCGCGCCGGTGGCCTTGGCCACCTCGATGATGTGCTCGCCGCGCAGGTAGCTGTCGCGCGCGGCCGCGCCGCCGATGCGCACGGCCTCGTCGCACAGCGCCACGTGGCGCGCGCCGGCATCGGCGTCCGAGTAGACCGCCACCGTGCGGATGCCCAGGCGGCGGCAGGTGGCCGCCACGCGGCAGGCGATTTCGCCGCGGTTGGCGATCAGGATTTTGTTGAACATGCTGGTGGTCCTTTTGTCTTTTCCTTGCGTCCGGCGTGCCTCAGACCTTCCAGGCAGGCGCGCGCTTCTCCAGGAAGGACTTCACGCCCTCCCGTCCTTCCTCCGAAGCGCGGATCGCGGCAATGCGCTCCGCCGTCTGCGCCAGCAGGTCCTCGTCGATCGCCCGCCCGGCCACCTCCTGCACCAGCCGCTTGCTCTCGCGCACGGCGTTCGGGCTGTTGGCCGCCAGCGTCGCGGCCAGCTCGGCCACCTTGGCGTCCAGCGCGTCGGCGGCCACCACTTCGTGCACGAAGCCCAGCCGCAGCGCCTCGGCCGCGCCGAAGCGCTCGGCGGTGATGAAGTAGCGGCGCGCGGCCTGCTCGCCCATGGCGCGGATCACGTACGGGCTGATGGTGGCCGGCAGCAGCCCGAGGCGCGCCTCGGACAGGCAGAAGGTCACGCCTTCGGCCGCCACCGCGATGTCGCAAGCCGCCACCAGGCCCACGCCGCCGGCGTAGGCGTCGCCGTGGATGCGCGCGATCACCGGCTTGGGGCAGGCCCAGACGGTATGCAGCATCTGCGCCAGCGTGAGCGCGTCGGAGCGGTTCTCGTCGTGCGAGTAGCCGGCCATCTTTTTCATCCAGTTCAGGTCGGCGCCGGCGCAGAAGGCCGGGCCGTTGCCGGCCAGCACGACGGCGCGCACGGAGGGCTCGCTGCCCAGCGCGCGGAAGGCGCCGGTCAGCTCCGCGATCACGGTTTCATTGAAGGCGTTGCGCACGTCGGGGCGGTTCAGCGTGACGGTGGCCACGTGCTGGGCGGTGGTGACGGCGAGGGTGGTGAATTCCATTTCGGTGTCCTGTAGCGGTGCGTGGGCGTGGGGCGTGGACGTGGGCGGGGCGTTACATGCGGAACACGCCGAACTTCATCTCGCCGATCGGCGCGTTGAGGCTGGCCGACAGGCCCAGGCCCAGCACCGTGCGCGTCTGCGCGGGGTCGATCACGCCGTCGTCCCACAGCCGCGCGCTGGCGTAGTAGGGGTGGCCCTGGTGTTCGTACTGGTCGCGGATCGGCTGCTTGAACTTGTCTTCTTCCTCGGCGCTCCAGCTGCCGCCGCGCGCCTCGATGCCGTCGCGGCGCACCGTGGCCAGCACGCTGGCGGCCTGCTCGCCGCCCATCACCGAGATGCGCGCGTTCGGCCACATCCACAAGAAGCGCGGCGAATACGCGCGCCCGCACATGCCGTAGTTGCCCGCGCCGAACGAGCCGCCGATGATCACGGTGAACTTCGGCACCTGCGCCGTGGCCACTGCCGTCACCATCTTGGCGCCGTTGCGCGCGATGCCTTCGTTCTCGTACTTGCGGCCCACCATGAAGCCGGTGATGTTCTGCAGGAACACCAGCGGGATCTTGCGCTGGCAGCACAGCTCGATGAAGTGCGCGCCCTTGAGCGCCGACTCCGAGAACAGGATGCCGTTGTTGGCGATGATGCCTACCGGGTAGCCCCAGATCCGCGCGAAGCCGCACACCAGCGTGGTGCCGTAGCGCGCCTTGAACTCGTCGAAATCGGAGTCGTCCACGATGCGCGCGATGACTTCGCGCACGTCATAGGGCTTGCGCGTGTCGGTGGGGATCACGCCGTACAGCTCTTCCACCGGATAGCGCGGCGGCAGCGGCTCGTGCAGGCGGATCTGGTCCGGCTTGCGGCGGTTCAGGTGCTGCACGATATTGCGCGCGAGCGACAGCGCGTGCGCGTCGTTCTGCGCGAAGTAGTCCGCCACGCCGGACAGGCGCGTATGCACGTCCGCGCCGCCCAGGTCCTCGGCGCTGACTTCCTCGCCGGTGGCCGCCTTCACCAGCGGCGGGCCGCCCAGGAAGATGGTGCCCTGGTTCTTGACGATGATGGACTCGTCGCTCATGGCCGGCACATACGCGCCGCCCGCCGTGCACGAGCCCATCACCACCGCGATCTGCGGGATGCCCTGCTTGGACAGGTTGGCCTGGTTGTAGAAGATGCGGCCGAAGTGGTCGCGGTCGGGGAACACGTCGTCCTGGTTGGGCAGGTTGGCGCCGCCCGAGTCCACCAGGTAGATGCAGGGCAGGTTGTTCTGCTCGGCGATTTCCTGAGCGCGCAGGTGCTTGCGCACGGTCAGCGGGTAGTAGGTGCCGCCCTTGACGGTGGCATCGTTGCAGACGATCACGCATTCCTGCCCGGCAATGCTGCCGATGCCGGTGATGATGCCCGCGCCCGGCGCGGCATTGTCGTACATGTCGTAGGCCGCCAGTTGCGACAGCTCCAGGAACGGCGTGCCCGGGTCCAGCAGTTGCTGCACGCGCTCGCGCGGCAGCAGCTTGCCGCGCGACAGGTGCTTGGCGCGCGCTTCCTCGCCGCCGCCCTCGGCCAGCCTGGCGATGCGGGCCTTGAGGTCGTCGACCAGCGCCTGCATGGCGTCGGCATTGGCGCGGAACGATTCCGAGCGCGCATTGAGTTTGGTTTCGAGCGTGGGCATGGGTCTGGTATCTCGTATCTGGGATCGCGCTGGCTGGCGGTTTCGGCCGGGCGGCCTTATGCGGTTTCGGCGTACAGCTCGCGGCCGATCAGCATGCGGCGGATCTCCGAGGTGCCCGCGCCGATCTCGTACAGCTTGGCGTCGCGCCACAGCCGGCCCACCGGGTACTCGTTGATGTAGCCGTTGCCGCCCAGGATCTGCACCGATTCGCCGGCCATCCAGGTGGCCTTCTCGGCCGTGTACAGGATCACCGCCGCGCAGTCCTTGCGCACCTGGCGCACGTGGTCACGGCCCAGCGCGTCGAGGTTTTTGCCCACCGTGTACAGGTAGCTGCGCGCCGCCTGCAGCGTGGTGTACATGTCGGCCACCTTGCCCTGGATCAGCTGGAACTCGCCGATGCTCTGGCCGAACTGCTTGCGGTCGTGGATATAGGGCGTGACCACGTCCATGCACGCCTGCATGATGCCCACCGGTCCGCCGGACAGCACCGCGCGCTCGTAGTCCAGGCCGCTCATCAATACCTTGGCGCCGCCGTTCTCGGCGCCGAGGATGTTCTCCACCGGCACCTCCACGTCCTCGAACACCAGCTCGCCGGTGTGCGAGCCGCGCATGCCGAGCTTGTCCAGCTTCTGCGCCACCGAGAAGCCCTTCATGCCCTTCTCGACGATGAACGCGGTCATGCCGCGCGCACCCAGGTCTGGCTCGGTCTTGGCGTAGACCACCAGCACGTCGCAGTCCGGGCCGTTGGTGATCCACATCTTGGTGCCGTTGAGCACGTAGCGGTCGCCCTTGAAGTCGGCGCGCAGCTTCATGCTCACCACGTCGGAGCCGGCGTTGGGCTCGCTCATGGCCAGCGCGCCGATCCATTCTCCCGACACCAGCCTGGGCAGGTACCTGGCCTTCTGCGCGGCGCTGCCGTTGCGGTGGATCTGGTTCACGCACAGGTTGGAGTGCGCGCCGTAGGACAGGCCCACCGAGGCGGAGGCGCGGCTGATTTCCTCCATCGCCACCATGTGGGCGAGGTAGCCCATGTTGGCGCCGCCGTATTCCTCGGCCACGGTGATGCCCAGCACGCCGAGGTCGCCCATCTTCTTCCAGGCGTCCATCGGGAACTGGTCGGTGCGGTCGATCTCGGCGGCGCGCGGGGCCAGCTCGGCCTGCGCCCAGTTGCGCACGCTCTCGCGCAGCATGTCGATGTCTTCGCCGAGGTGGAAGTTCAGGCCGGGGAGTTCGTTCATGTCAATGCTCGTCGTCTGGTGGAAGGGGGCCGCCGGAGGCGGGCGGCCTTGCGTCGAATGGAAAGAGGAAAAAAGGGGAAGAAAACGGGCGGGAAATCAGGCGGTCTTGTTCACGGCCAGCCCGAGTTCCTGCGTCATGCGCTCGCGCATCACGAATTTCTGCACCTTGCCGGTGATCGTCATCGGCATCTCGGCAACGAAGCGGATATAGCGCGGGATCTTGTAGTGCGCGATCTGGTCGCGGCAGAACGCGCGGATGTCGTCTTCCGTGGCGGTCTCGCCCGGCTTGAGCACGATCCACGCGCAGACTTCCTCGCCGTACTTCGGGTCCGGCACGCCGAACACCTGCACCGCCTGCACCTTGGGATGGCGGAACAGGAATTCCTCGATCTCGCGCGGATAGACGTTCTCGCCGCCGCGGATCAGCATGTCCTTCACGCGGCCGACGATATTGCAATAGCCTTCCTCGTCGATGGTGGCGAGGTCGCCGGTATGCATCCAGCCGTCGCGGATCGCCTCGCGCGTGCGCGGCTCGTCGTCCCAGTAGCCCTGCATCACCGAGTAGCCGCGCGTGCACAGCTCGCCCGTCTCGCCCACCGGCACGATGTCGCCGCCGCCGTCCACGATCTTCACTTCCAGGTGCGGCTGCACGCGGCCTACCGTGGTCACGCGCTTTTCCAGCGGGTCCGTGGTGGCGCTCTGGAACGACACCGGGCTGGTTTCCGTCATGCCGTAGGCAATCGTCACCTCCGCCATGTGCATCTGCGCGATCACGCGCTTCATGGTCTCGATGGGGCAGGGCGAGCCCGCCATGATGCCGGTGCGCAGCGTGGAGAAATCGTACTTGGCAAAGTCGGGATGGTCGAGCTGCGCGATGAACATGGTCGGCACGCCGTGCAGCGCGGTGCAGCGTTCCTCGCTCACCGCGGCCATGGTCGCCACCGGGTCGAAGGCCTCGCCCGGGAACACCATGCAGGCGCCGGTGGACACGCAGGCCAGCACCGCCAGCACCATGCCGAAGCAGTGATAGAACGGCACCGGGATGCACAGCTTGTCCTGCTCGGAAAAGCGCATCGCCATCGCGATGAAGCGCGCGTTGTTGACGATGTTCCGGTGCGTCAGCGTGGCGCCCTTGGGCGCGCCCGTGGTGCCGCTGGTGAACTGGATGTTGATGGGGTCGTAGCGGTCGAGCTGCGCGCTGATCGCGTCGAGCTCGTTCTTGATGGCGTGCGTGCCGTGCGCCAGCAGCGCATCGTAGTTGAGCATGCCGGGCGTGCGCTCGCCGCCCATGCGGATCACCCAGCGCAGCGCCGGCAGGCGCGCGGCCTGCAGGTGGCCCGGCTCGCTGGTGGCCAGTTCCGGCGCCAGCGTCTGCAGCATCTCCAGGTAGCGCGAGGTCTTGAACGACTCCGCCGCCACGATGGCCTTGCAGCCCACCTTGTTGAGCGCGTATTCCAGCTCCGACAGGCGGTAGGCCGGGTTGATGTTGACCAGCACCAGCCCCAGGCGCGCGGTGGCGAACTGCGTCACCAGCCACTCCACCCGGTTCGGCGACCAGATGCCGATGCGGTCCCCGCGCGCCAGCCCCAGCAGGCGCAGGCCGCCCGCCATGGCATCCACTACCTGCGAGAACTCCAGCCAGGTCCAGCGCACGCCCTGCTCGCGGAACACCACGGCCTCCCGGCCGGGGTGGCGCGCCACCGTCTCGGCAAGCAGCGCCGGCACCGTCAGCTCGGACAAGGGGATGTCGGTCTCGCCCCGTACATGGGAAAGCCCCGCCATGGGCAAAGTCGATGGGCCGGCCGCACCCGTCATCGTCATACTCGTCTCCAAAGCGCTGTCGCGATATCGTCTGAACCCCGTTTTCTGAGTCTTGCTCAATTTTATTGAGGGTGGCTCAAGTCTTGGGGTGCGCATATTTTATGGCTGCACCGCCCGAGATTCATGCTGCCGGGCCGGCGCGCTGAGTGCAAAAGTACACGCTGCCCCTGAAAAATGCAACCTTGACTTGAGTAAAGATCAATTACAATGCCATGACACCCGCCGCGGCCCGCGCGGGCGGCCCGGCAGGGGCCCGCTCTTGTTGCGCCGCACTATAATCAGCGCCTTCCGGCAAGCGAGGTAACAAGTCGATGGACGACATCACGGTGCGGCGCCGCGTCCCCGCAAGCGCCAAGGCGGAACAACGCATCCGCGACATCCTGCGCGTGAGCCGCGAAGTCTTCGCCGAGCTGGGCTACGAGCGCGCCACCACCACCGAGATCGCGCAGCGCCTGGGCATCTCCGAAGCCACCGTCTTCACCTATTTCCACGGCAAGCGCGAGCTTTGCGCGCGCGTGATCGAGGACTGGTACGACGAAATCATCGGCGTGGTGGAAGAAGGCCTGCCGCGCGACCAGAGCACCAAGGTGCAGCTCGAGTTCTATGTGCGCACCCACCTGCGGCTGTTCCTGATCCAGGGCACCGGCCTGTGCGCGCTGGTGCTCTCCGAAGGCCGCGCCAAGGGACCGGGCCTGGGCGAGGTGTTCGTGCCGCTGCAGCGCCGCTACACCGCGCCGCTGATGGACCTGCTGGCGCGCGCCCGCGAGAACGGCGAGATCCGCGCCGACCTGCCGCTGAGCCTGCTGCGCTCGGCCATCCTCGGGCCGATGGAACACATCCTGTGGGACGCCATCGCCCGCCAGCGCGAAGTGGATATCGAGCGCACCGCGCGCGACATCGTCGCGCTGCTGTGGCCGGCGCTGCTGCCGCCGGACCTGGAGATGGCGGCGCTGCGGGAGTTCTACGGGGAAGTGGGGGCGGCCCTGCGGCGGGCCGGCGGCGCCCGGGGCCAGGCCTAGCCACCACGCCCGGCCGGGCCCTTCCTGCCCCTTCCTGCCCCCGCGCCGGCCCGGTCCATGCCCCGCCGCGCCGGCAGGGCTGTATGGATATCCAGTGCCGCGGCGACTTGTGAAAGCCCGCAACAAGCCAGCAACAAGAGCGGGGCGGAATGCGCCTGGGCCTTCCCACGCAGACACCTGCATGAGAGCATGCAGGCTTTGCTGTCCATACTGCCCTGGCGGGAACCTTGCCAGGGCCTGATCGCCATGCTGCAATGCGGGCTCCGGCGGAAGCCGGCCGGGAATGAAACCAGAAAGAACACCGAGGGAACGCGGCGGCCCGCAGGGCCGGGATATTCGAGCGGGATGAACAGGCAAGACCTGTCGCGGCACCGGGCCACACCGGGCGCCGCGCCCATAAAAACGATCGGTGCCAGCATCTTTTTGCGGGGAATCACTGTGATAAGACACGGACTCGGCGGACTGCTCCTTGCGCTGAGCTGCCTGGGCAATGCCCTGGCCGGCGGTCCGGACTGCGCGCGGCCGTTCACGCTCGCGCTGCACGATCACGGCCTGCTCTATTCGCTCGACACCGACACCGGCATCGACAAGGACTTCGCCGACGAGATGACCCGCCGCAGCGGCTGCCAGATCCGCGTCAGCCTCATGTCGCGCGCCCGCATCTGGAAACTGATCGAGTCCGGCGCGCTCGATTTCAGCCTGTCCGGCATCGCCAACGCCGAGCGCAACCAGTACGCCGCCTTCGCCTGGTACTTCAGCAATAAGTACTATCTGCTGGTGCGCAAGGACGCCGGCATCCGGAAGCTGGCCGACTTCGCCCACAACGACCGCTTCCAGCTCGGCGTCATCCGCAGTTTCCGCTACAGCGAGTCCGCCAACCGGCTGGTGGATAAGCTCGCCGCCGCCAACCGCGTGAGCCAGGCCGGCGGTCTCGAGCCGCTTTACGAGGCGCTGGCGCGCCAGCGCATCCAGGGCATGATCATCGAGCCGTTCGACTATCCGGCGCTCGATGCCAAGCACATCCGCGACGTGACGACGGTGGTCGAATTCAACGACCCGCCCGTGCCGCATGGCCTGATCATGTCGAAGAAGGCGCTGCCGCCCGCCGAGCAGGAAAAATGGCGCGCGCTGGTCGACGACATGCGCGCCGACGGCACCGTGCGCCGGATCTTCGAGAAGTATTTCAAATCCGACCTGGTCGATGCCATGGTCGAATTCAAGTCGCCGTCGTGAAGGCAGCGCGTCTTATCCTGCTGCCCGTGCTGATCCTGGCCGCCGGGCTCGGCGTGACGTGGGCGGTCTGGGACCACGAACGGCAGGCCTCCCGCCACGAAGTGCGCATCCAGTTCAACTTCGCGCTCGACGACGCCGTCAGCCGCATCGAGCAGCGCATGGCCACCTACGAGCAGATGCTGCGCGGCGTGCACGGCATGTTCGCCGTGAACGGCACGCTGGACCGCGACCAGTTCCGCGATTACCTCAGGGCGATCAATCTCGACGCCAACCTGTCCGGCGTGCAGGCGGTCGGCGTGGTCAAGTGGGTGCCGGCCGCCGACAAGGCCGCCCACGTTGCCGCGCTGCGCGGCGTCGGCGTGGCCGGCTACCGCATCCAGCCCGGCGGCCAGCGCGAGGCCTATGCCCCCATCGTCCAGCGCGAACCCCCGGTCGAGGGAGAGCCGCCCGTGCTCGGCTTCGACACCTGGTCCAACCCGGAGCGCAGGCTCGCCCTGCAGAAGTCGCGCGACTCGGGCCTGGCGATCGTGTCCGGCAAGGTCCAGCTGGCGGTGGACAGGCGGGGCGACGAGGAGCCCGGCTTCGTCATGTACCTGCCGGTGTACGGCCGGGGCCAGCCGCAGGAGACCGCCGCGCAGCGGCGCGCCAGCCTGGTCGGCTGGGTCTACGCCTCGTTCCGCATGCGGGAGGTGATCGCCAGCCTCTACGGCGAGCAGCCGCCCGGGCTCACCCTGGCGCTCTATGACGGCGTGGAGCCCGCCGCCACCGCGTTGCTCTATCGGTCGCCCGAGGCCACCGGACCGGGCCCGGACGACGTCATGTCGGCCAACGAATACCTGGTGGTGGGCGGGCACGACTGGATGCTCTCCATGACCGCCCACAAGGCCTTCGAAGACCGCTTCGGGCGCAACTCGCAGGCGGTCATCGCCTGGACCGGCACCGGCCTGAGCCTGCTGCTCGCGCTGCTGGCCTGGGCCATGGCGAGCGGGCGCAGCCGCGCCATGCGGCTGGCCTCCCTGATGACCCGCGAGCTGCGCGAGAGCGAACAGAAATTCCGCGCGCTGGCCGACTCCACCGTCAACCTGGAAGTCTGGTGGGGACGGGGCGGCAGGCCGCGCTGGATCAATCCGTCCGTCAAGGAGTACACCGGCTACACCGTGGAGGAATGCATGGCGATGCGCGACCTCGCCGGCACGCTGATCCATCCCGAAGACATGCCGCGCGTGGCGCCCGAACTGCTCAAGGGCCAGCACGGCCTGCGCGGCAACAACCTGGAATTCCGCTGCCTGCGCAAGGACGGCTCGGTGCTCTGGCTATCCGTTTCCTGGGGTCCCATCCACGATGCCCGCGGCGTGTTCACCGGCTTTCGCATCAGCGGGCGCGACATCACCGAGCGCAAGCAGCTCGACGCCGAGCGCAAGATCGCCGAAGACAAGATCCGCGAACTCGCCTTCTTCGATGCGCTCACGCGCCTGCCCAACCGCACCCTGCTGGCCGACCGCCTCAAGCAGGCCATCGCGGTCAGCGCGCAAAGCGGCGCCTCCGGCGCGCTGCTGTTCATCGACCTCGACAACTTCAAGACCCTCAACGACACGCTGGGCCACGACAAAGGCGACCTGCTGCTGCAGCAGGTGGCGCAGCGCCTGTCCGCCAGCGTGCGCGAAGGCGACACGGTGGCGCGCGTGGGCGGCGACGAATTCGTCGTGGTGCTCGGCAACCTCAGCGACAACCGCCAGATCGCGGCCAGCGAGACCGAAGCCATCGGCGAGAAAATACGCACCGTCCTCGGCACGACCTACCATCTCGACGGCGTCGAATACCGCAGCACCGCCAGCATCGGCGTGACCGTGTTCAACGGGCACCATGCCTCCATCGACGAACTGCTCAAGCAGGCCGACCTCGCCATGTACAAATCGAAAGAACGCGGGCGCAATGCCATGCGCTTCTTCGACCCGGCCATGCAAACCGTGGTGGTGGCGCGCGCCGCGCTCGAAGCCGGCCTGCGCCGCGCCGTCGACGAAGACAAGCTCCTGCTCCACTACCAGGCGCAGGTCGCGGCCGGCAACTACATCACCGGCGCGGAAGCCCTGGTGCGCTGGCAGCATCCCGAGCGCGGCATCATCTTCCCCACCGAATTCATTCCGCTGGCCGAAGAAGCCGGGCTGATCCACGCGCTCGGCGAAAAGGTCCTGCGCGCCGCCTGCCAGCAACTGGCGCACTGGTCAGGCCAGCACGACATGGCCCACCTCACCATCGCCGTCAACGTCAGCGTCCACCAGTTCCGCGAGGCCGACTTCGTCGAGCGGGTGCTGGCCATCATCGGCGAGACCGGCGCCAACCCGTGCCGGCTCAAGCTGGAACTGACCGAAAGCGTGCTGGTGGACAACGTGGAGGACATCGCCGAAAAAATGCAGGCGCTCAAGGACTCGGGCGTGGTGTTCTCGCTCGACGATTTCGGCATCGGCTACTCGTCGCTCTCCTACCTCAAGCGCCTGCCGCTGGACGAACTGAAGATCGACCGCTCCTTCGTGCGCGACATCCTCGTCGACCCCAATGATGCCGTCATCGCCAAGACCATCGTCGCCCTCGGCAAGAGCCTTGCCCTGGAAGTGATAGCCGAAGGGGTGGAAACCGAAGCCCAGCGCGACTTCCTCGCCGGCGCGGGGTGCCACGCCTATCAGGGCTACTTCTTCTGCCACCCGCTGCCGGTGGAAGGCTTCGAAGCCTTCGTGCGCCGGTTTGCCCTGCGGCATCGCGTGGCGGAGTTGTCGCAGCAGGGGCAGGACTGAGCGGCAACGCGCGCGCGCCGGCGCGCATCGGTCATCCCCGGCGCCTGCCCCTTTCCATTGCGCGACGCATCGCCTTCAATGTAGCAATCGAAGGGAGGGCAGCGCCGCGCAAGGCGGCCCGTCGCGCGAACTACCTCGGCGCCGAACAGGCCCCGCCCGAGCCCGCCCGGCAGCCGGCATCGCAAACCACCGCCCCCGAACTGTCCAGGCTCGCGCCGCCGCCCACCGCCGTGGAGCACAGCACATTGCCCTTCATGTCCAGCGCGCAGCGGCCCACGCCGCAGCGCGCGTCGCCGTCCCGGTCAAGCGCAATCCCGCCGCCATCCTTGGCGCAGCGGACCTCTCCCGAGCGCGTCATCATGCAAGCCGAATTGGCCGAGCAGGTGACCGTGCCCCGGTAATCCGGCGCGCAGTTGGCGGCCAGGGCCGCCTGCGCGGCGGCGGCGAATGCCAGGCCGAGTAATAGCTTCTTGGTTAGCGCGACTGCCATTTTTTGTGATTTCCCGTTGATTTTCTTGGTCTTTTTTATCGGGCCTGGTTCGGCCCGGGGGCATTGTACTGGTGCCACGAAGCGGAAATCGCCCGCCTGGGGGTTTCTCCCGAGCGATCCCCACTAAAGGGGTATGTCGGTTGCTGGGCTGGCGACCGTTAGCCGAGACATACTTTGACTCAGAAGCCGGAGCCGGTCGCGGAGCTCGGCGGTGGTGCTTCCCCTCGGGTAATGGGTTTGGCTGATGCCCGCAGGGGCGGGCTGAGCCTCAGTCATGAATTTTCAAAAGCCAGTAGCGTCGTGCCGGCGTGATTCCGTCGAAGGTATGCTTCGTTCGTCGCTGCAGCAGCGCCCGGTTTGACAGCCCGGACCAAAAGGGCGGACGCCGCCGCCAGGCGGCATTTTCGGAACCGTCCAAAGGAGGCACTGACATGCCCCCGTTTCTTGTTCGCCTGTTCCGGGCAACCAGCGTTTTCCAATCTTTTCAGCGTCAGCCTGCGCGTGAGCGCTCCGCACCCGGCATGGTCCGGGAACAGGCACGTCCGGGCGGGACGGGTAGGGCGTCAATGGGCCCGTACCGCGTTCGTGATTGACTGCGCGCACTCGAGCACCATCGGCGCCAGCCTGCCGATCACATCGTCGCGCGTCCAGCGGCTCGACGGCGCAACCACGTGCACCGCGGCGATCGCCCGGCCGCTGTTGTTGAGGACAGGTGCACCCACGTTCAGGTGGCCGAGGTAGTACTCCTCGAAATTGGTCGAATAGCCGCGGGCGCGCGCCTCGAGCACGCTCGCCGTGATAGCGTCGATATCCAGCAACGTATGGGGCGTCAGCGGCGTGAGATCGGACTCCGCGAGCAAGGCGCGGATCTCGTCCTCGGGCAGCCCTGACAGGTAGGCCCGCCCGGCCGCCGTGCAGTACATCGGCATGCGGCTGCCGATGGCCATATGCGCCACGATGTGCTTACGGCTCGTAAACGAGGCCACGTAGGTCATGGTGGTGCCGCACGGCTCGGTGAGCGACACCGTCTCGTCGCAGTTGCTGTTGAACGCCGACAGGAAGGGATTCGCGCTGTCGATCAGCGCGTTGGCCTCAAGGTAATTGCAGCCGATCTCCATCACCTTGTTGGCCAGTTCGTAGCGGCGCGTGTGCGGATCCTTGGTAACGTAGCCCAGCGTTTCGAGTGTGAAGACGATGCGCTGCGCGGAACTGCGTGTGATACCCACGGTATCGGCGATCTGGCTCAGGCTCATGCGCCGGTTGCGCGAACCGAAGGCGGCGAGAATCGCCAGCCCCTTTTCCACCGACTGATTGAACATCGGTGCATTCCTGCTTTCGTCGTCCATGCCTGTTCCTTCTCTTGATGTGGCCATAATCGTTACAATTTAATCGATATACGATTATCAATGCACGTTTACCGATCTATAAGTTCGTCATAGACTTATCTCACTCAGTAATCGGTTTTACTTTATCGCATACCGATTATTTTGTGCAGCATTTTTGTGCGGCCGCATTAAATCTGTGCACGCTTTGCACCAGATGCGAGGCCACTCGCATAGCTGGCAACCCCTACACATCGAGGAAGGGACCCAAGATGAAAGTTGGAGTGGAAGTCGGAGGGACGTTCACGGACCTGGTCGCGCTCGGCAATGGCCAGGTACGGGTGATCAAGGTGCCGAGCACGCCGGCGTCGCCGGATATCGGCGTGCTGGATGCGCTGCGCGCGGCCGGCATCGATTTCTCGGCAATCGAGGATTTCGCACATGGCTCTACCGTGGCCACCAATGCGGTATTGGAACGCAAAGGGGGGAAAGTGGCTTTCGTGGCTACGGCAGGATTTCGCGACATCCTTTTTCTGCAACGGCATGACCGCAAGCAAATCTATGATCTGTTCTATAAGAAGCCCGAGCCGCCGGTAAAGCGGCGCGACTGCTTCGAGGCGCGCGAACGCATCCTGGCCGGTGGCGAGATCGAGGTGGAGCTCGACGAAGTCGCGTTCCGCGCCGAGGTGCTGCCGAGGCTGGAGGAGGGCAGCTACGACTCGGTAGCCATCTGCTTGCTCAACGCCTATTGCAACCCCGAGCACGAGTTGCGCCTCGCCGCACTGATCCGGGCCGCCTTGCCAGGCATCGTGGTGACCTGTTCGCACCTCGTGGCAAGGGAATTCCGCGAATACGAGCGCGCCAGCACGGCGGCGCTGTCGGCCTTCGTGCAGCCGGTCATCGCCGGCTACCTCGGTCGCCTGACCGAAGCGCTGGGCCGCGAAGGCTTTCGCGGACGATTCTCGGTGATGCAGTCCAACGGAGGGCGCTTGCCCGCCGACGCCATGCGCGAAAGCGCCATTACCGCATTGTTCTCCGGTCCGGCGGCCGGAGTGGTCGGTGCGGTGCGCCAGGTCATCCGCTCCGGCTATCCGGACATCATCACGTTCGACATGGGCGGCACCAGCTCAGACGTTTGCCTGGTCCAGAACGGCAAGCCCGCTATCGCCGCCGAGACCGAGATCGACGGCCTGCCGGTGCGCACGCCGGTACTCGACATCGTGAGCGTTGGGGCGGGCGGAGGCAGCCTGATCTGGCTCGACGACGGCGGCATGCTGCGCGTGGGTCCAGAAAGCGCGGGCGCCCAGCCGGGCCCGGCCTGCTACGGCCGCGGTGGCAAGCTACCTACCATTACCGATGCCCATGTAGTGCTCGGCACGGTGCGGCCGCAAGCCTTCCTGGGCGGGCAGATGTCGATCGACGTGAGGGCCGCCCACCACGCCTTCGACGAACTGGCAGCGCATTTCAAGTTGCCGGTGGAAACGGTGGCTTATAACGCCGTGCGCCTGGCCAATGCCAATATCGTGCGCGCTATCCAACTGGTATCGACCCAGCGCGGACGCGACCCGCGCGATTACGTGTTAGTGCCGTTTGGCGGGGCGGGTCCGATGCAGGCGGCCCAGATCGCCGAGGAACTCGGCATCGACACCGTGGTGGCGCCGCCCAACCCCGGCGTGACCTCGGCTCACGGTCTGCTGGCTTCCGACTTCATCAAGTATGAGACTCTGACCAACCGAGCCCAGGTTGACGAGGCAACTTGCGATGATCTGCGCGCCCGCTTCAAGACCATGCGGGCCGATCTGGAGGGCCAATTCCGCCAGATGAACTTCAGTGCGCCGCTGGATTTCTCGTACACGTTGGAGATGCGCTATGTGGGCCAGGCCTTCGAGGTGCCGCTCGAACTCGACGAGGCCACGCTGGCAGCGCTCGACCGCAAGGCGCTGGAAGCTGCGTTCATCGACGCGCACCACCGCATCTATTTCCATAGTGACAAGAGCGGCCGCCCGATCGAGGTGGTAGCACTGCGTGCCGGCGCCACGCTGCCCACGGCTCACGTGTCGGCCATTTCCACGGAAGGCGCGAGCCTGACGGCTGCGCCCGGCGAGCTGGCGCTGTACGACGGTTCCGGCTGGGCGCCATGCCGCCGCGAAACCGTGGCCGCGCTGGCCGCCAACGGCACCGCGCTGTCGGGCCCTGCCGTGCTCGAGGACTACACCACCACGGTGCTGGTGCCGGCCGGCTGGTCCGCCAGCGTCGATGCGCAATCCAACCTGATCCTCGCCAAGGAGGCATGAAGCATGCCGGTTAATCCGTTCGACAACGCCATCATCAGTCAGAGCATCCTGGCCGCGGCCAGGGAAATGGGCATCAAGCTGATCCGCTCGGCGTACTCCACCATCCTGCGCGAGGCCAGCGACGGTTCTGCTGCCATCGCCAACCTGCGCGGCGATATCGTCGCCCAGGCTGAGTTGATCCCCATCCAGCTCGGCCCCATCGGCATCACGCTCAAGCGGTGCCTGGAGCGGTATCCGGTCGAGTCCATCGGACCCGACGACTTCATGATCACCAACGACCCGTACTCGGGCGGCCAGCATCTTCCCGATGTCTATATCTTCTGCCCTATCTTCTACCACGAGAAGCTGATTGGCTTCTCGGCCAGCGTGGCGCACCAGATCGATTTCGGCGGTGGCGCGCCGGGGCTCGATACCGGCGCCAGCGACATTTACCAGGAAGGGCTGCGCCTGCCGCCCACGCGCTGGTCGAAGTCGCGGGACTGGAACGGTGGCCCGCTTGAACAACTGGTACGCGCCAACATCCGCGTGCCCGACCTGACCATTGGCGACATGAACGCAATGTTCGCCGCCAACGCCATTGCCGCGGCACGCCTGGTGCAGCTGTGCGACAAGTACGGCGAGCCCACGGTCACCGACGTGATGGCGGAAATGGTCGATTACTCTGAGCGCCGCTTCCGCGCGGCCATTGCCTTGCTGCCGGACGGCGTCTACCGCGGCGAAGATGTGATCGATGACGACGGCATTACTGACGAGCCCCTGACGATCAAGGTGAAGGTGACCGTGCTCGGCGAGGGCATCGACATCGACTTCGAGGGAAGCAGCCCGCAAGTGCGACGCAACCTGAACTCGCCGTTCTCGTGCACGGTCTCGGCCGCGGTGACCTGCGTCAAGTCGGTGCTGACCTCGCCGGACATTCCGTTCAACGACGGCATCTTGCGCGCCGTGCGCATCACGGCGCCGTACGGCTCCATCCTCAATCCGGCACCGCCATCGCCCGTGCGCGCGCGGCTTGAAGCCAACTATCGTATCTACAACGCCATCATGCGCGCGCTGGCGCCGGTGGTGCCGGGTAAGGTCATCGCCACCGGTTTCGATACGCTGACGGCGGCCTGCTTCTCGCTGCAGCGCGACGAAGGCTATAGCGTCTATCTGGAGATCTTCGGTGGCGGCTACGGGGCGTCGGACCGCAACGACGGCTGCGATGCGGTGGACTCGCCATTGTCGAACTGCGCCAACACGCCGGTGGAAGCGCTCGACATGGAGTACGACTTCTTCCGCCTGGAGAGCTACGCACTGGAAGCCGATTCGTTCGGCAAAGGCCGCTACCGCGGCGGCTCCGGCTTCAGCCGCGAGTACACGGCACTGAAGGACAACGTGGAATTCGCGATCTACGCTGACCGCCATCGCTACGCACCGCAAGGACTGTTCGGCGGTGAACCCGGCAAGCTCGGCTACTGCGAGTTGACCCGCAACGGCGTGACTGAACGCCTGCCTTCCAAGTCGATGGTCACGCTGAACCGGGGGGATCGGATCAAGGTGTACATGGGCGGCGGCGGCGGCTACGGGGCGGCCGCCGAGCGCGATTCGGCACTGTTGCGTGCCGATATCGACGATGGCATGGTCAGCGCCGCGGACTGATGGCGAACCGGGTTCTCACAAGGGAAACAATCATGAAGATTCGACTGGATGGGATGGCTGGTGGCGTTGTGCGTAATGTGGCGAGGCTTTCGCTGGTGGCGCTTGCGGCGTGCTGCGTGGCGGGGGGCGCCCACGCCCAGATCTCCGATGGCGTGGTCAAGATCGGCCTGCTCACGGATATGAGCGGCGCGTTCTCGCAGTTCTCCGGGCAAGGCTCGGTGGTGGCCGCGCAGATGGCCATCGACGATTGCCAGGCCAGGGAGTGCAAGGGCATGAAGATCGAGTTGCTCACGGCGGACCACCAGAACAAGACCGACATCGCGCTGGCCAAGGCGCGCGAGTGGGCCGACGTCAACCACGTGGACGCGTTCGCCGACATGGTCAACTCGGCGGTTGCGCTGGCCATGCAGAACCTGGCCGTGCAGAAGGGCAAGGCCGCGCTGTTCGCGGGCGGTCCGCTCCGGATCAGCAACGAGGACTGCCAGCCCGAGTACGCGGTGCAGTGGATGTGGGACACATATTCCCAGACCGCGGCCGCCATCAAGGGCCTGGCGAAACCGAAGCAGAGCTGGTATTTCGTTACCGTGGACTACGCCTACGGCAATGCGGCCGTTGCCGAGGCGCGCAAGCAACTCGATGCCATCGGCGCCCGCACGGTGGGGGAATCGAAGCATCCGCTCAACAGCAGCGACATGTCCTCGCAGATCATCGCCGCGCAGCAGTCCAACGCCGACGTGGTGGCCTTCGCCAATTCGGGTGCCGACTCGGCCAACGCCATCAAGACGGCGCAGGAATTCCAGCTGGGCGCCAAGCAGATCCAGGCAGCGTTCTTCCCCACGATATACGAGATCAAGGGCATCGGCCTGGCGCAGGCCAAGGGGCTGCGTTTCCCCGAGAGCTTCTACTGGGATATCGATGACGGCACGCGCCGCTTCAGCAAGCGCTTCATGGACATCTACAAGAAGGGGCCGCCGTCTCTCACGCACGCCGGCGTCTACTCGTCGGTATATCACTACCTGAAGGCAGTATCGGCCAGCCATTCGGACGACGCGCGCACGGTCATCAAAAAGATGCACGAGCTGCCCATCCAGGACGATGTGGTGCGCAATCCGAAGCTGCGCCCCGACGGCCGCATGGTGCACGACTACTACTACTTCCACGTGAAGACGCCGCAGGAGTCGAAGGGCCCATGGGATCTCTACACGCTGGAGAAGACGCTGCCGGGCGACCAGGTCTTTCTGCCGATAAGCGAAAGCCAGTGCCGGGTGTTCAAGACGGCCGCGCGCTGATGCGCTGAGCCGTTTCCAGTCAAGTCGGTGGATGCATCGCCGAGCCATGCGGGTAATGCCGCGGCTCGGCGGGTCCCCGTTCGTTCTGAAAAAACCATCCTCCCGGAGCAAGGCATGCGCGGTAACGACGACAGATTCATCCTCCGGACTCGAGCGCTGACGAAATCCTTCAAGGGTTTCACCGCCGTCAGCGGCGTCAATCTGCAGGTTCGCCGTGGTTCCATCCATGCGCTGATTGGCCCCAACGGCGCGGGCAAGACCACCTGCTTCAACCTGCTGACGAAATTCCTGGAGCCGACCAATGGCACCATCCACTTCAACGGCATCGACATCACGCGCGAGCGTCCGGCGCAGATCGCGCGGCGTGGCGTGATCCGTTCGTTCCAGATATCCGCCGTGTTTCCGCACCTAACCGTGATGGAGAACGTGCGCATCGGCTTGCAGCGCCAACTCGGCACCGCGTTCCAGTTCTGGCGCAGCGAGCGTTCGCTGCACGTGCTCAACGATCGCGCGATGGAATTGCTCGAACAGGTAGGGCTGACCGGATTCGCCGATATGGTGGCCGTGAACCTGCCCTATGGCCGCAAGCGCGCGCTGGAGATCGCCACCACGCTGGCGATGGAGCCTGAGTTGATGCTGCTCGACGAACCCACGCAGGGCATGGGCCACGAAGACGTGGACCTGGTCACGCAGCTGATCAAGAGGGTGGCGGCCGGCCGCACCATCCTGATGGTCGAGCACAACATGAACGTGGTGTCGTCGATCGCCGACCGCATCACGGTGCTGCAGCGCGGCGCGATCCTTGCCGAAGGCGCCTATGCCGAGGTGTCGAAGGACCCGTGCGTGATGGAGGCCTACATGGGCACGGTCGACGCCGAGATGCAGGGCGCGCACTGAATCCGGAGACACGAGAGATGATGCAGCAAAACACACCCGGCACGCCGGCACTGGAGATCAGCAGGCTGCACGCCTGGTACGGCGAATCGCACGTGCTGCATGGCGTGGACCTAACCGTGAACCACGGCGAGGTGGTCACCCTGCTGGGGCGCAACGGCGCGGGCCGCACTACCACGCTGCGCGCGATCATGGGCCTGACCGGCGCGCGCAAGGGGTCGATCAAGGTCAACGGGAAGGAAACGATCGGACTGCCGACCTACAAGATCGCGCATTTCGGGATTGGCTATTGCCCCGAGGAACGCGGCATTTTTTCCAGCCTGTCGTGCGAGGAGAACCTGTTGTTGCCGCCGGTGCTGAAGGGCGCGGACGCGTCCAAAGCCATGAGCGCGGAAGAGATCTACGAGATGTTTCCGAACCTGTCGGAGCGCCGCCGGAGCCAGGGTACGCGGCTGTCGGGCGGCGAGCAGCAGATGCTGGCGGTGGGGCGCATCCTGCGCACCGGCGCGAACCTGCTGCTGCTCGACGAGATTTCGGAAGGGCTGGCACCGGTGATCGTGCAGGCGCTGGGACGCATGATCCTGATGCTCAAGGAAAAGGGATACACGGTGGTGATGGTGGAGCAGAACTTCCGCTTCGCCGCGCCGTTGGCCGACCGTTTCTACGTGATGGAGCACGGCACCATCGTCGAACGGTTCGGCGCCGGCGAGCTACAGGCCAAGATGCCGGTGCTCAACGACCTGCTTGGCGTCTGAACGGGTTGCAACCAGGAAAATACGCATGACTATCGGCTTCAACCTAGGTATCCCCTTACCCGCGCTGCTGTCGCAGTTGTTGCTCGGCCTCGTCAACGGATCGTTCTACGCCATGCTGAGCCTGGGGCTGGCCGTGATCTTCGGCCTGCTCAACGTGATCAACTTCGCCCACGGCGCGCTTTTCATGCTCGGCGCCGTGCTGGCGTGGATGGGCATGGAGTATGTCGGGCTCGGCTACTGGCCGATGCTGCTGCTCTCGCCGCTGGTGGTGGCAGCGCTGGGCATCGTGATCGAAAAGACCCTGCTACGCCGGATCTACCGGCTCGATCACCTCTACGGCCTGCTGCTCACGCTCGGCATCACCATGGTGATCGAGGGCATCTTCCGCTCGGTCTACGGTGTCTCCGGCCTGCCGTATGCGACGCCGGAAGCGCTGTCCGGCGCTACGAGCGTGGGATTCATGATGCTGCCCAACTACCGCGCCTGGGTGGTGGTTACCTCGCTCGCGGTGTGCCTCGCCACCTGGTACCTGCTCGAGCGGACGCGGCTGGGCGCCTATCTGCGCGCAGGCACGGAGAACCCGCGCATGGTGGAGGCCTTCGGCGTCAACGTGCCATTGATGGTGACGCTTACCTACGGCTTCGGCGTGGCATTGGCCGCGTTCGCCGGCGTACTGGCCGCGCCGGTCATCCAGATCTCGCCACTTATGGGGCAGAACCTGATCGTCGTCGTGTTCGCCGTGGTGGTGATCGGCGGCATGGGCTCCATCTTCGGCGCCATCGTCACAGGCCTCGCACTCGGCGTGATCGAGGGGCTGACCAAACTGATCTACCCCGAAGCGTCGTCAACCGTGGTCTTCGTGATCATGGCCATCGCGCTGCTGGTCCGGCCGGCAGGGCTGTTCGGTAAAGAGAAGTAGGAATTCGACATGACTCTCATCGCCAGAAACGCTGTTCCCTCCGCTGTGATGCCCCTTGTTGTACTAACCGGCTTGCTTGTGGCTCCGTGGGTCGGCGTCTACCCGCTATTCGTACTCAAAGTGCTGTGTTTTGCGCTGTTCGCCTGCGCGTTCAACCTGCTGATCGGCTATGTCGGCCTGCTGTCGTTTGGCCATGCGGCGTTGTTCGGTGGCGCTGGCTACGTGGCCGGGCACGCGATGACGGCGTGGGGCGTAACGCCCGAGGCCGCCTTGCTGCTCGGCGCTGCCACGGGCGCGCTGCTCGGGGCCGGTATGGGCGCGCTGGCTATCCGGCGCCAAGGAATCTACTTCGCCATGGTCACGCTCGCGCTGGCGCAGATGCTTTACTTCGTCTTCCTGCAGGCGCCGTTCACGCGCGGCGAGGATGGCCTGCAGGCTGTGCCGCGCGGCAGGCTGCTCGGGTTGCTGCCGCTCGACAGCGACCTCACGCTGTATTACGTGGTGCTGACCATCGTGGCGGCGGCGTTCCTGCTGGTCGGCCGCATCGTCAGTTCGCCGTTCGGCGCCGTCCTGGCTGCGATCAAGGAGAACGAGCCGCGCGCGATCTCGCTCGGCTATGACGTCGACCGCTTCAAGCTGATCGCTTTCACGCTGTCGGCGTCCCTGTCCGGCCTCGCTGGCGCGCTCAAGACGCTGGTGCTCGGCTTCGAGACGCTGACCGACGTGCACTGGTCGATGTCGGGCACTGTGATCCTGATGACGCTGCTGGGCGGCCTGGGCACGCGCTGGGGCCCGGTGCTAGGCGCGTTGGTGCTGGTGTCGCTGGAAAACCGCCTCGGCGAGATCGGTGACGGGATGGCCACGCTCACAGGTGTCCACTGGTTCCGCACGCTGGGCGAGTCGGTCACCGTGGTGAGCGGCGTGATATTCGTGCTGACGGTATTGTTCCTGCGCAACGGACTGGCCGGTGCGCTGATGTCGCTCGGCGGGCGGATGCACTCGACAGGACTGCCCAGGCCGATCGGAAAGGCGGCGGCGCAAACGCCGCGTGGAGGTGGGGCATGACAGCCGCCATGCGAAGCCACGGAGAGGGCGCGGCCAAGTGTGCCACTGTGTCCACGGCGCTACCGCCGTCGCTATGGGCCGCCACCGCCGCGCCCGCGGCCGCCACACCGATGCTGGCCGAATCGTGCGACGCCGATGTTGCCATCGTCGGCGCCGGGTTCACCGGGCTTGTCACGGCGCTGCACTTGGCCGAACGGGGTGTGCGCGTGCGTGTGCTCGAGGCCGCCGAGCCGGGCTGGGGTGCTTCGGGCCGCAATGGCGGCCAAGTGATACCGGGGCTTAAATACGATCCGGACGCGTTTGCCGCGACATTCGGCCCGGCGCGCGCGGAGGCCATGATCGCCCTGGCCGGCGGCGCCGCCGATACCGTGTTCGAGGTGATCGCGCGTCATGGCATTGCCTGCGATGCGCGCCGCGACGGCTGGATCCAGCCGGCCCATTCGGCGGGAATGCTGGCGGCGCAGCAACAACGCGTGCGTCAATGGCAGGCGCGCGGCGCACCGGTCGAAATGCTCGACCGGGCCACCGTGGCCAGGCGCATCGGCACCGACGCCTACATCGGTGGCTGGGTCGACCGTCGCGCGGGCAGCCTGCATCCGCTAAGCTATGTACGCGGGCTGGTGCGAGCGGCGCAGTTGCACGGAGCGGAGATCCATGGCGACACCGCGGTGACGTCGCTCGCGCGGCGGAGTGGGCACTGGATGCTGACCACCGCGCCGGGCGCCACCGTGCGGGCCGCGCGCGTGCTCATCGCCACCAACGGCTACACAGGCGACCTGTGGCCAGGCTTGCGGCGCACGGTGATCGCGGCCAATAGCTTTATCGTCGCCACCGATCCGCTGCCGCCGTCGCTCGCGGGCACGCTGCTGCCCGGTGGCGAAGTCGGCTCGGACTCGCGCCGGCTGCTGCTGTACTTCCGCAAGGACGCGGCCGGCCGCCTGCTGCTGGGTGGACGCGGGTCGTTCGCCGAGCCCACCTCGCCGCAGGCCTGGGCGCACCTGGAGCGCTCGGTGGCGCATCTCTTCCCCCAATTGAACGGCATCGGCTTCTCGTATCGCTGGGCAGGCCGTGTTGCCGTGACGCGTGATTCGCTTCCACACGTGCACGAGCCCGCGCCGGGGCTGACTATCGCGCTGGGCTACAACGGCCGCGGCGTCGCCATGGCAACCACTCTGGGCAAGGCGCTGGCCGAACGGCTGTCCGGCCATGGCGATGCGCCATTCGTGTTTCCGATCACGCCGATCCGCCCGATCCCGCTCCACGGGCTGCAGCGCCTGTATTTCTCGGCGGCCGTGGCATGGTACCGGCTGCTCGACCGGCTCGCGTAAACAGGATGGCGCCCCGGCGCCATCGCGACTAAAGCAACTCGATTCTCAACAGCTCGTTCTCACACTTGGGTATAAGGAATGGACAACTCGAATTCTGCTAACGCACCGACGCCGGCACTGTTCAATACGATAGAGATCAGGGATCTTCGCATCCGCAACCGCATCGTCATCTCGCCGATGCAGCAATACCGCGCGGAACGCGACGGCATGCCAAACAACTGGCACCTCAGCCATCTGACGAAGCTCGCGGTAGGTGGCGCCGGCCTGGTGTTCACGGAGGCGCTGGCCACCGAGGAAAGCGGGCGCGCGACGCATAGCGACCTGGGCCTGTGGAACGATGCGCAGGCCGAGGCGCTGAGGCCGATCGCGGAGGAAATCGCACGCCAGGGCGCGGTGCCCGGCGCGCAACTGATCCATGCGGGGCGCAAGGCCAGCGTCCAGAAGCCCTGGGATGGCTACCAGTCATTGGGCGCAGCCGATGCCGCTCGCGGCGAAGAACCCTGGCAAGTCGTCGGGCCCTCGGCCATTCCTGCCAATCCGGGCTGGCAGACGCCGAAGGCCATGTCCATCGACGAGATCCGCCGCGCGCTCGACGCATTCGGCGTCGCCGCTCGCCGTGCCGCGCGAGCGGGGTTCCAGGTATTGAACATCCACGGCGCGCACGGCTACCTGATCCACAGTTTCCTGTCTCCCATATCGAACCATCGAGAGGACGAGTATGGTGTCGACCTCGGCGGCCGGATGCGTTTCGCGCTGGAGGTCGCGGAGGCGGTCCGAGCAGAATGGCCCGCGAATCTGCCGATCTTCTACCGCCTGTCGTGTATCGACGATCTCGAGGGTGGGTGGACGCTGGAAGACACGATCATCCTCGCGCGCGAGCTGGGCGCTCGTGGCATCGACGTCATCGACTGTTCATCGCGGGGCCTGGGGCCGCGCGGCACGCTGGCGACGGCTACGCAAGGCGAGGGCTTCCAGGTGCCATTTGCGGCACGTGTGCGCGCGGAAACGGGCATCAGGACGATGGCCGTCGGGCTGATCCGCCAAGCCGCATTCGCCAATGCGGTGGTCGAGGAGGAGAGCGCCGACTTTGTCGCCATCGGCCGGGAGGCACTGTTCAATCCGCACTGGCCGCTTCATGCCGCGCTGGAGCTCGGGCACGACCGCCGGTATGACGCGTGGCCCGATTCGTATGGATGGTGGCTCGCGCGCCGGGCACGCACCGCACCCGCGGTGCGGTGACAAGGGGCATGCGCACGAGCGCGTGCCCCAGTTCGGTGCCCAGCTCCGGTGCCGGCCATGACTGTTGAGGCGTTGCGCGCATCGATGCTACGATTGCCGCGTCCCGTTCCGACCGCCCGCGCGGACCATCCGTTACGGTCTTCCCGGCGAAAGGAAGCCCGGAGTGCGACATAATCCACCGTCGAGCCGTTCACCGACGGGAGCCGTGGATTGGCATGACGGATCGTGCGGGCCCGCATCGGATCCTCAACGAATTACCTGATGAAACGCATTGGTCGCCGTAACCTCCCAGCGATATCCAACCTGCTGGCGTTTTCCACCGCGGTTCGCCTGGGCAGCATCACGCTTGCGGCCCGCGAGATGTCGCTGACGCAAAGCGCGGTGAGCAAGCAGTTGTCCGAGCTTGAATCGTTTGTCGGCATTCAGCTTGTCGAACGGACAAGCAGCGGCATCGTACCGACCGTCGCGGGCAAGGAATACCTGCGGCGCATTACCCGGATCATCGAGGACCTCGACGACGCCACGGTGGACCTGATGTCGACGCGCGGTGGCGGCGGAGACCTGAACCTTTCGGTCGTGCCGTCGTTCGCGACGTTTTGGCTGCTGCCTCGCCTGTCCGATTTCACGAAGCGCCATCCGGACATCACCGTTGACATCACGACGAGAACCGGCACGCCCGACCTGAACACCGAGGGCTTCGACGTGGCGATCATCACGAACGCCGAGCCGCCGGACAAATATGCCAGCGACCTGATCATGGGCATCGAGGCCTACCCCGTCTGCGCGCCTTCGCTGATCGCCAGCCGGAACGTGGCGGCGCTCGCCGATATAGCCGACCTTCCGCTGCTTCACCAGTCCGTCTTTCCCGACGCCTGGCGCGATTTCCTCAAGTCGCAGGGCTGCGAGACGACCAGCGCGTCGACCGGACCGCGTTATTCCATTCTTTCGCTGGGCCTGCAGGCTGCCATCAGCGGGCTGGGCTGCGCCTTGCTCCCCGACTACCTGACCGGCGATGCGATCGACCAGGGGCAACTGGTCAAGCTGTCCACCTCATACTTCAAGCCGCCGCACAGCTATCATCTGCTGTACTCCTCGGATCGCGTCCAAGCCCCGGGCATCTCCGCGTTCCGCAACTGGCTGCTGGAGACGGTTGGCCTGCCCAAGGCCTAGCCGCGGTTTAGACCGGACCGTGCGGTCCGCCGCCCCGACGGATCGCACCGCATCTCCCGGCTTGGCACATGACGCACCGCGCACCACCGTGCGTGTGTCACCTCCGGCACGTCCCCGCTGCTACTTGATGTCCTAAGAAAGCCACTGACATGGCGCGCCGTGTGAGTCATCGTGCGCGTCGGTTCGCCATCTTCGCGGGCAGAAAGAAGGGTGTGAATTTCCGGAATGCCCGTCTGAAAATCGATCAGTTGTTGGTCATCAATCCGCAAATTAAAGTTCGGCAACAACAGGATCTTGACCATGCCGAACAGCATTCTCGCCGGCGGTTTCTCCACCAATCCGTACTGGTGGCGCCGCTATAACCCGAATACCGATCCCGTTCCGACTCCGGATTACCGGAGCATACCGATGTGCTGATCGCCGGCGCCGGCTATGCGCGGGCGTCAGCTGCGCATTATCGGCGTGGAAACACTGGTGCTCAATGCTCGCGCCGGGTTCAGCGGCGCGCACGCGTTAGGGCGGGCAGATTACGGGCGGCGACAGAGCGATCGTAGAAGCGGGGCAGGGAGACAGGATCGTGCGCAAAGCGCGCGGACCCGGTGGCGATTGGGCGTCAGGCACTCCTGAAACCGTGCCGGGCGCCGCATATCGCGCAAGAACCGGGTCAGGACAAGGGCTGGAAAAAACGGCCGCCGTCCTATGGATGGCGGTTTGAGTCGCGGGACCGGATCGGTCTCTCGGTTTGAAATCAACCTGGATTGGATAATCACATGGGCTACAGAATTGGAGTTGACATCGGTGGTTCGTTCACCGATTTCGCGGTGCTGAACGAGGAGACGCTTCAGGTGCAGGCGCTGAAGGTATTCTCCCGACCCGACGAGCCTGGCGCCGAGGTGATCACCGGCATCAAGACGCTGACCGAGCGCTATGGCATCAGGCCGGAAGAGGTTACCTATTTCACGCATGGCACTACGGTCGGCGTCAACGCGGTCATCCAGCGCAAGGGGCTCAAGCTCGCGCTGTTTACCACGGAAGGCTTTTGCGACGTGCTCGAACTCGGCCGGTTGAAGCTGCCCAGCATGTTCAATCTTCTGTCGAAACGGCCGGCGCCGCTGGTGCCGCGGGAAATGGTGTTCGGCATTCGGGAGCGGCTGTTCCGCGACGGCTCCGTGGACGAACCGCTTGATCTCGACAGCGTGGCCGCCGCGCTTGACCTGGCGAAGAAGGCCGGCGCAGAAGGCATCGTGGTGTCCTTCCTGCATTCGTACCGCAATGCGGACCATGAGCGGATGGCCTGCGAACTGATCAGGACGCTCGCGCCGGAACTGCCCGTGTTCAGCTCGGCCAAGATCTGGCCCATCGTGCGCGAATTCGAACGCACCACCACGTCGATCATCAACGGCTACGTCCAGCCGCGTGTCGAGCACTACCTGACGTCGTTCCAGGCCGCATTGAAGACGGCGGGCGTCAGTCCCGATCCGCGCGTCACCAAATCCAACGGCGGCGTGATGACCGCGGAGCAGGCCAAGCAGGAATGCGTGCAGATGATCCTGTCGGGAACGGCGTCCGGCGTGATCGGCGCGGCGTTCGTCGCCAAGGAGTGCGAAGTTCCCGAATGCATGAGCCTGGACATCGGTGGCACCAGCGCTGACGTGGCCCTGATCGTCAATGGCTCCCCACAGTACGGCATCGGCGAGTACATTGGCGAGCACCAGATCTTCATTCCGTCGGTGTCGGTCACGTCCATCGGCGATGGTGGCGGCTCGATCGCCTGGGTGGACTCGCTCGGCGTCCTGAAGGTGGGCCCGGACAGTGCCGGATCGAGCCCCGGTCCCGCCTGCTTCGGACGCGGCGGCGAGCGACCGACGATCACCGACGCTTTCGCGGTGTGCGGCATCGTGGGTCATGGCGAGCTCGGCTTCAATGCCGTGAAGGTGGACGTGGAGCGCGCCAGGACGGCGGTCGGTACGCTCGCCAGCACATTGGGGCAAACCGTGGAGGAGACCGCGGAAGCCATCATCAACATCGCCACCTCCGGCATGTTCGCGAAGGTCAGCGGACTGGTCACGCGCTTCGGTGTGGACCCGCGTTCGATGGCCATGCTGCCGTTCGGCGGCGCGGGTCCGATGATGGGTTGCCTGCTGGCGCGCGAACTCGAGATGACGGAAATCATCGTGCCGCTGGTACCCGGGGTACTGAGCGCGATGGGCGGCCTGATCGCCGACCTCAAGAACGACTTCATCAAGACGGTCTATGAGGATCTTGAGGCCGAGACCGTCGCGCTCCTGCAGGACGAATTCCGTCGCCTGCGGACGACCGCGTTCCACTGGCTGCGCGAGGAGCAGGGATACGTCGGCGACAAGCAGTTGGTCTACTCGGCCGACATGCGCTACCGCGGCCAGTCGTACGAGATCGAGGCGGTCATCGAAGAGAGGGCCATCGAGGCCGGCGATCTGTCGGCGATTCGCCAAGCGTTCCATGACGCGCATGAACGGCTCTACGGCCATTCCGACAAAGATGCCGCGATCCAGATCGTGAGCCTGCGCCTGGTGGTGAGCGGCAAGACGCCTCAGCCGGCCATGCCGAAGATCCAGGCTGGTACCGGCCGCCCGACGCCGGCAGCGGAAGTCGATGTCTGGTCCGATGCGGCCTGGCACAAGACCCCCGTGTACCGCCGGGCCAACCTGCTGGCGATGCAAGAGTTCCCGGGCCCGGCAATCGTGACGCAGGACGATTCGACCACCTTCGTTCCCCAACATATGGTCGTCCGCGTGGACGTTTTTGGAAATCTGCGCATTTCGGCGCAATAGGATTACACGATGAAACTCAACCGAGCAACGCTGCAGATTCTTGCCGACTATTGCGCGGCGGCAACCGAGGTCATGGCCTACACCGTGATGCGTACCGCGCATTCCTCGTTCGTCAAGGAAACGGAAGACTTCACCACGCAGCTGGTGACGCCGGAAGGGCTGACCTTCGCCTCGCCCAAGGGGCTGGGTGCCACCTGGTACACCGGCATCGACTATTCTGGCGTGCTGCCCATGGTTCAGGATTATCGCGAGGGCGATATCTGTATCACGAACGATCCGTATAGCGGCAACGTCGCGACCCACACGCCCGACATCCACATGTGGAAGCCGGTCTTCCATGCCGGCGAGCTGGTCTGCTTCGTTGCTGGGCACGTGCATAACACAGACGTCGGCGGCGCCGTGCCGGCATCGCTGTCACGCTCGCTCAACGAAGTGCACCAGGAAGGCATTCGTATTCCCCCTGTCAAGGTCGTGCAAGGCGGCAAGTTCAACGACGATGTGATGAACATCATGATGCTGAACGTCAGGACGCCGGACCAAAACTGGGGCGACTTCAAGGCCCACATCGCGGCGATGAACTCAGGCGAGCGCCGTGTCCATGAAATCATTCGGCGCTTTGGCGTCGACGTGTTCAAGGCAGCCCAGCACGAGCTGCTCGACTACGCGGAGCGCCAGGCGCGCGAAGTCGTGCGCGGCATCCCCGATGGCGAATACTTCTTCGCGGACTATGCCGACGAGGACTCGGTCAACGGCTACCCGTGCCGCATCGCATGCACGTTGACAGTCAGCGACGACACGCTGACGATGGATTTCAACGGCAGCGACCCGCAACTGTCGTCGTCGCTGAACATGGCCACCGGTGGCCACGAGCGTCATGCGCTCGTCACGCCCGCCATGATCTACGTGCTGGCCACGCTGAACCCGCACCTCGTGCTGAACGCCGGCACCTCGCGCGTGGCGCGGGCGATCCTGCCCAAGGGCACGGTCATGAACGCCGAGGCGCCGGCGGCCTGCGGCATGCGAAGCCTGACGGTCGCCGTCTCGCAACTGGCCGTGTTGGGCGCGTTCCAGCAGGCGCTGCCCGAACGCCTGGCGGCGGCACCGGCGGGCAGCGCCTCCCTGATGAACGTCAAGACCAACGATCGCCGGGGCCGCCTGATCATGGCGTCTATCGGCCCGATCAGCGGCGGTGGCGGGGGCTCCGCCTGCGCCGACGGCGCGGAGGGAAGCGGCGGGAATCGCTCGTTCCTCAAGAACACGCCGGTGGAAATGATCGAGACCGAGGTGCCGATCAAGGTCATGAAGTACGGGCTCGTGCGCGACTCGGGCGGGGCAGGGAAGTATCGGGGCGGCCTGGGCATGGTGATGGAGTTCCAGGTTTTTTCGCCGAACTCGGTGGTGACGGCACGCAACCGGAATCGCACGCGCTTCAGCACGTGGGGCGTACTGGGCGGGAACGCCGGCGGCAACTCGCAGTTCCTTCGCAATCCGGGCAAGGACAATGAAGTCGATCTCGGGAACTCCGACGTGGTGAGCTGCAACCCCGGCGATGTCCTTCGCATCATCGGCCCGGGCGGCGGCGGCTACGGCGATCCGTTCGAGCGGAGTGCAGAGGTCGTCGCACGCGACGTTGCCGCCGGCTTCGTCAGCCGGGAGGCTGCGCGTTCGGATTACGGGGTCGTGCTGACCGACGACCTGACCGTCGACGACCGCGCCACGCGCGAGCTGCGCGCATCGCGGCCCGCGTGGAAGGATGGATCGCATTTCAGCTACGGCGAGCAGCGCGATGCGTTCGAAGCGGTGTGGTCGCGCAGCCGCTACGATGCCTTGACGAAGATCCTGTCGCAACTGCCGGTGACGTGGCGGCATTTCGTGAAGAACTCGATCTTCGCCGCGATCGGTGAGAATGTTGGCGATGCGGGCCCGGCGGCCGTGTATGCCGCCTACAACGAGCTGTCAGCACACCATGCCGATTTGCCAACCCTTGCCGCCTAGGAGAATACGGTGATCAAGCAGCGTCGTGATTTCATCAGCGGCCTGGCCGTGCTAGGCGGAGCCGCGCTCCTGCCGGGTCTGGCCCGGGCAGGGAAGCCGTTCCAGTATCCCGTCGACCCGGTGAATGTCGTCATTCCATTCACGGCCGGCGGCAGTACCGACTATATGGGGCGTCTGATCATGGCGGACGTCGGCGCCCGCCATGGCGGCAAGTTCATCCCCGAGAACCGGCCAGGGGCCAGTGGCAGCATCGGCACCGCCTCGGTGCTCCGGGCCAGGGCGGACGGAAACACGCTGCTGTACAGCACTGCGTCGTTCCTGACCAACATCCTGCTGTACAAGGATCTGCCTTACGACCCCCTCCGGGACTTCACGCCCGTTGCCCGTACCGTCCAGCTTCCGCTGGTGCTGATCGTCGGGCGGGAGCTAGGCGTGAAGAGCATCCAGGAACTCGTCGAATACCTGAAGCGGAACCAGCAGACCGCGTCCTATGGAACGTACGGGATCGGCACCTCCTCGCATGTGTCGGCATCGATCTTCCTGAAGAAGATCGGGCTGCCGTCGATCCTGCACGTGCCATACAAGGACAACCGGATCTCGACCGATCTTGTCGTGAACCGGCTGACCTTCATGATGGAGGCGTGGTCGGTTGCGGCGCCGATGATCCAGTCGGGAAGGTTCGTGCCGCTTGCGGTGACGAGCGATCAACCGTTGCCGTTCAATCCCCGCCTGCCGACTGTCTCGAGCTTTATCAAGGACAAGTTCAACCTGGTGTCGTGGCACGGACTGTTCGCCCGGAAGGGAACGCCCGACGAGATCGTGGAATTCCTCAACAGGGAGGTAGCCCATTCCCTTGAAAAGGACCAGATACAGAAGTCGATCGTCGACATGGGGTTCCTGAAGTATCCGCCCCTGTCGCGCGCTGCTTTTTCCACATTCCTCACCGACGAACTCGCTCGCTGGAAGGGGTTCATGGCGGAAGCGGGGGTATCGCTCATCTGAACGACGGCAATGGCGCGAGGCCCGGTCGGGTCTCGCGCACTCACGATTCTTCACTTGGATTAACAACCGGCTGGCACGTCCGACATAGACTTTTCTGACATATGGGTGCCTTCGGAGGCATGGTCGGATCCGAGGTGAAGTACCGGTTGGCGATCGACATGGCGACGCTGACGGCTGGTCGAACGGACAGGGGGCAGAGTGCCTTTTCCCGTCTTTGCATGGCATGGTGCTCCATCCTTGCCCGCGCGCCACGCCGGCGTCCGGGAGGCAAGTCTGCGTGCCCTCGGGGCGGCCCGCCGGGGCGGCGGCGCGCGGTGCTTCGCGACGCCGCGTTTGCATTTCTGCCCGTCCGTTCTACTCTTTGGTGATGCCGCAAGAAGGTGCCACCGGTCCGTCGGGCCGGTTGGCCCCGCCCCGTCTCAATCGCCACTGGAATCCCGATGATCGAAGATGCCCCAAGCACCTTGCTCACTCGCCGCCACCAGATGTATCCGAAGATCAGTGATGCCGAAGTCGCGCGCATGATGCGCTTCGGCACGGTGCAGACGTATGCCTCGGGCGTACTGCTGACCAGCACCGGTACGGCCTCTCCGGGCATGTTCCTGATCCTGAAGGGGGTGGTGGCCGTCATACAGCGCGACGGCATGGGCAATACGACGCCGATCGTGCAGTTCGGGCGCGGCGACTTTGTGGCCGAGCTCGGCGCGATGTCGGGCAGGCACTCCCTGGTGGACGCCGTGGCGATCGGCAGCGTGAATGCGCTGCTGGTGGCGCCGAGGCAACTGCGGTCGCTCATCGTCGCCGAGGCCGATCTCGGCGAAGGCCTGATTCGCGCATTGATCCTGCGGCGCGTGTCGCTGATCGAATGGGGCGCGAGCGGGCCGGTGCTGATCGGCTACCCGGGCTCAGCCGACCTGCTGCGACTGCAGAGTTTCCTGCAAAGCAACGGCGAGCCCTACCGGGTTGTCGATGCGCGACAGGACGACAGCGCCGCCGCGCTGGTCGAGCAGTACGGCGTGCCCCATGGCGAACCCGTGGCGGTCTGTCCCGACGGCTCGGTGCTCGTCAATCCGACCGAAACCGCGCTGGCGCGCTGCATCGGCATGATCGACACGCTGGAACGCGGCGACCTTTTCGACATCGCCGTGGTAGGCGCCGGCCCAGCCGGGCTGGCCACGGCCGTGTACGCCGCATCGGAAGGCTTGCGCGTCGTCGTGATCGATCGTCGCGCCTATGGCGGGCAGGCCGGTGCCAGTGCCCGCATTGAAAACTACCTGGGATTCCCGACCGGCATCTCCGGCGCGGCACTGACTGGCCGGGCGTGCGTGCAGGCGGAGAAGTTCGGCGCGGAGATCCTGATCCCGGCGGAGGTGCATTTGCTCGACTGCTCGCGGACCGGCCCCGACCGCGAGCTCGTGCTGCAGCTCACCGATGGCCGTCGGATACGCAGCAGGGCGGTCGTCATCGCCAGTGGGGCGCGCTACCGCCGACCGGCGGTGCCGCAGCTATCGGAATTCGAGGGACGCGGCATCTGGTACTGGGCCTCGGCGCTCGAAGCCAAGATGTGCGCGGATTCGGAAATCGTGCTGGTGGGGGGTGGCAACTCGGCCGGCCAGGCTGCCGTCTTCCTGTCGCAGCACGCGGCCAGGGTCCATCTGCTGGTGCGCGGACCCGGTCTCGCAGCGAGCATGTCACGTTATCTGATAGACCGTATCGACGCCGCGCCGAATATCGCATTGCGGCCGCACACGGAGATCGTCCGCTTGCACGGAAAGCCCTCCTGTGGCCTCGCGGCGGTGACCTGGCAGGACCGCAGCACGGGTGTCGAGGAAGAGCAGCCCTTGCGCAATGTCTTCCTGTTCGTCGGTGCCGAGCCTGAAACACGCTGGCTGGAAGGTTGCGGCGTCAACGTGGACCGCTCCGGCTTCGTGCTTACCGGAGCGTCGCTGGGCGCATTCGACGCCGGCTGGCCTCCCGCGCCCCTGGAGACGAGTGTCCCGGGCGTATTCGCCGTGGGCGACGTGCGCTCGGGATCGGTCAAGCGAGTCGGTGGCGCCATCGGCGAAGGTGCCGCCGCGGTCGCGCAGATTCATCAATACCTGACCGCGGCGACGGCGTATGGCTGAACGCATGTGGCCGACGTCATGCCATCAGGCGGCGGCCCCGGAGCGCCAGGCCGTCGTCTGGCCCCAATTTTCCCCTACCCGGCTCAACTGGCGCCGGCCCACCAGTTCAGCTTGTCGCCGAGTGTCCGGACATCGAAGGCATCGTCCCCGGGATAGCGAGGTGCATAGCGCGCGTAGGCCGCGTCGACTTCGGCGTTGCGCGCCTGGATCCGCACAATGTTATAGGCGTGCGTCACGACGAAGAACTCGCCAGCGCGAATCTGCGCGATGGCCGACGCGGCGAACTGGTCGGTGTCCATGCCCTCGCGCGTAATCTCGCCCAGCTCCGACTGCACGAGCCCAGGGCAGATCAGCGCAACCTCGATATGCTCTGGCACTTCTTCGCGCAGGGCAATGGTCATCGCGAGCAATGCGTGCTTGCTGGCCACATAGCCGGCGCCGCCGGGCACCGCGTTGAAAAAGCAGTTTTCCGACCCCACGTTGTAGATCGCCGCCGGCCTACGCTGCGCGATGAAGCGCTGGCCGAACACGGCAGTGCCATTCCACGCGCCGAACAGATTGACATCGAGGATGTGCTGGACATCTTCGCGCCGCGCCTCGATGACCGTCGACAACACCGGGCCGATGCCGGCGTTGTTGACGATCGCATCGACGTGCCCGAACGCCTTCCAGGAGAAGTCCGCTAGCGCATCGACCTGGCCGCGATCCGTGACGTCGCAAGCGAAGCTCCGCGCGTCCACGCCGGAAATGCGCAACTTCTCCTCGGCCTCTTCCAGCCGATCGCGTCGTCTCCCGGCCAGCACCAGGCGCGTGCCGTGCGCTCCCAACTGCTTCGCGAGGGCAAAGCCGATGCCCGTGGCGGCACCCGTGACAACGAACACCTTTCCGTCCAGTTCCTGCATGTCGGCTACCTCCGATGTGCGATCGGCGAAGTTTCCCTTCCTCGATGCCTTGCGCGTTCCGCCGACGGGAGTCAGTGTTTCGCGACGTGGCGATCGAGAAAATCGTTGATCAGCGGCGCCATCACATCGAGCTTGTCTTCCAGGGCGAAGTGACCGGTGTCGAGGATATGCACTTCGGCATTCGGCAAATCCCGGCGGTAGGGGTGTGCGCCGTCCTCGGGGAAAATCTTGTCGTTCTTGCCCCACGCGATCAGCATGGGCGGCGAATACTGGCGAAAGTAGCTCTGGAAATCGGGATAGAGCGGCACGTTGGTGCGATAGTCGTAGAACAGGTCGAGTTGGATCTCCTTGTTGCCTGGCCGGCCGAGAAGCGCTTGATCGTGAGTCCAGTTGTCGGGACTGATGCGCGAGAGATCGCGCACGCCGTCGGTGTACTGGAATCTGGTTATCTCGAGCGTCACGAGAAACGCAAGCGCCTCCCGGCGCTGCGCCGTGCCTTCGTTCCAATATGCCTTGATCGGAATCCAGAAGTCGCGCAGCCCCTCTTCGTAGGCATTGCCGTTCTGAACGATGAATCCGCTGACGCGGTCGGGATGCCTGAGCGCAAGTCGATAGCCGACGGGCGCGCCATAATCCATGACATACATCGCGTACTTGCGGACGCCGATCTGACGCATGAGCGCTTCAACGATGTCCGCGTAGCCCGCGAACGTGTAGGCGAAACCCGCGCGATCGGGCGCGTCGCTCTGGCCGAAGCCCGGATAGTCCGGCGCCACGACGCGATACCGGTCGGCAAGCAGCGGGATCAGGTTCCGGAACATGTGCGACGACGTCGGAAAGCCGTGCAGCAGCAGGACGGCCGGTGCGTCTTCCGGGCCGGCCTCCCGGTAGAAAACCTTCACGCCATCGATCGTTGCCGATCGATAGAAGACCGTGACTGGCACATGGCCGACAGTGCTTGCTCTATCCATCACAGTCTCCATGTCAGGCATGCATGCGATCCAGCGCCGCGACGAACTTCGCGGCGATCGGATGATCCGAGCGTGGGTTCTGGCCGGTGATCAGCTCGCGATCCTCGACGACGTACGGGTCGAAGTCGACCGGGGTCGTGGTCACCTTGCCGCCCGCGAGGTTCAGCGCGAAGGGCATGTCGAAGTAGACCTTGGCATGCAGGATGTGCTCTTCGACAACCTTCTCCTCGGTGGCCGAGAATACGGTCATGTTGTAGCCCGCATACTGCCAGCCCTTACTCCATTCTGCCGCCTTGGCGGGATCGCCGGCCACGAGCGCCGCACGAAACTCGCGCGCGTAGGGCATCGCCGCGGCGGATGCGATCGGGCCATGGCAAAGCATCGCCGTGGGTTTCGCCTTGTCATGGAAATGGCGGAGGATGTCCCCGACTTCCTGGTCCTGCATCAGATCGACGATGGGCGCCTGTCCACCAGGGACGAACACACCGGCGTACTTGTCCAGTCCTTCGTCGATCACCGAGCGCAGTGTTCGTGCCTTCATCGCGGGATCGTTCGCATAGAAGTCCCTCGCGCGCGCATGAGCAGCCTTGTCCCCGCCGAAGTGCTCGGGCGCGTCCGAGACCTCGTCGATATGGGGCTTTCCGCCGTTCGGGGTGGCGAGGACAACCTCGTAGCCGGCTTCGATCACGGCCATCGCAGGCACCACCGTCTCGTTGAGATACTGGCCGGTGGCGCCCCAGCCGCCCCCCTGTGTCTCGATCCGGGTTGCACTGGAACCAAGAATCAACACTTTTCCTTTGCTCATGGACGTTCTCCGTTGCCTGCTCGCGGCGAGGTTACCGACCGCTTGAATCTAGTGCGTTCGCGTTTCGCCGGATGTTAGGACTGGGAAAATCCGGTGAAATGGCTGCAACGAAAAAGCCCGTCAGTGCACGTTCGCCCGGCTTCGCGGCAATTAACCTGTGCTCTCGCTCCGTGGCTGCTAGCTTCAACCAAGTCGGGTGAATACGGTTGCGGCGGTCGCTGCCGATTTTCTTCAATCCGACATCACCCCGATGTCGACCCGACATCGAAGGAGATGCGCCATGAGCGAAGGTATTCAAGGGAAGGTCGTCCTGATCACCGGCGGCGGCACCGGGCTGGGCGCCGAGACCGCCAGGTTCCTCGCGTCCCGGGGCGCGGCGGTGGCGGTCGCGGCAAGGCGCAAGGACAAGCTTGACTCGGTCGTGAACGAAATCGCCGGCAGCGGGGGCCGGGCCAGGGCGTATGCGCTCGACGTGGTCAGGAAAGAGCAGGTGGCAGCGGTCGTCCAGGCCGCGATCGCCGATTTCGGCAGATTAGACGTTCTGATCAATAACGCGGGGTTGATGCCGATTCGCCCGATGGCCGAGGTCAATACTGACGAGTGGGATGCCATGATCGACGTGAACCTGAAGGGCACCCTGTATGGCATCGCGGCCGTGCTTCCGGTGTTCCTGCGCCAGGAAAGCGGCCACATCATCAACCTGAGCTCGGTGGCGGGGGTGAAGGTCTTCGCTCCAGGCGGCACAGTCTATTCCGGCACCAAGTTCGCCGTGCGGGCGATCTCCGAGGGCCTGCGCCAGGAAATTGGCAGCAAGATCCGGGTCACCTCGATCGAGCCTGGCGCCGTGGAATCGGACCTCAAGCTCAACACGAGCGGCACGTCGCGGTCGGCCGTCCTGCACTTCTACGAGGCAGCCATTCCCGCGAGCGCGGTGGCGAAAGCGATCGCGTTTGCCATCGAGCAGCCCATGGAAGTCGATATCAACGAGATCGTCCTGCGTCCCACCGCGCAGGAATTCTGATCGCGCCCGCGGTTCCCCATTCCGGAGGCACACCATGATTGAAGTCGTGCAGGCGTTTGACCGGGCACCGATCACGAAGCTAGAGAGCGACGACGCCGACGCGCTCGAGCGCAAGCTGACGACGGCCACACGGCTGTTCCGTGATCGCGGCGCGTGGATTCCCGTTTACCAGCGCATGGATATCCTGCGCAGCCTTGCCATCCTGATGGAAGGGCGTCGTGAATTGCTTGGCCTCCAGATTGCCCGGGAAGGAGGCAAGCCACTGACGGATGCGCTGGTGGAAGTGGACCGCGCCATCGACGGGGTACGCAATGGCGTCGACGTGCTGCGGACGATGGGAGGCCGCGAGATTCCGATGGGGGCGACGCGGGCGAGTGCCGGGCGCCGGGCGTTTACCATCGAAGAACCCATCGGCGTCGTTGCGGCCGTGTCTGCTTTCAATCACCCGTTGAACCTCGTGGTGCACCAGGTCGTCCCCGCCATCGTGGCCGGTTGCCCGGTGATCGTCAAGCCGGCGGCGCCGACGCCGCTGTCATGTCTGAGCTTCGCGGAACTCGTCAGGGAAGCCGGCCTTCCCGAGGGCTGGTGCCAGGTGTTCCTGCCCGCCGAGCGCGCCTTGTCTGAGGCGCTTGTCACCGACCGGCGCGTGGCTTTCCTGAGCTTCATCGGCTCGGCGAAGGTGGGTTGGTATCTGCGTTCCAGGCTGGCACCCGGCACGCGGTGCGCGCTCGAGCACGGCGGCGTTGCTCCGGCCATCGTCGATCGGGGCGCTAATCTCGATCGGGTCGTCGACCCGATGGCCAAGGGCGGCTACTACCATGCGGGGCAGGTCTGCGTCTCGACGCAGCGCATCTACGTGCATGCTGACATCGTTCGCGATTTCGAGGATCGCTTCGCGTCCTGCGTGGCGATGCTCAAGGTTGGCGACCCGCAGTTCGCAGAAACCGAGGTCGGACCGCTGATCACGCCGAAGGAAGTCGATCGCGTGGCGGGCTGGATCGAGGAGGCGGTGGCCGCCGGTGCCCGTCAGATCGGCGGCGGCCGGCTCAGCAACACCACGCTGAAGCCGGCCATCCTGGTCGATCCGCCAGCCGACGCCAAGGTCTCGACCCTGGAGGTCTTCGGCCCGCTCACGTGCCTCTACACCTACACGCACCTCGACGAGGCCATCGCAGCAGCCAATGCGTTGCCGGTCGCATTTCATGCGAGCGTCTTTACCGAGAACCTCGGCGTGGCGCTCGACGCCGCCGAGCGCCTCGATGCGTCCGCGGTCATGATCAACGACCACACGGCGTTCCGGACCGACTGGATGCCGTTCGCCGGCAGGCGGGAGTCGGGATACGGCATCGGCGGCATTCCCTGGACCGTGGAAGAAATGACCGAGGAAAAAATGATTGTCTTCAGGCGCTGAGCAGATTGCGACGGCGACGGATGCTGCCGCCCGGCGGCGAGAGTATCTTGCTCAACGCAGCGGGGCGCCATGCTCAGGTTTCCACCCTCCGGCGCTGTTCGATGAGCGTGCGTGCGGCGACGAGATCTGACGTGCCGTGGCCTTCGGTGAAGCGTGCATGGACGGCGACCAGCAGGTCGAGTGCCTCCGTGGGCGCGGCACTCGCCTGGGGGAGACGGGCAAGACTGGTCGCGGCGCGCAACTCCCACGCCAGCGCCTGCTGGTGGCGCGCGACATTGATCGCCTGGCGGAAATGATGCGCGGCGGCTTCGAGCCCGCTGTTGGTTTCACCGAGCCGCAACAGTTCCCCCTTGATGCGGAGCAATTCGGGGAAGCACCAGCGCTCATCGTTGCGGGAGGACCATGCAAGCGCCTCGTCGATCGTGGCGTGTGCGTCGGACAGCCGGCCCGCCGCGCCCATGCCCTCGGCCAGCGCGCCAAGGTAAGCCGGATAGCGAAGGCGAAATCCGGTCTCCCGCAGCGCGTCGAGCGCCCCGCGCAAGACCGATATGCCGGTGAAGTCGCCCAAGGCGAGCCGCAACATGCCGTCGAGCGCGCCGCACAGCGCATTCCAGAACGTCACGGGATGTCGCGCCAGATGTTGCTGGAGGACGGTGAGCGCGTGCCGCGCCGCTTCCAGGTCGCCAACCTGCAGCGCGATCGAGCAGGTGGTGTGCACCAGCGCGTTGGATAGCGAGAGCCGGTGGTTGGTCGCCTGCGCGTCGTCCAGTGCGTGCTGGGCAGCGGCCAGGGCCTGGTCGGGGTAGCCCTGAAGCCAGAGCACGTGCGCGAGCGTACCGAGCGCGGCGGCGCGCTGATCGAGGTGGAACCGCGCCACATGCGAACGGTGTTCGGGCGACACATACTGGTCGAGCATGCGATCGAGGTATTGGCGCGCTTTGGCCTGGTCGCCGAGGTAGCGCAGCGACGTGGCGCTCATGCGGTCCACGCTCAGCGATGCCGCGCGGTCGCCCAGTTCGTTAGCGGCCTGGCGGAAACGCTCTGCCACATGGAGTGCGGCACGGTGCTCGCCCTTGTAGGTGTGATAGACCAGCAATCCCCATAGCGCACGCAGGCGATGCTCGCCGTCTCCGATCTGCTCGGCGAGCAGGAGCGCGCGCTTCCAGATTTTTCCGGTCTGCTGCGTCGGTCCCTGCGCATAGAGCAGGGCAGCGCCGAGCGCGGTATTGAGCTTCATCTCGTCACGGCCACCATCGCGTGCGGCGGGCAGTACCGCCGCCAGCGCCCGCTCGACGCATTGCCGGCATTCGTCGAACAGCGACAGATGCATCCACAGGGGAATCGCGGCGACGGTCAGCGAGAGGCCGATCTCCCGGTCGCCCGCCGGCGAGAAGGCCCATCGGAGCGCGCCGCGCACGTCGTCGATCTTGCTGCCGTAGTCTGCCAGCCACGCCACCGTGGGCCGCGCCTCCCATTCGGCCGCCGCGCGCGTGAGCAGGTTCCGGTGATGCGTGGCGTGCAGCCGTGTCAGGCGGTCTAACTCCCCGTGGGCCAAGAGCTTCTGCTGGCCGTAGGCCCGCGTGGTGTCGAGCAGCCGGTAATGGACTACATTGCCGCTCAGGTCGGCAACGAGCAGCGATTTGGCGATCAGGCTGGCGATGGCCTCGACGATATTCGCCTCATCCGCGCCGGACACGCAGCTCATCGCCAGGGCGGACTCGCGCGTGAACGGCCCGGTGAATACCGATAAGCGCCGCAACAGGACCTGCTCATGCGCGGGCAGGTAATCGTAGCTCCAGTCCAGCGTCGCGGCCAGGGTGCGATGGCGTGGCAGCATGCCGCGGCGGTCCTGGGACAGCAGGCGCAAGCGGTCATTCAGCAGCAACGACAATTCGTGGATCCCGAACGCGTCTACGCGCGTCGCGGTCAGCTCGATAGCCAGCGCAATGCCATCGAGCTTGCGGCAGATCGCGGCGACGCCCGGCGCGTCGGCATCGGCGAGTTCGAAACCATCGAGGCATTCGGCCGCGCGTTCGACGAATAGCCGGACCGCCGGATAGCTCTGCGCTTCCGCTGCCGTGAGTTCGGGCGACTCGGGCGCCAGTTGCAGCGGCGGCAGGCGGTAGACGCTTTCTCCGCGCACCCGTAGCGACTCCCGGCTGGTCGCGAGGATGGAGACGCCGGGCGCACCGGAGACGATCTGTTCGACAAGCATCGCCGCGGCGTCTGTTACATGTTCGCAGCTGTCGAGCACGATCAGTATCGAGCGGTCACGCAGATAGGCTGTCAGGACGGCAACGGGATCGCCGCTCTGGATCATCAGGCCAAGTGCCGAGGCGATTGCGCTGGCCGCGAATTCGCCATCGGGCAGCGGGGCAAGGTCCACGAAGCGCACTTCATGCTCGCCGCTGGCGGCGACCGCTTCGGCAACCGCGAGCGCCACGCTCGTCTTGCCGATTCCCCCTGGCCCCATCACGGTGACGATGCGACGCGTGTGCAACAATTCCCGCAGTGCATCGAGGGCGTCGGCGCGACCTATCAGGCGCGTGGTCGATGCCGGCAGGTTGTGCTGCGCTTGCGCGGCCGCGAGCGGATGCGTGGGGAATGACGCCCAGGCCACAGGTGCGACGAAGCGATAGCCTCGCCCGATGATCGTCGCGATGAATCGCTGCCCGGGTTGCCCGTCGCCCAGCGCGCGCCGCAGCGCCGTCATGTGGACCTTCAGATTGCTTTCCTCGACGACCGTGTTCGGCCACGCGCGCCTCATCAGTTCCGCCTTGCTGACGATTTCACCAGGTCGCTCGGCGAGCGCCGCGAGGATTTCGAGCGCACGTCCGCCAATGCGCACCGTCGTTTCGCCTTTAAGCAGCAATTGCCTGCCCGGTATCAGCCGAAATGGCCCAAACGCGAACACCTCTGCGCTGGAGGCGCCCGCCACATCAATCGCTGTTTTTTGCTCCACATTGGGCTCGTTGGAGATATATCAGGTGGCGTATGGGAGGGCGCCTGCTGGTGCAACGGTGCGGACAACCCGCATCCCGTCCCCGATGCAGGTCACGTCCGGGAATGGAATTAAGTGAGTTTATGAAAATTCGCTGACTTGGTAAATTCCGCGCGCGCCCGGACAGTAATCAAACTGTGTCAGGTGGACAGGGATTGGCCGGGCGGACGATGGAAATCGCGCGTCGACACCACGGGTACCCGGCGGGAGCGTGGCCAGAATACGCTGCCGCCCAAGGACGACAGCGGCTATCAATTGTCGGACGACAGCGCGATCGGTGTCTGATGGGCCTCGGAGAACGCCCCTGATATTGCCCCCCCGAACGCCCCGGGGTATCGACGTCGCATCCGTGTGCCATCAGCCGTTGCACGAAGGCATGCGTCTGCTCGACGTCCCAACCGCCCTTGATCCGATCGGTGCCGGGCACGCAAAGATAGATCGGTTGCCCGGCGGGCACCGCGTCGCGAACTGTGTCGAGCACTTCTAGCGGTAGGCGCATGCGGTTGTCGAGCGTGCCGCCATAGTGATCTGTGCGCTGGTTCGAAAGCGGAGATAGGAACTGATGGAGCGCGCGGAATCGTTCATGCAACCCTGGTCGGCCGCGTACTGGCACATCGGCGCGATCACGATGCGATTCGCCAGACCGAGGCTGCCGATGCGGGTGGGCTGGAAAAGCGCAGGCAGGTTCACGGCCGCGGTTCCACCGCCGGCGTGGCGGGGAACCCTGCGCGCCCGATGAGGCTGGCGCGAACTTCGTTCATGTTGGTTTCCCTTGCCGGGCCGATCGGTGGAAGGCCGCCATCGCGACCGGCGTCGCCATGGTAGTGCGCGGTGCCTGCTCTGGCATTAAACGTCGTGAATGGCCGGAATACGCTCAGGCGCGATTGCCGCACCGGCCCGCGTGCCGAGTTTCATCGTGGCATAGGTTCGCATCGTATCGAGCAATCGCAGCTTGGTCTTGCCGTCGGTCGTGTTGACCGCGATGAGCGACTTGTCGATCAGGTCGCCGATCGCTTCGGCGACCTCGGCCGGGCAGATGTCTTCCGCGGCGACCGCGATGCCCGCATCGAGCGAGAACTCACCGGTGAAGATGGCTAGCCGGTGCAGCACCCGCCGGTCGCGCGCCCGCAGCAGGGTACAGCTCCAGTCGAGCGTCGCCTCCACCGTCCGGTGCCGCGGCGCGGCGTCGCGCCTGCCGCGCCAGCGCAGCGCGAGCTGGTTGCCAAGCAGGTCCGCCACGCCCTGAATGCCGTAGCGGCCGACGCGGCTGGCGACCAGCTCGATCATCAGCGGATTGCCATCGAGACGCCGGCAGATGGCGGCCACCACGGAAGCCTGCTCATTGCTCAGCGGCGCGTGATGGCCGCCTTCTGCCGCGCGTTCCATGAAAAGTTGCACCGCGGGCCAGGTCATTGCTTGCCGCGCGGTCAGGCGTCCGGTATGCGGCGGCGAGCCGAGCGGAGGCAGCAGGTAGACCGATTCGCCATGCACGCGCAGGGCCTCGCGGCTCGTGACCAGCAGTGAAAGATACGGGGCGTGCTCGGTCAGCCGCTCGACGAGATCCGCCACGGTATCGATCAGATGCTCGCAATTGTCGAGAATGACGAGCATCCGCCGCTCCCCCACCACGGCGAGCAAGGCATCGAGGCGAACCTCGCGTTCTGCCTCGATGCCAAGCGCGGCAGCGACCGCGTCGACGACGAGCGCGCCGCGCTCCACCGGACCCAGGTCGACGAAACAGGTCGCGGCGGTGAACTCGTGCAGCTGGTGAGCGACCAGCAGGGCAAGCGTGGTCTTTCCGACACCGCCCGAGCCAACCACGGTCACGAAGCGGCGGCTCCGCAGCGCGTCGGACAACTGCGCGATCTGCTCGGCCCGCCCGAGTGCATGTGCCAGCGGAGGCGGGGGCGGGGGAAGCGCGTGCGTATTGCTGGCCGCAGGCAGTGTCACCGCCGAATCGCCGCATTGCACTGGTGCGACGAAACAATAGCCGCGCCCGGCGATACTAGCGATATAGCGCACGCTATCGTTACCGCAGCCGAGCTTGCGCCGCAGGCTGGCCATTTGCACGCGGACATTGGAGTCCTCGACCACCAGATTGGGCCAGGCGATCTCCATGAGATCGCGCTGGGAGAGTACCTGGCCAGCGCGCTTGACCATTGCCGCGAGCATGTCGAATGCGCGGCTTCCCAGCATGACGTTCGCACCGTCCCGTTGCAGGATGCGTGCCTGCGGGAATAGACAGTACGGCCCAAAAACAAAGACGTCGCTCATGCTGGAACCTCCCGGGATTGGCTTCATGTGTCAGGAAGGAGACGGCGGCCAACTTGTGGGTGCCTGGGCTTTGTTCTACCGGACGGCGTACGGACGTGCGGTTAAGCGAGGTAAATCCGGGTTAATTCCGGGGCGCACGGAGGGCGTGGTGTCCGAGGACTGAGCGCATGCGTGGGGAAAGGCGCGCTATGGAACCTTCGGATGCGGTGCCGGAACCGCCAAGTGAATTGTCGCGAAAGCGTGAGAGCAGCTGGTCGGTCACCGCCCTTCCGGCGATTAACAGGACATCCGGCAACCCGTCTGCTAGTTTCTTCGGATATCGGCGCAACTCTTCTAAGGAGATGGCAAGTGAACTCACCCCTCAAGGTCGTTGCCGTGCTTACCGCGAAGGAAGGGCGGGAAGTGGAACTCGAAACGTTGCTGCGCGGGCTGACCGCGCCATCGCGCGCGGAGTCTGGCAACCTGCGTTACGACTTGTGGCGCGACATCGAGAACCCGCGCCAGTTCGTTCTCGACGAGTTGTACCAGGACGAAGCGGCGATCGATTCGCACCGTGCCACCGGCCATTTCCAGGATTATCGCTCGCGCATCGGCGACCTTGCGGAGCGCATGGCGGTGGTCGTGCGTCCGGTGGATGTCGATGGCGCATGAACGCCGGGAACATTGTTTTTCCTGAAACCGTATCTCGATGGTGGGCGCTGGCCGGGATGAGCACACCTTGGCGCGCGAAGCGTACTTCCTCGAATTCGCCCGCGGAATCGCCGTGGTGGCGCAGATGCCCCTCATGGTCACCGGCGGCATCCGGCGGCGCGAGGTAGCGCAGAAAGTGATCGACAGCGGCATCGCCATGGCGGGAATCGGTACCGCGCTCGCGATCGAACCGGGCCTGCCCCGCAATTGGCGGCTCGGCCGGCCGGATGTCCCCACGCTCAAGCCGATCACCTGGCAAAACAAGCCGCTGGCCGCCACCGCGCACATGGCGGCCGTCGAATACCAACTGACCTGCCTCAGCCGTCACGAGATCCAGCGGCTGGCCTGACAGCCCCGATCTTCGTGGGCGGCCGGCTGCGCGGCACGCGCGCTCTGGCGGCAGCGTGGAGAGTTTCCGACGGACGTTGCCGGAAACCGGCACGGCGGCCGAGGCGAGGTGGTCTCACTTCGCAAGCGACACGGTTCTGTCGTAGGCGCTGCCGAACCCGCTTAGCGAGAGTGGAAACATCATGTCCCTGCCACCGTCGGCCTTGGCGTAGATTTTCAGCGAAGTGGCGTTGCGCAGCGATGCCAGCATCCTCGGCTCAATGTTCGACGATACGACGCAGCCGGCCGGCAGGCAGGTCCGGAACGGAAGAACCTGTCCTTTCGCCCCGTCGTCGATCTGCAGCGTCGCGCCGGCGGCAAGGTCCAGGCCGAAGGGCAGGATGAAGGTGGCCACGTTGCTGCCCGGCGACGTCCGCAGTTCCATTGCCACCACGCGCTGACCGGACTTGGCGTCCTTCTGCTCCTGCTGCATCGCGCACGCCTTGCGGGCCTGGCTGCCTTGTCCGGTGACTGCGCAGTTCACCAGCCAGTCGCCATAGGACTCGCGCAGCGAGCTCGCTCCGCCGGGAAGGGACGCGTCCGCGGCCATGGCAACCGAGCCCCCCAGGCTGGCGGAGATCATGGCGGCGACGGACGAACGCCGGAATAAGGTGAAAACCACGTGCATCGCTCCTTGTGTTGGCGAGCCATCGAGGGGGATGGCTCATGCTTGCCTAGAACTTGACCTTCACGCCGATTTGCCCGCCCACGGCATGCCCGTCGCCGCCGACTACGCCCTGCACGCTGCCGTAGAAAGAAGTGTCGCGCGTGATCTGCGCATCGACGCCGACGTCGAGCTTGGCGCCCGCGCCGCGGGTGTCCGAGCGGAACGCCACGTAACCGTCGGCGGACGAGAACAGCGTTTCCGGCCGCCCAAGGAATTCGTTGATGACGCTGACGCGCACCCACGCCGTCGTCCTGCGCGGCGGCATCTCGCGCGCGGCGCCTTGGTCCACGTTCCACGTCCGCGATACGCGTACGCCGAGCCGGCCCACCATGCTGCGTTCGTTGTTGAAGCGGATCGAGGCCGCCTGGTCACGCGTATCGTCGAGGAACACGGCCTGATAGGTCAGCTGCGCCTGCGGCTCCACCACCAGGCCATTGGCGAGCGGGACCGGGTAGCCGCCTTCGAGCGAGGCCGCCACGCCGTTGCCGCGCGCCCGCGTGGTGGCGGGCAGCCGGCCGGATGCGCTGGTGTCGTAGCGCGTGCCCTGCAGGACGCCGTCGACGTACCAGCCGCTCGGCCCGAAGTGGGTCCAGTAGCCGCCCAGCGTGACGCCGTCGATGCGATCGGAGCCGGCTCGCGAGCCATCGAAATGCATCACGTCGCTGTTGACCTGGCCCGTCGCGAAGTACACCCCCGCGTTGTCCGAGCTGTTGTCGGGCCGGCGCTTCCGGTAGACGTCCATGCCGGCCTGCACGGCGAACATGCGGTAGTCGTAGTCGGGCCCATCGCTGCCGTAGATGCCCAGCCGTCCGCCGTCCTTGGAGCCGCCCAGGCCGATGAAGCGGCCCCAGCCGAGCGGGATCGGCGCGCGCCGGAGGTTGTGGGGATCATCGGGCTGCGGCGCGATCTGCCCGCCCATGCGTTCGTGCAGCGTGTCGAGCAGGGCGTTGCCATAGGTCAGCGCGAGTGACGGAATGGCGGTATAGAGCGATGTTTCGGCCCGGTAATTGGGGGGCGCCGGCGGCGGGCCGCCGGTGCTCTGGCATTCTGGCGAGCCTGGCGCCGCCGCGCAGTTAAGGGTGGAGCGCAGGAACCAGCTGTCGGACGAAGCGCCGCTGGCGCCGCCGCGAAACAGCGAATACTCGTAGGGGCCGGCCAGCAGCGGACCGCCCATCACGAAGGCGGCGGGCGCCGTGGTGGCGCCGTTGACGGCATCGACCAGCAGGATGCCGTCGCCGGTCGTCCTGGCGCCGGGGCCGCCGACGTTGGATACGAGCATCGCCGTGCTGCCGCCCGCGACCGCAGCCGGCACGCGCACCGCAGCATTGCCGCCCGCGCTCGCGGGCGTGGCCGCCGTCGCCGTGCCGCCGCCGTCGCCGTCGCCGTCGATGACAAGCCGGTCGCTCGGCGAGTTGTCGGCGCCGAGATAGGTGTTGAGCGCGAGCAGGCCGCCGTTGCCCACATAGTTGCCGACGACGCGCAACGTGGTTCCCGGCGCGCCGCCAAGCCGCACCATGCCGCCGTTCGCGAGGCCGGCGATGGTCTGGCTGAATCCACTGAGATCCAGCGTGGTGCCCGCCGCCACGTTGAAGCGCGAGCCGGCGCTGAAGCTGCCCACAGCGCCGGCGCGCAGCGTGCCGCCGGCCACCGTGGTGTCGCCGGTATAGGTGTTGTCGCCGGACAGCACGGTGATGCCGCTGCCGATCTGGTTCACGGCGCCCGAGCCCCAGATGTTGCCGCGGATTGTGGCGATGTCGGCGCGGTTGAACGCGAGCACGCTGTCGTTGATCACGTTGCCGGCGACGTTGCCCGTCGTGCCGCCATTGCCGATCTGCAGCGTGCCGGCGGAGACGATGGTATTGCCGGTGTAGGTATTGTCGGCGGTGAAGATCAGCGCGCCCGCGCCGGTTTTGGTGAGCGTGCCGGCGCCGCTTGCCGCGCTGCCCAGCGTCAGGGTCGTGCCGGCCAGCGATTCGAAGGTGCCGCCTCTCTCGCCCAGTGTCGCGGCGCGCATCGACGTGAAGGACGATGTCGTGCGCAGGGTGCCGCCATCGAGGTTCAGCGGTGTGCCCGCCGCGCCCAGGTTGTTGTCGGCGCCCACCTGCAGCACGCCGCCGCGGATCGCGGTGCCGCCGGTATAGGTATTGGCGGCGGTCAGCACGAGCGTGCCGATGTCGCTCTTGACCAGGGTGGTGGCGCCCGCCAGGACCGACTCGATGGTGGCGACATAACTTGCGCTCGGCCCGGAGCCGTCGCCGACGCGGATGATCGATTCCCCGGGCGTGGCGGCGGAGTCGACCAGCGTGATCGGGTCGCCTCGCACGACGTAGCCGTTGCTGGCGAACTGCATGCCGCTGGCCGTGACCGGCCCGAGGCTTCCGTCCACCGTGACCGTGCCCGGGGCCGCCATGAAGATGGCGAAGGCCCGGTCGGCGAAGGCCGCATTGGGCACGGCCAGCTCGTTGGTCCAGTTGTTGTTGCCGGTCGCGTTCTGCCAGATGCCGTCGCCGCCGTCGATCAGGCTGTTGTCCTTCGGGCCCGCGGTGCCATCCCAGTAGTTGAACAGCATGCCCGCGGTGTTGACAAGGTTGACTTGATGGTTGACCGTGGTCTGCACGAAGAAATTGGGCGACGGGATGGTGCCGATGGCCAGGCCGTTGTTGGCCAGCGTGCCCGCGTAGCTGATGACGCGATAGATGCCCGGATCGAAGCTGCCGCCCTCGGTGGTCTCCACGTTCATCGTGCCGGCGAGCGTCAGGTTGCCCTGGACCACCGTCAGGTCGTTGAGCGGCCCGCCGACCACGTTGGCCTGGCCGAAGCCGTAGGTCAGCGTCGAACCGCCGGTGAGGCTGAGGTTCCCGTTGACGGTCAGCGTGCCCGGCGCGATCCCGACCTGGCCGGGCGCGAGGGCGCCGCCACTCGCGATGTCGACATTGCCGCCGATGATGCCCGAGCCGCCCAGCGTGCTGCCGGCGGCTGCCGTGGTCAGCCCGGTCGCGGCCGCCTGGTTGCCGTCGACGTAGAGCCCGCCGCTCAGGATGTCGGTCGGGCCGCTATAGCTGTTGGTGCCGAGCAGCACGGTCGCGCCGGTGCCGCGCTGGATGATGTTGCCGGTTCCCGAGATGTTGCCGACGATGGGCAGCACGTCGCTGTGCTCGACGGCGAGCGTGGCGTTGTTGACGATGTTGCCCACGATGCTGCCGGCGTTGCCGCCGTTGCCGAGCTGCAGCGTGCCCGCGCTGATCGTGGTGCCGCCGCTGTAGGTGCTGCCGCCGGTGAGGACGGTCGTGCCCGCGCCCTGCTGGACCACGGAGCCGCTGCCGAGGATCCGCCCGCCGAAGGTCAGGTCGTTCGAGCGGTTGAAGATCAGCATGCCGTTGTTGTTGACGTCGCCGACGATGCTGCCGGTGGCACCGCCGGCACCCGCGCCGGCCCCCAGTTGCAGCGCGCCGGCGCTAATCGTGGTGCCGCCGGTGTAGGTGTTGGTGTTGGTCAGCACCGTGGTGCCGGTGCCGGTCTGGTTGACCACGCCGGCGCCCGAGACGATGCCGTCGAACGTCATGGTGTCCGAGCGGTTGAAGGCGAGGACGCCGCCGTTGGCCACGTTGCCGACGATGCTGCCGGTGGTGCCACCGTTGCCGAGCTGCAATGTGCCGGCGCTGATGGTGGTGCCGCCCGTGTAGATGTTGGTGTTGGTCAGCATTGTTGTGCCGGCGCCGATCTGGTTGACCACGCCGCCGCCGGAGACGACGCCGCCGAAGGTCATGGTATCCGAGCGGTTGAAAGCGAGGGCGCCGTCGTTGGCCACGTTGCCGACGATGCCACCGGTGGTGCCGCCATTGCCCAACTGCAATGTGCCGGCGGTGATGGCGGTGCCGCCCGCGTAGGTGTTGTCGCTGGTCAGCACCGTGGTGCCGGTGCCGATCTGGCTGAGCGTGCCGCTGCCGGAGACGATGCCGCCGAAGGTCACGGTATCGGAGCGGTTGAACGCCAGCGTGCCGTTGTCGGTCACGTTGCCGAGGATGCTGCCGGTGGTGCCACCGTTGCCGAGTTGCAGCGTGCCGGCGGCGATGGTGGTGCCGCCGCTGTAGGTATTGTTGTTGCTGGTCAGGACCAGCGTGCCGGTGCCAGCCTTCTGCAGCGCTGCCGGAATCGGAGTCGAGGGATCTTGCTGGATCGCGCCGTCGAGGGTCAGCGTGGTGCCGGCCGCGGTCTCGATGGTGCCGCTGCTGGGGCCGTCGCCGTTGCTGCCGACGATGATCAGGCGGTTGGTGGCGAAGGTGCCGGTGGTGCGCAGCGTCGAGCCGTTGACGATGGCCACGGCCCCCGCCGCCTGCCCCAGGTTCTCGTCCCTGGAGATCTGCAGGGTGCCGCCGAACACGCCGGTGCCGCTGGTGTAGCTGTTGGTCCCGTTGAGCACCAGGGTGCCGAGGTCTTCCTTGATCAGCGCCGCGGTGCCGGTGAGGTTGGCATCGATCGTCGCGGTCATCGACGTGCTGGCCGAGGTGCCGTCGCCGACGCGGATATAAGTGACGTTGCCCTCGGCGGGATTCTGCAGCGTGATCGGGTCGCCGTTCACCGTGTACCCGTCGCTGGCGAACTGCATGCCCCGGCTGACGACCGCCCCCTGGTCGCTGTTGACCGTCACGGTGCCGGGCGTGGCCATGAAGATGGCGAACTCTCCGTTGGCCCACGGGGCGTTGATCGTACCGTCCGGGTTCGTCCAGTTGAAGGTCGAGGCCGGCCCGGCCACGCGCCAGGTGCCTGAGCCGCCGTTGATGACGCCGTTGTTCTTGGGGCCGAGGTCGCCGTCCCAGTAGTTGAGCGTCAGCCCGCTGGTGTTGATCAGGTTGACCTGTCCGGCGATCGAGGTCTGGACGCTGAAGTTCGTCAGCGGGGCGACGACGGTCGGCGTGTCCTGTGGCGTGGCCGGCGCCGTCATGTAGGAGCCGATCGTCAGGCCGTTGTTGGTCAGCGTGCCGCTGTAGTCGATGATGCGGTAGACGCCCGGCCCGAGGGTCTGGCCCTGGTCCACCACGTTGATGACGCCATCGAGCACGAGATTGCCGCCGACCACGGTCAGGTCGTTGCGCTGGCCGCCGGCCACGTTGGCCTGGACCATGTTGTAGAACAGGTTGGAGGTGGGGTTCAGGTTGAGGTTGCCGTTGATGGTCAGCGTGCCGGGGGTCTGCGGCACGGCGCCGGGAGCGAGGGTGGCGCCGTCGGCAATGGTCACGCTGCCGCCGACGATGCCGTTGCCGGCGAGCCGCGCGCCGCTGGCCACGGTAGTGGCGCCGGTGGCCGCGCCCTGGTTGCCGTCGACGTAGAGCCAGCCGCCGGCGACCGTGGTGGTGCCGGTGTAGGTGTTGTTGCCGGTGAGGGCGGTGACGCCGGTGCCGGCCTGCACGACGGAGCCCGTGCCGGAGATGGTGCCGCCGAAGGTCATGGTATCCGAGCGGTTGAAAGCGAGGGCGCCGTCGTTGGCCACGTTGCCGACGATGCCACCGGTGGTGCCGCCATTGCCCAACTGCAATGTGCCGGCGGTGATGGCGGTGCCGCCCGCGTAGGTGTTGTCGCTGGTCAGCACCGTGGTGCCGGTGCCGATCTGGCTGAGCGTGCCGCTGCCGGAGACGATGCCGCCGAAGGTCACGGTATCGGAGCGGTTGAACGCCAGCGTGCCGTTGTCGGTCACGTTGCCGAGGATGCTGCCGGTGGTGCCACCGTTGCCGAGTTGCAGCGTGCCGGCGGCGATGGTGGTGCCGCCGCTGTAGGTATTGTTGTTGCTGGTCAGGACCAGCGTGCCGGTGCCAGCCTTCTGCAGCGCTGCCGGAATCGGAGTCGAGGGATCTTGCTGGATCGCGCCGTCGAGGGTCAGCGTGGTGCCGGCCGCGGTCTCGATGGTGCCGCTGCTGGGGCCGTCGCCGTTGCTGCCGACGATGATCAGGCGGTTGGTGGCGAAGGTGCCGGTGGTGCGCAGCGTCGAGCCGTTGACGATGGCCACGGCCCCCGCCGCCTGCCCCAGGTTCTCGTCCCTGGAGATCTGCAGGGTGCCGCCGAACACGCCGGTGCCGCTGGTGTAGCTGTTGGTCCCGTTGAGCACCAGGGTGCCGAGGTCTTCCTTGATCAGCGCCGCGGTGCCGGTGAGGTTGGCATCGATCGTCGCGGTCATCGACGTGCTGGCCGAGGTGCCGTCGCCGACGCGGATATAAGTGACGTTGCCCTCGGCGGGATTCTGCAGCGTGATCGGGTCGCCGTTCACCGTGTACCCGTCGCTGGCGAACTGCATGCCCCGGCTGACGACCGCCCCCTGGTCGCTGTTGACCGTCACGGTGCCGGGCGTGGCCATGAAGATGGCGAACTCTCCGTTGGCCCACGGCGCGTTGATCGTGCCGTCCGGGTTCGTCCAGTTGAAGGTCGAGGCCGGCCCGGCCACGCGCCAGGTGCCTGAGCCGCCGTTGATGACGCCGTTGTTCTTGGGGCCGAGGTCGCCGTCCCAGTAGTTGAGCGTCAGCCCGCTGGTGTTGATCAGGTTGACCTGCCCGGCGATCGAGGTCTGGACGCTGAAGTTCGTCAGCGGGGCGACGACGGTCGGGGTTTCCTGCGGCGAGGCCGGCGCGGTCATGTAGGAGCCGATCGTCAGGCCGTTGTTGGTCAGCGTGCCGCCGTAGTCGATGATGCGGTAGACCCCCGGCCCGAGGGTCTGGCCCTGGTCCACCACGTTGATGACGCCATCGAGCACGAGATTGCCGCCGACCACGGCCAGGTCGTTGCGCTGGCCGCCGGCCACGTTGGCCTGGACCATGTTGTAGAACAGGTTGGAGGTGGGGTTCAGGTTGAGGTCGCCGTTGATGGTCAGCGTGCCCGGGGTCTGCGGCACGGCGCCGGGAGCGAGGGTGGCGCCGTCGGCAATGGTCACGCTGCCGCCGACGATGCCGTTGCCGGCGAGCCGCGCGCCGCTGGCCACGGTGGTGGCGCCGGTGGCCGCGCCCTGGTTGCCGTCGACGTAGAGCCAGCCGCCGGCGACCGTGGTGGTGCCGGTGTAGGTGTTGTTGCCAGTGAGGGTGGTGACGCCGGTGCCGGCCTGCACGACGGAGCCCGTGCCGGAGATGGTGCCGCCGAACGTCATGGTGTCCGAGCGGTTGAAGGCGAGGGCGCCGTTGTTGGCCACGTTGCCGACGATGCTGCCGGTGGTGCCGCCGTTGCCCAGCTGCAGCGTGCCGCCGCTGATGGTGGTGGCGCCTCCGGCGTAGCTGTTGTCATTCGCGAGTACCAGCAGTCCCGCACCCGCCTTGGTCAGTGCGCCGGCGCCGGTGATCACCTGGCCGACGGTGCTGGATACGCCCGCATCGGCCTGGATCGTGCCGTTGTTGGCCGTCACGGTGATCGTGCGCGATGCGGACAGGTCGAAACTGGAGGTGAGTTCCAGCGCGCCGCCATCGAGCGTCACCGCGCCGGCGACCGCTCCGAGCCGGTTGTCCGCGCCGATGGCGACGGTGCCGCCCTGGATCAGGGTGCCCGCCTGGTAGCTGTTGGCGCCGGAGAGCGTCAGCACGCCCGCGCCCGTTTTCGCCACCGAGCCGCTGCCGCCGATCACGCCGGCATAGGTGCCGTTGTCCGGCTGGACGAAGCGTACCAAGCCGTTGTCGGTCACGCTGGGTGGCAGGCTTTGCGCGCGCGCTTCCAGTATGCCGGCGGCATCCACCAGCACCGAGCCGTTGAAATTGGTGTTGTCCCCGGTCAGTGCCAGCGTGCCCTGCTGCACCAGCACCGACAGGGCCGTATTGCCGCTGTTGCTGCCCACCGAGCCCTGCAGGGTCCATGTGCCGAGACCCGTCTTGGTCAATGTCTGGAAGTTGCTGATATTGCCGCTCAATGTGTCGCTCGATCCCGCTTCGCCGGTGAGCGTGAGGGTATTCGTGCCGCCGCCGCCATTGAACCCGCCGGTGACCACGGAGGAGGGGAACAGCGTGAGCACGTCGTTGCCGTTGGCGAACGACAGTCCGCCGTAGACCACCGCGCCGGTCCGGTTGGTGAAGTGAACGTCGCCGTTGCGCTGGCTGCCGATGACGTTGGAGATGATGCTCTGGTCGGACCCGTTGCCCGTGCGGACGATGCCGTAGTTGTCGATGGTGTTCGCGGCGCCGATGACGGTATCTTCAAACCAGATGGCAGCCGAGTTGATCGCGGAAATGGTGCCGTGGTTGATGACCGTATTACCCGAGCCGATCAGGTTGACGGCTTCGGCATTCGTACTCGTGCCGGTCGCGGTCACGGATGCGCCATTGCCGACCGTGAGCACCCCATTGGAGCGGAATTCGATGGTGTTCTTGCCGGCGCCCCATAGCCCCGTGCCCGTACGGCCGGCACTGGTAACGAAGGCGTTGTCCTCCAGCGTGACAATTGCGCCGTCGCGCAGGCTCACCGCGCTGGCATCGCCCGCGATCAGCGAACCGTTCGCCGTGACCGTGACCGTTCTGTTATCCGGGCCCGCGGAGCCGTTCCCGATCGGCGTGGTTCCGAGGTTTGTCGTGCCGCTGCACGTGGTCAGGTTGCCAGTCGTCGTGCATACCGCCAATACCGAGGCCGGCAGGGCAACGCCAATAGGCACGAGTATCAGTATCCGCACCCATGCCGCGATGTGTCGTGGCGAGCAATGCATCCGCTGTCGTCCTGGCTAAAGCGCGTCGGGAACGCGCCGCAACGCTGGGAGGAAAGAACGACATGCGGTGGAAGCTAACGGGATGAAGACTGCCGCATTTCTTTCCGGCGAAGTAGGCTTATCCCAGTTCGCAAAAGAACCGGACAAAGCCATTTTTTTGCACAATGAGTCGCAAATCATTGTAGCAGGTGCTCAATAAATTAATAGAATATGGCGAATCAGCCATTTTCTCCTGAATTTTTATGTGAGACATCCTCAACATGGCACGGCGCACGGAGCGGCATGGTCTTGCTTTCCTCCACCCGACCGCAATCCCTCCCTAACGCCCAAGCAAACCCAATACAACCCTCTCCATCTTGCCATCCAAAGACCGGCCAATTTCCGTCAGTTCAGGCCGCCCAAGCGCATCCAGGAATGAAGATGGCAAGTCGTAGGAAATGAGGCTGCCGGCTTCGTTGCCGCGATCATGGATGGCGACCCTGAATGGCACATAGAAGCTGCCGCGCCGGTCGATTTCGATGATCCGGTTGGCGATCACGGGATTGCCGACGAGGTAGAGGGCGCAGCGTTTCACCGTGCCCGAGAGGGAGGTCAGCCGGCCCTGGTCGATCTTTGCCATCAGCACGAGGCCGAATGGCTCGGCGATCGCGGCGACTGCGGCTTCCACTTTGGGCCAGCTTGCTGCCTCTTGCGCCAGGGACTTTCCCAGGTCGGGGTCCCAGTGTCCCAGCGAATGCTCGAATGCCGCGATGAGAGGTTCGTAGGCGAGTTCCGTGGAGATGCTGACGTGCGTCACGGTAGTGATGGCGCTCGTCCGGCTGGGCTGCGGCGTTGTGCGGTCTTTCATCGCGGTTTCCTCTGTCATCGATGGATGGCGCGGATGACATGGATCGCTATCCTGCTGGTCACGGTTCCGCTTCCCCGACCACGGCGCCTTGCATCATCCTTGCAAAAGCGCCGCGGCCCGGAAAAAGAACACCGAGCGGGGCTGCCCGTCAGCCCCGGATAAATGCCAGCAAGTCCGGGTTGATCACGTCCGCATGGGTGGTCAGCATGCCGTGCGGGTAGCCTTCGTAGATCTTGAGCGTGCCGTTCTTCAGCAGCTTGGCCTGCAGCAGGCTGGCGTCGGCGTAGGGGACGATCTGGTCGTCGTCGCCCTGGGTGACCAGGGTGGGTACGGTGATCGCTTTCAGGTCTTCGGTCTGGTCGGTTTCGGAGAAGGCCTTGATGCCTTCGTAGTGCGCCTTGGCGCTGCCCATCATGCCCTGGCGCCACCAGTTGTCGATCACGCCTTGCGAGATCTTGGCGCCGGGGCGGTTGAAGCCGTAGAACGGGCCGCTGGCGACGTCGACGTAGAACTGCGCGCGGTTGGCGGCGAGCGCGGCGCGCAAGCCGTCGAACACTTCGAGCGGCGTGCCGCCGGGGTTGCTCTCGGTCTTGAGCATCAGCGGGGGAACGGCGCTGACCAGCACGGCCTTGGCGACGCGGCCCTGCGGCTGGCCGAATTTGGCGACGTAGCGCGCTACCTGGCCGCCGCCGGTGGAGTGGCCGATATGGACCACGTTCTTCAGGTCGAGGTGCTCGACCACGGCCGAGGCGTCGGCGGCGTAGTGGTCCATGTCGTGGCCGTCGCTTACCTGGGTGGAGCGCCCGTGGCCGCGCCGGTCGCTGGCAACGACGCGGAAGCCTTTGCCGAGGAAGTACAGCATCTGGGTGTCCCAGTCATCGGAGCTCAGGGGCCAGCCATGGTGGAAGAAGATCGGCTGCGCGTCCTTCGGCCCCCAGTCCTTGTAGAAAATATCGACGCCATCCTTGGTCTTGACGGTGGTCATTGCGGTGTTCTCCTGTGATGAAGGTGCTCTCTATGGCTGACCGGCTTCGGAATGCATGCTGTGGTCAGATGGGTTGCGCGGCGTGGTGGTGGCTGCCGCGGCGTGTGCCGTGCGTCGGACCTATGGCTGCTGCGCCCATGGGGCCTCGCCGTCGAAATGGGCGTGCTGGCGTGCGCTGCCGCCATGCACATCGATGATCTCGGAAAGAAGCAGGCTCATCTGGGATCCTTCTTCGTCTGGAAATCCGGCTGCTGGCCTTGAGCCGCACGCATGGAGGCCGCGCGGCCGTCGAAGGCCGCGTGTGATCCCGGGAAGCGGTTGTCGGGGCGCGGGCGGAGCAGCGCGAAGGGCCGCTCCGGAGCGTTCATTGTAGGCGGCAAAAATGGAGTCGCCATGCGATTTGGCGATGGCGCGGCATGGCGGCGGCCGGCCCACCGGGGCCGTTCGCCACGGAGGAGAAAAGTGGGGAAAGTGCCGCTTTGGGTCTTCGCGGCGGATGCCGGCGCCGTCGGCCTGTCACGCAGACGCCGCTATGCCGGCGGCGGGTCATGCTGGCGGGAGCCTTTGCCTGGCGGGTGCCCAAAGGCGGTGCACGGCCCTTGTCATTTTCCGGTCACTGGTAGTGGCCATGGCGCTCCAGCACCTCGATCTTGTAGCCGTCGGGGTCCTGGATGAAGAAGAAGCGGGCCAGCAGCGTGCCGCCGTCCTTGAATTCCTTGACGGGCAGCGGCTGGTAGCCGGCCCGGACCAGTTCGGCATGGCGGGCGGCCACGTCGTCGACGACCGCCGCCACGTGGCCGTAGCCGTCGCCATGGGTGTAGGGCTCCTGGCGGCCCTTGTTCCAGGTGAGCTCGATCTCGGCGTCGTTCTCGGCATTGCGCAGGTACACCAGCGCGAAATCGGGGAAGTCGAGCGTGTGCGCCGGGGTCATGTCGAGGACTTCGCGGTAGAACTTGAGCGACGCGTCGAGATCTCGCACGCGGATCATCGTATGGATAAGCTTGGCCATGGCTGCAGGTTCGGGGAGGTCGGGGAGGTTAGTGAGTGATGCGCGACAGCCTCGCATGCGGCAGCAGCACAGGGGCCTCGGCCGGCGTATCGATGGCCTTGGCCCCTTCGAGCAGGTCGCATTTGCGCCGCAGGTAACGCAGGCAGGTCACCCGCAGGAACGAGGTGAAGTTGAGCACGTCGCCCCGGTGGCGCAGGATCTCGTCGTGAAACTGCACGATCAGGGCATTGGTGGTCACGCCTTCCTCGGCGGCCAGGGTGGAGAGCGTGTCCCAGACGAAGTTCTCCAGCCGGATGCTGGACTGCACGCCGTGAATGCGGACCGAACGGGTGCGCGACTCATAGAGGATGGGATCGGCGCTGACAAAGAATTCGCACATGGGGGTCTCCTGGCGGGTTCGGTGCTGGACGCGTTGCCTCAGATGGTGCGCCGCGACATCTGCGAGGCGATGTAGTCGGCCTGGCGAATCGCCAGGGTGACGATCGTCAGCGTCGGGTTCTCCGCGCCACCGGTGGTGAACTGGCTGCCGTCGCTGATGAACAGGTTGGGGATGTCGTGGGTCTGCCCCCATTTGTTGCAGACCCCGTCCTGCGCCCGCGCGCTCATGCGCGCGGTGCCCATGTTGTGGGTCGACGGATACGGCGGCGTGCGGAAGGTCTTGATCGCTCCCACCGCGCCGTAGATGCGCTCGGCCTGGGCATAGGCGTGATTGCGCATGGCGACGTCGTTGTCGTGATCGTCGAAATGCACATTCGGCACGTAGTTGCCGAACTGGTCCTTCACGCTGGTGTTCAAGGTCACGCGGTTGGATTCGCGCGGCATGTCCTCGCCCACCAGCCATGCTCCGGCCAGGCTGGTGTAGCGGTCCATCCACCAGGTGAAATCCGGGCCCCAGGCACCAGGGTTCAGGAAGGCGGCCATGAACGGCAGGCCGAGCGACAGCGTCTCCATCTCGTAGCCGCCCACGAACCCGCGGCGGGTATCGTTGTGCGCCTCGTCGCGCACGATGCCGGCCATGGTGGTGCCCCGGTACATGTTCACCGGTTCGTTGAACGCCGCATAGACCGATCCCGTCATGTGGCGCATGTAGTTGCGGCCCACCTGGCCGGAGGAGTTGGCCAGGCCGTCCTTGAACAGGTTCGACGACGACATCAGCAGCAGGCGCGGCGTTTCGATGGCATTGCCGGCCACGCAGACGATGCGCGCCTTCTGGCGTTGTTCCTTGCCGTCCTGGTCGATGTAGACCACGCCATTGACGCGGCCCTTGGCGTCGTGCTCGATGCGCGTGACGTGCGACTGGCTGCGCAGCTCGAAGTGGCCGGTGGCCTCCGCCTCGGGCAGTTCGGTGTATAGCGTCGACCATTTGGCGCCGCTCTTGCAGCCCTCGAAGCAGAAGCCGAGCTGCAGGCAGCGCGCGCGCCCCCTGCGCGGCTGGCTGTTGATCGCCATGTTGCCGGTGTGCACTTCCTTGTAGCCCAGCCTGGTCGCGCCGTTGTACATCACCTTGAAGTTGTTGTTGCCGGGCAGGCCCGGAATGCCGTTGGTGCGGGTGACGCCCATCTTGTCTTCCGCCTTGGCGTAATACGGCTGCAGCTCCCTGAGCGTCAGCGGCCAGTCGAGCAGGTTGGCGTTCTTGATCCCGCCGTAGACGGTGCGCGCGCGGAACTCGTGCTCCTGGAAGCGCAGCGATGCGCCGGCCCAGTGGGTGGTGGTGCCGCCCACGGTCTTGCAGACCCATGCGGGCAGGCCGGCAAAGTCCTTGGCCACGCGCCAGGTGCCGGAGGTGGTGCGCTTGTCCAGCCACGCCAGCTGGCTGAATGCCTTCCATTCGTCGTTGATGAAGCTGGCGTTGGATTGCGTGCCGCCCGCTTCCAGCACGACGACCTTGATGCCCTTCTGGCACAGTTCGTTGGCCAGCGTGCCGCCGCCCGCGCCCGAGCCGATGATGACCACGACCGAGTCATCCTTGAAGTCGAACTTTGCCATGCTTGTCTCCTGTCTCGGGGCCTGCGCGCTTGCCGCGGGGCCCGCTTTTGTCCGGCGTTCCACGACGCCGGATCGGGATGCGCGTTGCCGCGGCGGCCTTGGGCGCGGTCAGCCCATGTCGGGCGCGGGACTGGCCGTGGCCGGCGGCTCGGGAAGCCACTTCAGGTCCTGGAAGCCACGCATGATGTAGCCGCCTTTTTCCCAGGCGGAGCCGGGGTAGCCGAAGGCGGCGAACGCCATCTCGTTGTCATAGAGCGATGTCACGCACTTGCCGCGCACGGTGTCGAAGAAGGGCTGGCCTTCCAGGGCCTTGACGGCCGCGAGCCGCCGGCCGGCGTCGGCCTTGACGAAGCTGCCGCCCGCCTGCTGATTCAGCGCGGCAATGCCGTCGCGCAGTTGCCGGGCCACTTGTGCATCGGCCGTGGCGGCCTGGTCGAGATCCTTGGCGAGCAGTGCGTAGACCGCGTCGGGCAGCTTGTCATGCGGGAACAGCACGCGCCCCATCTGGAGCAGGGTGTCGCCCTCGGGCGCGCTTAGCGTCTTGAGCTCGACCGCCCACACCGTGGAGGGCGCCAGCAGCGCCAGCGGGCTGCCGACGGCCAGCGTGCCGATCAGCACGCCGGTGCCCTTGAGCAGGCTCCTGCGAGTCAGCGTGAGCGCCTTCCTGGGCGCCACGCCGCCATCCTCGCGGAGTGGCGAGATGGGGATGGTTTGCATGGTGGGGTCTCCGGAATAGTCGGCCGTGCCCGTTCGATGCGGGCTTGATATGACTATAGGAGCATGCGGTCGGACTGCGGTCACAGCCGGTTATTCACAGGGGAAACCCTTAGGAATGGCCGCCCGGCGCCAAGCTTTCCGTGGGCGGGCGACGAACCGGTTCAGCGCCGGTGCGGCGCCGCAGCGCGGGCCGGCAGCGAGGTCGCCGACGCATCGGCATTCCCTTCGCCGTCATCGCAGCCACGCCGCAGTGGGATCGACGTCAAGCGCCAACACGGCAAAAACAGAAATTTCCCATTTATATCGCGCCCGATACTGAGTATATGTTGAGGCACTTCAATGATACTCAAGGGAAGTGTACTCATATGGCGCAACCGAACCCGTCCTCCCGGCCGTGCGGCCATGTCCTGCACACCCGGCCCGACCTGTTCCTGCTGGTCAACTACGCACCCAGGAGGGGCGAGCCGAACTGGTGCAACGCGCTGTGCGAATTCGTGGAGGAGGGCAACGCCGACGCCGGCGATGCGCTCTCCGTCTACATCTCGCCCTTTGACGCCCTGGTCGACGCGGCCTTCACGTCCCGCCCGGGCAAGCCGTATCACGTGGTGCCCGCGGACACCTTCGATCCGCGCACGCTGATCCGGCACAGCGGCGGGAAGCTCCATGTCAACCTGCATTGCGGCTGGGCCGCGAGCGACGGCCGCATCGTGGTCCGGCGCAAAGGCGCGCTTGCCAGCGTCTGCCTGATGCAGAGCGAAGACATCCCCGACGCGCGGCTCCAGGCCATCGACCTGGAGATCGGCCGCGAAGGCCTGGCCAGGTACGAGCGCTTGCGCGAGCACGCCGGGCTGTTCGCGCATGCGGACTCGCACCGCCTGCCGGAAACCTGGACGGAACAGCAACGGCATCAGGCCGTGGGGCAGGCCATACAGCGCATGCCGGGCACCGTGCCCGTGGGCGCGGAAGTCAACCAGGTCGCCCTCTACGACCCCGAAGCCGCGCAATGGCACTTCGTGCCCATCGCGGTGTTCCGCGGCGACACCGGCGTCAAGGCGGCCGCCTGAGCGCCGCACCGCGCGGTGGCCGCGGTCACCGCGCCAACACATCCCGCCTGGAGGTCTTCCGATGATGGATATGCGACGTGCGCTGCGCGACGGCGACCGCACCAGCAACAACGGCACGCTGGTCGGCACCGGCGTGATGACGCACCACGGGGCGCAGCTTGGCGTGGAGGGCGACATTGCCACCTGCCCGGTGTGCCACAGCAGCGGCATGGTCACCAACGACTGCCACCCGTCGTTCAGTGTGATGGGCAAGCAGGTCCTGGTCGAAGGCGCGCGCGTGAATTGCTTGTGCGCGGACAAGCCGCTCGTCATTGCCTCGCAGGACGATTTCACCATCGAGGTGAATCGCGGCGGCCTCATTCATTCACCGGTGGCTGGCGCCGTCGCCGTGCCGGTGGCAGCGTCGAACAAGCTGACGGAAGGCATGGCGCGGGAAACACCCACGGACGATCCCGCGCTGATCTGCCAGAACATGAGCAACGCGGAGTTCTACGCCACCATGAACCGGCTGCGCGACAAGGCGGTGCGGCTGCTCGGCGACCGGCTGGCCGAACTGGAGCGATGGAACACCGCGGACCAGGACAAGGTCAAGCTGTGGTTCGGCAATGCGCGGGAGGATACGCGGGAGAGGTTGCGCGGCGGGATGGCGCGGATGCGCCAGATCATGCGCGGGCTGACCGACAGGAACTATGAGCGCTATACGGTGGAGGGGCTGGCGCGGGTGGGGTGCGTGCCGCGTGCGAGGGAGGGGGAGATTCCGAGTATTGCTGCGGTTTGCAAGCCCGACGAAACATACACGATCTTCATTGGGGATTTTTTCTGCAGGATGCAGGAAGAAAACAACCGATACGATGGAGTGCCCTTTGATCTTGACTCAAAGTTGACAACCTTGATCCATGAGGTATCGCACTTCCCTGGGGCAATGAATGCGGAGGAGCCGCAGTACTCCATAAAAAAATCCAGGGAGCGAACGGCAAAAGGGGAGTTTGGCATAGACAATGCCGACAGCATCGCTGCATATGTGGCAAATATTCCAAATTGGGATGGCTATCATCCTGTGTGGAGGCCGTGATGAGCATGGCGAAAGTGAAAGCGCTGACCATGCTTTTTTTCATGAATTCAACGGTCGTGATGGGATGTAGTCTGGGTTTTATCGAGCACGAGCTGGTCTTCCAGGAAGGCCGTGCTGATCTATCCGGCCAGGAGGTGCTGCGCCTCGCCGAATGGCGCGCGGAACTGAGGCGATGGATCCCAAACGGCGGAAAATACTCAGTCTACGTCCGCCAGAACGCAAGCGTTGGAGTGTCGGCCGAACTGGCCGAGCAACGCAGACGCTTTCTGATATCCATGCTCTCCAATCTTGGCGTTGCGCATGATGACTTTGATGTATCCGTCGCTCGCAGATTCAGTGAAGACTTGGAACCGAGTGCCGAATTGCTCAGGATCACGAATCTTGCGTATGTCCTGATTGACCCGCGCTGTCCGCATCCTTGCTGCCCCGGGCCGCAGCCCATCGAAACGGGATCCACCGATCGGGGGACTGATATCCGGAAGAAATAGCGCGCTGGCGTCCAGTCCTGTATGTCCCTGCCGCCGCGGGGACAATACGGCTCATCGCAGGCAGCGAGGCTACCTTGACGCACATCAAGGGCCCGAAGCGGGCGGCGTATAGATTGAGTGCATTGCCTGCCAGTCCTGCCGAGAAAGCGATGCCCCAGCCCGTCATCGAAACCCATGAGTTGGTCCGCCGTTTCGGCGGCATGACGGCGGTCGGCGGCCTGACGCTGTCCATCGAGCCGGGCGAGGTCTTCGGCCTGCTGGGCCGCAACGGGGCGGGCAAGACCACCCTGATCAAGATGCTGACGACCTTGCTGCCGCCCAGCGGGGGCACGGCGTCGGTGGGCGGCTTCGACATCGTGCGGGAGGCCGCGTCCGTGCGGCGCGTCATCGGTTATGTGCCGCAGGCGCTGTCGGCGGACGGAGACCTGTCGGGCTTCGAGAACCTGCTGGTATTTGCCAAGCTCTACGACATTCCGCGCGCGCAGCGCGAGAAGCGCATCCTCGACGCGCTTGCCTTCATGGATCTTGCCGACGTGGGGCACAAGCTGGTCAAGACCTATTCGGGCGGCATGATCCGGCGCCTGGAGATCGCGCAATCCACGCTGCACCGGCCGCAGGTGCTGTTCCTGGACGAGCCCACCGTGGGGCTGGACCCGGTGGCGCGCATTTCCGTCTGGGAGCAGCTCGAGAAGCTGCAGGCGGAGTTCGGCAGCGCCATCCTGCTCACCACGCATTACCTGGAAGAGGCGGAGCGGCTGTGCGACCGGGTCGGCATCATGAATCACGGCGCGATCGCGGCCATCGGCGCGCCCGCGGAACTCAAGGCTGTCGTCGGCGCGCACGCCAGCTTCGAGGACGTTTTCGAACACTACACAAGCGCGGACGCTGCCCAGCAAGGTGCCTACGATGAAACCTCTCAGACCCGCCGCTCCGCCAACCGCCTTGCCTGACATGCTGCCGCAAGGCGATGCGGGCAGGCCGTGGCCGGTGGTGGCCTTTGTCGCCAAGACCTTCGCCATTGCCGACATGGAGGTGCGCAAGCTCTGGCATGACCCCACGGAGTTGGCGACGCGCGCGGTGCAGCCGGCGCTGTGGCTGCTGATCTTCGGGCAGGTCATGAGCCACGGCCGCGTGATCGATACCGGCGGCGTGCCTTACCTGGATTTCCTGGTGCCGGGCATCCTGGCGCAGAGCGTGCTGTTCATCGCCATCTTCAACGGCATCTCCATCATCTGGGAACGCGACCTGGGCATCGTGCACAAGTTTCTCGCCAGCCCCACGCCGCGCGCCGCGCTGGTGCTGGGCAAGGCGCTGGGCGGGGGCGTGCGCGCGCTGGTGCAGGCGGTGGTGGTCATGGCGCTGGCCGCCATGCTTGGCGTCAAGATGCAGTGGGATCCGTTGTCGCTGGCGGGGCTGGTGGTGTTCGTGCTGCTCGGCGCGGCGGTGTTTTCCACGTTCTCGCTGATCATCGCCTGCCTGGTGAAGACGCGCGAGCGTTTCATGGGCGTGGGGCAATTGCTGACCATGCCGCTGTTCTTCGCCAGCAATGCGATCTATCCCACTTCCCTGATGCCGCGCGCGCTGCAGGTCATTTCGCACCTCAATCCGCTGACTTACCAGGTGGATGCGCTGCGCACGCTGCTGCTGTCCGGGCGCGCGGCCGGCAGCGGCATCGGCCTGGCGGTGGACGGCGCCGTGCTCGGGGTCACGCTGCTGGGCATGGTGGCGGCCAGCGCCAGGATCTACCCGCAGATCGTGCGCTAGCCGCGCCGCCGCCCGGGCGGCGGCTCAGGCGGCAGCCTCTTCCTTCAGCGAAGCCATGTCGATCACGAAGCGGTATTTCACGTCGTTCTTTTCCAGCCGCTCGTAAGCCTCGTTGACGGCCTGGATCGGCACCATTTCCACGTCGCTGACGATATTGTGCTCGGCGCAGAAATCCAGCATTTCCTGCGTCTCGGCCATGCCGCCGATGGCGGAGCCGGCGATGGACTTGCGCCCGCCGATGAGGCTGATGCCGGCCAGCGGCTCGATGTCGGTCAGCACGCCCACCAGCACCATGGTGCCGTCGAGCTTGAGCAGCGCGGCGTACGGGTTGAGATCGTGGCCGGTGGGGATGGTGTTGAGCAGGAAGTCGAAGCTGCGCGCATGGCTGGCCATGGCGGCGGCGTCGCGCGAGAGCAGGACCGCGTCGGCGCCCAGGCGGGTGGCGTCCTTGCCTTTCCCCGGGGACGTGGTGATCATCGTCACGTGCGCGCCGAGCGCCTTCGCGAACTTGATGCCCATGTGGCCGAGGCCGCCCAGGCCGATCACGCCGACCTTCTGCCCGGGGCCGACCTTCCAGTGGCGCAGCGGCGAGTATGTGGTGATGCCGGCGCACAGCAGCGGCGCCACGGCCTTGAGGTCGAGCCTAGGGGAGACCTTCACCACGAAGCGCTGCTCGACGACGATCTGCTCGGCGTAGCCGCCGAAGGTCAGCTGGTCGCTGCCGCGCTCCTTGTCGTTGTAGGTCAGCGTGGCGCCCTGCTCGCAGTATTGCTCGAGGTCGGCGCGGCACGCGGCGCAGGCGCGGCAGGAATCGACCATGCAGCCCACGCCGGCATAGTCGCCGACCTGGAAGCCGGTCACGGCACTGCCGACCTCGGCCACGCGGCCGACGATCTCGTGGCCGGGCACCATCGGGTAGAGCGAGTTGCTCCAGTGGTTGCGGGCCTGGTGCAGGTCGGAGTGGCAGATGCCGCCGTAGAGGATCTCGATGCGCACATCGTGGCTGCCCACGTCGCGGCGGTTGAAGCGGAACGGGACCAGGGGGGACTCGGCGTTATGGACGGCGTAGCCGCGGACTTCGAACATGGCGGTATCGGCGGTTGGTTCGGGGAACACACACAATAGGCCTGCGCGGCGGGCTGTTCAACCTGGAAGATTGGCATGAGCTGTCCAACAATCCTGCACAATCCGCGCTTTACGACAAACAAACTCTCTCGCCTGGCTGCCTCTGGCGTGCTTCGGCGGGACTGTCCCGGCATGATGAAAAAATCCGCATCGATGGCATTCATGGTTCTGGCATTGGCGCTTCCCGCCGCGGCGCGTGCGGCGGGGGACGCGCAGGCCGGCAAGAACGTGTTCGCCTCAAAATGCGCGTCCTGCCATAGCGTCGGGCCGTCCGCGCGCGGGGCGTTCGGTCCCCAGCTCAATGGCATCTTCGGCCGGCATGCCGGCAGTACGAGCGATTATCAGTACTCTGACGCCATGAAGAAGTCGGGCATCGTCTGGTCCGAAAAGACGCTGGCGGCATTCGTCGCGTCGCCGGGCAAGGTCGTGCCCGGCACCAGGATGCGCTTCTGGGGACTCGGCAACGAACGGCAGATCGCGGACCTGCTGGCTTACCTGCATTCCTATCAATAAACCGGGGCGGGGCGCAGCGCCGGGAACGGCAGCGGCGGTCTCCTACGCAAAACCCTCACTGGAACTTTGCGGTGCTGGCAACTACGCTATCAGACGGAGGCCGCTGCGCGTGGTTGGCGCGGCAGGCCATGGATTTTATCGATGGGAAGGAGTGATCTATGAAAATCGCTGTTGCATTGGCAATCGCAGTTCTCGTTCCGGGTACCGTCTATGCCGCCGGGCCGGCGAATCCGGCCGACCGCTACGACTACAACATGCGTAGCACCAACAAGGACGGCTACGTCCCGGACCCCCAGCGGGTCACCAACAAGGATGGCTACGTACCGGACACGGCGCGGGCCAACGACAAGTTCGACCCCTACACCCAGGGCGCCAGGCAGAGCACGGCCTCCGCGCTGACCGATTCGAAGGCGCAGAAAGCGAGCGGGAAGACACACGGCCACAAGAAGGCGCCGGCTGCCGCCGCGAAATAGCGCCACCGATAGAGCCACCAATAGAGCCCGTGGCCGAGCGAGTCAGGAAGCCCCGTTCCGGGGCTTTTTGTTTTGCCGCGCGCGGGGCGCTCAGGTTGCCTCCTGCCCCAGCATCTCGACGATGAAGTCGATGAACGCCCGCACCTTGGCCGCGGGCAGGTGGCGGGATGGATAGAGCACATACAGCGAATACTTGTCGCCGGAATACGCCGGCAGCAGTTCGACCAGTTGCCCCTTCGCCAGCAGTTCCCGCACGCCGCTGGCCTTGAAGCGGGCGATGCCCGCGCCAGCCAGGCAGGCGCCCAGCATGGTGCCGAAGTCGGTGACGAACAGGCGCCCGGACGTCTTCACGGGAATGCCCTTGCCCTGGCGAAAGTATTCCCAGCCCAGCGGCTGCCCCGTCATGGGGCTGCGCATCTGGATGCAGGCATGATTCGCCAGATCGGCCGGCGCGGCCGGCGTGCCGTGCTTGCGCAGGTAGGCCGGCGTGGCCACCGTCACCGTGCGCGTCTCCAGCAGCTTGCGCGCGACCAGCGATGACGACGGCGGCTCGCCGAAGCGCACCGCGATGTCATATCCCTCGGACACCAGGTCGCCCAACTGGTCGCGCGTGACCAGGTCCAGCGACAGTTCGGGATAGCGGTCCAGGAACCGCGTGACGTGCGGCGCCAGCATCCGCTGCGCGAAGAAGGCGTCCACGTTGACCCGCAGCCGTCCCTTGACGGCGACGGAGGCGTTGCCGGTCGCCGTGATGGCCTCGCCGATGCCCGCCAGCAGCGGATTGATTTCCTCGTAGAGCCGCCGCCCTTCCTCGGTCAGCCTGACCGAGCGCGTGGTGCGCTCGAGCAGCCGCACGCCGACGCTGGACTCCAGCCGCCCCACCGCGCGGCTCACGCCGGAGGGAGTGATGCCCAGCGCATCCGCGGCGCGGGCAAAGCTGCCGCCCTCGACCACCGCCGCCAATACGCTGACGTTTGCAAGTACGCGACTCTCGAATGCCATTGCTCGGACTCATCTCGGACTCATGCCAGGATGTCACCAATCATATGATCGAATCGCTATTCCATCAATAAAAGCCGGCGCCTACCATTCGCTTCATCGTGCTGTCGCATCAGCCTGCCCGGCACCGCGGCGCGGACCGCCGGCCAGCGAGCCACGGCACGTCGTTCCCTCCACCCAAACGGAGTTACCAACATGTATGCCATCACTGGAATCAGCGGAAAAGTCGGCGGCGCCCTGGCAGACACCCTGCTCGCCGCGGGCGAGCCGGTGCGCGCGGTCGTGCGCAACCCCGCCAACGGCGCGCAGTGGGCCGCGCGCGGCTGCGAAGTCGCCATCGCGGAGATGACCGACGCGGATGCGCTCGCCAGGGCGTTCGACGGCGCCGAAGGGGTGTTCATCCTGCCACCGTCGGAATTCGATCCGGCGCCCGGCTTCCCGGAGGCGCGGGCGGTCATCGATGCCGTCGTCTCGGCGCTGACCCAGGCCCGCCCGGGCAAGGTCGTCTGCCTGTCGACGATCGGCGCGCAGGCGGAGCATACCAACCTGCTCACCCAGCGCACCCTCATGGAGGCGGCGCTGGGCGGCCTGCCGCTGCCGGTCACGTTCCTGCGGCCGGGCTGGTTCATGGAGAACATCGCGTGGGATGTCGCCTCCGCGCGCGGCGAGGGCGTCATCCGCTCGTTCCTGCAGCCGCTCGACCGGGCCATTCCGATGGTGGCGACGGTCGATGTCGGCCGCACCGCGGCATACGCGCTGCAGGAAGACTGGCAGGGCAGGCGCGTGATCGAGCTGGAAGGGCCGGCGCGCGTGAGCCCCGACGACATCGCGCGGGCCTTCTCCGAGGTGCTCGGCCGGCCCGTGCGCGCGGAGGCCGTCGCGCGCGAGACCTGGGGCGCGCTGTTCGTCGGGCAGGGCATGAAGGACCCCATGCCGCGCATCCAGATGCTCGACGGCTTCAACGAAGGCTGGATCGATTTCGAGGGCGGCGATGACACCGTCTTCAAGGGCGAGGTCGATATTGCCGCGGTCGTGCGCCAGCTCGTCGAGAAGAACTGAAGCAGGGCTGAGGCAGCGCCGAAGCGGGCCGCGCCGGCGCACGGGGCGCCGGCCACCGCGGTGCTCACGCCGCCGGCGCCATGCCGTTCTCGATCCACAACTGGCTGTCCGGAAACCAGAACGCGTCCGGGCGCGGCGGCGATGCCAGCCTGACCGGCAGCGCCGGATTGAATATCTTGGACCACGCCGACAGGTAGGACGGCGTTTTCACGAGATATCCGCAGCGCGACAGCAGCAGGCTCGAGACCAGCGCCTCGCGGCCGATTTCCAGGCCCGCATAGCCGCGGAAATGAATCGGCATGCTGCCGTCGGCGAGCAGCCTGGACGGTGCCACGCGCACGGGCTTGCCGAACGGCCAGGCGACGAAGAAATCGAGAAACGCCGCTTCGTCGCTGGAAACGAAGATATTGGACAGGCGCGGGTTTTCCGCCAGGGCCGCGGCCACGGCCTGGCAGAACGCCTCCCAGCTCATCGACTCCGCTTCATGCCGCTTGTCGGTGCCCCGGAAATGCACGCCGAGCGTGTCGTCGCCGATGCCGATCGTCCCGCACAGCGCATCGACCTCGTCGACGATGAACGCGGCGGGCCGGTAGTGTGCGCGGAACAGCGCGCTGGCGCTCCTGATTTCGAGCCTGGCCTCGTAGCGCTTGCGAAAGCCCAGTTGCACCAGATCCTGGACCGTGGAGGTCCTGATCTTGCGTGCCGGCGGCATGTCCGGCGGCGCCTGCACGGTCTCGAAGAAGGTCGAGAACCAGTCCACCGTGCCGTCCGGCGCGCCGTAGATCGGGCCGTGCGCGGAGATGCGCGGGACCAGGCCCTTCTCGTCGCAGTACATCAGGATGAACAGGACCATCTGCAGCACCGAGAAGAAGCCGGAATTCTCGTGGATGTCGATGGCGAACACGCCTGGGTTCAGGCGCTGCGTCGCATGCAGCGACAGCCGGGCGAAGGTGGCCGCGGCATACTTGAAGCGCTCGCTGCGCCGGATCCGCCTGGCCCGCTCCATCACCTCTTGCAACATGTCCCGCTCCCGTTCGGATTGGTGTTCTGGGGATTGGCTGGCTGCGCAAGGTATGCCCGTCGCGGCACGCGATGGCAGCGAGGATCGAGCCTACAAGCAGGCCCGCTTCATGTTTGTGGGGTGCCGCACAAAGCGCAGGGGCGCGGCGCGGTCGGCCTGGCGGGGACGCCGGCGGGCGGACATCGCGGTATGATCCAGGCAGACCCTAGGCAGACCCCAGGCAGACCCCAGGCAGCCCCCCGGACCCCCCCGGACAGACCCCAGGCAGACCATTCACGCCGTTTCCCCAGGCCGAGCACCGCACGCCATGCCCGCTCCCGCGCATTTCTCCCCCAAGCTGCACCTGACCGCCGCGCATGGCTTTGCCCTGCACGACAGCCGCCAGGCGGATTTCCGGCGCGAGTGGCACACCCACGACTGCGGCATGCTGCTGTGGCCGCGCATGGGGCGGCTCAAGAGCGCCTGGGAGCCGCGCGCGGACGAGGCGCCAGCGGTGTCGACGCGGCTGGTGCGCGGCGACGCGGTCCTGCTGCCCGCGGGCACCACGCACCTGACGGTGGCCGAGGCCGGGCGGCAACAGCATGGCGAGCTCTACCTGGCGCCCGAGCACCTGCGCGCATTCCGGGTCTTCGGCGCGGTGCACCTGGACGGTGCGACCATCGCCATGCTGGAGGCCTTGCTGTCTCCCATGCTGGCGCCGGCCAGCTCGGCCCTGCTGGTGCGGGCCATCGTGGCGCAGCTGGTATCGAGCCGGCCGCTGGCGGTGCCGGCGGAGCCGGCTTCGCTGGCGCTGCGCATGGTCCGGCGCTTCACGGCGGCGCTGGAGCGCGACGGCGCGCTGCCGTCGATCGAGATGGCCGCCGCGGCACTGGGCGTGTCGGTGCGGCAGCTCCAGCGCGCCTGCCAGATCGAGTTCGGCGCCAGCCCGGTCGCCATCCGGCGGCGCGTGCTGGCGGCGCATGCGCGCGCGTTGCTGGCGGAGGGGCGCCCGCTGGCCCGCGTCAGCGAGCAGCTCGGCTTTGCCAGCAGCGGTCACCTGACCCGGCTGTTGCGCGCGTCGGACGGTGGCTGATCGGCCGCACGCGCAAGCCGGGCATCCAGTTCGATTTCGATCCAGGTCTGGTCGGGCAGGCTCGCCGCGCCCACCGCCGTGCGCGCCGGCAGCGGGTGGCCGGGGAAGGCCAGCGCCAGCAGATCCGAGGCGGCGTCGAGCACGGCGGTGTGGCGCGCGAAGTCCGCGCCGGAACGGATGAAGCCGCGCACGCGGGTGACCTGGGCCACGTTTTCCAGCGCGCCGCCGCAAGCGGCCCGGAGCGCGGCCAGCGCGTTCAGCATGGCGGCCTGCGCGGCCTGCCTGGCCGGCGCCACGTCGGCGTCGGCGCGGCAGATGCCGGCCAGGGCCGTGCCGTCGCGCCGCGAGGTCTGCCCGCTGACCGCCACCCATTCGCCGGCCGCGCTGAACGGCGCATAGGCGCCGCGCGGCGCCGGCGCGGGCGGCAGGGCGTGGCCGGCGGCGGCCAGCCGTTGCTCGGGTGTCATCGGCGTCTCCTGTGCCGTTACGCGTCCATCGCCGCTCGTCATGCGCGCGCCCATGCCACCTTCCCGCTGAGCCAGCATCCCTGCAGCGCGCCGGTCTCCGACCAGCGCGGCGCGACCAGGATCTCCGACGGCCGCCCCATGCTTTCGCCCTGGCGCACGGCCAGCGCGGGTGGCTTGCCGTGCGCGGCGGGCAGCGCGCCCGATGCGGCCAGGTGGCCCCACAATGCCGCGGCGGCGATGCCGGTGGCGGCGTCCTCGGGGTAGCCGGACGATTTCGGGAACTGGCGCGCGTGTGCTACGGCATGGCCGCCGGCCGCGCCGGGCGCGGACGCGATGACGTAGGGATAGAGCCCGGTGGAGCCGATCTCCGCGCACAGGGACGCCATCGCCGCGAAATCCGGGCGCAGCGCGTGCAGCATGGCCAGGTCCGGCAGCGCCACCAGGGTCTTGGCCCGGCTGGTCGAGGCGTTGGTCATGGCATACGCCGCGCCGCGCGGCCCGAGCCCCAGCACCTCGGCAACCTGGCGGCGCTCCTGCGCGTCGAGCGGACGCGCCTGCACGCCCGGCTGCGAGATCCACACGCGCCGCGCCGCATCGTCCCAGCGCACGTCCACGATGCCGCTGAGCGTTTCCACGCGCGCCGTGTCCGTGTTCCACCGCCCCCACTGGCGCAGTGCCCACAGCGTGCCCACGGTGGCATGGCCGCACATCTCCATCTCGTGCTGCGGCACGAAGAAGCGCAGGCGCAGGTCGCAGCCGCTGTCGTCCGGCGGCAGCACGAAGGCGGATTCGTGGCCGTGCGCGGCCGCCACCTGCTGCATGGCGGCGGCGCTCATGCCCCGCGCGTCGGCCACCAGCGGCACCGGGTTGCCGCCGCCATTGCCATCCTCCGCGCCGACGAACACGTCGATCGCCACCACTTCGCCCGGGGCGGGCAGATGCATCGAAGCCGGCTTATTCAATCGTCGCTCCCACGGAGCGGGCGATGGCGCCCCAGTACGGAATGTCGTGCGCCACGGCGGCCTGCATCTCCGCCGGCGTGCCCGGCCGGGCGGTGACGCCTTTCTCGGCCAGGTCGCGGGCCACGTCCTTGTCGTTGAGCACCTTGTTCAGCGCGCCGTTCATGCGCGCGACGATCGCCGCCGGCGTGCCCTTGGGAAACGCCAGGCCGTACCAGAGCTGCTGCGAGAAATCGGCGATGCCCTGGCTGGCGAAGGTGGGCACGTTGCCGAGCAGCGGCGTCGGCGCGGTGGTGGCTACCGCCGTGAGCTTGTGTGCCTTGATGTACGGCGCCAGGCCCACCGGGTTGTCGAACATGATCTCGATCTGCCCGCCCATCAGGTCGGTATAGGCGGGCGCCGCGCCGCGGTAGGGCACGTGCGTCATCGGCACGTTGGCGAGCTTGCGGAACTGCTCGCCGATCAGGTGCGAGACCGTGCCCACGCCGACCGAGCCGAAGCTGTGCTGGGCCTTGCCGCTGCGCAGCTTCTCGATCAGGTCGCGGGCGCTGGTGGCCTGCACCGCGTCGTTGACGGCCAGCACGTACGGCGAGGTGCCGATGAAGCCGGCGTACGCGAAATCCGTGGCGGGCCGGTACGGCAGCCTGGGATAGAGGCTCACGCTCACCGCATGCGTGCTGGTGGTGGCCACGCCGACCACGTAGCCGTCCGGCGCGGCCCGCGCGACGAAGGTGGAGCCGATGGTGCCGCCGGCCCCGCTGCGGTTGTCGATGACCACCGGCTGGCCGAGTTCGCCCTGCAGCTTCTGCTGCACCGAGCGCACCACCAGGTCGGTGCCGCCGCCGGCCGGAAACGGCACCACCAGCGTGATCGGCCTGGACGGCCAGCTCTGGGCGAAAGCCGTCCCGCAGGACAGGACGGCGAAGAGGCAGGCCGAAGCCCGCAAGCGTAGCTGCATGTGTGACGCCATGGCGTTCCCCGTTGAATGGACGCCTTCACTCTATGGGCCGGCGCCCGCGCGGCCAAACCGGGATGCGACAGGGTTTGAACCGGAATGCGACAGGCGCCGCGGCGCGCGGGGCCGCGCGGGGGGCAACATGCGCCTCGTTTGCCCAACCACAGGTTGGCCAACGGCGCAGTTTTTCTCATTTGAGCCGCGCCTGCCGGCATGAGAGAGTCGGCTTCACGCACAGGTGCGACTGGCACCGGCAAATAAAGGAGACTCCATGCAAGACCAAGACGTCCAGCCGTTCCTGATCGGCGCCGAATGGACCCGCGGCGAAGGCACGCCGTTCGAATCCCGCAATCCCGCCACCGGCGCCCTCAACGGCCTGATCGGCGCGGCCAGCGCCGCCGACGTGGACCGCGCCGTGGCCACCGCCCGCGCCGCGCAGGCCGAGCCCGCGTGGCGCGACATGCTGCCGCACAAGCGCGCGGCCATCCTGCGCCGGCTGGCCGACCTGATCGAGGCCGATGCCGAGTGGCTGGCGCGGCGGCAGATGCAGGAGAACGGCAAGCGCCTGCAGGAGTGCCGCGACCAGGCCCTGGCCGGCGCCAATGCCTACCGCTACTTCGCCGGCATCTGCGAGGTGATGCCGTCGGAGGTGGCGCCCGCGCGCGGCAACCACCTGTCGCTGGTGGTGTACGAGCCGTTCGGCGTGGTGGCCGCCATCACGCCGTGGAATTCGCCGCTGACGCTGGAGTCGCAGAAGGTGGCGGCGGCGCTGGCGGCGGGCAACGCGGTGGTGCTCAAGCCGTCCGAGTTCACGCCGGGCCCGGCGCTGCGCGTGGCCGCGCTGGCGCTGCAGGCGGGCCTGCCGCCGGGCATCCTCAACGTGGTGACCGGGCTCGGGCTGGAGACCGGCGGCGCGCTGGTCGCTCATCCGGACGTGCGGCTGATTTCCTTTACCGGCGGCACCGCCACCGGCAAGGCCATTGCGCGCGCCGCCGCGCAGCGCATGGCCGCGGTGGCGCTGGAGCTGGGCGGCAAGTCACCCCATATCGTGTTTGCCGACGCCGACCTCGACAAGGCGCTCGACGGCGTGCTGCATGGCGTGTTCTCGTCCACCGGGCAATCGTGCATCGCCGGCACGCGCCTGTTCGTGGAGCGCGGCGTGTACGATGCGTTCGTGGCGCGGCTGGTGGCGCGCACGCGCGAGCTGAAGGTGGGCCTGCCCGACGATCCGGCCACGCAGGTGTCGCCGCTGTCGTCCTTCATCCATCGCGACAAGGTCGAGTCGATGGTGGCGATGGCCGCGGAGGACGGCGGCCGCATCCTGGCCGGCGGCACGCGGCCGGCGGACCCGGCGCTGGCCGGCGGCGCGTTCTTCCTGCCGACCATCGTCGCCGGCCTGGCCAACGACGCGCGGCTGTGCCAGCAGGAAGTGTTCGGCCCGGTGCTGTGCGTGCTGCCGTTCGACGACGAGGCCGACCTGCTGCGCCAGGCCAACGGCACCGCGTTCGGGCTGGCCGCCGGCATCTGGACCGCGAGCATGCCCCGCGCGTGGCGCGTGGCGCGCGCGCTGGAAGCGGGTACGATATGGATCAACACCTACAAGGAACTGTCGGTCTCGGTGCCGTTCGGCGGCTTCAAGGAAAGCGGCAGCGGGCGCGAGAAGGGCTTCTACGGCATCCGCACCTACCAGGAGCCGAAGACCGTGATGTGGGGGCTGGCATGAGCGGCGCTGCGCCGCGCCTGGGGTTCGTCGGCCTGGGCGTGATGGGCGCGCCGATGTGCGCCAACCTGGCCCGCAAGGCGGGCGCCGCGGTGACCTGCTTCGACCTCGACCCGGCCCGCGCGGGCGGCCCGCGCGAGGCCGGCGCGGCGGTGGCGCCGTCGGTGGCGGCGCTGGCGCAGGCCGCCGACATCGTGTTCCTGTGCCTGGCGGACGGCCGCGCCACCGAGTCGGTCGGCGCCGAGGTCCTGCGCACCTGGACGGCGGCGGGCCGGCGCGGCACGCTGACCGACACCGGCACCACCTCGGTCCACGTCACGCAGTCGCTCGCCGCGCTGGCCGCCGCCGGCGGCCACGCGTTCGCCGACGCGCCGGTGGCGCGCATGCCGGAGGCGGCCATCGCCGGCACGCTCAGCATCATGGCGGGCGGCAGCGCCGGCACGCTGGACACGCTGATGCCCTACCTGCGCTGCATGGGCACGGACATCACGCACTGCGGCCCGGTGGGGGCCGGACAGGTGGTGAAGATCCTGCACAACACCTTTCTGTTCGAGACCGTGCACGCGCTGGCGGAAGTGCTGGCCATCGCGCGCCGCCACGGGGTGGACGGCGAGGTGCTGTTCCACGCCATCGAGCTGGGCTCCGCCGACGGCCGCGCGGTGCGCGTGCAGGGGCGGCAGGCGCTGCTGCCCGGCGATTTCCCGGGCGGGCGTTTCCCGGCGCGCTATGCGCTCAAGGACGTCTCGCTGGCGCTGGAGCTGGCCGAGGCGGCCGGCGTGGCGGCCGCGGTGGGCCGGCATACGGCAGACATTCTCGCGCGCAGTTGCGACGCGGGCCACGGCGACCGCTACTACCCGGTGCTCTACACGCAGATCGACACGCAGATCGACACGCAAGCCGCCACGGCACGCTGACCGGCCGCCGCCGGCCCCGCCGCGCCGCCGGCGGGCCGGCAACACACAACAAGATACTGGAGACTAGCAATGCAGAAGACCTTGCTGGCGAGCGCGCTCGCCCTTTGCGCCGCCGTCGGTGCCACCCTTTGCGCCGCGCCGGCGCAGGCCGCCTATCCCGACAAGCCGCTGAGCCTGGTGGTGCCGTTCCCCGCCGGCGGCGCCACCGACGCGATGGCGCGGCTGCTGGCCGAGCGCCTGGGCCGGCAGCTCGGCCAGCCGGTGATCGTGGACAACCGCGGCGGCGCCGGCGGCTCGGTGGCCGCGGAGTATGCGCTGGCCGCGCCGCGCGACGGCTACACGCTGTTCTTCGCCACCACCGGCACCATGGCGATCAACCCGCACATCTACCGCAAGCTCAAGTACGACCCGCAGAAGGACTTCGCGCCGGTGGGCACCCTGGCGAGCGCCTCCAACGTGCTGGTGGTCAGCCCGCAGGTGAAGGCGCGCACGGTGGCCGAGCTGATCGCGCAGGCCAAGGCCAGTCCCGGCAAGCTGACCTACGGCTCGGCCGGCATCGGCAGTTCCAGCCATCTGTCGGGCGCGCTGTTCGCTTCCATGACCGGCACCGAACTGCTGCACGTGCCGTACCGTGGCTCCGCGCCCGCGCTGGTGGACTTCCTGGCCGGCCGCGTGGACATGATGTTCGACACCGCTTCCACCCACGCGCCCAACGTGCAGGCCGGCAAGGTGCGGGCGCTGGCGGTGACCAGCGCGGCGGGCTCGCCGGCGTTCCCGGGCGTGCCGTCGGTCGCCGCGGCCGGCGTGCCCGGCTACGACGTCTCGATCTGGTTCGGGCTGGTGGCGCCGGAGGGCACGCCCAGGGCCAGCGTCGACAAGCTGGCGGATGCCATGCGCGGCGTCATGCAAGGGCCGGACCTGAAGCCCGCGCTGGCCGCGCTGGGCGCCACGCCGCTGGTCAAGACGCCGGCCGAGTTCGCCGCGTTCATCCGGCAGGAAAGCGAGCGCTGGGGCCGGACGGCAAAACTGGCGGGGGCAGCCAACCTGGACTGAGCGCGGCGTCGGCCTGCTGCGCGGCGGCGGTCGCGCACAGCAGCCATTCGCGGAACACCTGGAAGGCGCGCGACTGCGCCGCGCCCGCCGGGTACAGCAGGTAGTAGCCGTCCTGCAGCCGGTGGACGTGGCCGAACGGCGCCACCAGTTCCCCGGCGGCGAGATAGGCCTGCACCAGCACGCGGATGCCGATGGCGACGCCCGCGCCCTGCAGGGCTGCTTCGTATGCCATCGCGGAGTTCTCGAACTTCATGCCGTTGTTGCCGCCGATGCCGGCCGCCGCCGCGCCCGCCGAGCGCAGCCACGCGCTCCAGTCGTCGGGGCGGGACAAGGAGTGCAGCAGCGTCACGCCGCGCAGCGCTTCGGCCGGCGCCGCCGTGCCGTCCAGCAGACCCGGCCGGCATACCGGCACCAGCTCCAGCGGGGCCAGCGGGTCCGCCATCAGGCCGGGCCAGTGGCCGTTGCCCGAGCGGATGGCCGCGTCCACGCCGCCCAGCTCGAAGCTGGCCGGCAGCAGCGAGGCCGTGAGCCGCACCTCGATCTCCGGATGCGCGCGCGAGAACAGGGCCAGGCGCGGGATCAGCCAGCGCTGCGCGAAGGTGGTGTAGGCCTGGATCGACAGCATGTCGCGCCGGCCACGCTGCTTCAGTCCGCTGGTGGCCGCGGCGATATCGTCCAGCGCGCGCGTGAGCGGCGGCAGCAGGCGCGCGCCGTCCTGCGTAAGCCGGATGCTGCGGTGCCCGCGCTCGAACAGCGTCATGCCGAAATACTCTTCCAGCGCGCGCACCTGCTTGCTCACCGCGACCTGGCTCACGCGCATTTCCTGCGCGGCCAGCGTGAAGCTGCCCAGGCGGGCGGCGGCCTCGAAGGCACGGAGCGGATTGAGCGGAGGCAGGCTGCGGCGCATGGGGGCGGCGGTGATGGTGTTCCGCCATGGTGGGCGTGCCGCCGCGCCGCGCGCAAGCCCATTCTTTGAAGCCGGCCTTCCGGCGGCTTTAAGGAAAACCGCAGGATCGGCGCGGCGCGGTGCCGCTAGCGCGCCGGCGGCACCAGGCTGCCGTCGGTTCGCGGCAGGGGCGGGGGCTCGCCGCCGAGCTTCTGCGCGGCCAGGAAGTCGATGAACGCGCGCAGCTTGTTCGGCACCCGGCGGCGGTCCGGGTAGTAGAGCGTCAGCCCCGGCAGGGCCGGGCTCCAGTCGGCCAGCACGCGCACCAGGCGGCCGTCCGCGAGCAGCGGCTCGATATAGCCGTTGATCATGTAGGCGATGCCGAGCCCGTCGAGCGCGGCCTGCACCAGCGCGGACGAGTCGTTGAGCACCAGCCGCCCCTTGACCACCAGTTGCACCGCGGCATCGCCCTTGCGGAAGTCCCACCGCTCCACCTGGCCGCTGCTCACGTGGCGAAAGCCGATGCAGCAGTGGCCGGTGAGATCGTCCGGCTGCGCCGGCGTGCCGCGGCGGCGCAGGTATGCCGGCGAGGCCACCACGTGGGCGGACATCTTCGGCCCCACGGGCACCGCCACCATGTCGCGCTCCACCAGGTTACCGAAGCGGATGCCGGCGTCGAAGCCGCGTCCCACGATGTCGGTCAGCCCATTCTCGATGCAGATCTCCACGTCGATCTGCGGATAGGCCGCCAGGAAGCGGTCCAGTACGGGCTGCAGCACGATCATGTAGGCGGCGCGCGGCACGTTCAGGCGCAGCAGCCCGCCGGGCTCGCGGCCCTGGTCGCCGAGTTCCTCGGTAGCGTCGATCAGCTCGCGCACGGCCGGGCCGATGCGCGCCAGGTACTGCGCGCCGGCCTCGGTCAGGCTCACGCTGCGCGTGGTGCGGTTGAACAGCGCGAAGCCCACGCGCTTTTCCAGCATCCGCACCGACTGGCTGACGGCGGACGGCGACACGCCAAGCCGCACCGCGGCCGCGGAGAAGCTGCTGAACTCCGCCACGCAGACGAAAGTGGCAAGGCCATCCAGTTGGTCTTGAGGCATCCGGCTCGGTTTCCTTGAGGTGGGGCGGCACGTCGCCGTGCCATGCGCCGTACTGGCCGACGACGCGATTCTAGCGCCAATGCGGGGGTGCGGCCGGCACGGCGCGCAATACGGCGGCAGTCCGCAGTCCCACTATGCAAATCCGCTTCAAAGGCCTTGCGCACGCGCGCCGTTCCGCGGCGGCGGGCCCGGCCGTAGACTGACCGCCAACGCGAACTGACACAATCGAAAGGATGCGATGGCAATGGACAGAGAACCCGAAGTACTGGAACGAGAGCAGGCCGGCGCGGCGGGCGTGTCGCGGCGCACCTTCCTCAAGGCGGGCGTCGCGGCCGGCGGCGGGCTGATGCTGGCCTTCAGCCTGTGGCCGCTGGCCAGGCGCGAGCTGGCGGAGGGCGCCGGCGCGCCGGAGTCCGGGCCGCCGTTCGAGCCCAACGCGTTCATCCGCATCGGCACCGATGGCAAGGTGACCTTCGTCGTGCCGCGCGTGGAAATGGGGCAGGGCACCTACACCGCCTTGCCGGTGCTGCTGGCCGAGGAGCTCGGCACCGCGCTGGACAGCGTCGTGCTGGAGCACGCGCCCGCCGACAAGCGCTACGACAATCCGGCGCTGGGCTTCCAGGTGACCGGTGGCTCCACCTCGATCCGCAGCGCGTGGGAGCCGATGCGGCGCGCCGGCGCGGCCGCGCGCATCATGCTGGTGGCGGCCGCGGCACGCGCCTGGCAGGTCGATCCGGCTGCCTGCGAGGCCGGCGGCGGCGCGGTGACGCACGCGGCGTCCGGGCGCCGGCTCGGCTACGGCGAACTGGCCACGCGCGCGGCGCGCGAGCCGGTGCCGCAGGAGGTGCCGCTCAAGCCGGCCGGCGCGTTCAGGCTGATCGGCACCGCGCAGCGCCGGCTGGACTCGCCGGACAAGGTGACCGGCCGCGCCGTGTACGGCATCGATACGCGGCTGCCCGGCATGAAGGTGGCGGCGATCCTGCCCTGCCCGGTGCTGGGCGGCAGGTTGTCCGCGGTGGACGATGCCCCCGCGCTGGCGGTGCCCGGCGTGCGGCAGGTGGTGCGTCTCGACGATGCCGTCGCCGTGGTGGCCGACCACACCGGGGCGGCGCGCAAGGGCCTGGCCGCGCTCGCGCCGCGCTGGGACGGCGGCGCCAATGCGGCCTATTCCACGCAGGAGATGGTGGCCGACCTGGCCGCGGCATCCGCCAGCGAAGGCGCGGTCGCGCGCAAGGTGGGCGACGCGCCGGCGGCCATGGCCAGCGCCGCGCGGGTCGTGCAGGCGGTCTACGAGCAGCCGTTCCTCGCCCACGCCTGCATGGAGCCGATCAACTGCACGGTGCACGTGCGCGCCGACGGCTGCGAGCTGTGGCTCGGCACCCAGGTGCCCGGCCGCGCGCAGGAGGCCGCCATGCAGGTCACCGGCCTGCCCGCGGAGAAGGTGCTGGTGCACAACCAGTTCCTCGGCGGCGGCTTCGGGCGGCGGCTGGACGTGGACTACGTGACGCAGGCGGTGCGCGTGGGGCAGCAGGTCAAGAGCCCGGTCAAGGTGGTGTGGTCGCGCGAGGAAGACACGCGCCACAGCACCTTCCGCCCCTACCACTACAACCGCATCGGCGCCGCGCTCGACAAGGACGGGCGGCCGGTGGCGTGGCACCACCGCGTCACCGCCTCGTCGGTGCTGGCGCGCTGGATGCCGTCGCGCTTCACCAACAACGTGGATGGCGACGCGATCCGCGACGCGGCGGGCCCCTACGATTTTCCCAACATCCTGGTCCAGTACGTGCGGCGCGAGCCGGCCGCGGGCATCACCACGGGATTCTGGCGCGGTGTCGGCCATACGCAGAACGCCTTCGTGGTGGAGAGCTTCCTGGACGAGCTGGCGCATGCGGCGGGCCAGGACCCGGTGGCCTACCGCCTCGCGCTGCTGGGCAAGCATCCGCGCGCGCGCCACGTGCTGCAGATGGCGGCCGAGAAGGCGGGCTGGGGCAGGAAACTGCCGGCGCGCAGCGGGCTGGGCGTGGCGGCGACCTTCTGCTTCGGCTCGTACGCGGCCCAGGTCACGGAGGTGGACGTGGACGCCAGCGGGCAGGTCCAGGTCAAGCGCATCGTGACGGTGATGGACTGCGGCCGCGCGATCTCGCCCGACACGGTGATCGCGCAGATGCAGGGCGGCGCGGTGTTCGGCCTGACGGCGGCGCTGTTCGGCAGGATTTCCATCAAGGACGGGCGCGTGGAGCAGGGCAACTTCGACAGTTATCGCATCCTGCGCATCAACGAGACGCCGGTGCTGGAGACGCATCTCGTGGAAAGTGCCGAGGAGCCGGGCGGGGTGGGCGAGGTGTCCACCGTGATGATCGCGCCGTCGCTGATGAACGCGATCTTTGCCGCGACGGGGCGGCGCCTGCGCAGCCTGCCGGTGGATCCGGCCAGGCTGGCCTAGCTAGCCGGCTCCGGGACGGGCGGGGCGCCGGGGCTCACGCGGCGCCGGCGGCGTCCTTCGGAGCTGGCTTGCCGGCGGCGGCGGCCTCGCGGATCGCCGCGCGGATGCGCGCGTAGGTGCCGCAACGGCAGATGTTGCCGGACATCGCCGAATCGATTTCCTCGTCGCTGGGGTTCGGGTTGCTCACCAGCAGCGCGGTGGCGGACATGATCTGTCCCGACTGGCAATAGCCGCACTGCACCACCTGCTGCGCCAGCCACGCCGCCTGGATGCGCTTGCCGGCGTCGCTCTCGCCCACGGCTTCGATGGTGGTGACCGCGCGCGTGCCGATGCTTTCCAGCGGCGTCAGGCACGCGCGCGCCGGCGCGCCGTCGACATGGATGGTGCAGGCGCCGCACAGGCCCATGCCGCAGCCGAACTTGGTGCCGGCAAATCCGATGACGTCGCGCAGCACCCACAGCACCGGCGTGTCGCCTTCGGCATCGACGGTATGGGGCGACCCATTGATCTGGATGGTGTAGCTCATTCGGGAAATCCTCGCGCGGCAGTGGGAAGGGAAGGGCGGCGGCCCGCGGCCGCCCGCCCATGTTGCCGCCAAGGGTAGCCCGCCGCGCCGGGCACGATAAGGGCGTTGTGGCTGGATGGGCCTTGAAGCGCTGCTTTATGGCGCGCCGCCGGCCTACCCGCCCAGGTACATGCTCCGGTCCGCTCCCGCCGCCGGCGCGGGCGCCTGCGCGGCGGCCGGCGCCGGGGACGGCGCCGCTGGCAGGGGCGGCTGCGGTTCCTGGTCCGGCCGCTCCTGCGCGCGCTGCTGGCCGTCGGCATAGCGCTGGCGGCGCTGGGCGTCCTCGGCCTGGCGCTGCTGGTAGAGGCGGATGCTTTCCCGGATGCTCTCGCGCAGGCTGCCGGCGGCGCCGCGCTGCCGGGCCAGTTCCAGTTTTTCCCGGCGCGCCACGCGGCTGGGGTCCAGGCGGTCCAGCGCGTCGGATGTCTCGAGGAAGCGGCGGTCGGCGTCGCTGAGATACGGGTACTGCATCAGCCGGTTGCGGATCGCGGCGAGCTGGCGGGTTTCTTCCTCGAAGGCCTTTTCCTGTTCCTGCTGTTCCTGGCGCCGGGCTTCTTCCTGCTTTTCGTGCGCGTAGGCGGCGCGCTCGGCCATGGGGACGTGGCCCTGGGCCCTGAAGCGCTGCAGCGAGTAGGCGGCCTGTTCGCGCTCGCGCGGCGTGGCGCGTGGATCGTTGGCGATCCGGTAGAGGCCTTCCACGCGTTCCTTGATGCTCGCCTGGCTGCCGGCGGTGGCGGGATTCCCGGCCGCCAGGCAGGCGGCGTCATCGGGCGGGCAGGCCGGGGCGAGCCAGCCGAAGCCATAGTGCAGGACCACGACCGCGAGGGAGATCACCAGGATGCCGGCGGCGCCCAGCGCCAGCAGGCCGCCGGCCGGCGCGCCGGTGCCGGCGTCCTGCTCGGCGCAGGCCCTGGCTGCCGCCCGCTTCGATACCCAGATTCTCTTGCTCATGACTCGCTCTGTCCGACCCTGCACCTGCTCTGCGGCGGGTGTCGGCCATCATAGCATCCGCGCCCGTCACGCTCCGGTCAGGCGCCGCCGGACAAAAGCGATGTGCTCGCGCAGCACATAGAACTGGTCGGCATAGGCCAGCGGCATCTTGAGCCGGTTGACGGCGGCCTCGATGTGATCCAGCCGCGCGATCAGGGCGGCCTTTTCTTCCTCGGTGGGGTCGACCAGCGCCACGCGCTCGATCTCGATCAGCGAGCCGTACCAGCGGTAGATGCGCGACTTGACGCGCCAGCTGTACAGCGACGGCACCACCTTGAACGCGGGGATCAGCAGCACGATGATCGGCACCACCACCAGCAGCGCGCGGTCGGCCAGGCTGGCCAGCCAGAATGGCAGGTGGCGATACAGGAAGCCCTTGCCGGAGGCATAGTAGCGCGTGGCGTCGTCGCTGAGCGGGAACTCGTGCACGGTGGCCGAGGGGAACTGCCCCGCGCCCTGCAGCAGCCCGGCCTTGCCGTGGACTTCGCGCGCGGCCTCGATCAGCAGGTCGGACAGGGCCGGGTGCAGGGTGTCGCGCGCCACCAGTTCCACCGTGGGGCTGATCAGGTGGATGGGGCGCGGCGGCAGGTTCTTGCCCAGGTCCAGAACGCCGGCGGGCAGCACCAGCTGCTGCAGGTAGAGGAAGCGCCGCGTGTAGGCATCGGCCTGGGCAAAGTCCAGCAGGCGCACGCCCGGCGTGCGGAACAGCTTGCGCATGGTCGGGCCGGTGGCGGAGTCGCCGGTCAGCATGGCCACGTCGATCTTGCCGTCGAGCAGGGCCTGGGCCGCCTCGTCGCCGTCATAGGCGATCAGCGTGGCGCTGCCGCCGGGCTCGATGCCGTTGGCCTTGAGCAGCGTCAGCGCCAGCGCGCGCGCGCCGCTGCCTTCGCGGCCGATGGCGATGCGCGCGTCGCGGAAGTCGGACAGCTTGTGCATCTCGCGGCCGCGGTACAGCACGCTGATCGGCGCGTAGAACATGCTGCCGAGCGAGACCAGCCCTTGCTTGTCCACCTCGCCGGAGACGCCGCCCTGGACCAGCGCCACGTCGACGGACTGCCCGGCATCGGCCAGCCGCTTCACGTTCTGCTGCGAGCCTTCGGAAGCCAGCACGTTGAGGCGGATGCCGTTGCGCGCGAGGATCGTGCGGTATTGCTCGGCGGCGTTCCAGAACGAGCTGTCCTTCGGCCCGGCGCTGATGGTGATGGTATTCGGGGGCGCCGGCTGGATCAGCCACACCGCCAGCCACGCGGCGGCGATGCAGAACACCACGGCCGGCCCGAACGAGACGGCGAGGTCGCGCCACGAGATGGCGACGAAGCGGGCGCCCAGGCGGCGGATGTCGGGCTTGGCGAGCTTGGCGGCCCTGGCGCGCGGCGCGGCGGCGGCGTCAGGGGCGTCAGGGGCGGCGTCGGGTGGCGTGGGCGGGTCTTGCCCGGAGTCTGGCGTCATCGGCTCGCGTGCAGGGAAGAGAGCGCCCGATCATAGCACCGGCGCCGCAGCGCCTGCCGCGCGTGGCCTTGCCCTCACATGCCGCGCGCGCGGCGCTTACGGGCCCGATGCGGCCCGGCGGCGCGGCGTCTTGCGCCGCACCTCGCCGCGCAGCCAGCCCAGCCACGCTTCGATGGCTTTTTCCTTCGGATGGCCGGGCCGCCACACCACATAGTGCGCGTAGACGTCGGCGATGCTCACCCGGGATACGCGCACGAGTTCGCCCGCCGCGAGTTCCGGCGCGATCAGCGAGCGGCGCGCGAGCGCGACCCCGCGGCCTTGCAGCACCGCGTCGATCAGCGCCTGCGCATCGGTGAACTGCGGCGCGCGGCGCGGCTCGACGAGATCGAGCCGCGCTGCCTGCAGCCACGGTTCCCACGGCTGCGCGGGATGGCGCAGCAGGACCGAGCGCGCGAGGTCGGCGGCTTCGCGCGGCGCCACGCCGTCCCGGTTCCGGTAAGACGGGCTGACGACCGGAAACACGGTTTCGTTCATCAGCTTTTCCGCGCTTACGCCCGGCCACGTGCCGGGGCCGTAGCGCAGCGCGACGTCGATGCGGTCGCGCTTGCCGAGCGGCGCCAGTTGCACGCTCGGGTGGAGCTCGATCCGGATGTGCGGGTGCGCCGCGTGGAAGCGCGCCAGGCGGGGCGCCAGCCAGCGCTCGGCAAAGCTCGGCAGCACGCTGACGGCCAGCGTCACGGCGCGCTTGCCGCCGCCATCGGCGAGATGCCGTGCACTCGCCTTCTGCATGGGCTCGAAGGCGCGCTCGAGCACGCTCAGGCCTTGCCTGACCTGCAGCGCGAGCGCATGCGCCGCGGGGGTGGGCGTCGCGCCATTGCGCTCCCGCGTGAAAAGCGCCTGGCCGAGCCGGGCTTCGAGCGCGCGCACCTGCTGGCTTACCGCGCCTTGCGTGAGCGCCAGCTCGTCGGCGGCGCGGGTGAAGCTCTGCAGCCGCACCGCGGTTTCGAAGGCGCGCAGCGTCTGCAACGGAGGGATGCGGGAGCGGGTCATGGCGGTATTAGCCCGGCTAATGTCCGGGCACCAGAATTCGTCATTTGTCACGCAGGAGGCCGATTTCTACACTGAGCGCTTTCTCACCCGACGACCCCGACCATGCAGGCCTATCGTCTCTACTACTCTCCCGGCGCGTGTTCGCTGGCAGTCCATATCGCGCTGGAAGAAACCGGCGCGCCTTTCGAGCTGGAGCAGATTTCCGTGCGGCGCCAGGACAACCATGGCGCGCATTATCTCGCGATCAACCCGAAGGCGCGCGTGCCCGCGCTGGCCATTCCCGGCGAAGCGCGGGTGCTGACCGAAACGCCGGCGATCCTGACCTATCTCGCCCGGCGCCATCCGCAGGCCGGGCTGCTGCCGCCCGACGATCCGCTGCGCGAGGCGCGCTGCCAGGAATGGCTGGCGTGGCTGGTCGGCTGGGTGCATGGCGTCGGCTACGGCGAGTTCTGGCGGCCGGGGCGGTTTCTCGGCGATGCGTCGGTGCATGGCGCGATCACAGCGCACGGGCGCACCATCATCGAAGCCGCCAACGCCATCATCGAAGCCGCATTGGGCGACGGCAGGGCGTGGGCGGAGCCGCACGGCTATTCCGTGGTCGATCCTTTCCTGCTGGTGCTGTACCGCTGGGGGCATGCCATCGGGCTCGACATGGACCGGCATGCCGCCTGGGGCGCCCATGCCTCGCGCGTGCTGGCGCGGCAGGCGACCCGGCGGGCGCTGGAGAGCGAAAGCCGATAGGCGGCAGGCCGCGTGGCCGGCGGTGCCGGCGCTCTCGTGCTCTTCTCTCTTTTTTCTCTCCGCCAGCCCTTGGCCGGCCCGCGTCCGGCCCGCGGCGCCGGTCCGCATCGGCATCCCGCATTGCCTGCCATACCCCTCGTCAGACGCATTGTGCAAAGGCCGGATTCGTGCCGGCGGCGCGTTTTCCTGCCGATATCGCACCGACATTAAAGAACGGCGGCGGCCGGCCGATAACGGGGACTTGCAAGGCGCCCTGCAAGAGAAGGCGCCGGTTGAAAAACCGCCGCCGGCCCACCGGGCAGACGGTGCTCTGCGCACCGGCGCGCAGAGCGGATCCTTGATACGAGACCGACGACCATGAACCGAACCAACAGGCTGCTGCCTCCCACGATGCTGGCGGCGGCGCTGCTCGCTGCCGCCTGCAATTTCCCGGGACTCGACGGTGGCGGCGCCGCGCCGACGGTGGCGCAGGTGCAGGCCACCCTCGCCGAGAAGAACTTCGGCCAGGCCGCGGCGCTGGCGGACCAGCTGACGGCGGCGGATCCCAAGAACGCGGATGCGTGGATGGCGGCGGCCGAAGCCAAGGCGGCCGTCGGCAGCCGGCTGGGCGCGCTGGCCGCGCTGGAGACCGCGCTGAACAACGGCATGCGCGACTGGGCACGCATCGATGCCAGCACCTATCTCGCGCCGCTGCGCTCGTCCAGCGAGTACCAGCCGCTGCTGCAGCGCTTCAACGTGACCCGGCAGGCAGCGCAGGCCGGCGACACCGCCGTCGAACAGACCGTGTCCGGCATCGAGGCACGCGCGGGCGACGTGTCGGTCAAGCTTTCCAACTGATTTCAATCCCAGCGGCCCGCGGCCCGGATGCCTTGCGCATGCCGGGCCGTTTTTCTTCCGGGCGCATCAGCCGGCCGGCTTGCCGCCCAGGATGCCGATCAGTTCCGGCACCGTCGCCTGCGGCCGTTGCGCGTCGAGCGCCTGCTCGTAGGTGCCGAGCACCGCCTCGGCCGTGGCGCGCGCGGCGCCGAGTTCGCGCGCCATGGTGGTGTAGTAGCCCATGTCCTTGCGCGCGTTGGCCAGCGTGAAGCGGAAGCCCGAGCCGTCGCGCGATTCGATATAGGGGCGCAGGCGGTTAAGCACCACGCCGTCGCCGCCGCCCTTGGACAGCACTTCGAGCAGCACGGCCGGGTCCACGTCGGCGCGCTCGGCGCAGGCGGCGGCTTCGGCCAGCACCGCGGAGAAGCCCAGCGAGACGTAGTTGTGCAGCAGCTTGAGCCGGTGGCCGGAGCCGGCGGGCCCGGCGTAGACGATGTTCTCGGCGAAGCAGGCCAGCAGCGGGCGGTATTGCTCGAACAGTTCGCGCTCGCCGCCGACGATCAGGTTGAGGCGGCCTTCGGCGGCTTCCTTGGGCGTGCGCGTCATGGGCGCGTCGAGGAAGCGGCCGCCGGCGCGGGCCACGGCGTCGGCGATGCGCACGGTGGACGACGGGATGGCGGTCGAGCAGTCGATCACCACCGTGCCGGGGCGCAGGCCGGCCAGCACGCCGTCGGCGCGCAGCAGCGCGTCTTCCACTTCCGGGGTGCCGGTGACGCACAGGATCACCGCGTCGGCGGCGCGCGCGACCTCGGCCGGGGTGGCGGCGGTGGTGGCGCCCGCGGCCAGCAGGCGGTCCAGCGGCTGGTTGCCGGGATGGTCCAGCAGCACCAGCCGGTGGCCGTGCTTGGCGATATTGGTGGCGATGCCGTGGCCCATCATGCCGATGCCGATCATGCCGATTGTCTTCATGTTGTCTCCGTGGGGATGCCGGTTTGCGATGTCGGGTTGCCGTTGCGCGCGGCTCAGGCGCGCTTGCCGCCGAGGCCGCCGGCGCAGATGTACTTGATTTCCACGTAGTCCTCGATGCCGTACTTCGAGCCTTCGCGGCCCACGCCGGATTCCTTCACGCCGCCGAACGGCGCCACCTCGGTGGAGATGATGCCCTCGTTCAGGCCGACGATGCCGACGTCGAGCGCCTCGGCCACGCGCCAGGAACGCTCGTAGCTGCCGGTGTAGAAGTAGGCGGCCAGGCCGAACGGAGTGTCGTTGGCCATGGCGATGGCTTCTTCGTCGGTGGTGAAGCGGATCAGCGGTGCCACCGGGCCGAAGGTTTCCTCGTTCATCAGCCGGGCCTGGGGCGAGACTTCGGTGAGGATGGTCGGCGTGAAGAAGTGCCCGCCCAGCGGATGCGGCTGGCCGCCGGTCAGCACCTTGGCGCCCAGGCCGACGGCGTCCGCGATATGTTCCTTGACCTTGCGCACCGCGGCGTCGTCGATCAGCGGGCCGAGGTCCACGCCCTCGGCCAGGCCGTCGCCCACCACCTGCGCTTCCACCGTGGCGCGGAGCCTGGCGGCGAAGGCATCGTAGATGCGGTCCTGCACGAAGATGCGGTTGGCGCAGACGCAGGTCTGCCCGGCATTGCGGAACTTCGATGCCATCACGCCCTGCACCGCGGCGTCGAGGTCGGCGTCGTCGAAGACGATGAAGGGCGCATTGCCGCCGAGTTCCATCGAGACCTTCTTGACCGTGCCCGCGCACTGCGCCATCAGTTCCTTGCCCACCTCGGTGGAGCCGGTAAACGACAGCTTGCGCACCACCGGGCTGCCGGTCAGCTCGCGCCCGACCACGCTGGCCGAGCCGGTCACCACGTTGAACACGCCGTCCGGGATGCCGGCCTCGCTGGCCAGCTCGGCCAGCGCCAGCGCAGAGTAGGGCGTGGCCGAGGCGGGCTTGACCACGATGGTGCAGCCGGCCGCCAGCGCGGCGCCGGCCTTGCGCGTGATCATGGCGTTGGGGAAGTTCCACGGCGTGATGGCCGCCACCACGCCGATGGGCTGCTTGATCACCACGATGCGGCGGTCGCTGGCCGGCGCCGGGATGACGTCGCCGTAGATGCGCTTGGCCTCTTCGGAGAACCATTCGATGAAGCCCGCGCCGTAGGCGATCTCGCCGCGCGACTCGCGCATCGGCTTGCCCTGCTCGGTGGTGAGGATGATGGCGAGGTCTTCCTGGTGCTGCATGCACAGCTCGTACCAGCGGCGCAGCAGCCGGGCGCGCTCCTTGGCGCTGGTGGCGCGCCAGGCCGGCAAGGCCTGCCCGGCCGCGGCGATGGCGGCCTGCACGTCGGCGCCGGTCATGCGCGGCACGGTGCCGATCAGGGCGCCGGTGGCGGGGTTGGTGACCGGCAGGGTCTCGCCGCCGGTGGCGTCTGTCCAATGTCCGCCGACGCGGCATTGCTGGCGGAACAGCGAGGTACGGGTAAGGTTCATGGTCAAGGGCTCCGGGCGGACGTTGGCCGCATCGATGGGGAAGGGGATCAGCAGGGAGATCAGCAGGGAGATCAGCGGAGAGATCGGCGAGACAGGCCGGCGGCGCGCGGTGTCATGCCAGCAGGTTGCCCGGTGTCTCGCCGCGGCGCAGCGCGGCCAGGCCGTCGATCAGCAGCCAGCCCATCGCGTCGCGCGTCTCGTGCGTGGCGCTGCCGATGTGCGGGCTGAGGAAGACGTTGTCGAGCGCGCGATAGCGCGGGTCCACGCGCGGCTCGTTGGCGAACACGTCGAGCCCGGCGGCGAACACCTGGCCGCTTTGCAGGGCTTCGACCAGCGCGCCGTCGTCCACCAGGTCGCCGCGCGAGATGTTGACCACCACGGCGCCTTGCGGCAGCAAGGCGAGGCGGCGGCGGTCCAGCACGCCCTTGAGCTGCGGCGCGCCCGGCGCGGCGATCATCAGCATGTCGGCGCTGCCGAGCAGGCTTTCCAGGCTGTCGTGGTAGGTGGCGCCGGCCTCGTGCTCCGGCGCCAGGCGGCTGCGGTTGTGATAGTGGATGCGCAGGCCGAACGCGCGCGCCCGCGTGGCGATGGCGCGCCCGATGCGGCCCATGCCGAAGATGCCCAGGCGGCGGTCCACCAGCCCCTTGCCGAGCAGCTGCGTGGGCGCCCAGCCCGCCCACTGGCCGCCGCGCACCATGCGGTCGGCCTCGAAGCCGCGCCGGCAGGCGTTGAGCAGCAGCATCAGCGCGATTTCCGCGCAGGCATCGCTGAGCACGTCGGGCGTGTGCAGCACGCGGATGCCGAGCTCGCGCGCGCTGGCCAGGTCGATATGGTCATGGCCGACCGACAGCGTGGCGATGGTATGCAGCGCGGGCCGCAGCGCGCGCATCACGTCGGCGCCGATGGCTTCGGTCGCGGTGACGAACAGCACGCCGGCGCCCTGCGCGAGCCGGGCGATCTCGCCGGGCGGCAGGATCGTGTCGCCGGTGTTCAGGCGCAGGGCGTACCGCCTGCCCAGTTCGTCCTCCACCGCGGGCGTGAAGCGCCGGCACAGGAAGGCCTGTTCCCGGGGCGGCGTGATATCGCCGGCATTCTGGTCGGCATTCTTTTCGATAAGGGTCTGGCTGGTACTCGATGCGGCTGACAGCATGGCGTGGGCGTCTCCTTTGCCGTGGCTGGCCTTGGCCTCTGCGGGCGCTTGCCGGTGCTTGCGGGGTGCTTGCGGGTGCGAATGGCGCTGCCTTGCGGACCTGTTCGCATTGGCCGGTAATTTGTATTACAAATTTATACTATGAGTTTGTCAACCATTTTGTTCCCGGTGCTATCATCGGCAGACCCCCACCGACGACGATGCCTTGGGCAACAAAGACCAGAATGCCACCCGGAATGCAATCCCATCGCCGCACCCCGCCAGACCGAGACGGAGAGCCCGCATGCCCAGTGAAACCCTGACTGTCCCGGCCGCGCCGCGCCGGCCCGGCGGCGAGATGACCCTGGCCGACCGCATCACCGAACTGCTGGCCAGCCAGATCCGCAAGGGCACCTACCCGGTCAACGCGCGCCTGCCCACCGAGAAGTTCATGACCGAGGAATACGGCGTGAGCCGCACCGTGGTGCGCGAAGCCATTTCCCGGCTCAAGTCCGAAGGCCTGGTCGAGACCCGCCAGGGCAGCGGCACCGTGGTGCTGGACCCCAAGACCAGCGAAGCCTTCCGGCTCGGCCGCAACGACGAGAATCCCGCGCTCGGCGTGGTGCGCATCCTCGAGCTGCGCCGCGGCATCGAGGCCGAGATGGCGGCGCTGGCCGCCGAGCGCCGCAGCGAGGCCGAGATGACGCAGATCCGCCGCGCGCTCAAGGCCATCGACCGCGCGGTCGCGGACGGTGGCGACGGCGTGGAGGAAGACCTCGCCTTCCACATGGCCGTGTCGCGCGCCACCGGCAATCCGCACTACACGGAACTGCTCGGCCTGCTGACGCGCGCCTTGCAGGATGCCATCCGCCTCACGCGCGGCAACGAGGCGCAGCGCACCGATTTCGCCGCGCAGGTGCGGGCCGAGCACGAAGCCATGTGCGCCGCCATCCAGGCCCGCGATGCCGACGCCGCGCGCCGCGCCGCCTTCCAGCACATGAAGAACACCGCCGACCGCATTGCCCACGCCGACCAGAGCTACTGGACCGGCAACAGCCGCGAGGCCGCCCAGCGCCTGGCGCGCGCGGACCTGGGCGAGGTCTTGCGGCGGCCCTCGGCGCGGCGCTAGGCCGATGCCGGATCCATGCCAGGTCTAGTGGTCCGCACACGTCTGGAAGACTTGAATGTATTGAGCGATAACCCTAGCCGCATCAACAATTCCTTGCCTGTCTCCTTCAAAGTTGTATGATCTATTCATCAGACAACTATCAAGGTAGCGCAGCGTTGCACAGCGGCCGGAAGGCTTTCCGGCAGGGCGCGTAGCACAAGCATCCCGCCTTGCCGGTCCCGCTGTCTCGCAGGCTGCAGTTGCCGCAAGGAGACAGCATGCAGCCGGGTTGCCGTGCACGGGCCGTTGATCGCGGCCTCTTTCTTTCGCGCTTCCTTCCGCTTCTTTTTCCCCTCCGGTTGGCCGCTTGCCCCACGGCGCGGGTGCGCGCATGAGCGGCGCCGCGCCGGCGCGTGCGCGCGTCGTGCTGACCGATCCGCTGCATCCCGACGCGGACGCCGCGCTGCGCGCCGGTGCCGAGGTCCTCGAACTGCCGCGCGACCTCGCCGGCGCCGACGGCGACGCGGCGCTGCGCGAGCTGGTGCGCGAGGCCGACGGCCTGATCGTGCGGCGGCAGTTGCCCGCCGACCTGTTCGATGCGCCCGGGCGCCTGCGCGCCGTGGTGCGCCACGGCGTGGGCCTGGACTTCATCCCGGTCGAGCGCGCCACCGCGCGCGGGCTGCCGGTCGCCAACACGCCCGAAGTCAATGCCAATGCCGTGGCCGAATACGCCATCGCCGCCATGCTGGCCATGAGCCGCAAGCTGGCCGAATTCGATGCGCAGGTGCGCGCCGGCAACTGGCAGGCGCGCCGCCATGCCGGCGCCCGCACCTTCGACCTGCGGGGCCGCGTGCTCGGCATCGTCGGCTACGGCGCCATCGGCCGCCGCCTGGCCGGCATTGCCGCGCAGGGCTTCGGCATGCGCCTGATGGCCCATACCGCCACGCCGTCCCGCCTGCCCGCGCACGTGACGCCGGCCACGCTGGAAACGCTGTTCGCCGAGTGCGACTTCGTCGTGGTGGCGTGCCCGCTGACCCCGCACACGCGCGGCATGATCCACGCCGGCGTGCTGGCGCACGCGAACGCGCGCACCGTGCTGGTCAACGTGGGGCGCGGCCCGGTGCTGCGCGAGGCCGACGTGGCCGATGCGCTGGCGCAGGGCCGGCTCGGCGGCGCGGTGCTGGATGTCTTCGACGTGCAGCCGCTGCCGGCCGACAGCCCGCTGCGCACCCATCCGAACGTGCTGCTGACCCCGCACCTGGCCGGCATGACGCAGGACGCGGAGCGCGCCATGGGCCTGATGGCGGCGGATACCGTGCTGGCCCTGATCCGCGGCGAGCGCCCGGCCAATATCGTCAATCCGGAGTTCGCCGCGTTCGCCGGCCCCGGCTGATTCTCGGACGAACCCCGGCGGAACCCTGGCCGCGCCGCGCCCGCGGCTCGCCGGGCGCGGCTTCCCATCCATGTCGTACCGGCGCTGGCCGGCCCCCCTGTCCATCCCAAGGAGAAGCAGAAGTGCAAATCACCCGCATCACCGCAATCCCGCTGTCCTACCGCCTGCCCGAAGGCAAGACCGTCACCATGGGCGTGGGCAGCACGCTCAAGCGCGACGCCATCGTCATCCGCGTGGAAACCTCGGAAGGCATCACCGGCTATGGCGAGTCGCACCCGGGCCGCAGCCCCGGCGCCATCGCCAGCCTGATCCACAACACGCTGGCGCCGCTGCTGGTCGGCATGGACGCCACCGACGTGGTCGGCGCCTGGCAGCGCGTGCACCGCATGCAGTTCTCCAGCCACGGGCTGGGCGCCGGCGCGGCGCTGGCGCTGTCGGGCATCGACATGGCGTTGTGGGACATCCGCGGCAAGGCGGCCAACATGCCGCTGTACAAGCTGCTGGGCGGCTCGCGCCGGCGCATCCCGGCTTATGCCGGCGGCATCGCGCTGGGCTACCAGCCGGCCGCGTCGCTGGCCGAGGAAGCGCAGGGCTACGTGGAGCAGGGCTACAAGGCCGTGAAGCTGCGCATCGGCGACAGCGTGAAGGCCGACGTGGAGCGCGTGCGCCACGTACGCAAGGTGCTGGGCGGCGACATCGACATCCTCACCGACGCCAACACCGCCTACACCATCGCCGACGCGCGCCGCGTGCTGCCGGTGCTGGCCGAGATCCAGGCCGGCTGGCTGGAAGAGCCCTTCGCCTGCAACGACTTCGCCTCGTACCGCGAGGCCGCGCGCATCACGCCGCTGGTGCCGATCGCCGCCGGCGAGAACCACTTCATGCGCTTCGAATTCGCGCAGATGCTGGAAGCGCGCGCGGTGCAGGTGTGGCAGCCGGACCTGTCCAAGACCGGCGGCATCACCGAAGGCATCCGCATCGCCGCGATGGCCTCGGCGTTCCGCATCCCGGTCAACGCGCACAGCTCGGCCACCGGGCTCAACCACGCCGCCACCCTGCATTTCCTTGCCGCGACCGAGAACGCGGGCTACTTCGAAGCCTGCGTGTCGCAGTTCAACCCGTTCCGCGACATGTTCGGCAAGACCTTCGAGATCGGCAAGGACGGCTGCGTGCAGCCCGGCGACGCGCCTGGCCTGGGCGTGGAAGTGGACGAGGCCATCTTCAAGGACTTCCCGGTGATCGACGGGCCGGGCTATGTCGTGAAGTTCTGAAGGCGCCGGCAACGGCGCAGGTGGAAGGAGACAAAGACATGCAAGACATAAACAGATCGATCGACGTACCTGAAGCACGCGGCACGGCCAGGAAATGGGCCGCCGCGCTGTGCCTGGGCCTGGCGTGGGCCGCGGCGGCGCTGCCCGCCGGCGCCGCGGACACGGCCGACGACTATCCGGCCAAGCCGATCCGCCTGGTGGTGCCGTACACCCCGGGCGGGTTCAACGACACGCTGGCGCGCACCGTGGGCGAGCGCCTCACCCGGCGCTGGAAGCAGGCCGTGGTGGTGGACAACCGGCCCGGCGGCAATACCGTGATCGGCAACACCATGGTGGCCAAGTCGCCGGCCGACGGCTACACGCTGCTGATCACGCCGCTGCCGTTCGCGGCCCTGCCGGCGCTGTACGGCAGCAAGCTGCCCTACAACGCCACCAAGGATTTCGAGCCGATCGTGTGGGCGGCCAGCACGCAGAACGTGCTGGCCGTGCGCAACGACCTGGGCATCAACAACGTCAAGGAGCTGCTGGACTACGCCAGGAAGAACCCGGGCAAGCTGAACTACGGCTCGACCGGCTCGGGCTCGTCCAACCATCTCTCGATGGAGCTGTTCGAGAAGATGACCGGCACCCGGCTCACGCACGTGCCCTACAAAGGCAGCGCGCCGGCGGTGATGGCGCTGCTGGGCGGCGAGATCGACCTGCTGTTCGACAACGTGCCCAACGTGATGCAGCAGATCAAGGCCGGCAAGCTCAAGCCGATCGCGGTGACCGGCACCAGCCGCGCGCGCCTGCTGCCCGACGTGCCCACCGTCGCCGAATCCGGCGTGCCGGGCTACGAGGTCAACGTGTGGTTCGGCATCCAGGCGCCGGCCGGCACGCCGCCGGCCATCGTGCAGAAACTGAACCAGGAAGTGGTCCGGATACTGGGCGACCCGGACGTGGTGAAGCTGTTCCGCGAGCAGGGCGTCGAAGTGGTGGCCAGTTCGCCGGCGCGCTTCGCGCAACTGGTCGACGGCGAGATCGGCAAGTGGGGCACCGTGGTGAAGGACGCCAACGTGCAGATCGAGTAGCGCGCCGGCGGCGCGAAGGACCCGCGGCCTGCCTATGCCTTGGTGGCGACCATCATCGACTCCGCGCCGGCCAGCGGCTCCACGCGCGCCTGCGCGAAACCCGCCTGCCTGGCCCAGGCACAGCACTGCGCGCCGGTGTAGTCGAAGCCGCCGTGCGTCTCGATCAGCATGTTCAGGCTCATCATCAGGCCGAACGCGTGCTCGCGGCGCGCGTCGTCGATCATGGTGTCGTAGACGATCAGGCGCCCGCCCGCGGGCAGCGCCGCATGGCACTTTTCCAGCAGGAGCCGCTTCTGTTCCAGGTTCCAGTCGTGCAGGATGTGGCCCATCACCAGCACGTCCGCCTGCGGGCACGGGTCGCGGAAGAAGTCGCCGGGGTAGAAGCGCAGGCGGTCCTGCAGCCCGTGCTCGGCCACATAGGCCTCGAATACCGGGCCCACCACGGGCAGGTCGAAGCCGCCGCCACGCAGGTGCGGGTGGGCCAGCGCGAGCTGCACCGGCAGCACGCCCTGCGCGGTGCCGATGTCGATCACGCTCTCGCAGGTATGCCACGGGAAGCGCTGCGCCATCGCCTGCGCCGGACCCAGGCTCACGCCGGTCATCGCGCGCAGGAAGCCGCGCAGGCTGTCTTCGTCGCCGTAGGTCGCCTCGAACACGTCGGGCTTGCCGGGCCCCTCGTTGCCGGTGCGCAAGGCATCGGTGAGCGAACCCCAGGACGGATACAGGCGCACATTGGCCATCTCCAGCAGGCCGCCCACGTAGCTCGGCCTGGCCTTGTCCAGGAAGTGGGCCGTCTCGGGCAGGTTGCTGTATTTGCCGGTGCCGGCGGGCCCGCCGCCGTCGTCGCGGCCGAGCACGTGCAGGGCCACCAGCGCATCGAGGAAGTCGGCCGTGCCGCGCGGATGCAGGCCGAGCGCCGCGCCGATGGCGGCGGCGTCCAGCGGCCCGCGCGCCAGCAGCGTGAACAGGCCGAGCTCGACCGCGCTGAGCAGGACCTTGGCGGGCCAGAATCCCATGCCCAGTTGCAGCAGGCGCTGCGGCGACAGCGCGGCATCCACGCCCGCCGGCTCGCGGGCGGCATCGTTTTCGTCTTGCATGGGTCACCTCGCCGCGCTGGCGCCGCTGGGAAGGATGCTGCTAACTCTAGATGCCGGCCGGCGCGAAATCCACCCGCGGCCGGACGCCGGCGCGCGAGCGCGCAAGGGCGCCCATGGCGGGTGGCAATTACAAGTGCGGGTAAAAGACACACGCGAGGCACACGCGGGGCACACGCAGGAGCGCACGCCACCCGCCGCGGCGGGCCGGCCGGCGGGCGCGTGGCGCCCCGGTACGGAATTTGCGCCTTTCCAACCATGTTGGAGGGGCGCGTGGATTCCTCCGGAACACAGATGGGGACAGCAATGGCTACATGGACAGACGAATACGGCCGGGAGCGCTACACGCAAGGCTCCGCCGACGAATCCGGCGACGATTACCCCACGCGCGCGCAGCCGCGCGGGCAGCGCACCGCCTGGTATTCGGGCAACCGCGGCGACGATAGCTGGCGGCGCGGCGAGGAAGAGATCGCGCGCTACGAGTCGCGCTATCCGCAGGCCCGTTTCCGCAGTCCGGCCCCGGCCGGCGAACGCCGGCCCTGGGGCGAAAGCGGCTGGGCCCCGGGGCGCCGGGAGCCGGCAGGCGAAGGCTATGCCCGCCCCGATACTCTCCACCGGCGGGAGGCCAACGGGCAGGACAGCGCACCCGGCGGCCGCGGTTACGTCAGCGGCTACGCCAACGGCTATGCGGACGGCTACCGTGCCGGCCAGCAGGCCCGCGCGCGCGGAGCGGCCATGCCGCGCCCCGGCATGGCTGACGCGGCTGGCGCAGGCGGCACGGCCGACGGCGCCGGCTACGAGCGCGGCCGGCGCGTGGGGCCGAAGGGTTATCGCCGCTCCGACGAGCGCCTGCGCGAGGACGTGTGCGAACGGCTCGCGCGCAATCACGCGCTGGACGTGAGCGAAGTGGTGGTGTCGGTCAGCGGCGGCATCGTCACGCTGGATGGCACCGTGACCGAGCGGCATGTCAAGCACGAGATCGAAGAAGTGGCCGACGACGTATTCGGCGTCACCGAGGTGATCAACCAGATCCGCGTGCGCCCGTACGGCGTGCTGGCCTCGGAATAGACGCGGCAGGGCGGCGCCGGTTCACAGCGCCGGTCCACAGCGCCGGTTCAGGGCGCACTGCAGCGCGCCGGCGCTGGCGTGCAGCTCGCGCTGGATGGCCGGCAGCGCCACGTTGACGATGAAGAAGTCCATCACCACCATGAAGGTGCCGCACAGCATGACCGGCAGCGCCAGGCGTCCATGCGCGCCCGTGGCGGTTGCCGCGCCCGCGCGGGGAGGATGCGCGGCGCGCAGCCCCGCAGGCTGGGTTAGCGGAATCGGCGCAATCGGCGGAGTCAGCGGCACGGCTGGCTCGGGGCGGGTCGGGGGCATGGCGGGGCTCCGGTCGGATCCAACGGGCGGGCGGCGCGGGCAAGCCTCAGGCGAGCTCGCGCACGAAGCCGAGGAGGTCGGCGCACAGCCGCGCCCCGTGCGTGTACGGCAGGCCGTGCGGCGCGCCTTCGTAGACGCGCAGGCGCGCATCGGGCAGCAGCGCGGCGGTGCGCTGCGCGGTGAGCGGCAGCGGGCAGGACACGTCCTGGTCGCCGTGCACCAGCAGCGCCGGCACGCGGATGGCGGGCAGCTCCGCGCGGAAGTCGGCATGCGTGTTGGCGTGGCTGCAGCCGAGCAGCGCCTGCAGCGAAGTCTGCAGCGCCATGGCCCGCACCCATTCGAGCCGCGGCGCCGAGCACAGGCCGCCGCCGAAGGGCGCGAGATTATTTTCCACCCACCGCGGGAAGTCGTCGGCCAGTTCGCCCGCCACGTGGTCGAGGATGGCGGGATCGATGCCCTCCGGGTTGTCCGCGCTCCGTGCCAGGCAAGGCGTGGTGCAGCCCACCAGCACCATGCCGGCCACGCGCTGCGCGCCGTGGCGCGACAGGTAGCGCACGATCTCGCCGGCGGCCATCGAATGCCCCACCAGCGTGACGCGGCGCAGATCCAGCGCCTCGATCACCGCGGCGAGGTCGTCGGCCAGCGTATCGAAATCGTAGCCGCGGCCCGGATCGCCGGAACGCCCGTGGCCGCGCCGGTCATAGGCGATGCAGCGCAGCCCCGCGGCGCGCAGCGCCTGCATCTGGCAGCTCCAGGAATCCGAGGGCAAGGCCCAGCTGGAGACGAACAGCACCGTTGCGGCGGCGGGGCCGCCGTCATGCCAGTCGCGCACGAACAGCGAGACGCCGTCGCGGGTCTGTATGTAGCCGGTCGGCGGGACGGAAGAAAGCGCGGTTTCGCGGCGGGCAAGGCTGGCGGCAGGCATGGCGGTCGGCTCCGGTCGAGGTTGCCTGGCGGTTCCAGGCAAGCCCAGTGTCGGCGCTGGCGCGCGGTGCGCCAATTACCAGCCAGGTAATGGCCGGCCCGGCCGGCCGGGCCGGCCTGGCCGGCGCCGCGGGATTTCCCCCAGGAAGTGTTATTGCGGACGCCGCCGCCACCATGGAGACTGTCGGCACTTCACGGCGAGGGGGCGGGAATGATAGCCACACGGGAACAGGGCAGTGCAGCCACCGACGGTGCCAGGCGGGTCTCGAGCCTGCGCGGCCACGCGGCGCGGTTCAGGAAGTTTGTCAGCGCGTGCCTGGCCCACGACGGCTTCCTGCCCGACGTGATCGTGGCGTGCGCCGGGCTGCCCGGCGACGAGGAGGAAAGCTTCACGCTGCATACGGCCGTCGGCCGCCTCTACGCGCAGTTCGGCTTTGCGAAGTGGGACGGGCGCCTGGTGGCGCGGTACCTGTTTTCCCGCTTCACGCTCGGCGAAGACCTGAAGGCGCGGCTGGTGCCGTTCCACGCCATCCTGATCGAGGAAGAGGGCCGCGCGACCTTTGCGGAAGACGGCGTCTTCGAGTGGGAGATTCCCGACGCGTTCCAGTCCGGGCACCACTACGGCCCGGCGTTGACGCGCACGCTGCTGGATGCCTACCAGGAGTCGTTGCCGAAGTTCGACCGGCCGCGATAGCCGACGCGATCGCCGCGATCGCCCCGGCTCCGGTCTTTTCCCTGGCCCGCTCGATTGCCGCGCCGCCGCCCCCCTATTGCCTGCCAAATCCCCCTGCTGCGATACTGCCCGTCTCATGACCCCCGCCGGCAGGCACGGCGGCCCCGGGAGACAGCCATGGCGCCATTGCGGTTCCACGAACTGCCGGCGCAGGAACGCGACGATTTCGCGTCTGCCTGCGCGCTGCATGGATTCATCCAGGAAGACTTCGAGGTCGGCGCCGAGGTTGGCGCGCAGGCGGCCGGGGACGGCGCTGCCGGCCAGCCGTCGCGCCGGATCACCGTGGCGCGCGTGACGGGCGGCGAGGCGCGGGTGTATCGCGACGGCCCGCTCGCATGGACGGCGGCCTTCGAGCGCGACCTCGCGCAGGATGTGTTCGGTTTTCCGCTGGCCGACTAGCCGGCCCCGCTAGCGGGCCGGTGGCGCGGACATGGCGAGCCGCGCCCGGCTCGCGCCGCGCCTTCGCTGTCAGGAAGCCTTGCCGGCGGCCCGGCCGCGCGCGTATGCCGGTGTTCGCACCGCGCGGTGGATCGCCTCTTCCAGCGCGTCGGCCAGCGCGCGCGTGCGGCGCTCGGCGATCTGCTGGAGCGTGGGGTCGCCCGCGGGCGAGGGCACGGCGCGCTGCGTGGAGTTTTCCGCTGGCGCCGTGCCGGTCAGGGGTTTCGGGTTCTGGATCATATGGGTAAGGGACTCTGTCCAGTGACTGCCGTGGTTGCCGCTATCGCCGGGATGGCCGCAGCCGCCGCCATTGCCGGCCACCCTTCATGCTGGCCGCATTGTGCGCCCGTCCGGCATGGGCGCGCTGCCCTCTTGTCGGAGTAGGCGCGAAGGACTATTGACGCGGCCGGGTCCTTCTGGGTCCGCCGGCCCGGCGCCACCGCGGCCAAGGAAAAAAGCGGGGCCGCGGCACGTTGCCGCCGGCCCCCCGAAGCCCCAGCCATGAGGCGCAACCTCCCTCTTATGTGGTGCCTGCCGTCCATCTCCCGGGCCGCGGGCGATGTGGCGACCTGAAGGGGAGGGCAGGAACCATGCCATTCGCGTTGCCGGCGCCGCGCGGGGCCCGCCGGGATCGCGCGCGCCGGCCAACGCTGGCCGCGGGAGGCGCCATCCGGTCCGCCGCATGGCCCGGACAGCTGTCATTCCCTGTGCGCCGCCGCCGGCGGATGGACATCCCTAACTTTCCGGTTCGTGTAAAAAAGCGCATCGCACCGTGCACGGCCGGCGCGCCGGCAAAAAAAATGCCCGCAGGGGCCAGGCCCCGGGGGCATCGAAGAAGTGACATGGGCGGAAGGCTTTCCCGCCCGCGCACAGTGTCGCATCGCCCGCGCGGACTGACCGCCCCAACACCGGGGGGTTTGTGCTCCGTCACTCACTTGACTTGGATCAACAAGTGAAGCAGGAGGCTGTGCTCCGCGCGGGCAAAAGGCCGGCGTCGGTGCCGTGCGCGGCATGGGATTTGCGTGGGGGCGAGGCAAACGCCGGGCGGCCTGGCCCGCCGCGCAGCCAAGGAGATGCCATGCCGACAGCCCGAACCCCGACCGAAGATACCCGCAAGGATGCCGCGCACGGCGGCAGCCAGGACACCCCCGGCCGCATGCCGGCCCAGCACCAGCAACAACAGCCCGGCACGGAAGCGGGCATGGCGCCCAGGCCGCGCAGCGAGGACCCGGAGCACCGCGGCAGCGGCAAGCTCGACGGCAAGGTGGCGCTCATCACCGGCGGCGACAGCGGCATCGGGCGCGCCGTCGCGCTGGCCTTCGCCAAGGAGGGCGCCGACATCGCCATCGCCTACCTGGAAGAAGATCACGACGCCGGCGAGACCCGCGCGATGGTGGAGCAGGCCGGCGGGCGCTGCCTGCTGCTGCGCGGCGACCTGGGCGACTCCCGCCACGCGGCGGCCGTGGTGGACGACACCGTGGCCCATTACGGCAAGCTCGACGTGCTGGTCAACAACGCCGCCGAGCAGCATCCGCTCGACACGCTGGCCGAACTGGAAGACGCCCAGCTCGAAGCCACCTTCCGCACCAATGTGTTCGCGATGTTCTACGTCACGCGCGCCGCCATGCGGCACCTCGTGGCGGGCACCTGCATCATCAACACCACCTCGGTCACCGCTTACCGCGGCAGCCCGCACCTGCTCGACTACGCCGCCACCAAGGGCGCCATCGTGGCGTTCACGCGCTCGCTGGCGGGGCAGGTGGTGGAAAAGGGCATCCGCGTCAACGGCGTGGCGCCGGGACCGATCTGGACGCCGCTGATCCCGTCCACGTTCAGCGCCGAGGAGGTGGCCAGGTTCGGCACCCAGACGCCGATGGGGCGGCCGGGTCAGCCCGACGAAGTGGCCGGCGCCTACGTCTTCCTGGCGTCGCGCGCGGCCAGCTACATCACCGGGCAGGTGGTGCACGTCAACGGCGGCGAGATCGTCAACGGCTGAGCGCGGCGCGCCGGGGCGGCGCCAGCGCGGCGGTAAGAATTGCCGGCGCGGTCCATGACCTACACGCCGGCCAGTTCGCGCACCACTCTCACCAGTTCGTCGGGGTCGCAGGGCTTGGGGCAGTAGCGCACGGTGGGATTGGCGATGACAGGCAGCGGCCGCGTGCTGGTCGAGATCACCACCGGCGTGTTGCACAGCGCGCTGTCGCGCAGCAGCAGGCCGCACAACAGCGCGCCGTCGCCATGCGGCATCATCCAGTCGGTCACCACCACGCGCGGCTGCACGCGCTGCGCCGCGCCGAACGCGCTCATGCCGTCGGCGGCGCGTTCCACGATGTAACCGGCGCGCTCCAGCGCGCAGGCCAGCGCATCGGCCACGCCGGGTTCGTCGTCGACCACGAGAATGGTTGGGAAAGGACGTTGCACGAATTCTGCCTATGATGAAAGCTTGCCGCCGAGGCCCATGCCTGACGCAAGGGCCGGGCCAGATGCCAGCCAGCCGGCTGCTTGCCGCCCGCCTGCGGCCGGCCGCCGCAGACACCGGAGCCTGTCCATGCCGCTTGCGCAGACCACGCCGGACGTGCCGGTAATTCCCGCCGTGCAGAGCGACATCCCCGCGCGGCTCGACCGGCTGCCGTGGTCGCGCTGGCACTGGCGCGTGGTCATCGCGCTGGGAGTGGCGTGGGTGCTCGACGGGCTGGAGGTCACGCTGGTGGGCTCGCTCGGTGGCGTGCTCGAGCGGCCCGAGGGGCTGGGCCTCGATGCGGCGCAGGTCGGCTGGCTCGGCTCCCTCTACGTGGCCGGCGCGGTGGCCGGCGCGCTGGTGTTCGGCCGCTTGGCCGACCGCCTCGGCCGCAAGACCTTGTTCCTGGTCACGCTGGCGGTGTACGCCGTGGCCACGTTCGCCACCGCCTTTTCCACCGGCTTCGTGTTCTTCGCGGTGTGCCGCTTCCTGACGGGGCTCGGCATCGGCGGTGAATACGCGGCCATCAACTCGGCCATCGACGAACTGATCCCGGCGCGCGTGCGCGGGCGCGTGAACCTCGCCATCAACGGCAGCTTCTGGCTGGGCGCGGCGCTCGGCGCGGGGCTGAGCCTGCTGCTGCTGGAGCCGCGCCTGCTGGGCCCGGCGCTGGGCTGGCGCGCCGCCTTCGCGCTCGGCGCGCTGCTCGCGGTGGCCATCCTGCTGGTGCGGCGCGACGTGCCCGAGAGCCCGCGCTGGCTGCTCTCGCACGGGCGCGGGGAAGAGGCCGCGCGCATCGTGGCCGTCATCGAGGCGCAGGTGGCGGCGCAGTTCGGCGCGCTGCCGCCCGTGGCCGGCAGCGTCACCTTCACGCGCCGCGGCGCGGCCACGCTGCGCGAGGTGGCCGCCGTGCTGCTGCGCCGCTACCCGCTGCGCAGCGCGGTCGCGCTGGCGCTGATGGTCTCGCAGGCGTTTTTCTACAACGCGATCTTCTTCACCTACGCGCTGGTGCTGACGCGTTTCTACAGCGTGCCGGACAGCCGCGTGGGGCTGTATATCTTCCCGTTCGCGCTGGGCAACGTGCTGGGCCCGCTGCTGCTCGGGCCGCTGTTCGACCAGGTGGGCCGGCGCCGCATGATCGGGCTGACCTATGTGCTGTCCGGCGTGGGGCTGGCGCTGACCGGCTGGGCCTTCATGGCCGGCTGGCTCGACGCGCGCAGCCAGGCGCTGTGCTGGTCCGCCGTGTTCTTCCTGGCGTCGGCCGCGGCCAGCTCGGCCTATCTCACGGTCAGCGAGGTCTTTCCGCTGGAAACGCGCGCGCTGGCGATCTCCGTGTTCTACGCCGTGGGCACGGGCAGCGGCGGCTTTGCCGGGCCGCTGCTGTTCGGCGCGCTGATCGAGAGCGGCAGCCGCGCCGCGGTGGCGGCCGGCTACGGCATCGGCGCGGCGCTGGTGATTGCCGCCGGCCTGTTCGCCATGCGCTACGCGGTCAATGCCGAGCGCCGCGCGCTGGAAGACATCGCGCCGCCGCTGTCCGCGCGCGGCGGGCACGAATAGCCGCACGCCGCCGCCGGGCGTGCGGCTGCCGTTGCCGGTACACGGTGCGCACGGCAACGGCGGCGCGGCCGCGGCCAGGGCGGGTAATCGTCGGGTAATCGGCGCGTAATCGGCGGGTAATCATTACCAGCGGCGCGTCCTTTTTGCCGGTGCCCGCGCGCGCGGTCCCGTCATCGCGCGCCCGGCACCGCCCCTGCCCGCGTGCCGCCACGCGAGCGCTGCCAACGCCCGCCGCCGGCAAGTGCGCGCGGCGCTGCCCGCGCGTTTGTGGGACATAGCCCGACTGGCACGTGTCTGGCTTGGAAAGGACTACGCACCGCGCCCGGCGCGGTGGGCATTCCCCGGTTCTCTTCCACGTTTTCCTCTCCAAGGAGGCACCATGACACATCGACTTGCCAAGGCCCTGTTGCTGGCCGGCACCGCACTCGCCTCGTTTTCCGCGCTCGCCCAGGGCGTGCAGGAACCGCGCAGCCCGTATTCGCAAGGGGCCATGAGCGACAGCGGCAGCGGCCTGACCGATCCCTACGCCGGCGCGCGCAAGCCGGACAAGTTCGACCCGTACACCCAGGGCGCCAACCAGTCCGTGCGCACCGACCTCGCGCCCACGCAGGACTCCTACATCGTGCAGGGCGAGCCGCCGGCGGGGTCGCGCCAGGCGTACATGGACCGCTCGCGCTGGCTGGGCCCGACGCTGGGCACCCGCCTGGGCATGCGCAGCCGTTTCCTCGACGGCGGGGCCTGATAACCCGCGGCCGCTTCCCGCATCGTGCTCCGCCCGGCGTGGCGCCATTGCCCGCCGGGCTTTTTTCGTTCGCGCGCGGGGAAGCGGTTCTCAGCTCAGGTTGAGCACGGTGTCGGGCGACGTGCCCTGGCCGCCGTGCCGCGCCACGCGGATATTGTTCTGAACTTCCGCTACGCCGAACACGCCGTCGGCGATGTCCTCGATGGCGTACTTCTGCGCGCGCGTGCTAACCGTGCCGCCCAGCGTGACGACGCCCGCGGCGACGTCCACGGTGACCTCGCTCACGTCCAGGCGATGGTCGTGGGCAAGCTGCTCGCACAGGTCTTCGCAGATGCGCGCGTCGGTGCGCTGGTAGTTCTTCGGGCCGGCGCGGCGGGGTGGCCGGGCTGGCCCGCGCGTGTCGCCGCGGTAGCCGGGGTCGCCCGGATAGAGGCGCTGCGCGCCGTTGTACGATTGCCCGCCCCGCCCGCTGTCGCCGTAGTAGCCGCCGCCGTAGCCGGGCTCGCCGCCGCGCCGCGCGCCCTCGCGCGCTTCCTGCTCGCGCCAGGTGCCGCCGGTGCCGCTGCCGGTGGGATCGTAGCCGCCGTAGCCGCTGTCGTACGGCTGGCTGCCGCGCCGGCCGCCGGCCCACTCCTGGCTCCGCTCCTGGCCCCATTCCTGGCCCCACTCGCCGGGCCGTTCGAACGCGTCGTCCATATGCCCCGCGGCCGAAGTGCCGCGGTGCGGTCCGCCTTCGTCGAGTGGCCGGTGGTCGCGGTGGTTGCGGTTGTCGCGGTCTTCGCGGTCTTCGCGGTCGTCCCGGTTGTACTGGTCTCGCATCTCTCGCATGACTCGCTCCATGAAGGTGGCCGGCTGGAACCCGGCCTGCAGGAGACGCCGCCGCAAGAAGCGTACCGCCGCGCTGGCGGCGTGCCGGGGACGGTACGCTTCTTGCGGCGGCTCGCGGGTACGCCCGCGGCAATGTCGAAGAAACAAAGAGACCAAGAGAGAAAGAGGAGAGCTGGCATGGACTGGATCGATGCCCTGCAGTGGCCGGCGATGGTCATCACGGTCGCCGCGACCTGGCTGGTGGGCTCGCGCGCGGCGGGCCGGCGCAAGGCGGGCTTTCGCGTGTTCCTGGCGAGCAACGCGATGTGGGCGGCGTGGGGGCTGCATACCAGCGCCTACGCGCTGGTGGTGCTCCAGCTGGCGCTGGCGGTGCTCAACCTGCGCGGCATGGTCAAGGCGCGGCGCGCGCGCGGCGCCGAAGCCGGCGGCCTCGACGCCAGCTCAGGCTGACGGCGCCGGATCCTTGCGGCGGAACGCCGCCTGCGCGGTGGCGATCACGCGGCCCTGGCTGTCGGTGACTTCGGCGCTGGAAAAGAACACGCGGCGCCCGCCGCCCACGCGCCGGCCCACCACCGTCAGCGGTTCGAGCTGGCCGGACGAGACATAGTTGACGTTGAGCGAGATGGTGGTGGCCGCGCGCCGCACGCCGCCCTCGGGGAACAACCCGGCATAGCCGCCCGCCGCGTCCAGCAGGGTCGCCAGGATGCCGCCCTGGACCACGCCGGTGTTGTTCAGGTGCGCCGGCTGCGGCGTCAGCGACATGCGCACCAGGTCCGGCTCCCATGCCACGATGGTCACATTGAGGGATTCGAGAAACGGGTTCTCCAGCGCCCACGCGGGGTTGGCGGCGGGCTGGGCGGGGGTCTTGTCGGGCATGGCTTGCAGCAGCGGGCATTCGGTTGGAATGGCCGACATGATAGCCGGCGGCGCTCGCTGGCGGCGGCGGGCGGACCTTCATATCACCGGTAGACAGGGTTTGCCTGCGAAGAGCGCGCCGCGGCTGCCGCGCTTGCCCTTGCCTCCAGGGAGACCGCCACGCCCCGGCATCCGCCGGGTTCGTCCGCCGCGGCCGGCCCGGCCAAGCCGGGCTACCCGGACCTCGGGATCCGCGGCCCGGGCAACGGCTTCCCGGCCGGGCGCCGGAACGGCGCGCAGTACGCGCTGTTCCGGCAATGCGCGAAGCAGGCGGGCGGCCTCAGGGCAGCGCGCGCAGCGCCAGCAGCCCGCAGCCGCCCAGCACCCCGCTCCAGCGGGCCGCGCGCAGCGCCAGCGCGGGCGCGTAGGACAGCAGCAGCACCAGCGGCAGCGCGCCGAGCGTGAGCATGCCGATCCACGACACGGTGCCCACCGGCCAGCCCTGCTGCGCCACGCAGGCCAGCAGCGCCAGCGCCAGCGCGGACCAGCCCAGCGCGTGCAGGCGCATGCGCTCGGCGGCGCCGGGCGCGCTGCCGCGGCCGTGGCGCTCGGCATAGTGCCGGTCCAGCGTCTGGCTGAGCGCGGCGAAGCCGCTGAACGCCAGGGCCAGCGCGGTCAGGAAACCGATGCCGTTCATGTCGCCCCCTTGGCGTCCTGCGCGCGAGGTGCCTGGCGCGCGGCTTTTCCGGCCGGCGCGTGGCCCGCGGGCGCCATCCCGCGCGCCGCCTTGCGGCGGCCGAGCACCCAGGCCGCGGCGCCCAGCGCGACACCCAGCGCCAGCGTCGTCAGGTCGAAGCCGGCCACCGCGGCCGGCCCCTGTCCCTGCAGCAGCGTGACGCCCAGGTGCGTCTCCGTGGTGAACGCATTGAGCACGGGAATGCCGGCCAGCATCAGCGCGCCGGCCCACAGCTGCGCGCGCCACATGCCGCGCGTGGGGCGCAACTGGGCCAGCACTGCGGCCGTGGCCCAGGCCATGAAGAACCAGCGAATCTCCGCGTCGGGGCGCTGCGCCATCGCCACCGGCAGCAGCCGGTTGGCCCAGAAGTAGGCCGCGAAGGCGATCGGCAGCCCGGCGATGGCGCCGATGTTGAGCGCGTCCACCAGCCGCAGGCCGAAGCTCGGCCGCGCGCCGGCCGCCAGCGCGCGGGCCTGCTGCTGGCGCGTCTTCGCGCCCCACAGCAGCGCGCCGGTGGCCACCATCACGCAGCCCGCCAGCCCGCTGACGAAGAACAGCGCGCGCAGCAGCGGGCCGGCGAAGTGCGCCTCGTGCAGGCCCACCATCACGCCGCGCGTCTGGCTGGCGGGCGCCGGCGCGTCGCCGCTGGTGGCGGCCAGCCTGCCGGTGGCGCCGTCGAAGCGCATCGACGGCTCGTCGACGGACATCGACCGGCTGCTGCCGCGCGAGATGGTGATGGTGGCGTTGGCGTCGCCGGCCAGCGTGATCGCCACGCGGCTCGGCTCGGCGCCGTGCCAGTGGCGCATGGCCTGCTCGACCAGCGGCGCCACCGGCACCAGCGGCGCGGCCTGCCCGCTGGGCTTGCCCTGCGGCGCGCGGCCGAAGGCTTCGTTGTTGAACGCCTGCAGGTTGCCCTGGTAGGCCGTCTGCACGCCCCACGGCATGTACATGAACATCAGCGTCACCAGCCCGGTGTACGTGATCATCAGGTGAAAGGGCAGGGCCAGCACGGCGGTGGCGTTGTGCGCGTCGAGCCAGGAGCGCTGGCCCTTGCGCGGGCGGAACGTGAAGAAGTCCTGGAAGATGCGCCGGTGCGTGACGATGCCGCTGAGGATGGCCACCAGCATGAACATCGCGCACACGCCGATGATCCAGCGCGCCCACAGCGGCTGCATGTAGTACAGGTCGAAGTGCAGGCGGTAGAGGAACTCGCCGCCGCGCGTGTCGCGCACGGTATCGAGGAAGCGGCCGGTGGCGGGATCCAGCGTGCGGCTCTCGAAGCGGCCCCGGCTGCCGCCGATGCCGGAGCCCGGCTCGCCCGCGGCGCGTATCCACAGCACGTGCACCACCGGGTTGCGCTCGTCGGGCAGGTTGATGAACCAGCGCGGCGAACCGGGCGCGTTGCGCTGCAGGAAGGCCACCGCGCGGGTGGCCGCCTCGGCGCTGGTGACCGGCGTGGCCGCGGCGCGGTGCATCTCCGGCTTCATCCACAGCGTGATCTCGTCCTTGAAGTAGCTGGCGGTGCCGGCGCAGAACACCAGCAGCAGCACCCAGCACACCAGCAGGCCCGACCAGCTGTGCAGCCACGCCATCGACTGGCGCAGGCCGGCCCTCATGCGGCGCTCCGCACCGCGGCCAGCACGGCCGCGAGGATGGCGCCCAGGATGGCGGCGGCCACCGCCAGCCCGGTCCATGCGCGCCATGCGCTGCCCACGGCGAACACCCACAGCACCGCGCACGCATACAGCGAGAACGACAGCAGCGTGGCGGTCATCACCGCCTCGGCCGGCGGCATCGGCAGCACCACCGCCAGCAGGCCGGTGGCCAGCGCCGCCAGCACGTAGCCGCCGCCGACGGCGGCCACCACGCGCGAGGCCACGCCCAGGCGGTAGCGGCCGGCGCGGCTCAGGCGCATGTGCGCGCCTCCCCGGCGGCCCTGCCGGGCACGACAGTCCTTCGCAAGGCGGTGGAAATGAGGCGATGCATTGGCTATATGTCCTATGGAAGAGGCTGCGTTGCGCAGCGGCGGCCTCGATGGCCGGCGACGGCCACCCGGGCAGGCGCGGGAAACGGCGCGCCGCCGCGTGCAAGCCTCATATGATAATCGTTCTCATTTGAGTTGTGTGGCTTCGGGCGGCTGCGCGCCTGATCGCTGCCCGCTCGCCGCCCGCATCGCAGGCCCGCTTGCACGCGTCTTGCGGTAGCCATTTGTGCTGTCCGAGGGGGCTGCTGCCGCGCTCAGCTATCATGTGCGAGCTTCAGGGTCAGGGGTGTGCGCAGAGCGCCGCATGATGAGCCGTCTACCCGCATCTTCTATTGGTTTTTTATCGTGTCTACCGTTATCGCCCCCGCCGTTCCCCCCGCTGTCACGCCCGACGTCAAACGGGTAGCCGCCATCGTCTGGATCCGGGTCCAGATGGAGCGGCTGGGCATTACCGTCGAGGAGATCGAGGCGGCGCTGGCGGCCGCGGCGCCGGTGGCCGGATCCGTGTCCGAGGCGACAGCGGTGGAAGCAGAAGCCGGGCCGGCGCCGGCAGCGGAGCCGGTATTGAAGCCGCCGGTGGAGCGCGTGGAGCGAGCCGCCGGGCCGGCGGCCGCCAGACCGGCGACAACCCTGGTGGTGGAACCCATCGGCCCGGCCCCCGGCCTGCTGCCGGCGGCTCCGGTCACGGCGCCGCCGATGGCCACGCCGCGGCAGCAGCGCAAGAAAAGGCTGGGCCAGCATGCGGCCAATGCCCAGGCGGCGCTGGCGGGACCGGCGGCGGCCCGGCAGTCCGCGGCGGCCACGGCGGCTTCAGCGCAGCCGGAGGCCGGGCAGCCGACCGAACGGCCGACCGAACGGCCGGATGAGCGAAATGGCGAGCAGAAGGGCGAGCAGAAGGGTGAGCAACAGGGCGAACAGAAAGCCGAAGCGAAAGGCGATCCGGCGCCGGCCGCTCCCGCTGGCGCCGCGCGCCGCTACCGCAACGCCGAGGGCCAGGTCTGGGACGGCGAGGGCGCGATGCCCTCGTGGCTGGTGCGCGCGGTCAATGCCGGCCAGTCGGTCGAGCATTTCCGCGTGAGCTGACGGCGCTGACGGCGCTGATGGTGCGGATGGCGCTGACGGCGGGCCGCCGGCCCGCCGCGTCCGGCGTCGCGCTCAGGCCTGCTCGTTGAGCAGCACGCGGCAGCGGATGAACGCGCTTTCCTGGTCCAGCGCGGCCACCAGTCCGGCCGAGGGTGCCTTGTCCAGGTCGGTCACCACATAGCCCATTTCCCCGCGCGTCTGCAGGTGCTGCGCCACGATGTTGACGCCGTCGCGCGCCAGCAGCGTGTTGAGCGCGGCCAGCGCGCCCGGCGCGTTGCCGTGCACGTTGAGCAGCCGCGCCGGCGAGGTCAGCGGGCCCGGGCTCACCTCGGGGAAGTTGACCGCGCCGATGGTGTCGCCGGTGCGCAGGAAGGCGATCAGCTTGGTGGCCACCTCGGTGCCGATGTTCTCCTGCGCTTCCTCCGTGCTGCCGCCGATATGCGGCGTCAGGATGGCGTTGGGCACGCCTTGCAGCGGGCTGTCGAAGCGATCCGCGTTGGTCTTGGGTTCTTGCGGGAACACGTCGATGGCCAGGCCGGCGATGTGGTTGTCGTCGCAGGCCGCGCGCAGCGCCTCGATGTCCACCACGCTGCCGCGCGAGGCATTGATCAGGATCGCGCCGCGCTTGAACTGGCGCAGCACGCCGGCGTCGATCATCTTCTTGGTCTGCGGGGTGGCCGGCACGTGCAGCGTGACGATATCCGCGTGCGACACCGCATCGGCCAGCGAGCGCGCCGCGCGCGCCGAGCCCAGCGACAGCCGGGCCTGCACGTCGTAGTACACCACGCGCATGCCCATGGCCTCGGCCAGCACGCCGACCTGCGAACCGATATTGCCGTAGCCGACGATGGCGATGGTCTTGCCGCGCGCCTCGAACGAGCCGGCGGCGCCCTTGGCCCACTTGCCGGCATGCGCCAGCGTGTTCTTCTCCGGCACCCGGCGCAGCAGCAGGATGGCCTCGGCGATCACCAGCTCGGCCACCGAGCGCGTGTTGGAGAACGGCGCGTTGAACACCGGCATGCCCGCGCGCGCGGCGGCCTCCAGGTCGACCTGCGAGGTGCCGATGCAGAAGCAGCCGATGGCCAGCAGGTGCCGGGCCGCCTCGATCTCCGGCGCGCCCAGGTGCGTGGCCGAGCGGATGCCCAGGATCTGGTGCGCCTGCGGCGCACGGTGCAGTTCTTCACCGGCGAGCGCGCCGCTGCGGCGCTCCACGGTGACTAGCGCTTCCTTGAAGCGTTCTACGGCGGTGTCGTGGATGTTTTCGAGCAGAAGGGCAGAGGTCATGGCTAAGGCAGCAATAGCAGCAATGGCAAGGCAAGCGCGGCGGCGGGCGCGGCGCGAAGGCGCGCACCTGGCGCGCGGGCAAGGTGCGCGCCATGGTGGCGATGGCGGGCGCGGGAAAAACCGGACTGCCATGGTAACGCAGGCAGCGCCGGCGCACAGAAACCCACGTTGGCGCCAATGACAAAGGCGATGTGCCCTGAGCGGCACGAAGTCCGCGGGGCGGGGCCGCGCGGAAAGCGGGGCGAGGCGCCCCGGGGCGCCTTACTTCGGCAGCAGGTCCTGCAGGTCTTGCAGCGTCGCGCCGCCGGGCCCGCCGGGCATGGGTGCGCCGGCGTGGGCTGCCTGGGTGCCAGCCGGCGCCGGTGCGGGCGCCGCGCCGCCCGCGGCCGCGGGACGGATCGGGGCGCCGTGCGCGATCGCCGGCACCGACGCCGGGTCCAGCCGCCCGTTCTGGCCCAGCGCGATCGGCGCGCAGCCGCTCAGGAAGCCGTCGTGCTTGAGGCTGTTGGTGATGTCGATGGCGAACACCGCCGCGCGCTCCTCGAGCGGGATCGCCGTGGCGCCGCGGCTGAAGTTGTACTGGCCCTTCCAGACCGGGCGCCGCAGCCGGACGTCGGTCAGCGTGCTGGCGTAGCGGATCGACAGGCGCTGGCCGTAGGCGCTGACCACGCCGCCGCCGTTGGAGATGGTGAGCAGGGTGTCGGCCTGGAAGGCGCGCATGCGGGCGGTGATGGCGTTCGGGTCCAGCTCCAGCCCGGACAGTTCGTCGTAGGTCGACTCCACCCCGCACTGCTTGGCCACCTCGTGGAACTTGGCGGCGAAGGCCAGCGAGAAATCGTTGTCCCAGCCCATGCCGGTCAGGCCCACCACGTACATGCGGGCGGGCTTGCCGGTGTAGTCGGTGGCGCGCGCGCAGCCGCCCAGGAACAGCAGGGCGGCGGCTGCGGCGGCGCCGGTGCGATAGGAGAGGTTCATGCTTGTTGCCGGAGAGAAGAGGTAAAGATGTAAAGATGTAAAGATGTAAAGATGTAAAGATGTAAAGATGTAAAGATGTAAAGATGTAAAGATGTAAAGATGTAAAGATGTAAAGATGTAAAGAGGTGAAGAAGTGGAGATGCGCGCGCGGGCGGGCCGGGGCGCCGGGCTACTTCGCGTAGGAAAAGTAATAGGGGCTGGAGACGGAGCGCATCACGTAGCGCCCGCCGGCTTCGCTCAGCCGGTAGCACGTCTGCATGCTTTTGAACTTCGGGTTGTCCATGTCGAAGCAGACCTGGCCGCTCTCCTGCTCGATCCGGTAGCGGCCCGGCGAATAGCCGCGGCTGACGGAATTGGTCACATCCAGGCTGCCGCCTTCGCGGATATCCAGCCACAGCGTGATGCCCGATGGCGCGGTGGCGTCGATGCGTCCCAGGTGCGTGAAATGCGCGGCCAGTTCGGCGCCGGTGAGCTGCCGGTCCTGCGCGCCCTGCATCTGCGCCGGCTGCGGCTGCGGCTGCGCCGGCGGCGGCACGGCTGCCGCGGCCGCCGTCTCGCTGCGGAAACGCTGCAGCGCCAGCGCGGAGCGCGCCGGCACCTCGGCGATCCACTGCGCGGGCACGGCGAAATTGAGGTTCTGCGCGTCGGCGCGCATCAGGTAGGTGATGCCGATCAGCTGGCCGTCGGTATCGAACAGGCCGCCGCCGCTGGAGCCCGGCGAGATCGGCGCGGTGGTCTGCAGGCGCACCACGCGGCCGGCGGCGTCCTTGTTCAGGGAGGAGAGCAGGCCGTCGCTGAGCGTCAGCTCGTAGCCGCGCGGCGCGCCGATGGCGTACACCTTCTGGCCCACCCTGAGCGAGGCGAGCGGGGCGATCTTCACGGCCGGCGCGGCCAGGCCCCGGGCCTGCAGGATGCACAGGTCGCGCTCCACGTCGGCATGCAGCAGCCGCGCGCTGTGCGCGGTGTTCTCGCGCCGGATGGCGATGGCCTTGCCGTTCCTGAGCACGTGGCAGTTGGTGACCAGTGCTTCCGGCCCGATCACCACCGAGCTGCCCAGGCCGATCCGCCCGCCCTGCGCGTCGAACACGGTGACCACCCAGATGCTGGGCGACTCCCGCTCGTACAGTTGCGCCGAGTCCAGCGCCAGGCCGGGCAGGGAAATGCCGGCAGTCAAACACGAAATTGCGATGTGACCCGCTATTTTTTTCGCCCGACCCATGATTGTCTTCTTGGTGACTGGTCCCGCCGGAATGCCATCCGAAAGCCGCCGGATTCGGCCGCCACACTGGCGATCCGGCCTTTCCCCGCCCGCTGTTCCGGACCCTGCGGACGCGCACGGGGCTGCCTATCATAAACGTTCCGGCCGCCGCGCTAAAGCTTTGCCGCGCCGGGCCGACAACAAACTGGCAGGAGCCCCCCTCGCGCGTGGCGCCGCGGCTTTCCCGGCCGGCCTGCCGGCATCCCGGCCACCCGTACCCCCAACCGCAAGCTGAAAACAGGACGATTCACTCATGGATACAGCCATCGTCAGCGCGGCAAGCAACGCCGGTTCCGACCCGGTGCCCTTGCTGATGCTGCGCAAATCGCTGGACCTGCAGGCCGAGGGCGTGGCCGCGCTGCTGGCGTCGGTGACGACGGCCAGCGTGCCGGCGAGCAACCCGCCGCACCTGGGCCAGAACATCGACATCAAGGTGTAGCAAGGCGTAGCAACATGTAGCAACGGCAAGCCCGGCGCCCGGGAGACACGCCGGGCGCCGGGCCCCATTTTCCATTCCGCCACCGCCGCCGCCGCCACCCCCGCCGCCGTGGGCTCAGAGCGATGGCCGCTCGCCGGTGGCAAGCTGCAGCGCCACCGTGGCGCCCGCCAGGTCGGCGCGCGACTGGAGGTAGTCCAGGTAGGTCTCGTCGGCGGTGCGCTGCGCGTCGAGCAGCGCCAGCAGCGACGCCGCGCCGTGGCGGTACGACCGGCGCATGCCGTCCAGCACGCGGTCGGCGTCGGCGCTCACCGCGTCCCGGTAGCGCTCGAAGTTCTCGCGCGCGGCCTGGAATGCCAGCAGCGCGCGGCGTACCTCGGTACCAGTCTTCAGCTCGGCCTCGCGCACGGCCAGCATGGCCTGGGTGACGTCCGCCTCGGCCTGCACCAGCTCGCCGCGCTGCAGGCGCGACAGCGGCAGCGGGACCGACACCGATACGCCCAGCATGCGCGAGCGCGGCGTGCCGTCGCCGCCGCCGCTGCCGGGCGTGCCCGGCGCCAGCGTCAGGCCCAGGCTCACGCTCGGGTCCACCCAGCGGTTGGCGCGCGCCAGCGCCGCGTTGTCGCGCAGGTGGTCCAGCGCGGCGCGCGCGATGCGCACCTCGTCGCGCGCCTGCAGCGCCCGCGCGACCAGCGCGCCGGCATCGCCGCCGGGGTCATAGGCGCGGACATCGCAGGCCAGCGGCGCATTGCCGAAGGCATCCTCCACGCGCACGCCCAGCCGCACCGACAGCGCCTGCATGGCCGCCTGCGCCGCCGCGCGCGCGGCGGTAACGCCGGCGGCAAAGCGGTCGCGCTCCACGCGCGACTGTGCCAGCTCCAGCCCGCCGACGTCGCCCGCCGCGCGCCGGGCCTCGTTGGCGCGCACCACCTGGCCCAGCGCCGCCAGCGCGGATTCCTGCCGCACCAGCGCCTCGCGGCTGCGGCACGCCTCGGCGAAGTCGGCCGCGGATTCCGCATACAGCGCGTTGCGCCATCCCTGCACGCTGGCCTGGACCAGCCGCAGGTTGCTGCCGGCGGCGCGCACGCGCGCCGCGCGCTTGCCGCCCAGCTCCAGCGGGATCTCCACGCCCAGCTCATGCGTGCGCGCCGGCCGGGGCGCCACCGCGCGGCTGAGCTCGATATTGCCGCGGCCGTAGGTGAGCACCGGGTCCGGCCGCACGCCGGCGATGCCGATGCCGGCCTGCGCGCCGCGGACGGCCTCCTGCTGCGCGGCCAGCCCGAGATTCTGGCGCTCGACCAGGTCGAGAAACTCCGCAAAGCGGACCGGCTCCGCCCCCGCCGCGCCGGCGGCCGGCATCAGCAGCGCGCACGCCAGCAGGGCGGGCAGGGCGAAGGGTTTGCGCTTGTTCTTGTGTTTGTGCCTGTTCTTGTCGTTCATCCGGATTCTCCTCAGGCCGCGCGCCGCGCGGCGCGGGCTTCCACGAGGTAATAGAGCGCGGGCAGCAGCAACAGCGTCAGCAGCGTGGCGCTGGCCAGCCCGCCCACCACCACGGTGGCCAGCGGGCGCTGCACGTCGCTGCCCAGGCCCGTCGCCAGCATTGCCGGCGCGAGGCCGATGGCGGCCACGGTGGCGGTCATCAGCACCGGGCGCATGCGGCTGGCGGCGCCTTCGATCACCGCCGCGCGCAGGGCCATGCCGTCCTGCGCGCGCAGCCGGTTGATCTGCGCGACCATCAGCACGCCGTTGAGCACCGCCACGCCGAACAGCGCGATGAAGCCCACCGCGCTGGACACGTTGAGCGTCATGCCGCGCAGGTGCAGCGCGGCCAGCCCGCCGATGGTGGCCAGCGGCACCGCCAGCAGCACCAGCGCCGGCTGGCGCAGGTTGCGGAACTCGGCGAACAGCAGCACGAACATCAGCGCCAGCGTCATCGGCAGGATCACCGCCAGGCGCGCCTGCGCGCGCTCCAGGTTCTCGAACTGGCCGCCCCACTCGACCTGGATGCGCCTGGGGTCGTAGCGCAGCGCGGCGTCCAGCGCCGGGCGCGCCTGCGCCAGGAAGCCGGACAGGTCGCGCCCGCGCACGTTGAGCCGCACGATCAGGTGGCGGCGCGCCATCTCGCGCACGATCACGCTTTCGCCCGCGGCGGTGCGGATGTCCGCCACCTGCGCCAGCGGCACCTTGGCGCCGTTGGCGGCGGCCAGCATCAGGCCGCCGATGCCGTCGGCGCTGGCGCGCGCCTCGGGCGGGAAGCGCACGGTCATGTCGTAGCGCCGCTCGCCCACGTAGACCTGGCCCACCGGCGCGCCGCCGATGCCGGTGGCGACCAGTTCGGCCACGTCGGCCGCGTTGATGCCGTAGCGCGCGGCGGCGGCGCGGTCCAGGTCGATGCGCAGGTTGGGCAGCGGCGGCTCCACGTCCACCGCCACGTCCGCCGCGCCGGGCACGGCGCGCAGGGTGTCCGCCACCTGGGCGGCAATGCCGCGCACCTCGGCGAGGTCGTCGCCGAAGATCTTGACCACGAGGTCGCTGTGCGCGCCGGACAACTTGTCCTGCACGCCGTCGATCATCGGCTGCATGAAGCCCACCGTGAAGCCGGGCATCCGCGCGTAGCGCGCCGCCAGCTTGCCGATCAGTTGCTGCTTGCTCATGCCGGAGGCCCAGGTCCGGTACGGGTGCAGGCCCACGCTGGCCTCGATGTGCGAAGGCGTCCAGTAGTCGGTGCCGTCGTCGTTGCGGCCGGTCTGCGTGACCACGTAGGACACCTCGGGAAACTCGCGCGTGGCGCGGCGCAGCTCGCCGGCCATGTCCGCCGCGCGCCCGAGCGTGATGCCGGGCGGCAGCTGCACCTGCAGCCACAGCGAGCCCTCGTCCAGGTAGGGCAGGAAATCGCGCCCGATGGCCGCGCCCAGCGCCAGCACGCCGGCCAGCGCCAGCGCGCAGGCCGCCGCCACCCAGCGCGTCCGGCCGATGCCGCGCTCCAGCACGGCGCGGTAGCGCGCGCCCAGCCACGCCAGCGCCGGGTTGTGGAACACGCGGCGCGGGCGGCGCATGGCGATCCACGCCAGCCCCGGCACCAGCGCCAGCGCCACGATCAGCGCGCCGGCCAGCGCCGCGCCCACCGCGAAGGCCATCGGCGAGAACAGCTTGTACTCGATGCGCTCGAACGAGAACAGCGGCAGGTAGGCGGCCACGATCACCAGCATGCCGAAGCCCATCGGCCGCGCCACCTGCAGGGCCGCGGCCAGCGCGTCGCGCGGCGCGAGCACGCGGCCCGCCTCCTGCTCGCGCCGGCGCAGGATGTTCTCCACCAGCACCACCGCCCCGTCCACCAGGATGCCGAAGTCGATCGCGCCCAGGCTCAGCAGGTTGGCCGGGATGCGCAGGTGGTGCATGAAGACGAAGGCGATCAGCAGCGACAGCGGAATCGTCAGCGCCACGATCAGCGCCGCGCGCGGGCTGCCCAGGAACAGCAGCAGCACCACCGCCACCAGCAGCATGCCTTCGGCCAGCGTCATGCCCACGGTGCGCATGGTGGCGTCGATCAGCGTGGCGCGGTCTAGGTAGGGCACCACCTTCACGTCCGCCGGCAGCAGCTTGTCGTTGAGGTCGCGCACGGCCGCGTGCACGCCGTCGAGCGCCTGCGCGGCGTTGAAGTCCTTGAGCAGCAGCGCGATGCCCGAGACCGCGTCCGGGTCGTCGTCCTTGCCCAGGATGCCGCGCCGCTCCACGTTGCCGTAGCGCAGCGCGCCGAGGTCCTTGACCAGCACCGGCGTGCCGTCCTTCACGGTCACCACCACGTTGCCCATGTCGTCGAGCGAGCGCAGCAGGCCGGTGCCGCGCACCACGTAGGACTGCTCGCCGCGGTCGATCACGCTGCCGCCGCTGCTGGCGTTGTTGGCATTCAGCGCGGCGCTGACCTGCGCCAGCGTCAGCTTGTACTGCGTGAGCCGCGCCGGATCGAGCTCGAGCATGAACTGCGTGGTCAGGCCGCCGAAGGTGGTCACGTCCACCACGCCGCGCACCTTCTTCAGGCGCGGCACCACGGTCCACGCCTGCAGCTCGGACAGCTCGCGCAGGCTGCGCGTGGCGGATGCCAGCGTGTAGCGGTAGAACTCGCCGGTGGGCGAGGTGTAGGGGTCGAGCCCCGGCCTGGCGCCGTAGGGCAGCTCGACCTCGTCGAGCCGCTCCCGCAGCCGCTGGCGCGCCCAGTAGCCATCGGTGCCGTCCTCGAACACCACCGTGACCAGCGACAGCGCGAACAGGCTGCGCGTGCGCAGCACGTGCATGCCGGGCGTGGCCAGCAGCGCGCGCTCCAGCGGGACGGTGATCTGCTGCTCGATCTCTTCGGCGCCCAGCCCGGGCACCTGCGTGACGATCTGCGAGGTGACATCGGCAATGTCGGGATACGCCTCGACCGGCAGTTGCTTCCAGCTATAGGCGCCGTACAGCGCCACCAGCACGAACACCAGCCAGACCACGGCGCGCCGGTCGAAACACAGGGTGACGAAGCGGTCAATCATGGAGCAGCACCCCGTTCTTCACCACGATGCGCTCGCCGGCCGCGAGGCCCGAGCGGATTTCCACCATGCCGCCCGCCTGCGCGCCGGTGGCGACCACGCGCGGCACGAAGCGGTACGGCGCGGTCTCCACCAGCACGCGCGTCTCCAGCCCGCCCTGCAGCAGCGCCGAGGGCGGCACCAGCAGGGCCGGCTGCGCCTGGCCGGCGAGAGTGACCTTGGCGTACAGGCCCGGGCGATAGCGTCCGTCGCGGTTGTCGATGGCCACGCGCACCTTCACCGTGCGCGTGTCCGCGTCGAGGATCTCGCCCACGTAGCGCACTTGTCCCGTGACCGGCGCATCCGGATACGCATTGAGTTCGATGCGCGCGGGCTGGCCGACGAAGACCGCGCCGATGTCTTTCTCGGACACGTTGGCGGCAAGATAGACGGTGGACAGGTCGGCCACCGTCATCGCCGGCGCGGCGGTGTCGTTCCAGTAGCCGCCCGGCGCGGCCTCCAGCGCGATCACGCGCCCGGCCAGCGGCGCGCGCATGGTGTACTGCCGCTGCGACGGCGCGCCGCCGCCCGCGCCCAGCTGCGCCAGCCGCGCGGCGGCGGTCTCGGCGTCGCTGCTGGCCTGCGCGTAGGCCAGCCGGGCCTGTTCGAAGTCCTTGCGCGCGGCGATCTCCGCGTCCAGCAAGGTGCGCTGGCGCTCCAGCTCCAGCCGCGCCTGCTGCTGCGCGGCGCGCGCCTTGCCGGCCTCGCCGCGCGCGGCGCTCAGCTCGGCGGAGTCCAGCGTCAGCAGCGCGTCGCCGGGGCGCACCGCATCGCCCAGCGCCACGTGCAGGCGCGCGACGCGTCCCGGCAGCGGCGGCACGATGCGCACCAGCCGCGCCGGATCGGCCTCGATCTCGCCGGGGATCGAGATGGGGCGCTGCAACGGCGTCTCGGCGATGGCGCGGATCTCCAGGCGCGCGCGCAGCGGCGAGGCGGCGGGCACGAAGATGGCACCGCCGGCGCGCACGAGGTCGGTGGAAGCCGCGGACGGCGCCGGGGCGCCGGCATGCGCGCCGCCGTCGCAGCCGCTCAGGGCAACGCAGGCGGCAAGCGCGCAGGCGCCCGCCTGCAGGGAAGGGGTATTCAGGAACATGGTGTCTGGCTCTCGGAACGGAGTCGAACGGCATCGACAGGCGTGACGCATCCCCGGCGCTGCGCGGCGCGAACGCGCGCAGGTAACCGGCGACGGGCGCAGGCCCGGCGAACTACGGGATGAAGGACGGCGCGGAGAGCGGGGCGGGAAAGACCGGGCGGACGCGTGCGGCACGCTCAACGGCGGCGCGCGCGGCGCGGGTCAGGCAGTCAGCCGCGCCCCCGGCGCGTCGGACTACAGGAAGGGTCGGGATCCATGTCTGGCCTCTTGTCGGTTCTGGGTGGATCGGCGGGGGGCGGGCCGCGCGCCGGCGCACGGGCGCGCCTGGCGAGAGACGCACGCAAGCACCGGCGCGCTGCCGCGCAGGCGCGCTCGGAAGAAGCAAACCGGAATCAGGAAGGCAGGCGGGACAGAACGTCCGGCCTCAAAGCACCGTGCCGCAGGCGGGCACGGACAAGCAATACCGTGGCCCGATCAGGCGGCGATGCCGATCCTGGATCGGCTACTGTCGTCGGAACAATTGCCCACTGGGTATGCCCTGTCGTTGAGAATGCGCGTACTCTAGCGGCGGGTGTGGCATGGGTCAAGCAAAAAAGCCGTGCTTCATCGCGATCCGTGCCGGTGCCGCCGCGCGGCAAAATTCCGGGGCACCGCGGCGCCGCGAATCAAGCGGATTTTTCCGCAACGGTATTCTGGCAATTCGCAAAACGCGGCACCGCCGCCTTTCACCGAACGGGAAGCGTATCCATGAACGTACTGATATTCGGCGCCACCGGCATGGTCGGCCTGGGCGTGCTGCGCGAATGCCTGCTGGCCCACGACGTGGCGCGCGTGCTGACCGTGGGCCGCACGCCCACCGGCCAGCAGCATCCCAAGCTGACCGAGCTCGCACATGCCGACCTGTTGCGCTACGACGGCATCGAGCCGGCACTCACGGGCTTCGACGCCTGCTTCTTCTGCCTGGGCGTGTCCTCGGCCGGCATGTCCGAAGCCGAGTACACCCGCGTCACCTACGACATCACGCTGGCCGCCGCCCAGGTGCTGGCCCGGCTCAACCCGCAGATGACCTTCGTCTACGTCTCCGGCGCGGGCACCGACAGCACCGAACAAGGGCGCTCGATGTGGGCGCGGGTGAAAGGACGCACCGAGAACGCACTGCTGAAACTGCCGTTCAAGGCCGCGTATATGTTCCGCCCGGGCGGCATCCAGCCATTGCACGGCATCCGGTCCAAGACCGCGGCCTACCGGATTCCCTACATGATTGCGGCGCCGGTGCTGCCGCTGCTGCGGCGGTTGTTTCCGGCTTATCTCACTACGACTGAGCAGGTGGGACGGGCTATGTTGATTGTGGTGCGGAGGGGGTTTGCCCGGGCGGTGGTGGAGGCTCGGGATATTGATGGTATGCGGTAGGGGGATTTTTTGGGGATTTTTTGCGGCCCAGGTGGCTTGGGCTTGGTCGTTTCAGCTCATGCTGAGTCTGCTTGGGTCTGTGGGCCTAACGGCCCGAGCTTGATAGCCCATTCGCACACATGTAAGTGTCACTTTTCTTTTCTCGAAAAGAAAAGTAACCAAAAGAAAGCGATTCTTGCAGAAGGCTGGGCGCTCAGACTTTAAATCTGATGGTGGTTTCGTGGTGGGCGCGGTGGCCCCGACTTGAGAGTAGCCCCATACACTCGCGCCCCGGTCCACCACGCCCACCACGAAACCATGAGGGTGCTACGTCGTGGCCGCCAAAACCGGTAGCGGCAGATGGCAGAACAAGCAGTGCGCCCGCCATCATAGGTCTGACCCCGAGACCACTGCCGCCAGCAGGATCGTGGTGAGTGGAACCGGTACCGGCAGGATACCAGCAGAACCGCAGTCCCCACCACGAAACCACCAACAATCAGCAATCCCAACGTTTCTGCCCCTGCCGGCCAGGCAGTCCGCTTTCTTTGCCTACTTTCTTTTCGGAAAAAAGAAAGTAGGTCGCTCCGGGGGAGCGAAAGCCTTTGACTTTGAATTTGAAGTTGACTTTGAAGTGGAACTTGATTTTGATTAAATAATTGAATTTGAATTATTCTTTAAATTTGCATTTGACAACAAGACGTAGACTTTAAAATCAAGCAGTGGATATTGAGCCAACCTATGACGTCAACTCTCCTTCCCATAACCCCCCCCCTCGGCAAAAATCCCCACTTCTTGACCCCCTTGAAGAGGGGCGCGGCAACACCCCGACATCCAACTAAAATCCCCGATCCTGGTCGCCCGGCGTGCGTTTGCTGCGGTCTCATCGCAAGACAGCGCGGACTCCGGCGATCGAGTAGAACAGCCAGTGGTCGCGGCAGGAGCCAATCGATGTTGTTAGCGCAGTATCTTGCGAATTGTGGCGTGACGGGAATCACGTCCAAGGCGATTTTCTTCAAGCCGGACATTCCGGCCGAGAAGTTGTCGAATGCGGTCAAGGCGTACGGCGGGCGGGCCGACGAGGACGATGTCCTGGTCCTGGTCGACGACACCTTCTGGGGTAGCGCAAAGGAAGGCATCCTGATCACCGGCGATGCGCTGTTGTACAAGGTGGCGGGTCATGGCGCCGGGCGCCACGAGATCGGTGCGCTGCGCAGCGTGGCATCCACCAAGAGCGGTATCGCGCTCGATGGCAAGGTGGTGGCGAAGCTGACCAAGGCCGGCGAGTACGAGCTCGGTTATCTGTTTGCCGTGCTCCAGGACTTCGTGGCAAAACGCGCCGCTTCCGCCAGCGCCGGCGATACCGCCGCGGCATCGGCCGTGCTTGACGTCGCCGCGCTGGCCGGGATCTGCGCAGCCTATTCCACGCCGGTCTGCTTCACGGCCGAGGAACTGCAATCCCAGGGGACGCACCTCTCGGCCCTTGAGCGCAAGCCCGCCAGGACACCGTCCTACTACGTGCTGGACGACATTCCCGCGCGCCTGGCCGAGATGGCACGGTTCAGCCTTGGCATTCCCGCGCGGGACACCCTTGTCGCGCTGTCGGACCTGACCATCAACGGCGGCAATGCGGCCGAGGCGTTCGCGGTGACGGAGCGTGGCTTGTATTCGCGGGCCGGCAGCGGCAAGGACACGGTTTTCATCCCCTGGGACACGCTCAAGCGGCGCTCCGTGGCGGCCGAGACGACACCCGGGCGGCATTGCGGCGTGGCGTTCGACGACGGCACCGCGCTGACGGTGTCGAACCGCAACAGCATCGTCAAGCCCTACGGCGCGGCGCTGATCCGGGGGTTGATTGCCCTGGCGGCCGGCGCGGAGGGCACGGTGCGGGCGCCGCTCCAGCCTGCATCGGATTCCGCTCCCGCGTCCGCGTCTGCGGAACCGGAGGCCCCCGCCACGGAGGCACTGGCGGATACCCCGCTTGCCCTGGCCGTGGTGGAGGAAGTCGAAGCCTTGGCGAAGGCCGGCGCCGGCGATGCCGGCAAGTCGGCCGGCGTAAAGGAAAAGCTCACCGCGCTGGTGCTGTCCGCCGTGGAGCAGAACAAGGGGCGGATCGTTCCGTTGCTCAAGGAAAAAGCGGGCGAAGCATCGATCGCCGCGTTGCGCCGCGACGAGAACGTCGTCAAGGTCGCGACGCTGCTGTACGCCAGGTTGCCCGGCATCGTCCGGCTCGCGCTCAAGGAACAGGCCTTCATCGACTTTTTCCTGGAGAACCGGGACAAGCTGCTCGAACAGATCCTGGCCGGCGAGCCGGCGCGGCCCGCGGGCGAGACCGTTGCCGGCGCCGCCCCCGTGCGCGAAGCCGTCGAGCCGGCCAGGAAACGGCTCTCCGCGCTCAAGTCGCCCGCGGCCGGCGAAGACGCCGCCGGCATCGGGCGGTTCTCGTCCACCTACTTCCCGGAACTGAAGTCCGAGCTGGCGAGCATGGCGCGGGAGTTCGATCAGGCCGCCCGCGCCCTCAGCCCCGCCGAACGGCGCAGCGAGGCGTTCCAGGAGGCGGCCCTGCACCGCCACATGGCCGTGCTGATGATCGGCCTGACGGACCTGTCGCTTGCTTTCCCGCGCGAACTCGCGGCGCGCGACCCGCAGTGGGAGGGCCAGAACCAGGCCATCATGCGCAGCGACCGCGCCATTGCCGAGGTCATGGTCTACTGCCTCGCTTCGGTCTCGAACCTGCTGCGCAAGGAAGCGGATTTCTCCGATGAAGATGCCGCCGATTTCGTCGGGGAACTGGCATCGAAGATATTCTTCGGCTACTTCGTGCAGGAAGCCAGCCCTGGCGAGAAGCGCATGCTGCGCAATGGCCGCCCGCCGCAGCAGGCCGAGCAGACCGAGGCCATGCGGCGCTTCCGGGAGAGCTTGCGCAGGCTGCGCGCCAACAAGTACAACGACGATACCCACGACCTGCTCGGCAACTTCGCCAACAACGTGTCGTTCTCGCTGGAAGAACTATTCGATACGCCTGCGGGCAACCTGAAGCACTACAGATTGCTCCACGACTCGAAGGAGCACATCCACGCGGTGTTCGACAAGATGGATATCCGGATCGAAACGCTGCTGGTGGATTTTCTGGAGCAGAACCAGTAGGGGCTTGGCGGCAAGGGCTTCGACGGCGCGATGCGCCGGCCCCTCGGCGGCCATCGATGGCCGCCTTTTTTTCACCAGGCGTTGTTGCGGATGCGCTGACCGGCCTGCATCCGGCGCGGCCGGCCCGCGCCTAGCCTGCCGCGCGCGCCCGCGCCGCCAGCACCTGGCTCAACCCCAGCCCCGCCACGGCCGACAAAGCCGAGAACAGGAACACCGAGTCGTAGCCCGCATGGTTGGCGATCACCCCCGCCACCGGCCCGGTCACCCCCAGCGATAAATCCAGGAACAGCGCATAGGCACCCAGCGCCGAACCGCGGTTGCTGGCCGGCACCAGCTTGACCGCTTCCATGCCCAGCGACGGAAACACCAGCGCAAAGCCGAATCCGGTCACCGCCGCGCCGGCCAGCGCCATGGCTGGCGAGTCCGCCATCCAGATCAGCGCCAGCCCGAGCGCTTCCACGGCGAACGAGCACAGCGCCACGCGGTAGCCGCCGAAGCGGCCGATGCTGTCGGCCAGCAACAGCCGCGCCACGATAAAGCTCACGCCCAGGCTGGTCAGCGCCAGCGCGGCGTGGTCCCAGCCGCGGCTGCCGTAGTACAGCGTGACGAAGGCCGTGATGGTGCCGAAGCCCACCGAGCCCAGCGCCAGGCACAGGCCGAACGGCGTCATGTGGCGGAACACGGTGCGAAACGGCATGCGCGCGCCCTTGACGGTGGGCACCGCTGCCTTGCGCCGCGCCAGCGCGAACGCGGCCGCGGCCAGCGCGGTGGTGGCCAGGCCGAGCGCGGCAAAGCCCAGGTGCTTGTCGAGCAGCACGCCCAGCGGCGCGCCCAGCCCCAGCGCGCCGTAGGTGGTCATGCCGTTCCACGAGATCACCTTGCCGGTGAAGCGCGGGCCCACGTCGCCGATGCCCCAGGCGATGGTGCCGGTGGTGACCAGGCTTTCGCCCGCGCCCAGCACCAGCCGCCCGGCGAACAGCCACGCCAGGCTCAGCCACGCGGTGCCGGCGAAGGCGCTGGACAGCATGACCAGCAGGCCGCTGCCGGCGCACAGCGCCAGCCCGAGCGTGACGGATTTCTTCGGCCCTTGCAGGTCGCACAGGTTGCCGGCCCAGGCGCGGCTGAGCAGCGTGGCCAGGTACTGGATGCTGACCGCCAGGCCGGCGATGACGGTGCCGTAGCCCAGGTCGCCGTGCACGAAGCCCGGCACCACGGCCAGCGGCAGGCCCACGGTCAGGTAGGCGATGAAATTGAAGAAGACGATGGCGGCGATGCGCCGGCCGATGCTGCCCTGCTGGTCCCCGGAATCGGGAGCGGCGAGGGTCGAACTGTTTGCGGACATGCTGGGGCGAGGACGGAAAATCGGTACGGCTGGAATAAAACAGGCAAAGCCATCGGGCGGCGGCGGCCGGCGACAGGCTGTGACGGATAAGGTGGGTTGCCGGCGCGGCTCGCGTGGCTATTCGCGCCGCGGCACGGGCAAGGGCGGGGAACAGGTCAGGGCAACGCGGAGGCGGCAGGACGGCAGGGCTGGCAAGGACATGGCAGGGCGGGCGGTTGGCCGGTGCGTGTCCCCAGATGCAGTCCGGTAAAAAGAATCCGCCCGGTCGTGTGCGATCCCGCCGGGCTGGTGCCGCTATTTTAAGCGTGCGTTTAGGAACGTGCAAACGGCGCGGAATTTAACGTGGCTGCGGCGCTCGAACCAGAGCCGGCGCCTCGCGGCGTGTGATTCGTGAGCATCTTTTTCTGGCGCCCCGGCGCATCTCGCGGCGACCCGTGCATGCGCGCGCCGGGAGGCGGACAATGGTCCGCTGGTTTCCTAGCTGTTGTCACCCCCTGACTCAATCAAAGGACCTCATCATGCAACTCGGAATCGTAGGGCTTGGGCGCATGGGCGCGAACATCGCCAGGCGGCTGCTGCGCGGGCAGCACGAAGTCGTGGTGTACAACCGTAGCCCCGACAAGGTGCAGGAACTGGTGAGCGAAGGCGCGCAGGGCGTGGCCAGCGTCGAAGACATGGTCGGCAAGCTCAAGGCCCCGCGCGCCATCTGGGTCATGCTGCCGGCGGGCGAGACCACCGAGCAGATGATCGGCACGCTGGCCGGGCTGCTGCCGCCGGGCGACGTCGTCATCGACGGCGGCAACACCTTCTACAAGGACGACATCCGCCGCGCCGGCGAACTGGCCCGGCGCCAGCTCCACTATATGGATGTGGGCACCTCGGGCGGCGTGTGGGGGCTGGAGCGCGGCTACTGCCTGATGATCGGCGGCCCGGCCGAGGTGGTGGACCGGCTCGATCCGCTGTTCGACACGCTGGCCCCCGGCTACGGCACCATCCCCCGCACGCCCGGGCGCGATCCCGCCAGGAGCCGCGCCGAGCGCGGCTACATCCATGCCGGCCCGGCCGGCGCCGGGCACTTCGTCAAGATGGTCCACAACGGCATCGAATACGGCCTGATGCAGGCCTACGCCGAAGGCTTCGACATCCTCAAGACCAAATCGTCCGACAGCCTGCCCGAGGCCGAGCGCTTCGACATCGACCTTGCCGACGTGGCCGAGGTCTGGCGGCGCGGCAGCGTGGTGTCCTCGTGGCTGCTCGACCTGACCGCCCAGGCGCTGGCCGGCGACGTGGCGCTGTCGCGCTTTCCCGGCGAGGTGGCCGACAGCGGCGAGGGCCGCTGGACCATCGATGCCGCCGTCGAGCAGGCGGTGCCGGTGCCGGTGCTGTCCAGCGCGCTGTTCGCGCGCTTCCGCTCGCGGCAGGACCATACCTATGGCGAGAAACTGCTCTCGGCCATGCGCTTCGGCTTTGGCGGGCACGTGGAATACGTGACCGGCGGCGGGGAGAAGCAATAATGGCCGCCGCCGAGAAAGAGGCCGGGAAGGACGCCACGAAGGGGGCGACGAAGGGGGTAACCAAGGGCGCAACCAAGGAGGCAGCCAGGGCATCCGCCAAAGCGCCCGCGAAAGGCGGCGCCGCCAAGGCCGCCGGCAACCACCGCCCCGTCATGACCAAGGCCCCCAAGCCGCCGCCGGCCACGGTGTTCCTGTTCGGCGCGCACGGCGACCTGGTCTCGCGCCTGCTGGTGCCCGCGCTCTACAACCTGCGCCGCGACGGCCTGCTGTGCGAGGGCCTGCACCTGGTCGGCGTGGACCACAACGCCATGACCGACGCCGCCTTCCGCGAGCGGCTGGCGCAGGGCATCCGCGCCCGCGCGCGCCCCGGCGCCGAAGGTGGCGTGGAAGGCAAGCGCCGCGCCAAGGTCTTCGACGCCAAGATGTGGAACCCGCAGGCGCGCCGCATCAGCTACCTGCAAGGCGACTTCCTCGACGACCGCACCTATGCCGACATCGCCGCGCGCATCAAGGCCGCGCCCACCGGCAACGCCGTGTTCTACCTCGCCACCTCGCCGCGCTTCTTCGGCGAAGTGGTGGACCGGCTCGCCGCCGCCGGGCTGCTGACCGAGTCGCCCGGCGTGTTCCGCCGCGTGGTGATCGAGAAACCGTTCGGCTCCGATCTCAAGTCCGCCCAGGCGCTCAACGCCCGCGTGCTGCGCGCCATGTGCGAGGAGCAGGTCTACCGCATCGACCACTACCTCGGCAAGGAAACGGTGCAGAACATCCTGGTCAGCCGCTTCGCCAACGGCCTGTTCGAGGCGTTCTGGAACAACCACTACGTGGACCACGTGCAGATCACCGCCGCCGAAACCGTGGGCGTGGAGCAGCGCGGGGACTTCTACGAGCACACCGGCGCGCTGCGCGACATGGTGCCCAACCACCTGTTCCAGCTCATGGGCCTGGTCGCCATGGAGCCGCCCGCGGCCTTCGGCGCCGACGCCGTGCGCGCCGAGAAAGCCAAGCTGATCGGCGCCATCCGCCCGCAGACGCGCGAGGAAGCGCTGGCCAACTCCGTGCGCGGCCAGTACCGCGCCGGCACGATGGCCGGGCAGAAGGTGCCCGGCTACCGCAGCGAGCCCAAGGTCGCGCGCAACAGCCGCACCGAGACCTACGTGGCGCTCAAGCTGATGGTGGACAACTGGCGCTGGGACGGCGTGCCGTTCTACCTGCGCACCGGCAAGCGCATGGCCGTGCGCGACACCGAGATCGCCATCTGCTTCAAGCAGGCACCGTCCTCGCTGTTCCGCGACACCCGCGTGGACCGCCTCAAGCCCAACTACCTCACCATCCAGATCCAGCCGGACGAAGGCATGTGGTTCGACTTCCAGGCCAAGCGCCCCGGCCCCGCCGTGGAGATCGACAACGTGCAGATGGGCTTTGCCTACTCCACCTTCTTCCACATGCGGCCCTCCACCGGCTACGAGACGCTGATCTACGACTGCCTGATGGGCGACCAGACCCTGTTCCAGCGCGCCGACAACATCGAGAACGGCTGGCGCGCCGTGCAGCCCTTCCTCGACGCCTGGCGCGAGGACGACACCGCCGACGTGCAAGGCTACAAGGCCGGCAGCGACGGCCCGCGCTGCGCCGACGAACTGCTCGCGCGCGACGGCCGCCGCTGGCACAAGCGGGACTGACGCCATGACCGCGCAAACGCCTCCGCTGCCCCCGATGTCCCCCACGTCCCCGCTGCCTCCCATGTCCCCGGTCGACCTGCTGGTCTCCGACGTGGACGGCACCCTGCTGCGCCCCGACAAGACCCTGGCGCCCGCCACCGAAGCCGCCGTCGCGCGCCTGCGCGCCGCCGGCATCCGCTTCACCCTGGTCAGCAGCCGCCCGCCGCGCGGCATGCGGCGGCTGGTGGAGCAGCTTGGCATCGACCTGCCCACCGCCGCCTTCAACGGCGGCGCCATCGTCGCGCCCGACGGCAGCATCAGCGAGGCCCTGCACCTGTCCCGCCAGGCCGCCGCCCACACGCTGGCCCTGTTCGCCGGCACCGGCGTGGATACCTGGGTCTTCGCCGACGGCCAATGGCTGCTGCGCCGCACCGACGGCCCCTACGTGCCGCGCGAGCTGCACACGCTCGGCTACGGGCCGCTGGTGGTGGACAGCTTCGACGGCTACCTCGGCCGCGTCGACAAGATCGTCGCCGCCGACGCCGACCCCGGCCTGCTGGCGCGGCTCGAAGCCCAGCTCCATGCCCAGCTCGGCGCCGACGTGGGCGCGCTGCGCTCCCAGACCTACTACCTCGACGTCACCCACCCCGACGCCAACAAAGGCAATGCGGTGGCCGCGCTCGCCGCCCGCATCGGCGTGCCGCTCGCGCGCACCGCCGTGATCGGCGACGGCGCCAACGACGTGCCCATGTTCGGCCGCGCCGGCCTCTCCATTGCCATGGGCCAGGCCGAGCCCGACGTGCGCCGGCACGCCGGCCACGTCACCGCCAGCAACGCCGACGACGGCGTGGCCCAGGCCATCGCGCGCCTGCTGCTGCCCGCCGGCGCCTGAGCGGCGCGCCCGCGGCGGCCCCGCGCACGCCTTTGCCCTCAATTTTCCGGCCATCCGGCCGTTAGCCAAGACAGTGGCCCGTCATTGCAGCACCGGTCCTCCGCGCCAGCGCCAAAAGCGCCGCCGGAGCCGCATGGCAGCGCGGGTCCAGGGACACGATCAACTCCGCGCGGCACGACCCGCGCCTTGGCTGGACAAAGGAAGCGTATGAGCAGCAGCAGCGCGATGAGAGACATCGACGAACGGACCAACCTCACCAACAACAACCAGTTCGAGTTGCTGTTGTTCCGCCTCGGCGAATCCGACCAGTCCACGCACAGCGAACTGTTCGGCATCAACGTCTTCAAGGTCCGCGAAATCCTGGTCATGCCCAAGGTCACCACCGTGGTCGGCGGCGGCCCCGCCATGCTCGGCATGGCCGACATCCGCGGCCAGGTCATCCCCGTCATCGACCTGCCCAAGCTGGTCGGCTGCACCCCCAGGAGCGGCCTCAACATCCTGCTGGTGACCGAATACGCCCGCTCCACCCAAGGCTTCGCCGTCGAAGCCGTGGAAGAAATCGTGCGCCTGGAATGGAACCAGGTCGTCTCGGCCGAGACCAGCGTCAAGGGCGACCTCGTCACCAGCATCGCCAAGCTCGAAGCCGACAGCGACAACCCGCGCCTGGTCCAGGTGCTCGACGTCGAACAGATCCTGCGCGACGTGCTGCCCACCCGCCAGCCCGAAGTCGACCCCAAGACCGTCGGCCCCCAGCTCAACCTGCGCCCCGGCGCCAAGATCCTCGCCGCCGACGACTCCGCCTTCGCCCGCAGCCTGATCGAGCAAGGCCTCAAGGCCATGGGCGTGCCCGTGCTGATGACCAAGACCGGCGAAGAAGCCTGGCAGCAGTTGGGCGAGATCGCCGAACACGCCGCCGCCGCCGGCCGCACCGTGCAGGACGAAATCGCCCTGGTGCTGACCGATCTCGAAATGCCCGAGATGGACGGCTTCACCCTCACCCGCAAGATCAAGGGCGACGCGCGCTTCAAGTCGATCCCGGTGGTGATCCATTCCTCGCTGTCCGGGACGGCGAGCGAGGATCATGTGCGCAAGGTGGGGGCGGATGCTTATGTGTCCAAGTTTTTGGCCAAGGATCTGGCCGAGACGATTCGGGGGGTGTTGGCGAAGTGAGGGGTTGGGGTTTGGCCGGCGCCGGGTTGTGGGCTGGCTAACCCTATGTCCTGAATTCTCAAAAGCTAGTAGAGTCGTGCCGGCGTGACTCCGCCGAAGGTATACTTCCTCTCGTCGCCGCGCTCGCGGTGACCGGGTTTAGCAGCCTGTTTATGAGGGACGGACAGCCGCCTTCGGGCGGTTTTGTTCGTCATGCCTTCGCACGCCCATACGGGCGGGCCTGGGTGGGGGAGCCTTCGGGCTCGCCGGTCCTCTACCGGTCTGCTAACCCTGCCTTGCGCCCGCCCACCCCGAATAGCAGCGGGAAGCGGGATCGAAATCGCTTTAGAGGAGGCAAGCCAATGCTTCAGTCTTCGTTCGCCCATCCCGGGCAATCGGCGTTTCTCGGCACTTCCATCGTCAATACGCACAAGCGCGCTCATCAGCGGAGGGCGTCCCATGCGTAAACACACTGCCTACGGCATCACTGCCGAACATACCGGCGCGGACATGTTTGTCACCGCGCATGCGCCTTCCGAAAATCCCTTGAGTCTGGCCGCGGAGAAAGCGGCGCAGTTGAATGCGTTGTTGATGGCGGCCAGCGAGCAGGTTGACGGCTCAACTTGCGCCAGTCATGTCGCGAGGGAAGGGCAGAGTCGTCTCCTGGCGCTGGCCGCAGGGCTTGCGCATGAGACGGCGATGTTGAGTGAGCTTGCTGCGCTGGGTGGTGAAGGGGGGATGTGACAGCATGACAATCAGTCGATGGTGTTAATCAATTTGTAGGGGAGGCGCCGCAAGGTCGATTACCTTGCGGCGATTGTATTTGAGTATTTGATTGGCTGATAAAATAGCTAATGGCATATAGCCTGAACTGGCAGTGCTCAGCAATATGCCCATCGATATCCCTACATTGCAGAGATGAGACGCATGTATCATCACTACAAGCCGCTCCGTAACTATCTTCGGAAATTCGGTGTTGGAAAAAGCTTTGAGGAGCTATGGGGTTTCTTCCAGTATCTAAGCCATGATGGCCGCGCAATTCCCGTTTCCTCGCAATGGCAACAGTTGAATTTCCGACGAGATATTTTTCCTTGGGAACTTGGGATTCTCACGCGGGAGATTATATTGAATGCACAGAATGTCGGTTCGGCTTCGCTTCACATCTATGATGATTTCGCTGGTGCCATAAACCGAATTCGAAATCTGGATGAGAGGATTTCAGGCGAACATGTGAGTCAAGATAATATTCTCGAGCATCTCCACCGAATTGCTCATCAGCAGTTTCCATGGCAGCGTCGGAATGCTGAGGCTGAGCTACTTCGCTATCTGAAAATCTTCGGCGAAAATCACGTCGAGCAGGTGATAAGGAATAGCACCGGTCTGTCAATGCGTGATCTGTACGTGATGGGATTGGCTATCGGTGGCTCGCTGCTCCGTCAAGCAGGCATTAACGCGAACCAAGATTTCACCCGATTTGGTATCCCATTGAGTCGCACGCGAGATTTCCTATCAAGGATGAGAATTAGTCTAAGTGACCTAAAGAGTAAACTGAAAGAACTTCAGCGATTCGATGACTCGTGGGCCTACACATGGAATCCGCTCGAAGCAACGCCTCTCGTCTCGGTGGATCCAAATAATCCACATCTGCTCCATTGTCCCATTCCCCCATTTATGATGCGCCGATTTTCCGCGGGTATTTATTATGAGGTGGTCAATGCGGTGGATTTTGACAATGCCTTTGGTTCCTCCTTCGAAAAATATGTCGGCGACGTGCTGCGGGAAATATTTCTCGCTCGGCGGTTCGAGGTGGTTAGGCCAGACTCCTATTTGGTAGGGAAGGACGTTCATCATGGAGCAGATTGGATCCTCAGCGATAAAACTGCGGTGCTATTTATAGAGTGTAAGACGAAACGATTACCTGTTGCTGGAAAATATTCGATCAACCTTGATGAGTTGGGTGGGCAGCTTGCATATCTTGCGGCTGCGATCGTTCAATCGTATAAGAACATTAATGATGTGATTGAAGGGTATTCGAGTTGGAAGCCAAGTGGTTTGCCGATTTACCCTTTGATCGTCACACTTGAGGACTGGTATCTATTCAGCCCGACTGTCCACTCTAAGCTTAGGGAACAGGTGGAACAGAGACTCAAACAAGCGGGCTTGTCCGAGTCGCTTGTTTTCACTATGCCTTACTCCGTTACCTCGATCGATGAGTTCGAGAGGGTAGGGAAAATCATTGCGCGAACAGATATCGATAAGCTCTTCAGCCTAAAAACGCAGGAAAAGTATCAGAGTTGGCACTTCTCTGGATTTACATCGGAGTTTTTCACTAGCGAACATGGTAGCTATAAGCATCTTTTCCGCAATGAATGGGATGCGCTTCTGGCTGATTTTGAAGCAAACGTATTCTCCGACGTCAGTGCGAGAGGGAGCGCATTGCGGGCGCAACGGCGCCGCGCTGAGTGATTCCATGAAATGTCTCCCCGACGAGGTTCAGCCCCCAAAAAGTTGGGGCCGAATGGCTGAACCTCACTTTCTCTCGCGTAGCGCTTCGACTCAAAACGACGTATTTCTATAGTCGCGATACCGCGGGTACTGTTTTTCGGATCAGGTGCCGTACCTCTTGGCCGCAGTCAGGACCTTGCAGTCGACTAGCAGGCTAGTAAGCGTAAGTTCAAAAAACAGGACAAAACCTGTCAATCTGGTCGTCAACTGACGGGATTGGGCGCCTCGATTTCTTCCCTTACACTAGGCTACCCCCACGGTGGGGTGCGGAGAGCACTGCTCCAAACCGATATTTCAGGCTTTGGTAGCCATATTAATTGGCAACTCGGTGCAAAGACTACTCCGTATCTACCGGTCATAAGAATGAAATCCCTGTCTATGAGCAGGATTCTGTGTGTCCTTGCCTCCTGTCAGAGTGCGATGCTTGCTCTGTCGGGGGCGTGCCGCCTGTGCCGTATAGGAGGTTGTCACGCGCACGGCGACAATGCCAACAGGAAGAAAAAAGGAGCTTAATGGCGAGTCACAGAAAGTCCCCGCAGCAACAATCGCAGCCCTCCCTCCAGGCGTTGCTAGGCGAACCCAAGGACCTGTTCTTAAGCGCGCTTCCGCCGCTTATAGGAGCGGCCAAAGTGCTTATGTCCCCCGACCCGCTCAAGGCTGCAGGACAAGAAAATCATACATGGTATAGCATTTTTGCTGCGCTTGGCTTGACCATGACGTTCGCCATGCTGGTGATATTGTCCAGCGATGGCGCACCTTTTGCAGACCCATGGACGTCGCTTTGGATAAACAAACTCAAGTTCAATGTCCAGCCTTCGTACAATTGGGAGGTTCTGCTCCGCTGTGCGGCGTGGGTGATCGGTGCATGTACCATCGGCTATCTGGTTAGCTTGTTCGCGGGGATGCAACTAAAAGACGAACCCCGCGAGACGCGGGAGCGAGCAGTGAAACTGGCTGGCTACGCGGCACTTTGCACCGCCTACACGTATGCGGTCACGTTGTTATTGATTTGCGCATTGGGATGGCTCTTATATGCACTTAAGATACCCATTTTCATTTTCGAGTGGATGATAGCGTCGACGATTATTGTCATCCCTTTCACTACTTGGCAAATGGCGAAGATTCTCCAGCGTACTTCATTACGCCGAAAATCGCGCATTCTGTTTTCACTGTTGATAAGCACGACTACCATTACGAGTTGTTTGGTCGGTGTGATTCTCGTTATGGACAGCCTGGACGCAGGACTACTTAAATACGGTCGCGCGGTAAACGCTGTCCGCAGTACTCCCGTCGCGGTGGTTGTTCAAGCCTGTGCAAAAGCGTCAACGGATGTGGTATGTGCCGTCACGTTGTTTCCGGGAAAGTGGCAGGACTATGAGCTCATTGGTGACTGGAAGCTGGAAGATGTCCCCAAGCCGAACGATGGTCACCCAGTCCGTCTCAATTGGCATCCGGGCAAGGAATCGGATCGCCAATTTGCACTTGTCACCCTAGCGGCGCGTAAGGATGTCACTATCGAGATCCGCATCGCAGCCTCATTAGTCTGCAAACCGGATGGTACGTTCATCGCCAAATATGATCGTTTCTTCGCGGCTCAAGGACGAGTGCTTGGTGAGCAACACGACGTACCCCAACAGATGCGCCTGCGGATCGACAATAGGGAGTTGGGTTTTGTTGAAATGATGGAACAGGCCTGCCTTTCGGAGGACTCCGCATAGCGACTGCCGGCAGGGCGGAAGGTCATCTGGTTTAGTGCAAGAGGCAATTTCCGAGTCGACTCGGGCACTTCTCACGCGGGCGTAGACGCAAATTATGCTAAACGTTCGCATGGCACTTGCCTATGGGCTCTGCGCAATCTATGAGCTTACAGCACCGGGTATCTCTACTTTGCGGGAAGGCGGTGGTTTTTGGGAGTTCGCAAGAATAGCAAACCACTAGATCGAGAGCTACGACCTAAGGGCATAAGGATCGACCTCTATCGCGATTGAACGGCTGGAATTCCTCCCGACGAGGACATTTGGCCCGGCATGTCCAGATGACCGAGAAGGGTCCACAAGCACTCTAGCCCCCCCCCCCGCAATCCCGCGAAGAGCCCATTAAGCTCTTCGCCGATTTGCCTAGTAGCCGTCCAACTATCGAAGCCCACTCCCATGCATAATTCCCCACGCGATGTCATTCGCGCAGGGCAGGCGGGAACCGGCGCGCGGCGCCTGCCTGCCGCGGGTTACCGCTTCGCGCTGGTCTTCTCGATTGCCGCGCGCAGAATCGCCAGCGCTTCCTCGGCCGTCTCCGCTGGGGTATTCAGCGGCGCAAGCAGCCGCAGGTTGTTCCGATGCACGCCGCACCTGATCACCAGCAGGCCGCCTTCCCGGCAACGGTCGATCACAGCCTGGGCGAACTCCGCATCCGGCTGCAGCGGATCACCATTTCGCACGAACTCCAGCGCCAGCATCGCGCCCACGCCGCGCACCGTGCCGACCCCGGGAATTCGGCTGCCAGGCGCTCCAGTCCGGCCCGCAGCGTTTCGCCCAGCGCGCGCTCCGGACAGGATCTGCTCTTCCTCGAATACGTCGAACACGGCAAGCGCTGCCGCGCAGGCGAGCGGGTTGCCCGCATACGTGCCGCCAAGCCCGCCCGTTGCTCCAGGTCCTCCCGGTTCACGTGGCCCCTTCTTCGTTTCTGTCGCCCAGAATGACCCCGTTCTTTAGTGCCTGTATTTGGGCAAGTACATTGTGTCGGACCTCTTCAGGCAGTATGGTCGGCAGCGGTGACGCCTGGCGAAGTTCCTGGGCACGCCTCGTCCGGCCAAGAACCTTGCGCCATGAGCGCCGGGTGAGAAGTGTCTCCCACTCGTCCCAGAGGGATTGGGAGCGAGCGTCTCCCTTGGAGCGCCATTGCCGCAATGTATCCCTGGCGCGTTCGAGCAGCGCAGGATCTTCCTGAATCAGCCGGATTGCTTCTTTGTGAAGCGCCATGCTTTGAAGATCTTGTGCCTGATGCCGCTGGGAATCCGTGGTGACCAGCACCTGCACCAGGGGGCGCGCGCGTCTTGACGTTGCTGCCGCGGAGGTCGCCGGGGGCGGCTGGAAGGTATCACCAGCCAGCAGGGCCAGGTCACCAGCAACGCCGAGGGCCGACATGACCCGGAGGTACGTGCCGATGGTCGGCGCGGGGTCTCCGGCCTCGACCGAGCCAAGTGTGGTCCTGGAAATGCCGACTCGCCGGGCCATCTCGACCGTGTTGATGCCCTGCGCCTTCCTGAGGCGCTTAAGGCGGTCGCCCAGTTGGAGCAACAACTGGCGTTCAAGGACAGAAGAGGTATCGGCGAATGCAGACATATGTTCATCATATTAGACAGGATGAATTTTCTTGTCCAATATAATGAACATTTGATGGTGGTTTCCAGTACAGTGAGTCTGGATGTGGGGGCACCCCGGAACCGTCTTGCGCATGGCGCACTCCTGCGGCCTAGCAATTTGCGGTACTGGCCCCGCTCAGCCAGCCGCCCCCCGCCGGCATTGCCTCGATTCCGGCTATACCGCGATCCAGCCAGCCAACCTGCCGCCCACTCTCAGCCAGCCGCCATAGCCAATCAGATATTGCATCGGCGGCACGCCGACCGTTCGTGCAAAGCGCTGGGGTCGAGCGGGGCCGGCCGGCCCCGTGGGTCAGTGTGGAGCAGGAGGGGGCTGGGCACGTTTGGAAATACGACTTTTCCCTCGGCCGGCCGAGGCAACCGACCCCGGCCGACCAGTCTTGTGCCAGTCCTAGGCTCGGGCCAGTTCGGTGTACCCCTGCGCACCGCCCCCGAAGAAGGTGGCCGCCGGTGCCTCATACAGCGGCACGTCCGACCGCAGCCGCTCAACGAGGTCGGGATTTCCAATGAAGGGCTTGCCGAAGGCGATCATGTCCGCGTGACCGGCAGCGGTGGCGTTCAGGGCGCGGTCCCGGTCGTATCCATTGTTGGCAATGTAGGCGCCGCCGAAGGCTGCGCGCAGGGCTTGCACGTCGAACGCTGCGGCGCCGTTGCCGCCGTGTAACTGCCCCTCGACGGCATGGAGGTATGCCAGGCCCATCTCGCCGAGCCGGCGAGCCAGGTAGCCGTGCGTTTCCATCGGCGTGCTGTCCAGCGGCGTGTCCCCTATCGCGGTCGAGAGCGGGGAAAGGCGAAGCCCGACGCGATCGGCGCCCCAAACCCCGGCGACAGCTTCCACCACTTCCAGCGGCAAGCGTGCGCGGTTTTCAATGGAGCCGCCGTAGCGGTCTTCGCGGTGGTTTGTGCTGTCGCGCAGAAATTGCTCCAGCAGGTAGCCGTTGGCTGCGTGTACTTCCACGCCGTCGAACCCGGCTTCCTTCGCGCGGCTCGCGGCCCTTCGGTAGTCTTCGACGATGCCGGCGATCTCCTCGGTGGCCAGTGCCCGCGGCATCGACGGCGGCAGGTGTCCGGCTTCGGTAAAGACGTTGCCGCCAGCCTGGATGGCGGACGGCGCTACCGGCGCGGCGCCGTCTTCCTGCAAGCTGACGTGCGACATGCGGCCCACGTGCCACAACTGCATCACGATGCGGCCACCCGCCGCATGGACGGCGTCGGTCACGGGTGCCCAGGCATCCACATGCGCATCGGTGTAGATCCCGGGCGTGTAAGCGTAGCCCCGGCCCTGGCGAGAGATGTTGGTCGCCTCGGTGATGATCAGGCCCGCCGACGCCCGCTGTCCGTAGTAGTCGACGGCCAGCTGCGTCTGGACACCGTCCATGCCTGCGCGCGACCGGGTCAGCGGCGCCATGGCGATGCGGTTGCGGACGTCGATGGCGCCCAGGCGGAAGGGGGAAAAAAGAGATTCGGAAGACATGGCGACTCCAATGGCTGTGTGCGGATGCGGTGTGGAAAGAGTGTTGCCGCCTGTCTGCCAGGCAGGGGAGGCAACCTCTCGGTGCAATGGAGTATGTGCACTGCCTGTTCATTCATCCAATTTATTTATTGGATTCCAGTTATTTCCCTGACAATATATCTGGATGCGCTACGACCTGAATCTCTTGCCCGTATTCCTGACGCTCATGGAGGAGCGAAGCGTCACGCGTGCCGCCGAGCGGCTGGGGATGACGCAGCCGGCGCTGTCCAACGCCCTGGCGAGACTGCGGGACTTGCTGCAGGACCCCTTGTTCATTCGCGAGCGCTACGGCATGCAGCCAACGGAGAAGGCCGAATCGCTGGCGCCCGGCATTGCCGCCGCGATCGGCCAGCTGGACGAGCTGGTACTGGGCCAACAGGGCTTCGACCCGAAGAAGGCGGAACGGCTGTTCATACTGGCGCCGAGCAGCTACGTCGAGTTCGTGCTGTTGCCCGGAATCGTCGCGCGATTGAGCGAACGGGCACCGGGAATTCGGCTGCGGCTGGTGCCGTTTGGTACGGACCTGGCCGAGACCGGCGTGGGCTCCGGCGCTACGGCCATGGTGCTTGGCCGCATTGTCGACCCGCCTGACAACCTCGTGGTGCAGCCCCTGATGGAAGACGGCATTGCCTGCGTGGTGCGCGCTGACCATCCGCATGTGCACAAGCGAATGTCCAGGCAACAGTACGAGCAACTCAAGCACGTCAATGTGTTGCCACCGGGCCGCCTGCGCGCGGGCCTGTTCCAGACGCTTCAGCGCCAGGGCCTTCGCCGCGAGGTGGCGATATCGGTCACGCACTTCCTGGCCGTTCCGGAACTTGTTGCCGCCACGGACTATTGCGCGACGCTACCTGCGCTGATCTGTCGCCATCTCGCAAGCGATGCCCGGCTGAAGATACTGGCCGCGCCAGTGGACCTGGGGACCTTTCCGGTGGATATGGCCTGGCATGTCCGCTACCGCCATGATGCCGCGCACCAGTGGTTGCGTGAGCTGGTCACCGAAGCCGCTCGCGAAATCATGCTTCGCAAGACGGCAAAGTGAGCCGCAACGGAGGGAATGCATCGATTCGATGCTCCGTAACGGAGGCGGACGCGCGTCATCGCCACAGTGGTAGTCTGCCTGCTTGGCCAACTACGCGGGCGAATGCCATCATGAGCGGAATCTGGAGCCTGTCTGATGTCCCGTCGCAGGACGGCAAGCGAATTCTGATCACCGGGGCCAATAGCGGCATCGGTTTTCACGCGGCGCGGGTGCTGGCGCAGAAGGGGGCGAACGTGATCCTGGCATGCCGCGACGTGCGTCGCGGCGAAGCGGCGCTGTCGCGCCTGACGGCCAGCGATCCCGCGGTTCGCGCCGAGCTGGCCATCCTCGACCTGGCGTCTCTGGCATCGGTCCGTGCGTTTGCGCAGCGCGAGCTTGCGGAACTGCGTCCGCTCCACTTGCTCATCAACAACGCCGGCGTGATGGCGCCACCGAGGCGACTGGAAACCGCGGATGGTTTCGAGCTTCAGTTCGGCACCAATGTGCTTGGCCATTTCGCGCTGACGGCGCTGCTGATGCCGGCGCTGGAACTGGCGGCGGCATCGGGGCATGCGCGCGTCGTGACGATTGCGTCGATCGCCCACAAGCGGGGGCGCCTGGACTTCGGCGACCTGCAATCCGAACGGCGCTACTCGCCGATGCAGTCGTATCAGCAATCGAAGCTCGCCGACTTGATGTTCGCGTTTGAGCTCGACCGGCGTTTGCGCGCGGCGGGTTCGCGGGTGATGTCGGTTGCCGCGCATCCGGGCGTGGCAAATACCAACCTGTTCCGCGCCGGAAAGCACTCCGCGATCGAAAGCGCGCTGCGGGCCGGGGCGAGCCACCTGATCGGCATGCTGCTGAACAGCGATGAAGCCGGCGCGCTGCCGACGCTGTATGCGGCGACCTCGCCGGCCGCGGCCGGCGGCGGCTACTATGGCCCGACCGGCTTCATGGAGATGCGCGGCGACCACGTGGGCGACGCCGCCGTTGCGCCGCAGGCGCGAGACGCGGAAGCCGCCACGCGCTTGTGGCAAGTGTGCGAGTCGCTGACGGGGGTGCGATTTGCGCTTTGAGGCGGGCTATCGCCATCGGCCGGTTCTGTTGCCCACGGCACCGGTCCAGCTTTGCGGCGCCCCCCCCCTCGCGTCACATCGATCGTCCGGGATGCATCCCGGACGACGAAACCGTCCGGCGGTTTCGGCAGCGATAGCTGCTTAGCCGATCGGCCCGTCGCGTGCGGTCCCGGTCGGCGTATCTTCCCGGTCCCCAACATCGGCGCCGCAGATGCCGCAATGCAAGCTCCCGACAAAACCGCAGAGCCCGTGCCCAGCAAAGCGGCGCAGCTACGGCAAACGTCTACAAGCCCGAATCGTCGAGCTCGTAAGCCGTGCTGCGCCCGCCGCCGGCAGTCTTGCGCAATGCGCCATAGCCGATCAGTTCGTTGATGTCGCGCAGCGCCGTGTCGGGCGAGCATTTGGCGATGGCGGCCCATTTGCTGCTCGTGAGCTTGCCGTCGAAGCCATCCAGCAGCCGGTTGAGCAGCTTTACCTGTCGCTCGTTCAACGGCGTCCCGGCCCAGCGCTGCCAGAAGCGCGCTTTGGCGAGCACCGCGTTGAGTGTGCCGTGCGCGCTGTCGACCGCGCGCTGCAAGGTGCCGAGGAACCATGCGAGCCACGGGGTGATGTCGAGGGTGTTCTTCTGGGTTCGCTCCAGGATCTCGTAGTAGGCTTTGCGCTCGCGCTGAATCTGCGCCGACAGGCTGTAGAAGCGTTGCGGGCTGCCATCAGCGCGCGCAAGCAGCAAGTCGCCCACCGCGCGGGCGATGCGGCCGTTGCCGTCGTCGAAAGGATGCAGCGTTACGAACCACAGATGAGCTACACCTGACTTGATCAGTGCTGGCTCAGGCGTCGTGGCATTTGCCCATGCCAGGAAGCGGTCCACCTCCACTGGCAATCGCGCCGCGGGTGGCGCCTCGTAGTGGACTCGCTGCCGATAAGCCGGGCCGGACACCACCTGCATGGGGCCGGTGGCGTCATCGCGCCACGCGCCGACATGGATGCGCGCAAGGCCGCTATAGCCCGTTGGGAAGAGGGCAGCGTGCCAGCCGAACAGACGCTCCGCGGTCAGCGGTGCTTCGCATCGGCCCGTCGCATCCAGGACCATCTCGACGATACCCTCGACATTGCGATCGACAGGCGCCAGCGCTCCGACCTCCACCCCGAGCCGCCTGGCAAGCGAAGACCGCACCGACTGGACGTTGAGGTGCTCACCCTCGATCTCGCTGGTCTTGACCACGTCCTCGGTCAGCGCGGCCAGGCTGGCCTCGTCGCGCAGGGCCATTCCGATGTCCTGCAGGCGTCCCAGGAGCAGCCCTTGGGCACGGCTGACGTCGGCCAGCGGCCCGGCAAGCGCTCCGAGGTCATAACGCCAGCGTGGCCAGTCGGCTTCCTGCCAGATATAGAGTTTTTCGCCGCTTTCCATGCGGAGATTGTGGCAAGGATTTGGCGCATCGGCAAGTTTCTCCGCATTTATTGCGGTGATTACGCGGCTTATTCACCGCAGATAAGCACCTGTAACGCGGAGCCCGGGCCGGTTTGCCACGTGCTACAGCACGGGCGAGCACGAAGGTGGAGGGATCTTGCGCGCATCGGTCGAGCAACACGGAGTGTCCGCCAAGCTGACAACGGGGCGCTGACACCATCCGCGCCGGGCGGAGACGCTACTTGCCCGGCTCCGCGACGTAGTTCACGGGAACCCATTCATACCGGCCGCCCGCTTTGCGAATATGCCCGAGGCCGGGGAAGGCAATGTGGGCCGCGCCGACCAGGTAATGGTTGGCCGCGAGCATGTCCATGACGGCGCGGCGGGAGCGTTGCGCGCTGGCCGCGTTGCTGTCGTACTTCACCGTCGCCTCGGGCGTGCGCATCTGGATGGCGGCCACGTGCACGATATCGCCCCAAACCAGCATGCCTTCTCCCTGGCTTCTGACGAGATAGCCCGTGTGGCCGGGCGTATGTCCGGGCAACGCCATGGCTTGAATGCCGGCCTCGAGTTCCATGTCGCCGCTGAACGGGCGGAATTTGCCGGCAGCCATATAGGGCGCGACCGAGGCAGCGGCTGCGTCGAAGAACGTGCCGAGGAAGTCCGGTGCCCGCGCTTTGCTGGCGGGACTGAGCCAATAGTCCGCCTCCGCCTGGCTGGCGCGGACGATGGCGTTGGGAAACGCCATTTTTCCTGCGGCGTCGACGCCGCCGACGTGGTCCTTGTGCAGGTGGGTGAGCAGCACTTCGTCTACCTGCTCCGGCTGGTAGCCGGCGGCCCGCAGGTTGGCGAGCAGGTGTCCGCAGCAGTCGCCGTAAAGCACGCCTGCCCCGGAATCGATGAGGACGAGCTTTTCACCTGTGTTGACAAGGAAGGCGTTGATGGAGCCCTGGACCGGCGCACGCAAGAAGTCGCTGTCGAGATCGCGCTGGATGGTTGCCTTCGTCGCGCCTTCGACAACCGCATCGACAGGGAACGCGTGGGTGCCGTCGAGGAGGGCGGTTATCTCGAAATCGCCGACCATGATCCGGTGAAAGCCCGGCCCCTGCGTCCGCACCTGGGGTGCCGCTGCCTGGGCGGCGGGCATGAAGCCGCTGCCCAGCGTCATGGCAAACAGGAGCCATGCGCCGGCCCGGGTGATGCGCTGGAGAATTTGCGTCGTATTCATGGTGGTATGAATCGGTGCCTGGCCATCCTGCCACAGCGCAGGACGCATTGGAGAGCCAGGGTGGCAGGAGGCGCCGATTGACGCGCGCCCTCCGGCCTGCCCTGTCGAGGTGGCTTCAGCGGGCGATGACCGGCGCGTGGACCGGAGCCAGCGATTCGTGCGGAGTCTGCGTGCGTTGCGGTGCCTTGTGGACCATCGTGTAGGCGTAGTCCACGCCCAGGCCGTAGGCGCCCGAGTGTTCCTTGGCCACGTTCATGACCGCGTCATAGGTTTCGCGGTTCTTCCAGTCGCGTTGCCATTCGAGCATGACTTGCTGCCAGGTCACCGGCACCACGCCAGCCTGCACCATTCGCTGCATGGCGAAGTCGTGCGCTTCCTTGGTGGTGCCGCCCGAGGCATCGCCCACCATGTAGATTTCGTAGTCGCCTTCGAGCATCGCGCACAGGGCGAACGTGGTGTTGCAGACTTCGGTCCAGAGGCCGGCGACGATCACCTTCTTGCGGCCGTTGGCCTTCAGGGCGTCACGGACCTTCTGGTCATCCCACGAGTTCATCGAGGTGCGCTCCAGCGTCTGCTTGCCGGGGAACACGTCCAGCAGTTCGGGGTAGGTGTAGCCCGAGAACGAGTCCGACTCGACCGTCGTGATCGTGGTCGGGATATCGAAGATCTTGGCGGCCTTGGCCAGGGCGACCACGTTGTTCTTCATGGTCTGCCGGTCCATCGACTGGACGCCGAAGGCCATCTGGGGCTGGTGGTCGATGAAGATCAGCTGGCTGTTTTGCGGGGTCAGGACTTCTAGCTTGGCGTTCGACATGATTGGCTCCAGTTCAGGTTTGAATATGCGGTTTGCGGCGGAATTGCCGGGTCAGGCTTGCCATGGCCATAGGGGGCGTGGCGGTTCTTCAATTTCGGCGACCTATTGCGCTGGGATTTTTGCGCTGGGATTCTATTGTTCAAAAATTTGAACTTCGAATCTTGGTTGCTGCGCCGTCATTGATGGGAAATATAGCGGCCTGGGTGCGTGGATGCGGTAACGCTTATTGCATCGCATATCCAAATAATTTGAACAAGATTCCGGGCGTCGATCTTGAGCCGCCAGACGGCGGCGAGCCTCCGGCCTGGGGCAGCGCCACCGTGGTCCGCGTTGCGGCCGCGGGCGCGGCGAATCAGTCGGCGCGCCTTGCGAGCACCTCGTCGCGCGGGCCGGCATCGACCACGCGGCCGGCCTCCACCACGACGAGGGTGTCGAACCGTGCGAGCAGGCTCGGCCGATGCACCGAGGCGACGATGCAGGCTGTCGGGAAGGCGGCGAACATGCGGTCGAATATCCGGCCTTCGGCCTGCGGGTCGAGCGCGCTGGTCGGCTCGTCGAGCAGCAGCAGCGAGCTGCCGTGCGCCGCCAGCGCGCCGCGCGCGAGCGCCAGCCGCTGCCGCTGGCCGCCGGAGAGATTGCCGCCGCGCTCGCTGACTGCGCTGGCCAGGCCGCCGGGCAGGCGCTGCAGCACCTCGTCGAACACGCCCGTATGTACCGCGGCCGCCAGCGCCGCCGCGTCGGCCGGCTCGCCGAAGGTGAGGTTTTCCGCCACGCTGGCCTCGAACACCTCGGCTTCCTGCGGGATCAGCGTGGCCAGCGTGCGCAGCTCGGTCCAGTCTTTCGCCACGCCGTCGCGCCGCAATTCGCCTTGCTGCGGATGGTAGAGCCCGGCGAGCGCGCGCAGCAGCGTGCTCTTGCCGCCGCCGCTCGGGCCCACGAGCGCCACGCGCGTGCCGCGCCGCAGCAGCAGGTCAATGTCATGCAGGCCGCCGCGCGCGTCGTCGGCATAGCGCCAGGTGGCGCCCCGCAGTTCCAGTGTCCGCCAGGGCGCGTCGGGCGCCACGGCGGGCACGGCCGCGTCCGGATCGGCGGGCACTGCCCAGATCGGCTCGGCGCTGCCGTAGTCGGTGTGCATGCGCGCGAAGCTCTGGAAGTTCGAGGCCATCGCGCCCACCACCGACGCGGCCTGCTGGGCGTACTGGTAGATCATGAAGATCGTGCCGAGCAGCACCGCCTGCCCCGGCTGGCGTACCTGCAGCACATAGACCACCACCAGGATCCAGGTCAGCCCCATGCCGAGCAGGTCCACGGCAAACCACTTGCCCTCGTTGACCATGACCGCGCGGCGCAGCGGCGCCATCACCGCCGCCATGCGGCGGTCGAGCAGCTTGCGCGAGGCGGCCTGCAGCCGCAAGCCGATCACCGTGCCGGCGTTGCCGACGAAGTCCAGCAGCGCGGCGGCATAGCGGCGCTCCGCGTCGTTCTCGGCGCGGGCGAGCTGCATCAGCGTGCGGTCGAAGCGCAGGATGATGAGGGCGATGACCATGTAGCCGGTCACCGCGATCACGCCGCTGGTGCGCGACAGCAAGGCCAGGGCGACCAGCGGACCGACGAAGTTGAAGGCGCTCTGCAGGTAGCCGAACTGGTTCTGCGCAAAGTCCGACAGCGCCCGGCTGGACTGCACCACGCGATGCTGCAGCTCGCCCGAATGCCGGCCGTCGCGCCAGGCCAGCGGCGCCGCCGCGACGCGCGCATAGAGCTGGTCGGCCAGCCGCTCGCGCACGCGCACGCCCACGTTGCGCTCCAGCACCCGGCCCGGGCCGTGCAGCAGCCACGACAACAGATAGATGCCGACAAGGTAGACGATCCAGCGGCCGGCCGTCTCCATGTTGCCCTGCTGCAGCGCGTTGATGGCCTGCGCGGCCAGCCAGGGCATGGTCAGCCGCAGCAACTGCGCGGCCGACAGCAGGCCGGCAGCGCCGAGCATATGGGCCCGCACACCGTGCGCATGGCGCCAGAGCGCGCGATAAAGGTCGCGCGCCGCGCTGCCAAGGCCGATGGCGGGAGGCGTGGCGGTGGAATCGGGCGCAGTCATGCGGTCGTCGCTCCTTCGCTTCGGCAATGTTGTCTCGGAGGGGGCGCCGGCGTACGGCGTCGAGCTTGGCCCACCGGGTAAGGCTTCATTGTGCCTATACCAGACCGACGAGAAACCGGCGCATCTTCACTTGGCGTTCATGGCCGGGGATCGCCAGCAAGTCGAAGCTTTCTATCGCGCGGCGCTGGAGGCGGTGGCCTCGATAGCGCCAACCCCATCCGGGACGCCGCGCTCCAGCAATTCGAGGGGGCTCAGTTCAGTGCCGGCATGCGCGTTCAGGCGGTCTGCCCCGTAGCCGGCCGGCTTGGCATCCCGTATCACGCCAGGAAGTCCGTCGGCAGCCGATATGGCGATGCCGCGGGCGCTGCGCGCGAGGCGAAGTTCCACGGGATCGAGTGGTAGCGCGTCGCCGCGCTCAAGATAGTCGGGCCGATAATGGAACCGGGCGGTGCGCTCGACCGTGAGATCGGCGGCATGCAATGGAGCGTCGCTATCCGGCGGCCACACCCAGACCGGTACGGTCGGCATTAGCGGCCGCCTAGCTGCCGTTCGGCAAAGTGAGTGACCTCGGGGTCGCGGCGCGGATCGAGCAACTCGTCAAACTGGGCAAGCAGGTGAAGACCCTGCAGGATCTTGAGGACATTGCCGATCGACACGCCGTCAGCACCTTCCTCCAGCGAGCGAAGTGTGGAGGGCGACACATCTGAAAGGCTGGCCAGTTGTTCCTGCGTCATTTCCCGCAGCTTCCGTGCGAGGATCAGGCGCTGGCCCAAACTCTCCAGGGAGGCTTTGACAAGCACCGGAGTGTGCTTCGGCGGGCGACGGGGCGGGATCGATGGCATGTCTGAAAATTAGGGGTAATTCCACATAATGTCAACAAAAAATAGGCGGAAATTGTTGCTGTTATGTAGATGCGATGTCAGCCCATCACTCCTTTGGCACGGGTGGAGCTACTGCCGGCGTGCCAGCATCGACACGCCATAACCCATTTCTCAAACGAACGCATCGAGATAGGCGGTGCGCGCCGGGAAAACAAGCCTCGCCCTGCAATCCGTCGCATTCACCGCGCCGGCACCACCAGCGGCGCTCCCTTCTCGACGACATACGTCGCCAGCTCCGCCGCGTTGCCGGTGCCCACGTTCTTCGCCGAGTGGGCCGTGCCCGCCGGGATGAACAGGCTGTCGCCGGCTTTGAGCGTGACCGGCGCCTGGCCCTCGAGCTGATATTCCACCGTGCCTTCCAGGACGTGGGCGATCTCTTCGCCCGGATGCGTGTGCGGCGGGGCGATGGCGCCCGGGGCGAAGTCGACGCGCACCTGGACGGCCTCGCGTCCCGGCACCACGAGGTCATGCTGTACGAGGTCGGTGCGACGGATTCCCGTTTGCTGCGCCTGCGCTGCGTGCAGCGTCAATCCGCCGCCGGCGATGAGCAATGCGGCTGCGATGATCCGAGTCGTTTTCATGTGGCAATCCTTCCGTGCATTGAAGACGTGCCGGGCTTGCGCCGGGCTCTGCGTGGACGGGCCGCGCGGTCTTGCCGCGTTGCCGCCGTCCCCGTGAAAGGCATTTGACGATGCGGATGTATCCCGCCCTTGGCGGGCGAAGCGCGTTCTGTCACGGCTTGTATCGCGCCGGCGGCCTGATACAGGCGAATACAAAAAAGCGTGCCGGATAGGGAAAAGATGACGAAAACGGTGTCTGTTCAGGATTTGAGCCGTTGAGGCGCTTGATACGCTTCCCGGGAGAAGTCCAGCGCATATGGTGACGGCGAGGGCGGCCAGTGCCAATGTCGACACCGTATGTTTAATGAATATGTTTGATGAATATGGCCGGTAGCGCCGGGATTGGGAAATACGATCATGAGTCTGTACAGCATCGACACGGGTAGCGTTGCCTCGCATGCGTCCGCGTCATCTGGGGTGAACGCGGGCAAGGCGGATCAGGGCGGCTTCAAGGATGCATTGCAGGCCGCGTCCACCAAGAAATCGGCTGCCGCCGAGCAGCTGGAGGCGTGGCTGAAGATGAGCCCCGCGCAGCGGATGCGCGCCGCGATCCTGAGCCAGCTTGGGCTGACGGAGGAGGAGATAAAGAACATGTCCGCGGACGAGCAGAAGGCGGTCGAGGCGAAGATCCGTCAGCTGATGGAAGTCAAGATGGCTCTCCAGCGGGAACGGCAGGGGCATTCGGCCGCTGTTATCTGACCTTTCTCTCGCCGTGCCCGTCACACGGGCACTGCGTGCGCCACCGCACATAGCATTCGCCACAGCGCTTGACGGCACCGCCGCCTTCGGTCGACGCTCGCTGCACGCCACGTTCCAGCCGGAGGCAGTCCATGGGCAAACCGCAGCGAGATGCCCTTCCTTTCGCATCGTTGGTCGATCTCGTGTATGACGCGGCATTGGACGATGCCGCCTGGCAGGGCATGGCCGCGGCGATCGCGCAGGCGTTTTCGTCGACCAGCACGGTGATCAAGACCTATGGCGACGGCGGTGCGGTCGCGCTGGAAAGCGTGACGGATAACCTGCGGGTGTCGGGCGGCGACCAGTCCTGGGCCGACCACTGGCATCGCCACGACTTGTGGGTAGAGCGCTCGTCGCAGCTCGCGCTGGGCGAAGTCTTTACCAGCGACAGCCTGATGCCCGAGGCGGAATTCCAGCGCTCGGGCTTCTATCAGGACTGGACGCGGCGGCTCGGCATCCATCACATGGTGGGCGTGCTGTTTCCGATCGGAGACGGCCTGACCGGCGTGCTGGGCGTGCATCGCGAGCAACGCGCGGGCCGCTACCACGACGCGGACCGCCACCAGTTGCAGAATTTCGTGCCGCACGTGCGCCGGGCGCTGGCGATCCGCGCGCGTTTGCGCGCCGAGGGTGTCACGCGGATTGCCGCGCTGGAAGCGCTCGAACGCATCGATACGGGCGTGATCGTCGTCACGGAGACATGCACGCTGCTCTACGCCAACCGTGCCGCGCAAGCGCTGTTCGGCATGCCCGGCGGGGTGTCCGTCAGGGGCCGCCGGCTGCAGGTTGCCGACGAGGCCCTCAACGCGAAGCTGTTGCGGCAAGTGCGCGCGGCGGCGCGTTCGCGCCACCCCGCGCAGGCCGTGCCCGAACCCAGCGTGGTCCTGTGGCGCGCGGGGCGGCTGCCGCTGACCTTGCTGGTCGCGCCATGGCGCGCCGACCGGCCCGGCGGCGACGCCGGCCAGCCCGCGGCAACGATCTTCGTGCGCGACCCCGAGGCCATGCACGACGCCACGGCGGCGCGCTTGCGCGAGCTGTTCGGACTGACCGGCGCCGAGGCGGTGGTCGCGCTGGCCATCGGCAATGGCCTGTCCCCGGAGCAGATCGCCGCGCGCAATGGCGTGGGGATCGGCACGATCCGCACGCATCTGCGCGGCGTCTTTCTCAAGACCGGCACCACGCGCCAGGCCGCGGTAGCCGCGCTGGTGGCCGGCATCGTCCCCAGCGCCGGCTGAGCTGCCGCCGCATTCCCCCTGTCCTATGCCGAATGGTAGAGGTGCCCGCGACGGGCGCTATCTATATTCACGTCTAGAGCGCAAGAGATGCGAGAGATGCAAGAGAACGATGCGCGGCATCGCATGGGCCCGGGCGGGGAGGCGTCATGGAACAGAGCGACATCGAGCGGCTGGTCGGCAAGGTCGTGGTGCTGGGCGCCAAGGGCGTCTGGGGCCTGTTCGTGATCGTCGCGACCATCGTGTTCTGGTCCGCTGTGTTCGTCGGCGTGAAGGCGTATCTGGATGGCAGGGAGCGGCAGGAGGGCGATATCGCCACCGCCTCCCTCAAGGCTGGCACGATGGTGCTGAGCACCCATGGCGCCAAGGACAGCAGCCACTGTCCGGGCGACCAGCTGGGCGCGCGCATCCTGGGCAACGACACGGTGCTGCTGCGCGGTTGCACGGAAGGCAAGCTGGCCGAAGACCAGGGCTTCATCGTGGTCCACTGGCAGGACGGCAAGACGCTGCGCTACGACTACAGCGACTTCACGCTGACCAAGGTCGGGGCCACCTGGGTAGCAAAGAAGCCGTAGGGAAATCACAGAAGCGAACGGAGCCGCGCGTGCGCAATCGGACGGGAAGAACGAGACATGACTTGCAGCCTCGCGCTGCCGGTCCGATCGTGCGGATCGTCGTGACCTGCGGCGCGCTCGCTGCGCTGTGCGGCTGCTCGAAGCAGGATGCCCCGCCCGCCCAGTCCACGCCGGTGTCGGGCGTCCAGTTCACGACGCAAGACCTGCGTGCCGTCGAGAAGACGTCCGACGCGCCTGCCGTTACCAAGGCCGCGCCAAGCCAGCCGGCGCCGCCCGCGCCGCCGCCGCGCCCTGCGCCGGTCGTCCGCACTTTGCTTGCAGATTCCTACTACATTGCCACCAGCGATTTCCAGATCCTGCGGCTCAGCCTCAGTCGGGCCGCCGATATCAAGATCGCGGTGTCGATCGACCCGCCCGTGCCGATCGACATGGTGGTGATGCCGTTCAAGCTGACGGCCGCGAACTACACCAACCTGCTGATCAATATGGGCCTGGACCAGATGTGCCCGTTTCTCAGCATGCTCGCCAACGACAGGGACAAGCCGGACTGCAGCAAGACCCTGTCCGAGCAGGAGCTGTTCAGCATGGTGTCCCTTTCGAAGAAGGGCGTGTTCGCGGCATACGAAACGCGCTGGGTCAGGCTCGATGCGGGCGAGTACTCGGTGGTGCTCGACAACGGCGGCAATTTCACCGCCACGCGCGGCGACGCGCCCGTGCAGATCGCCATCTACGAGCGCAGCGGCGGCACCGAGTAGAGGACATCGGGTAGCGGGGAGCAAGTAGCAGGGAGCAAGTAGCAAGTATCGGATGGCATCGGCATGGCCCACCCAACCAGCAGAGGAAGACCCATGAACTGTCCGTCGCAACGTTTGCCCAGGGCGCGGTGGCAGCCCGCCACACTGCTGTTGCTCGGCGCATGCCTGGCCTGCCGCGTGCTGCCCGCAGCCGCGCAAGGTTTCAACCTGCCGTCGATCCCGGGCCTGTCCAGGATCCTGAAGACCTCCAATCCGGCGGACCTGCTCAAGACCGGCAGCATTTGCGCCATGATCTCGTCCGGGGTCGCGGCCCAGGCGCGCAGCCGCGCGCAGGCGGACGCGCGGCGCCTGCACCTGTCGCCCCAGCAATCGCGGCTGCGCGAGCAGAACTATCTGGCGGGCTGGGCCATGCTCGGCTGCACCAGCGCCGCCACCGCGGCGGACGCCATCATCCGCAACATGTCGGAGAGCGCGAAAAAGGCGCAGGCCGATGCCTGGCAGCAGGCCCAGCAGCAGACGGGATCGGTCACCTGGCACGACCCCAACTCCGGCACGCGCGGCACGTCCGAGCTGACCGAGCGCGAGCCGACGGCCGACGGCGGCGAATGCGGCGTGCGCCGCGACGTCATCGAAGCCGCGGAAGGCCGGGCGGAACCGATGGTGCGGGTCTGCCGGGTGGCGGGCGGCCAATGGGAGCCGGCGGCGTGACGCGCGCCACGCGCCGGCTGGCGCGGGTCTTCCTGATGGCGCTGTGCGCGGTGGTATCGCGCGCCGGTGCCGAAGCCGACCCGCCCATGCAATTCCGTTTCGACGTCCAGCGCGGCATGGCGGTCATCTGGCTTTACGGCCCGATCGGCCCGGACAGTGCCAGGAACGTGGAACGGGGGCTGCGCCAGACCGCGCGCTATCGCGAGGTCTGGCTGGACTCGGGCGGCGGCTCGGTGTCGGAGGGTTATGCCATCGGCCGCCTGCTGCGCGAGCTCAAGGCGACGGTGCGGGTGCCGGCGCAAGGCAAGGTGATGTGCGCCAGCTCCTGCACCAACCTCATGCTGGGTGGATACAACCGCATTGTCGAAAACGGCGCGCAGTTCTACGTGCACGCCATGTCCAAGATGCTGAACCTGTCCGACGGCACGCAGCGCATCGGTATCAACGTGGACGGCCGCGCCCTCTCGTTGTCCGCCGATACCTTGATAGAGGAAGCCGGGAAGAAGCCCGAGGTATTACGGGCCGTGGTGGAGCAGTTCCATGCGGAGTACGCCCGCTCGTCCGTGGATCTGCTGCGGTATTTCCAGGGCATCCTGGGCGGCAGCCCTAACGAGGATGCGTACCAGCGGCTGGTGAACGCACCGGTGGCGGCGATGTACGGGCCGCCTTCCGCGCGCCGCGCCGGCGCGCGCGATCTTGCCAGCGATGCGGCGTCGCTGCGCGATGCGGGCGTCATCGCACTGCAGGAAATCATGACGCAGACCGAGCTGGATGCCATGCGCGGGCGGCTGGCGCTGGCCCGCGAGCGCGAGGCCGAGCTCGGCCGCGGCGCACGCGTGGCGGCTCGGCTGTTCGAGGCGACGCTGGCCTGCCGCATCCAGGACGTCTGTCTGCTCACGCGCCACGAGCTGGCCAATCTCGGCTACCACAATTTCGATCCCCAATAGCCATGTTCGCGTCATTCCGCTTGCGCCCGGAGCCGGCGTCCGGTTCTCGCAGCGCACCTTGCCGCGGCCTTGCCGTGCTGACCTGGGCCATGCTGGCGCTGGCGGCCGGCTGCGCGGCGCCGCTGCCGCGCGCCGGCCAGCCGTTGCCGGGCCTGCGTGTTTCCGGGGGCGCCAACGCGGTGATGCTCGAATGGACACCCGACAGCCTGGCCGCGCCGGCCTTGCGCGCGGGCACCACGCTCGACCTCGTCGCCGAATATCCGACCGCGGCGGGCCGCGTGACCGGCGAAAAGCTTGCCACGGCGCGCGTATCGGCCGGCATGCAGAATCTGCGCTTCACGCTGCCGCAGGCGCTGCGCAACGCGCCGACGGGCGCGGTCTGCCTGCGCCTGAGCGCGGGCGGCAGGGCGTTGCCGATTCGCGGTGCGGGCGCCGGCGCCACCGATGGATTCCGCTATCCGTCGTGGGAACGGCAGTCTGTCGATACGTCCCGCTCGCGCGCGGCGGAAGAGGAGCTCGCCGCGCTGGCCGCCGCCGATCGGCGCGATGCGGCGGAGGCCAAAGACTTCGCCAGCTGGAAGCGCAGCGCGGGCGTGGCGGACGCCGCCGGATGCGACACCCTGACGGCCGACGCCATGCCGGCACCCCGCACGGTGATGGCGCCGGCCGAGCAGGGGCGCGCCGCGCAGCTGGAGTGCGCCTGGCGCCTGAAGCAGCTCAAGCTCGAACCCGGCGTCAGCGCCGAGACGCAGGCCGACGCCATCCTGGCCTACTATGACCGGGCGCTGCGGGATGCCAGAGCCCGGCAGGGGACCGATCCCGGCAGCGTCACGCTTCTCACCCGGCGCGTCGGGCAGGCGCGCCGCATGCAAGAGCAGCTCCGGGCATTCAACGCCTCGGCTGGCGCCGCTTCGTTCCAGCCACGCCTGGTCGGATGGGAATTGATGCTCAGCTCATCGGCGTCGGCGCAAGGCCAGCGTGGCACGGACGCGTCCGTTGCGAGCGGCATTCTGGACAGCTACGACTCTTGTCTGCGCGACTCCGAGGACCAGTTCCGGCTGGCGCGCGAAACCTGGGAGCGCGAGCAGGACCCCCGGCTGGCGCGCGGACGCGCCGAGGCGGCCAAAGCGCAATGCCGGTCGCGCTTCACCCAGAACGGGCAGATGGAGCTGCGTGCCCAGCAGCGCGCGCAGAAACGCGCGCAACTGCTGGCGCGCGGCGGGCAGGGCGAGGGCTCCGGTTCCGCCCAAGGTGTCGCCGCAGCGAGCGCGGCGGATCTTGCGGCCTACACGTGCGGATGATGGCGATGCCTTGCGCCCTTGCTCCGCGCTGCCGGTCGCGTCAGGCGCGTCGGTCGCGTCGGTCGCGTGGCGCGCTACATCAAGGGCCGCGCCGGCAGCCGCTTCCTCATCCCGCCGAATCAATACCCGCGTGGCTCCTCGCCAGGCATGGCTTCCACGCCACCGCCCGCATACTCCACCCGGTTCCGCCCGTGCTTCTTGCTGCGGTACAGGGCTTCGTCGGCGCGCGAGATCATGCCGTGGATGGTGTCGCCGTCCTGCACGCTGGCCACGCCGAGGCTTGCGGTCATCCGCCCGGTCACGGAGAAGTCGCGCTCCGAGAGCGCGTTGCGCAGCGCCTGGGCGAACAGCACGGCGTCCTGCGGGCCGGTGTCGGCGCAGATCAGCAGGAATTCTTCGCCGCCCCAGCGGCCGAGGGTATCCGTCGCCCGCTTGGCTTCGAGGATGCAGGCCGCCATTTCGATCAGTACCTGATCGCCGGCCTGGTGGCCGTGGGTGTCGTTGACGGACTTGAAGCGGTCCACATCGACCAGGATGATGGAGAACGCGCTGCCATCGCAGCGGGCGCGCTCCAGCGCGCTGCCCAGCACCTCGTTCAAATGGCGCCGGTTGAACACGCCCGTGAGCTGATCGGTCTTGGATAGCGCTTCGAGCTGGCGGTTCTTCTCGACCAGCTCCGCCTGGGTGGCCTGGATTTGCGCGAAAGCTTCGTTGCTGGCCTGGATGGCCGCGCGTGCCCGCATTTCCGCTTCCGTGCGCTGGGCAATGATCAGCTTGAGCCGGCGCAGCACGAGGTTGAAGCCGTCGATCACGCTGTCGAACTCGGTGCGGCCCAGCCTGGCCAGCTCGTCGAGATGGTCGCCGTGGCTGGAGGCAAGCTCGAACAGGGCTCCGCGCAGATGGCCGAGCGGGCGGAACACCATCCGCAGCCCGAAGGTCAGCAACAGTACCAGCGCCACGTCGATGGCGGCCACCTCGGTCACCCCCTGGACCATCGCCGCGCGCAGGGTCTTCTGCATGTTGTCGTGCGTGAAGCGGATGACGGCCTGGCCGATGGCCTGCTTCCTCCGCTCCGGATCGATGTCGTCCGGCGGGTAGATCGTGACCTTGGCCAGCACGTCATGCCCGTTGTCCGCGGCGCAGGGCGGGGCGCCGGGCGCGGGTGCGCGGCCGGCACTTGCCGCGCGGCGGACTTCCGCGTAGATCTCCTGCCGGTCGGGAGAAAAGACGCAGGCTTCGGTGACCTCGGGGTGGATCAGGGTGGACTCGAGGCCGGTGCGCAGGATGCCCACGTTGAGCGCCCAGGCCGGCGCCGCCAGGCTCTGCGCGAGTCCTTCCAGGACTTCCGCGCGGGTGCGCTCGAACCGCTGCTCGAGGTCCTGCCGCAGCAGCCATTGCCGATGCACGGCGAAGGCGCCCAGCGTTGTCGTGGTGGCAACGATGAACAGCACGATCATCCTGTTCCGGATCGAATGAACCGGTGGCAGCAGTGACATGAAATGCGCGATCTCGGGTAATCAGGCGAGCAGGCTATTCATCCGCCGCCTGGTCGAACAACTGCCGGAACCTGGCGAGCTCCGGGTGCGATTCCTCGTACTTCTTGCTGAATCCGATGTGGACGGTCTCGCCCTTGATGGTCATGACGCGCCTGGATTTGTAGCGCATGCGCTCCGGGATGCCCTGGGCCTCCAGCGTGACCAGCGCCTCGTTGATGACCGCGCTGGGGTTGACCACGCAGTCTACCTCCTGCACCAGCATCTTCTTGACGAGATCGGGAAACTCATGTCCCTCCACGAGTACGATCTTGCCCTCGCCGACAAACTCGAAGAAGCGCTTGCCGGGCGCCAGGTAGCCACGCTGGTTGCCGAATTTCAGGCCGGCGAAGTCGTCCGGATAGGTGTGGAACGTGCGCCCTTCGACCGAGTCCCGGTTGCAGTGGACGGCGACGTCCTCGGTGTAGAACGGCTTGGAGTGATTCAGGTAGGGCCGCTCCTTGGGGCGGTAATACACGCCCAGCACGCCGGCGCTGTTGCCGTTCTTGGCTTCTTCGACGGAGCGGGCCCACGACGCGAACCGGATCTGCACCTTGTATTCGGGCATCCGCTTGAGGACCCGGTTGAGGTTCTCGATGTAGGCCCCTTTGGGCATGCCGTTCTCTTCGTAGGACTGGGGGCGCTGGCCGGCCTCGGAGTACAGCACGATGGTCGTCTGCGCCGCGGCGAACGTGGTTCCCCACAACGCGCAAGCTGCGAAGATGAGCCGGCAAGGGCGGAAGAGATGCATGGCGGCGGGTGCTGAGGAAGATACAAATGCCCGGTCCCTGCGCGGCTCGCGCATTGACAGCGAGCCGTGGCAGCGTGAGCCCCTGCGACCATAACGGCAATCTCGCCGGATAGTTTAGCCCTTTAGAGGAGAGCGTCAGTTCTGCGCCGGCCGGCCGCCTGCAACGGCGCAAGGCGTGCGGGACGGCGGAAGACCGGCCTGGCGCGGACCGCGTGGCGGCCTAGCCGTCAACCCGCTTGATGTCGCCGGGCTTCCAGCTCTTGTCGAACCACGGCTGCAGCGGCGCGTAGATCCGCAGCAGCGTATTCCACCCCTTGCCCGGCATGGTCTGGACCCAGTTGCCGTCCTGCCCCGGCGGCGCTTTCGGCGCGAACCACACCGTCACCGAGCCATCGGCGTTCTTCTTGACGCCTGGTTGATTGCTGTCGAGCCCGGCGAGTTTCTGGTCCGTTTCCAGCATCGAGCGGGTCTGGTTGTCGTAGACCGTGAACGACCAGAAATTGCCGGCCGGGATCGGTGCCGGCAATGTCACTTTGTAGGTCTGGCTGCCGTCGAAGTAGCGGCCTGCCGCGTCGCGGGCGGCGAAGGCGTAGGCGGAGCCGGTGCCCGGTTTCGCGTCGGCCATCGAGGGCGTGATGCCGGTGGCGTAATAGTGGAACAGCACGCGTGCGTCGAGCATTCTCTCGGCGCCGTCGGCGAACCGGTAGCTGCCGCCGACGAAGAAGGTGGACCACTGGCGGTCGGGATAGAGCTTGGTGCGTGCGTCGCGGGAGGCGAACAGCATGGCGCGGGCGGTGGCGTTGCCCACCGCGACTGCGTCCGTCAGGATGGCTTTCATCCGCGCGTCGGGTGCGAATGGCCTGCCTTTCTTGATGCCGATGGCGGCGAACAGCCCGACCAGCTCCGGCTCGAAGGTGTCTTCGGGCTCGGCCTGGACCACGGCGTCGAGTTCCTCGTAGAAGTGGATGTCGTTGGCGTGGATGGTGTTGTGCCGTACGCCCGAGGTGTTGACGAATACCTGCGCGGGCGGGCGGGCCGCGGCGCCGAGGGGGTAGATGCGGGCGCCGTCCTTCACGGCTTTCACCGCGGCCTTGGTGTCCCCGTTCTGCACGAACGCGCGGAAGAAAAGCGCGTTGCCGAACGTCCGCGGCCTGACTGCAAGATATCCTTCGGCGGGGAGGCTGCCCGTGTAGCCGGGGGGAATGAACAGGTACTTGCCGCCCTTGCCCTGGTCCGGCCCGGTCAGCCCGACGTCCGTCACGAAGCGGAAGTAAGCGTCCTGCACCGGTCCCAGCACGCCGGGCGGCACTTGCACCACCATCGGGCCGTCCCGGAGGTCGAGGCACATGTAGACATAGACGGTGACCGAGTTCGGGGTGAGATAGAGCGAGCGTGCATCCATCAGTTGCTCGGTGATGCCGATGCCGCGGTTTCGCTGGATGCCCACCCGGTCGAAGCCTTCGCAGACCGCGTACAGCGAGGCTGCGGGCATGCCGGCAAGAAAGGCTTCCACGCCGCGCGCGAAGTCGAGGTTGTCGTAGACCTTCTGCACCGTCGCCGGATCGGGCGCGCCGTCGGCGAACCTGAGCGTGCCGATCCGCGTCTCGACGGTGTCGGGTGTCTGGATGGAGGGCGGGACGTCGGCGCGGTAGGCCGGCGTCTTCTGGCACCAGGCGGCGGTGGCCGTGGACAGGCCCGCCACCAGGCATGCCGCGGGAATGGATAGCGCTTTCATGCGAGCTCCGCTGGTCTTTACTGCGCCCGATCGATGCGCTTGAGCGCCGGCGGGAACCACTGCCCCTGCCTGACCGCCTCCTTGGGCACATAGGTCCGGATCGTCAGCGAGTAATTCTGGCCATCCGGGGCGGGCAGCCAGTTGGATTCGGGCACGGCGCTGCCGGGCGCCTTTGCGATGAGGATGCGCAGCGAGCCGTCGGCCTCGCTCTTGAGCCCCGAATAGTTGTTGAAGTTGTAGCGGTCCAGGCGGTTCGGCACGACGCGGTAGTCCGGCAGGCCGACCAGGATCACCGACCAGTAGGCATTCACGACGGCATCCGGCCGCTCCTGCGCGGCAAACGTCAGGACGTAGTCGTTCGCGCCGTTGAGCGGCTTGCCGTCTGCGTCCTGCGTGCCGACGAAGTAGACGACTTCCTCGTTGGTGTTGCCCCACAGGCCGACCTGGTTCACGGCGGTGCGCAACCAGTAGTTCGCGCCATAGTTCCCGATGCCCAGTGCGCCGAGCCAGTGGTTGCGGAAGGTGGCGGACCGGGTGACGGCGTACTCCAGGAACTCAGGCACGACCTGCTCCCGGATCATCCGGTCCAGCGCCTTGCGCTGCTCCGCATGGCGGGCGAGGGCGCCGATGTCCATGGCCTGCGCCTGCATCCGCGCGGCCACGGGCGACACATCCGGGGCGCTGGCAATGATCGCCGCCGCATGGTCGAACAGCTCGGCGCCGGCCAGTTCCTGGTTGTCGAACGCCGGTATCGGCACGGCGCGCCGGATGGCCGGCTTGCCGAGGGCGGTGAGCCTGAACTGCCTTTGCAGCGCGACCGCGCCCTGCGGGTCGTCCTTGAGTTCCACGCGGCCGAGCAGCTTGGCCTTGCGCGAGTGAAGCTCGATGCGGACCGCGCCGGCCGGCACCGTTGCCCGCGAACCCGGCGCCACGAGCGCGAACTTGCCGCCAGGGTGGCCCGGATAGTTGCGTTCATTGATATTGGTGATGACCTCGCCCCATTCGTCGAGGATCTGGGCGGTGTAGTAGCGTCCTTTCACCGCGGGGATATCGAGCAGCACCGGCGTCTTGTCGTCGACGGCGATCCACGCTTCGAGATAGGCCACGTCGAGGTTCGGGTTGACGAAGTCCGCCGAGCCGACGGGGTTGTACTTGATGACGTTGTAGCCGATGCCGGGCTCGGCGAGGTCGGCGTGCTCCTGCCGGATCACGAGCGCGCGGCCCAGCAGGTAGACGTAGGCGTCGGCGACGGTCTGCCTGTCGGGCAGCACCTGCGCCGCCGCCGGGTCGCACAGGCCAAGCGCGGCCAGCAGGGCACCCGCCCATAGCTTGTGGAACAGGCGGCGCAGGGCGCGGGGTCCATCGGCCCGCGCACGCGGAAGTCGAGGTGGAAGCGGAAATGAAAGCCGGGCATGTGTCTGGCGCATCGTGTTCTCCCAAGAAGTCACCGGCGGCGTTTGCGGTCAACCGCGCTGCGGTCAACTGCGGTCAACTGCGGTCGACCGCGGTCGGGGCCGCGCTCAGGTTATACGTGGCGCATCCGCAAGACTGTCCCCGGTGGTACAGTCCTTTCGGGATTTATTCGGCGTGCGTCCGGAAGGTGCCGGCGCTGCCGTGCGGCATCGGGGAGGGCGTCATGGCAAAGGTGGACCGGGCGCAGGCCGAGCGCGTCCTCGCGCGCGTCGGCTGGCTGTCGCAGCAACCGAAGGCGTTCCAGGCACAGGTCCTGCAGCGATCTGTCCTGATGCGGTTCGGCCCGCGGGAGACGATCTACCGCTGCGGCGATCCGCTCGGCGGCGTCTACGGGATCGTCCAGGGCGCGGTGACCGTGACCACGGCGCCGCCCGCGGCGACGCCGCGCCTGCTGCACCTGGGCATGCCCGGCAGCTGGATCGGCGAAGGCTGCTTCCTGGTCCGGGAGCCGCGCCGCGTCGGCATGCAGGCCGCGATGGAGAGCTGGGTGATGCACCTGCCGCTGGACGCCATGGACCAGATCGCCAGCCAGGATGCGCTGGCGGTGCGGCATTTCACCAGGATCCTGATGCAGAACCTCGACATCCTGGTGCGCGCCTTCTACGACCTCCAGAATCCCGACGAGCATCGCCGGGTTGCCCTGGCCCTGTTGCGCATCAGCCCGGCCGCCGGCAATGCCATTCCGCTTTCGCAGGCGGACCTCGGCGTCATGTCGAACACGCAGCGCAAGGGCGTGAATGCGGCGCTGCAGCGGTTCGCCGCCGCCGGCTGGGTGAGCAAGCGCTATCGCTCGGTCACCCTCACGGATATCGGCGCGCTGCGCCGGTTTGCGAGCGCCGAGCAGTGAAGCCCGCTCACGGCGCGCCAGTCCGCCTTTGGCCAGCTTGACGCAGGGCAAACCGGGCCGCGCGCCAGTGGGTAGCATACGCAGATGGCTGCCGGCTCCCGCTGTCTTCGTCGGGGCCCCTGCGCCGGCCGCGCCATGCGTCGCCAACCCATCCCGAGGTGCCTTCAATGCGTCAGATGGAAATGAGCAAGGTCTTTACCCTGATGGAACGGGGGCCCGTCATCCTCGTGACCACCCATGACGGGCAGCGGCACAACATCATGACGATCTCGTGGACCATGGTGATGGACTTCACGCCGGTATTTGCAATCACCACGGGCGAATGGAACTACTCCTTCGCGGCGTTGCGAAAGACCAAGGAGTGCGTCATCGCCATTCCGACGGTCGACATGCTGGACAAGGTGGTCGGCATCGGGACGTGCTCCGGGGCGGACACGGACAAGTTTGCCCGGTTCAGGCTCACGCCGGTGCCGGGCAAGGTCGTCAGGGCGCCGCTGATCAGGGAATGCCTTGCCAACATCGAGTGCAGGGTCACCGACATCGTCGGCAAGCACGGCATTGTCGTGCTGGAGGCGGTGGCGGCCTGGATCGATCCCGCGCGAAGGGAAACACGCATGATCCACGCCGTCGGCGACGGCACGTTCATCGTCGACGGGCGCAAGATCGACCGGCGGGAGATGATGGCCTCCAAGCTGCCGCCGGGCGTCTAGCGTTTGCTGGCCCCGGCCGGCTCGGCTGCCGGCAAGCGCTGACGTCTACGCCCCCGCCGGCGGCGCCACGCCGGCGCCCTGGATGCCATGCCGGCGCAGCGCGTCGCCGACGAAGCCGGCCGCCTTCATGTCTTCGATGAAGCCGCTGAGCCAGGCGCGCGCGGCGCCGCGTCCCTTCGGCACGCCCATGGCCTGCTCGATCACCATGAAGCGGCCGGGCAGCAGCCGCACGCCGCCGACGCGCCGCGCATCCGCCTCGAGCTGTTGCCGCACGCCGGCGGCAACGTCCAGGCGCTCGGCCAGGAACATGTCGGTGACCGCCGGCGAGGTCGGCGCGCGCACCAGCGTGGCCGCCTTCAGGGCGCGCGTGAGGAACAGGTCGTAGGCGCTGCCGCGGCCCACCACGACCCGGGTGCCGGCGCGGTCGACCTCGTCGTTGCGCTGCAGCGCCGAGTCGTTGCGCACCAGGTAAGCGCCCTCGATGATCACGTAGGGCGCCGTGTATTCGATATCCGCGGCGCGCACCGGGTCGATCGCCACGAACGCGAGGTCCACCTGCCTGGCCTTGACGGCGTCGACCACATTGCCCGCCGAAGGGAACGGGACCAGCTCGAGCGGCAGGCCGAGGCGGCGCGCCGCCTCGCGCGCGAGATCCACCGACACGCCCTGGAGGTCGCCGCCCGGGGCGCGTCCGGCAAGGATCGGGTTGCCGAGGTTGATGGCCGCGCGCAGTTTGCCGGTGCTGCCCAGTTCGCCGATGGCGGCGGCGCGCGGATCGCCGCCGGCCGGCGTACCGGAGGTGCCGGAGGCCCCGGCGCAGCCGGCCAGCGCCAGCGCGGCGGCGGCCGGGCCGGCCGCGCAGATCGAACGCCGGGTCTGGTCCATCAGAAGTCCACCTTCTGGCCGGGCTCGGGCACGATCACGCTCGTGTTGGGGGAAGCGCCGAGCGCGGTGATGAGTTCGGCCGGCGTGCCGCGCAGCAGCGGGAAGGTCTGGTAGTGCATCGGAATTGCGTACCTGGGTTTGATCAAGTCGCGCAGCGCGATCGCGGCATCCGGCGGGCCCATCGTGAAGTGCCCGCCGATCGGGATCATGACGAGATCCGGCTTGTAGCGGTCGGCGATCAGCCGCATGTCGCCGAACAGGCCGGTATCGCCCATGTGCCAGATCTTGAAGCCGTTCTCGAGTTCGATGATGTAGCCGACGGGTTCGCCGCCGTAGTGGCTCTCCTCCTTGTCCGTGGCCGGGTTCTTCCATACCAGCTCGGACGAGTGCTCGGCGTGCACCGCCGTGATCTTGATCCCGTCGGGGCCGAACGGCATGACCGTGCCGCTCTTGCCGAAGCGCTGGGACAGCGCGGCGGGCACCAGGCCCAGGCTGACCAGTTGCGGGCCCATGCCGCCGCCGTTGTAGATGGGCGCATTGTTCATCTTGGCCAGCGCCGGCGCATCGGAAAGATGATCGGCGTGGGCATGCGTGACCAGGATCAGGTCGACCTTGCCCAGCGCGGAGAGCTGCTTGAAATTGGCGGGCGTCTTGGGGTTCGTGATCAGCCACGGATCGATGACGATGACCTTGCCGCCCGGCGTGGTGATGCGCGTGGAGGACTGCCCGAGCCAGAGCACCTCGGTCTTGCCGGCGGCGATCCGGCCCGGCGGCGCCGGCTGGGGTACGGCCGCCGTGGGCGCCGTGAGACTGGATGCGCAGCCGGCGAGCGCGGCCGCGGCGCAAGCGAGCAGAAGAAAGCGGCGTCTGATCATGGTTGTCCCCCGCGGAAGTTGTAGCGACATTTCACCATTGCACGCCGTCGGGCGGATGTCCGGCTTCGGCAAATCCCGGCGCGGGCCGCGCGGCGGGCGCCGGCGGCGACGCGTTGCGATGTGCAGTATTCGCACGGGCGCCCGACTTGTCAACTGCCGCGGGCCGGGGACCCCGGCCGGCGCCCGCCGCGATGGTTCCGCCTACTGTCCCGCCACCGAATCCGGCGGCAGCTGGTAGCTCCACGTCTCGCTCAGCGTCTTGTCGCCGGACACCAGCGCGGCGCGCATTTCCACCACCTTGCGCGGGTCCTTGACCTTGATGCGCAGGTTCAGCCGCCAGCCCTTGATGACCGGATTGGGCTCCAGCACGTTGGCGAGAACCTCGGCGTTGTCGCTCACGCTGACCTGCGCGTCGACGCGGGTGCCGGCGGGCAGGCTGGCCAGCACGGGGCCTTCGAAATCGACCACGAGGCCGGTGCTGCCGTCGAGGCGGCGGATCAGGTTGGCCTGCGTGATTTCTCCCGCCGAGCGCAGCGTCTGCTTGACCCAGGCCACGTTCTTGTCGAGCAGGGCGCGCTCGTCCATGGTCCAGTGCATGGTGTAGTCGGCCTGCAGCGGCTGGCCCTTGGGCGGCAGGCGGTCCGGCGTCCAGAAGGCGACCATGTTGTCGTTGGTCTCGTCGGGCGAGGGGATTTCCACCAGTTCGACCTTGCCCGGTCCCCAGTCGCCCTGCGGCTCGATCCAGGCGCTCGGGCGCAGGTCGTAGCGGTCCTTCAGGTCTTCATAGCCGGAGAACTCGCGCCCGCGCTGCAGCAGCCCGAAGCCCCTCGGATTGGTCACCTGGAAGGTGCTGATGGCGAGGTGGCGCGGGTTGTTGAGCGGGCGCCACAGCCATTCGCCGTTGCCGGCGTGGATGGCCAGGCCGTTGGAGTCGTGCAGGGCCGGCCGGAAGTTGTACGGATCGCGCTGCTGGTTGGGCCCGAACAGGAACATGCTGGTCAGGGGCGCCACGCCGAGCTTGGTGACGGCCCCGCGCATGAAGATGCGGGCCTGCACCTTGAGGATGGTGTCCTCGCCGGGCACGAGGTCGAAGCGGTAGGCGCCGGTGGCGCGCTGCGAGTCGAGCAGGGCGTAGAACACGAGGTGCTTGTCCTGCGGATCGGGCCGCGCGATCCAGAACTCGCGGAAGGCCGGGAACTCCTCGGCGACGGGCAGGCCGGTATCGATGGCCAGGCCGCGGCTGGACAGGCCATACACCTGGTTCTTGCCGACCACGCGGAAATAGCTCGCGCCCAGCACGCTCATGATCTCGTCGAGCTTGTCGGGGCGGTTGACCGGGTAGAGCACCCGGAAGCCGGCATAACCCAGGTTGCCGGTCGCGGCGGCGTCGAACTTCAGGTCGCCGAAATCGAACCGCGCGGGGCTGTACCGGATTTCGCGGACCGTGCCGCCCACGATCTCGTTGATGCGCACGGGGCTGCTGAACTGCATGCCCTGGTGGTAGAAGCCCAGCCTGAACGGCGTGCCCTTGTCGTTCCACTCCATCGCGTCGAGCCGGGGCTGGATCTTGATGTAGTCGGCAAACTGCATCTGGCTGAACACGGGCGGCAGGTTGCTGACCGGCGCGGTGTAGGGCGTGTTGGCCAGGGCCCTGGCGCGCTGCGTCACGTCGTCCAGGGAGAACGCGCAGGCCTGGGTGCCGTACAGCAGCGCCCCGGTGGCGATCAGCGCTGTCAGCGCGGTTTGTGTCTTGCTCCGTAACGACACGGCGAGGGTGGCAAAAACCACAAGTTTCTCCAGAAAATGCAAGTTGAGGAACGCTGCCGCGCCACGTGCCGCGCAAGGCGCTGGCGCGAGGGCGGTAAACTGCGGGCGCAGTGCAGAAAGATAACGTATTTCGCCCCGCCTGCTACCGCACAACCTCCGCGGCAACCTCCGGAGCAGGCGGTATGCACCGGCGCGGGGCGGTTATCCTGTCGCGCTGCATGGACCCGTGGACTCTTGGATAACTATTAGATGAAGATGAGAATGCTGTCTTCGCTGGCTCTGTTGGCCGGCCTGGTCTGTTCGTCGTCGGCGCTTGCCGGTCCCGCGCCGGCGCCCGCCGACGGGAAAAACGCCCTGATGAAAAACGCCCTGATCGCCGACCTCATGAGCCGCATGACGCTCGACGAGAAGATCGGCCAGCTGCGCCTCATCAGCATCGGCGAAGACATGCCGCAGCCCCAGTTGCTCAAGGAGATCGCGGCGGGCCGGGTGGGCGGCACCTTCAATTCGGTGCGGCGCCAGGACAACCGGCCGATGCAGGACGCCGCGGTCAAGCAAAGCCGCCTGAAGATTCCCATTTTCTTCGCCTACGACGTGGTGCACGGGCACCGCACCATCTTCCCGATCAGCCTGGGCCTGGCCTCGAGCTGGGACATGGAGACGGTCGAGCAGAGCGCGCGCATCTCGGCCATCGAAGCCAGCGCGGACAGCCTCGACGTGACCTTCGCGCCGATGCTGGACATCTCGCGCGATCCGCGCTGGGGGCGCACCTCGGAAGGATTCGGCGAAGATCCCTACCTGGTCTCGCTGTGCGCGCGGGCCAGCGTGAAGGGGCTGCAGGGGACCTCGCCGGCCAATGCCGACAGCGTGATGGCCGTCATCAAGCACTTCGCGCTGTACGGGGCGGTGGAAGGCGGGCGCGACTACAACACCGTCGACATGAGCCCGATCCGCATGTACCAGGACTATCTGCCGCCGTACCGGGCCGGCATCGAGGCCGGCGCCGGCGGGGTCATGATCGCGCTGAATTCGATCAACGGCGTGCCGGCCACGTCCAACCGCTGGCTGCTGCGCGACCTGCTGCGCAAGGACTGGGGGTTCAAGGGCATCACGGTAAGCGACCACGGCGCCATCGACGAGCTGCCGCTGCATGGCGTGGCAAAGGACGGGCGCGAGGCCGCCAGGCTCGCCATCCAGGCCGGCGTCGACATGAGCATGCACGACTCGGCCTACCTGGCCTACCTGCCCGGGCTGGTGAAGTCGGGCGAAGTGTCCATGCGCGACATCGACGGCGCGGTGCGCGAGGTGCTGGGCGCCAAGTACGACATGGGCCTGTTCCAGGACCCGTACCGGCGCATCGGCGCCGCCGAACAGGACCCGCCGGACGTCGACGCGGAGAGCCGCCTGCACCGCGCGGCGGCGCGCGCGGCGGGGCGCAAGTCGCTGGTGCTGCTGGAGAACCGCGGCAAGACGCTGCCCCTGAAGAAGGCCGGCACGGTCGCGGTGATCGGCCCGCTGGCGGATGCGCCCGTCGATATCATGGGGAGCTGGTCGGCGGCAGGCAAATCCCAGCAATCGGTCACCTTGCTGCAAGGCATGCGCGACGCGGCCGGCGACAAGGCCCGCGTGGTCTATGCCCGCGGCGCGAACGTGACCGACGACGCCGGCGTGGTCGGGTACCTGAACTTCATGAACTGGGACAAGCCGGAGATCGTGCAGGACCAGCGCTCGCCCGGCGACATGATCGCCGAGGCCGTCGAGGCGGCGCGCAGCGCCGATGTGATCGTGGTGGCCGTGGGCGAGTCGCGCGGCATGTCGCACGAAGCGTCGAGCCGCACCAGCCTGTCGCTGCCGGGCAGCCAGGAGACGCTGCTCAAGGCGCTCAGGACAACCGGCAAGCCGCTGGTGGTGGTGCTGATGAACGGCCGCCCGCTGGACCTGAACTGGGCAAAGGAGAATGCCGACGCGCTGCTCGAGACCTGGTACGCCGGCACCGAGGGCGGACACGCCATCGCCGACGTGCTGTTCGGCGACTACAACCCGGCGGGCAAGCTGCCCATTTCCTTCCCGCGCTCGATCGGGCAGATCCCGACCTACTACAACCATCCGCGCATCGGCCGCCCGTTCGTGCCGGGCAAGCCCGCGAACTACACCTCCCAGTATTTCGAGGAACCGAACGGCCCGCTGTACCCGTTCGGCTACGGCCTGAGCTACACGGACTTCAGCGTGTCGGGCCTCACGCTGTCGAGCCGGACCCTGCCGCGCAACGGCCGGATCGACGCCAGCGTGACCGTCAAGAACACCGGGCAGCGCGACGGCGAGACGGTGGTCCAGCTATATCTCCAGGACGTCGCCGCCTCCGTGGTGCGCCCGGTCAAGGAGCTGAAGGACTTCCGCAAGATCATGCTCAGGGCAGGGGAGGAGCGCGTGGTGCATTTCACCATCGACGAAGAAAAGCTGAAGTTCTTCAACGCGGCACTCGAGTACGTCGTCGAGCCGGGCGATTTCAACGTCCAGGTCGGGCTCGATTCGGAGGCGGTGCAGGAGGGCAGCTTCACGCTCCGGTAGCGTCGCGCTTTTGCCCCGGCCGAACCACCGCTGCACGAGCCGCTCTGGCCCGATGCCGGGGCGGCGCTCAGTAACGCGGCGCGATCAGGCTGGCGGGATTCTGGCGGATACGCCGGACTTCGCACGCGCGCATGCGGTCGGCATCGTCGGCCTTTGCCTGCCGGTGCGGTTGGGCGAACCCGGCGGGGGCGGCGCCTTCCGTGGTTTCCACGAAGCGGACGGTGACATGCAGCTTCTCGAGCAGTCGGGCGATTCCGGCCATGATGATCTCCTGAGCGTATCGGGAAGGCTGCCAATTGGCGACCGGGCTTCGATCGCGCCGGAACGCGCCGCCTTCACAACGGCAGTGTGGATCATGGGAATGAGCGGAAAATGAGCGCGCGGACGATTCATGAGGTCCGGGCGACGGTCCTGGATACGCGCGCTATCAGTTCATCGAGCCTCGACAGGAACAGCTTCAGTATCGGCGACGTGTTGGTCCGGCTGTAGCCGACCGCCAGGCCAATGGTGGGGATGTCGCCAGCCAGCGGCCGGCTCACCACCGACCACGGCATGAGGTTCTCCACATAGGCGGGAATCAGCGTCAGCCCGCGCGTCGACGCCACCAGTGACATGACCATGGCCGGATTGTCCACGCACTGCGTCGGCTCGATGCGGATCCCGGTCCGTTCCAGATAGCTGTCCACCACCGATCGCAGCACCTTGGCCTTGTTCGCCATGGCGATGAAGGGCTCGCCGACGAGATCCGCCGGGCTGACCGCGGCGCGCGCGGCCAGCGCGTGGTCGCTTGGCATCAGCACCACCAGCGGCTCCTGCCGCACCACGCGATATTCCAGGTCGAAATCGGGCTCGGCGCGCACAAAGGCCAGATCCAGCTTTCCGCGTGCCACGGCCTGCGCCAGATCCGGCGAATAGTCGCTCGACACCGTCACGTCGATATTGGGCAACTCCGCCCGCAGCAACTGCATGGCCTCGGGCAGCCACGCCATTTCCTGCCCGGTCAGAAAGCCAAGCGCGAAGCGCTGCTTCGCCGGTTGCGCGGCGCGGCGTGCCGCCTCCACCGCCGCATCCACTTGCGTGAGCGCCAGCCGCGCGTGGTCGATGAAGGCCTTGCCGGCCACCGTCAGTTCCACCCCACGCGCGCTGCGGTTGAGCAGCGCCACGCCGACCTGGTCTTCCAGGTCCCGGATCTGGCGGCTCAGCGATGGCTGCGAAGTGAACAGGCGCCGCTCGGCCGCCTCCGTCAGGCTGCCGGTTTCCGCCACCGCAATGAAATACCGCAGATGCCGCAGTTCCATCTTCGTTCCCCGTCATGCGCATGGATATGCCTGGCAGGCATGCCCACCCGCTTTTTAAGTCTTTTTCAATCCACCCGTGAATCCCTACATTTGTCCTCAACGGAGGCGCAGCGGCACTTCAGCCGCGCGCCGAGCCGGATCGTCCGGCCCCGCCATCCCATATGTTTTAGCTATATCTCACAGGAGTTCCATCATGAGCAAGTCCATCGTACTCATCACAGGCGCGCTGACCGGCATCGGTCGCGCCACCGCGTTCGCGTTTGCCCGCTCCGGCGCCAGCCTGGTCGTGTCCGGGCGCCGCCAGGCCGAAGGCGAAGCGCTGGCAGCCGAACTGCGGCAACTTGGCGCCGAGGCCGTGTTCGTGCAGGCCGACGTCCGTCATGACGACGACATCCGCGCCCTGGTCGACCAGGCCGTGGCGCGCTTCGGGCGTCTCGACGTGGCCGTCAACAATGCCGGCACCGAAGGACAGCCGGGCCTGGTGGTGAACCAGACGGCGGAAAGCTACGCGGCCACGTTCGATACCAATGTTCTGGGCACGCTGTTGAGCATGAAGCACGAACTGCGCGTGATGACCGCGCAGAAGGCCGGCAGCATCATCAATATCTCATCCACCTACGGCCACGAAGGCGCGGCCTGGGCGTCGGTCTACGCCGGGAGCAAGCATGCGGTGGAAGGCATGACGAAGTCCGCGGCCATCGAAGTCGCCGCGGACGGCGTGCGGGTGAATGCCGTGGCGCCGGGACCCACCGACACGGGCATGCTCGATCGCTTCACGGGCACGCCCGAGAACAAGGCCGCGCTCGCCGCCGGAGTGCCGCTCGGGCGCGTGGGCAAGCCCGAGGACGTCGCCAGCGCGGTGCTCTTCCTGGCTTCCGCCGGTGCGGCTTTCGTCACGGGCCAGATCGTTACCGTCGACGGCGGCAAGACGGCCGGCTGAAGCCGGCACCGGCACGCGCCTCGCTCCGGAGGGCATGGACTGCATTGGGTGGCGGCAAGCTCCGCTTCGTTCGGAGGAGTTTATCTAACGCGAACCGGCAATTTATCTGGATTGCTGGCCAGCAACAAGATAGATATCCTTCTCGCCACACCCTTCTCCGAGACGTGAGGAATACCGACATGCCAGAGACTCCAGGCCGCGTCCCGCAGGCGCCGCTCATGCTGATAACGGGCGGCGGCCGGGGCGTAGGCGCGGCGACCGCGCGGCTTGCCGCCGCACAAGGCTACGATGTGGCGATCAGCTTTGTCTCCAGCGAGTCCGCCGCGCTTGCGGTGGCGGCTGACGTGGAAGCCGCCGGGCGCCGGGCTTTACCCGTGCGCGCCGACAGCGCGGATCCGGCGCAGGTGGCCCGGCTATTCGCCGCGATCGACCGCGAGTTCGGCCGCATCGACGTGCTGGTGAACAACGCCGCGATCATTGCGCAGCAGTCCCGGCTGGAGGATCTCGCATTCGAGCGGATGCAGCGCATCTTCGCGGTCAACGCGATCGGTCCCATCCTCTGCGCGCAGCAGGCAGTCAAGCGGATGTCGCATCGCTACCATGGCCGGGGCGGCTCCGTGATCAACATCTCATCGGCGGCGGCCCGGCTCGGCAGTCCAAACGAATATGTCGACTACGCTGCGTCGAAGGGCGCCATCGAGACCTTCACGACCGGCCTCGCCAAGGAAGTCGCGCGCGATGGGATACGGGTCAACTGCGTTCGCCCCGGGCACATCTACACGGACATGCATGCGAGCGGCGGAGAGCCGGGACGGGTAGATCGCGTCAAAGACTCGATCCCGATGGGAAGAGGCGGCCAACCCGAAGAGGTCGCGCGGGCGATCCTGTGGCTGGCAAGCGCCGAGGCTTCCTTCATCACCGGCACGTTCCTCGACGTTACTGGCGGGAAGTGAGCGGCAGGTGAGCGGCAAGCGAGCGGCAGGGTGCGGCGACGGCGGCGGTGCTCCCGACCCTGCGGGCACGCCCGGTGACCGCCGCCGGCCGGTTGCTTGCTCCCCTAAAGCCATCCCCGCGCGCAAGGCCAGGCAGCGCCGGCCCGCCTAGCTGCCGGTCGAGGCATAGTGGCGCAGCCCGATGCGCCAGACGCCAAAGGCCACGGCGAGAAAGGCGAACCCCGCCAGCGGCGACACCAGTCCGGCCCAGGCGGGCGCGCCAAGGGGATCGGCCTTGCCGAGTATGGCCAAGGCGGGGTAGTAGGCGACGCAGGCCAACGGCACGGCGAAGGTGATGATGTGGCGGAACCATCGCGCATACAGGGCCACGGGGTATTGCGCCGCCTCGACGCCGCCGTAGGTGAAGACGTTGGCGATTTCGAGGCTTTCGATGGTCCAGAACGAGAGCGTCCCCTGCAGCACCAGGATGCCCAGAAACAGCGCCACGCCGCCCGCGACCGCGAGCAGGGCGACCGCGACCGCTGCCGGTGTCCACGCGATGTCCGCCTGGACGGTCGCGAAGGCCAGTACCGACAGCCCTTGCAGCAGGCGCCCCAGGCGGCTGATGCGGACGTCGTATCCCATCAGCTGGAGCGCCAGCGGGCGAGGCCGCAGCAGCAACCGGTCGAATTCCCCGGTGCGCAGCAGCGTGGTGCCCAGGATGTCGAAGCCGCGCCCCAGTGCGTCGGCGATGGCAAACATGCAGTTCACCAGGCCATAGCACAGCGCGACTTCGCCGATGCGCCATCCCCGCACGTCGCCGAAGCGGTGGAACAGCGCCCACACCGCTATCACCTCGATGCCGGTGGCGAGGAACTGGCCCAGCGTGAGCATCAGGGCCGAGGCCGGATAGCGGGCCTGGCCGTTCAGCGAGGCCGCCGCGAGGCGGACGAACAGTGCGAGCGTGCCCATGCGGTTCACCCGCCTTGCACTTCGAGCCTGCGCATCGTGCGGCGCATGGCCACGCGGCCGGCAGCGACCAGCAGCACGATCCACAGGCACTGCAGCCCGAGCCCGGCGAGCGCCTGGCCGCCGCTCAGCTGCATCAGGTAGATGCGGGCCGGAATGTCCAGCACGCCGGCGAGCGGTTGCATCAGCAGCGCGGTCTGCCAGAAGTCGGGAAGCAGCGCCAGCGGCAGCAGGTTGCCGGAGAGCACGATCACGAGCGGCGTGGCCAGCGCATTGATGCCCCGCTCGTTGAGCGCCGCCGCCGCGGCGATGTTCAGCAGCATCACGAGCGACGTGGACAGCAGCAGCGCAAGCAGCGCCGAGGCAAGGAATGCCGCGCCCGCGGCCAGGCTGGCCGGTGGCTGCCAGGCCCATTCGCCGAGGCCCGCCAATGGCAGCGCGATGCCCGCAAACGCCGCCATCAGCGCCACGCGCGGCAGCACGCGCGCGGCGATCCAGCCGGCCGAACGCGCGAACCACAGTCCATAGGCATCGACCGGCCGCAGCCGGTCGTATGCCACGGCGCCGGTGCGCACGGCCTGCGCGACCTCGGGATCGCCGCCCCAGGGCAACAGCGCGAGCAGGCCCTGGGCCATCCACGTATAGGTGACGGACTGCGCCAGCGACAGCGGCGCGCTGGCCGCCGCCGTGCCGCCGTAGAAAGCCGCCAGCACCATGATCTTGATGGCGCCCCACCAGCACTGCGTGGCGAAGCCGCTGTATGCCGCCACCCGGTATTGCAGCATCTGCAGGAAGCGGGAACGGAGCGCGGCGAGATACGGACGCAGACGTTGCGATGCCATCGTCGCTCAGGCCTCCGCCGCGCCGTGCATCGCGTAGAAGCGCACGATGACCGCTTCGATCGTCATGCCGTCGTCCTCGGCGTCTTCCTGCAAGTCCTCGTCCAGCCGGCGGGCCGCCACCACCTGTGCGCGCAATGCATCGACGGGACAGTCGGCCAGCACGCGCCCATGGCCGATCACGATGACGCGCCTGGCCAGCGCCTCGATGTCGTGCATGTCGTGCGTCGTCAGCAGTACGGTGGTGCCGCGCTCCTGGTTGGCGCGCCGGACGAAGTCGCGCACCGCGAGCTTGGACGGCGCATCGAGCCCGATGGTCGGCTCGTCGAGGAACAGGATGTCAGGCTCGTGCAGCAATGCCGCGGCGATCTCCGCGCGCATGCGCTGCCCCAGCGACAACTGGCGCACCGGCTGATCGAGCAGCCGCTCGAGATGCAGCAGCGCTACCAGTTCGTCGCGCGTCCGGGCGAAGCGTGCCGGGTCGACGCGATAGATATCGCGCAGCAGCACGAAGCCGTCGCCGACCGGGAGATCCCACCAGAGCTGCGTGCGCTGCCCGAACACCACGCCGATGCGCGCCACGTGCCGCTCGCGCTCGAGGAACGGCACGCGCCCGTCGATTTCCACGCGGCCGCCGTCGGGCCGCAGGATACCCGCAAGAATCTTGATGGTGGTCGACTTGCCCGCGCCGTTCGGGCCGATGAAGCCGAGCAGTTCGCCGCGCTCCAGTTCGAACGACACCCCCGCGAGCGCATCGACCGTGCGGTAGCGGGGCTTGGCCAGCGCACGCAATGCGCCCAGCACCCCGGGGTCGCGCTCATGGATGCGGTAGGTCTTGCGCAGATGGCTGACGACGATCTGAGGCATGGCGGCGCGAATGAAATGGGGCTGGGATTGTACACGTGGCATGCCGGCGGCACAAATCCCTGAGCGGGCCCCCGATTCGGGGGGGTAAGGCCCCCCGGCATTCATGCCGATATGAGCATGAGGCCGGCATGTGTGCTGCCTGTGTGCCTGCCATGTCCCGATCCTGCCGGTGCGGGAGTCGGAGCGGCCCGCTTCCCATTGTCCATAGCCTTCCGATGATGTCTTTCCTGTCCCGCCGGTCCCTGGCGGTTGCGCTGACAGCACTGCCGCTTTTGCTTGCAGGGTGTGCCGCGCTCATGCCGCGCGGCAACCCAGGTGCCCCGGCACGCCGGCCATTAGCCAAACGTCAATTCATGAATAAGCCATTTCCAACGCGCCGGCCTCCTTTCCGCATGGCGGCTTGTGTCGCTGTCATTTCTCTCCTTTCCACGCCGGACTGGGCGAATGCCACTCCCGACGAGGCGCTCTTTCGCGTTTTTTCATCATGCGACCAGTCTTTTTTTGAAAAGCTGCATGCGGAAAAACCGCAATGGTCCGGACGCATGACATTGTCCACGGGCAAGGGCATTGCTTACCCGGCCGTGGAAAATCGCCGCTATGAGCGGATCAACTGGCAGGCTCTGCCACGGCCGCTCATCGTCGGGGGCGTCAAGCTGGTCGCCTACCACGACGCGAAGGACGAGTTTCCGGGCCCCCGGGGACTCAGCAAGAGAGTCTTCTGGGGATTTCTCGCGGAAGGCGAGCCCGCGGAACTCGCTGAAAAGCTGAAGCCCTTCGTCCAGGATGCGGAACGGCTCAGGCCGGCTACGGGCGTGGACTGGCCCGCCTGGATACGCGGCGAATTCCGGCTATCGACCGACCTCGCGGACGGACAATGGGAGAAGGCGGAGATACCGCTGGGCGAGGTTCCCAAGGCGGGGACCGTCGAGCGCATACTTCTCATCGAGCCGACCGAAACCGGGCCGGGACTGAAACTCGTCAGTGGCATGTCGACGGTCGAATGTTCGCTTCAGGGCGACTTTGCCCCGGCACTGCTGCAGCGCTTGCGTCCCGACCTGGACGATGCCGAGATTGCCGACTGGTAGGTACCGGGTATCGCTGGCAGGAGGGGCGATGCGCTTGCCGTGAGCGGTGTCGCCACTGTCTTCGCGGCGGCATGGCGCCCGGCGGGCGGCCTGCCCGGCTGCATGGGGATTGCCGGATTGACGCCGGCAGGAGGCAGAGGCTACCTTTGCGGGTGCCCCGGCCGGACGGGGCACGATCCCTGGAGCATGCCGATGGGCCTGATCAATCGCCGACTGATGCCTGTGCTCGCCCTGGCGGGCGCGTTGCTGGCCGCGTTGCCGGCGCCGGCCGCCGAACTGGTCCTGGAGGTCGGCCCGGCCAGGAAGCTGACGACCGCAGAGCTGCTGGCCCGTCCCGACGTCGCCACGATCCAGGTGCCGGCGGACGTCAGCTATCAGCGCACCATGACCTACCGCGCGGTGCCGCTGCGCGCCTTGCTCGGCGTGAAGAGCCTGCCCGAGCACGAGGACCTGCAGGTCACCGCGACCGACGGCTTCGTCTCCAACCTGCCGGCGCGGCTCGTGTTCGACGCCACCGGCAAAGGCGCCGTGCCGTGGCTGGCGATCGAGCCGCCGGACCAGCCCTGGCCGCGCACCGCCGGCGGCGCGGCCACCGGCCCGTTCTACCTGGTCTGGCTCGATCCGGCCGCCTCCGGCGTGCGCAGCGAGCAGTGGCCGTTCCAGGTGGCGTCGATGCGCGCGGTTCCGGCGCGCGGCGCGGAGTGGCCGCAGCTCAAGGTCGGCGACGAGGTGCCGGCCGGCTCCCCGATACGCAAGGGCAGCGTCCTTGTCGCGGCGCAATGCATGGTATGCCATCAGTTGAACGGCATCGGCGACGCATCGGTCGGGCCGGACCTGAACCGGCCGCACAACCCGACCGACTATTTCCAGCCGTGGGCCTTGAAGGCGTTCATCCGCAATCCGCGCGCGGTACGCGCGTGGCCGGAGATGAAGATGCCCGCCTTCGCGCCGCAGAGCCTGAGCGATGCCGACATCGACGCGATCGTCGCCTACCTGGCCTATATGTCGGCGCGCGGCCGGTAACCCGGGCGCGGTAACCCGGGCGCTATGCGCGCTGCTTGCCGGCAGCGGCTGCCGTCGCGGGCTTGTGGAATTTCTCCACCAGGAAATCGATGAACGCGCGCGCGCGCGCCGTCTGGTTGCGGCGCTGCGGGTAGTAGACGAAGAGATCGGCCGAAGGCAGCGTGAAGTCGGGCAATACCACGCGCAGCCTGCCGCTTTCCAGGTACTTCGCCAGATCCCATTCGGAGCGGATCAGGATGCCGTGGCCGTCGAGCGCCCAGCCGAGCACGATGTCGCCATCGTTGCTCGACAGCGCGCCGGCCACTTTCACGATCTCGCTATGCCCCTGGTGGGCGAAGCGCCAGATGCCGTGGGCGTCGTCGTTCTGGGTGTGGATGATGCAGCGATGCTCCGCCAGCTCGGCGAGCGTGGTCGGCGTGCCGGCTTTCTCGAGGTAGGCGGGGGAGGCGCACAGGAAGCGGCGGTTCGACATGACGCGCCGGGCGTTCAGGCGGTTGTCGGGCAGCGAGCCGAAGCGGATCGCGAGGTCGAACCCGCTCTCGACCAGGTCGACCGGCCGGTCGGTGACTTCCAGCCGCACTTCGACGCCGGGATAGCGCCGGGCGAAGTCCGAGACCAGCGGCGCGATGGTGGTGCGGCCGAAGCCCAGCGTGGCATTGATGCGCAGCAGCCCGCGCGGCTCGGCGCCGCTGCGCGAGACCGCGTCTTCCATTTCGCGCAGGTCGGCCAGGATCCTGGTGGCATAGGCCAGGTAGGTTTCGCCTTCGTTGGTCAGGCTGACGCTGCGCGTGGTGCGGTTGACCAGGCGCACGCCCAGGCGGCTTTCCATCAGCGCCAGCCGCTTGGTCGCTGCCGGCGGCGTCAGGTCGAGTTCGCGCGCCGCGGCCGAGAGGCTGCCGTGGCGGGCCAGAAGCATGAAGAACTCCAGCTCGGAGGCAAGGTCGGCTTTCACTCAAAGTAAATAATGAAGTGAATTTGATTCAATTCTAGTTGAGTTCCCGGCTACTAAGCTATCGATTCCGCACCCAACGCATCGTCCGCGCCGGTGCATCAGGAGACACCTCATGAGAATCGTAGACATCCGGGAGAAGACCTTCCCGATCAGTTCGCCCATCCGCAATGCCTATATCGACTTCAGCAAGATGACGCTGAGCCTGGTTGCCGTGATCACCGACGTGATCCGCGACGGCAAGCCGGTGGTCGGCTACGGCTTCAATTCGAACGGCCGCTATGGCCAGGGCAAGCTGATGCGCGAGCGGTTCATCCCGCGCGTGATGGAAGCCGACCCCGCATCGCTGCTCGATGCCGGCGGCGACAACCTCGATCCCCACAAGATCTGGGACACCATGTTCAAGAACGAGAAGCCGGGCGGCCACGGCGAGCGCTCCGTGGCCATCGGCACCATCGACATGGCGGTGTGGGATGCCGTGGCAAAGATCGAGGGCAAGCCGCTCTTCCAGTTGCTGGCGGACCGCTACGGCAACGGCACGCCCGACCGCAAGGTGTTCGTGTACGCGGCCGGCGGCTACTACTATCCCGGCCAGGACCACGGCAAGCTCAAGGACGAGATGCGCAGCTACATCGACCGCGGCTATACGGTCGTCAAGAAGAAGATCGGCGGCGCCTCGCTCGACGAGGACCTGCGCCGCATCGATTCGGTCCTGAGCGTGCTGCAGGACGGGCAGAAACTGGCGGTGGACGCCAACGGCCGCTTCGACCTCGACACCGCGATCCGGTACGCCAAGGCGCTCTCGCAGTACGATCTGTTCTGGTACGAGGAGCCGGGCGATCCGCTGGACTTCGAGCTGCAGGCGACCTTGCGCAACTACTATCCCAACCCGATGGCGACCGGCGAGGACCTGTTCTCGATGCAGGACGCGCGCAACCTGATCCGCTACGGCGGCATGCGCCCGGACCGCGACTACCTCCAGTTCGACTGCGCGCTCAGCTATGGCCTGGTGGAGTACCTGCGGACGCTGGACATGCTCAGGCAGCATGGCTGGTCGGCCAGCCGCTGCATTCCGCACGGCGGCCACCAGATGTCGCTGAACATCGCGGCGGGCCTCGGCCTGGGCGGCAACGAAAGCTACCCCGACCTGTTCCAGCCGTTCGGCGGCTTTCCCGACGGCGTCAAGGTCGAGAACGGCTATCTCACCATGCCGGACCTGCCCGGCATCGGCTTCGAAGGAAAGTCGGACCTCTACGGCGTGATGCAGGCACTATCGGCCTGAGCGGGCCTGAGCGGCCACCGGTAGCCTGAGCAGCATAGCCAGGCCAAAAAAAACACAACGGAGACAACCATGTTGAACAAGCAAGCTGCGTCTTATGTCGTCACCTTCTGCCTTGCCGGCGGTGCGTTTGCCGCTGCGGGCGCCGCGCATGCCGAGTACCCCGACAAGCCTGTCACCCTGGTTGTCCCGTTCGTGGCCGGCGGCCCGAGCGACAAGATCGCGCGCGATGTCGCCGAGGCATTGCGCAAGCCTCTCGGGCAGACCGTCGTGGTCGAGAATACCGCCGGCGCCGGCGGAACCATCGGCACCGCGCGCGTGGCGCGCGCCAACCCGGACGGATACACGCTGCTGGTCCATCACATCGGGCTGGCCACCGCGCCGTCGCTCTACAAGAAGCTCGGCTACAAGACCAGCGACCTGGAGTTCCTGGGCCTGATCAACGAAGCGCCTTCGACCCTGATCGGCCGCCCGGACCTGCCGCCCAACGCGCTGCCCGAGCTGCGCAAGTTCATTGCCGACAATGGCGGCAAGCTGAATCTCGCCAATGCCGGGGTGGGCTCGGCCTCCCATCTGTGCGGCCTCGTGCTGCAAAACGCGCTCAAGAGCAATATGACCCTGGTGCCCTACAAGGGCACCGCGCCGGCCATGACCGACATCATGGGCGGGCAGGTCGACCTGATGTGCGAGCAGGCCACCAACAGCACGCCGCAGATCGAGGCCAGGAAGGTGAAGGCCTACGGCGTGACCAGCGCGCAGCGCTCGCGGGTGCCGGCGCTGGCGAATATCCCTACGCTGGGCGAGGGCGGCATGCAAGGCTTCGACTTCACGGTGTGGCACGGCCTCTACGCGCCGCGCGGCACGCCGCCCGCGGTACTGGCCAGGATCAACACCGCGCTCAGGGCCGCCCTCAAGGACACCGCGCTCATCCAGCGCGAAGAAGCGCTCGGCGTCACGGTGGTCAGCGACGAGCGCCTGTCTCCGGCCGGGCACAAGAAGTTCTTCGAAGGCGAGCTCAACCGCTGGTCGAAGATCATCACCGACGCCGGCATCCAGCCTGAGTGACGCCTGCCGGGCGATGTCTGTCTTCGTCCATCTGCGGCGATCCCCGGCGTGGCGGCGCCGCGCCCGCGCGGGTGTGATCGCGGCTTCGCCGATGCCCGGGGACGGTGGCCGCCGGCGCACACGCGGCCGCGCGCAAAGTGCACTGCCGCGCGCGTTGCCCGGCGCGCCCTTGCGGACCCCCGCGGCCATCGACTACGTTGAATCCCTGGGCCATGTGGCCGCTTTCATGGGGACCAGCGATGAACAGGGTCATAGGACGCCTGGCCGTGCTCGTTGCCTTGGGTGTGTGCGCCTTCCATGGGGCGCGGGCATCCGACATCGACTGTCAGTCAGCGCCGGGCGCGGGGTCGATCCGCTGCGAGGATCCGAACGGCAACGGGATGCGATGCTCGCTCGTGACCGAGCGCGCGCGCAACCAGAACCTGCTGTGCGGCAACGCGCAGCTCGCGGGCCGCTACGAGCGCATCTACGCCGAACAGCAGAAGCTGCTGCGCGCGGGCGCCATCGGCGAGACCGATGTCAATGCCTGGCGCAGCAAGCGGGATGCGTGCGACTCCACGGCCTGCCTGGAAAGCCTGTACCACGAATGGTGGCGCTGGCGCGATGCGGGCCGCTTCAAGCCGGCACAGGCCACCGCCGCAGCCGCCGCGCCCAAGCCCGCGCCCGTGGCCCCGGCGGCGCCGGTAGCAGAGCGGGCGCCGCCGGCCCGGTCGGCTGCCATGCAGGAGAGCCCGCCACCGGCCGAGCCCGCGCTGTCCGCGACCGGCGCAACCGATGCAACCGGCGCGGCTGGCACTGCGCCGGCACAGACCACAACCGCGCCGGCCGAGCCCGGGCCGGCCGCGGGCACCGTGGTCTTGCCGGCCCTGCTGACCGGCTTCGCCACCGTCGGCATGGGCACCGCCTGGCTATGGCGGCGCAGGCGCGGCCGGCCCGGCCCGGCCGGACCCGCGCGGCGCCCGGCCGTCTCCGCGGCGATGGCGATCTTCTATGGCTTGCTCATCGTGAACGCCTTGCTGCTGCCGTTCACGCTGGGGTGGAGCTAGGCATCCTCGCCCCGGGTCCGCGGCGGTCCTGAAAAACCGCGTGCGATGGATTAGCATGGAGCCCCGGCCCGGTGGCCGGTGCCACCGGGGCAATGCATGCCGGGCGATTTCAGGGAGCCGTCGATGAAGATTGGATTTATTGGACTGGGAAGCATGGGGCGCGCCATCGCGGCGAACCTGCTCAAGGGCGCCGACGATGAGGTGCTGGTCTGGAATCGCTCGGCCGCGCCGGTGCAGGAACTGGCCGCACTCGGCGCCAGGGGCGCCGGCACGCCCGCCGAGGCCTTCGGCGCGGACGTGGTGTTCACCATGCTGGCCGACGACCAGGCACTGCGCGAGATCCTGCTTGAAAGCGGCCTGTTCGAGCAACTGGAGGCGCCGCTGATCCTGGTCAACATGGCGACCGTGTCGGTCGCCTTTGCCACCGAACTGGCGCAGCGCTGCGGTGCGCGCGGCATCGCCTACGTGGCGGCGCCCGTCATGGGCCGGCCGGACGCCGCGGCCGCGGCAAGGCTCAACATTCTCGCGGCCGGCCCGGCCGATGCCGTGCAGGCGCTCAAGCCGCTGTTCGCGCGGATCGGGCAGAAGACCTGGGAGTTCGGCGAGGATGCGCCAAAGGCCAACGTGGTGAAGCTGGCCGTGAATTTCATGCTGGCTTCGGCCGTCGAGACGCTGGCCGAAGCCAGCGTGCTGACCGGCGCCTACGGCATCGCGCCGGCCCAGCTTCTCGAACTGATCACGGGCAGCATTTTCCCCGGGCCGGTCTATCAGGGCTATGGCGCGCTGATCGCCGGTGGCCGCTACGAACCTGCCGGCTTCAAGGCGGCGCTCGGGCTCAAGGACCTGCGCCTGGCGCTCGCCGCAGGCGATGCGGTGTCCGTGCCGTTGCCGGTGGGCAGCGTGGTCCGGGACAGCCTGATCGACGCGGCGGCCCACGCCGAAGGCAACATGGACCTGGCGGTGCTGGGACAGGTCGCGGCGCGCCGGGCGGGGCGATGAGCGGCGGGATGAGCGGCGCGGGCGCGGTGTGGGCAACCACGGCCGTCGCGCTCCCCGCCGGCGCCGCGATCCGCGCTTGCGCCATTCACGCTTGCCCCATTCCCTGAAGCAGGAGGTTGCCATGCCCATCGTCAGAATCGATCTGTCGAACACACATTCCGCCGAGGTGGTGCAGGCCATCGGGGACGTGATCTACGACGCCATGGTCAGCGTGGCCAGTGTCCCCGCGGACGACCGCTTCCAGATCGTGTCCCGCCACGCCGACGACGAACTGATCTATCCCAGGCAGGGCTATCTGGGCGTCACGTACACGAAATCGATCGTCTTTATCCAGGTGACCTGGAACGCCGGCCGCACCATCGAGGTCAAGCAGGGCTTCTATCGCGCGGTGGCCGATGGCATCCATGCCAGGACCGGCATCCGGAAAGAGGATGTCTGGATCAGCCTGGTCGACGTGAACCGGGTCGACTGGTCATTCGGCAACGGCGAGATGCAATACGCGCCGCCGCCTTGATGTCCACGGGAGCATCGTGCTGGAATACAGGCGGCGCGCGCGCCCTCTCTTTCTCTTTTTCTCTCCTTCTCTCTTGCTCATTGCCGATCCTGCCATGCCAGACCTGACCGTCGCCGCCGCGCAATCGATCTCGGTCGCCGGGGATGTGAAAGCCAACGTCGCGCGGCACCTGCGCTTGATGCAGGTGGCGGCCGGTCTCGGCGTCCGGTTTATGGTATTTCCCGAACTGTCGTTGACCGGCTATGAGATCGGCCGCGGGCGTGAACTCGCCATGCGGGTGGACGACGACAGGTTGCTTGCCCTGCGCGAGCAGGCGAAGCGCTCAGGCATGACGGCCGTGGCCGGCGCGCCGGTATGCGCGGCGGATGGCGGCAAGGTATTCATCGGCGCCATCGTGCTGGGAAGCGCCGGCGGGATCGCGGTCTATACGAAACAGCACCTGCACCCGGGCGAAGACACCGTGTTCAGCGCCGGCGACGGCGGCGAACCGGTGACGGTCGGCGGCACCGGCATCGCACTGGCCGTCTGCGCCGATTTTTCGCAACCCGGCCACGCCGCGCGGGCAGCGCAATCGGGCGCCGGCATCTATGCCGCCGGTGTCCTGATCGGCGAGAAGGGATACGCGGCGGACTCGCAATTGCTTGGCGGCCATGCCCGCAGGCACGGCATGGCCGTGCTGATGGCAAATCACGGCGGGGAAACCGGCGGCTGGGCATCGGCCGGGCGCAGCGCGTTCTGGGCCGCCGACGGCCGCTTGGTGGTCGCTGCCCCGGGCGTCGGGGACAGCCTTGTCATCGCGGCCCGGAAATCGGGCCATTGGTCCGGGAAGGTCGTTGCCGTGCAGATCTAGATCCTGAGGGGCCGGGGTTTGGGCGGGTTGCGAGGGCTGGGTGGAACCGCCCGGTTCCCGATGGAATATTTCCCCTGGCTGCCGCGTTTACCAAGCATGCCTGGAGCGGCAGCGGCGTGCACTATGCATGTAACGGACCCAGGCTGTCGGCAAGTACCGCTGTCGGCACTGGAGAATAGTCATGCAATATCGCTTACACGGATGGATGGCCGCGCTGGCGGCCGCGCTCGCGCTGTCTGCCTGCGCGTCGCTGGAGCCTGTCCAGACCGCGCAGACAATGATCGGCGGCTCGGAAAGCACCGTGCGCCAGGCCTTCGGCGCGCCGACGGAGACTTACCGGCTTGCCGGCGGCACCACCCGCTGGATCTACTCCAAGCAGCCGCTCGGCCATGAGGTCTATGCCGCGGATTTCGACGCCAGCGGAAAGCTGACCCAGTTCCGCCAGATGCTGACCGAGACGGAAATCTACAAGGCTAGGCCGGGCGTCTGGACCAAGCAAGACGTGGCCGAGCGCTTCGGGCTGCCGCGCGAGCCGGTGCAGTATTACCCGCTCATGAAGCGCGAGGCATGGTCGTACCGGCTCTATGCCGCTGGCTACCAGCCGGCGCACTTCAGCGCTTATTTCGACGACAAAGGCGTGCTGGACCGCACGATGATCATCGTCGATTCGTTCGGCGGCGACCGCGGGCGCGGCAAGTGATGCCGGCTATCTCGTGCTCACCTTGCGTGCGTCACTTGCCCGCGCGGACGTAGCTGCGCACCGGCGCCAGGAACTCCAGCGTCCGCGCGGCCTTCAGCAGGCCGGGCAGGGCCGCTTCATAGGCCTGGCGGTAAGGCCGGCTCAGGTGATACGACTTGAAATAGGCTTCGCTGCAGGCCCAGGTCTCGTAGAGCACCAGCGTGTCCGGGTCTTCCACCGAGCGGTGCAGGTATGTGTTGATGAAGTCCGGCTCGCGGGACATCTGGTCGAGCACGTGGCGCAGTTTTTCCTCGATTTCCTCGCGATGCTCGGGCTTGCCCGGCAGGTGGACGATAAAGGCGGTGGTCTCGCTCATGTATTTCTCCGATGTATTTCGCCGGCGAGCCGGGCCGCGCATCGCGCGCGGCCCGGCAGGCCAGGCGGTCCGGCCGGTCAGGCGTTGAAGCCGCCGTCGATGGTCAGGCCGGCGCCGGTCACGAAGCCCGCCTCCGGGCTCGCCACATAGGCCACCATGCCGGCGATCTCGTCGGCGCTGGCATGGCGCTGCAGCGCCATCAGGCCGTGCATGGTGTCGGCGAAGTCGCCGGTTTCCGGGTTCATGTCGGTGTTGGTCGGGCCGGGCTGCACGTTGTTGACCGTGATGCCGCGCGGGCCGAGGTCGCGTGCCATGCCCTGCACCAGGCCGCGCAACGCGGACTTGCTCATGGCGTAGGCGCTGCCGCCGGCGAACGGCATGCGCTCGGCGTTGCAGCTGCCGATATTGATGATGCGCCCGCCGTTGCCCATGTGCGGCAGCACGGCCTTGGCGGCGACGAACACCGCGCGCACGTTCACGTTGAGCGTCTCGTCGAAGTCTTCCAGCGAGAAGCTCTCCACCGGCCCCATCCGCAGCACGCCGGCATTGTTCACGAGGATGTCGATCTTGCCCAGCCGGTGCGCCACATCGTTGATGGCGCCGTTGAGCGAGGCGGGGTCGGCCACGTCGGCCTGCACCGCGATGGCGCGGCCGCCAGCGGCTTCGACGGCGGCGACCAGTTCGCCGGCGCCGGCCGCGGAGCTGTGATACGTGAAGGCCACGGTGGCGCCGTCGCGCGCCAGCCGGCGCACGACCGCCGCGCCGATGCCGCGTGCGCCGCCGGTGACGAAGGCGACCTTGCCGGAGAGGGAAGCAGACATGATTGGGTTCCTGGGTGATTGGGTGTGAGCGAAGTATGGTCACTGGACACCCGCTCCGCTAGACCGTAATCTGGATCATCTGCTTCAACCATGGGTATAAGCTGGCGTCATGGAAGCCCTCAATCTGCTCGAATCGTTTATCCAGAGTGCCGAGACCGGCAGTTTCTCCGCCGCCGCGCGCCGGCTCGGCGTGACGCCCGCCGCCGTCAGCAAGAACGTGGCGCGGCTGGAGGCCAGCCTGGGCCTGCGGCTGTTCCAGCGCAGCACGCGCAACCTGACGCTGACCGCCGGCGGCGAGCAGTTCCTGCACCAGGTGAGCCACCCCTACGGCGCACTGCGCGATGCCTTCGCCAACGTCTCGCAGGACGACGGCAAGCCCGCCGGCGTGCTCAAGGTCAGCGTGGCGGTGGCGTTCGGCACCGAATACCTGGTGCCCATGCTGGGGGAGTTCCTGGCGCGCTATCCCGCCATCGTGCCCGACTGGCATTTCGACAACCGCCCGGTGGACCTGATCGGCGGCGGCTTCGATGCGGCCATCGGCGGCGGCATCGAGCTAACCGAAGGCTTGGTGGCGCGCGAGCTGGCGACCACCTATATGGTCGTGGCGGCATCGCCGGCCTACATGGCCACGCGCGCCATGCCCGCGCACCCGGCCGACCTCGCCAGCCTCGACGCCATCGAGCGCCGCTCGATCGCCACCGGCCGCGTGCGGGCCTGGACCCTGCGCAACCAGGTCGGCGAGGAAGCGCCGGTCAGCGGACGCACACGCGTCATCTTCGACGACCCCGAGGCCATGGCACATGCCGCCATGTTGGGGCTGGGCGTGGCCATGCTGCCGATGCAGCATGCCGCGCGCTGGCTGGAGAGCGGGGCGCTGGTGCGGTTGCTGCCGGGGTGGTACGCGGAGCATGGGGGGGTGTCGCTTTATTATTCGAACAAGACGTTGTTGCCGCCTAAGACGAGGGTGTTTGTGGAGTATGTGGTGGATTTTTTTCGGCGGAAGAGGTTGGCGGCTCGGTTTGATGGTCGCTGATTTTTTATTTTAAATTATTGTTTTTATTTTAAATAAAAGTCAAATTCAAATTCAAAGTCAAAGGCTTTCGCTCCCCCGGAGCGACCTACTTTCTTTTTTCCGAAAAGAAAGTAGGCAAAGAAAGCGGACTGCCTGGCCGGCAGGGGCAGAAACGTTGGGATTGCTGATTGTTGGGGGTTTCGTGGTGGGGACTGCGGTTCTGCTGGCATCCTGCCGGTACCGGTTCGACCCACCACGATCTTGCTCGCGATATGGGTTTCGGGGTGAGACCTATGATGGCGGGTGCACTGCTTGTTCTGCCATCTGCCGTTACCGGTTTTGGCGGCCACGACGTAGCACCCTCGTGTTTTCGTGGTGGGCGTCGTGGACCGGGGCGCGGGTGTATGGGGCTACGTTCAAGCCGGGGCCACCGCGCCCACCACGAAACCAGTGCCGGCCCTATAACGTGTCGGCCCGCTCCGGTTGCGGCAGCAGCTTGGACCACCTGGGCTACCGCCATCATGCAGCGCCACCATGAATCGGACACCACCCGGGATGTCGCTATGGTCAGCGCCGGTAGCGTCAGCAGTCCAGCCGAAGCCAACGCGCCCACCACGAAACCACCATCAGATTTAAAGTCTGAGCGCCCAGCCTTCTGCAAGAATCGCTTTCTTTTGGTTACTTTTCTTTTCGAGAAAAGAAAAGTGACACTTACATGTGTGCGAATGGGCTATCAAGCTCGGGCCGTTAGGCCCACGGACTCAAGCATACTCTCATAAGGGCCAAACAAACCAATCAAGCCCGAGCCGCCAGGCCCCCCTCCCTGCAGCCCGAACAAGAAAATCCGTCCCCTCAAACCTTGACGATCCATCCCTCCGGTGCTTCGACCCGCCCGGTCTGGATTCCCGTCAATGTATCGAAAAGCCGTTGCGTCACCGGCCCCGCCTCGTTCCCTTCCTGGAAGACATGGACCTTTTCCCCATGCGAGATCGCCCGGATGGGCGTGATCACCGCGGCGGTCCCGCATGCTCCGGCTTCTTGCAGTTCGTCCAGCCGGTCGATGAACACGTCGGTTTCGACCGCGGGCATGCCGATGTAGGCCTGCGCCAGGTGCAGCAGCGAGAGCCGCGTGATGCCGGGGAGAATCGATGCCGAGTGGGGCGTGACGAAGCGGCCGTCCTTCGTGATGGCGAAGAAGTTCGCCGTTCCGACTTCCTCGATGCGGGTGCGCGTGCGGGGATCGAGGTAGATGCAGTCGGCGAAGCCGGCCTGCTTGGCTTGCGTGCCGGGCAGCAGGCTGGCCGCGTAGTTGCCGCCTACCTTGGCGGCGCCGGTGCCGTTGGGGGCGGCGCGGTCGTAGTCGGACACGGAGAAGATCTGTGCTTTCAGGCCGTCTCTGTAGTAAGGGCCGACCGGCACGCAGAAAATGGAGAAGATGAATTCGGGCGCCGTGCGCACGCCGATGCCGTCGCCCACGCCGATCACGAACGGGCGCAGGTAGAGCGCGCCGCCGGTGCCGTAGGGCGGGATGAAGCGGGCGTTGGCCGCCACCACTGCCTGGCAGGCCTTGATGAACATCTCGGTCGGCACGTTCGGCATGAGCAGGCGGTCGCAGCTGCGCTGCATGCGCAGGGCGTTCTGGTCGGGGCGGAACAGGTTGATCGAGCCGTCTTCGGTGCGGTAGGCCTTCAGGCCTTCGAAGCACTGCTGCCCGTAGTGCAGCGCGGTCGAGCCTTCGCTGATATGGAGGGTGTTGTCCGCGACCAGCCCTTCTTCGTGCCAGGCGCCGTTTCTCCAGTGGGCCCGGTACCGGAGGTCGGTCTTGATGTAGTCGAACCCCAGCCGGTCCCAGTCGATGGCGGGGGTCTCTGCGTTTGTCATTCAGCTCTCCATTTGATTGAACAGGATCACGGTCACGATGCCATTGTCTTGATCCGGGGGTTCGCTGTCCCGAACCGGAGCGGCACGGTGGCAAACGCCACCCCGCCGAACACCAGCGCGGACGCAGTGAGATGGTACCAATGTAGCGGCTCTCCGAGCAGGGCGGCGCCGCCGAGGAAGGCGTACACGGGAATGAGGTACATCGACGTGCTGCCGCGGGACGGGCCAAGTGCGCTGACGACCTTGCCATACGCAGCGTACGCTCCGATGCCGGCAACCAGCGCGATCAGGAGTATGGTGCCGAGGGCGCTGGCCGTCATGACCGGGGCGCCGCCACGGAGCCACCATTCGAGCGGCGCCAGCGGGATCAGCATGAATGCGCTGCCCGCCGCGGTGGTCCACAGTTGCACCAGCGGCGGCAACTGGAGCTTGCGCCGCCGCAGCAGGGAGGTGTAGAGCGCCCAGGCGACGGCGCCGATGAAGGCCAGCAGGTCGCCGAGGTTGACCTCGAATTCGGCCACGCGGGACATCCTGCCTTCGAACACCACGATGCCGATGCCGGCGAACGAGATCATGGCGCCGAGCATGACGGCGGGCGGCAGCGCCGTCTTCCAGATGAGCCGGTCGAGCAGCGTGACGAGGATGGGCGTCATGGCGAAGACCAGCGCAATATGGCCCGCGCTCGTAAAGCGGGCGGCGGAGTATTGCAGCGAGATGCAGACGGTGCCGCCGAGAAAGGCCAGCACGGCGAGGTCGCGGATGCGCCCGCGCATGATGGGCAGGCTGGCCTTGAGCGGCCTGAGCACGAAGGGCGTCAGCACCAGCGCCACGATCAGCCAGCGGCAAAGCGTCAAGGTCAGCGCGGGGACGGTCCCGCTGATCCATCGGCCCGCGAGCATGTTGCTGGCGAACATGAGCGGGGTCAGGGCGAAAAGAAGCTTGACGCCGGATGATGCGTTTTTCATGCTGCGGGCTGCGTTGCGGAGCCGCCGCGGACCGGCCGGTCCGGAAGGTGAGGGCGCCTCGATAGGTGGAGGAATGGACAGCGAGATTCTATCGAGGGCCTGCAAGATTTAAATGACTGATCTTCAGGCCTGATACCTTATAGGCCAGCACAATCATTCTGACTATCATGCAAAGAAAGAATAGCTATTCTGCGAAGCCCGGCCCGGCCGGCGGGAGCGAGGAACGCCGGCTGGATGCCGCGGACCGCCGCATACTGGCCGCGCTGCGGCGCAATGGCCGGCTCACCATCGCGGAGCTGGCCGAGGAGGTCGGTCTCTCGGCCTCGCCTTGCTGGAACCGGCTCAAGCGTCTCGAGGCGGCCGGGGCGATCGACGGCTACGTGGCGGTGCTCAATGCCCGCTATGTGGGCATTCCGCAGGTGTTCTACATCGAGATCACGCTGGACCATCCGGATGAGAAATCGCTCGAGCGCTTCGGCGTGGCGCTGGCGGAAATGCCGGAGGTGATGGAGGCCCACCTGGTGACCGGCGAATACGATTACCTGGTCAAGGTCGCGGTGATCGACGCGGACCACTACGAGGGTTTCCTGCGGCGCACGCTTTACCGCATCAAGGGCATCCGCTCCACGCGGTCGACCTTTGCCTTGCGCACGCTCAAGTTCCAGCCTTCGGTCGACCCGATGCTGGTGACCGACCGGGGGCGATGACGCCTGCGGCGGCCAGGGCGCCGTGCCCTCGTTTATCCCTTCCGTGCCCGCTCAGCGGAACCGCAGCGGAAAGAACAGGCTGACGCCGGGGGCCGGCTGCGGGACATAGGCCACGGGCGGCGGCGCGTAGACGTAGCCATAGTCGTTGCCATAGCCGTTGCCGTAGCCGCGGTGGTAGTCCCGGCGCGGGCCGCCGCCGTGATATGCCTGATGGTTTGCCGGGTGCTGATAGCCATGGTTCTGGCCGCCGCGCTGCGGCCCGGCATGGCGGCCTTCCGCGCCGAAGGCCGGAGCCGCCGCGAGGCCGCCGATTGCCGCGGCCAGGGCTAGCGCCGCGACGAGTTTCGCCATCGCCGGGCGAGCCGGGCGCACCCGGCGGGACTGCGTTGCTGAGGTTTTCACAATGCTCTCCTGACTTGGCACAAGGTTCGGACAACGGCCCCGGGGCCGCGCGCCATGGCTTGCGCCGGCGCGCGCCGCCCGGGCGCCGCGCTCAGTTCTTTCGCGCCACATGCTGCCGGTCCTGGAAGATCAGGTCGGCGTTCTTCTTCTGCACGTCCGACATGCTGTCGTACAGTTCCTGGAACACGGGCGTGAGCTGCCGGATGCCGGCCGCATGCGCGTCGGCGATTTCCCCGTAGGACTTCAGGTCGCCGACCGCCGTCATGCTGCCGGCCCCGTCGATGCGCGCCAGCCGCAGCGAATCCATCTTGCTCGCGTTGTCCCGCATGACCTGCGAGACCTTCTGCCACTGGGCTTCCTGGGCACGCGTGATCTGGAGCCTGGCATGCAGGTCGCTGATATGCGTGTCGATGCGGTCCCGGCTGGCGACCTTCACGACATGCGCGGAGCCGTGGGCGTCGGTGGCCGTGATCGCGCCGGCGGGACCCGCCAGCGCAAGCATGGAGAGAAACGCGACGGAAGGCACGACGAAGGCGGTCGTCGGCCGGAATGAACGAATAGTGAGCTTCATGGAAGATCTCCGTGGTAGTCCGTTGGTCTCGCCGGGCCCTTGGCAGGGCAGATGGCGCGATGGCGTATCCACTCTTATGCGCAATGCCCGCGCCCGTCTGTCCGGCACCGGACACGCAATGCGGCGCGGTGCCGCCGGCATTGGCTTTGCGCATGGCCATCGCCCGTGAACCTGTCTTGCGTTTCGGTACGCTTTCGTACCGCATTCCAGCGGTCCCCGGCATAGGCTCGATATGCATAGGGACACTGGAGAACCAACATGCTCAGGCGAAATTTCATTCTGATTGCGACCGGCTCGGTGGCGGCAATCGGCATCACCCTGCCGGGTTGCACGACGACCGGGCCCGGTGCCCGCGGCGGCCAGGCGGCCGACCGGCACACCATCGACACCGGCGTCGACTCGACCCTCGCGCGCCTCTACAGCACTGCCAACGGCTCGCGCGAGCTGGTCGGCAAGTCGCGCGGCGTGCTGGTATTTCCCTCGGTGATCGCGGCCGGGTTCTGGTTCGGCGGCCAGTACGGGGAGGGCTCATTGCGGGTCGGCGGCGGCACCGTCGGCTACTACAGCACGGCGACCGCGTCGTTCGGGCCGCAGATCGGCGCGCAGTCGAAGGCGCTGGTCTTCCTGTTCATGACGCCCGATTCCCTGGAACGGTTCAGGAACAGCGAGGGCTGGGCGGTGGGCGGCGACGCCTCCGTCGCGGTGCTGAAGGTGGGCGCGAACGGCAATATCGACACCAACACGGCGACCGCGCCGGTCACGGCATTCGTCCTCACCAACAGCGGGCTGATGGCCGGCGTCACGCTGGAAGGCACCAAGGTGACGCGGCTCAAGACCGTCTAGCCGGCGGATGACCGGCGGATGGACGGCGCCTGGACCGCGTCTGGCCGGCCATCCGCGCCGGCCCGCGCGCTCATGCGCCCATGGTCAGGAACATCGCCGCCACGGCGGCGGCCATCATCAGCGTGGCCAGCCAGCCCAGCGCCTTGAGCCGCTTGCTGGCGACGAACTGGCCCATGATGTCGGCGCGCGCGGCCATCAGCATCATCACGGCCATGATCGGCACGGAGACCACGCCGTTGATCACCGCGCTCCAGTAGAGCGTCTTGATCGGGTCGATCTCGGTAAAGCCCAGGCCGATGCCGATCGCGATCGAGACGGCGATGATGCCGTAGAAGCGCTTGGCCTGCATCGGCGCGCGCTCCAGGCTGTTGCGCCATTTGAAGGCGCCCGCCATGGCGTAGGCGGACGAGCCGCCCAGCACCGGGATCGCCAGCAGGCCGGTGCCGATGATGCCGGCGCTGAACAGCATGAAGGCAAACTCCCCCGCGATCGGGCGCAGCGCCAGCGCGGCCTGCGCCGAGGTCTGGATATCGCTCACGCCATGCAGGTTGAGCGTGACCGCCGTGGTCAGGATGATGAAGAACGCCACCAGGTTGGAGAAGCCCATGCCGATGCAGGTATCGATCTTGATGCGCCTGAGGTTGGCGCCCGCCTGCGCGGGCGCTTCTATCAGCGGCTGCGCCCGCGTGTCGGCGAGCTGGTCTTCCACTTCCTGCGACGCCTGCCAGAAGAACAGGTAGGGGCTGATGGTGGTGCCGAACAGCGCCACCACGGTGGTGACGTACCCGGGCTTCCAGGACATCCGCGGCACCAGCGTCTTGAGCAGGACCTGCTGCCAGGGAACATGCACGACGAAGGCCGTGGCCACGTACGCCAGCAGCGCGAGCGTGAGCCACTTCAGGATGCGCACGTAGCGCCGGTAGGGAATGAAGACCTGCAGCAGCAGCGAGACCAGCCCGAACGCCGCCGCGTAGAGCTGCGCCGGGCCGCCCACGATGAGCCGCAGCGCCTCGCCCATGGCCGAGACATCGGCGGCGATGTTGATCGTGTTGGCGACCAGCACGAGGCTGACCACGCCGTACAGCAGCCACGCCGGATAGTGCCGCCGGATGTTGGTGGCCAGCCCGTGGCCGCTCACGCGCCCGATGCGCGCGCTGACCACCTGGATGCCCACCATCAGCGGATAGGTGAACAGCACCGTCCACAGCATGTTGAAGCCGAACTGCGCGCCCGCCTGCGAATAGGTGGCGATGCCGCTCGGATCGTCGTCGGCCGCGCCGGTGATCAGGCCCGGGCCGAGCTTCCTGAGCCAGAAGCGGGCCGAACCGGTGGCCGACGGATCGGCCGGTCGATCGCTCGAGGCATCGGTGGATTCATCGGCCGATTCGTCGATGGAGTCGCCTGCGGAATCACTGGCAGGTCCCTTGGTGGTGGTTTCCATGTCGGGCACCGTCGTCCGCGCAATGCACCGCTTTCAGGAGAGCAGGTACATGTTCTGGCGCCCGGTGGCGTAGCGGTTCCTGGCGAGTTCGAGGATCTGGTCGCGGTGCCGGTCGAAGGCCGCCAGCACTTCGGGCTCGGCCTGGCCCATGGCCGGGTCGAGATTCGCGAGCACGGCGTCGTTGACCTGGAAGGTGACTTCGCGCGCGTTGTCGTAGCCCCAGAACCACACGCAGTGCTTGGCGGCGTCGTAGCTGCGGCTCGGGTTGGGAAAACTCAGTGCCATGTCGCACCTCGGTTGACCGGGCACCGGGGTGCCCGGAAAGTTGCGGTCCAAGGTGCCGGAAGGAAGGGGTAGGGCCGGGAGGAAACGCCACGATGGCGTGGCGTAACCCGAATCCGCTTGTCAGCCGCTTGCACGCGCCATGGCGCCTTGGTGGTGATGCTGATGATGCCGCGTGGAGCTACTGCTTGAAGGTACCGTCGCTAAGATCGGCGATCTGCTTGCTCTGCGGATCAAATTGCCCGGGCTGCGCGGTCTTGCGCGCCTCATCGGGTTGTTCCGGCCGGCGCCTTGCCGGCGTGGGCGGATGCCGCGTCGGGGCCGGAGGTGCGGGGATATAGTTCATAAACGCCTTGTCGGTGTCGAAGATGTTTGCTATGTCACCTGCTAATGATAGGCCCTGGAGCCGGCTCCCCCAACAAGTGTTACTCGACAGTGTGAAGATGCCGGCGCATGAGCGGCCTCGCCTGGCGGCGCCCGCCGGATGGCCGCCGGCGCTTGCGCGCCGTGGCGGGCAGTGCCGCGCGGCGTTTCAGAAGGAGCGCACCAGGTCGCGGGTGGTCTCTCCCAGCGCGCGCATCGCGTCGTCGCACTGCAGCGGAGAGGCCGGATGCACGATCACCGCCCAGCGGCCGGCCTGCACGGCTTCGCGTACCGGCGTGATGACCGCCTGGTGGTCCGGGCGCATGGCAAGCAGGCCGCCGGCCATCAGCCCGAGCAGCAGCCCGAAGACCGCGGCAGCCAGCATGGCGAGTCCGGGACTGTCGGCCACGGCGGCCACATTGGCGATGCGCAAGGCCGCGTACACCAGCAGGCCGACGGCCAGGCCGATGACACCCGCCGCCAGGTGGGCGCGGATCGCGGTACGTTCGATGCCGTGTTCTTCCGGCTCCAGCTTCCTGCCGAAATGGGGCTCGTGCGGCTCCACCAGGCGCACCTGGCCGGCATTCAGGTGCGCGTCCGCACGCACTTTGTCGACGGCATGGCATGCCGAGGCCTGATCGTCGAACAACGCGGCGATCTTGGTGCGCGCGCGTTCGCCATAGAAAAGATTGCCGACCATGTTCTCACCTCCGGAAGCGGCCAGTGGCAGGGACGCCGGATGGGTGTACCGCGTGGATGCTGTCTCTTCCAGCGTAGTTGCCCCGGCCGTTCGCGCCATCCGGCGCACGCCGCGCGCTGCTGTAGGAATGCGCTCACGCGGCGCCGGCGCGGCTATGCGATGCCGTGCCGGGACCGTCCCGGCGGACTTCAGCGCGGGACGATGACCACGGTACCGTCCGCCGCCACGCCTCGGGCGCCGGCAGTGCCTGTGTTGCCCCTGGCTCCCGTGTTGCCGGTGGCGCCCGTGGCGCCGGTGTACCCGGTGGCGCCGGTATCGCCCGTGGCACCGGTGTAGCCCGTCGCGCCGGTGTCGCCGGTCGCGCCGGCACCGCCCGTGGCGCCGGTGCGGCCTGTGGCGCCTGCGTATCCGGTGTTACCGGTATTACCGGTGTTTCCCGTCGCGCCTTGCGGTCCCGCCGGACCCGTGCACGCCATGACGGCGAGCGTCATCAATGCTGCGACGATCAGTTGTGAATATTTCATGATGGTTCCTTCCGCGTTGCTGACTTGAACCGCCCGCAGGATTGCGGGCAATTTTCCAGACTGGATTTTTCTCGGGCGGCAACCGGCTGCATCGGCCATTCCGGTCCGGGAACGCGCGGGCAGCCTTGCCTTTGCGCACTGTCCCGAGACTCCGGCGTGTTGCCATTCGCTACGAGACTAGTCCGGATCGAAGGCGCTGTCGGTACGCTAACGGGCATGCATGGCAGATACGCACGCGACCGGCGGCTGCTCGCGGCCGGTCCGTCATGGCGCCCCGATGCCGCTCTTGTGGCGCTCTTATGATGTCCTTATGACGTCCTTATGACGCCCATTCGCGCCTGGTCGCTTCATAGTCGTGGTCCACCACTGTGGATTCGCCATAGCGGCGGCTGCCCCTGATGGCTGCGCGCGTCAGCACGGTGACGACCGTGGATGCGGCCCAGTCGATGGACTGCACCGACGACGTCGACAGAAGGACTTCCCGGCCGCCCGGCAGCCAGTTGCGCACGTCGACGATCAGGTAGCGGATGACCCACGACACGTCGTCGAACAGATAGCCGCAGACGTGCCCCATGCTGCCGTCCGAGCCTTCTATGTGATATCCGTGCACCGCGGTCGTGCTGCGCAGGTGGATGTCGTCGGGCGGCGCCGCGCCGTGGGCTGCCTTCGCTGCCGCGCGCCCGTACACGGCGCTGGCTCTCTTCACCGGCTCGCGCTGGTCGACGACCGGGTAGGGCCCCATGCCCCAGAGGCTCAGGCCGTTCCAGTACACGGGATAGTTGTAGTAGGCGAGGTAGTCCAGCTCGTGCTGCCGGGACACCGGCTTGTGCGCGTCGATGTCCGGGCTGTCCTTTACCTGCTGGAGCGAGAGGTCCACGTGGATCGCGGAGGATCTCCGGTCGAACGCCCTGATCGAGTAGGGGGAGATCAGTACGTGCAGCCCATCGAACCAGGAGCCCGTCTTGACCACCAGATAGCGGACGCCCCATTTCTCGTCGTCGAAATATGCTTGCTCGACATGCCCGATGTCGCCGTCGACTGCCGCGACGGTGCATCCATGAAGGCTCTTGATACTGCGTAACATGGCCGTTTCTCCTTCGATACGTTCTTCGATACGTTGATTGCGTCATTGCGTCGACCTAGCGACGCGGACCGGTGCCTTGTCGACGAACGCTGGATGCCCGTGAGTGTCAGGGCCGAAGGATTCTCGGTGCGGGTTCGATGCGGTGGACCCACGGTGCGCGCAGCGGGCGGGGGTGTCGGTACGCTGCCGTACCGGCTTGCCGCCGGGGTGGCGGCGAGGCGGCTGGCGCACGATTCGTGGCCAGGCTGCGGCTGCCGGGCAGCCCGGAACGTCCAGCTTAAAAAGCCGGCAAAAACAGGGAAACCAACAAGACCCGGCTGCAGTCATACCAGCCAGCGAGGGACCAGGGACCTGGAAGCCGTCGCACCGATCCTGGCCTCGTTGCGCGGCACGGCGCCGGGTGGCAGGTACGGTAGCGTACCGACAGGCTTTGCGCTGCGCTGTAGCCTGCGCCGGCCGTAGCGGCCCGTGATGCCCATGAGCTCCGTGCGGTCCATGAGCTCCGTCCGGTCCATGTGGCCGCCGCCCCGCGCGCCGAAGCCGGCGGCAGCGAACCCGCCGCCGCGCGCGCGGGCCTCTTCAATTGCCGCCGCCGGCCATTGCCGGCGCTGGCGCGCCGGAGTTCCGTATGCAGCATAGCGTCGAGTATCGCGGCTTCGAGATCTGGATAGACATGGTCGGCAGTTCCCAGGACGTATTCGACGCGTGGTACTACCTGCGCGGCCCGCTGCCGCCGGTGTTTCCCGCAGTGGCCGAGTGCCGCGTCAAGGTGCACGGCGGCCCGTTCACGCGCCGCTGGGCAGCGCTGGCGGCCGAGCTGGCAGGGCGGTCCGCCGTCGACAGCCTGCTGTCCAGGGCCCAGGGCGGGCAGGTATGAGCGGGCGGCACGGGCACGGTTCAAGCTGGAGGACATTCATGAACGCGACTTTCCCAGGCGACACCGGCGCGGCCGGTCTGGATGCGCTGTGCATCGACACGCTGCGCTTCCTGTCCGTGGACATGGTGCAGAACGCCAACAGCGGGCATCCGGGCCTGCCGCTGGGCGCGGCGCCGATGGCTTATGTCCTGTGGACGCATTTTCTCAAGCATCACCCGGCCAACCCGCAGTGGTTCGACCGCGACCGTTTCGTGCTGTCGGCCGGGCATGGCTCGGCGCTGCTGTACAGCCTGCTGCATCTGACCGGCTATGCCTTGCCGCTCGAGCAACTGAAGCAATTCCGCAAGTGGGGCAGCATCGCGCCCGGACATCCGGAGCGTGGCCTGACGCCGGGCGTGGAGGTCACGACGGGGCCGCTTGGCCAGGGTTTCGCCAACGGCGTCGGCATGGCGATCGCCGAGGCAAGCCTGGCCGCGCGCTACAACCGGGACGGCTTCGCCATCGTCGACCACTTTACCTATGGCATCGTGAGCGACGGCGACCTCATGGAAGGCGTCGCCGCCGAAGCCGCGTCTCTCGCCGGGCACCTCCAGCTCGGCAAGCTGATCTACCTGTACGACGACAATGGCGTCACGCTTTCCGCCGGCACCGGCATGGCGTTCTCCGAGGACGTGGCCGCGCGCTTCAAGGCGTATGGCTGGCATACGCAGGTGGTGGAAGACGGCAACGACACGCACACCATCGAGAGCGCCTTGCACGCGGCCCGCGCGCAAACGGCGCGGCCGTCGCTGATCCTGGTGCGCACACACCTCGGCTACGGCTCGCCCGGCAAGCAGGACACCTTCGAGGCGCACGGCTCACCGCTCGGCGAGGAAGAAGTGCGGCTGACCAAGCGCAACCTCGGCTGGCCGGAGGCGCCGGCCTTCCACATCCCCGAACCGGCGCGCGCGCACTTCGCCGCGGCGAACGAGAAAGGGGCGCGCGCCGAGGCGCAGTGGGACGAGGCGCTATGCGCGTACAAGGCGAAGTTCCCCGAGCTCGCGCGGGAACTGGCGGCGCGCATGCAGGCCGGCGCCGCCGCCGGCGCCTCGGGCTGGGAAGCCGCCGTCCCCGAGTTCGCCGCGGACGCCAAAGGCATGGCCACGCGGGTTGCGTCGGGAAAGATCATGAATGCCATCGCCGCGCACCAGCCCGCGCTGATCGGCGGCTCGGCGGACCTGGATCCTTCGACCTTCACCATGCTGAAGGGATGCGGAGACTTCGAGCCGGCCAACCTGAGCGCGCACGACCGGCAGGGCTCCAGCGGCGGCGGCTGGAGCCGGGCCGGCCGCAACCTGCATTTCGGCGTGCGCGAGCATGCCATGGGCGCGCTCATGAACGGGATGGCGGCGCACGGCGGCGTGGTGCCCTTCGGCGCGACTTTCCTGATCTTCTCGGATTACATGCGCCCGTCGATCCGCCTCGCGGCGCTGATGGGCCTGCATGTGGTCTATCTGTTCACCCACGACAGCATCGCGCTGGGAGAGGACGGGCCGACGCACCAGCCGGTGGAGCAGCTTGCCAGCCTGCGCGCGATTCCCGGCCTGACGGTGATTCGCCCGGCGGACGCCAACGAGACGGCGGTCGCCTGGCGCGTGGCGCTCGAAACGGGCGACCGGCCGGTAGCGCTGGTGCTGTCGCGGCAGGACCTGCCGACGCTCGACCGCGCGCTGTTCCAGCCGGCCGACGGCTTGCGGCGCGGCGCCTACGTCCTGGCGGACGCGCCCGGCGGCAGCCCCGACCTGATACTCGTGGCCAGCGGCGCCGAAGTGTCGCTGGCGGTGGCCGCGCGCGAGCGGCTGGCCCGGGACGGCATCCATGCGCGCGTGGTTTCGATGCCGAGCTGGGAACTGTTCGATGCCCAGCCGCCCGAATACCGCGACACGGTGTTTCCGCCGGCGCTCGGCGCCAGGCTGGCCGTGGAGGCGGGCGTCTCGCAAGGCTGGCACCGCTACCTCGGGGATGGCGGCGGCGTGCTGGCGGTGGACCGTTTCGGCGCGTCGGCCCCGGGGCCGGTCATGCTGCAGGAATACGGCTTTACCGTCGACAACGTCTGCGCGCGCGCCGCGCGGCTGCTGCGCCGCTAGCCCGCCAGCGGGCCGCTTGCGCGCAGGCGCTTCTCAACCGGCCAGCGCGGCATCGACGATGGCCTGCGCCTCTTCGGTGACGCGCCGCAGATGCGCTTCGCCGCGGAAACTCTCGGCGTAGATCTTGTAGATGTCTTCGGTGCCGGACGGCCGCGCGGCGAACCAGCCGCCCTCGGCGACGACTTTCAGTCCGCCGATCGGCGCATCGTTGCCGGGCGCCCTGGTGAGGACATGCCGGATGCGCTCGCCGGCCAGCTCCGTGCATGTCACCTGCCGCGGCGAGAGCGCCGCCAGCACCGTCTTCTGTGCCATCGTGGCGGCCGCCTCGATCCGCGTGGTGACCGGGCCGCCCAGTTCCCGGGCGAGCTGGCGGTAGATCTCGCCCGGGTCGCGCCCGGCGCGCGCCGTGATCTCCGCCGCGAGCAGGCCCGCCGCGAGGCCGTCCTTGTCGGTCGTCCATGCCGAACCGTCGAGGCGCAGGAACGAGGCCCCCGCGCTTTCTTCGCCGCAGAATCCCAGGCTGGCATCGTGCAAGCCGTCGGCGAACCACTTGAAGCCGACCGGCACCTCATACACGCGCCGGCCCAGGCGCGCGGCGACCCGGTCGATCATCTGGCTGCTGACCACGGTCTTGCCCACGCGCGCATGCGCGGGCCAGTTCGCGCGGTGCCGGAAGAGATAGTCGATGGCGACCGCCTGGTAGTGATCGGCGGGCAGCAGGCCGACGCTCTGCGTGACGATGCCGTGCCGGTCGTGGTCGGTGTCGCAGGCAAAGGCAATGTCGTAGCGGCTCTTCACGTCGATCAGGCGCCGCATGGCGAAGGGCGACGACGGATCCATGCGGATGCGGCCGTCCCAGTCCACCGTCATGAAGCGGAAGGTCGGATCGACCTCGTCGCCGATCACGCTCAGGCGCAGTCCGTAGCGCTCGCCGATGGCCTCCCAGTAGTGGACGCCGGCCCCGCCGAGCGGGTCCACGCCGAGCCGGATGCCCGATGCGCGGATCGCCGCCATGTCGATGATCGTGCCGAGCGCCTCCGTGTACGCGTCGAGATAGCTGTAGCGGTGGGTGGTGGCCGCGTTCACCGCCTTCTCGAACGGCATCCGCCGGATGCCGGCGGGGCCGCCTTCCAGCAGCGCGTTGGCGCGGGTCTCGATCCAGCCGGTCACGGCGGTGTCGGCCGGCCCGCCGTTGGGCGGGTTGTACTTGAAGCCGCCGCTGTCGGGCGGATTGTGCGAGGGCGTGACGACGATGCCGTCGGCCAGGCCGCCGCTGCGGCCGCGGTTGTGGGCAAGGATGGCCAGCGAGACGGCCGGCGTGGGGGTGTACTCGTCGTGCTCGGCGAGCATGACGTGCACGCCGTGGGCGGCCAGTACCTCGAGCGCGCTGGCGCAGGCGGGCACCGACAATGCATGGGTGTCGATGCCGAGGAACAGCGGGCCGTCGATCCCTTGCCCGGCACGGTATTCGCAGATCGCCTGGCTGATGGCAAGCACGTGCGGCTCGTTGAAGCTTCGCTCCAGCGATGACCCGCGATGGCCGGAAGTGCCGAACATCACGCGTTGCCGCGCTTCGGCGGGGTCGGGCGCATCGGTGTAGTAGGCCGTGACCAGCCGCGCGACGTCGACCAGGATCGAGCGCGGCGCCGGCTTGCCGGCCAGGGGGCTGACGATCATGACGGCTTATCCGACTTATCCGGCGCCGTGGATCCGGCGGCCGGGAGCGCCGCGGCGTGATGAGACGCACGCGCCTGCTCGAAGCGCGCGACCCAGCGGGCATAGTTCCGGGCGATGCGCGAGACAGCTTCCCGCCCGTTGATTTCTCCGCTCTCGTAACCGGCGATGGCATCCCAGAACGTGGTGCGCCCGACCGCGAAGCCGATCATGCCGGGCACCGGCGCCGCGGTTTCCAGCCACGCCACGACCCGGGCTTCGCCGGCGCCGCGTCCCAGCACGATGCAGCCGACGTCATCGCGCGCGTCGCGCCGCGCGGTCTCGACCAGTTGCTCGTAGTCCCCGCGCCCGTCGAGCCCTTCGATCTTCCAGACATCGGGTTCGACGCCCGCGTCCTGCAGGGCACGGATCGCCTGGCGCATCAGCGCGGGGCGCGTGTGCCGGTCATAGGCATCCTTGTCCATCCCGGCCTGCCGCATCTGCGCTTCGGTGGCCGGCACCAGCAACTCGAACATGAAGCGCTGCCCGGCATGCCGGCAGTAGTCCGAGAGCCGCCTCAGGCGCGCCGTCTGCCGGAGGTTGAGCGCGGCGTCGTCGGCGGGGTTGTAGCGCACCAGGACCTTGGCGAAGGTCGGCCTGAACGCTTCGATATGCTCCGCGAACGCTTCGCCGTACTCGAACTCGAATTCGCCCGGGCCGCTCTTTTCGACCGGGAGCGCGGTCACGTAGCCGTTTTTCCTGGCGTCGTGCAGAATGCCCGCGCCGAATTCCTCGTCGACCAGGATGCCCGCGCAGGACGCCGGCACGCCGTTGTCGACCGCTTCCTGGAAGCCGTCGTAGATGATCTGCTTGCTGCTGGCCACCGTATCGCGCTCGGCGGGCGTCAGCGGCGGCTGGAAGCGGAACATGCCGGCCACATAGGACTGGCGATGATCGAACGGCAGCAGGTAGAGCGATGCGTTGTAGCCGGGCTTCATGATGGTCCCTCCCGGAGCCGGCGCTGGCGCCGGATCCCTGGGTTGATGACGCCGCCGTGTCCAGCCGTGGCGCATGGCGTGCAGGCGGATACTCCGCCCGTTTCAGTGCGGGCGGGCGGACACGTCGCCGGCGGGCTGGTCGAGCCAGTAGCCCGGCTGGCCGTAGTACCGGTGGATGCTGGCTTCCTGCCGCCGGTCCAGGCGTACTTCGTCGTCGTAGCGCGGCGCGGCCTTCAGCACCGCGCGCGGCAGGTCGAGCGAGACCGTCGCGTCGGGCCAGTTCACGCTCTCGATGGCTCTCACGGGGATGACGATCCGGTCTCCGAGCAGCCAGTTGCTGGTGCTGGCGATGACGTAGCGCAAGGCCCAGGTCCGCACGTCGACGAGCAGGCCTTCCAGGTGGCCGATGTCGCCGTCGCGGGCATGCATGGCGTAGTGCGCAATGGCCTCCGCGCTGCGCAGATGCGTGCCGCCGCCTTCGCCGCGTTCCTGGTCGGATTCGCTGTAGCCCGCCGCGACTTCGCCCGCGGACGGAAGTCCTTCCCGGAAGCCCGCGCCGCCCCAGTAGTCGGCATAGCCGTTGTAGGCCAGGTAGTCGGTCTCGTGTTGCCGCGAGGCCGGCTTGCGCGCGTCGACGTCGGGGCTGTGCATCACCTGCGCCTTGGTGATCGTCACCTCGATGACGTTGTCCAGCCATTCCGACCGTCCGACCGACAGGGCCGGGATCAGGACGCGCCGGCTCGACAGCCAGTTGCCGGTTTCGACCAGCAGGTAGCGCACCACCCATGCCTTCTCGTCGAAATAGAGGTCCTTCACCATGCCGATGTCGCCGTCCGTCGCGCGGATGGGGTAGCTTTCCAGTTCTTCGATGCTGCGTAACATGTCTTGTCCTCCTGCAAGCGCGCCGGGGCCGGGCCCGCCTGGATACAGCCGGCCCGGCCGTGTCCCGCGCAGCCCATGCGCGGGTGCCGGCGCTGCCGCGGCCGGGGCCGGCGGCTCCAGCAGCGCCGCCGCCATGGCGCTGGGCAGCGGGAGGGGCGTCTCGGGCCGGAAGCGAGGGAAGGCAAATGCCATGAGGCGGTCTCCGTCGGGTGGGGCGGGTGTGGACCGGGCGCGCCGCAGGATCGCAGGCATCCGGGCCTGCGCGCCCGTCAATGGATCACGATCCTCCGCGCGCCATGGGAACGCAGCCTGTACAGCAAGGCGTGCCACCAGGACGCCGCGGCGCGCGGCACCAGCGCTACCCGGCCGGGCGGCGCCGGCGCGGCGAGCGTGGCCGCGGCCAGCAGCACCCCGGCATCGTCGCATTCGCCAACCAGCGCGATCGCGGCGCGCTGCGGCGGCGTGGCGTAGATCACCGCGAGAACGTCATCAAGTGCCTGCGCGCTGGCGAAGGGGCCGAAACGATAGATCCACGCCCCGTCGACCTCGGCGAAGAACCAGCTGGAGGGCGCGGTGCGATACGTCACCACCGCGATGCCCGGAATGCCTGATTGCATGAAATGCTCCCTGCCCATGCGCGTGGCATGGACGTCGCCGGCCGCGCCGCCTCCACAGAAGGGGCGCGCCCGGCATTCAGATCCTGCCGAAGAGGGCAAGCATCAATATCACCAGCAGCAACGCGCCCAGCACGCTGCCGGGCATATAGCCCCAGGCGCGGCTGTGGGGCCACACCGGCACGACTGCCATCAAGGCCATCGCCAGTACGACGACCACCAGAACGCTCAACATGGTTCTCTCCCTGCGGTTCGCTGCGCGGCAGGGCTTGTCATCGGCCCGCCCGCATGGCAGGCACGAGGCCGGCCCATGGGCGAAGACTGGCACGCTAGCGCCGTGGTGTCGGTACGATGGCGGACATGTGCGCATGGGCACGCGTACCGGCGTCGCACCGGCGCATGTCCGGGGCGGGCGTGCTCTCCCTATCCGTCAGACGGCCTGCATGTCCGGCAGCAGGCGGTCGAACTCTTTCTTCACCACGGCATAGCATTCGCACGCGTGTTTTTCGAGCCCGGGCCGGTCGAGTACCGAGATATGGCCATGGCTGTAGCGGATCAGGCCGGCGTTCTGCAGCTTCAGCGCGGCTTCGGTGACGCCGGAGCGCCGCACGCCGAGCATGTTGGAGATCAGTTCCTGCGTCATGGTCAGTTCGTTGGTCGGCAGGCGGTCGATGCTCAGCAGCAGCCAGCGGCAAAGCTGCTGTTCGATGGAGTGATGCCGGTTGCAGACCGCGGTCTGGGCCATCTGCGTGATCAGGGCCTGGGTGTAGCGCAGCAACAGGCGCTGCACCGGGCCGCCGCGCGCGAACTCCTGTTTCAGCAGCTTGGCATTGAGCTTGTAGCCGTGGCCGGCGCTTTGCACGATGGCGCGGCTCGGCGTGGTCTCGCCGCCCATGAACAGCGCGATGCCGACGATCCCCTCGTTGCCGACGATGGCGATCTCGGCCGATGAGCCGTCTTCCATCACGTAGAGCAGCGATACGATCGCGCTGGTGGGAAAGTACACCGAGCCCAGCTGGTCGCCGGACTCGTAGACCACGTGCCCCAGCGGCAGTTCGACCAGCACGAGGTGCGGTGCGATGCGCAACCAGTCCGCTTCGGGCAATACGGCAAGCAGATGGTTGGCCTTAGGGTCATGCAGGGCACTCATGTTGCGCCTCCAGCGCCGGCCAATCGGAGGAGCCGGCATGTTGGCGGCAAATTCGCGCGGGCTTTTGGTCGCGCGAAGAACCTGCCGCCGCTAAAAATATAGTCCAGCGCGATGCCAGGATCATGGGATGATGGCGACACATTGCAGCGGCGCATACGCGCCGCTTGCCGCACCCGGGACCGATGGCCGATGCATATCCATCACTTTTGTCCCGCCGCCATGCTGTGGCCGGACTGTTCACCGAAGCGTTCTTCAGTCCCCGTTTCTCGCACCCGTTCCTCGCACCCGTTCCAGACCCTGTCCGCACCGCGCCGCCTGCGGATCGATGCGCGTCGTCTGACCGGCATCGGTGCTCCCATTGTGAGTCATGGTGCCCGTGTTGTGGCGTGGGCCTTTGTATTTTTTTCCGCATGGCCTTGCGCGCTGCATTCCCGCCGGCGTCATTGTCCGTCAGCGTACCGACATTCTCCCCGCCAGATGGCAAGGTGGCGGCAACGGTCAGGCCGGTTCCAAGGTAACGCGGCCGGCTACGCATCGGGCTCGATGATTCCGGCCCGCTGGCGCAGCGCAGCGGTGGCCTGGCCAAAAACGCGGAGTCGGGGAAAGGGGTGTTCCATGTTAGGAACCGTATTGCTGGTCGTGCTCGTGCTGGTCCTGCTCGGCGCCATGCCGACGTGGCCGCACAGCCGCTCGTGGGGCTACATGCCCAGCGGCGTGCTGGGCGTGCTGCTGATCGTGGTGCTCGTGCTGGTGCTGACAGGCCGCTTCTAGGCCCGCCGGGGCGTCGGTACACAGGCCGGCGTCGCCGCGCGCGGCGCCCGGCGTGCGGCTGGCCAGCCGGCCAGCCGCCTTCTTCAAGGAGCGATTGTCATGAACGAAAGCCAGGTGAAGGGCCGTCTCGAAAAGGCGAAGGGCAAGCTGCGGGAAATGTTCGGCAAGACCACGGGCCGGAAGACCACCGAGCTCAAGGGCAAGGCCGAACAGGTCGTCGGCCAGGCGCAGGCTTCCTACGGAGACGCGAAGGAACAACAGCGCAAGCAGCCGTAAATGCGGCAAGCGCGCGCGGCAAGCGCGCGGCAGCCCAATTCAAAGGTGTTCATGTATTCAGCACTGCTCCGTACGTTCGACTCTTCCTCACCAGCATCACCATGGACCAACGCCGCGCCCATACGCGAGGAGTTGTTCGGCACCGAACGGCTGGAGCAGCATGCGCAAAGCCTCGCCGCGGCCCAGCCGGTCACGCCGCGGCCGCCGCGCGTGCCGACCTTGCGCAGCCGCCTCAATGACAATGCCGAGGTGCTGCTGGCAGCCTACCGCGCCAGCGCGGCCGAGCTGGAAAGCGGCAGGGGCGTGGAGCCCGCGGCCGAATGGCTGCTCGACAACTACCATCTGGTGGAAGCGCAGATCCGCGAGATCCGCGACGACCTGCCTCCCGGCTATTACCGCCAGCTGCCCAAGCTGAGCGCGGGGCCGTTCGCCGGCTACCCCAGGATATTCGGGCTGGCATGGGCCTTCGTGGCCCATACCGACAGCCATATCGACCCGGACATGCTGCGCCGCTTCATTGCCGCCTATCAGCGTGTCCAGCCCCTGACCATCGGCGAATTGTGGGCGGTCGCCATTACCCTGCGCATCGTGCTGGTGGAAAACCTGCGCCGGCTGGCCGAGCAGATCACCACCGGGCGCGCCGCGCGCGCCGACGCCGACGAACTGTCGAAGCGGCTGCTGGTGTCGGGCTGCGCCGGTTCCGCGCTCGACATCGACATCGCCTCGCGCTCGGCGTCGCCGCTGTCGGAGCTGTTCGCCGCGCAGCTCGCCAAGCGGCTGCGGGACCAGGACCCGCGCACCACGCCCACGCTGGGCTGGCTGGAGCGGCGGCTAAGCCTGCAGGGCGTGTCGATCGACGACGTGGTGCGGCACGCGCAGCAGCGCCAGGGCGCGGCCAACGTCACCGTGCGCAATGTCATTACCAGCATGCGGCTGATTTCGGACATCGACTGGGCCGAGCTGTTCGAAAGCGTGAGCCTGGTCGACCGGCGGCTGCGCGACGGCAGCGCGTTCGCGGCGATGGACTTCGCCACGCGCAATCTCTACCGCAGCGCCATCGAGCAACTGGCGCGCGGCTCGCCGCTGCCGGAGCTCGAAATCGCCGACGCCGCGCTGGCGGCCGCGCGCGCCGCGGCCGCCAGCGCGCACAGCGCGGCGCAGGCCGAACGCACCGGCGACCCGGGTTATCACCTGATCGCGGAGGGGCGGCTCGCCCTCGAGCGGGCCATCGGCTTCCGCCCGCCCGCGCGGCTGCGTTTCAGCCGCCTCAACATTGCCCTCGGCATCGGCGGCTACGTGGGCGCGATCCTGCTGACCACCCTTGCCGTGCTCGCCGCTTTCCTGTGGGTGCTGGCCGCGGTGTCGGAACCCGTGCTCGCCGGCGGCTGGCTGGCGCTGCTCGGCGCCCTCGGCTTCGTGCCCGCGAGCGAGGTGGCCACCACGCTGGTCAACCGCGCGATGGCCTGGAGCTTCGGCGCGTCCTTGCTGCCCGGGCTGGAGCTGACCGCCGGCGTGCCGTCCTCGCTGCGCACGCTGGTCGCCGTGCCCACGCTGCTGGCCAGCGAGGCGAGCCTGCGCGAGCAGATCGAGCGCCTGGAGGTGCACCACCTGGCCGGTGCCGGCGGCGACCTGACCTTCGCCCTGCTGACCGACGGCGCCGACGCGGACCAGGAAGCGGTGGCGGCCGATGCCGCGCTGCTGGCCGTGGCCGCGGACGCCATCGGCGAGCTGAACCGCCGCCACGGGCCGGGGCCCGCGGGCGAGCGCTTCCTGCTGCTGCACCGGCGCCGCCTCTTCAATGCCAGCGAACGCACCTGGATGGGCTGGGAGCGCAAGCGCGGCAAGCTGCACGAACTCAACCGGCTGCTGCGCGGCGCCACCGACACCAGCTACGTCGGCGCCGACGGCGGGCCGCCGCAAGTGCCCGCCGGCGTGCGCTACGTCATCACGCTCGACGCCGACACGCGCCTGCCGCGCGACGCGGCGCTGCGGCTGATCGGCAAGATGGCCCACCCGCTGAACCGGCCGCGCTTCGACGCGCAGCTGCGGCGGGTGGTGGGCGGCTACGCCGTGCTGCAGCCACGCGTGACGCCCTCGCTGCCGGTGGGCAGCGAGGGATCGGTGTTCCAGCGCATCTTCTCGGCGCCCGGCGGCATCGATCCCTACGCGGCCGCCGCGTCCGACGTCTACCAGGACCTGTTCGGCGAGGGTTCCTACACCGGCAAGGGCATCTACGACGTCGACGCCTTCGAGCGCGCGCTGCACGACCGCATCCCGGAGAACGCGGTGCTCAGCCACGATCTGTTCGAAGGCGTGTTCGCGCGCGCCGGGCTGGCCTCGGATGTCGAGGTGGTCGAGGATTTCCCGTCGCGCTACGACGTCGCCGCCAAGCGCCAGCACCGCTGGACGCGCGGCGACTGGCAACTGCTGGGCTGGATCTTCAAGGGCCGCGCCGGCAGCGAGGCGGTGCCGATGCTGGGCCGCTGGAAGATGCTCGACAACCTGCGGCGCGCGCTGCTCGCGCCGGTGCTGCTGCTGGCCCTGGGCGCATGCTGGCTGCTGCCGCTGGCGGCCGGGCTGTGGGCCACGCTGATGCTGCTCGCCGCGATTGCGTTCCCGGCGTTCTTTCCCGGCCTGTTTTCGCTGGTGCCGCATCGCGCGGGCATCCAGATGCGCAACCACGTGCGGATGCTGGCGCGGGACCTGCAGGTCGCGGCCACGCAGGTGCTGCTCACCATCGCCTTCCTGCCGGACCAGGCCTGGCGCATGGGCGACGCCATCGCGCGCACGCTGGTACGCCTGCGCTTCACGCGGCGCCATCTGCTGGAGTGGACCACGGCCGCGCAGTCGATGAGCAGCCCGCGCCTGGATCTTGCCGGTTTCTACCTGAAGATGGCGGGCGGGGTGGTGCTGGCGGTGGCCATGATGGCAGGCGCGCTGGCGGTGGCGCAGCCGTCCTGGCCGCTGGCGCTGCCGTTCGGGCTGCTGTGGCTGCTGGCGCCGGCGCTGGCGCTGGGCGTCAGCCGTTCGCCCACGGTGGCGCGGCGCCTGCTGCCGTCCGAGCCGGACGCGCGCGACCTGCGCCTGACCGCGCGCCGCACCTGGCGCTATTTCGAGACCTTCGTCACGCCGGCCGACAACATGCTGCCGCCCGACAACTTCCAGGAGAGGCCGCGGCCCGTGGTGGCGCACCGGACCTCGCCCACCAATATCGGCCTCTACCTGCTCTCCGCCGTTGCCGCGCGCGATTTCGGCTGGAGCGCCACGGTGGCGACGGTCGAGCGCCTGGAAGCGGCCTTTGCGTCCATGCGCAAGCTGCCGCGCCTGCGCGGGCATTTCTACAACTGGTACGACACGCAGGACCTGCGCGCGCTCACGCCCGCCTATGTGTCGTCGGTGGACAGCGGCAACCTCGCCGGCCACCTGATCGTGCTGGCCAATGCCTGCGAGGAATGGACCGATGCCGCCGCGGCGCCGGACTTGCGCCCCGGCATGGCGGACACCGCCAGGCTCGCGCGCGAGGCGCTCGCCAGCCTGGCCACCCCGGGCGGCGAGCGCGGCGGCATCCTGGGCGGCCTGATCGAAGACATCGAGGCGCGCCTGGCCGGCACCGAGCCGATGGCCACGCTCTCGCCCACGCTCCGGCGGCTGACGGAGAAAGCCGCCATGACGGCCCGCGAGATCCTGCCCGCCGCCGGCGACGACACCCTGGCCGACCTGGCGTTCTGGGTCGAGGCGCTGCGCAGCACCATGGCCGGCCACGAGCAGGACCGGCTGCAGATCGCCGCCGCGCCCGCGGCGTTCGCGGCCCGCGTGCACGCGCTGGCGGCCGAGGCGCGCGAGATGGCGCTGGCGATGGACTTCTGCTTCCTGTTCGACCGCGAGCGCAAGCTGCTGTCGATCGGCTATTCGCAGGAGGACAACCGCCTCGATGTGAACTGCTACGACCTGCTGGCCTCGGAGGCGCGGCTGGCCAGCCTGTTCGCCATCGCCAAGGGCGACGTGGCCACGCGCCACTGGTTCCACCTGGGCCGCACGGCCACGCCGCTGGGCAACGGCTCGGCGCTGATCTCGTGGTCGGGGTCCATGTTCGAGTACCTGATGCCGTCGCTGGTGATGCGCGCGCCGGGCGGCAGCCTGCTGGAGCAGACCAACCGGCTGGTGGTGGAGCGCCAGCAGGCCTACGGGCGCTCGCTGGGCGTGCCGTGGGGCGTGTCCGAGTCCGCCTACAACGCGCGCGACATGGAGTTCACCTATCAGTACTCCAACTTCGGCGTGCCGGGGCTCGGCCTCAAGCGCGGCCTGTCGGACAACGTGGTGATCGCGCCCTATGCCACCGCGCTGGCCGCGATGGTCGATCCGCAGGCGGCCCAGCGCAATTACGTGCGGCTGGCCGGCATGGGCGCCAAGGGCCGCCATGGCTTCTACGAGGCGCTCGATTTCACGCGCTCCCGCCTGCCGGAAGACGAGGACTTCGCCATCGTCCGCAGCTACATGGCGCATCACCAAGGCATGACCATCGTCGCCATCGCCAACACGCTGCACGCGGGGCAGATGCGCGAGCGTTTTCACCGCGAGCCGATGATCCAGGCCACCGAACTGTTGCTGCAGGAGCGCATGCCGCGCAACGTCGCCATCTCCCATCCGCGCGCCGAGGAAGTGAAGGCGTCCCGGGCCGAGGCGGGCCACGAGGATTCCACCGTGCGCCGGTATCCGGGGGCCGCCGCGGGCACCACAGCGGGCACCGCCGCGGGCGCCGTCGTCACGCATCTGCTCTCCAACGGCCGCTACGCCGTGATGCTGACCACCGCCGGCGCGGGCTACAGCCGCTGGCGCGACCTGGCCGTGACGCGGTGGCGCGAGGATGCCACGCGCGACGACGCCGGCTCCTTCATTTTCCTGCGCGACACGCAGGGCGGCAGGGTCTGGTCTGCCGGCCCCCAGCCCGGGCAAGGCGAGGCGGACGAAGAGGACGCCGGCAGCGACGTGATCTTCGCCGAGGACCACGCCGAATTCATCCGCCGCGACGGCAGCCTGCTCACCACGCTCGACGTGCTGGTCTCCGGCGAGGACGACGGCGAAGTGCGGCGCGTGTCGCTGGCCAACAGCGGCCGCCGCCCGCGCGAGATCGAACTGACCTCCTACGCGGAGCTGGCGCTGGCCACGCCGGCCGCCGACGACGCGCATCCCGCGTTCTCCAAGCTGTTCGTCGAGACCGAGTATCTGGCCGAATTCGGCGCGCTGATTGCCACGCGCCGCCCGCGCACCGACGGCGAGCCGGGCATATGGGCCGCGCACTTCACCGTGGCCGAGGGCGACGTGGTCGCGGATCTCCAGCACGAGACCGACCGCGCGCGCTTCCTGGGCGCCGGCCTGGCGCCGCGCGCGGCCGGCGGCGCGCGGCTCGCGCAGCCGCTGTCGGATACCACCGGCATCGTCCTCGACGCGGTCTTTTCGCTGCGCCAGCGGGTGCGGGTGGCGCCGGGCGGCGTGGCCCGGGTCGCCTTCTGGACGCTGGTGGCGCCTTCGCGGGCCGAGCTGATGGTGCTGATCGACAAGCATCACGACCGCAGCGCCTTCGAGCGCGCCAAGACCCTGGCGTGGACGCAGGCCCAGGTCCAGCTGCGCTATCTCGACGCCAAGGCCGGCGAGGCGGCGGACTTCCAGCGCCTGGCCGCGCCGATCCTGTACGCCGACGCGCGCTTTCGCAGCCCGCCGGAGACCATCCTGCGCGGCGCGGGCCCGCAGTCCGGCCTGTGGCCGCACGCGATCTCCGGCGACCTGCCCATCGTGCTGCTGCGCATCGACGACGTCGAAGACATGGCGCAGGTGCGCCAGTTGCTGCGCGCGCACGAATACTGGCGCCTCAAGCGCCTGGGCGTGGACCTCGTCATCGTCAACGAACGCGCTTCCTCCTACGCGCAGGACCTGCAGGCCGCCATCGACACCGCGGTGCGCAGCAGCCAGTCGCGGCCGCGCCTGGGCGACGGGCTGGGCCAGGGGGCGGTCCATACGCTGCGCGCGGACCTGATGCGGGTCGAGGAGCGCGCGCTGCTGCAGTCGGTGGCGCGCGTCGCGCTGGTCGCGCGCCGCGGCGCCATCGCCGAACAGATCGCCCGCTTGCCCGAGGCGCCGGTCCGCGCGGCGCCCGAACGCCCGACCTGGCTGTCCCGGCTGGCGTTCCCGCCGGCCCACGCCGTGCCGGCGCCGCATGCGCCGGCATGGGACCCGGCCTCGCTGGAGTTCTTCAACGGGCTGGGCGGCTTCGACAAGGACGGGCGGGAATATGTGATCGAACTGGCGGGAGAGGCGTCGACGCCGGCGCCGTGGCTCAACGTGATCGCCAACCCGGCGTTCGGCTTCCAGGTGTCCGCGCAAGGCAGCGGCTACACCTGGGCGGAGAACAGCCGCGAGAACCAGTTGACGCCGTGGTCCAACGACCCGGTGCTGGACCCGCCCGGCGAGGCGATCTACATCCGCGACGAAGACACGCTCGACCTGTGGACGCCCACCGCCCAGCCGGTGCGCGACGGCGGCGCCTACACGGCGCGCCACGGCCACGGCTACAGCCGCTTCGCGCATGAGGCCAACGGCATCGCGGCACAGTTGCTGCAATACGTGCCGCTGGACGATCCGCTCAAGATCTCGCGCCTGACGCTGCGCAACCTGTCGGCCAGGCGCCGCCGCCTGTCGGTCACGGCGTTCGCCGAGTGGGTGCTCGGCACCGCCCGCGGCGCCTCGGCGCCGTTCATTGCCACCGCGCTCGACGGCGCCACCGGCGCCATGCTGGCGCGCAATCCGTGGAGCACCGCGTTCCCGGGGCGGGTCGCCTTTGCCGATCTCGGCGGCAGGCAGGTGGCGTGGACCGCCGACCGCACCGAGTTCCTCGGCCGCAACGGCGCGGCCGCCGCGCCGGCGGCGCTGCTCGGCACGGCGCCGCTGTCCGGCGCCGTGGGCGCGGGGCGCGATCCCTGCGCGGCCTTGCAGTGCTTCGTGGAACTGGCTCCCGGCGAGAGCGTGGAAATCGTCGCGCTGCTGGGGCAGTGCGGCTCGGCGGGCGAAGCCAGCGCGCTGGTCGCACGCTATCGCGCCGCCGATCTCGACGCCGTGCTGGCCGCCGTGACGGCGCACTGGGACAGCCTGCTCGGCGCGGTGCAGGTCCGCACGCCGGACCGCGCGATGGACATCATGCTCAACGGCTGGCTGCTCTACCAGACGCTGGCCTGCCGTATCTGGGCACGCTCGGCGTTCTACCAGGCCAGCGGCGCCTACGGCTTCCGCGATCAGTTGCAGGACACCATGGCGCTCACTTTCGCCAGCCCGGCCACCACGCGCGCCCATCTGCTGCGCGCGGCCGCGCGGCAGTTCGCCGAGGGCGACGTCCAGCACTGGTGGCTGCCGCACAGCGGGCAGGGCGTGCGCACCCGCATCTCAGACGACTGCGTCTGGCTCGCTTTCGCGGCGGCGACCTACATCGCCGCCTCGGGCGACGCGGCCGTGCTCGACGAGCCCGTGCCGTTCCTGGATGGCCCGGTGTTGCAGGCCGGCGAGCACGATGCCTTCTTCCAGCCGATGGCCGGGACGGTATCGGCGTCGCTGTTCGAGCATTGCGCGCGCGGCATCGACCGCTGCCTGGCGCTCACCGGCGCGCAGGGGCTGCCGCTGATCGGCGGCGGCGACTGGAACGACGGCATGAACCGGGTGGGCGCGGCCGGCAAGGGCGAGAGCGTATGGCTGGGCTGGCTGCTGGCGCGCACGCTGGCGCTGTTCGCGCCGCATGCCGACGCGCGCGACGCCGGCCGTGCCGCGCACTGGCGCGCCCATGCCGCCGTGCTGGGCGAAGCGCTGGAGCGGGATGGCTGGGACGGCGACTGGTACCGCCGCGCCACCTTCGACGATGGCAGCTGGCTAGGCTCGAAGGCCAGCGCCGCGTGCCAGATCGATGCCATCGCGCAGTCGTGGGCGGTGCTGTCGGGCGTGGGCGATCCCGCCCGCGCGGCGCTGGCGATGGCCGCGATGGAGCAGCGCCTGTGGCGCCGCCAGGATGGCCTGGCGCTGTTGTTCTCGCCCGCCTTCGACGGCGCGGGGCCGGACCCCGGCTACATCCGCGCCTATCCGCCCGGCGTGCGCGAGAACGGCGGCCAGTACAGCCATGCGGCGATGTGGTCGATCCTGGCGTTCGCCCGGCTGGGCGCGGGCACCAAGGCCGCCGAGCTGTTCTCGATGCTCAACCCGGTCAACCACGCGAGCACGGCCGCCGCCGCGGCGCGCTACAAGGTGGAGCCGTATGTGGTGGCGGCCGACGTCTATTCGGTGGCGCCCCACGTCGGGCGCGGCGGCTGGACGTGGTACACCGGCGCGGCGGGATGGATGTACCGCGCCGGCGTGGAGGGCATCCTCGGCCTTCGCCGCGAAGGAGCCTGGCTGGTCGTTGCCCCGGCGCTGCCGACCGCGTGGCCGGGGTTCGAGGCCAACGTCAGGCTGGGCGCCGGCCATTACGCGATCCGCGTCCAGGCCACGGCCGGCACGCCGGATGCGCGTCTCGACGGGTTGCCGGTTGCCCTGGAAGGCGGCGGCGCGCGCGTGCCGCTCGATGGCGGCAGGCACGAACTGCTGCTATGCATTGCGCCGTCCGCGGCATGAGGGTGCAAGCCGTGCCGTCGTCCGTGGCCGGTTGCCTTGCGGCCTACTGCATCCATCCGTTGCGCAACCCGGATTCCCGCATCCCGCCGTCGCCGACGCGCTCGGTCGCGTTGACCCGCTCGCGGTCGCCCGGGCGGAAGGCGGAGCCGTCCGGGCGGCCCTCATAGCGTTCGTCCCGTCCGTGGCGATAGCCGCCATCGCGGCCATCGCGGCCATCGCCTCCGTATCCGCCGGGCACCCACAGGCACCCCATCTGCACGAGTGAAAACGCCACGATACAAAGCCAGCGATAAGTTCGCATGTCATTCTCCGGTCGACACCAGCGGCGCGTGGATGAGCGGCCCGGCGGGCCATCGGACCACAGCGGCCATGCGGGCTGCCAGGGCAGGGCGGAGGCGTTTCATTGCGGAGCGTCATCATCGCGACGAGCCATCATTGCGCCGGCGCGAGCGCGGCGTCGGTACGCTATTGGACAGGCGCCGGCATCAAGCCCGGCGCGCGGCGCAGCGCGTACGCTGCCGGACCGACGCGCGGGCGCTGCCGGGCTAGCCTCAGGGCAGGCTGGCGATGGCGGTCTGCATTGCCGCTTCCAACCTGGGCCTCCGGCCGGGGCGGACATCAGTAAATCGAGGTATCAAAATGAACAGCAACAATATCGGTGTCATCCTTCTGCGCGTGTCCATCGCCGTCACGGTGGTGGGTGTGCTCGGATGCAGCGGCATGTCCCGGCGCGATACGGATACCGTGGCGGGAGCGGGGATCGGCGGCGTGGCCGGCGCGGTGCTGACCGGCGGCAGCGCGCTGGGCACGGTGGGCGGCGCCGCGGTCGGCGGCATTGTCGGCAACCAGGTCGGCAAGTAACGCGCCCGCGAACAACGCGCCCGCGGAGCGTCCACGCAAAGGCGGGCGCTCCGCGCTGGCGGCGGCTCATGCCCGGCGGAAGTCCGGCAGCACCTCGTTGCGTTCTTCGACGCTCTCGCCGCCCAGGGCGTTGACCACCAGCTTCACGGACTCCTTCGTCCCGCGGGCGCAACTGGCGACCAGCAGCATTTCGCCGGGCGCGAGGCTGGCCCGTTGCCGGGCGACCGCGCCGCGCGGGATCGACCCGCCGAGCCACCGGCCCAGCCACGCGCCCGCCAGGCCGCCGATCGCGCTGGCCGCGACGCAGGCCAGCACGCTAGCGAAGGTGCCGGCCGAGGTGCCCAGGGCCAGCGTCGCATAGACCGCCAGCGCGGCGCCGGGCAGGATGCCGGCGATTTCCCATTCGCGCCGGTAAGTGGTCTGGGCGGCGGCGGCATTGCGCAGTCCTTCGACCGCGTGGCCGTCACGCTGGATGAACCACGGGCCCTTGATGCGCACGGTGGAAGCGGGAAGCTCGGCCAGCGCCGATTGGATCTTCGCCGCGCCGACGGCGTCGCGAAGCCGGAAATACAGTACGGTGCGCATGTTTTCACCTCGCAGCAAGCGTGCTTTCACCGGATCGGAAACGAAGCGGTGCCGGTGCGGCCGTCAGGGCTGCGCTTCGCGCTCGTAGCGGTAGTCCTTCCAGTACGGCGAGGCACCGTAGTACTCATGGATGGTGGTGCCCCATTGCGGATCGGCCATGCTGGGCCAGTGGTCCTTGTCGAAGCCGGGCGCGGCCTCGAGCATGGCTCTGTCGATGCCGAGCACGAAGCTCTTGCGCTGGGTATCGAGGGTCAGCGCGGACCACGGCACGGCGAACAGCTTGCTGCCCATGCCGAGGAAGCCGCCGAACGACACCACGGCATAGGCAATGCGCCCGCCGCCCACGTCCAGCATGATGTGGTCGACCGTGCCGAGCTTGTCGCCGCCGGGGCCGACCACGGCATTGCCTTCCAGTGTGTCGGCCGCCATCACGAAGGGCCCCGGGCCGGGGTTGTCCGGGTCGTTGGTGCCGACGATGGCGGCGCGCGGGCCGCCGCTGTTGCGATCGAGTTCGTTCGGGTTCATGGCCTTGCTCCAGGGTTGCGGTTGTGCCGCCGGCGCATCACAGCTTGCGCACGGCCAGATGGTTCTCCACCGACCTGACGCCGTCGGTGGCGCTGGCGATGTCCGCCGCCGTCTGCTTTTGTGTCGCCGACGGGACGCTGCCGGTCAGGCGCACCACGCCTTCGCGGGTCCGCACGTGGACCCGGGTGGAACTCAGGTGCTTCTGTTCGAGCAGGCTTGCCTTGATCTTGGTGGTGATGGTGGTGTCGCTGACGCCTTCGCCCACCGTCTCATGCGTGGGGTTGGGGTTGGAGAGCGACGCGTCCGTGCTGCCGGCGGCCCCGTGGCTCAGCGGCGCGTAGAGGGTGGCGAGCGCGATGCAGGCAGCGCTGGCCGCGAGTCGGATGGAATGGATGGTTTTCACTTGGGCTACCTCGATGCGGATCCGGTCAGGGATCCAGTCAACGGCCGGGAAATGCGGCCGTTCGGCGCGGCGTGGCGATGGATCCTGTCCTTCGCCGCGCAGTGCCAACAGACTGAGACTGGCATCGATTCGCCATGCTGTCGGTACGATGGCGGACACGCATCCGCCGCATCCGGCGTGCCTCCCGGGGCCAACAAGAATCGCTCGCAAGTGCACGGCACCGTACCGATTTTTTGTAGGCGGGCGCCTACACTGGCAACAGATGCGATTCCCCGGCCCGAAGGCGCGGCCGCTCAGGCTGACCCGGGCGGCCGTTGCCGCCGGGCCGCGGAGGATCCGTCGCAACCGTAACGCTGGAGGGTGCATGCAAGCCCAAAGTCAAGATCACAGTGTGATTGTCTATCCTGATCTGGCTGGTGGATGGTACTTCGCGGAAATCGACGGAAAGGCCGTCTACCGCTTCGGCCCATTCGATTCACGCAAGATCGTGAAAGAGCTGATCCCGGTGCTGTTTCCCGAGTTGCCGGTGCTGGAAATGACGGATTCCCCGGCGCGCGGGGATGACGAGGCGCTGATGATCCTCGGCCATGCGCAGCGGATGGAGAAGATCACCGAGGGCCAGCCGGGCAGCGCGGCGCTGGTCTGAGCGGGAGCCAGGCGGCCGTGCCGGACGTGTGCGCCACGTGCGGCAGGTGCGGCACGATCGCCCGGACGCGGACCGCTCAGGCGGCCATCCCCAGGAACTGCTGCAGCTCCGGCGTGGCCGGCTTCGTGAACAGGTCTTCCGGCGCGCCCACCTCGTGCACGCGGCCCTGGTGCATGAACACCACGCGGTTGCACACCTCGCGCGCGAAGCGCATCTCGTGCGTGACCATCAGCAGCGTCATGCCCTCGCTGGCGAGCTGGCGCACCACGTTCAGCACTTCCATCACCAGTTCCGGGTCCAGCGCCGAGGTGATCTCGTCGCACAGCAATGCCCTGGGCTGCATCGCCAGCGCCCGCGCGATGGCCACGCGCTGCTGCTGGCCGCCGGAGAGCTGGTCGGGATAGCTGTCGAACTTTTCGGCCAGCGCCACCTTGGCCAGGCATTCGCGCGCGCGGGTGCGCGCTTCGGCTTCGCCGACGCCGGCGGCCACGGTGGGCGCCAGCATGACGTTGCGCCCGGCGCTCAGGTGCGGGAACAGGTTGAACTGCTGGAAGATCATGCCGACCTTGCGCCGCAGCGCGCGCAGTTCCAGCTCGCTGGTGCCGAGCTTGGCGCCGGCCACCGTGATGTTGCCTTCGTCGATGCTTTCCAGGCCGTTGATGCAGCGTAGCAGCGTGCTCTTGCCCGAACCGCTCTTGCCGATGATGGCGATGACTTCGCCGGCCTCGACCTTGAGGTCGATGCCCTTGAGCACTTCGTTGGCGCCGAAGCGCTTCTTGACGTTTTCAATGGCGATGAGCGACATTGAGCTTCCTTTCCAGGTGACGGCTGTAGCGGGACAGGGGCCAGCACAGCGCGAAGTAGATCAGGGCGACCAGTGCGTAGACGGTGAAGGGGCTGAAGGTGGCATTGGTGATCACCGTGCCGGCCTTGGACAGCTCGACGAAGCCGATGATCGAAGCCAGCGCGGTGCCCTTGATGATCTGCACGACAAAGCCCACGGTGGGCGCGATGGCGATGCGCAGCGCCTGCGGCAGGATCACGTAGCGCATCTGCTGCAGGTGGCCCAGCGACAGGCAGCCCGCGGCTTCCCACTGCCCCCTGGGAATGGCTTCCACGCAGCCGCGCCAGATCTCGGCCAGATAGGCGCCCGACCACAGCGAGAGCGCCAGGCTGGCGGCCAGCCAGGCGGGAATCTCCACGCCGAACAGCGCCAGCCCGAAGAAAGCCAGGAACAGCTGCATCAGCAGCGGCGTGCCCTGGAACACTTCGATGAAGGCCCAGGCCGCGCAGCGCGGCGCCGCGCGCCGGCCGATGCGCATGAACAGCACCAGCAGGCCGGTGGCGGCGCCGCCGATAAAGGCCACCAGCGACAGCACCACGGTCCAGCGCGCGGCCAGCAGCAGGTTGCGCAGGATGTCCCACGTCGAAAAATCGGTCATCAGGCTCTCCGGAACAGCAGTCCGCCGATGCCGCGCAGCACCTGGCGCAGGCCGATGGCGAGCAGCAGGTAGATGCCGGTGGTCAGCAGGTAGACCTCGAAGGCGCGGAAGTTGCGGCCCTGGACGAAGTTGGCGGCAAAGGTCAGGTCCTCGGTGGCGATCTGCGAGCAAACCGCGGAGCCCAGCATGACGATCACCACCTGGCTGGACAGCGCCGGCCAGATCTTGCGCAGCGCGGGCAGCAGCACCACGTGGCGGAACACCTGGAAAGGCGCCATCGCCAGGCTGGCGCCCGCTTCGAGCTGGCCGCGCGGTACCGCGGCGATGCCGGCGCGCACGATTTCCGCGCTGTAGGCGCCGAGGTTGATCACCATGGCCAGGATGGCGGCGGTCATCTCGCCCAGGTGCACGCCGGCGCTGGGCAGGCCGAAGAAGATGAAGAACAGCTGGATCAGGAACGGCGTATTGCGGATCAGCTCCACATAGCCGCCGGCGATGGCCGCCAGCCAGGCCGGCCCCTGCGTGCGCGCCCAGGCGCAGGCGATGCCCAGGGCCACGCCGAGCACGCCGCCCACGGCGGTGAGTTCGGCCGTGACGGCGATGCCGTGCGCGAACACGCCGGCATAGTCGAAGGCCGAGAGAAAGTCGAATTGATAGGACATGCGGTGCCGTAGGTAGGCGCGCGCGCAGCGCGGGCGTTCCCGGCCGCCCCGGCGGGTCCGGGGCGGCGGGACTTCGGGACATCAATGCATCAATGCATCAACCAACGCATCGGTGCATCGGTGCATCGGCGCATCAGAGCGTGGAGGGCAGCGGCATGCCGAGCCACTTCACGGTCAGCGCGTTGAGCTCACCGTCTTTCTTGGCTTCGGCCAGGATGGCGTTGACCTTGGCCTGCAGCTTGGGCTCGCCCTTGTTCAGGCCGATGAAGCACGGCGAGTTCTTGATCAGGAACTTCGGCTCCGGCTTCTTGGGCGGGTTCTTGGCCAGGATGGCCGCGGCCACCACGTTGCCCGTGGCCACCAGTTGCACCTGGCCCGAGAGGAAGGCGCTGATGGTGCCGTTGTTGTCCTCGTAGCGCTTGATGGTGGCGGTGGGCGGGGCGATCTTGCTCAGCTCCAGGTCTTCCACCGCGCCGCGCGTCACGCCCACGGTCTTGCCGGCCAGGTCGGCGGCGCCGGTGACCTTCTGGTCGGCGGGGCCGAACACGCCGTTGTAGAAGGGCGCATAGGCTTCGCTGAAATCGATGGCTTTCTCGCGCTCGGGGTTCTTGCCCATGCTGGAGATCACCAGGTCCACCTTCTTGGTCTGCAGGTAGGGCACGCGGTTGGTGCTGGTCACCGGCACCAGTTCCAGCTTAACGCCCATCTTCTTGGCGATCAGCGCGGCCACGTCGATGTCCAGGCCTTGCGGCTTCATGTCGGCGCTGACCGAGCCGAACGGCGGGAAGTCCTGCGGCACCGCGACCTTGAGCACGCCGGCCTTGACGACGTCGTCGAGCGCTTCGGCGCTGGCGGTGTGCATGGCGAAGGCGAGTGCGGTGGCGCCGAGGCCGAGGAGGAGTCTGGAGAGCTTCATTGGAGGTCCTTGCTAGCTTGCCGTTTGGGGGTTGGGGTGAAGGGGAAACCGGTTCGGGGCGCTCAGTTGCCGTGCCCGAGCGGGCGCAGCGCCTGGCGCAGCGGGTCGGGCGGGTCGTCGGGCGCGGCCGCGCTCAGGCCGGCCTCGACGTCGCCGAGGTGCGCGTCCATCAGCGTGATGGCCTGCTCGGTGTCGCCGCGCGCCAGCGCCGCCACGATCTGCGCATGGTCGGCGCACGAGGCGTGGGCCTGGTGGCTGGACTGGTAGCGCATGGCGATCAGCGTGGTGCGCGCGGTCAGGTCGCGCAGCGTGTCGGCCAGCAGCACGTTGCCTGCGCATTCGCCCAGGCACACATGGAAATCGCCCAGCAGGTAGCTGCGCAGGGCCGCGTCGTCGGCCGCCAGCGCGCGTTCTTCCTGCGCCACGTGTTCCTGCAGGCGGCTGATGGCTTGGGCGGTAAGCGGCGGCGCGTAGCGCAGCAGGCCAAGCTCGATGGCGCGCCGCGCCGCGAAGGCCTGGCGGGCTTCCTGCCGGGACGGCTCGATCACGAACCAGCCGCGCCGCGACGAGACGGTGACGATGCCACGCGCGGCCAGCCGCGTGAGCGCCTCGCGCACCAGCGTGCGGCTCACGCCGAACAGCCCGGCCAGCGCCTGCTCGCCCAGGCGCGTGCCCGGTGCCAGGCGCTGGGCCAGGATCGATTGCGTGATGCGCTCGGCGATCTCGGCCGAGGACGCGGTGCGGCCGTCGTCATCGCCGGCGCGCAGCGCGGGCGGCAGGCCGGAGGTGTCGGTGAGGTCGGGCGTGGGGAAAGTCATGCCACGCTGTAACGCAATAGGTATGCCAGCCTGATATACAAGCTGCGCGCACAGGTTTTGTACGCAAAGGTGGCATCGGCGTCATGCGGGCGTGCACCAGTTGGGCGCCGGCGCGGGCGCCCGGCGGCCCCGGTGCACGGCGATGGTGCGTGCCGGCCGCCCCCCCCCCGCCTGCCGTGCGACGGACTTACCAGCCGCCCCCCAGCGCCCGGAACGTCGCCACCGCCGCGCGCGCGTTGTCGGCATGCACGCGCGCCTGCTGGTCGCGCGCGGCCAGCAGCTGGCGCTCTTCGTCGAGCACTTCGAACAGGCTCACCGCGCCGCCTTTGTAGGCGTCCTCGGAGGCGCCGCGCGCGCGCACGTGCGCGTCGATCTCGGTGCCCAGCTCCTTGCCCTGCGCTTCGAGCTCGGTGAGCGTGACGACGGCGTTCTCCACGTCCTCGGTGGCGCGCAGCATGGCGTTGCGGTAGTTGACGAGCGCCTCGGCGTTGGCGCCGCGCGCCTGCGCCACTTCGGCGTCCACCCGCCCGAAATCGAACAGGCGCCAGCGCAGGCCGGCCACCCCCACCGGCTGGAACGACGCGGCGGAGAACAGCTTGCCGGTGCTGAAGCTTTCGAAGCCGAGCAGCGCGGACAGCGACAGCTTGGGGTAGTACTCGGCGGTGGCCGCGCCGATGCGCGCGTTGCTGGCGGCCAGCCGGCGCTCGGCGGCGATCACGTCGGGGCGGCGGCGCAGCAGGTCGGCCGGGCCCTGGGCCACGGAGATGGCGGGCACGGCGAGGCTGGCACTGGCCGCCGGCCGGCCCAGTTCCGCGGCGTAGGTGCCGGGCTGCGCGCCCATCAGCACGTCGAGCCGGTTGAGCTGGGTTTGCAGCTCGATGCGCAGCGGCGGGATGGTCACGCGCGCCTGCGCCACCAGCGCCTCGGCCTGCGCGACTTCGCGGCTGGACGACAGCCCGTCGTTCAGGCGCAGTTTCACCAGTTCGAGCAGCTTGCCGTTGGTCTGCACCTGTTCCTGCGCGATGGCGATGCGCTGCTGCGCGCCGCGCACGCGGAAATAGGCGTCGGCGGCCTCGGCCGCCACCGAGACGCGCACGCCGAGCTGCTCGGCCTGCGCGGCCTGGGCTTCGGCATCGGCGGCTTCGGCGCCGCGCCGCAGGCCGCCGAACAGGTCGATTTCCCAGCTCGCGCCGGCGCCCACGTCATAGAGCGCGGGATTGCGGTTGTAGCCCGGGAACTGGCTGGCGATCCGGCCGACCGGGCTGCCCAGCGACTGGCGTTCCTTGACCGCCTGCGCCGACAGGCTGCCCTGCGGCAACAACTGCGCGCCGGCTTCGGCGGCCGCCGCGCGCGCCTGCTGCACGCGCGCCAGCGAGGCGGCCAGGTCCAGGTTCTGGTCCAGCGCGCGCTGCACGATGCGGGTCAGCGCGGGATCGTCGAAACCGGTCCACCAGCTATCCAGCGGCGGCGCGGGCAGCGTGGCCGCGCGCGCGGCCAGCACGTCGGCATGGGGGTAGGCGGCGGTCGTTTCCAGCGCGGGCTGCCGGTAGTCGGGCCCCACCGCGGCGCAGGCCGCCAGGCTGAGGGCGGCGAGCGCGCTTGCCGCGCGCGCCGGTTTCCGGCTTGGCTTCCGCACGGTGCGGGGCGAGGTCCGATCCATTGTCTGTTTCCTTTCCGGCATTCCCGCCAAGCGGCGCCATCGCCGCCTCGCGAAATTCGCTCACAAGTTACTTGCATGATGATATTGACAACTCTATACTAACTTTCATATTGATAGCAGCATGATTTTCGGAGGTAGGGAACATGCGGAAAACGCCGCTCGATACAGCCCCGTGCCCCATCGCCCGCAGCCTGGCGCGGGTGGGAGAGTCGTGGAGCGTCCTGATCCTGCGCGAGGCGTTCTACGGCACGCGCCGCTTCGACGATTTCCAGAAACAGCTGGGCATCGCGCCCAACATGCTGTCGCGCCGGCTCGAGATGCTGGTGAGCGAAGGGCTGCTCGAGCGTCGCCAGTACTGCGACAAGCCGCCGCGCTCCGAATACCTGCTGACCCCGCGCGGCCGTGATTTCCGGCCCGTGATGCTGGCGCTGCTGGCATGGGGCAACCGGCACTTCTCGCCCGACGGCGAGCGCGTGGTGCTGGTGGATCGCCATACCGGCGCCACCGTCACCCCGGTCCTGGTCGATGCCGCCAACGGGCGCCCCATCACCGAAGCCGACCATTTCGTCGCGGCCGGACCGGCCGCCAGCGAGCGCATGCGCGCCCGCCTGGCGCGGTCGGACGGCGCGCGCGCCGCGGCCGCCGCTGGCGGCCCCCCCATCCCCGGCGACCCGCAGACCGCGGGCGCCATCTGAATCCGCATCGAAGAGGAAGCGTCATGACTAGTGAAATCGCCGCCGACCGGGCCGGCTCCGATCCCATCCCTGTGTCGAAGCCCCGCATCGGCCGCAAGCGCCTGGCGCTGGCCGGCGCGCTGATCGCCGTGGGCGTCGGCCTGGCGGTCTATGGCCAGCACTGGTGGACCCACGGCCGGTTCCAGGAGAGCACGGACGATGCGTATGTCGGCGGCGAGGTCACGGTGGTCGCGCCCAAGGTGGCCGGCTACCTTGCCGAGGTGCTGGTGACCGACAACCAGCAGGTGCATGCCGGCGACCTGCTGGCGCGCATCGACGACCGCGACTACCGCGCCGCGCTGGCCAAGGCCGAAGGCGCGGTGGCCGCGCAGCAGGCCCTGCTGGCCAACCTCGACGCCACGCGCGCGCTGCAGGAGGCCGTGATCGGCCAGGCCCGCGCCGCGGTGACCGCCGTGGATGCCGATACCGTGCGCACCCGCGACGACCAGGCTCGCTACCAGAGCCTGGCGGCCAAGTCGGCGGTGTCGGTGCAGAGCTCGCAGAAGGCCAATGCCGACTACAAGCAGTCGCTGGCCAACACGCAGCGCGCCCAGGCCAGCCTGCTGGCCGCGCAGCGCCAGATCGACGTGATCGCCACGCAGAAGCTGCAGGCCCAGGCCGCGCTGGCGCAGGCCGTTGCCGAGCGCGACATCGCGCGCCTGAACGTCGGCTACACCGAACTGCGCGCGCCCATCGACGGCATCGTGGGCAACCGGCGCGCGCGCGTGGGCGCCTACGCCGCCAGCGGCACGCAGTTGCTGTCGCTGGTGCCCACGCACGGCCTGTGGGTCGACGCCAACTTCAAGGAAGGCCAGCTGGCGCGCCTGCGCCCGGGCATGCGCGCCACGGTGGAGGCGGACGTGCTGCCCGGCCAGGTCTTCCACGGCCGCGTGACCAGCCTGGCGCCGGCCACCGGCGCGCAGTTCAGCGTGCTGCCGCCGGAGAACGCCACCGGCAACTTCACCAAGATCGTGCAGCGCGTGCCGGTGCGCATCATGCTCGACGAGAACGACGCCAAGCTGGCCCAGTTGCGCCCGGGCCTGTCCGTGGTGGCGGAGATCGATGCCCGCGCCGACGCGCAGGTGCGGCAATGAGCGGGGCCGCGCTGGCGGGCGCGCAATCCGGCGCGCAATCCGGCCCCGCTGCCGGGCAGCCCGCGCCGGTCCGCCCGCCCGCGGGTTTGCCGGACTTCTCGCCGGCGTCGATGACCACCGGCGCCAAGGTGTTCGCCTTCGCCACCATGTGCGTGGGCATGTTCATCGCGCTGCTGGACATCCAGATCGTCTCGGCCTCGCTGCGCGACATCGGCGGCGGGCTGTCGGCCGGCACCGACGAAACCGTGTGGGTGCAGACCAGCTACCTGATCGCGGAGATCATCGTCATCCCGTTGTCGGGCTGGCTGGCGCGGGTGATGTCCACGCGCTGGCTGTTCGCCGCGTCGGCGGCCGGCTTCACGGTGACCAGCCTGCTGTGCGGCATCGCCTGGAACATCCAGAGCATGATCGCCTTCCGCGCCATGCAGGGCTTCCTGGGCGGCTCGATGATCCCGCTGGTGTTCACCACCGCCTTCATGTTCTTCGGCGGCAAGCAGCGCGTGATCGCCGCGGCCACCATCGGCGGCCTGGCTTCGCTGGCGCCCACGCTCGGGCCCACCGTGGGCGGCTGGATCACGGACCACTTCTCGTGGCACTGGCTGTTCTTCATCAACCTGGTGCCCGGCATCTTCGTCATGATCGCGGTGCCGATGTTCGTGCGCGTGGACCGGCCCAACTGGTCGCTGGTGCGCGGCGCCGACTACCTCGGCATGACGCTGATGGCCCTGTTCCTCGGCTGCCTGGAATACACGCTGGAAGAAGGCCCGCGCTGGGACTGGTTCGGCGACGACACCATCCGCGCCACGGCCTGGATCGCCGCGCTCGCCAGCGTCGGCTTCGTCTGGCGCAGCCTGACCTACGCGAACCCCGTAGTGGACCTGCGCGCGCTCAAGGACCGCAACTTCGCGCTCGGCTGCTTCTTCTCGTTCATCGCCGGCGTGGGCATCTTCGCCACCATCTACCTCACGCCGCTGTTCCTCGGGCACGTGCGCGGCTTCAGCGCGCTGCAGATCGGGCTGGCGGTGTTTTCCACCGGCATCTTCCAGGTCATGTCGATCCCGGTCTACGCCTTCTTTGCCAACCGCGTGGACCTGCGCTGGCTGCTGATGGTCGGGCTGGCCTGCTTTGCGTTCTCGATGTGGCAGTTCGCGCCGATCACCAGCGACTGGGGCGCCGACCAGCTGATGCTGCCGCAGGCTTTCCGCGGCATGGCGCAGCAGTTCGCGGTGGCGCCGGTGGTCACGCTCACGCTGGGCGCGCTGCCGCCCGAGCGGCTCAAGCTGGCCTCGGGCCTGTTCAACCTGATGCGCAACCTGGGCGGGGCGATCGGCATCGCGGTGTGCGCCACCATCCTCAACGACCGCACCAACCTGCATTTCCTGCGGCTGGCCGAGCACCTCAACGCCGGCAACGAGGCCATGGCCGAACTGCTGCAATCGGCCACCGGCAGCATGGCCGCCTGGGGTTTCGACGCGGCGGGCGCACAGTCGGCCGCCGTCAGGCAATTGTGGACGCTGGCCTACCGCGAGGCGCAGACGCAGAGCTTCGGCGACGTCTTCGTCGCCATCATGGCCTGCTTCGTCATCGCCACGGCGATGGTGCCGCTGATGCGCAAGGTGGCGCCGCCCAAAGCGCCTTCGGCCGATGCGCACTGAGGCGCGCTGAGGCGCACTGAGCACCGCCGGGACCGGCGTCATCGCAAGGGAGCAAGACCATGTCCATTCGCCATTTCATCGTGCTGGCCGGCGCGGCACTGCTGGGCGCCGGCCTGGCGCCGGCCCGCGCCGCCACCGACGCGCCGCCGGGCGGCAGCATGGCCTGCGCCCGCGCCGACAACATGTATTGCCGCGTGCCGCCGCGGCCCGGCGCGCCGCCGGCCGGGCCGCGGCGCGAGCGCGGCGGGCAGGTGGCCTGACGGTGGCCTGAAGGTCGCGGCGGGCGTTTTGGCTATCATGGTGAAAGTATCGTGATGCCCGACGGAGCCGCCAGACATGCAGAGAAAGACCTTCAGGAACATGCAATGCCCCATCGCCCGCGGCCTGGAACGGGTCGGCGAGTGGTGGAGCATGCTGCTGATGCGCGAGGCGTTCTACGGCACGCGCCGCTTCGACGACTTCCAGAAGAACCTGGACATCGCCCCCAACATGCTCACGCGCCGGCTCACCGCGCTGGTGGAGGAGGGGCTGCTGGAGCGGCGCCAGTACTCGGAGAAACCGCCGCGCTACGAATACGTGCTGACGCCGGTGGGGCACGACTTCCTGCCGGTACTGCTGGCCATGCTGGCCTGGGGCAACAAGCACTTCGCGCCGGAAGGCGCGAGCGTGGAGGTGGTCGACAAGGCCACCGGCAAGGTCGCCGAACCGGTGCTGGTGGACGCCGGCACCGGCGAGCGCCTCGATTTCACGCGGCACACGCTGATGCCCGGGCCGGCGGCGGCCGAGGGCACGCGCCGGCGGCTGGCCGCCGCGCAAGGTTTTTTGTCGGGCGCCGAGCCGGTGCCCGGCGATGTGGCAAGGCAAGCCTGACGGGCACCGCGGCGGATTGGCGCGGCGCCCGCCCGGCCTGCCGGATCGATTCATTTCACTTATTTCATCGAGGCGGGAAAAGTCATGAAGATTCTGGTCCTGGGCGCGGGCGCGATGGGCGGCTACTACGGTGGCCGGCTGATGCAGGCGGGCGCGGATGTCACATTCCTGGTGCGCCCGCGGCGCGCCGAAATCCTGGCCCGCGACGGCCTGGCGGTGCGCAGCGAGCTTGGCGACATCCGCACCCCGGTGAAGGCCGTGCAGGCCGCCGGCGTGCGGCCGGACTACGACCTCGTGCTGCTGGCGTGCAAGACCTATGACCTCGACAGCGCCATGCAGGCGCTCGATCCGGCGCTGGAGACGGAGAGCGGCAAGGGGGCTGCCATCCTGCCGCTGGTCAACGGCCTGCGCGCCTACGAGACGCTGGACGCGCGCTACGGCCGCGAGCGCGTGCTGGGCGGCGTTTCCTACATCGCCACCACGCTGGATGCGTCCGGCACCGTGATCCACCAGGGCCCCGGCGACCGGCTGGTGGTCGGCGCGCGCGCCGAGGCGGCGCAGCCGCTGGCACGCGCCTTCCACGAACTGGCGGCCGCCACGCCCGGCACGCGCGAGCTGTCGGCGGACGTGGACCAGGCGCTGTGGAACAAGTGGGTGATGATCGCCTCCGGCGCGCTGATGACCTGCCTGATGCGCGGCACCGTGGGCGAGATCGTGCGCACCGGTGACGGCCGCGCGCTGATGCAGCAGGCCATGGACGAATGCGCTGCGGTGGCGAGGCTGTCCGGCCACGCCTTGCCCGAGCCGGTGCGCAAGGCGATGCACGAGCGGCTGCTGGACGCCAGCTCCGGCTGGGCCGCCTCGATGATGCGCGACATCGCCCAGGGCGCGCCGCGCCTGGAAGCGCGCGACATCGTCGGCGACATGGCCAGCCGCGCCGAGCGCTTCGGGCACGCCGTGCCGCTGGTGCGCACCGCCTACGCCCACCTGCAGGTCTACGAGGCCCAGCAGGCCCGGCGCACCGCCGGCTGAACGGCCCGCGCTCTAGCCAGCCGCCGCGGTCTGCGCGGCGGCGGCCATGCGCCGCTCGCGCCCGGCCAGCCGGAACGCCCCCGGCCCCACGCCGAAGTACGCCTTGAACGCGCGCCCGAAGGCCGCCTCCGAAGCGTAGCCGCACTGCTCGCCGATGCTGGCCGCCGACTCGCGGTCCAGCGTCAGCAGGCGGGCCGCCATTTCCATGCGCAAGGTGGTGACGAACTGCAGCGGCGTCTCGCCGCTGAGCTGCGCGAAGCGCCGCGCGAAGGTGGCGCGCGACACATTGCACACCTGCGCCAGCGACTCCACCGACCACGGCTCGGCCGGCGCCGCGAGCACCGCGTCGACCGCCCGCGCCAGGCGCGCATCCGCCATCAGGGCCAGCACGCTGTGATTCACGCCGCCCTGCGCGATCAGCGCGCGCAGCAGCAAGGTCAGCAGCGCCGTCGACAACTGCCCGATCACCGCCGCCGCGCCCGGCTCGGGCGCCTGCGCCTCGTTGCGCATCATGCCGATCAGGGCCTCCAGCCACGCGCAGTCGGCGCGCTGCGCGGTGGCGACGCGCAGCACCGGCGGCAGGTGGCGCAGCAGCATGGTGCCCGGCAGCCCCAGCACGAAAGTGCCGCACAGCATGTCGATCCCCGCGTCGTCGCCGGGGATCGACATCTCGGTCAGCAGGCCGTTGAAACGGGTCTGCGGCGAGGTCGTGGCCGCGGTGTCGGCGGCGGCGCGCAGGCTGCGCAGCGTGTGCGCGCTGCCGTGCGGGAACAGCAGCACGTCGCCGGCATCCAGGCGCAGCTCCTCGCTGCCCACCTGCGCGCGCGCCTGCCCGCCCAGGATGATGTGATACGGCAGGTGCCCCGGCGGCGCCGCGGCGTTCTCCACGCGCCAGATGCCGGCGAAGTGGCAATGCAGGTCCACGGTGCCGGCCGGGGCGAGCATGCGGACCAGTTCTGTCAGGCTGTCCATGGCAAGGGCGCGCATGATGCGCTGGTCGAAGGGTTGAGACGATAAGGCAAGATAATGCGACGATTATATGCAGTAAAAGACGGTTTCGACGCCTAGACTTCAGGCCATGGAAGCAGCGCAACCAACAACGCGCGGTCCATCGACCAACCCAAAAGGAGTCAATCATGTCCCGTCTTCACACCATCGCCGTCGAAGAAGCCACCGGCCAGACCGCTGAACTGTTCGGCGCCATCAAGAAGGCCATCGGCAAGGTCCCCAATGCCTACCTGACCATCGGCAGCAACGCGCCGGCCGTGCTGGCCAACGTGCTGCAGACCGGTGCGCTGCTGCAGAAGAACTCGACGCTGAGCGCGCGCGAAGTGGAGGCCATCAACCTCGCCGTCAGCGAAGCCTCGGGTTGTGACTATTGCGTGGCGGCGCACACCATGACCGGCAAGATGGCCGGCTACAGCACCGAGCAGACCCGCGAACTGCGCGCCGGCGCTTACGCTGGGGACGGCAAGATCGACGCGCTGGTCCGCTTTGCGCTGACCCTGGTCAAGACCAGCGGCACGCTGCCGGCGAGCGCCGTGGATGCCGTGCGCGCCGCCGGCTACACCGACCGCCAGATCGTCGAGAGCATCCAGGCCGTGAGCGCGATCCTGTTCACCAACATGCTCAACCGCGTCAACGACACGGTAGTGGATTTCCCGAAGGTGGCGTGAGCGGGACGGGGAGGGCGGGCGGCCCTCCCGTTTCCGGCGGCTATCGACATGCGGAATGCTTCGTTTCGCTGCGGCCCGCCGCTGTGGAGAATGATGGATCCTTCCACCCATCCGCCTGCCATGCCAAACATCCTGCCTCGCCTTCTCGCCGCCAGCCTGCTGGCGGCTTCCGTGCTTTCTCCGCTTGCCGCGCGGGCCGACACGGCCATCCTCAATGCCGGCTACGACGTCACCCGCGAGCTGTACCGCGACATCAATCCCGGCTTCATCGCCAGCTGGAAGCAGTCCACCGGCGAGACCGTGGTCGTCAACCAGTCGCACGGCGGCTCGAGCAAGCAGGCGCGCTCGGTGGCGGACGGGCTGGACGCGGATGTGGTGACGATGAACCAGGAGACCGACATCGACATCCTGGTGCAGCGCGGCGTGGTGGCGCCGGACTGGAAGAAACGCCTGCCCGACAATGCGGCGCCGTACTACTCCACCATCGTGTTCCTGGTGCGCAAGGGCAATCCCAAGCGCATCCTCGACTGGGATGACCTGGGCCGCGCCGGCGTGCAGGTGATCGTGCCCAATCCCAAGACCTCGGGCAACGGCCGCTATACCTACCTCGCGGCATGGGGCGCGGCCATCCGCAAGGGCGGCAGCGAAGCGCAGGCGCGCGAGGCGGTGACCCGGCTGTTCCGCAACGTGCCGGTGCTCGACACCGGCGGGCGCGGCGCCACCACCAGCTTCACGCAGCGCCAGCTCGGCGACGTGCTGGCCACCTTCGAGAGCGAGGTGCACCAGATCCGCAAGGAGCTCGGCGACAGCTTCGAGGTGGTCTATCCGAGCCAGTCGATCATCGCGGAGGCGCCGGTGGCGGTGGTCGACAAGGTGGTGGACAAGCGCGGCACGCGCAAGGTGGCCACGGCCTACCTGCAGTACCTGTGGTCCGATGCCGGGCAGGAGGTGATCGCCAGCCAGTTCTACCGGCCGCGCTCGCCGGCGGTGCTCAAGGCGCACGCGGCGCAGTTCCGCCCGATCACGTTGTTTACGGTCAATGACGTGTTCGGGAGCTGGGCGCAGGCGCAAAGCCGGCACTTCGCGGACGGCGGCGAGTTCGACAAGATCTACCAGGGCCGGCAGTAAGCGGCTGGATGTGCTGAATCGCGCCGGCGCCACGCCGGCCGATTGTTTTCTCCCCTCTCCCGCTTGCGGGAGAGGGGCCGGGGAGAGGGCCGGCGGCACCACGAAGTAAAGCCTCCGCGCCCAAGCCTCCGCGCCCGGTCCGCCCTCACGCTCCCCGCGCTACCGCGGCGCGTTCAGCCCGTTGCGCGCATTCAGGTGCTTGACTAGCTTGCCCAGCGTGGTGGCCTGGATCAGCAGGCTGAACACCACCACCAGGTAGGTCACGCCGATCAGCATCTCGCGGCCGTGGAACTCCGGCAGCGACAGCGCCAGCGCGATCGAGATGCCGCCGCGCAGCCCACCCCAGGTCATGATGGTGGCCGAATGCGGGTTGAGCCGGCGGAAGTTCTGCAGCGCCAGCAGCGGGATCGCCACGCTGATGGCGCGCGCGATCAGCACCACGGGAATCGCCGCCAGGCCCAGCCAGACGATATGCAGGTGCAGCGACAGCGCGATGATCTCCAGCCCGATCAGGCCGAACAGCACCAGGTTGAGCAGCTCGTCGAACAGGCCCCAGAAATTGAACAGGTGCTCGCGCGTCTTCTCGGACATCGAGGTGGTGGCGCCGTGGTTGCCGATCACCAGCCCCATGATGACCACGGCCAGCGGCGCCGAGACGTGCACCAGCTCGGCCAGGCTGTAGCCGCCGGTGGCCAGCGCCAGCGTGATGAGGATTTCCACCGGATAGCTCTCGATGCCGCGCAGCAGCAGCGAGGCGCCGTAGCCGAGCGCCGCGCCCAGCACCAGCGCGCCCAGCACTTCGCGCACCAGCGCCGTGGCCACGTGCGCGGCGGAGAACTCGGTGGCGCCGGTGGCCAAGCCGACCAGCGTGAGGAAGGCCACCACCGCGGTGCCGTCGTTGAACAGCGACTCGCCGGCGATCTTGGTTTCCAGGCTCTCCGGCGCGCCCGCGCTCTTGAGCACGCTCAGCACGGCGATCGGATCGGTGGGGGAGATCAGGGCGCCGAACACCAGGCACCACAGCAGGCTGATGGGGTGGCCGAGCCACTGCGCCACGTAATAGAAGCCGGCGCCCACGGCGGCGGTGGAGATCACCACGCCCACGGTGGCCAGCAGCAGCACCGCGCGGCGCTGGCGGCGCATGCGCGAGAGATCGACGTGGAGCGCGCCGGCGAACAGCAGCAGGCTGAGCAGGCCGTGGAAGACCACGTCGGAGAAATCGATCTGGGCCACCAGCTTGCGGGCCTGGGCCACCATTTCGGGGTGGTTGAAGCCGAGGATGGATACGCTCAGGCAGGTCACCAGGCCGACGGCGGTAATGCCCAGCGTGTCGGGCAGCTTGATGAAGCGGTAATTGATGACGCCGAAAATGGCGATGAGAGTGAAAAGGGCGCCAGTCCCCTGGAATACAGTCATGCGGTGGGTGTCTCCTTGCTGTGGGCGGTGGATGAAATGGCTGGCGGATTCACGGAATGTGTATCCGGTGCCACATGAAAGATACCAGCATTTTATGAAAACCCGCTTGCAAGCCGCCACGGGGATGAGGGAAGGGCCGGCGTGGGCCCGCGCCGGCGCACTTATCCGGCGGCGTCGAAGAACGCCAGGAACCTGCGCATGATCGGCGACAGCGCGCCCGTGCGGTGCGCCACCAGCACCCGGCTGGCCGCGTCCGGCCCGGCCAGCGCGCGGTAGGCCACGCCGGGAATGCCGGTGCGCGCGTAGATCTCCGGCAGCACCGAGATCCCGGCGCCGCTGGCCACCAGGCCGATGATGGTGGTGGCCTCGCGCGCCTCCTGCGCGATGCGCGGCGCAAAGCCGGCCCGGTTGCACAGCGTGGTCACGTGGTCGAACAGCCCGCAGCCCAGCCCGCGCGGGAACAGCAGGAAGGGCTGGGCGGACAGCGTGCCGATGTCCAGCCCGGCCACATCGTCCGCATTGCCCGCATCGTTCACATCGCCCACAGGGTCCGCGGCCACGGCCGAGTGCGTGGCGGGCAGCACGGCCACCAGCCGGTCGGCCAGCACCTCGTGCACGGTGATGCTGGGCGGCGGGTAGAACTGCGGCGACGGCCGCAGGAAGCCGATGTCGATCTCGCCTTTCTCCAGCCCCTGCAACTGCTGCCCGGTGGACATATGCACCAGTTCCAGCGTCGCGCGCGGGTGGCCGAGGCGGAACTGCTGCACCGCGCGCGGAAAGGCGTCCTGCATCGGTACGGAGGCGGTGAACGCCACCCGGATCTCGCCGGCCTCGCCGGCGGCCACCTGCTTGACCACCTCGCGTGCCTGCTCCAGGTTGCCCAGCGCCGCGCGCGCCTTGTCCAGGAACAGCGTGCCAGCCGGCGTGAGGGCCACGTGGTGGCGCGAGCGGTCGAGCAGCGGGCTGCCCAGCTCGTCCTCCAGCGCCTTGATCTGGGTGCTCAGCGGGGGCTGGCTGATATGCAGCTTGCGAGCGGCCTCGCTGAAGCTCAGCGCTTCGGCCACGGCGACGAAATAGCGGAGTTGGCGGAAATCCATGGGCGTTTGGTTATATCGTCGCGCAATAACAGGCGGCTTGAAAACGTATTGGACACTATCACAATCGGTGCCCAGAATGCATGCAAACGATTTCAACCCGATCCACAGGAGACAAGAATGCTGCGCCGAACCTATCTCGCCGGCTTGCTGGCCACCGCGCTGTCGCTGGGCGCCGTCGCCACCGGCACCGCCGCCGAAACCTACCCCGCCAAGCCCATCCGGCTGGTGGTGCCCTACGCGGCGGGCGGCGCGGTGGACATCGTGGCGCGCTCGGTCGGCCAGAAGATGAGCGTGCTGCTCAAGCAGCCGATCATCGTCGACAACCGGCCCGGCGCCAGCACCAATATCGGCCTGGACATGGTGGCCAAGGCCCAGCCGGACGGCTACACCATCATGATGGCCTCCAACAGCCTGGCCACCAATGCCGCGCTGTTCGCCAAGCTGCCGTTCGACCCCGCGCGCGATTTCACGCCGGTGGCGCGCATCGGGCAGGCCTCGCTGGTGCTGGTGGTGCCGGCCAAGTCCAGCGTCACCTCGCTCAAGGACCTGATTGCCCAGGCCAGGTCCCAGCCCGGCAAGCTCAGCTACGCCTCGGCCGGCAACGGCAGCTCCGGCCATCTCGCCGGCGAGCTGTTCAAGGAAGCGGCCCACATCGACGTGCTGCACGTGCCCTACAAGGGCGGCGCGCCGGCCATCACCGACCTGCTGGGCGAGCGCATCTCCTTCATGCCGATCAACCCGCTCGAAGTCATCACGCATATCCGCGCCGGCACGCTGCGCGCCATCGCGGTGGCGAGCGACCAGCGCACGCCGCTGCTGCCCGATGTGCCGACCTCGCGCGAAGACGGCCTGCCGGGCTTCACCGCCTCGGTGTGGTGGGGGCTGGTGGCGCCGGCCAGGACGCCGGCAGCCGTGGTGCATGAACTCAACGCCGCGGCCAACGCCGCGCTGGCCGACGCCGACGTGCGCAAGCAACTCGCGCAACTGGGCGTGACCATCCTGCCCGGCACGCCCGAAGCCTTCGGCCAGTTCGTGCGCAGCGAAACCGCCACCTGGAACGGCGTGATCCGCAAGGCGGGCATCACCGCCGACTGACCGACTGGCGCACCGGCGCACCGGCGCGCCCACGCATCGCACAAGCAACACGATTCAACGACAAACACCCATGTCCATGCCCGACATCCAAGCCCAAGCGCAATCTCCGGCCCCGGCCGGGGCACCGGCGCATCGTCCCTCCATCCTGGTGGTCAGCGCGCACGCCGCCGACTTCGTCTGGCGCGCCGGCGGCGCCATCGCGCTGTATGCCGAGCGCGGCTACGACGTAAAGATCGTCTGCCTGTCCTTCGGCGAGCGCGGCGAGTCCGCCAAGATGTGGCGCCAGCCGGGCATGACGCTCGAGCGCGTCAAGGCCGCCCGGCACGAAGAAGCCCGGCAGGCCGCCGACATCCTCGGCGCCACGCTCGAATGCTTCGACCTGGGCGACTATCCGCTGCGCGTGAGCGACGAAGCGCTGCTGCGCCTGGCCGACATCTACCGCGAACTGCGGCCCGAGCTGGTCCTGAGCCACTCGCGCGAGGACATCTACAACTTCGACCACCCGCTGGCCACCCACGTGGCGCAGGAAGCGCGCGTCATCGCCCAGGCGCACGGCTACAAGCCCGAGCTGCCGGTGATCGGCGCGCCGCCGGTGTTCCTGTTCGAGCCGCACCAGCCCGAGCAATGCAACTGGAAGCCCGACGTGCTGCTCGACATTTCCCCGGTGTGGGAGAAGAAGCAACGCGCCTTCGCCACCATGGCGGCGCAGGAACACCTGTGGGAGTACTACACCCGCGTGGCGCTGCAGCGCGGCGCGCAGGCTACCCGCAACTCGGACCGCAAGGTGAAATACGGCGAGGGATACGCGCGCGTGTTCCCGCAAGTCACGGAGAGCCTGGCATGAAGACCATCGCCTATCGCCATATCCTGCGCGCCGACGCGGCCGACATCGACGCGCTGGGCAGCGCCGGCGTGGCCACCGTGCACGAGGCGCAGCGCCGCACCGGACTGATGAAGCCCTACCTGCGGCCGGTCCAGTCCGGCGCGGCCATTGCCGGCAGCGCCGTGACGGTGCTGATGCATCCCGGCGACAACTGGATGATCCACGTCGCGGTGGAAATGGTGCAGCCCGGCGACGTGCTGGTGGTGGCGCTGGTCAGCGACTGCACCGACGGCCTGTTCGGCGACCTGCTGGCCACCTCGCTCAAGGCGCGCGGCGCGCGCGGGCTGGTCATCGACGGCGGCGTGCGCGACGTGGCCACGCTCAACGCCATGGGCTTTCCGGTCTGGTCGCGCGCGGTCTCGGCGCAGGGCGCGGTCAAGGAAACGGTGGGCGCGGTCAACGTGCCGGTGGTCTGCGCCGGCGCCCACGTGCGGCCCGGCGACGTGATCGTGGCCGACGACGACGGCGTGGTGGTGGTGGCGCGCCCGCAGGCCGGCGCGACCGCCCGGCTCGCCGCCGAGCGCGAAGCCAACGAGCTGGCCAAGCGCGCCACGCTCGCCTCCGGCGTGCTGGGCCTGGACATGTACAAGATGCGCGAGGCACTGGCGGCCAGGGGCCTGACCTACTCCGACCAGGCGGTGGACTGGTACAGCGGGTTCGACGAGGCCTGATCCCCGGCGGCGCCCCCGATTCTGGTATAAGCAACGCAGACGATTTTCCGGGCCCCGGGGGAGCCAGATGGAACTGCGCCAGCTTCAATACTTCGTGCGGGTGGTCGAGCTCGGCAGCATGAGCCGGGCCGCGCTCGACCTCGACATGGTGCAGTCGGCCATGAGCCAGCAGATCAGCCGGCTGGAGAGCGAGCTGTCCACCCGCCTGCTGCGCCGGACCACGCGCGGCGTCACGCCCACCGAGGCCGGGCTGGCCTTCTTCCGCGAGGCCCAGCTCGCGCTGCGCCATGCCGAGCAGGCCAAGCGCGCGGCCCACCATGCGCGGCTGTCCGGCACCGTCAGCGTGGGGCTGGCGCCGACCACCGCGTCGATGGTCGGCGTGCCGCTCATGCGCGCCATGCGCGAGCGCTACCCCGACGTGCGCCTGCACATGGTGGAAAGCCTGTCCGGCCACCTCGGCGCGATGCTCAACGCGCGCCAGCTCGACCTCGCCGTGCTGTTCGACACCCACGTGGCGCGCCGCTGGAGCGTGACGCCGCTGCTGGAAGAAACCCTGTTCCTGATCCGCTCGCGCAAGGCGCTGCCGGCCGGCCTCGATGCCGGGGCGCCCGCGCGCCTGCGCATGGCGCAGCTGCAGGACGTGCCGCTCATCATGCCCACCGGCCTGCACGGGCTGCGCAGCACGCTGGACGCGGCCTTCGCGCGCGCCAAGATCGTGCCGCAGGTGGTGCAGGAAGTGGATTCGCTGGCCATGCTGATGGACGCGGTGGACCTGGGCTTCGGCGGCACGCTGCAGCCGTGGGCGGCGGTGGGGCGCTACGCCGACGCCGCCGAGCGCTTCCACCTGGCCGAGATCGCCGATCCCAAGGTGCGGCGCCAGAACGTGCTGTGCAGCCTGTCCGACGACGAACTGTCCCCGGCGGCGCTGGCCCTGCGCGTGGTGCTGGCCGACTGCGCGCGCGAGCTGGTGCGCTCGGGCGCCTGGCGTGGCGCGCGACTGCTGAGTCCGCAGGACTGAAGGCCGGAACCGCGGAGGAGGCGCGGAGGAGCCGCCGGGGAGGCCGGGGTATCACGAATCGTGATGCCCCCATGCCGCCGGCGGCCTTAGCAGGCGGGCGCGGGCCCGGTACAGTGCGGGCTACCCCACGAGAAAGCCGCATTGTGTTCCTGATCGCCCCAACCCGGAAGCGCCTGCCGGCGGCTTCCCCCCGCCGCGCCGGAGGCGCGCGGCCATGATCGACGTCCTGGTCATCGGCGGCGGCAACGCCGCCCTGTGCGCCGCCCTGATGGCGCGCGAAGCCGGCGCCAGCGTGCTGCTGCTCGAAGCGGCGCCGCGCGAGTGGCGCGGCGGCAACTCCCAGCACACCCGCAACCTGCGCTGCATGCACGACGCCCCGCAGGACGTGCTGGTCGAGGCCTACCCCGAGGAAGAGTACTGGCAGGACCTGCTCAAGGTCACCGGCGGCCTGACCGACGAACGCCTGGCGCGCCTGGCGATCCGCGCGTCTTCCACCTGCCGCGACTGGATGCGCAAGCACGGCGTGCACTTCCAGCCGCCGCTGTCGGGCGCGCTGCACGTGGCGCGCACCAACGCCTTCTTCATGGGCGGCGGCAAGGCCCTGGTCAATGCCTACTTCCGCAGCGCCGAGGCGCTCGGCGTGCAGGTGCGCTACAACGCGCCGGTGGATGCCATCGAGCTGGACGGCGACCGCTTCGTGGCCGCGCGCATCGGCAGCGAGCGCATCGAGGCGCGCAGCTGCGTGCTGGCCGCCGGCGGCTTCGAGTCCAACCGCGAATGGCTGCGCCAGGCCTGGGGCCAGAACGCCGACGGCGAATGGCCGGCCGACAACTTCCTGATCCGCGGCACCCGCTTCAACATGGGCGTGCTGCTCAAGTACATGATCGAGGCCGGGGCCGACGCCATCGGCGACCCGTCCCAGTCGCACTGCGTGGCCATCGACGCGCGCGCGCCGCTGTACGACGGCGGCATCTGCACCCGCGTGGACTGTGTCTCGCTGGGCGTCATGCTCAACCGCAACGCCGAGCGCTTCTACGACGAGGGCGAGGACTTCTGGCCCAAGCGCTACGCCATCTGGGGCCGGCTGGTGGCCCAGCAGCCCGGGCAGATCGGCTACTCCATCATCGACGCCAAGGCCGTGGGCCGCTTCATGCCGCCAGTGTTTCCCGGCGTGCGCGCCGACACGCTGCCGGAACTGGCGCGGCAGCTGGGCCTCGACGAAGCCACCTTCGTGCGCACCATCGAGGCGTACAACGCGGCCTGCCGCGTGGGCAAGTTCGACCACACCGTGCTGGACGACTGCCACACCGAGGGCATTGCCCCGGCCAAGACCCACTGGGCGCGCCCGCTCGACACCGCGCCGTTCTACGGCTACGCGCTGCGCCCGGGCATCACCTTCACCTATCTCGGCCTGAAGGTGAACGAACACGCCGCCGTGCACTTCGGCGGCAAGCCCAGCGCCAACCTGTTCGTGGCCGGCGAGATGATGGCCGGCAACGTGCTGGGCAAGGGCTACACGGCCGGCGTCGGCATGGCCATCGGCACCGCCTTCGGCCGCATCGCCGGCACCCGGGCCGCCGCCGCCGCCGCGCGGGGCCTGCGCAACGATATCCAGGAAGACCAGCATGCAACATCTTGAAGCGCTGACGCGCGAGGCGGCGGCGCTGGCCGAGGGCGCGCTGCCGCTCACCGGCGACGAGGCCGAGGTCGGCCGCATCATGCAGATCTGCAACGCCTGCCGCTACTGCGAAGGCTTCTGCGCCGTGTTCCCGGCCATGACGCGCCGGCTCGAGTTCGGCAAGGCCGACATCCACTACCTGGCCAACCTGTGCCACAACTGCGGCGCCTGCTACCACGCCTGCCAGTACGCGCCGCCGCACGAGTTCGCCGTCAACGTGCCGCAGGCCATGGCCAAGGTGCGCGTGCAGACCTACTCCGACTATGCCTGGCCGGCCGCGCTCGGCGGCCTGTACCGCCGCGCCGGGCTGGCCACGGCGCTGGCGCTGGCCGGCGGCCTGGCGCTGTTCCTGGTGATGATGCTGGCCGTGCAGGGCAGCCTGCTGCATGCGCCGCTGGCCGGCAACTTCTACGCCATCTTCCCGCACAACCTGCTGGCGGGAATGTTCGGGCTGGTGTTCGGCCTCGCCATCGTGGCGCTCGGGGTGGGCGTGGCGCGCTTCTGGCGTCGCGTGACGCCCGGCGAGCTGGCCGGCGAGGCCCGCGGCCCGGCCATCGGCGGCGCCGCGCACGACGCGCTGCGGCTGCGCTATCTGGACGGCGGCCACGGCCAGGGCTGCAATAACGCCGACGACGCCTTCACGCTGTGGCGCCGCCGCTTCCACCATTTCACGTTCTACGGCTTCATGCTGTGCTTCGCGGCCACGGCGGTCGCCACGCTCTATCATTACCTGCTGGACCTGCACGCGCCGTATGCGCTGACCAGCCTGCCGGTCCTGCTCGGCACGGCCGGCGGCATCGGCCTGCTGATCGGCACGGCGGGGCTGCTGCGGCTGAACCTGACGCGCGACCCGAACACCGGCGACGCGGCGCAGAAGCCCATGGACCGCGGCTTCATCGCGCTGCTGTTCCTCACCAGCGCCACAGGCCTGGCGCTGCTGGCCTGGCGCGACACCGCCGCCATGGCGCTGCTGCTGGCCGTGCACCTGGGCGTGGTGATGGCGCTGTTCCTGACGCTGCCCTACGGCAAGTTCGCGCACGGCATCTACCGCAGCGCCGCGCTGCTGAAGTGGAACATCGAAAAACGCCGGCCGAGCAATCTCGCGCTCGGCTCGGACTGAAGTCGCCCCCGAACCCCGGCTGAAACGCATACCGTATCCACAAGGAGATCCCCATGAACAAGCCCGGCGTGCTCGCCATTCCCTCGATGCGAGGCCAGTGCAGCGAAGCCGAATGGCAGGCGCGCGTGGACCTGGCCGCCTGCTACCGGCTGGTGGAGCTGTACGGCATGGCCGACATGATGGCCAACCACATCTCGGTGCGCGTGCCCGGAGAGGAGGGCGCCTTCCTCATCAACGCCTACGGCATGATGTACGAGGAAATCACGGCCTCCAGCCTGATCAAGGTGGATCATGCCGGCACCATCCTCGCCAAGCCGGACTTCGGCCCGCTGAACTACGGCATCAACAAGGCCGGCTACGTGATCCACAGCGCCGTGCACGAGGCGCGCCCCGAAGTGGCCTGCGTGATCCACACCCACAGCTGGGCCTCGATGGCGGTGTCGTCGCTCGACTGCGGGCTGCTGCCGCTCACGCAGACCGCCATGCGCTTTCTCAAGATCGGCTACCACGACTACCAGGGCGTCGTGCTCGACACCGCCGAGCAGGCCTCGCTGATCGAAGACCTGGGCACCGGCGAAGCGCTGATCCTGCGCAACCACGGCGCGCTCACCGTGGGCAACACCGTGGGCGAGGCCTTCAACTGGATGCACCGCCTGGAACTGGCCTGCCGCGCGCAGATCGGCGCGATGTCGTGCAACACGCCGCTGCGCGAAGTGGGCGCCGACGTGCTGCAGGAAACCTGGAACAACTACCAGCCCGGCACCCGCAGGCCCTACGGCGTGATGGAGTGGCCCGCGCTGCTGCGCAAGCTCGACCGCCTGGACCCGAGCTTCCGCGACTGAGCGCCGCGCCCGCGGGGCGCGGGCAAGCCCCGCCGCGCTCCGGCTCGCCGGAGCGGACCACCCGAGAACATAAAACAGACAGGGAACGGCGGACGCGGGCGCGTGCCGGCGCCGCTCGTCCCAAGGAGACCGTCATGCCGCAGTCCGCCCCCGCCTTCGCCTCGTTTCCCGCCTTCGCCGCCCTGCGCATGCCACGCCGGGCGCTGGCCGCCCTCGCATGCGGGCTGGCCTGCGCCGCCGCCGCGAACGTCCACGCCGCCGGCGACGACTATCCCGCCAAGCCGGTGCGCGTGGTGGTGGCATTTACCGCCGGCGGCACCACCGACATCCTGGCGCGCAGCGTGGCGCAGGCGCTGGCCCAGCGCTTCAGGCAATCCTTCGTGGTGGACAACCGGCCCGGCGCCGGCGGCAATATCGGCACCGAGGCCGTGGTGCGCTCGCCCGGCGACGGCTATACGCTGCTGGTCGATTCGGTCGGGCCCATTTCCATCAACCAGACGCTCTACAAGAAGCTCAACTACGATCCGCTGGCCGATCTCGTGCCGGTGGTGCAGATCGCCGACGTGCCCAACGTGCTGGTGGTGCATCCTTCGCTGCCGGCCAGGAGCTTCGAGGAGTTCGTCGCCTATGCCAAGGCCAACCCGGGCAAGCTCAACTACAGCTCCACCGGGGTGGGCACCTCGTCGCAGTTGTCGAGCTTCATGCTGACGCAGCGCGTCGGCACCGAGGCCACGCACATCCCGTACAAGGGCGCCGACGCGCTCAACGACCTGCTCTCGGGCAGGGTACAGTTCATGTTTGCCACCATTCCCTCGGTCATTGCCCATATCAAGGCGGGCAAGCTGCGGGCGCTGGCGGTGAGCAGCGCGCACCGCTCGAAGTCGCTGCCCGACGTGCCCACGGTGGCGGAGAAGGGTTTTCCCGGTTTCGAGGCGGGCTCGTGGTTCGGCGTGTTCGCGCCCAAGGGCACGCCCAAGGCCGTCGTCGACAAGCTGAACCAGGCGGTCAACGAGGCGTTGCCGTCGCTGCAGGCGCAGATGGTGCGCGAAGGGGCGGACCCGGTGGGGGGCTCGCCGGAGCAGTTCGGGCAATTCACCCACAAGGAATACGCCAAGTGGAAGGTCGTGGTGCACGACTCCGGCGCTTCCATCGACTAACCCCGTACAGATCGCAATACACGCTGCAATGAACCATCCATCCGGCGGGCCTGGCCCGCGCATCCTGATGTCGGAACAGGCCCTGCGGCAATACGGCGCGGACATCGGCGCCGCGCTCGGCGGGCACTTCGTGCCGGCGGTGCTGCCGCCCGGCGACGGCCCGCATGGCGGGCCGGACAGCGGGCTCGACGCCGACATCGCCTTCGTCTCGCGCGATGTCACCGGGCTGTCCACCAAGCACGAGATCCTGCCCGCCACACGGCGCTTCTATGACGCCATGCTGGCCAGCCCCTCGCTGCGCTGGACGCATACCCATTCGGCCGGCGCCGACCGCGCCGTGTTCGGCGAGTTGCGCGCGCGCGGCGTGCAGGTGACCACCTCGTCCGGCGCCAACGCCGGCGTGGTGGCGCAGACCGCGCTGGCCGGGCTGCTGGCGCTGGCGCGGCATTTCCCGCAGATGCTGGCGGCCCAGGGCGAGCGCCGCTGGGCGCCGCTGATCGGCTCCGGCCTGCCGCGCGACATCGCCGGGCAGACCGCGACCATCGTCGGCTGGGGTCCGATCGGGCAACTGCTGGGCAAGCTGCTGCACACGCTGGGCATGCACGTGGTGGTGGTGCGGCAGAGCGCCGCGTCGGCCGGGCCGGACTATGAGACGGTGGCATTCGACGGCGTGCGCGCCGTGCTGCCGCGCACCGACTGGCTGTTGCTGGCCTGCCCGCTCACGCCGCAGACACAGGGGCTGGTGGACGCCGCCGCGCTGGCCCTGCTGCCGGCCGGCGCGCGGCTGGTCAACGTGGCGCGCGGCGAAGTGGTGGACGAGGCCGCGCTGATCGCGGCGCTGCGGTCCGGCCACCTTGCCGGCGCCTACCTGGACGTGTTCGCGCACGAGCCGCTGCCCGCGGACTCGCCACTGTGGACCCTGCCCAACGTCATCGCCACGCCGCACAGCGCGGGTTTCTCGGATGGCAATGCCGCGCGCGTGGCGGGAATCTTCATGGACAACCTGCGGCGCTGGCGGGCGGGGGAGGCGTTGCGCAACCTCGTCGGCTGAGGTGCGGGAAGCCATCGGCTTCGCTTCTTGCCGCGATGCCGGACAACACCACTGGCTTCGCTCGATGTGGCTCCTGGCCGAACCGCCCCTCTCCCCAACCCTCTCCCCGTGAGGGGAGCCCCAAAAGCGCCGCGTTCCCTCGCCCGGCGCGGTCAGCCCGCGTCCGCGGGCGCGAAGGTCGGCACCGGCGGCCCGTCCTCGGTCGGCGTGAAGGTGAGCTTCACTTTCTGCCCGATGCGCACCGTGTCGAGGTCGCAATCCACGATGTGGGTCATCATGGTCACGCCTTCTTCCAGCGTCACGTAAGCGATGCAGAACGGCGTGGGGCCGGCGCGGCGCGTGACGCTGAACGAATAGATGGTGCCGCGCCCGGAGGCCTGCTTCCATTCCGTGTCGCCCATGCAGAACGGGCACAGCGTGCGCGGGTACCAGTGCGGCTTGCCGCAGGACTTGCAGTGCCGGACCAGCAGGCGGCCTTCGCGCGCGGCTTCCCAGAACGCGGTGTTGTCGGGCGCCACCTGCGGCGACTTGAGCGGCGTGGCCGTGTAGGGTGTGCTCATCGTTGTTACTCCCGTTCCAGAATCACAGTGGCGCTGCCGTGGCGCGAGCCGAGATAGCCGCCCGTGCCCTGGGCCAGGGCCAGGTCGCAGTTCTTGACCTGCACGGCGGGATGCGCCTCGCCGCGCAGTTGGCGCACGGCTTCGATCACCTTGGTGATGCCGCCGCGGTTGGCCGGGTGGTTGTTGCACAGGCCGCCGCCGTCGGTGTTGAAGGGCAGCTTGCCGACGCCCGAGATCAGATTGCCGTCGGCCACGAACCGGCCGCCTTCGCCCTTCTTGCAGAAGCCCAGGTCTTCGAGCTGCATCAGCACCGTGATGGTGAAGCTGTCGTAGATCGAGGCGTACTTGATGTCGGACGGACGGATGCGCGCTTCCTCGAAGGCGATCGGGCCCGAGATGGCCGCGCCCGACCAGCTCAGGTCCACTTCGCCGCCGAGCTGGCCCTTGACCGCTTCGCCGGCGCCGATGATCTTGACCTTGGGCCGCTTGAGCCGGGCCGCGATTTCCGGGCGCGCCACGATCAGCGCGCCGCCGCCGTCGCTGACCACGCAGCAGTCGAGCTTGTGCAGCGGGTCGGAGATCATGGGGGAGTTCAGCACGTCGTCCACGGTCACGACTTCGCGCAGCATGGCGTGGGGATTGTGCTGGGCATGGTGCGAGGCCGCCACCTTGATCCAGGCGAGCTGCTCGCTGGTGGTGCCGTACTGGAACATGTGGCGCATGGCCACCATCGCGTACAGGTTCACCGTGACGGCGTTGTAGGGCGCCTCGAACGGCTGGTCGGGCAGGTTGGCGCCCCAGTTGCGCGCCTGCGTGCCGCTCGATCCTTCCGAGCGCGGGCGGCCCGCCAGCGTGATCAGCGCCACGTTGCACTTGCCGGCGGCGATAGCCTGCGCGGCGTGCGAGACGTGGGCGATGTAGGCCGAGCCGCCGGTGTCGGTGGAGTCCACGTGGCGCACCTTGAGGCCAAGGTAGTCCACCATGTTGATCATGCCGAGGCCGGGCGCGTCGCCCGCGCAGAAGTAGCCGTCGACGTCCTGCAGGGTCAGTCCGGCGTCCTCCAGCGCGCCGCGCGCGCATTCCGCGTGCAGTTGCGCCACGCTCTTGTCCGGAGCCTTGCGCGTCGGGTGCTCGTAGGCCCCGACGATGTATGCCTTGCCGTTGATGCTCATGGGTCTCCCTGGTTGTTTCCGGGTACGGGTGATGGAATGGATGGAATGGATGGAATCCGTGGGCGGCCGGCCGGCTATCCGGCCGGCCTGTTCCTGCCTCGCCCTGGATTGTGACGCGGTCTCACGGCGCGCGCCCGAAGCGCTCGCGCAGCTCGCGCTTGAGCACCTTGCCGATGGCGTTGCGCGGCAGCTCGCCGGTCAGCTCCAGCGCGGCCAGGCGCTGCATTTTCTCCAGCCGGCCGTTGGCCCAGTCCAGTAGCGCCGCGGCGCTGGCCGCGGCGCCGGCGCGCGGCACCACGAAGGCCACCGGCGTCTCGCCCCAGCGCTCCGAGGGCACGCCCACCACGGCCGCGTCGGCGACGTCTGCGTGCGTCATCAGCACGGCCTCGATGTCGCTGGGATAGAGATTGAAGCCGCCCGAGATGACCATGTCCTTCTTGCGGTCCATCAGCACCAGGAAGCCGTCGGCATCGAAATAGCCGACGTCGCCGGTGCGGATGAAGCGCTTGCCGGCGGCATCGAACCACTCGGCCTCGGCGGTCCTGGCGGGCTGGTTGTGGTAGCCGGACATCATGCCGGACGAATGCCCCACGATCTCGCCCGGGGTGCCGGGCGGCGCGTCGGGCGGCAGCTCGCGGCCGTCCTCGCCGAGCAGGCGCATGTCGGTGTCCGCCGTCGGGCGCCCCACGGTATGCAGCTTGTGCGGGTGCTCGTGCGCGCGCAGCTCGCAGCGCCCGCCGCCTTCGGTCATGCCGTAGTACTCGGTCAGTGTGCCCGGCCAGCGTTGCAGCGCCTCGGCCTTGAGCGCCGCCGGGAACGGCGCGCTGGTGCAGAACTTGTGGCGGAACGCGGACAGGTCGGTGCCGGCGAAGTCCGCGTGCGCGAGGATGCGCTGGTACTGCACCGGCACCAGGATGGTGTGGGTGGCGCGGTGTCGCGCCGCCAGCGCCAGGTAGCGGCCGGCATCGAACTTGCCCATCAGCACCACGGTGCCGCCCAGCGCCAGCGTGGGCAGCAGGCTGACCAGCGTGGTGTTGGAGTACAGCGGCGTCGCCAGCAGCGCCACGCTGTCCGGGCCGTAGCCGCCCTGCGCGGCGCGCTGCACGTGCGAGGCGCGCATGCCGAACGGCTGGACGATGCCCTTGGGCACGCCCGTGGTGCCCGACGAATAGATCAGGTTGAAAGCCCAGTCCGGGCGGATCGCCGCCGGCGCGGGCCGCGCATCGCCGGGCGCGAGCCACTGGCTGAACGGCAGGCCGGCCGGGCTGTCGTCGAGCGCGATGCAGGGCACGTCCGGCCCGGCCTGCGCGCCGCCGCGCAGGGCTTCGTGCGTGGTGGCGTCGACGAACACGCGATGCGCGCCCGCGTCGCGCAGCATCATGCGCAGGGTGTCCGGGTTCAGCGCCGGCGACAGCGGCGCCACCGCCACGCCCGCGCGCAGGCTGCCGAGGAAGGCGGCCACGTAGCCGATCGACGTGGCCGCGCAGATGGCGACGGTGCCCTGCGCGGGCACGCCGTCGCGCTGCAAGGCCGCGGCGACGCGGTCGGCCAGGCGGTTCAGCCCGGCGTAATCGATGCTGTGCCCGTCCAGCACCAGGGCCGGATGGCGGGGGCGCAAGGCCGCCTGCGCGTCGACCAGGGCGGGAAGGGGAACGAATTCGGTACTTGTCATCGGGGGCGCAGCAAACTTCCCGGCCGGGCCGGGGAGCGTTGAGGAAAGCGTGGTCCGGGGCGCCCACGGGCGCCAGCCGCCTGGGGACAGAGTGTCGCGCCTGACGGCGGGTTCGACAATTTGGCTTTTTGGAAGTGAGCCTTGCGCACGGGTTTTGTGCGCCGCACAAGCGACGGCGCGGCGGCAGCGATCGTCGCCGGGGACGCGACGAATCCGGCCCGGCCATGCCGGGCCGGTGCGCGGCGCCGGCCTAGACGGTCGCCTGGACGCGGTTCTTGCGGTACAGGATGAGGGTGGCGGCCAGCCCGCACGCCGCGGCAAACGCCATCCAGTAGCCCGGCGCCGCCTTGTCCTTGGACACTTCGATCAGATACGTGGAGATGGCCGGCGTAAAGCCCCCGAAGATGGCGGTAGCCAGGCTGTACGCCAGCGAGAAGCCCGCCACCCGCACCTCCACCGGCATCACCTCGGTCAGCGCCACCACCATGGCGCCGTTGTACATGCCGAACAGGAAGGACAGCCACAGCAGCACCAGCAGCATGCGCTCGAAGCTCGGCGCGCCGGCCAGCCAGGACAGCGCGGGGTAGGCGGTCACCAGCGCGATCAGCGAGATCGCCAGCAGGATGGGCCGGCGGCCGATGCGGTCCGACAGCGCGCCGCCGATGGGCAGCCAGATGAAGTTCGAGAGGCCCACGCACAGCGTCACCGCCAGGCTGTCGGCCGTGCTTAGCTTGAGCACGGTCTTGCCGAAGGTGGGGGTGTAGACGGTGATCAGGTAGAAGGTGGTGGTGGTCATGGCCACCAGCATGGTGCCGGCCAGCACGGTGCGCCAGTTGCGCAGCATGGAGTCCAGCACCTCGCGCGTGCTCGGGCGGACGCGGCGCGCGCTGAAGGCTTCCGTTTCCTGCAGCGAGCGGCGCAGCACGAACAGGAACGGCACGATCAGGCAGCCGATCAGGAACGGAATGCGCCAGCCCCAGCTATGCAGCGCATCGGGCGCCAGCCACTGGTTCAGCCCGAACCCCAGCGCGGCGGCCACCACGATGGAAATCTGCTGGCTGGCCGACTGCCACGCGGTATAGAAGCCCTTGTGGCCCGGCGTGGCCATCTCGGCGAGATAGACCGACACGCCGCCCAGCTCCGCGCCGGCCGAGAATCCCTGCAGCAGGCGGCCCGTGAGCACCAGCAGCGGAGCCAGCACGCCGATGGAGGCGTAGCTCGGCACCAGCGCGATCAGGATGGTGCCGCTGGCCATCAGCGTCAGCGTCACGATCAGGCCCTTGCGCCGGCCCACCTTGTCGATGTACGCGCCCAGCATGATGGCGCCGAGCGGGCGCATCAGGAAGCCCGCGCCGAACACGGCGAAGGTCAGCATCAGCGAGGCGAACTCGCTGTCGGCCGGAAAGAACGCCTGGGAGATATAGGTGGCGTAGAAGCCGAACAGGAAGAAATCGAACTGCTCGAGGAAGTTGCCGCTCGTCACACGCAGTACCGCGGCGAGTTTCGAGGACCCGGGCACCGCCGTCCCCGCCATTTGCGCTTGCATCGCCAGTCTCCATGGGCACGTCGTGCGGCGTATGCGGCGCCTGCCGGCGGCAAGCCGGCGGGCGGCCGCTTGTGCGGCTCACGCGTGTGGAGGTCAATATATGCCTTGCAAGCCCCCGGCGCCAGTCCCACGGCGCCACTCCCCCGTGCCGGCCTAGGCGTGGCGGAACACGGCCGGGCGTTTCTCCACGAACGCGCGGGTGCCCTCGCGCGCGTCGTGCGAGGCGGCGGCCACCATGAACTGCATCGCCTCCACCGCCAGCCCCTCGTCGATCGGCAGGTTGATGCCGCGCGTGACCGCGCGCAGGCAGGCCGTCACCGCCACCGCGGAATGGCGGGCGATGCGGTCGGCCAGCCGCACGCAGGCCGGGATCAGCTCGGCCGCTTCCACCACCTCGTTGACCAGGCCCAGGCGCAGCGCCGCGGCCGCGTCGATGGCCTCGCCGGTGAGGATCATCTCGTTGGCGCGCTTGCGCCCCACGTGGCGCGGCAGCCGCTGCGTGCCGCCGAAGGTGGGCGGAATGCCCAGCCTGATCTCCGGCTTGGCGAAGGTGGCGTGGGCCGCCGCGATGGCCAGGCTGCATGCCTCCAGGATCTCGCAGCCGCCGCCGAAGGCCAGCCCGTTGACCGCCGCGATCACCGGCTTCGGGAATGCTTCGAGCCGGCGCGTCATGGCCTGCCCGCGCTGCAGGAAACGGCGCAGCGCCTGCTCCGGCGAAACCGCGACGTCCGGCCCGAAATCGGCGATGTCCGCGCCCGCGCTGAAGGCGCGCGCGCCGCTGCCGGTCAGGATCACGCAGCGCACGGCCGGGTCCGCCTCGATGGCGTCGAGCCTTGCCGTCAAGGCGTCGACCAGCGCATAGCTCAGGGCATTCAGCTTGGCCGGGCGGTTCAGCACCAGCAGCGCGTGCGCGCCCAGCGGCTCGTATCGCACGAGGTCGCCGCCGCTGTCGTCGCCGGGATGGTTGCTGCCGTTGCTGCCGTTGCTGCCATGGGCGTGCGTGTCGTGCCGGGGAGTGGCATCGGTCATGGTCGTTCTCCGTGGTATCCGTTGTCGTCAGGTGGGGTCGCCGAAGGCGATGCGCGCCGGCTGCCCGCGGAATCCGGAGACGAACACCACCGCCGCCCGGCTGGCGACGAAGCGCTCGCCGCACGCCAGCACGGTGTCGCGGCCGGCCGCGTCCAGCGCCGCGGATTGCTCCGTGAGCCATACCGTGCCCTGCGTGCAGATCAGGTAAGATCCACAGCCAAGCGGGATCCGCAGCGCGGCCGGGCCGAGCAGCCAGACGCCCTGCGCGGCGGGGTGCTCTGTCGGGTTTGTCATCGGCATGATGGTCTCCGGGCAAGGCGTTCCGGACCTCGGGCAACGTCCGGCGCGTTCACTGCATTCTTGCCGGGTTCCGGCCTGCGCGGCCGGAAGGATTTTCATCAGCGGTATGCCTGGGCGTCATGTCGATCCTGAGCCGAGCCTCCACCAACGCACTGCGCGCCATGTCGCTCGAAGCCCTGCGCGGCTTCGAATCCGCCGCGCGCCATCTCAGCTTCACCGCCGCGGCCGAGGAACTCTGCATCACCCAGTCCGCCGTCAGCAAACAGGTCAAGAGCCTCGAAGACGTGCTCGGCGCCGCGCTGTTCCGGCGCAGCGGCAAAGGCCTGAGCCTCACCCCCGAAGGCCGCCAGCTCTACGAAGCCGCGCGCGCCGCCATCGGCCAGCTCGGCGCCGCCATCGACCGCCTGCTGGCCGTCGACCGCGTCTCCATCAGCGTCACCACCACGCCATCGTTCGCCGCGCTCTGGCTGGTGCCCAAGCTGGCCCGCTTCCAGGCCGCCGAGCCCGGCATCGACGTGCGCATCGACGCCTCCGAAGCCATGCTCAACCTCGAGCGCGAAGGCATCGACCTCGCCATCCGCCTCAACCCGCAGGCGCCGGCCGCGGGCGACGCCCGCCCGCTGCTGCAGGAGCGCCTGATGCTGGTGGCCGCGCCCGCCATCGCCGCGCGCATCGCCGAGCCGCGCCACATCCTCGACGCGCCCCTGCTGGTCTTCCACGACCCCGGCGCCCGCTTTGCCTGGATGTCGTGGACGCAGTGGTACCAGCGCCTGGGCCTGATGCGCTCGCCCAAGCAAGCCTGCCTGTATTTTTCGCAATACGCCCACGTGCTCAACGCCGCCGTCCAGCAGGCCGGCATCGCCATCGGGCGCACGCCCATGGTGCTGCCCATGCTCAAGAGCGGCCAGCTCCAGGTGGTGCTGCCCGAGCACGCCGCCGACGGGCTGACCTACCAGATCGTCGCCTCCAGCGCGCAGCGGCCCGGCGTGCGGCAATTCCGTGCCTGGCTGGAAAGCGAGCTGGCGGGCGAGGTGATCGGGTGAGGCGACCGGGTGAGGGGTGCCGCGCGCCGGGCCGATGCCCGCAAGTCGGGTATCGGCCGCCGCCGCGCGCGCCGTCCGCCTGATTCAGAAAATTCCACAATACAAACCAGACTTTGGGGGGGTGATAGTTTCCCGCTGCGGTGCCGTAATTCAGGGTCAACGGCGACAAGTCGCATAAATGGCAGTTTCGGAAATTCTGACGATTTCCGAAGACATGCCGCCAATGCGCGATCGCCGATCCACCGGGTGCCGGCGCCATCGCGCCGCGCCCCGATTCTGGCGCTGCAGACGCGAGGAAACGCTGGCGGACAACAACGTTGAAGCCTTCATTTCGCCCGGACCGACCGGGACCGTTTGCGCATAGGGTTTAGCGGAGTGCAAGCGGTGCAGGCAGCAAATTTCAGGACGAGTGCAAGGATTTTCGCGGCTGCCGCCGCGGCCGCCGCGGGCGTGCCGCGGGCGATCGCCGTGGCCAGCGGCCTGCTGGCGGCCGGCTGGAGCCTGGCCGCCGGCGTGACGCCCGACGGCGGCTCCGTCACCACCGTCACCACGGGGGCCGACGGCCGCATCAGGGTGGGCGTGGCGCAGGCCGTGGGTGGCGTTTCCACCAATACGTACCGCGACTTCAACGTGCCCAGGGCGGGCGTCGATCTCGACAACACCAGCGCGCTTGCCCGCGTCATCGTCAATCAGGTCACCAGCACGAATCCATCGCTCCTCGAAGGGCCGCTCGGCGTGCTCGGCCCTCGCGCCCACGTCATCGTCGCCAATCCCAACGGCATCAGCGTGAACGGCGCTTCCGTGCGGAACGTCGGGAACCTCGCGCTGACCACGGGCCAGGTCTCGTTCAATGATTTCATCAGGCCGGATGGCGAACTCCAGCGCAACGTCAAGCTGGCAACCACGGCGGGCATGATCGACATCGGCCCCGGCGGCCTGTCCGGGGAACTGCTCAATCTCGAGCTGGTGGCCAAGCAGATACGCATCGCGGGCAAGGTCGAGAACCGCTTCGACAACGCCAACGCGCATATCCGCGCGGTGGCCGGGACCAGCGGCGCGGAGATCGATTCCAGCATTTCCCCCACCGACAACGCCAGCGAGTGGGTCAAGTATTCGGCGCCGGCGGCCAACCCGGGGCAGGGGCTTGCCGTAGACATCACCGCGGCGGGCAGCCTGAGCGCCGGGCGCATCGAACTGATGGTGACGGACCAGGGCGCGGGCGTGCGGCATGCCGGCGCCGCGTATGCCACGGCCGGCGATTTCGTCGTCTCCGGCACCGGCGACCTGCAATTGGCGTCGGGCCGGATCGAGGCCGCGCGGGACGTTCTGATCGGCAGCGGCGGCCTCGTCGGCGGCGGCAGCATCGCGGCGGGGCGGCACCTGCAGGTAGCATCCGACCGGGTCGACCTCGCGCACGCCGCCTTGAGCGCGGGCACCCGCGCCACGGGCGACCTCGTGATCGGGTCGTCCGGGCAGGTGCATGCGCAGCCCGTCGCGCTGGCGGACACCACGCTGGCGGCCAGCGGCGGCATCGGCGTGTTCGATGCCGGCCCCGGCGTGCTGTGGCGCGGCACGCAAGCTACCGCCGAAGGGAATATCGTCGTCGCCGCGACCGGCCTGCAGACTGCACAGGGCGCTGGCCGCAGCGCCCTGCTCTCGAAGAGCGGCGCCGTTTCCATCGAGGCCGCAAATGCCGCGCTCGCCGGCACGGACATCGACGGCACGGCCGGCACGGCGATCCAGGCGCAGTCGCTGGCGCTGCAGGATGCCGACGTGCGCTCCTCCGGCGGCGCCATCGCGGTCACGGTCGCGGGCGGCTATGCCCAGCAGGACAGCACCCTGCTGGCCGCCGGCGATGTCCACCTGCGCGCGGGCGCGGTGTCCATCGGCTCGGACGCCCGGCAATCGAGCGTGGTCGCCACCGGCGGCGGCGTGCTGGTGCGGGCCGACGGCGACATCGCCAACAGTGGCGGCCTGATCCAGGGGCAGGCGAGGAACGCCGACGACGCGCAGTCGGCGGGTGCCGTCACGCTGCGGGCCGGCGGCAACATCCTCAACACCGCCACGCCGCAATGGCTGGGCATCCTGTTCGGCGCCGGCGACGACGTCTCGGTGCAGGCCGGCGGGGATATCGTCAACCTGCACGGCCGCATGCTGTCCAACGGCTATCTCGACGTGCGCGCCGGTGGCGACCTGCTCAACCAGATCACCAAGCAGGCCGGCGCCAACGGCGAGCAGCCCGACTTGCGCACCGCCTCCGGCAAGCGCTGGCTGTTCCTGACCAAGAGCACGGCCAGCTTCGACGTGGACTACGGCCAGGCCGACCGGCCCGGGCAGATCGCCTACCTGCTGTCGGACAAGGGCACCACGCTGACCGGCCGCAACGTGATCAACCAGGGCGGCGAGATCTACGCCAACAACGGCGACATCACCGTGCGGGCCGCCGATACCTTCAGCACGCAGGGCGTTGCCACCGGCAGCGCGCACTACGCGCGCTCGTGCCTGATCGTGTGCCGCACCTCGGCATCGTCCACCACCACCGTGACCGGCGGCCTGCTGTCCGCCGGCGGCAACATCGACATCCAGGCGGGCAGAGTGGCATCCAACGTCGGGGGCCGGGTGCTGGCGCTGGGCGACCTGCGCGTCGACGCGCCAGTGACCTACGCCACAGGCATCACCGGCTACAGCGCCATCGCGCGCGACCGCGGCTTCAAGGCCTTCTTCGGCGATACCTGGGCGCGGCTGTACGCGATGGACGTGGGCGGCAGCTGGATGGCGGCGGGCCGCACCCATGTCAGCGGCGACACCGTGACCAATGGCGGCAGCTTCGACGGCGACGTGACCATCGCCGGCAACGCGGCCACGGTCCGGCCGCGCCAGCGCGATCCGGTGTCCATCGACAACCGGCTGGGCCTCACGTCGTGGTTCTGGAAATGACGGACGTGAGAATGCGCGACTTCGACGGATTCCATGCCGTGGCGGCACTGGCCGCCGCGCTGGCGATGACGCCGGCAATGGCGCAGGTGCCGCCGCTTGCCGTGCCGTCCGCGCCGGCGGTGCAGGAAGACCCGGCGCAACGCCTGCTGCGCGAGCAGCGCCAGCGCGAGCTTGAGCGCGAGGCCACCCAGCCGCCGGCGCAGATCCAGGCCGCCCCCGGGCTGGCGCCGGACGCGCCGGTCGAGGCCGTGCCGGAAACCTCCGCCACCTTCGAGATCCGGCGCATCCAGGTGCGCGGCAACACCGTGCTGTCCGATGCCGAGGTCGATGCCATCACCGCGCCGTTCCTGGGCCGCGCGCTCGGCACCAACCGCATCAACCTGCTGCTGCGCCGCTTCACCGAAGCCTTCGTGGCCCGGGGCTACATCACCACCCGCGCTTACCTGGGCGAGCAGAACCTGGCCAGCGGCGTGCTCGTCGTCACCGTCGTGACCGGCACGGTGGAGTCGTTCCAGCTCAACGGCCGCGTCATCCGCCCGGGCGGCGGCGGGCTGTTCGACACCGTCGGCGGCGGCCTGCTGACCGACGCCGGCACCGCGTGGCAGTTCCCGGCGCCGGACGACACCCTGCGCCTGCCCGACCTGGAGCAGGGCGTGGACCAGATCAACCGCCTGCGCCGCAACCAGGCCGAGCTGCAGATCCTGCCCGGCCAGACCCCCGGCAGCTCGGTGGTGGCGCTGACGAACCAGACCGGCGACCGCTTCCGCTTCAACGCGGGGGTGGACAACTACGGCAGCCGCAGCACCGGCATCGCGCGTACCCGGCTGGGCATCGACGCGGACAACGCGCTGGGCTTCCAGGAATCCGTTTCCGCCAGCTACATCGGCACGGTGGACACCAATGCCGCCGTGCTGTCGGCGGCCGTGCCGTTCGGCTACAACACGTTCAGCTATACCGGCTCGCTCTCGGAGTACCACAGCGCCATCGCTGACACGGTGCTGCTCTACGGCCGCAGCCTTGGCCACACGCTGGGCTGGAACCGCGTGATCACCCGCGACAAGGGCGGCCGCCAGGCGCTGGACCTGACGCTCACTTACCGCAAGAGCGAGCGCGAGATCAACAACCTGCAGCTCGACCCCCAGCGCCTGACCGTGCTGCGCGCGGCCTGGAGCGGGCTGCGCCGCTTCGCCGCCAACGGGCAACCCGGATACGCCACCGCGGAGGCCGGCATCTCGCGCGGCCTGACCTCCCTGAACGCCACCCGCGATCCGTCGGACATCCGCGCCGACGAAGCCCACGCGCAGTTCACCAAGCTGGACGCCAGCGCCACGCTGCAATTGCCGCTGCCGCGCCTGCCCGGCGGCGCGCAACTGGCGTGGCGCGCGCAACTCGCCGGCCAGTGGGCCAACGTGGCGCTGTTCGGCTCCGAGCAGATCTACGCGGGCGGCATGAGCACCGTGCGCGGCTTCCGCGAAGGCGTGATCGCGGGCGACCGCGGCGCCTACCTGCGCAACGAGCTGGCCTGGGCCAACGCCCCGGCGCTGGCCGGCGTGCGCATGGAGCCCTATGTGTTTCTGGACGGCGGCCAGGCCGCCTATGTGGCCACGCGCGACTGGCAGTCCGTTGCCGGTACCGGCCTGGGGCTGCGCCTTTCCGCCCAGTGGGCCAGGCAGGTCTTCACCGGCGAGCTGATGCTCGGCATGCCGCTGGCGCAGCCCGCCTACCTGGGCGCGAAGAGCGCGCTGGTGCTCGCCACCCTGAACTGGACTTACTGAACCCACGCTTTATCGGCTATCCCAAGGACCCGTCATGCAAGCACAGATCCGCCTCGTTCGCCTCACTCGCCTCACTCGTCTCACTCGCCTCGTTGCCGCCACCGCGCTGGCCTGCGGCCTGCAGGCCGCGCAGGCCGCCACCGTCAACGGCGTCGCCGTGACCGACGAACAGGTCACGCAGGCCATGCAGCAGATGCGCATCGCCGACGCGCCGCAGGCGCGCGAAGCCATCAAGCAGCAGCTCATCGCGCGCGAGCTGTTCCGCCAGGAAGCGGCCAAGGACAAGACGCTGGAGACGCGCCCCGAAGTCCAGGCCGCGCTGCGCGAGGCGCGCAACAACATCCTCACCCAGGCCTGGCTCAAGGACCACATCAAGCCCGCGCCCGTCACCGACGAGCAGGTCAGGCAGCGCTACGACGCCATCGTCGCCAGCCTGGGCGAGAAGGAATACAAGGCGCGCGTGATCGAAGTCGCCGACGACGCGGCCGCCGGCAGCGCGCTGGCCCGCATCAAGGGCGGCGAGGACTTCGGCAAGGTCGCGCAGGCGGTCAGCCTGGCGCCGTCCCGGGCCAGCGGCGGCGCCATGGAATGGATCAGCTTCAAGGTGCCGGCGCAGGAGGGGCAGACCCAAAGCCTGCCGCTGCCGCTGGCCCAGGCCATTGCGGCGCTGCCCGCCGGGGCCGTCAGCGCCGCGCCCATTGCCTGGAACAACCACCGCTTCCTGGTCAAGGTCGATGAAGCGCGGCCGACCCAGGTCCCGGCCTACGAGGCCGTCAAGCCCGGCATCCAGCAGGCCCTGCAGGCGCAGGCGCTCGAGCGCGCCACCACCGCGCTGGTCACGCAGTTGCTGACCAAGGCAAAGATCACCCAGTAAGGCGATCCGGCGCCGCCCCAGCGCAGGCGGCGCGCGGGACCAGCAAGCAGAACGAACAAGAAGACAGCCAGAACCGACCATGCACCACGACCGACCGGCCACGCCATCCACCGACACGCAGCAGCCCATGCCGCCGCTCGCCGCCACCGGCGCCGCCGACGCGGGCGCGCCGTCGCTTGCCGAACGCGGGCGCCGCAGCGTGCTGGCGCGCGCGGTGGCGGGGCTGGTCGCCGCGGCCTTGTGGGTCGGCCCCATGCAGGTCACCTTGCAGCAGGCGCGGCAGGCCGCCGGCGTGCTGGCCGCGGGCGCGGTGGAACTGCAAGCGCCGGCGGTGCATGCGGGCGCGGTGCGGCAGAGCTTGCTGCGCTGGGCGGTCGCCCACTTGCCGGTGACGCTGCGCTTCGGCCCGGCGCAGGCCTACGCCGCGCCGATCACGGACCCCAGCGCTCCGGTACGCTTCACCCCGACCATCACCAGCACCACCGGCCCCGGCGCACCGCAGGGCGGCGTGCCCGTGGTGGGCATCACCACGCCCAATGCGCAGGGCATTTCGCTGAACCAGTACCGCGCCTTCGTGGTCGACCCGGTCGGCCTGATCCTGAACAACAGCGCCACCGGCGGCGGCAGCTTCCTGGGCGGGCAGGTCGGCGCCAACGCCAACCTCGCCGCGTCGGGTCCGGCCAGCCTCATCATCAACCAGGTGACCAGCCAGTTGCCGGCGCAGATCAACGGCACCGTGGAAGTGTTCGGCGCGCCGGCCGGGCTGGTGATCGCCGCGCCGGGCGGCGTCTACACCAGCGGCGCCGGGTTCACCAACACCACGCAGGTCACGCTGACCACCGGCACGCCTCAGTTCCTCACGGCCGGCGGCGCGCCGACCAGCTTCGACACGGCGGCCGCGGCCGGTTTCCTGGTGCAGGGCGGGCGCGTGCAGATCGCCAGCCCGGCGCCGGGCAACGCCAATGCGTCCGGCATCGAGGGCACGGTCGGCAACATCAGCCTGATCGCGGAGTCGATCGGCATCGACGCGGCCCTGCACGCCGGCAACCAGATCAACCTCGTGGCGGGCCGGCAACTGGTCACGCCTGACGCGGGCGGCTTCGCCACGTCCGCCGCGGGCGCCAACAACGCGGCCGCCAACAGTTCCGCCACCGGCGGCCTGGCCATCGATGCCGCCGCCTTCGGCGCCATGAACGCCGGCCAGATCAAGATCGTCAGCACGGCCGCCGGGCTCGGCGTGCGCGCCGACGGCAGCCTGGCGGCATCGTCCGGCAACCTGACGCTCGATTCGGCAGGCAATCTCAAGGTGGGCAACACCTACGCCAAGCAGCAGGCCGCGCTCACCGCCGCCGGCGCGGCCGCCGCCTCGGGCAATGGCCTCGGCGAGGCTGGCTACAGCGTCAAGGCGGGCACGGACGCCACGCTTGGCGGCACGCTCGAATCCGGCCGCGCCTTGTCGGTGGCGGCCGGCGGCTCGATCACCGGCGCCGGCGGCGCGAAGGCGCAGGACGCCGTGACCCTGGCCGCGGGCGGCAGCGTCGATATCGGCGGCGCGGTCAGCGGCGCGCAGGTGGCGGTGCAGGCCGCCGGCAACGACGGCCGCGGCGACATCCGGCTGCGCGGCGACGTCACCTCGCCCGGCCAGATCCAGCTTGCCGCGGCGCGCGACACCACCATCGACGGCAACGCGATCTCCGCCGGCGACCTGAACCTGTCCACCCAGCGCAACCTGACCATCAACGGCGCGGCCGGCAGCACCAGCGGCAACGTGGCGCTGACCGGCGTCACCGGCAGCGTCACCACAGCCGGCAATGTCGTGTCGCCCGGCACGCTCACGGTGAACGCCGGCACCGACGTCAACCTTGGCGGCGAAGTGTTGTCCGCAAAATCCGCCACCGTAGTGGCCGGCAGCGGCAGCATCGCCACCATCGGCCAGATCGGCAGCAATGAGGATCTCACGCTCTCCGCCGCGCAGAACGTGACCGTGGGCGGCCAGGCGCAGAGCGCCGGCAACACCGCGATCACCGCCGCCGCGGGCAGCGTGGCCATCGACGGCGCGCTCACCAGCGACAAGGACGTCACCGTCACGGCCGGGCGCGATGCCGTGGTTTCCGGCAACCTCGGCAGCGGTGGCGCGGTCGCCCTGACGGCCACGGCCGGTTCCGCCACCGTGAACGGCACGCTCGGCAGCGTCGGCAATGCCAGCCTGGCGGCGGGCCAGGACATTCACCTCGCCGGCCGCGTGCTGGCGGGCGGCAACCTGGCCGCCAACGCCGGCCGGACCCTCGACGCGGGCCAGCTCACCTGGGTCGCGGGCAATGCCACGCTGCGCGGCAAGGACATCTCCATCGGCTCCGCGCCCGGGCAGGTCAACGCCGTGAGCGGCACGCTCGACGCCGCCGCCACGCGCAATCTTACGTTGACGGGCGACACCACGACAGGCAACGCCAGCCTCGCCGGGCAAGCGGTCGCCAACGGCGGCGCCACCATCGCCACGCAGCAACTGACCGTGCAAGGCGGCGCGCTCAGCAATACCGGCACCCTTGCCGGCAACCAGCTCACCCTGTCCGCCGACAGCCTCGTCAACCGCGGCACCATCGGCGGCCAGAACGTCACCGCCACCATTGCCGGAGGCCTGGACAACGCCCAGGGCCTGATCGCCGGCACGCAAAACCTGGCGGTCACGGCAGGCGCGCTCACGGCCAACCAGGGCGGCACGCTGTTCGCCGGCGACCTGAGCGGCCAGAACCCGGCCATCGGCGACCTGACATTCAGCGTGACGGGCGGCAACGGCAGCTTCAACAACGCCGCCGGCCAACTGCTGGCCGGCAACAATCTCACGCTCAACACCCCCAGCCAGGTATTCGACCCGTCCGCCGCCGCCAACGGCACGCTCAATGCCAATGGCACGCTGACGCTGGCCGCGCTAGCCATCAACAACACCGGTACCTGGAACGTGCCGGGCGGCAGGGTCGTGCTCAACGCCAGCCAGGGCATCACCAATACCGGCACCATCCAGAAGGCGGGCGACCTGTCGCTCGCCACCGGCGGCACGCTGGCCAACAGCGGCCAGATCATCGGCGGCGGCAACCTGTCCCTGTCGGCCGGCAGCCTCGGCAACACCGGCACCGTGCACGCCAATGGTGACCTCGCGCTGAACGGCGACATCACCAATGCCGGCACCGTGGAATCGCTCGGCAATATCGCCATCACCGGCAGCAACTACGACAACCGCGGCGGCACCACGCAGGCCAATGGCGATCTCAAGATCGACATCGGCGGCACGGTGAACAACCTGGGCAGCGTGCTCGGCGCCAACGGCAACCTGCATATCGCGGCCGGCGCGGTCATCAACGACCGTGCCGGCCCGGTGGATGCGGGCAGCGCCACCAGCAAGGCCAGCAATCCGGGCCTGCTCGATGCCGTGGTCATCGGCAGCTATGTGCCGTGGCTGCCCGGCGGCAGCTGCGACAGCTGCCCGGGCTACATTCCCGGCACGCCGGCCGAAGTCACGCTGGGCAACGTCGTGCGCAACCCGGACGGCTCGGTGCGGCTGGTCCTGGGCAGGGAGAACACCACGGGCGGGGATGGTTTTGCGCAGGTTTATCTCTGGCATTTCATTCCCACCTCGGCGTGGGGCGGCACCATGCCGCCCGAATACCAGAAGGCCACCGTGCGGGACATCGCCGCGCCCACGGTGGACCGCACCACGATACGGCAGGCCGACGGCGCGGCAGGACAGATCATCAGCGGCGGCAATCTCGACATTACCGCCGCATCCCTGTCGAACAAGGGTGGCGTCGTGTCCGCCGGCAGGGACGTCACGCTCAATCTCGGCAGCCTCGACAACGGCCGCTCGGCAACGCTGGTCAACAGCGTCACGGATACCGTCAACCAGGGCGACTTGTCCGCCTTCATGGCGCGGCTTGCCGCGCTGACGACCGAGGTGGTGTCCCCGACCATGCCCGGCCCGCTGGTCTACGGCGTGCCGCCGGTCATCAGCGACTGCGACACCTGTGCGGGCCCGCCACCGTGGTCGCCGGTCGTGCTCGGCCAGACCGGCAGCGGCGCCCAGCCGGCGCTGCCCAGCCAGTCCACCGTCAGCTACCAGCTTGGCAAGGCCGGCCAGATCGCCGCCGGCGGCAACCTCGGCCTGACCGGTACCGGTGACCTGACCAACACCGGCGATCTGGCGGCCGCCGGCAAGATCGCCATCGCCACGCCCGGCACCTTCACCAATCAGGGCCTGTACGACAGCAAGGTCACCACCACGCCCGGCTGCCTGCCCGGCGCCGCCTCCTGCCCCGGCGACAGCAACCCGCGTGTGGAGACGCTGGCGTGGCAGCAGACCCCCAGCACGGTCGCCGCGGGCCAGACGCTGACCATCGACGCCGCCAATATCCAGAACCTCAGCGGCACGCTGGCCGCGCAAGGCGACGTCAAGCTCACCGCCGGCAGCAGTGTCACCAACCAGGCCGGGGCCATCCAGTCCCTGAACGGCGACGTGTCGATCACCGCGCCCACGCTGGTCAACAAGACGCTGGACCCGGTCCAGCTGCACAAGAGCTACGGCAGCAGCAACCCCGCCTACGCGGGCGGCTGCAACCCGGGCGGCAGCTACGGCAACAGCCAGTGCGCCGCCACCGAAGACACCGCCGCCGGGCCGGCCGCCGTCATCAGCGCCGCGCGCGACGTGCAGATCAACGGCGGCACGCTGACCAACAAGGGTGCCCTGATCACCGGTGGGCGCGACGTCACGGTCAGCGCCAGCGGCGCCATCGACAACAGCAGCCTGCCGCTCAATGCCGACTGGGTAGGCCGCTGGCAGGAAGACCGCTCCGGCGGCGACCGCTGGCACGACACCGGCGGACGCGCCACGCTCGGCAGCCTCGAATCCGGCATCCAGGCCGGCCGCGCGCTGTCCGTCACCGCGGGCGGCCAGGTGCTCAACACCGGCAACCTGATGGGTAGCACCGTCGACCTCACCGGCGCGGCGCTGGTCAACGGCTACACCAGCCCCAACCAGCCCACGCCGCCGTCCACCGGCGCGCAGCAGGTCATCTCCCTCGGTCCCGTGGCCGCACCCGCCGGCGCCGTGCCGGCCGCCACGCCCGTGAGCGATCCCACCCGACCCTGGCAGTTCAACCCCGTGATCGTGGCCGCGCCCACGGCGCCGGACGTCGGCGGCAAGCAGACCATCGACTGGCACTTCAACGCCAACCTGGGCGGCAACCCGGTCAGCGGCCCCAGCGTCAATACCGACCGCGCCCAGTACATCAACAACAGCGCGGCCACCGCCGTACTGGCCGGCGTCACGCCGGACAGCCTGCTGGCGCAACTGCCGGCCGAGCTGCGCCCAGGCAACGTCAACTTCTACTACGACCCCTACACCGAAGGCCAGAAGCTCCAGCAAGCGGCCCTGCAACAGACCGGACAAGCCAGCTTCATCAACGGCCTGGCGTGGGATAGCCAGAACCAGCTCTCGGTCACCGACCAGGAAAAGCTGGTCCTGTACCGCAACGCCGCGGACTACGCCAAGGAACACAGCATCGCACTGGGCACCGCGCTCACGCCCGAGCAGGTGTCGGCGCTGGACGCGCCGATGCTGTGGTACGTGCAGCAAGCCGTGCCCGACCCGAGCTGCAACAGCCTGGCGAGCACGGCCTGCCCGACGGTCAACGCGCTGGTGCCGCAGGTCTACCTGCCCGAAGGCTACGCCCAGGCCCTGACCAAGCCCACCGGCGGCAGCATCGCGGGCGACAACATCAAGCTGGACATCGAAGGCCAGCTACGCAACACCGGCACGGTGACGGCCACTGACACGCTGCAGGTCAAAGCGGGCAGCATCGAGATCGGCCCGAACGTGGTGGACATCGGCACCTCGGCGTACAAGGTGCAAGGCGGCTGGAACGAAATCACCGGGACGGTGGTGCAGCCGGGCGGGTTCATGAGCGCGATGCACATGGACATCGAGACCGAGCGCATCCACGCGGTAAACGATGCCTTCCTGATCCGCAACGCCGACGGCACGGTAGACGAAGCCGCGACGCTGGCGCTGGTGAACCAGTTGAAGGCCAACCTCGGGCTGAACTACACCGAGGATACGGTCAGCGACGATATTCATACGCGGTTCATTAAGGAGAAGAAGGGGTTTGGGCCGCTGGGGCAGATTGTGGCGCTGGTGGCCGCGGTGGCGATTTCGATTGTGACGGCGGGGACTGGCACAGCGATTGTCGGTGCGGCCTACAGTGCTGCGATGGGGGCCACGGCAGCGGCAGGGGCGGCATTTGCCGCCGCTGGCATTGGCGCGGCGATGTCGCTGGCGGTGACGGGGCTGGTAGCCGGCACGCTGTCGAGCATGGCAAGCCAGTTGATCTTGAACGGATCACTTGATATCGGCGCCGCGCTCAAGGCGGGCGTGGTGTCCGGCGCGACTGCCGGCCTGACCAAGGGCGTGACAGCCGGTTTGGACCTTGGCGGCGCGGGGCTTTCCAGCATTGGCGAGAACATCAGCCTTGGCAACTGGGGAGCGATCCAGGCTAATTTCGGCAGCTACGTAGCATCCTCCGTGGTGCGCTCGGCGATCAGCGCCGGGGTGAACACCATTGCTTATGGCGGCAGCTTCGGCCAGGCGTTTGCCGGCGGCTTGGTTCGGGATGCGGCGGCGGGAGTGGCCAATGCGATTGGGGGGGGACTGCCGGGCATCGGCTCGGACAAGGCGACTGCGGAGACGATCCTGGCGAATGCGGCTGGTCATGCGCTGCTGGGTTGCGCTGCGGCGAGCCTAACGGGCGGTGACTGTGCGGGTGGTGCTGTGGGTGGCGCGGCCAGTGCCATTGGCGCCCCATTGATCCGGGATGTGGTCTACGCGGACAGTCCGGTGCTCAACTACAGCGACGACAAGATCCGGCAGGCGTTGACGGTCGGTCTGGCGACGCTGATCGGTGGAGTAGCCGGCGAGCTGCTCGGTACGGATGCAACGTCGGCGGCACTGGCTGCGCAGAATGAGTCGTTGAATAATGCGGCTTCGACAGGACCGGCGCGCGGCATTGCCAACCGTGAGAACGCAAGACTGACGAAACTCTGTGAGCCAGACTGCACGGTTGATGACTTTAGACGTATCGACAAGCAAGTCCGGGAGGTAGAGGCCGCCGCGATGCTGGCGCGGATGAATAACCTGACGCCAGAGCAAACGCTGAAACTGGCCGACACGTTGTCGAATCTGCTGCCGTACTACGGTTCGGCGGCGATGCTGTACCAGGCGGTTACGGGGCAGACCCTGAGCGGTCAGTCCCTCGATACGGCGGATCGGTGGTTGTCCGGAATTCTGGGTGCTATCCCCGTGGGGGCGGTAGCCTATAGCAAGATCAGCAGGTTCATAGCGACCAAGGGCACACTTGCCAGCGATGCAATTGTGACGGCGGGGGGGACTGCGAATGCAGCGACTGCACCAAAGCTTGCGGACGATCTGGCATCGAAGATGGCAAAACCTGTTGTCTCAGACGCAAAGCTTGGCGGTTTGATCGACGACTTGTATCGTGATGGTGCGAAAATTGGCACGGGAAGCACGGCAGACGCTGTTCGCTATGAAACCCAGACTGGTAGTCCTATCGGTGGTGTGTTCCATACCCAAAAGGCGCAAGACTACTCGATTGCTCTGCAAAAATGGTTGGACTCGAGTCCAAATGCTTCGTTTGGAGATCGTTCAGCAGCTCAGAACGTCTTACGGGATCTTCAAAATGCCTTGGGAGGAAAATAATGCGTACCTGGCAAGAGTTCGTTGCGGAACTGGCCCAATGCAATGTGCTCAGTTCGGCCAGGAGACTGGCCTTTGAGGAATGGGGAGAGGACATTCCCACTACAGTTTTGTTTGGAAAACTTGGCAAGGCTCTCGCCGATCATGTTGACGAACTTGATCTTGAAACCAGAACGCATATCTTCCAAATCATCGAGAGTGGTCTTGCAAGCAGCAATGTGGCGCTCAAGGAACTTGTGGCGACGGGCTTACTAGAGGCCTTTTATTTGCGAGTCTCTGGCGTTTTTGGTCATTGGAATCGGACTAGAGATTATCTCGGTCCTCTATCTACTGCTTATCTGGTGGAGTGGGGGGGGATAAATTCTTGACGCAGAAGAATCGAACCCGACCACAGTTGGGGTTGTCGTTTCTATGGAAAATTTCTTCTGGCCTGCAGACGTTAGGCTTACGGATCCTGCGAGGATAATGGAAAATTCGTGAAGGACGGGACCCGTGATGGTGTCAGTATTCTTATCGTACTTGAGCCACCCAGCAAGGGCGGAATTGTTACTTATATGCGGGATAAGCGCCGACTGTTTGTTACCTCTCAAGCTGGGACACTGGTCAACATTACGTCCGCTATGCCCCGGGGAGGTAGCTAGTCAGCTATGGAAGTTCTCAACGTAAAATCAAGGATGCATTACATTATCGCCAGGTGACTATGACTGGATTTGATATGCTGAAGTGGGTGCCTTGCGACTCCCGCAGCGACATGGAGGCGCGCGCTTCTGGGGAAAATGTGCTGGGACGCTGCTGACCTGCGATGCGAATACGTGGGGATATGTTCAAACGCCGGAAGGCTCGCATCTGAACGTTGGCTACGCGATCTCAGGTCTGGTGCCGCAGGGCCGTGCTCGATGGTCAACGTATGCTCGTGGGTATCAATGAATGTTTGGTCTGCTACGATTTGACGATCGGTATCAAGTGCTTCTCCTTCCGCATGCCTTTGGTGTTTCACGAATTCATCGAGATTGGTGATCCGCTAATTGTTCGAGATGAGATGGGCTTTGTCGGCATTGCTCAAGATGGCACTGAGCTTTGGAAGCTTGGTATCGAAGGTATCGTTGAAAGCTATACGGTGACATCGTCCAAAATCAGCGGGCAAACGACTGAGGGGTCGCGTTTCTCATTTGAGCTACCTATGAGTTGGCGTTTGTTTTGCGCCGAGTGATGCCCGACTACAGGATATCCGCACGGCGACGCACCCGGCGCGGTTGGCGGCGCAGCCAGCGCGATCGCGGCGCCATTGATTCGGGATACGGTGTATGCCGATAGCACGGTTGCGAAATATAGCGACGATCTCAACCGGTTGGCTTTGACGGTCGGACTGGCGACATTGATCGGCGGCGCGGCTGGTGCTTTGCTGGGGACGAATGCGACTTCGGCGGCACTAGCTGCTCAGAATGAGTCGTTGAACAATGCGACCAGTGGCAACGTGAAAAAGCCGGGGACCCCCGACGAAATCCGGAGGATGCTGGAGCAGGAGCGACGGGCGCTGGGGTACACGGGAACTGTGAGCGGGACAGCCGGCACCGGCGCGGTGGGTCCCAGCCTATTGGTGCTTGGGGGGGGCGAAGAGCAGTGGACCGAACTTCATTGTCTCGCCCGGTGGGACGGCATACCCCGTTCCTTCGGGGGCAACCGGGCCGATTCCTGTCACCAATCCTTCGGGAAACCAAACGGGTGTAGCCTTTACGGGGGGGCAGGGCGGAGCGAACGGTCAAGTTTCGTCGATGCGAATCATGGATCCTACTCTGCCTCGGGGAAGTAGTCCCGGCTATCCGGATGGCTATATTAAGTATGAAAACTCGACACAACCAAAGCCGCAGGGGGTTGATCCATACACAGGAAAGACGATTCCTAATTCACAGTCACACTTCCCAATTACAAAGTGAGAAAAATGAATTTCCGATCTCTTGAAATTGTTGTCGGGAAAAAAGTCGTGGATGCGGACCTGACTCCGCAGGATGGCGGTCTCGTGTTTGAAGGTGGGATTACTTTAAATATATACAATCGTTACACAGTATTCGATCGAAATCAGGTAGCAGTAAGGAAGATTTTGGTCGGGGCGATTGTTACAAAGGTCGAGGAAGAAAAGGATCATATCTTCATCATTTTTGGCGAGGAAATAAAGATGGAAATAGATTTAACCGATGATGCGTATTCTTCTCCGGAGGCTATGCAACTTCGGGTTCCGGGTAAATCTATAGTTATATGGAATTGAACGGCTTCTCAGGTAATTATTGCGTAGTTGGTGTCGTTGGCCGGCGAAACTTGGTCGAGCGACTTTCACAGAGAAAAATGAGCTTGAGAGGCGTGGGGCGGTCCGGGATACCGCATTTCAAGCGATAGCTTGTCGTGGGTAAGTAATGATGGTCTTCGAATTTATCGCCCGCCATCGGCCAAACCGAACAGTTCTTATGCCACAACTGGTGTGCAGGCTAATTTCGAATCGAAGCTGACACCCGGAAGCAGGCCAATTAGTAATGGACATTTAAATATCATGCCATGAAAGCCGAAATAAGATCATTATATTCTCTGCATTTAGAGGACAAATTGATAAACTACTGGCCGGATGACGTGTCGAACTTCGGTACGTGGATTCGAGCTTATATTGGTCCCCAAGGCGAGGCGGGTTCAGAGGCATTCGATATTCATGTTTGTACGCCGGAATGGCTTAAGGCGCAATGTGCTGCCCTAGGGCCGACGTGGGGCAGGCATATGCTGATTGTCGATGCCTACAGTTACGATGCCATCAAGGCAATTATTGAGGGCTACATAGTGAACAGCGAGAGTGATTGCTGGTCGACGGTGGCCGCCAAGTTGAGCCGAATTGGTGCATGGGAATTTGAGGATTATCAGTCTTGATGACTGTATAGTGTTCTTCATTTGGCACACCCCGGGATTTGAAGCAAGGCTGGATTGCACTTGGGATGGAGTTGATTCCCAAGTTGATCTCCGGATAAGGGAGTCACTGTTTATTGGACCGTCGGGTCAATCTGCAAAATTCAGAAGTACATTTCAGGTTCTTCCTGATGGAAGTAGGAAGTTTAGTGCGATCATCCCATTTAATAGTGGGGAGTAATATGGTTTTTCCTGGCAAAGAAGAATTTCTTAGGGAGTTTGGGCTGGAGCCAGTCGAAGAGGACTCTTCTATGGCGCTATGTCGTTATAGGGTTCGCTCCGAGCGGCGTGGTTTGGAAATTGATATTTCGTTTAGCGCGGTCCTTGAGTCATTCGAGGTTGTTGTCTATTGCAATGGCTACGAAATAGCAAGCCTAGTTAGTGAGAGAGTAAATAAAATTGAGATGCGAAATGACTCGTCTGGGTCTGGGATTCGGGCAGTCTTCGATATTCAAGGTGTTCGGAGCGAGGCTGTGGTGAATTTCGAACCGGAAATAGCATGTCGGTGGTGGGCAATTCGTGTCTAGGAATGTGTATCTCGATGGCGAGGTTGGTAAAATCTGTCGAGATTTCTTGAGGGCGTTGTTAAAGATAGCGAGAGCGTGAAATAAGAAGGGCACGGAATTGTTATGGATGTCATCTCGGTGCCGAATGGTGCTACCGGCCCGGAGTTGACAGCGCCGAATCCGCTGGCGCCAGGTGGCATTAAATATGGTAGTGTAGCCACAAACAATGGTCAAACACCCTCCGGCTCATCGGTCGTTTGCCGGCGAGGTACATGGTTGGCAGAGAATTTTGCGAACGGGAGTGATGTCACTCAGAACCCCAATGGTTCGAACGAATACATTGTGCATGTGAGTCCCGTAAGTACTTGGAAATCAGTGAAATGAAATCCATTCGTCTGGGCGTGGTTTATGGCGGTCCGCCCATCTTCTGTGCTGACATTGACCAAATGGGGTATGTCGAGCCGGATTGCCTACCTCTGACGCCCCCATTGGTCGCTGATCTCAAAGCTTGGAATCAGGACTTTCAGGCGACCTTTTGTGAAGACTACCCGCCGGACTCAGGATTCCAGTCAGAGGACGAGCGGCTAGAGCCCAATAAACGGGGAGCGCAACTCTGGCTGCAGCTTCAACAGGAGCTGGGAGCCAATATGTTCGTTGAATTTATTCCGTTAAGGGAGTAAGCGGCTGCCGCCAGGATCGAGACTGCCGCCGAACTTCAAGACTTTCGACTTTTACGATGAAGCAACAGGTATCGCAACCAGTGCCAAGACTCTGGATACTATGACGGAGGCAAAGATAGCTAATCCGGCACAAATCTATTCATCGTTGAAAGGAAATATCGATGCGGTTGCAGATTTCACGCAAGCTAGTCTTGGCGGCGTGGTATTGAGAGAGAAAGAAATTGTCGCCCGACAACTGCAAGTGGCGGTTCCTTCTGGAACCACTCAGGTGCAACGGCAGCAGATTGATCGCGCCATTCAGTATGGCCAGAGCCTGGGAATCAAAGTGATCGTTACCCCGGTGAAATGATGGAAAGTGAACCGATTTGGGAAAAACTGGTAATGGCATTGGCTAATGAGAAGTTTATCTGTCTCGTGCCTCAATCAGGATATCGGATAGCGATGGCAGAGCCGACGGCAACGGAGCGTTTGTTGGTGCCAGATACTCCGGATAGTGTGTTGGGTGAGGCTATCCAGGGCGCAATAGCTGAAAGTAGATTCTTGAATCTCGAAGAGGCAAAGGCGTTGCGATCAACGGTCGATTCGCGCTACGCGGAATGGGTGCGATCCCTAATGGATCGTTACGGATACAGAACGAAGCAAGCATTGTTCAAGAAGATGAAGAGTTGCAGCATTGTGGTATCGGGCGATGAATTTGTTCTATCCCCAAGTCATCACGATAAGTTGGATAGTTGGAGTCGAAGCAAGGGCGATGGCATCGAGGATGTAATTATTCCATCCGGCAGTTCTATGGTAGATGTTGGCGCGGCTTTGCGTTTGGCGCTCAGTCGTTGCACGTAGTAGGTTTGTAACGACTTGTTCTTGCATAAGTCACAAAATGAACGTGGCTATGCGGTCGGACTCAATCGTGTCGGACTTGGTTGAATTTGCCGAAAGACTGTCGGAGAGCGAGAGAACGCCGATCGCTCACTTGGTTGCCTCTTGGGCTTGCCAGGAAGCAGATGCGATTGAGTTCCTACGTGAGATTCAAAGTACGTCTCCGAAGACCGATATTCATACGACCGCTGAGCAGGCCCGCAAACGTCTATTAGCGATAGTGGAGGGTTTAGACAGTCGTCACTTTGACATTGTAGAGCAGCACGGCGGTCTAGATGATGCAGGCGAGGCTTTGCAGTGGTTTCGCAAAGCAAGAGCAGCAGCATTGCGGCTCTATTCGGTTGATGCCAATGTTATATGCAAGTTCTGCGAGACCCTGCATGAGGCTCATGCGGCGACAGGCGATCTTGATAGGCTCAGAGAACTATGTCTCCGCGAAGAGCAGAGTTAGAGCCCTTCTCTATCTATCGATTCAAACGGCTACCCGAATGAAAACGCCATTTCCTCTCTGATTTCGACGCTTTGGACTTTCTGCAGGAGCTTGCCTGGTGATTTTGGCCTGATTCCAAGAGCGGCAGGGTAATTGTCATTGACTATGGCAAGATTAAACAATGAGCGAAATTGAAATGAGCGAATACGAGCAGCATCAGTTGGGGATGATGCGTGACTTCCTTGTTGATTACACATGTCATGGGATCTCGCTGAAACGTCCGATCGATGTGATGGAGGGGCTATTGTTGTGCGTTCCCGACTTTCCCCTTAACTGGCGCACGGAATTCCATGAACATTGGTTCTCGTTGGAACAAGCTCGGGCAATAGTGCTAGATCGGGGTGAAGATGTATCTGAATTTGCCACGGAAATTGACGCTGCCATTGCTATCTCAAACAAGGAGATTAAGTTATTGGGGGGGCGAAATGAATATAAAGAATATAAAAGAGATCATTGAATGCTCGTTTGGGCTATGGATTTCAGTATTGTTCAGTGCTATTAGTGGCTGGAATCCAGGGATATCGTTCCATGAACAAAAGGGCGAATTTTTCTGTTTATTGGAAGAGCTTCTCAAGGAAGGGCGGGTAAAATTCTGTCCTCCAAATGAACTGTGGCGTGATGGTTATGATATTTGGGATGTTGATGTTAAGACCATCCTTCAATATTTGCGGTCGCGCTGGCCGGATGCGGCGAGGTCAGAGAACGATATCGTCCTGGCCGAATATTTTTACGATATGCCGGCCATTCTATGGATTTCCGAAGATGGAACGCTACACGGGTCATAGTTCTTGCACTTAACGCTGCGACCGCCTAGATGGGTACGCTGAAGAGCGTTGGTCTCTTGGGCATGATGAGATCTGTAGATGGTGATGCTGCGAGAGTTAATGGCGGGACCTATTTACAGGTTGCTGGCGGCGGAGCGACTTGTTTGGTCGAGAGGCTCGATGCTAAGGCGGGAAAACGTAGGCGCGCATATCATGATGCGCCGAACGCGGCGTATCCGGATGGCACATTACTGGTCTTTCGTGCAGGATAGATCAAAATGCTGTCCGACGAATGGTTCAGAGCAGATCAGGTGGCAGAGATCTTTGTGGTTTTTTTTGAATCAGTTGCCTGAAGCTGAATACCTAAGGTAGAGAGATGCGCCAGGGTTCTGATCGCCATGACCCATGCGAAAGGAATACGCTCGAGCAACCACAACAACATTGAAGTATCGCTACCCCAAGGGCTATATAACGGCACCGTCGTCGTGAACGGGAAAACCTTACTACAGTGCCTTCAAACTCCCCGACGGGGCAATAAATGTTGGCCGCATTACACCACCGAGGTAAACATGGGTACGCCGCGAAGGTTAAGAGACGACGAACGTGCGTTGTTAGTTGCATTGATAGCTGGCAAACCTGAGGCAAGTCGTCTCCTTGGTTCGCTAGATGAAACGATTGTTGAAGAGATGGACGGCGGCGGGATGGGCAGTTTGCTTTTCCTCCGGTCAGACAACAGACCGCGTCACCTCGGAAAGCAATTGGTAGAAAAAGAGTTTGCTGATATCGATGGCGTACCTGTTATGGTCACAGTTAACTTGGACGAGCGCGGAGAGCTATTCGAGCTTGATATTTGGAAGGTTGATTTCTCCCCGTTGATGCGATTTCCTTTTGATATCAAATGATTGCACATACACGCTCGCCCAAATTTTCGTTCGCGCTCGGTCGCTGATTTTTGTCGACGGCATAGCTCGTTCTGGTGGCGAACGACATTGTTGACGCGCGGGGATGCTGGTGTCAGGGCAGGTCGATGAAGTCGCCCTCCAGACACTGGGGGGGCAGTCGCAAGTATCCTTCCAAACTACTCGAGGTTTGCGTGTGATCGACCAACTAGCTCCTGGTGGTATTGCTAACGAAGCAAAGGTCGGTTACACCACTCTCACTAAGGATGTTCAGTTGCAGATATTGAAAGATACTGAATTATTAAAAACTGGTGCTGTAAATAGTGTGGCCTGGAATTTTTATACCAGTCCTGTTACAGGGAGGGCCGGCCCTTCAGGGCCATTGGTACGAGCACTCAATGAGGCTGGTATTAACATTATTATTCATTAACTATGATCTTTGCAATCTGCTATTCGCCTGTTTCGATGGCATTTTCAGAGATGTCAAAAAAGACCTAGTGCGATTTTATGGGTGGTTCATGGGGATTGTGCCTGGGTGTATATTGGATTTGGAGAGGGCGATAAGAGGTACATCTGGTGATGAGGGTTGGTCAGCGAATGGTGAGGTGAATTCTCTGCTCGATCTTGGTATCTGGTTTTCTACGGAAGTCGGGAGAAGGAGGCTGGATCAAGATGAGATTTTTATCCTGAAGAAGAAAATGCAACTTCCTGTCGAAGTGCAAGACTGGGATCTGGATGAAAAAACGAAATCCATGGCGGTAAGGGTGGGTATGTACTACGGTAGCGTCGCGTTGAAGAATAATCCTGGCCTGAAATGGGAGCAATTGCTAGGGAACAAACGACTTGCTGACTATGGGCAGCCGGTGCTGGCCGGTCCTGGCTTTGTTTCAATTAACCCCGTGAGAGTTGCACATTCTTTTGCATGTGGTCTTGTCGATGGGTCACGGCAGGGCGGGCGCTTGCGAGAGGTCTACGAAAACTGGGCCGAACTTAGGATGCCCTTGTAGTTAGGGTGGTAGGGTTCGTGATCATGGTGGCAAGCCGTTCTGACTTCAACGAGGCGCGGTTGAGTTGTATGGGGCCCGGCTATACGGCCGGGCTCATCGTTTCTGGGGTGGGCTCAGTCACGAGAGCTGGTTGGACTTCTGAGGTTGGAGGAAATATCCCCTTCGGACACACATTCTTCATGGTTTCTGGGGCGATTCGACTATCCGGGCGTTGAATGGCTCCATACGGCGACACACCCGGCGCGGCTGGCGCGCAGGCCCCGCCGGGCGGCCGCCGAGGACGAACCGGCGCCGACAGCGGCCGACCTGTTGCCCGCACTGGACGCCGAAGCCGACCGGCTCGACTGACTCCTCGGCGCCGAGCCGGCAACCCTCCAAGACTTGCCGGCTCGGCCGGTCCCTCCTTACCGCCCGGTCCTCCCTGGCGGCGTCACATTCCATTGCAATGGCGGGCCAGATCCACGACTAGACTGGCGCATCCGCGCGCCCGTGTGGGCGCGCCTTGTTCTTTAACGAAACCGGATTGCGCGGCCAAAAACCGCGTCTGGGCAAAAAACTCGGGAAGGGAACCCGCATCGGGGCAATTGCCGCCCGCCAAGCCAAACTGCGTCTAGGGTTGCGGGCTGGCGCCAACGTGGGACGTGTCGGGTGCTGGATATGGCGTGGTTGGCGGCGCAGCTAGCGTGATCGCGGCGCCATTGATTCGGGATACGGTGTATGCCGACAGCACGGTTGCGAAATATAGCGACGATCTCAACCGGTTGGCCTTGACGGTTGGACTGGCGACATTGATCGGCGGTGCGGCTGGTGCTTTGCTGGGGCAAATGCGACGTCGGCGGCACTAGCTGCGCAGAATGAGTCGTTGAGCAACTCGGCTAGCGGGAAGCTACCAATCCTAATTCCTGTCCCGGGGCCTGGTGGTATGGTGACGTACATGCCACTGCCTGGGCCAGAGGGGCCAGAGGGGCCAGAGGGCACGTCTACGCCGAATAATGGACCGCAGAAGACGGGCCCGTTGACCACACCACTGGAGGCGCAGAATAGCAACGGCAACGCTATTACGACGCCGAATGATGGGCCTCAGGGTTCGACGTTGACGGGATCGCCGGTTGGCACGCCGCAGGGACCAACGATTCTGGGAAATCCTGGCTGTATATTTCCGCCTACGATCTGCGCGGGTCTGACTGCTATTGCGCAGGTAGTGGGGATGGGTGACGCTGAAACTGCAATCAGTGGCTCTGGTCCTGGACTATCAGCAACACCAAGCCCGGCGCTAGCTGACAGCCCGTACAGTCCTTCTAATGTAGAGGTTCGCGTAGAGCCGCCATATCAAACCAATCCGGCGCATGACACGGGGAGTTCGTTGTATAACCCGAATAAAACACCTGAGCCTTTTGACGCTCAGAGCGCATACAACGCTAAAGCAGTTCGGGGAGGCATGGGGACGTGGTATGCGTTGGGTGAAAGCGGCTACTATCGGTATTTCTCGGATAATGCTGGTGCGGTGCATTTCAGTGGATCAGTTCCCAAATCACAGGTGCCAGATAGTGTTCTGAAACAGTTGGGGACGTAGCCATGGAGTTTGGTGATAGATATAGATTTTCGATAGCGCTAGAGGTGGACCGGAACTGCGGTGGTCCATGGTTGTTCGGGCGATTTTGCTACTGGCTGGAAGGAAAGGTCGTTGGAGACTACGGCATGGGGACTTCTCTGCGAGATATTCTTTTTCAGATGAAGTATATTATCGGCGATAGAGGGGGGAGACTATGTCCGAAGCTCCTTATGTTGCCGGAGGAAAAGATATTCGGCATGATTTCGGATGCGCTAGACGGAGTCAGTGATGAAATTCTTGGCTATACAAACCAGGATTTTTTGCCCGCGCGACTTGATGTGCGTATACCAGTCGATGTTTTTGATTGCTGGAAGATATATTTAGTCGAAGGTGTGAGTGAGGCGAAGCTCCTATATCGTAGCCTAAATTCGGATAAATTGAATGTGACAACACTGAACTCGGGGGAATTCGACACAGTATTTGAGTCGGCATACAACTATATTGAGCGTCTTTACCAAGAAATTGGTGATGAGGCCGGAGAGTCGTTTCGCAGTGATAATAATGGCACATCCAGTGATGATTTCTTCGATGGGAGTTGAATCAATTGTTGAAAAACTCGGCTAGAGGGCGCTATCAGTCCTGATATCTGTCCCCGGGGCCTAGTGATACGGTGATGTAGAAGAGCCGTTGCCGTTGCCGGAGAAGCCTGAGGTAGTCCGACCATTCAGGTCCGACGGCAATTGGTGCAACCGGACTTCGGATTGGCCTCACCTACAAAGACGGCCGCCGGTGGCCTCCTTGCCAGTTCGGCATTTGCTGTTGGTGGCATGGCAAATCTCGCCATTGCTGGCGCGCTCGGTAGCCTCGCGTCCAGCGCGACAATCCAACTCGGAACGAGTGGAACGATTGATCTTGGACAGTGGGCGACAGCAGGTCTTGCGGGAGCGGTAACTGGAGGTCTTGCAGGGTACTTCGGGTCCAGCTACGGTGTTGACCGGCTACTGGCGTCCGGTGCCGCTGGTTGTGGTACCGCCGCTATGCAGGGGGGGCGACTGCGCGTCAGGGGCCATGACGGGCTTTGCGATGGCTGCTGTCGCTTGGGCGGCCGATGCAATGCGTCAGGACCAGATTGAATCGTCTCAGCGATTCAAGGGTGTCTACGACACGCAGGACAAATCCGGTACGCTTACCTCCAATGCGACTGGACCTAGTGCCGGTATTGACGGTGATGGGATGAAAATTGCCGGAACGCGTGTCAGCATTGACGATCTGCAGAAATATGGAACGGTTGTAGCGCGGCCGGATGGCGCATGGGATTTCACTGGAAACGTTATCAATCCCGACACGAATAGTGCCTGGTCTTTGAAAGACGCGCTCGATAAGGAGGGCGGACTCACCGGTGGATTCCAGGGACTCGAAGGAACGTTGGCGAATTCACCGTATCAGCCAGGTACGTTTACTGATAAGGTTCTAGAGTCATTCGCTGGACCTCACGATTATCTTGGCAGTCTTATGGCTTACGATAACCTTGGTAACTTGAAGCAGGGCATGACATCATTCCAGCGCATGATGTTCGAAATCCAGACGGATATTGACATTCCGTTGGCGGCGCCTTTCGCCGCAGTCACATTGCTGAATCAATATGGCATCGATTGGTCGACCTTCCGTAACCAGGCACAGCAAACGAAGGACAAAAAATGACGCGAGCTAAGTCATGTATTGTGGGACTGGCTCTTAGTTGTACTGCTTGTTTCCATTCCCCGCCGAACTACCCAGGTGCTGGAGGCAACAATCTTGATCCGGCAGAGTACGCGGCTGCACGTTGCCCGAATCTCAGTGGGCGATATGAAGGGATAGGTGAGCTCATTGAAGGGGATGCAACAGCAAAACGAGCGGCGAGGAGCTGGCGTCTATCAAATGTTTTTCCCTTCCGGGACACTCGTCAATTGAAAGATGTGCTAGCTACTTCCCAGTCAAGCGACGGTCGGTACCTCCCCCTTATTTACGCAAAAGTGAGGATGAGAGAGCGTCTTGTGACACTCGATCTGCACTATGAGGGCGGAAGATCTATTGAGTATGTTTCGTCCTTTGAGAACAAGGGCAGATTTGTCTGCACTGGCGAGAATGGAATCATTTCTTGGGGAGGGTCAAGTGATGGGGGCCGGTCTGAGTTTGGGCCAAATCGTTCCGATTCCGTCGTCACGTTGTACCTGGATCCCTCCGGAAATCTCATCTTTGAACGCGGAATGCAAGTCCACATGAGTCTGCGCCTCGGCGCAATTCCCGTGGGGACAGCCAAATATTTCTCTATCTATCGATTCAAACGGCTACCCGAATGAAAACGCCATTTCCTCTCTGCTTTCGACGCTTTGGACTTGCTGCAGGGGCTTGTCTGGCGCTTCTGGCCTGTGCCCCGATGATTGCGACGGTTCCGTCGACTATCGAGGTCACGCAACCAAGTGAGGCTACCAAGCGCATCCAACTCCTGGCGGCTGCGTCCGTCGAGCTGGACACTGGCTATTCCCGCACGCTGGCTGATAAGTCGGTCTGGTCGCGGGTTGGCCGTGTGCCGCAGGGTGACGTTTACCGGCCCGTCGGCACCGTTTTCACGATCGAGGGCCGCCAAGTTCATGAGGCTTACCTGGTTATCCGCGACGGGAACCTGGTGGGCTTCTATTTGCCGGGGGAACAGAACTATTCCCCCGTTATCCCTGCAGTCGCTTTGAACTTAGGAGAATTGGAATGAAACGAGTTGCACGCATGCTGATCGCCGGACTGGCGGTATCGTCGCTGCTGGCGGGGTGTGCTTCCGGCGTGAAACACGCCGACATGGCGGCGTCGATTCCGACGCTGAAGCCGGGCGAGGGGCGGGTCTACTTCCTGCGCTCGGCGTCGATGTTCGGCGCCGCGATCCAGCCGGATCTGCGTCTCAACAATCAGGTGGTCGGCGAGTCCAAGCCCGGCGGCTTCTTCTTCGTGGACCGTGCCGCCGGCAGGTATGTGGCTTCGGCCTCGACCGAGACCGAGAAGACCCTGAGTTTCGTGCTGGATGCCGGCGAGACAAAGTACGTGCGCAGCTCGCCCTCGATGGGGTTGATGGTGGGCCGTGTCGTGCTGGAGCTGGAGACGCCGGAGAAGGCCAAGGAAGAACTGGCTTCGCTTAGCTACACGGGCGACGTGGTCAAGGCAGCGGCGAAGTAACGTGAGCGCTCTGTAAGAATCTACCGCAGAGCCTCAGCCTCCTGTGAGGGGGGCCATTGACGGTGGGCGACGTCGGCGGCGGTGGCCACGCCCGCCGGCGCGGTGCCCACCGCCACACTCGTGAGTGACCCCACCCGGTCCTGGCAGTTCAACCCCGTGATCGTGGCCGCGCCCACGGCGCCGGACGTCGGCGGCACGCCGGAACAAACACTGAAGCTGGCCGACACGTTGTCGAACTTGTTGCCATACTATGGTTCGGCGGCGATGCTGTATCAGGCAGTGATGGGGCAGACGCTGAGCGGCCAGGATCTGGGGACTGCGGACAGGTGGTTGTCGGGGATTCTGGGTGCCATTCCAGCGGGCGCGGCGGCTTACGGCAAGATCAGTGATTTGTGGCCAGCAAGGGGCCGCGGCTGTCGCTGACACGACCTTTAAGACTGCCCATTACGCGTCGCGTCTTGAAGCAGCGGGAGTAAATATCTCTCGTGCAGAAGCTGCTGTCGCAACAGAGATCAACGCCATGCGTGGAAGCTTGACCACAAACTCTGACGTCGTCGGACGCTTGATAGTCGATGGAGTCAAGGTGGAATACCGTGCTCGCCCTGCTTCCCAACGGTACCGTAAATGTCGGAACACTGTTCCCGGTGACATGACCATGCGCCAGCTAACTCACGAAGAGCAAATGCTCATAATGGAATTCGCTAGGAAGCTCGAAGAGGGCGCCCGTCAGCGGTTGCTGGAGGACCTGAGAAGCGCTGCCACGACTTCGGTGGCTCCTGATGGATCTCGAGTTGTGTTCGAAATTTCCGGCTACGAGCGGCCTCCCTATCGAGGCCAACATCCGATCGGCGTAGAAGGAAGGATGCTTGATGGGGATGGCGTTGATTTGTCGGTGTTACTTTATGCAGATGAGAATGATCATTTGCTTGAACTGGAATTTATTCGCTGGGATGCCAGCGATCTCGTTGGGCCGCGGTGGGATACGCTTACGTTGTGGTAGTTAGGTAGGTAGGGGATGAAACTGCATGTCAGAAGTGCTGGGCAATACCTGTGCGCCGGAGCACAACTACGGCACGTCAAAGAGTGCGCCGGCAGATACGGGGCGCGTGGCCGTGAACGTCGTGAGCCGACCTGCATGGTTGATGATTTAAGAAACTTTGTACTTGATATGACCATTATCCCAACAGGCATCCTTTGCAAGGGAGGGAGGTTGGCTGTCGTCGTGCTGGCGACTGTCGCCGCGCTTCTGTCGAACTCAGATGCTCGGGCAGAGAAATTGGACGGACCCGCTAATAACATTAAAGGCGTGGTAAGGATGTGGTCGGTGCTCCACGAACTTGGCAATGTGTGTGCCGGTTTCCCGGATGAGTCTGGACGGCTGACGCAACTGGACATCATGGGCCGGGATAGGTATGGCTTTTCGGCTGTCACCTATGCTGGCGAACTTGCGAGGAATCCGGAATGGCAAAGAATCATCCGCAAAGACTTGAGCTTTGTTGTCGGAGAGGCCAGCGACTGTGATACGCCGAGACTAGCCGATTGGCAGGCAGACGCCCGGCAGTACCTTGATATCGCTGTTCAGGCGCTTGGTAACCCCCGAGGCGACTTGGTGACGACATGGCCCGCGCCCGCCTTGTTGACCCCTGTACGGTTTTCCGTGGAAGGTGGTGGTCACGATGGCGAGGGACGAGGGTATTTGAGTTTATCGATTGGTAACACGACATCCCAGCCTATAGGCGTGGCATTGTCGGGGCGGAGATTGATGGTCGGATTTTGCGACCTGCTGAGTTCTGCGGAGATCCCCATTGCAGCAGATAGTTATCGACCGTCTTCGCTACTTACGCTGGCGCGCGGTGAAACCGTCCGAGTCAGATTGAAACTGGACGAGAGCTGTGTTGAGTCGGATCCGACGGCGTTGTTGGGAACGCTTATCATCCAAACGGCAGAGGGTATGGAGTACCGGGGAATTGTATTGCTCGATGTGCCGGCAATATAGGCGACTGCACAAAATTAGTGTGGCTGACAAAACCGATAGCGATGGTTGCGGGGTTCCATGCCACGCATCTGCCGGGTGTTAGTTCGGTAAGGACACGGGCCTGCGAGCCCCAAAGTCGTCAAGGCAAGAGACACGGCCCGCGGCCGCGTCTCCTGCGCCGAGCGCTAGTACATCCCCTGAATCCGACCGACAGCCAGATCCAACTGCACCTTCTGCGGCAAGAGCAGCGCATGCAGCCCGAGGCCAAACGTCGAGTCTTCACGCTGCTGGTCCAGCATGGCAAGGACCGATTCCAGCGCGGCGCTGACGCGCAACAGCGCATCGCAGCTTTCGAGCGTGGCGTCGCACACGGTATCGCCGAGCGCGCCGAGTTCGGCGGTGATCTCTGAAAAGACCGGACCGACGCGCGGCGCGTCGGGGTCGGCCATCAAGATCAGTTCCGCGACGAGATCCCGGTATCGCGAGGCCGCGAGGGTTGGATTTTCGGTGCCGGGTGGATTGTGTTGCGTCGATGCTGGCGCGGGATTGGCGCCGGTGCCGATGTGGTCAGGAAAAGCAGTGTGGCTTTGCATGAGACCTCCGTGTGTGGGTTGGAGGCCCGCTGTCCGCTGTCAATCGGGGTGGGCAGGCCAAGGCAGGGTTGACAGACCGGCACACACGCAACCGGCGAGCCCGGAGGCTCCCCCACCGAGGCCCGCCCATTGAATCATATGGGCGTGCGACGGCTACGGACGAAAAAAGCCGCTGCTGCGCGGCTTCGTCCGGCGTGTAGTGAGCAGGCTGTCAAACCCGGTCGCCCGTTGTTTCAGACGACGAGCCGATTCTTCGCGATCAACGAAGAGCTGTCAATACAACCGCGCAAGCAGAATGTTAACTTGTGCTACCGCACCGCCCCCTGAACGAAGCCCACACACGCCATCCCGGCACGTCACTACATCCCCCCAGCCTGCGCCCTCAACAACCCCACAAACGCCTGCGCCTGACGGCTTGGCGTATCGAAGCGCGAGCGCACCAGGCTCAGCGTCAGCGGAATGTGTTCGCGCAGCGGCCGCACCACGGTGCCGGGCCAGCCGGCGCGGCCGACCGAGAATTCGTCGACGATGGCCAGGCCCACGCCGGCGCGGACCAGCGCGCAGGCGATCTCGGCGCGTTCGATGTCGGCGCGCGCGCGCCACTCGACGCCGGCTTGCGCGAACGCCGCCGCCATCAACTGCCCAAACGGGATCTGGCGCGCGTAGAGCACCAGCGGATGGGCGGCGACCTCGGCCAGCGTCAGCACCGGCGATGCGGCGAGCGCGTGCCCTTCGGGCAGGATGCAGACCATGCGGCCCTGCGCGAACGGTTCCACCACGAGGTTTGGATGTTCGATCGGCAGCACCGACACCGCCAGTTCGGCCTTGCGGCCGAGCAGCTCGAGCGCCATGTCGGCCAGCAGGGTGGTACGCATGGTGAGCCGGACCTGGGGATGGGCGTCGAGGAAGGCCGCCATGATGGGCGGCAAGAAGTTCAGCGCGAGGCTCGGGCTGGAGCAGATCTTGAGCACGCCCTGGGGGTTGGTGGCGAGGTCGCGCGCGAATTCGTCGATGCGCAGCGCTTCTTCGTAGAGCGAGCCGACTTCCTGGAACAGCAGTTGCGCTTCGGCGGTCGGCCGCAGCTTGCCCTTGACGCGCTCGAACAACCGCAGGCCGAGGCTCTGCTCGGTGTAGGCGATCAGCCGGCTCACGGCGGGCTGCGAAATGCACAGCAGGCTGGCGGCGCCGTTCATGGAGCCGGTCAGCATGACGGCCCGGAAGACCTCCATTTGTCTGAGTTTGAAGCGCATCGATAACAGATGGTTATAACCCACAATTACAAGAGCATACGACAAGTTACGGCAAAACCCATACGATCTGGAGCACGTGCCGGGGTACGGACGGCAAAAAAGACATAGGAAGAGAGGAGACCACATGCGCCGCAAGATCGGCTTTATCGGCCTGGGAATGATGGGCTTGCCGATGCTCGAAAACCTGGCCACGGCCGCGGACCTGGAGATCCGGGCCTTCGACACCGCCGACGCGCCGTTCGCGCAACTCGCCGGCCATGCCGCCTGGGGCAGCACGCTCACGCGCGCCACGGCGCTGGAGGCGCTGGCCGGCTGCGAGGTGGTGATCACGATGCTGCCGAACAGCCCGATCACCAACGCGGTCGTCGCCGGCGAGGGCGGCCGCGCGGGCCTGTCGGACATCCTTGCCGCGGGCGCCACCGTGGTGGACATGGGTTCGTCCAACCCGGCCGATACGCGCCGCCTTGCCGCCACGCTGGCCGGGCGCGGCATCGCGCTGGTCGACGCGCCGGTCTCGGGCGCGGTGGCCAAGGCGCGCGCGGGCACGCTGGCGATCATGGCCGGCGGCGATCCGGCGCACGTGGAGCGTGCGCGCGCGCTGCTGGAGCACATGGGCGAGACGCTGATCGTGACCGGCGCGGTCGGCTCCGCGCACGCGATGAAGGCGCTCAACAACTACGTCTATGCGGCGGGGTTGCTGGCTGCATCCGAGGCGCTGCTGATCGCGCAGCGCATGGACCTCGACGCCGGCATCTTCGCGAGCGTGCTCAACGCGTCGAGCGGCCGCAACGTGGCCACGGAAACCAAGCTGGCGCAGTTCATCATCCCGGGCACGTTCAACGCGGGCTTCGCCATGCGGCTGCAGGCCAAGGACCTTGCCACGGCCGCGGGGCTGCAGGCGCTGGCGGGCGTCGAGGCGCCGCAACTGTCGCTGTGCGCGTCGCTGTGGCAGCAGGCCGCCGGGGCGCTCGACCCGCGCGCGGACAACACGGAGATCATCCGCTACCTAGACAAGCAGGTGTAGCACGGGCGGCCTCGCGCCGCCACGACAAGAACACAAGAGCACAAGAGCATAAAAGCACAAGAGGAGACAACAACATGAGCATTTACCGAGGCATTGCCGCCGCGGCAATCGGCCTGGCCTTCAGCATGGGCGCGCTGGCCGGCGGTTATCCCGAGCGGCCGATCCGGATGGTGGTGCCGTTCCCGGCCGGTAGCATCACCGACGTGGTTGCGCGCGCGCTCGCCGAGCCGATGTCGCAGGACCTGGGCCAGCCGTTCGTGATCGACAACAAGCCCGGCGCCAACGGCATCATCGGCACGCAGCAAGCCGCGCAGGCCAAGGCCGACGGCTACACGATCGTGATCGTCGGCGTGACCACCGCGGCCAGCAACGTGAGCCTGTTCAAGAAGCTGCCCTACGACCCGGTCAAGGACCTGCAGCCGCTCGGCGGCGTGGCGGAGACGCCTTACCTGCTGGTCGGCTCGCCGGACGCGCCGGGCAAGCGGGTCGGCGACGTGTTCAGCTACGCGCGCCAGAACCCGGGCAAGCTGACCTATGGCTACGGCTCGGGCAGTGCGCAGGTGTTCGGCGCGAAGCTCGCCCACATGGGCAAGTCGGACATCACGCAGGTGCCGTACAAGGGCGGCCCGCAGGCGCTGACCGACGTGATGGGCGGCATCGTCAAGCTGACCTTCACCGATTTCGCCAACGGGCTGCAGCAGGCGCGCGCCGGCAAGGTCAAGGTCTATGGCGTGAGCACGCGCGAGCGTTTTCCGCTGGCCGCGGACATTCCCACGCTCAACGAGAGCGGCGCGCCGGGCTTCGACCTGACGGTGTGGTTCGGCCTGATGGCGCCCGCCGGGCTGCCGGACGACGTGGCGCGGCGCCTGTCGGCCTCGCTCGACAAGGCGCTGTCCTCTGACGAGCTGATCCGCCGCTTCGCGGCGCAGGGCCTGACGCCCAAGCGCCAGCCGGCGCCGGACTTCGGCGCCTTCGTCAAGGCCGAGATCGGCAAGTGGGCGGCCATCGTCAAGGAAGCCGGCATCACGCCGGAATAGGCGGTGCTGGCCGCGCTGGCCGCGCGGTCGGCGTTGCCTGCTTTTTTCTGTGTTTCTGAGTTTTCTGGAGAGTTTCCCGTGTCCCTGATCGAAATCCGCAAGCGCTGCCTGATCGTCGAAACCACGTATCACGAAGGCGGCCCGCCGCCCGAGAAACCGCTCAAGCTGGCGGCGTCGTGCGCGGTGATCCGCAATCCCTACGCGGGCCGCTACGAGCCGGACCTGATGCCGTTCATGGCGGAGCTGCGCTCGCTCGGCTCGCTGCTGGCCGGCGAACTGGTCGACACGCTCGGCGGCAAGGAGAACGTGGAGGTCTACAGCAAGGCCGCCATCGTCGGCATCAACGGCGAGATGGAGCATGGCGCGGTGTGGCACGAGGCGGGCGGCTGGGCCATGCGCACCGTGCTCGGCGAGCCCAAGGCGATGGTGCCCGCGGTGAAGGCCGTGGCCTCGGCCGGCTACCGGATGATGGTGCCGGTGCACTATATCCACGCGTCCTACGTGCGCAGCCATTTCAACAGCATCGAGGTCGGCATCCAGGACGCGCCGCGCCCCGACGAGATCCTGTTCGCGCTGGTCATGGGCACCGGCGGCCGCGTGCATTCGCGTCTCGGCGGCCTGCTCAAGGAGAACGTCGTCGGGGCCGACGGGCAGCGGTAGTTCGCGCTGCTGCCCCGTTACCAGATCGTCTTGGCGTGCTTGCAGGCCCGGATCTTCTCGTTTTTCGTGACGAGCGGCGCGGCGAGCTTGCGCGCGGTTGCGACGATCATCCGGCCTGCCGGGTTCTTGTGGAACGCGCCCGGCAGGACGACGGGCTTCACTGCAATGTCGATAACGACCGGCAGGAAGTGCACGCCAGGAACGGGTACTGACCGGGGCCTGGGCGAGCATTGCGCACCCCGCCCGGCCCGCTAGGCATTCACCAGCACCCGCTCCCGCCACCAGCCCTCCAGCTCCTCCGCGCCCATCGGCCGCGCATACAGGAAGCCCTGCAGTTCGTCGCAGCCGAGGCTGCGCAGGATGTCGGCCTGGTGGCGGCTTTCGACGCCTTCGGCGACCACGCGCAAGCCGAGGTCGTGGCCGAGTTCGATGATGGCCTTGATGACGGCGAGGTCGGCCGGCGCGTCGAGCATGTCGTGGACGAAGGCGCGGTCGATCTTGAGCCGGTCGAGCGGAAAGCGGTTGAGGTAGCTGAGGCTGGAGTAGCCGGTGCCGAAGTCGTCCAGCGACAGCTTGACGCCGAGCGCGCGGATGGCGTTGATGGCGTCGAGGTAGTTTTCCGCGCTGTCCATCAGCACGGTCTCGGTGATCTCGAGTTCGAGCCGGTCCGGCGCCACGCCGTATCTTGTGAGGCTGGTGCGCAGCGTGGCGACCAGGTCGGCGTCGCGCAGCTGGATCGCCGACAGGTTGATGGACATGCGGATGTCGGGCATGTCGGCGTCGGTCCAGCGGGCGAGCTGGCGGCACGCTTCGTCGATCACCCAGGCGCCGATGGGGATGATCAGGCGTGTTTCCTCGGCGATCGGGATGAACTGCGAGGGCATGATGCTGCCGAGCTGGGGGTGGGTCCAGCGCAGCAGGCCTTCGACGCTGATGACGGCGCCGGTGATGGCGTCGAGGCAGGGCTGGAAGGCCAGGCGCAGTTCGTGCCGCTCGGCCGCGGTGCGCAGGCAGGCTTCCAGCGCCAGCCGTTCGCGCGCGCGTTCGGCCATGTCGGGCGAGAAGAATTTCACCAGGTTGCGCCCGGATGCCTTGGCCTGGTACATCGCGGCGTCGGCGTTCTGCATCAGGGTATCGATGTCGGTGCCGTCGTCGGGGTAGAGCGCCACGCCGACGCTGCACGAGACCTGCAGCGTGACGCCGCCGATGGCGTGCGGCTCGCGCACCAGCGGCAGCAGGCGCTCGTCGATGGTGCGGGCGACGTCCGCCGCGCTGCTGACGTCGTTGAGGACGATGGTGAATTCGTCGCCGCCGAGCCGGCTCACGGTGTCGCCGCTGCGCACGGCTTGCAGCAGGCGCCGCGACACCGAGCGCAGCAGCCCGTCGCCGACATGGTGGCCGAGCGAGTCGTTGATGTCCTTGAAGCGGTCGAGGTCGATGAACAGGACGGCGGCGCGCGCCGGCGAGCCTTTGGCGTGGTCGAGTGCGAGGCCGAGGCGCTTGGTGAAGAGGGCGCGGTTGGGCAGTTCGGTGAGCACGTCGTGCTCGGCGAGGAACTGGATGCGCGCTTCGCTCTTCTTGCGGTCGGTGATGTCGATCAGCGTGCAGATGTAGTGCGAGACGCTGCCGCGCTTGTCGCGCACGGCGCTGATCATCAGCCACGCGGGATAGTCGCCGCCGTGGCGCCGCTTGATCTGCGCTTCGCCGTTCCACACGCTGGACAGGTCGACGAGCGTCGCCAGGCCTTCGATGACGGGGGCGCCGCTGGCGCTGGCGACGACGAATTCGGGCAGCTTGCCGGTCACGTCTTCGGCGCGGTAACCGGTGGCGCGATAGAACGAGGCGTTGGCGGTCAGCAGGCGCCGTTCCTGGTCGAGCATCAGGATGGCTTCCGAGGAGGCTTCGAACACCTTTCCCCACAGTTCGAGCCGCTGTTCCATCAGCTTGATCTGGTTGATCGGGGTGAAGGCGGTCAGCACCGCGTCGCGCCCCTGGAACTTCAGCCGCCGCGCGGACAGCATCGCCCAGGTCGGTTCGGCGCTGCCTTTCCAGTGCACTTCGAATTCCTCGACCGCGTCGCGGTCGGAGAGCTGCTGGAAGAAGCGCGCGCGCACCGACGAATCGAGCGCGAAGGCCCACGGGTCCGTGGTGCAGCCGTTGAGCCAGTAGAGCGCGGGCTGGTTGGCGTGCAGGATTTCGTGGCCGGGCACCGCGGTCACCATCATCGGCACGGGCGTGGCCTCGACCAGCGCGTGCTGCGCCGCGGAGGCGCGCGCGGTGGCCGCGAGCTCCTTCTGCACGTCGCGCTCGCGGTCGAGCTGTTCGAGCATTTCATTGAAGCCGCGCACCAGCTGGCCGATCTCGTCCTGGCTGTGCCAGCTCGCGCGCAAGGTGTGGTCGCCGGTGCGGCGCACGGTGTCCATCACGCGCGCCAGCTGCCGCAGCGGCCGCGAGATCTGCTGCGCGACGAAATACACCATGCCGAGGATGCCGCACAGCAGGAACAGCGCGGTGCCCAGGTGCAGCCACATCCGCGAGAAGAGCCCGCGCACCCGCGCGTGGAGCAGTCCGTCGAGCTGCTCGCTGGTATCGCTCCAGGTGTCGCGCACGCTCAGCACCAGCGCCTGTTGGGCGGCGTCGAGGTTCGCCAGCGGGGCGGGATCGGCCTTGTCGCTGCCGTTGACCACGATGCGCGCGGCATGGCGGTAGGCTTCCACCGCGGCCCGCATCCGCGCGACGGAGGGCGCCAGCGCGGTGCCGAGCGCGTGGTCGGCCGCGGCGGCCTCGGCCAGGTCGGAGCGCAGGCCCTGCAGCACCGCGTCTAGCTGGCCTTCGAGCACGAGGTAGCGAGTGCGCAGTGCCTCGCTGGACTCCTGCTCGTGCGTGCCGTCGTGCAGGCGCCGGCCGATGCCGTGTACCGCGTCGACCAGCGCGGGGTAGCGCAGCAGCGACAGCGACATGGCGTAGTAGCTGTCGAGATCGGGGTCGAGGATCAGGTTGGACTGGTTGCCGATCCGCGTGACAAGCTCGCGGCATGCCTCCAGGGCCTCGCCCACGGCCGCCGGCGTGGGTTGCGCCTCGCGCGCGATGACGGCCAGCGCCGCGCGCACGCGCCGGCTCAGCTCGGCGCTCTGCATGTGCGTGCCGTATTGCTGCTCGGCGTTGGCCAGCTCTGCCCCGATCTGTTCCAGGCGCGCGGCAGGCGGCCGCGCTCCGGCCTCCGTCAGCGCGACGTCGACCAGCGCGTCGCGCACCGTGTGGAGGTACATGTTGCCGCCGATCTCCTTGTTGGAGAAATCGATGGCAATGTATTTCTCGTGGATCAGTATCCCGCTGATGTAGACCACGGCGCTCAGGTCCAGCAAATAGATCAGCAGCAGCTTGCGACCCACGCGCAGGCGCCCGAGAAACCGGAAGAAGGGATTGTCTTTCATCGTGCGCGCACCGTCGCGCATTATTTAAGGTGACTCATGGTGCACTCCAATGGGCTGGCGGTAAAGAGGCAAGAAAGATGCCGGGCTGCGTCGGAGGGCTGGCCGGCATTCCCATATCGACGCCGCGCGCCGGGGCTTTAGCGCTTGCCGGATATTCCCCGTGGCGGTGCGCGCATGCCGCACGAGGGTGCATGCGGCGGCCGGGGAGGGCACGCGCGGCGGCGCGGCCGATGTGCCCAGGCCCAGACTTTGGTGGGGGATTCAGGAGTCCCCGTCTTTGCCGATATCTGCAATCAATGGCAGAGGACGTATATCGTCCTCGATCAATGCAAAAGGCAAATCGGGGTGAATACGCCAGATATCGCCGAATCTGCCAGATTGCGGCGCGCCGGCTCCCCGCGGGCCGTGGCGCCGAGCCTCACGCTACAAAATCGAACAGGAGAATCAATGAGTCGTATCCGTCTTGCCGGGCTGTTCCTGGCGCTGGGTCTGCTGGGTGGCTGCGCGGTCATGCAAAAGCCGATTCCCGCTTCCACCAAGCTTTTCGAGAACCGGGCCAGCACGGTCGCGGTGGCGGTGCAGAAACTGCCGGAGCCGAACCAGAGCATGACCGGGGCGCAGGGCGTTCTCGACTACGCAATCAACAAGGCCAACGCCAAGGCCATCGTGGACCGCCTGCAGCAGCACGATTTCTCGGTGGTGAAGAACCTGCCCCAGGCGTTCGCGCAGGGGCTGGAGTCGCGCCAGATCAAGACCGTGCTGGTGCCCGAGCCGCTCGATACGGAGCAGCTGGCGAAGTTCACGGAGGGCTCCGGCGATGGCGTCGCGACCATGGACTACCGGCCCCTGGCCAAGCGGTACGGGGTCGACCGGCTGTTGCTGATCGAGCCCAAGTGGCTGGGCACGCAGCGCAACTACTACGCGTTCATGCCGCTGGGCGCGCCGGTGGGCTACGTGTCGCTGGTGGGGCAGATGATCGACTTGCGCACCAACCGGCTGGAATGGTATGAGCCGGTGCAGGTCAACACGCCGGTGGCCGGCGAATGGGACGAGGCGCCCGACTATCCCAACCTGATGAAGTCGGTGGATGCGAGCACGCAATCCGCGAGCGCAAAGCTGCGCGCGGCGTTTTTCATGGAGCAGGCCACGCAGGCGGTGAGCGCGGCGGCCGCGCCGGCGACGGCGCAGTAGCACGACGCAATACAGCGGCGGGGCTCTCGCTTGGCCGGCCCGTTTCTTGCGCATCCGTGGTGCTGGCGCCGCCAGCGGCCGCGCGCATATGCGAAAACCGCCTTTGCATAGCTGAAAAGTTGTCTATACAAGTAACGGGCGGCCCGATAACATCGGCCTGATCTACAAGCGCGTGCGGTCCCGGCGCGCTTGTTGTCTTTCCATGTTTCCGGAGTCAGAAGTGAACCGTCTTGTCCGCCAGTTGGCCGATTCCCTTGTCATCCGCTTTGCCGGCGCCGCCTTGCTGGCCTGCGCGAGCCTGTCGGCCCAGGCCGCGGGGCCGGCCGGGGCGGAAGGCTATCCGGCGCGGCCGGTCAGGGTGATCGTGCCGTTCGCGGCGGGCGGGGTGGCCGATGCGCTGCCGCGCCTGATCGGGCAGAAGCTGTCGGAGCAGTGGGGCCGTCCGGTGGTGATCGACAACAAGCCGGGCGCCGCCGGCAACATCGGGATGGAGGCCGCCGCGCGCGCACCCGCCGACGGTTATACGCTGGCGCTGGCGCCGGCGGGCAACCTGACGGTGAACCCGATCCTCTTCCCCAGGCTCGGCTTCGAGGTGAAGGATCTCGTGCCGGTCACGCTGCTGGCGACGTCGCCGAACGTGCTGGTGGTGAATCCGGGCTTTCCGGCGCACACGCTCAAGGCGCTGGTCGAATACGCCCGCGCCCATCCGGGCGAGCTGAATTTCGCTTCGCCGGGCAACGGCAGCGGCGCGCACTTGGCGGGCGAGCTGTTGAACCTCGAGGCGGGCATCAAGACCGTGCACGTGCCTTACAACGGCATCGCGACCGCGCTCAACGACGTGCTGGGCGGGCAGGTGCAGATGGTGTTCGCGGGCGTGTCGAGCGTGCTGCAGCATATCCGCTCCGGCAAGCTGGTGGCGGTCGCGGTGGCCGGGCCGCAGCGGCTGGCGCAGTTGCCGGGCGTGCCCACGGTGGCGGAGTCGTATCCGGGCTTCGACGTGACCTCATGGTACGGGCTGGTGGCGCCGAAGGGCACGCCGGACGCGGTGGTGCGCAAATGGCAGGCCGACGCGGCCGCCGTGCTGCGCCAGCCGGAGGTGCGCGAGAAGCTGCTGGGACTCGGCCTGGAGCCGGTGGGAAGCACGCCGGAGGCCTTCGCCAGGACCATCTCCACCGAAACCCTGAAATGGCGCGCGATCGTGCATCGCGCGAAAATCCAGCCGCTGCAGTCGTAGGCTGGCGCCGGGCCGCGCGTGCCGGGCGCGCGGCCCGGCCGGCATCGCCCATCTTTGCTGCTTTCCCGCCTTCTCGCTTTCCTGCTTTCCGGCCTTTCCCAAGCCCTTTCTCAAGCCCTTTCTCAAGCCCTTTCTCAAGCCCTTGGCGGCTCCGTCCTAGGGTAATCCCCAATATGCCGTATCATCTCGCCCGGTGCGTTCGTCGCCAGGGCCTGGCCGCGTCGCGGACGCGGCACATTTTTGCATCCGCCCTGTCCAACGTGCCGGTTTCACAATGAAATGGGTAACGGATCCGCCATATGACGGGTCCGGGGGCAGCGTGGCGCTCGTCGGGAGCCTGCTGCCGGGTAAATGCAGGACATGCGCAGGAATGCGCAGGAATGCGCAGGAAATGCGCAGGAGATGCTTTTGGCGATAAACGAAACCCAGCGCAGAACTGAGGTTGACCTGATTCGCGGCGTGGCGCTGATCTTCATCGTGGTGGACCACGTGAACGGCAGCGTGCTGGCCGACTACACCATCCGCAATTTCGCGTTCTTCGATGCGGCGGAGATCTTTGTCTTCCTGGCCGGCTATTCGGCCAGTTCCGCCTTCCTGGCGATGGAGGCGCGGCACGGCGTGGCCGCCGCGCAGAACCGCCTGGTGCGGCGCAGCTGGGAAATCTACAAGGCCTTCGTGCTGACCGGGTTGCTGATGCTGGTGTTCGGCCTGCTGCTGGCGCTCGCCCGCGTGCCGGCGCCGGCGGTGGTGTCCACCGAGGCGCCGGTCTTCATGGCGCATCCGTTCAGCACGCTGATCGAGGTGTTCAGCGTGGCGCGGCAGCCTTTTGTCTCGGACGTGCTGCCGATGTACGCGGTCTTCATCCTGTGCGCGCCGCTGTCGATCCGCATGGCGCGCGCGCGGCCGCTGACCTTCGTCGGCGCCAGCGCGCTGCTGTGGCTGATGGCGCCGATGCTCACGCCGCTGCTGCCGAGCAGCGACGGCAATGGCTGGAGCTTCAACCCGTTCGCGTGGCAACTGATGTTCGGCCTGGGGCTGATGTCGCGCCTGCGGCCGGACGTGATCCTGCCGCGCCAGCCACTGGTGCGCTGGGTGGTGACGGTGCTGGCGGTGGCGATGACGCTGGCCGGCGTGCTGTTGGCTTACTTGTGGATGCGCCCGCACGTGTACGAGCCGTGGCTGCCCGCGTGGCTGCCGACCATGGTGTTCCCGCTGCCCAAGCAGAGCCTGGCCGCGCTGCGCGTGGCGAGCTTCCTCGGGCTGGCGTGGCTGGCCTACCTGGCGGTGCGCGCGGGCTGGGTGGCGCGGCTGGCTGCGGTGATGGGGCCGGTGGTGCAGATCGGCCGCCACAGCCTGTTCTGCTTCGTGTTCGGCGCGGTGGTGTCGGTGGTGATCGAGGGCTTTACCTATGGCATCGCCGGCGGGCGGCCTTCGCGGCCCATCGCGCTCGGCGGCGACATCGTGGCGGTGGCGCTGCTGCTGGTGATCGGCGGCTGGTGGGGGCGGCGCAAGGAGGAGCGCAAGGCGGCGGCGGCCGCCTGACGGCCGCGCGCGGCCGGGCCGGATAGCCGTCTATGGCCGGGCCGTGGCCTTCGGCCGCGACTTCGGCTTCGGCGCGGCGGCGGCGGCTTTCTCGCGGCCGGCGGCCAGCAGGCCGGTCAGCACGAACTGCTGCACGCCCTGCCGCCATTGGGCCAGCGCCACCTTCGGGCGCGTGGTGGGGCCGGTCGGCTTGGCGCTGAAGAACATGCTGACGCCGTGCATGGCGGACCATGCGCAGCGCACCATCATGTCGTCGAACTGCTCGGCCAGGCCGTTCTCGCCGAAGTAGTCCCGCACCGCGCCATACAGCAACTGGTACGAGGCGGCGCCCGCCTCCAGCAGTTCGGGATAGTTCTCCTTGCCCACGATCTGCGGGCCGAACATCAGGTAGAACAGCGCCGGATGCCTGACGGCGAATTCGATATAGCCGTCCATCACGGTCAGCAGCCGCGCCTCGGCCGTCATCTCGGGCGACATCCGCGCGCGCCGTATCGCCACCAGCTCGCGGAAGCCGTCGGCCGCAATGGCGGCGAGCAGTCCCTCCTTGTCGGCGAACTGGTTGCGCGGCGCCCCGTGCGAGACGCCGGCGAGCCGGGCCGCCGAGCGCAGCGTCAGCCCATGCACGCCTTCGGCCGCCAGGATTTCCCTGCCGCAGCGGATCATCTCTTCGCGCAGGTTGCCGTGGTGGTAGCTCAGGCGGGGCGCGGGGGGGCTAGCGTTGGTCATGGTGTTGCCATTCGCGGTGTCGTCAGGCCTACATGGTAGCGCCAACCGCACCGCGTTCCCCCGGAACCGCCGGGCCGCGCCTATTGCAGGGTGATGTGTTTTTCGGCGACCACCCGGGCCCAGCGGTCCGCGTCCTTGCGGATCTGGGCATCGAACACGGCCGGCGTGGTGCCGCTCGGCTCCGTCCCCAGCTCCTGCAGCTTGGCCTTGACCTCGGGTACCGCCACCGCCCTGGCGACTTCCGCGCTGAGGCGGTTGACGATGGCGTCCGGCGTGCCGGCCGGCGCGAACAGGCCGAACCAGCCCACGTCGGCGAACTGCGGGTAGCCTTGCTCGGCGAAGGTGGGCACGCTCTCCAGGCCCTTCCAGCGGCGCGGTCCGGTCACGCCGATCGCGCGCACCGTGCCGGCCTGGATATGCGGCTTGATCGCCAGCGGATCGACGAACAGGCCGTTGATCTGGCCGCCGATCAGGTCCTGGATGGCCGGTGCCGAGCCTTTGTAGGGCACGTGCATCATGTCGAGCCCGGTGACCGAGGCCAGCACCTCGCCCCACAGGTGGGAGCCGGTGCCGGCGCCGAAGGAGCCAAAGTTGAGCCTGGCGGGCGCGCTCCGGCCGTATGCCAGGTAGCTCTTCAGGTCCGTCACCGGCAGCTTGCGGTCCACCACGAACACCACGGGTGCCGCCGCGATCTCCGCCACGCCCCGGAAACTCTTGATGGCGTCGTAGGGAAGGTCCTTAAACAGGGCCGGCTGGATGCTGTGCGCGGAGTTGTTCAGCAGCAAGGTGTAGCCGTCCGGCGCGGCTTTCGACGCGATCGAATAGCCGACCACGGTCTGTCCGCCGGGCCGGTTGTCCACCACGACCGCCTGCCCCAGTTGCCGGGAGAGGGCCGCGCCCACGGTGCGGGCGATGATGTCGGTGCCGCCGCCGGCCGCGTAGGGCACGATGATCCGGATCGGATGCGTGGGGTAATCCGCCGGCTTCTCCGCGAGCGCGGGATGGTGCGCGAGCAGCAGCAAGCCGGCGGCGCCGGCGATGCCGGCCGCAAGGCGCCGGGCCGTGGTGAGGGTGGTCATGGTTGTCTCCTTTCTTGTCGATGCGCTTCCGATCTGCTTTGGTTCGTTCGAACTGCCCGGACTGCGTTCCGGCCTGCCCGGGCCCGCCCGGGCCTACTCGTACACCACGGAATACTTGATGGTCAGCGTGGCGAAGGCGGTGTCGATGGTGGCCAGTGCCGCGGCCCGTTCGGTGTCGCTCAGGGTGGCGGGCAGCACCAGCGTGGAGGTCAGCCCCAGGTCGCCGCGGTCCTCGACGCGGATGTCGCGCACGGGGACCGGGGCGTTTGCCGGGGTGGCCGTGCCCGCCGCGTTTGCCACATCCGCCGCGTTTGCCGTGGCATCCGCCAGCATCTGTTGCTGCGCGCGCCGGATGGCGTCGCCGCGCAGCACGTTCTTCTGGATCTTGCCCACCGCCGTCTTCGGGATGGTGTCGACCAGGTAGAGCTGCTTGGGCACGGCGGCGCGCTCGGGAATCGCCTCGTAGGCATAGTGCTTGAGGCGGCCGAGCGGGTAGTCGCTGCCGGGCTTGAGGGCGATATAGGCTACCGGCAGCTCGCCCGCGTGCGCGTCCGGAATGCCGATGGCGGCGGCGTCGAACACCGCCGGGTGGCGGTACAGCGCTTCCTCGATCATGCGCGGGTCGATGTTGTTGCCGCCCCGGATGATCAGGTCCTTGGCGCGGCCGGTCAGCCAGAAATACCCTTGCGCGTCCATGTAGCCGAGGTCGCCGGTGTTGAACCAGCCGCCCTCGAACCAGATGTTCCGGTTGTGCTTCGGGTCGAGGTAGCCGGAAAAGACGTTGGGGCCGCGCACCACCACCACGCCCGGTTCGCCCGGCTCGCAATCGCGCACGATGCGGTGGTCGGCCACCTTGACCGCCTTCATCTGCTGGTAGGCCTTGCGGAATCCGATCGAGCCGGTGCGCGCCTCGCCGTAGCGCGGGTTGCAGGCGCTCAGCGCGGTGCCTTCGGTGAGGCCGTAGCCTTCCAGGATGGCCGAGCCGGTCTTGCTGCCGAAGGCTTCGGCGATGGCGGTCGACAGCGGCGCGGTGCCGCAGGTCGCGGCGCGCAGCGAGCTGATGTCGGCATCCTCGATCGGGATGTTCAGCAGCATGTTGACCACGCTCGGCACCATGCTGATGGTGGTGACGCGGAACCGCTCGATGATGCGCCAGATGTTGCGGATCACGGACGGGTCGCGCCAGCCGCCCGAGGTCAGCATGACCACCGAGGCGCCGCGCGCCAGCGGCATCAGGCAGTTGGTCAGCACGCCCGTGACGTGGAACATCGGCACGCCGCAGACGCGCACGTCGTCGGGCTGCACGTCGTACTGCATACCGCTGACCCAGGCCATGAAGACCTCGTTGCCGTGGGTATGCAGGGCCAGCTTCGGCGTGCCCGTGGTGCCGCCGGTGTGGAACATCGAGGCGGTGTCTTCGGGCGCGATCCGGCGCCCGCTGTCGAGCGTGTCGGCGCCGAAGCGCGGCAGCTCGGCCAGCAGGTCGACGATGCCGCCGTCGCTCGCCGGGCCGCCGCCGGCCTTAATCCAGTGGCGCACCCCGGGCAGGTCCGGGCGGATCAGCATGGCTTTGTTCCACGCCTCGATGTCCGGGTCGGGCCCGTACACGATCACCGCCTTGGCGCCGGCGTTGGCGAGCAGGGCGCGGATGATCTCGGGCTCCAGCATCCAGTTGACCGGGCAGGCGATGCCGGCGGCCTCGGCGCCCCAGATCGCGTATTGCGACTCGGGCGCGACCGGCATGAGGATGCCGATCACGTCGGCCGGCCCCAGGCCGAGCGAATGCAGCAGGTTGGCGGTCTGGGTGATGCGCCCGAACAGTTGCCCGTGGGTCACGGTGGTGGCGCGCTCGAGCTCGTCGCCGGAGGCGAAGTGATGCAGCGCGGGCGCGTCGGGGGCGCGGTCGCGCGCCAGGCGCAGCAGTTCATAGGTGCTCGCCGGCAGGTTGCGCGCCGACAGCGGGGTTTGCTCGAAGCGCTCTATGTCGGCGAGCGTGGCCACTTGCAGGCGGGGCTGGTAGATGTCCGGCTGCGGGCGGGCGGCGCCTGCCGCGCGGGCGGTGGCTTCCATGGTGGCATGCGTCATGGTCAGGATCCCCGATAGGCCGGACGGCGCTTGTTGAGGAAGGCATCGCCGCCTTCGTGCATGTCGTCGGTGCTGAACAGCGTGGCGAAGGCGAGCTGCTCCATCATCAGCGCGGTGTCCAGGTTGGTGTCCTGCCCGTTGTTGATCATCAGCTTGGCCATGGCGATCGAGTGCGGCGACTTCTCGGCAATGCGGTGGACGTAGGCCTTGGCCTCGTCGAGCAGCTGCGCGGCGGGCACTACCTTGTTGACCAGGCCGATGCGGTAGGCCTCGTCGGGCTTGATGATCTCGCCGGTGAAGATCATCTCCTTGGCGCGAGTTGCCCCCACCAGCCGCACCAGGCGCTGGGTGCCTCCGCGCCCCGGGATCAGGCCGACGTTGGTCTCGGTCTGTCCCATCAGCGCGTTGTCTGCGGCCACGCGCAGGTCGCAGGCCATCGCCAGCTCCAGGCCGCCGCCGAAGCAGGGCCCGGCAATGGCCGCCACCACCGGAACGGTGCTGTGGTGGATCAGCGCCCACAGATCGGACGCGCCGCTGGTGGGGCCGAAGGCGTCGATCGGGCGCCGCTTGAGCATCTCGACCAGGTCGCCGCCCGAGACGAACGCCTTGGTGCCGCCCCACAGGACGATGCCGCGGATGGTCTTGTCGGCCATCAGCGCCGACATTGCCGCGTAGATGTCGTTGCGCAGCGCGGCGTTGAGCGCGTTGTATTTCTCGAGCCGGTTCATCGTGACGATGCCGCAGCTGCCGTCGCGGTCGACGAACACGGTGTCGTACTCGGTGACGTTGGCGGCGGGATGGGTCGGATTGGTTGTCATTGGCTGGTCTCCTGTTTGCGTTTTACGGCGTTGCCCGCGGCTCAGTGGATGAACTCGAACAGGCCGGCCGCGCCCATGCCGCCGGCGGCGCACATGGTCACCACGCCATACTTCGCCTTGCGGCGCCGGCCCTCCAGCAGCAGGTGGCCGACCTGGCGCGCGCCGGTCATGCCATAGGGATGGCCGATCGCAATGGCGCCGCCGTTGACGTTGACGCGGTCCTCAGGCAGGCCGAGCCGGTCGATGCAGTACAGCGCCTGGCAGCCGAACGCCTCGTTGAGTTCCCACAGGTCGATGTCGTCCACGGTCAGCTCGTTGCGCTCCAGCAGGCGCGGCACCGCGCGCACCGGGCCGACGCCCATCTCGTCCGGTTCCACGCCGGCGGTTGCCAGGCCGACGAAGTACCCCAGCGGCACCAGGCCGCGCCGCTGCGCTTCTTTCTCGGACATCACCACGAGGGCCGCGGCGCCGTCCGACAACTGGCTGGCGTTGCCGGCGGTCACCTGGTAGCCCTCGCCCTTGACCGGGGGCAGGGCGCTGAGTTTTTCCAGCGTGGTGTCGGGGCGGTTGCCTTCGTCCGCCTCCAGCAGGCACGCCTCGGTGGTGGTCTGTCCGGTCGCCTTGTCGGTCACGCCCTTGAGCGTGGCCAGCGGCACGATCTCGTCCTTGAACAGGCCGGCTTGCTGGGCGCGGTCGGTGCGCTGCTGGCTGCGCAGCGAGAAGGCGTCGGCGCGCTCGCGGGACATGCCGTAGCGCCGGGCCAGGATCTCGGCGGTGTCGATCATGTGCAGATACACATCCGGCCGGTGCTCGGCAAGCCAGGCTTCCTGCTGCGCCACCTTGAGCGTGACCGGCTGCGACAGGCTGATCGACTCGACGCCGCCGGCGACCATGACCGGCACCTTGTCGATCAGCACGCGCTGCGCGGCAAACGCGACCGCCTGCAGGCCGGAGGCGCAGAAGCGCGTGAGCGTGGTGCCGCTTACCGAGACCGGCAGGCCGGCGCGGATGGCGCCGGCGCGGGCGACGTTGCCGCCGGTGGCCGCCACCGGCTGGCCGCAACCGAAGATGATGTCTTCCACTTCGCCGCCGTCGAGCCCGGCGCGCTTCACGGCATGTTCGATGACGTGGCCCGCCATGGTGGCGCCGTGCGTCTGGTTGAAAGCGCCGCGTCCGGCTTTGCCGATGGGGGTGCGGGCGTAGGAAACGATCACTGCGCGAGACATGGGTTCTCCTTTGACATGGGTATCCGCACGGGGGCATACGCTCCCGTCGCGCGGTTTATATAGACAGTGGATAGATTTGGGCGGAACGATCCGGCCTGTTGCCGGAATGGAGTGCGTCTGCCTGCGTTCCTGCCCGCCCGGCGCTGGACGTCTCGCCGGTGTATCCACTGTCTACATGCTAGGCAGCGGATTTCCGCAGGTCAAGCGCCAGACAGCCTGGCGCGGGTTTACCTCGATGGAGCTACGGCAAGGGGAGGCGTGGAAGGAAAAGCGCGGAAGGAAAAGCGCAGAAGGAAAAGCGCAGAAGGAAAAGCGCGGAGAAGCGGCGCCCGCGTCATCGCGCAGAAATGACGGCGCGCAGGCGCGGCGGCGGAGTTGCGCCGCTATCGCGCCGCCCGCACGGTATCCACGATCTCGGTGGACAGCGCTTCCGAGCGCACCGCGCGCGCGAGCACGAGGCCACCGACCATGGTGGCGAGCATCAGGATCGCGTCCTTGCGCGACGACTCGCTCTCGTCGCCGGCTATCAGCGCGATCAGCGACGCCACGCGCGCCTCGAACCGCTTGCGGGTGCCGGCGTCGAGCCGCGACACGTCCGCGCCGAGCGCGGCGATGGCGCAGCCGCTGGCCGGCTTGTCGCGGTGCTTCTTGTTCATGTAGGCGTGCAGGATGGCGCGCTTGCGCTGCCGCGCGGGCGCCGCGGACGCGGCCTCTTCGAGGGCGGCCATGGTCTGGTCGAAGGCGGCATCGACCGCGTCGGCGACCAGGGCGTCGCGGGAATCGAAGTGCGCATAGAAGCCGCCGTGGGTCAGGCCGGCGCTTTGCATCAGTTGCGCAACGCCGATGCCATCGACACCGTGCCGGCGAAACTCGGCCGCGGCCGACTCGACGATCTGCTTGCGGGTTTCGGCCTTGTGTTCCGGCGAGTAACGCACGATTGGACTCCGTAGGTTGAAGGGCGGCGCGGCCCGTTGGATGGCGATCATCATATCAAGAGCCCGATCCTCTTTTCCGTTCTTTAGTATGATGACCATAATTCAATCGAATGCCGCATGGGCGGAATGTTCACCCAAACCAGGAGCGATGTGATGAAAGCGAGAGACGTGGTGCTATGCCATCCGGTACGCACGGCAATCGGGGCCTATAACGGCGCACTGAAATCGACGCCGGCGACCGAACTCGGCGCGGCGGTGATCGCGGAGACCTTCCGCCGCTCCGGGCTCGACCCGGACCTGGTCGGCAGCGTGGTGTTCGGCAACGTGATCCAGGCCGGCAACAAGATGAATCCGGCGCGCCAGGCCGCGCGCGGCGCCGGCCTGCCGGTCTCGCTGCCGGCGATGACGGTCAACCGCGTGTGCGGCTCCGGCGCGCAGGCCATCGCCAGCGCGGCCGACGAGATCCGCCTGGGCTACGTGGACGTGGCGATCGCCGGCGGCATGGAGAACATGGACCAGGCGCCCTACCTGATGCCGGCCGGGCGCTGGGGCAGCCGCATGGGCGACGCGGTGCTGCACGACAGCATGCTGCGCGACGGCCTGGTGGATGCGTTCTCGGGCGAGCATTCCGGCTGGCATACCGAGGATCTGGTGGAGCGCTGCAAGCTGACCCGCGAAGACCAGGACCGCTGGGCCGAGCGCTCGCAGCAGCGCTTTGCGCGCGCGCAGGAGCAGGGCCGCTTCGCCGCGCAGATCGTGGGCGTGCCGGTCAAGGGCAAGGGCGGCACGGCGACGTTCAGCGTGGACGAGGCGAACCGGCCGGACACTACCTACGAGGTGCTCAGCAAGCTGCGGCCGGCATTCCGCAAGAACGGCACCATCACGGCGGGCAACGCGCCGGGGCTCAACAGCGGCGCGGCGGCGGTGGTGGTGGCCGAGCGCTCGCTGGCCGAGGCGAAGGGGCTGGCGCCGATGGCAAGGCTGGTGGCCTACGGCGTGGGGGCGGTCGAGCCGGGCCTGTTCGGCCTTGGCCCGGTGCCGGCCGTGCGCCAGGCGCTGCAGCGCGCCCAATGGGCGCTGGACGACGTCGAGCGGGTGGAAATCAACGAGGCGTTCGCCGCCGTGCCGCTGGCGGTGGCCGGCGAGCTGGGCCTGCCGCTCGACATCGTCAACGTGGATGGCGGCGCCATCGCGCACGGCCACCCCATCGGCGCCACCGGCGCGGTGCTGACCACGCGGCTGCTGTATTCGATGCGCGCGGACGGGATCCGCCGGGGCATCGTCACGCTGTGCATCGGCGGCGGCCAGGGCATCGCGCTGGCGCTCGAAGCGCTGGACTGAGGCGGCGCGGCGGCAGCGCTACGCGGTCTTCTGCCGCAGGGCGAAGGCCCGCTGCGCGGCCGGCCGCGTCACGCAGCGCTGGTGCCAGGCGGCCACGCCGGCGAGGTCCGCTGCGTCCAGGTCCGCCAGCCGGTGCAGCACTGCGGCGACGTTGAGGTCGGCCACGGTGAAGCTGTCGCCGAGCAGGTACGGCTGGCGCGCGCAGTGTGCGTCGAGCACGGCGAGCGGCTTGCGCAATGCGGCCAGCGCGGCGGCGGCCTGCGCCGAGTCGCGCTGCGCTTGCGGCAGCAGGCGCGAGTGCTGGGCGAACTGGGTGGTGAGCGGCTCGACCATGGTGGCGGCCCACAGGGTCCACTGGAGGATATGGGCGTCCTGCCGCGGCGTGCCGTCCCACAGCACGCGGCCCGCGTGCTTGCGCGCCAGGTACATGGTGATGGCGAGCGATTCGTAGATGACCAGGCCGTCGTCGTCGATGGCCGGCACCAGGCCGTTGGGATTGATCGCCAGGTAGGCCGGCGCCTTGGCTTGCGGCGAAGCGTAGTGCAGGGGAATGTTCTCGTAGGGCAGGCCAAGTTCTTCCGCCGCCCACAAGGGGCGGATGGCGCGCGAGGCGGCGATGCCGTAGATCTTCAGGGTCACGGATGCGGTTCCGGCTGGTTGGTTGGATGTGGTGAAGGGGGGCGCCGCGTGCTTATTCGCCCAGCGCGATGCCGTCCTTGCGCTTGTCCGACGCGCCCCGCAGGCCGCCCGCGGCATCGCGCATGACGATCTGCGCGCCGCCGAAATCGCTGCGCCCGCCCAGCTCGCCGAGGCCGGCGGGGTCGCTGTAGCCGGCGTCGCGCAAGGCCTTGGTGATGGCCGGGGCCATGCCGGCTTCGATGGCGAGCGCGGTGTCGGACTCCAGCCGCCAGCGCGGCGCATCGAGCGCGGCCTGCAGCGGCTGCTGCCAGGCGGCCAGCCGCACCAGCAACTGCAGCTGGCCTTGCGGCTGCATCAGCCCGCCCACCACGCCGAAGCCGGCATGGAAACGCCCGTCGCGCAGCGCCGCGCCCGGCACCACCGTGTGATAAGGGCGCTTGCCCGGCGCCGGGCTGTTTATGTGGCCGGGGCCGGCAAAGCCGAAGCCGCGGTTCTGCAGCACGAAGCCGCAGCCCGGCACGGCGATGCCCGAGCCGAAGCGCTTGAAGATGCTGGTCATCAGCGTGACGGCGAGGCCGTCGCGGTCCACCACCACCGTGCAGACGGTGTTGCCGGCCGGGTCCGCCACGGTCTGCTTGGCGTATTGCATGGCGCGGCCCATGGCCCGCACGGTGCGCAGCACGGCGGCGGGATCGTCCTCGGCCAGCAGGGCCGGATCGAGCTGGCCCAGTTCGTCGAGCGCGTGCAGGATGGCCACGCCGTGCGTATTGGGCGGGCATTCGAGGATGGTCAGGCCACGGAACTCGGTGGAAACCGGCGTGCAGAAGTCGCCGCGGTGGGCCGCGAAATCGGCCGCGGCCAGCGCGCCGCCGGCATTGCGGCTGGCGGTCTCGGCCGCCTGGGCGGGCGCGCCCAGGTAATAGGCATCGGCACCTTCGGCGGCGATGGCGCTCAGTACCCTGGCCAGTTCCGGGTTGCCGAAGGTCTCGCCGGCCGCCGGCGGCCGGCCCGCGCGGTAGAGCGCGGCGCAGACCGGGTCCTTGTGCAGCACGCGGTCGAACACGGCCCATTCGCGCGCCGCCACCGGCGCCACCGCGAAGCCGTCGCGCGCCAGCGCGATGGCCGGGGCGAACAATGACTTCCAGTCCATGCGGCCATAGCGGCGGTGCAGGTCCTCCCAGCCGCGCACCGCGCCCGGCGTGGTCAGCGAAAGCGCGTGGCGCTCGGGAATGCGCTGGTTGGGCAGGTCCGCCAGCGCCGCCATGGGAAACGTCGCGGGCGCGCGCCCGGTGCCGTTGTAGCTGACCGCATGGCCGTCGGGCTCGACGATCATGGCCAGCATGTCGCCGCCGATGCCGGTGGCCATGGGCTCGACCACGCCGAGGATGGCGTCGGCCGCGAGCGCCGCGTCCACGGCGCTGCCGCCTTCGCGCAGCACCCGCAGCGCGGCCTGCGCGGCGAGCGGGTGGCCGGTGGCGACCATGCAGTGCGGCGCGTGCACGCCTTCGGGCGGGATTGCGGTTGTCATGCGGTTCGCTCCATCAGGTTGAAGTGCATCAGGGGGAGGGGATTCGGGTTCTTGCGTTTCAGCGCCACAGCACCACGGCGCACATGGTCGACACCGCCAGGCCGGCCAGCACCGGCACCAGCAGCGCGCGCACGGCGTCGAGCACCGGCACGCGCGCGAAGCCGGCGATGGCCACCAGCGAGGACCACGCGATCAGCGTGCCGCCGCCGGTCCACACCGCGCCCATCTGGCCCACCGCGCACAGCGTGGCGGCATCCAGCCCGACGGTGGGGCCCAGCGCGCCGGCCAGCGTGCCGGTCAGCGGCAGGCCGGCGAAGCCGGAGCCGTCGATGCCGGTGATCATGCCGACCAGCAGCACGCCGAAGGCCACCAGCACGTGGTTGCTGGGAATCCAGTTCTCGGCGCCCTGGATCAGCTCGAACAGCAGGCTGGGCGCATGGCCGGCGCCGGTCTGCAGAATGGCGCCGGCGGTGTCGCCCGCGCCGATGAAGAAGAAGCCGGCGATCGGCAGCACCGAGCCCATCGCCTTGAAGGCGAAGACGAAGCCGTCGGTGATGTGCTCGGCGCTGGTGTCCAGCATCTTGCGCGGGCCTTCGGCGGCCAGCGTGCACAGGATCATCAGCAGCGCGGCGGTGCCGCCCACCATGGCGGCCGCTTCGCCGCCCTTGAGCTCGGCCACGCCGAGGCCGAGCTTGGGCGAGACCATCAGCATGATCACCGCGGCGAAGGCCAGCGGGGTGAGCAGGGCGAAAGCCTTGGACCACTTGATGCGCCGCCGCTCCACCATCGACAGGCTGCGCGCGATATTGGCATCGGTGACCAGCGGCTCGCCGTGCGCGGTGCCGCGCGCCAGCTCGCTCTTGTCGAAGCTGCCGGCGGCTTCCACGCGCGCCAGCGCGGCATCGGGCGCGCGGCCTTGCCAGCGCTCCAGCAGGCCGGCGCTGGCGGGGCGGATATGGCCGCGGATGGAGACATAGGCCAGCGTCAGCGCGATGCCGCCGGTGATCAGCGACAGCACCAGCGCACGGTCCGCCACCATGGCGGCGCTGACCGCGGCGCCGGCGGCCTTGGCGCTGATGCCCGGCGCCACCCCGATCACGTAGTCGGACGACAGCGCCGTGCCCTGGCCCGCGATGGCGATGGCCATGGCGCCCGCCAGCGGCGGCAGCCCGGCGGCGATGGCTGCCGGCAGCAGGATGGCGGACACCAGCGGGATTGCCGGGGTGGGCCAGAAGAACAGCGAGATGGCGTAGGTGATGGCAGCCAGCATGAAGTAGGCCGCATGGCCGTTCTTCATCACCGCGCGGAACGGCTCGACCATGCGCACGTCCGAGCGCAGCGCCTTGAGCGAGTTGAGCAGCGCCGTCATCAGCGCGATCACCAGGAAGATGTTGAACAGTTCGCGCGCGGCCACGAAGCTGGCGTTGAAGATGCTGGCCAGCGCTGTGACGGGGCTGTGGGTCCAGGCCAGCGTGACCAGGAAGGTGGCGATGATCGCGGGCACCACCACGTTGGCGCGGAACACCATGGTGAGGACGATGGCGAACACGCCGGCGAGGTAGACCCAGTGGGCCGCGCCGAGGGCGATATGTGAATCCATTTGGGGGCTTGTCTCCTGTGCCGGCAGGCCTGGGGCTGGCGTTGCCGGTCTGTGCAGAGGCGGCATCGTATCCGGCCTTGCGCCCGGGCGGCAAACTTTGGCGCGCGCCGGCCGCCGCCGGGTGCGGCAAACGCATCCTGCGGCGGGCCGCCCGCCCGCGGCATGGCTGCGGGCCGCGCGGGCTTGTCAGCCTATTCGGCGTCGGTGGTGCTGGCCGCCGGCGCGGCGGCGGGCGCTTGCGGGGCGGCGGCCGGCGCCGCGGCCGCGGCCGGCCGCACGGCGATCGACAGCGGCTTGGCGGGGCCGGCCTGCGGCTCCCACGACACGCTGATGTCGCCGTTGACGAAGGTCTGGCACGCCATGCGGTAGCCCTGCGCGAACTGCTCGTCGGTCAGGTGCCGGCGTTCCTTGGGCTTGATGGCGTCGGTGGATTCCAGCCCGCTTTCGATCTTGCACTTGCAGGTGCCGCACAGGCCGCCGCCGCACTTGAAGGGGATGCCGCCTTTTTCGCGCAGGGAGACGCGCAGCAGGTTGCTGTTCTCGGGGGCGCTGACGACCTTGCTGTCGTTGGTGAGGAAGGTGATTTCAATCATGGAACGGTCCGATTGCATGAGGGGGCTGCCCGGCACCGTGCCGGTCATACTCGGGTTGTCTCGCGAGCCTGCTTCACGGCCTGCCGCGCAGGCCTGGATACGGGGCTCAGCGCTTGACCAGCGCGATATCCATGCTGCCGAAGCTGGCCAGGTGCCTGAGTTCCGCGCGAGCGTCTTCGAGCGTGTCGAACTTTTCCAGGAACTTGGAGGGCACGTAGTTGATCAGCGGCGGCGCGGCACTGTCGGTTTCTTCCACCACCTTCAGCTTGACCGGATGCGCCAGTTCGGCGATCACGTACTGCGCCGTCATGCGGCCGTAGAAGAGGTAGTCGTAGGCCTCCACGGCCACCAGCCCGTCGACGAGCTCGGTGCGGAACTGCCCTGGCTTGCTGCTGAGAATCACGTACATGACTGCGCTGCCTGCTTGATGCTGTGGGTTGCGGCGGATTGCCGGGATTACGGATTGGTGGCCGCCGCGGCCGGCTGGAGCGCGGCGGCGGCGCTTTGCGCCGGCAGCTCGTCCTGCTCCAGCTCGATGTCCTGCTCCAGCCAGAGCTGGCAGGTCAGGCGATAGCCCTGTTCGAGCCGCTCGCCAAGCTGTTTCTTTTCCTTCCAGTTGGGCGGGGGCAGGTGCTCGGCGCCGGAGATCACGCGGCAGGCGCATTTCGAGCACTTGCCCATGCCGCACTCGTAGCGCAGGTTGGGATACGGAAACTGCTTGATCCCGGCCCGCACCACCAGGTTGGTATTGGGCTTGACCTCGTCTTCAAAGGTCTGGCCGTTCTTGTGAAATACGACTTTCGGCATACGACTGTCCCGCGAGCGGTCTCTTCTGGTGCGGCGGGCATCGCTTGATGCCCGCCGCGTTATGGCAAGGTCAACGCACGCTCATGCGGCGAGTTCGAGCGCGGGCAGGGGGATTTCCTGTGCGACGTAGTCGTGGTAGAGGGCGGTGGTATAGAGCAGGCGCATCTGCGCGCCGATCTCGCAGATCTTCAGGCAGCGCTGTTGCAGCTCGGGGGTGTTGGCGTGCTCGAGCACGATCTGGTAGCCGCGCTCGCCGTGGATCTCGTCGGAGACGATGTGCAGGTCGAAGAACTCGACTTCCTCGTCGGAGAAGCCGTACTTTTCGCGCAGGGTGGGGGTCTGCTTGCGGTAGATGGAGGGGACCTGGGATTCGAGGCCGACGACGAGTCCGGCGACGGCGACGATGGGGTCCTCGCGCATGGCGACGGCGTAGCACCAGCTTTGCAGGCCGCGGGTGGTGGGGGACATGTTGTCGGGGTCGACGACGCGCTCGCGGGTGGTGCCGCAGGCTTCGGCGAAGCGGATGAGCAGGTCGGTGTGGCGGTCGCCGCCGATTTCCTCTTCATACATATTGGCCAGCAGGAAGTCCTTGGCTTCGGTGAAGCGGTCTGGGGTGCGGGCGTAGATGTAGGCGAGGTAGTCGGCGAAGGGGCCGACGTAGTGGTAATGGTTTTCGGCCCAGCGGGCGAGGTGGTCGCGGGAGAGCTTGCCGCTGGCCCAGGCGACGCTGAAGGGAGCCTTGTTGGCGCTCTTGCCCTTGATGGCGTTTTCGAGTGCGGCGCGGAAGTCTTCGCGGTTCATGAGTTCAGGCATTTGGGGGCTCCGGGGTGGGTTCGAGCTGAGGGACGGGCTTGGCAGCCCTGCCGATGAATCGATATGTAGATTGTATACTATCTACCAGTTTAGCCCAGGTCAACCCGGTTTTTCCGGTTTTTTACCGGCGGGCGTGATTTCCCGCGCTCAAGCCACCTTCAGTTCACCTGCTGCGCGGATTTTCCGGTAGGCGAATCCCGCCAGCGCCACATCTTCCAGGCCCACGCCCACCGATTTGTAGATCAGCACGTCCGCCTCGCTGGCGCGCGGCCGGACCTTGCCGGTCACGACGTCGGCCAGCTCGACGATCTTCTCGGCGGGCAGCGCGGCGGGATCGGCCAGGACGATGTCGCCGGCTTCGCGCACCGATTGCGGCCGCCACTCCACCACCAGCTTGCTGGCGCGGGCCAGTGCCACGTCGTCCAGTTCGCGGGTATGCGGCAGGCTTGAGCCGATGGCAGCGACGAAGACGCCGGGCTTGAGCGAATGGCCCGAGAACAGCGGCGTGGTGGAGCGCGAGGCGGTGACCACGATGTCGGCCTGGGCGACGGCTTCGTCCGGCTCGGCGAAGGCTGCCGGGATGCCGCACCACTGCGACAGGCGCTCGGGCATGGCGGCATCGGCATACGGGTCGGACAGCAGGATGCGCTTGAGCGGCAGGGTGGCGGCGAGCTGGCGCGCATGTTGCACGCCTTGCGTGCCGGCGCCGAACAGCGCCAGTACCTCGGCGCCTTCGCGGGCCAGGTGGCGCGCGGCGAGCACCGAGCAGGCCGCGGTGCGCAGGCGGGTGATGGCGCCGGCATCGAAGGAGGCCAGCGGGCGGCCGTTTTCGGTGGAGAAGATCAGGATGACGAAGGAGAACTGGCCGGCGATGGTGGTGTACACCTTGGCGCCCGCCACCTGCTGCTCCGGGATCACCGCGCCGAGCGTGGACAGCTTCACGCCGCCGGCTTCGGTGCGGATGCGTTCCTGCATGGCGGCCTTGCCTTCGCCGAAGCTGCGGAAGGCGTCCAGCATGACTTGCTGGGCGTCGGCGGGGCTGACGTGGCGGTCGATCATCTCGTCGGTGATATGCAGCATGGTCTGTTTCCTCGAATGGCGCGGGGGCGCACTGGGTAGGTGAAGCAGGTTGAAATCGATGGGGCGGCCGCCGGCGGGAACGCCAGGATCAGGTGTCATGTGCGGTCGGGGCGGCAAGAGCGGGCCGGTAACAGTCTCCGGAGGCGCTTCCCGATGTTTATTTGTATACAGTCTACATAAAATGTACGGAGAAGGCATCTGTCGGCAACCGGCACTGATAGAACCTGCTCTTAAAAGGTGCCGGAAATCCCTGTTTTAGCGCGGAAATATAAGGCTTCGCACCAATCCGGGGGCATTCCCTAATCCTTTCAGATTTCGCTTGTTTTGATCTCAGTCAAGAATATAGTATACGTTCATGGGGCAGTCATAGTCCCCGGGAAACAGTACAAAGGTCTCTACAGATAAGGATCCAAGGGGAATACATGCAACACGAAGTGGTGATAGGCGCGGCACACTGGATCTATCTACTGGGCGTGGCGGTCATCGTCCTGACCATGATCCTGCGGGCCAACGTGGTCGTACCGTCGATTCTGGGTACGTTCCTGGTGGTGTTCGCGCTGACCGGCAGCCCGGTCTCGGCGCTCGGAGGCATTTTTTCGGCCAGCCTGGTGGCGGCCAAGGAGTTGTTCAACATCTTCCTGGTCATCGCCTTCATGACGGCGCTGCTCAATTCGCTCAAGACGCTGCGCTCGGATATCCGGATGGTGGAGCCGTTCCGCGTGGTGATGAAGAACGGGCATTCCGCCTTCTTCATCCTGGCTGGCATCACTTATGTGATCTCGCTGTTCTTCTGGCCCACGCCGGCGGTGCCGCTGGTGTCCGCCATCCTGCTGCCGGCGGCCATCGCCGCCGGGCTGCCGCCGCTGGCCGGCGCCATGGCCATCGCCATTGCCGGGCAGGGCATGGCGCTGTCGTCGGACTACGTGATCGGCGTGGCGCCCGGCATCAGCGCCAAGGCGGCCGGCGCCGCGGTCAGCGCCGCGGTGGTGGCGGACCGCGCGCTGGTGCTGTCCATCATCACGGGCGGCATCGCGCTGACGCTGGCTTACCTGTCGATGCGCAGGCATATCGTGCCGGCCAGCGGCAGCTTGCTGACCAAGTGGCAGGCCCGCGCCAGCGGCACCGATGCCGAACTGGAGCACTCGGGCACCTTCGACAAGGCGGAGATCGCGCGCGGCACCGAGCACACCGAGCCGCTCGTGACCGATTCCAATATCGAGCGCAGCCTGTCGATGGTGGAGCAGCGCCGCGTGAAGTGGTCGAAGTGTTTTGCCGTCGTCACGCCGCTGGCTTTCCTGGCGGTGGTCGCGGTGATGGTGCTGCCCAAGATGGGCGCCGGCCTGCCGGAGCTGAAGGGCGGCGACGCCGCGGCGCTGGTCGGCGGCGTGGCGGCCTTGCTGATGATGCTGGCCACGCTGGCCGCCGAAGGGCCGCGCAAGATGCTGGACGTGTGCCCCGAGCACATCACCGATGGCTTCGTGTTCGCCTTCAAGGCAATGGGCTCGGTGCTGCCGATCGCCGGCTTCTTCTTCGTCGGCGCCGGCGAGACCGCCGCGCAGATCCTGGGCGTCAGCGCCGACAAGGCGCCCAGCCTGCTGTTCGAGCTGATCCAGGCTTACCAGCACATGATTCCGGACAACCACGTGCTGGTCGCCTTCGGGGTGCTGGTGGTGGGCATGATCACCGGCATCGACGGCTCCGGCTTTGCCGGCCTGCCGCTGACCGGCACGCTGGCGGGAGCCCTGGGGCCGGTGGTCGGCTTCGACTCGGCCACGCTGGCGGCGATCGGTCAGATGGGCGCGGTGTGGACCGGCGGCGGCACGCTGATCGCATGGTCCTCGCTGATCGCGGTGGCGGGTTTTGCGCGGGTGCCGGTGCTGGACGCGGTGCGCGCGCTGCTGTTGCCGGTCCTGATCGGCCTGGGCGTTTCCACCGTGTGCGCGATGCTGATCTGGAGATAGGCCCCGGCCCGAAAGGCGGCCCCGCCATTCCGGCGGCGGCCTTCGTGCAGCCTTCGTGCGGCCTGTCGCTGGCGGCGGTTTGAATGCAAAGGCGGTTCCACCAGCCCGAGGGGCGATGGAACCGCCTTTTTCTTTGCGCTTCTGGCCCGCCGGAAAACTTCCACCGATCGCGCAAAAACTCATTGACCTTGGTCAATATGGTAGATAGTATACAATCTACATATCGATTCATCGGCAGAGCTGCCAAGCCCGTCCCTCAGCTCGAACCCACCCCGGAGCCCCCAAATGCCTGAACTCATGAACCGCGAAGACTTCCGCGCCGCACTCGAAAACGCCATCAAGGGCAAGAGCGCCAACAAGGCTCCCTTCAGCGTCGCCTGGGCCAGCGGCAAGCTCTCCCGCGACCACCTCGCCCGCTGGGCCGAAAACCATTACCACTACGTCGGCCCCTTCGCCGACTACCTCGCCTACATCTACGCCCGCACCCCAGACCGCTTCACCGAAGCCAAGGACTTCCTGCTGGCCAATATGTATGAAGAGGAAATCGGCGGCGACCGCCACACCGACCTGCTCATCCGCTTCGCCGAAGCCTGCGGCACCACCCGCGAGCGCGTCGTCGACCCCGACAACATGTCCCCCACCACCCGCGGCCTGCAAAGCTGGTGCTACGCCGTCGCCATGCGCGAGGACCCCATCGTCGCCGTCGCCGGACTCGTCGTCGGCCTCGAATCCCAGGTCCCCTCCATCTACCGCAAGCAGACCCCCACCCTGCGCGAAAAGTACGGCTTCTCCGACGAGGAAGTCGAGTTCTTCGACCTGCACATCGTCTCCGACGAGATCCACGGCGAGCGCGGCTACCAGATCGTGCTCGAGCACGCCAACACCCCCGAGCTGCAACAGCGCTGCCTGAAGATCTGCGAGATCGGCGCGCAGATGCGCCTGCTCTATACCACCGCCCTCTACCACGACTACGTCGCACAGGAAATCCCCCTGCCTGCGCTCGAACTCGCCGCATGAGGGCAGGGCAGCACACGACTGCATTGGCATCGACGGCCCCGCGCGGGGGCCTGACCGGACGAAAGGCTTGCACATCATGGCAGTAACCAAAACAGACGAATTCGCCAATCACATCAACGGCGAATGGACCAAGAGCGCCAGCGGGCGCACCTTCGACAACGTCAATCCCGCCGATACGGACGATATCGTCGGCCGCTTCCAGGCCTCCACGGCGGAAGATGCCCAGGCCGCGGTAGCCGCCGCCGCGGCGGCGTTCGAGGCGTGGAAGAAGACCCCGATCACCAGGCGCGCCAAGATCCTCAACGGCGCGGCCGACTGGCTCGAAGCCAATGCCGGGCAGATCGCCGAGGAACTCACGCGCGAGGAAGGCAAGGCGCTCAACCTGAGCAAGGACGAAGTGCTGCGCTCGGCGCAGACCATCCGTTTCTACGCGGTGGAAGGGCAGTCGTTCGCGGGCGAGACCTATCCGCAGGATGACGCCGACATGCTGGTCTACAGCCAGCGCGAGCCGCTCGGCGTGGTGACGGTGATCTCGCCGTGGAACTTCCCGGTGTCGATTCCCGCGCGCAAGATCGCGCCGGCGCTGATCGCCGGCAACACGGTGGTGTTCAAGCCGTCGTCGGATGCGCCGCTGAGCGGCTACCGGCTGGCGCAGGCCTTCATCGAGGCCGGCATGCCGAAGGGCGTGCTCAATTTCATCACCGGCCGCGCCGGCGACGTGGGCCCGGCCATCACCGAGGCGCCGGCCGTGCGCGCGATTTCCTTCACCGGCTCGACCGCGGCCGGCCAGCACATCCATCGCTCGGTGTCGCTGAGCACGCGCACGCAGATGGAACTCGGCGGCAAGAACCCGCTGATCGTGATGGAAGACGCCGACCTCGACCGCGCGGTGGACCTCACCATCAAGGGCGGCTTCTCGCTGAGCGGCCAGGCCTGCACCGGCACCAGCCGCGTGCTGGTGATGGCATCGGTCAAGGCCGCCTACACCGAGAAGCTGCTGGCCAAGGTCAGGACCCTCAAGATCGGCAGCGGCATGACCCCGGGCATGGACCTCGGCCCCCTGGCCACGCGCAAGCAGCTCGAAACCGTGCTGGGCTATGTGGACATCGGCAAGGCCGAAGCCACGCACCTGTGCGGCGGCGAGCGCCTGACCGGCGGCGAGTTCGACAAGGGCTTCTACGTCGCGCCGGCCATCTTCACCGACGTCACGCAGCAGATGCGCATCGCCCGCGAGGAGATCTTCGGCCCGGTGATCGCCATCATCGAGGCGAGCAGCTACGCGGACGCCATCGCCAAGGCCAACGACACCGAGTACGGCCTGTCCGCCGCCATCGTGACCAGCAACCCGCGCTATGCGCACGATTTCGCCAGCGACATCCAGTCGGGCACCGTCAAGATCAACCGCACCACCACCGGCAACCTGATCAACGCGCCGTTCGGCGGGCTCAAGCAGTCCAGCACCTCCACCTTCCGCGAGTCGGGCCGGGCCGGGCTGGAGTTCTATACGCAGATCAAGACCGTGTACCGCGGCTGCTGAGGCGGCAGCGGACCCACCCCATCAAGCACAAAGCGAAGAAGCAGGAGCAGGACATGAGAAAAGCCATCAAGCTGGAACTGAAGGAAGCCCGCCACATGGTGGCGGCCGCCATCCGCAAGTCGGAGGAAATTGGCGTGCTGGAATCGATCTGCGTGGTCGATGACGGCGGCTACCCGCTGGCGCTCGAGCGCATGGACGGCGCCCGCATCACCGGTCCGCAGATCGCCTGGAACAAGGCGTTCACCGCCGCCGGCCACAAGCGCTCCACCCACCTGTTCAACCAGGCGCCCAACGGCCCCGCGCTGCCGGGCAACGAAGCGTTCGGCATCCAGTGGAGCTTCGAGGGCAAGTTCGCGGTGTTCGTGGGCGGCTTCCCGATCGTGGTCAACGGCGAGGTGATCGGTGGCATCGGCCTGAGCGGCGGCAACGGCGAGCAGGACACCGCGTGCGGCGTGGCGGCCCTGGCCGCGCTGCAGGAACTGCTGGCCGGCGACGACCTGAAGGTGCTGGTCGAGGCCGACATCAAGAAGTAAGCAGGAAACCGACACCGTCAACCTGCCGATCGTGGCCGCCCCCCTCCCGTCGGATGGGAGAGGGGAGCAGACCGTCGGCAACGTACCACGCGCCTTCGCCTTTCACGCATTGCCGAGTCTGCCATGTCTTACCGTATCCATCTCATCGAATCCCAGCAATCGTTCGACGTCGGCGCCGACGAATCTGTGCTCGACGGCGCGCTGCGCGCCAACGTGCAAATGGCCCACGACTGCCGCTTCGGCGGTTGCGCCACGTGCCGCGTCAGGCTGGTGGAAGGCACGGTGGCTTATGAGGAATACCCCATGAGCCTGACGCCGGAGGAAGAGGAGGAGGGCTTCGCGCTGGCCTGCCAGGCGCGCCCCACCAGCGACCTGGTGATCAGCACCGCGCGGCCCGGCGAACCCTGCGCCGAGCCCGCGCGGCACACCGCGGTGATCCGCAAGATCGAGCCGCTGTGCGACGACGTGGTGCACCTGACGCTGGAGCTGCCGCAGGCCGAGGCGCTGGATTACCGTCCGGGCCAGTACCTGAAGATCTTCACCGGCGACGGCGTGGCGCGCAGCTTCTCGATGGCGTCGGTGCCGAAGGACCGCATCGTCGACCTGCACGTGCGCCGCATTCCCGGCGGCTATTTCACCGAGCGCCTGCTCGCCGGCCTGCGCTCCGACGACCAGCTCGACGTGGAGCTGCCGCTGGGCGGCTTCTACTTCCGCAAGGACGACTACCGCCCGCTGGTGATGGTGGCCACGGGCACTGGCCTGGCGCCGATCAAGAGCATTCTCGAATCGCTGATGGACGACCCGGACTGCCCGCCCGTGTCGCTCTACTGGGGCATGCGCACCGAGGCCGATCTCTATCTGCACGATCAGATCCAGCAGTGGGGCGCGCGCCTGTACGACTTCCAGTACGTGCCGGTGCTGTCGCGCGCCGGCGAGAGCTGGGCCGGGCGCCGCGGCCATGTGCAGCAGGCGGTGGCGGAGGACCTGCCCGACCTGTCCGAGCACGCCATCTACCTGTGCGGCTCGCCGGACATGATCCGCGACGCGCGCGAGACCTTCATGGGCCTGGGCGCCAGCGGCGCGCACATCTACGCGGACAGCTTCACCTTCCAGCGCACCTGAGCATGGACCATCCCGGCGACAGCCTCGGCGCGCGCCATTCGCCGCTGTTCGCGCAGGTGACGGACACCCTGCGCCAGCGCATCGTGGGCGGCATCTACCGCCAGGGCGACCGCCTGGTGGAGCATGCGCTGTCGGAAGAACTGGGCGTGTCGCGCGTGCCGGTGCGCGAGGCCCTGCGCGCGCTCGCGGCCGAAGGGCTGGTGCGCATCGAGCCGCGCCGCGGCGCGTCGGTGGCGCGGCTGTCGGAACATATGGCGCGCGAGATGGTGGAGGTGCGCGCCACGCTGGAGGGGCTCAACGCCAAGCTGGCCGCGCAGCGGCGCGACCCGCGCCTGGTGACGGAGCTGCAGGAGGTATTGCGGCAAGGCTCCGCCGCCGCGCGCAGCGGCGAGGAGGATCGCCTGCTCACGCTCAACTTCCGCTTCCACGAAGTGCTGGGCACCATAGCCGCCAACAGCGTGCTGCAGGAAATGATGCGCTCGCTGCGCGAGCGTACCGGGCTGGTGTTCGCGCCGGCCCATCGCCTGCGCGCGCAGCAGAACTGGGACGAGCACGCGCAGATCCTGCAGGCGGTCATCGCCGGCGACGCCGACCTCGCCGCGCTGCTGGCCACGCGCCACGTCTACAGCGCGGCGGACGCCGCCACGCCGGTCACGCCCGCGGCGTGGATCAAGGGATGAACAGCTTGTCGATATAGCACCAGCGCCACGACTCGCCCGGCTCGAACGAGCGCACCACCGGATGCTGGGTGGCGAGGAAATGGCGGGTGGCGTGCTGGTTCGGCGAGCTGTCGCAGCAGCCCACGTGGCCGCAGCACAGGCAGATGCGCAGGTGCACCCATTCGTCGCCGCTGCGCAGGCATTCCTCGCAGCCGCTTGCGCTGGGCGTGACTGCATGGCTCAGCGCAAGATGCTGACACTCCGTTGTCATCGCGGTACTCCCTCCCCGGTGCCGGCAGCGTATCCGTGCTCGACCACGCCCAACCACGCGGAACCACGCCCAACCACGCCAGACCCCATCGACGCCAGCATGGCCCGGACCATGCCTAATTGTAGGCGCCGGTGCCGCGAAGGAAAGCGTGGCGGCGCCTTCGCGCCGCCGCCACGCTTCGCCTAGACTCAACGGGTGGGCGCACCGGGGCGCGGATCGCCCGTCCGTCGTCCCTCGCCGGTTCCCCCGCGCTTTCGCGTTTCCCCGTTTCCCGTTTTTCCGACAGGAGAGTGCTCATGACCTGCAAGATCCAGGTGGTCTTCTACAGCATGTACGGACACGTCTACAAGATGGCGGAGGCCGTGGCGGCCGGCGCGCGCGAGGTCGGCGGCGCGGAGGTGGCGCTGCTGCAGGTGCCCGAGCTGGTGCCCGACGCGGTACTGGAAAAGAGCGGCGCCAAGGCCGCGCGCGCGGCGTTCGCCCACGTGCCGGTGGCGGAGCCGGACAAGCTGGCCGAGGCCGACGCCATTTTGTTCGGCACGCCCACGCGCTTCGGCAACATGTGCGCGCAGATGCGCAATTTTCTCGACCAGACCGGTGGCCTGTGGATGGGCGGCAAGCTGGTGGGGAAGGTGGGAAGCGTCTTTACCAGCACGGCCACCCAGCACGGCGGGCAGGAAACCACCATCACGAGCTTCCACACCACGCTGCTGCACCAGGGCATGGTGATCGTCGGCGTGCCCTACGCCGAGGCGCGGCTGCTCGACATGAGCCAGATCACCGGCGGCACGCCGTACGGCGCTTCCACCCTCACGGCGGCGGACGGCTCGCGCCAGCCCAGCGAGAACGAGCTGGCCATCGCCCGCTACCAGGGCCGCCACGTGGCCACCATCGCCGCGAAGCTGGCCGCGCACTGAGGCACACTGAGGCAGGGCGCGTCGCCGGCGCGCGGGCGGCTAGTCCCGCGCGGCGCCCCGCAGGATTTCGGCCACGCGCTCGCGCAACACTGGCAACAGATCCTGCCCGAACCAGGCGTTGTGCTTGAACCAGCCCTGGTTGCGCGGCGATGGGTGGGGCAGCGGCAGGTAGGCAGGTCCGTGCGCGGCAAAGCCGGCCACCGTGGCGGTCACGCCCGCGCGCGCCGCCGCGCCGAGAAAACGCCGTTGCGCGTATTGCCCCACCAGCAGCGTCAGTTCGACGTGCGGCAGGCACGCCAGCAGCGCGTCCATCCAGAGCGGCGCGCATTCCTTGCGCGGCGGCAGGTCGCCGCTGGCGCCGCGCCCGGGATAACACAGGCCCATCGGGACGATGGCAATGCGCGCCGGATCGTAGAACACGGTCTTGTCGACGCCCATCCACTCGCGCAGCCGGTCGCCGCTCGGGTCGTCCCACGGGATGCCGCTGGCATGCACGCGCGCGCCGGGCGCCTGGCCGACGATCAGGATGCGCGCGGATGCCGCAGCCTGCACCACCGGGCGCGGGCCGAGCGGAAGGTCGCTGGCGCAGACGCGGCAGGCGCGGACCTGCGTCAACAGGGTAGGAAGGTCGGGTTGGGAACGTGCCTCGGTGGCGGGCCGCTGCGCCAGCAGGTAGTGGGTGCCCATGCCGGCAGTGTAGGGAGCCTGGCAAGGTTTGCCAAGCATGGGGCAGGGATCGAACAGGGCACTTTTCTCGCAATGTGGCGCCCGCGGTATGCCAGTGCCTTTGTTGGTGCCTTTTGCTGCCCGGAATATCACGGGGGCGGGCCGCGCTTTTCGCGGGCCCGCCCCGCGGGGACGCCCGCGTCAGAAGCGGTGCCGCATCCCTACCCCGAAGCTGTCGCCGTGCGACTGGTCGGTCAGCTTGTCGTAGAAGTAGGCCACGTAGACGTCGGTGCGCTTGGACAGGTTGTAGTCGTAGGCGACGCCGGCCGTGTTGCGGCGGAAGTCCGCGGCGTCGTTCTTGGTCTTGTCGTAGGCATACGAGACCAGCACGCTGCCGGCGCCCACCGGGATGGCCGCACCGACCTGGCCGTTGGTGTGCTTGATGTCGCCGGTGGCGTTGTTCACGCTGCTCTTGATGTACTGGCCCTGCGCGAACAGCTTGACCACCTTGAAGTCGTAGCTCACGCCGACCTGCACCGCGTTCTGCTTGTCGAAGCCGGCCAGCGCGGCGGGCGAGGTGACGTCGCCCGGCACGCTGTTGAACTTGACCTGCTGGAAGGCCACGGTGGCGCCGAAGCCGCCGTTGAAGTAGAGCACGTTGCCGCCCCACTTGTTCTGGCCGTTGCTGCCCGGCTGCTCGCCGAAGGCGTAGATCGCATTGGCGGTGAGCCCGCCCATGGTGGGGGTGGAATACACCACCGAGTTGCTCCAGCCCGAATCGCCGATGATGCCCGGGTCATAGACGCGGCCGTTGCTGGCGGTGAAGTAGGTGTGGAAGATCGCCGGCGAGAACGTGTAGGAGTCGATCAGCGGGTTGAACAGGATCGTCGAGATGAAGTAAGGCGTGGTGTTGCGCCCGAGCTTGACGGTGCCCAGCTTGTCGCTCTGCAGGCCGACGAAGGCGTTGCGGGTAAACAGCGCGTCGCCGTCGAAGCGGCCCTGCTTGCCGGCGTCCGGGCGGAAGAAGCCGTTGAGGTCGAAGATCGCCTTCAGGCCGCTGCCCAGGTCCTCGGTGCCGCGCACGCCCCAGTACGAGGTCTGCATGCCGCCGCTGTTGACGCCGTAGGCGCGCTCGCCGCCGCCGGCCTTGCTGGCGCCGACGAAGGCGTCGGCCATCCCGTAGAGCGTGACGCTCGATTGCGCCATCGCGTTGCCGCACAGCACGGCTGCGGCCATGACTGCCAGTTTGACTACCGGCTTGAACTTGCATTGCATAAAGACCTCCATGGTGGACCCCGTTTTTGTCATTGCTGTCGTTGCTGGCTCTTGTGTCGAAACGTCGAATCGCCGAATCCGGTCGCCGGCCGGACGCGCGGGCACAAGGAGTCCCCCGGGGCGTGTGCAGGACACCGCCCCGTCGCATCTGGCGCATTGCTGTTCGCTGGAAATGGCGGACCCGGAGGCGGGCCCGCTACGCTAGGCTTGCTGCTGCATCGGGCACGCCCGCGTGCGTGGCTGGTGTTTCATCGTATGGCGACGGATGGCTGCGATGGATGCAGTTTGCGGCAATTCGATTGCACGCAACCAGCACTTATTTCTTCTCATGGCGCACGCAAAATGTGTGCGCTCGCCGCGCCGGCGCAGCCGGCTCATGCGGCTTCCTCCAGCGGCTGGTACAGCCCGGTCAGCGCCGCCTTCAGGTGCTCGGAAAAGGCGGCCGCCGCAGGCGGCAGGATGCGGCCCTTGCGCGCGCCCAGCACCAGCCGGCCGGCGCACAGTTCGGGGTCCGACAGCGGGATGGCCGTCAGCGTGCCCTGGCGCGTCTCGCGCAGCGTGCCGGCCTGGAACTGGAAGCTGATCGCGCCGGTCTGGCGCGAAAAGCTCTTGAGCGTCTCCACCGTGGTGGCTTCCAGCATGACCCGCAGCGACAGCCGGTTGCGCGCGCAGATGGCCTCGATCAGCTGCCGGCTGCCGAAACTCTCGGGCCCGAGCGCGACGGGATAGGGCTGGCAATCCGACAGGCGCAGCGAGCGCCGGCCCGCCAGCGGATGGTCGGGCCGCATCATCGCGCAGAACGGCTGCGCGGAGACGGACAGTTCGTGCAGGAAGGGCGTGGGCGGCGGGTCGTGCGCCAGCAACAGGTCCGCCTCGTCCTCGCGCAGCGCGGCCAGCAGGTCGCAGGAGTGGCCCACCGAGACGCGGAACTGCACGCCGCGGTGGGTGGCCTGGTAGCGGCCGATGACCTCGGGCAGGAAATCGGTGGCCACCGATTCCACCGTGGCCACCCGCACCGTGCCGCGCACCAGGCCGCGCAACTGCTCCATCTGCGCGGCGGCGGAGTCCAGGTCCGCCAGGCTGCGGCGCACGGTGGCGATCAGCACCTCGCCGGCGGCGGTCAGCCGCACGCCGCGCGGCAGGCGCTCGAACAGCGCGGTGCCGACTTCCTGCTCCACCTCCAGGATCTTGCGGTTCAGCGCGGTGGAAGCCACGTGCAATTGCTCGGCGGCCTTGCGGATGGAACCGTGGCGGGCCACGGCGTCCAGGTAGAGGTACAGGCGAGGCGGGTGGAGCATGGCGTGGGCGCTCGGGCGCTAGTGAGATCGATACGCTCTCGCTAGCAAGGATCGTGCGCACCGCGCGCCGCTCACGCCGGCAAGGCGATCTCGCAGTAGAGCCGGCGCAGGGCGTCCAGCCGGGGCGCCTGGTCCGGTGCCGTCTCCGGTGCCGTCTCCGGCGCCTCCTTTGGCGCCTTGCCCGGCGCGGGCGCGCCGTCCGGCAGCGCCGAGGCCACGGCCCGCAGGCGCGCGCGCCGGTTGGCTTCGAAACCGGCCAGCCACGCGCGCGGCGCGCCGTCGCCGCGGGCCAGCGCCGAGGCGATCAGCTGCGCGGCGCAGCAGGCGTCCTCGATGGCCTGGGTCGCGCCCAGCCCTGGCACCGCCGCGGTGGCATGCGCGCTGTCGCCCAGGTACATCACCTGCGTGCGGGGCTCGGCGTAGCGGGGCGGGGACACGCGCGGGCAGGACCAGCGGACCGCGTCGGCATGCCGGCACAGCGTCTCCAGCAGCCAGGCCGGCCGCGCGGCAAGCGCAGCATGCGCGGGTTCGAACGCGGCCTGCAGCGCGGCGCGCAGGCGGGCGGGCGTTGCCGGGCTGCCGTTGCTGCCGTCGCTGCCGTCGCCGGGCAGCGTGCCGGCGATATGCAGCAGGCCATCCGGCATGCGGATGGCGCACAGGCGGCTGGCGCCGTTGCGCCATTGTTCGTAGCCGTCGCCGGCGCCGGCCTGAGCGCCGCTGTCCGGCACCAGCAGGCGGAACTGCCGCACGCCATCCCGGGGTTCGGCGCCGTTGCCGGCGAATGCCATGCGGGTGGCCGACGCGGCGCCGTCCGCGCCGACCAGCAGGTCGATGTCGTCGAGCCGGTGGCGGCGGCCGTCCTGCTCCCACTCGACGTAGCCGCGTGCCGGATCGCGCGCGCCGCTGCCGCAGGCCAGCATGTTGCAGCGATAGCGTACCGCGCTGCCCGCTCCGTGCCGCAGCACCCGGTAGAGCGCCGCGCGCAGGATGCGCACGCCGCCGTGATCGGCCACCCGCGTGAGCGGCAGGTCCGCCAGCGTCTCGCCGCTGCACTGCGACTCGCGCCAGTGGTCCCACGGCAGGCCGGCCTCGCCGATGGCGCTGGCCAGCAGCGGGTCGCGCAGGTGCAGGGCCTTGACGGCATTGGGCGCGATCACCATGCCGGTGCGCGCGCCGGCATGATGGCCGGGCGCGGCGCGTTCCAGGCAGGTGACGTCCAGCCCTGGGTGCCGGGCCAGCGCGCGGGCCAGGACGGTGCCGGCCACGCCCGCGCCGACGATGACGATTCGCATGGGTGCTATGGATCCCCGGCCGTCAGCGCAGGCTCCGGCGGCGGTGCGCGGGGGGATCGTTCGATGGGGTGGTCATGGCCGCCAGTGTGCGCAAATCGGGCGCGCGCAACCAGCACCGTTTTGGTCTCATGGCGAGCGCGCAATGTGTGCGCTCGACACGGCGCTCGACACGGAAAAAAGGCGCGGCGCGCCCGCAAGCTGCCGCGTGCGTCGCCGCGTGTTCAGGGAACCACCGACAGGAACAGGTAGGCCGCCAGCAGCACCAGGTGCACCACGCCTTGCAGCATCGTGGTGCGCCCGGAGTGCAGCGTCAGCGTGCTGACCAGCAGGGTGAATGCCAGCAGCACGGTCTCGGTCGGCCCCAGGCCCAGCATGAGCGGCTTGCCGACCACGATGAAGACCGCCGCCACGGTGGGAATGGTCAGGCCGATGCTGGCCAGCGCCGAACCCAGCGCCAGGTTCATGCTGGTCTGCAGGCGGTCGGCGCGCGCGGCGCGCAGCGCGGCCAGGCCTTCGGGCAGCAGCACCAGCGCCGCGATCACGATCCCCACCACGGCGGGCGGCGCGCCGGCGCTGGCCACCGCGGCTTCCACCGTCGGCGAGAGCAGCTTGGCCAGCCCGACCACCGCCACCAGGCAGACCAGCAGCATGCCGCCGCTGGCCAGCGCGACGCGCGCGGGCGGGGGCGGGGCGTGCACGCTTTCGTCGGAGTTGCCGGGCACCAGGAAGTAGTCGCGGTGGCGCACCGTCTGCACGAACACGAAGCTGCCATACAGCACCAGCGAGGCGACGCCGGCGAAGGCCAGCTGCGATTGCGACAGCATCGGCCCGGGCACCGCGCTGGTGTAGTTCGGCAGCACCATGGTGAGCCCCGCCAGCGCGGCCAGCACGGCCAGCGCGGCGGTGGCGCCGGGCGCCTGGAAGGCCTGCTCGCGGTGGCGCAGGCCGCCCACCAGCAGGCACAGCCCGACGATGCCGTTGCACACCAGCATGGCCGCGGCGAACACGGTGTCGCGCGCCAGCCCGGCCTTTTCCGGGCCGGCGGAGAGCATCACGGAGACGATCAGCGCCACCTCGATCACCGTCACGGCGATGGCCAGCACCAGCGTGCCGAACGGCTCGCCCACCTTGTGCGCCACCACCTCGGCGTGGTGCACGGCGGCAAACACGGAGCCGGCCAGCGCCACCGCGGCCAGCGCCAGCAGCACGCCCTGGCCGGGCAGCGCCATGCCCGCGGCCAGGATGGCCCAGGCCGCCAGGGGCAGCCAGAGCGTCCAGGCCGGCAGTTTCGTCGAAGTCAAAGTCATCCGTTCTCCCTTTTTCGTTGGATTTTGTCGTTGGATCTTGTCGTTGGATCTTGTGCTTGCGCCCGCACCCGGCCGTGCGCGGCTTGCGGCGCCGGTCTGTGCCGCGCCGTGTGCCGCATCGAACACGCCTGGCAGGCTTCCTGTCCGTTTCCGGCTTTGCGTCCTATTGTGGTTCAGCCTGGGCACGCGAGCCGCGCGCCAGCCGGCAGCGCGCAGATAAGGCATCTTCACAGGCAATTCGGTTCCCGAGAATTCGCATGAATTGACGGAAATTGACGGTTTATTTGCGGTAATTGCTGTCGATTCGGTGAATTTTCACCAGACGGTGCCGTTCCGGGGTGAAGCCGGCGACACCGGACCGCGCCGGAGTCGCATGCGGCGCATGGCGCGGAGCGTTGTCCGGGCGGGACGCGGTTCCGTCACATCACCGGCTCGGCGCAAGCCATGCCGCAACCTTTTCATCGTGGGAGCACAGTCATGCAAAAGTACGGATCGGCCAAATGGCAAGGCGGCATCAAGGACGGGCAGGGCACCATCTCGGCGCAGAGCGGGGTGCTGAAGGACGCGCCCTACGGCTTCAAGGCGCGCTTCGAAGGCGGCCCCGGCACCAACCCCGAGGAACTGATCGGCGCCGCGCACGCGGGCTGCTTCTCGATGGCGCTGTCGCTGATCCTCGGCGAGGCCAAGCTGGTACCGGAGAAGATCGAGACCAAGGCCACGGTCACCTTGGACAAGGACGGCGCGGGCTTCACCATCACGGCGGTGCAGCTTGACGTGACCGTGCGCGTGCCGGGCGCCGACAAGGCCGCCGTGGAGAGTTGCCTGCAGGCGGCCAAGGCGGGCTGCCCGGTATCGAAGGTGCTCAAGGCGGAGATCAGCATGAACGCCACCGTGGAAACCTGAGCGTGCCGCACGGCGCGGCGGGAGGGGCGTGCCCGCCGCGCCAACAGTCCGGGCACGCCCGGACTGGCTTCCTATAATGAAAACTGCCTGCCGGGCACCGCCACGTCGGCGCACGGCGGAGTGTGCGTTCGCCGGAGGGGACGCGTCTCCTATATCCAGACTATTAAAGATAAGGCAGACATCATGTATAGCAGTGAAGCAGTCCTGACCCAGGCCCGGGCGGCCATCGCCCACGTGCCGTTTCACAGCCATTCCATCCATCCCACCATCCATCTGCGCCTGAGCGACGGCGCGCTGATCCTCGAAGGCGAAGTCCAGGATATCGTCGACAAATCCCGCGTGGCCGCCATGGTGCGCCGCGTCGACGGTGTGCCTGAGGTGATAGACCATCTGCGCGTGGCGTCCGAGGGCACGCCGGTGGGCGACGGAGAGCTGCGCAATGCGATCTGCGTGCGGCTGCTGCAGGCCATCGATTTCCGCAATTGCCGCATATGCGCGCATACCAAGGGCCGCATGGAGCCGGTGCGCGAGGCGGTGGGCGAATCCAGCGGCGAGATCGCCATCGAGGTCACCGACGGTGTGGTCACGCTGCGCGGCCACGTGATCAGCCTGTCGCACATGCGCCTGGCCGGGGTGCTGGCGTGGTGGTCGCGCGGCTGCCGCTGCGTGATCAACGAACTGGTGGTGGCGCCGGCCGAGACAGACCGCGACGACGAAGTCACCGAAGCGCTGCGCCTGGTGCTGGAAACCGATCGGTTCGTCGACGCCGACCGCATCCACGTGCAGACCCGCAACCGCGTCGTGACGCTCGAAGGCTATGCCACCAGCGAAGCCGCCCGGCGCCAGGCCGAGCGCGATGCCTGGTATGTGCACGGCGTGGAAGACGTGGTCAACCGCATCGTCCTGAGCAACTGAGCTTCCTGGCAGTACCCGGGGGCGCGGCGCCGGCGCGCTACGCCCCGCCCGTGGCGCGCGGCAGGTCTTCCACGCGCCAGTAGCGCCGCTGTGCCCGCAGCGCGAAGCGCGCGCGGTAGTTCGACATGGACATGCCGGTCGCGCGCTGGAACAGCCGGCGGAACGCCGCCGCGTCGCTGTAGCCGCAGGCTTCGGCCACCGCCTGCGCGCCGTGCAGCGTCACCTCCAGCAAGGTCTTGGCGCGCTCCACGCGCAGCGTGTGCAGATAGTCCAGCGGGCTCATGCCGCTGACCTGCCGGAAGTGCCGCAGCAAGGTGCGCTCGCTCACGGCGGCGGCCTCGGCCACCTGCGCCAGCCGGTAGGGCGCGTCCACGTTGGCCTGCAGCCAGCGCATGGCGCGGTAGACCGGGCTGTCGGCGGTGCGGCTCAGCCAGCGCTGCGAGACCAGCTCCGGCGTCAGCTGCTGGCGCTCGGCTTGGTACAGCAGCAGCCGCGAGCAGGCCTGCGCGAGGTCCGGGTCGTGCAGGTGGCCCAGCACGCGCAGCATGAACTCGGTCTGCAGCGCCGGCGCCACGCAGCCGAACACGCGCTGGTGCACGCTCATGGGCTCACTGGCGGAAAAGTCGCAGCGCGTGTAGCGCCGGGCCATCCAGCTCTGGAACGGCCAAGGCGCGCCCATGCGCGCGCCGTCCAGCAGCCCGATCTCGGCGGGAAAGGCGATGCCGCACTCGCCGGCGGCGATCCAGCCGCCGGCTTGCGCATGCCGCTCCAGCAGGCGCAGCGCCGGCCCCGCGCCGCTCACGATTTCCTCCAGGTGCAGCGCGTTGCGCGCATGCACGCCCGGCACCACCACCAGCGCGTTGCCGTCCTCGCCGCCGCGGCGGCGGCGCGCCGGCTCCAGCCCCAGCGCGGGCAGGGACAGCGCGCGGCCGCTGGGGCCGATCACGCTCCAGCTCAGGCCGGGGTCCGCCCCGGGCCGCTGCAGGCGGGCCACGCCGGCGGCGGTGCGCAGCACGTCCAGCGCGCCGAACAACATGCCCGGCATGGCATCGGGCAGCCACAGCAGGCGCACGCGCAGCGGCGCGGCGATGCCCCGGGCGGGGTTGGCAGGAGGGGTCGCAGAAAGGGCGGCGGCGGTGGTCATGGCGAGATCGGCATTCCAAATGGCGGGATCGATCCTACCTCGGCGCGCGCGTACCGGCTAGCATCGTCGCTCGGCCGGCACCCCGCCGCCGCCACGACAACAATGCAAACAGGAGACTTCATGCAGCCATCCCTGCGCCGACTTACCCATGCCGCCGCCGCCGCGCTCGCGCTGGCCCTCGGCGCCGCCGGCAATGCGCGCGCGGCCGACCAGCAACTGCTGGACGGCGCGCGCGCGGCCCAGCCCGCGGTGATCCAGTCGCTCAAGGACATGGTGTCGATCGAGTCCGGCAGCGCCAACGCCGCGGGCCTGGCGCAGATGGCCAGCTTTACCGAGGGCCGCCTCAAGGCGCTCGGCGCCACCACCGAGCGCCTCGCCGTCACGCGCGGGCCGGGCACCATCGTCAAGGGCACCTTCACCGGCAACGGGCGCCGCCGCATCATGCTGATCGCGCACATGGACACGGTCTACGGCCCCGACACGCTCGCCACCCAGCCGATCCGGCAGGACGGCAACCGCCTGTACGGCCCGGGCATCGCCGACGACAAGGGCGGCATCGCCGTGATCCTGCATTCGCTGGCGCTGCTCAAGGCGGCCGGCTGGCAGGACTATGCCCAGCTCACCGTGCTGTTCAACCCGGACGAGGAAGTGGGCTCGCCGGGCTCGGGCGACACCATCGCCCGCCTGGCCGAGCAGCATGACGTGGTGCTGTCGTGCGAGCCGTCGGCCGGCTCGGTGGTCATGAAAGGCCAGCCGCTGCTGCTGGCCTCGGCCGGCGTGGCCACCGCCACGCTCGACGTGAAGGGCCGCGCCGCGCATGCCGGCGCGGCGCCGGACCTGGGCCGCAACGCGCTCTACGAGCTCTCCTACCAGATGCTGCAGACGCGCGACGTGGCCAGGGATGTGCCCGGCGCCGCGCTGATCTGGACCCGCGCCAGCGCCGCCGGCCCGCTCAACCAGGTCACCGAGAAGGCCGAGGCGGTGGGCGACGTGCGGCTGACCCAGCCCGGCGCGCTGGAAAAGCTGCAGACCGCGCTGCAGACCAAGCTGGCCGCCGGCAAGCTGATCCCCGACACGGAAACCACGCTCACGCTGACCCCCGGCCACCCGCCCTACGTGGCGGACCAGCGCAGCCGCGCGCTGGCCGCGCGCGCGCAGGACATCTACAAGGAGATCGACCGCGACCTCACGATGGTGCCGCAGACCGGCGGCGGCACCGACGCGGGCTACGCTGCGCGCTCGGGCAAGCCCACCGTGCTGGAGAGCTTCGGGCTGGCGGGTTTCGGCTACCACGCCCGCGACGAATACATCGAGATCGATTCGATCGTGCCGCGGCTTTACCTGATGTCCCGCATCCTGCAGGAGATCGGCCGCAACTGAGGTTGGCCGCGGGCCTCAGCCGGGCTTGCGGGCGGTGCCGAAAGCCTGCTCGCAGCAGGCCAGCCACGCGCGCGCGGCGCGCGACAGGTAGCCTTCGCGCCAGACCAGGCCCAGCTCCCACACCAGCCCGGCGGCCAGCGGGCGGGTGGCCACGCGCGCGGGGTCGAGCTGGCCGGCCACCGGCGCGGGCAGGATCGCCACGCCCACGCCGGCCGCCACCAGCTCGCCGATGAAGTCCCATTGCCGGCTCTGCCCGGCGATCTGCGGCGTGAAGCCGGCCGCCTCGCAGGCATCGAGCAGCATGCGGTAGAGCACGAAGTCGTCCTCGTACATCACGAACGGCTGGCCGGCCAGATCCGCCAGCTTCACCGCGCCGGCCTTGCGCGGCGCGCTCCCGGCGGGAAACACCGCGACCAGCGGGTGGCGCGTCACGGTCAGGCTGGCCAGGCCCGCCACCGCCGCCGGCAGCACGGTCACGCCGAGGTCCAGCTCGCCGGCGGCGACGCCTTCTTCCAGCGCGCGGCCGCCTTGCTCGCGCAGCCGCAGCTTCACGCCCGGATACAGGCGCCGGTAAGCGCCGATCACCGGCGCCATGTAGCGCCCGGCCATCGGCGGGATGCCCACCATCAGCTCGCCGCGCGCCATGCCGTCCACCTCGGCCACCTCCTGGCGCAGGCGCGCCACTTCGGCCAGCACGGCCTGGCCGCGCGCGAACACCACCTCGCCGGCATCGGTCAGCTGCACCGTGCGGCCTTCGCGCAGCAGCAGCGGGCCGCCCAGTTCCTCTTCCAGGCCCTTGACCATCTTGCTGATGGTGGGCTGGGTCACGTGCAGGGTCTCGGCCGCGCGGGTGAAGCCACCCTGGCGGACCACCTCGACGAAATAGCGCAGGGCGCGGATGTCCATTGGGTTGCCTGGAAAAGGGCCGCTCCGGATTGCCATTCCAGATCGGCATCGATTCGATAATTTATATTCATTTTATATATCGAATTGCGCTTCGTACACTAGCATCCGTCGCCACCTTGCAGTGGCACCCATTCCGGTCCCAACCACCATGCAAAGCGCAGCCCCCTCCACCCACGACACCCGTTCCGTGCCTCCCGCCCGATCCTTGCCGGCCGGCGGCCGCCTGCTCAATGGCGCGGCGGCCGGCGTGCAGGTGGCCGCGCTGTGCGCCCTGTGGCTGCTGGCGGACTGGCTGCGCGCGCGCCTGGGCATTGCGCTGCCGGCCGGCCTGCTGGGCCTGGTGGCGCTGGCGGCGCTGCTGTTTACCGGCGCCGTGCGCGGCGGCTGGGTGCGGCGCGGCGCCGACTGGCTGCTGGGCGAGATGCTGCTGTTCTTCATTCCCGCGGTGCTCGCCGTGGTGCAGTACCCGGACCTGGTGCGGCACCAGGGCCTGCGCATCTGCGCCGTGATCGCCCTGAGCACGGTGGCGGTGATGCTGGTGACCGCGCTGGTGGTGGAGCAGGTGTACCGGCTGGAGCTGCGGCTGGCGCGCCGGGCGCGCGGCCGCCGGCATCGGCGGCAGGACCCGCGGCAAGACCGCCAACAAGACCAGCGGCAGGACCTGCGGCAGGACCGGCGCCCGGGCAAGGAGCAGCAGCATCATGCGTGATACCGTGCTGGCGGCCCTGAGCTTCGCGGCTACCGTCGCTTTCTACTATCTCAACAAGCGCGTCTACGCGCGCCGCGCGCGGCTGTGGCTGATGCCGCTGCTGGCCACGCCGGTGGTGCTGATCGCGCTGGTGCTGGCCGCGCGCATCCCTTACCGCGACTACATCGCCGACACGCGCTGGCTGATGTGGCTGCTGGGCCCGGCCACCATCGCCTTCGCGCTGCCCATCTACGACCATCGCGCGCTGGTGCGCCGGCACTGGCTGTCGATCTCGGTGGGCGTGCTGGCCGCGGTGACGACCTCCGTGTTCAGCTCGGTCTGGCTGGCGCGCGGCTTCGGCCTGTCGGAGATGCTGCAGAAGGGCCTGGCGGTACGCTCGGTGAGCACGCCGTTCGCGGTGGACGCGGCGCGCGCGCTGGGCGGGCCGCCGGATCTTGCCGCGGTCTTCGTCGTCATCACCGGGCTGCTCGGCATGGCCATCGGCGAGACCGTGCTGGCCTGCCTGCCGTCGGTGCGCAGCCGGCTCGCGCAGGGCGCCATCTTCGGCGCGGCGGCGCATGGCGCCGGCACCGCCAAGGCGCGCCAGCTCGGCGAAGAGCAGGGCGTGGTGGCCTCGCTGGTGATGATGATCGCGGGGCTGGTCAGCGTGCTGGCCGCGCCGCTGATTCGCGGCGTGTTCTTCTGACGCCGGGGCTGCGTAGTACTGCGCAGGCCCCGCAGCCGTCGGCGCCGCGCCTGCGCCCTGCGCGAAAAGGGCGCAAAATGCAGCCCTTGCGCAATGGCGCAATGGCGCAACCGCGCCGGCTGTCCCCCGTCACGGCGCGCCTCGCGGCGCTGCGCTCTCTTTCGCCTCTCCACAAGATTCGCCCCTCCACAAGATCATGCGCTTACCGCTTCTCGCGCTGGCAGCCGCGGCCTTCGGCATCGGCACCACCGAATTCGTCATCATGGGGCTGTTGCCCGATGTCGCCGCCGACCTCGGCGTGTCCGCCCCCGCCGCCGGCATGCTGGTGTCCGGCTATGCCATCGGCGTGGCCGTGGGCGCGCCCATCCTCGCCGTCCTCACCGCCAGGTGGCCGCGCAAGAACGCGCTGGTCGGGCTCATGGGCCTGTTCATCCTCGGCAATGCGCTGTGCGCGCTGGCGCCCGGCTATGAGCTGCTGATGGCCGCGCGCGTGGTCACGGCGTTCTGCCACGCCGCCTTCTTCGGCATCGGCGCCGTGGTGGCGGCCGAGCTGGTGCCGCGCGACAAGCGCGCGCAGGCGGTGGCGCTGATGTTCACCGGCCTGACCGTGGCCAACGTGCTCGGCGTGCCGTTCGGCACCGCCTTCGGCCACCTGCTGGGCTGGCGCGCCACGTTCTGGGCTGTCACCGCGATCGGCGTGGCCGCCGCGGCCGCGCTGGTGGCGTGGCTGCCCAAGGCGATCCCCATGCAGGGCGGCAGCATCCTGCGCGAGTTCCGCGCCATCGGCGCCATGCAGGTGCAGCTCGCCCTGCTGATCAGCACGCTGGCCTCGGTGAGCATGTTCACGGTGTTTACCTACATCGCCTACATCCTGCGCGACGTGACCGGCTTCAGCGCGCAGCAGGAGAGCATGGTGCTGCTGCTGTTCGGCGCCGGCATCACCGTGGGCGGCCTGGCCGGCGGCAGGCTGGCCGACTGGAAGCTCATGCCCGCGCTGGCCAGCCTGCTGGCCGCGGTGGCGGTAGTGCAACTGCTGTTCTCGTGGACCAGCCACTTCCCGCTGCCCACGCTGGTGACGCTGTTCGTGTGGGGCATGGTCGCGTTTGCCGTGGTCCCGGCCACGCAGGTGCGCGTGCTCGACAAGGCCAGGGGCGCGCCCAACCTGGCATCCACGCTGAACCAGGGCGCCTTCAACCTGGGCAACGCCACCGGCGCGTGGCTCGGCGGGCTGATGATCAGCGCCGGCCTGCCGCTCACGCAGCTGCCGTGGCTGGGCGCGGCGGTGGCCGCCATCGCGCTGCTGGCGGTGGGGCTGTCCGCCTCGCTCGACCGCGGCGCCCGCGCCACGGCGTAACCCGCCGCGGGCAGCGCGGGCTGCCCGTCCCGCGGTACGATGTGCGCAGGCTTTCCAACCCGACGCTTGCCGCCACGCATGGACTACGCGCACATCCTCGAACGCATCCACCGCGACATCGAGCCCCTGCTGGGCCAGGGCCGGGTGGCGGACTATATTCCCGAGCTGGGCAAGGTTTCCCGCGATCATTTCGGCATGGCCCTGGTGTTCGCCGACGGCCGCAGCCACTGCGTGGGCGACGCCGCGGTGCCGTTCTCCATCCAGAGCATCTCCAAGCTGTTCGCCTGCACGCTGGCCTTCCAGCTGCTGGGCGAAGATCTCTGGCAGCGCGTGGGGCGCGAGCCTTCGGGCAACGCCTTCAACTCGCTGGTCCAGCTCGAATACGAGCAGGGCCTGCCGCGCAACCCATTCATCAATGCCGGCGCGCTGGTCGTGACGGATATCCTCTGCAGCCGTTTCGTCCAGGCCGAGACCGCGCTGGTGCAGTTCATGCGCCGCCTGTGCGGCAACCCCGCCATCGACTACGACGCCCGCGTGGCGCAGTCCGAGTCCGAGCACGCGGAACGCAACCGCGCCATGGCTTACTTCATGAAGAGCTTCGGCCGGCTGGAGATGCCCGTCGACAAGGTGGTCGAGGCTTACTGCCGCCAGTGCGCCATCGCCATGAGCTGCCAGGACCTGGCCCGCGCCGCGCTGTTCCTCGCCCACGGCGGCGTGGTGCCGTGGAGCGGCGAACGCATCCTCGGCGCCAGCCCGGCCAAGCGGCTGTCCGCCCTCATGCTGACCTGCGGCACCTACGACGCGGCCGGCGATTTTGTCTACCGCGTCGGCCTGCCGGCCAAGAGCGGCGTGGGCGGCGGCATCGTTGCCGTGCTGCCGCACCGCTGGGCGGTCTGCGTGTGGTCGCCTGGCCTGGACCACAGCGGCAACTCGCTGGCCGGCGTGCAGGCGCTGGAATGGCTGACCACGCTCAGCGGGCACTCCATCTTCTGACCGTCCGCCGCAGGGCATGGCTCGCCGGGGGCCCCGGGGGTACCTTCGGCGCAACAGCCCGGCGAACGCGGCCGGCGTTCGCGGCCAGCTTTGATAGGATAGTGAGTAGGTTCCCGCGCCCGCCCGCGGGTGACGCGCAAGCGTCATCGCCCGCCGGCGCGCGCGCCGGGGCCGCCCCATAAGAACGGAGACCGTCATGCCATACGAGATTGCCTGGAAGAAGCGTGTGTTCGAGACACACGAGGTGCAAGTGCTGGTGCGCGCCAAGACGCCCAGCGCGTGGGACTACACGGTGCGCGTGTGCCGGCCCGGCACCAATATCCGGGCCGCGAGCACCCTGGTGGAATCGGCCAGGCCCACGGAGCAGTATTCGACGCCGGAAGCGGCGGAGGCGGCGGGGTTCGTGCACGGCAACGAGATGGTCGGGCGCCTGCCCTAGGCCCGCCGGCGTCTTTCCCCTACATGTCTTTCCCTACGTTTTTCCGGCCCAGGCCGCCAGCGCCGCCAGGCAGCAGAGGATCGCGCCACCCGAAAGCCAGAAATACAGGCGCCTGGCCCGGTCGCGCGCATAGCCGGCAAGGCTGATCGCCGCCTCGGCGATCAGCGCGCCGACGAACGACAGCAGTTCGACCATGCCGCCGTGCGCGCGCGGTTGCGGTGGCCGGCCCTCAGGCCGGGCCGCGGCGGTACACCGCCAGCACGCCGGCCAGGCCGATCAGCGTCGCGCCGGAAATGCGGTTCAGCCAGCGCATGCCGCTGTCGCGGAAGGCGTGCATCACGCGCGCGCCGAGGATGGCGTAGACCAGCATGGCGAGCAGGTTCAGCAGCGCCAGGATCGCCATGATCAGCGCGTATTGCGGCAGCAGCGGCGCGCCGGTGTCGATGAACTGCGGCAGGAAGGCGGACATGAACAGCAGTGCCTTGGGGTTGGTCGCCGCCACCAGGAAGCACCGCATGAACAGCTCGCGCGGCGGCGCGCTTTCGCGCCGGTGGATGGCCGCTTGCGCGGCGTCGCCGGGCAGGGGGCCGACTTTCGCGCGCAGCAGCTTCCAGCCTACGTAGGCCAGGTACGCGGCGCCGATCCACTTGAGCGCGCGGAAGGCGACTTCCGAAGCGGCGATCACCGCGCCCAGGCCGGCCGCGGCGGTGGCGATCAGCAGCATGTCGGCGCATACCGCGCCGGCCATGCCCCAGCAGGCCGCGCGCACGCCGAAGCGAGAGCCGTTGCTGAGCGCCAGCAGCACGGTCGGGCCCGGCGTGGCGATGGTGACGGCGGAGGCCAGCAGGAACAGCAGCAGGGTGGAGTGCGTCATGGCGGAGTCCGGATGAAGTCGGATGGAGTCGGTGAAGCCCCGGGGGCGGCAGGCGTGTGCCCGCCATTCTAGCGTCCGCGCGCGCCGCGGCTATTTTTCCGCCATCCAGCGCGCCACGGCCTGCACCACCTGCGGCTCGATGCCGTTGAAGCCGTGGTAGGCCATGGCCTCGCAGGGATCGCCCTCGTTGTTGCCGCCGTCGAACTTGATCAGGCCGGCCTTGGGCGCCTTGGCCAGCTTGTCCATCAGGCCCTGCACGTCGCCGAACGGGCAGAGCTTGCAGCCGTCCTGCACGTGATGGACCACCAGCACCGGCACCTTGAGCTTGTCGAGCTCCATCGCGGGCACGGGGCGGCCGCGCTCCTCGCGCAGGATGGTGGAGGTCAGCACGATGCCGTCGGGGCCGCCGCCGTCGGCCAGCCGGATGGCGATGGCGGCCACTGACTGGGTGCCGCGGCTGGTGCCGACCAGCCACACGGGCACCCTGGCGCGGTTGCGCATCCAGGCGATCACGGCCTGGGCGTCCTGCGCGTGCTCCGCGGTCTGCCGGAAACCGTTGAGGAAGGGCGGCACGAGGCGGTCGCTCGGCGCGTCGACCACCGCCACGGCGAAGCCGTTGTCGACGAACAGTTGCCGCGCGCGCACCAGGAAATTGTTGGCGCCCCAGCCGAAGCCGCCGCCGGGCGCGATGCGCAGGCCGCCGTGGCCGCCCGCGTAGAGGATGACCGCGGCCGTGGGTTGCGCCGGGGCGAGATAGATGAAGCGCTGCGTGACGCCGGGCCGGGTGGGGATGTCGACGACTTCCGGCGCGCCTTGCGCATGCGCCGGCGCGGCCAGCCACGGCTGGGCAAGCAGCAGGGCGAGCAGCATGGCGGCCATCAGCGCGGCGCCGGGCAGGCGCGCGGATCCGGAAGCGGGGCGGTTCGGCATGGTGGTCTCCGTGAGCGGCAGGCCGGTGCGGATGCCGGCGCGGCCCGGGGCGGGCTGCCGGCACCAAGATAGCATCGCCGCGCACGCCGATCAAACGCGGCCCGCGCGGCTCAGGGCGCCGCGCTGATGCGGTACACGCAGCGGCGCGCGTTGCTCAGCAGGTGTTCCTCGCGGCTGACGGCGGCGCCGGCACCGGCGACTTCGCGGAAGATCTCCAGCTCGGAACGGCAGAAACCCTGGCAGGCCTGCGCCGCGGCGCAGATGGGGCAATGGTCTTCGATCAGCAGCCAGTCTTCGCCGTCGCGCTCCAGCCTTGCCATATAGCCTTCGGCGCGGCGCAGCCCGGCCAGCGTTTCCAGCCGCTGGCCGAGCTGCGCCTGGCCGGCCACCGCGCCCAGGTATTGCGCGCGGGTCTCGGCTTCGCGCCGGGCGATCAGTTGCTCCATGCCGGCTTCGCCGAACAACTGGCGCACCGAGCCGATCAGCTGGATGGTCAGTTGCGCGTGGCTATCGGGGAAGCGGCCGTGGCCGCTGGCGGTGAGCACCCAGTCCTGGCGCGGGCGGCCCGCGCCGGCCGCGTTCTGCTGGCGGCCTTCGATCAGGCCCGCCGCCAGCAGCTTCTGCACCTGCTGGCGCGCGGCCTCGGCGGTGCCGCCGAGCGCCTGGGCAATCTGCGTGGTGGAGGCCGGGCCGCGGGTCTTGAGCAGGAACAGGATGCGATCACCCGGAGAGCCGGCAGGGTTATCCAAGCTTTCTATTGCGTAATTCATGGTGGCGCCCTAATATCCAAAAACTTTCTTGGATATTAGGGTAACCCGTCCGCGCTGTCGAGCGCGCGCCGGTTTGCTCCTTGTCCCGGCCAACTCGTTCCAGCCTTCATTCCATTCAAGGGAAACCGCCCCATGCACGCTCCAGACGTCCCCGCGCCGCGCCAGCTCACCATGCTCAACCCGATCGGCTTGTACGATCCGAGCGCCAACGGCTATTCCCACGTGGCGATGATTCCGCCCGGCGCCGGCCTCGTCTGCGTGGCCGGGCAGGGCGGCGAGCGGGCCGACGGCAGCCTGCCCGATGGTTTCGCGGCCCAGGTCCGGCAGGCGCTCGACAACCTGCGCGTGGCGCTGGCGGCCGCGGGCTCGCAACTGCGGCAGGTGGCCAGGCTGACGGTACTGGTGGTGGATCACGACGCGGCGCGCCTGGCGGTGCTGTCCGGCGAGCTGCGCCGGGCCTGGGGCGACGCGCCGGCGCCGGCCTGCACGCTGATCCCGGTGCCGCGGCTGGCGCTGGACGGCATGCTGTTCGAGATCGAGGCGCTGGCGGTGGCGCACGCCCCGCGCGCCGCCTAGCGTGAAGCCGCAGGGGTGCCTACGCGGCCAGCCTGGACGGCTGCGCGGGCCGGCCGTCCTGGCTGTCGCCGAAATGCGGATGGCGGGCGAACAGGTCGGCGGCCCAGTTGACGAACACGCGCACCTTGGCGGACAGGTGGCGGTTCTGCGGATACATGGCGGAGACCGGCAGCGAGTCGGTGGGCCAGTCGGCCAGCACTTCGACCAGCCGGCCGCTTTCCACGTAGGGCTGCGCCATCATGCGCGAGATGCGCGCCAGGCCGTGGCCTTCCAGCGCGCAGGCCAGGTAGACGTCGGCGTCGTTGGTGGAGATGGACGAGGGCAGCAGCAGCTCGGTGCGCTTGTCGCCCTGGCCCATCGGCCACGGCACTTCGCGCCCGGTGCGGTTGGACAGGTAGTTGACCGCGCGGTGCTGCGCGAGGTCGCTGGGCTGCGTGGGCGTGCCCTGGCGGTTGAGGTAAAGCGGCGAGCCGTAGAAGCCCAGGCGCAGTTGCCCGATGCGGCGCGCCACCATGGTCTCGTCCACCGGGTCGCCCACGCGCAGCACCACGTCCACGCCTTCCTTGAGCAGGTCGATGGGCTTGCCGTTGATGGTCAGCTCCATCTTCAGCTCGGGGTAGGCGGCGAAGAATTCGTGCAGCCTGGGTATCAGCACGCTCTGCGCCAGTCCGGCCGTGGTATCCACGGCCAGCGTGCCGCGCGGCGTGTTGTTCTGGTGGGTCAGCGACTGCTCGGCTTCTTCCACGTCCGCCAGGATCCGCACGCAGCGTTCGTAATAGGCGGCGCCGTCGGTGGTGACGCTGATGCGCCGCGTGGTGCGGTGCAGCAGCTTCACCCCGAGGTGCGTTTCCAGGTTCTGGATCAGCCGCGTGAGCGTGGCCTTGGGCAAGTCCATCGATTCGGCCGCCCGCGCAAAGCTGCCGACATCCACGACGCGGGTGAATGCCTGCATTGATACGAGACGATCCATGTTCACTCCCCGGGAAAAGGATACAGGCGGTACAGGCGATACAGGCGGGTCCGGCAGGCCGTTCCGGCACTTGCGCCGGGGCCGGCGAGGCCCCGCCGGGCGCGGATCGTGCTCCGCGCGCGGCTGCGGAAGTGCGGGAGTGGATCACAAAACCAATGACCTTGCTCGGCGCAGGGTTTCCCGGCGCGGGCGTGCCGGATTATTCCACCGCAGAAACAGTGCATTGGTAAAGCCTCGCTTTATCCCACGTTTATCAACCACCATAATTCGCTGCATCGCAATATGCAATGGAAGCGCCGTTAACGCGGCGCATGTGACCGCCATGGCGCCTTCCCGCACGAAAGCCGCAGCCGCAGCGTCCGCCGCCGAACTGGCCGCGGGGCGCACGACCGAGCACGCCGTGGAGAGCTGTGGCCGCACGATCACGGTGCGCCTGAGCTATCCGCCCGGCTATCCGGAAGGCAAGGGCGCTGCGCTGCTGCCGTGGCTGGTCTACCTGCATGCGGGCGGCTTCGTCGAGTGCAGCATGGAGAAATCCCAGCGCCTGGCCGCCTGGCTGGCCGCGACGATGCCGGCCGTGGTGGTGACGCCGGCGTATTCGCTGGCCCCCGATTTCCCGTTCCCGGCCGCGCCGGAGGACGTGTTCCATACGACTGCCTGGGTGTTGCGCCATGCGCGCCGCCTGAAGGTGGACAAGTTGCGTTTCGCCGTGGTGGGCGAGGAAGCCGGCGGCAACCTGGCGATCGCGCTGGCGCAGATGCTGCGCGACCGCGGCCTGCCCGAGCCGCGCGCGCAATGGCTGATCCGGCCGGTGACCGATCCCTGCCTGGAGCACGCCTCGTGCGCGTTCGCGCAGGGCGGCCCGAGCGTGTCGCTGGAGCGGCTGCAGCGCATGGCCGGCTATTACCGCGATTACCTGCCCACCCCGGCCGCCAGCGTGCATCCGTACGCGGCACCCGCGCTGGCCTCCCGGCTGGCGGGTTTGCCGCCCACGCTGATCCAGGTGGCGGAAGAAGACGCGCTGCGCGCCGAGGGCCAGGCCTTCGCCGCGCGGCTGCAGACGGCCGGGGTGCCGGCCGAAGCCCGAGTCATGCCCGGCGCCTGTGGCGACGGCGTGGAACAGACCCTCGACCGATGTCAGGTCTGGGTCAACGAAGGCGCGCATTACCTGCAAGGCTACCTTGCCGGCGATGACGATGCCTCACCAAGGACCGGACGCGACCCGGGAGCCAGCTCGCCAGGCTGACCCGCGCGAACCACGACAAGCCCGCCTGCACGAGCAGGCACCCCCGGCGCTTCCCCTGGCGCCCCGGGAGGCGGCGTTCGTCCTTTTTTTGCTTTCCAGTTGAAGAAAACCCGCTACGGAATACGGAGTGAAGAAAATGAAGCAGCAATATCGACGCACCATGATTGCCCTGGCCATCGTCGCCGTGCTCGGCGCGGGCCTGGCGACCTCGTTGCTCAAGCCCTGGCACGCCGGCGAGGCGCAGGCCGTGCCGGCCCCGGCGCCCACCGCGGTGGACGTGGCCGGCGTGATCGGCAAGACCATCACCGAATGGGATGAATTTTCCGGCCGCCTCGAAGCGGTGGACCGCGTGGAGATCCGCGCGCGCGTCGGCGGCACCATCGACGCCGTGCACTTCCGCGAGGGCGCGCTGGTGAAGAAGGGCGATCCGCTGTTTACCATCGACCCGCGCCCGTACGCCGCCGAAGTGGCGCGCGCCGAGGCCGCGCTGGCCGCCGCGCAGGTGCGTGCCTCGCATGCGCAGACCGAACTGGCGCGCGCCCAGCGGCTGGTGCAGGACAACGCCGTGTCGCGCCGCGAGTTCGACGAGCGCGACAACGCCGCGCGCGAGGAAGTGGCCAATGTCCGCGCGGCGCAGGCCTCGCTGGAAGTGGCGCGGCTGAACCTGAACTACACCCGCATCGTGGCGCCGGTGAGCGGCCGCGTCTCGCGTGCCGAGATCACGGTGGGCAACCTGGTGGCGCCGGGCGCGTCGTCGCCGGTGCTGACCACGGTGGTGTCGGTGTCGCCGATGTACGCGAACTTCGAGGTCGACGAGCAGACCTACCTGCGCTATACGGCCCCCGAGACCGGCGGCACCGCCGGTGCCGCCGGCACCCAGGGCGCGCAGCCGAAGCTGCCGGTGTTCCTGGGCCTGGGCAACGAAGAGGAATACCCGCGCGAGGGCCGCATCCAGTCGATCGACAACCGGCTCGACACCAAGAGCGGCACCATCCGCGTGCGCGCCGTGTTCGACAACCCGGACGGCCGCCTGCTGCCGGGGCTGTACGCGCGCATCAAGCTCGGCGGCGGCGCGCCGCATCCGGTGGTGCTGATCAATGACCGCGCGATCGGCACCGACCAGGGCAAGAAGTTCGTGCTGGTGGTGGACAAGGCCAACAAGCTGGCCTACCGCGAAGTCACGCTCGGGCCGTCGTACGAAGGCTTGCGCGTGATCCGCGCGGGACTGAAGGCCGACGAGAAGATCGTGGTCAACGGCCTGCAGCGCGTGCGCCCGGGCGACACGGTGGCGCCCAAGGCGGTGGAGATGGCGTACAAGCGCGAGCTGGAGCAGCGCGCCGACTCCCCCGACCGCAAGCAGGCCGCCGCCGACAAGGAAACCGACAAGGCCGCCGAGGGCAAGCCGGTGACCTGAGCCGCAGTGGCCGCATGAGCCCGACATGAACGGAACCTGCTGAGGGTTTGCTCCCCTCTCCCGCGCGCGGGAGAGGGGCCGGGGGAAAGGGCCGGCGCTTGTCGTGCGCCGGCCCCGATGAAATACCGTCCCCCAAAAGAGCCGAGCCATTTTCTTGCTTCCCCATGCTCCATATGGCGCCCCCGCTTCGGGCCGCCAGGGGGAGCGCTTTCGCCGAGACTGAGATGAATCTCTCGAAATTCTTTATCGACCGGCCTATCTTTGCCGGCGTGCTATCGGTGCTGATCTTCCTGATCGGCGCCATCTCGATGTTCAAGCTGCCGATCTCGGAGTACCCCGAGGTGGTGCCGCCTTCCGTGGTGGTGCGCGCGCAGTTCCCGGGCGCCAACCCCAAGGTGATCGCGGAAACCGTGGCCACGCCGCTGGAAGAGCAGATCAACGGCGTCGAGGACATGCTCTACATGTCGTCGCAGGCCAACAGCGACGGCACGCTCACGCTGACCGTGACCTTCAAGCTGGGCACCGACCCGGACAAGGCACAGCAGCTCGTGCAGAACCGCGTCTCGCAGGCCGAGCCGCGCCTGCCGGAAGACGTGCGCCGCCTGGGCATCACCACCGTCAAGAGCTCGCCCGACCTGACCATGGTGGTCCACCTGGTCTCGCCGAACGACCGCTATGACATGACCTACCTGCGCAACTACGCGCTGATCAACGTCAAGGATCGCCTCGCGCGCATCCAGGGCGTGGGCCAGGTGCAGATGTTCGGCTCGGGCGACTACTCCATGCGCGTGTGGCTGAACCCCGAGAAGATGGCCGAGCGCCAGCTCGCCACCAGCGACGTGGTCAACGCGATCCGCGAGCAGAACGTGCAGGTGGCCGCCGGCGTGATCGGCCAGTCGCCTTCGCTGCCGGGCACCGACCTGCAGCTCTCGGTCAACGCCCAGGGCCGCCTGACCAGCGTGGAAGAGTTCGGCGACGTGGTGGTGCGCACCTCGCCCGACGGCGCGGTGACCTACCTCAAGGACATCGCCCGCATCGAGCTGGGCGCGTCGGAATACGCGCTGCGCTCGCTGCTGGACAACAAGTCCGCGGTGGCGCTGCCGATCTTCCAGGCGCCGGGCTCCAACGCCATCCAGATCTCGGATGACGTGCGCAAGACCATGGACGAGCTCAAGGAGAACTTCCCCGACGGCGTGGACTACAGCATCGTCTACGACCCCACGCAGTTCGTGCGCCACAGCATCGAGGCGGTGACCCACACGCTGTTCGAAGCCATCGCGCTGGTGGTGCTGGTGGTGATCCTGTTCCTGCAGACCTGGCGCGCCTCGATCATCCCGCTGCTGGCGGTGCCGGTGTCGATCGTCGGTACCTTCGGGCTGATGCACGCGTTCGGCTTCTCGATCAACGCGCTGAGCCTGTTCGGGCTGGTGCTGGCCATCGGGATCGTGGTGGACGATGCGATCGTGGTGGTGGAGAACGTCGAGCGCAACATCGAGGAAGGGCTGAGTCCGAAGGAAGCGACCTACAAGGCCATGCGCGAAGTCAGCGGCCCGATCATCGCCATCGCGCTGACCCTGATCGCCGTGTTCGTGCCGCTGGCCTTCATGAGCGGCCTGACCGGGCAGTTCTACAAGCAGTTCGCGCTGACCATCTCGATCTCGACCATCATCTCGGCCTTCAACTCGCTGACGCTGTCGCCGGCGCTGTCCGCGCTGCTGCTGCGCGGCCACGATGCGCCCAAGGACTGGCTGTCGCGCGCCATGGACCGCGTGCTGGGCAAGTTCTTCGCCCGCTTCAACCGTTTCTTCGGCGCCAGCGCCGAGCGCTACGGCCGCGGCGTGAAGGGCGTGATCTCGCGCAAGACCGCCGTGTTCGGCGTCTACGCGGTCATGCTGGTGCTGACCTGGGGCGTGTTCCAGCTGGTGCCGAAGGGCTTCGTGCCGGCGCAGGACAAGCAATACCTGGTGAGTTTCGCCAAGCTGCCCGACGGCGCCACGCTGGACCGCACCGAGGACGTGATCCGCCGCATGTCGGAGATCGCGCTCAAGCATCCGGGCGTGGAATCGGCGGTGGCCTTCCCGGGCCTGTCGATCAACGGCTTCACCAACAGCCCGAGCGCCGGCATCGTGTTCGCCACGCTCAAGCCGTTCGAGGAGCGTAAGAGCGCGGCGCTGTCCGGCAACGCGATCGCCGCCGACCTGAACCAGAAGTACGCGTCGATCCAGGATGCCTTCATCGCGGTGTTCCCGCCGCCGCCCGTGCAGGGCCTCGGCACCATCGGCGGCTTCAAGCTGATGATCGAGGACCGCGCCGCGCTCGGCTACGACGCGCTGTTCGACGCCACCAACGCGTTCATGGGCAAGGCGCGCGCCACGCCCGAGCTGGCCGGCATCTTCAGCAACTACCAGGTCAACGTGCCGCAGCTCGACGTCAAGCTCGACCGCGTCAAGGCCAAGCAGCTCGGCGTGCCGGTCACCGACGTGTTCGACACGCTGCAGACCTACCTCGGCTCGGCCTACGTGAACGACTTCAACAAGTTCGGCCGCACGTACCAGGTCAAGGTGCAGGCCGATGCGCAGTTCCGCAACCACGCCGAGGACATCCTGCAGCTCAAGACGCGCAACCGCGCCGGCGACATGGTGCCGCTGTCGTCGCTGCTCACCGTCAAGCAGGGCTTCGGCCCGGACAGCGTGGTGCGCTACAACGGCTTCACCGCCGCCGACATGAACGGCGGCCCGGCGCCGGGCTTCTCCTCGGGCCAGGCGCAGGCCGCGGCCGAGCGCATCGCCGCCGAGACGCTGCCCAAGGGCATCAAGTTCGAGTGGACCGACCTGACCTACCAGGACATCCTGGCCGGCAACGCGGGCGTGTGGATCTTCCCGCTGTGCGTGCTGCTGGTGTTCCTGGTGCTGGCCGCCCAGTACGAAAGCCTGACCTTGCCGCTGGCGGTGATCCTGATCGTGCCGATGAGCCTGCTGGCCGCCATGACCGGCGTGTGGCTCACGCGCGGCGACAACAACATCTTCACGCAGATCGGCTTCATCGTGCTGGTGGGGCTGTCGGCGAAGAACGCGATCCTGATCGTGGAGTTCGCGCGCGAGCTGGAGCATGAAGGCCGCACCATCGTGCAGGCCGCCATCGAAGCCAGCCGCCTGCGGCTGCGCCCGATCCTGATGACCTCGTTCGCCTTCATCATGGGTGTGGTGCCGCTGGTGATCTCCACCGGCGCCGGCGCCGAGATGCGCCATGCGATGGGCGTGGCGGTGTTCGCCGGCATGCTGGGCGTGACCTTCTTCGGGCTGTTCCTCACCCCCGTGTTCTATGTGGCGCTGCGCCTGCTGGCCACGCGCGGCGAGCGCCGCCGCGCCGCCAGCGCGGGCGACGCCCCGCCGGCGAGCCACAAGGCCATCGCCTCCGCAGAATAAGGACGACTGACATGACTGCATCAATCACATCCGGGACCCTGCCGCGCCTGGCCACGCTGGCCGTGGCCCTGATCCTGGCGGGCTGCTCGCTGGCGCCCACCTACAAGGTGCCCGAGAGCGCCACCGCCGCCACGCCGGCCTACAAGGAAGCCGAGGCCGCGCGCGCCGAAGGCAGCCAGTGGAAAGTGGCCACGCCCGCCGAAGGCGCGCAGCGCGGCGAGTGGTGGAAGATCTTCGGCGACGCCGACCTCGACCGCCTGATCGCCCAGGCCACCGAGTCCAACCAGGACCTGGCGGTGGCCGCGGCGCGCCTGAAGCAGGCGCGCGCCTTCACCGGCGTGGCCGAGGCCGACCAGTACCCGCAGCTCAGCGTGGGCCTGGACCCGACCCGCACGCAGTACTCGGCCGCCTCGCAGGGCTTCCCCGACGGCACCAAGGTGCCGGCGCAGACCGTGTACAAGGCGCGCGCGTTCGCCAGCTACGAGCTCGACCTGTTCGGCCGCGTGGCCGACAACGTCAAGGCCGCGCGCGCCGAAGGCGCCGCCGCCGAAGACCTGTACCGCTCGGTGCAGCTCGCCCTGCAGGCGGACGTGGCGCAGGCCTACTTCGCGCTGCGCACGCTCGACAGCGAGCGCGACCTGCTCAACGCCACCATCGTGCTGCGCGAGGACGCGCTCAAGCTGCTCAAGCGGCGCTTCGACGAAGGCGAGACCACCGACCTCGATCCGGCCCGCGCCGAAGCCGAGCTGGGCACGGCGCGCGCCGACCTGGCCGCCATCGAGCGCCGCCGCGCCAACCAGGAGCATGCGCTGGCAGTGCTGACCGGCGCGCCGCCGGCCGCTTTCACGCTGGCCGCGCGCCCGCTCGACGCGGCCCTCATCACGGTGCCGGCCGGGCTGCCGTCGGACCTGCTGGAGCGCCGTCCCGACATCGCCCAGGCCGAGCGCCTGATGGCGGCGGCCAACGCGCGCATCGGCGTGGCCAGGTCGGCGTTCTTCCCGAAGATTACGCTGACCGGGCTGTTCGGCTTCGAGTCGAGCGACCTGTCGAACCTGTTCAAGTGGTCGTCGTCGGCATGGATGCTGGGGCCGCTGGTCGGCAGCACGCTCGCCGCGCCGATCATCGACGGCGGGCGCAACCGCGCCAACCTGAACGCGGCCAAGGCCCAGCACGAAGAAGCGGTGGCAAGCTACCGCCAGAGCGTGCTGACGGCGCTGCGCGAAGTGGAAGACAGCCTGGCCGACGTGCGCTGGCTGAGCCAGCAGGCCGGCGCGCTGGACGGCGCGCTGGGCGGCGCGCGCCGCGCGGCGAAGATCTCGCGCAGCCGCTACGAGGCGGGCGCGGTGGACTACCTGACGGTGATCGACGCCGACCGCACGGTGCTGCAGTCGCAGCGCGATGCCAACCAGGTGGCCGGCCTGCGCGCCTCCGCCACGGTGGCGCTGGTGCGCAGCCTGGGCGGCGGCTGGGGGCCGCTGCCGGATGCCGGCTCGTCCGCGCCGCCGGCACCGCTCGCCGCGAACCCCTGAAGCAGCAAGGCAGCAGCGCGCCGCACGCGACCGGTCGCGTGCGGCGTATCACACGGCAACCGTCCCTGGCGGTTGCCGTTTTTTTTTTGCGGGTGCGGCCAAGGCCATGCGCCGGCGCGCCCGCTCGCACGGCGACGCGCTCCCGCCCTGCGCGGCATGGCCGGTCCGGTGCGATCCTGACGCAAATCCCGCCGCCCGCAAAGAGTAGATCCACTCATTTTCACGGGGGGGATTTTCCCTAGATGGTGCTGCCGCATCCGCGCCCATACACTGCGCCAGCCCTTCACCGGGGTCGTCGCTTTTCTTGTAGGGCCCGCCATGCGCGGGCTTTTTTTGACTGCGATGCGGCGCCGGTGCCGGGACATTGCCCGCGCGATTTCCCATGCCCGTGCACCGGCAACGATCAAAAGATCGGGCTTTCTGCCGATAGACAGAAGCGCGATCGCTATCGGTACGCGCGACCGGGCAGCGGGCAAAGACCCGCGCACGGGGAATCACTACGGGTCTGCAATCAATGGAGCATGGAAATGAAGGACCTTAGCATCAGGTCGCGGCTGTACTTTGTGATCGGACTACTTTCGGTGCTGCTGGTGGGAGTCGGCGGGCTGGGCGTGTACAGCCTGCATACGGTGAATGCTTCGCTCAAGACGGTCTATGACGACCGGCTGGTCGCACTGGGGCAACTGGACCAGATGGCGCGGCTTGTCCTGCGCGGCCAGCTGTCGATCGCCACGGCGGATGTCGCCGACGAGGGAAAGCGCGCCAGGGAAGCCGAGGACATCGAGCGGCTCTTCGGCAACGCCGACAAGGAATGGGAGGCCTATGGCGCAACCTACCTGACGCCGCAAGAGAAGGAACTCGCCGCGCAGTACGCGAAGCTCCAGAAGACATTCCGGGACGGCGCCGTCACGCCGGCGCTCGCCGCGCTGCGGGCCGGCGACCAGGGCGGCGTGGACGCGATCGTGCGCGGCGCCATGCGCGATCTGTACCTTCCCATGCGCAAGCCGCTGAGCGACCTGCTGCAGCTCCAGCTCGACGTGGCCAAGGAGGAATACCAGCGCTCACAGGCCCGCTACGGCACCGTGCTTGCCTTCACGCTGGCCGTGGTGACGGGCGGCGTGCTGCTGGCGGTGCTGATCGGCTGGTGGCTCGTGCGCGCCATTTCCGTGCCCCTCGAGGCGGCGGTAAGGCTGGCCAGGAGCGTGGCCCGGGGCGACCTGACGCAGCGCATCGAAGTGGCATCCCGCGACGAGGTCGGCCAGCTCGTGCAGGCGCTCAAGGACATGGTCCACAGCCTGGTGGGCATCATCGGCCAGGTGCGGAACAGCACCGACACCATTGCCACGGCGTCCGCCCAGATCGCCAGCGGCAACCTGGACCTGTCCTCGCGCACGGAACAGCAGGCAAGCTCGCTGGAGGAGACCGCGGCATCCATGGAAGAGATGACCGCCACCGTCAGGCAGAACGCCGAGAACGCGCGCCAGGCCAACAGCCTGGTCGCCAACGCGTCCGACATGGCGGGCAAGGGCGGCGAGGTGGTGGCCCGGGTGGTGCGGACGATGGGCTCGATCAATACGTCGTCGAAGCGGATCACCGACATCATCGGCGTCATCGACGGCATCGCCTTCCAGACCAATATCCTCGCATTGAACGCCGCGGTGGAAGCGGCGAGGGCGGGAGAGCAGGGCCGCGGCTTCGCGGTCGTGGCGGGCGAGGTCCGCAGCCTCGCGCAGCGCAGCGCCGGCGCCGCCAAGGAGATCAAGGGGCTGATCGAAGCGTCGGTGGAGCAGGCCGCGCTGGGAAGCACCCTCGTCGAGGAGGCCGGCAGCACCATGGAGCAGGTCGTCGCCAGCGTGAAGCGGGTCGCCGACCTGATGGGAGAGATCACCGCCGCCAGCGACGAGCAGAGTGCCGGCATCCAGCAGGTCAATACGGCCGTGACCCAGATGGACGAGGTCACCCAGCAGAACGCCGCGCTGGTGGAACAAGCCGCGGCCGCGGCGGAGTCGCTGCAGGAGCGGGCCAGGGACCTGGCGCAGGCGGTATCCATCTTCCGCCTCGACGGACACGCGGCGCGCGCCGCATAGCGTCCGCGGCAGGCGCGGCGGCAGGCGCTCTGCGGCGGGGCTACGCGCGGTGCGCCAGCTCGAAGGCGAACACCAGGCGCTGCAGCCGCCTGGCCGCCTGGCCGTCGACATCGCGGAAGGCCGCGCCGACATGATGGATGGCGTTGCCGCCCCGCCAGGCGATCCGGTGTCTCACCACCTCGAAGTCCAGCTCGAGGGTGCCCAGCTCCCCGCAGACGAGGCGGCATCGGCCGCGCCGGGCATCTCCCGGCCATGGCGGCGCGCCTGCGCCGGTGGCGCGCAGGCCGATGCCCGACACCGACAGGTCGACGATGCTCATCTCGGCCAGCGCGCCGTCGCCGGCCAGGATCTCGCAGCGAAAGCCGTTGCCCGCCGGGGCGCTGGCGCGGAAATGCCGGCGGCGATGCAGGTGATGGATCCGGGCCGGAAACGGAACGATGAACGCGGGCTGGCCGTCGAAGCGCGCGATGGCCGGCGCGCAGACCGGAAAGCGCACGGGCGCGCCGTTCAGCATGCCGCCGACGTGCAGCTCGCGGGCGTTCAGGATGGCGTCGAGCTCGGCGCCGTCGCGGCACCACGCCAGGATGCAGGTGCGGCTAGAGGGCTCGGCCCGCAGCAGCATGGTGGCCACGCGGCGCATGCCCGCCGGCTGGAAGTGAAGGAGCGCGCGCTGACGGGCCAGGTCCAGCAAGGTACGCAGGACGTGGCCCGGATCGCCGCTTGCGCGGTCGTCGTCGTGCGCGGGGAACATTGCGGTTCGCATTGTCGTGGCGGGCATATCGTCATTCATGGCAATGGCGGTCCGCCAGGCATTCCTTTCTTTTGCGCCGCGGCGCCGGCCCGCAATTATGCCAGCGGCATCCACGCGCCCGGTAGCGCAAGCCGGCGAAATACCGGCGAATGCCAGCGAATGCCGAGTCAATCCCGACCCTGGTGGGAAATGACTTGCGCACGGGAAAAGCCGTAAGGTCGCTCCTGGTGGAATTCCCCTTTCCACCTAACCCTGTTGAGGATTGCGCCGCACCCGCTGCGGCGTTTTTTTTTTGCCGGCATGGGGTCCCCCGTTTCTTTTCCATGCATGCGCGCGCCTCGCCGGAGGGTACTTCTACTCTTTTGCCCGCGCGGACAAGCGATGACAATTCAGCATTCAGGAGGGACCTGAAGCAGGCTCTCACGTCAACGCCGTGCGTCAGCCTGCCCGTCGCGGCGGCCCCGGGTTCATGGCGGTGGCGGTCTCGCTCCGGCGGGGAGCAGACGTCACGCAAGAGCGATTCAATGAAGCAGGTAGAGAAGATTATCGAGACCGAATCCCTGGCTGCCAGCAATCAGGTCCGGCATGTGGACCGGTGGCTCTCGGAAGTATCCGCGGGGAAATCCACCATGGACTACGACACCTGGCTGGAATGCCATCTGAGCGAGATCGTCCCGTTCGGGCAGGCCGTATGGTATCGCCAGGGACGCGTGACTTTCCGGCTGGAGCACGGCGCGGTCTACGAGGTGAGCAGTCCGGCGAAAGGCGTCAGGCGATTCCGCTGCCTGCTCGACGGCACCCTGCCGCTGATTGCCTTTGTCGGGACGCGGCACCATTCGCCGTGGCTGACGATACCGAATCTCTTCACCCTGGCTGAACTGAAGAGCCTGAACCGGATCGGGTGAGCCGGGGCGGCCGGTTGCCCCGTCCCCGTCCCTGCGGGCCCGCGCGCCCGGCGGTATACTGGGCGGGCAATCCAACCGGAGTCGATGGTGTCGGCACAAAACCCCGCGTCCGCAGCAGGGCGCAACGCAGGAACGGCGCAGGCGCCGGAGCAGGCAGCCGCGGCCTTGCCGCCCCGGCCGGAGCCCCCGGTGACCCCGGACATCAACGAATGCTGCGGCAATGGCTGCGATCCCTGCATCTTCGACCTGCACGCCGAGGCGATGGAACGCTACCGCGCGGAACTGAAGGCGTGGCAGGCCCTGACCGGCCAGGCGGCGGATGCCGGCGCCGGCGGCCCGAGTTTCTGAAGCCGGCGCCGCCTTGCCACAGGAGTTGCCCGTGCTCGCCACCGACCAGCCTGTCCTGGCCGATCTCCACGATTTCGTGCGGCGCCACCCGCGCCTGCTGGTGCTGACCGGCGCCGGCATCAGCACCGATTCCGGCATTCCGGGCTACCGCGATGCGCAAGGCAACTGGCAGCGCACGCCGCCGGTGCAGGCGCAGGATTTCTTCCGCTCGCACGCGGTGCGCCAGCGCTATTGGGCGCGCAGCATGCTGGGCTGGCCGGTGCTGGCCCAGGCGCTGCCCAACGCCGCGCATTTCGCGCTGGCGCGGCTGCAGGCGGCGGGCCACGTGCGCCAGCTCGTCACGCAGAACGTGGACGGGCTGCACCAGCGTGCCGGCAGCCACGGCGTGATCGAGCTGCATGGCCACGTGGGCACGGTGGTCTGCCTGCAATGCGGCACGCGGCGCCCGCGCGCCTCGCTGCAGGCGCAGCTCGAAACGGACAACCCGGCGCTGGCCGAGCTGCGCGCGTTGCCCGCTTCCGACGGCGACGCGCACCTCGAACTGGCCAGCTTCGCGGACGTGCGCATTCCGGCCTGCGGCCATTGCGGCGGCGTGCTCAAGCCCGACGTGGTGTTCTTCGGCGAATCGGTGCCGCGCGAGCGGGTCGACGCCGCCATGCAGGCGCTGGAGCAGGCCGATGCCCTGCTGGTGATCGGTTCCTCGCTCACGGTGTTTTCCGGCTACCGCTTCTGCCTGGCGGCGGACAAGCTCGGCAAGCCGGTGGCCGCCCTCAACCTGGGCCGGACGCGCGCCGACGCGCTGCTGGCGCTGAAGGTGGACGCCCCCTGTGCCCCGGCGCTGACGGACCTGACCGCGCGCCTGGGCCTGGCCTGAGCGCGGCGGCGTCAGGCCGCCGCCTTGCGCGCGATCAGCCGGTGCACCCGCTTGCCCGAGGACTGGCTCGTTTCTTCCTGGTCGGACAGCACGCGGTCGCCGCTGCCCAGCGCGCCGGTCACCAGCGCGCTGCCGAAGGCGGCATAGAGCCGGCCGGCCTTGTCGCGCTGGGAGACATGGTCCGTGACGCGCCAGCTCAGGTAGAGCGTGCCGCCGGGGCGCAGGATGTCGAGCAGGTGCCGCACGGCGCTGGCGACCATGCGCGGCTCCAGGTGCATGATGACGGTCTCGCACAGCACGTTCTGGTAGTAGCCGCGCGGCACGCCCTCCAGTTCGGGCAGGGCGGCCTGCTCGAAGGCCAGGGCGGGATAGCGCCGGCGCGCTTCCTCCAGCAAGGCCGCGGACGGGTCGAAGCCGCACGGCTCGAAGCCGTTGGCGGCCAGCCAGGCGGTGTCGCGCCCGGCGCCGCAGCCGATGTCGGCGGTCGGGCCCGGCGTGAACGCGCGCAGCAGCGCGGCGTAGAGATCGGCGGGCGCCTCCTGCGCGTGCCAGTCCCTGGCATAGTCGGCGGCGGCGTGGTCGTAGGCCTGCAGTGTCGCGGTATCGGTGTTCACGATGTGCTCCCTGAGGGCGGCTCTTGCGGGCGGTTCCTGCGGGTGGCTCCCTATGGGTGGCTCCCTATGGGCGATCGCCGTGCAAGGCCGCGTCGAATTCGCCGGACCTGCCTGCAAATCTAGCAGATCCGGCGCGCGCCTGGCGGTCCGGCGGGCTCGTTTTGCCGGGGGCGGCATGCCGGAGCGGCGGCGCTGCGTGCCGCAGCGCACGGAGCGCAGGGCGGCACGGGCGCATAGTCGCCGGGGCGCATGTCACGCTGCCGCGCTTGTGCGGCACGTCGCCGCCCGGCTAATATGGTCCGCAAGTGCCCACGGAGCATGGGAAAGTGGCGTGCAAGCCAGCCAGCTGGCGCGCCGCGTGTCTCACGAGGATGCCTGAATGCCATCGCAGATGAATCGCCTCTCCACCACCGACGCGCGCTTCGGCCAGCTCCCGGTGCCGCTGTCCGCGATCGGGCTGGACACGATGGACAACCCAGTGGCCGTCGCCGACGCGCGGGGCCGCATCCTCCAGGCCAACGCCAGCTTTGCATCGGTGTTCGGGCCGCCCGCCGGCCGCGACGCCGAGGCGGCCCGGCGCAACTGGCTGCCGCCTTCCATGGACACCATGCACGGCGCGGCGGCCGGCGACTTCCTGATCCGGCTCGCGGCGGGGCAGGCGGTGCGCAGCGAATGCCTGCTGGACACCGCCGGCGGGCACCCCCGCTGGTTTTCCGCGCTGACCAATCCGGTGTTCGACGACCACGGCGGGCTGGTGAACCTCGTCTCGGTGCTGACCGACATCACCGAAACCAAGCTGCGCGACGGCATCCAGCGCACCGCGCTCGAGGCCATCGCGCAGGACCGGCCGCTGGCCCAGATCATGGAAGCCATGTGCCGGGAGATCGAGCGGGTCACGCCCGAGGTGGCGGTCTCGGTGCTGCGCATCGACGCCGAAGGCCGCCTGCGCCCGCTCGCCGCGCCCAGCCTGCCGCCGCTTTACTCCGCCAGCATCGACGGCGCGCCGGCCGGTCCCTGCAACGGCTCGTGCGGCACCGCCGCGTTCCGCGGCGAGCCGGTTGCGGTCACCGATATCTTCACCGATCCGCTGTGGGCGCCGTTCCAGGACCTCGCCCGCCTGTCCGGCATGGCCGCCTGCTGGTCCACGCCGATCAAGGCGGGCGACGGCCGCGTGCTCGGCACCTTCGCGTTCTACTATCCCACCCGCCGCGGCCCGGACGCCTATCACTGCCGGCTCACCGAGATCTGCACGCACCTGTGCGCGCTGGCGCTGGAGCGCGACGCCGCGCGCGAGCACATCCGCTGGCAGGCGTATCACGATGCGCTGACCGGCCTGCTCAACCTCCAGGCCGTGCGCGGCCGCACCGAGGAAGCCATCGCGCAGGCAGACCGCAGCGGCACGCCGCTCACCGCGCTGTTCGTGGATCTCGACGACTTCAAGCAGATCAACGATGCGCTGGGCCACAAGCAGGCCGACCTGCTGCTGCAGGAGATCGCGGCGCGCATGCGCGGCCACGCGCCCGCGGGCGCGCTGCTGGGCCGGCGCTCGGGCGACGAGTTCGTCATGGTGCTGCCCGGCATGGACGCGCCGGACGCGCTGGCGCTGGCCGAGGGCCTGCGCGCGGCCATCGGCCAGCCGCTGGTGTCGGTGCCCGGCCGCAAGCTGAGCGTATCGGCGAGCATCGGCGCCTGCGTCTGCCCCGCGCACGGCCGCGACTGGGACGCGCTGATGCGCCATGCCGACCTGGCCCTGCGCGAGGCCAAGCGTGGCGGCCGCAACCGCGTGCGCCTGTTCGACGCCGAACTGGGCGCCCGCGCGCTGGCGCGCGCCAGCCTGGAACAGGCGCTCAAGGCGGCGCTGCAGGAGAACCGGCTGCAACTGCATTACCAGCCCAAGGTGCGCCTGCGCGACGACGCCCTGGCCGGGGTCGAAGCGCTGGCGCGCTGGCACGACAGCGAGATGGGCGACATCTCGCCGGCCCGGTTCATTCCGCTGGCCGAGGAGTGCGGGCTGGTCGTCGAGCTGGGCTACTGGGTCCTCGACGAGGCATGCGGGCAGCTTGCGCGCTGGCGTGCCGGCGGCATGCAGGTGCCGTCGGTTGCCGTCAACCTGTCGCCGCTGAACTTCCATCACCACGAACTCCCCGCGGTCATCGCCGCGGTCCTGCAGCGGCACGGCCTGGCCGGGGCCGACCTGACCGTGGAGATCACCGAGGGACTGGTGATGGAGAGCAAGCCCGAGATACAAGCCACGCTCGCCGCGGTGCGCCGGCTCGGGGTGTGCCTGTCGATGGACGATTTCGGCACCGGCTATTCCAGCCTCGGGCATTTGCTGAACCTGCCGGTCGACGAGATCAAGCTCGACCGGAGCTTCGTGCAGGGCCTCCACAGCCACCGCGCCGCCGCCACGCTGGTGGACGCGGCCATCCGCATCGGCCAGAGCATCGGGCTGACCCTGGTGGCCGAGGGCGTGGAGGACGAATCGCAGCGGGCCTTCCTGCGCGCGCACGGCTGCGAGATCGGCCAGGGCTACCTGTTCGCCGGGGCCATGCCGCCGCAGGCGTTCGAAGCGTGGCTGGCCGAGCGCAGCGCGGCGGCGCCGGCAATCTGAGGGCCTCGGCCGCCGGCTTATCCGCGCCCGCCGGGCAGCACGATTTCTATCTCCAGCCCCGGCTGCGCGTTGCGCACCTGCCAGCGGGCGCCGTGCGCCTGCGCCACCAGCCTGCACAGGTAGAGGCCGAGCCCCACGCCGCCGGTGGCGCGCGCGCGCGCGGCATCGGGGCGGTGGAAGGGCTCGGCCAGGCGGGATAACTGGTCCTCTGGCACGCCGGCGCCATGGTCGCGCACGCGCACCACGACGCCATCGCCGGCGGCGCGCGCCAGATGCAGCTCGGGCGGCAGCGGCGCGCCGGCGCTGTGGCGCAGCGCGTTGTCCAGCAGGTTGCGCAGCAGCAGGCGCATGCGGGCGCGGTCGAGCATCAGCGAGGCCGGCAAGGCCGCGTCGATATGCAGGGCGACCGGCCCGGCGGCGGGCTCGCCGGGCATGCCGCCGGACATGTCGCCGGACATGGCCTGCGCCACCTCGCCGGCCACCTCGCGCGCGAGCGCGGCCAGGTCGGTGGCCTCCAGGTGCAGGGCGGCGTGCCCCTGGCCCAGGCGCTCGCTTTCCAGCAGGTCCGTCACCAGGTCGCGCATGCCGGCCAGGTCGCGCAGCAGCGCGTCGCGCTGGGTCCGGACTTCGGGCGTGTCGGGCAGCAGTTCGGTGTTGAGGCGCGCCCGCGTGAGCGGGCTGCGCAGCTCGTGGCTGATGGCCAGCAGCAGCGCGCGCTTGGCGTCGAGCATGCGGTGGATGTCGCGCGCCATGGCATTGACGTCGTGCGCCAGTTCGCCCAGCTCGTCGCGCCGGCGCACCGGGATGGGCTGGCCGAACTCGCCCGCGCCGAAACGCCGCGCGCCCGCGCGGATGTCGTCGAGCGGGCGCAGCAGGTGGCGCACGTAGAGATAGGCCAGGGCGGTCAGGCACAGCAGCACGGCCAGCGTGGCCCAGCCCGCGCGGTGCGGCTGGTTCTGCCAGGTGGCGGTGCTCAGGCCGAAGTCCACGCGGTGGCCGTCGGCGGTGGCGCGGCTGAACAGCGGCGTGTCGTCGTCCGCCGCGCGGCGCGGCCAGCGCGGGTTGCCGGCATGGCCCTGGCCCGCGCCCGGCGCATTGTCCGACTGCCAGTTCACGCGCGGGCCGGAGATGCGCACGCTCACCGGCAGGCGCGCGCTGATCGCGCGGGCGCGCTCGACGCTGGGCGGGCTGCCGATCTCGGCCGCCAGGCGGTCCACGTAGTCCGCCACCAGCGGGCGCGCGGCGCTGCGCCAGCCGCTGCTGAACGCCTTCTGCATGCCGCCGACGAAGGTCACGGTGGTGGCCAGCGCCAGCAGCAGGAACAGCAGCACCAGCCGCAGGTGCAGCCGGTGGCGCACCGCGTGGCGCGCGCGCCGGTGCCAGCGCGCGGAATCCGGGCGGGCCGCGGGCCGCGCCGTCATGCCGGCGCTCCGCCTTGCTGGCGCAGCGCGAGCGCGTAGCCCGCGTTGCGCAGCGTCTTGATGCAGTCCAGCGGCTCGAGCTTCTTGCGCAGGCGGCTGACCACGATGTCCACCGCGCGCGTGTACAGCTCGGCCTCGTGGCCGCGCAGGTGATTGAGGATGTCGTCCCGGCCGAAGACCTTGCCGGGCTCGCGCGCCAGCAGCAGCAACAGGTCGAACTCGGTGCCGGTCAGCTCCACCGGCTGGCCGGCGCGGCGCACGCCGCGCGTGGCGGGGTCGATCTCCAGCCCGCCCTCGAACAGCAGCCGCGCGCCGGCCTCGGGCCCCGGCGCCGCGCCGCGCCGGCGCAGCACGGTCTGGACGCGCGCCACCAGCTCGCGCGGCTCGAAGGGCTTGGGCAGGTAGTCGTCGGCGCCCAGTTCCAGGCCCACCACGCGGTCCATGACCTCGCCGCGGGCGGTCAGCATGACGAGCGGGATGTCGCTGTCGCGCCGGATCGCGCGGCACAAGGCGAAGCCGTCCATCTCGGGCAGCATCACGTCGAGGATGGCGGCGTCGAAGCCGCCGCGCGCGAGCCGCGCCAGGCCGTCGCTCGGCCGCAGGGCCTGTTCGAGCTGCAGCTCGAAGCGGGCGAAATACGCGGCCAGCGGCGGGCCGAGTTGCTCGTCGTCGTCGATCAGCAGGATGCGGGGCATGGCCGGCATGGTGTCTCGCTGGTGTTCCAGTTCATGCCCCGGGCCTGCTCAGTGGCCGCGCCAGCCGCCGCGGCGTTTTTGCAGGAACTCGCGCACCTGTTGCTGCTGGGTGGCATCGAGGCTGTCGTAGAAGTCTGCCATGGCGGCGATGACTTCGGGGCTTCCGGCGTTGATGACGGCGGTTTTCTCGCTCACCAGCGACTGCGCGCGGGCGCGGTCGAACCTGTCGCCGGCGACCAGCGCCTGCACTTCGGCGCGCGGGTCGGCCGCGTTGCCGGCCAGCGCGGCGCGCTGCGCCTTGAGCTTGTCCGCCAGCACCGCCAGGCGTTGCTTCTGCTGCGCGTTGAGGTCCAGCTTCTTGCTGATGCGCTCGATGATCTTCTCGCGCATCTGGGCCACTTCCTCGGGGCTCATCTTGCCGCCCGGGCCGTGGTGGTAGCCGCCGCACGCGGTCAGGCCGCCCACGGCGATGCCGGCGCCGAACAGGCCGAGCAGGGTGCGTTTGATCCAGGGTCTCATGACAGTTTCCTTCGGACAGGGGTGAACGTGGCTGTCATGGTGCCGGCCGCCGGGCCGGGGCGGGTGTCGCCGGGGTTTCGCTTTGTTTCGTTTTGTTTCCGGGCTGGGAGGGGCTGGGAGGGGGCCCGCCTAGGGAATCCCACTACAGCACTGGTGCGGAAATTGCATAAGAATCGCCGCTGTTGTGACTGTGAAATTTCAGTGCGCAGTGCACGGGCAAGGGGAAATATGCAGACGACGGTACCTGGGGCGCCGGCCCCCAGAGCGCGGCCCGCCCGCCGGGCGCAGGGGCGGCCGCGCGCGGGAAGCCGGGCGCCATGAACACGCGCTTTATCGAAGCCTTCATGTGGGTGGCCCGCCTGGGCAGCTTCCGCGCGGCGGCCGAGAAGCTGCACATCACGCAGGCGGCGATGTCCAACCGCATCGCCTCGCTGGAGCAGGAAATCGGCGCGCGGGTATTCGAGCGCGAGGCGCGCGACCTGCGCCTCACGCCGGTCGGCCTGCGCCTGCTCGGCTACGGCGAGCGGCTGCTGGAACTGCAGCGCGAGATCATGGTGCTGGGGCGCGCCGGCGATGCCCTGCTGGGGCTGGTGCGCATCGGCGCCATCGAGAGCGTGGTGCATACCTGGCTGGTCGATTTCCTGCGCCACCTGCAGACCCACTATCCGGGCATCGAGGTGCAGATCACGTCGGAGACCACGCAGAGCCTGCACAACACCCTGCGCGCCGGCGGCATCGATATCGCCTTGCAGACCGATCCGGCGGTGGGCGAGGGCATCACCAGCACGCCGTGCCTGCCGATGGCCATCGGCTGGGTCGGCCCGCCGGGGCCCGCGCTGCCGGACGAGGGCCGGCTGGCCACGCTGCTGCAGCACCCCACCATCACCATGAGCCCGGGCTCGCAGCCGCACCTGGCGCTCAAGGAGCTGTACCGCAAGGCCGGACTGCCGGTGGGCAAGGTGCATTGCGTCAGCTCCATCGCGGCCATCGTGCGGCTGGTCAGGGGCGGCTTCGGCAAGGCGCTGATGCCGCTGGCGCCGGTGCGCGAGGAGGTCGAGCGCGGCGAATTGCGCGTGATCCCGTGCGATGTGCCCTTGCCGCACCAGCGGCTGGTGGTCAGCCACGTCGACCACGCCGCCTCGGAGGCGATCCGCCTGGTGGCGGAACTGGCCTGCCGCGAATCCGACCGCTGCGTGCTGTCGCTGCCTGCACCATTTGCGCCGGCTTAGGGCACGCCCGCGCGCCGTGCTGGTGCGCGCGCGTGGCGCGATCGAACAGAAAAACTGATCGGAAACGCGAAGAAAAACCCGTTTGCCGCGCGCGCCGGCCGCGCCGATCATCTTCTCACCGCCCGCCGTCGGCGCGGGCCACCGGAGAGAAGGATGAGCGAGATGCAAGAGATCAGCGAGGCGGCCGGCGCGGCTGGCACGAGCGAGGCGCCGGCAGGCCGGGAAGGGGGCCGGGTGGTCCGGGCGGCCCGGGCCACCCGGGACGTGGCCGGCATGGCGCCGCACGGCATGCTGTTTGTCGCGTCCAACGTGGATGCGGCCGACGAGGACGATTTCAACCAGTGGTACGACCGCGAGCACGTGGAAGAGCGCGCCCGCATCCGCGGCTTCATTTCCGCCGCGCGCTACGAAGCCGTGCAGGGCGGCCCGAAATACCTCGGCCTGTACCGCACCGAGTCGCTGGCGGTGTTCACGTCCGCGGCCTACCAGGCCGCCTTCGGCCGCCAGACCCCGTGGTCGGTCACCAATCTCGGCCGCATGCGCCAGCCCATGCGCCGCGTGAGCGAAGTCGCCGCCGCGGTGGGGCAGGGCAGCGGCAGCTGGCTTGCCGTGCTGCCGCTGGCGCAGCCCGAGGATGCGCCGGCGCTGGTCGACCAGGTGGCCGAAGCGGGCGGCGAACTCTCGTCGCGGCCCGGCTTCGTGCACTCCTACCTGCTGATGCCCGATGCCGCGCTGAGCCAGCCGCTGCCGCGCGAGAGCATGGAGAACCGCCAGTTGCTCCCCATCCTCGTGATCGAGACCAGCAGCGAGGCCGCCGGCGCGGCCGCGCTGCGCGACGCCGCCGGGCACCTGCGCGCATGCGGCGCCGATGCCGCCAACGCCGCGCGCTATGCGCTCAAGTGGAAGCTCTTCTCGCAGGAGGTGGCATGATGCCGGGCGCCGACACCATGACCGCCGCGCCGGACCTGGCCGGCGCGCAGGCCGTCGCCGGCAGGCCCAGGATGGGCCGCCTGGCCGCGGCCAGCACCATCGGCACCACGCTGGAGTGGTACGACTTCACCGTCTACAACCTGATGGCCGCGCTGGTCTTCAACGCCATTTTCTTTCCCTCGTTCGACCCGCTCACCGGCACCATCCTGGCGTTCTCAACCTACGCCGTGGGCTATGTCTCGCGCCCGCTCGGCGGCGTGCTGTTCGGCCACCTCGGCGACAAGCTGGGGCGCCGCTTCGTGCTGGTGGCCACGCTGGTGGTGATGGGCGTGGCCACGGGCCTGATGGGCGTGCTGCCGACCTATCAGTCGTGGGGGATCTGGAGCCCGCTGCTGCTGGTGGCGCTGCGCTTCGTGCAGGGTGCGGCCATCGGCGGCGAATGGGCCGGCGCGGTGCTGCTGTCGATGGAGCACGGCGCGCAGCACCAGCGCGGGCGCAATGCCTCGTTCACGCAGGTGGGGCCGTCGTGCGGCACGCTGCTGGGCACCGGCTTCATCGCGCTGGTGTCGCTGTGGCTGAGCCCGGAAGACTTCCAGGCGTGGGGCTGGCGCATTCCCTTCCTGTCCAGCGTGCTGCTGGTGGTGTTCGGGCTGTGGCTGCGCCGGGGCGTGGAGGAAACCCCGCTGTTCCGGGAGATGGAAGCGCGCAAGAGCACCGCGAAGACGCCGATCAAGGAAGTATTCGCGGACCACTGGCGGCGCCTGCTCGTGGCCGGCGGCGCGCGCATCGGCTCGGACGTGCTCTACGCGCTGGTGGTGGTGTTCACGCTGACCTACGTGACCAGCGTGCTGCACTTGTCGCGCCCGCTGGCGCTGACCGCCACCATGATCGGCGCGGGCTGCAACGCGATCGCCGTGCCGCTGTTCGGCAGCTTGTCGGACAGGCTCGGCCGGCGGCCGGTGTATGTCGCCGGGGCCTTGCTGGCGGTGGTGTGGGCGTTCGTGTTCTTCCGCCTGATGGACAGCGCGCAGCCGTTGCAGATCTGCGTGGCGGTGGTGGTCGGCCTGGTGATCCACGCCATGATGTACGGCCCGCAGGCCGCCTTCGTGACCGAGCAGTTTCCCACCCGGGTGCGCTACGCGGGGTCGTCGCTGGCCTACACGCTGGCCGGCATCCTCGGCGGCGGCTTTGCGCCGCTGATCATCGCCAGCCTCTACAAATCGTATGGCTCGACCACCGCGATCTCGCTCTACGTGAGCCTGGCGCTGGCGCTCACGCTGGCGGCCCTGCTGGTGGCGCGCGAGACGGCGCGCCGGCCGCTCGAGAACTGACGCAGGCGCCGGGCCGGGCGCCGCGCGGATGCCGCTAGCCGCCCGCGCCGGTCATGGCGAAGACCGGCTCGCGGCGGCCCTGCAGCAAGGCCTGGCGGAACGACAGCACGTGCGCCGTCACCGCGCCGGCCGCCGCCGCGCCGTCGCCGTCGCGCAGCGCCCGCAGGATGGCGCGGTGTTCTTCGCCGACTTCGCCCAGGTGCCCCTCGGACGACAGCGAGATGGCCCAGAAGCGCTGCGAGCGCGCGTGCAGCACCTTCAGGATCTCGATCAGGATGGGGTTGCTGGACAGGTGCGCCACTTCCTCGTGGAACAGGCGGTCCAGGTTGGTCACCCGCGGCAGGTCGCGCCGCGCCACGGCTTCGTCCAGTTCGCCCAGGATGGCTTCCAGCGTGGCCAGGCCGTCCGCGGTGACGCGCTCGGCGGCCAGGCGGGCGCACAGCGTCTCGTTGGCCAGCCGCACGTCGATCAGGTGCAGCGCGTCGTCGAGCGACAGCGGCGCGACCACCACGCCCTTGCGCGGCAGGATCTGCACCAGGCCTTCGTTGGCCAGGCGGTGCAGCGCCTGGTTGATGGGCGTGCGGCCGATCTCGAGGTCGTCCACCAGCGTGGAAATATTGAGATGCTCGCCGGGGCGGTAGACCAGCGTGGTCAGCCGTTCGCGCAGGCCGGCATAGGCCCGCTCGTTTTCCGACACGGTCTCGGTCCGGGCGCGCGGCGGGCGCGGTGTGCGCAACGAGCCGGCGCTGCGGCGTTCCACTGATGGCAAAACTCTCCCCCTGCTGTCTGGCGTGGCTTGGCAAGGGCGTAATCGTACTACCAATCCGTGGCGGCCCCGCCGCGGGCGGGCGGCGCTAGCGCCGGCGCAGCGGCTCCAGCAGCCCCTTCAGGCCGTTGTGGTCCAGCTCGTGCATCAGCGCCAGCAACTGGCCGATCTCGCCGGGCGGGAAGCCTTCGCGCGCGAACCAGTTCAGGTAATTGCCCGGCAGGTCCGCGATCGCGCGGCCCTTGTACTTGCCGTAGGGCATGGTGCGGGTGAGCAGGAGCTGCAGGTGTTCGGGATTCATGGAACGGACGTCGAAGGACGGCGGCAGGCCGATGGTGCCGATGGTAACAGCGCCCCGGCGCGGCGCAGGGGCCCGCTGGCGCCGATTGCGGCACACGGGCGCGCCGGGGTACGATCCCCACCTTGAGCCGGACCCGCCGGCCCGGTCGGCGGAACGGGCAGGCTGAGTCCGGCAGGCCGATTCGACAAGATGATTCGGCAAGACGATTCGACAAACCGAGTTGACAAGGATGGGCAAGATGGCAAAGCACGCCGGGGCCGCCGGCCTCAAGAGCATCGCCCTGTTCGAAGCCGCCAAGGGCGCGCTGGTGATCCTGGCCGGGCTGGGACTGGTCGCGCTGCTGCATCGCGACGCGCAGGCGCTGGCCGAGTCCATCGTGATGCGCCTGCACCTGAACCCGGGCAGCCGCTATCCCACCATCTTCCTGTCGCTGCTGAACCATCCCAGCGATGCGCGGCTGTGGGCCATCGGGGGCTCGGCCATGGTCTACGCGGCCATGCGTTTCGCCGAGGCCTTCGGGCTGTGGCACCAGCGCGTATGGGCAAGCTGGCTGGGCGTATGGTCCGGCGCGGTCTACATCCCGGTGGAGATGTACGAGGCGCTGGCCCATCCCACGCCGATCCATATCGGCCTGGCCGTGGCCAACGCGCTGATCGTGCTCTACCTGGCCAACGGCATCCGGCGCGCACCGGCGGGCGCCCGCTAGCGCGGCCGGCGGCGCAGCCGCGCCAGGCACGCCAGCGCGGCCAGCGCCAGGGCCGGCGGCAGGTCCACGGCGCCGCCGCCGCCCGCGGCGGGAAATGCCAGCGCGCCGGCTTCCTTGCCGTCCCCGGCAGGCGCCCCGGCGGCGGGCAGCACGGCATCGTCGCGCATCGCCAGGTCGACCAGCACCGGATCGTGGTCGGACGAGCGGTAGGCATCCGCCGCGTAGAAGGCCTGCTGCTGCGCCGCGCTCTTGTTGGCCAGCGGATAGGCCAGCGCCACCGGTTCGTCGGCATTGATGTGCCAGTGGCGCGCGGCGCGGATGCGGCCGGCCGCGCCGGCGTCGGCCAGCGCGTGGTCCAGGTAGCCGGCCTCGCCGCCGAACACGAAGCTGTACGACGGCGTCGCCGAAAAGCGCGCGATCATGTCCGCGTAGCCGCGCTCCGCGAGCAGGCGAAGCGGGTCTTCGCGCGCATAGCTGTTGAGGTCGCCGATCACCAGCTTGCCGTCGTCGGGCACGCCGGTGGGCGAGCCGGCCAGCCAGTTGGCCAGGCGCATCGCCGCGGCCATGCGGGCGGGGTTCCAGCAGGCCTGCCCGTCGCCCTGGTCGGCGTCGGCGCCACGCGCGTCGGTGCAGCGCTTGGACTTGAAATGGTTGACGGCCACGGTGAGCTGGCGCGCCTGGCCCGCCAGGCGGAAGGTGGCGGCCAGCGGCTGGCGCGTGCGCTCGCCGAACCACAGCGTGGCGGGCTGGCCCACCGGCTGCACCGCGCGGCTGTCGTAGAGCAGGCCGACCGCGATGGCATCGCCGCCGAGGCTGACCCCGCCGGGGTCGACGAAGCGCCAGTCCGGCCCCATCCGCGCCGCGAGCCGGTGGATGGCGCTGCCGGCGTCGAAGCCGTTGTTCTCGACCTCCATCAGGCCGATCACGTCGGCGTCGAGCGCGCGTAGCGCGGCCAGCAGCTTGGCTTCCTGGCGGGCGAACTCGGCCGGCGTGGCGGCGCCGCGGTTGGCGGGGTCGTCGAAGCCGCCGCCCTTGCCGTCGCCGTTGAAGTAGTTCTGCAGGTTGAAGGCGGCCACGCGCAGGTCGCTGCCGGGCGCGCGCAGGGGCGCGCCGGCGCGCGGGTTGTCCGCCGCGAAGCGCGGCGGCGGCGCTCCCGGCACCGGCTGCACGCGCCAGTTGCCGTAGCGCATGTCCAGCACGCCTTGCACGCCGGCCACCGTGGCGCCGGCGCGCAGCGTGTTGGCGGCGTCCAGGCCCGGCGCCGGATGGACGACCGTGGCCGGGTTCTGGCGGCTGGAGCCGTCGTCCAGCGTCAGCCGGTTCAGCGCGTTGGCGGCGGCCTGGGCGCGGGCGCCGTCGCCCGGCGCGGCGACGTTGGTGGGGATCGGCAAACGCCCGTGGCTGAGCACCACGCTGCCATAGCGGCCCAGCTCGTAGGTGTCGCTGACGGTGAGCGCCTGCGGCAGGCGCACCAGCATGCCGGCGTGGGCGGCCGGCGCGTCCGCGCGCGCGAACGGCAGCGCGATGTCCACCGGCGTGACATGCCGGTCCCGTGCGCAGACCGTGGCCGTGCCGGCCAGGCGCAGCTGCATCTGGCCGGCGCGCTGCTCCACCGTGCCGTCCAGCCGCACGAGGTCGCCGGCGCGCATGCCGGCGCGCGGCGCGTACACGAACATGCCGTCCGAGACGCCGGGGCGGCGCTGGCGTTGCGCATCGGCCTGCTGGACGAAGAAGCCGGCGAAACCGTCGCTGCCGGTGTAGTCGGCGCTGACCACGGCTTCGAGCGTCACCCGGCGGCCGACCGAAGGCGCGCCGGCGGCCCGCAGCTCGGCGATGGGGGTGGCGGGCATGCCGCACTGCGCGGCGGGCGGCCCGGCATGGGCGGGCGCGGCGAGCCAGGGTACGGCAAGGCAGGCCCAGGTGAGGCAGGCCCAGGTGAGGCAGGCCCAGGCGGGGCAGGCGCGCGCAGGGCGCCGGAACGAAGGATGCGCAAGGGCAGGCAGGGCTGGCAGGGTGGGCGGCGGAGGCATCGGGCGCATGGCTTGGGCGGGCTGGTGGCAGCGGAGGTAGCGATGCCTTCGAGCGTACGGCGCGCAGGCCGCCCGTTCACTGCGAAAAATCTCATTTTCGCGCGGGTTTGCGTCTTGCCGGCGGCGGACTCTGCGAGAATGCCGGCTATCCGTTTCCACTGCCGGCCAGCCCGGCGAGACCCCGTGACCGTCAATGCCGTCGTATTCGATTTTGGTGGCGTCCTGTTCGACTGGAACCCAGAATATCTCTACCGCGAACTGATTCCCGACGCCACCGAGCGCGCGCGCTTCCTGTCGGAGGTCTGCTCGCCCGCGTGGAACCTGCGCCAGGATGCGGGCCGCCCGCTGCGCGAAGCCACCGAGCAGCTCGCCGCCGAGCATCCCGCGCAGGCTGGCCTGATCCGCGCGTTCTACGGCCGCTGGCCGCAGATGCTGCGCGGCCCGCTGGCCGGCGGCGTGGACCTGCTCGAGCGCCTGCATGCCGCGCGCGTGCCGCTGTTCGGCCTGACCAACTGGTCCAGCGAGACCTACCCGCATGCGCGGCGCATGGGCGATTTCCTGCACGTGTTCCGCGATATCCTCGTGTCCGGCGAAGTGGGCGTGGCCAAGCCCGACCCCGCCATCTACCGCCTCATGCAGGAGCGCGTCGGCGCGCACCTGCCTGGCATCGCGCCGCGCGAGATATTGTTCATCGACGACAATGCGGCCAACGTGGCGGCCGCCGCCGCGCTCGGCTGGCAGGCGGTGCATCATGTCGGCGCCGCCGGCACCGAGCTTGCCCTGCGCGAGGCGGGCGTGCGTTTCTAGCGGCTGGTTCGCTTCTTGCGATCCTTCCCCGACGTGCCAACGGACCCAGGAGAACGCCAAGATGGCATCGACGCCGGAACGCCCCAAGCATTTCTCCATGATCCGCGAGATGCAGCTCGCGGACCTGTTCACGCTGGGCAATGCCGCCTGCGGCATGGCTTCGGTCTTCTTCGCCATGTTCTACGTGGCCACGCAGCTGCCGGGCCATTTCTACGCGGCGGCCGCGCTGGCGCCCGCCGCCTTCATCTTCGACGTGCTGGACGGCCGCATCGCGCGCTGGCGGCACCAGCACTCGGCGCTCGGCCGCGAGCTCGACTCGCTGGCGGACATCATCTCGTTCGGCGTCGGGCCTGCCGCGCTGGCGTTCGCCGCCGGCATGCGCGGCGGCTGGGACATGGCCGCGCTGATCTACTTCGTGTGCTGCGGCGTGAGCCGGCTGGCGCGCTTCAACGTGACCGCGGAAACCTTGTCCGAGGGCTCCGGCAAGGTGGCTTACTTCGAAGGCACGCCGATCCCCACCAGCGTGCTGCTGACCGGCGTGCTGGCCTGGTGCGCGTGGCAGCAACGGCTGGGCGACGCGCTGCCCGGCGGTGCCTGGGCCGTCGGCCCGGCGGACCTGCATCCGCTGGCCCTGCTGTTCGTGCTGTCCGGCTCGCTGATGATCAGCAAGACGCTGCGGATTCCGAAGATCTAGCCCGCCGGCCCGGCGGCAAGATTTGCAGCGCACGGCAGGATTTTCATACCGGCGGCTGCCACTGATCGCCGATGGCGCGCCCGCCCATGGCCGGATCGCTGACCGACGGCCGGCCGGTTTCCACGCGCCCCGCGCAGCGCCGCATGAAGCCCGGCTGGTCCGCCGCCAGCACGGTGAAGTCGTACCAGCCGCCCGATGCCCGCGCGGGCCAGGGCAGTTCGCGCCGGCTGCGCGCCGGCACCGCGACGCTGCGCGGCGCGCCATCCAGATAGGCGTTGGCGCGCACCGTGAAGGCGAGCGGCTGGCCGCCGTCGTTGCGCAGCGCGAGGCGCACGCCGTGCCCGGCGAGGTCGTAGCCGAGTTCGATTTCCGCGGCCGCGTCCGTGGTGCCGGCGAAGTGCCGGTGCCAGCCGTTGGGGCCCAGCACCCACAGGTCGTAGCGGCCGCCGTCGGCGCGCGTGTCCCACTCGCCGGCCAGGCGCTTGCCGGCTTCCACGGTATAGCGGCGCGGCACGCGCTCCAGGTGCAGGCGGTCGTAGACGTGGAAGACCGCGCCCGCGCGCCCGGTGTTGGCGAAATCGAGCCGCAGCGTGCCGCCGCCGGCGCTGGCGTGGGCATGCAGTTCGTAGGGCAGCGCGCGCGACGGGCGCGTGCCGGCGGCCTGCTCGGGCAGCGCGGGCAATGCAGCCATGGCCGGAATGGCCGGCGTGCGCGTGCCCGGCAAGGCGCGCGCGCGGGCCGCCTGCGCGGCGGTGGCGGGCAGCCCCGCCAGCGCGTCGGCATGGTTGGGCGTGGCGAAGTCGAACAGCGAGGTCAGGTCGCCGCACACGGCGCGCCGCCACGCCGAGATGTTGGGCTCGCGCACGCCGAAGCGCGCCTCGATGAAGCGGATCACCGAGGTGTGGTCGAACACCTCCGAGCCGACCCAGCCGCCCTTGCTCCACGGCGAGATGGCGATCATCGGCACGCGCATGCCGAGGCCGTAGGGACGGTGCCGCAGGCGCGGGAAATCGTCGGCCGCCACGCCGCTCGCGACGTGGTGGTACTCGCCGCCGGTGTCGGCGGTGGAGGCGCCCGCATAGGCGGCGCGCGCGGGGTCGTCGTGCCAGTCCAGGCAGGACGGCACGGCAGGCGGCGGCATGTGGTCGAAGAAGCCGTCGTTCTCGTCGTACATCAGCAGCAGCACGGTCTTGCTCCACACCGCGGGGTCGGCGGTGAGCGCGTCCAGCACGGCCGCGACATAGGCCGCGCCCTGCGCCGGGCTGGACGGCGACGGATGCTCGGAACCCTGCCGCGTGGGGCAGATCCATGCCACCTGCGGCAGGCGGCCATCCAGCACGTCCTGGCGCAGCCGGTCGAGGCCGCGCGTGCTCAGCGCGCGCTCCTTGAGCGCGGCTTGCGCCCCGGGCACGCCGTGCCAGGCGTCGCGGTAGGCCTTGAAGCCGGCGGTGGCGTTGAGCGAATAGTTGTCGGCCATGTCCTGGTAGATCCGCCAGTCCACGCCGGCCGCTTCCAGCCGCTCCGGATAGGTGGTCCAGGCGTAGCCGCCGTCGGGCTTGCCGCCGCCGAGCTTGTTGTAGGTGTTGTCGATGGCCGGGCCGCCGCCGTTGCCGTCGGGGCCGTTGGTGCCGCTCCAGAGGAAGCAGCGGTTGGTGTTGGTGCCGCCGAGGAAGGACGAGTGGTAAGCGTCGGCCACCGTGAAGGCGCCGGCCAGCGCGTACTGGAAGGGCAGGTCGGGCTGGCTGAAGTAGCCCATCGCATGGCGGTGCTTGAAGGTGGGCCATTGCTGCATGCGGCCTTCGCCCCAGGCGTCCTGCGCGTTGGACCAGGTGTGCGGCGTGCCGGTGACGCGCATCAGCTCGAAGGCCTGCGCGGTGTCGAGATGGAACGGCGCCAGCGTGGACGGCGCGGCGGGATCCGCCTCGTCGCGCTGGTACCAGACCGTCCCGCCGCCGGCCACCGGCACCGGAAAGCGGTCGGCAAAGCCGCGCACGCCCGGCATGGCGCCGAAGTAGTGGTCGAAGGCGCGGTTCTCCTGCATCAGCACCACGATATGTTCCACGTCCCGCAGGGTGCCGGTGGGGCTGCTGGCGGGGATGGCGAGGGCGCGGCGGATGGCGGGCGGCAGCAGGGACAGCGCGCCGGCACCGGCGAGGGTGCCGGCCGCCGAGCGCAGGAATTGGCGTCGGTCGGGCATTGCGGGGCGTTGGCATGAGGGCGCCGGGCGGCGCGTGCGTCATCTTAACGCCGCCGCGCCCGCGCGGCACGCGCCATGCGGCCCGCGGCCGCCTTGTGGGCCTGCCGCCTTACTGCCGCAGCGACAGCCAGATCGCCTTGGGTTCGGTGAAGTTGTCGATGGCCGCGTCGCCGTGCTCGCGGCCCAGGCCGGAGTCCCCGGCGCCGCCCCACGGCAGGCGCACGTCGGTGTGGCCGTAGGTGTTGATCCACACGGTGCCCGCGCGCAGTTCGCCGGCCACCTGGTGCACGCGGCCGATGTCCGCGCTCCATACGCCGGCGGCCAGGCTGAAGGCGGTGCCGTTGGCGATGCGCACGGCATCGGCTTCGTCCTCGAAGCGGATCACGCTGGCGACCGGGCCGAAGATCTCTTCCTGCGAGATGCGCATCTCGTGCTCGACGTTGGCGAACACGGTGGGCGCCACGAAGTAGCCCTTGTCGCCCAGGCGCGCGCCGCCGGTGACGGCGGTGGCGCCTTCGCGCTTGCCGATTTCCACGTAGTCGAGCACCGTCTTCATTTGCGCGGCGGACACCACGGGGCCCATCGTGGTGTCGGGCGAGGCCGGGTCGCCCACGCGGATCGAGCCGGCGCGAGCCGCGAGCTTTTCCACCACCTCGTCGTAGATCTCGCGCTGGGCCAGGATGCGCGAGCCGGCCGAGCAGACCTGGCCGGAGTTGAAGAAGATGCCGGAGGCGGCGGCGCGCACGGCGGCGTCCACGTTGGCGTCGGCGAAGATCAGGTTGGCGGACTTGCCGCCCAGCTCCAGCGTCACGCGCTTGAAGTTGGCGGCGGCGCCCTGCATGATGCCGCGCCCCACGCCGGGCGAGCCGGTGAAGGTGACCTTGTCGATGCCGGGGTGCGCCACCAGCGCGTTGCCCACCACGCTGCCCTTGCCGGTGACGATGTTGAGCACGCCCGGCGGCAGCCCGGCCTCGAGCGCCAGTTCGGCCACGCGCAGCGCGGTCAGCGGCGTGATCTCGGCGGGCTTGACGATCAGCGTGCAGCCGCAGGCCAGCGCCGGGGCGATCTTCCACATGCCGATCATGAGCGGGAAATTCCACGGCACGATGGCCGCCACCACGCCGACCGGCTCGCGCACGGTGTAGGTCAGCGCACCGGGGCGCGCCGGCACCACCTGGCCGTTGATCTTGTCGGCCCAGCCGGCGTAGTAGCGCAGGGTGTCGATCGCCGCCGGCATGTCCTGGCGGCGCACCGCGGCGAGCGGCTTGCCGGCGTCCAGGCTTTCGAGCGCGATGAGCTCTTCCTGGTGCAGCTCCAGCAGGTCCGCCAGCCGGTACAGGATGCGGCCGCGGTCGGCCGCCCGCATGTTGTTCCAGACCTTGAGCGCGGCGCGCGCGGCGGCCACGGCGAGGTCGACGTCGGCGGCGCTGCCCTGCGCGACCAGCGCGATGGGCGCCTCGGTGGCGGGGTCGAGGTCGGTGGAATACTCGCCGGTGCCGGGCGGCAGGCGCTTGCCGTCGATCAGCAGGTCGTGTCTGGGCAGTTCGGGCTGCGTGCTCATGGTTGCTCCTCGCTTGGGTCGGTGGAACCGGGCGGCACTGTGGCGCGATGCGGCGATGCGGCTTGCGGGCGCCCGCGCCTGCTGTCATGCAATGCAGTGTGGGCGGGCGATAGTCCTAAGTCCAATTAATAGGATGGATTGATTGATACGAAATTTGCATAAATAGGGCGGAGGCACGCCGACGCTGGGACGGCGGCACCGGCGTGGCGGCCTCGCCTCAGCCGTGCGCCCGCAGCGCGGCGGCGCGGGGAATGTCCGGCCGCCAGCCCGCTTCGCTCAGCAGGGCCGTCATGGCCGTGTGCAGGTGCTGCGCCACCACCGGCTTGTGCAGCAGCGCGGCGCTGTCGGCATGGACGCTGCGCAGCCGTTCCGGCGCGGTGTCGCCGGTGATGATGACGGTGGGCACGGGCCGGCCCAGCCGCGCGCGGATGGCTTCCATGGCCTGGCTGCCGGTGCGCTCGCCGCGCAGGCGGTAGTCGGCCAGCAGCAGGTCGGGCTTGAAGTCTTCCAGCGCGTCCAGTGCTTCGTCCTCGGACTCCACCGCCAGGCAGGTAGCACGCCAGCTCTGCAGCAGCTCGCGCATGGCGGTGCGGATGTCGGGGTCGTCGTCGAGCACCAGCACGCGCAGCCCGTTCAGGGCGGGCCTGGGCTGCGGCTCGCCGGGGGCGTCGCCGGCCATTTCCGCGTAGGGCGCGGCCTGCCCCGTGAGCGGCAGGGCAAAGCGGAACACCGAACCGCGCCCCGGGCGGGAGTTCAGCAGTACGCGGGTGGAGATGGTGCGCGCCAGGCCCTCCACGATGGCCAGCCCCAGCCCCAGCCCCTTGCGCTGGTCGCGCTCCGGGTTGCCGAGCTGGTGGAACTCCCTGAAGATGGCGCGCCGCTGGCCCAGCGGGATGCCCACGCCGGTGTCCCACACCTCCAGCACCGCCGTGCCGCGCCGCAGGCGGCATGCCACCAGCACGCCGCCCTGGCTGGTGTAGCGGATCGCGTTGGCGATCAGGTTGCGCAGGATCAGCTCGACGAGGTTGGGATCGGCGAACACCGAGACGGTGGTGTCGCGGGTGCGGTAGAACAGGCCGCGCGCGTCGGCCTGCGGCGCGAACTCGTTCTCCAGCTTGTAGAGCATCGGCTGCAGGCGGAATACGCGCGGCCGCGGCGTGATCACGCCGGCGTCCACCTTGGAGAAATCCAGCAGCGTGTTGAGCATCTCGCGCGCCGCGCCCGAGGCCGCCTCGATATGCGCCAGCAGCTGCCGCTGCTTGTCGTTCAGCTCGGAGCGGCCCAGCGTGACCACGAACAGCCCCAGCGCATGCAGCGGCTGGCGCAGGTCATGGCTGGCCGAGGCCAGGAACACCGACTTGGCGCGGTTGGCCTCCTCGGCCTCGTGCTGGGCCGATTCGGCGCGCGCGGTCTGCTCGCGCAGGCGCGCGATCAGCTCCACGTTGGCGAAGCGCAGCGCGATGGCGTGGCGCGCCACGCGCGCATAGTTGCGCGCGAACACCATCAGCACCGCTAGGTAGAGCGGCGCGCCGAGCAGCATGGCCAGGTAGGCGGTGTCGCCGGTGGCGATGAACACCGCCCACACCGGCACGATGGCGGGCACGAAGAACCCCACCGCCACCGGCAGGCACGCCGAGAACACCGCCAGCGCCGCGGCGCTCATGCCGGCGATCAGCGACAGGATGCAGATCACCGTGGCGGGCGAGCCGACATCCATGTAGAGCCACGCCGCCAGCCCCCAGAGGCCGCCGATCACGGTCAGCAGCGCCGTCATGCAGCGGGCGTAGGTCCCGGCCCCGGCTTCGTCCAGGCGGTCGGGCAGGGCGCGCCGCCCGAAGTGCCCCAGCGCGCAGCACGCGGCCAGCGCGGCGGCCCACAGCAGGGCGCCGGGGTGCCGGTGGTCCACGCTCAGCCCGAGGGCGAGGATCAGGCCCGCCAGCGCGCAGCCCAGCATGGCGACGCCGAAGCTCTGGTCGATCAGTTCCATCTCCGCGGCCAGCAGGCGCGGTTCGTCGTAGCGGGGAATGAGCAGCGCCATCGCTCACCTGCCGTTCTGGACCAGGCCGCGTCGCTGCGCCTCGAGCACGGCTTCGACGCGGCTGACCACGCCCAGGTGGTCGAGGATGGCCGCCACATGGACGCGCACGGTGTTCTCCGAAAGGCCCAGGTGATGGGCGATGATCTTGTTGGAGCGGCCCAGGCTGAGCTGCTCGAGCACTTCCAGCTGGCGCGGCGTCAGCGAGCTGGCCTGGTAGGCCGGGCCGCCCGCGTTGCCGGACGGGTGGTCCGCGCCGCCGTCGCCGGGGGCGCTGCCGGACGCGGCGGCCAGCTCGGGATCGAAATAGGTATCGCCGCGCAGCACGCAGGCGATGGCCTGCTCGATCTGCACGCTGTCCGCGGATTTCGGCAGGAAACCCGCGATCTCCTTGCGCGCCGCGCCCGGAATGGTCTCCAGGCCGGAGGTGCCCGAGACGATCAGGATGCGCGCGGCCGGGAAATGCCGGCGCAGCACCTTGACGCCCTCGATGCCGTTGAGCCCCGGCATCTGGATGTCGAGCAGGATGATGTCCACGGGCGCGCCGCGGTGGTCCTGCACCGCGCCCATGACGGAGCCCGCCTCGATGATGCCGGCCACGCTGGGGCTGTCCGCCAGCACCAGGCGCAGCCCGGTGCGGAACAGGGTGTGGTCGTCGATCAGCAGCAGGCGGGCGTTGAGCATGGGGGCGGTGGATGGCACGGTGGCCGTGGCAGAAAGGCTAAGCATAGCAAGCGGCCGGCCGCGAAGCCGCATGCGCGATGCCGGGCGCCGAAGGGCGAATTGGACTCGATTCTGGCTGTACTGTCCATCACCCCTACCTTCGAGGGGACCGGCAATCCGCGCGGGCCGCGCGGATTGCCCGCCAGGCCGCGCCAGCGCTGGATCCGTGGGCAACCGGGCCGCTCTGGCCGCGCGCGCGACTAGTCCGGAAAGATTATTTCGCTGGCGCGCGCGCGCTGTCACCATGCAGGCGTGGGCGATTTCCGCGACTCGCCCATACCACTTTTCTTGCCCACAACCACCCGGCTGTGGGCTTTTTTTCGCCTGTACGGCCGGAGCCGGCGGCGGCGCCACGCGCCGCCCGCCGCGTCCGCTGCCTTGCATGCCCCGCATCGCCCCGTCCGCCTTTGGCCCGCGCGGGCCGCTCAGTCGATCAGCTTGCCGGCCGCGTCGAAGAATGGGTGGTCCGCGCCGAACTCGCCGATCACCGCCGCGTGGCTGACCAGCCCGTGGGCCGGATGCCACCAGTGCAGCAGGTAGCCCGGCGGCTCCATGCGGAAGCGCGAGGCCGCCCGCGGGTCGAGGTCGAGCGTGACCTGGTGCGCCGGCCCCGGCGCGGTCATGGCGATGGTGCCGCCGAAGCGGTGCGCGATATGGCGGTGCAGGTGCCCGCACAGCACGCGCTCCACCTGCGGGTGGCGGCGCACCACGGCCTCCAGCAGGCCGGCGTTCTCCAGTCCCTGCCGGTCCATGTGGCCGATGCCGGTATGGAAGGGCGGGTGATGCAGCAGCAGCAGCGTGGGCCGCGCGGGCGCCGCCGCCAGCGTGGCTTCCAGCCACGGCAGCGCGGCGGGCTCGACGCGCCCGCCCGGCTGGCCCGGCACCGTGCAGTCCAGCGCCACCAGCCGCAGCGGGCCGGCGTCCACGCTGTAGTGGACCGGCGCGTCGCCGTCGCCGTTGGCGAACAGGTAGGCGTGGTCGGCGAACACGCGGCGCAGCGAGGCGCGGTGGTCGTGGTTGCCCGGCAGCAGGTGCACCGGCAGCGGCAGGCCGGCCAGGATGCCGCGCAGGAAGCGGTATTCCTCCTCGCTGCCGAAGTCCACCAGGTCGCCGGTGACGACCACCGCGTCGGGCCGCTGCGGCGCGGCCAGGATGGTGTCGATGCAGCGCCGCAGCGCGCCGGCGGTGTCCACCAGGCGGTAGGACAGCTTGCCGCCCGCCTTGATGTGCAGGTCGGTGATGTGGGCCAGCAGGTAGCCGCCGGCGGAGCCGGCCGCGGGGTCTTGGTCAGGAGTGTTCATGCGGTGCTTATGGGATGCCTGTGTGGTGCCTGTGCGTTGCTTTGCGGCGCTCGTGTGGCGCCCTGTCAGGCGGCGAGCGCCGGCGCAAGCGTGATCAGGTGGCCGGTATCGAGGCGCAGGCCGACGCGGTCGCCCGGGTGCCAGCCGTCGCGCCGGGTGGTGTCGACCACCAGCGGCGCGGGCGCGCCCACGTCCACCAGCAGGCGCGTGTAGTTGCCGAGGAACAGCGCGGTCACCACCGCGCCGCCCAGGTGCGCATCCTCGGGGAGTGCCAGCGCCACGTCCTCGGGGCGGAACAGCAGTTCGGCGTGCGGCGCGGCCGCGGCGTTCGCGGCGCACGGCACCAGGCCGCCGGGCACGCGCCAGGCGTTGCCTTCCAGCGCCGCCGGCAGGCGGTTCATGGTGCCGATGAAGTCCGCCACGAAGGCGTTGGCCGGGGCGCGGTAGATCTGCTGCGGCGTGCCGGCCTGGGCGATGCGGCCGCGCTCCATCACGATGATGCGGTCGCCCAGCGCCATCGCCTCGGCCTGGTCGTGGGTGACGTAGACCGCGGTGATGTGCAGGCTGCGCAGCAACTGGTTGATGTCGGCGCGCAGCGCGTCGCGCAGCTTGGCGTCGAGCGCGGTGAGCGGCTCGTCGAGCAGCAGCACGCGCGGCTGCACGGCGATGGCGCGCGCCAGCGCCACGCGCTGGCGCTGGCCGCCGGAGAGCTGGTCGACGCGGCGCCCGGCGAACGGGCCGAGGTGCATCATGGCCAGCATCTCGTCCACCCTGCGGCGGCGCGCGGCGGCGTCCACGCGGCGCACGCGCAGGCCGTAGGCGATGTTCTCCGCCACCGTCATGTTGGGGAACAGCGCGTAGCTCTGGAACACCATGCCCACGCCGCGCCGCTCGATCGGCAGCGGCGTCACGTCGTTGTCGCCGAACATGACCACGCCGCCGGCGTCCGGATATTCCAGCCCGGCGACGATGCGCAGCGTGGTGGTCTTGCCGCAGCCCGATGGCCCGAGCAGGACCACGGTCTCGCCGGCGCCGATCTCCAGGTCGAGCGGTTCCAGCGCCAGCGTGCCGTCGGCAAAGGTCTTGCCGCAGCGGTGCAGCGTGATGGGAGTGGGTTCATGCATGGCGGGCCTCGGAAGCGGGAAGCGGTTCGGCGCCGGCCAGGTCCCTGGCCACGGCGTCGTCGGCGGGCGGCCGGTGCCGGCGGGCGCGCGCGCCGAGCGCGCTTGCGGCCTGCATCAGCACCAGCAGCGGAATGATCATGAAGAAGAACACGATGGTGTAGGCCGAGCCGATCTCCAGCCGCATCGAGGCGTAGCTGTCGGCCAGCCCCACCGGGAGCGTCTGGGTGGTGGGCGTGTGCAGCATCCAGGTCAGGTTGAATTCGCCCACCGACAGCGTGACCACCATCAGCGCGCCGGCCAGGATGCCCTGGCGGCAGTTGGGCAGCACCACCGTGAAGAAGCGCTGGACGCGCGTGGCGCCCAGGCTGGCGGCGGCGTCTTCGAGCGTGCGGATGTCGATGGCCGACATGATGGCCAGCACCGAGCGCACCATGAACGGCAGCGTGAACAGCACGTGCCCGACCAGGATGAACACCCAGCTGGTGCGGAACGCCTGCCAGCCGCCGTACAGCAGGATCAGGCCCAGCGCCGTGGCCAGCCCGGGCACGGCCACCGGCAGCATCAGCAGCTCCTCGATCAGGCGCGTCACGCGCCCACGCCGCAGCGCCATGTAGTAGGCCGCCGGCACGCCCAGCGCCAGCGTGCAGGCCAGGCAGGCCAGCGCGATGCCGAGCGACAGGAAGATGGTGTTGCGGTAGAGCGACCACACCTCCGCCAGCCAGCGCGTGGTCAGCCCGCTGGCCACGCCGATGAAGATATTGTTGGTCAGTCCGGCCAGCACCGACAGCACCACCGGCACCACCATGAACAGGCAGACCGCCAGCGCCAGGGCAAGCTGCAGCCAGTAGGCGCTGCCGCGTCGTCGTGAATGGATCATGCGCGCTCCTCAGGCGGTGGCGGCGACGGCGTCGCCGGAGAACCAGCGCGCCAGCGCCAGCAGGGCCCACGTCACCGTGCCGAGCAGCACCGACAGCGCCGCCGCCATGCCGAAGTTGGCGTAGTTGGTGAACTCGTTGTAGATGGTCAGCGGCAGCACGTCGAGCTGCGTGGCCAGCGTAAACGCCGTGCCGAACGCGCCCATGCTGGTGGCGAAGCAGATCGCGCCGCTGGAGATCATGGCCGGCATCAGCGCGGGCAGCATCACGTCGCGCACCACGCGCCAGCGGCCCGCGCCGAGCGAGCGCGCGGCTTCTTCCAGCGAGGTGTCGAGCTTGGCCACCGCGGCCATCACGGTGAGGATCACGCGCGGGATGGAGAAATACAGGTAGCCGACGAACAATCCCGCCAGTCCGTAGGCGAAGGTCCAGCGTTCGTCCGCCAGCCACTCGCCGGCCATCGCCAGCAGGCCGTTGCGCCCGCCCAGCATGATCACCATGAAGCCGATCACCACGCCGGGGAAGGCCAGCGGGAAGGTCAGCATGGCCACCAGCAGCGATTTGCCGGGCACCGCGTTGCGTTCGAGAAAGGTGCCCGTGATGCCGGCGATGATCAGCGTGGCCAGCGTCACGGTGGCCGACAGCAGCACCGTGACCAGCAGGCTGTGCAGGTAGCGCTGGCTGGTGAGCACGGTCCAGTAGACGCTGGCGCCGTCCTTGCCGCTGACGCTGATGGCCAGCAGCTTCGCCATCGGCAGGCAGAAGAAGGCCACGAAGACGATCAGGGCGGGCAGGGCGAAGAGGAGAAGAGGAAAGGGCTTCTTCATGGGCGGGGCGCTTCCCGGTGCGAGCCTGTGGAGGCGGGTTTGCGCGGGCCCGGCGGGCACCGCGGCTGGAACCGGCGGCGGACCGGGCGGCCCGCCGCCGGCTTCGGCGGCAACCGGGCCGCCGCGGCCGGCATTGCCGGAGTGCTTGCCGGAGCGATTACCGGACTTCCTTCAGGTACGTCTCGCTGAAGGCCTTCTGCGCATCCGCCATCTTGCCGAAATCCACCGGCCTGGCGCGCGCATAGTCCGCCGCGGGCAGGAACTTCGCCTGCACTTCCTTCGGGATGCCGGCGCTGCGCACCGGGCGCAGGTAGGCGCTGGCCCACAGCGCCTGGCCGGCGTCGGACAGCACGAAGTCGAGCACCTTGCGGCCTTCGGCGTCATGCGGCGCCTTGTTCACCAGGCTCATCACGTAGGGCACCACCACCGTGCCTTCCTTCGGGATCACGAAGGCCACGTTGGCGCCGTCCTTGTAGCGCGCGCGGTAGGCGTTGAAGTCGTAGTCCAGCAGGATGGGGATCTCGCCGGACAGCACGCGCGCGTAGGCGGTCTGCTTGGGCACGATGGGCTGGTTCTTCTGCAGGTCCTTGAAGTACTTGAAGGCGGGGCCGAAGTTGTCCATCGAGCCGCCCAGGGCCTGGTTGACGGCCACCGCGCCCACATAGCCGACGAAGGCGCTGGCCGGGTCGAGGTAGCCGATCAGGCCCTTGTACTCGGGCTTGAGCAGGTCGGCCCACGACTGCGGCACGGGCTTGCCGCGCAGCGCATCGACGTTGACCATGAAGCCGAGCGTGCCCGAGTGGATGGCGAACCAGTTGCCTTGCGGGTCCTTCAGGCCGTCGGGGATGTCGTTCCAGTGGGCGGGCTTGTAGGCGGCGGTGACGCCGTCCTTCTTGGCCTCGATGCCGAAGGTCACGCCGTAGTACACCACGTCGGCGACCGGGCTGGCCTTCTCCGCCACCAGTTGCGCGAGCGACTGGCCGGAGTTCTTGTTGTCGTGCGGCACGGTGACGCCGGTCTTTTCCTTGATGGCGCGGATCTGCGCGGCCCAGTCTGCCCATTCGGGCGGGCAGTTGTAGCAGATCGCGGTCTGGGCGGCCACGCCCTGGCTGAAGGCGGCGGCGCCGAGCGCGATGGCGATCCAGCGTAGCGGTTTGTGCCAGGAACGGCTTGCTTGCATGGTGAACTCCTTGGTTGCGGACTGGGGCTGGGGGAAAGGCTGGGGGAAAAGGTCGGGCCGCATGCGGTGCTTCATGTGGTGCCGCGCGCGGTGCCTCGTGCCGGCGCGGCGACCGTGCCGCCCAGGCGCAGCGCGTGCGGCAGCAGCGTGACCCGAGCGGTGCCGGCGTCACGCGCGGCGCCCGCGGGATCGAAGCGGGCCAGCAGGCGCGCCACGGCGCGCGCGCCGATCTCGGCATTGGGCTGCACCACGGAGGCCAGCGGCGGCTCCACCAGCGCGCCGAGCGCGATGCCGTCGCAGCCCAGCACCGAGATGTCGCGCGGCACGCGCAGGCCGAGGCGCTTGAGGTCCGAGATCACGCCGATGGCCAGCAGGTCGTTGGTGCAGAAGAAGGCGGTGGGCGCGTCCGGCCCCGCGGCCAGCGCGCGGATCTGTCCGGCGCTGCTGGCGGTATGGCTGGGCAGGCACAGCGGCGGCGCCGGTTCCAGGCCGTGCGCGCGCATGGCGTCGCGGTAGCCGTCGAAACGCTGGCGGGCGCGGTCGGAGGCCACGAAGGCGCCGGACACCACGCGGATGCGGCGGTGCCCGGCGGCGATCAGCGCCGACACGCCTTCGCGCGCGCTGCCGCGGTTGTCCACCGAGACCGAATGGCGCCGGCCGCGCGCGGCGGCCTGGTTGTAGGCCAGCACGTAGGGCACGCCTTCGGCGTCGAGCTGGTCGAGCACGGCGCTGCGCGCGGCGTCGGCCACCGTCAGCACCATGCCGTCGACGCGGTGGCGCAGCAGGTATTCGATGCGCTCGCGCTCGCGCGCGGGGTCGTAGGCGCTGGTCACCAGCATCAGCGAATAGCCGGCGGCCAGCGCGGTGTCTTCGATGCCGCGCCAGCAGTCGGCGAACACGGCGTTTTCCAGCGTCGGCAGCATCACGCCGATCATGCGGCTTTGCTGCGCGCGCAGCTTGCTGCCGAGCAGGTTGGGGCGGAAGCTCAGTTCGCGCGCGGCATCCAGCACGCGCTGCACGGTGCTCTTGCGCACCAGCGCCGGGCTGTTGAAGGCACGCGATGCCGTGGCCAGCGACACGCCGGCCGCCTGCGCCACGTCGACCAGGGTGACGGCGGCGTCTTGCGGGGCACTGGGCGAGCGGTCGTGGTGGCGGTTCACGTTGACGAAGCGGGTGTGGTTCTGAAGGGGGCAAACGTTCCCGGCAATGAAAACGTTTTCATTCAAGTCGCAAAAAAATCGGGCAGCAAGCCTTTGAGATGTTGCGGCGCATGAGCCAAACCTGCGCCGCCAAGGCGGTAACCCGGTACAGCGCGGATTGTGGGGATGGTGCGTGACAGCACGATGACAGCCGCGGCGGCGGCAGGCGCCAGGGTTCCGCAGCAGAGGCGGGGGAGCAAAAGCGCGGAGCAAAAGCGGGGAGAGGGCACCGCTGGCATGGCGTTTGCGGCAGGCAGTGGGTCCCGCCGCCACCGCGGCAGTCCAGCAGAGGAATCCGCCATGAACCGCTCCAGCAAGACCGCCCGCTCCGAAGACGACAAGCCGGTGCCCGGCCGCGCCGGCACCGCCACGCGTGCGCAGGACCCGCAAGGCGGCGCCGAGCCCCGCCTGCCGCACGAGCACGACGAGAGCCACCACAGCCAGGACAGCGGCCCGCGAAAGGAAGTCGAGCAGGCCGGGCGCGATATCGAACGCGGGCTGGAAGATACCGATCTCTACCGCACGCGCGGCAAGCGCACCGGGCGCCAGCAGTAGCCCGCGGCCATAGCCGATGGCACGGGCCGTCAATACGCACTTGGGAAGCAATCGGGAAGCCGGAAACGGCAGCGGCCTCCGCGCATGCACGCGGAGGCCGCATCTGGCGGCGCCCGGAGGCGCCGCGCCGGGCTCAGGGCCCGGGGGCCGGGCTGCCCTTAGCGTTGCCCGCCTTGCTGGCCGCTCCCTTGCTGGCCGCTCTTCTGGCCTTGCTGGTCCTGCTGGCCGGCCTGATCGGTCTTCTGGCCTTGCTGCCCTTGCTGGCCGGGCTGACCTTGCTGGCCCTGTCCGCGGTCTTGTTGCTGCTGCTGGCCGCCCTTCTGGTCATGGCTGCCCGACTGGGAGCCTTGCTGACCCGATTGCTGCTGTTGCTTGCTCTGGTCCTGCTGGCCTTGGCCGGATTGCTGTTGCTGTCCCATCGTGTTCTCCATGGCGCGGCGGAATGCCGCGTTGTGGAGAACGTGCAAAGCGCGTGCCAAACGCGGTGGCGGCAGCGGCGCATGGCGTGCGCCGCGCCGCCTGGCACCCCGCCAGGCGCCGACTGGCAACGGCTGGCCGCCGGGGCACCGTGGCCGGCGCGCGCCGGCCGGCCCGGTCCGGGCCCGGAAAGTCGATGGCGCGCCATATGCGCGCGGCCACGCGATGCCGCGTCCCCGGCGTTTTTTACAACGCCCGCAGTTTTTTACAGGCGGCGCCGGGGCCGCTCGCCGCTTCCGCTCGCGGTGCTTTGCCCGTCCGAGCCTGCCTCGATGCCCGCGCGAGCGCGCAATCGAGGAGGGGCCGCTGCCCGGAACGGTCTTTGCAGAGAGGTATGCAGGAGCCCGCACACGGCGGCATGCCTGACGGCGTGACAGACGGCGTGCCAGACGGCGTGACGCCGCCATGCAAGGCCTACCGGCTCTTTTCCCTCTTTCCCGAGTCTTTCGGGCCATCATCAGGAGATCGCCATGAACACCACCACCACGCTGCGCACCCTTTGCCTGGCCGCCATGCTGGCAGTCGCCGGCGCCGCCCAGGCCGCCACCGATACCGGCACCAGCATGAGCAACACCACCGACAACGCCAAGCAGAAGATCAGCGACGGCACCCTCACCACCAAGGTCAAGGCGGAATTGCTGGCGGCCAAGGGCCTCAAGTCCACCGGCATCCACGTCAAGACCAAGGATGGCGTGGTGTCGCTCGACGGCAAGGTGCCTAGCGAGGATCAACGCACGCTCGCCGTGCAGACCGCCCGCAACGTCGACGGCGTGGCCTCGGTGTCGGATTCGCTGCAGGTGGTCGCCAAGTAGGGCGCAGCTGGCCGGCCCGGGCGGCGCGCAGGGCGCGGCTCAGGCCGCGAGATGGAAGCCCGCCGGGCCGAAGCCGGCGCCGTGCGGGAGCGGGTCCGGCGCGTCCGCCTCCAGCAGGCGCACGGCGGCCGGGCCCACGGTATTGGCGCAGGCGGCCGCCAGCGCGCGCGCATGGGGCAGGCCGGCCTGCCGCGCCAGCCAGTCGCCCGGAATGCCGCGGCCGGTGGCCAGCAGGTAGAGCGCGTGCGCCACGCGCTGTTCGCGCAGCAGCACGCGCAATGCCTCGCCCTCCGCGAACAGGCGTGCGCGCACCAGCCGCGGCGCCACCTGCCAGCGGGTCGACACCAGCGAGGCATCCCAGGCCAGCCGGGGCAGTTCGAACATGGCCCCGGCCAGCGCGCGCGACCAGTATTTCTCGGTCGTGCCCTGGCCGTGCGGCAGGCCGCCCAGCGTCATGCGCGGGCAGGCCGCATCCGGCACCGCGCGCAGCGCGAGTGCCGTCTCCTGCCCGGCCCTGGGCAACAGGTCGCAGTCGAAGTAGGCGAAGGCCGGCACCACGAAGGGCTTGCCCGGCACCACCTCGCGCCGCGCGTTGGCATCGCGCAGGCGCGCGCTGCCGCGCAGGGCGTCCACGCGCACGGCGAAGGGAAAGCGCAGATGGGACAGGCGCAGCTCGGTGCTGCTGACAAGGGCCATGCGGGGTTCAGGGGCGCGGCCGGCGCACGGACGTCGCACGCGGGCGCAAAGGCCCCATTGTACGTGGGTGGGCGCGGCAGATTGTCGTCGCGGCGACCATTGCCGGCGCTACAGTTCCGACAGCCCGACGCGCCGCAGCCGCTCCAGGTCGGTCACGCGGATGCTCTGGTACGAGATGTCGACCATGCCGTCGGCCGCCAGCCGGCGCAGCGCCTGGTTGACGCGCTGGCGCGACAGGCCGGTAAGCAGGCCGATTTCTTCCTGGGACAGCTCCAGCACGGCATTGGTGCGCGGATACAGCGCCGCGTGGAACAGTTGCGCGATGGCCTGCGCCACGCGCGCATCCGCGCCCAGCAGCCGGTCGTTCTGCACGGTGGCGATGAACTGGCCCATGCGCTCGTTGAGCTGGCGCACCACGAAGCTTGAGAAGGGCAGGCTCTCGGCCAGCAAGGCATGGAATACCGTATCGGGCACCAGCGCGATGCGCGAATCGCGGATGGCGATCACGTCGTAGCGGCGCGCCTCGCGCTTGATGACGCTGCCTTCGCCGCACCAGCCGCCCGCCGGCACGCCGGAGAACGTGCAGCCGCGCCCGTCGGGCGTATAGACCGCCAGCTTGATCAGCCCGCTTTCCACCCCGATCCAGTAGCGCGAGGGCTCCCCCCGGCGCGCCACGAAGGCGCCCGCGGCAAAGTCCTGCATCACCACCTGCCGCGCCGCCAGCGCCTGGTGCTGCGGGGCGAGCGACGCGAACCACTCATGCCGGGCCAGCAGCGTGGCGGGCGCCTCGGGCGTGGCGGGGGCGGTCGCGGGAAGTCCGGCGGGGGCAGGGGGGATCGGCAGGCTGGACATTGATGTGGGTCAAGCCCGGAGCGCTGGCCGGGCAGGCACTGTCATCCGGGCGACAAAGCTTTGTCGTGTGGGATGATAGCCTTGCGCAGCAAAAAGTAACAGCGACCGGCGGCGCACGCCGCGCCCGGCGCAAGCGGAGACCAGCAATGCCAACCGATTTCGACACCGGCCTGGGCAAGAACCCGGCCAACCACGTTCCCCTCACCCCCATCGACTACCTGGCCCGCGCCGCCAACGTCTACGGCGAGCGCCTGGCCATCGTGCACGGGCCGGTGCGCCAGACCTGGCGCGAGACCTACGTGCGCGCGCGCCGCCTGGCCAGCGCGCTGGCGCGCCTGGGCGTGGGCAAGGGCGACACCGTGGCGGCGCTGCTGCCCAACACGCCGGCCATGGTGGAAGCCCACTTCGGCGTGCCGATGGCGGGCGCGGTGCTCAACGCGCTGAACATCCGGCTCGATGCCTCCAACCTGATCTTCATGCTGCGCCACGGCGAGGCCCGGGTACTGCTGGCCGACACCGAGTTCGCCGACCTCGCGCGCCAGATCGCCAACGAAATCCCGGGCCTGAAAGTGGTGGCCGTGGTCGACGCGCTCGGCCCGCAGGACGCGCCGCGCTTCGCCGAGACCGACTACGAAAGCCTGCTGGCCTCGGGCGATCCCGAATACGCGTGGCAGATGCCCGCCGACGAGTGGGACGCCATCGCGCTCAACTACACCTCCGGCACCACCGGCGACCCCAAGGGCGTGGTCTACCACCACCGTGGCGCGGCCATCAACGCCGTCTCCAACATCCTCGAATGGGACCTGCCCAAGCACGCGGTCTACCTGTGGACGCTGCCGATGTTCCACTGCAACGGCTGGTGCTTCCCGTGGACCATCGCCGCGCGCGCCGGCGTCAACGTCTGCCTGCGCAAGTTCGAGCCCAAGCTGGTGTTCGACCTGATGCGCGACGAAGGCGTGACCCACTACTGCGCCGCGCCCATCGTGCATACCGCGCTGGTCAACGCGCCGCCGGCCTGGCGCGAGGGCCTGCGCGGACCGGTGCGCGGCATGGTGGCCGGCGCGCCGCCGCCGGCCGCGGTGCTGGCGCAGATGGAAGCGATGGGCTTCGAGCTGACCCACGTCTACGGCCTGACCGAAACCTACGGCCCGGCCGCCGTGTGCGCCGAGCAGGACGACTGGGCCACCCTGTCGCAGGAAGAGCGCGCCACCAGGAAGGCCCGGCAGGGCGTGCGCTACCACCTGCAGGCCGACGTCGCCGTGCTGGACCCGGACACCATGCAGCCGGTGGCCGCCGACGGCGAGGAGATCGGCGAGATCATGTTCCGCGGCAATATCTGCATGAAGGGCTATCTCAAGAACGAGAAAGCCACGCGCGAAGCCTTCGCCGGCGGCTGGTTCCACACCGGTGACCTGGGCGTGCGCACGGCGGACGGCTACGTCAAGATCAAGGACCGCAGCAAGGACATCATCATCTCCGGCGGCGAGAACATCTCCAGCGTGGAGGTGGAAGACGCGCTCTACCGCCACCCGGCCGTGCTGGCCGTGGCGGTGGTGGCCCAGCCCGACGCCAAGTGGGGCGAGACGCCGTGCGCGTTCGTCGAGCTGAAGGAAGGCGCCGGCGTCACGGCCGAAGAGCTGATCGCGCACTGCCGCACGCTGCTGGCCGGCTTCAAGGTGCCCAAGGCGGTCTACTTCGGGCCCTTGCCCAAGACCTCGACCGGCAAGATCCAGAAGTTCGAGCTGCGCCGCAAGGTCAAGTCGGATACGGCCATCGACGTCTGAGCCGCCGGCATGCGGGCCGCCGCGCGCCGGGCGCGCGGCGGCGGTGGCGTCAGTGCGTGGCCGCGCGCGCCGGGGCCGGCGCCGGCGCGGCCGGCCGCGGCGCGCGCGCCGGCAACTCGCCCGTGAAGGCAAAATCCACCTCCGGCACGCGCCCGCTCACGATGTCCGCGATGGCGCGGCCCGAGCCGCAGCCGTGCGTCCAGCCCAGCGTGCCATGCCCGGTGTTGAGGTACAGCCCGCGCACGGCGGAGGCGCCGATGTACGGCACGTTGCCCGGCGTGGCCGGGCGCAGGCCGGTCCAGAACTGCGCCAGTTCGGGCCGGCTCATGCCCGGGAACACCTCCAGCGTGCGCCGCACGATGGCCTCGCAGCGCACCGGGTTGAGGTCCATCGCATAGCCGTTGAGCTCGGCCGTGCCGGCAATGCGCAGGCGGTCGCCGAAGCGCGAGAACACCAGCTTGTACTCGTCGTCAGTCAGGCTCACGCTGGGCGCGCGCGCGGCGTCGAGCACCGGCAGCGTCGCCGAGTAGCCCTTGGCCGGATAGATGTCGAGCTTGACGCCGAGCGGGCGCGCCAGCACCGGGCTGAAGCTGCCCAGCGCCAGCACGTAGGCGTCGGCGCTCTCGATCTCATAGGCGCCGGTCTCGCTGGCGATCTCCACCCCGCGCATGGCGCCGCCCTCGGCATGCAGCCGCTGCACCCGCACGCCGTAGCGCAAACGCACGCCCAGCGCCTCGCAGCGCGCCGCCAGCGCGGTGGTGAAGCGGTGCACGTCGCCCGATTCGTCCTCGCTGGTATAGGTCGCGCCCGCCAGGCGCGGCGCGATGTTCGCCAGCGCCGGCTCCAGCCGCACCACCTCGTCCGGGCCGATCACGCGGCGCTCGCAGCCCAGCTCGCGCATGATGCGCGCCGGCTCGATGGCCGCGTCGAACTCCTTCTGGCTGGTGTAGAAATGCAGGATGCCGCGCGTCAGGTGGTCGTACTCGATGCCGGTCTCGGCGCGCAGCGCCTGCAGGCTGGCGCGGCTGTAGGTGCCGAGGTTGAGCAGCTGGACCATGTTGTGGGTGGAGCGCCGCGCCGAGCACTCGCGCAGGAACTTCAGCCCCCACGACCACTGCGCCGGATCGGCGCGCAGGCGGAACAGCAGCGGCGCATCCTCGCGCCCCAGCCAGCGCAGCATCTTCAGCGGCGCGCCCGGGTTGGCCCACGGCTCGGCATGGCTGACGGAGATCTGCCCGCCGTTGCCGAAGCTGGTTTCGCGGGCCGCGCCCGCATTGCGTTCCAGCACCACCATCTCATGCCCGGCGCGCGCCAGGTACCACGCCGAGGCGACGCCGATCACGCCGGCTCCCATCACGATGACTTTCATTTCTCAGGCTCCGGATAGCAAAAAGGGACAGCCAGGCCATCCGGCCCGGCTGTCCCCACTGTCCTTTTACCTGAGAGATTCGCCGCACCCGCAATGGGTACCGGCTTGCCCCTTCGGCGGCCGCGCGCCGCTTACCTTGTCGGTGCGGCCCGGCGCTCTCCAGTTCGTTCGGTTTCCAGTCTTTTGCACCTGAGCGTTTCAGGGGTACGCCTTCGGTAGAGCCGCCCGCATCGCCGCGGCGGGGGTGGCTCGTTCTCCTGGAAGCGGCACATTAGCATGCGCCGCGCGCGGCCGCAATGGCCGCGGCGCCGCCCTCGGCCGCCCTGGCCGCTCTTGACCGCTGTCAGCCGCCGATGCCCAGCAGCTCCACCTCGAAATTCAGCGTCGCGTTGGGCGGAATCGTGCCGGGTACGCCACGCGAGCCGTAGGCGGTCGGGCCCGGGCAGACCAGCCTGGCCTTGCCGCCGACCTGCATCTTCTGCACGCCCTCGGTCCAGCACGGGATCACGCGGTTGAGCGGGAAGGAGATCGGCTGGCCGCGCTTGTACGAGCTGTCGAACTCGGTGCCGTCGGTGAGCGTGCCGCGGTAGTGGACCTTGACCGTGTCGGACGCCTTGGGCGAGGGACCGGTGCCCTTGACGAGGTGCTGGATGGTCATGCCGGAGGGCAGGGTCTCCACCGGGCCGGCGGGCGCGGCGGCGTGGACGGCGCCGGCGGTGGCAAGGGCGGCGAGGAGCAGGGTGATCTTCTTCATCGTGGGTTTTGCTGGGTGAAAAAAGCAGGCGCCGGCCGTGGCCGGAAAGCCGCATCTTAAACCGGGACGGAGACGGCCCCGGGTTTTGGCTCGTGGCGCCCGCCTTGCGCCACCGTGGCGTCAACGCATCACGGCATCACCGGCGGACGATAGGGCAGCGTCGTCGCGAACGCCCACAGCATGAACAGCACCAGCGGCGCATGGACCAGCAACTGGGTGAAGGTGAAGCCCACCACGTCCTTGGCGCGGATGCCGAGCACGCCCAGCAGCGGCAGCATCCAGAACGGGTTGATGAGGTTGGGCAGCGCCTCCGCGGCGTTGTACACCTGCACGGCCCAGCCGAGGTGGACCTGCAACTGGTTCGCGGCCTGCATCACGTAGGGTGCCTCGATGACCCACTTGCCGCCGCCGGAGGGCACGAAGAATCCCAGCACGGCCGAATAGACGCCCATCACGGCGGAGAACGATTCCCGGGTGGCCACCGAGACGAAGGCGGACGCCAGGTGGTGCGACAGGCTGGCGCCGTCCACGCCGGTGGCCTTGGTCAGCATGAACGCGATGCCGCCGTACAGCGGGAACTGGATCAGCACGCCGGCCGTCGACGGCACGGAGCGCGCGACCGCGCGCAGGAAGCGCTTGGGGCGCCAGTTCAGCAGCATCCCCAGCATCAGGAACAGGAAGTTGTAGGTGTTGAGGTTGGAGATCGCGAGGATGGGGTCCTTGCTGGTGAACTCGTGCGCCAGCCAGCCGGCGCCGAGCGCGACGATGACCAGGGTCAGCAGCGGGCTGTATTCGAGCCATTCGCCGGGGCGCGCCGGGCGCGCCGTCGCGTCGGCGGCATCGTCGAGGTCCACGCCCATGTCCTGCGCGGTGCGTGCGCGCTCGCCGGCGGGGGCGGAGAAGTAGGCCACCAGCAGCGAGGCCGTGATCAGCACGGCGGTCATCGCTATCGACTGCCACAGGAAGATGGTCTCGGCGAACGGGATCACGCCGGTGATGTCGAGCAGCGACTTGGGCAGGCTGCCCGGGTTTGCCTGCAACTGCGCCGCGGACGAACTCAGGCCGAGTGCCCAGGTGGCTCCCATGCCCAGGTAGGCGGCCGCGCTGGCAGCCCGGTAATCCACGCGCAGCCCGGTGCGGCGGGCGATGGCGCGCACCAGCAGGCCGCTGAAGATCAGGCTGATCGCCCAGTTGAGCAGTGAAGTCAGCAGGCTCACCAGCGCCACGAAGGCCACCGCGCCGCGCGCCGTCCTGGGCAGCGCGGCGAGCCGCGCGATCAGCAGCGAGGCGGGCGGCGACGCCGCCACCACGTAGCCGGAGATCGCCACCACCGCCATCTGCATGGTGAACGGAATCAGGCTCCAGAAGCCGTCGCCGAACGCCTGCGCCACGCTTTGCGTGGAGGCGCCGATGCCGAGCGCGCCGAGCGCGACCACGACCACCGCGATCGCGGCGAAGATATACGAATCGGGGAACCAGCGCTCGGACCAGTCGGTGACCTTGACGGCCAGGCGCTCGAGCCCGCCGCGGCTTGGGTGGTCTTCGCTTTCCAGTGACAGGGGTGTGCTCGTCATTGCTCTCTCCTTACTTTGCCAGGGATATGGCGCGCGGCGCGGTGCCGCGCGGGTCTTCGAATCCTTCGTAGGCCATGACGGCGGCCGCCAGGTCTTCCAGCGCGGTGCCGACCGCCTTGAACACGGTGATTTCGCTCTCGCCCGCGCGTCCCGCGTGGGCTTGCCGGCACAGCTCGGCGAGCGTGGCGCGGATGTCGGCCGCGCGCAGCACGCCCTGCCCGATCGGGTGGAGCAGGTCGCCCGCCTTGAGGATGGCTTCGCCGGTATCGACGAACACCGAGGTCCCGCCGAAGCAGGCGTCGTCGGCCTCGCGCATCTCCGGGGTGAAGCCGCCGATCAGGTCCAGGTGCGTGCCGGGGCCGAGGAAGGCGCGCCGGACCAGCGGCGCGGTGGCCAGCGTGGCCGAGCTCACGATGTCGGCGCCCGCGCAGCCTTCCTGCACGGACGCCGCCACGCGGGCATCGAAGCCGTCGGCGCACAGCCTCGCGGCCAGCGCCGCGGCCTGGCGGGCATCGATGTCCCACACGGCGACGCGCGCGACGGGCCGGACCGCGCGGTAGGCATAGGGCAGCAGGCTCGCCACCCGTCCCGCGCCGATCACCAGCATGGACGACGCCTGCGGCCGGCTCAGGTACGAGGCGGCCAGCGCCGACGCGGCGGCGGTGCGGCGCGAGGTGATCTCGTTGCCGTCGATCATCGCCAGCGGCCTGCCGGTGCGCGCGTCATGCAGCAGATAGGTCGAGTACAGGCCCGGCAGCCCGGCCTGCGTGTTGCCGGGGAAGATAGTGACGGTCTTCACGCCGAGATAGGCGCCGGCCTGCCAGGCGGGCATCAGCAGCACCGTGCCGGTGCCCGTTCCCGCTGCCTGGCCGGGCGCGCCGATGGCATGGCTGTGCCGCTGCGGGACCTCGCAGCCGCGGATGAAGGCCTCGCGCAGGGCGGGGATGAGCGTGTCGAACGGCAGCAGCGCGCGGGTGGTGTCGGAGTCCAGTGTCAGCATGGTCGCGTGATGAAGTGAGAAGGGAAGAGGCATGGGGGCCCTGGTGGCTGGCATGGCGCGGTTCCGCTCAGGCATCGAGCACGATGTCGCTGGCGGGGATCGCCTGGCACGCAAGGCACATGCCGGCGTCCTCCGGGTCTTCGCCGTGCAGGTGGCGCACCTGGCCGGCGGCGAGCGGCACGGCGCAGCTCTCGCACTGCCCGACCCGGCAGCCGCTGGGCAGCGCCACGCCCAGCCGTTCGGCGAAGCCCAGCAGCGGCCCGTCGGCCGAATGCCAGATGCCGGCCAGGCCGGATTTGGCGAACACCACGTTGAACTGCCGCGCGGGGCCGGCGGGCGCGTGCGCGGGCGCGCGGAAGATCTCGCGGAAGATGTCCGAGCGGTGCACGCCGCGCGCGGCCAGCGCGTCGGCAAAGGCGGCCATCATCGGCGCCGGCCCGCACATGTAGACCAGCGGGCGCGCGTCCAGCCACGGCGCGGGGACGTGCCCGGCGCCGACGCGCCCGGCCACGTCGTAGTCGATGCCGGGGCGGTCGTGCGGGTCCGGGCGGTCGTAGAAATCGATGATCTCCAGGCCGGGGATCTGCCGGCGCAGCGCGCGCAGGCGCGCGCGGAAGGCATGGGCCTGCCCGTTGCGGTTGGCGTACAGCAGCAGGATCCGGGGCGGATCGCCGATGCCCTCCAGCGATTCGAGCAGCGAGATGAACGGCGTGATGCCGATGCCGCCGGCCAGCAGCACCAGCGGGCGCCGCGTGCGCACCGGCATGACGAAGCTGCCGGACGGCGCGCGCAGCGCGACGAGCTCGCCCACCGCGAGGCGCTGGTTGATGTAGGAGGACACCAGCCCGGGCACGGCCTCGCCGGTGGCCGACACGCCGCCGGCGCGGCGCACCGAAATGGAGTAGCCGCGCCGCCCCGGCACCGTGGCGGGCCCCGTGAGCGAGTACGAGCGCACCACGTCCTCGCCGCCGGGCTGCACGGCGAGCTTGATCGTCACGTGCTGGCCGGGCTGGAAATCCGGCAGGCCGCCGCCGTCGGCGGGCTCGAGGAAGACCGACGTGACCTCGTGCGCTTCCTGGCGCAGGCTGGCCACGCGGAACGCGCGATAGCCGTCCCACGCGCGCCGCGCCACGTCCAGCCCCGGCTCGCGCTCGACGTTGCAGCGGAACGCGCGCAGCGGCACGGAGCCGCTGAGCGGGTCGATGCTGTCGGTGCTGATCAGCCCGTTGTAGTTGCTGTTGCCCGGCCCCGTGGCCGGCAGCGGCCCTTGCGCCAGCGCGTCGCAGCGCTGCCACCAGCCGAACTCGCCGACCACCACGCGCGGATGCAGCCCTTCCCTGACCCGGGCGGTGAAGGTGGCGCTGCCCGCGGCGGTGGTCACGCGGATGGCGTCGCCGCTGGCGATGCCGCGCGCGGCGGCCAGCGCGGTGGAGATGTCCGCCTCCGGCCGCGGCGCCTTGCGCCTGAGCGACGGCAGGCCGCGGTGCTGGCTGTGGCAGTAGTAGCCGCTCTTGGCCGATGTCAGCATGAACGGAAACGGCTCTGCCGCCGCACCGGGCGCGTCGCCTGCGGGCTGCGACGGGCGCGGCAGGGCCGGATAGCCGTGGCGCAGCAGCAGCTCGGAATACAGTTCCACCAGGCCGGTCTGCGTGTCGAAGGCGCGCCCGCGCGGCTTTGCCGCGTATTTTCTTTCCACGTCGGCCACCGGCACGCGCATGCCTTCGGGATGCCGGCGCAGCTGGCTGACGGTCAGGCCGCTGGGCGCCAGCATGTGGTTCCAGCCGGCTTCCAGGCTGCCGCCGAAGAACGCGTCCGACATCCCCAGCCTGACCGCGAGGTCGAACACGATGTCGTTGTCCGAGCGCGCTTCGCCGCGCGGCGAGACCATGCGCTGGCGCAGCTGCACCAGTTGCTCGGCTTCGGCGCTGATCTCGAAGCCGATGCGCAGCCCTTCGCGCTCCCACGGCGTGTTGACCGGCAGCAGGATGTCGGCATAGCGCGCGCTGGGCGTCTCGAACAGGTCGCAGTGCGCGTAGAAGTCCAGGCTGCGCAGCGCCCGCGCGCCGTCTTCCACGTCGGCCTGCGACAGCAGCGGATTGGTGCCGAACGCCACCAGCGTGCGCACGCGGTAGGGCTGCGCGTGCAGGATGGCGCGGTAGAGGTCGCGCGCGGTGATCCAGCCCTGCGCGGGCGGGCCCAGCGGCCGTTCGCCGTAGCCGAGGGCCTTGGCCTTCTGTTGCGGCGGCAGCAGGCCGAAGCCGCTCACGGCGTTGGAGGGCGGTTTCTGGTAGATGCGGTTGCCGCCGGCGCGGTCGAAGCTGCCGGTCAGCGCGTACAGGCAGGCGATGGCGCGGTCGGTCTGGGTCGCGTTGTCGTGCTGGCCGACGCCGGACCAGGCGTGATAGGCCACCGGCCCGGCGCTGGCGAACAGGCCGGCGGCCTGGCGGATGTCGCCCTCGGGCACCCAGGTCAGCTCGGCGGCCAGCGCGGCGGGATAGCGCGCGCATTCCTCGGCATACAGGTCGAAGGCGGGCCGGCACGCGACGGCGGGCAGGCCGGGGGCGTTCGCGTCGCTCACGCTGAACGCGCCCCTGAGCGCGACGTGGGCGAAATCCCCGGGCTGCAGCGCCAGCCAGGGCTGCGCCCGCGCCGCGCGCGCGTTCCACACCAGGTAGGCGTCGCCGTCGGCCAGGCCGATGTCGCGCCCGCGCAGGAAGCGCCCGTTGTCGTTGCGCACCAGCAGCGGGCCGTTGGTCCACCGGCGCACGAAGTCCAGGTCGAAGGCATTGGCTTCGATCAGCAGGTTGGCGATCGCCAGCGCCAGCGTGGCATCCGTGCCGGGGCACACGCGCAGCCACTGGTCGGCCTGCCCGGCCAGCGCCGTTTCCCGGGGGTCGACCACCAGCAGCTTCGCGCCGGCCCGCCTGCCGGCGCCGATGGCATCGGCCTGCGCCAGCCAGGTATTGGCCGGGTTGTGCCCCCACAGCACGATGAGCCCGGCGTGGCGGTAATCCGCGGTCGGCATGCCGCAGCCGAAGGTGAAGGCGTGGGCGTAGTCCTTGTGCCAGTTGCAGATCTCGGTGGCGTAACAGGTGTTGGGGCTGCCGAAGAGCCGGATGAACCGTTCGATCCAGTCGATGCTGTCGCTCAGCGGCGTGCCGCTCGGCGTGGTGACCGCGAACGCCACCGATTCGGCGCCGCCTTCCTGCCGGGCCAGCCGCATGCGGCTGGCCACCTCGGCCAGCGCCTCGTCCCAGGAAATGCGCTGCCAGCCGGGGTCGGGATCGGTCTTGGGATTGGTGCGGCGCATCGGGTAGAGGATGCGCTCGGCGCTGTGGACCAGTTCCGGCGCGGACTTGCCCTTCAGGCACATGGCCTTGCCGGTGGGGTGGGCGGGGTCTGGCCGCACCGATACCAGGGCGTCGTCCACCACCACGTTGACCGTGCCGCAGCGGGAGCGGCACAACGTGCAGTAGCCGTGCTTGTGTTCTTCGTTGCTCATTGCGGGTCCATGCTTCTTGTCTCCTGGGCGGATGCTAGCTAGCATGGGCACGTATTTCTAATTCTTAATTTTGAAGACGCAATATCGGAAAAATCGATGCTCCCCACTTTGAAGCAGGTGCAGCACTTCATTGCGGCGGCCGAGTGCGGACAGGTGTCGCGGGCGGCACTTCGCTGCCATGTGTCGCAGTCCTCCATGACGGCGTCGCTGAAGAGCCTGGAGGAGGCCCTGAGCGTCCAGTTGTTCACGCGGCACGCCGGCGGCGTCCGCCTGACCGAGGCGGGCGCGCGTTTCCTGCGGCATGCGCAGCGCATCGAGGATTCGGTGCTCGACGCCGTGGAGGCCGTCAGCGTTGCCCCGGTGGAGATCGCCGGCACCGTGCGCCTGGGCGTGACGGAAACCATCACGGCGTACGTGCTGCCGGGCCTGCTGCCGTCCATCGAGCGGAAATTCCCCAGGCTGCGGCTCGAAGTGCTGGAGCACGAGCGGCATGACCTCGAACGCGGCATCCTGGGCGGCAAGATCGACGTGGCCCTGCTGCTGGTGTCGAACCTGCCCGGGCTGAACCACGTCACCTGCGAGACGCTGCTGCGCTCGCCGCGGCAGTTGTGGGGACACCCGGAGCATCCGCTGATGACGGCCGAGCGCGTCGGGCTGGCCGACGTGGCCCGGCACGACTACATCCTGCTCGACATGGACGAGCACATCTCCACGGTCGGGAAGTACTGGGGCCAGTACGGCCTGGCGCCCGCGGTGCGCTACCAGAGCTGCTCGATCGAGGCGGTGCGCAGCCTGGTCGCGGCCGGGCGCGGGGTGGCGATCCTGTCCGACCTGGTCTACCGGCCGTGGTCGCTGGAGGGCCAGCGCATCACGCGGCGCGGCCTGGCCGACAAGGTGCCGTCGATGGACGTGGGCCTGGTCTGGAAGCGCGAGCCCGCCACGCCCGGCAACGTGGTGGCGCTGGCGGACTTCCTGCGCGGCGCCGTGCGCGAGAAGGCCAGGTTCTAGCCGGCGCCATCCGGTCATCCGCTCATCCGGTCAATTTGACCAATTTGGCCAGTTCGCCCAAACCGGCCTATGCCCGCGCGGCCGGCGCCGCCTATCCTGTCTTGTGCGGCGCGCGGTCCCGACCGGCGCCGTGCAGCCGGGCGCACCCACGACAGGAGCACGACAATGGCCGGAACCACAGTGGCAGACATGATGGCGGACATCCTCACGGTGGCCGGCGTGCAGCGCATCTACGGCATCGTCGGCGACTCGCTGAACGGGCTGACCGATTCGCTGCGGCGCAAGAAGACCATCGACTGGATCCACGTGCGGCACGAGGAGGTCGCGGCCTTCGCCGCCGGCGCCGAAGCGCACCTGAGCGGCAAGCTGGCGGTGTGCGCCGGCAGTTGCGGCCCCGGCAACCTGCACCTGATCAACGGCCTGTTCGACGCGCACCGCAGCCGCGTGCCGGTGCTGGCCATCGCCGCGCATATCCCCAGCTCGGAGATCGGTTCCGACTACTTCCAGGAAACCCGCCCGCAGGAACTGTTCCGCGGCTGCAGCCATTACTGCGAGATGGTCAGCAACCCGGAGGAACTGCCGCGCATCATGCAGTCGGCCATGCGCGCCGCGCTGGGGCAGCGCGGCGTGGCGGTGATCGTGGTGCCGGGCGACATCGCCCTGATGGAGGTGCAGGCGCCGGCCCTGCTGGAGCTGGCCTTGCCGGAAGCGCCCGCGGCGGTGCCGCCGGCCGAGGAGCTGGCGGTGACCGCGCGCCTGCTCGATGCCGCCGGCAGCGTGACGCTGCTGTGCGGGCGCGGCTGCGAGGGCGCGCACGCCGAAGTGGTGGCGCTGGCGCAGCAGCTGAACGCGCCGGTGGTGCACGCGCTCGGCGGCAAGGAGTTCGTCGAGTACGAAAATCCGTTCGACGTGGGCATGACCGGCCTGATCGGCTTTGCCTCGGGCTACTACGCCATGCTCGAGTGCGACACGCTGCTGATGCTGGGCACGGACTTCCCGTACCGCCAGTTCTACCCGACCAAGGCCAAGGTCATCCAGGTGGACATCCGCGCCGAGAACCTTGGCCGGCGCTGCCGGCTGGCGCACGGCGTGGTCGGCTCGGTGAAGGAGACCATCGGGGGCCTGCTGCCGCTGCTCGCGCAGAAGAGCGACCGCAGCCACCTCGACCGCGCGCTCGAGCATTACCGCAAGGCACGCGCGGCGCTCGACGACCTCGCCACCGGCGCGCCGGGCAGCGGGCTGGTGCATCCCCAGTATCTCGCGCGCTGCATCAGCGAGAGCGCCGCGCCCGACGCGGTCTTCACCTTCGACGTGGGCACGCCCACGGTCTGGGCCGCGCGCTATCTCGCCATGAACGGCCGGCGCCGCCTGATCGGCTCGCTCAACCACGGCTCGATGGCCAACGCCCTGGCGCAGTCCATCGGCGCGCAGTCGCTGCTGCCGCAGCGGCAGGTGGTGGCCATGTGCGGCGACGGCGGCTTCTCCATGCTGCTGGGCGACCTGCTCACGCTGCGCCAGCACAACCTGCCGGTCAAGGTGGTGATCTTCAACAACGGCAACCTCGGTTTCGTCGCCATGGAGATGAAGGCGTCGGGCTTCCTCGACACCTATACCGACATGGTCGACACCGACTTCGCCGCGATCGCCATGGCCGCGGGCATCCCCGGCATCCGCGTGGAAGACCCCGGCCAGGTGGCGCCGGCGCTGCAGGAAGCGTTCAGGCGCCCCGGCCCGGTAGTGGTGGACGTGAAGACCAACCGGCTCGAGCTGGCCATGCCGCCCACCATCACCACCAAGGAAGCCAAGGGTTTCAGCCTGTACCTGCTGCGCGCGATCATCGACGGGCGCGGCGGCGAGATCGTGGACCTGGCAAAGACCAATTTGTGGCGGTAGGCCGCGCGGGGGACCGCGCGGCGCTCAGTCGATGCGCGCGCCGCTGGCCTTGACGATCGGCTGCCAGGCCTGGTACTCGGCCACCACGAACTTGCCGAACGATTCAGGCGTGTACGACATCGGCTCGGCGCCCTGCATCACGAACTTCTTGCGGATGTCGGGGCGGTTGACGGCATCGGCCACCGCCTTGTTGAGCCTGGCCACGATCTCCGGCGGCGTGCCCTTGGGCGCGAACAGGCCGAACCATGCGCCCGTGACCAGGTTCTTCACGCCGGCCTCGGCCATGGTCGGGGTGTCGGGCAGCGCTTCGGCGCGCCTGGCGCTGGTCACGGCCAGCGGGCGCAGCTGGCCCGCGCGGATATGGCTCATCACCGACGGGATGGTGGCGAACATGAATTGCACTCGCCCGGCCAGCAGGTCGTTGAGCGCATCCGCTCCCTTGTACGGCACGTGCACGGCATTGGCGCCGGTGCGCTCGTTGAACAGCGCGCCGGACAGGTGGGCCGCGGTGCCCACGCCGGTGGACGCAAAGTTCATCTTGCCGGGATGGGCCTTGGCATAGGCCACCAGCTGGCTTACGTCGGCGGCCGGCACGCCCGGGTGCACGACCAGCACGTTCGGCACGTCCGCGATCGGCGCGACGGCGGCCAGCGTGGTCTGCGGATTGACCTTCAGGTTGGGATAGAGCGTGGGGTTGATGGCGATCGGGCCGACCGACGTGGCCAGCAGCGTGTAGCCGTCCGGCGCGCTCTTGGCCACGAATTCGGTGCCGATGTTGCCGCCCGCGCCGGGCCGGTTTTCCACCACCACCGTCTGCTTCAGGCTCTGCCCGAGCTGGTTGGCCACTTCGCGCGCCAGGATGTCGGTGGTGCCGCCGGCCGAGAACGACACCACCATGCGGATGGGCTTGTTGGGATAGTTGTCCGTGCCGGCGACGGCACAGGTGCTGGCGGCGCCGGCCAGCAATAGCAGCGCAGCGGCGTGCAGCCGCTTTGGCAGATTCATGTCTCGCTCCACGATTTGAGGTGGTTTCGGCCCGCGCTGCATTGGCGCGGACCGTTGGAGACATCGTAGGGGCCCGGCGCGGCCCAGCGTTGATCAATGAGAAACGCTGCTTTCTTTGCGCATGATGGCTGGCTGTACCGCCTGTCCGAGAAGTCGTTTCAAAATGAAGCGAAGCGGTCCTGGCTAGGCGTGCGGCCGCACACAGTGCAAGTGGTACCGCAAGGCCGCGCAGCGATGCCAGGATCTTTTTGAAACAACTTCTCAGCGCGCGCGCTGGTAGTGCCGCTCCATGCTGGCGCACTGGCCCAGGTAGTCGAGCAGGCGTGCCGTGCCGGCCGGCAGCGACTGGCGGTCGCGCACGCACACGTAGAAATTGCGCGCGGCCCAGGCATCGGTCAGCGTCAGCAGGCTCAGTCCCATCATCCCCAGGTAGTTCCTGGCAATGCCCTCCGGCACCACCGCGATGCCCAGCCCCTCGCGCACCATGCGGCAGCGCGCCTCGAAGTTCGAGACCTGCGTCTTCACCGTCAGCGGACGCGAGATGGTGCTGCTCACCAGTTGCAGGAACGCGTCGAACGTATGGCGCGGGAAATAGCCGAGGAAATCGTAGTCGAGCGCATCTTCCAGGCGCAGCGTGCCCCGCGCTTCCAGCGGGTGGCCGCGCGGCACCACGAGGCCGACGCGGTCCGAGCGGTAGGGCAGCGAGAACACGCCCGGGCTGGGCGCCTCGGCGTGGTAGATGCCGATGTCGGCGTCGCCGTTGGAGACCATGCGCGGGATGTCGAAGCTGAACGACTCGATCAGGTCGATGCGGCTGTCGGGCGCGCTCTGCTGGAAGCCGCTGATGTCGGTGGGCAGGAACTGCAGGATGGTGGACGGGTTGGCCGCCAGCCGGATCTTGGCGGTGCCGTCGGTGGAGTACACGGTCAGCGCTTCCTCGGCCAGCCTGATGCTGCGCACGATGGCCTTGGCGCGCTGGTAGAGCATGGCACCGGCCGGCGTGGGTTCCACGCCGCGGCCATGCCGCACCAGCAGCGCGGTGCCCGCCTGGCGCTCCATTTCCGAGACGCGCTTGCTGGCGGCCGAAGTCACGAGATTCTCGCGCTCGGCGGCGCGGGACAGGCTTTTTTCCTCGACGGCGGCGATGAGGATTTCCAGGGAGGCGATATCCATGCGGGGTAGGGGATGCGTGGGTGGATGCGTGTCGGGGATGCGGACCGGGGATGCGGGCCGGGCAACGCGGACGGGGGTGGGACGCGGAGCCGTGTCCGCCGCGCAGCAATGCTATGCATCCGCGCCGCCGCCGTCAAACCGGATTTTCCCGGGCGTGATGGCAGCGCCGCCGCGTGCGCTGCGCCGGTGGGCTGGCGCGGCCGCGCCCGCGTCGCTTCGCGCGCCCGCTCACGAGCTTTCACCAAATTTCAAGGCTCGGCGCCGCGCGCCCAATAACATTGGGCACCTGGGCAGACACGCCGCGCAAGGCGGAAGAAAGACAAGCGACCAAAGACAGGAGACAAGGAGCGATGCAGCATGGTGATCGATGAACTGGCCGAGTATGTCGGCGCACAGGGGCGGCGCGCGCTGGCGCCGGAGGTGGCGCACCACGGCAAGCGCGCCGTGATCGACTGGTTTGCCGCGCTGTTTCCCGGCACGCGCATGTCGCCCGGCACGAACCTCGTGCAGGCGCACCGCGCGGAGCTGGGCGTGGGCGCGGCCTCGGTGGTCGCGCATGGCACCACGGCATTCCCGGCCACGGCGGCGTGGATCAACGGCAGCGCTTCCCACGCGGCCGAGTTCGACGACATCTTCCGCGATGCCGTCTACCATCCCGGCTGCCCCACCATCGCCGCGGCGCTGGCGCTGGCCGAGGCGCGCGATGCCTCGGGCGCGGATTTCCTGCGCTCGGTGGTGGCGGGCTATGAGGTGTCCACGCGCATCGGCGCGGCGATCCAGCCCGCGCACTACCGCTATTTCCACACCACCGGCACGGTGGGCTGCTTCGGCAGCGCGGCGGCCGGCGCGCTGCTGGTGTCGCCCGGCGACGCCACCGTGGCGGCCGACGCGCTGGCCACCGCCGCCACCTTCGCCTCGGGCCTGCAGCAGGCCTTCCGCTCCGACGCCATGACCAAGGCGCTGCACGCCGGCCACGCCGCCCAGGTGGGCGTGCAGGCCGCGCAGGCCGCCGCGGCCGGCGTCAATGGCGTGCACGACATCCTCGAGGGCGCGGCCGGCTTCGGCGCCGCGCTGTGCGGCAGCCCCGACTGGACCGCCGTCGCGCAGGGGCTGGGCACGGACTACAACGTGCTGCGCATCACGCAGAAGAACCACGGCTGCTGCGGCCATACGTTCGCGGCGATCGACGCGGCCATCGCGCTGGTGCGCGAGCACGGCATTGCCGCCGGAGCGATCGAGTCGGTCACGGTCGATACCTACCAGACCGCCCTCGACGTGACCGGCAACGCCACGCCGCGCACCGCGTTCGAGGCGCGCTTCAGCCTGCCCTACGTGGTCGCGCACGGCATCCTGCACGGCGCGGTGCGGCTCGATGCGTTTGCCGACGCGCGCCTGGCCGATCCGACCATCCGCCAGCTGATGCGCACGGTCGTCCTGCGGGCCGACCCGCAGCTGACCGCGGCGTTTCCGCGCCAGCGCGCGGCGCGCGTGGAGATCCTGCTCAGGGACGGCACGCGCCACGCGCATTTCGCGCCGTACCGCAAGGGAGACCCCGAAGCCCCGCTCGACGACGCCACGCTGGCGGACAAATTCACCGAGCTGGCCGCGCCGGTGATCGGCAGCGACGCGGCGCGCGCGCTGCTGGCCGCGCTGTGGCGGCTCGACGGCGGCAGCGTGCGCGCGCTGCGACTGGCGGAACTGGGAAGGGCCTGAGACGATGAGAAACGACATGAGTGAAATGATCGCGCAAGCGAGCGGGGAAGCCGGCGCGCAAGCCGCTGAAGAGGGGCGCGATCCGGCGCGCCCCGCAACCGGCGCCGCGCTGGCCAGGGCGCTGTTCGCGCCGCGGTCGGTGGCACTGGTGGGCGCCTCCGGCGATATCGCCAAGAACACCGCCCGGCCCATGCGCTTCATGCGCAAGCATGGCTACCGCGGCAGCCTCTACCCGATCAACGCCACCCGCGGCGAAGTGCTCGGCGAACGGGCGTATCCGTCGCTGGCGGCCGTGCCCGGCGCGGTGGACCACGCCTTCGTCATGGTGCCCGGCAGCCAGGTCGAGGCCGTGCTCGCGCAATGCGCGGCCAAGGGCGTGAAGGTGGCCACGGTGTTCTCCGACGGCTTCGCCGAGACCGGCGAGGCCGGCATGGCCGCGCAGCAGGCGCTGGTGCGCAAGGCCGCGGAAATGGGCGTGCGGGTGGTCGGCCCCAACAGCATCGGCGTGGTCAACGTGGCGTCCGGCGCGGTGCTGTCCGTCAACGCGGTGTTCGAGATGGACGAGCTCCATGCGGGCCCCATCAGCCTGGTCTCGCAAAGCGGCTCGATGCTGGGTGCGCTGTTGTCGCGCGGCGCCGCGCGCGGGCTGGGCTTCGCCAAGCTGGCGTCGGTCGGCAACGAGAGCGACGTCGGCGTGGGCGAGCTGGTCGACCTGCTGGTCGACGATGCCCAGACCGGGGTCATCCTGCTGTTCCTGGAAACCATCCGCGACGCCGCCGTGCTCGGCCCGGCGCTGCGCCGCGCGCATGCGGCGGGCAAGCCGGTCATCGCCTACAAGCTGGGCCGCTCGGCGCAGGGCGAGGCGCTGGCGCAGTCGCACACCGGCGCGCTGGCCGGCAACGATGCCGCGGTCGGCGCGTTCCTGCGCAAGCATGGCGTGATGCGCGTGGAGATGCTGGAAACGCTGTTCGAGGCTGCGCCGCTGGCGCAGCGCTACGGCGGCCGCGTGCCCGCGCTGGCGCGCCAGCCGCGCGTGGCGGTGGTGACCACCACGGGCGGCGGCGCGGCCACCGTGGTCGACCGCCTGGGGCTGTCGCGGATCGAGGCGGTGGCGCCGCCCGATGCCTTCGTCGCGCACATGGCGGCGCGCGGCGTGCGCATCCGCCAGACCCCCATCATCGACCTGACGCTGGCCGCGACCAGCGCGCAATACAAGGACCTGGTCGGGCAACTGTTGCGCAGCGACTGGTGCGACGCCGTGCTGTGCGTGGCCGGATCGTCCGCGCAGTTCCATCCCGAACTGGCCGTGCGCCCCATCGTCGAGGCCGCCGCCGGCGGTGCCGGCAAGCCGCTGCTGGCCTTCCTCGCGCCAGAGGCGCCGGCTTCCCTGCGCGTGCTCCAGGCCGCGGGCGTGGCCGCGTTCCGCACGCCGGAGGCATGCGCGGACGTGCTGGCGCAACTGTTCCAGGCGGCGCGCGCGCGCACCGATGCCGGCGACGCGCCCGCGCCGCAGGCCTGGCCGCAGGGATTGCCGCTGGCCGGCAGCCTGTCGGAATACGAAGCGGCCCGGGCGTTCGCGGCGCTGGGCGTGCCCATCGCGCCGCTGGCGCTGCTGGTGCCGGGCGGCGAGTCCCGCCACGGCATTCCGTATCCGGTGGTCGCCAAGATCTGTTCGCGCGACATCCTTCACAAGACCGACGTGGGCGGTGTGCGCGTGGGCGTGCGCGATACCGGGGAACTGGAACACGCCGCCGCCGCGATCCTGGCCAGCGTGGAGCGTGCGGCGCCCGGCGCGCGCCTCGACGGCATCCTGGTGCAGCGCATGGAGGACAAGCTGCTGGAGCTGATGCTGGGCTACCGGGACGACCCGCTGGTCGGGCCCATCGTCATGCTCGGCGCGGGCGGCATCGCCGCCGAGCTGCATGCCGACGTGAGCCTGCGGCCCGCGCCGGTGACGCGCGAAGAGGCCGTGGAGATGATCGGCGAAGTGCGCAGCACGGCGCTGGTGCGGGGCTTTCGCGGCCTGCCGCGCGGCGACATGGATGCCCTGGCCGATGCCATCGTGCGTTTCTCGCGCCTGGCGGCGCTGCGCGGGGTGCGCGTGCAGGAGGCCGAGATCAACCCGCTGTTCGTGCGCGCGGACGGCGTGGTGGGCGTGGATTGCGTGCTGCGGCTGGCGGAGGCGGGCTGAGCCCGCGTCCGGGTTGCCGCGAACGATTCACAGGATTCACCGAAACAGGAAACGGAGACAAACGATGGATTTCAAGCTGACCCCGGAGCAGGCCGAGTTCGAGCAGGCCGTGACCCGCTTCGCGCAGAAGGAACTGCTGCCCGGCGCGGTGACCCGCGCGCACACCGACGACTACCCCTGGGACGTGGCCCGCAAGATGAGCGCGCAGGGGCTGCTCGGCATCACCGTGGCGGAGGCCGACGGCGGCCAGGGCGGCAGCCTGATGGACGCCATCATCGCCATCCAGGCGGTGGCGGCGGTGTGCCCGCGCAGCGCCGACGTGGTCCAGGCCGGCAATTTCGGCGCCATCCGCGTGCTGGCGGAGTACGGCTCGCCGGCGCAGAAGGAAAAATGGCTCAGCCGCCTGCTGGCCGGCGAGGCGCTGATCTCGGTCGGCATGACCGAGCCCGAGGCCGGCTCCGCGGTGACCGAGCTGCGCACCACCGCCACGCCCGACGGCGACGATTTCATCATCAACGGCACCAAGGTCTTCACCACGCATGGACCGCACGCCGACGTGATCCTCGCCTACGTGCGCTTCGGCCCCGGTATCGGCGGCATCGGCTCGGTGCTGATCGACACCCGCCTGCCGGGCGTGCGCATCGGCCAGCGCTCGCGCTTCATGTCGGGCGAGGAATGGGCACAGATCTATTTCGAGGACGTGCGCATCCCGGCCACCGACGTGCTGCTGGGCGAGGGCGGCTTCAAGAAGCAGATCGCCGGCTTCAACGTGGAACGCATGGGCAACACCGCGCGCTCGCTGGCGCTCGGCCGCTACGCCTACCAGGCGGCGCGCGACTGGGCCATGCAACGCCGGCAGTTCGGCCGCCTGCTGTGCGAGTTCCAGGGCCTGCAATGGAAGTTCGCCGAGATGAAGATCAAGCTCGATGCCGGCCAGTTGCTGCTGTACCGCGCCGCGGCCAACGCCGACAGCGGCTTCCCGTCGGCGGAGGAGACCGCCATCGCCAAGGCTTTCTGCAACCAGGCGGGCTTCGACGTGGCCAACGAAGCGCTGCAGGTGATGGGCGGCATGGGCTACAGCCAGGAGGCGCTGGTGGAGTACTGCCTGCGCCGCTGCCGCGGCTGGATGATCGCGGGCGGATCGATCGAGATCCTCAAGAACCGCATCGCCGAATCGGTGTTCGAGCGGACGTTCTCCCAGCGGCCGGAACGGCGGCAGGTGGCGTAGGGAGGTCCGGGCGGCGGGACGGGCTCCCTGCCGCCGCGGAGTGTCTTCCTGTGTACAACGGAAGGCCCGCGCTGGCAAGCCTGCCGGCGCGCGGCCGTGCCGGGCTGTGGCGCGCTGCCGCATTGCGCCGGGTAGCGTACGCTACGCCGCCCCCGCGGCGCGAACTTGCGCTAGAGTGGAACCCCCGCACAGCTTGCGCCACAGATGAGGATGCCCATGGAAGCCCAGCGCCTGCAGTTTCCCGGTAGCGACGGCCAGCAGCTTGCCGCGCGGCTGGATCTACCGGCCGGCCCGGTCCGGGCCTTCGCCTTGTTTGCCCACTGCTTCACCTGCGGCAAGGACGTGCTTGCCGCCACGCGCATCGCGCAGGCGCTCACCGAGCACGGCATCGGCGTGCTGCGCTTCGACTTCACCGGTTTGGGCGGCAGCGGCGGCGATTTCGCCAACACCAATTTCTCCTCCAACGTGGCCGACCTGCTGGCGGCGGCCGATTACCTGCGGCAGCATCACCGCGCGCCCGCACTGCTGATCGGCCACAGCCTCGGCGGCGCCGCCGTGCTGGCCGCGGCGCAGGGCGTGCCGGAGGCCAAGGCGGTGGTCACCATCGCCGCGCCGAGCGATCCCGGCCACGTGGTGGGCCTGTTCGGCGACCAGGCCGCGCGCATCGCCGCCGAGGGCGAGGCCGAGGTCCAGCTTGCCGGCCGGCCGTTCCGCATCAAGCGCCAGTTCCTCGAGGACGTGGGCGAGCAGAAGCTGCTCGACAGCGTATCCCGGCTGCGCCGCGCGCTGCTGGTCATGCACGCGCCGCAGGATGCCACCGTCGGCATCGACAACGCCACGCAGATCTTCATCGCGGCCAAGCATCCCAAGAGCTTCGTCTCGCTGGACCGCGCCGACCACCTGCTCACGCGCAAGGAAGACGCCATCTACGTGGCCAACACCATTGCCGCCTGGAGCCAGCGCTACCTCGGCACCGAGACGCTCGACATGCCGCCCGCGGTGGCCGAGGAAGGGTTCGTGCGGGTGGAGGAGGCGCACATCGGCAAGTACCAGCAGCGCATCGCCGCCGGCCCGCACCGGCTGGTGGCCGACGAGCCCGTCTCGTTCGGCGGCCTCAACGGCGGCCCGGCGCCGTATGACCTGCTGCTCGCGGGCCTGGGCGCCTGTACCTCGATGACCATGCGCATGTACGCCGACCGCAAGGGCTGGCCGCTCGAGCACGTGGCCGTCTCGCTGCGCCACGAGAAGATCCACGCCGCCGACTGCGCGGACTGCGCCACCACCGAGGGCAAGATCGACTGGATCGAGCGCGAGATCACCATCCAGGGGCCGCTCGACGACGCGCAGCGCGCGGCCCTGATGGAGATCGCCGACAAATGCCCGGTGCACCGCACCCTGCATTCCGAGGTGGTGATCCGTACTCACGCGGCGGAGACTAAGGCGAAGTAGGTCTCTTCGGCGGCAACCGGCCGTTGGTTTTCTCCCTTTTCCCACACGCGGGGGAAAGGGCAGCGCTGCCCAGCGGTAGTATGAGAAAAATAATAGGAATCGAATTTTCGGTCGATTTTATTTATCTACTTCGGTATTGGTGCGGGGAATCAATGTATTCTTTTGGGGGGGGCGGTTAAATATTTGCGTTGCATATAAATCGCTGCTATCTAATAGGGTACGCAGCATATGAAGCAAGCTTATTTCTCCTTGGTTTGGGTTTCAAGGTAGTCTCGGCCATTCCAGGAAAATTGATGCCGCTCTAACTCTCCCGCTTCGATATACTCAATCCCTACTAGGGGGGTGGGAGAGGCGTGTGTATCCTTCTTCGGTGTCAGCCATGTGCCAAAAAATATAAATTGAGGACGAATTTTGCCTTCCTTGATGACATAAAATCCGGTATAGAAATTTCTCGCCTTCCTGATGGGAGTTGCAAAGCATCCAATCACATCACTGCCAAGAGATTCTTGATAAATTGTAATAGAATTGGCGAAATAATCTATTGGGCAATCATTATTTGCGCATACGAATTGCTTGTAATCAGGGTCGCTATAGATGTCGTGTATGATGAAATTAGCATTGGTTTGGCACTCTGTGGCTTGCGCTGGGAAAGAGATGGATATTAGTAGGAAAAGTATTTTTTTCATGGCCTCTGATCACTCAATGGCACGTCTATCGAATGCGTTGTAAAAATATAACCAGTTTTTTGCTGTCCGTTTGGGTTGAAGACGGGCTGCCCGTTCGGATGGAACAACGGTTCTCTTGAGGAATTCCTGCGCCAAACAAATGAAACTCGCTCTGTGTCGTCTGGCTTCACTAGATCGAGGAGTATATATTTGATGAATGTAAAGGCCTGAAAACGTGTGGCAAGGCCATTGATGTTCTGAATGCTAACGTTTCCATTGGTAGTTTTGCTGACCTCCACGACCTCATCTATTCCAGTGCCTCTATCCGATACCTTGATCGCATTTATTTGGGTTGCGGTGATATTAGGGCAAGTCCAATAGAATCCCGCGCTGTCTGCACAGTTTTCTGCATTGTGACTTGTGCTGCCGGCTATCAATTGATCTGGATCCCATCCTAACCCGGGGAATCCCGATGTGGCACTGGGGTGCGTATGCGCGAAGTTACGAAAATTGCCATAGGCGATGTAGTTTTCGCGATGCGTAAGCTGGATAAGTCCGCGGCCAAAGTACGGCGCATACGGCGCATTCTGAGCGCCGCCCTCTCTGACAAGGCGGTAATATCCGGTTTCTTCAGTCAGTTGTGCTAAAAAATGAAGCAATCGCTGCATTGTGTTACTGATGCAGTATTTTCTGAGTGAGCGATTGGTGTGAATGCTCCAGTGGTCGGCACGTTTTCTAGCGGTAGGCCATGTGGCCACCAACTGGTTTGAAAATTGGGTTCCGCTCAAATGGAGATTTCGACGCGGAATGCACTGCGCAAGCTCATCTGTTGTTAGCCATGGGCAATGTCTGTAATGCTCGATGAACTGAAGTGGGTGGAAATGCCAGACAGACCGATCCCCCATTCCTGCTTGCGACCAGAATGCCATTTGGTTGACGTGGGCCTCGAATTTCTGCCATGCCTGCGCATCGTTCAGTGGCCCGCCGGGTTCCCGCTCGCGCTGGTAGCGATTGGCCAAATCGCCGCTATCCCACTCGCTAGGATGCTTGCAGATGAGAAACCTCAGTTTTTTGGCAATCTCGGGGCGTGAGGTATATGTGTCAAAGTCTGTCTCGTCGATCACTCCATCCTGGTTGGTGTCGGGTACCTGACCAATGAGTTGGAGCAAAAGAGCCACGTCGCAAATGCCATCCGATGCGTTGGCGGCTTGCCCTTCGTCCAGCAATTGCCAGTTGAGCGGGAAATCCGCATCGGACCAAACCGACACATTATTGGCTACAGCAGCAAGGTCGATGTAGCCCGCGGCAGTGCTGGTGTAGCGAACAAGCTGCCAGTTCTCATTGCGCGTGGTGCTATCCGGCCCGAGGATGCGGCCAAACCGTAGATATTCAAAGCCTGCGCTCGGGCAGTCGGGGTAGAGCGCAGTTGCCAGCCGAAAGAGTTCGTATTCGTAGTCGTCTTGCTCCACTGGTGGACCCAGTCGTTCACGACTTCCATCGGCGAGAATGCGGAAGGTGGTAGCTATGCGCCGGCCTTGCGACAATTGCACTGTGACATGTAAGGCTTCTGTCGTGTTAGAGCCGGCTTGCCCGAGCGCCAGGTTGTAAAAATTGTTCGCCCCCGGCAGGTCAATACGATGGGGCGCAATGGCCCGGGGATGACGCTCAACGAAGTTGCGATTGACGGGTATGACGAAGTGCGTGTCGCCAAAAACGTCACGGATGCCATGCTGTCCTTGCGGTATGGCCAGTCGATCACGCCAGAATCCCGTCTGAGCGGGCGTATTGCCGTTGGCCGGTGTGCCTTTAAAGTTAGCGTCCGTGGCGAAGATCTCGAAATGGACTTGACGGCACCCGTACAGCGCACCGGCAAAGCCAAGCACGTCCTTGCGCCAAATTCGCGTGCTGGCGGGGGCGCGAACGACATTCGGTCCAGGGGTAGCGTTGCGCAGGCACGGCGGGAGCTGCGCTTGTTGCGCGGCATTTAATTGTGTGCGAGAGCGCAAGTGCATATAGAGCGAATAGAACACCACGAGGGTATCCTCGCCAGATTGCGTGGTGTGCTTGATCAGCACGAAGCTGGTATCGACCATATCCTGCGATCCCGCGGGATATATTTCCGGCGAGGCCGCCACACGATACGCGACGATTTCGCCGTCGGCAATGGCGCGAATGGGCTCGTTATCGCTGCCGGGGTCAAGGTGAATCCCGCCGTGCCAACGATTATGGAAACTGACAGGATAAACACCTTCGTTAGGGCGAACACGTCCCAGCATGTAGTTGAACTTCGCCTCTTCATCTGCTGCCTGCAGATTGGCAGGGAGAATGGGATAACTAATCAGCATTGATCTCGTTCCTTAAACCGAGAAGGGGAATGCCTTCTTGTAGTTGACCGTTGACCACTTGAGCTGGGTCACCGACATGCTGGCCGGCCCCGTCAATGTGTGCTTTGCCGCTTTGGCGGTGAACTTTCCCGGCATACCCAACTCGATATTCCCGCCCTGCATCCTGATGTAGGCACCGCCGCACAACAGCGTGATGTGCTCGTCCGCACTGATCTGTACGTGCTCATCGCTCGCGGCAATTTCCACGCTCTGATCCGCTTCGACACGGATGGTGTTGTGCTGCGCCTGCAAGAGCAGCTCGCCCTGATGCGCGATGTGGCGCATGTCACCGCTCTGCGCAAACGTGCCCAGCCCAGTGCCGGCGTTGATCACCACCCGCTCGCCCGCACTGAGTTGCACGTTCTGCTGTGCCGCGCCGTCCAGGTGCTCACCCGCGCCCAGCGCGATGCTGCGCGGCGTACCCGCGGCAATCCCCGCCGGCGCCGACAGCGCAATCACCGGCTGGCCGCCTTCTCCTGCGCCGTTAGCCTCGTCGTTGGCACCATGCCCGAGATCGCGCACGGCTTCGGTCAATTGCCGCCGCGGCTTGGCGTCATGGGCGACGCCCTGGTGCTCGCCGGCATAGTCGCCCAGGCCCTTGGCCACCTGCAGCGCCGTCTCTAGCAAGCTCACCACCTCGCGGCGGTCCAGATGGCCACCCCCGGCCTCGGGTTGCGCCTCGGTGCTCAGCAGCAAGCCCTTGGCCGCGCGCAGCGCGCCGTGTTCGTCGGTGCGCAACTCGAAGCCCTCGCCGCGCGGTGCGCCGCCGTCCGGGCGCGGGTGCGTCAGATAGCCCAGGTGTAGCGCGCTGGCGCCGTGGTCGTTGATCAGCGCCGCGCTGATCTCCTTGGTGGTGTCATCGATGCGCAGTTCGCTGGCGCGCTGGCCTTTGTGTTCCTTGCTTTTGATGACGCTGAGGATGTTGTGCCTGGGCAGCGCGTACGGCGTCGGGTGAGTGGACCGGAACGCGCGGGACGTGATCAACGGCTGGTCCGGGTCCCCGTCCAGGTAGTCGACGATCACTTCCTGCCCGATGCGCGGGATGGCGATATGGCCCCAGCGGGCGCCGGCCCAGTTGCTGGCCACGCGGATCCAGCACGAGCTGTGCTCGTCCTCGCGGCCCTGGCGGTCCCAGGGGAACTGCACCTTGACCCGGCCGTGCTCGTCGACGTAGATCTCCTCGCCCTCGGGCCCGACCACGGTGGCCACCTGCGGGCCGGCGATGACGGGTCGCTCCAGAGGTTCTGGGCGCCACTCGATGCGGTCGGGGATGATCTCGGCGGTGTAGCGGTAGTGGGTGCCTTGCTGGGCACCGGCGCTCTCCTCGGCCTGGCTGGTGTGCTGCACGCCGTGGTGGTGCATGCGCACGGGGCGCCAGCCGTGGTTGAGGTCCTCGCGCGGGTGGTCGACGAGGTCGAAGGCCACGCCGGGCACCAGGCGCGGGTCGTCGCCCTCGACCACGGCCATGCGTGCATCGCGGCGATGGCCGAGCAGGCGGTTCTCGGTGAAGGGCCGGCCAGCCTCGTCTTTCTTGTATCTGCCGGGGTAGCCGTAGTGTTCGTAGCGGTCATCCTGGCCGCCCAGAGCACACCCGACCTGGGTGTGCTCCTGCCGATAGCGCGGGTGCGTGAAGGTGTAGTCACGCTGGGTCTGGCGCGCGGTGCGGACGTGCTCGGTGTAGGTAAAGCGGCGCAGAGCAGGCTCGGGCTGGTCGCCACCGGGGTTGGGTTGATAGCGCACGGGGCCGCCCTCGATGGCGCCGTGGATGTAGAGGCGATCCCCGTGGATGAGGCGGTGGCCATCGGCGGTAAAGGCGAAGCGATGAAAAAGGCCTTCCTCCGTCGCGATCCGCTGGACGAATTGGAAATCGGTCTCGCCGGCCTGCACGCAGTACTCGCGGGGCAGGTGGGTGTTGGTGATGACCTGTTCGTAGTCGGTGATGCCGTAGTCGCCGAGCACGGACTGGAGGATCTCGGGGACGGAGCGGGTCTGGAAGAGGCGCCAGTCGGAGCCCAGGCGCAGGCGCGCGAGGGTGGGGTCGACGACGGCGCGGTAGCGGGTGCGGCGAAAGCCGGTGTCGCCCTGCTGGAAAGTGGAGATGCGGCCGTGGACATGGCGCACCGGCCGCTCGCCGTGCCAGATGGTGAGCAGGGCGGGCTGGTCGAGGATCCGGTCGAAGTCGAGGTCAGGGTTGGCGTGGGCCAACTGCACATCGAGACGGAAGGTCTCGCTGAGGGCTTCCTGGAGGTCGAACTCGATGACCTCGAAGTCCACGCCGCCGATGACGGCGAAGGTGAAGCGCAGATCGGACTGGCTGGGCATGGCGGGTTCCTGGCAAGGCGATGCGGCTCGCCGGCAGGAACGGCGGGGGCATCGCGACGGGAGCGCGGCTTAAGATGAGATGACTTTCCTGCGGCGTCGAACGGGATGGCCGTCGATGGACTAGCTCTCGCGGGGAGAATGCAGCAGGAAAAGGCTGGTGGGCATCAGATGTTTCGGAAAATGCGCATGGAAACGGCTTTATTCCATGCGCGCGAGATGCCAGGCATGCCATGCCATGGCATGCCCCCGCGCGTTCTTGGTGTGTCGGTGAATCACACAGGATTCACGCCGTACTATCTCGGCGCACTATCGCCGGCGTCGGTCACGTCGTCACACGGCGCTGGTGCCGCATGCGGAAGGGCAACGAAAGGGCCGGCGCCCGCCTTTGCAAAAACCCCCGCCTCGCAGGCATCCTCCCTGCCGGCAGGCTCCGGCAACAGCCGGGTATCACACGAACGTCGTCTCGATCCGCGACGCCGCCTTCAGGAACAGTGTCACCGGCGTGCGCTCGCAGATCTGCGCGAGCCGCTCGCGCTCGGCCTCGCCCAGCGCCGCGCCGCTCACCCGGACCTCGCGCCGGATGAAGCGCGCCTCGTCCTTGCCCTGGAACGCCGCCGTGACTTCCACGTCGGCCACGGGCCATCCTTTGCGCTGCATGTACATCTTCAGCGTGATCGCGGTACACGACACCAGCCCCGACAGCACGAAGGCGAACGGCGCCGGGCCCTGGTCCGTGCCGCCCAGGCCGGCGGATTCGTCGCCGGTCAGCGCATGGCTGCCGGCCTGCAGGTGCACGAGATAGTTGGCGTCGGCCGGGCCGAGGCGGGCGGTGGCTTGGGAGTTCGACATGGCAGGTCCAGGCGGGATCGGTTGCAGGGCTGCGCGCGTCGCGCAGGCGTGGAAGCCGATTGTAACCACGCCGCGGACGGCGCGTAAGAGCTACCCCGGTGCCGCCGCCGGCTCCCTGCGCCAAAACCATGCCGCCGTGCACCATGTGTTTCACCATCATTGTGCAAAGAAGCGTCTGTTTCCATTTTCCTGGTGAAAATACGATTGTTTCATGGTTATCCATGATGGAACAAATGTTGCTCAGTGGCTAGCATCTGAAACGACGACGGATTTCGGTATCCGGCAGACAAGGAGCAAGCGATGACGGCAGTGGCAGCAGTGGAAGCGACAAAGGCAGTGAAGGCGGCGGCGCTCGGCATGGCCGTGGCCGCGGCGGTGCTCGGCACGGCGGCGGCCCGCGCCGCGGACGTGCCGGCCAGCGAGACGCTGGCCAGGATCAGGGAGTCGGGCGCGATCTCGATCGGGCACCGCACCTCGTCGATCCCGTTCTCGTTCTACGACGGCAGCCAGAAGGTGATCGGTTTCTCGCAGGACATCTGCGACAAGGTCATTGCGGAGGTGAAGAAACAGACCGGCGTGGCGAACCTGCAGGTGCGCATGGTGCCGGTGACCTCGCAGAACCGCATCTCGCTGGTGCAGAACGGCACGGTGGACCTGGAGTGCGGCGTGACCACCAACCTCAAGGCGCGCCAGCAGCAGGTGGCGTTCTCCACCACCTTCTTCGTGGCGGGCACGCGCCTGCTGGTCAGGAAGGGCAGCCCGGTGCAGGACTTCGGCGACCTGTCCGGCAAGGCCGTGGTGACCAATGCCGGCACCACCTCCGAGCGCATCCTGCGCAAGCTCAACGATGAGAAGAAGGCCAACATCGCCATCCAGAGCGCCAAGGACTACGGCGAGTCCTTCCTGATCCTGCAGTCGGGCCGGGTGGCGGCCTTCATGATGGACGACGTGCTGCTGTCCGGCGTCAAGACCACGGCCCCGGCGCCGGCGGACTGGACCGTGGTGGGCACGCCGCAGTCGTTCGAGGCCTACGGCTTCATGATGCGCAAGGACGATCCCGGCTTCAAGAAGCTGGTCGACGGCGTGATCACGGGCCTGATGAAGGACGGCGAGATCCTGGCCATGTACGACAAATGGTTCAACAAGCCGATCCCGCCCAAGAACGTGAGCTTCGAGTTCCCCATGAGCGCCGCGGTCAAGAAGGCGTACGCGCAGCCGAGCGACGAGGCGTTCGAGTAGCCGCCGTTCAGCCCCGTTTCGCCGCCACGTAGGCTCCGGTCTGGTGGACCTGCCCCTCCGCCAGTTCGAGCGCCTTGATGGCGCCCTTGCCCTTCTTGGCCAGCAGTTGCTCGGCCAGCGCCTCGGCCAGCGCCACGCCGGCGGTGATGGACGGGAAGAAGGAAGGGCTGTCGAGCGAGAACAGCAGCGTGCAGTCGGCATGCAGGGCGATCGGTGCGACGGTGCTGTCGGTCAGGGCGACGACGCGGCAGCCGGCTTCGTGCGCGGCGCTGGCCACGCGGATGCTTTCCTGCGAATACGGCGCGAAGCTGGCGACCACCACCGCGTCCTTCGGCGCGAAGGCGCGCAGTTCCATCTCCAGCGTGCCGGCGTCGCCGCGCACGAGGTGCACCGAGGCGCGGAACAGGCGGTAGAGATAGTGGAAGGTGAAGGCGATCGGGTAGCACGAGCGGAAGCCCGCCACATGGACGCTGGGCGCGGCGCTGATGAGTTCGGCCGCGCGCGGCAGCGATTCGGCATTGCCGGCGCCGGTGCGGTCGAGGTTGCGGTGCTGGATCTCCAGCATCTCGGCCAGCATGCGCGTGGAGCCGCTTTCCCGCACCACCTTGCGGGCGCGCTTGGCGTAGGGCTGCGGGCCGCCGCGCAGCGACTCCACGAACAGCTCGCGCAGGCCCTGCCAGCCCTCGAAGCCGAGGAACTGGGCCAGGCGCACCAGCGTGGCCGGCTGCACGCCCGCGTCGGCGGCGATCTTGCGCATGGACAGCATGGGCACTTCCTGCGGATGGTCCAGCAGGTAGCGCGCGCCGCCCTGGAATTGCGTGCTCAGCGAGGCGAAGTGCTCGCGCAGGTGGGCCTGCAGGTCGTCCAGGCTTTGCGGCGGCTGGGGGCTTTCGGTGGGCATCGTGAATCCGGAATGAATGGATGCAACGATTGTTGCACAAACTCCGGCGACCGTCCGTGGCGGCCTGGGCGGCGCGGTTGCCGCCGATCCGGCCAGGTCGGAATCAAATGAATCTTAATTTATTGATAAGGAAACATATGTTGCATGCGCGGCGGTGTTTCCTTATACTCTCCACGGCCGGCATCTCCGGCCCTTTTCCGTACCGCACACCATGACCAACGTCTTCCACCGCAATCCGCGCCAGGCACTTCCCGTTGCCGTGGCGGGCCGGGGCATCGAGCTGATCGACAGCAACGGCAAGCATTATCTCGACGCTTCCGGCGGCGCGGCGGTGTCGTGCCTCGGCCACGGCCATCCGCGCGTGATCGAGGCCATCAAGCGGCAGGTCGACACCATCGCCTATGCGCATACCTCGTTCTTCACCACCGAAGTGTCGGAGGAACTGGCCGGGACGCTGGCGCGCTCGGCGCCGGGCGACCTCGATCATGTGTATTTCGTCTCGGGCGGCTCGGAGGCGGTGGAGGCGGCGCTGAAGCTCGCGCGGCAGTATTTCGTGGAGACCGGGCAGCCCGCGCGCCGCCATTTCATCGCGCGCCGCCAGAGCTACCACGGCAATACGCTGGGGGCGCTGGCCATCGGCGGCAATGCCTGGCGGCGCGAGCCGTTCCTGCCGCTGCTGGTGCCGGCGCATCATGTCTCGCCTTGCTATGCCTACCGCGACCAGCATGCCGGCGAGACGGACCGGCAATACGCGCAGCGGCTGGCCGGCGAGCTGGAAGCCAAGATCCTGGCACTGGGGCCCGACAGCGTGGCCGCGTTCGTGGCGGAGACGGTGGTGGGCGCCACGGCCGGCGCGGTGCCGCCCGTGGCCGACTACCTCAGGCGCATCCGCGCGGTGTGCGACAAATACGGCGTGCTGCTGATCCTGGACGAGGTGATGGCGGGCATGGGCCGCACCGGCCATCTGTTCGCCTGCGCGGAGGACGGCGTGGTGCCTGACATCGTCACCATCGCCAAGGGCCTGGGCGCCGGCTACCAGCCCATCGGCGCGATGCTGTCCACGCGGCGGATCTATGGCGCCATCGTGGGCGGCAGCGGCTTCTTCCAGCACGGCCATACCTATATCGGCCATGCCACCGCCTGCGCGGCGGCGCTGGCCGTGCAGCGCACGATCGCCGAGGAGAACCTGCTTGCCAACGTGCTGGCGCGCGGAGAGCAGCTGCGCGCGGGCCTGCGCGCGGCGCTCGGCGGCCATCCCAACGTGGGCGACATCCGTGGCCGCGGGCTGTTCGTCGGCGTGGAGTTCGTGGCCGACCGCGCCAGCAAGGCCACGCTGGCGCCGGCGCTGAAGACGCATGCCCGGCTCAAGTCGGCGGCGATGCAAAACGGGTTGCTGGTCTACCCGATGGGCGGCACGGTGGACGGCGTGCATGGCGACCACGTGCTGTTCGCGCCGCCGTTCATCTGCACGGCGCAGGATATCGACCGCATCGTCGCGCGCTTTGCCGACTCGGTGGCAGCCGTGCTGCCGGGCTGACGCCGGGCCCGGGAGGGCTCAGGGCTGGCGCGTCATGCGCAGCAGGCTGGTGTCGTAGCCCATCGCCGCCGCCTTGCCGAGCAGCAGCGCGCGCGTGGCTTCGTCGGGCCGGGCCTCGCGGCTCAGGAGCCACAAGTATTTGCCCGAAGGCTCGCCGACGATGGCCCAGGCATAGTCGTCGGCGCGGTCCAGCACCCAGTAGTCGCCGACATAGAACGGCCCGAAGAAGGATACCTTCAGCTTCGCGCCGCCGGTATGCCTGACCACCTTGGCGCGCCCTTCCTCGGCGCGGACCTTGCCGTGCGGCCCGTCCTGGTGGCAGGTATTGAGCACGCGCAGGCGGCCGTCGGCCAGCAGGCTGTAGTCCGCCGTGACGGCCTCGCAGCCGCGCTCGAAGCTGCTGTCGTAGCGCGCGATCTCGTACCAGCGTCCCAGGTAGCGCTGCAGATCCACCTCCCGCGCCGGCTCCGGCACATTGCGGTTGCCGCTGCGGCGGCACGTGCCGCACAGCAGCGCCAGCGCGCCGGCGGCGAGCGCCGCCGCGGCCAGCGCGGCGCCGGGGCGCACGGGGCAGGGCGGTGCCTCGCAGAAAGGCCGGATGTCTCTGGTCATGTGCTTTCCCGGAAAATGGATGCCGCCGCGCCGGCGGCGTCGCAAGCAGTGTAGAAGGCGGCCGCCGGGCAGGAAAGCGGACGCCGTCCTACACCACCTTCCGGCGCCATGTCGACCCGGCGCCGCTCGATGCGCGCCGGCGCCACGCCCGGCCGATTTCTGTCGCGCCACACCGAAACGTTCATCGTTTTGTCATCAGCGCCACCCAGAATGCGCTCACTGTTTATGCAAGTGTTGATGCAAGGAGAGCGGGATGACGCATGCGATCGAAGTGCACGGCTTGTCCAAGTCGTTCCAGGCGGGACGCAAGGCGCTGGACAATGTCGGCCTCGCCGTCGCCCCAGGTGAAATGGTGGCACTGCTGGGCGCCTCCGGCTCCGGCAAGTCCACGCTGCTGCGCCATCTGGCCGGCTTCGTGGCGGGCGACGCCGGCAGCGGCAAGGTGGTCGTCAACGGCCACGTGATCCAGCAGGGCGGCCGCCTGGCGCGCGACGTGCGCCAGGCCCGTGCCGGCATTGGCTTCGTGTTCCAGCAGTTCAACCTGGTGGGGCGCCTGCCGGTGATCACCAATGTACTGACCGGCATGCTGCCGCGCGTGCCACTGTGGCGCAGCCTGGTGCGTTATTTCCGCAACGAGGAAATCGACGCGGGACTGGAAGCGCTTGCCCAGGTTGGTATAGACGACTATGCGTTTCGACGGGCTTCGACCCTGTCGGGCGGCCAGCAGCAGCGCGCGGCCATTGCCCGCACGCTGGTGCAGAACGCGCAGGTGATCCTGGCCGACGAGCCGATCGCCTCGCTCGACCCCGAATCGGCGCGCCGCGTGATGGAGCTGCTGGCGCAGATCAACCGCACGCGCAAGGTAGCGGTAGTGGTGTCGCTGCACCAGGTGGACGTGGCGATGCGCTATTGCCCGCGCGTGGTCGCGCTGCGCCACGGCCAGGTAGTCTACGACGGCCCTTCGTCGGCGCTCACGGCAGCCATGCTGCGCGACCTGTACGGCACCGAGGCGGACGAACTCTTGCCGCATGACGCAATGCAGGACGCGCCCGGGCTGGCCCCCGCCCCCGCCGGGCTGGCGGCCGCCTGACCCCGCCCGACGCCGCCTGATGCCTGTCTCCGATACCGGACCGATGTCTTTCCCGTAGCGCTTTCGCCAGTCTTACCGAAGCAACCCCAACCCAGCCTCAACCCCGTTTTCCCCCCGGAGCCTTTACATGCTGCGCAGAACCTTTGTTGCCCTGATCGCGACCGGCGCCGCCGGCGCGCTGTCGCTGCCCGCCCTTGCCCAGGAAGGCAAGACCATCACCATGGGCTTTATCTCGACCGAGACCTCCTCCAACCTGAAGTCGGCCTGGCAGCCGGTGGTCGACGACCTCAGCAAGCAGCTTGGCATGCAGGTCAAGCCCTTCTTCGCCTCCGACTACGCCGGCATCATCGAAGGCATGCGCTTCAACAAGGTGCAGGTTGCCTGGTACGGCAACAAGGCGGCCATGGAAGCCGTGGACCGCGCCAACGGCGAAGTGTTCGCCTCGGTGATCGACAAGGACGGCAACCCGGGCTACTGGTCGCTGCTGATCGTCAACAAGGACAGCGACCTGAAGTCGGTCGACGACGTGATCAAGAACGGCAAGTCGCTGAGCTACGGCGCCGGCGACCCGAACTCGACTTCCGGCACCGCCGTGCCGGGCCACTACCTGTGGGGCGCGCACAATGTCGACCCGAAGACGCTGTTCAAGACCGTGCGCGTGAGCAACCACGAAACCAACCTGCTGTCGGTGCTGAACAAGCAGGTCGACGTGGCGGTGAACAACACCGAGAACTTCGAGCGCTATCGCATCAACACCGGCAAGAACGCCTACGACCAGGTGCGCGTGCTGTGGAAGTCGCCGCTGATCCCGGCCGACCCGCTGGTCTACCGCAAGGACCTGCCGGCCGACCTCAAGCTCAAGATCAAGACTTTCTTCGTCAACTACGGCAAGGGCGCCGACGCCGCGCGCGAGAAGGCCAACCTGGCCACGCTGACGTACCAGGGCTTCCGCCCGTCCACCGACGCGCAGCTGGTGCCGATCCGCCAGATCGAGCTGGCCAAGGAAAAGGCCAAGATCGAGTCCGACACCACGCTGGCCGGCGCCGACAAGGAAAAGCGCCTTGCCGACGTGAGCCGCAAGCTGGCCGAGCTGGACAAGATCGCCGCCACCAGCGCCCAGTAAGCGCGCACCGCGCCGCAGCAGCCGCGCCGCCGCGCGCGGCCCGTCCCGCGAAAAAAGCGGGGCGGGCCGCCCGGCCGCGCCGCAGTACTCATGCCCGCATTTCCGGGCTTCCGGTTTTTTGTCCTTATGCATCGTCCCGCCAACCCCGCCATGATCCCAGCCACCTCGCCCCGCGCCGCCCGCCCGCCGCGCACCAGCCTGCCCGTCCTGTTCGTGTGGGCCGTGGTGCTCGCGCTGCTGGCGCTGTCCTGGCAAGGCGCCGACATGCGCCCGCTCGACCTGCTGCGCGATTCCGGCAACATGGGCAAGTTCGCCGCCGACTTCTTCCCGCCGAGCTTCCGCGACTGGCGCATCTACCTGGACGAGATGGTGGTGACCGTGCAGATCGCCATCTGGGGCACCTTCCTGGCCGTGGTGGCGGCGGTGCCGCTGGGCCTGGCCTGTTCGGCCAACATCGTGCCGCGCTGGGTCTACCAGCCGATGCGGCGCGTGATGGACGCCTGCCGCGCCATCAACGAAATGGTGTTCGCCATGCTGTTCATCGTGGCGGTGGGCCTGGGGCCCTTCGCCGGCGTGCTGGCGCTGTGGGTGCATACCACCGGCGTGCTGGCCAAGCTGTTCTCCGAGGCGACCGAGTCGATCGACCCGCGCCCGGTCGAGGGCGTGCGCGCCACCGGCGCCAACGCGCTCGAGGAAATCGTCTACGGCGTGATTCCGCAGGTGCTGCCGCTGTGGATCTCGTTCGCGCTGTACCGCTTCGAGTCCAACGTGCGCTCGGCCTCGGTGCTGGGCATCGTCGGTGCCGGCGGCATCGGCACCGTGCTGTGGGAAATCATCCGCAGCTTCCAGTACGCCGAGACCTGCGCCGTGATGATCATCATCGTGGTATTCGTCACCGCCATCGACGTGCTGTCGGCCCAGATCCGCAAGGCGCTGGTCTGACCGCGCGTCGCCGTGCACGGCGCGCAACCTGAAAGGCGCCGGCTTTTCCATCCAACACATCTGTTCATGACCATCCTCAGGCGCATCGAAATCCTGTTCTCCGGCCACGGCGCCAACTACTACGGCGGAGAAGCCATCACCCAGACCGAGCACGCGCTGCAAAGCGCCTACCTGTCCGAGCAGGCCGGCGACCCCGAGCCGCTGGTGGTGGCCAGCCTGCTGCACGATCTCGGCCACCTCGTGATGGCCGAAGACAGCACCACCGACATGCGCCACCAGGAAGTCGGCGCCGACCTGCTCGCGGTCGGCTTCGGCCCGGCCGTGACCGAGCCGATCCGCCTGCACGTGGCCGCCAAGCGCTACCTGTGCGCCACCGAGCCGGGCTACCAGGATGCGCTCTCGCCGGCATCGCAGCACAGCCTCGCGCTGCAGGGCGGCCCGTTCGACGCGGCCCAGGCCCAAGCCTTCCTCGCCCAGCCCCACGGCGCGGAAGCGGTGCGCCTGCGCCGCTACGATGACCTCGCCAAGGTGGTCGGCCTCGTCACGCCGCCGCTGGAGCACTACCTGCCCATCGTGGAGCGCTGCCTGCGCCGGCCGCTCCAGGAGGCGTGACATGGCCGAAGACAATGCACCGGCCCGCCTGCGCGAACCGCACGGGCGGGGCAACGCCGCGCCCGGCGCGCTGACGCTGCACGAAGTCACCGGCACCGACGCCGAACTCGGACAAGTGGCCGCCTTGCTGTCGGAAATGGACGGCGAGACCCCGCTGCCCCTGCCGCGCATGCGCGCGCTGTTCGCCCGCCTGCGCGCCGTGCCCGACTATCGCTGCTACCTGATGCTCGGCGCCGGCGGCGAGCCGCTCGGCACCTTCAGCCTGCTGGTGTTTCCGGTGCTGGTGCACGCCGGCCACAACGAAGCCATCATCGAAGGCGTGGTGGTCACGCAGAGCGCGCGTGGCGGCGGCGTCGGCTCGGCCATGATGAATGCCGCCATGCGGCTGGCGCGCGAGGCCGGCGCGGACAAGCTCGCGCTGTCGTCCAACGGGCGGCGGTTGCAGGCACATCAGTTTTACCGCCGGCTCGGGTTCAGGGAGCATGGGGTTAGTTTTAGTATTGATTTGGGTTAGTGATAGGTTGATTTCCTATTTCCTATTTCATCTCTTGGGTCTTGGCGAGATTTTATTGGTTTATTAAGTCGTGTTTGAGAGTGTGCTTGCGTCTGCGGGCCTGGCGGCTTGGGCTTGGTAGCCCATTCGCACACATGTAAGTGTCACTTTTCTTTTCTCGAAAAGAAAAGTAACCAAAAGAAAGCGATTCTTGCAGAAGGCTGGGCGCTCAGATTTTAAATTTTATTGTGGTTTCGTGGTGGGCGCGTTGGCTTCGATGGGACTGCTGACGCTACCGGTTTGCTTGCCTGCGGCGTCGCGGGTGGTGTCGGATTCATGGTGGCGCTGCATGATGGCAGCGGCGCAGGTGGTTCAGGCTGCTGCCGCGACCGGGGCGGATGCCACGTCATAGGCACGACACTGGTTTCGTGGTGGGCGCGGTGGCCCCAGTTTGAAACGTAGCCCCATACACCCGCGCCCCGGTCCACCACGCCCACCACGAAACCATGAGGGTGCTACGTCGTGGCCGCCAAAACCGGTAACGGCAGATGGCCGAACAAGCAGTGCGTTCGCCATCATAGGTCTGACCCCGAAACCAATACCGCCAGCAAGATCGTGGTGGGTCGCACCGGTAACGGCAGCATGCCAGCAGAACCGCAGCCCCCACCACGAAACCACCAACAATCAGAAATTCCAATGTTTCTGCCCCTGCCGGCCAGGCAGTCCGCTTTCTTTGCCTACTTTCTTTTCGGAAAAAAGAAAGTAGGTCGCTCCGGGGGAGCGAAAGCCTTTGACTTTGACTTTAATATTTTAAGTAATTTGATCTTTAAGTAAATATTAAAAATAGTATAGAAGTCATTGAAATATGGGGCAACCCGCTACCCCACGCCAACAGCATTGGCAGAATGAAACAACAACCGCCCCCCAATCTCGCGCCCATGGTCGCGCAGACTCCGGCCCAGCAGCACCTGCTCCGGTTCCCAGCTCGCCAGCGCGCGGTCGGGATCGTCCGGGAAGGCGTGCAGGGCGGTGGCGAGCGCGATGGCGTTGGCGGCTGCCTTCGAGGTGCTGGCGGCGGTATGCGGGCGGGGAATCGAGGCGGCATCCCCCAGCAGAATCACGCGGCCGTCGACCATGTGGTCCACCGCGAGGTCGCGGATGGCCTGGGCGAAGGGCTGCGCGGTCGCCCTGACCACCGCGCGGAACGGCGCGGGCAGCAGCGCGTCGGCCTCGCGGTAGACGTGCTCGCGCCACGCCGGCGCCAGCAGGCCTTCGGGAACGGCATGGCCACGGTAGCGCCCGGCCGTGTCGGTCATGATGGCGCGCAGTTGCGTGGCGCCCGCCACGCGGTACCAGACCCAGTTGTAGAGTCGGTGCCCGGGGCGCATGTCGTTGCCGGGGCCGGGCACGAGATAACCGAGGATATGGGAGCCGCGGTTGTTGGCGAAGCCGAAGTCGCCATGCAGGAATTCCCGGGCGACGGCCGGCATGGCGTCTTCAGGCAGCAGGCCGCGCCAGGCAAGGTAGCCCGCATAGGACGGCTGCGCGTGTGACCACAGTTGCTGCCGCACGCGGGAGTTGCCGCCGTCCGCGCCGACCAGCAGGTCGGCGCTCGCCTGCGTGCCGTCCTCGAAGATGGCCGTGACGCGCCGGTCCGGCAGTTGCCGGACCTCGGCCAGCGCGCTGCCCTGGTGATAGTGCGCCGCGCCGAATGCCTGGCGCAGCGTCGAATAGATCAGCGACCACGACGTCTGCGTCTGCGGCGCGGGCCGCCGGCTCTGGACCGAGCCGTCGGGACGCAGGACCACGCGCGCCTGCGAGCGCACGCCTAGTTCGCTGTCCGGCAGCGTCACGCCGGACAGCCGGAAGGCCTCGACGACCTCGGGTTGCAGCACGATGCCGCCGCCACGGCTGTCGAGGTCGCGCGGCGAGCGTTCGTGGATGTCGACGTCCCAGCCGGCGCGGCGCAGCAGGTTGCCGGCGAACAGGCCGCCGAGCGAGCCGCCGACGACGATGGCGCGGCGCCGGGACGGGGTTTCGGGGCGGGGAGGCTGTGGGCGGGAGGCTGGCATGGTCGGTTCCGCGATGCGGTGGCTGTGTTGACGCCCTCACTTTAGGCCGTAGCGACGGCGCTGATAATCGGGTAAGGTCCGGCAGGTGCGTTGCGCCGTACGCAACGATAAACCGGGCCCCCCGCATGGACACATTCGCTGCCTTGAAGGCTTTCGTCGCGGTCATCGAGGAAGGCGGCTTCGCGCCCGCCGCGCGGCGCATGGGCGTGGCCACGTCGTCGGTCACGCGGCAGGTGGACGCGCTGGAGGCCAGCCTCGGCACGCAGTTGCTGAACCGCTCGACGCGCAGCGTGACGCTGACCAGCGTGGGCGAGAGCTACCTGGAGCACGCGGTGCGCATCCTGGGTGACCTGGAGAGCGCCAACCTGGAGGCCGGCGAGGCCGCCGGGCCGCCGCGCGGGCTGCTGCGGGCGAGCCTGCCGGTGGCGTTCGCGCGCCTGCACATCGCGCCGGCATTGCCCGAGTTTGCCCGCAGGTATCCCGGCATCCGGCTCGATCTCGCCATGACCGACGACGTGGTCGACCTGGTGGCGCAGCGGCTCGACCTGGCGATCCGGCTGGGCAGCGTCGATGCCCCCAGCCTGGTGGCGCGCAGGATGGCGCCGCACCGGCGGCTGGTGTGCGCGAGCCCGGACTACCTGGCCCGGCGCGGCGAGCCACAAGCGCCGGCCGAACTGTCCGGGCACGATTGCCTGACCTTCTCCTACGCGCGCGGCAGCAGCATCTGGCGGTTCTCGGGCCGGTCGGAAGAGGCGGTGCGCGTCGGCGGCAGCCTGCGCGCGAACAATTCGGAGATGCTGCGGGAGGCCGCCATCGGCGGCATGGGGCTGATCCTGATGCCGAGCTGGCTGGTCGGCGCCGACATCGAGGCCGGCCGGCTGCGCGCCGTGCTGCCGGGCTGGGAGGCGGGGCTGGGCGCCGGCGGGGCGATCCAGGCGGTCTACCTGCCGAACCGGCGCGCCTCGCAGAAGGTGCGCGCGTTCGTGGACTTCTTCATCGAGCGTTTCGGCTCGCCGCCGTACTGGGACCGGCAGGGCAACACCTGAACGGGGCGGGGTGTCTCAGGCGCGCCGCGCCGCCGCCAGGCTGTCTTCCTCGCTGGCGGCTTCCTGCGCCTCCCGCACCACCTCCAGCAAACGCGCCGCCGCCGTCTCCAGCCTGCCGCTGTTGTCGATTTCGGTGAAGCGGCATCCCGCCGGCACGGCAAACGGCTCGGCCGCGCGCGCCAGGCGGCGGGCAATGTCGTCTTCGTCCTCGCGCCCGCGCTGGCGCAGGCGCTGCGCCAGGACTTCGGGCCGCACCCCGACCTGCACCGCGTGCAGGCCGGGGTAGCGCGCCTGCGCCTGCGCCAGGTATTCGCGCGAGCCGTTGACCACCACGCACAGGCCTTGCGCCAGCCAGTGGTCGAGCTCGATGCCGATGCCGTAGCGCAGGCCGTGGCTGTCCCATTGCAGGGCGAAGCAGCCCAGCGCCGCGCGGCGCGCGAACTCGGCCGCGGTGATGGCGACGCTGGCCTCGTCGGCGCCGCTGGCGCGCGTGATGTAGCGGTGCGCGATCACCACGCGCTCGCCGGGACGCAGGCGCTCGTGCAGCGCGCGCAGCAGCGAGTCCTTGCCGCTGCCCGACGGGCCCATCAGGTAGACCAGTTGGCGGCCGGCATCGCTCATGCCGCATCCTCCAGCAGGGCCGCGCCGGCAGCGTCGGCGGTGCTGCCGTCGAAGCCGTAGTGGCGCGCCGCCACGAACGGCGCGTCGGGCGCGGGCTGCACGAACAGGCTCACGTCGCGCACCGGCATCGGCGTGGCCGCCAGGTGGCCGGCGTGGGCCTGCAGCAGCGCGGTGGCGGCGGCCTGGTCGGCTTCGTCGAGCTGGCCGCTGAGCGTGATGTGGAAGATGAAGGTCTCGAACGCATAGGGGTAGCCCCAGGCATCGAGCATGCGGCGCGCCTCGGGTGCCAGCGCGTCGGGCTTGCGGCGGGCGATTTCCTCGCTGGTGGGCGGGGCGCGGAATGCGTCCAGCTCGCGCACGGCGGCGTCGGCCAGCGCGTGCATGCGCGCGTTGGCCGGCTGGTCTTCGCCGAGGCACCAGGCCAGGAAGCCGCGCAGGTTGCGCAGCGCCAGCGGCACCGCGAACGGGTGGCGGTCCAGCGCGAACGCGCGCATGGCGGCGTCGAGCGCGGCGGGCGTGCAGCCGGGCGCGAGGCGGAACGGTGCCTTGAGCGTGGCGTGCAGGCCGTAGTGCGCGGGCGCCTCGGTCCAGCGCGCGAGGCGCGGATCGTCGGCGAGGCGGTCGAGCGGACCGCCGGTCTCGGCGCTGCGGCCGAGCCAGCGGGCGCCGAGGTCGCGCCACGGCGCCGCGGGGGTGAGGTAGATGGCGTAGCGGTAAGCTGGCTGCATGGGCGTGGCGGGGGATTTCAGGCCGGTCTCGGGCCGGTTTCAGGCGGCGCGGCGCTCGCCGCCGGCCTGTTGCAGCGGGAAGGCGCGCGTGGCGTGGTGCAGCACGCCGCCGACGATGGTGGCGCAGACCTGGGGCAGGGCGGGATTGCTGTCGTCGACCAGGATGGCGTCGGCGCGCAGGCCCGGGCTCAGCGCGCCGCGGTCGGCCAGGCCGGCGGCGCGGGCCGGATTGCGCGACACCAGGTCCCACGCGGCCGGCAGCGGCAGCACGCCGAGCTGGGCGATGCGGAACGCCGCCTGCAGCGGCGCGGGGTAGTAGTAGTCGGAGGCGAGCACGTCGCACAGGCCGGCGGCGATCATCTCGGTGGCGTTGGGCGCGCCGGTATGGCTGCCGCCACGGATCACGTTGGGCGCGCCGAACACGGTGAGGTTGCGCAGCGCGCGCGCGGCGCGGGCCACGTCCACGGTCAGCGGGAACTCGGCGACGGTGCAGCCTTGCTGGTGGAAGTTCTGGCGCGTGGCGGCGTCGCCGTCGTCGTGCGAGGCTACCTGCAGGCCGGCCGCGCGCGCGGCGGCGATCAGGCGGGCCACGGCGGCGGGCACTTCGGCGGCCCGCGCGGCGGCCTGCTCCAGGCGCTGGCGGAAGGTGGCCGTGTCGCACTCGGCGCGCTCGGCGTAGCCGGCGAGCTTGCGCGTGTCCTGCATGCGCCTGAGCATCTGCGGCAGGTGATCGTTGATGGCCAGGAAGCGCACCTTGCCGCTGGCGATCCACGCCAGCGCGGTGTCCAGCCCGTCCAGGTGATGCGCCTCGAAGCGCAGGTGCACGTGGTGCTGCGCGCCCAGCGTGCCGCGCATGCGCTCCAGCCCGTCGAACATGCGCTCGGCATAGGCCTCGCCGCGCAGCCCGCCTTCCCACGACAGCGTGACGCCGTGCAGCTCGGTGGTGATGCCGTGCGACAGCAACTGGCGGTCCACGTCGAACAGCGCGCCGGCATACGGGAAGCTGACGCCGGGGCGCGGCATCACCGCGCGCTCGAAGGCGTCGCCATGGATGTCGACGATGCCGGGCAGCACCAGCAGGTCGCCGGCGTCGAGCGTGGGCCCGGCGGCGCCGGGCGCGCCGATGCAGCCGTCGCGGAACGCGAGGCCGGCCGGCGCGATGCCGCCGGCGGTGAGGACGCGCCGGCCGCTGAGGCCGGTGAGGGTGGGGTGCAGTGCGAGAGTGGTATCCATGCTGGCGACCTTAGCGCGGGCAGATGACAAGCGGATGTCTAGACCAATTTTGTTGCCGGGAGGGCCACCGCGTGATGCGGCAATGGCCCGTGAAGCGAGTGTGGCGATGCAGCGATCGGGGAGGGCGGCCTCAGTCCTGGTCGGCCACCGTCAGTTGCACCCAGTCGCCGGCGAAGCGCACCACGCTGTAGTGCAGCGGCACGCCGGCGGTATCCACGTTGAGGGCCTCCACCTGCAGGATGGGCCGTGTCTTGGGCTGGTTGAGCTGGCGCGCCACCGGCGCGGTCGGCATGGCCGCGGTGATGCGCGACCACTTGCGGGTGTAGTCGGTCACGCCGAAATGCGCGAGCGCCTTGGAGATCGACTGGCGTGCGCGCAACTGCGCATCGAGCTCGGGGAAGCGCGCGGCGTCGAAGTAGTGCTCGGCCACGTCGATGGTGCGGGCCTCGGCCTTGCCGAGCATCTGCACGCGCAGGATGGAGGCGTTGCGCGCCAGCCCCAGGTGCTTGGCGATCTCGGGCGCGCGCAGGGTCTGCGACTCGATCACCTCCATGTGGGCGCGCATGCCCTGGCTGGCCAGGTTCTGCGAGAAGCGCGTGCGCCGCCCGATGGCGTAGTCGATCGCGTGTTCCTGCACGAAGGTGCCGCGGCCCTGCTCGATGCGCACCAGCCCGTTCTGCTCCAGCTCGCCCATGGCGCGGCGGATGGTGTGGCGGTTGACGGAAAAGCGGCTGGCCAGCTCGGGCTCCGGCGGCAGGCGCTCGCCCGGCTCGTAGAGCTTGTTGCGGATGTCGAGGGCAAGGGCCTCGCCGATCTGGCGCCACACCGCTACTCCCGAACCGCGTTCGACTTCCTGTTCCAGCATCGTTTCCTGCCCCTTCGTCATCCAGCGTTCATCAACGGCGTGCTTCAATGGAATGCGATTGTGCCTCAACGGCGCGCCCCGTGCGTTGCATCGGCCAGGCTGGCGTGCCGTCATGAAAACTTCATCTGCCTGTGTTCTAGTTCTGCCCCATGGATGGTATTCTACATCTAAACGTATAGACGTATAGGGGATGTACAGATGAATCGAACCGATACCGGAAGCACGGCCCGCGCCGGCTGGCTGCGCGAGCTGGCCCTGGCGGCGCCGGAAGCGCTCGAACAGGCCTTCGGCCAGCTTGGCACCGTGCCCGCCCACCAGCTGCTGCGCAAGCCGGAAAGCGGCATGGCGATGGTGCGCGGGCGCGCCGGCGGCTCCGGCGCGCAGTTCAACCTGGGCGAAGTCAGCGTCACGCGCTGCGCGGTGACGATGGCATCGGACGATGGCGGCGTGGTCGGCGTGGGCTATGTGCAGGGCCGCACCCACCGCCAGGCGGAACAGATCGCGGTGCTGGACGCGCTGCTGCAATTGCCGGGCTGGCACGACCGCGTGCAGGCCACGGTGATCGCGCCGCTGGCGCAGGCGCGCGCGGCGCGCCACGCGCAGCAGGCGGCGGTGGCGGCACAGACCAAGGTGGAGTTTTTTACGATGGTGCGTGGAGAGGATTGAGATGCCAGGCCAAGCGAATGCCGCCCCCGCGGCAGGTAACGACAACGCGGCCGCGGGCCGTGCCGGCGCGGCGATGCTGCTGCCCGGCTTCGACGATGCGGTGCAGTCCGCGCAGCGCACTTTCCGCGCCGCGCTGGACGCGATGTCCCGTCCCGGCAGCGTGCGCGAGCTGCATGAGTCCTGCGGCGTGCCGCACGGCTTGTCCCCGGCGCTGAGCGCGCTGCTGCTGACGCTGGTCGACGCCGACACGCCGCTGTGGCTGCCGCCCGGCGTCCCCGCGGCGGTGCGCGCCTTCCTGCGTTTCCATTGCGGCTGCCCGCTGGTGGACGACGTGGCCCGGGCCGCCTTCGTGGCGGTGCCCGCGGGCCATGCCGCGCCCGCGCTGGCGGCCTGCGCGCAGGGCGATCCGGCTTACCCGGACCGCTCCGCCACGCTGCTGCTGGAGGTGGCCGCGCTGTCCGGCGGCCCGGCGGTAACGCTGCGCGGCCCCGGCATCGAGCACGAGGCCGCGCTGTGCGCGCAAGGCCTGCCGGCGGATTTCTGGACCCAGTGGCACGCCAACCAGGCGCGTTTCCCGCTGGGCGTCGACGTGCTGCTGACCAGCGGCCACGCCCTGAGCGCGCTGCCGCGCACCACCCAAGCGGAGCTTTGACATGTACGTAGCCGTCAAAGGTGGCGAACGCGCCATCCTGAATTCCTATCGCATGCTCGACGACTACCGCCGCGGCGACCGCGCCGTGCCGGAGCTGACGCTGGCGCAGGTGCGCGAGCAGATGCCGCTGGCGGTGTCGCGCGTGATGGCCGAGGGCTCGCTGTACGACCCGCACCTCGCCGCGCTGGCCATCAAGCAGGCCGCGGGCGACCTGATCGAAGCCGTGTTCCTGCTGCGCGCCTACCGCACCACGCTGCCGCGCTTCGGTTATTGCGCGCCGCTCGATACCGGCACCATGCGCCTGCAGCGCCGGATCTCGTCGACCTTCAAGGACGTGCCGGGCGGCCAGGTGCTCGGGCCGACCTACGACTACACCCAGCGCCTGCTCGATTTCACGCTGGAGGCCGAGCGCGGCAACGCGCCGCTGCCGCCCGCGCAGTCCACGCTGGATGCGCGCATGCCGCGCGTGACCGACCTGCTGCGCCAGGAATCGCTGATCGAGCCGGAAACCGTGCCGGCCGGCGATCCCGCCCCGCCGGACCTGACGCGCGAGCCGCTGGAACTGCCCGCGGCGCGCCCGGCGCGGCTGCAGAACCTGGCGCGCGCCGACGAGGGCTTCCTGCTGTCGATGGGGTATTCCACCCAGCGCGGCTACGGCAACTCGCACCCGTTCGCGGCGGAGATCCGCTACGGCCAGGCGGAAGTGGAGCTGTTCGTGGAGGAGCTCGGCTTTGCCGTGACCATCGGCGAGATCGAGGTCACAGAATGCCAGATGGTCAGCCAGTTCGCCGGCAACGCGCAGGAAGGGCCGAGCTTCACGCGCGGCTACGGCCTGGTGTTCGGCTACGGCGAGCGCAAGGCCATGTCGATGGCGCTGGCCGACCGCGCCATGCGCGCCGCCGAGCTGGGCGAGGCCGCCGACGCGCCCGCCAACGACATCGAGTTCATGCTCTACCACAGCGACAACGTGGAAGCGTCCGGCTTCACGCAGCACCTGAAGCTGCCGCACTACGTGGACTTCCAGACCAATCTCGAACTGCTGCGCCGGCTGCGCGCCGAGCGCGCCCAGGCTGCGCCGGCCGCGCCGGCCGTGCCTGAAGCGGCGGACACCCGGCCCGCGCAGGACGGCACGCAAGCGCAGGAGGCACTCGCATCATGACCAACGCCAGCACGAATCCCAACGCGAACGCGAACGCCACGGCCGACGCCGCCGTGCGCGACGAGCACTACAACTTCGGCTATCTCGACGAATCCACCAAGCGCATGCTGCGCCGCGCGCTGCTCAAGGCGGTGGCGATCCCCGGCTACCAGGTGCCGTTCGGCAGCCGCGAGATGCCGCTGCCCTACGGCTGGGGCACCGGCGGCATCCAGGTCACCGCCTCCATCATCGGCGGCGACGACGTGCTCAAGGTGATCGACCAGGGCTCGGACGACACCACCAACGCCATCAACATCCGCCGCTTCTTCGGCCGCGTCACGGGCGTGCGCACCACCGAGCGCACCGCCGAGGCCAGCATCGTGCAGACCCGCCACCGCATCCCCGAGACGCCGCTGGCGGCCGGCCAGATCATGGTGTTCCAGGTGCCCATCCCCGAGCCGCTGCGCTGGCTGGAGCCGAGCGAGACCGAGACGCGCACCATGCACGCGCTGGCCGAATACGGCGTCATGCACGTCAAGCTGTACGAGGACATCGCGCGCCATGGCCGCATCGCCACCACCTATGACTACCCGGTGATGGTGAACCAGCGCTACATGATGCGGCCGTCGCCGATTCCCAAGTTCGACAACCCCAAGCTGGACAACAGCCCGGCGCTGATGCTGTTCGGTGCCGGGCGCGAGAAGCGCGTCTATGCCGTGCCGCCCTACACCAGCGTCAAGAGCCTGGACTTCGACGACCATCCGTTCGCGGTGGAGACCTGGGACGGCTGCTGCGAGCTGTGCGGCTCGACCCACAGCTATCTCGACGAAATCATCACCGACGACGCGGGCGGGCGCATGTTCGTCTGCTCCGACACCGAATACTGCGCCACGCGCCAGGAGCAGGGCATGACCGGCCCCGCCAATGCCGCGGATATCGACAGCAGCCCCAGCATCACCAGCACCAGCAAGGAGCCAGCATGAGCCCCACCGACCAGCCGCTGTTGTCCGTGCGCGGCCTGACCCGCACCTGGGACGGCGTGCACGGCTGCCACGACGTGAGCTTCGACCTGTTCCCCGGCGAGGTGCTGTGCGTGGTGGGCGAATCCGGCTCGGGCAAGAGCACCTTGCTGCAGGCCGTGTCCTGGCAGGCCGCGCCCGAAGCCGGCAGCGTCAGCTACGACACCCGCGAGCAGGGCCTGACCGACCTCGCCACGCTGTCGGACGCGCGCCTGCGCCTGCTGGCGCGCACCGACTGGGGCTTCGTGCGGCAGAACGCGCGCGACGGCCTGCGCATGCGCGTGAGCGCCGGCGCCAATATCGCCGAGCGCCTGATGGCGGTGGGCGGGCGCCACTACGGCGAACTGCGCGAAGTGGCCGGCACCTGGATGGAGCGCATGGAACTGGACCTCGCGCGCCTGGACGATGCGCCCTCCAGCTTCTCCGGCGGCATGCAGCAGCGCCTGCAGATCGCCCGCAACCTGGTCACGCATCCGCGCCTGGTGTTCATGGACGAGCCCACCGCCTCTCTCGACGTGTCCGTGCAGGCGCGCCTGCTGGACCTGCTGCGCGGCCTGGTGGCCGACCTGGGACTCGCCGCCATCATCGTCACCCACGACCTCGCCGTGGCGCGCCTGCTGGCGCACCGCACGCTGGTGATGCAGGGCGGGCGCGTGGTGGAGAGCGGCCTGACCGACCAGATCCTCGACGACCCGCACCACCCGTACACCCAGTTGCTGGTGTCCTCCATCCTGCAGAGCTGACCATGACGCAAGACTTCGACACCAATCCCGGCGCCAATCCCGGCACCGATCCCGCCAGTGCCGCCAGCGCCGCCGACCCGCGCCGCATCGAAGTGCGCGGCCTGGGCAAGACCTTCGTCCTGCACAACCAGGGCGGCACGCGCCTGCCGGTGCTGCAGGCCATCGATTTCGACGCCGCCGCCGGCGAATGCGTGGTGCTGGCCGGCAGTTCCGGCGCGGGCAAGAGCACGCTGCTGCGCTGCCTGTACGGCAATTACCTGGCCACCGAAGGCAGTATCCGCATCCGCGACGAAGCCGAGTGGGTGGAGCTGACCCGCGCGCCCGAGCAGCGCATCCTGCGCCTGCGGCGCGAGGTGATCGGCTACGTCAGCCAGTTCCTGCACGTGATCCCGCGCGTGAGCACGCTCGACGTGGTGGCCGAGCCGCTGCAGCAGCGCGGCGCCAGCTTCGAGGAAGCGCGCGAGCGCGCCGCCGTGCTGCTGGCGCGGCTGCAGGTGCCGGGCCGGCTGTGGGCCTTGCCGCCGGCCACCTTCTCGGGCGGCGAGCAGCAGCGCGTGAACATCGCGCGCGGGCTGATCGGCGGCCATCCGGTGCTGCTGCTGGACGAGCCCACGGCCTCGCTCGACGCCGACAACCGCGCGGTGGTGGTGGCGCTGATCCGCGAGGCGCTGGCCGAAGGCCGCTGCCTGGTGGGCATCTTCCACGACGAAGCGGTGCGCGACGCCGTGGCCACGCGCCTGCTGCCGCTGCACCCCGCGCCGGCCGCCGACGCGCCGGCCGGCAAGCTGGCCGCCGTGCCGGCCTGAACCCCAGTTTTTTCCGTGCCTGACCCGTTCCCGGAACCGACCATGCTTCCTGCCTACCTGACCCGCGCGCGCATCGTGCTGCCCGACGGCGTGCTGACCGATAGCGCGCTGCTGATCGAGGACGGCCGCATCGCGGCCATCGAACCCGACGCCGCGGCCGTGCCGCGCACCGCCCAGGTGATCGACCTGGGCGGCCAGACCCTGATGCCCGGCCTGATCGACCTGCACTGCGACGCCATCGAGAAAGAAGCCGAGCCGCGCTCGCGCGTGATGTTCCCGCTGGACTTCGCCGTGGCGCAGGTGGACCGCCGCAACGCCGCGGCCGGCATCACCACGCCGTATCACGCGCTGTCCTTCGCCAGCACGCAGTTCGGCGTGCGCAACAACGAGACCGCGTCGCAGATCGTGCGCACGGTGGCCGCCTTCCGTGCCCACAGCCTGGTGGACAACCGCATCCACTGCCGCTACGAAGTCACCGACGCCAGCGCGCTGCCGGTGCTGAAGACGCTGCTCGAAGCCGGCGTGGTGGACCTGATCTCGGTGATGGACCACTCGCCCGGCCAGGGCCAGTTCAAGACGCTGGAAGCCTACGTGGCCTACATGATCGGCAACCACGACATGAGCCGCGAGGAAGCCGTCGCGGCGGCCGACAAGAAGGCCGCCGAGCAGCAGGGCGCGCTCGCGCGCGTGGAGCGCCTGCTGGCGCTGGCCGCGCGCCTGGGCGTGCCGGCCGCCAGCCATGACGACGATTCGGTCCAGCGCATCGCCACCATGCAGGCGCTGGGCGTGCGCATGAGCGAATTCCCGATCAACCTGGAGACCGCGCAGGCCGCCGTGGCGCGCGGCCTGCCGACCATCCTGGGGGCGCCCAACGTGCTGCGCGGGCAGAGCCAGAGCGGCTCGATGCGCGCCATCGACGCCATCCGCGCCGGCGTGGCGGACTGCCTGTGCTCGGACTACCAGCCCTCCACGCTGATCGCCGCCGCGTTCGCCGCCGAGCGCCAGGCGGAGCTGACGCCGTCGCAGGCGGCCGCGCTGGTCAGCGCCAATCCGGCGCTGGCCTGCGGCCTGTCCGACCGCGGCCGCATCGAGCTCGGCCTGCGCGCCGACCTCGTGGCGGTGGCCACGGTGGCGGGGCAGCCGCTGGTCACGCATACGTGGTCGTGCGGGCGGCTGGTGTTCTCGGCCGGCTATCCGGCCAGCGCCATGAGCGCCGGCGCGGCCGTTGCCAGCGCGCCGGCCGCGCGCAGCGAGGGGCGCGTGGCGGCCTGACGGCCTGAGAAGTGAATAGCGCGAAGTGTGACGGCGTGAGGGCGGGGTGCGGAGGGGCGGCGCTAACGGTGGGCGGCACGGGCGGCGACGCGGCGCGGCGCGTGCCACTCGCCGGGGATGTCCGGCACCACTTCGCACTCGCCGCGCACGATCAGCTCCACCGTGGCGCACACGCCGTTGACCCCGCGCGGGCCGACGCAGACCAGGCTGCGCGGATGGTCCGAATGGTTGGGGATGGCGTACACCCGCATCCCTTCCTGATACAGGGGATGCTCGGGCAGCCTCGCGTTCAGTATCTCGACGAACCGCAACGGGCTCACGATCGGCTTTTCCATCGCGCTCTCCCAAAGAGCGTGGGCACGGTACACGGCGGCGCCGGATGGCCCGAAGGTGCCTGGCCGGCGGGAAGCGGGGGCTTTCCGGACGGGTTTGCAGGCACAGACCAGGATATGTGGCCCGGGAGCCGCGGCGGGGGCGGAATTGCGGCTCGGTAGCCGCTTGGCGCGCAATGCGATGCCGGGGGCCACGCGGTAAGGTTAGGCGATCTGGCGGCAGGATCAAGGATTCTGGCCGTTTGAAACGGAAACGCGATGCACGCGGCACTCCGGACCCTGGCGCGGCAGCGCTGCCGGCGGCCCGCGCGCGGCGCTGATGTATATTTGCGGCCATAGCAGCATCCGCGCGCCGCCCCGAGCCGCCGCCGCTGCGCCTTACCGACCCGCCATCCGCATGAACGCCACCCCGAGCCTTGCCCCCGACGATGCCGCGTCGATCGCCGCGTCCGTTGCCGCGCTGCGCGCGCACTACGACGCCGCCGTCCTTCCCCTGTGGCGCGGCCCCGGCTGGAACGCCGGCATGCAGTTGCCCTACGAGGCATTGGGCGGCGCGGACCGGCAGCCGCTGCCGGCCAGCCGCTACCGCGCGATGGCCTGCGCGCGCCAGCTCTATGTGTTCTCGCAAGGCGCGGGCGCCGGCGACGCCGCCCATGCCGGGCAGCTGTTCGGCTCGCTGCGCCGGCATTTCGCCGACGCCGCGCGCGGCGGTTTCGTCTACAGCGTCGACGCGCAGGGCAAGCCGCTCGATACCACCCGCGACCTCTACACGCACGCCTTCGTGGTGTTCGCCTGCGCGGCCTATGCCGAGCGCACCGGCAGCGCCGAGGCGCGGGCCTTGCTGGAGGAAACCACGCAACTGATCGAGGCGCGCTTCGCCACCGCGCACGGCTTGTATCACGCCGCGCTGGCCGAGGATTTCAGCCCGGCCGCCACGCCGGCACAGAACCCCATCATGCATCTCACCGAGGCCTACCTGGCGGCCCACGCGCTGACCGGCGACAGCTTCTATGCCACGCGCCTGCAGGCCATCGCCACGGCCATGCTGGACGCCTTCGCCGACCCGGCCACGGGCTGCATCGCCGAGCTGCCGCTGCTGCCCGCCATCGCGGGCGCCGTGGCGCCGGCGGACAACCGCGTGGAGCCGGGCCACCAGTTCGAGTGGTTCTCGCTGCTGGCGTCGGCGCCGTCGCTGTTCGGCGGCTCGCCGCTGGCGCGGTCGCTGGCGCGCGCCTTCGATTTCGCGCTGGCGCACGGGGTGGACATGAAGACCATGGGCGTGGCCGCCGCGCTGCGCCTCGACGGCTCGCCGCGCGACGCCACGCAGCGCATCTGGGCGCAGACCGAGTTCGCGCGCGCGCTCGCGGTGCGCGGCGACGGCGCGGCGCTGGCGCACCTGCGCGCGTGGCTGCAGGCCTTCCCGGCGCGTTTCCTCCACGCCGGCGGCTGGCACGAGTGCCTGGCGCCGGACGGCGCGGTGGCGCGGGCCGAGATGCCGTCGACCACGCCTTACCACCTCGCCACCGCATACCAGGCGCTGGCCGAAGCGGGCGGCTGGTAGGGCGGTAGAGCGGTAAAGCGGTAGAGCGGCAGGCGCCGGCCTTACCAGCCGTACTTCAGCTCCACGCCGACATAGTCGGCATTGCGCCCCCCCAGCTCGCGGATCGAGTCGCCGACCTGGAAGTGCACCGCCTCGACCGCGCCGATCAGGTTGGCGGCCAGCGTGACCTCGGTACGCAACTGCAGGTACATGCCGGTCCAGCGCGAGCCGCGCCCGGCGGTGCCGGGCACGGTGGCGTTGCCCTGCGCATAGACCGCGTCGCCGGTGGTGGCGCGCCACTGGAAGCCGGCCGCGGCGAGCACCGACAGCTTGCTGGTCGGCTTGACCGTGATCGAAGGCTTGACGTGGATCAGGTTCGAATACCCCGTGTAGCCGGCCAGCGTGAAGTAGTAGCCGTTCGGAAACAGCGGGTTGAAGGTGCCGATGTGCCCGTCGCCCGGATGGCGGTCGCCCGAGGCCGCGTCGACCTGCAAGCCCGCGCGCGGTTTCCACGGCAGGGTGGCGAAGGTGTAGCCGCTGAGCGAGCCGAGCGCCCAGGCGTTGATCGTCTGGTTGCCGACGTGCCCGGTCTGGACCATGCCTTCGACGTCCCAGTCGATGTGGTTCACGTTGCCTGAGTAGCGCGCGTCGAAGACATTGCGGTGCTCGTCGCCGCCACCATCGAGGAAGCGCGCGTTGCAGCGGTTGTAGCGCGAATAGTAGGCCGACAGGTCGCCCGGGCCGACGTTCTGCCGCTCGACGCGCACGCCGCTGAAGGTCAGGTCGCGGTTCGACACGTCGTCGAACGCCTGGTTGTCGCGATACTGCACCGGCTGCGTGGCGTAGGCGATCAGCCGCCAGCGGTTGATTTCCCAGTCGGCCCAGAGCGCGTCGAACGCCTGCCGCACGTTCGGGCCGTCGCGCACGGAGATGAAGCGCTGCAAGTCGAACGCCATCTCCTGGCGCCCCACGCGCGCCTTGAACACGCCGTCGCCGAGCGGGTGGACGACGGCGATGAAGGCCTGCTCGACGTCCACGACGTTCTTGTCGGTCGGGCTCACCATGTCCTTGCCGAACGGCCGCGCGTCCTCGAGCTGGACGAAGACCTGCACGTACTTGCCCAGGCGCGCGTCGGCGTGTATCTCCGCGCGTTGCAGCAGATAAGTGTTGGCGCGCGCGGCGCCGAGGCCGAACAGGGGCGTGTTGTTGACCTCGACGCGCTCGCGCAGGTTCGCGCCCAGCGACAGATAGGTGTCCGGGTCGCCGGAGAACGGGATGTACTTGAGCGCGTCGAACGGCTGGCGCGGCACGCACGGACTGGCCAGCACCGACCAGTCTTCCTGCCACCGGTTGAACATGACCGGAGGCCGCTTTGCGGCGCAGGCCGCGGCGGCGGGTGCGGGTGCGGAAGTGGGCTGGGCGTCGGCAGCCTGTGCCCACGCATGGCCCGGCAGCGCGGCGCCGGCGCTGGCCGCCAGGCACAGCGCCACGCGGGCGAGCCGGCGCGCGCGCCGGTACCGGCGGCCGGCGGGGCCGTCAGCGGGCGGCATCGCGGGTCTCCTGGGCCGGCTCGCCGGCGCTCGTCCTGACCGCCAGCCAGACGATCAGCGCCAGCGGCAGCAGCAGCGCGCCGAACGACAGCCGGACGTAGGTGGTCGCCCCCGCGATGGCGCCGATGCCGAAGCCGGCCAGCGGCCCGAGCGTGCGCGCCAGGCGCTCGCGCGCGACGCGCCGGGCGGCGGCATCGGGATGCGACAGCAGCGCGTCGAGCGTGTCGAGCACGGCCTGCGTGACGTTGCCCGTCATGACCGTGTTGGGCACGCCCGGGCGGCCGACCAGCTTGGCGTGGGCGTTCTGCACGCCCATCGCCACCGCGCCCAGCAGCCCGCACAGGATGGCGGCGGGCGCCTGCGCATCGCGCACGGGCGCGGCGTACAGGCCCGCGGCCAGGAAGCCGGCCAGCAACACCGCCTGCAATGCGTACAGCGGCCGCGCCGCGGTGGCCGGCGGCTTGCCGCCGCGCGCCCTGACGACGGCGCTGCTGAGCACCACGCCGGCGATGAAGGCCGGAAACGCCAGCAACTTCATCAGCACGCCTTGCCCCAGGCCCGCGGCTTCCGCGCCGATCAGCACGAAGTTGCCGGTGACGTGCGCGGTGAACAGGCCGAACAGCGCCACGAAGCCGAGCGTGTCGACGAAGCCGGCGACGACGGCAAGCAGGGTGTCTTCATGTTTCATCCGGCATCTCTCGGCATCTCTCGTTTGCCGGCCGGCTTCATCGCGCGGCCGCGGCGTGGATCTCGGCGACGTAGCCGCCGGGGAAGCGGACGATCGCCGCGCTGCGCCCGTCGGCCGTGTAGGGCGGCACCAGCACGGTCACGCCGGCGGCGGTCGCCTTGGCGAGCGTGTCGGCCAGGCTGGGGACCTCGTAGCCGGTCAGCTCGTGCCCGTACGGATAGGGCAGGTGGCCATCGGTCACCAGCACGGTGATCTTGCCGAAGCCGGACTCGATGCGGACCCGGCGGTAGGTGTCGTTCGGCCGGCCGATCTCGATGCCGGGCGCGCGCGCGGCGTCCGATACCACCTTGCCGCCCGAGAAGCGGACGAAGCTGCGGACGAAGGCGTCGGCGCGGTCGGCGGAGAGGTAGACGCGGTTCTCGGGAATGGTCGCGAGCTTCGGGTAGTCCGGCGCCGTGGTGTGCCAGTAGAGCTGCATGTTGACGCCGCCGGGCCATTGCACGATGGCGTCGCGGCCGATCGGGTCGGGGAACGTCGAGACGATGACGTCCGCCCCCGCGGCGCGCGCGGCGGCGACGGCCTTGTCCATGTCGGTCACCAGGTAGCCGGTGCGCTCCGCGCCGAACGGATACGGGATGGGCGTCTTGAAGCCGAACACGGAGAGCGTGCCGGCCGGCGTCAGCACCAGTTGCGACATGGTCAGGCTCGGCGTGGGCGTGACCGTGAATTCGCCTTCTTTCGACGTGGTGCCGCCGAAGGTGGCGACCAGGCTGTCGACGAAGCGGCTGAAATCGGCGGGCGCGACATACACGTGGGTCGTGTCGTATTGCGGCCCGACCGAGACCGCCGCCGCCGCTGCCGGGGGCCGGGCCTGGGCCACGGGGGCGACGGGGCTCATCGCGCTGGCCGCCACCAGCGCGGCGGCCGTCAGGAGGGATCGGATCGAACGCATGGAAACCTCTTCTTATCGGATTTATCGAATCTATCGAATTGACCGGCGTGAAAACGCGAACCGGGAAACCCGGATTGCGCGCCACGGCCGGGCGGCTGCGCGGCGCACGGCGCGTCGCGCAGCGCAAGCAGGCCGGAGCGGGCCGGGCGCGTCAGTGTGGCTCGGCGGCGTCCTTGCCGAGCGGGGCCGCCGGCTGGTTCTCGGCGAGCGTCTTGGGCGGCGTGCCGGTGATCTTCGGCACGCACTCCGAGCTGAACCACGCCACGGTGACCGGCTCGCCGGCGAGCATGCGCTTGATGGGGGGCACCACCTGTTCGCCGATCAGCATGCCCAGCAGGCCGACCAGGGCCACCACGGGCGGCGCCGGCGAGCGGACCTGCAGCAGCGCGTAGATGATGCCGACCAGGATGCCGACGGAAAGAGAGACGAGATAAAGCTTCATCAGGGGCTCCAGGAAAGGGGAAAGTGGGGACCGGTGGGCACCGGCCCTAGCGCCGCGCCGGCCGGCCGTGCCGGAGGTCTTCCCAGGCCACCAGCAGGAAGCCGCCGGCCAGCCCGATGTGCTCGAAGAAGGCATTGGCCATCATGAACTGCGCGCCGGGCGGCGCCTCCCAGAAGCGGTTCGCCAGGAAGCTGGCCATCACCGTGAAGCCGGCCAGCGCGAGCGCGCCGAGCCAGCGGAACCAGCCGCCCAGGATCAGCAGCGAGGCGCCCAGCTCCAGCGCGATGGTGGCCGCCGCCAGCGGCGCCGCGGGCGCCAGGCCGAAGTGCTGCATCTCGGCGATGGCGCCGCCGAAGTCGGCGAGCTTGGTCAGGCCGCCTTGCAGGTAGGCCGCGCACAGCGCCAGCAGGGCGAGCCAGCGCACCCAGGCCGGGGCGAAGCGCGCCCGCGCGCCGTCGGCGGGCTCGAAGAGGGGCGTGGCCTTGCTCATGGCCGGCTCCCGTGTCCCGCGCGCCCGGGCGGCATCCGCGCGTGCATCGGAGCATGCATCGGAGCGCCCCGCATCAGAACGCCCAGCACGAGCAGCCGAGCGCGCCCCAGAAAGCGCTCTCGTCCGCGGCCGGCGCGCTCGCGGTCCAGGCGCGCGCATGCGCGTGGCCGTGCACGCCGCAGGCGCTGGCGCAGCCGCAGGCGGTGCGCAGCGCCGCTGCCTGCGGGCGCGGCTGGTAGCCGCCGTGGCGGCGCACCGGCGACCAGTCCGGCATGGCCGGCGGCAGCGGCGGCGCGAGCTTGCCGAAGTCGCCGTCGCCGTACACCGGCTTGCCGCCCAGCAGCGTCAGCACCGAGGTGATGTCCTGGATCTCGTCGCCGGGCACGCTGAAATAGTCGGCCGACAGCACCACGAGGTCGGCCAGCTGGCCGGCCTTGATCTCGCCCTTCTTGCCTTCTTCGGAAGAGAACCAGGTATTGGCCTCGGTCCACAGCCGCAGCGCCGTCTCGCGGTCCAGCAGGTTGGCCTGCGGGTACATCGACAGGCCGCCCACGGTCTTGCCCGTGGTCAGCCAGTACAGCGACACCCACGGGTTGTACGAGGCCACGCGCGTGGCGTCGGTGCCGGCGCCGACCTTCACGCCGCGCTCCAGCATGCGCTTGACGGGCGGCGTGGCCTCGGCCGCGCGCGCGCCGTAGCGCTCGACGAAGTACTCGCCCTGGTAGGCCATGCGGTGCTGCACGGCGATGCCGCCGCCGAGCGCGGCGATGCGGTCGATGTTGCGGTCGGTGATGGTCTCGGCATGGTCGAAGAACCAGTGCAGGCCGTCGAACGGCACGTCCCTGGCCACCTTCTCGTAGACGTCGAGTGCGCGCGAGATGGTTTCGTTGTAGGTGGCATGCAGCCGCCACGGCCAGCGGTTCTCGGCCAGCAGGCGGATCACGGGTTCGAGGTCGCCCTCCATCGAGGGCGGCATGTCGGGCCGCTCGACGCGGAAGTCCTCGAAGTCGGCCGCGGTATAGACCAGCATCTCGCCGGCGCCGTTGTGGCGGTACAGGTCGTCGCCCTGGCCGGGCTTGACCTTGCCGGCCCAGTTCTTGAAGTCGCTCAGTTCGTCCTTGGGCTTCTGCGTGAACAGGTTGTAGGCCAGGCGCACCGTGAGTTCGCCGTCGCGGTGCAGCTCCTCGATGATGCCGTAGTCCTCGGGGTAGTTCTGGTAGCCGCCGCCGGCGTCGATCACGCCGGTCACGCCGAGCCGGTTGACCTCGCGCATGAAATGCCGCGTGGAGTTCTTCTGGTACTCGGGCGGCAGCTTGGGGCCCTTGGCCAGCGTGGCGTAGAGGATGGTCGCGTTGGGCTTGGCCAGCAGCAGGCCGGTGGGGTTGCCGGCGCTGTCGTGGACGATCTCGCCGCCCGGCGGGTTGGGCGTGTCCTTGGTGTAGCCCACCGTGCGCAGCGCGGCGCCGTTGAGGATGGCGCGGTCGTACAGGTGCAGGATGAAGACCGGCGTGTCCGGCGCGGCCGCGTTGAGTTCTTCGATGGTGGGCAGGCGCTTCTCGGCGAACTGGTGCTCGGTGAAGCCGCCCACCACGCGCACCCATTGCGGCGCGGGCGTGCGCGCGACCTGCTCCTTGAGCATGCGCATGGCGTCGGCCAGCGAGCGCACGCCGTCCCAGCGCAGCTCCATGTTGTAGTTCAGGCCGCCGCGGATGATGTGCATGTGGCTGTCGATCAGCCCGGGGATGACGCGGCGGCCCTGCAGGTCGACCACCTGGGTGGCGGGGCCGGCAAGCTGCATGATCTCGTGCTTGCCGCCGACCGCGGCGAACTTGCCGTCGCGGATGGCGACGGCTTCGGCCTGCGGGTTGGCGCGGTCGAGCGTGGCGAACTTGCCGTTGACGAGGATCAGGTCCGGGGTGGCCGGTGCGTTCATGGCGAAACTCCTGCGAATGGGTGCCGCCCGTTGCGGCGGGTGGGGCCAGGTTGGGGGGCCAGGTTGGGGCCGGACCAGGGCCAGGGCGGGGGCGGAAGGCGGCGCCGCGCGGCGGCGGCCACGGCGCGCCGCCGCCGCCGCGGCGCGGCGGGCTTACTTGGCCGGCACCGGGGCCAGCACTTCGTGCTCGCCGGCGGCGCGCTGCGCGGCCTTGTGCACCATGGTGTAGGCATAGTCCACGCCCATGCCGTAGGCGCCGGAGTGCTCCTTCACCAGCGCCATCACGGCGTCGTAGGTGTCGCGGTGGGCCCAGTCGCGCTGCCATTCGAGCAGCACCTGCTGCCACGTCACCGGCACCACGCCGGCCTGGATCATGCGCTGCATGGAGTAGTCGTGGGCTTCCTTGGAGGTACCGCCGGAAGCATCGGCCACCATGTAGATCTCATAGCCGCCTTCGCCCATCGCGCACAGCGCGAAGGTGTTGTTGCAGACTTCCGTCCACAAGCCGGCCACGACCACTTTCTTGCGGCCATTGGCCTTGAGCGCATCGCGTACCTTCTGGTCGTCCCAGGAGTTCATCGAGGTGCGCTCGAGCAGCTTGTGGCCGGGGAAGACGTCGAGCAGTTCCGGGTAGGTGTAGCCCGAGAACGAGGCCGACTCGACGGTGGTGATGGTGGTCGGGATGTTGAAGATCTTGGCGGCCTTGGCCAGGCCCACCACGTTGTTCTTCATGGCCTGGCGGTCCATGGACTGCACCCCGAAGGCCATCTGTGGCTGATGGTCGATGATGATCAGCTGGCTGTTCTGGGGGGTCAGGACTTCGAGCTTCGGATTGGTCATGGCGATTTCCGGTTGCGCGCCGTTGCTGGCGCGGGGTTCGCGAAGGCAAGGACTACGTCGGAGGCCGGCATCGGCAACCGACATCGGCCTGCAACATCAACATGCTTGACATTGCGCCAAGCATTTCATTCTCCACAACTCAGCGTGGCGAATCTGGCATCAATGAATCTAGTGCACGCGGCTCCGGTTTTCAAAAAAGAATTAAAAGCGGCAGATGAAAATATTCGCTTGCGCGCACGCAAGGCACCTGAAGGGGATTGACGGCACGCCGCCCCGCTGGCATGCCGGCGGCCACGCGATATATCGATGCAGAGATTATGGGATTGCGTCCGCCGCGTCTTGTAGGAAAGGACGCAAAGTTAGCGAAAAGTGTGATCGCCGTGCGCGCGGATCAGGCTCGCGGCGGCCTCGGGGCGCCAGGCGCCAGGCGCCGCGCCGCGCACGGCGGGCGCGCGCGTTCTCGCGAGGGCGCACGGGCGCATCCTCGGCGGCGGAAAATGCGCCGGCGATTATGCTGGCGCCCGGTCAGCGGCGATTTTCGCGCGGCTTTCGTTTATAAATCATTGCGATTTCGCCATTTGGCCGGTGGAATGCCGACGACGCCGCTGAATATGCGAGTGAAATGGCTTTGATCGGAAAATCCGGAGCGCGCTGCAATTTCAGATATTGGAATACCCTGGCGCAGCAATCCCTTGGATTGCTCGATGCGGTGTTCCAGCAGCCAGCGATAGGGCGTGACCCCGGTATTCTGCTTGAACGCCTTGATGAAATAGCTGCGCGACAGATTGCAGTGCGCCGCCACCATCTCGATCGAGACGTCTTCGCCGGCATGGGCGACCAGGTATTCCTTGGCCAGCGCCTCCTGCCGGCGCGACAGCGTGGCCGTCTTCAGCATGTGCACCGAGGCGCTGCCGTAATGCGCGACCAGGTGGGCCAGCATGGCGTTGGCCAGCTGGTCGAGGAAAAGGCGCGAGGCCTGGGCGGGCATTTCCAGCGAAGGCAGGAACGCGCGCGCCAGCGACAGCATCACCGCATCGGTGTCGCCTTCGGGATTGCGCAGGGAAATCGGCGCGCGCGCGCCGTGTTCGCGCGCAAAAGCCTGCAGCTCGTCGCAACCGACCTGCAGCCTCACATTGTCGAACGACGCGCGATGATGGCAGCGCCAGCTCTGCTGCAGGCTGGTGATGGCCAGCGCGCCTTCGGCATGACCGCCGGCAAAGACCTGCCGGCCGTCGCGCCACAGCGTGTGCGCGGCGAACGGGCGCAACTGGACGATGGCGGAAAACGCGTCCTGGGACGCAATCACGGGAGCCGGAGGCAGCCCGCCCGGCTCGTCGCAGCGCATGCGCGTGATGCTGGCATGCGTGGTGTCGAGCCTGTCTATTACCGGAAAGGCTGCCGTTGGAGGCGGGCGGTCCGGCCTGGCCGCGCTTTGCATCATATGTCTTCCCTGGCAAGCGAAGCGTTGAAGGCGGTCGAAGCGCCGCCCATGAGGAACGCAAGGTGCCAGTGTGCTATCGCGGCGCGGGCCGCGCAATGGGCAGCGCATCATTTGGCCGGCCGGCCCGGCATGCCGGCGTGTGGAGGCTCGGGCCTGCGGCTCGGGCCTGCGGCGCGGCGAGGTCGCGCGAAGAGGGAAGGCGGCGGGCGCGGCGCGGGCCGGCGCGGCTCAGGCGTCCCAGTCGGGCGCGAACGGCGGCGTGACGTAGCGCAGGTGCTTCGGCAGGGCCGCGATGGCGCGCCGGTCTTCGTCGTCGAGCTTCACGTTCAGCGCGTCGAGATTCGATTGCTGGCTGTCGCGGCGCTGTGCCTTGGGAATGGCCGCCACGCCGTCCTGCTCCAGCAGCCATGCCAGCGCCACCTGGGCGGCGCTGGCGCCGTGCCGCGTGGCAATGCCCTGCAGCACCGGGTCGGCCGCGGCCCGGCCTTGCGCGAGCGGCGCGTAGGCGACCAGCGGAATGCCCTTGCCGCGCAGGTAGGCCAGCATCCTGGACTGGTCCAGGAACGGGTGGTACTCGACCTGGTGGCAGGCAATCGGGGCGCCGATGTCGTCGATGGCGGCGCGCAGCATCGCCAGGTTGAAGTTGCACACGCCGATGGCGCGCACCGAGCCTTCCTGCAGGAAGCCTTGCAGGGTATCGAGCACGGCGCCGAGGTCCATGTCGCGCGACGGCCAGTGGACCATGTACAGGTCCACGTAGTCGACGCCGAGCTTGCCGAGGCTGGTATCCAGCGCGCGGTGCATGGCCTGCGGCTTCAGGTTCTCGTGCCACACCTTGGTGGTCAGGTGCAGGTCCTCGCGCGCCATGCCGAAGGCCGCGATGGCGGCGCCGACGGCCTCTTCGTTCTGGTACATCTCGGCCGTGTCGATATGGCGGTACCCGAGCGCCAGGGCGTTTTCGACGACCGGCTGGCAGCCGCCGCCCGGCATGCGGAATGTGCCGAATCCGAGGCGCGGCATGCGGATGCCCTGTGTTTGCAAGAATTCCATTTCGATGAACCCCAACTTGGTTGAAGCCTGCGCGCAAGCGTGCCGCAGTGCCCTGGGCAGCAATTTCGCACGCCGGGGTCATTGAATAAAGTATGTCTCGCTCAAATCAATCGTGATTAAACTCACGCAATGGGCGGGATGGGAAACGCGGGAGCGGGAAATGGGGGAAAAGATGCGAAAAAAGAGGCGGGGCGGACATGACGTTTGACGGGCGGCTGTTTTCGGGCATCACCGTGCTGGCCGCCGTGGCCGAGAGCGGCAGTTTCGTGCGCGCCGCGGACGCGCTGGGCCTGTCGCCGTCCGGCGTCAGCCGGGCGGTCTCGCGGCTGGAAAAACGCATCGGCGTGCGGCTGCTCGACCGCACCACGCGCTCGCAGACGCTGACCGACGAGGGCCGGCGGCTCTACGAGGCGGTCGGCCCGCACCTGACCGGCATCGAGGAGGCCGCTTCCGCCGCGTCCGGCTCCGCGAACGTGGTGCAGGGCAAGCTGCGCGTCAACGTCGATCCGTTCTTCTCGCGCACGGTGCTGGCGTCGCGGCTGCCCGATTTCCTGGCGCGCCATCCCGACCTCTCGCTCGAGCTCATCATGCGCGACGACGTGGGCGACCTCGTGGCCGACGGCTTCGACCTCGCGGTGCGCTTCGGCCCGCCGCCGGCCGGGACGCTGGTGGCCAGGAAACTGCTCGACACGCGCATCATCACGGTGGCCTCGCCGGGCTACGTGGCCGCGCACGGGCGGCCCGCCAGCCCGCGCGACGTGAGCCGCCACCAGCGCATCATGTTCTACGATCCGGTGGCGGCGCGGCCCTTCGAATGGGAATTCCACCGCGGCAAGAAGGTCATGCAGATCCCCGCCGAGGGGCGGCTGCTGGTGTCCGACGTGGGGGCGATGCTGGGGGCGTGCATCGCCGGCGCGGGCATCGCGCAGGTGATGGAGATCAGCGTCGAGCAGCCGCTCGCCGACGGCCTGCTCGTCGACCTGTTGCCGGACTGGCCGGACGAGAAATTCCCGCTCTACGCGCTGTTCCCGTCGCGCCGCCATCCCGCCGCCAAGGTGGAGGCGTTCATCGCGTTCTGCCGTGCCTCGCTGGCCCCGGCGCTGCCCGGCGCCGGCCCGGGCGCGGTGCCACCCGCATAGCGTCAGTCCCGTCGCGCAGCGGAACGTGCCCGGAACGGAGCGGGCCGGCCGCTACTCGTCGAGCGAGGCGCCGCGCAGGTCGCTTTTTTGCAGCAGTTGCAGCAGCGTCTCGGCCGGGCGGCTCAGGCGGCCCGCGCGCAGCGAGATGAATTCCACCTCCGGCAGCGCCGGCAGCGCATCGCTGTTGACCAGCGGCGCCAGCCCGCGCCCGGACAGGTATTGCGCCCGCACCGTGATGCCGAGCCCGCCGCGCGCCGCGGCGATGCAGCCCGAATGGCTGCTGCTGGTGCACACGATCTGCCAGCGCATGCCGGCCTTGGCCAGCGTGTCGAGCACGATGGCGCGCGTGACGCTGGGCTCGGGCACGAGGATTAGCGGCAGCGGCTGGCGCAGGTCGGCCACCGTGCCGGGCCGCGCCAGCCATTCCAGCTTGCCGCGGAATAGCGGCGTGCCGCGGCGGTCGCCTTCGCGGCGCTTGCCGATCATCAGGTCCAGCGCGCCGGCGTCCATCAGCTCATAGAGCCTGCTGGTCATGCCGATGGTGATCTCCAGCTCCACGTCCGGATGCGAGTCGCGGAACGCCGCCAGCACATTGGGCATGGGGCCGAGCACGAGGTCCTCGGAGGTGCCCAGCCGCACGCGGCCTTGCAGGCGCGGCGCGTTGAACTGCGATTCGGCCCGCGCGATGGCTTCCAGGATCAGCCGGGCGTGCGCCAGCAGCGCCTCGCCGTCGGCGGTCATGGTCAGGGTGTGGGTGTCGCGCACGAACAGCCGGCGTCCCACGTGCTGTTCGAGGCGCCGGATATGGTCGCTCACGCTCGATTGCGACAGGCCGAGCTGGCGCCCCGCGTCGGTAAAGCTGTGCGCGGCCGCCACGGTGGCGAAGGTCTTGACCCAGACGGGATTCAGCATGCGGCATTGTCATCGGATTGTCCGATGACAGTCAATATGTCCAGCGGGGTTCCCGATTGAGGCGGCAATCATTAACATCGGCACATTCGTGGCGTTTTCGCGCGCGCGCCTTTTTCGCGCGCTGCCGGGCGTCCTGCCCGGATGCCACGCCGGCCCCCGCCGGTTCTTCAAGAGATGTACCAGAATGCACAGTCAATCCTCGCAGAAATCGCACACGGCCATGCTGTGGATCGTCGCCGCAGGTTTTTTCATGCAGACGCTCGACACCACCATCGTCAACACGGCCTTGCCCGCGATGGCGCACAGCCTGGGCGAAACGCCGCTCGACATGAAACCGGTGGTGGTGGCCTATACGCTCACCATGGCCATGCTCACGCCGGCCTCGGGCTGGCTCGCCGACCGCTTCGGCACGCGCCGCGTGTACTTCACGGCCATCCTGATCTTCGTGCTCGGCTCGCTGTTCTGCGCCACCGCGCAGAGCCTGGACCAGCTCGTGGTCGCGCGCGTGGTACAGGGCATCGGCGGCTCCATGCTGTTGCCGATCGGGCGCCTGGCGGTGCTGCGCAGCGTCTCCGGCGAGCAGTACATCGCGGCGCTGGCCTTTGTCTCGGTGGCGGGCCAGGTGGGGCCGATCTTCGGGCCGGTGCTGGGCGGCTGGATCGTGCAGACGGTGGCCTGGCACTGGATCTTCCTGATCAACGTGCCGGTCGGCGCGATCGGCCTGCTGGCCGTGCTGCGCTACCTGCCCGACAACGCGCTCGCGCGCCCGCCCGCGTTCGACTTCATCGGCTGCGGCCTGCTGTCGCTGTGCATGGTGGCCTTCTCGCTGGCGCTGGACACGCCGCGCGAAGCCAGCCACGCCGCCTGGAGCGGCAGCCTGTTCGCGCTCAGCCTGCTGTCGGCGCTGCTCTATATCCCCTACGCGCGGCGCAAGCGCAATCCGCTGTTCCGGCTGGCGCTGTTCCGCGAACCCAATTTCAGCGTGGGCCTGGCCGGCAACCTGGTATGCCGCATCGGCTCCGGCGCGGTGCCGTTCCTGATGCCGCTGCTGCTGCAACTGCAACTGGGCTACACGCCGCTGCATTCAGGCATGATGCTGCTGCCGGCCGCGCTGGCCGGCGTGGTGGCCAAGCGCGGGATCGTGCCGCTGGTCAAGCGCTTCGGCTATGACAACTTCCTGCTGGTCAACACCGTCCTGGTGGGCGGCTCGATCGCTTCCTTCGCGGCGATCTCGCCGGGCTGGCCGCTGGCCCTGTCGATCACGCAGCTGGCCCTGTTCGGCGCCACCAACTCCATGCAGTTCGCCGCCATGAACAGCGTCACGCTCAAGGGTCTGAGCGTGGAGGACGCCGGCAGCGGCAACAGCCTGTTCTCGATGGTGCAGATGCTGGCCATCGGGCTCGGCGTGACCATCGGCGGCGGGCTGGTGAGCCTGTTCACGGCGCAGTTGGGCGAGGGAGGGACTGCCTACCGGCTGGCTTTCTTCAGCGTCGGCACGATTACGCTGCTGTCGGCGCTGGTGTTCCGGCGGCTTGACGTGGAGCAGTTTGACAAGGGGAGGCGGGTGGTGGGGGTGGCGGGGAGATAATACGGTTTTGTAGGGATCGGGTTTCCCTTGTTCGGGCCTTTGGGGTCGGTTGGTCGTTTGGTCGTATGCGCGAATGGGCTATCAAGTTCAGGCCGCCAGCCGACTATTACGCGGATAAGAAACGCAAAAGAAGATCCCGCCGCCGCGGCCCGGCATCCAGATAACTACTACTCAGCAACCCCATTCTCCCGCAGCAACCTCTCGCATTCATCCAGCATGTCATGCGCGACAGCGGACTGATAATTGGGGTCGAGCGCTTCCATCATGTCGTGAGATACATAGAGCCCCGCCTCGCGCGACAGCGTGCCGGCCAGTTGCCGCGCGAAGTCGTCGCTGAGCTGTGACAGCAGGCGGCGCTCGGCCAGCGCGAGCTGGAGCTTCGAGCGCGACAGCCACAGTCCGGCCAGGGTCGCGCCCTGGCTGTCGGTCATCCACTGGCCGTGTTCGTAGTAGGCCGACAGGCGCTCGGCGGTGAGCGCGAACAGCAGCGCCTTGCGCGTGTCGAAGTCGATCCTGGGCGGGGGCGGGGAAGGGGCGTCGGTGCCGGGCGGCGTGGTTTTCATCTGGCTGGCAAAAAAGGCAATGGGCGCGAGACTACCACGGCGCGGCCGGCGCGGGCCGGGACTTCAGGCCGCGGCGGCGGCAAGGCGCGCCTGGAGCCAGGCGCCGATCGCCGTGATTTCCTCCATGCAGACCGTATGCGGCATGCGGTAGGCATGCCATTCCATCGGGCAGCCAAGCTGCTGCACGGTGTCGCGCGCCAGCATGCCGAGCCGCACCGGCACCACGTCGTCCTCGCTGCCATGCGCGGCGAAGACGGGCGTGGCGCGGTTGGCCTCGCTGAACTCGGCGGCCAGCAGCGCCGGTGCCGGGATGTAGGTGGACAGCGCGATGATGCCGCCGAGCGTTTCGGGATGCGTGAGGCCGGCGGTGTAGGCGATGGCGCCGCCTTGCGAGAAGCCGGCCAGCACCACTTGCCGGCTGGGCACGCCGCGCTGGTTCTCGCGCGCGATCAGGGCGCGGATGGCCTCGCGCGAGGCGCGGATGCCGGCCTCGTCGCAGTGGCTGCGCGCGTCGTCCAGCGAGGTGATGTCGTACCACGCGGGCATGACGTAGCCGCCGTTGCAGGTCACGGGGATGGCCGGCGCGTGGGGGAAGACGAAGCGTACCGCGGGCGCGGGGCCAAGCCCGAGGTCGGGCACCACCGGGGCGAAGTCGCCGCCGTCGGCGCCCAGCCCGTGCATCCAGATCACGGACCACGTGGGCGACGGCGCGCTCTCGATTTCAATGGAAGGCAGCAATTCGCTCATGGGGATTCCTGTTGGCGCCGCGCGGCGGCAATGGCAATGGCAATGGCAATGGCAAGAGCGCGGGCCTGCCGCGCGAGGCTGCCAGTATCGCATGGCCGCAAGTCGGGCCCGCGCGCCGCGGCGGATGCCACGCGGCCGCGGCGCGCCATGGATGGCGCGCACCCGTCCGCCCGCTACACAGGGGTACGCCGGCGCTGCGCGCGCCGGCATGCCGCCGTGTCAGGCTGCCGAAGGAACCGTTGGTATGGTGACGAGGCCCGGCGCGCTGCGCGGGCCCTGTGCGGGCTCGGCGCTGGCGGGGGCGCGGCGCTTGTCCACCACGTTCTCGACGCCGGTGGCGGACACATCTTCGAGGAAGGCGACGAGGTCGCGGTAATAGTCGACCTGCATCTGTGCTTCGAGCAGGCGACGCTCGGCCTGGAACAACGTAAGCCGCATTTGCTGCAATTCCCTTGCTGCGATTTTCTCCGGGGTGGGCGGACTAAACATGTCTGCAAGCGAACGCATGGCATACCTCCCAAAAAGACGGCCTCGAATTGAAGCGCCTGCCATTGCTTCCAATATAGTCAAGAAACACGCATTTCAGGTTTTGTCGCATGCCGTCCACACGGTCGATTGCGGGCGACTTGCGGCAGGAGTAGATTTATTGGCCGGCAAGCGGATCCGACGCAGGGCCGACGCAGGGCCCACATACCGGACGATATCGGCAGTATGGTGCCAGCTGGCTCCATCCGGACCTATATCCGCCTGGAACGCCCGCGCGGCGAAGCTACATCGCCAGCATGCCCGGTTCCGGCTGCTCCATCCTGGCCAGGTAGGCGTGGATCTGCGCCACCACGGCCGCGCCTTCGCCCACCGCCGCGGCCACGCGCTTGGTGGAATTCGAGCGCACGTCCCCGATCGCGAATACGCCCGGCACGCTGGTCTCCAGCGCCGAGGCTGGCCCCATGCCTTCATGCGGCGTATCGGCGCCGGTCAGCACGAATCCTTTCTCGTCCACGCGCACGTTGCAGGTGCGCAGCCATCCCGTGTTGGGATCGGCGCCGATGAAGAGGAACAGATGTCGGATCGGCATGTCGGTGATGCGGTCCGTATTGCGCGAGCGGAAGCTGATGCCGGCCAGGCGCTCGTCGCCGGCCAGCGCGGTGATTTCCGCGCCCGTGTGCAACTCGATATTGGGCTGGGCCGCGATGCGCTCGATCAGGTAGCGCGACATGCTGGCCTCCAGTCCCGGGCCGCGGATCAGGATGTGCACGCGCCTGGCGTGCGAGGCCAGGAAGACCGCGGCCTGTCCCGCGGAATTGCCGCCGCCGACCAGCATCACCTCTTCGCTGTTGCACAGGCGCGCCTCCACCGGCGAGGCCCAGTAGTAGACGCCGCGGCCTTCGAAGCGTTCGAGCGCGGCGATGGACGGATGGCGGTAGGCCGCGCCGCTGGCGATCACCACCGTGCGCGCCGGGATCTGGCGGCCGTCGCTCAGTTCGAGCCGCTGCGGGTGTTCGCCGCAATGCAGCGCCGCCACTTCCAGCGGGATCGCCAGGTGCGCGCCGAACTTCTGCGCCTGCACGAAGGCGCGCCCGGCCAGCGCCTGGCCCGAGATGCCGGTGGGAAAGCCGAGATAGTTCTCGATGCGCGAGCTCGCGCCGGCCTGTCCGCCGGGCGAGAGCGAATCGAACACCGCCACGGAAAGGCCTTCCGATGCGGCGTACACCGCGGTGGCCAGGCCGGCGGGACCGGCGCCCACCACCACCACGTCATAGATGTGGTCGGGGTCGAACTCGGGCACCAGCCCGAGGCAGGTGGCAAGCTGGCCGGGGTCGGGGGCGCGCAGCACGGCGCCACCCGGGCAGATCACCAGCGGAAAATCGCCGGGCGAGGCGCCGCTGAACTCGAGCAGGGCGCCCGCATCGGGGTCGGTGTCGGCGTCGACCACGGTGTGCGGATAGCCGTTGCGGCGCAGGAATGCCTGCAGGTGCAGCAGCTTGGGTTCGCTGCCGTGGCCCAGCAGGGTGGGGCCTTTGCCGCGTTCGATCAGGCCCACGCGGCGCAGGATCAGCGCGCGCATGATGCGCTCGCCCAGTTCGGCCTCGGCCACCAGCAGCGCGCGCAGCCGCTCCGGCGGGATCGCGATGGCCTCGACGTCTTCCATGGCCTCGCCGTCGACGATGGCCGGCTTGCCCGACAGCTGGCCCACCTCGGCCAGGAAATAGCCGGGGCCGTGCTCGCCGACCAGGCTGGGACGGTCCAGCGCGTCGCGCTGCTGGATGCGCACGCGGCCCTTGAGCAGCACCGTCATGCCATGCGCGGTTTCACCGATGCGGTACAGGTACTCGCCGGCGCGCCAGTGACGCACCGTGCCGAACTGGTGGAGCCGGGCGATCTCGGCGTCGGTCAGCCGCGGAAACATCTGGTGGCGGCGCGACTCCATCGGGGAAAACGCCGCCGCCGCCGCGTCCGGCTCGTGGGCCTGGCCGGGCGGCGGCATGACCTGCGGGCTGGCCGGGCCAATGCTGCCGATGGAATGCTCTGCGCTCATGACGGTATGGCCTCCCGGTGGCGCCGCGGCATGCGGCGCGGATGGATGCGAGTGCTGCAGGTGCGTGGGGCAGTTTGCACGCGATGCCGCACCGCGGCAATCCCCTTCGCGCCGATGTCGCGCGGCCTGCACCTGGCGGAAGCGGCAAAGAGCACGCGCCCTGAAATGCAAGCCTAGTACAAGCCGGTACGGGCGCCAGCGGCAGTTGCGTGCCCGGCGGCCAGCGCAGGCCTGATCGGGCACCCAGGGCAGCGGTCAGCCCGCAGCGATCCTCGAAGAGGCGTCTGGCGCACCTGAAAAGTATTTCTAAAACAACCTAGTGAAAACCCTTGACTATCTACCTACAGATAGATAAGATTCGTTCCATGGATGCGGCAACGAGACAAGGGCAGAGCAGCAAGGCCCACCCGGCGCCGGATTCCAGTGCAGCAAACAGCAACAAAGACGGAAGTCATTTTTTTTGCCTCGTCAGTCTACCTATTGATAGATAAAGCAAAAAAGACGGCCTCCCGGATAAATCCCGGTCCCCGCGGCCAGTGCAGACCCCCGGACCCATGCTTCGATTGGAGAAAATCATGAACGCCAAGCTTCTTGCCAAGTCCCTGCTCACCGCCGCCACCCTTGCCGCGGCTTTCGCCACCGGCGCCGCCCAGGCCGGTACCGTCCCCGCCGACAAGTACGGCTACAACTACCGCGTCCGCGACGCCTATACCGACGGCGCCCGCACCGGCAAGTTCGATTCCTTCACCGAAGGCGCCCGCGCCGGCAAGGCCGACCCGTTCACCGAAGGTGCGCGCACCGGCAAGTTCGACGTCTTCACCGAAGGCGCGCATGGCGTCACCGTTGCCGGCCTGGACCGCAGCGGCGTGTCGGCCGAGCCGGCCCGCAGCGCGGACCCGTACACCGACGGCGCACGCGGCAACGGCAAGCGCAACCCGTTCTACGACGGTGCCCGCAGCGGCCGTGCCGACCCGTACCTCGACGGCGCCAACGCCTGAGACACCGGCGGCAGCGCGGCGCCGCTCAAGGCGCCGCCTGACGCCATCCCCGATCCACCCCGTCGCGCCGCCCAGGCGGCGCGCGGATACCAGGAGCGCATCATGAGCCGTTGGCAGAGTTTCCGTCTGCTGGCAGGCTGGGTCTTGGTCTGTGTTGCCAGTGGCTCGATGGTCACCCTGGTAGCGCAGACACTGCCCGCCTGACTTGCCTCGCCGCAGTCCCCCGACGGCGTGCCCTTACCGGCACGCCGTCGTCTTTTGCACTATTTTTTCATCACCGCGAATCCATTCCGCATCCGGCCGCCTCTTAGCCTGCGAGGGTCGTCCTCGTGATACGCAAAAGGAGAATTCCATGTTCTACGTGAAGAATGTGCCCGGCTGGGAACGGGTGGTGCGCGTGATCGCCGGCCTCGTGGTGGCCGGTTTTGCCTTGTTCTCGCCGGGCGGCGTGGCCGGCATCGCGATCGCGGTGGCAGCGGCCGGCATCGTGGTGTCCGGGCTGGTGGGTTTCTGCCCCGCGTGCGCGCTGGCCGGCCGCAAGCTGGCGCGCCAGGCGGCCCAGGCCAGGCCGCGCCGTTGAGGCCGGCATGACGCTTGCCACCAAGCTTGCCGGCGCGCACCAGCCAGTCGTGGAAGCCGCGCGCGGCGGCGACCCGGAAGCGCTGGCGCGCCTGCTGGCCTTGTGCCAGCCGGACGTGCGCCGCTATGCGCAGCGCCATTGCATGATCAGCGATGTCGACGACGCCGTGCAGGAGGCGCTGCTGGTGCTGTCGCGCCGGCTCGGCTCGGTGCGCGCGCTGGCCGCGCTGTCGGGCTGGCTGTTCAAGGTGGTGCAGCGCGAATGCCGGCGCCTGGGGCGCAAGGCGTTCCACTTCGATCCCTACGACGAGGAAAAGCTGGAGCACTGGCTGGCCTCGCACAGCAACGATTCGCTGCGGCTGGAACTGGTGCACGCGCTGGAGTCGCTGCCGGCGGACTACCGCCAGATCATCCTGCTGCGCGACTTCGAGGCGCTCACGATCGCCGAGATCGCGGCCGAGCTTGGCCTGAGCGTGCCGGCCACCAAGAGCCGGCTGCACCGCGCGCGGCAACTGGCGCGCGAATACCTGCTGGCGGGCTGAGGCGCGCTGCCCGGCCAAGGGTAAATTTCCGCCCCGTCCTGCCGTTATCTCCGTAGGCGACCAGCGCAAAGGCAGCGCTGGCGCGTCCGTCCGCCCGTGCGCGCAAGGGGCTCTTCCCGACAGGGGCGAGTGCGTGTCCGGGCGGCATACACAGATAACGCCGACACCATCCATGCCGCATATCCAAGGTCCGCCCGCCGAGGCGGAGCTCGTTCGCCTGCTCATCCAGGGCGTGACCGACTACGCGATCTACGCGCTCGATCCGTCCGGCAGCGTAAGCAGCTGGAATGCGGGCGCGCAACGGGCCAAGGGTTATACGCGCGACGAAATCCTGGGCACCCATTTCTCGTGCTTCTACACGCCCGAGGACCGCGCCGCCGGCCTGCCCGCGCAGGCCCTGCAGCGGGCGCGCGAACTGGGCCGCTGCGAGGTGGCGGGCGCCTGGCGCGTGCGCAAGGACGGCAGCCGTTTCTGGGCGCACGTGCTGGTCACCCCGATTTACGACCGCACCGGCAGGCTGCTCGGCTATGCCAAGATCACGCGCGACGCGACGCAGCAGAAGGCCGAGGCCGAGCGCATCGCCGAGGTCACCCGCAAGCTGGACCTGGCGCTCGAGAACATGGCGCAGGGCCTGTGCATGTTCGACCCGGACGGCACGCTGGTGCTGGCCAACCGGCGCATGGAAGCGATCTTCGGCGCGGCCGCCGGCGGGCTGGGGCCCGGCACCGATTTCCTGGAAGTCTGCCGCGCCATGACCGGCGCGCGCGCGAGCGAGGCCGCCGCGCCCGGCGCGCCGGCCCGCCCCGGCGCCATGCCGTCCGAAGCGCGCGCGGGGCAGGCCGAACACTATGCGCAGGCGCTGTCCGGGCGGCACCTCGACCTCCTGCGCCGGCACCGGCGCTGGCGCAGCGTGGAAGCGCTGCCGGACGGGCGCGCCATCGCCTTGTCGCACAGCGCGCTGCCCGACGGCGCCTGGGTGACCACCTGCGAGGACATCACCGAGCAGCGCCGCATCGAAGCCCAGATCCATCACATGGCGCGCCACGACGGGCTGACCGGCCTGCCTAACCGCAGCTTCCTCAACGATTACCTCGACGAGGAGTTGCCGCGCGCGCGCAAGCAGGGCTGCCAGGTGGCCACGCTGGCCATCGACCTGGACCGCTTCAAGGAAATCAACGACCTGTACGGCCGCGCCGCCGGCGACACCGTGCTGCGCGCGGTCGCCGGGCGCATTGCCGCGCAACTCGATACGGGCGAATTCATCGCCCGCACCGGCGGCGACGAATTCATGGCCGCCAAGCGTTTCACGCAGCAGTCCGGGCTGAGCGATTTCACCGCGCGGCTGGTGACCTGCCTGGGCGAGCCGGTACGGCTGGACGGCTTCGAGCTGACCGTCGCGGCCAGCATCGGCATCGCGATCTTTCCCGGCGACGGCATCCGCCGCGAGCAGCTCGTGGGCAACACCGAGCTGGCCCTGCGCCGCGCCCGGGGCAACCTGTCGGAATCGATCTGCTTCTACGAAAGCCGCATGGACGAAGCCGAGCGCGAGCGCCGCACGCTGGCCGGCGAGCTGTGGACGGCCATCACCGCCGACCAGTTCGTGCTGGACTACCAGGTGCAGGCCGCCATCGCCAGCGGCGAGCCGATCGGCTGCGAGGCGCTGCTGCGCTGGCAGCATCCACGGCGCGGCCTGATCTCGCCGGACAGCTTCATCCCGCTGGCGGAGTCGTGCGGCGCCATCCTGCCGATCGGCGAGTGGGTGCTGCGCACCGCCTGCCGCGCGGCCGCGCAATGGACCTCGCCGCGCAAGGTCTCGGTCAACCTGTCGCCGGTGCAGATCATCCATGGCAACCTGGTGAAGCTGGTGACGCGCATCCTGGCCGAAACCGGGCTGGATGCCAGCCGGCTGGAGCTGGAGATCACCGAGTCCGCCATCATCGGCGACAAGGCGCGGGCGCTGGACATCCTGCGCCGCATCCAGGCGCTGGGCGTGACCATCGCCATCGACAACTTCGGCACCGGCTACTCGTCGCTGGATATCCTGCGCTCGTTCCCGTTCGACAAGATCAAGCTGGACCGCACCTTCATCGCCGAGATTTCCGGCAGCCGGCAGGCCCGGGCCATCATCCGCGCCATCCTTGCGCTGGGCCGCAGCCTGGCCATCCCGGTGCTGGCCGAAGGCGTGGAGACCGGCGAGCAGCTCCGCCTGCTGCAGGCCGAAGGCTGCGACCAGGCCCAGGGCCTGCTGTTCGGCCGGCCGCAGCCGCTCGACCATTTCCGCCGCGACCATATCTAGGCTAGGGGATACGCGCGTCCGTTGCGGGTGATGCACAAGGCGCGCGGATGCCGCATGGCAGGCTTGCCGCGCCGGCGCGGCGGAACTCGCCCGCCGGGGCCGCACTCTCATCCCTTATCGGCGGCCGTCCGGCCGCCGCCCCAACAAGCACCGACAAGAAACGGGAGCGGGAATGCCAGCACGGATCACCAGCACGGGGGAAGTCACCGATGGCGCCGGCGGTGGCGGCGCACGCCGGCCATGAAGAACCTGCCCCGCGCCGCCGCCGTGCCGCGCGCGCTGCGCGTGCGCGAGGTGGCCGACCGCACCGGCGGCCACCATGTCGCCCCGCACCGCCTGCCGGGCCGCCCCCACGCCGATCCGCTCACGCCGGCCGACCGCTACCAGGAGTTGTTCGTCGCCGTGCAGACCGGCGGCCTCTTCGGCGACAGCAAGACCTTCACCGATGCCATGCCGCGCCAGGACCCGGCTTCCATCCTGGCGGCCTACCGCGCCCGCGCCGGCGCCGCCGGCTTCGACCTTGCCGCCTTCGTGGGCGAGCACTTCGCGCTGCAGGAAGTGCCGCGCAGCAGCTATGTCTCCGATCCGGCCCAGACGCTGGGCGACCATATCGACGGCCTGTGGCCGGTGCTCACGCGCCATCCGGCCGCGCACCCGCCGCAATGCTCGCTGCTGCCGCTGCCCCACGCCTATCTGGTGCCGGGCGGGCGCTTTACCGAGCTGTATTACTGGGATTCCTACTTCACCATGCTGGGCCTCGCCGCCAGTGGCCAGGACAGCCTGCTGCACGGCATGGCGGACAATTTCTCCTACCTGCTCGACACCTACGGCCTGATTCCCAACGGCACGCGCACGTATTACCTCAGCCGCTCGCAGCCGCCGGTATTCGCGCTGATGGTGGAGCTGTTCGAGGACCACGGCGTGCGGCCCGAGCTGGCCTACCTGCCGCAATTGCGCAAGGAGTACGCGTTCTGGATGCGCGGGGCCGAACACCTGGCGCCGGGCCAGGCCTGCCGGCGCGTGGTGCGGCTCGCCGACGGCAGCCTGCTCAACCGCTACTGGGACGAGCGCGACACGCCGCGCGAGGAAGCGTTCGTCGAAGACATCGCCACGGCCGCCGCGTCGTCGCGCCCCGCGCCCGAGGTCTACCGCGACCTGCGCGCGGCGGCCGAATCGGGCTGGGACTTCAGCTCGCGCTGGCAGGACCCCGACGGCGGGCTGGAGACGGTGCGCACCACGGCCATCCTGCCGGTCGATCTCAACAGCCTGCTGTACAAGCTGGAAACCAAGCTGGCCGAACTGGCCGCCGCCGCCGGCGACCACGACGCGCCGGACTTCCTGGCGCGCGCGCGGGCGCGGCGCCACGCCATCGACCGCCTGATGTGGAACGAGGCCCAGGGCGCCTGGTTCGATTTCGACTGGCAGCGCCACCGGCCGCGCGCGGGCCTCACGGCGGCCACGGTGCTGCCGCTCTACGTGGACGCCGCCAGCCCGGCGCAGGCGGCGCTGCTGGCCCGCACCGTGGCCGCGCGCCTGCTCCAGCCGGGCGGCATCGCCACCACCGAGCGCATCAGCGGCGAGCAGTGGGACCAGCCCAACGGCTGGGCGCCGCTGCAATGGCTGGCCATCGGCGGGTTTGCGCGCCACGGCCAGCACGCCATCGCGCGCGAGATCGCGCACCGCTGGCTGCATACCGTGGCCAGCCTCTACCGCCGCGAGTACAAGCTGGTGGAGAAGTACGCGCTGCGCCCGGCGCCGCACGGCGCCGTGGGCGGCGGCGGCGGCGAGTACCCGCTGCAGGACGGCTTCGGCTGGACCAACGGCGTGGTGCGCCGGCTGCTGCAGCAGCATCCCGGCCACGCGGCCTGCACCTCGCGCGCCGGGGAGCATGGCTAGCCTGCGCCAGGCCGGGCTAGGCCGCGCCGGTCTCCCCCAGCCAGTGCGCCACGGTGGCCGCCAGCCAGGCCGGGTCGTCGTGCGGCAGGTCGTGGCCGGCCCACGGGTGCCAGCGGTGCCGCACGCTCCACGCCGCCGCCAGGCGCGCCGAGCAGGCGGGGTCTACCAGGCGGTCGGCGCTCGACGATACCAGCAGCGTTGGGCACGGCGGCGGCGACGCCTGCGCGCGGTAGCGCGCCGCGGCCCACAGTTGCCGCAGCGCATTGCCGCGGCTCACCGGAGCGCTGGCGCGGATCGCGCTCCACGCGGCCACGTCGGCGGCCACCGCCGCGCCGGCGTTGCAGGTCAGGCGGTGGATGGTGCGCTCGCAGAAAGTGCCGTCGTGCCAGCGCAGCGCCATGCAGGCCAGCGCGGGCCAGTTGCGCGGGCGCAGGCGCTGCGCCACGGTGCCGAACGGCCGCATGCTGGTGTTGACCAGCACCAGCGCGGCGATCTCCGCCGGATAGCGCCGTGCCCATTCGGCCGCCACCATCGCGCCGAGCGACATCGCCAGCACGCGGTAGGGCGGCGCCAGCGCCTGCCGGCGCGCGCCGGCGCGCATGTGCTCGACCATCGCCGCCACGCTCGCCGGCGCGCGCACCGCCGCCTGCGTGCCGTTGCCGGGCAGGTCCAGCAGGGTCAGGCGCGCGATGCCGCAGCGCGCCCGCAGCGCCGCGGGCAGGGCGCCCCAGTGGCGCGCTTCGCGCGTCAGCCCGCGCAGCAGGATCCAGTCGCTCATCGGTGGCTCATCGGCGGCTCATCGCGGGCCACCGCGCGGCGGCCACTGCGCGGTGGCCAGCGCCTGCAACTGCTCGCGCCGCTCGCCGCGCGGCAGCCAGCGTTCGGGCGCGTACGCCACGCGGCCGAGGAAATCGAGCAGGTTGGCGTGGCGGCGCAGCACGCGCTCGGTGCGGTGCGCCTTGACCGGGTTGAAGAAGCCGTGGCGCGAGAACAGCTGGCGCGGGTTCTTCTTGATCCATAGCCACGAGCCCAGCTCCAGCGTCATCGGCAGGAAGATGTTGGACGCCGGCGTGTGGTCGTAGGCCCAGTCCCACAGGTCGCCGTGCAGCAGGTACTGGTGGCTCTGCGGCTCGAAGGCATAGCCGTGGTGCGGGTGGGCCTGCTCGAACATGGTCTTGAGCGCGAACATCTCCGGCAGGTGCGCCATCGGCGCCGCGGTGCGCGCATAGGGAAACCAGATGCTGTCGCCCCAGCCGTAGCCCGAGTGGCAGTCCAGCGCGAAGCTCAGCGGGCGCTGCTGCAACTGCTGCGACACCACGCGCAGCATCGACAGGCTTTCCTCTTCCATCGGCGCGCCCAGCCTGCCGCGGTACCACGGCAGCCACGGGCCCAGCCGCTGCCCGCCGGCCAGCGGCGGCACGCGGCCCTCGGCATCCTGCGGCGCGTTGCGCATCAGGTCCACGCCGTTGGGATTGGCGCGCGTGGAGGCCCACATGCCGCCGGGGTTGACGATGGGCATGAACAGCAGCCGCACGGACTGCAGTTGCCGCTCGAGCAGCTCGTCCCACTCCAGCCGCCACAGCAGCATGCGCATGTAGTCCAGCAGCAGGTGGGTGCCGATGCGCTCCAGGCCGTGGATGCCGGCAAAGAAGCCGATGGCCGGCGCGCGCGGGTCGGCCGAGCCGATGCTGGCGGTGTAGAGGGGGAAGCGCTGTCGGCCCGCGCCGACCTCGCCGACCTGGCAGGCATCCAGTCGATGCGCGCCGGCTTCGAGGATGGCTTCCAGTTGCCGCATTTCGGCGAAACCATCGGCGGCGGGCGGGGGCATGGGCGAGGGCAGATCCGGGTCCAGGCAAGCGGGCGTGCCTCCCATGATCCGCCCGCAATGTGAAATCCCCGTGACGCGGCGCGCCGGCGGCGGCTCACCCCGTCCTCACCCCGCCATTTCTTCCTCGAACAGCTCCAGCACCGCCCAGCCGCGCGCCGCCGCCAGCTCGCCCAGCGCCATGTCAGGGTTGGTGGCCACCGGATGGCTCACCACCTCGAGCAGCGGGATGTCGTTGCGGGAGTCGCTGTAGAAGGCGGTGCGCTCGAAGCCGTCCCACGACAGGCCGAGCGAGGCCAGCCACTGCGCGACCCGCTCGATCTTGCCCGCGCCGAAGCTCGGCACGCCCGCCACGGCGCCGGTGAACTCGCCGCGCGCGTCGCACGCCGCTTCCACCGCCACCAGGTGCCCGACGCCCAGCGCCGCGGCGATCGGCTCGGTGACGAAGCGGCAGGTCGCCGTGACGATGCAGCACAGGTCGCCGGCGTCGCGGTGGCGGGCCAGCAGCGCGAGCGCGCCGGGCTGGATGGCGGGCGCGATGACGTCGCGCATGAAGCCGTCGCGCAGCGCCTCCAGGTGCGCGCGCGGATGGCGCGCCAGCAGGCCGAGGGCGAAGGCCGCGTGGCGGTGGAAGTCGAGCCGCCCCGCGCCGTATTCGGCCAGCCAGAGCGCGTTGTTGGCCTCGACCTCGCGCGCGTCGGCGGCGCCGGCCTGCACCAGGTAGCGAGCCCATTCGTATTCGCTATCCAGCGGTAGCAGGGTGTGGTCGAGGTCAAACAAGGCAAGGCAGGACATGCGCCGTCTCCGGTCGGAAAACCGGAAAGCATGCGCAGGCGCGGTGACCCGCAGATGATGCGCGGCGCAAGAATTCCGATACGGCTATCGGCGTATTTGCGCGGCGCCTCCCGCGCGCCTGCCTACGCGGCCGCGCGGGGGGCCAGGCACTCCAGGAACGCGCCGATCAGGCGCGTATGCGTGCGGCCCTGCAGGCAGTACAGGTATTCGTGCAGCACCGGCGGCTGGCTGGCGAAGGGCACCGCGCACAGGCCCGCGTCGCGCGGGACTTCGCCCAGCGGCACCACGCTGGCGCCGAGGCCCTGGCGGATGGCTTCGTAGATGGCCTCGCGGCTGCCGATCACGGTGCTGGACGGCAGCTTCAGGCCGGCGTTTTCCAGCGCGGTCTCGACCGCCTTGCGCGTCATCGAGCCGTGCTCGCGGATCAGCAGGTGGCAGGTGGCGATCTGCGCCAGGCTGACGCTGCGCGCGCGCGCCAGCGCATGGCTGGGGTTGACCACCAGCACCATCGGGTCGGACGCCAGCGTGATGCGGGCCAGCCGCTCGTCGTCCACGGCGTGCGAGGACACCGCGACGTCGATGCGGTATTCGAACAGCGCGTCGAGCATCTGCTGCGAGTTGCCGATGTCGATGCTGATCTCGATGGCCGGGTGGCGCTCGCGGAACGCCGCCACGCTGGGCAGGATGTAGTACGGGCCGGTGGCGCCGATGCGCAGGTTGCCCAGGTGCAGGTTGCCGGCGTTGCGCAGCAGGAAGTCCGCGCTGCCCTCGTGCTGCATGAGCTGCTCGACCACCGGCATCAGGGCCACGCCCACGTCGCTGAGGTCGACGCGGCCGGCGCGCCGGTAGAACAGTTCCACGCCATAGCTCTCTTCGAGCTGGCGGATGCGGCCCGTGACGGTGGGCTGGCTGACGCGCAGCTGCTTGGCCGCGGTGGTGATGCTGCCCTGTCGCGCCACTTCATAGAATGTCGTCAGCAGGTCGCCGAGCATGGGGAAATCCGTGGGAAATGAGGCAAGCGCGACAGTGTAGCGGCGCTTTATGACAGTTCCGTGCAACGCCGCCGAAAACAGGGGGAAAGGCGGCGCCGCACGGCGGGCGGGGCGGGCAAGAGAGGGCCGGGGCGCGCGGCCCCGGCCCGGCGGCGCTCAGGTCACGATCTGCGCCGGCAGGCCCAGCGCGGGATCGGACTTGCCGTCCGCGCCGGTTTCCACGCGGCCGGCGAAGCGCCGCAGGAAGCCGCCCTGCGGCACGGTGACGACGAAGTCGTACCAGTTGTCCTGCAGGGCCAGCGGCCAGTGCTGGTCGAGCTGCTTGCCGGCCGGGATGTCGAACGACCACGGGCCGTCGGTGCGGTAGGCACCCGGCGTCACGGTGAAGGTGCAGGGCGCCGCGCCGGTGTTGATCATGGTCAGGTAGACCGCGGCGTTGGCCACGTCGTAGCACACGCGGATCTCCGGCGCGGTGCCGCCCACCGCCGCCACGGCGCTCACGTCGCCCTTGAAGCTGCGGTGAAAGCCGTTCGGGCCGGTGATCCACAGGTCGTACTTGCCGCCGTCGGTGGCGTAGGCGTCCCAGCTGTCGTGCAGTTCCTTGCCGGGCTCGACCGCGTAGCGGCGCGGCACGCGGTCCAGGTGCAGGCGGTCGTACACGTGGAACACGGCCGCGGCCGTGCCGGTGTTGCTGAACAGCAGCCACATCAGGCGCGAGGCCGGGTCCTCGCGGCCGCTCACGTGCAGTTCGTAAGGCAGCGCGCGCGACGGGCGCTGGCCGACTTCCTGGTTGGCCGGCGTGGCGGCCTGGGCGCTCTCGGTGGGCACCGGCACCTGGGCCTTGGCTTCCTGCGCGGTGCGCACGGCGTCGGCATCGGCCTTGGTGCTGGTCGGGATGGCCGGCAGCGCCGCGCTGTTCGGGTTGACGAAGTTGAAGGCCGAGAGCAGGTCGCCGCAGATGGCGCGGCGATAGGCGCTGATGTTGGTCTCCGCCACACCGAAGCGGGCTTCCAGGAAACGCAGCACCGAGGTGTGGTCGAACACCTGCGAATTGACCCAGCCGCCGCGGCTCCACGGCGACACCACGTACATCGGCACGCGCGGGCCGGGGCCGTACGGGTGCTTGTCGGTGTGGTACTCGCCGTCGGTGGAGATGGTGGACTTGCCGGCCAGCACGCCGTTGCCGTCGAAGGCGGGCGCGCACGGCGGCGGCACGTGGTCGAAGAAGCCGTCGTTCTCGTCGAAATTGATCAGCAGGACGGTCTTGCTCCAGATGTCCGGGTTGGCGGTCAGCGCATTGAGCACTTCCTGCGTGTACCAGGCACCCTGCACCGGGCTGGAAGGCCCGGGATGCTCGGAATAGTTGGCGGGTGCCACGACCCACGACACCTGCGGCAGCGTGCCGGCGGCGATGTCGTCCTTGAACGACTGCAGGAAGCCGTTGTCGGGCATGGTATTGCTGATGCCCTTGATGAGCGGGTTGATGGCTTCATCGGTGGCGGCGTTGTACGCCGTGTAGGGGCTGCCGTTGGCTGCGTTGCCCTTGGCCTCGTTGGCCTTGCGGTACTGCACGAAGCCGGCCAGCGGGTTGTCCGTGAAGTTGTCCGGCATGTTCTGGTAGAGCTTCCAGCTCACGCCGGCGGCCTGCAGGCGCTCCGGGTACGTGGTCCAGGTGTAGCCGCTGGTGGACGCGCCCATCGAATCGCCGCTGTTGTCGATCACGGGACCGCCGTGGGCGCCGGTGGGATCGTTGGTGCCGGTCCAGTGGAACAGGCGGTTGGTGTTGGTGCCGCCGTGGAAGCCGCAGTGGTACGCGTCGCACAGCGTGAAGGCGTTGGCCAGGGCGAACTGGAAGCCTACCTCGGCCTCCGTGTAGTAGCCCATCGACTGGGTGTTCTTGTAGGTCGGCCACTTGTTCATGCGGCCCAGGTCCCAGGCGTTCTGCGCGTCGGGGTAGCTGTGCGGGGTGCCGCTCACGCGCTGGGCGTTGCCCTGCGCGCTGTCCAGGTGGTACGGGCGCACGATGCGGTTGGTATAGCTCTGCTGCCACACGTTGAGGCCGCCGGCCAGCGGGATCGGGAAGCGGTCGCCGAAGCCGCGCACGCCCTTGAACGTGCCGAAGTAATTGTCGAAGGAGCGGTTTTCCTGCATCAGGATCACCACGTACTCCACGTCGCGGATGGTGCCGGTGGCGTTGTTGGCGGGAATCGCCAGCGCCCGGCGGATCGACGGCGGGAAGGCGGCCAGCGCCGCGGCCGCGGCGGTGGTGCCGCCGGCCATCTTGAGGAAGTTGCGTCTGCTGTGAAGGCTCATCTTGGTATGTTCTGACTAGGCTGGTTCGGCGGATCGGTGCGCGCGATGGCGGCCCGGCGCGCGGCGCCGGGCGCGGGCATCAGGGCGCGCAGCGCAGTTGCGGCGTGACGGCGGGCTCCTGGCCGGGCTGCCCCGGTTGCGAAGGCTGCGCGGGCTGCTGGGCGCCGGCGGGGCTGCTGTCGTCGCCGCCGCAGGCGCTCAGCGCGGCGCACAGCGCCAGGGCTGCCAGCCAGCCGGGCAGGGCGAGGGTATGGGAAGGCTTCATGGTCACGTTGGCTCTCATGGGGAAATCAGGGGTTGAGCGTGGACAGCGGCTGGCGCGAGCCGGTGATGGTCTGCAGCTCGGCCAGGCTGAGCTGGCGCGTCCACATGGCCAGGTCGTTGAACTCCATCAGGCCCTTGAGCGAGCCGGAGTTGTTGGGCACGTAGGCGTGCGTGGCATCGTCGTTGATGCCCCACTGCTTGGTGGCCAGGCCGTTGAGCTTGGTCACGTCGGTGTTGACGATGGCCTTGTTCTCGGTCTTCTGCACGCCGAGCACCGGGTCGATGATGTAGGCGCTGAAGGTCTTGGCCGTGGCGTTGACCGACAAGGCCAGGTAGGCCCACTGGTTGGCGCTGAACTTCATGCCCTGGATGTCGTCGCGCTTGCCGCCGCTGCCGATGTTGAAGCGCACCTCGCAGCTGCCGAACAGGCCGAGGGCGATGCCCGCGTTGGCGCCGGACACATAGTTCTTGTTCGACAGGATCGGCTCGCCGGTGCCGTTGCCCTGCGTGCAGTCGGACTTGAACCAGAAGCCGATGGTGAACTGCGGCGACAGCGCGATGTCGGCGCCGCTCTGGTTCAGCACGTAGGCGTCCACGTTGGAGTTGACCTTGAGCGACCGGGCGCCGAAGTTGTCGGTGCCGAGCGAGCCGCCGTCGGTGCCGGCCACCCACGGGCCGATGGTGGTGGTGCCCTTGGCGTCCACCGCCGGCAGCGTCTCGAAGCTGTAGTACGCGGCCAGGTTGTTGCGCAGCGTGTCGGCCAGCACGATCGGCTTGACGTAATTGATCTGCGCCAGCAGCGAGGTGGGCACGCCGTTGCGCACCAGCGTGTAATTGAAGCGGTAGAGGCCGCTGGCCGGCGCGTCGAAGCTCTTGTCCTCGTAGCTGGTGGTGCCGGCCGGCAACGTGGCGATCTGCACGCCGTCGCGCAGCAGCGTCATCTCGCCGGTGGCGCTGGCGGGGTTCTGCCAGGACAGCAGCAGCGAATCGTTGAAGGTGCCGACGGTGGACTTGAGCGCGCGCGCGCCGGCGTTGCCGGTCAGCGCGGCGCCGTCGATCTGGTACGAGGCGGCCGGCACCGAGACGCTGCGGTAGGCCAGCAGCGTGGGCAGCAGGTCGGCCTCGCTCGGCATGGCCGACAGCGCGGCCGCGGTGGCCGGCGTGGCGGGCAGGTTGGCGGCCATGGCGTTGAACGGCTGGTTCAGCGCGATGAAGGCGGTGCGGTTCTCGATGGTCGGCAGCGTGGTGGTCGCGCCGGTGGCATCGAGGCCGTGGCTGGTGGTCACGGCGACCAGCCATTCTTCGCCGGCATTGGCCTGGCGGCGCGCCTGCACGGCGGCCAGCAGCTTGCCCAGCGCCTGGTCGAAGCCGGCCAGCGCGCTCGCGTAGCGGCCGCCCTGGAAGCCTTCCGCCATGGCGGCCAGGTCGGGCGCGGTGTACTGGGCCAGGACCACGTCGTAGCCGGATTGCACCAGCTTGACGCCTTCCTGCGTCACGCAGCCGTCATCGTAGGCGCAGTCGCGCAGCGAATCGACGTTGCCCGCGGCGGCGTCGGCCTTGAGCAGCAGGGGCAGCGTGGCCGAGCTGCTGGCCACGCCCAGGCGCGGCTTGGCGCTGCCGGCGTCGGCGGCGCGCAGGTAGGCGAACAGGGTCGGCGCCTTCAGGCCGGCGGCGGCGGAGACGTCGTCGGTCACGCCATGGCGGTCCTGCCAGGTGCCGGTCAGCACGGTGGCCCAGCTCGGGCCGTCGAGCGGCGCCTGCTCGGTGGTGGTGCCAAGCCGGCCGCCGGTGGAGGCAGCCGTGATCGACAGCGTGGCCAGGTTCGGCAGGGCGCGCTGGGTCATGGCGGCCTGCAACTGGCTGTAGGTGGCGCCGTCCACGCCGACCAGCAGGATCTTCTTGCTGGCCGCGCCGCTGCCGCCCCCGCCGGGGTTGCCCTGGTCCGGCGTCACCGTCGCCGGCGCATCGCCGCCGCCGCCGCACGCCGCTACCACGCCCGCCAGGGCCAGGCTGCACGCCACGCGTGCCTGCTGTTTCCATGCCATGTTTGCTTCCCTCTTTTCTGTTGTCTCTCAAGCCGCGCGCCGCAACGGCGGCGCTGCCGATCACGCTCCCCGTGACGCGTTGGCAGAGTAAGAAAAGGGGTTGTCAGCCGGGTGACATGCGGGCAAAGAATGCTGATGCGCCTATTTGTATTCTTGATGGAACAGGTACGGGCGCCCCCGGGAGGGCGCCCGCAAACGCAAAAACGCCCGCGCGGAGGCGGGCGTTTCGGGGGTGTCCGGGGGTGTCCGGGGGTGTCGGGGCCGGGCGCCCGGGCGGGTCGTCAGGCCTTGGCGGCCTGCACCGGCGCGCCGTCGTCGCGCACGGTGCGGCGCCCGGCGGCGAGCGCGAGCAGGGCCGCCACCACGCAGGCCGCGCCGGCGGCGTACAGCGCCGGGGTGTAGGTCAGCAGCAGCGTGCGGGTCAGGCCGGCGCCGAACGCCGCCGTGGCCGCGCCCACCTGGTGGGCCGCGAAGATCCAGCCGAACACCATCGGCGCGCGCTCCTTGCCGAAGGCGGCGCCCGCCAGCCGCACCGTGGGCGGTACCGTGGCGATCCAGTCCAGGCCGTAGAACATGGCGAAGATCGACAGGCCATACAGCGTGAAGGTGGAGTGCGGCAGCCAGAACAGCGACAGCCCGCGCAGGCCGTAGTACCAGAACAGCAGCTTGCGGCAGTCATAGCGGTCCGACAGCCAGCCCGACAGGATGGTGCCGACGAAATCGAAGGCGCCCATCATCGCCAGCGCGCCGGCGGCCGGCACCGCGGCCATGCCGAAGTCCGCGCACAGCGCGATGAAGTGGGTCTGGATCAGGCCGTTGGTGCTCAGGCCGCAGATGAAGAAGGTGCCGGCCAGAACCCAGAAGGTCTGGGTGCGGGCGGCATCGCGCAGCACCACGAAGGGGCCGCGCAGCGTGAGCGGCGCCGGCGGCTGGGCCGGCGCGGCGTGGACCTGCTGCGGGACCTCGCCATACGCGGCCAGGCCCACGTCGGCCGGCCGGTTGCGCATGAAGCAGAACACCAGCGCGGCCAGCACGGCGCAGGCCAGCAGCACCGGCAGCACGGCGGTGCGCCAGCCCATGTGCTCGATCAGCCAGGCGGCCACCGGCAGGAAGGCCAGCTGCCCGGTGGCCGAGCTGGCCGTCAGGATGCCGATCACCAGCCCGCGCCGCGCGCTGAACCAGCGGCTGGCCACCACCGCGGCCAGCACCAGCGCGGTCAGCCCGGAGCCGACGCCGAGCATCAGGCCCCAGGCGATGAAGAGCTGCCACAGCTGCGTGGCGGCCGTGGCCAGCGCCATGCCGCCGGCGATCAGTGCCAGTGCGGCCCACACCACATTGCGCACGCCGAAGCGCTCCATCAGGATGGCCGAGAACGGCGCCATCAGCCCGAACAGGGCAAAGCGCACGGCCAGGATCGACGAGATCTGGTCGGTATCCCAGCCCATCTCGCGGGTCAGCGGCTTGAGAAAGGCGCCGGGCAGGCCGAGCGCGGCCGAAGTGGTCAGCATCACGCCGAAGGTGAGGGCGGCGATCAGCCACGCGTAGTGGATGCCGCGCCGGTCGAGCCGGCTGGAAAGCGCTTGAGCGAACATGAATTTTCGGGGGCGGGGTTCGTTGTCGGTGAATGGATATATGGGGGTCAGGGCGCGAGCGGGCCCAGCAGCATCTCGCGCGCGGCGGCAAGGATGTCGTCGGACAGGGCGTCGCCGGCGGTGGCCCGCGCCAGCGTCATCGCGCCCAGCAGCATGGACAGCTCGGCCAGCGCCAGCTTGCGGCGCTGGGCCGGATCGGGGTGCTCGACGGTCTTCATCCAGTCCTCGACCATGACCTTGAGGCCGTCCAGGTAGGCCTGGCGCACCGGCTTGCCGGCCGGCTCGCGCGCCACGTCGCTGGCCAGCGCCACCGCCGAGCAGCCTTCGCCGGGCGCGGCGCAGTGCTCCTGCGTCAGGTAGGGCTCGACCAGATTGGCGCGCATGGCGTGCTTGTCGTCGCCGGCGCGGCCCAGGCGGCGCGCCCAGCGCTGCGCCGACTCGTCGAAGCCGCGCTTGCACGCCAGCGCCACCAGTTCGTCCTTGGACGAGAAGTGCCCATAGAAGCCGCCATGCGTCAGGCCCGCTCCGGCCATCAGCTCGGCCACGCTGACGCCGTTCAGTCCGCGCTCGCGGAACAGCTTCGTGGATGCTGCTTCGATCGCTTCGCGGTGCTTCTCGACCTGTTCTCGTGAGGCGCGCGCCATGTCTGTTTTCCTCCGGGGATTCCCGCCAAAACTCTGCTTGACCGGATTTTATATGACGGCCATAATTTATTCAATAGATGTCGGTCATCATTTAAGAGATCGCGGCCCGTCCCGGGCCGCGCGCCTTTCGTCCCCAAGGAGTCCCCTCATGCAAAACCTGTTCGATCTCACCGGCCGCGTCGCCGTCGTCACCGGCTCCACCAAGGGCATGGGCCTGGAAATGGCCCGCGCGCTGGGCGCCTCGGGCGCCGCCGTGGTGGTGTCCGGGCGCGACCGCGCCGGCGCCGAAGCGGCAGCCGCCACGCTCGCCGCCGAAGGCATCGCGGCCAGGGGCATCGCCTGCGACATCGGCGACGTGGACAGCGTGCGTGCCTTCGCCGAGCAGGCACTGGCCGCCTACGGCCGCGTCGATGCGCTGGTGCTGAACGCCGCGGCGGGCGCCGCGCCCGGTTCGCTGCTGGCGCAGGGGCCGGACCTGTTCGACCAGGCCATGGGCGGCAACGTGCGCGGCAACCTGATGCTGGTCAACGCGCTGGCGCCGCAGATGGTCGCGCGCGGCGACGGCGCCATCCTGTTCATGTCGAGCATCGCCGCCAAGCGTGGCTCGGCCTTCCTCGGCATGTACAGCATCACCAAGGCGGCGACCGACCAGGCCGTGCGCAGCCTGGCGCTGGAACTGGGCCCGAAGGGCATCAACGTGAACGCCATCAACCCGGGGCCGGTGCGCACCGAGTTCTCGCGCGAGGCGCTGTGGGGCAACCCGGAACAGGAAGCGCGGCTGGCCGCCGCCATTCCCATGCGGCGCATCGGCGAGGCCAGCGACGTGGCCGGGCTGGCGGTGCTGCTGGCCTCGCCGGCCGGGCGCTTCATCAGCGGGCAGAGCATCGGCGTGGACGGCGCGCTGTCGGTCGCCTGAGCGCGGTGGCGCGTGGCCCGCGCTTCCCATCCGGCCGCCGATGCGGCAAAGTAGCCGAATTCGAATGTCCGGACGGCGCGCCGATGCGCCGGCCGGAGCGGACGCACAGGAACCACGCCATGACGCAATCCTCTCCACAGCCCGCCCCCCGGCCCGATCCCGATCCCGACCACGAGCGCATGCAGGCCGCGCTGGCCGAGGTCTTCGCGCTCGCGCGCGCCGGCGACGCGGCCACGCTGGCCGGCCTGCTCGAGCGCGGCCTGTCGCCGGACCTGCGGAACGAAAAGGGCGACAGCCTGCTGATGCTGGCCTGCTACCACGGCCACGCCGAGGCCGCGCGCGTGCTGCTGGCGCGCGGCGCGGCGCCCGACCTGCGCAACGACAACGGCCAGACCCCGCTCGCGGGCGCGGCGTTCAAGGGTTATGCGGACATCGCCGCGCTGCTGCTGGACCACGGCGCCGACGTCGAGGGCGCCTCGCCCGACGGCCGCACGGCGCTGATGGTGGCGGCGATGTTCGACCGCGCCGAGATCGTCGATTTACTGCTGGCGCGCGGCGCCAATCCCGCCGCGCGCGATGCCGGCGGCGCCACCGCCGCGGCCGCCGCGGCCATGATGGGCGCGCGCAGCGCCGCTGCGCTGCTGGCGGGCAAGGACGGGCAGTAGCCCCGCGGCGCGGCGTCGGCAGCGCCGTGCCGGACGCGGCAACGCATGGGCATTTTCCCGCCCGCGAGAAGCTACGTTCGCCGCCGTCACGTCCTCCTCACCGGCTGACGCCCGCCAGGCCGCCCCGCCGGGCCGGTCGACCGGCGGCGCTGTCGTCGGCCTCGACCTCGCCGCCGGCGCCGAGGCACCGCCCGTAGGGCTGGTCCGCGCTAAAGCTGCCGAAAAGCCCGCTTTCGAAAAGCAAAATTGGCCGCCCGTGGTTTCTTCGCGATACTGCGAGGCTGTTGCCACGAGAGCGGCATGAGGCCGGCCAGGATGCCGCCGGCCCGTCACAAGGCGCGCAAGGAGACATGAAAATGATGCAATCCCGCCAGGTCGGCGACCTGAAGGTTACCCGTATCCTCGAATATGCGGGCCCCACGCACGATCCGGCTTTCCTGTTTCCGGACGCCGACCGCGCGGTGCTCGACGCGAACGCGGACCTGATGGCGCCGCACCACTGGATCCCGCACATGAACAAGCTGATCGTGACGATCCAGTTCTGGGTGGTGCACGCCGGCAGCAACATCATCGTCATCGACACGGGCGTCGGGAATTTCAAGCCGCGCGCCGGCATCGCGCGGATGAACATGCTCAATTCGCTCGTAAGGGAGTGGATGATCGCCGCGGGCGCGCCACCGGAGAAGGTGACCCACGTCGTGCTGACCCACCTGCATGCCGACCACGTTGGCTGGAACACCACCTGGCAGGACAATCGCTGGACGCCCACCTTTCCCAATGCGCGCTACTACATTCCGCGGGAGGATTTTGTCTTCTGCAGCGAGGGGCGCAACAAGGAGGCCGGCGTGGTCGACGTATTCGGCGATTCGTTCTTCGACAGCGTCATGCCCGTGGTCGACGAAGGGCTGGCGGAGATGACCGACCTGTCGCGCGAGATCGCGGATTGCCTGCTGGTCGAGCCGGCTCCCGGCCACAGCCCCGGCCAGGTCGTGTTCCGGGTGCGGTCCCGGGGAGAGGAAGCGGTATTCTGCGGCGACATCCTGCATAGCCCGCTGCAGATCGTGCGCCCCGACCTGAACTCCGGCTACTGCATCTGGCCCGACACGGCTCGCCGCACGCGTCTCGACTTTCTCCACCGCGCCGCGGACCGCGAGGCACTGATTCTGCCGGTGCATTTCGGCGAACCATATTGCGGCTACGTTCGTCGCGAAGGGCAGGGATTCCGCTTCGAGCCCGCCACGTGGTAGCGGGCGGGCGGATGGCAGTCCCGGCGGCGGGGTGCGCGCGCGCTTGAACCGGCGGGCATGCCTGCGCAGCCGCGGCGGCGCCGGCATGCCGGGCGCTATCATTCGCGGAGCCCCGATCCCGCCGCGAGACTCCGATCATGTCCGTACCCTTTGATATCACCGATTTCCGCCTGTTCGTGAACGTGGCGGAAACCCGCAGCCTGACTCGTGGCGCGGAGCGCTCGTTTCTGTCGGTGCCGGCCGTCAGCAACCGGATCAAGAACCTCGAGGATACGCTGGGTATCCGCTTGCTCGAACGCTCGCCGCAGGGCGTGACCGTGACCGAGGCCGGGGAAATCTATCTTCTGCACGCCCGCAGTGTCCTGCTGGAACTCGAACGGCTGACCGGCGAGCTCCAGCGCTTCGCCACGGGACTGACCGGACAACTGAAACTGGTCGCGAACACGACCGCGATCACGGAATATCTGCCGCCGGTGATCGGCGACTACCTTGCCGCCAACCCCGACGTGCATATCGATGTGCGCGAGCGGCTGAGCGACGACATCGTTCGCATCGTCCGCGAAGGTGGCGCGGACCTGGGCATCATTTCCGGCAACATCCCGACCGCCGGCTTGCAGGCGGTGCCTTTCGTATCGAGCGGCCTGATCCTGATTGCGCCGCTGGGCCACCCGCTGCTCGCGGCGGCGGAAATCTCGTTCGAGGAAGCGATGGCGCATGCCTTCGTCGCATTGCTCGAGGGAAATGCCATCCAGGTGTTCCTGACGCGGGCGGCCGGCGCGTTGCACAAGCCCATGACAATACGCGTGCATGTCGCCAGCTACGACGCCATCCTGCGGATGGTGGCGGCGGGAGCGGGCATCGCCATCGTGCCCAAGGCCGCATTCGCGCGACTCAAGGGGGACCAGCCCATCGGGGCCTGCAACCTGCGCGACGACTGGGCAGTCCGGACCTTCCAGGTCTGCGCCAGGGACTTCGACGGCTTGTCCAGTTTCGCGCGCGAGTTCGCGAACCGGCTGATCGATCGCTATGCCCCTGCCAACGCTGCGTAGCGACCGGTCCGCATCCGCGTCCGCGGCCTGACGAAGCCGGCCGGCAGATGCCGGACATGGGCCCGCGCGCGGCGGGTCGCGCGACCAATCCGTCCACGTGGTGCCGCCGGCGGATGCGTTCGACAGGAGCGTTAGCCGTGGCTTAACGGCGCTTGCGAATCGCGAAATTGCCCGATGCGGACTGCGGTGGCAATCTGGTCTCGTGGGCTGGCCCGGGCAATCCGGCCGGCAAGAAAATCAACTACACGAGACATGATCAACAAGCTATGCGAAACGGCACGCGATGCCGTGGCCGACGTGCGCGATGGCGCGACCATCGCCGTTGGCGGATTCGGGGGCGCGGGCATGCCCGACGAGCTGATCGACGCGCTGGTCGACCAAGGGGCAAGGGACCTCACCGTCGTCAGCAACAATGCCGGCAACGGGGATACCGGCCTGGCCGCGCTGCTCAAGGCGGGAAGGGTACGCAAGCTGATGTGCTCCTTTCCCCGTCAACGCGACGCCTATGTATTCGAGGGGCTCTATCGCTGCGGCCGTATCGAGCTGGAGGTCATTCCACAGGGCAGCCTCGCGGAGCGCCTGCGTGCCGCGGGATGCGGCATCGGCGCTTTCTATACCCCTACGGGATTCGGCACCTTGCTCGCCGAGGGGAAGGAGGCGCGCCGCATCGGCGGCCGAGACTACGTGCTCGAGTATCCGATCCATGTCGATTTCGCCCTGATCAACGCCGCGGCGTCCGACCGCTGGGGCAACCTCGTCTACAACAAGACGGCGCGCAACTTCGCTCCGGTCATGGCAATGGCGGCGGCCCGGACCATCGCGGCGGTTGCCCGCGTATGCGAGCTGGGCGAACTCGATCCCGAAGCGATCGTCACTCCCGGCATCTTCGTGAGCCGGGTGGTGTTGCGCGATGGCGGGCGGACATTCTGAACCGGACGGCTGGACAAAAGAGAAGATGGATCAAATCGCAAGGAATCTGCTGGCGCGGCGCGTGGCGCGCGACATTCCCGAAGGCGCCTACGTGAACCTCGGGATCGGCCTGCCGACACTGGTGGCCAATCATCTGCCCAAGGACAGGGAAGTCATTCTTCACAGCGAGAACGGCGTCCTGGGCCAATGGGCCGCGGCCGAGCCAGGCCAGGAGGACTGGGACCTCATCAATGCCGGCAAAGAGGCCATCAGGCTGTCGCGGGGCGCGGCGTTTTTTCACCACGCGGATTCCTTCGGGATGATGCGTGGCGGCCATCTGGATATCTGCGTGCTCGGCGCGTTCCAGGTTTCGGCGCGAGGCGATCTCGCCAATTGGCATACCGGCGCGAAGGACGCGATCCCGGCAGTGGGTGGTGCGATGGACCTGGCGATCGGCGCCAAGCGCGTGTTCGTGATGATGGACCACCTCACCAGGGAAGGTAACAGCAAGCTCCTGCGGAGCTGCACCTACCCACTGACCGGGCTCGCGTGCGTGAGCCGCGTGTACACAGACCTGGGCACCTTCGACATCGGCGACGGCAAGGTGCGAGTGACGGAGATCGCGACGGACATGTCGCCTGTCGAGTTGCAGGCGGTAACCGGCGTGGACCTGGATTTTTCCCCACTGACGATCGAAGCGGGTGCCTGACCCCTGCGCACGGCAGGAGCGCAGGAACAAGAAGATAAAGAACGCAAGGAGACAAAAAATGCTGGCTTGGTACAAAAACGGAACGCCGCAACAGAAGAATACCTTCTGGGCGTGTTATTCGGGCTGGATGCTGGATTCGTTCGACATGCAGTTGTTCAGCTTCCTGCTGCCGGCCCTGACCGCGGTCTGGGGACTGGCCAAGGGCGAGGTAGGACTGCTGGGCACGATCGCGCTGATCGTCACGGCGGTTGGCGGCTGGGTTGCCGGCATTCTCAGCGACCGCTATGGCCGTGTGCGGATCCTGATCTTCTCGATCATATGGTTTACGTCCTTCGGCGTGCTGGCCGGCTTTGCCCGGTCGTTCGAGCAACTGCTGGTGGCCCGCACGCTGCAGGGACTGGGCTTCGGCGGCGAATGGGCGGTAGGGGCGGCGCTGATGGCGGAAGTGATCGGAGCCCGGGACCGCGGCAAGGCGCTGGGCTTCGTGCAGTCGAGCTTCGCGCTGGGTTGGGCGCTGGCGGTACTTGTCGCGACGGCGTTGCTGGCCTGGCTGCCGGCGGAGCTGGCGTGGCGCGTGGCACTCTGGAGCGGCGTGATTCCCGCCACCGTGGTGCTGTTCATCCGCCGCAACGTCAAGGACTCCACCGTCTTCGAGCGCTCGCTGCGGAGCAACGCGCCGCGCGCTTCCCTGGCCTCCATATTCGACCGCCGATACGCCGGTACGCTGATATTGTCGAGCATGCTGGTGATCGGCCTGCAGGCGGGGTGCTACGCCATTCTTGTCTGGCTTCCCTCGTTGCTGAGCGAACGGCACGTCGCGGCCGGCTCGTTGATCGCCACCGTGCTGGTCATGTCGCTGGGATCGTTCGGCGGTTTCGTGTCGTCGGCCTACCTCGCGGACAAGGTGGGACGACGCCCGACGCTCATCGGGATGTCCGTCTGTGCGTGGGCGGTCACGGTGAGCTATATGTTCATGCCGCTCAGTCCGGTGCTGGCCGCGGTCATGGGATTTCTGGTCGGATTCTCCGCGATCGGCATGTTTGCGGCCTTGGGGCCGTTCCTGAGCGAATTGTTCCCGACTCATGTGCGCACTACCTGCATGGGATTCGCGTACAACGTCGGCAAGTCGGTAGGCGCGGGGTCCGTCGTCGGTGTCGGCTTCCTGTCCGCACATATCGGCCTGGCAAACTCGATGGGAGCATTCTGCCTGGTGGCCTATGCCATTGCCGTGTTCGGCATCCTGCTATTGCCCGAGACGCGCGGCGTCGCGATCGAGGCCGTGGACGCCGTGGCGCAAGGCGGCGGCGAGCCTGGCCTGGCCGATCCTCTGCGCGTCCATGGCTGAGCGCACGCCGTTCCTGTTCCATCCATTCCAACCCAAAGCCTCCGAGGAGGAGACATGATTCGAATGCTGTATCTGCTGGTCAAGCCGGAGGGCATGCCGGACGAAAAGTTCAGGGCCGAATGCATGCGTCATGACGAAATGTCGCGCGACGTGCCGGGCCTGTTCAGATATGAGGTGAGGCTCGTGAGCGAGCAGCCGACCGATACGCACGTGCCATTCCTGGACATCGGGCATGTGGACGCGATTGGCGAGTGCTGGTTCGAGAGCGAAGCCGACTACGCCACCTATCTGGCTTCGGACATCAGGAAGGCCTGGTTCGAACATGGCAAGACCTTCATCGGCCGGCTCAAGCCCTTTCGGACGCAAGCGCTGCCGGCGAACGCCAAGGGCGGCTGAGGCCGCCGGGCGACAGGGGCCGGAGCAGGGCGCCGCCGTGGCCGGCCGCGTCCCTCACGGCCTCCAGCTCACAGCCAGCTCACAGCCGCCGGATATCTGACCAGGAGAAAAATATGCTCTATTGCGTGGAAATGACCGTAAACCTGCCGGCATCCCTCGATCCCAAGCGGGCCGAAGAGATCAAGGCGGCCGAAAAGGCAAGAGCCATCGAGATTCAGCAATCGGGAAAATGGCCGCACCTGTGGCGGGTGGCGGGGCGCTATTCGAACATCAGCATCTTCGACGTGCAGAGCAATGACGAACTGCACTCGCTGCTATCGTCGCTGCCGCTGTTCCCTTTCATGGAGATCCAGGTGACGCCGCTGGCGCGCCATCCCTCGGCGATCTGACCGGCCGCGGCGCGGCACCATGCCGATGGCGGCCGCGCTCGTCACGCATGCATCCCCGCGAGCCGCATCACGCCCCTGATCAGCAGCGCGGCCACGCCGAGCCCCGCCACGCTGGCGATCCAGATCGCCAGCAGCCAGCCCACCCGCGCCAGCCAGCCGCGCGGCGCCGTGCCGTTCTCGCGCCGGTTCGCCGCCATCAGTGGTATCCCTCGCCGTGCTTCACCTTGCCGCGGAACACGTAGTACGCCCACACCGTGTACATCAGGATGAACGGGATGATGAACAGGGCGCCGACCAGCGTGAAGCCCTGGCTCTGCGGCGGCGCGGCCGCGTCCCAGATCGAGATGTTGGGCGGCACGATGTTCGGCCACACGCTGATGGCCAGCCCGCTGTAGCCGAGGAAGACCAGCGCCAGCGTGTAGAGGAACGGCGCGAGGCGCGCGTCGGCGCGCAGCGAGCGCACCAGCCGGTACATGCACAGCAGCACCAGCAGCGGCACCGGCGCGAACCAGAACAGGTCGGGCAGGCTGAACCAGCGCGCGGCGATGCGCGGCTGCGCCAGCGGGGTCCAGATGCTGATCACGGCGATCACGCCGAGCAGGATCCAGGCCAGCCTGCCGGTGAGCTGGAGCATGCGCCGGTGCAGCTCGCCCTCGGTCTTGACGATCAGCCAGGTGCTGCCCAGCACGGTGTACGCCACCGCCACGCCGACGCCGCAGAACACCGGGAACGGCTGCAGCCAGTCCAGCGGGCCGCCGGCGAAGGCACGGCCGCTGACGCGGATGCCGTCGATGTACGCGCCCAGCGACACGCCCTGGAAGAAGGCCGCGGCCAGCGAGCCGCAGATGAAGGCCTTGTCCCACACGTGGCGCTCGCGGTCGTTGGCCTTGAAGCGGAACTCGAACGCCACGCCGCGGAAGATCAGCCCCAGCAGCATCAGGACCAGCGGCAGGTAGAGCGCGCTGAGCACCACCGAGTAGGCCAGCGGGAAGGCGGCCAGCAGGCCGGCGCCGCCCAGCACCAGCCAGGTCTCGTTGCCGTCCCACACCGGCGCCACGGTGTTCATCATCACGTCGCGGTCCTGGCGGTCCGGCACGAAGGCATAGAGCATGCCGATGCCGAGGTCGAAGCCGTCCATCACCACGTACATCATCACCCCGAAGAAGATGATGACGGCCCAGATCAAAGAGAGGTCGACACCCATGTTCAGCTCCCGGAAGTGTTGGCGGCGGGCACGTCGCCGCGGTCGTCGACGGCGGACAGCGGGCGCGCCGGCGTATGGGCAGGATGGGCCGGATGGCCATCGTCTTCGGCTTCGTCGTCGCCTTCATGCATGACCGGGCCCTTGCGCACCAGCCGCATCATGTAGGCGATGCCCACGCCGAACACGAACAGGTAGGCCACCACGAACAGCGCCAGCGTCAGCGCCAGTTCCGGCGCGCCGTGCGGCGAGACCGCGTCGGCGGTGCGCATCACGCCGTACACCACCCACGGCTGGCGCCCGATCTCGGTGGTGAACCAGCCGGCCAGCAGCGCCACCAGCCCGGCCGGGCCCATCCACAGCGCCACGCGCAGGAAGGCGCGCGCGCGGTAGAGCGCCTCGCCGCGGCGCAGCAGCAGGCTCCACAGGCCGAGCAGGATCATCAGCACGCCCAGCCCCACCATCACGCGGAAGCTCCAGAACAGGATGGTGGCGTTGGGCCGGTCCTGCGGCGGGAATTCCTTCAGGCCGGGGATCTGGCCGTCCAGGCTGTGGGTCAGGATCAGGCTGCCCAGGCGCGGTATCTCCAGCGCGAAGCGGGTTTCCTCGCGCGCCATGTCGGGCCAGCCGAACACGATCAGCGGCAGCGGCTCGTTGCCGCGGTTTTCCCAGTGGCCTTCCAGCGCGGCGATCTTGGCGGGCTGGTGGGCGAGCGTGTTGATGCCGTGCATGTCGCCGATCACGGCCTGCACGGGCGCGACCACCAGCAGCATCCACATCGCCATCGACAGCATCTTGCGGATGGCCGGGTTGTCGCGCCCGCGCAGCAGGTGCCAGGCGGCGGAGGCGCCGACGAACAGCGCCGTGGCCAGGAAGGCGGCCACGCTCATGTGCGCGAGCCGGTACGGGAACGACGGGTTGAAGATCACGCGCAGCCAGTCCACCGGCACCACGCGCCCGTCGATGATCTCGTAGCCCTGCGGCGTCTGCATCCAGCTGTTGGAGGCCAGGATCCAGGTGGCGGAGATCAGCGTGCCGAGCGCGACCATCAGGGTGGCGAAGAAGTGCAGGCCGGGGCCGACCTTCTTCCAGCCGAACAGCATCACGCCGAGAAAGCCCGCTTCCAGGAAGAATGCGGTCAGCACCTCGTAGGTCAGCAGCGGGCCGGTCACGCTGCCGGCGAAGTCCGAGAAGAAGCTCCAGTTGGTGCCGAACTGGTAGGCCATCACCAGCCCGGACACCACGCCCATGCCGAAGTTGACCGCGAAGATCTTGGACCAGAAGTGGTACAGGTCGCGGTAGACCGGGTTCTGCGTGCGCAGCCAGCAGCCTTCCAGCACGGCGAGGTAGCTGGCCATGCCGATGGTGATGGCGGGGAAGATGATGTGGAACGAGATGGTGAACCCGAACTGGATCCGGGCGAGGTCGAGCGCACTCAGGCCAAACATGGCGTGGTCTCCGTGGGGCGGTGGTTGTCCGGGGTGGCTTGTCCAAGACACCCGCCGGCGCGTATGGATAGGGTAGACCACGGCGCGAGCGCATTAAAGGACGCTTGCGGGAAAGGGCGGCGCCGGCGCGGCGCGGCTGCCGGGGCAGGCCGCTCGCGGCCGGAGGTGGCGCCTGCCCGCGCGGGCAGGCCTGATGCGGGGATGTCCATGTGCGTAAGCCGGAAATTGGGCTCGCGCCCGGAGCGCGGACTGCGCCCGGCGCATGCCATGGACCTCATGCTACCGGCGGCCCGGTGTGGATAACAGAAGCAAATGCGGGAAAAAAGACCGTATCAGTTTGCTGCGGTGCGGTGCAACGCCGCACCGCCCGGGAGAGCCAGGCATTTCACCGCCTCCCCGCATCGGCACATCAGCGGCTCAGCCCGCGCGCCGCCACCGGCCACACGCTGGCCACGGTGCCGCCGCGCACGCCGACGATGTCGTCGTACAGGTTGAGCGTGGGATCGCAATGGCCCGGCACCAGCAGCACCTGGCTGCCCAGCGCGGGCAGCAGCGGCATGGCGCGCGCGCCCGGCGCCGGCAGCGCCTCGACGATGCCGTGCTCGTCGTTGGCGGCCACGTAGGCCAGCGCCAGGTCGTGGCCGTCCGCGCCCCATACCAGCGGCAGGCCGGAATCCACCGCCATCGACTTCAGCCCCGCGTCCAGCACCACGCGCGGCGTGGCGGGCGCCGGCGCCGTCGCGGCGGCCACGCTCATGACCGTGCTGGCGATGAACAGGCTGTGCTCGAAGCGCAGCGGGCCGCAGTACTCGTTGCGGCCGTAGTCGCCGTCCATGAAGACATAGGAGCCGGGCTGGATCTCGGTATAGACGCCGCTGGCGAGGTCGAACTCCACGCTGCCGCTGCCGCCGCCGGTGACCGTGGCGCAGGCCACGCCGGCCTCCGCCAGCGCGGCGACCACGGCCGCGGTGCGTGCCGCCGCCTCGGCCGCCGCCCGCTTGCGCGCGGCGTATTCGCGCACGTGCTGGATGCCGCCCTGGTAGGCCTGCAGGCCGCGGAACGACAGCCCGGCATGCGCGCGGATGGCTTCCACCAGCCGCAGCGCGGCGGCGGCGCCGGCCACGCCGCAGCGGCCCTGGCCCACGTCAATCTCGACGAACACGCCGACGGTGCTGCCGGCCTGCGCGGCGGCCGCGGCCAGCGCCTCGACCTGGCGCGCGTCGTCCACGCACACGCTCATGCGCGCATGGAGAGCGAGCCGCGCCAGCAGCGCGGCCTTGGCCGGCCCGGCGATCTCGTTGCTGATGTGGATGTCCCTGACGCCGGCCTGCACGAACGGCAGCGCTTCGCTGACCTTCTGGCAGCAGATGCCCGCCGCGCCACGCGCGATCTGCGCCAGCGCGATGGCCGGGCATTTGTGCGCCTTGGCATGCGGGCGCAACCGCACGCCGGCCTGGTCGGCGGCCTGCTGCATGCGCGCGAGGTTGCGCTCGAACGCGTCCAGCTCGAGCACCAGCGCGGGGGTGTCGATGGCGGCCATGGGCTGGCCGGGCTCGGCGGCCGGCGGCAATGGCAGGTCCGGGAAGGCTTGCGGGACGGATGGAGCGGATGTGGCGGATGGGGCGGGCGTGGCGTGTGTCATGGGGCGGGCTGTCCTTGGGCTGGATGGCAAGGCGGGGTCTGACCGTGCCTGCGATGATGTGGCGCGGAGACGGGCGCTGTCAAATCGGCCGGCGGCGCCCCCTGCCATGCGCCCGGCCGGCCCGGCGGCGGATGACAAGCGCTCCGATTCGGCGCATAGTTTGCGGCTTTCGCACGATGCGCATCGCGCACTTGTCGCCAGCGGCATCCCTGCGGCATCCCGGCGGCATCCCGGCGGCATCCTCTACCGAATGGACTTTCCTCTCCTGATCGTGGCGCTCGGCGCCGTGGTGGCCGGCTTCGTGCAGGGCCTGTCCGGTTTTGCCTTCGGCATGGTGGCCATGTCGTTCTGGGTGTGGACGGTGGAACCGCGCCTGGCGGCGGCGATGGCGGTGTTCGGCTCGCTCACCGGGCAGGTGGTGGCGGCGCTCACGGTGCGGCGCGGCTTCTCGCCGCGGCAACTGCTGCCGTTCGTGGCCGGCGGCGTGGCTGGCATTCCCATCGGCGTGGCCCTGCTGCCCATGCTCGATGCCAACCTGTTCAAGGCCTGCCTGGGCGCGTTCCTGGTGGTGTGGTGCCCGCTCATGCTGCTGTCCGCGCAACTGCCGCGCGTGCGCATCGGCGGGCGCCTGGCCGACGGCCTGGCCGGCACCGCCGGCGGCATCATGGGCGGCATCGGCGGCTTCTCCGGCGTGATCCCGACCTTGTGGTGCACGCTGCGCGGGCTGCCCAAGGACGAGCAGCGCGCCATCATCCAGAACTTCAACCTGGCCACGCTGGCGGTGACGATGGCCACCTACGTCGGCACCGGCATCGTCACGCGCGACATGGTGCCGATGTTCCTGGTGGTGGGCCCGGCCATGCTGGTGCCGAGCATCCTCGGCGCGCGGCTGTACATCGGCATCAGCGAGATCGCCTTCCGCCGCATCGTGCTGAGCCTGCTGACGGCCTCGGGCGTGGTGCTGCTGTGCGCCTCGCTGCCCCGGCTGCTGGCCGCCGCGCACTGAGCGCGGCGCCTTCAGGTGTGGAAGGCGCCGGCGTCGCCGCGCTCGAACTCGGCGATCACCTGCGCGCCCAGCAACAGCAGCGTGGCGGCGATCTCCAGGCTGAGCAGCACCACGATGGCCGTGGTCAGCGAGCCATACACCACGCTGACCTGCGACAGCGTGGCGAAGTACCACACCAGCACATGGCGCGAGATTTCCCACAGCACCGCCGCGGTCACCGCGCCGAACAGCGCGTGCCGCCACGACAGGCGCCCCACCGGCATCACCAGGTAGATCGAGGTCAGCAGCAGGATTTCCCCGCCCAGCCCGAGCAGGTAGAGCAGGGTGCCGGAGAGCCGGTCCAGCGACCAGTCGTGCCCCAGCACCTCGACGTGCCGCTCGCCGAACGCCTGCAGGCCGCCCGCCACCACCGTCACCAGCAGCAGGCCGAAGCTGAGCACCACGATATAGCAGTAGGGCAGCACCGCCGACACCAGGAAGTGGCGCCGGCGGATCGCCACGCGGTGCTCGAAGATCACCGACATGGCGTTTTCCAGCACCGTGAAGGCCAGCGAGCTGAAGAAGATCATGCTGGCCAGCAGCACCCAGCCGATCACGCCCCGGTTGTCCAGGAAATGCGCCAGTTCGCCGACCAGCGCGCGCGACTGCCCGGGCACCAGCCATTCCAGGTAGCGCGACAGGGTGCCCAGCAGGGCCCGCCGCTCGATCACGTGGGACAGCGCGATCACCATCAGGATCAGCAGCGGCACGATTGACAGCAGCGCGTAGTAGGCCACCGCGCCCGCCAGCAGCAGTCCCTGGTTGGCGCGGAACTGCCGCAGCGTGCGCAGCGCGAAGCCGGCCGGATGCTTCAGCACCAGGCGGGTGCGCGCGTCGAGGAAGGGCATGGCGGCGGGGCGGTCATCATGGTCTTCATCCAATGTGGTGTACCGCGCGCGCGCCGGCAAGACGCGCTTGTCCTACATGCGCTGCCGGCATCGGCCGACAGCCGGCGCGGCGCGCGCGGCTATGCTGGTAGGGAGCCATCGCCGGATCCCCCGCCATGCCGTTTCTCATGCCCTTGCGCAGCCATTTTCGCCCCCGGCACCGGCAGGCGGCGGGAGCGGACGCGGACGCCGCGCCGGGCGAGGGGGAGGGCGTGGAGGGGGGAGTCGAAGGGGCGCCGCCCGCCGCGGTGCCTGGCGCGGCCCCGGTCGTCCTTGCGGCGCCGCGCCCGCGCGGCGAGGCGGCCCTCGTCGTCCTGGCCGTGCTGGCCTCGCTCTATGCGCTCCACCTCGCCCGCGCCTTCGTGATCCCGGTGGTGCTCGCCATCGTGATCGCCTACATGCTCGATCCGCTCGTCACCTTCCTGTGCCGGCGCCGCGTGCCGCGCGTGATCGGCGCCTCGCTGGCGCTGCTCGCGCTGCTGGCGGGCGCGGCCTGGTGCGCCTACCTGCTGCAGGACCAGGCGGCGGGGCTGGTCGACCGCCTGCCCGAAGTGGCCGCCAAGCTGTCGCGCTCGCTCGGCGCGCTGGCCAGCGGCGACGATTCGATGCTGCAGAAGATCCGCCGCGCGGCCACCGTGCTGGCGGACACCGGGCAGCCGCCGCCGGCGCGCGTGCCCCAGGTCGTCGTGGAGCGCCCGGGCGACCCCGTGACCAACCTGCTGCTGGCGGGCTCGCTGGGCGTCTTCGCGGTGATCGCGCAGGCCGCCGTGGTCCTGTTCCTGACGTTCTTCATGCTGGTTTCGGGCGACATGTTCAAGCGCAAGTTCATCAAGATGGCCGGCACCACGCTGTCGCAGAAGAAGATCAGCGTGCACATGCTCGACGAGATCAACCGCCAGATCCAGGGCTACATGGTGATGCTGCTGGTCACCAACGCCGGGCTCGGGCTGCTGACCTGGCTCCTGCTGAAATGGCTGCGCCTGGACAATGCCGCCGCCTGGGCGCTGACCGCGGCGGCGCTGCACCTGGTGCCGTATTTCGGCGCGGCGCTGATCGCCGCGTGCATCGGGCTGGCCGCCTTCATGCAGTCCGGCGGCGACGTCGGACTGGCGGCGCTGGCCGCGGGCGGCTCGCTGCTGATCGCCACGCTGATCGGCTCGGTGGTCACCACCTGGATGACCGGGCGCATGGCGCGGATGAACGCGGTGGCGGTGTTCGTGATGCTGCTGCTGTTTACCTGGCTATGGGGCGCGTGGGGCGTGCTGCTGGCCATTCCGATCGCGGTGATCGCCAAGGTGGTGGCCGATCACGTGGAGGGGCTGGAAGTGCTGGCGGAATTCCTCGGCGAGTGAGCGCGCGCGGACGCGAAGGCGGTTCCGGCGCCGCCCCGGCCTGCCTGCCTCAGCCTGCCGCGACGAACGCCGTCACCAGCGCCATCGCCTGCGGCGCCGGCGATGCGCAGGCCCGCAATGCCAGCGGATGCCGTCCTTCCAGCACCAGTTCGGCCGCTTCCTCGCCGAAGCGCAGCGTGCCTTGCTCGAACACGCGCCGCTGCGGCAGCGGCGCGCCCGGCTCCTCGTCCATCGACACGAAGCGCAGCGGCCGCACCTGCGGCGGCAGGCGCGTGCCGTCCAGCCACAGCCATTGATAGAGGCGCGCGCGCGGCGTGCCGGCGGGCAGGCCGAGCCGCTTGATTTCGAGCACGGTGCCGGCGTCGGCGCCGAACGCGTACAGGATGCGGAAGGCGGGCGTAAGGGGTGCGGAAGGTGAGTCCTGGGTCATGGGCCGGGCCTGGCGTCGCGGGGAGCGCAATTCTACCGGCTTCGCCGCGCGGCATGCGGCGTCGTGCGGCGTGATGCGGCGTGATGCGGCGTCATACGGCGCATATCGATAGGCGAACACCTTCATTCCGCGCCGCGAAGCGCGGCGCTAACATCGCTGCCACGCGAGCCGGCGTCACGAGCGCCGGCCGCGCCCCTCACCACAGCGGCCGCCCCGGCCGCGACCAACCTCAGTGGAGACTGCATGCAGCGCCGTACCTTGTTCAAATCCATCGCCCTGGCCGCCGCCATCGCCGTGCTGCCGGGCTTCGCCGCGCAGGCCGCGCACGCCGCCGACCAGGTGGTGCGCCTCGGCACCATGAGCGGCCCCGACGCGCAGATCTGGGAAGTCGTGCGCACCGTGGCCAAGCGCAGCGGCCTGGATGTGAAGATCGTCGAGTTCAACGACTACGCCCAGCCCAACGCCGCGCTCGACGCCGGCGACCTCGATGCCAACGGCTTCCAGCACCAGCCTTTCCTCGACAGCCAGATCGAGGCGCGCCACTACAAGATCGCCAACGTGGGCCTGACCTACGTGGCGCCGATGGGCTTCTACTCGAAGAAGTTAAAGTCGCTCAAGGACCTGCCCGAAGGCGCCAAGGTCGGCATCCAGAACGATCCCTCCAACGGCAACCGCGCGCTGCTGCTGTTGCAGAAGGAAGGCCTGATCACGCTGCGCGACGGCGCCGGCAAGAACGGCAAGAACGCCACCCCGCTCGACATCGCCGCCAACCCGCGCAAGCTGAAGATCGTCGAGCTCGATTCCGCCATCCTGCCGCGCTCGCTGGACGACCTCGCCGCCGCCTCGATCAACACCGACTACGCCGTCAAGGCCGGCCTGAATCCCACGCGCGACGCCATCGCCGTCGAAGACCTGCGCGGCCCGTACGCCAACCTGATCGCGGTGCGCACGCAGGACAAGGACAAGCCGTGGGTCAAGCCGCTGGTGTCGGCCTACCAGTCGCAGGAGGTGCGCGACTTCCTGGCCAGGCAGTTCAAGGGTTCGATCCTGCCGGCTTTCTGAGCGCGCCCGCGCCGGCGCCGGGCCTTACCCGCCCAGCGCTTCTTCCACGAACAGCAGGCGGTCGTTGCCCCAGAACAGTTCGTCGCCGACGATAAAGCTCGGCGCGCCGAACACGCCGCGGGCCACCGCCGCCTCGGTGGCCTGCCTGAGGGCGTCCTTGACCGCGGGCTCCTCGATCATCTTCAGCGCCGCGCGCGGGTCGAATCCGGCCGCCGCCAGCACGGCGCCGATCTCGGCCGGATCGTTCAGGTTGCGCTGCTGCTCCCACATGGCCGCGAACATGGTTTCCACATAGCGGTGGAAGGCCGCCTCGTCGCGCAGCTGGAAGCCCTTCGCCGCGCGCATCAGCGCCAGCGTGTTGACCGGGAAATGCGGGTTCTGCCGCAGGCTCGCGCCGTAGCGCCGCGACCAGCGCTCGGTGTCGGCCGTCGACCAGCGCGCCTTGGCCGGAATCTCGGCCGGGCTGTGGTTGCCGGTCGCCTTGAAGATCCCGCCCAGCAGGACCGGCTGCCAGTCGATGCGCGCGCCGGTGCGCTGCGCCACGCGCGGCAGCTCCTTGTAGGCCAGGTAGGAGTAGGGGCTGCCGAAATCGAAATAGAAGGTGACCTGCTTGCTCATCCGTTGTCTCCGCATGCCGCGCGGTGCGCGTTGTTTTTGCGGCAGCGCGTAAGGCCCGCGCGCCGTGCCGTATCCGGCAGGCAGACGTTAGGGCACGCCTGCGCCGGGCGTCAAGGCAGGCCGCGCGCGCCACCGCGGTTTTCCGGCCGGAGCCGCATGACATTTGCAAACATCTATAAGTATTTTAAGTGACATTAAAGTCATACATTTAGCCATATCCCTGTCACTTGCGGTGCCTACCATCGGCGGCTTTCCAAGGTCTTGCGCGTCACTTGCGCGGACCGTTTCCGACGAAAGCCCACCTTGCGAGCCGCCGCATGACAACCACAGCCCCGCCTGTCTTCCGCTTCCCCCGTCGCCTGCCCGCGTTGCTGGCGGTCTCGCTGTTCGCCCTGCTCGCCGCCTGCGGCAGCGACAGCGACAACGGCCCGGCCGCCTTGCCGCCGGCCGCCACCACGCCGCCGCCCGCGGCCCCGGTCGCGCCCGCTTCCACGCTGGTCGCCTTCATGCCGGACATCCACTTCCACGATGTCTATGCCACGTTCCAGGACGGCTCGTTCCAGGGCATCCCGAACCAGAAGTCCGGCCGCAACGCCACCATCCGCCTGATGCAGGCGCAGATGACTTCCACCCGCCTGTTCAACGAGAACTACTTCGCCTTCATCGCCGCGCTGGACGATGCGGTGGCGCGCGGCGTCAAGCTGATCGCGCTGCCGGGCGACTTTTCCGACGACGGCCAGCCCGTGCACATGCGCGGCCTGAAGAAAGTGCTGGACGAGTACGCCGAGAAGTACGGCATCGAGTTCTTCGCCGCCCCGGGCAACCACGATCCGAACAAGCCGTTCGCCCGCGCCGGCGGCAAGAGCGACTACCTCGGCGTCGACCCCAACAACGGCGAAGTCGGCTTCCCGCAGCCCATCTTCAGCCGCGGCGGCAACGGCGACTGCTCCAATGCCTACGCCGGCAACTGGTCGAAGCAAGGCTTCTCCTATTGCACCGAGGAAGTACAGGAACTCGGCTACGCCGGCGTGACCGCGGCGCTCGAGCAGCACGGCTTCATGCCCAAGGCCAAGTTCCGCTACTTCGAGACGCCGTACAGCACGTACGACACCAAGACCTATTCCTTCCAGGCCGCCAAGGACCAGGCCGCCTGGGCCAACCGCCAGTACGAGATCTGCAAGGAAGGCACCGGCGGCCCGTACAAGAAGACCGGCTACACGCTGTGCAAGACGGTGCCGGACACCACCTACCTGGTCGAGCCGGTGGACGGCGTGTGGCTGGTCGGCATCGACGCCAACGTCTACATCCCCACCGGCGCCGGCAACACGGCCGCCGATTTCAATGGCTCGGGCGACGCCGGCTACAACGCCATGCTGACGCACAAGCAGCACGTGATCGCCTGGCTCAAGGACGTGGTGGCGCGCGGCAAGGCGGCCGGCAAGCAGGTGGTGGCGTTCAGCCATTTCCCGATGAGCGAGTTCTTCAACGGCGCCTCCGACGACATCATCGCGCTGCTCGGCGCGGGCAAGATGCAGATGGTGCGCCGTCCCGCCGAGGACGTGACCAAGGCGCTGGCCGAGACCGGCCTGCAGGTGCACGTGGGCGGCCACATGCACTTCAACGACACCGCCATCCGCAACTACGACGGCGGCCGCGCGCTGTTCAACATCCAGGCGCCGTCGATGGCGGCCTACGTGCCGGCCTACAAGCTGATGGCGATCCAGGCCGACGACAAGCTCGAGGTGCAGACCGTGCGCATCGACAACGTGCCGCGCTTCGACGAGCTGTTCGAGCACTACCGCGATGAGCACAAGTACTTCACCAACTACGGCTTCATGATCCCGGGCGGCGGCGAACTGTGGAACGCCTCCATCCTCGACGCCAAGAACTACGCCGATTTCAGCTCGCGCTACATGGCCGAACTGGTGCGCCTGCGCCTGCTCAAGGACGACTGGCGCTGCGAAATGCGCGAGCTGGTCAAGAGCCCGCTGTTCGGCTCCGACTTGCTGGTGCTGTCGCAACTGCAGACCAATGTCACGCTCAAGGAACTGGCCAACACCGGCACCCACGGCCTGCTCTCCAACGCCTTCTTCGCTTGTTTGGCCGACGGCGGCGGCCCCAACGCGGCCAATCCGGCCTACGCCACCGACTACGCCGCGGCCGAGGCCCGCGCCCGCGCGCTGGCCCAGGCCAACGGCATGCGCCTGGAAGACTTCAACGACTGGAAGGCGATCGACCTGGCCGGCGACTTCGTGCGCCTGGCCAATGCCGGCGACCTCGCGTTCTCGGACATCCCCGAAGCCCGGGCCCGCCAGTACAAGCTGCTGGCCCAGGCCCTGCAGGGCACCTCGGCCACGCTCGCCATGACCGGCGACCAGGTCAAGGACAGCAACACCGCGGGGGCGCTGTTCCAGGCCCGCTTCAAGCCGCTGATGGCCATCCTGCTCAAGCTCGCCAAGGGCGCGCCGACCAAGCACTTCGTCATCGACCTGAAGGCCAACAAGCTCACCGACCTCAGCACCGAGCCGTCGCTGTTCTGAGGCCGCGAGCCGATGTCCCGAGGTGATGTCCTGAACTGATGTTTTGAGTGGCGCGCAGGACCGGCCCGCCCGCGCGGGCGGGCCGGCTTGCCGCGTCCTTCCGACTCCCGATTCCTATCGTTGACCCCATGAGCCAATCACGCGAACAAGAACTGCCCGACACCACGCGCCGCCAATTGCTGCGCGGCGGCCTGGGCGCCACCACGCTCGCCATGCTGGGCGTGTCCACCTCCATGCTGGCCGCCTGCGGCGGCGACGACGACACGCCGCCGGCCTCCGGCAACGCCCCGGTGCCGCCGGCCACCACCCCGCCCGCGGCCACGCCGGAGGCGGAAGTGCAGGCCCCCACGCTGCTGGGCCGCGCCGTGCTGCCCGCCGACAGCTTCGTGGCCGGCCCCACCAGCGGCCAGTTCATCTCGGGCGGCGACTACGACCGCGCCACCGGCGTGTACCGCTACACGCTGCCGTTCAACGCCAGGCAGCCCATGCAAGGCTTCTCGGCCATCATCCCGGGCCCCAAGGCCGGCACGTTCTACGCCCTGCAGGACAACGGCTTCGGCGGCCGCGGCGCCTCGCCCGACGCGCTGCTGCACATCTACGCGGTGTCGTTCGACTGGGCCGCCGGCAAGGTGGTCCCGGTCCATTTCCAGACCGGCGCGCCGCTGGCCGCGTTCACGCCGGAAAGCTACATCCGCCTGAGCGACCCCAACCGCCGCATCGGCTACCCGATCGTGGCCGACATGGCCAACTACCCGGGCACCTCGGTCTCGCCGGCCGGCCAGACCATTCCGGTGGACAGCGCGATCATCAACGGCCGCCTGCTCACCGGCTATGACATCGATCCCGAATCGATGCAGCTCGACGCCGACGGCAACCTGTGGCTCGGCGACGAATTCGGCCCCTTCCTGCTCAAGTTCGACAAGCAGGGCAGGCTGCTCGCGCGCGAAGTGCAGATGCCCAACCTGCGCCGGCTCGGCGCCAACCCGCTGGTGCAGACCGCCAACAATCCGTACCTGATCAACAGCGGCACGACCGCGCAGGCCAACCTGGGCGGCTCGGGCGGCATCGAAAGCCTGGCCATCAACGCCAGCCGCACGCGCCTGTACGGCATGTACGAAAAGGAGGTGAACGGCGACGACCTGCGCAGCCGCATCATCAACGTCTTCAACCTGGCCACGCTCAACTTCGAGACCAGCTACCGCTACCGCGTCGGCAGCGGCCAGCGCATCAACGGCGACGGCAACCTGGAAACCGAGTACTACTCGGTCAACGACATGGTCGCCATCAACGACCGCGAGTTCCTGGTGGTGGAAAAGGACAGCGGCGCGGGCGACGTGCGCACCGGCAAGTTCGCCGCGTCGAACACCTGGCGCAATGCGGCCCGCTTCAAGCGCATCTTCAAGATCAGCCTCGACCGCACCGACGCCGACGGCTTCCTGGCCAAGGAAGAAGTGGCCGACCTGATGCAACTGCTCGACCCGAAGAAGCTGGGCGGCAGCGACACCATCGAAGGCGTGTTCGCCTACCCGATGGAATGCATCGAAGCGGTCGCCATCGTGGACTCGCGCACGCTGCTGCTGGTCAATGACAACAACTACCCGGGCGGCTCGCCCTCGCGCGTGCCCTCGGGCGTCGACGCCAACGAGTTCGTCATGATCCGCCTGCCGAAGCCGCTCGCGGTGGCCTGACGGGCAAGGGCGCTGCCGGGCCGGCCTCGCTGGCAGCACCCCTTTCTCCGCGCGGCGTGGCGTCCCCATGAGCATCCGCCGTCGCCGCGCGCCCTCCCGCGTTTCCGGAATACGCGCTCACCGATTGCCAGGCCCATCCGCTATCGCCGCGATAGAAAACGGCAAAGGAAAAGCCGCGCGCCATGCACCATACTGGAAAACAGAGGGGCCACCGGTGACGAGAGCGCGGCAGGCAGGCGCGAAGCGGCGTGTGCGTCCCAGTCACGACTTGCCATGCCAAGAGACGCACATCATGTCCTTCACCCTCAAGATCAACCTGTTCCACGATATTTTTCCCAACGCGCTCGACGCCCGCGTGGCCGAAATACGCCAGCTCGAGCAGGACGTCAGCAAGGAGATCGCCCGCAAGCGCGAACGGCGCGAGCGCGAGCGCCTCATGCCAGACCCGGACGCGCCGCGCACGCGCCACTAGTGCGCGTCGGGCCCATGCGGCGAAGTGCATGCCAGGCATCGTCCGCGAGGCGTCAGGTGCCGGGTTCCCGATGCTGGCCGCCGCGCTTTCGGCGTAGCGCCGAACACTGTCTGCGATCATTCTGATCCGCAGCCGGAATTCCCAAGGCTATATTCCTGGTCCACGTGCCGTATTACGTACGGCTTAATGTCGCTTGTCTATATTTGTTGCAGTAAGTCAGATCAATCCGAGGGAATAAATATTCGCTTTGTGTTAATTCTTGCTGTTGGTTTAATGCCGGTGGCGAGAATGCGCATGGAGAAATCGGACAAGCGGATAGCATTTTTTGAGCAACGGCTTTTCAGGCCGGCCTCATGGGCCCTTCGGCGCGAGCGGCAAGGCTGCACCATCGAAGACGCGGCCGAGTTCTACGTTTCCACGGATCGCGCACCCCCTCCCTTGCGAGACCAGCCGCCGCCTCCAGCGCCGCCGAAACCGGAGGCGCCAAAGCCTCCCCCGAAATCACTGGCGGAAAGACTGCGGGACTGGATGAACGAGCCGCCGGAGTCAGCGCCGCCTCCGGCGCCCGCGAAACCAAAGGTTAGAAAACCACGCGTCAAGCCGTTCGACCTTCAGGATATTCCTATTGCCATGGATCGCATTGGCTGGCCCATGTCGGCCAAGGTCATGCGCAAGTGGTTTTCCGGGGAGTTGAATTACGCCAATACTGATTTGGGTGCGACAAAAGGGATCAATCAAGGCGGCGAGCCATTCCCTGCCAGCATGATTGATACAACCATGTTTACGATGGAGTGGATATTAAGTTTTTCGCGTGCCAGGAATAAATATGATGAGCTGGTTGGGAAAATAATATTCAGCCAGGATTCAAAAAAGGCAATAAAAGGGATATTGGCGCGATATGAGCCATCGCCATACTATTTTGATGCGTGGGAGATTTGCGGTGGTGATTTTGGTGGATATCACCGGGAATTTCAATTCCAGTTGAATCGTGTCGACGCCGAGAATAAAGATAAATTCTTGATGTTTATAAGAGGGGCCGTTCTGCCCAATGGCGTGCTGATGGATGATCTGTATGGAGCTCTCGGGGCTTTTTCACTGTATGCTGCACTTGATGGATTCTATTATAAAAAGATTGGCCCTGCGCGGGTGCGCTTGATAATAATGAGCATATCTATATACATGAAGGACGTTTTTACGTTCCACGACCGTTCGGATAAGACAGTCGGTGTCATTCCTAACGGAACTCAATATTTGGGGCATTGGAACAAGACGGGGTTCATCATCATCCCTTTCGATACTGTGGTTGGCGAGGTGAGTAAGGCCGATTGGCTCATGTCGCCGGTGGCGCGGTGGGGGATGGTTTCTTCGGACATGGTTTACTATCCCGTGAGGAATAAAGATTACAGGGCTTGGCAATTAAAGCATAGGCAAGGAGGGGATCTGATCATTTATTCAGATCGGCGAATACTGAGATTTCGTGATCCGTGGGTGATGGATTTCAACCTGTGAACGCTGATATGGGCGTGCGAGAGAGAGGGGGCGGAAGGCGCGTTGGGAGACGGGTGTTCAAGCTCTTGATTTTTATTTCAATTATTTCCACGGTAATTTTCTATGGTCTGGATGTTGCGAATCGGAAGGGGGCACATGAGTGCGAGCGGATTCGCGGTAGTGACCTTTATGTCGGCGAGATGTGTTTTTTGTCGTTCGATAATTCAATGATGTTTCGACTTTATAGTAAGAATGGGGAGTTGCTGGCAGAGAGAACCTACATCCACCTCGATCCAAAAATAATCTGGGCCGACGACCGCGTGATATATGACCTGGGCGACCCCGACGGAAAGGGGCATGTGCTGTTGCCGCCCACGCGCTGGGACTGGATAAGGGCCAGACTCCCATAGCGGGCAGAAACGCTCGCGTCAACCATATCTCGGATCGGGATTGCTCAAAGGCCGTGCCGGGCGAAGCGGCCGCTTTCTGCAGCCGGTCGCATGCCATGCCTCGCATGCACGCCCCAGCGCACTACCGATGAAAGCCCCGAAAGCCACCCCCCAAGCGCCGGCCGCCCCCGCGCCCGCCGAAGTCGCCGCCGCCCCACTGGTGGGCGGTCTGCCCGAACCGCTGCTGTCCCACGTCGCGCGCCTGGCGCTGCTGCTCTAGCTGCCCGCCGACGTTGGCGCCGGGCTGCACGGGTTCCCAGCCGCCGCCGGTGTGTTTCTGCCACCCGCCGTCCTGCGTGTGCTGGTAGATGTTGCCGTCGTGCCCGGCGTACACGTCGCCGTTGTTCCAGGCCACGCCGTTGCCCTGGCCCCGGTTGACCACGAAGCCCTTGCTGCCGGCTTCGCGCTGGCCGGTCTGGGTATTGCCGGCCACGCCGAACTCGGCGGCGCCGGCACGCCCGGTCTGGGCGTTGTAGCCGGCCACTTGCCGCCCGCCCGCGTAGTTGCCGGTGTATTCGTTGCCGGCGATGCCGCCGCGCCCAGCGCCTGCGCTGCCCGTCGACGGGTCGTGGAACGCGCCCTGGCGCCCCGCCGCGGCGTTGCCGCTGTACGGGTTGAAGGCGGCGCCGGCGCTGCCCTGGAAGCGCGCTCCGGTGGCGGGGTTGTAGCCGGCGCCGGCGGTGCCGCGCCATTGCGTGCCGGTCCAGGCGTTCCAGCCGGAAGCGTGCGTGACGGTGCCTTGTCCCCAGCGGCCGTAGAAGTTGGCCCGGTTGACGTTGACGTAGTTCCAGTTGTAGCCGCCACCCCACCAGTACGGCCCCCAGTAGGGCGACGCCGCGCCCCAGAAGGCGCCCGCCGCGAAACCGAAGGCGAAGCCCTCGGCCGCGCCCAGGGCAAAGCCGGCGCCGTAGCCGTAGGTGGGCGGATAGCCGTAGTAGACGTTGCCCACGTAGGCCGGGTAGGCGTAGCCGGTGCCGTACACCACGGTGCCGTCGGCGCCGATCACCACGCCCATGTAGCCGGGTGTGTAGCCGACCACCACGGTGTCGGGCGCGACGGAATAGATGCGCACATAGGTGACGTAGTGCAGCGGCGAGCTGGCCGGGATGGTGTAGATCGCACCCGGCACCTCGGTGGCGACCCGCCACGGGCCGGTGGGGCCCGCGGCGGTGAACCACACGCCGTTGGCCACCGCGTAGAAATGCTCGCCGTCGGTCTGGATCACCGGCGTGGCCGAGTTGACCGCGTAGTTGAGCGTGGTGCCCTCGATCGGCGCGAAGCGCGGCGAGCCGTCGAAGGCCACCGTCAGCGAGGCCTTGGCGCGCGATACCGAGGCGGTCTGCGGGATGGTGGCGGCGATGCTCGCCTCGCGCGCCTGCGGCGTGCCCGGCACCGAGACCAGCACATTGGCCTTGGGATCCTGCGGCGAGATGCGCGCGAAGTCCGCCGGCAGCTCGCTGCCCGGCACGAACCGCCACGGGCCGTCCATGCCCGGCGCGGCGAACCAGCGCCCCGAGACCAGCACGTAGTAGCGGTTGCTGGCGGGATCGACGAACACCGCGCGGTCGGTATTGCTCACGGTAAGCAGGCTGACGCCGGCCACCGGCGTCAAGGCGGGCGCGCCGTCCGTGACGATCAGCTCGGTGGGCGCGGTGGCCACCAGGATGGCGGGCGGCGCGGCGGGGCGCTTGCCGTCGGCCGGCAGCATCGGGTCGGCCCTGGCGCCGGCCTGGGCCTTGCCCGCGGCGGCCAGCAGCGCCTGCGGCGGGCTGGCCATTACCTGCCACGGGCCGGCGAGCGCGGCCGCGCCGTACCAGTAGCCGGCCGCCTGCAAGTAGAGCTGGCCGGCGCTGTCGCGCAGCAGCAGCGCGCGGGTGTTGAGCGCGTGCTGGTAGCGCGTGCCGCCGGCTTCGCGCCAGGCCGGCTCGCCGTCGATCAGCACCAGCAGCGTGGGCGCCGAGGCGAACACGATGCGCGGCGCGTCGTTCTTCACCGCCACGCCGTTGGCCCTGGCGATCTCCTGCGAGGCCGCGTAGCTGGCCTGCAGCTCGTCGAGCGGTACCGTCAGCCCGGCCGGCGGCAGGCGCGCCACCAGCGCCTGGCGTACCTGGTCGGCGGCGCCGGGATTGGTCGGCACGTCCACGCTGTCGATGCGGATCGCGCGCATCTGCACCAGGCCGGAAGCCTTGTCGATATCGGCGCGGGCCGAGAAGCGCACCACGCCATAGGTCGGGGTGCCGTCCCTGGCGCCCACCGCCACGGCGGCGCGGCCGGAGAGGAGATCGCCGTCCCATTGTTCGACTTGCGGCTGGTAGATCTCGATATGCTGGCTGGCCGCGTCGAAGTTGCGCGGCCAGGTCAGCGGGGGCGCGGCGCGCGGCGGGCTGGCGGCATGGAGCGGCGGCATGCCGGGCGCCAGGCAGGCGGCGATCAGCAGCATCCGCAGGCATGCGGCGCGCGGCGAGGGCATGGACGAGGAAGATGGCATGAGGTGGCTCCCTGGCGGCAGGATGGCTGAGGCAGCCGCCGGACGGCAGGCGCGGGCCTGCCGCGGCTCCTCCGCCGCGCACCGGCTACCTTACCCCCGCCGCGCCGCGCGGCGCGTCCGCGCGAAAACTTTCAGATCGAGGCCCCAAAGGACTCAATATCGTCCGGCCGCGCGCCATGGCAGCATCCGGTAGCGCCTGGGCCCGCGAGGGGCCACGGCCCACGATCCTCTGGAGGACGCCGATGACGACCAGGGCACATCGACTCAGGCAGGCAGCCGCGCTGGCCCTCGCGCTCGGCGCCGCGCCCGCGCTGCACGCGCAATCCGCGGCGGAAGATGCCAACAAGAGCAACAACCCGCTCAACCCCGCGCCGTCGCTCAACCTGCAGAACTACTATTCGCCGCGCCTCTACGACAGCAACGCGCACAGCAACGATTTCCTGCTGCGCGGCACGCTGCCGGTATTGCCCGGCGAGCTGGTGGGCGTGCCGCAGATCCTGCGCGCCACGGTGCCGCTGAGCACGCGCCCGCAGGCCGACGGCAGCTACGCCACCGGCCTGGGCGACGTCAATATCTTCGACATCTTCCTGCTCAGGGAGCACGGCACGCAGATCGGCGTGGGGCCGCTGCTGACCATGCCGACCGCCACTTCGCGCGAGCTGGGCACCGGCAAGTGGCAGGCCGGGCTGGCGGCCGTGGTGGTGGACCCGACCCCGGCGCGGCTGCTCGGCGCGCTGGTGCAGTGGCAGCACTCCTTTGCCGGCCAGAGCGACCGGCCCACCGTGCAGTCGCTGACCTTCCAGCCCTTCGGCATCTTCAACTTCCCGGGCGGCTGGTACGCGCGCTCCACCGGGGTGTGGACCTTCAACCTGCGGAGCAACGACTACTACATCCCGCTCGGCCTCGGCGCCGGCAAGGTGTGGAAAGAGGGCAAGACCATCTTCAACGCCTTCATCGAGCCGCAGTACTCGGTGGCGCACAAAGGCGCGGGCCAGCCGCAATGGACGGTATTCGCGGGGCTGAACATGACCTTCGGCAAGTAGGCGCATGCCGGCCGGCGCGGCGGGCGTTTGCCTTGTTTCCTGCGCCCGCGCGGCCGCCGGGCATGCCGGTCAGGGCGTGATCGCCACCTTGAGCACGCCGTCGCGCTGGTTGGCGAACAGCTCATACGCCTGCTCGATCTGGCCGAGCTTGTAGCGGTGGGTGACCAGCGGCCCGAGGTCGAGCCGGTCCGACTCGATGATGCGCATCAGCCTGCGCATGCGTTCCTTGCCGCCGGGGCACAGCGAGGTGATGATGCGGTTGTCGCCGAGGCCGGCATGGAAGGCATCGAGCGGGATGCGCAGGTCGCTGGAGTACACGCCCAGGCTCGACAGCGTGCCGCCGGGCTTGAGCACGCGCAGCGCGGATTCGAACGTGCCCTGCGTGCCGAGCGCTTCGATGGCGGCATCCACGCCGCGCCCGCCGGTGATGCGCCGCACTTCGTCCACCACGTCCACCTTGCGGAAATTGACGGTGGCGTCGGCGCCCATGCGGCGCGCGATCTCCAGGCGCTCGTCGATGCCGTCGATGGCGATGATCAGGCCGGCGCCGCGCAGCCGCGCGCCCGCCGTGGCGCACAGGCCGATCGGCCCCTGCGCGAACACCGCCACCATGTCGCCGATCTTGATGTTGGCGTTCTCCGCGCCGGCAAAGCCGGTGGACATGATGTCCGGGCACATCAGCACCTGCTCGTCGGTGAGCGCATCGGGGATCGGCGCGAGGTTGGCCTGCGCGTCCGGCACCAGCACGTACTCGGCCTGGGTGCCGTCGATGGTGTTGCCGAAGCGCCAGCCGCCCATCGGCTTGTAGCCGTGCCCGTGGCCCTGGCCGTCCTGCGAGGCGCAGCCGTCCTGGCACGCGTAGGAATGGAAGCTCGGGCAGATCGCGCCGGCGATCACGCGCTGGCCCTCGCGGTAGCCGGTGACGTTCTTGCCGAGCTTCTCGATGATGCCGACCGGCTCGTGGCCGATGGTGAGGCCCTGCGCCACCGGGTACTCGCCCTTGAGGATGTGGACGTCGGTGCCGCAGATGGTGGTGGTGGTGATGCGCACCAGCGCGTCGGACGGGCCGACGTCGGGGATGGGCTTTTCCTGGAGCGCGATGCGGTTCGGCCCGAGGAATACCGCTGCTTGCATGTTGGGCATGGGATCTCCTTCGCGGCCTCGCCGGCCGCATGGTTGCCGCCTGCCTGGCCGCGCGCGGCGCCTATTCGTTGCTCACCTTGCGCGACTTCCAGCGGCCGTCGCTCTGCTTGCAGAACCAGCCGGTCCAGTTGTCTTCCAGGCCGTCGCGCTTGAGCTGGGTGCGCAGCTGGCGGCAGGACTGGCCCTGGTCGGTCTTGCTGCGCACCGGCGTGAGCGTGCCGTCGATGGCGCGGCGGCCCTTGGTGGCGGGGTAGTTCCATTGCGCGGTGGCGCCGTCGGCGCCGGTGTCGAGCACTTCGCGCACGCGCTTGGCCAGCGAGGCGGATTCCTGCTGGTTCATCTTGCCGATCACCGTGGAATTGATGAAGGTGTCGAAGTAAGCGAGCGCGGGCGTGGCCGGGGCCAGCGCCAGTACGGCGGCGCATGCCAGCGAGGCTTGGAACGACTGGCGCGGTGTCATGAATACGGTCCTCGGATAAAAGTGGATGGATGCGTCGGCCGCGGGCTACGGGTTCTCCACGCGGGCCCAGCCCTCGCCCGGCGCGAACGTGCGCAGCGCCGCGGCGCGCGCCGCGGTGGCCGGGCCCAGGTCGCGCTGGTAGGCCACGCGGTCGCTGCCCATCACGAAGGTGTGCACGCCGCTCTGGCCATACCGCGCCGGCCACGCGATGAAGCGGAACGTCGCATCGCCGCCGCTGCCGGGCGGCAACACCCGGTAATGATAACCGTAGAAGGCGGCCTCGGGCGGGGTGTCCGGGCCCATCGCCAGCGCATCGGGGCCGAGCGGGCTCGGATCGCCTGCGCTGACGGCGGGCCAGTAGAGGCCGTCGGTCTTGCCGGCGCTGCTCACCAGGCGCGTGGCATAGCGGCCGCCGCCGACCTGCTGCGCGTAGCGCTGCTGCGCTTCGGCCAGTTGCCGCAGCGTGTCCAGCGTGGCCAGTTCGTTGCGGCCGATGCGGCGCGCATGCACCTCCTTGCGGCCTGCGGCGAGGTCGAACTTCCAGCCCGCCGGTGTCCTGGCGAGCGGCACCGGGAAGGTCCAGCCGCTGTCGCCCACCGCCACCACGGCGCGGTCGGCGCCCTGCGGCTGGATGGCGTGGTGCCGGGCCCAGGCCGCGAGGAAGGCGTAGATGTCGTCCTGGTGCACGCCGCCCTCGGGCAGCAGCGCCGGGTAGCCGGCGCCCAGCACCTGGGCCAGCGCGGCGCGGTCGCTGCTGGCGATGGCGTCGCCCATCGCCTCGGCGGCCGCTTCCGGCGTAGGGTAGGCGCGCTGCGCCAGCGCCGGGCCGCTGGCGGCGAAGGCCGCCGCGCACAGCAGGGCCGCCAGGGCCGCCGTCGCGGCACGGTTGCGCAGCGCGCGGGCCAGCTTGAGCAGGGTCGCATGCATTGTGGTTACCTCCGGCCGTGGCCAAGACGTCCGCCGCCACCGCCGCCGATGGCCCCCGCGCCCGGCCGCGCGCCGCCGCCGGGATTGCCCAGGCGCTGCTGTGCGCCGAAGCCTTGCCCGGCCTGGGCCGCGCGCTGGTTCTGCTGGCGCAGGCGGTCGCCGTTGCCGGCGTCGCGCAGGGCGCTGTCGCGGTTGGCGTCGCGCGCGCGGTTGCGCGCTTCGTTCTGGTCGGTGCGCTGGCGCTCGGCGCCGCTGAGCTGGCGCTGCTGGCCGCCGCCGGCCGCGCCCGGCCGCTCGCCGCCGGGGCGGTTGCGCTCGCCGGCGCCGCCGTGCCCGGGGATGGATTCGCCGGTGCGGCTCTGGAACGACTGCGCGGCGCGGTCGCGCGCGGCCTCGCGGGAGCCGGCCGCCTGCGTGCCGCCGGCGCCCCCGATGCGCGCGCCGGGCTGCCCGCCCTGCGGCCGGCCGGCCAGCCCGGCCTGGCGCTGCTGGTCGTAGCGGTTGCGCACGTTGGCGTTGTTGTACGGCACGTTGCCGCGGTTGGCCGGGTTGTGCTGCCAGTTCACGTTGTTCTGGCTGGCGTTGAGGCGGTTGTTCACGTTGATGTTGTTGTAGCGGTTGACGTTGATGTTGACGTCATGCGTGTTCCAGTTGAAGCCGCCCCAGATCGAGTTGACGGCGGCCACGCCCAGCCCGAAGCCGATGCCGGCCACCACGGCGGTGGCGAAGGCCGAGCCGGGCGGCGGCGGGTAGTAGGCCGGCGGATAGGCGGGATAGGGCCAGGTGCCGTACACCACGGTGGGGTTGTAGGCGGGCACGTAGACCACCTGCGGGCTGGCCGGCTCGATCTGGATCACGGTGGTGCCGCCGCTGCCGGGCTGGGTCACCACCTTCTGCTGCTCGGTGGTCTTGAGCGAGCCGGCCTTCTGTGCCTGGGCGCGCAGGCGCTGCACGGAATCCATTACGCCATCGGGCTGGGCCAGGAAGGCGTCGCCGACCGACTCCACCCACTTGGGCTGGCGGCCCATCATGTCCAGCACGGACGGAAACGCGGCCAGCGACTGCACGCTGGGGTCCCAGGGCTCGCCGGCGACCGCCCTGGTGGCGGCGTCGCCGGACAGGCTGGGGTTGGCCTTGGACCATTGCGCCGCGGCGGCCACGTCGGCCGGGTAGGTGGCGGCCATCAGCACCTGCGACAGCAGCGCATCGGGATAGAGCGCCACCGGCGCGGTGAGCTGGTCGAGCTGGGCCTTGCCCAGCGTGGCCTGCGCGGCGGCGTCGCAGGCCGCGGCCAGCATCATCAGGCCGAGCCAGCAGGCCACGACATGTCGAAATCGATGCATCTTGACTCCCTCCCGGGCAGGGCCCGCCGGCAGCCCTGCCGCCAAGGTAGTCCACCCGCATGGCAAAAGGCAAACCGGCATGGCCGGTGAGCGCGCCGTGCGGGAGTACCGCCCGCGCCACCTGTGCGCATGCGGATACCTTAGGCCATTCCCGTGCGCTTGCGTCGCCACGCGAAAACTTTCAGATCGGCCCCAAAAAGGACATATCGCGGCCGAAAAGTTTCAATGGAGCGCGCCTCCCGCCCTGTGCCATGCTGGACCCCACTGCCCAACCGGGCACGGAGCGCGCATGCCTTCGCGCCCGCACCGACAAGAGACCGCCAGATGAGTGCACGAGACGCAATGGCAGCGCTGCAGCGCCACGTGGAGGAGGCCATCAAGGGCCAGGGCGAGGTGATCCGCCAGATCGTGATCGGCCTGCTGGCCAACGGCCACCTGCTGCTGGAGAGCGTGCCCGGGCTGGCCAAGACGCGCATGGTCAAGAGCGTGGCCGCCAGCCTGGACGCGCAGATGCGCCGCATCCAGTTCACCCCCGACCTGCTGCCGGCCGACATCACCGGCGCCGACGTGCTCTACCAGGAGGGCGGGCGCAACAGCTTCCGCTTCCAGCCCGGCCCGGTGTTCGGCAACCTGGTGCTGGCCGACGAGATCAACCGCGCGCCGGCCAAGGTGCAGTCCGCCCTGCTCGAAGCGATGGAAGAGCGGCAGGTCTCGGTGGGCGGCACCACCCATCCCATGCCGCCGCTGTTCATGGTGCTGGCCACGCAGAACCCGATCGAGCAGGAGGGCACCTATCCGCTGCCCGAGGCGCAGATGGACCGCTTCCTGATGAAGGTGCTGATCACCTATCCGGCGGCCGGGGACGAATGCGAAGTGCTGCGCCTGGTGCGCGGCGAGGAGCGCGGCGAGGAGCGCGGCGGCACCGGGCCGGCCCACGCTTCGGCGCAGCGCGTGCCGCAGTCGGAGATCTTCGCCGCGCGCGCGGAGATCGGCGCCATCCACGTGGCCGACGCCATCGACCGCTACATCGTCGACCTCGTCAACGCCAGCCGCGCGCCGGCCCGCTACGACGAGGCGCTGGCCAGGTGGATCGCGCTGGGCGCCAGCCCGCGCGGCGGCATCGCGCTGGACCGCGCCGCGCGCGCGCATGCGTGGCTCGAAGGCCGCGACCACGTCACGCCCGACGACGTGCGCGCGATGGCGCTGCCCACGCTGCGCCACCGCCTCATTCTTTCCTACGACGCCAACGCCGACGGCGTGGATGCCGACACGGTGCTGCGCAAGCTGGTGGAAAGCGTGGCCGTGCCGGCCTAGGCGCCGCGCGCATCGCAAAAGGAGGACGAGCGTGGCGATACAGGCAGCGCCCACGGCGGCGGAGATCGGCACGGTGTGGGTGGACGTGGCGCACCTCGCGCGGCTGGAGCATGCCGTGCGCGGCCTCGGCTTCACCATGCGCCAGCCGCACGCCAGCGTGCTGGCCGGCAAGCACGGCTCGCGCATCCGCGGGCGCGGGCTGAACTTCGAGGAGCTGCGCGGCTACCGCCAGGGCGACGACATCCGCCACCTGGACTGGCGCGCCTCGCTGCGCGCCGGGCGCGCGCTGGTGCGGGCCTATACCGAGGAGCGCGACCTGCCGGTGCTGCTGGTGGTGGACCAGCGCATGCCCATGTTCTTCGGCTCGCGCCGCGCCATGAAGTCGGTGCTGGCGGCGGAGTTCGCCGCGCTGTGCGCGTGGATGGCGCTGCAGGCCGGCGACCGCGTGGGCGCGGTGGTCTTCAACGACGGCGAGACCCGGCTGGTGCGCCCGCTGCGCAGCCGCGCGCGCGTGCAGGCGGTGCTCGGCGCGGTGGCCGGCATGAACCAGGCGCTGCATGCCGCGAGCGAGGCGCGGCCCGGCTACGGCCAGCTCGACCGCGCGCTGGAGCGCGCGCTGCAGGTGGCCGGCCACGACCACCTGGTGTGCGTGGTGAGCGATTTCGCCGGGGCCGGGCAGCGCACGCAGGACCTGCTGCGCCAGCTTGCCAGCCACAACAGCGTGATCGCCGCGCTGGTGTTCGACCCGATGTTCCAGGCCGTGCCGCAGCACGGCGGGCGCATGGTGGTGACCGAGGGCGAGCTGCAGGTGGAACTGGACATGGGCGCCAGGACCGTGCGCGAGCCCATCGAATCCTTCTTCGCCGGCCGCCTGCACGACGTCGCCGCGCTGCTCAAGCGCAGCGGCGTGCCGATGATGGCGCTCGACACCGAGGGCGAGGCGCCGGCCCAGCTGCGCCGCCTGCTCGGCCGCCTGGCGCCGCGCGGCAAGGCGCCGCGGCGGCAGTGAGCGCACCGCCATGGCCGACCTGATCCACGCCACCGCCGGCGCCGTGCCCGCGGACGCGCCATCGCTGTCCGGCCTGCAGGAGATTCCGCTGCCGGAGCCGGTCTCGTGGCTGCCGCAGACCTGGGGCTGGGCCGTGCTCGCCGCGTTGCTGCTGGCCGTGCTGGCGCTGCTGGCGTGGCGCGCATACCGCCGCCGCCAGGCCGGCCGCTACCGGCGCGAGGCGCTGGCCGCGCTCGCGCGCATCGAGGCCGCGCTGGCCGACGAGCGCGGCCGCGCCGGCGCGCTGGCGGCGCTGCCCGCGCTGGTCAAGCGCGTGGCGCTGGCCTTCGCGCCGCGCGCGCAGGTGGCCAGCCTGTCGGCGCAGGCGTGGCTGGCCTGGCTGGACGGCACCTGGCGGCCGGGCAGCTTCACCAGCGGGCCCGGACGCCTGCTGCCGGCGCTGGCCTACGGCAGCGGCGAGCCGGCGCCGGCCGAGGTGGCGGCGCTGGTGGCGCTGCTGCGCGACTGGATCGGACAGCATCATGCTCGCCTTTGAATATCCCTGGATGGCTTTCCTGTTGCCGTTGCCGCTGCTGGCGTGGCTGCTGCTGCCGGCCTACCGCGAAACCATGCCGGCGGTGCGCGTGCCGTTCTTCGAGGAAATGGCCGAACGCAGCGGCCAGCGCCCCGCGCCCGGCGCGGTGGTGATGCGCGCCAACTGGGCGCAGCGGCTGCTGGCGCCGCTGTGCTGGGCGCTGCTGGTGGCCGCGCTGGCCCGGCCGGCGTGGGTGGAGCCGCCGGTCGAGCGTACCGAGCCCGCGCGCGACCTGATGCTGGCCATCGACCTCTCGCAGTCGATGGAGGCGCGCGACTTCACCGCGCCGGACGGCAGCCGCGAGGACCGCCTGACGGCGGTCAAGCAGGTGGTGCGGGACTTTATCGCGCGCCGCAAGGAAGACCGCATCGGCCTGGTGGTGTTCGGCGCCGCCGCGTTTCCGCAGGCGCCGCTGACGATGGACCACGACAGCGTGCTGGCGCTGCTCGGCGAGACCCGCATCGGCATGGCCGGGCCGCAGACCGCCATCGGCGATGCCATCGGCGTGGCGGTGCGCATGACGCAGGCGTCCCCCGCGCAGGAGAAGGTGCTGATCCTGCTGACCGACGGCAACGACACCGCCAGCAAGGTGCCGCCGGCGCAGGCCGCGCAGGTGGCCCGGGACAACATGCTGGTGATCCATACCATCGGCATCGGCGACCTCCATGCCAGCGGCGAGGACAAGGTGGACCTGGACGCGCTGCGGGCCATCGCGGCGCGCACCGGCGGCCAGAGCTTCCGCGGCGAGGACCTGGCTGGGCTGGAGGCGATCTACGCCACGCTGGACCGCATCACGCCGGTCAAGGTCAAGCGCCGGTCGCACCAGCCCAGGCGCGAGCTGTTCTACTACCCGCTGGGCGCGGCCGGCATCGTGCTGCTGCTGTACCACGCGGCCATGCTGCTGCTCACGGCGGCGCGGCGGCCGCGCCGGCAGCCGCTGGTGGACGAGGGCGCCGCGCCGGCGCGGGAAGGCGGGCGCTGATGGACTTCGCCGCCTTCCACTTCCTGCGCCCGGCATGGCTGCTGCTGGTGCCCGCGGCGGCGGCCATCGCCTTCGCCTGGCACCGGCTTTCCGATCCGCGCCGCCGCTGGCAGGGCGTGATCGCCCCGCACCTGCTCGCGCGCCTGATCGTGGACAACGGCCGCGCCTGGCGCCTGCGCCCGGTGCATGGCGCCTGCGTGGCGCTGGCGCTGACCGGCCTGGCCGCCGCCGGGCCGGCCTGGGAGCGCGAGCCGCCGCCGTTTACCGAGGACAAGGCGCCGCTGGTGGTGGCCATCGACCTCTCGCGCAGCATGGACGCGGTGGACGTGGCGCCCACGCGGCTGGAGCGCGCCAAGCAGAAGGTGCGCGACCTGATGGCGCTGCGCGCCGGCGCGCGCACCGGGCTGGTGGTCTACGCCGGCACCGCGCACATGGTGGTGCCGCCCACCGACGACCCCGCCTTCATGGAACTGTTCCTGGCCGCGCTCGACACCGGCATGATGCCGGCCGCCGGCAAGAACGCCGCCGCCGCGCTGGCGCTGGCCGACGGCCTGCTCGGGCGCGAAAGCGCCGCCGGCACGGTGCTGCTGGTCACCGACGGCTTCGAGCGCGCGCAGATCCCGGCCTTCGCCGCCCATGCGCGCGCCAGCCGGGTCCAGGTGCTGGCGCTGGCGGCGGGCACCGCGCGCGGCGGCCCGGTGCGCACGTCCGACGGCCGCGTGGCCACCGACCAGCAGGGCAGGCCGGTGCAGGGCACGCTCGACCTGGCCGCGCTCCAGGCGCTTTCGTCGCAGGCCGATGTCCCGCTGGCCAGCCTCACGCTCGACGACGACGATGTGCGCTGGGTGCAGCGCCGGGCGGTGCGCAACATGGAGGCCGCGCAGGAGAAGAACGCCGAGGTGCGCTGGAAGGAGGCGGGCTATCCGCTGGTCGTGCCCGTCGCCGTGCTGGCGGTGCTGTGGTTCCGCCGCGGCTGGGTGGTGCGCTGGCTGCCGCTGTGGCTGGCCGCGCTGGCCGGGCTGCTGGCGCCGCCGCCGCGCCCGGCGCAGGCCGCCGAAAGCCGCGTGGCCGGGGCCGTCGCCAACGCCTTCCTCACGCCGGACCAGCAGGGCCGCCGCCGTTTCGGGCAAGGCGACTTCGCCGGCGCGGCGGCGCATTTCCAGGACCCCATGTGGCGCGGCTGGGCCAGCTACCGCGCGGGGGACTACGCAGCCGCGCTGACCGCCTTCGCCAGCCTCGACACGCCGGACGCCTTCTTCATGATGGGCAACTGCTACGCGCGCCTGCGCGACTATCCGCGCGCGCTGGCCGCCTACGACAACGCGCTGCGGGGCCGCCCCGCCTTCGCCCAGGCCAGCGCCAACCGCGCGCTGGTGGCGGCCCTGCTGGCGCGGCAGAAGAAGGACGAGGACGATGGCGAGCAAGCGCCAGCCCTGCCGCCGGACAAGGTGGAATTCGACGACAAGGACCACGGCGGCAAGCAGGGCAAGCTCGACATGAGCCAGTTGCAGCGGCAGAACGCCGAACTCTGGATGCGCAACCTGCAGGTCTCGCCGGCCGATTTCCTGCGCCAGAAGTTCCTGATCGAGGCGCGGCAGCCGGCACCGGCATCCGCGCCGGCATCGGCTGCCGCCGCGCGCGGAGCGGCGCCGTGAGCCGGCGCGCGCTGCTGGCCGCGCTGCTGCTGGCCTGTCTGCTGGCCGCGCTGCCCGCGCTGGCCGAGGGGCCCGGCAGCATGGCGCGCGCGCACCTGGAGCCGGCCGGGCCGGTGGCCGCCGGCCAGCCCGTCCGGCTGGTGGTGGACGCGCTCACCACCAACTGGTTCACGCAGGCGCCGGCCTATCCGGTGCTCGACATCCCCGGCGCCATCGTCAGCCCGCCCGGCGACGACGCCGGCAACCTGAGCGAGGACATCGGCGGGCGGCGCTGGTTCGGCGTGTCGCGCACCTACATCGTCACGCCGCAGGGCGGCGGCAGCCTGGCCATCCCGGCGCTGGAGCTGACCCTGCACGTGGGCGAGGTCGACGGCGCGGTCAAGGTCAGCACGCCGCCGCTCACGCTGGCGGTCAGGGAAGTGCCGCGCCCGCCCGGCGCCGAGCATGCGGTCGGCACCACACGCCTGGAGGTGCGCCAGACGCTCGACCGCGACCTGGGCGCGCTCAGGCAGGGCGACGCCTTCACGCGCGCCATCGAGATCAGCGCCGACGGCGTGCAGGCCATGCTGCTGCCGCCGACCGCGTTCGGGCCGGTGAGCGGGCTGGCCGTCTATCCGAAGGCGCCGCGCGTGGAAGACCTCAGCCGCGAGCGGCAGGGCTTCATCGGCGGCCACCGCATCGACGCGGCGACCTACGTGGTGCAGCGCCCCGGGCACTACACGCTGCCCGGCGTCAGCGTGCAATGGTGGGACGTGCGCGCGGGCCGGCTGCGCACCGCCAGCGTGCCGCCGCTGCGGTTCAGCGCCGCGGCGCAGCCGGACTACCGGCCGCCCGTGGCCATTCCCGGCGAGCCCGCGCTGGCGCAGGCCGGCGGCATTTCCCGCCTCGGCGCGCGGCAACTGGCGGGCGCCCTCGTGGCGGCGGCGTTGCTGGGATTCGCCGGGTGGCTGCTGCTGCCGCGCTGGCGCCGCTGGCGCGCGCGCCGGCTGGCGCGGCGGCGGCAGCGGCGGCTGGCCCGGGAGGGATCGGAGCCGGTGGCCTTTGCCCGGCTGCGGCGCGCGCTGCGGCGCCGGCCGCCGGCGCCGGCGGAGGTGGCCGCCCGGCTCTATGCCTGGCTCGACCGCGTGCCGGCGCTGGCCGACAAGCCGGCCACGCTGGCGGGCGCGGCGCGCGCCGCCGCGCGCTCGGTCTTCGCGCAGGCCGGCCGGCAGTGGCTGGCGGCCCGCTACGGCGGCGCCGCGCCGGACCCGGTGGTGGACACCGCGCTGGCGCGGTCCCTGGGCGAGGCGCGCAAGGCCCTGGCCCCCGCGCCGGCGCGGCCGGGCCGCGCGCGCCGGCTGCCGCCGCTGAATCCCGGCGGCTAGCGCCGCGCCATGCCGATGCCGCCGGCCGCGAAAACTTTTGTCGCGGCCGCGCAAAACATTCAATTCAGGCGCGCCGCGATTCCGCGCAGAATGCCCTGCAGGCCGCCGCCGCCGCGCCGCCGGTGCATCGCCGGCGCGGCGCCACGGCTCTCCCAGCCCACGGTCCGAGGTGAAACAACCATGCGCCCCACACTGACCAGGCAACTCGCCATGACCCTCCCGCTGCTGCTCGGCGCGGCCCACGCGCATGCCACCGAAGGCGCGCTGGGGCGGCCGGTCAGCGGCACCAGCGTCGCGCCCAACGCCGGCATCGTGGCGCCGGAGCCCATCCTCGCCGTCAATATCGGCGAGATCTACCTCAACGGCTCCATCGGCGGCAGCCGCGAAGTGCCGGTCGGCGGCCAGACCACGCTCGGCGTGGATGGCAAGGTGGCGTTCACGCTGGCCACCATCATGAAGGTCTGGGACACCAAGACCGGCGCCTGGAACTTCGCTTCCAGCTTCACGCTGCCCTACGTCTGGACCCAGGTGAACGCCACCGTGGCGGTGGGACGCCTGCAAGGCAGCCGGCAGGACACGGCGTCCAACCTGTTCGACATCTACTTCGCGCCCGTCATCGCCGGCTACCACTTCTCCAAGACCGAGCACATTGCGTTCAGCCTCAACATCTGGGCGCCCACCGGCAAGTACGACCCCAATGCGCTGGCCAATCCGAGCCTGAACAACTGGACTTTCATCCCGCAAGTGGCGTACACGAAGATCCTGCCGCAGTACGACATGCAGATCAACGTGGTGGCCGGCGTGCAGTTCTATACGCGCAACAGCGCCACCGACTACCAGAACGCGCCGCTGTTCACGCTCGACACCATGCTGACCAGACAGTTCGGGCATGGCTTCGGCGCGGGCGTGATCGTCGGCACCACCCAGCAGCTCGGCAACGACAGCGGCCCGACCGCCGACCGGCTCAACGGCTTTCGCGGGCACGACTGGGCCATCGGCCCGATCGTCACCTACGACACCAGGATCGGCGCCAAAAGCACGCTCTCGCTCGGGCTGCGCTGGGTGCCCACCGTGTCCAGCCAGAACCGGCTGAGCAGTACCAGCACCTTCATGGGCACGGCCACCGTGGTGTTTTGACACGCCTTTCGGCATTCGTCCCTGCTTGTCCCCGGCCCTGAGTTAAACGGATTCGATCATCGCGCCACCCGCGCGCGCGCGGGCCCCGCGCCATGCGCCGCGCTTTATCGACCCGGCGCCGCTTTTCGTGCCGGATTGCTGCGCCACCACACGCGCCGCGCCATGGCCGCCGATGAAAACTTTCACTACGGGTTGCGCCATCCGCCACCTACAAATCAGGAAGCAAATCTTGCTTCGCTAAGTCGCAAATTGGACCGTCGTCCGTTCTGGCAACGGCGGCCAAGACAAGTCCTGGCTCACCAGGCAAGGAGCGGCGGAGATGATCGGAATGCGGAATACGGCAAGGACACTGCCCATGCCGGGCAGCGGGGCCTCGCCGCCTGCGCGCGGCCACACGCGCTACCTGCGCACCTTCGTCGATCTCGCCGAGCGCGGCAGCGTGCACGCGGTGGCGCAGGCCCACGGCATCCAGCCCTCTTCGGTGCTGTATCACCTGCGCGCGCTGGAAGACTGCCTTGGCGCGCTGTTCGTGCCCGGCGCGGAAAAGGGCGCGCTGGTGCCGACCGCCAGGGCGCTGGAGATCCTTCCCAGGGTCCGGCGCATGTTGTGCATTCTCGACGAAACCTGCGCCGGGCAGGCACTGCCGCTTGCCCGCGTCATGGGGCTGGTGCGCGTGCGCCTGGCGGGGCCGCTCGGCCTGGCGGCCGGACTGGTGGTCGAGGTGGTGCGCGGCGCCGTGCCGGTCAGCCGGCTCAGCCTGTCGCATGCCGGGCCGGAGTTGCCGCAGGACGGCGGCGACCTCGAGGTCGTGGTATCGCTGGGCGAGGCGCGCACGGACGGCAGGGCGGGGGCGACGACGAGGATGCCGGGCTTGCTGGTCCCGGTGTTCTGCCGCGCGCATGCCGGCTTCGACGTCGCGGCGGCGCCGTGGCTGATTCCGGAGGCGCTGCTGGGGCTGTCGGGCCAGCTCGACCACTGGATCCGCACCGTCGGCGCGCTGGGAGTGGCGCGGCTGTCGTCGCTGCCGATGGAGGCGTTGGTCGAACTGGCCCAGGCCAGGCCGGCGGTCGTCCTGCTGCCGGCGCCGGGACTGGAGAGCGCATTGCAGCGGCGCGATTTCGCCGTGCTCGGCGTGGCCGGGCTGTTCGGACAGCCGCCGCCGCTGGAGCTGGGCATTGCCGCTATCGCGCACGATCCCGCCCTGCGCCGCTTGGCGCAGACGGTGCGCAGGCAGTTGCACCGCGGCCTGGCGGCGCGGCCGCCCGATGCGCGCGATGAATCGACGGGCGCGATGAGAACGGCTCGCGTGTGCCGGCCTGACGATGAAATCGTGCAGATCGAGCGCGCAAAGAATTGATTTCCGTTTTGCCGCGCGATTTGCGAGCATGAGTTGGCGATGGTGGCGATGGGCCTGTTGCAGGAGGCGGAATGGGACGAAGCAGGAATAGCAAGCGGCGCTTCGCCGTGGCCGGCGCGGCCGTGGTGCCAGCCGTGGCGATGCCGGCCGGCCGGGCCCCGCAGCGCCGCCGCATCGTGTTCGGCGGCGCGCTGCTGTGCGCCGCGGTGGCCGCGGGCGGCGCGTTTTCCTACTGGCAGGGCGGCACGGCCGGGGCAACGCCCGCGCAGGTCGGCGACGGCGTGCGCGGGCCGGCCGGCATGGTCCACGTGCCCGGCGGCGAGTTCCTGATGGGCAGCGACCACAAGCTGGCGCAGCCCAACGAACGCCCCGCCCACAAGGTGCGCGTGCGCGGCTTCTGGATGGACCAGCATCACGTCACCAACGCCGAGTTCCGCAGGTTCGTGCAGGCCACCGGCTACGTCACCACGGCCGAGCGGAAGCCCGAATGGGAAACGCTGCGCGTGCAGCTCCCGCCGGGCACGCCGCGTCCGCCCGACAGCGCGATGGTGGCCGGCGGCATGGTGTTCGCCGGCACGGCCGGGCCGGTGCCGCTGCAGGATTACTCGCGCTGGTGGCGCTACGTGCCCGGCGCCGACTGGCGCCATCCCGGCGGCCCCGGCAGCTCCATCGCCGGCAAGGACGACCACCCCGTGGTGCAGGTTTCCTACGAGGACGCGCAGGCCTACGCGAAATGGGCGGGCAAGCGCCTGCCCACCGAGGCCGAGTGGGAGTTCGCCGCGCGCGGCGGCCTGGAGCAGGCCACCTATGGCTGGGGCGACCAGTTCGCGCCGGGCGGCAAGCAGATGGCCAACGTCTGGCAGGGCCAGCAGGCCCAGCCGTTCCCGGTGGTCAGCGCCAAGGCCGGCGGCGCGCTCGGCACCAGCGCGGTGGGCACCTTCCCGCCCAACGGCTACGGCTTGTCCGACATGACCGGCAACGCCTGGCAATGGGTGGCCGACTGGTACCGCGCCGACCAGTTCCGGCGCGAAGCCGTGGCCGGGCGCACCATCGACTCCCCGGCCGGGCCCGCGCAGTCGTGGGACCCCGGCGACCCCGGCGTGCCGGTGTCCGCGCCCAAGCGCGTCACGCGCGGCGGCTCCTTTCTCTGCAACGAGGACTATTGCCTGAGCTACCGGCCCAGCGCGCGGCGCGGCACCGATCCGTACAACAGCATGTCGCACCTGGGCTTTCGCCTGATGATGGACGACGCGCAATGGGAGACGCTGCGCAGGCAGCGCCAGCCCGCGCTGGCGCGGGCCGGCACGGACCAGGCCGCCGGCGGGAACTGAGGGAAGACAAGCCATGCCGCTATTCACGCCATTGCCCGCAGGCACGCGCTGGCGCCGTGCCGCCGGTCTTGCCGGCGCCGCGCTGGCTGCCGCTGTCATGGCAGGCTGCGCGGCGCCGCCCGCCGACGGCGGCGCCACCGCGGCGCCGTCGCAGGCCGGCACCACCAGCGCCGCCAGCGTATTGCCGTCCTGGCGCGACGGCGCGGCGCGGCAGGCGATCCTGTCCTTCGTGGCCGACGTGACGCGCGCCGGCGCGCCCACCTTCGTGCCGCCGGCCGAGCGCGTCGCCGTGTTCGACAACGACGGCACGCTGTGGAGCGAACAGCCGCTGTACTTCCAGTTCCTGTTCCTGCTCGACCAGGTCAGGGCGGCCGCGCCGGGCCATCCGGAGTGGAAGGGCAACCCGGCCTTCAAGGCCCTGATGGCCAACGACATGGCCGCGCTGCACGCGCAGGAAAAGCAGTTGCTGCCGCTCATCATGGCGGCCAACAGCGGCATGACGGTGGACGACTACGACGCGGCGATCCGCGCCTGGCTGGACCGCTCGCGCCATCCCAGGCTCGACCGCCCGTACACCGAACTGGTGTACCAGCCGCAGCTCGAACTGCTGGCCTACCTGCGCGCCAACGGCTTCAAGACCTACATCGTGTCCGGCGGCACGGTCGAATTCATGCGGCCGTGGACGGAGCGGGTCTACGGCATCCCGCCCGAGCAGGTGATCGGCTCCACCGCCGGGATCAAGTACGAGCCGCGCAACGGCAAGCCGGCGCTGGTGCGCGAGCCCAGGGTGGCCTTCGTCGACGACGGCCCCGGCAAGCCGGTGGGGATCTACCTGCATATCGGCCGCCGCCCGATCCTGGCGGTGGGCAATTCCGACGGCGACCTGCAGATGCTGGAGTACACCACCGGCGGCAGCGGCCGGCGCCTGGCGCTGCTGGTCCACCACGACGATGCCGAGCGCGAGTTCGCCTACGACCGCAAGTCCGCGGTCGGCAAGCTCGACAAGGCCTGGGACGCGGCCGCCGCGCGCGGCTGGACCGTGATCAGCATGAAGCAGGACTGGCAGCAGATCTATCCGCCGCCCAGGTAGCGCCGTCGTACACGGCAATTCCTTCGTCATACCCTTGCAAACGTCCGTTCATGCCGGACGCGGATGCATTCGCCTTGAATCTACAGGGAGACTGGCCATGAATTTCTCGTTCGGGAAACTGCATCGATGCCGGCGCGCCGCGCTGGCGCTGGCCGCGGCGGCCACGGCCATGCTCTGCCTGGCGGCGCCGCCCGCGGCGCAGGCCCAGGGCGCCGGCAAGAAGCCCAATATCCTGGTGATCTTCGGCGACGATATCGGGCAGACCAACATCAGCGCCTACAGCATGGGCGTGATGGGCTACAAGACGCCCAATATCGACCGCATCGCCCGCGAGGGCATGCTGTTTACCGACTACTACGCGGAGAACAGCTGCACCGCGGGCCGCTCGTCGTTCATCACCGGGCAGACGCCGCTGCGCACCGGGCTGTCCAAGGTGGGATTGCCGGGCGTGCCCGTGGGCCTGCAGAAGCGGGACATTACCATCGCCGAGGCGCTCAAGCCGCTCGGCTACGCCACCGGCCAGTTCGGCAAGAACCACCTCGGCGACAAGGACGAGTACCTGCCCACCCGGCACGGCTTCGACGAGTTCTTCGGCAACCTGTACCACCTCAATGCCGAGGAAGAGCCGCAGCGCGACTACTGGCCCAAGGACAAGAACGATCCCTACGTGAAGAACTTTTCGCCGCGCGGCGTGATCCGCAGCACGGCCGACGGCAAGGTGGAAGACACCGGCCCGCTGACCACCAAGCGCATGGAAACCGTCGACGACGAGACCACGGCCGCCGCGCAGAACTTCATCACCAAGCAGGCCCAGGCCAACAAGCCGTTCTTCGTTTGGATGAACACTACGCGCATGCACGTCTACACGCACGTAAGGCCGTCGATGCGCGGGCAGAGCGGCATGCCGGGCAACGAGTACGCCGACGGCATGGTCGAGCACGACGGCGACGTGGGCAAGCTGCTCAAGACGCTCGACGACCTCAAGATCGCCGACAACACCATCGTGGTCTACACCACCGACAACGGTCCCAACCAGTTCTCGTGGCCGGACGCCGCCACCACGCCGTTCCGCAGCGAGAAGGACACCAACTGGGAAGGCGCGTTCCGGGTGCCGGCCCTGATTCGCTGGCCGGGCAAGATCAAGCCCGGCGCGGTGAACAACGAAATGTTCTCGGGGCTGGACTGGTTCCCCACGCTGCTGGCGGCAGCCGGCGACACGGGCGTGAAGGACCGGCTGCTCAAGGGTGGTGCCTTCGGTGGAAAGAACTTCAAGGTCCACCTGGATGGCTATAACCAGTTGCCCCTGTTGACCGGCCAGAGTGCCAAGAGCGCGCGCGAGGAGTTCTACTACTTCAACGACGACGGCGACCTGGTGGCGATGCGCTTCGGCAACTGGAAGGCGGTGTTCTGCGAGCAGACCACGCCCGGCGGCTTCCAGGTATGGGCGAATCCGTTCAGATGCCTGCGCGCGCCGAAGATATTCAACCTGCGCATGGACCCTTACGAGCGAGCGGACATCGTCTCCGACCAGTACTACGACTGGATGGTCCGGAACGCTTATCTGGCCGGGATAGCCGCCATGAAGGCCAGCGCTTTCTTGCAGACCTTCGTCGACTATCCGCCCAGCCAGAGGCCGGCGAGCTTCAGCATCGACCAGGTGCGCAAGGACGTGGATCGCAAGGTCGAAGAGGCCCTGAAGAAGCGCGGGCCACAGTAATCCCGCCGTAGCTCGACGTGGCTTGCCGTTGGCATGGCCTCAACCGCAGCCGGCGGGCCGCAGCCATTGCGGTCCGCCTGTTTGCGTTTCCAGGGTGGCAAGCGATGTTGAATTCCCATGTGGCTCGGGGCGGCAGGAAACACGGCAAGCGCGGCGAGCCGGCACGCGGTGGCATCGCCGGCCACGGCTTGCCGCGCGCGCAGGCACCGGCAGCAACAGCGCAGGCTTGGCCGGCGCTGCTGCTGCTGGCCTCCGGCGCGGCCGGGCTGGTATTCCAGGTGCTGTGGATCAAGCAGCTCACGCTGGTGGAGGGGGTGGAGGTGCACGCGGTCACGGTCGCGGTCAGCGCGTTCTTCGGCGGGCTGGCGCTGGGCGGCTGGCTGTTCGGGCGCGCGGCGGACCGCAGCGCCTGCCCGCTGCGCCTGTATGCGTGGCTGGAACTGGCGGTGATGGTGCTGGCGCTGGCGAGCACCGCGGGGCTGTCGGCGGCGGCGGCGCCGTTCGCCTGGCTGGAGGACCGCGCTGGCCTGCTGGCGTGGGCCTTGCCCGTGCTGCTGGCTGGCACGCCGGCGGTGGCGATGGGCGGCACGCTGCCGGTACTGATGCGCGCGCTGGCGCCGGCGCACGGCATGGGCGCCCACGGCGGGCGCCTGTACGCGGCGAACACCGCCGGCGCCATTGCCGGCACCTTGCTGGCCGGCTTCGCGCTGGTGCCGTGGCTCGGCGTGCTGGGCAGCGCCTGCGCGGCGGCGGCGCTCAACGGCGCGGCCGGCGGCGCGGCGCTGGTGCTGGCGCGCGGCGCCGGCGCCGCGCCCGGCCCGGCCGCGCCGCAAGCCGCGTTGCCGTTGCCCGGGCGGCGCCTGGCGCTGGCCTTGTACGCCATCGCCGGCGGCATCGCGCTCGGCTACGAAGTGGTGTGGTCGCAGGCCATCGTCCAGTTCATCAGCACCCGCAGCTTTGCCTTCAGCGTGGTGCTGGCCACCTACCTGTGCGGGCTGGCGGCGGGCAGCGCGCTGATGGCGCGGCGCGCCGACCGCGTGCGCGACCCGTGGGGCGTGTTCGCGGCGCTGATCGCCGGCGCCGGGCTGGTGGCGCTGCTGGAGATCGTGTGGCTCGGCGCGTGGCTGCCGCGCTGGCAGGCGCAGGCGGCGGCGTGGCTGCTGGCGGCCGGCGCCAGCCAGCTTGCCGCCATGTGCGCCCGCTTCGCGGTGGCCGCGCTGTGGGTGGTGTTCGTGCCGACGCTGCTGCTCGGCGCCGCGTTCCCGCTGATGCTGCGCATCGCCGTGGACCGCCGCCGCGTGGGCCGCGACGTGGGCGCGGTGGTGGCGCTCAACACCGTGGGCGGCATCGCCGGCAGCGCCATCGCCGGCTTCGGGCTGGTGCCGCTGCTGGGGCTGGTGCACGCGCTGGCCGCGCTGGCGCTGGCGGCGTGCGCGGTGGCATTGGCGGCGGCCTGGGCGGGCCGCGGCACCGGCCATCCTGCGCGCGCGGGCGCCGCGCTGCTGGCCGTGGCGGCACTCGCCGCGGCGCTGCTGGCGCCGCCCGACCGGCTGGCCGTGCTGCTGGCGCGCGCGCGCGGCGGCGAGCTGGTGTTCTACGAGGAAAGCCGCGGCGCCACGGTGGCGGTGGTGGAGCAAGGGGCCGGGCAGAACCGCTTCCGGCGGCTCTACATCCAGGGCGTGTCCAACTCCGGCGACGCCATGGCCTCGCTGCGCTACATGCGCCTGCAGACGCTGCTGCCGCTCATCATCCACCGCGGCACGCCGCGCTCGGCGCTGGTGATCGGCCTCGGCACCGGCATCACGGCCGGCGCCATGCTGGCCTATCCCGGGCTGGAGCGGCGCGTGGTGGCCGAGCTGCTGCCGGCGGTGGCGCGCGCGGTGCCGCAGTTCGCCGGCAACTACGGCGTGGGCGCCGACGCGCGCGTGCAGGTCCGCCTGCGCGACGGCCGGCGCGAACTGCTGCAGAGCCCGCAGCGCTACGACCTGATCACGCTGGAGCCGCCGCCGCCCTCGGCCGCGGGCGTGGTCAATCTCTATTCGACCGATTTCTACCGCCTCGCCGCCGCGCGGCTGCAGCCGTCCGGCCTGGTCGCGCAATGGCTGCCGCTGCCCACGCAGAACGACGAAGACACGCGCGCGCTGGTGCGCAGCTTCCTCGACGCCTTTCCCTACGCCACGCTGTGGACCACCGAACTGCACGAGATGATGCTGGTGGGCTCGGCCGCGCCCATCGAGCTGGACGCGGCGCGCATCGCGCAGCGCTTCGCGCAGCCCGAGGTCGGCGCCGCGCTGCGCGCGGTGGGCATCGCCTCGCCGGCGGCGCTGATGGCCACCTGGGTGACCGGCCGCGAAGGGCTGGAGCGGTACGCCGGCGACGCCCGCGCGGTGACCGACGACCGCCCGCGCATCGAATACGCGCAGTGGGTGCGGCGCGCGGATTTTCCGCTGGTGCTGGAACACCTGCTGGCGTTGCGCACGGAAGCGCCGCTGAGCGGCGCGGACGATGGGCTGCGCCGCGCCATCGCGGCCGAGCGGCAGAACCTGCTGACTTTCTACGGCGCCGGCCTGGATGCCTACCGCGGCGACCGCGAGCAATGGTCGCGGGATATCAGCGAAGTCATGCGCGCCGATCCCGGCAATCCGTACTACAACTGGTTTGCCGGGGGAAGGCCGGGGCCTGCCCAATGAGTTTTACTTTCCTGATTTCCGATATGAAATCTTTCAGGCGCCACGCCGCGGCGGCCCATGGCAGGCTATGTTGTAACCGATGCGCCCACGTGCGGTAGCAGACGACGCGCGCGGACTGCAGGTTGACGTCCATCACGGCGGAGAATCGGCACAATGAAGGTTCGGGTCCGCATGCTATTTCTTGCCCTGCTCGCATGCGTCGCGTGCGGCGCGGCGATGCTTCCCGCTTATTCTCAGCCGACGCGTTCCGTCATGCCGGCAGACAAGGTGCGCGAGGAGAATGCGTACGCGATCGGGCTGCAAGCATATTTGTGGGGATATCCGCTCCGTGAGTACGGGGTCGTCGTCCCGGCCACCGTGAAGGCCGGTGGCTCATACGTGAACAGCCTGCGTAAATTTGCGCAACTGAAAAGTGCGAAGGATCGCACGATCGTCACGCCTAACAACGTCACGATCGATGCATACGGCGCCTTCGACGTCAGCCGCGAACCGGCGGTGGTCTTCGTCCCCCGACTAAATGAGCCGCGCTGGTACATCGTCCAGGTCGGCGACCATTTTGACGAAGTCATCCACAACATCGGCGGCACGAAGGGACAACAACCAGGGGCGTATATCATCACCGGCCCCGATTACGCTGGCAGCGTGCCAGGGGACATGGTGGAAATCCGCAGCCGAACAAAAATGGGGGCCGTCGCGGTGCGCATCCTTGCCAACGGCTCGGCGGATCTTTCGAAGGCGGTGGAGGCGCAAAAAGGCTTCGCACTGATGCCGCTTTCCGCCTATCTGAAGGAAGGGCTGGCCCACAGGGAGCCGGAGCCCAGGCCCACGCTGGAGGCATACGCAGGCAAGGCGCCTGCCGAGATACGCTACTTCGATGAGCTTGGCCACTGGATGACCAGATTCCTGGCAGTTTCCAGCGACGCCTCCAACGAGCTGGTCGCGTCGTTTCATCAGATCGGTTTGAGTGTGGGCGGCGGTTTTCAGTGGCAAAGCCTTGACGAGGCCACCAGGCGGGGCCTCGCGCGGGCGATCGCGGCCGGCGGCCAGATCGTCGATAGCCGGTGGGCGGAGGCGGGCCAGATTGTCGACGGTTGGAAATACACCTTCGCCGGCGGACGGGCAGGGCACGACTTTGCCCTCCGCGGCGCGCTGGCGAAGTACGAAATAGGCGCGCAGCTTTCCGATCAGGTGCTCTATCCCAACACCAAAGTGGACGCAGCGGGCGAGGCGTTGACGGGAGCCAGATCCTACGTGTTGCACTTCGATGCCGGCAAGCTGCCACCCGTGTCCGTGTTCTGGAACATGGCCATGTACGGGGCGGACATGCTGTTCGTCGAGAACGACTTCGGCCGCTACAGCATAGGCAGCACCACGGATGGACTGAAGAAGAACGCCGATGGCTCGCTGACGATCCTGATCCAGCGCGACAGGCCGGCGGAGACGTCGAATTGGCTACCGGCACCTGAAGGACCGTTCAACCTCACATTGCGGCTCTACGGGCCCGATGCGTCTGTCCTGGACGGGTCGTACCGGCTTCCCGCTGTGAAGCGGGTCCGCTGAGTGGCATGGTCAATGCCGCAAAGGGGCGGAAGCAGGGTTTCACCTCTTTTCTTTCGGACGCAAAGATGATGCTCGATCCACTGCCCGCGCGGCTTACGCTCTGCGCCTCTGTCCTGGCCGCTGTCTTCGCTGCGCCAAGCCTTGCGGAGCCGCCCGGCCGCGCCGATCCGGCCCAGGCAGTGGTCCAGCGCCGGGCAGTGGAATCCGCGATCTGGGGCATTCCATGGGTCAATTTCGACATGATGTTTCAAGCCATGAAGAGGGCGGGCGGTGACTACGGGCAGCTCGCCTACTGGTCGCGTCCGTCGGACTGGAAGAATCAGACGCTCACCCCCAACACGGATGCCCTTTACATACTGCCCTTCTGGAATACAAGGGATACCGGACCGATGGTGCTCGATCTCCCACCGGCAGACGACGGCGCGATCGTCGGCAGCGTCATGGACAGTTGGCAGGTCGCTCTGGACGATGTCGGCCCTGCCGGTGCCGACAAAGGACAAGGGGGCAAGTACCTGATACTGCCGCCCGGGTACAAGGACGACGTGCCGCAAGGCTACATCGCCCTGCGGTCGCAAACCTATCAAGGGTATGCACTCCTGCGATCGATTCCGCGGAGCGGCGACGAAGCGGGAATCGCACGCGCGGTGACGTACCTCAAGCGAATCAGGTTCTATCCGTTGTCGGCCGCCGCGAATCCGCCGGAAGGGCGGTTCGTGGACGTCACCGATGTCGTCTTCGATGCGACGATCCCCTACGACATGCGCTTCTTCGCGTCGCTGGACCGCATGGTCCAGGCCGAGCCGGGGCTCGAGCGAGACCGCGTCATGATCAACATGCTGAAGTCCATTGGCATCGAAAAAGGCAAGCCGTTCGCGCCCGACGCCAGGCGTGCGGCAGCGATGAAATCGGGGCTCGCGCAGGCGCGGGCGGAGATGACCAGAGCCTACGAATCCTTCCCGGCGTATTTCCCCGGCAAACGATGGGTTCTTCCCGCCGCCCCGGATCTGGTGAAGTCGGTCGAAAGCGGCTACACCGATCCGAGCGTGTATCCCATCGATTCGCGTGCCGCCATCTTTTCGGCAGCCTTCAGTACCGTCAAGCATCTCGGTACCGGGCAGTTCTACCAATTCGGAATGCGAGACAGCAAAGGCAGGCCTCTGGATGGGGGCAGGACCTATCGGCTGAGAGTGCCGCCCAAGGTGCCGGTGCATCAATATTGGTCCGCGACGGCCTACGACTTCAGCACGCATGGACTGATCCGAAATGTACCCTGGGGCAGCCGCTCATCGCTGACGCCGGGACTTCAGACCAATTCGGACGGCTCGACGGATCTCTTTTTCGGTCCCAGGGCACCTGCCGGCAAGCAGTCGAACTGGGTCCCCACCCGCGCCGGAGAGCGCTTCGAGACGGTCTTTCGTTTTTACGGGCCCGACCGGCCGATATTCGAAAAGACCTGGGTCTTGCCCGATCTGGAGCGGATTCAATAAGATCACGCGCGGCTCACTGGCCTCGCCGGCCACGCCCCGATCGTGCGGACCGATCGTGCGGACTTTTCCCGGCGGGGCGCTTCTCGGCGCGGGAACTCACCAGGTGTACTTGACGCCCACTCGCCCGATGAAGGCGTGATAGGCCTGCGTGCCCCATTGCCAGCCGACGTTGCTCCAGCCGGTCCAGCCCTTGCGGCCCTGGACGTCCAGGCCCAGCTTTACCTCGTACCGGTTGCGCGGGTAGAGGTCGCTCATGGCGATGCCGTTCAGCGCGATGTTGTTGTCCACGGAATCGTGCCACCAGTTCAGCGTCAGGTAGGGCTGGTAGCGCTGGCCCTTGCCGTCGATCCAGGTGCGGTGCATGCGCACGCCGAGCCGGGTGATCACGCCGCCGGAGTCGGCGCCGCCCACCTGGGTGCCGTTGGGCTCGGAGAACGTGCCCTGATAGCCGTGCACGTAGATGACCTGCGCCTGCGGCTCGACCGCCCAGTCGCGCGTAAACGCGGGCAGCCACGCGTAGCCGGCCTCGGCCGACAGGGCCAGCACCTTGGAGTGGTAGCTGACGGAGGGCAGCAACTGGCCGTCGACGTGGTTGCTGAACCAGCCGAACTGCGCCCACAGGTCGGTGTACCAGCCGAGCCGCGACTTGTCGTTCTGGAACCAGGTGCCGTAGACGCCCACGTTGACGCCTTGCACGTCGCTGTCGGCGGTGAACGGGTTGCCGGCGGCGCGGCCGGTGCTCGATCCCCAGTTGTAGCCGGCCATGCCGCCCAGGTGCAGGCGGTCGTCGCCACGGAACACCGACCACTGCGCGACGTCGCCGCCGAGCTGGAGCATCCATGCTGTGCTCTGGACGTCGAAGGTGCCGTTGCGGGTGCGCGAGCCGATGTCCTTGCCGACCAGCCGCACCCAGCCGGATCCGCGCTTGGCGTCGTCGTTCTCGAAGGTCTGCTGCTCGGTCCACTGCGGCTCGCCCAGCCGGTCGTGCAGGCTATGGATGAGGAAGCCGGTGGCGATGCGCTGGTTGGCGAGGTAGGCGCCGACCTCCGGGCGCAACAGCGGGACGATGACCTCGGGGTTCGGCGGCGGGGGCACCGGCGGAGCGGGCGGCTCGGGCGGGAGTTCGCTGCGCAGGTACCAGGCTTGCGGGCTGGCGCCATCGACGCCGCCGCGGAACAGCCGGTACTCGTAGACGCCCGCGACCGCGCGTCCGCTCTGGGAAAACGACGTCGGCCCCGTGGTGCCGCCGTTGGCGACGTCCACCACCAGAATCCCGTTGCTGGTGGTCAGCGCGCCGGCGCCGCCGGCATTGGCGACGCGGATCCCCGACGTGCCGGAGGCCGTGCCGCCGTTGATGACCAGCTTGTCCGACGGCGAGCCGTCGGCGCCCAGGACCGTGTTGACGGCCAGCACGCCGCCGTTGCCGGCGTAGTTCTGCGTGGTCAGCGTCTTGAAGGCGCCGCCCGCCGGCGCCGTGAAGGCCACCGTGCCGGCGTTGGAGACCTGCTGGCTCACGGTCGAGTTGCCCGTCACGAGCCACGTGCCGGTCGGATCGGTGCTCACGTTGGTCACGTTCAGCGCGGCGCCAGTCCAGCGCGAAGCGGTCTGCAGCGTGATGTTCGCCGTGGCCGTGGCATTGGCGGAGGCATCGCCGGTCAGCACGCTGCTGTTGCGGGCAAGCACGTCGGCCACGGTTGCCTGCGGCGCGCCGGCACTGCCGATCGCCGTCAGCAGGCGGGTGCCGCCGTTGATGGTGGCGTTGTCCGCGACGACGCTGGTGGGGCCGCCGGATACGTAGATGCCAACCGCTTCCGGGGCGTTCACGCTGGAGCCGGTCAACTGGACGCGGTTGGTCAGCGTGTTCGAGAAATTCTGCGACACGATGCCGTAGGTGGCGCTGCCGCTGGTCGTCACGTTGCTGCTGTTCAGCGCGATGGCGGGGCCGACCCCGCCGGCCACGTCGGTGCCGGTGATCAGGTAGAGCCCGCCGCCGCCGCCCGATACGTTGACGGTGGACCCGGTCGCGTTCACCGCGCCGTTCTGGTCGGCCCCCAGCCCGTAGCTGGCCGCGCCGGTACCGTTCACGGTGCTGTTGGCGAGATTGACCGTGTTGAGGCCGGAGACCGCGCGGGCGCCGGCATAGACGCCGAAGCCGTTCGCGGCATTCATGTTGATGGTGGTGTCGGTCGCGTTGATCGTGCTGGTGGCGGCCTGGGATGCCTGCGAGCCGGGCGCCGCGCGCAGGCCGGCGGGGGTGGAGATGTTCTGCGAGGTCAGGGCAGGCGTGGTGTTGCCCGCGAGAGTCACGAGTTGCGTGCCCGACGAAGATGCCATCGAGAACGTGGAAGTGCCGGCCCGGCCGATGGTGATGGTCGCACCCGCAAGATCCACGCGCGAGCTGGCGCCGGCATTGCCGGCCCCGGTAGAACGGGGATCGCCGGCGTATGCGACGACGCCCGTGCCGGCGTCCGCGCCATCCACGACCAGGCCGTTGAGCGTGGCCGTCGACCCGGCAAGGGCGGCCACGCCGACGCTGCCGTTGACATAGGACTGGCCGGTCCCGGTGAGGTGGATCGTCAATCCGTCGCCGATGGCCGTGGCGGCCTGCGGCGCCGCATCGAGCACCACGCCGGCATTTCCCTGCCCGTTGAGGTTCAGCACGGTGCCGGCGGGCAGCGAGACCGTTCCGCCGTTTTGCGCGTAGAGGCCCACGCCCTGCGCGCCGTTGCTCGTGATGGCGTTGTTGCCCTGCATGGCGAGGCTGCTGCCGGCACCGGATGCGCCGAGCGCGATGGCGCCGCTGCGCGATACCGTGACCGAGGTATCGGCCAGGGAAATCGTGCCGCCGTTCTGCGCAATGGCGCCGTAGCCCGCGCCGCTTCCCGTGGCGGTATTGCTGATGGTGAGCCCGCTTGCCGTCACGCTTGCCGCGCTTCCGAAGGCCACGACGGCCGTGCCGAAAGTCGAGGTGGAAACGGTCACTCCCGGCAGCGCCACGATCGCGGCCGGCGTGGTGGCCGAGTTGGCGAACAAGCCATGCCCGCTTGTCGACTGAATCGTGATCGGCCCGGCGGGAAAACCCGGGGCATTCGGGTCCAAGGTCAGTGTCCCGGCCGTCACGCTGGTGGCCGAGCCTGCCGCGGGGATGGCGACGGTCGTGTTGCCGACGATGGTGCGGTCGCCGGTCGCGCCGTTATTGAGTACCGGCACCGTGATCGTGCCGGGCCCGACGGTCTGTCCCGACGAGGTCTCCGCACCCAGCGCCGCCAGCGCGAGCACGACCAGGCGGCGTGCCGCCAGCTGGCCGCGGCAACGCGGCGTGGGAGCCGGATTTGCCGGATTTGCCGGCGTTGCCGGCCGGCAGGGGCGGGCGCAGGGGTATGGGGAGGCAGAAGTGGACATAGGTCAGTGGCTCGTCACGGGAACGGGCAGGGCGACATCCGGGCGCGCCAGCGACCGGGCAAACGCCGATTCCGCGTTGACATAGTCGAGCATCACCTTGCGCAGGATCTCGGTGGTGTCGCCGAGAAGCGCGGCTTTCCCGTCCTTGTCGACGTAGTGGACGGTGGCGAAGCCGCGTTGCGTGTCGTACAGCGCGACGATCAGGTGCGCGGGGTTCTCCGGATCCGTCATGCGTCCAAGCACGTAGGGACGGTCATCTATGCGCAGCGGCAGCATTGCCGAGGCTGTCGTCGGCGGTGGCGTGTCGCCGCGTTGCCGCCTGTCCGGGAGCTTGGCCTTGACCCATTCGGGAACGACCTGATCGCCGTGGCGCAGGCTGAGCGACAGCGCGTGGCGAAACGCCGGCGTGGCCGCGTAGACCTCGTCGAACAGCGGGCACCGGGAGGCTTCCGTGCACTGGCTGGCAGCATGCGCGCCGGCCGGCGGGGGGCGGTCCGGGGAGCGGTCCTTATCCGCCGGCTCCGCAGCCGGCGCCGGGAGGCCCAGCAGCATTGCGATGCACAGTACGGCAATGCTTCCATGCAACGGTTTCAGCAGCATGTCGATCATCCCTGTCGGTTAATCGATGGCCTGGCTATCTGGAGCGGAGCACGGACCGTTGCCCGCATCTTTGATTTTGATCGATTAAAGCAAACGGCAGGTACAAAGCGTAGTTACTATTCTGGTCGGCCGTGTTTAGTGGCTTCGTGCCTCCGCGGCAGTCGCCGGCCACGTCCGCCAGCCGCCCTTCGACCCGCGGCGATGCGGATCGCAGGAGAGATCGCAGGAGGGGATCGCAGAAGGGATCGCGGAAAGCCTGCCCGATGGGCCGAGGCAGCCTCCGCACGGCAAGCGGGGGGGCTGCGCAGCGAGCTTCACTTTCCCGGTCTCCGATATGAAATCTTTCAAGCGCCACGCCGCGGCTGCGCATTGCGGGCTATGTTGTATCTGATGCGCGCCCCAACCCCGAGGCCCCGGCCGTGAGCGGGTGATGCCGGCGTTGCATTTCCTCTTTCACCAGACTCCGACAAGAAGGCCAGGATCTCCATGCAAACACGCCGCCTGATTACCCATTCCCTGTCCGCGCTCAGCCTCGGCGCGGCCGTATTGCTCGCGCCCGCCGTCCATGCCGCGCCGCCCCAGGGCGTGGGCGTGGCCGAGGAGGCCGTGGTGTCGGGGCGCATCGTCGCCATCGACCCCGATACCAAGGCGGTGCTGGTGCAGGGTCCGCGCGGCAACGTGGTCGAGCTGATCGGCGGCGACGAGGCCAGGAACTTCAAGCAGATCCGCAAGGGCGACATCGTCACGCTGGCGCGGCAGGCGGTGCTGGTGACCAGCCTGGACCCGGTCGACACCAAGGACACGCCGATGACCGAGACCGTGGAGCGCACCGCGCGCGCCGGCGAGGGCGACAAGCCGGGGTTTGCGCGCGAGATCACCACCACGGTCACGGCGCAGGTCACCAAGGTGGATGCCAAGAACCGCACGGTGACCTTCCGCGGCCCGCAGGAAACGCTGCGCACGGTGGCCGTGCGCGATCCCAACATCGACCTGAGCAAGCTCAAGCCGGGCCGGCTGGCCAAGATCGTCTACCGGCAGATCGTCTCGATCTCGGTCAGTTCGCCCAAGTCCTGAGGCCGGCATGCCAGCCGGGGAGGGCGCGCAGGCCGCCGTGGCGACGCCTGCCGAGACGCATGCCCGCCGCGCCAGCGGCAAGGACACGCGCAAGCACGTGCCGCGGCGCTCCCATGCCGCGCTCGGCAACGTGGACCGCGATCCGGTGGCGTTGCTGGAGCTCAGCAGCGCCGGCCGCGTCGAGCGGCTGGTGCCGCTGCGCTACGGGCGCATGATCGAGTCGCCGTTCGCGTTCTACCGCGGCAGCGCCATCCTGCAGGCCCACGATCTCGCCGGCACGCCGAACTCGGGCATGACGATCCAGATCTGCGGCGACTGCCACCTGGCCAACTTCGGCGGCTTCGCCAGCCCGGAGCGGACCCTGATGTTCGACCTCAACGATTTCGACGAAACCAGCCCGGGGCCGTGGGAATGGGACCTGAAGCGGCTCACCGGCAGCTTCGTGGTGGCGGCCAGGCACCTGCGGCACAAGCGCGGCGTGGCCGAGGAACTGGTCTACCGCGCGGTGCGCAGCTACCAGGAGCGCATGGCCGCCTATGCGGGCATGAGCATCCTCGACACCTGGTACGACGCCATCACCTTCGAGCGGCTGATGGCGCAGACCCAGGAGCCGCAGGTGCGCAAGCGCCTGGAGCGCGGCATGGAGCGCGCCGCGGCGCGCACCAGCGACGCGCTGCTGCCCAAGCTGTCCGAGCACGACGGCGAGCGCTGGGTCATCCGCGACGCGCCGCCGGCGGTGTTCCACGTGCGCGGCGAGAACACGCTGTTCTCGCCCGAGGACAACTGGATGAAGGTGGCCGACACCGGCAAGGCGCTGAACGAGGCGTTCGAGATGTATACGTCCACGCTGTCGCCGGACCGGCGCCTGCTGCTGAGCCATTTCACGCGGCACGACGTGGCGTTCAAGGTGGTCGGCGTGGGCAGCGTGGGCACGCGCTGCCTGATCGTGCTGATGATCGACAACCACGGCAAGCCGCTGTTCCTGCAGAGCAAGCAGGCCACGCAGTCGGTGGTGGCGCGCTTCTTCGGCTCGCCGCCGGTCGAGCACGAGGGCCGGCGCGTGGTGGAGGGGCAGCGGCTCATGCAGGCCGCCAGCGACGCTTTCCTGGGCTGGAACGACGGGCCCTTCGGCCGCCACTTCTACCTGCGCCAGCTGCGCGACATGAAGCTCTCGCCCGAGGTCGAGCTGATGGACGCGGACATGCTGGGCGGCTACGCGGCGCTGTGCGGCTGGGTGCTGGCGCGCGCCCATGCCAAGGCCAGCGGCATGGCGCTGGAGATCAGCGGCTACCTCGGCAGCGGCGACGCCATGGCCGAAGCGCTGGTCGCGTACTCGAACGCCTGCGCCGACCAGGTCGAGCGCGACTACGAGGTCTTCGTCGCCGCCTGCCGCTCGGGCCGCCTGGAAGCGCGCACCGATGCCGACATGGCGGCGGACTTCCGCGTATAGCGCGGCTCAGTCCAGCGCCTGCGCGTCGGGCATGCGGAATGCATGCCCGAGCAGCGCCGCGCGCGGATGGTAGTAGCGCAGCGCCAGCGAGAACCTGCCCGCCGGCGCCGGCAGCCAGTTGGCGCTGCCCTCGGCCGGCCCGGCATGCTGGATGGCGATGTCGAGCGAGCCGTCCGCGTTGCGCCGCAGGCCCGGGGTGCGGTCGCCGATGGCGAAGCGGTCCAGCGGGTTGGCCGTGAAGAAGCGGCGCCCGTCCGGCTCGAACTCATACATGGTCAGCGACCAGAACGCGTTGACCGGCACGTCGGCCGGTACGTGCAGGCGGTAGCGGCGCGCGCCGTCGAAAAGGTTGCCGTCGGCGTCGACCAGCGCGGTCGAGTAGATCGCCTCGGCGCGCTCCAGCGCGCCCAGCCCCACCAGCGCGATATAGGCGCGGTAGGCGTAGTCGCTGCCGAAATTGCCGATGTGGTCGGGCCCGCTTTGCCAGCTGACGCGCGGCCCGCCATGCTGCGCCTGCGACCGGGGCGGCTGCTCGAGCTGGCGGCGCAGCGCCGGATAGAGCCGCGTCCAGGCCTGCCGCACCGGCTCGGCCATCTGCCGCCACGCGTCGCGCTCGCCCGCGCGGATGCCCAGGTCGGCCATGCCCGCCACCATCTCCCGCTCCGCCGCCGGCACGCCGTTGCGGCCAAGCGCCTCGTTGACCAGCGCCAGGTACGCGGCCGGGTCGGTCTCGTCCGGCGTGGTGGCCAGCGGATTGGGCGACGCGCTGGCGGGCGCCAGCGTCATGGCGTCCTGCAGCGCGTGCACGGCGGGCAGGTCGGGTTCGCCGTCGATCAGCAGGCGCGCCAGCAGCCACACGTCGTTGCACGGCGCGCGCACCAGCATGGTGTCGGCCGGCAGCGCCGCCGGCACCTGGCCGGCGTGGCCCGGGCCGGCGATGATGAAGGTGCGCACGCCCGGCGCGCAGGTGCGCGGCCCCAGGCAGGCGAAGTTGTTGGTGAAGCAGTCCAGCAGCGCCACGCTGTAGTAGCGCGCGCCCATGTCCGGCAGCGCGAGCGTGACGGGGCCGCCGGCCAGGTCCAGCCACGCCGACGAATAGAGCGTGTCGTTGTTGGGCATGGTGACCTGGCGCGCGCGGTGGTTCAGCAGGCGCCGGTTGTGGTGCAGCCGGTTGGGTGGCGCGGCGCGCTCGCCCGGGCCCTGCGTGAACAGCCAGCGCGTGCGCGCGAGGTCGTGCAGCGCGAAGGCGTAGGTGAAGGCGGCGGCGATGCGCTGGTCCAGGGCGGTGTCGATGGTCATCGGGTGGTCCTTGGAGCGGGAAAGGGGCTGGCGCGCACGGCCCGGGCGGCCGTGCGCGCCGGCGGGGTCAGTCGGCGCTGATGCGGTTGACGCGGATCACTTCGCCCCACGCCTGGATGTCGGCGCGCACCGTCTGCGCGAACTGCTCGCTGGTCTTGGCCGGCATCTGCGCCATGTTGAGCTGGTCGAAGCGCTCGCGCATGGCCGGGTCGGCCAGCACGCGGTTTACTTCCGCGTTGAGCCGCTGCACGATCGGCGCGGGCGTGCCGGCCGGAGCGAACATGCCGTACCAGCTGTCGGTGTCGAAGCGCACGCCCTGTTCGGTCATGGTGGCCAGTTCGGGCAGGGCCGGCCCGCGATGCGAGCCGCTCAGCGCGAGCGGGCGGATCTTGCCGGCGCGGATCAGCTGCAGCGGCGAGGACGCATCGACGAAAGCCACCTTGATGATGCCGCCCTGCAGGTCGTTGAGGATCTGCGGCACGGTCTTGTAGGGCACGTGGCGCAGCTTGATGCCGGTCTGCATCTTGAGCGATTCCATGGTCAGGTGGCCGCCCGAGCCGATGCCCCAGGAGGCGTAGTCGTAGCTGTCCGGGTGCCCCTTCATGTAGGCGACGAAGCTCTTCAGGTCGCGCGCGGGAAAGTCCGGCGACACCACCAGCAGGTTGCCGCCGGCGCCCACCTGGGCCACCGGCACCAGGTCGCGCAGCGCGTCGTACGGCACCTTGGGCTGCAAGGTCTGGTTGATGACCACCGAGGCCGCGTAGGTGAACAGCAGCGTGTAGCCGTCAGGTTTGGCCTTGGCCACCATGTCGTTGCCGATCATGCCGGTGGCGCCGGTGCGGTTGTCCACCACGATGGTCTGGCCGAGCGACTTGCCCAGGCGCTCGGCCAGCAGGCGGGCGAACAGGTCGGTGCCGCTGCCGGCGGCGGAGGACACCACCAGCCGGATCGGGCGCGCGGGCCAGGGCGCCTCGGCGCGCGCGGCGTGGAACGGGGCCAGGGCGCCGGCGGCCAGTGCCGCCGCGAGCAGGCGCGCCGCGCGGCGGCGGCCGAGGCGGGGCGGGTTCGTCGGGGCGGCCATCAGCGGATCCCCAGGGCGTTGGCGCCGCCTTGCTCGATGGTGTCCGCGGCCGCCGCATAGAGGCTGCGCGAGACATAGCTGCGCACCTGCGCGGCGCGCTCGCGCAGCAGGCGGGCCTTGAGCGCGCGGGCGCGGTTCAGCGCCGGCGTGTCGCCGCGCGCGGTGGCGAGCACGTCGATCACGTGCAGCGCCAGCTGGGTCTCGCCGCGCGCGGCGAGCGCCTCGGCGTGGCGGATCAGCGCGTCGTGGTCGGCCACGGCGGCGGCGATTTCCTCGGCGGCGCGCTCGGGCGCGGCCGGGTGCAGCGAGGTGGGGTTGCGGTCCCACCAGCCGTTCTCCGAGCGGTAGATGTCGCGCGCGATATAGCTCGGGTCGCCGTAGGCGGGGCGCATCCACGGCTGGTCGAACAGTTCGGGCGGCAGTTCCAGCCGGGCCAGCATCTCGCGTTCGCCGTAGCCGGCATTCATCAGGCGCACCACTTCCGCGCGCAGCCAGCGCAGCGCGCGCGCCGTCTGCGCCAGCACGTGGCGGCACTCCTGCTCGCCCCGGAGCGCGCTGCCGAACTCGCGGATCACCGTGCGCGGCGCCAGCGCGGCAAGCCGCTCCAGCGTGTCGGCCCAGCGCACGGTGTCGCGCAGCGTGCGGAACGGCGTGCCGATATTGGGGATGGAGTCGATCACCGCCGGGCCGCCGTACAGCAGCCGCGGGCCGGGCAGCCACACGGCCACGGCGTCGTCGGTCTCCGACGGGGCCCACAGGATTTCCGCGCGCCGCTCGCCGCTGCCCAGCGCCAGCGTGCCGGTGAAAGTCTCCGCCGGCGCCGGGAAGAGGAGCCGGCCGCTGAGCGCGCCGGCCGGATGGCGGAACTGGATCTCCGCCATGCGCTCCTGCAGGCCCATGGTCTCGCGGTAGCGGGCCTGGCGCGCGAGCACGTTGGCATGCGCGATCACGCGCGGCGGCGCGTCGCCGCGCGCGGCCGCGTGGGCCAGCCATTCGGACAGCCCGGCGTTGTAGCCGAGGTGGCCGTGGCTGAAGCAGATGGCGGCCAGCGGCAGGCCGGTCTGCTCGCGCAGCGCCGCGATCATGGCGCGCGTGACCTTGCCGCCGGGTCCGGCATCCACCAGCAGCAGCGCGCCGCCGATATCCGCCACGAAGGACTGGCCCTGGCCGTGCAGCAGCCAGATGCCGTCCGCGACGGCTTCGCAGCCCGTGCCGGTGGCGAGTGCGGCGGCGGGGCGTTCTTCGGTGTCCTGCATGTCTGCTGTCTCCTGTCTTTGCGTTCTTGTGTCATTGCCGACGGTCAGCATAGCAATAATCCGTCGTATTAATACTAGGCATTATCCCTGAAGGATGCCTGAAGGCGGCACGCGAAACTGTGCCGGATCAGGCACGCAGAGGGCAATGCGCGCGCTGCATGCCGCGTCATGCACGCGCCGGTGCTTGGGGAAATCCCCAAATGCCATAACGTGTTCTCCCGGCTTTAATCTGCTGCATTACAAATTAAGACAAGAGATTAACCGGGGCGGGGCAGGCGCGGCCCGCGTTCCCGCAGGGAATCCACCTACAGAGCATAGCCACAGAGCACAACCGGGAAAGTAACGATGAAAAAGACGTTGTTCGGCGCGGCCTGCGCCGGCCTGCTGATGCAAGGCGCCCATGCGCAGTCGTCGCTGACGCTGTACGGTGTCGTGACGGCGAGCATGCAGTACGTGAACCATGCGCAGAACGTGAGCGGCGGCGTGCTCGCGCCCGGCAGCGGCTCGCAGGTGCTGATGACCTCGGCCGGCATCGCGCAGTCGCGTTTCGGCCTGCGCGGCGTGGAAGACCTGGGCGGCGGGCTGCAGAGCCTGTTCGTGCTAGAGAACCAGTTCAACACCGACAACGGGCAGCTCGGCGGCGGGCTGCTGTTCGGGCGCCAGGCCTACGTCGGGCTCAAGAACAGCCTGGGCCGGGTGAGCTTCGGGCGCCAGTACACCTCGTCGTTCCTGACCATGGCCAACTTCATGCCGGCGGCGTATGCGCCGGAGTTCGAGCCGGTGGTGGGCTTCGCCGGGGCGAACTTCCGCGAGAACAACATGGTGCAGTACCAGGGCCAGTTCGGCCCGGCGGGGCTCAACGCGCACTGGTCGTTCGGCGAGCGCGCGGGCTCGGCCACGGCGGGCTCGGCCTACGGCATCGGCGTGGCGTATTCGGCCGGCGCGTTCGGGCTGGGCATGGCCTACGACGAAGTCAAGACGCTCAACCAGGCCGAGGCCGCCGGCACCTCGGCCGGCAACGAATACGGGCGCGACATGCGCGCGGCCATCGGCGCGAGCTACCAGATCGGCGCGGTCAAGCTGATGGGCGGCTACCGCTGGGGCAACTCGGTGGCGCCCGCCACGGGCGCCTTCACGCTGCTGCCGCACCGCGACGACATGTACTGGCTGGGCCTGAACTGGGACGCCACCGCCGCGCTGCGCCTGACGCTGGCCTATTATTACGACGACATCAAGCACGCCACCGTCAGCGGCACCAGCGTCAATCCGGCCAACCCGCAGCAATACCTGGCGATCGCCGACTACAACATCTCCAAGCGCACCGATTTCTTCTGTGCTGTGATGTACGCGCGCAATGCCTCGCTGAACTGGGACAACATCGCCTACCTGCCCAACGGCCAGTCGGTGGGCTACCTGCCGGCCACCGCGCAGACCTACTACAAGACGCCCGGCTCCAATGGCCAGCTGGGGGTCTCGCTGGGCATCCGCACGATCTTCTGAGTGCCGACCGACCGTCCCCTTCCCGCATTGCCGAGGCTTCGCACCATGCCAGAATCGCTGACCACCTCCACCCCGCCGGGCCTGCTGGCCGGCACCGCCGCGCCCGCCGCCGGCGGCACCTACCAGCCCGCCCGGGCCTGGGCCACGGCCGTGTGGCTGACGGTGTTTTCTTCCATCAACTTCCTCGACAAGGTGGTGCTCGGCATGGTGGCGGTGCCGGTCATGCGGGAGATGCACCTCAGCCCCACGCAGTTCGGCATGATCGCGGGCAGCTTCTTCTGGCTGTTCTCGCTGTCGGCGGCGGTGGTCGGCTTCGTCGGCAACCGCGTCCAGGCGCGCTGGCTGCTGCTGGCGATGGCGGTGCTGTGGTCGCTGGTGCAGTTCCCGGTGGCCTTCGCCGGCAGCGCGGCGGCGCTGCTGGCCGCGCGCGTGATCCTGGGCGCGGGCGAGGCGCCGGGCTTTCCGGTGTCGGTGCACGCGCTCTACAAGTGGTTCCCGCACGAGAAGCGCAACCTGCCGGTGGCGCTGATCAACCAGGGCGCGGTGATCGGCCTGTTGCTGGCCGGGCTGGCGGTGCCCTTCATCACGCAGCACTGGGGCTGGCGCGCCAATTTCGTGGTGCTGTCGGCGGCGTCCGCGCTGTGGGCGCTGGGCTGGCTGTGCTTTGGCCGCGAGGGCACGCTGCAGGCCGGGCCCGCGCGCGGCGCGCCGGCGCGGCCGCGCGTGCCGTACCGGCTGCTGCTCACGGATGCCACCGTGCTGTCGGGCTTCGCGGCCGGCTTTGCCGCGTACTGGGGCCTGGCGCTGGTGCTGACCTGGATGCCGTCCTACCTGGAGCAGGGCCTCGGCTTCGACAGCGTGGCCGCCGGCCGGATGTTCGCGGTGATCGTGGCGGTGGGGGTGCCGGTGAGCCTGGCGCTGAGCTGGTGCTCGCAGCGGATGCTGCGCCGCGGCGCGTCCTCGCGCGCGGCGCGCGCGGTGTTCGGCGCGGCCTGCGTGGGACTGGGCGGCGCGCTGTTCGTCTGCCTGCCGCTGCTGCCGCTCTCGCCCGGGCAGAAGGTGGCGCTGCTGGCGGTGGCCGCGACGCTGCCGCCGGTGGCGTTCGCGGTCGGGCCGGCGATCCTGGCGGAGATCGTGCCCGACGCCCAGCGCAGCGCGATCATCGCGCTGAGCACCGCGGTTTCCACCAGCGCCGGGGCCATCGCGCCGGTGGTGATGGGGCGGCTGGTGCAGGTGCAGGGCCACGGCGGCGCGCATGGCTTCGAGCTGGGCTTCACGGTGTGCGGCGCGGTGATGCTGGCGGGCGCCGCCGTCGGCTTGCTGGGGCAGCATCCGGCGCGCTCGCTGCGGCGCCTGTACCGCTGAGCCGCGCCGGCGCGGCAGGGGTTTCCCTTGCTTGCCGGGCGCATGGCGTTGCCCCGATAATCCCATGCATTAGATCGCCGGCATCCGCCCAGTCCATGACCCGTACCCGCAACCGTTCTCTGGCCACCGTGCTGGCCGACAGTGCCGTCCTCGACAAGCCGCTGCCGCGCAAGGCTGCCGCCGCCGATGGTGCGCCGCCGCCCAGTCCGCTCGACAACGAGACCGCGCGCCGCATGCTCGAGATCGCCGAGCGCCTGTTCGCCGAGCATGGCGTCGAGCTGGTGCCGCTGCGCCAGATCGTGGTGGAGGCGGGCCAGCGCAACCGCTCCGCGCTGCACTATCACTTCGGCTCGCGCGAGGCATTGGTCAGCCAGTTGCTGAACTTCCGCCTGGCCCATATCAACAAGGTGCGCAACAGCTACCTCGACGAGGTCGAGGCCGCCGGGCTGGCCGGCGACGTGCGCGCCATCGTGGAGGCTTCCATCAGCGCGCTGGCCGACACCATCCGCGACACGCCGTGGGGCGCGCGCTACGTGCAGGTGCTGGCGCAGGCCACCTTCAGCCCGAGCCTGGTCAACGCGGAGCTGATCGACCCGGACGCCATGACCGGCGTGCTGCGCGCGCGCCGCATGATCGCCGCCGCGCTGCCCGGCCTGCCGCGCAAGGTGCTGCATCACCGCCAGGTATGGTTCAACAACAGCGTGGTGTATTCGCTGGCGCAATGGTGCCGCCGCAAGGGCGCGCTGCGCGGGCAGCCGCCGGTGGCGGAGCTGGTGGACTACTGCGCGGCGGCGCTGACCGGGCCGGTCGGCAAGCCGCGCGCCGTGCCGCGCGCCCGCAGCCGGGCGGAATAGGCCGATGCCGGCCGGCCCGCGCGCCGGCGGCGCTTTGTAGTTTTTCTGCCCTGAAGCGCCATCAACTGCCAGAAAGTGTAAAAAAGCCAAATTCGCCTGCCTCTGTCACCCGATCAGGTGATGGCGCGGCCCGCCCGGCGCTCTATGATCCGGCCTTGGGCGGACCCCGCGAACCGCCTTTTTTGCCTTGAGCCCTTGACCACCCCGGCCAGGGGCTTTTCTTTTCGGGCTTCGTCGTGCCGCTTGCGTATTTTGCTCACGGCTTGCCGAGAAACAGGTAAAAGCTGTAACGCCCGCCGGCGGCCCGCCCGTAGCCGAGATAGAACGGCCCCAGCGGGCTGTCCAGCGCCAGGAACAGCGAGCCGGACTTGAGCAGGCCGGTCGGGCTGCCCGGCACCAGCGGCGCGCCCATGCGGCCCGCTTCCAGCGACAGGCCGGCATACATGCCTTCGAGCAGCGTCTGCTTGACGAACTTGTTGTAGTAGACGAGGCGCGCGAACTGCAGGTTGCCGCCGATCAGCTCGCCGGTGCTGTAGCCCGACTGCTGCAGGAAGCCGCCCCACTGGAACAGGTCGTAGCGCGGCAGCGGGTCGCCGCCGACGTTGCTGCCGGCCTTGAAGCCCAGGTTGAGGGTGTGCACGCCATGCGACCAGGCGTAGGTGCCGTCGGCGTCGACCTTGACGTAGGGCTGCTCGGCCCCGAGGGCGCGCTGCGAGGCGTAGGCCCGGAAGGTGCCGCCGTAGCCCGAGCGCGGGAAGTTCACGCTGTCGAGCTGGTCGAACAGCAGCCGCGCGGTGACGGCGCCGCGCCCGACGCTGCCGTTGCCCGGCGAAAGGAAGGCGGGGCCGGTGCTGAGCGTGGCGTTCTCGATGCCGGTCAGCACGCCCAGGCGCGCCTCGCCGTACTTGGTGAACTGGCTGCCCAGGTCGAGCGCGAAGTCGGCGCGCCGCTGGTCATAGGCGGCGAAGCGCACGCCCTTGTTGAAGATGTCGACATTGCGCCGTTCCAGCTCGATGCGCGGGGCGACGAAGAAATACTGGCGCAGGTCGAGCGGCTGGTAGAACTCGCTGACCACGCTGCTGGTCTGGCCGAGCTGGAGGTCGGTGCGCCATTCCGCGCCGAGCGAATTGAGCCAGGTGCGGCGGTAGCTGGCCAGGATGTTGAAATAGGCATTGCCGCGAAAGTCGGAACTCAGCCCCAGGCCCAGGCGCAGGTAGTTGGGGCCGTAGGATTTCTCGACCGCGTCCACGGCCAGCACGCGCTTGCCCGGCTCTTCGAGGAAGCGATAGTTGACGTGCTCGAAGTCGCCGGTGCCGAACAGGCGCCGCATGTCCTGGTCGAGCTGCTCCTGGCGGATCGGCTCGCCCGGCCTGGTTTCCATGGTGGCGGCGGCGAAGGCCGGGTTGACGCGCTCCATCGGCGCGAAGCGGATCTCGTCCACGTCGCGCTCGTCGGGCGCGGGCACGGCGCGCTGGCGCGCGCGCAGCGCCGCATAGGCCTGCGGCGGCAGGGCCAGCGCCGAGAGGCGGTCCGCCACCTTGCGCGCGGCCGCCTCGCCGATGGGGATGGTGCCGGGCAGGTGGTCGAAGTCGCCGGCCGAGAAATCGCCCAGCTCGGGCAGGATCAGGATGTCCTGCGGCTTGAGCTGGGCCAGCGAGGCGCGCACGTTCTGCTCGCTGAGGATGTTGAGCATCTGGCTGGTCACGCCGACCACCGAGGTCAGGTTTTCGCGCTTCATCAGCGTGGTGCCGAGATTGACCGCGATGACGATGTCCGCGCCCATCGCGCGCGCCACGTCCACCGGCAGGTTGTCGACCAGGCCGCCGTCCACCAGCAGGCGCCCTTCGTATTCGACCGGCGCCACGGCGCCCGGCACCGACATGCTGGCGCGCATCGCGATGGCCAGCTCGCCCTGGCTGAACACCACCGCGGTGCCACTGACGAGGTCCGTGGCGACGGCGCGGAACGGGATCGGCAGCGTGTCGAAATTGTGGTAGCCGGGCGTGCGCGCGAGCGTGCGCAGCACGGTTTCGAGCTGGACGCCGGACACCAGGCCCTTGGGCAGCAGCAGGCCCTTGCCGCTCACGCCGATCTCCGGCGTGAGCAGGTTGGTGTGGTCGTCGAGCTTGCGGCGGATCGCCAGGTCCTGGCGCGGCGGGCGCTCCTTGAACAGTTTGTCGGTGGACAGGCCGCCGACCAGTTGCGCCATCTCGTCCGGCAGCATGCCGGTAGCGTAGGCCGCGCCCACCAGCGAGCCCATGCTGGTGCCGGCGATGCAGTCCACCGGCACGCGCAGTTCCTCCAGCACCTTGAGCACGCCGATGTGCGCCGCGCCGCGCGCGCCGCCGCCGGACAGCACCAGGCAGATGCGCGGGCGCGCGGAAATGGCCGGGGCGCCGGGCAGCGGGGCGGGGGGCGTGGAAGGCGTGGAAGGTGTAGATAGCGCCGAGGGCGTGGAAAGCGCCGGAGGCGCTGTAGGCGGCACGGCCACGGCGGGAGACGTGACGGCGGACGCGGGCGCCGTTTCCGGCGGGGCCGCCGGCGCGGCCTGCGCGCGCGCGTGGCGCGCCGCGCCGCACGCGGCCAGCATCGCGAGCGCCACCAGCAGCGCAGGCAGGCGGCGCGGGCGCGCACGGACAGGCGGAAGGGGCATGGATCGCGATGCCAATGGCTTGCTTCCTCGCTCTCGCGAAGGCGCGCCGGAGACCCCGGCGCTGGGTGCCGGCACGCGCCCCCGGCCGGTAACGTCAAACGGCTATTGCAGGGTGTAGCCGCGGCCCTGCATGCAGGCGCCGACGGCGCGCCAGTACGTGCCCATGGCCGCCTGCGTGCCGGCCTGCTGGTTTTGCGCCTGCTGCGCCTGCGCGGCGTGCTCGCGCCGCGAGCGCACGCCGCCCGCCACCACGCCGGCGGCCGCGCCCACCGCCGCGCCGTGCCCGGCGTCGTCGTTGGCCACGTCGCCGACCACCGCGCCGGCCGCCGCGCCGCGCGCCGCGCCCCTGACGCGCGCGCCGGTGGGACCGGCCGGCGCCGGCGGGGGCGTGGAAGCGATCGCCGCGGGATCCACCCCCGTGGTCTGCTTTGCCCAGCCCGCGCAGTCCGCTTCGTCCTGGCTCTGCTGGGTCGGGCTCTGGCCCTTGGCCGGGTACACGATGGGCTTTTGCGCCTGCGCGGCGCCCGCGGCGAGCAGCAGCAGGCCGGCGGCGACAAGATGCGGTCTCATGGCGTATTCCTCAGGTGGCGGGCAGCCGTCCGGATGCCGCTGCGCAACGGGTGCCTTTCATGGTCGGGCATGGGCGGGGGCAGGGCAATTGAATGTTTTCGTGATTTGGCGGGGGCGTGCTGCACGACATCGGGGGGCGCGGCGGATACGGCGCGGAGGCGGGGCGGCAGGGCCTCGACGGTGTGCCGGCCTTGACTTTATTACTTACGATATATATCTTAAGATATGTTTTGCGATAACAAGGAGTCGTCGACATGCGCCACCACCTCTTGAGCCACCATCTCTTGATGGGCCGGATGGGTCACCACATGCTTGCCCGCCTTTCCTCTCATTTCGCCTCGCACCCGCATGATTTCCATGGCCGCGGCGAGGGACGCCACGCCATCGGCCGCCACCGCCATGGCGGCGGCCCGGGCGGTTTCTTCGGCGGCGGCGGGGACGGCTTCGACGGCGAGGGCGATGCCTGGCGCCGCGGCCGCAAGTTCAGCGCGGACGACCTGCAACTGCTGCTGCTGTCTCTGCTGGAAGAAAAGCCCAGCCACGGCTACGAGCTGATCAAGGAACTCGAGACCCGCACCAACGGCTTCTACAAGCCCAGCCCCGGCATGGTGTATCCGGCGCTGACCTTCCTCGAGGAAGTCGGCTACGCCACCGTGGACAGCCAGGGCAACAAGAAGCGCTACCAGCTTGCCGGGCCGGGGCGCGCGCATCTCGATGCCAACCGCGAGCGGCTGGCGCTGATGCTCAACAAGCTCAAGCACGTGGCGCGCAAGATGGAATGGGTGCGGCGCGCGCTGTCCGGCGACAGCCCCGAGGCGGGCAGCGACGACGGCGCCGAGGCGCGTGGCGGCTGGCTGCCCGAGTTTGTGCAGGCGCGCATGGCGCTCAAGCGCGCCTTGCTGCTGCGCACGGACGCCGCGCCGGACGAGCAGCGGCGCATTGCCGCCATCCTCGCGCGCGCCACCGCGGAGATCGAAGCCGGCCCCGGCGCGGCGGGCGCGTGATGCTGATTGCCCGCATGACCCAAGTCAACCAACAGGACCAGACCCCGATGACCACCCGTGACCTTACCGTCCAGCGCGTCCGCCATACCCTCAAGATGCGCCTGCTGCAGGTAGTGCGCACGCGGCAGGTGTCGCCGCAACTGCTGCGCGTGACCCTGGCCGGCGACGACCTCAAGGACTTCGTTTCCGCTTCCTTCGACGACCACGTCAAGGTGTTCTTCCCCCCGCCCGGGCAGCAGAAGCCGGCGCTGCCCGAAGTCGGGCCCAACGGCCCGGTATTTCCCGAGGGCGCCCCGCGCCCCGCCGCGCGCGACTACACGCCGCGCCGCCATGACCCGGTGGCCGGCGAGCTCGACCTGGAGTTCGTGCTGCACGGCGACGGCCCCGCCTCCACCTGGGCGGCGCAGGCCGCGCCGGGCCAGTACCTCGGCGTGGGCGGCCCGCGCGGCTCGTTCGTGATCCCCGACGGCTTCGACTGGCACCTGCTGGTGGGCGACGAGACCGCGCTGCCCGCCATCGCCCGGCGCCTGGAAGAGCTGCCGGCCGGCACGCAGGCGCTGGTGGTGGCGGCGGTGGACAATGCCGCGGCCGAGATCCCGCTGCCCAGCCGCGCCAGCGTGGAAGTCCGCTGGCAGCACCGCGACGGCGCGCCGGCCGGCGACACCGCGCTGCTCGAGCGTGCGCTGCGCGAGATCGCGCTGCCGCGCGGCGAAGGTTATGTCTGGGCCGCGGGCGAGGGCGCGGCGATCCGCGCGGTGCGCCAGTACCTGGTGGCCGAGCGCGGCATCGACAAGAGCCGCATCCGCGCCTCCAGCTACTGGAAGGCCGGCGCGGCCGCCGTGCACGAGACGCTCGACGACTGAGGCGGCGGCTTGTCCGCGGCGCCGCGCGGTTTTACAATGCAACCGCTTCGCCGCGCGAGCCGCCATCGTCCTGGACGGCCCGGGCCGCGCGCCGCATCCCGCGGCGCCGCGCCGGCGGCATGTCAAGGGAGTGGCGCGATGGTGCGGCGAACCAGCCTGGAAGGCGCGGAGTGTCCGGTGGCACGCTCGCTCGATGCGATCGGCGACTGGTGGTCGCTGCTGATCGTGCGCGATGCCTTCGACGGGCTGCGCCGCTTCGGCGAGTTCCAGCGCAACCTCGGGCTGGCCAAGAACATCCTCGCCGACCGGCTGCGCACGCTGCTGGCGCACGGCATCCTGGAACAGGTGCCCGCCTCCGACGGCAGCGCCTACCAGGAATACGTGCTCACGCCGCGCGGCCGCGCGCTGTTCCCGGTGGTGGTGGGGCTGCGCCAGTGGGGCGAGGCCTTTTTCTACGCGCCCGGCGAGGCGCATTCCGTGCTGGTGGATACCGAAGGCGGCCAGCCGGTGCCGCCGCTCGAGGTGCGCGCCGCGGACGGCCGCCTGCTGGGGCCGGACGATGCGGTGGTGCGCAAGGTGGACGAACTGGCGGCAAGGTAGCGGGCAAGGTAGCGGCGCCGCGTCGCGCAGCCCCGCGTCGCGAAAATCCTTGGACGCCGCGCGCGTTCGCCGCTAAGATCTTTCCCGTCCGGCCGCAAACAACGGCCGGCAGCGTCGCTCGGACGGTTCCGGGCGCTTACGTTCAAGGAAAACCATGTCCGCCTCCGCAGGCAAGCGCCGTTTCGCGCGCATCGATCGTCTCCCCCCGTACGTCTTCAACATCACCGCCGAGCTGAAAATGGCGGCGCGCCGCCGTGGCGAAGACATCATCGACATGAGCATGGGCAACCCGGACGGCGCCACGCCGCCGCATATCGTCGCCAAGCTCACAGAGGCCGCGCAGCGGCCGGACACCCACGGCTACTCCGCATCGAAGGGCATCCCGCGGCTGCGCCGCGCCATCTCGCGCTGGTACCGCGAGCGCTACGACGTCGAGATCGACCCCGACAGCGAGGCCATCGTCACCATCGGCTCCAAGGAAGGCCTGGCCCACCTGATGCTGGCCACGCTGGACCGCGGCGACACCGTGCTGGTGCCGGACCCGAGCTATCCGATCCATATCTACGGCGCGGTGATCGCCGGCGCCGACATCCGCTCGGTGCCGCTGGTGCCGGGCGTGGACTTCTTCGCCGAGCTGGAGCGCGCCATCCGCGGCAGCTATCCCAAGCCGAAGATGATCGTGCTGGGCTTCCCGTCCAACCCCACCGCGCAATGCGTCGAGCTGGACTTCTTCGAGCGCGTGATCGCGCTGGCGCGCAAGCACGACATCTTCGTGGTGCACGACCTGGCCTACGCCGACATCGTGTTCGACGGCTGGAAGGCGCCGTCGATCATGCAGGTGCCGGGCGCCAAGGACATCGCGGTGGAGTTCTTCACGCTGTCCAAGAGCTACAACATGGCGGGCTGGCGCATCGGCTTCATGGTGGGCAATCCGGAACTGGTGGCCGCGCTCACGCGCATCAAGAGCTATCACGACTACGGCACCTTCACGCCGCTGCAGGTGGCCGCCATCGCCGCGCTCGAAGGCGACCAGCAGTGCGTCAAGGAGATCGCCGCGCACTACCAGGCGCGCCGCGACGTGCTGGCGCGCGGGCTGATCGAGTCCGGCTGGCCGGTGGAGATTCCCAAGGCGTCGATGTACATCTGGGCGCGCATTCCCGAGCCGTACCGCGCGCTGGGCTCGCTGGAGTTTTCCAAGCAGCTGCTGGCCAAGGCCAAGGTGTGCGTGTCGCCGGGCATCGGCTTCGGCGACTATGGCGACGAGTACGTGCGCTTCGCCCTGATCGAGAACGAAGGGCGCATCCGCCAGGCCGTGCGCGGCATCAAGGCGATGTTCCGCGCCGACGGGCTGGTCAAGGTACCGGTGGACGAGCACGCGGCGCACGGCCACGCGGGCAAGGCGCGCGCGTAGGCCCGCGCGCGTAGGCCAGATCGGGCCGGCGCTCCCGTGCCGGCCTCGTCTTTCCTTTCCTCTTTTTCCTCATCTTCTTCGCGCGCTCCGGCACCATCGCCGTGCGCGCATGCCTTCCGGCGGTGCGTGCCTGCCCATCCCTGACGCCGCCCAGCCGCGTCGCGGCGGCGGCCGCCGTTCGCGCCATCCCCGTCTTTGCTAGGTAAAAACGCCGATAGGCGTCTTCGCATGCACGGTGGCATAAATGTTGCAAGTGAATCTGCAATCCATACGTATCGCAGTGCGATATACAAAGAGTGCAGTATTCAAGGCCGCGCCGTCCCGGGCGCCGGCCCCCACGCCTGAGAGGCCCGCATGCAAAGAGGTTCCCCGCTGTTCACCCCGGCCCTGCCGTTCATGAATGCGCCCGCCGCGCGCCCGCGCCCGGCGCTGCCGCCGCTGGCCACCGTCATCGGCATTCCGTTCGATTGCGGCTCGCACGCGTTCCGCATCGGCGCCCGCCAGGGCCCGGACGCCATCCGCGAGCAGGCGCGCCTGCTGCGTCCCTACGACGTGGCGCCGGTCGGCGAGATCGACAATGCGTTCGATTTCCTGCGCCTGACCGACCTGGGCAACGTGGCGTGCACGCCGGGCGACGTCGAGGCTTCCTTCCCGCACATCGAGGCGGCCATCGAGCAGGTGCAGCGCACCGGCGCCATGACGGTCACCATGGGCGGCGACGGCGCGGTCAGCCTGCCGCAGATGCGCGCCGTGGCGCGGCACCATCCGGACCTGGTGGTGCTGCATTTCGATTCGCACACCGACACCTACGACATCGGCGGCTACAACACCGCCACCACCTTCACGCGCGCGGCCGAGGAAAAGCTGGTCGACACCGCCAACAGTTTCCACGTGGGCACGCGCGGCCTCACCTTCATGCCCGGCGTGATCCCGTTCGGCCGCTCGGTCGGCTACAACGTGGTGCCGTTCGGCGAGTTCGCGCCGCAGCAGGAGGAGGTGCTGGTGCGCATCCGCGAGCAGGTGGGCGAGCGCCCGGTCTACCTGTGCTTCGACATGGACCTGTTCGACCCGTCCTGCGCGCCGGGCGTGTGCACGCCCGAGTGGGGCGGCCTGACCGCGCGCGAGGGGCTGAGCCTGCTGCGCGCGCTGCGCGGGCTCAACTTCGTCGCCTTCGACGTCAACACCGTCTCGCCGCCGCACGACGTGGGCGGCATGACGGCCTTCCTGGCCGCCACCGTGATGCAGGAGTTCCTCTGCCTGGCCGCGCAGACGGTGCGCGCGCATCCGCAGCGCTTCGCGCACCTGATGCGCTGATTTCGCCGGCCTGTTCCGCCAGCCCGGCCGCACCACCCCGAACCTGCCTCGCAACTAACTTCCACCTACCTCGCACCTAACTCGCACTATCCGGAGAAACGACATGAAACTGACCGCAGCCATCACCGCCGCCGCGCTGTGCGCCGCCGCCTGGTCCGGCCTGGCGCAGGCCCGCACGCTGGACGAGATCAAGGCCAGCAAGACCATCAACATCGTCACCACCGCCGCGAGCCCGCCGCACGGCTTCATGGACCCGGCCAGCGGCACGCTCAAGGGCGTGATGGTCGAGGTGGCGCAGGGCGTCGGCAAGCGCCTGGGCGTGGAAGTGAAGCTCAGCGACGTGCCGTTCGCCGGCCTGATTCCCACGCTGACATCGGGCCGCGCGGACCTGATGTCAGCGCCGCTGTTCATCACCGAGGAGCGCGCCAGGGCGGTGTCGTTCTCCACGCCGGTGTACGGCTGGGGCGAGGGCGTGGTGGTCAGCGACAAGACCGACAAGAAGTACGCCCGCTTCGACGACCTCAAGGGCGCCAAGGTCGGCGCGCTGGTCGACAGCGTGCAGTTCGCCATGATGAAGGACCTGCCGGGCACGCAGGTCTCGACTTACCAGGACTACCCGAGCCTGCTGACCGACGTGCGCGTGGGCCGCGTCGACCTGGGCATCGTCGATCCGCCCAGCATCGCGTACCAGATCCGCTCCAAGGGCATTCCCGGCGTGCATCTCGACGAGAGCTACAAGCCGGTCAAGCGCTGGCTGGTGGGCATGGCGGTGCAGAAGGACAACGCCGCGCTGCTGGCGTCGGTCAACGCCGCGCTGCAGGACATGGAGAAGAGCGGAGAGATCGAGGCGATCCTCAAGAAGTGGGGCATCGGCGGCCTCGCCGGCAATCTCGCGGCGAAGTAACCGCGAAGCCGTAGCGCGCGCCGGGCGCCCGTGCGGGCTTGCCCGGCTTTTCCGACCGCACCGACTGGAGTTCGACCGTGGACCTGGCCACCCTGAAGATGTACCTGTTCCCGCTCGCCGAGGGGGCGAGCGCGACGATCGCCCTGTTTTTCCCCACCGCCTTCCTCGCGGTGGCGCTGGGCCTCGCCGTGTGTTTCTGCCGCATGTCCTCCAACGGGCTGGTGCGCGGCGTGGCCAAGGGCTACATCGAAATCATCCGCGGCACGCCGCTGCTGGTGCAACTGTTCTTCATCTACTACGGCATGCCCGAGATCGGCATCGTGCTGCCCGGCTTCGTAGCCGGCGTGATCGGGCTGACCATCAACCTGTCGGCCTACCTGGCCGAGCTGTTCCGCGGCGGCATCCAGTCCGTCGACGCGGGCCAGTACGAGGCGGCGCGGGCGCTGGGGCTGACCCGCGCGCAGCGGCTGCGCGCCGTGATCCTGCCGCAGGCCGGGCGCATGATCTTCCCGGCGCTGGGCAACTACGCGCTGGTGCTGGTCAAGGAAAGCTCGCTGGTGGCCGTGATCAGCGTCTACGAGCTGATGCGCGCGGGCGAGATGCTGGCCGGCGCGACCTTCAAGTCGCTGCTGGTGTACAGCCTGGTCGGGGCGGTCTACTTCCTGCTGTGCAGCGTGGTGTCCGGCGCGTTCCGCTGGGGCGAGCGGCGCCTCGCGGTGCCGGGCTACTGGGACGGCGCGGCGGGCCACGATCATCTGTCCAAGGCATGAGGCAAAGCGACATGGATACCACGCAGGCCGGCGCGGATGCCGGCGCGGACATCATCCGCATGACCGACGTCTCCAAGTGGTACGGCGACTTCAAGGTGCTCGACCAGGTGTCGCTGCGCGTGCGCGCCGGCGAGAAGGTGATCCTGTGCGGGCCGTCCGGATCGGGCAAGTCCACCACCATCCGGCTGCTCAACCGGCTGGAGGAGCACCAGGAAGGCGAGATCGTGGTCGACGGCATGGCGATGAGCGCCGGCATGGGCAATATCGAGCGCATCCGCGCCGAAGTCGGCATGGTGTTCCAGCACTTCAACCTGTTCCCGCACCTGAGCGTGCTGCAGAACTGCACGCTGGCGCCGATGATGGTGAAGAAGGTGCCGCGGCGCGAGGCCGAGGCGCGCGCGATGCGCTACCTGGAGCGCGTGAAGATCCCGCAGCATGCCCACAAGTACCCGGGCCAGCTGTCGGGCGGGCAGAAGCAGCGCGTGGCGATCGCGCGCAGCCTGTGCATGGAGCCGCGCATCATGCTGTTCGACGAGCCCACCTCGGCGCTCGACCCCGAAATGGTCAAGGAAGTGCTGGACACCATGATCGCGCTGGCCGACGACGGCATGACCATGATCTGCGTCACGCACGAGATGGGTTTCGCGCGCCAGGTGGGCGACCGCGTGATCTTCATGGACAAGGGGCGCGTGGTCGAATCGGCGCCGCCGGCGGACTTCTTCCGGGCGCCCGCCACGGCGCGCGCGCGCGAGTTCCTGGGCCAGATCCTGCACGGCTAGCGCCGCGCGCGCCGGCGCGCTATGGCCCGCCGGCGGCGTACCCATTAACATGCGGAGTTTTCCTTGCCTACCAAGCCTGCCATGACAGACCAAACCAGCCCGGACGAGCCGCCCGAGGAATCGCGCCTGTTCGTCACCTCGCTCGCCCGCGGCCTGAACGTGCTGACGGCCTTCTGGGAGGGCAAGCCGTCGATGAACCTGGTGGAGCTGGCCGACGCCACCGGCATGACCAAGAGCGCGGTGCAGCGGTTCACGCACACCCTGCTGGCGGTCGGCTATCTCAAGAAGGACCCGCTCAGCAAGGAATACGCGCTGGCGCCGCGCTCGCTCGAGGTGGGGCTGCGCTACCTGCAGACCAGCGCGCTGCTGAGTTCGGCCACGCCGTATCTGCACGCGCTGGTGCGCACCTGCGAGGAAACCACCACGCTGTCCGAGCGCGACGGCCTGCACATGACGTATATCTCGCGCTTCCCGACCCACAAGGAGATGTTCGTCAACATGCCCCTCGGCATGCGCATCCCGATGTATTGCACGGCCGGCGGGCGGGCCATCATGTCGCACCTGGACCCGAAGGAGGTGGCGGAAATCCTCGATCAGAGCGACCGCGTGGCCTATACCCCGACCACCCTGACGCGCGTGGCCGACATCCGCGGCGCGGTCGCCCAGGCGCGCGCGGACGGCTTTGCCGCGACCAACGGCGAGTACTACACCGGCGACATCACGGTCAGCGCGGCCATCCTCGGGCCGAGCGGGCAGCCGCTCGGCGCGGTGAACGTATCGGCGCCGTCGAGCCGCTGGTCGTTCGAGGAAGCGTGCGCGGGGCTGGGGCCGCAGGTGGTGGCCGCCGCGCGCGCGATCGGCTCGAGCAGCGCGGTCAAGCAGATGCCCAGGAAGGGGCGCGCGGCCGCCTGAGCGGCCGCGCGCGTCAGCCCAGCGCCGCCAGCGGGTGGGCTTCGGCCGGCCACGGGCTGGCGAAGAACGCCTGCACCGCGGCCTCGCCGACTTCCTGCGGCGACGCCACGCGCCAGCGCGGCGCGTTGTCCTTGTCCACGATCAGCGCGCGCACGCCTTCGATGAAGTCGCCCTGGGTGAACGCGTGCGCCACCACGCCCAGCTCCATGCGGAAGCAGCTCGCGAGGTCGAGCCGGCGGCCGCGCAGCAGCAGCTCCTGCGTCACTGCCGTCATCAGCGGCGAGCGCTTGCGCAGGATCTGCAGCGTGCTGTCCGCCCACGGCGCGTAGCGCGGATCGGCCTCGCGCTCCAGGCTGGCGCACAGCGCGGCCACGCTGGCATCGGCGCGGAAATGGCGCAGCACGGCGGGCAGCACCGCCTGCAACGGCGCGCTGGCCGCTGCCGCCACGGCGTCCGGCTGCGGTTGCAGCGCGGCGCGCAGGTCTTCCGTCACATCGCCGGTCCAGCGGATGCCGGCCAGCGTCTGCTCCAGGTTCTCCAGGCGCGCGGCGGGCACGGCGATATCGGCCAGCCCGCACAGCAGCGCGTCGGCCGCGCCCAGCGTGGCGCCGGTCAGCCCCACGTAGAGCGACAACGCCAGCGGCAGCTTGCCGAGGAAAAAGCTCGCTCCCACGTCCGGCACCAGGCCGATGCCGGTCTCCGGCATGGCCACGCGCGAGCGCTCGGTGACCACGCGCAGGCGCGCCGCCTGCGCCAGGCCCATGCCGCCGCCCATCACGATGCCGTCCATCAGCGCCACCACCGGCTTGGGATAGCGGTGCAGGCGGTAGTCCAGCCGGTATTCGTCGACGAAGAACTGGCGGTGCAGCGGCGTGCCGGCATGGAAACTGTCGTACAGCGCGCGGATGTCGCCGCCGGCGCAGAAGGCCTTGGCGCCGGCGCCGCGCAGCAGCACCGCGGCGATGCCGGGCTGCGCGGCCCAGGCGGCGAGCTGCGCGTCGAGCGCGCCGATCATCGGGTAGGACAGCGCGTTGAGCTGGCGCGGGCGGTCCAGCGTGGCCACGCCCACGCCGTTGATTTCGTCGAAGCGCACCTCGGCCGGCGCCGCGCCGGCCGCGCCTTGCTGGCCGGCGTGGTCCGGGTCCAGGCGCATGGCGTGCGCGGTCATGCCGCGCGCTCCGGGTCCAGGTAGCGGCGGATCACCCCCGAGAAGTCGAGCTGGCCGTCGCCGGCCTGGCTCATGGCCTGGTAGATCTGCTGCGCCAGCGCGCCGAGGAACAGCGGCTGGCGCACGCTGCGCGCCGCGTCCGCGGCCAGGCCCAGGTCCTTGAGCATCAGGTCCGCGCCGAAGCCGCCGCTGTAGCCGCGCGAGGCCGGCGCGGTCTCGATCACGCCCGGGTACGGGTTGCAGGTGTCGGCGGCCCAGCAGCGCCCGGTGGAGGTGTTGACGATGCCCGCCAGCACATTGGCGTCGATGCCCAGCCGCGCGCCCAGCGCCATCGCCTCCGACACGCCGATCATCGAGATGCCGAGGATCAGGTTGTTGCAGATCTTGGCGACCTGGCCGGTGCCGGTATCGCCGCAGCTCACCACGTTGCGGCCCATGCCGGCCAGGACCGGCCGGATGCGCTCGAACAGGTCGGGCTGCGCGCCCACCATGAAGGTCAGCGTGCCGGCCTGCGCGCCGCCGGTGCCGCCGGAGACCGGCGCGTCGGCCATCGGGTTGCCGCGCTGGCCGGCCTGCGCCGCCAGCGCGCGGATGGTGGCCGGGTCGATGGTGCTCGAATCCACCAGCGGCACGCCCGGCCGCACGCCGGCCAGCACGCCGTCCTGGTCCAGGTAGGCCGCGCGCACGTGGGCCGCGGCGGGCAGCATGGTGATGACGAAGTCGGCCGTGGCGGCGGCCTCGCGGGCCGATGGCGCCACCGTGGCGCCATCGGCCCGCAGCGCGGCGAGCGCGGCGGGGCTGAGGTCGAACACGGTCAGGGCATGGCCCGCCTTGAGCAGGTTGCGGGCCATCGGCGCGCCCATGTTGCCCAGGCCGATGAAGGCGATATGCATGTTTGCTCCTTGGTGGTGGCGCCGTTCAGCGCAGGCTGATGGTGGTATTCACCCCGTCGTTCACCGTCGCGTCGTCGAACCAGCGCGCCGTGACGGTCTTGGTCTGGGTGTAGAACTGCACCACCTGCTTGCCGTAGGGACCGAGGTCGCCGAGCTTGGAGCCGCGCGAGCCGGTGAAGCTGAAGTAGGGCACCGGCACCGGGATCGGGATGTTGATGCCGACCTGGCCCACGTCGATCTCGCTCTGGAACTTGCGCGCGGCCGCGCCGCTCTGCGTGAACACGCCGGTGCCGTTGCCGAACGGGTTGCGGTTGACCAGCGCGATGGCCTCGTCGAGCGTGTCCACGCCGATCACCACCAGCACCGGGCCGAAGATCTCCTGGGTGTAGATCGACATCTGCGTGGTCACGTCGGCGAACACGGTGGGGCCGACGAAATTGCCGTCGGGATAGCCCGGCACCTGCACGCCGCGGCCGTCCAGCAGCAGGGTGGCGCCTTCGCGCACGCCGGCGTCGATGAGGCCGGTCACGCGCCGTTTCGCCGCCACCGAGATCACCGGGCAGACGTCGGTGCCCGGCTCGTGCCCGGCGCCCACCTTGAGCGTGGCGGCCTTGGCGACCAGCTCCGGCAGCCATTCGCGCGCCGCGCCCACCAGCACCGCCACCGAAGTCGCCATGCAGCGCTGGCCGGCCGCGCCGAAGGCGGCGCCCACCAGCGCATTGAGGGTGTGCTCGCGGTGCGCGTCGGGCAGCACCACGGCGTGGTTCTTGGCGCCCATCATCGACTGCACGCGCTTGCCGTGCGCGCCGGCCAGCTCGTATACGTGGGTGCCCACCGCGGTGGAGCCGACGAACGAAACCGCCTTGATGTCCGGGTGCGTGCACAGGGCATCGACCACCTCGCGCGCGCCGTGCACCACGTTCAGCACGCCCGCCGGCACGCCGGCTTCCACCGCCAGCCTGACCAGCTCCATGGTGGACAGCGGGTCCTGCTCGGACGGCTTGAGCACGAAGGTGTTGCCGCACACGATGGCCATGGGGAACATCCACAGCGGGATCATGGCGGGGAAGTTGAACGGCGTGATGCCGGCGCACACGCCGATGGGCTGCTGCAGCGTATAGGTGTCCACCGTGGCGGCCACGTTCTCGGCAAAGCCGCCTTGCTGCAGCGTGCCGATCGAGCAGGCGTGCTCCACCACCTCGAGGCCGCGGAAGATGTCGCCCTCGGCGTCGGCCAGGGTCTTGCCTTGCTCGGCGGTGAGGATGGCGGCGATGCGCTTGCTGTGCTCGCGGATCAGTGCCTGGTAGCGCAGCATGATGCGCAGGCGCGCGCCCAGCGGGGTGTGGCGCCAGGTGGCGAAGGCGCGCTGCGCGGCGCCCACCGCGGCATCGACCTCGGCCGGCGTGGCCAGCGGCACGCGCGCCAGCACTTCCTGCGTGGCGGGGTTGACCACCGCGCGGAACTCGGTGGCGGCGGATTCCACCCATTCGCCGTTGATCAGCAGCCTGACGGCGGGCGCGGCGGCGGTTGCGGCGGCGGTGTTTGCGGATTGGGCACTCATCTTGTCTCCGTCGGTTCTGGTTCCGGGTTTGGATACTGCGCGGCTCAAAGGCTGCGCGCGATCAGCATGCGCTGGATCTCGCTGGTGCCTTCGTAGATCTGGGTGATGCGCGCGTCGCGGTAATGGCGCTCGACCGGGTAGTCCTCCAGGTAGCCGTAGCCGCCGTGGATCTGCAGCGCCTTGGAGCACACGCGCTCGGCCAGCTCGGAGGCATAGAGCTTGGCCTGCGAGGCTTCCGACAGGCAGGGCTGGCCGGCCGTGCGCATATGCGCGGCGCGGTGCACCAGCAGGCGCGCGGCGTTCAGCTCGGTGGCCATGTCGGCCAGCATGTTGGCGATGGGCGGATGCTCGCGCAGCGCGCGGCCGAACTGCACGCGCTCGCCGGCGTAGCGGCAGGCGGCCTCGAAGGCCGAGCGCGCGATGCCCAGCGCCTGCGCGGCGATGCCGATGCGCCCGCCCTCCAGGTTGGACAGCGCGATGCGCAGGCCCTCGCCGGGCTCGCCGAGCAGGGCGTCGTGCGGCACGCGGCAGCCTTCCAGCGTGATGGCGCAGGTGTCGGAGGCGCGGATGCCGAGCTTGCGCTCGGGCGCGTGCACGATGAAGCCGGGCGTATCGGTGGGCACCACGAAGGCCGACAGGCCGCGCTTGCCCTGCGCCGGCTCGGTGACGGCGAACACGATGGCCACGCCGGCGCGCTGGCCGTTGGTGACGAACTGCTTGCTGCCGTCGAGCACCCAGCCGTCTTCGGCCGCGCGCGCGCGGGTGCGCAGGTTGTGCGCCTCGGAGCCGGCCTGCGGCTCGGTCAGGCAGAACGCGCCGATGACCTCGCCGGCGGCCAGCGCGGGCAGGTAGCGCGCCTTCTGCGCCTGGCTGCCGTAGTGCAGGATCGGCCCGCAGCCCACCGAGTTGTGCACGCTCATCAGCGTGGCGCAGGCCGCGCAGCCGGCGGCGATCTCCTCGATGGCCAGTGCGTAGGCCACGTAATCGGTATAGGTGCCGCCCCATTCCTCCGGCACGATCATGCCGAGCAGGCCGAGCGCGCCCATCTCCGCCACCACCTCGGGCGGCAACCGGCCGGCGCGGTCCCAGGCCGCCGCGTGCGGCGCCAGGCGCTCGCCGGCGAAGGCGCGCGCGGTGTCGCGGATCATGGCTTGCTGTTCGGTGAATTCGTGTTGCATGGCGGATCGCGGTGGGTGTGGCGTGGCGCCGGCGGCGGGAAGGGGCATGCCGGCAGGAGGCGTTGGCAGCAGTGTAGGAAGACGGCCGCGGCGGCGGTATGCCAGAATCCGCCAGATTTGCTGAACTCGTTTGCCAGTCCCTTCGGCTGGTCCTTCGAACTGGTCCTTTGAACTGGCCCTTCGACTATCCCTTTGACCGGCCCTTTGCCGGTCCACGACTTCTGTCCATGGAAAAACACAGCGTCGCCATCTGCTTCGTCCATCACGCCATCGCCGGGCTGCGCGCGCGCGGCATCGCCCCGGAGCCGGTGCTGCAGGCCGCCGGCATCGCGCCGGCGCTGCTGGCGGTGCCGCAGGCGCGCGTGTCGGCGGCCAGCTACAGCGTGTTGTGGATGGAGGTGGCGGCCGCGCTCGACGACGAATTCTTCGGCCAGGACTCGCGCCGCATGAAGCGTGGCAGCTTCGCCATGCTGTGCCACGCGGTGGCGGGCAGCAAGACGCTGGCGCAGGGGCTGGAGCGGGTGGCGCGCTATTTCGGCCTGCTGCTCGACGATATCGGCGTGCGGCTGGCGCGCGAGGGCGAGGCGCCGGGCACGGACCTGGCCGCGCCGGCCGGGCGCGGGCACGAGCGCGCGGCGCTGGTGCTGACGGCCCCCTCGGCGCGGCCGCCGGGCGTGTTCGCGCAGGAGACCATGCTGATCATGCTGCATGGCCTGATGAGCTGGCTGCTGCGCCGCCGCGTGCCGGTGCTGCTGGCCGCCTTCAGCTACGCCGAGCCGCCCTATGCGGCCGAATACCGCCGCATGTACTCGCGCCACCTGGCCTTCGGCCAGCCCGCCACGGCGCTGGTGTTCGACGCGCGCTGGCTGGACCAGCCGGTGCACCAGGACGAGCGCAGCATCAAGGCCTTCCTGCGCGAGGCGCCGCACAACGTGGTGGTCAAGTACACCGACCGCGCCAGCGTCATGGCGCGCGTGCGGCGCCAGTTGCGGACCCAGCCGCCGGAGCGCTGGCCCACCTTCGAGCGGCTCGCGCAGGGGCTGCACATGTCGGCGTCGTCGCTGCGGCGGCGGCTGATGGAAGAAGGCGGGACATACCAGCAGCTCAAGGACGAGATGCGGCGCGACCTCGCCATCGAGGCGCTCAGCCATTCCAGCCGCTCGCTGGCGGAGATCGCGGCCGGGCTCGGGTTTGCCGAGCCGGGCGCCTTCCACCGCGCGTTCCGGCGCTGGACCGGGCTGCGGCCCGGCGCCTACCGGGCCACCAGCGCGGCCAATGTCGCCAGCGTCGCCGGCGGGGCCGCCTAGTTTCCGATGCGCGCCGGCGCCGGCTGCCGGGCCGCCGTGTGCGGCAGCATGCGGTTGCGCCCGGACAGCTTGGCCATGTAGAGCGCGGCGTCGGCGCGCGCGGTGAGCTGCGCCAGGGTTTCGCCGGGCTGCCACGCGGCATAGCCGCCGCTCACGGTATAGCGCACCGTGGCGGGCTGGCCGCCGGCGTGGCCGATGCGGCTGGCCTCGGCCCGCGCGCGGATGCGCTCGGCGGCATGGCGCGCATCGTCCTGCGAGCTGCCGGGCAGCAGCACCACGAACTCCTCGCCGCCCATGCGGCCGATATGGTCGGTGGCGCGCAGCGCCGCCATGGCCAGCCGCGCGAACGCGGCCAGCACGGCATCGCCGGTGGCATGGCCGAAGGTGTCGTTGACCGCCTTGAAGTGGTCGATGTCGACGATCAGCAGCACCGGCGCGCGGCCGCCGCGCGCTGCGCGCGCCAGCTCGCGCGCGGCGATGTCCTCGAAGGCCTTGCGCGACAGCACGCCGGTCAGGAAGTCGGTGTTGGCGATGGCTTCCAGCCGGCGCACCATGGCGTCGTGGATCATCAGCACCGCGCCCATCGTCAGCGCCGGGCTGGCGATCGCGCCCAGCACCAGGAAGATCGCGTTGAGCCCGGGCGACACCATCGTGGCGGGGTCGTCCATCACCGACAGGGCCGACAGGGTGCCGCGCAGTACGTGCGCCGCGGCCAGGAAGAAGGCGAAGCCGGCGGTGGCCAGGTGATGGCTGGCGGCGTGCGTGCGCGGCCGCCAGCGCACCAGCGCCACGCCGGTGGCGGCGCAGAACCATGCATGGAAGGCCGAGACGATCGCCACGCGCGTGTTGAAGTCGGGGAAGGCATAGCGCCAGGTCACGATGCCGGCCACCACCGCCAGCGTGCAGGCGGCCAGCAGCCGCCACGGCGGCGCGCGCCCGCAGAAGCGCAGCGCGCCGGCATGGAACAGCGCCAGCGCCCACGCCAGCGCGCCGTTGGCCACCACGATGCTGAGCACGTCGGGGAGGATGCCGCGCAGCGTAAACAGCATCAGCGCGGCCATGGCGGTCAGGTTGCTGTACAGCCACAGCGTGACCCCCGGCAGGCCGCAGCGGCGCAGCGACCAGACGATGCCCAGCATCATGACGCTGAGCAGCGTCGTGACGGCCAGCAGGGCGATCGGGTCGGTCATCGGCGGGGGGCCTCCGGGTGGCGTGGGCAGGCCGGCCGCGGGCGCGGCGGGCGGGCGAAGCCACGGAGAATACCGCAAGCGGGGCGCCGCATTTCACCTACGCAGGTGGGGTGTCCCGCGGCCCGCGCCCCGGCTACGGGCGGCAGCCCCGGGCGCCGGGGCGCGGGCGGCTAGGCTGCCTGCGCTTCAGTCTGCGTTGCCAGCGCCAGCTCCTGCGCCAGCCGCGCCGCCAGCGCGGCGGCCTGGTTGCGCACGTCGATGATGGTGCCGGACTCCCACAGCGCGCCGCGCAGGGGCGCGCCCAGGGCGCTCAGGCCGGGCACGGCGCGCCCGCCGCGGTCGAACACGGTGCCGCGCGCGTCGCCGTCCACGCCGGAGCCGGCCGCGGCGGGGCGCACGATGCCGCGCGCCAGCAGGTTGCGCACCAGCGGCCGTTCGCTGCCGGCGTGCCAGCCGTATTCCGCGCCGGTGCAGTTGACCAGGGCATCGACCGCGGGCACCGCCGGCAGCGCGCGCGACAGGCGCAGCGCCAGCCGGCCGCCGGCGTCTTCCACGCCGGTCACCCGCGCCGCATGGACCTGCAGCCGGCCCTGCGCGCGCACCGCCGCCAGCACGGCATGCGTGGGCGCCGCCGCGCGGTGCAGCAGGTTGTCCCAGAACGGGCGCGCGTGGCGCAGGAAGCGCTGGCGCTCCGGCACGCTGGCGGCGGCCCACAGCGGGCCGACGTGCTCGCGCAGCGCGGGCGGCACGCTCTGCCAGTCAAGCCCCCGCGCGTCCAGCGCGCGGCACTGGGCGCGCACGCGGCGCACCACGTCGCGCGCGGTGGGCCTGGCCAGCGCCGCCGGGCCGGCGGCGGCGAGGAAGTCATCGCACGGGCCCGCGCCGTGGCGCGGCCACGGCAGCAGCGCGCGCCGCGAGAAGGCATGGTAGGTGCCGCCGAAGCCGAGCCGCTCCAGCGTGGCCACCACGTCGAGCATGGTCAGGCTGGTGCCGGCCAGGGCGACGGCGCGCGCGCCGGCCAGCGCGGCCAGCGCCGCGGGCTGCCACGGATCGGGCACGTAGCGGCCGTCGGCCTCCAGCGCCGGGTCCCGCGCCAGCGCCGGGCGCGCCGGCTGCACGCCGGTGGCCAGCACGATATGGTCGGCATCCCACGCGCGGCCGTCGGCGCCATGCACGCGGTGGGGCACGCCGATGGCCAGGTCGGCGATTTCCGTGCGGATGTGCTCCAGCGTGGCGCGCCCGGCGGCGCCGGCCAGCGCGCGCGCCAGCGTGTCCTGCAGGTAGTCGCCGTAGACGCTGCGCGGCGCGAAGGTCTCGTCGGCGTCCGCGGCGGCGGCGTGGCCGCGCCGTACCAGCCAGCGCGAGAAATCCTCGGGCGCTTCCGGGAACAGGCTGAAGTTGAGCGCGGGGCCGTTCAGGTAGTGGGCGGGGTCCGGCGTGCCGTAGGCCAGGCCGCGCCCCACCTCGGCGCGCGGCTCGAACAGCTGGATGGCCAGCGGGGCGCGGGTGTCGCGCAGCAAGCGGATGGCGGTCAGGGTGCCGGCCATGCCGCCGCCGACGATGGCGATGCGGAACGGCCCGGCATCGGGTCCAGGGCGGAATCGGATCATGGCGGCCTCAGGCGGCGGCGGGGGCCTGGGCGGCGGCCCGCAAGGCCTGCGCGCCGGCGCCCGCCAGGATGGCGTCGTTCTGCGGAGTGTGGATGCGGCTGCACAGCACGTTGCGGTAGTGGCGCTCGAGCGGATTGCCGCGCGACAGCGCCGGGTTGCCGGCCAGCTTGAGCGCCAGTTCCACCGCGGCGATGGCGTTGTCGGTGACGTTGAGCTTGAGCAGGTTGCTGTCGGTGACGCCGGCCGGCGCGCCGGCGTCGGCGTCGGCGCTGAAGCGGTCCAGCAGCACGCGGTTGGCCAGCAGCCAGGCGTCGATGCGGCCGACCGCTTCCTGGAAGCGCGGCAGCGTGGCCAGCGGCGCGCCCAGGCTGCCCGGCGCGCGCAGGTTGAGCCAGCCGGCGAACCAGTCGCGCGCGGCGCGGGCCACCGCGTCGTAGAGCGTGCCGAGCAGGGTGGAGGTCCAGGCGGCCCAGGCCGGGTCCACGCGGTCGGCCCAGGCCGCGGGCGGACGCAGGTCCACGGCGTGGTCGGCCGGCAGCGGGGTGTTGTCGAAGATCACCTCGTGGCTGGCGGTGGCGCGCATGCCGAGATGGTCCCAGGTGGGCAGCACGGTGATGCCGGGCGCGTCGCGCGGCACCAGGAACACGCCAGTGCGCGGGCTGGCCTCGTCGGTGCGGCCCCAGACCGCCAGCCAGCCCAGCGCGGGAATGCCGGTGGCGTAGATCTTGTGGCCGGACAGGACCCAGCCGTCGCCGTGCCGGCGCGCCACCGTGCCCGGCAGGCCGCCGCGCGCGGGCGAGCCCAGCTCGGGCTCCACGCGCAGCGAGTTGATCAGCGCGCCGCGCTCCACCGCGCTGCGCTGCACGGCCTCGCGCACGGCCTGCGGCCATTGCGTGTCGTTGGCGAGGTTGCGGTGGCCGAGCGTCTGCATGACCAGCACCAGCGCCGTGGACGGATCGCCGGTGGCCACGTGGTGGATCACGCGGCGCGACTCGGCCAGCCCGGCGCCGGCGCCGCCGAGCGCGCGCGGCACGGTGAGCGCGAGCAGGCCGAGCTGGTGCAGCTCGGCGATGTTCTCGTGGGCGAAGCTGGCGTCGCGGTCGTGCGCGGCGGCGCGCGCGGCAAAGCGGGCGGACAGCGCACGCAAGGTGTCGTCGGTGGGCAGGGCGCGCGGCGCGCTGGCGGCCGCATCCGCCGCGGCGGATGCGGGGGCGAAGCCGCTGGCGCGATGCCACTCGGAGATCCGCTGGCGGCTGCTGGCGCCGCCCGATGGCAAACTCATTGTTGCTCCTGTGTTGCGTTGTGCTGCATGTGTGTGGTGCGGGCGTTGCCGCCGGCGCGGCCCGGTCGGTTCGTGTTGGCCCGGGTGGATCGGTTGGTTCAGGGGGCTAGTGGCAGATCAGGCCGCTTTCCACCAGCATCATGTTGAAGGCCGCGTCGCCGGCGGCGGCGTCGCGCCAGCGTGCCAGCAGGCCGTCGCGCCGGCGGCCCGCCAGCCATTGTTCGAGGAAGCGGGCGGACTGCGCGTCGGCCTGGCGCAGCGCAAGCAGCGGCCCCGCGCCGTCCACCAGCAGCGGCGCCGCCGCGAAGAAGCGCCATTCGGGCAGGCGCATGACGCGCGCGGCCAGCGCGGCGTCTTCCGCCACCGCCGCGCAGTCGCCGCGGCGGAAGGCCAGCAATGCCTGCAGCGCGGACGGGTAGCGGCGCAGCGTGGCGCCGGCGCGGGCCAGCGCGGCCTGGTAGGGGCTGTCCTGGCTGACGCAGGCGGTCTTGCCGGCCAGCATGGCCAGTCGGTCCACGGGCGTGAAGCGCAGCGTCAGCAGCGTGCCGGGCGGGATGGCGGGCGCACGGGCGAAGGCCGCGCGCGGCTGCGTGGCGGCGGGGCCGCCAAAAGACAGATCGGTGCCCGGCGGCAGCGTGCCGCGGCCGTCCGCCGGCTGGGGCAGGTGGCGCAGCCTGACCGGCACGCCGAGCGCGCGGCCGAGTTCGGCGGCCAGCGCGGCCTCGGCCGGATCGGGTTCCGGCACCAGCGGCCGGCCCGGCGGCGTGGCGCGCGGATACGCATGCACGCCGACCACCAGCTCGCCGCGGGCCTGGGCCTGCCGCAGCAGCGGGCCGGGCGCCGGCTGGCCGCGCCACGGCAGGCCTGCCAGCAGCCACCACAGCACGATGGCGAGGACGAGAGCAAAGCTGGCGGGCCGCAGCGCGGCGCTGCCCGGGCGCGGCGCCGCGGCGCGGCCCGGCAGCACGTCGGCGCCCAGCCACCAGGCCCCGTGCAGATGCCAGAGCTCATCCGGCATGGCGGCTCCGCGCGCTTGCCGGCGGCGGTGTCATGCGCGTGGCTACCATCCTTCGCCCAGGCCCAGCAGGCCGAGGATCTCGCGGCGCAGCCGGATCAGCTCGGGGTCGTCGCGGTGGCGCGGATAGGCGCGGTCGATCTTCAGTTCCGCGGTGATGCGCGCGGGGCGCTCGCTGAACACGATCACGCGCGTGGCCAGCAGCAGCGCTTCTTCCACGTCGTGCGTGACCAGCAGCGCGGTGAAGCCGGCGCGCTGCCACAGCGAGACCAGCTCGCCCTGCATGCTCAGGCGCGTGAGCGAATCGAGCTTGCCGAGCGGCTCGTCGAGGATCAGCAGGCGCGGCTCGTTGACCAGCGCGCGCGCCAGCGCGGCGCGCTGCGCCATGCCGCCGGAAAGCTGGCGCGGGTAGGCGCGCGCGAAGTCGCTCAGGCCCACGCGCGCCAGCGCGTCGTCCACGCGCTGGCGCTGGGTGGAAAGCAGGCCGCGCGCTTCCAGCCCGAGCGCGGCGTTGTCCCACACGGTGCGCCACGGGTACAGCGTGGGGTCCTGGAACACCACCACGCGGCTCGGGTCGGGGCCGGTGATGGGCACGCCGTCCACGGCCAGCGTGCCGCGCCGCGGCGGCTCCAGCCCGGCCACCAGCCGCAGCAGCGTGGACTTGCCGCAGCCGCTGGGGCCGAGCAGGGCCACGAACTCGCCCGGCTCGGCGTTCAGGCTGACGCGGTTGAGCACCGGCAGCACCTGGTCGCGCAGGCTGAAATGATGGCTGACCTGGTCGATGGTCAGGCGCACGCCATTGCTGGCGGCGGCCTGTTCCGCGACGATGGCGGGGGCGGCGCTTACCATTTGACGACTCCTTTCTGCCACGCCAGCAGGCGGTCGCGCGAGCGGAACAGCAGCGTGATGAGGCCCGAGAACAGGATGGCCATGACCAGCAGCGCGCCATACATGCTCGCGTAGGCGGCCCAGCCCTGCGCCCACTGCAGGTACCAGCCCAGGCCGGACTTGACGCCCAGCATCTCGGCCACCACCAGCACCGAGAACGAGGCGCCCAGGCCCATGAACAGGCCGACGAACACGCTCGGCAGCGCGGCCGGCACGGCCACCTTGAGGACCAGGAAGCGCTCCCTGGCGCCAAGCGTGCGGGCCACGTCGTAATAGGCCGGGTCCACCGCCGCCACGCCGGACCACGTCAGCACCGTGACCGGGAACCACGTGGCCAGCGCCACCAGGAAGGTGGCCGCGCTGGCGCTGCTGGGAAAGGCGAAGAACACGATCGGCAGCCAGGCCGTGGCCGGCAGCGGCCCGAGCAGGCGCAGCACCGGGTGGACCCAGTAGCCGGCGCGGCTGGACCAGCCGATCGCCACGCCGGTCAGGAAGCCCGCCAGCGCGCCGAGCAGGTAGCCGGTGGCCAGCAGGCGCAGCGAATGCGCCACGGCGTCGGCCAGCTTGGCGTAGTCGTCCAGGAAGACTTCCAGCAGCGCCTGCGGCGGCGCGAAGAACGGCCGCGGCAGCAGGCCGAGCTTGGCGGTCACCACCTCCCACACCAGCGTCAGCGCCGCCAGCACCACCAGCCACGGCCCGGAGCGGCGCAGCGCGGCGCCGGCGCGGCCCAGGCGGTGCTGCACGAAGGCCAGCACCAGCAGCAGCCCGGCGAACGTGGCGAACAATTGCGCGGTTTCCTGCGTCAGCGGCCAGTCCTCGGCCTCCGGCCAGAACTTCACGGTGGCGGCCACCGCTAGCCAGCCGGCCGCGGCCAGCGCGCCGCCCAGCCACACGCGCGGCACGGCCGGCGCGGGCAGCGCGAGGAAGTCGTCGTGGGTGTCGTGGGCGCCGGGCGCGCCGTGCTGCCCGTCAGCTGAGTACGTTGGCATAGATGCGGTCCGCGAACTTGGTGGAATCGGTACCGGGACGGATCACCGACACCAGCTTGAGCTCGTCCGTGTACTGCGCCAGCTCCTTCTTCAGGTCGCCGCCGGTGGGGTGGTGGCCGTGGGTGTGGCTCTTGAGCATGGCCACCACGTCGGCCTGCGGCACCTTGGCGAACTCGGCGAAGTGGCGGGCGGTTTCCTCGGGATGCGCCACGGTCCATTCCTGCGCCTGCAGCACCGAATGCGTGAGCGCGGCCGCGGTGGCCTTGTCCTCGCGGATCAGGCTGCCGCGGATGCCGAGCACGCAGCACGCGCGGTTGGCGTATTCGTCGGACAGGTTGGTGGCCACCTCGACCAGGCTGCGCTCCTTGCGCAGCAGGTAGGTGCGCGGATCGCCGTCGGCGGCGGCCTGGGCCTCGCCTTTTTCCAGCGCGATGCCGAGCAGGTCGGCCGGATACTGGCGCCATTCCACGTCGCGTACCGGGTCGATGCCGCGCTTGGCCAGCAGGATGGAGAAGAAATTCTTGGCCGGGCTGGCCATGTCGCTGACCGCCACGGTCTTGCCCTTGAGGCTCTTGAGGTCGGTCACGCCGGAGTTGCGCGTGGTCAGCAGGCGCATGCAGCCGCCGTGGGTGGCGGCCGTGAGCTTGACGTCGAAGCCCTGCTCGAGCGGCTTGAGCCAGCGCAGCGCCATGCCCACGCCGGCATCGGCCTTGCGCGTGGCGATGGCTTCGAGCAACTGGTCGGTGGAGCCGCCGAAGTTGATCAGCTCGACGTCCAGGCCGTGGTTGCGGAAGATGTCTTCCTTGATCGCGGCCGCCACCGGCGCGAAGCACACCGAACTGGCGTTCCAGGCCAGCTTGATCGGCTTGAGCTGCCCGGCGGCGCGGGCGCGCGGCGCCCACACGAAGGGCGCCACGCCACCGGCCACGGCCAGCGTGCCGGCGGCCTTGAGCCAGCCGCGGCGGCTCAGGGTGCCGGTGGCGCGCGGCGTATCGGCGGGATGATGGATGGCGGACGGCTGCTCTGGCTCGTGATGCATGACGCTCCTCGGTTGGGCTGCCCGCCGGCGTGGCCGCCGCGGGCGCGGAATGGGGACGGATGGATGGCCGGACTTGGACGGCATGCACCATGCTAAGAAAGGGTTCACCGCAACAGAACGAATTTGTTGGCGCAAGCTTGCACGCGCAGCGCTTTAGGCGGTGGGCGCATAACCTTCATAGCCCGGTGCGCGCCGGCGCAGGTGCCGGCGCAGGTGCCGAGTTAAGATCGGCGCTTTCATTGCGGACCAGGCCGATGCAAGCGCAGCCGAACACCGCCCCGCGGCGGGTGGATATCGTGGTGTACCCGGGATTCAAGGCGATGGAGGCGGTCGGCCCCATGACGGTGTTCGACTACGCCAACGTGCGGCTGGCCCAGCGCGGCCAGCCGCCGGCCTACGCCACGCGCGTGGTGGCGCTGGAGGCCGGCCCGGTGCGCTCGGACACGCTGATGACGCTGGAGGCCACGGCCCGGCTCGATACCGTGCTGCTGCCGGACATCGCGCTGATCGTGGGCGCGCGCGACATCGAGCGCGCCATGGGCGAGGCGCACGGCATCGTGCCGTGGGCGCGCGCGGTGGCGCCGCGCATCGGCCGGCTGATCGCGCTGTGCTCGGGCACCTTCTTCCTGGCCGCGGCGGGCCTGCTCGACGGGCGCCGCGCCACCACGCACTGGAGCGTGGCCGCGCTGCTGCGCCAGCGCTTCCCGGCGGTGGAGGTGGATGCCGACGCGATCTTCATCCGCCAGGGCAACCTGTGGACCTCGGCCGGCGTGACGGCCGGCATCGACCTGGCGCTGGCGGTGGTGGAAGAAGACCTCGGCCGCGAGCTGGCGCTGGACCTGGCGCGCGAACTGGTGGTCTATCTCAAGCGCCCGGGCGGGCAGTCGCAATACAGCCTGCACCTGGCCAGCCAGGCCACCAGCCACGCCGGCATCCGCGGGCTGCAGGACTGGATCCTGTCCGACCTCGCGCGCGACTTCACGCTGGCCGAAATGGCGGCGCGCGTGGCCATGAGCGAGCGCAATTTCCGGCGCGTGTTCGCGAAGGAGACGGGCGCCAGTCCGATGGCCTTCATCGAGTCGGCCCGCATCGAAGGCGCGCGCCGCCTGCTGGAGCAGGGCGACCTGCCGCTCAAGGCGATCGCCGCGCGTACCGGCTTCGGCTCGGACGAAGGGCTGCGGCGCGCGTTCCTGCGGCAGATGGGCATCACGCCGCGCGACTACCGCGAGCGCTTCGGCCCGGGCCGGCGCTAGGCGGGCCACGCCCGCGGGCCGGCCAGGGACGGCCCCGGCCACTTTCTCGCTACCGCACACGCCGCGCACCCCGGCGGCGGGGCCGGCGCCAGCCCGCAGCGGCGCGCCGGCCGCGCGCCGCTGCCCTCATCTGTTCGGCGCGGTTCCGCCATACCGCACGCCCGGGGCGACCGCGCCCGGGTTTCCTCCTCCACCCTGAGCGCCGGCGATCTCCATTAAGTAATCTTAACGGAAGATGCAGACGAGAATCATTATCATTAGGCATCCATTTGCATCAGCCGGGTTTCTCGCCGCCGGTTCCGCCTCCCATGCGTCTGAAATACCTTGCCGTCGTTGCCGGCACCCTGCTTTCCGCCACGCCGCAGGCCCGGGCCCAACAGGCCGCGCCTGACGACCCCCTGCCGACGGTCGTCGTCACCGGCACCCGAAGCGAGAAGACGCTGGACGAGACGCCGATCCGCACGGAGGTGGTGACTCACCAGGAAATCGAACGCACCCATGCGCGCACGCTCAAGGATGCGCTGGAGAACGTGCCCGGCCTGCAATTGCGCGAGATCCACGGCAAGTCGGGCTATGAAGTCACCCTCCAGGGCATGACCAGCGAGCAGGTGCTGATCCTGATCGACGGATTGCCGATCACCGCCAGCACCGGCTCGACGGTCGATGTCTCGCAATACCTGCTCACCGAGGTCGACCATGTCGAAGTGGTCAAGGGCGCCAGCTCGGCCCAGTACGGCAGCTCGGCGATGGGCGGTGTCATCAACGTGATCACGCGGCCGGTCGCCAAGGGCTTCTCGGGCGCGGTCGCGGCCGATACCGGCACCTACGGCGGCCAGAACGCCGACGGCTCGCCGGGGCTGCTGCATGGCAATGTCCGGGTCGAAGGCGGCACGGAGCAATTCCGGGCACGGGTCAGTGCGGACGCGCTCGACAACAAGGGCTATGCCGTCGATGCGGACGGCTGGACGCGCCACGGCGACAAGGTGCGCCGCGAGCAGTATGCGGGCCGGCTCGAATGGCTCCCCAGCAGGGCGGGCAAGTTCTGGTTCGACGCCAGTGCCTACCGGGAGACGGACGAGCAGCGTTACCAGTACTACGCGCCGCCGAACTACGTGCCGCAGCGCAAGACCGAGGACATCGACCGCAACCGCTACACCTATGGCGGGCAATGGGGCTTCGACAACGGCGTGCGCGCCCGGCTGGCCGGCGTGCACGAGACCTACGACAGCACCTCGCGCGAATACTCGAACGGCTTCCAGACCTCCACGCGCAATTCCGCGCAGCAGACCGACCATGTCTCGGCCCAGTTCGACATGCCGGCGTGGTACCGGCAGCTCTGGCAGTTCGGCGGCGACTTCCACCGCGAAACGCTGAACCAGAGCGTCAACGGTGCGTCGGAGCTGGCCGGCGCCGGCAGCGCCGAGCGCAGCGCGGGCGAGCTCTACGTGCAGAACGACATCCTGTTCAACGACACCTGGGAAATGGTCGTCGGGCTGCGGGGCCAGCATGACTCCGACTTCGGCAGCCACTTCGCGCCGAAGGTGGGCCTGCGCGCCAACCTGCTCTCCAACGACACCTGGAAGGGCGTGCTGCGCGCCAACTATGGCCAGGGCTACCGCGTGCCGAATCTCAAGGAACGCCACTACCTGTTCGACCATAGCTCGCTGGGCTACATCGTGCTGGGCAATCCGGACCTGAAGCCGGAGTCGTCGAACAGCTTCCAGTTCGGCGGCCAGCTCACCTGGCGCGAGCGCGTGACGCTCGATGCCAACCTGTTCTACAACCGCGTCACGGACCTGATCCAGACCGACATGACCAACTTCTCGATGGTCAACGGCATCGCGGTCTATACGTACCGGAACGTGGCGCGCGCCAAGACGCAGGGCGCCGAGACGTCGCTGCGCTGGCGCGCCACGGACCAGCTCAACCTGACGGCGGCCTACACGTTTACCGACACCGAAGACCTCAACACCGGCTCCGAGCTGACCCGCCGGCCCCGCCACATGGCCCGCGTGGGCGCCGACTGGCGCATCTTGCCGTCCACCGAGCTGTCGACCCGCGCCCGCTTCCAGAGCAGCGAGCTGACCGATTCCGCCACCGGCGCCCGCTCGCCGGGCTGGGGCACGCTCGATCTCGTGCTGAACCAGAAGATCGGCCGCGGCGTCACCGCGTTCGTCGGCGTCAACAACCTCTTCGATCGTCAACGCGATTTCGCGAATGCCAGTGACTTCGGGCCCGTGGCGGGGCGCTTTATCTACCTGGGCGCGCGGTTCAACGTGGACCTCGCCCGCTAACAAGAAACCAAAGGGGAAGCCTCATCATGATGAATGACACTCTCTCACTGTATCGCCGCCCGCTTGGCGCACTCGGCGTGGTCGCTCTCGCACTGGCGCTGGCCGCATGCGGCGGCGGCGACGACGGCGGCACGACCACCGGCGGCACCGGTGGCACGGGCGGCAACGGCACCCCGGGCGGCGGCACGACTACCCCGCCCGCCGCGACCACGGCCTTCACGCAGTCGGCCGAATGGACGTTCGCGCTGCCGGCGGCCGGCGCTTCGCTGTGCTACGACTTCAATGCCAAGGCACAGGCAGCCTGCACCGGCACCGCATGGGACCTGAAGGTCAAGACCGACACCGGCGGGCGCACCGCCACGCTGTGGACGAACAGCGGCACCACCGACACCGGCAACGGCGGCGCCTTCGGCAGCCCCTTCGACCATACCTGGACCGCGCTGTCGGCCTGGAAGAACGCGACCGTCGACCCGGTCAACGGCGCGTTGCCCGACGCGGTATTCCTCAAGGATTCGGCCAGTGGCGTGTTCTCGGGCACCAACGACATCGGCTCGGCCGTGTTCGAGTACGGCGTGACCGGCGCGGCCACCGACCACTCGCTGTATCCCACCTTCCGCACGTTCGTGATCACCACGAACAGCGCGCTGCCCGATACCACCGGCACCGTGGCGGCGCCCGTGTTCGCGCTGCAGATCACCGGTTACTACGGCGGCCCGGGCGGCACCACGTCCGGCTATCCGAGCTTCCGCTTCGTCGATCGCAGCAACCCGGGCACGGTGTACACGGCGTCGGTCAACGCCTCGGCCGACTGGGTCTACTACGATCTGGTCAACCGCGCGGAAACCACCGCCACGGGCACCTGGCACATCGCGTTCAACCGCTACAACGTCAAGCTCAACGGCGGCGAGTCGGGTACCGGCACGGTGGCCGGCTTCCTGGGCAAGACGCCCGCGGGGTTCTATGACGCGTCGAACAAGCCGGTGGCGTCCGCGTTCACCAGCGTCAACAACGTGACCACCACGCTGGCGGACCTGACCGCCGCGGACATGAGCCTGCCCGCCACGGCCGCCCAGTGGAAGAAGGATGCGACGGCATCGGTGCTGAATCCCACCTACACTGGCACGTACCCGAACCCGCTGAACTACGGCTGGTACTCGTACTTCCCGACTGCCGCGGCAGCCGCGGCGAATGGCCTGCCGGCGGTGGCCCACCTGATCAGCGCCAATGCGGATGCGGGCGGCCTGATTCGCGGCGGCGAGGGTGCCACGTATGCGCGCTTCCACCTGACCAAGATCGTCTACGCCGATCCGAACTCGAACAGCAGCCAGCAGACCTGGACGATCAACTTCGACGTCCAGCCCTGAACCATCCCGGATCTGCATGGAAATGGAACAACAAAGCAATGACGCGCTGCGCCAGCGGCATCAGGAACTGGTCGAAGCCCACCCAAAACTGCGTATCCGGGACCGCGCGCAGCGCCTTGGCGTGAGCGAGGCCGAGCTCGTCGCGGCGGGGTGCGGCGTGGCCGTGCGGCAACTCGGGGGCACGGCGCAGCAGTTGTTCCGTGACCTTGGCATGCTCGGGCCGGTGATGGCATTGTCGCGCAACGACCGTGCCGTCCATGAGCGCCACGGCCAGTACCAGGGCATCGAAGCCGAGGGGCCCGTGGGCATCGTGCTCGGGCCCGACATCGACCTGCGCATGTTCTTCGGCAGTTGGCGGTACTTCTACGCCGTGACGGAGAACGGCCGCGACAGCGTGCAGTTCTTCGACAAGGCGGGCGAGGCGGTGCACAAGGTCTACCGGACCGACGCCACCGACGCCGCGGCATGGCAGGCGTACGTCGACCGGCACGCCGTGGACACGGTGGCGCCGGTCGTGGTCGAGCCCGTCGCGGCGGTTGCCGAGGCCGACGCGCCTGCCGATGCCGCGGCACTGCGCGACCACTGGCGCAGTCTGCGGGACACGCATGACTTTTTCGCCATGCTGCGGCAGTTCAGCGTGTCGCGCCTCGGCGCGCTGCGCGCCGCCGGCGAAGATCTGGCGCAACGGGTGGACGATGCGGCCGTCGAAACCGTGCTCGGCCGCGCCGCCGGATCCGCGCTGCCGATCATGTGTTTCGTCGCCAACCGGGGGATCGTGCAGATCCACACCGGGCCGGTGCGGAAACTGGTGCGCACCGGTCCGTGGTTCAACGTGCTCGATGACAACTTCAACCTGCACCTGAACACCGATGCCGTGGCGTCGAGCTGGGTCGTCAACAAGCCCACCGTCGATGGCTGGGTGACGTCCCTGGAACTGTACGGTGCCGGCGGCGAACTCATCGTGCAGTTCTTCGGCGAGCGCAAGCCCGGCAAGCCGGAGCTGGGCGCCTGGCGAGCGCTGCTGCAGTCGCTGTGCCCGGTCGCGCTGGCGGTCTGACGGCATGCCGGAGTCAACGATGAAACTGCTGCGCTCTGCGCTGTTGTCCCTGCTGTGCGCGGCAGGTATCGCCCAGGCCGCTCCGCCTGCCCGCGTGGTCGGGCTGGGTGGCGCCGTCACCGAAATCGTCTATGCGCTGGACGCCGACAAGGCGCTGGTCGGTGCCGATGCGTCCAGCATCTATCCCGCCGCGGCGGCGAAGCTGCCAAAGGTGGGTTACTACCGCACGGTTTCGGTGGAAGGGCTCGCCAGCCTGAAGCCGGACCTCGTGCTGGCTTCCGACCAGGCGGGTCCGCCCCAGGCGCTGGACCAGATCCGCAAGCTCGGCGTCAAGGTCGTGATGCTGCCGTCCGCGCCGACCGTCGAGGCGCTCGACCAGCGCATCCAGGGCGTGGCCGCGGCGCTGGAAATACCCGAGCGCGGGCGTGCCCTGGTCAGCCGGCTGCACGCCGAGCTGCGCGACATTCGCCCCGTCAGCCCGCCGGCGCGCGTGCTGATCGTCAGCAGCCATACCGGGAAAATGCAGGCGGTGGGCAACGACACCGCCGGCCATGCGATGCTCAGGCTCGCGGGCGCCACCAACGTGCTGGCCGACCAGAGCGGGTTCAAGCCGTTCTCGGCCGAAGCCGCGGCCGCGTTGAAGCCGGACGTGATCGTCACGACCACGATGTCGGTGAGCGCCAGCGGCGGCGCCGATGCTTTCCTGGCGCAGGCGGGCCTCAATGCGACGCCGGCGGCCAGGAACCGGCGCCTCGTCGTCATGGATGACCTGTTGCTGCTCGGCTTCGGTCCCCGCTTGCCCGAAGCGCTGCGGCTGTTGCAGGCCGGACTGACCGCCGGGCAGCCGGCGGCCCGCTGATGCGCGTTCACCGAGCGGCCGTCTTCACCGCCCTGTGCGTCATGCTGGCATTCACCGCGCTGTGGGCGGCGGCCAGCGGTGCGCTGCCGATTCCCCGCGGCCGGCTGCTGCCGCTGCTGTGGTCGTCCGCCGCGACCGGCGAGGATGCCATGTGGCGCAACGTGCTGATCCAGGTGCGCTTGCCGCGCATCGTGCTGGCCGTCACGGTGGGCGCCGCGCTGGCCTTGTCGGGGGCGGTCATGCAGGCCTTGTTCCGCAATCCGCTGGCCGAGCCGGGCCTGATCGGGATTTCGCTGGGCGGCGCGGCCGGCGCCGTGGCGGCCATCGTGCTGGGTGCGGAGGGCCTGGCCGGCGTCGCGCCGGCGGCGTTCGCGGGCAGTCTCGCGGCCACCGCGCTGGCCTATCGCCTGGGCTCGCGGCGCGGGGGCATGGCCAATCTCCTGCTGGCGGGCATCGCCATCAACGCGATCTGCGCGGCAATCGTCGGTTTTTTCACGTACCAGGCCAGCGATGTGCAGCTGCGCAACCTCACGTTCTGGAACATGGGCAGTCTCGCCGGCGCGACGTGGCCCATGCTCGCGTGGCTGGTGCCGCTGGTCGGCGTGCTGTGCGCGTTGCTGCTGCGCGACTGGCGCGCCATGAATGCCCTGCTGCTCGGTGAGCGGGAGGCCCAGCACCTGGGCTTCGACCTCAAGCGGCTGCGGCGCCGGCTGATCGTGCTGACCGCGCTGCTGGTGGGGCCCATCGTCGCCGTCACCGGCACGATTTCGTTCGTCGGCCTGGTCGTGCCGCACCTGGTACGCATGCCGCTGGGCGCCGATCACCGCTGGCTGCTGCCAAACACGCTGGCCGGCGGCGCGATCGCCATGACGCTGGCCGACTGGCTCTCGCGCATGGTGGTGATCCCCGCGGAATTGCCGATCGGCATCGTGACGAGCCTCGTGGGCGGACCGTTCCTGCTGTGGATGCTGGCGCGAAAGGGAGCATGACATGCTGGTAGCCCGGAAACTCAGTTGCAGCCGCGGCCGCCGCCAGGTGCTCTCCGGCATCGACCTGAGCCTGCCCGCGGGCGAGGTGCTCGGCGTGCTCGGCGCGAACGGCGCGGGCAAGAGCACGCTGCTGGGCGCGCTGGCCGGCGAGATCGCCGCGCCGGCCGACGCGCTGACGCTGGACGGGCGCAGCCTCGCGGACTGGCCCGTCCAGGCGCTCGCCCGGACCCGCGCCGTTCTTCCGCAGTCGCCTGGCCTGAGCTTCGACCTCGACGTGACCGAGGTGGTCGCCATGGGCGGCTATCCGTTCCCGGAGCTCGATCCTGCCGCCATCAGCGCGCTGATCCGCCGCGCGCTCGATCTGGCCGACGTGACGCACCTGGCGGGCCGCGACTATCAACGCCTGTCCGGCGGCGAGCAACAGCGTGTCCAGTTTGCCCGCACGCTGGTGCAGGTGCTGGCCTGCCGGTCGCCGGGCAGCTACCGCGCCTTGTTGCTCGACGAGCCGATCTCGAGCCTGGACCCGCGCCACCAGCTACTGATGCTCGACAGCATCAGAACGCTCAGCCGCACGGACGGCCTGGCCGCGCTCCTCGTGCTCCACGACGTCAACCTGGCCGCGCGATGGTGCGACCGGCTCCTGCTGCTGGCCGACGGCCGCGCGGTCGCGTATGGCGAACCTGCCGAGGTCCTCACGGAAAGCCATCTCGCCAGCGTCTATGGCATATCCGCCAGGGTGATGGCGTCTCCCGTGCACGCGGGCGTGCCGTTTGTGTTCTTCGGTTGACGAACGGTTGACCGACAACGGGGACAAGGACGGTGCGGCGTTACCCAAGGTGTTTTTGTCGTGCTTCTGCCGTGCTTTCGCTGTGATTTTTCCGTGACTTTTCCGTGTTCCCGCCGTGTTCCGGAGCCCCTCATGCCGCCTCGCTTTCCGCATTTGCTGCAAGACGCCATCGCGCTCGTGCCGCCTTCACTGACGTTTGCCGCCCTGGTGCTGCCGCCCGCGCTGCTCTGGGCGGTGCTGTCGGACCTGCTGTATCGCCGCATCGCCAACCGGCTGGTCCTGGCGCTCCTCGCGCTGTGGACGATCCACGCCGCGTGGCTGGCCTTCCAGGATGGGCAGGCGCTGGCCTGGCCGGAGCTCGGGCGCAGCGCGCTGGCCGCCGCGCTCGTGCTGGTCGTGGGCTATGGTCTGTTCGCCATGCGCTGGGTCGGCGCGGGCGACGTGAAGCTGGTGGCGGTGCTCTGCCTCTGGCTGGGAGGCGACGTGTCGATGTTCCTGCTGGTCACGTCACTGGCGGGCGGCGTGCTGGCACTGGGCATGCCGGTCCTGCGCAGGGTCGAGCTGTGCGTCGCGCGGCGCGTCGAGCAGCTTGGCCCGTGGCTGCGCCGGCCGCTGGCCACCCCGATGGCGCTGCGTTCCCATTCGCTGCCGGGCATTCCCTATGGCTTTGCGATTGCCGCCGGCGCGGCGTTCGTGTTGTTCCTGGGCTGACGTGATGCGCCAGCACCTTCCGGCATTGCACGTTGCCGTCCGCCGCATCGCCGCCGGGCGCGGCTTCCGTAAAGAGCGCGGCAATGCGTAACCGTCGCATGCATCGGAGCGGCAGCCGCGGCGCGGTGGCCGTCGAGGCCGCGTTCGCGCTGCCCGTCATCATTGCCGGCGCGATGATGTTCATCGAGCTCGGGAACATCGGGCTTGCCATCGCCATGGGCGGCACGGCGCTGGAGCGCGCCGTCCAGCAGTTCCACACCGATCCCGCCGAATCGCTGGAAGCGCGGCAGATGGAGCGGCGCGTGCGCATGCGCATGGCGGCCGCGGCACATGGCTATCTGGGCGACGGCGACATTGCCACCGTTGCCGTGGAGAGCTTCACGTCGCTCGATACCATCGGCGGCGGCCAGGCGGGGAAGGGCGCCGCGGCGCCCGGCCGCGCGGTGCCGGTCTGGCGCATCACGGTGGAAATCCGCAAGGACTTCATCACGCCGTTGCCGCGCCTGCTGGGCACGGGCGGTACCGCGTTCCGTTACCAGTACCAGCAGTTGCTGGGCCACCAGCTTCCCCGGACAGCCAGTCCGCCGGCCGCGCGGTGACGGCAGCCGGCCGCGCGCGCCGGCCTACATGAAGCAAGATTAACGTGTCTTGAGCGGCGCGATCACGTAAAAAGAAGGCTGGCTTACGCGTGCCGCCGCGCCCGCTATCCGCTATCCGCCACCCGCTATCTGTTCAATCCTGGAAGCATTCCCATGACCACCTCCACCGAAGCCCGTCCCATGCTGTCTGCCCGGCTCAAGCACGAGACCGCCGTCCAGCACGAGCGCATGCACGCGCTGATGGAAGCCGCCGATCCCTTTGCCAGCCGCGACGGCTACGCCCGTTTCGTTGCCGCGCAGTATCTGTTCCAGCGCGATGTGGAGCATCTGTTCGAAGACGCCGCCGTGCGCGCCGCGGTGCCGGATCTCGATGGCCGCGGCCGCGCCGCCGCGTCGCAGGCCGATCTCGCGGACCTGGAACGGGATGTGCCGCAAGCCGAAATCGCCAGCACTGGCGTCGCCATGCCCGAGGCGCTGGGCTGGCTCTACGTCTCCGAAGGCTCGACGCTCGGCGCGGCGTTCCTGTTCAAGGCCGCGCAGGAGAAGCTCGGGCTGTCCGCCGAATTCGGCGCACGCAACCTGGCCGCCTATCCCGAAGGCCGCGCCGTGGCGTGGCGGAATTTCGTGGCTGCGCTGGACAGCGATGCGCTGGACGCGCGCACGCACGACGCCGTCGTCGCGGGCGCCAATGCGGCGTACGACCGCTTTGGCCAGTTGCTTGCCGACATGTTCGAGACGGCCTGACCCGTGCGCAGGCGCAACGACGAAGCCAGGCCGGCGCGCGGCATGGCGCGGTGGGCCTGGCTGGCGCTGGCCGGTTCGAGCCTGGCCGTCGCCGTGGTCGCGCTGTTCGTGCCGGGCCTGCCGAGTACCGAGTTCGTGCTGTTGGCGGCCTGGGCCGCCACGCGCGGCTCGCCGCGGCTTGCGGCCTGGATCGAGCGGCACCGCCTGTTCGGCCCCATGCTCTATAACTGGCGCAATGGCCGCGCGGTGTCGCGCCGCGCCAAGGTGACCGCCACGCTGAGCATGAGCGCCTGCGTGGCGATCATGGCGATGTCGGTCGACGACCGGCGCTGGGTGATCGCCGCCGCGCTGGCCATGGCATGCGGGGCCTGCTGGATGTGGGGGCGTCCCGAGAAGCCCGAAGCGCCCGAGGCGCCGGTGACGCCGGTGACGCCCGGGCGCGTCTAGTGCTCCCGTCCGGGCCACCGGCGCGTCGCTCGACGGAGCGGGGGGACTGAGCTGGGGAGATGCCGCCCCCAGGGCCGGCCGCTCAGGTCCGGAGCGCGTTCTTGAGGCCGGTCTGGTCGTTCCAGTGGCGGCGGTCGAGCAGCAGCACGGCCAGCAGTCCGGCGGGACGGTTTTCCTCGAGCGAGAGCTGCGCGCCGTGAAGCCTGGCGATGGCATTGACCAGCGCCAGGCCAAGTCCGCTGCCCGATTGCGACGTGCCGCCCAGGCGGCGAAAACGTTCCACCGCCTGGCCGCGCAGCGTGGCGGGAATGCCGGGGCCGTGGTCGGCCACGCCCAGCGCGATGCCGTCGCCGCGGCGGCGCGCCAGCAATACCAGCGTTTCGCCGCCGGGCGCGTACTTGATGGCGTTTTCCAGCAGGTTCGACAACGCCTGGAACAGCAGCGCGCGGTCGCCGTAGATCTCGCGTCCCGGCTCCGCCTCGATGTGCAGCGCCATGCCCGAGACCGCCACCAGCGGCGCGTAGTATTCGGCCAGGTCGTCGAGCAGCGGACGCACCTCGAACCATTCGAACGCGTGCTCGCAGCGGCCCGCATCCACTTCGCCGATGCGCAGCACGGCGCGGACCATGCGCTGGATGCGCTCGCCTTCCTCGAGCGCGCCAAGCACGTCGTCGCGCATGGGGTCGTCGACCTTCTCGGCCAGGTTGGCGAGCTGGTTGTACATGCGCGTGAGCGGCGTGCGCAGTTCATGCGCGAGATGGCTGCTGACGCTCTTGACCTCTTCCATGAGCCGGTTCACGCGGTCGAGCACGTGGTTGATGTCCTGCCCCAGCAGGTCGAACTCGTCGCCATCGGGCCCGCACGGCACCGTCGCGCCGCGTTCCCCGGTCACGTAGCGGCGCAGCGCGCTGCGGATGCGGTCCACCCGGCGCATGCTTTGCACGCTGGTATAGAGCCCGATGGCCAGGCTCGACAACAGCACGGCGAACAGTCCTGCGCCGGCCACCAGCGGGATCACGCGCAGCCGCTCGCGCATCGGCAGGATGTCGTACCCGCTGAAAAACATGCCGCCGTCGGCCAGCGGCACCTGCACGCCAAAGAGTTGCGCGAGCTGGGCGCTGGCATCCCCGACCGTGACATTGCGCCACTGCAGCGCGCACGGCGGCTCGCATTGCAGCGCGGACCTGACCCTCGGGTCGCCGAACAGCAGCGCGCCCGAGGGCGACAGCACGAGCGACTTGTTGCCTTCGCGCTCGCGGGTGTCCTCATGCGCGAGCGCGAGCGCCAGGCCGCCCGCCTCGGCGAAGTGATGGCTGCGCTCCTGTGCGCGGACGTCGGCCAGGACCATGTCGCGCACATGGCTGTGCAGCAGCACGTCGATCTGGTGGGCGCTCAGCAATACCGTGCCGACCGCCACCAGCAGGAACAGGAACGCGACCAGCGAGGCATGGCGAAAGGTGCGGGTCTCGAGCAGATGGGCAGCGCGCTCAGCCCAGGACATAGCCGACCGCACGCACCGTGCGCAGCAGCGACCGGGGGAAATTCCGGTCGATCTTGCTGCGCAGCTTCGAGACATGGACGTCGATCAGGTTCGTCTGCGGATCGAACTGGTATCCCCAGACTTTTTCCAGCAGCATGGCGCGCGTGACCGTGCGGCCGGCATTGGTGGCCAGCACCTGCAGCAGCGCGAATTCCTTCTCGGTCAGATCGATGGCCTGGCCGCCCCGCGACACCCGCCGCTCGCGCCAGTCGATGCAGAGATCCTCGAGCCGGGTGACCCAGTCCGCGTCGTTCGGCACGGCGCGCCACTTGGCCAGGCCTTCGAGGCGCAGCAACAGCTCGGTGAAGTCGAACGGCTTTCCCAGGTAATCGCCGGCGCCGGCGCGCAGCCCTTCCACACGGTCGCTGGGCTGGTCCACCGCGGAGAGCACCATGACGGGGGGATGGGGATGATCGGCCAGCGCGCGCAGCACGCCAATGCCGTCGATGCCGGGCAGCATCCGGTCCAGCAGTACGGCGTCAAATGCCTCGGATCCGATCAGCTCGAGCGCGTGTTCGCCGGTGTCCGTCACGAGGCAGTCGTGTCCTTTCTGTTGCAGCCTGGCGCTTAGCCACTGGCTGACCCGCTGATCGTCTTCCACAATCAGAACACGCATGACCATTTTCCCCTTTCCCAATGCGCACTTGCGGCACCCACTCCAACTGACCCTTTCATCCAGCGGCTTAATGTCTTATGTACCAGCCACGCTCAATTCTACATGAGACGCATTCGCATTTGTGCGCAAACCACGACGAAACATAGGGGTACCGCCAGGGCGCCCGATCCGGACTTGCCGGCTGCATGCCGCGGACGCCGGCGCCGAGCATCATCGGTGGGAACCGGCCTTGGGCCCCCGTACGCCTGATGGGCATTATTAAGGAATTGGGCGCCGCGAAGAATTAACTTTGCTTAACGCCGCTTGATCGCGTCACGCCCGGCGCCACCGCCGGCCGGTCCGGCGCCTGTCCGGCCGGGCGATGGCGCGGGGGTGCATGCGGGTTTCCGGCAGTTGACTAAATTTTTCATGCATATAAAATTTAATTCATAAACATGAAAAATGGCATGCCTGACCGACCCCGCGCGAAACGCGCCGGGAAAACGGGAAGGCGCGGCCGGCAAGGAGACGATCGATGGCTGCATCCCCGGCGCCGCAGGCGGCGCCCACCTATTTTGTCCGCACCGAGGACGTCGCGGGCTATCACCCCGCCAACCACGTCGGCACGCTGAACCGACGCATCATCGGCCGCGAGAACGTGGGCGCCACGCAGCTGGAGGTCATCCACGGCACCATCGAGCGCGGCAAGGGCGCCTTGCCGCACGCGCACCCGGGCATCGAGCAGGTCTGCTACGTGCTGGAGGGCAGGGCGCGCGCGGAGGTCGACGGCCAGTCGCGCGAGCTCGGCCCGGGCGATTGCTGCTTTTTTCCGGCCGATGCCATGCATGTGTTTACCGTGATCAGCGACGAGCCGGTCAAGCTGCTGGTGATCTACGCCCCGCCCTACGAGGAATCGCCGCAGCGCGTGATCCGTCCGGCGTGAGCGCCGCGGCGCCCGCCCCGCGGGCGCGCCCTTGCTAGTTCGCAGTTCAAGCCTGGAAGGAGATGCAGATGACCTTGTGTTCCCGACGCCGGTGGCTGCTGTGCGCGGCGCTGTCGGCCTGCCTGCCGGCCACCGCGTGGAGCGACGCCTATCCCAGCAAGCCGATCCGCATGGTGGTGCCCTATGCGCCCGGCGGCGCGACCGACGTGGTGGCGCGGCTGGTCTCGCAGAAGCTGGCGCAGGCGCTGAAGCAGCCGGTGGTGGTGGAAAACCGGCCCGGCGCCAACGGCATCATCGGCACCGACGCGGTGGCGCGCGCCGCGCCCGACGGCTACACCATCCTGCTCAACACGGCGGGTGCGCAGACGCTCAGCCCGGTGCTCTACAAGGCTGGCTACGAGCCGCTCAAGAGCTTCGCGCCGATCAGCCTGATCAGCAGCATCGGCTTCGTGATGGTGGTGCACCCGTCGGTGCCGGCCAGGACGGTGCAGGAATTCGTGGCACTGGCGCGCGGCAAGAGCCGGCCGCTGAGCCTGTCGGCTGGCAGCAGCATGATCGAGCTGATCGGCGAGACCTTCAAGGCGACCGCCGGCACGCTGGACGTGGTCAGCGTGTCCTACCGCGGCACCGGGCCGCAGCTGCAGGCGGTGGTGGCGGGCGAGGTGGACATGACCATCGACCCGTTCAACGGCATGGCGATGATCCGCGCCGGCAAGCTGCGGCCGCTGGCGGTGCTGTCGTCCAGGCGCTCGCCCGCGCTGCCCGAGGTGCCGACCATGCAGGAGGCCGGCATCCAGGGACTGAACTTCAATTCGTGGGCGGGCCTGCTGGCGCCGGCCGGCACGCCGAAGGAGATCGTGGCGCGGCTGAACCAGGAGGTCGTGCGCATCGTCGCCGAGCCCGACATCAAGGCGAGGCTGGCCGCGATCGACTATGAAGCGGTGGGCAGCACGCCCGAGCAGTTCGCCGCCGTCATCGCCGACGATGCGGCGCGCTGGGCGCGGCTGGTCAGGGACACCAACTACAAGGACAAGACCGCGCCCTGAGCGCGGCGGCCGATTTCATGCAACCGGCGCGGCCACGGCGGCCGTCAGCCACAGGAGACAAGACGCAATGGCAATGCTTACCACGCTGCGGCGCGCGGCGCTTTCCCTCTTATCGCTGGCGCTGGCGGCGCCGTTCGCGGCCGCCGCGGACGCCTATCCCAGCAAGCCCATCCGGATGGTGGTGCCGTTCGCCGCCGGCAGCGGCACCGACGCGGTGGCGCGCATCACCGCCAAGGAGCTGGGCGACGCGCTGCGGCAGAACGTGCTGGTGGACAACCGGCCCGGCGCCAACGGCGCCATCGCGGCCGAGATCGTGGCGCAGGCGGCGCCGGACGGCTATACGCTGTTCATGACCACCAACACCACGCATTCGGCCAATCCGTCGCTGATGAAGAAGCTGCCGTACGACCCGATCCGCGACTTCACGCCGGTGGCGCGCATGGGCAACCTGCCGTTCATGCTGGTCATCAATCCCAGGCTGCCGGTGAAGACGGTGCCGGAGCTGATCGCCTACGCCCGCACCCATCCGGGCATGTCTTACGCCAGCGGCAACAGCACCGGCATCGTCTCGGGCGCGACCTTCGCCCGCCTGACCGGGCTGGACCTGCTGCACGTGCCGTACAAGAGCACGCCGCCGGCCATGACCGACGTGATCGCCGGGCAAGTGCCGATGATGTTCGTCGACGTGGCCGCGGGCATCGCCAACGTCAAGGCCGGCAAGCTGCGCGCGCTGGCGGTGACCACCGCGCAGCGCAGCCGCCTGCTGCCGGACCTGCCGCCGCTGGCCGACACGCCGGAGCTCAAGGGATTCGACATCACCTCGTGGAACGGCGTGTTCGCGCCCGCGCACGCGCCGGCCGAGGTGGTGGACAAGCTCAACCAGGCGCTGTCGCGCATCGCCGCCAGTAAGGAGGTGGCGCCGCGCTTCGAGGCGCTCGGCTTCGAGGCATTCGGGCAATCGCCCAAGCAGTTCTCCGGTTTCGTCGCCGGGGAGCTGGTCAAGTGGACCAAGCTGGTCAAGGACGCCGGCATCCAGCCGGAATGAGGCAGGCATGAATTTCGAAAGAACCCCAGAACAGCGCGCCATCGTCGAGGCGGTGGCGCAACTATGCAGCGGCTTCGGCGCCGAGTACTGGTCCGGGCTGGACGAGCAGGGCAAGTTTCCCGAAGCCTTCCACCAGGCCATGGCCCGCGCCGGCTGGCTCGGCATCGCCATGCCGGAAGCCCATGGCGGCGCCGGGCTGGGCATCACCGAGGCAGCGCTGATCATGCAGGCGGTGTCGGCCTCCGGCGCGGGCTTCTCCGGCGCGTCGGCCATCCACATGAATGTGTTCGGGCTCAACCCGGTGGTGGTGTTCGGCAGCGCGCGCCAGCAGGAGGCCGCGCTGCCGCCGCTGATCGCCGGCACGGAGAAGGCGTGCTTCGCCGTGACCGAGCCGGACGCCGGGCTCGACACCACGCACCTCAAGACCCAGGCCGTGCTGTCGGCCGACGGCACGCACTACCGCGTCGACGGCCGCAAGATCTGGATCTCCACCGCGCAGGTGGCCGACCGCATGCTGCTGCTGGCGCGCACCACGCCGCTGGACAAGGTGGCCAAGCCCACCCAGGGCCTGAGCCTGTTCTACACGGCGCTGGACCGCCAGCACATCGAAGTGCGCGAGATCCACAAGATGGGCCGCGCCGCGGTGGACTCCAACATGCTGTTCATCGACGGCCTGCGGGTGCCGGTCGAAGACCGCATCGGCGAGGAGGGGCGGGGCTTCGAATACATCCTGCACGGGCTCAACCCGGAGCGCATCCTGATCGCGGCGGAAGCGGTCGGCCTGGGCCGCGCGGCGCTGGAAGCGGCCACGCGCTATGCGAAGGAGCGCACCGTGTTCGGCCGCCCGATCGGCCAGAACCAGGGCATCCAGCATCCGCTGGCGCAGGCCTGGATGGCGCTGGAGGCGGCGGACATGATGGTGTGGAAGGCCGCGTGGCTGTACGACCAGGGCAAGCCGTGCGGCGCCGAGGCCAACACCGCCAAGTACCTGGCCGCCGAGGCGGCCCACCAGGCCTGCCAGACCGCGGTGCTCACGCTGGGCGGCATGGGCTACGCGCGCGAGTACCAGGTGGAGCGCTACCTGCGCGAATCGTATATCCCGCGCATCGCGCCGGTCAGCGCCCAGCTCATCATGTGCCATATCGCCGAGCGGGTGCTGGGTTTGCCGAAGTCGTACTGAGCGCATGGAGGGCAAGGCGACTCTTTAGCCGTTGCCGTGCAATCTGGCCCTTGGTGACGCCATTCTTTCAGCGATGAAAATAATGAAAAACGCGCCGCTGGCGACAGCGGCGCGTTGCAGGTTGCGTTGCGGGTTCGCTCCCGCCGCGGGCTCCTATAAGCGGCCCATCAGCACGAGGATCACCACGATCAGCACGACCAGGCCCAGGCCGCCGCTGGGGTAATAGCCCCAGCCGGTGCTGTACGGCCAGGTTGGCAGCGCGCCGAGCAGCAGCAGGATAAGAACGATAAGCAGGATCGTGCCGATGGCCATGATGGGCTCCTTGCGGGTTGGATTTCTGGCCGGCCCAGGCGAGAGGTGCCTGGCGCCGGACGGGCTTACTTGCCCAGTTCGTGGCCGATGACGGCGCCGCCCACGGCGCCGCCGACCGTGGCCGCGGTATTGCCGTGGGAGAGTTCATGCCCCGCCACGCCGCCGGCCACCGCGCCGGTGGCGGTGCAGCCGTTCAGGCCCATCAGCAGGGCAGCGCCCGCGGCGAGCGCGCTTGCGAGTCTCAACATGGTGGTCTCCTACATGCTTGGTTGGCGATGCGGGGCAGCGCGCGCGACGCGCTTGCCATGCTTCCAAGATAGCCGGGCAGCGCGCGGCACCCAGCGGGGCAGGCGCTGATACGGATGTAGGAATCGGACGACGCCGCGCAGGCGGCGCCGTCGGCGCGGGAGGCGCGCGCAGGGAGGGGAGGCGGGAGGTTGCCTAGCGCAGCCGCTTGATCAGGGACGAGGTATCGGCACGGCCGCAGCCGTCCTGCTGCAGGTCGGCGTAGAACTGGTCGACCACGGCGGTGACCGGCAGGCTGGCGCCGTTGCGGCGCGCTTCGTCCAGGCACAGGCCGAGGTCCTTGCGCATCCAGTCGACCGCGAAGCCGAAGTCGAACTTGTTCTCGATCATGGTCGGGCCGCGGTTCTCCAGTTGCCACGAACCGGCCGCGCCCTTGCTGATGACGTCCAGCACCACCGCCATGTCCAGCCCGGCGCGCTCGCCGAAGGCGATGGCTTCGGACAGCCCCTGCAGCAGGCCGGCGATGCAGATCTGGTTGACCATCTTGGCCAGCTGGCCGGCGCCGCTGCCGCCGATGCGCGTGACCGCGCGCGCGTAGGCGCCCAGCACGGGCTCGACGCGCTCGTACACGGCCTGGTCGGCGCCGCACATGATGGTGAGGATGCCCTTCTGCGCGCCCACTTCGCCGCCGGAGACCGGCGCATCGACGAAGTGCAGGCCGCGCTCGGCGGCGGCGGCATAGAGCTCGCGCGCCACATTGGCGCTGGCGGTGGTGTGGTCGACGAACACGCAGCCGGCCGGGGCCTGGGTGAAGGCGCCGTCGGCGCCGGTCATCACCGCGCGCAGGTCGTCGTCGTTGCCCACGCAGGCGCACACCACCTCGGCATCCCGCGCGGCCAGCGCCGGGGTGGCCGCCGATTTGCCGCCGAACTGAGCCACCCACTGCGCGGCCTTGCTGGCGGTGCGGTTGTAGACGGTGACCTGGTGGCCCTTGGCGGCGAGGTGGCCCGCCATGTGATAGCCCATGACGCCAAGGCCGATAAATGCAACACGCATGACTGGAAAGCTCCGAGACCGGCAGGCCGACGCGGTGCGGCGCTGCGCATGGTGCGGTGCGGCCGCAGCGGCCCGCACGCGCATGAAGAACCGGGCGGCAAGCCCGCCGAAGCAGCGAATGCTGCCATTCTTGCACTGCAACGTCAACCGCGCCGGCGGCGCTTTCCGGGCGGCCCGCGCGCGCGTGCGCGGTCAGGCGGGCGGCGGGCCGGCGTCCGGCGCGAAGGTGTACCGGTCCTTGCCGGCGCGCTTGGATTCGTAGAGCGCCTCGTCTGCCTTGATGAAGGCCCGCGTGAGGGTGTCGCCGCCGCCCAGGCGCGCGATGCCGATGCTGACGGTGACCGGGTGCGCCGACGGCGCCTCGCGGATGCCGCGGCATAGCAGGCCGATGCGCGCTTCGGCCTGCTCGTGCGACATGCCGGTCAGGTAGATGCCGAATTCCTCGCCGCCCAGGCGCGCGTACTGGCAGTCGGCCATGATCCGCCGGATGCCGCCGGCCACGTGCCTGAGCACTTCGTCGCCGGTGTCGTGGCCGAAGCGGTCGTTGATCTTCTTGAAGTCGTCGATGTCCACCATGGCCAGGTAGTGGTCCTGTTCGGCGCCGGCGCGCGCCAGCAGGCCGCCGGCCCTGAGCATGAAGGCGCGCCGGTTGGGGATCTCGGTCAGGGCGTCCAGGTACGCCTGCTCCAGCAGGACCCTCGACATGACGAAGTTGCGCAGCTTGGTCCGCCGCAGCGCAAGGAAGGTGTAGATGGTGACGGCGCTGAAGTAGAGCGCGTAGCAGATCACCAGGATGCCCTTGAGCTCGAGGTACTCGGCCAGCGGCAGCACCGGAAAGAGCAGCAGCCACGTGACCGCCACCACCGCGACGAAGCCGCGCGGGCTCAGTGGCAGCGTCGAGCCGCCGAACAGCACGGTCGCGCCGATCAGCAGGGCCCAGACCGGCCGCACGGCCTCGTCGATGCCGTCGAGCACCAGCCGCGCGCCCATGCAGAAGGCCAGCGCGAAGGCAAAGTTGAGGCGCTCGAAATGCCGCGCCAGCCGCACGAAGGGCACCGCGATCGTCAGCGCCGACAGCAGCGCCAGGTGCAGCACCGAATTGAGGGTGAAACCCTGGCCGCCCTTGAAGCTGACCAGCAGGTCGAACAGCAGCCACATGGCCACGCTGACCGCGAACGTCATCAGGCTGAAGCGCTGCAGCCGTTCGTATTCATGCTGGGCGAACTCCGCCTGCATTGCCGCCGGGACAGGCTTCTTGAGCAGTTCCGACTCAACGGTTCCGAACATGTTCCGATAGGCCCTTTCGATGTACCGGCGGTATGTACCAGCGGTGTACGGGGTCCGGATCGGGCAACGCGCGGGAAGCCCGGAGCCAGCGCATTCAGCGGCAATCATACAAGCTCCGCAGGGCGTTTGAGCCGGCTGTTTCTTGCCGCCGCCAGGGCGTGCCGGGCGGGCGGCGAGGCTTGGTGGCGCGGCGCTCACAGGGCCGCGCGGCGAGGTTTCCCGCGCCTTGCACGGGTGCCTATGCTTAAGGCGTGGTACGGCATGCCGGCGCCTGCACCGACGCGGCGCCGGCATGCCGATGCCTGGCGCGGGCATTGCGCGCTGGCAGTTGTGCAGGAGGTTGTATGAGAACGCTGGGCTTGCTGTTCGCCGCTTCGGTGGCGATGGCGTTGCCGCTGCGCGCGGGCGCGGCGGGTTGCCAATATGACATGCAGTGCAAGGGAGAACGGATCTGTCAGCAGGGACAGTGCGTTGCGCCCGACGACGACACGGACGGGGACCAGGCCCGCCCGCCGGCGTCCCGCCCGGCCCAGGTTCCACCCGCGACCTCCACCCCCGCCTCGGCCCGCATGAGCAGGAGCGCGCCGCCGCCGGCCGATCCGCAATACTGCTGCACGGTGGCCGGCAAGCTCAAGCCCTATGGCGGCATGTCCGCCGGCGCCGCCGTGGGCGATGCCTGCCAGGGTGCCACCAACTCGGGCAAGCCGGTACCCGGCACCGCCTGCCAGTAAGGAGGCGCGCAGGAAGAACGGACGATGCCGGCTCAGGCCGGCGCGGCGCCATTGCTGCCGGGGGCCGGCAGCAATGGCTTGGCGCCGGGCAGGCAGGCGGTGACCCACTGGGTCATCGCGTCGCCCATGGCCGGCAGCGTGCTGCCTTCGGGCAGGAAGTCGCGGCCCATCAGGCAGAACTGGAACGGATCGCCGCCGGTCATGAGGGCGAACTGCTGCTGCAGCCCCTGCGCCCATTGCAGGTGGGCCGCGTTGACGATCTCGTTGAGGCTGGTGACATAGGCGGCGAAGCGCTGCCCGAGCACGTCGGCCAGCTCCGGGCGGAACATGCCGAACGGAAACGGCTGCGCCGCGGCTTCGGTGGCGTACTCCGCGCCTTCCGCGAACATCGCCGTCATGGTCTGGGTGTTCAGGGCGCCGATCTTCTCCGCCGCTTGCGCCCACGCGTCCGCGAGGCCGAGGAACGGACCGCGGTAGGACAGTCCGGCTTCGATGGTGGCAGGCCCAGAGGATTGCGCCATGAATGTCTCCAAGGTGCGATGCAAGGCGCCCGGAGGGATTCCCCGGGCGGCACGGTAGCCTGCTGCGCCGCAGCATCGTTGCTAGTCAGCATAGGCGTATTCGACCCGGAGTCAAGACGTGAAACACGCCAGGCGCCCGCGCGCACGGGCCGTCACACAGGCCGGGCGGCTACCGCCGGGCCGCGGCTTTCTCTTTCTCTTTCTCTTTCTCTTTAATAAGGCTCGCGCGTTTCCTGCGCGGGCTGGGGCTGCGGCGGTTGCGGCTGGGCCGGTGCCGCCGCGGCGCTGGCCGGCGGCGGCGCGGCAGCGGGCGCGGCGTCCCACGCGCTGCGCAGCGGCGGCCGCGCCAGGTTGGCCTGCCAGGCGCGCCGGATGACTTGCGCGATCTGGTTGTAGGCCTCCTTGGAGATCACGTTCTCCTCGCGCATGGCTTCCAGCGCGCGCTCGCCCTTGCGCAGGGCGAACAGCATCAGCAGGCGTTTTTCCAGCGCCAGCGTGTAGCCGCCGAACTGCGTGCGCATCGCGTCCAGCCCGCTCATCACCGATTTGTTGCGATCCGCCAGCACGCCGTCCAGCACCGTCGCCAGGCGCGCGCCGAACACCGGCGTGAGCAGCGAGCGGTTGTACTGGCGCAGGCGCTCCAGCACGGTCTGGCGGCATACCAGCAGCTCGAAGCGGTCGGCCAGCGCATGCGCCAGCGGGCTGTCGATCGACAGCCGCCGGTGCAGGAACAGCGCGATGCGGTAGCCGAGCTGGTAGTCGAGGATATGGCGCGCGGCGCGGTTGTAGCCGATGCGGCCCTGCTCGCGCGCGGCGTCGATCATGCGCGTGGTGTTGCGCACCATGGCGTCGAGGTTGGCCACCGAGATCACGCCGTCGCCGTATTCCGGGATCAGCTCGCGCTCGCGCGTGGCCAGCGTGACCAGGCCGATGCTGAGCCGGTCGCGCTCGGACAGCGCGGTGTCGAAGTCGAACTCCACCGAGCCCAGCTCGATCTCGCGCCGGTAGTGCAGCGCCACCTCGCGCGCCGCCGCGGGCGGCAGCCCGAAGGTCTCGGCGATGTGGTTGAGTGTGGTCTCCACTTCCTCGGTGGAGAGCTGGATGGCCTGGCGCTGCAGCGCCAGGTCCTGCGGCGAGAGCCGGTCCAGGCCGAGCTGGTGGATCAGCCAGCGCAGCGTGGTGCCGTTGAGCAGCAGGCTGACCAGCACGAAGCCGGTGGCCAGGATGGCGATGAAATGGCGCGATTCGTACGGCAGCGCGCTGTTCTCCGCGATGTCCAGCGCCAGCACCAGCGTGACGGCGCCGCGCAGGCCGCCCCATGCGATCGCCAGCTTGTAGGCGCCGTTGATGGGGGCGCTGAGCTTGAGCCAGGACAGCAGCGGCAGCAGGCCGAACAGCGTCAGCAGGCGCGCGGCCAGCGCCGCCAGCACCAGCACGGCCAGCAGCACGCCGTGGTGCAGCGTCACCCCGGCCAGCAGCGACGGCACCCGCACCGCCGCCAGCAGGAAGACGATGGCCCCGGCGATGCCGGCGAACTGCTCCCAGATCATGCGCAGGTGGCCCCAGTTGCGCGGGCTCAGGCGGGTGGGCCCGAGCGCGCTGACCATCAGGCCGGCGCATACCACGGCCACCACGCCGGACACGCCCAGCATCTGTTCGGCCAGCAAGTAGAGCGGGTAGGGCAGCGCCAGCGTGAGCGCGCCCTCGGCCATGGCCAGCCCGGCCAGGCGCGGCAGCAGGTCCGCCACCAGCCGCCCGGCGACGGCGCCGCACAGCACGCCGCCGGCGAACGACCAGGCCAGCGCGCGCAGGCCGGCGCCGAGCGTGGCATCGGTGCCGTGGCCGGTCAGCATGGCCACCAGCACGCCGGCGATGGCGATGGCGGCGGCGTCGTTGAGCAGGCTTTCGCCTTCGACCAGCCGGATCAGCCGCGCCGGCGCGCCCACGTCGCGGAAGATGGCGATCACCGCGGCCGGATCGGTGGTGGCCACCACCGCGCCGAGCAGCAGGCACACCACCAGGTTGGTGCTGCTGGCCAGCGAAGTGACCAGGCCGATCACGCCGGTGGCCACGATTACCGCGACGATGGCCAGCAGCAGCACCGGCGCGGCATCCGGCAGCATGTTGCGCACGTCGGCGGTCAGCGCGGCATGGAACAGCAGCGGCGGCAGGAAGATCCACAGATAGGCCTCGGGCGGCAGGGCCGGGTCGATCAGCGGATGAAGGAAATGCTGGGCGAACTGTGGCGCGGAGGCATCGATGGCCACGTAGCCCGCGCCGATGGCGATGCCGATGGCGGACAGCAGGGTGGACTCGGGCAGCGCCAGCCGCGCCGCGGCGACCTGCACCACGGCGACGATGGCCAGCAGCGCGCCGGCCAGGATCAGCACGTCGACGACGATATTCAAGCGCGCCTCCGTGCCGCCGCGGCGGGCCGGCTGGACGACGGCGCGCGGGTGGCCGCAGGGCTGGCCGCGGGGGTGGCCAGAATGACGGCGGCCGGCAAGATGGCCAGGAATGCAAGCGGAAAGATGGCTGGGGATGTCACGGCGGGATCCTCGGACGGCTGCCGGTTCAGACCATACCCCGAATTGCCGCGCCCTTTCAAGCGCCGCGGCGCTTTGTTGCGGATCGGCGGGCCCAGTGCCGCTTCAAGCCGCTTCATGTCGCTTCATGTCGCCTCAGGCCCCCTAATGCCGCTTCATGCCGCTTCATGGCGCCTCATGCACGCCGCCACCGGCCTGCGCCATGTGTCGGCGCAGCGCGGCCGCCAGCGCGCCGGCGGCGGGCGACAGGCTGCGGTTGCGCGGCGTCACCAGGCCGATGGAGCGCTCGGTCAGCGGCGCGGTCAGCAGCCGTTCGACGATGCCGGGCTGGCGCACGGTGCCGGCCGCGATCTCCGGCAGCGCGGCCACGCCGAAGCCGCACTCGACCATGGCCGCGATGGTGGCCAGGTGCTCGGCCTCGAAGCCCGGCTGGAAACGGATGCGGTTCTGCAGGAAAGCCCACTCGGCGTACTGGCGCACGCTGCTGGGATGGGTCATCGACACGTGCTCGGCGCCCAGCGTGTCGGCCCAGCGCAGCGGCCCGCTGCCCCGCGCCAGCGCGTGGCCGGCCGGGATCAGCAGCACGAAGCGGTCGGACATCATCGGCTCGTAGTGCAGGTCGGCCTGCTGCGGGTCCGCCGCGGTCAGCGCGAAATCCACCTCGCCCGCGCGCACCAGGTCGAAGGCGGGGCCGGAAAGCGTGTCGCAGACCTTGAGCGCGACCGCCGGGTGGTCGCGCCGGAACGCCATCAGCACGCGCGGCAGCAGGCGCGCCGCCAGCGAGGGCAGGGCCGCCACCGCGACCTGCCCGCGCTCGGCGCTGGCAATGCCGCTGACCGCGTCGATGGCGTCGCGGAAGGCCGCCTGCAGCAGCGCCGCCTGCTGCATGAAGACTTCGCCCGCGGCGGTGAGCCGGACCGTGCGGGTGGTGCGGTCGAACAGGCGCACGCCGAGCGCTTCCTCGATGCGCAGGACCTGGGTGGACAGCGCCGACTGAGACAGGTGCAGCTGGCCGGCCGCCTGGCGGAAGTTGAGCGTGCGGCCGAGCACCAGCATGGTCTCGATGTCGCGCATCGACAGGTTGATTTTCATTGCATTGATCTGGTTTGCAGATCATTTTATCCATAAATTCTGCTTCATCAATCAAAGCCCCTTGTCTACACTGGCGCCCTGACTGGACCGAACGGGTCCCAGCGAAAGGATTTCCCCATGCCAGACACTCCCGCAACGTTCCCGCTCGCCGCGCCCGGCAAGGCCCATGCCGTGGTGGTCGGCGGCGGCACCATGGGCGCCGACGTGGCCGTGGTGCTGGCCCGCGCGCATTGCCGCACCACGGTGGTGGAGCCGGATGCCGCGCGCGCCGCGGCCGTGCCGGCGCGGGTCGGCGCCAACCTGGCCGCCATCGGGCCGCACGCCGAGGCCGGCATGGCCGGGCTGTCCGTGGCCGCGTCGCCCGATGCCATCGACTGGGACACGGTGGACCTGGTGATCGAATGCATCCCCGAGCGCCTCGACCTCAAGCGCGCCCTGTTTGCCGATCTGGTCCGGCGCGCGCGCCCGGATGCCATCCTGGCCAGCAACAGCTCCAGCTTCCCCGTCAGCGCCATCGGCGCGGGCCTGGCCACGCGCGCGCGCATGTTCGGCCTGCATTTCTTCATGCCGGCGCACCTGGTGCCGCTGGTGGAAGTGGTGATGGGCGAGGGCAGCGCGGAGGCCGGCGCCGATGCGCTGGCCGCGTTCATGCGGCGCTGCGGCATGGTGCCGGTCAAGGTGAAGAAGGATCTGCCGGGCTTCCTCGCCAACCGCCTGCAGCACGCGCTGTCGCGCGAGGCCTTCGACCTGATCGACCGTGGCATTGCCTCGCCGGAGGACGTGGATGCCGCGGTGCGCTTCGGTTTCGGCTTCCGTTTCCTGGCGGCGGGCCCGGTCCTGCAGCGCGACCATGCCGGCATCGACGTGCACGCGGCGGCCGGCGCCACCATGTATCCGACGTTCTGCAACGCCGCCGAGCCGGCGCGCTGCCTGAGCGAGCGCGCGGCGGACGGCCGCCACGGCATGAAGGCCGGCGAAGGCTTCTATGCGTGGACGCCGCAGTCGATCGCGGCCGAGCGCGAGCGCTATGACCGGCTGCTGCGCGCGGGGCTGGACCTGATCGCGCCCGAATTGCCGAAGATCGAACCCTGAGCCGGCCGCTTAGGGCCGGGCGCATTCCCACGCCATTTCCTACCGAAGCCCCATGACCGAACAAGCCCTGCTGGCGGATTCGCCGCTGATCGTCACCGTCGCGCCCAACGGCGCGTACAAGACCGCCGCCGACCACCCCGCGGTGCCGCTGACCGCGGCGGCCCTGGCGGCCGAGGCGCGTGCCTGCCTGGAGGCCGGCGCCGCCATGATGCACATGCACGTGCGCCAGCCCGACGGCCGCCACTCGCTCGATGCGCAGATCTACCGCGCGGCGCTCGCGGCCGTGAAGAATGCGGTGGGGGACGAACTGCTGGTGCAGGTGACCAGCGAGGCCGCCGGCATCTACCGTGCCGCCGAGCAGATCGCCATGGTGCGCGAGTTGCGGCCCGAGGCGGTGTCGATCGGGCTGCGCGAGATCGCGGTGCCGGACATTGCCGAGGCCGGGCTGGCCGATTTCCTGGCCTGGCTGGCGCGCGAGCGCGTGATGACGCAGATCATCCTGTACGACGCCGCCGATGTGCAGCGCTGGCAAGCGCTGCGCGCCCGGGGGCTGGTGCCGCCGGGCGCGTGGTCGCTGCTGTTCGTGCTGGGCCGGTATGCGGCGGGTCAGGTCTCGTCGCCGCGCGACCTGCTGCCGTTCCTGCAGGTGTTCGACGGCACGCTGCCATGGGCGATCTGCGCTTTCGGCCGGGAAGAGAATGCCTGCGTCACCACCGCGGCCGCCTTCGGCGGCCATGTGCGGGTGGGTTTCGAGAACAACCTGAAACTGCGCGACGGCAGCACCGCGCCGGGCAACGCGGCGCTGGTCGGGCAGGCCGCGGAAGGAGCGCGCACGCTTGGCCGTCCGCTGGCTTCGGCCGCCCAGGCCCGCGCCATCTACGGCGCGGTCCGCTGAGCGGCGCCGCGCTCATGCGCCGTCGGTGAACGGATCGCGCGGGCCGTTGCGGGCGCCGTCGGTGAACACGTCGCGCTGGCTGATGTTGCCGCCGCCGTCGGTGTAGGGATCGCGCGGGCCGTTGCGGCTGGCGCCTTGCGAGAAGACGTCGCGGCCCTGCGCGGCGGCGCCGTCGAGGTACGGATCCACGCTGCGCGGCGCGGCGCCGGCGAGGCCGGCGGCACCGGCCAGGGTGGCGGTGGTGGCAGTGAGCAACAGGGCTTGCTTGAGAGTACGCATCGTTCTTCTCCGAGGATTTGCCGGTCACCATCGACCGACAACGGAAGCCAGTCTAAGAACGCGCCCCCCACGACAACATGACTTCGGCATGACAATGGTGTCATGCATCACGCGCCACATCCTGCGGCAGATATTGCCGGTTCCGCTGGCGCCCCGGCATGCCATGGCGCGCGGCGCCGCCCTCCCTTTTTTTCGCGGCTCCGCGCAATTCCCGTCTTCCGCCGCGCTCGGCTTGCGGATTGGCCGGGCGCCCCCAGTCATGCAAGGCCGCGGACCCGCCGCGCCCGCCAACTGTGTCCAAAATGTGCCAAAAACCTCATAAGTTGTTAATGATTGGCGGAAACGCACAATCCGGCTATCCTTGCCCGATTGTCGGGCGCGCAGCACCCCGCACGGTCGCTACGGGAGGCGGGGCGAACGTGGGGCGACAAGCCCGATCGTGACGGAACAAATCAAAACCATAAGGCCCAGGAAATCCTCCGGAAAGGCCCCCGACCATGACGCTTTATCAGATCAAACCCAAGTTCCAGGCGCTGCTGCGGCCCCTGGTGAAGCGCCTTGCCGCGCGCGGCGTGACCGCCAACCAGGTCACGCTTGCCGCCGCCGCCGGTTCGCTGGTGGCAGGTGCGCTGGTGGCGGCGCTGGCCTGGCTGCCGGCGGTGTTCCTGCTGATGCCGCTGTGGCTGTTCCTGCGCATGGGCCTCAACGCCATCGACGGCATGCTGGCCCGCGAACACGGCCAGCAAAGCGTGCTGGGCGCCTATCTCAATGAACTCGGCGACATCGTCTCCGATCTTGCGCTGATTCTCCCGTTCGCCGCCGTGACGCCGTTCGGCGCCGGCGAGGTGGTGGGGTTCGCCCTGCTGGCGGTGACGGTCGAATGCGCCGGCCTGATCGGGCCGCTGGCCGGCGCCAGCCGCCGCTACGACGGCCCGCTCGGCAAGAGCGACCGCGCGCTGGTGCTGGGCGCGCTGGGGCTGTGGATCGGGCTCGGCCTGGGCCTGGCGCCCGCCGCGCACTGGCTGTGGGGCCTGCTTTCGCTGCTGTCCATCCTGACCATCGTCAACCGGGTGCGCCGCGGGATCGAGGAAGCCGGGCAGCCCGGCCGCGCGCGCACGCCGCCGCCCGCGGCACCGTCTTCGCAATCCGTGGAGTAAACCTACGTGGATAGTCAAACCGGGCGTTCCGCCATCGAGGCGCAGTTCGAGACCCATGACGGCCAGTCGCTTTTCTATCGGCACTGGCCGGCCAGGGACGCGGCGCCGCAGGGCGCCGTGGTGCTGTTCCACCGCGGGCACGAGCATTCGGGCCGCATCGCCCACCTGGTCGACGAACTCGACCTGCCCGGCCATGCCTTCTTCGCGTGGGATGCGCGCGGCCACGGCCGCTCGCCGGGCGAGCGCGGGTTCAGCCCCAGCCTGGCCACCTCGGTGCGCGACATCCAGACCTTCATCGATCACATCGCCGCGGCCCACGGCATTCCGGCCAGCCGCATCGCGGTGGTGGCGCAGAGCGTGGGCGCGGTGCTCGCTGCCACCTGGGTGCATGACTACGCGCCGCCGATTCGCGCGCTGGTGCTGGCCTCGCCGGCGTTCAAGGTCAAGCTCTACGTGCCGCTGGCGCGCCCGGGGCTGAAGCTGATGCACAAGCTGCGCGGCAAGTTCTTCGTCAACAGCTACGTCAAGGCGAGGTTCCTGACGCACGATCCCGCGCGCATCGCCAGCTTCGGGCAGGATCCGCTGATCACGCGCCCGATCGCCGTCAATATCCTGCTGGATCTCCATGAGACCGCGGGGCGCATCGTGGCCGATGCCGCCGCCATCACGGTGCCCACGCAACTGCTGATCTCGGGTGCCGACTGGGTGGTGCACCGCGCGCCGCAGGACGCCTTCTTCGAGCGGCTGGGCTCGGCCGTGAAAGAGCGCATCGTGCTGGACGGCTTCTACCACGACACCCTCGGCGAGCGCGACCGCGCGCAGGCGGTGGCGGCGGCGCGGCGCTTTATCGTGCGCGAGTTCACCTCGCCGTCGGCGCCGGTCTCGCTGCTCGACGCGCACCGGCGCGGCGCGTTCAAGGACGAGTCCGAGCGCCTGTCCCGCCCGCTGGCGGCGGCCAGCCCCGCCGGCCTGTACTGGGCGCTGACGCGGGCCGGCCTGAAATTCGGCGGCCTGCTGTCGGACGGCGTGCGGCTCGGCCACCGGACCGGCTTCGATTCCGGCTCCACGCTGGACTATGTGTACTGCAACCAGGCGCGGGGCCGCTTCGGCATCGGCGCGCTGGTCGACCGCGGCTACCTGGACGCGATCGGCTGGCGCGGCATCCGCCAGCGCAAGGTGCATGTCGAGGAACTGCTCGGCCAGGCCATCGGCGCGCTGCATGGCGCCGGCGTGCCGGTGCGCATCGTCGACATCGCCGCGGGCCACGGCCGCTACGTGCTGGAGGCGCTGGCCGCCAGGGGGTTCAACGGCTCGGCCGCGCAGCATGTGCAGAGCATCCTGCTGCGCGACTACAGCGACATCAACGTCGAGCAGGGCCGCGCGCTGATCCGCAGCAAAGGGCTGGCGGACATCGCCCGTTTCGAGAAGGGCGATGCCTTCGACGGCGACGGCCTTGCCGCGCTGGACCCGGCGCCCACGCTGGCCATCGTCTCCGGCTTGTACGAGCTGTTCGGCGACAACGCGCTGGTGGCGCGCTCGCTGGGCGGCCTGGCGCGCGCCGTGGCGCCGGGCGGCTACCTCGTCTACACCGGGCAGCCGTGGCATCCCCAGCTCGAGTTCATCGCGCGCGCGCTGACCAGCCACCGCGCGGGCTCGGCCTGGGTCATGCGGCGGCGTCCGCAGGCGGAGATGGACGAACTGGTGCGCCAGGCCGGCTTCGAGAAGATCGCGCAGCGCATCGACCCGTGGGGCATCTTCACGGTCAGCCTGGCGCGCCGGGTCGCGTGATGCCGCAGGCAGCCGAAGGCGGCCACCTGGCAGGGACGGCGGCGCCCGCCGCCGAGGCGCGCCCCTGGGGACTGGCGCTGGCCTTGCTCGCCGGCATGGGCACGCTGTTCTTCTCGTCCTACGGGCTGGCCAACTGGCTGGCGAGCCAGCGCGCGGCGGTGCCGTACTTCCATTTCGCGTGGGAGCGGCATATTCCCTTCGTGCCGTGGAGCATCGTGCCGTACTGGTCCATCGACCTGCTCTACGGCTTGTCCTTTTTCCTGTGGCGCACGCGCGCCGCGCTCCTCACGCATGTGAAGCGGCTGCTGGCCGCGCAACTGATCTCGGTCGCGTGCTTCATCGCGTTCCCGCTGCGCTTCGCCTTCGAGCGCCCGGCCGCCGGCGGTCTGCCGGGGCAACTGTTCACGTTGCTGGGCGGCTTCGACAAGCCCTTCAACCAGGCGCCGTCGCTGCACATCAGCCTGCTGGTGATCCTGTGGGTGGCCTACGCCATGCATGCGCGCGGCGGCTGGCGCTGGCTGCTGCACGGCTGGTTCGCGCTGATCGGCCTCTCGGTGCTGACTACCTACCAGCATCACGCCGTCGACGTGCCGACCGGCTGGCTGGTGGGCTGGTTCTGCGTCTTCCTGTTCCCGTTCGGCGCGCGTGAGGACGCGGCCGGGCCCGCCGCGCGGGCGCGCACGCACCGGCTGTCCCTGCGCTACGCCGCGGGCGCGCTGGCGGCCGCGGCGCTGGCATGGCTGGCGCTGCCGGGCTCGGTCCTGGCGGCGCTGCTGCTGGGCTGGCTGGCGCTGGCGCTGGGCTGCGTCGCGGCGATCTACCGGCGGGGCCTGCCGGCGCTGTTCCAGAAGCGGCCGGACGGCGGCATGCCGATGGCCGCGCGCTGGGTGCTGGCGCCGTACCAGCTTGGCGCCTTCGCCAATTTGCGCTGGTGGACGCGCCGCCGGCCGCAGGCCAGCGAGATCGTGCCCGGCATCTGGGTGGGCCGTTTCCCGGGCGCCGCCGAACTGCGCCGGCTCGGCGCCGATGCCGTGCTGGACCTGACGGCGGAACTGCCGCGGCTGGTGCCCGCCGCCGTCGCGTACCGCTGCGTGCCGGTGCTGGACCTGACCGTGCCGCCGCCGGCGCAACTCGACGAAGCGGTGTCCATACTGGATGCATGGCACGGCCAGGGCCGCAAGGTGCTGGTCTGCTGCGCGCTGGGCTATTCGCGCAGCGCGCTGGTGGCGGCCGCCTGGCTGGCCGTGCGCGCGCCGGGCGAGCCGCTGGCCCTGCTGCGCAAGGGCCGCCCCCAGGTCGTGCTGGGGGCGGACAGCGTGGCGGCGCTGGCGGATTTCATCGGCCGCAGGCAGGCCGCGCAATCTTCGGGAGGGGCAAGCCATGCCGGACGCAATGAATGAAGACGACAGCCGGCGCGACGCCGGCGCCGCGCGCTGGGTGGCGCTGGCCGCGGTGGGCGGGCTGGACGCGGCGGCCAGGCTGACCTGGGCCGGGCTGGTGCTGGCGCTGATCAACGTGCTGCTGGCCGGCACGCTGTCGCCGGCGGGCACGGTCTACCTGGTGCTGGGCATCGTGGCAGCGCTGGCGGGCGCGCTGCAGTTGTGGCTGCTGGTGCGCGTGACCATCGACCGCCCGTTGTTCGCGGCGCTGGCCGCGGCGGAGCCCGCGCCGGGCGCGCCCCTGGAGGCGCTCGATCATGCCCTGCGGCAACTGGGCTGGCTGCGGGGCGAGAAGCGGGGCGAGAAGCCGGACGAGAAGCAGGCCAAGGCTGGCCGCAGCCTCGTGCAGCGCGCCCGCGGCGCCTTGCGCTTCCTTCACTGGGCCGCGGCGCTGGCCGCGCTGCAATTGCTGGCGGCCCTGCTATTGCTTCTGCTGAGATAACACGCCATGTGGTTTTCCAAGCTGGTGGCGCGCGCCATCATCCTGTTCGCGCGCCTGCTCACGGGCATGCAGGCACGCTGGAACGGCTGCCTGCCGGTGGCCGCGCAGCGCATCTACTTTGCCAACCACAGCAGCCATGGCGATTTCGTGCTGATCTGGGGCTGCCTGCCGCCGGACCTGCGCCCGCTCACGCGGCCGGTGGCCGGCGCCGACTACTGGAACAAGTCGGCCGTGCGCCGCTTCATCGGGCGGGACGTGTTCAATGCCTTGCTGATCGACCGCAGCGGCGCCGGCCAGGATGGCGGCGCGGCGGCCGACCCGGTGGCGCTGATGCAGGCGGCGGTGCTGCAGGGCGATTCGCTGATCCTGTTTCCCGAGGGCACGCGCAACACCACCGACGCGCGGCTGCTGCCCTTCAAGAGCGGCATCTACCACCTGGCGCGCGTGTGCGGCAGCGTGGAGTTCGTGCCGGTGTGGATCGACAACCTCAACCGCGTGATGCCCAAGGGCGAGATCGTGCCGGTGCCGCTGCTGTGCACGGTCACCTTCGGCAAGCCGCTGACGCTGGGCGCCGGGGAAGCCAAGGACGATTTCCTGGCGCGTTGCCGCGCGGGCCTGCTGGCGCTGGCGCCGGCGCTGGAGTAATGGTGATGATCCAATCGTATTCGACCGTGCCGCGCGAGACCTGGCTGCTGTTCGCGGCGGTGTTCGGCGTGCTGGCGCTGGCTTCCGCGGTGACGGCGCTGCTGCGCTGGCGCGTGGCCGGCGGCCGCCCGCACGCGGTGATCGACAACCTGGGCGCGCGCGTGTCGGCCTGGTGGTGGATGATCGGCGTGCTCGGGGTGGCGTTCGTGCTGGGGCGCACCGCCATCATCGTGCTGTTCTACCTGCTGTCGTTCTTCGCGCTGCGCGAGTTCGTCACCATCACCACCACGCGGCGCGGCGACCACCGCGCCATCGTGGCGGCCTTCTTCGTCTTCCTGCCGCTGCAGTACGTGCTGGTCTATGTCGGCTGGTACGGGCTGTTCTCGATCCTGATCCCGGTCTACGCCTTCCTGATCCTGCCGATCCTGTCGGCGCTCTCGGAGGAGACCACGCGCTTCCTGGAGCGCTGCGCGGGCGTGCAGTGGGCGGTCATGGTGTGCGTGTTCTGCATATCGCACGTCCCCGCGCTGCTGACGCTGCCGATCCCCGGCTTCGAGGACCGCAACCTGCTGCTGATCGCCTTCCTGGTGATCGTGGTGCAGGGCAGCGACGTGCTGCAGTACGTATGGGGCAAGCTGTTCGGCAAGACCAGGATCGCGCCGCTGCTGTCGCCGTCCAAGACGGTGGAGGGGTTTGTCGGCGGCGTGGCCAGCGCCACCGCGCTGGGCGCCTCGCTGTGGTGGATCACGCCCTACTCGCCGTGGCAGGCCGGCCTGATCGCGCTGGTGATCGCCCTGATGGGCTTTCTCGGCGGGCTGGTGATGTCGGCCATCAAGCGCGACCGCGGCATCAAGGACTGGGGCCACATGATCCAGGGCCACGGCGGCATGCTCGACCGGCTCGATTCGGTGGTGTTCGCCGCGCCGGTCTTCTTCCACATCACGCGTTACTGGTGGGTGCCCTGAGGTGCCGCCGGCGTCGTCCTCCCGGGGATACCGGCGGCAATTCCCCGCCGGCACCAGGGGAAAACCGGCGCCATTGTGGTGCAACCGGAGTGCAACTGCGGCCCGGCCAGGCGGCCGCGGGCGCCGCCGTGAAATAATCCGTAGGAAATGTCTCTGCCAGCATTGGCGCAAGACCCTGTAAAATCTCGGGCTACAGGCGGCACGACCCGCCGGATTACCCCCTTCCTTCGCTTTGCCGGCCCGTCCTTGCCGGCAAAGTCAATTACGAAAGTCATGTCAGAGTCTGATGAAGCCAGAATAGCCGCGGCGGCGTGGGTCCGTGAGCAGATGGATCGCCACGGCCTCACGTTCGACGATTTGGTCGAAGCCGGCTGTTTTGCCGAAGCGCAGCCGGACGAAGCGGATGCGGAAGCGGCCAATGCAGCAGAGGCGCCCCCGCCCCCGGCAGCCCCGAAGCCGGCCACGCCCCTTTACCGCAATGCCCTCGGCCAGAGCTGGGACGGCACCGGCGAGCGGCCGGAATGGCTGCAGCGCGCGGTGAACGCCGGCCAGTCGGTGGAGTTTTTCCGCGTCGAATAAGCAGCGGACGCCGGCCGGCCGCCGGGCGGGCACGCTTACTGCGCGGGTATTTCCACTTCCAGCGCGGTGACGGTCAGCGCGCCGTTGACGCGCTCCACGCTGAATTTCACGTGGTCGCCTTCCTTTACCCGCCCGATCATGGCGGGGTCCTGCACGCGGAAGATCATGGTCATGGCCTGCATGTCCAGGTTGACGATGGGGCCATGCCTGATGGTCAGCTTGCCGGCCGCGGCATCCACCTTGCGGATTTCGCCTTCGGTCATGGGGGCCTGCGCCTGCGCCGCGGCGGGGGCACCGGCGTCGGCGGCCTCCGCGGCGCCGGCTGGCGCCGCCGCGACGGCGCCGAGCAGGGCCAGCAGGGCGATGAGGTGTTGACTGGTTTTCATGTCGGTTCCTTGATCTCGATATTCCGGATGTGCGGCGCGGCGCGCCGGCGGATTCAGCGCACGCGCACTTCGCCGCGCATGCCGGCGTCGTAGTGGCCCGGCTGCAGGCACGCGAACGGCACGCGGCCGCCTTGCGCGAAGCGCCAGACCAGCTCGCCGGTCTGGCCGGCGTCGAGCGTGACGGCATTGGCTTCGGCGTGCTCCATCTCCGGCATCTTCAGCATGGCGGCGTAGTGGGACCGGAGATCGGCCTCGCTCGCGATCACCATCTCATGGCGCAGCCGGCCGGCATTGCGCACCACGAAACGGATCGTCTCGCCGGCGCGCACGTCGATGTCCGGCGGCGAGAAACGCATGTCGTCGCCCATGTCGATGGCGATGGTGCGGGCCACCCGGGCCGCGTCGCCGGGCTGGCCGATGGCGCCGCCGTCGCCGGCGTGGTGGCCGCCATGGTTGCCGGCGGCGAATGCGGATGACAGCGCAAGGGCGCCGGCGATGGCCAGCAGCGTTGCGCAAGCGCGGGATGTCGGTCTGTTCATGTCAGGCTCCGTCGGTGTATTCGAAGGCAACCGTGCCCTTGGGATGGCGGTACCAGCCCGGGTCGCGGTAATCGTTGCGGCCGAGGCCGGCGCGCACCTTGAGCACGCTGAACATGCCGCCCATCTCGATCGGCCCGAACGGGCCCTGGCCGCTCATCATCGGCAAGGTGTTGTCGGGCAGCGGCATTTCCATGCCGCTCATGTCCGCCATGCCCGCTTCGCCCATCGCCATGTAGTCCGGCACCAGCGCGTTCATGCGCCTGGCGAGGTCTTTCTGCTTGACGCCGATCATGGTCGGCACCTGGTGGCCCATGGCGTTCATGGTGTGGTGCGCCTTGTGACAGTGGAAGGCCCAGTCGCCCGGGTTGTCGGCCACGAACTCGATCGCGCGCATCTGGCCCACCGCCACGTCGGCGGTGACCTCGGGCCAGCGCGCGGACGGCGGCACCCACCCGCCGTCGGTGCCGGCGACCTCGAAGCGGTGGCCGTGCAGGTGGATCGGGTGGTTGGTCATGGTCAGGTTGCCGAAGCGGATGCGCACCCGGTCGCCCAGCCGCGCGGGCAGGCTGTCGATGCCGGGGAACACGCGGCTGTTCCAGGTCCACATGTTGAAATCGGTCATCTCCGCCACGCGCGGCGTGTAGGAGCCGGGGTCGATGTCGTACGCCGCGATCAGGAACACGTAGTCGCGGTCCACGCGCATCTGCGCCGGATCCTTCGGGTGCACCACCAGGAAGCCCATCATGCCCATCGCCATCTGCACCATCTCGTCGGAATGCGGGTGGTACATGAAGGTGCCGGCGTGCTTCATCTCGAACTCGTAGACAAAGGTCTTGCCCGGCGGGATGTGCGGCTGCGACAAGCCGCCCACGCCGTCCATGCCGGCCGGCAGGATCAGGCCGTGCCAGTGCACGGTGGTGTGCTCGGGCAGCTTGTTGGTGACGAAGATGCGGACCTTGTCGCCCTCCACGCATTCGATGGTGGGGCCGGGGCTCTGGCCGTTGTAGCCCCACAGGTGCGCCTTCATGCCGGGCGCGAACTCGCGCTCGACCGGCTCCGCCACCAGGTGGAACTCCTTCCAGCCTTGCCGCATGCGCCACGGCAGGGTCCAGCCGTTGAGCGTGACCACCGGGTTGTAGGGGCGGCCGGAAGCGGGCATGAGCGGCGCCTGCGTGGCGGCGCTCGATTGCAGCGCCGCCTCGGGCAGCATGGCGGCGCCGGCGCGCGACACCAGCGCCGCGCCGAGCATGGCGGCGCCGGAGCCATGCAGGAATTGTCTTCGGGTGACCATGTTCAGTTTCCTTTGGGCAGGGCGGCGGCCTCCGGGCCGGGAGCGGTGCCGGAGGGCGGCAGGGCGGGAGACGGCGCGCGCGCGGGCGCGGCGGCGTCGCCGGGCAGGCGTCCGCCCAGCGCGGCCTGCAGGTCCGTCTCGGCCAGCCAGTACTCGCGCAGCGCGTCGAGGTAGCCGTTGACCGCGTTGACCTGCTCGCGCGCGTCGGCCAGCAGCTCGAACACGCTGACCAGCATGCCGTTGTAGCGCAGCAGGCTCTCGCCGGAGATGCGCTTGCGCAGCGGCACTACCTCGTCGCGGTAGTGCCGCGCGATGTCGTAGCGGGCCTGGTAGCCGGCATAGCTCTCGCGCACCTCCGAGCGGGCGTCGACCGCGCTCCCGGCCAGGCGGCTGGCCGCCTGCATGTAGACCGCCTCGGCCCGCGCCACGCGCGCGCCGCCCCAGTCGAACAGCGGGATTTCGAGATTGATGGCGTAGCCGTTCTCGGTCGGCTGGGCGGTCTCCGAATTGCGCAGGTAGGCCACGTCGATCACGCTGACGAAGCGCGTGGCGCGCGTGAGGCCGAGCGAGCGCGCCAGGCTCTCCAGCTGCACGCGGCCGGCCTGCAGGTCGAGCCGGTTGCCCACGGCATAGCCTTCCAGGTCGGTGAATTCCGGGCGCGCCTTGGGCAGGTCCGGCAGGCGCTCCGGCAGGCGGTATTGCGCGCCGGTGCCCCACAGGCCCAGGCGGCGGGTCAGCTGCTCGCGCGCGGCCAGTGCCTGCTGGCGCGCGCGCGCGAGCTGGGCGGCGGCGTCGGCGTAGAAAGCCTGCTCGCGCGCATGGTCGAGCGAGCTGACATTGCCGGCGCGCGCCAGGTCGCGGGCAAACAGCGCGCCGGTCTCGGCGGCCTGCTTGACCTGCTCGGCATAGCGCGCCGCCTGCTCCGCGGCGACCGCGTTGACGAAGGCGCGGCGGGTTTCGAACGCATGGCGCAGCAGCGTGTCGGCCACCGCCAGCCGGGTTTGCGCGAAGCGGTCCTGCTCGATGCGCGCCACCAGCGGCAGCGTCAGCAGGTTGACCAGCCCCACCGCGATGGCGCGGTCGATCTTGAGGTCGTCGCCCTGGCGCTTGCGGCTGAAGGAAAACCCGGGATTGGGCAGGCGCGTGGCCTGCACGTACTCGGCCTCGGAGATGCCGAGTTCGGCAAAGGCGGCCTGCAGGCCGGCATGGTTGAGCAGCGCGATCTGCACCGCGCTGTCGGCGTCGAGCGGCTGGGCCAGCAGTGACCGGGTGCGCTGGTAGGCGTCGGCGCGGTCCTGGTCGGAGCGGACCCACAGGGCGTCCTTGCCCAGCCGCGCGCGCGCGGCATCGGCGGCGGTGCCGAAGCCGCCGTCATCGGTAAAGCTGGCGCAGCCGGCCAGCAGCAGGGCGCAGGCAGCCGCGGCCAGCCCCGCCCTCGGCGCCGCCGGGCGCCCGGGAAATGGAAACGACATGCGGCGTCCTCAGTGATGTTGGTGATGGCCGCCGGACGCCGGGGCAACCGCGCCGGCGCTGCCGGACGATGCCGGCATCGGCATGGCGGTGCCGGCGGCCGGCGCCGTGCCTCTGGCGGCGGGCGCGACCTGCTCGTTGGTCTGGCGCCACGGCGCGACCGGCTGCGCCTGGAACGGGATGTAGCCGGCCAGCACGTTCGGCGACGGCAAGGGCGGCACGGCGGCGCCGGGATCGAGCGGGTCGGCGGAGCGATCGGCGGGTGTGCTGGCGGACGTATTGCCGGGCGCGGGGGCGGACTGCGCCGACGCCAGGGCGGGCCCGAGCAACAGGCAGGCCGCCGCCAGAATGCGGACGTATTGCATGACAACCTCAGTGTTCGTGGGGTGCGCCGCGGATGGCGCGGGAAAAGACGAACTTCAGCGAGCGTGCGATGGACGCACCTCGGGTGTCAGCAGCGTGCGGCGGGCGGACGGTCGGAGGGAATGGGGAGGAAACCCGTGAAAGCCGCGAGCGCGGCCTGCGGCGCGGCGTGGCCGTGGCTGGCCAGCGCGAGTTCGGGCAGCACGGTAGGCATTACCGCGCCGGCGGCGCAAGCCGCGCAGGCGCTGCAAGTCCCGTTGGCGCCGTGGCCGGCATGGTGGTCGGTGTGGTGGCTGCCGGCGTGCTGGCCGGCGGCGTGGCCGGCCCGATGCATGGCGACATGATCGGCGCTGGTGGCCATGGCCGTGTCGTCGCTATCGGCCATCTCGTGCGCCGCCGCCGTCTCGTGGCAATGTCCGCCGGCGAGCGCCGTTTCCGCCGCCGATTTCACGGCGGCGTGGCGCACCATCATCGACTCGATGGCCGGCGAGTCCACCGCCATGGCCGCCATGGCGGGCAGGGCCTGGCGCGACGGTGCCTGGATCGACTGCGCCGTGCTGCACACCATCATGACCGCCGCCGCGGTGCCTTGTGCGGGCAACGCGATCATGGCGAGACACAACAGGAAGCAGCTCAGGAAGCGTTTCATCGAAGCCGGGGAGCAGATCGGGGGAAGAGGTCGGACAAAAACGGATGCGGTATTGTACCCGCATTGAAAGCCGCCAGAGCGTGACGCGAACATGACAATGTTGACATCTTCGGCCGTGGCCGCGGTTACTCGTATAGCGTGTCGGTCTGGCAGGGCCGGTTCGATGGCGGCATATGGCCGCAGCCCGGCCCGGAGTGAATGGAAATGCGCATACTGATCGTGGAAGACGAGCCCAAGGCGGGGGACTACCTGCGCAAGGGCCTCAGTGAATCGGGCTTCGTGGTGGACCTGGCGCGCGACGGCGTGGACGGCCTCGCCCACGCGCGCGGGCAGGAGTACGACCTGATCGTGCTGGACGTCATGCTGCCCGGCATGGACGGCTGGAAGGTATTGCAGGAGCTGCGCCGCGAGCGCGACACGCCGGTGCTGTTCCTGACCGCGCGCGACGAGCTGTCCGACCGCCTCAAGGGCCTGGAGCTCGGCGCCGACGACTACATGGTCAAGCCCTTCGCGTTCGCCGAGCTGGTCATGCGCATCCGCACCATCCTGCGGCGCGGGCCACTGCGCGAGAGCGAGCTGATGGAAGTGGCGGACCTGCAGATCGACACGGTCAGGCGCCGCGTGACGCGCGGCGGGCAGAAGCTCGAGCTGACCTCCAAGGAATTCGCGCTGCTGCAGCTGCTGGCGCGCCGCCGCGGCGAGGTGCTGTCGCGCTCGCTGATCGCCTCGCAGGTGTGGGACATGAACTTCGACAGCAATACCAATGTGGTCGACGTCTCCATCCGCCGCCTGCGCGCCAAGGTCGACGACCCGTTCCCGGCCAAGCTGATCCATACCCGCCGCGGCATGGGCTACGTGCTGGAAGAAGAGGACGCGCAATGAGCCAGGCGCCAGCATCGGACGGCGGCCTGGCGCGCGCCATGATGGGCCTGCCGGCTTCGCTCACCGCCCGCATGGCGCTGGCCTACGGCGCGGCCACCGTGGCCATCCTGGTGGCGGTCAGCACCTACCTGGCCAGCGCGCTGGCCACCCAGCTGCAGGACCGCGACGAAGGCGAGCTGGTCGGCGAGGTGCTGCTGGTGCGCCATCTCCTGCGCGAAGTCAGCTCCGAGGCCGAGATCCGCGCCGACACCCACCGCTTCGCCGACCTCGCGCTCGGGCACGAAGGCCTGATCCTGCTGGTGCGCGGCAGCCGAGGCGAGCCGCTGGTCACGCTCAACCCGCGCCACGAGCCGGTGCCCGCGCTGCCGGTGCTGCCGGCCAACGCCACGCCGGACAAGTCGCGGCTGCACACCTGGTATCCGCGCAACGGCGTGGCCTCGCGCGGCATCGCCGCGCTCGGCCAGCTCGGCGACGGCGAGCGCACCGTCGAGATCGTGGTGCTGCGCGACGCCGGTTATCGCGTCGCCCTGATGAAGGCCTACCAGTCGCAGATGCTGTGGGCCACGCTGTGCGGCGCGGGGGCCGCCGCGGGGCTTGGCTACCTGCTGGCCAGGCGCGGCCTGCGGCCGCTGCGGCGCATGGCCGAGGACGCCTCGGCCGTGACCATGAGCCGGCTCGCTACGCGGCTCGACGCCGGCCACGTGCCTTCCGAGCTGCGCGTGCTGGTGGACGCGCTCAACGACATGCTGGCCCGCCTCGAGGATGGCTTCCAGCGCCTGTCGGAATTCTCCGCCGATCTCGCGCACGACTTCCGCACCCCGATCAGCAACCTCATCGGCCAGACCCAGGTCACGCTCGGGCACAGCCGCACGGTGCAGGAATACGAGAACCTGCTGGAATCCAACCTCGAGGAATACGAGCGCCTGGCCCGCATGATCGAGAACATGCTGTTCCTGGCGCGCGCCGACCATGCCCAGGTCGCCATGGCCGTGCGCGAACTCGATGCGCGCGCGGAACTGGACACCGTCGCCGAATACTTCGAGGCGGTGGCCGCAGACCGCGACATCAAGGTCCGGCTGGCGGGTCAGGGCATGGTGCGCGCCGACCAGACCCTGCTGCGCCGCGCGGTGACCAACCTCGTCGACAACGCCCTGCGGCACGCGCCCACCGGCAGCGCCATCGACATCCGCGTGGCGGCGGGCAGCACGGCCACCACCATCCGCGTCGGCAACGGCGGCGCCGGCATCCCGCCCGAAGCGCTGCCGCACGTGTTCGGCCGCTTCTATCGCGGCGACCCCGCGCGCAGCAATTCCTCGTCTTCCACCGGCCTGGGGCTGGCGATCGTCGACACCATCATGCGCCTGCATGGCGGCAGCGTCAGCGTGCGCAGCCTGCCCGGGGAAACCGTGCTGGAATTGTCGTTCCCGGTCGTGAACGTGCTGGCGCAGCGCGCGGACGGGTAGCCCGCCCCTCCCGCCTGCGGGAGAGGGGCGGGGGTGACCGCCTTCGCCATGCGAGAGCATCCGGGAGCCGCCTTGCGCGGCTCCCGGCGCCGTCACGCCAGCGACTGTGTCGCGCCGGCTTCCGCCTTGTCGCCGTCCTCTTCCCGCTGCGCCTCGCGCCGGTGCGCCAGCCGGTAAAGCACCGGCAGGACCAGCAGCGTCAGCGCCGTGGAAGACAGTATCCCTCCGATCACCACGGTGGCCAGCGGCCGCTGCACCTCCGCGCCCGTGCCGGTGGCGATCGCCATCGGGATAAAGCCCAGCGAGGCCACCAGCGCGGTCATCAGCACCGGGCGCAGCCGCGTGAGCGCGCCGGTGTGGATGGCTTCGTCGAGCGGCCTGCCTTCCTCGCGCAGGCTGCGGATGAACGACAGCATCACCAGGCCGTTGAGCACGGCGACGCCGGACAGCGCGATGAAGCCGACCGCGGCGGAGATGGACAGCGGGATGCCGCGCAGCCACAGCGCGACAATGCCGCCGGTGAGCGCGAACGGGATGCCGGTAAATACCAGCAGGCCGTCGCGCGCGTTGCCGAACATGGCGAACAGCAGCACGAACACCATCAGCAGCGCTACCGGCACCACGATCTGCAGGCGCGTGGTGGCGGACTGGAGCTGCTCGAAGGTGCCGCCCCAGGTGACCCAGTAGCCGGCCGGGATGCTGACCTCGCGGTCGAGCGCCGCCATGGCCTCGGGAACGAAGGTGCCGACGTCCCTGCCGCGCACGTTGGCGCTGACCACGATGCGGCGCTTGCCGTTCTCGCGCGAGACCTGGTTGGGGCCGGGCGCGAGCGTGAGCGTGGCGATCTCGCCGAGCGGGATGTAGCTGGCCGGCGCCGCCTCGCCGTTGCGCGCGGCGCCGCCCCTGGGCAACGGGATGGGCAGGCGGCGCAGCGCCTCGACGTCGGTGCGGATGCCTTCGGGCAGGCGCACGCCGATATTGAAGCGGCGGTCGCCCTGGAAGAAGATGCCCGCGTCGCGCCCGCCCACGGCAATGGCGACCGTGTCCTGCACGTCGGTCATGTTGAGGCCGTAGCGCGCCGCGCGGGCGCGGTCCACGTCCACCGTGAGCACCGGCAGGCCGCTGGTCTGCTCGATCCTGATCTCGGCCGCGCCGGGGATGCCGCGCAGCACGCCGGCCACCTTCTGCGCGGTGCCTTCCAGCACCTGGTTGTCGTCGCCGAAGATCTTCACGGCGACGTCGCTGCGCACGCCGGAGATCAGCTCGTTGAAGCGCAGCTGGATCGGCTGCGAGAACTCGTACTTGTTGCCGGGGATGGTCTCCAGCTCGGCTTCCAGTTGCGCCAGCAACTGCTCGCGCGTCTTGCGCGGATCGGGCCACCGGTCGCGCGGCCTGAGCATGATGTAGCCGTCGGAGGCATTGGGCGGCATCGGGTCGGAGGCGATCTCGGCGGTGCCGGTGCGGGCGAAGACGCGTTCGATTTCGGGGAATTTTTCCTTGAGCCGGGTCTCGATCTGCTGTTGCATGGCGAGCGACTGGGTCAGGCTGGTGCCCGGGATGCGCAGCGCCTGCACGGCGATGTCCCCCTCGTTCAGGTTGGGGATGAACTCGCTGCCCAGGCGCGTGGCGACCAGGCCGCTGAGCAGCACGGCCACGGCGGCGAAGGTCAGCACCACCGGCGTGTTGGCGATGGTCTTGCCGAGCAGCGGCGCGTAGGCGCGCCTGGCCCACAGCATCAGGCGGTTCTCCTTCTCGGCCACCTTGTCGCCGATGAACAGCGCTACCGCGGCAGGCACGAAGGTCACCGACAGGATCATCGCGCCGATCAGCGCCAGCACCACGGTCATGGCCATCGGGTGGAACATCTTTCCCTCGACGCCGGTGAGCGCGAAGATCGGGATGTAGACGATCATGATGATGAGCTGGCCGAACACCAGCGCGCGCCGGGCTTCCTGCGAGGCGGCGAAGACCTCGTGGAAGCGCTCGCCGCGCGTGAGCGGCCGGCCATGCCGCTGCTGCGCATGGGCCAGCCGGCGCACGCAGTTTTCCACGATGACCACCGCGCCGTCGATGATGATGCCGAAGTCCAGCGCGCCCAGGCTCATCAGGTTGGCGCTGATCTTGTAGGTCACCATGCCGGTGAACGTAAACAGCATCGACAGCGGGATCACCAGCGCGGTGATCACCGCCGCGCGCAGGTTGCCGAGGAACAGGAACAGGATGACGACGACCAGCACCGCGCCTTCGACCAGGTTCTTCTTGACGGTGGCGATGGCGCGGTCCACCAGCAGCGTGCGGTCGTACACGGTGACCGCCTTGACGCCCGCCGGCAGCGAACGGTTGATGGCCTCCATGCGCTTGTCCACCGCCTGCGACACGGCCCGGCTGTTTTCGCCGATCAGCATGAAGACGGTGCCCAGCACCACTTCGCGCCCGTTGTCGGTGGCCGCGCCCGTGCGCAGCTCGCGCCCGATGCCCACCTCGGCCAGGTCGCGGATGCGGATCGGCTGGCCTTGCGCGCTGCCGACGATGATCTCGCGGATGTCGTCGACGGACCTGACCTGGCCGGGCGCGCGCACCAGGTACTGTTCGCCGCGCCGCTCGATGTAGCCGGCGCCCACGTTGGCGTTGTTCTTCTCCAGCGCGGCCACCACGTCCTGCAGGCTCAGGCCGTAGGAGGCGAGGCGCTCGGGGCTGGGCGCGACCAGGTATTCCTTGGCGAAGCCGCCGATGGAGTTGATCTCGGTCACGCCGGGCACGGTGCGCAGTTGCGGCTTGATGACCCAGTCCTGGATCTCGCGCAGGTCGGTGGGCGTGTAGGCGCTGCCGTCGGGCTTCCTGGCGCTGTCTTCGGCTTCCACCGTCCACAGGTAGATCTCGCCGAGGCCGGTCGAGATCGGGCCCATCTGCGGGGCCACGCCGGGCGGCAGGCTGCGCGCGGCCTCCTGGATGCGCTGGTTGACCAGCTGGCGCGCGAAGTAGACGTCGGTGCCGTCCTTGAAGATCGCCGTGACCTGCGACAGCCCGTAGCGCGACAGCGAGCGGGTCTGCTCCAGCCCGGGCAGGCCCGACAGGGCGGTCTCGATCGGATAGGTCACGCGCTGCTCGGCCTCCAGCGGCGAGTAGCCGGGCGCGGCGGTATTGATCTGCACCTGCACGTTGGTGATGTCGGGCACGGCGTCGATCGGCAGCCGGCTGTAGTTGTACACGCCGAGCGCGGCCATGGCCAGCACCGCCAGCAGCACCAGCCAGCGCTGCGCGATGGCGAAGCGGATAAGTCGTTCGAACATGGCAGTCTCCGCTCAGTGGCTGTGCTCGGCGCCGGCCTTGCCGAGTTCCGCCTTGATCATGAAGCTGTTGCCGGCGACGTACTGCCAGCCGGCCCGCATGCCCTGCGTGATCTCGACCAGCTTGCCGTCGCTGCGGCCGGTCTTGACCGGCTGCGCCAGGAAGCCGCCCGGCACGGCGACGAACACCACCTGCTGGTCGCCGTTGCTCTGCAACGCCTGCGCGTCGATGGCGACCGGCACCTCGGCGCTGGAATCCGTCACGCCCACGGTGACGAACAGCCCGGGGCGCCAGGCCGTCTTGGGGTTGGCCAGCGTCACGCGCGCGGTGGCGGTGCGGGTCTGCTGGCCCAGCAGGGAGCCGACGTAGGACACCGTGCCTTCGGCCTTGCCGTCGAAGGCGGTGGAGGCGATGCGCACCTTCTCGCCCACGCGCACGCGGTCCAGGTCCTTGGGCGCGATCACGAACTCGGCCCACACGGTGCCGAGGTCGGAGATGGTGAAGACGTTGGCGTCGGCAGCCAAGGCTTCGCCGAGCGCGAGGTGCTTTTCCACCACGGTGCCGTCGAACGGCGCGCGCAGCTCGAAGCGGTTGAGCGCGCGCATGTTGCCCGCGCTGCCGCTGGCGCCGATGGCGGTGAGCTTCTGCGCGGCATTCTGCGCGGCGATGCGGGCTTCCTGCAGCGCGGTGCGCGCGGCCAGGTAGTCCTGCTCGGCCGAGATCTTGTCTTGCCATAGCGTCTTCTCGCGCTGGAAGGTGGTTTCGGCCAGTTCCAGGCGCTTCTGCGCGGCCAGCAGTTCGCTGCGCTGGTCCGACAGCGCGGTGCTGGCCAGCACCGCCAGCAGGTCGCCCTTCCTGACCTGCTGGCCGAGATTGGCGGCCACGCCTTCCACCACGCCGGCCACGCGCGGCACCACGTGGGCGGTGCGGTCTTCGTTGAAGCGGATCTCGCCGGGGAAGGAGACGATGCCTTCGATGCGCGCCGGGCCGGCGGCCTGCAGCGTCAGCCCCGCGCCCTGGATCTGCGCCGGCGTCATTTCGACCAGGCCTTCTTCCTTGCGCAGCTTGATGGCCAGCGGGGCGCCCGCGCCGGGCAGGGTCACCTCCAGGCTGGCTTCGAAGGCGTGCGGCTCGCCCACGGCGGCCGCGCTCTGCAGGTAGGCCTGGGCCGGCACGAAGGCGAGGCGCTCGCTCTCGCCGGTGAGCCGCCGCAGTTCGCCGGCGGCTTTCACGCTGGCGGGGGCGAGCGGCTTGCCCGCGCGCGAGGCCCACAGCCGCAGGCGCGCGCCACCTGCGCCGGGGCCGGCTTCGCCCACCAGCACTTCCACGGCGGCGTCGCCTTGCCGGAACAACTGGCCGCCGTTGGGGCCGGCGGCGCTGCCGGCGTGGTGCTCGCCGTCGCCATGCGCGCCGGCGTCGTCGTGGGCGGCGCCGGAACTGGCGCCGTGGTGTTCGTTGTCGTCATGGGCGGCTGCCTCGGCATGGGTGCCGCTGCCGTGCCCGTCGGTGCCGTTGCCGCGCCCGGCGAAGATCAATGCCGCGCCGGCCAGCGCGCCGCCGGCGAGGATGACGGCGACGGCGGTTTTCTGCTTGCTGTTCATAGCCATGATGGGGTTCCTTTGGCGCTAGCGGCCGAGAATGCGGTCGATGGTGGTGGCGGCCTGGTAGGCGCTGGCGACCACGCCGAGATAGCGGGCGCGTGCCTGGAACCAGGTACGCTGCGCATCGAGCACGTCGAGGAAATTGAACTTGCCGGCCTCGAAGCCGCGCGTGGCGGCCTCGTAAGCCTGTTGCGCCGCGGGCAGCACGGTGCCCCGCAGCGTCTCGGCCGAGGTGCGCGACACCGTCAGCTGCTGCGCGGCCTGCTGCAGTTCGCCGGACAGGCGCACCTGGGTGGCGCGGTACTCGTCCGCGGCCTTGTCGGCCTGGCGCGCGGCGGCGTAGAGATTGCCCTGGTTGCGGTCGAACAGGGGCAGCGGCAGGGCCACGCCGACCACCGGCATGGTGCCGCGTTCCGAGCCGTTGTCGCGCTTGCTGCCCAGGCTCAGGGTCAGGTCGGGATACTGGCGGCTGCGCTCCACGCCGATCACGGCCTGGCGCCGCTCCAGTTCCAGGCGGCTGCTGAGCAGTTCGGGCGCGCTGTCGAGCGCCTGCATCAGGCTCGGCGCATCGGGGCGCGCGGGCAGTGTGTCGAGGTTGCCGGCGGCTTCGCTGAAGCGGGCCTCGCCGCTGCCCCACAGGCTGGCCAGCGACAGGCGCGCGGCGGCCAGCGCGGCCTCGGCGTCGGCCACTTCCAGCCCGGCGTTGGCCTGCTCGACGCGCGCCTTGCTTTCTTCCAGCGGGGCGATCTTGCCGGCCGCCACGCGGCGCGCGGCGGCCTGCGCGCCCTTGGCGGCGATCTCGGCCGAACCGCGCGCCAGCCTGAGGCGCTCCTGCGCGATGACCACGCCGAAGAAGCCGCCGATGACGGCCGCGCGCAGGTCGGTGCGCGCCGCGCCCAGCCGGGACTGCGCCAGCTCGCGCGCCTTCTGCGCCGCGCCGATGCGCGCCGCGCGCTTGCCGCCCAGCTCGATGGGCAGGTTGATCTGCGCGGTGGTGGTGCGGGTATCGCGGCGGTGGTCCTCGAACAGGACCGCGACCTCAGGGTTGGGGATGGCGCGAGCCTGCATGATGCCGCCCTCGGCGGCATCGAGTTCTCGGCCGGCGGCCGACAGCGTGAAGTTGCGCGCGTCCGCCAGCGCGAGGGCGGCGTCCAGCGTCAGGGCGCCGGCGGGTTCCGCGGCGGCCCATGGCGCCTGCGGCGTGGCCTGGGCCGGCATGGAGGAAGGCGCCGCGCCCTGGGCGAGCGCGGCGGGGCTGAGCAAAGCTGCCGCCAGCCCGAGCGGCATCACAAGTGTTCTCATCGAATTTCACCGGAAAAAGACCAGGGAAGTTCGGCGAGACGAGAGTCTGGAAAGGAGTGGAGTCGTCTCGCCGGTCAGGCGAGAGACCACTGCGGGCGGTCGGGCGTGGCGCCGGGCGCGGAGAGGAAGGAGGGGGCCAGCGAGCGGTAGCTGATGGCTACCCCGAAGTGCGGGCCCGGGCCGGCGAAGTCGGGCAGCACGAGCTGCGCGCCGGCGAAATGGCAGACCGCGCAATCGAGGTCCGGCAGCTTGACCTTGCCGCTGCCGTCCTTGCCGTCGGGGCTGCCGTGATCGGCGGTCTTGGTGGTATCGGCGGCATCGGCGATATTGGCGCGATGGGCATGGCTATGGTGGCCGAAATGCCACTTTGCGACCGCGTTGGCGCCGTCGTGCTGGCTGTCATGGCTGCAATAGGCCGCCGCCCCGGCCCAGGCGAACTGGAGCGGCAGCAGGAGCACGAAAAGCAGGATCAGGAAACGGCGCATGCGGCGGATTATATAGGCAGCGGCTTCGACCAGGACACAGATGGGGTTTAACCGATGCATTTCCTGGCGGGAACGGCCGGTTGGAGTGCGATGCGCGGCGAGGGTTCCCCGGCGGCCGTGCGGCAGAAGATTCACTTATTCCCGGGCAGGGCGGCGCTTGACCCTGTAGCCGCTCCAGGGTCTTAAATGGCGGTATGCACAACAAAGCAGGGAGCACCGCCATGTCCAGCGCCACGCCAGACCACGCCGCCGTCCGCGAGCGGGAGGGCGACAGCCACGACCATGCGCACGAGCACGCACATGAGCATGCACACGAGCACGCACATGACGGTGCGCACGCTTGCGCGCATGACCATGCCCATGGGCATGGCCACGATCACGTGCATGAACCCCGGCCTGCGCACGAACACGCGCATGGGCATCAGCACGGCCAGGTCGGCGCGCCGGCCTGCTGCGGCAGCGCCTGCGGGTCGCCCAGCGTGGCGCCCGCTCCGGCTGCAGCCATGCCGGCGGTCGCGGCCGGCGCGGCGATGGCCACCTACCGCATCGACGCGATGGACTGCCCGACCGAGGAAACGCTGATCCGCAACAAGCTCGGCGGCATGGCCGGCGTGGCGGGGCTGCAGTTCAACCTGATGCAGCGCGTGTTGACGGTGCACCACACGCTGGATTCGCTGGACCCGGTGGTGCGCGCCATCGAGAGTCTCGGCATGAAGGCTGAGCCGCTCTCCGAGCAGGCCGCCGAACTCGCCCCGCAGGCCGCCAGGCCCTGGTGGCCGCTGGCGCTGGCCGGCGTGGCGGCGCTGGGCGCGGAAGCGGTGGGCTGGCTGCAGGTGCCGGGGCAGGACTGGCTGGCGCCGGTGCTTGCGCTGGCGGCGGTCGCCATTGCCGGCCTCGGCGTCTACAAGAAGGGCTGGATCGCGCTGTCCAACGGCAACCTCAACATCAACGCGCTGATGAGCATCGCCGTGACCGGCGCGATGCTGATCCGCCAGTGGCCGGAGGCGGCCATGGTGATGGTGCTGTTCGCGCTTGCCGAGCGCATCGAGGCAGCGTCGCTGGACCGCGCGCGCAACGCCGTGCGCGGCCTGATGGCGATGGCGCCCGAGCAGGCCACGGTGAAGCAGACGGACGGCAACTGGCTGCCCGTCGACGCGCGCGCGGTCCCGGTCGGCGCGCTGGTGCGGCTGCGTCCGGGCGAGCGCGTGGCGCTCGACGGCCGCGTGCTGCGCGGCCAGTCCACGCTGGACCAGGCGCCCATCACCGGCGAGAGCGTGCCGGTGGACAAGGGCGTGGGCGACGCGCTGTTCGCCGGCACCATCAACCAGGCCGGCGAGCTGGAATACGAAGTGACCGCGGCCGCCAGCGGTTCCACGCTCGCGCGCATCATCCACGCGGTCGAGGCCGCGCAGGGCAGCCGCGCGCCCACCCAGCGCTTCGTCGACCGCTTTGCCCGAGTGTACACGCCGCTGGTCTTCCTCGGCGCGGTGCTGGTGGCGGTGGTGCCGCCGCTGGCGCTGGACGGCGACTGGAGCGCGTGGATCTACAAGGCGCTGGTGCTGCTGGTGATCGCCTGCCCGTGCGCGCTGGTGATCTCCACCCCGGTGACCATCGTCAGCGGCCTGGCCGCTGCAGCGCGGCGCGGCATCCTGGTCAAGGGCGGGGTCTATCTCGAGCAGGGCAAGGACCTGGCCTGGCTGGCGCTGGACAAGACCGGCACCATCACGCACGGCAAGCCCGTGCAGACCGACTTCCAGCCGCTCGGCGAGATCGCCGCGGGCGGTGCCGCGGCCAGCGCGGCGGCGCGCGCGGTGGCCGCCAGCCTGGCCGGCCGCTCGGATCATCCGGTGTCGCTGGCGGTCGCCAGCGCCGCGCGCGCCGAGGGCATCGCGCCGCTGGACGTGCAGGACTTCGCGGCGCTGCCCGGCTACGGCGTGAGCGGCACCGTCGGCGGCCGCGCCTACTACCTCGGCAACCACCGCCTGATCCATGACCGCGGGCTGTGCTCGCCAGAACTGGAGGCCACGCTGGAAGCCCTGGAGCGCCAGGGCAAGACGGTGGTGCTGCTCGGCGCCGGCCACGGCGTCGAGGCCCTGTTCGGCGTGGCCGACACGGTCAAGGAAAGCAGCCGCCAGGCGGTGGCCGAACTGCACGCGCTGGGCGTGCGCACGCTGATGCTGTCGGGCGACAACCCGCACACGGCGCAGGCCATCGCCGCGCAGGTGCAGATCGACGAGGCGCGCGGCAACCAGTTGCCGCAGGACAAGGCCGACGCGATCGCCGCGCTGAGCGTGAAGGGTGGCGAAGGTCAGGCCAGCGCCGGCGGCAAGCGCGTGGTGGTGGGCATGGTCGGCGACGGTGTCAACGACGCGCCCGCGCTGGCGCGCGCCGATATCGGCTTCGCCATGGGCGCGGCCGGCACCGACACCGCCATCGAGACCGCCGACGTGGCGCTGATGGACGACGACCTGCGCAAGATCCCCGCGTTCATCCGCCTGTCGCGGCGCACCTCGGCGATCCTGACGCAGAACATCGTGCTGGCGCTCGGCATCAAGGTGGTCTTCCTCGTGCTGACCGCGGCGGGGCTGGGCACCATGTGGATGGCGGTGTTCGCCGACATGGGCGCGAGCCTGCTGGTGGTGTTCAATGGCCTGCGGCTGGCGAAGGCCGGGCGGGGGTGAGGGATTGGCCCGCCGGGGAATTCGCTCTGCCCCATGTTGTCTCCCCTCTCCCGCTTGCGGGAGAGGGGCGGAGAGAGGGCCGGCGTTTCCACGAGGTGACAGCCTTCGCCATGCGCGAGCGCCTTGCCCTCTCCTCCGGCGCCTTGCTCTCCCGTTTCATGGAAGAGGGGAGCAAACCAATGGTGACGGGAGGCGCTGCCGGGGTCCTAGGGCTGCACGATCAATTCGCCGCTGCGGCCTTCGATGGCGCCCCACGTGACCGGCGCCAGCGGCAAGGCGGTCCGGTCGAGCTGCCGGTAGAACGTGGCCATCGACACCAGTTCGTGGCCCTGCGCGCGCCAGCCGTCCAGCAGCCGGTTGAACACCGGCGCCAGCTTGCCGCCTTCCAGTTCGGTATGCAGCGTGAAGACGTGGTCGCGGCCGTCGCCGCTGAGCCGCAGCACGGCTTCGTGGACGTTGTCCTCGGTCAGCCCGTCCACGCCGATCAGCTCGTCGAGCGTCGGCAGCGTGGTGGGCATCTGCACGTGGCGCAGCGCCACGCCGTCCACGGTCGGGATGTACGGCGCGGTGCCGCGCCCGTCGGACGCGTAGGCCATGCCCCAGTCGTCGATCTGGCGGAACGCTTCGTCGTTCATCTGCCAGCCCGCCGCGCCGTGCGTGGGCGGGGCTTCGCCGAAGATGTCGACGTAGCGGTCGAACGCGCTTTGCATCTGGCGCCGGGTCCAGGCCGCGTCGCGCCCGCGCACGTTGTCCTGCCAGTAGACGTGGTCCCAGGTATGGATGCCGCACTCATGGCCCGCCGCGCGCGCCGCGCGCATCTCGGCCGCGCCCTTGCGGCCGATGTCCGGCCCCGGCAGCAGCACGCCATACATCAGCGTGCGCAGGCCGTAGTTGGACACCACCGAGGTACGCGACACCTTCTGCAGGAAACCCGGGCGGAACACGCGCCGCAGCGCCCAGCCGGTGTGATCGGGGCCCAGGCTGAACAGGAAGGTGGCCTCGGCCCGCACGCGGGCCAGCATGGCGAGCAGCGCCGGCACGCCTTCGCGGGTGCCGCGCAGCGTGTCGACGTCGACCTTGAGGGCGATGCGTGCCATCGGCGCGGGCCTCAGCTGGCCGAATCGACCAGGGTACGGGCCTCGACCACCTTGCCGCGGTAGGCCTCGAAGATGGCGCGCAGCGCGTCTTCCATGCTGACCGCGGGCTTCCAGCCCAGCTCTTCGATGGTGTTGTCGATCTTCGGCACGCGGTTCTGCACGTCCTGGTAGCCCTTGCCGTAGAAGTCGCCCGAGGACGTTTCCACGATCTTGGTTTCCTTGGCCTGGTCGGCGTATTCCGGGTAGTCGGCGGCCATCTTGAGCATCATCTCGGCCAGCTCGCGCACGGAGTGGATATTGGCCGGGTTGCCGATGTTGTAGATCTTGCCGGTGGCGATGCCTTCCGGGTTCTCGATGATGCGCATCAGGGCGCTGATGCCGTCGGTGATGTCCGCGAAGGCGCGCTTCTGGGCGCCGCCGTCGACCAGCTTGATCGGCTCGCCGCGCACGATGTGGCCGAGGAACTGGGTGACCACGCGCGAGGAGCCTTCCTTCGATTCGAAGATGGAGTCCAAGCCGGCGCCGATCCAGTTGAACGGGCGGAACAGGGTGTAGTTCAGGCCTTGCTCCATGCCGTAGGCGTGGATCACGCGGTCCATCAGCTGCTTGGAGCAGGCGTAGATCCAGCGCGGCTTGTTGATGGGGCCGCAGATCAGCTCGGAGGTCTCGGGGTCGAACTCGTCGTCGTGGCACATGCCGTACACCTCGGAGGTGGACGGGAAGACCAGGTGCTTGCCGTACTTGACGGCCGCGCGCACGATCGGCAGGTTGGCCTCGAAGTCGAGCTCGAACACGCGCAGGGGCTGGCGCACGTAGGTCGCCGGGGTGGCGATGGCGACCAGGGGCAGCACCACGTCGCACTTGCGGATGTTGTACTCGATCCACTCCTTGTTGATGGTGATGTCACCCTCGAAGAAGTGCATGCGGGGGTGGTCGATCAGGTCGCCGAGGCGGTCGCTGGACATGTCCATGCCGTAGACTTCCCACGGCGTGGTTTCGAGAATGCGGCGCGTCAGGTGGTGGCCGATGAAGCCGTTGACGCCAAGAATCAGGACCTTTTTCATCGGTTTTCCTCTTTGGACGATGCGGTAAGAAATGTAGAGAGTGCGTCGGGCGAAACGGCCTGTGCCGGTGCGCCCGCGCCGGGTAATTCGAGCAATTCGCGGACCAGGATCACGCCGCCGTCGCCGCACAGGCCGACGATCTGCCCGCCGGCCACGTGCAGCCCGGGGCGGGCGCCCGCCGGCAGCGCGGGGGCGGCGCCGTGCGGCCGGCGCGCCTGCGCCACCACGAAGCGGCGCCCGGGCGCGTCGGTGAAGGCGCCGGGATAGGGCGGCGCCACCGCGCGCACCAGGTTGTAGACCTGGGCGGCGCTTTGCTGCCAGTCGATGCGGCCGTCTTCCGGCTTGCGGCCGGAGAAGTAGCTGCCTTCGGCGAGGCGGTTCGGCAGCGGGACGATATGGCCGGCCATCATGGCGGGCAGGGCGCGCCAGAGCGTCTGCTCGGCCGCCACGGTGACCTTCTCGAAGACTTCGCCGGCGGTGTCGTCCGGCAGGATCGGCACGGCGGTCTGGTCGACGATGTAGCCGGCGTCCGGCTTGGCTTCCATCGCGTGCAGCGTGGCGCCGGTCTCGCTCTCGCCGTGCAGCACGGCCCAGTTCACCGGCACGCGGCCGCGGTACTTCGGCAGCAGCGAGCCATGCATGTTGAACGCGCCGCGCGGGGCCAGCGCCAGCACCGCCGCGGGAATCATCGCGCGGTAGTAGAACGAGAAGATCATGTCCGGGCGCGCCGCGGCCACCGCTTCGGCCACCGCCGGGTCGGCGGGGTCCTCACCGTAGATGAAGGGCACGCCCAGTTCGGCGGCGGTGTCGGCGACGCGGCGGAACCAGATGTTCTCGTCCGGGCGGTCGCGGTGGGTGACCACCAGCGCCACTTCCACGCCGCGCGCGTGCAGCACGCGCAGGCAGCGGTCGCCGACGTTGTGGTAGGCGAAGACTACTGCGCGCACGATGGCTCCGTGGCCGGCTGGCCCTTCTGCGGCTCGGGGCTGCCCTCGAGCACGGCCTGGATGCGGTAGCGCGGGCGGTTGCGCACTTCCTGGTAGATGCGGCCGATGTATTCGCCCAGCAGGCCGATGCCGAACAGCATGATGCCGACCAGGAAGAAGTTGAAGGCCAGCAGGGTGAACACACCCTGCACTTCCGCGCCAAGCAGGAAGCGGCGCACCAGCAGCACCGCCACCAGCCCGCCCGAGGCCAGCGAGAGCAGGGTGCCGATGGCCGAGAACCATTGCAGCGGCACGATCGAGAAGCCGGTCACCAGGTCGAAGTTCAGCCGGATCAGCTGGAACAGCGAGTACTTGGATTCGCCGGCGTGGCGCTGCTCGTGCTCGACCACGATCTCCACCGGGTTGGAGGCGAAGGTGTAGGCCAGCGCGGGAATGAAGGTGTTGACCTCGCGGCAGGCGTTGATGGTGTCGATCACGTTGCGGTCGTAGGCGCGCAGCATGCAGCCCTGGTCCGTCATCTTGATGCGCGTGATGCGCTCGCGCAGCCGGTTCATGGCGCGCGACGCCACGCGGCGGAAGGCCGTGTCGTTGCGCTCGCGGCGGATGGTGCCGACGTAGTCGTGCCCTTCGCGCATGGTCGCCACCAGGCGCGGGATTTCCTCCGGCGGGTTCTGCAGGTCGGCGTCGAGCGTGATCACGATCTGGCCGCGGGTCTGCTCGAAGCCCGCCAGGATCGCCATGTGCTGGCCGAAGTTGCCGTTGAACAGCACCACGCGCGTGACGTCCGGGCGCAGCCGGTACTGGCTGGCCAGGATCTGCGCCGAGCGGTCGCGGCTGCCGTCGTTGACGAAGATGATCTCGTAGCTGCAGGCCAGACCGTCCAGCGCCGGGTAGAGGCGGTCGAACAGGGCTTGCAGGCCGTCTTCCTCGTTATAGACGGGAATGACGACGGAGACCTCGACGGGGCTTATTTGAAGAGGCGTTTGCATGTTTCGCTGAGAGTTGCGCAGACCCGCTCCACGTCGGCGGCCTGCATCGCAGGGAACATCGGCAGGGTGACGATGCCCTGCCCGATGCGCTCGGCATGGGGCAGCATGCCTTCGCGCCAGCCAAGGGAGCGGTAATAGGAAAACAGGTGCAGGGCGGGATAGTGCACGCCGGTGCCGATGCCGCGTTCGCGCATGGCTTCCATCACGGCGGTGCGGCCGCCGTCGAGGCGCGCGGCCGGCAGCACCACCTGGAACATGTGCCAGTTGGTGGTGGCCAGCTCGCCGTCGCGCGGCAGCGGCAGCTCGATGCCGAGCTCGGCCAGGCCGGCATCGGCGGCGCAGCGGAAATACGCCTCGGCCAGCTCGGCGCGGCGCGCGGTGACGTGGTCCAGGTGCGCGAGCTGCGACAGGCCGATGGCGGCGTTGACGTCGGTCAGGTTGAACTTGCCGCCCGGCTCCTCCACGTCCATGCCGTCCGGGCCGGTGCGGATCACGCCTTGCAGGCGCAGGCGCTCGGCGCGCAGCGCTTCTTCGGGCGAGTTCATCACCAGGCAGCCGCCTTCGACGCTGGTGATGTTCTTGTTGGCCTGGAAGCTGAAGCTGACCAGGTCGCCGAAGGCGCCGATGCGCTGGCCGCGCCAGCGCGAATCGATGGCCTGGGCGGCGTCCTCGATCACGCGCAGGCCGTGCTTGCGCGCGATGGCGTAGAGGCGGTCCATGTCGACCGGCAGGCCCGACAGGTAGACCGGCATGATGGCGCGCGTGCGCGGCGTGATGGCGGCCTCCACGGCGTCGAGGTCGAGGTTGCGCGTGCGCGGGTCGATATCGACGAAGACGGGCCTGGCGCCCACGGTGACCACCACGTTGGCGGTCGCCACCCAGGTGACCGGCGTGGTGATGACCTCGTCGCCGGGGCCGATGTCGGCGATGCGCAGGGCGATTTCCATGGTCGCCGAGCCGTTGGCGAAGGTGCGCACGGGGCGGCCGCCGAACAGCGCGGACAGCGCGTCCTCGAACGCGTGCATCTTGGGGCCGGAAGTGATCCAGCCGGAGGCCAGCACCTTGCCGACCTCGGCAATGGCGTCGGCGTCGATCGCCGGCTTGACGAAGGGCAGGAAGGCTTGGGCAGCGGGGGCGGTCATGACGGTCGGGCTTTCCGGTACGTTGTTGTGGCGCTCACGAGCGGGCGATCAGGAACACGCCGGCGAGGATGAGCAAGATGCCTGCCACGCGCAGCGGGCCGATCATCTCGCCGAACAGCCACCACGCCGCCAGCGCGTTCACCACATAGCCGAGCGACAGCATCGGGTAGGCAATGGACACGTCCACGCGCGACAGGCCGACGATCCACACGCCCACGCTCACCACGTACAGCGTCAGGCCGGCCAGCACCGGCCACTGCGTCAGCACGCGCAGCGCGGTGGCGAGCAGCGTGGCGCGCTCCAGCGTGATGGCGCCGACGGCGTTGGTGCCCGCCTTGAGCAGCAGTTGCGCGCACGCATTGAGCAGCACGCCGGTAAAAATGAATGCGAAGGTAGAAAGCGTCATGGGGCGCGGGTCGGTTCGGGCTGGGCGGCGGCCGGGGCCTGCCCGGGCAGCGGGAAGTTGGCGACCGCCACGCGGCGCTTGTCCTGCGCGATCTTGTACATCGGCACGTTGCGGTCCTGCAGCAGGCGGTAGGTCGCGGCCGACATGATGCCCACGGCGTGCTGGCCGTCCTGCCATTTTGCAATAAAGGCATCCAGCGTGGGCAGCCATTTCTGCGGCTCCTGCTTGGTGCCGAATTCGAGCTCGTCGGGCCATTCCACCATGATGGTGGTGCGGCGCAGGTAATACGGCAGGGTGTGGTCCAGCATGCGCACGCCGTAGATCGGCATGTCGTCGGTCAGCACCGCCTTGATGGCCGGCACCATGTCCACGCCGGAAGTGGGCCGCCCCATGACCTCATGGCCGAGCAGCGCCACCGTGAAGCTGGCGAACAGGCCCACCGCGTAGGCGGTGATGCTGACCATCAGGCCCTTGCGCGGCAGCAGCCAGCGCGCCAGGAAGACCGTGCCGAGCATCAGCACGAACGCCGCGCCGACCCATACCGCGAACAGGCGGTACAGCTCGTTGGGCGTGTTGTCGGAGTTCAGCGTGGCCACGTAGGGGCTGGCCAGCAGGCCGACAGCCGCGATCGCCAGCATGCCGGTCATCTGGCGGCGCCAGCTGCGCTCGTCGATATGCTGCAGCGCGACCGCGGCAAGCATGCCCAGCGCCGGGAAGATCGGCACGATATAGCCGGGCAGCTTGGAGCCGGACAGGCTGAAGAAGACGAAGATGGCGATGGCCCACACGGACAGCAGCAGCGCCGGCTGGAACGGCCTGGTGCCGGTCGCGCGCGCCGCGGCGGCGCCGCCGCGCACCACCTGCCACATGCGCGGCGCCAGGCCCAGCCACGGCAGGAAGCCGGCCACCAGCAGCGGCACGAAATACCAGAGCGGGCCTTTGCGCGAATGCACCGTCGAGGTGTAGCGCTGCCAGTGCTCGTGGATGAAGAAGAAGTTGAGGAATTCGGGATTGCGCTCCGACACCAGCCAGAACCACGGCACCGTGACGATCAGCATCAGCGCGATGCCGGTGACCAGATGCAGCCGCTTCCACAGGCCGAAGTCGCGCGAGATCAGCGTATAGATCACCAGGACCAGGCCCGGCAGCGCGATGCCCACCAGCCCCTTGGTCAGGATCGCCACGCCCATCGCCACCCAGCACGCCCACATCCAGTAGCGGCGCGCGGCCGGCGTGGCGGACGGGTGCTGCGCCAGCAGCATGAACGCCAGCACGCAGGCCATGGCGCCGGACAGCGTCATGTCGAGCGAGTTGAAGTGCGAGGCCACGCTCCACATCGGCGCGGCCGCCAGCACCAGGCCCGTGAGCAGCGCGGCGCGGGCGCCGTACCAGCGCGCCGCCGCCTTCATCGACACCAGCAGGCCGAGCATGCCGGACAAGGCCACGCACAGCCGCGCCTGCCAGTCGCCGACGCCGAACAGGGTGTACGACAGCGCCGTCACCCACATGTGGAAGGGCGGCTTCTCGAAATACTTGAGGGCGTTGTAGCGGATCGTGACCCAGTCGCCGCTGGCGAACATCTCGCGGGCGATTTCCGCGTAGCGGCCTTCGTCCGAGCGCAGCAGGTGACGGGCTTCGAGCGTGCCGAACCAGACCAGGAGAATAAACAGGCTGACCAGGATAATCGCGCCCAGGGGCAGGCCGGCGGACTGCGAAACACCTTGCACGGTGCTTCGCGAAGTATCTCGCGAGGTCACGGAACTACGCATACGTCTCCTGGAAACGGTCGGATGGGCGTCATGGCAATGACGGGCGATTCCCGGCGGAGCACGGCATGGCGCCGCGCCGCCGGAAACGCCGGGATCGGCCGTGGGTGTGCCAGCGCATCGCGTGCCAGTGGCCAGCCCGGATCTGGCGGTTCGGGGGCGGCTCGCGTGCAGGAAACACATCACAACGCTGCATCGGCCGCTTTGGTGGACAACAAACCAGAGTCATGCCGGCACAGGCCGCCCGGGCGGGATTCGCCAACGGCAAACCGCGCCCTCAATGTGGCGCGGCGCGCAATGTTAGCACGACCGCCGGGGTTCCCCGCCGGCGGCGGGGGCAGGTGGCGCGCGCGGGGCCCGGCGCGCGCCGCGCGTCAGCCGGGAAGCGGCGTGGACGCTACATGCCGGGCGCTGCGCAGGCGCAGGGCGACGCCGATCAGGAGCACGCCGCAGACCAGCGCCCAGGCCCCGATCATCCACAGCAGCGCGAGCGCGCCGGCCAGCGGCTGCCACAGCAGCAGGAACGCAAACACGATGCTGACCGCGCCGGCCAGCACCAGCCACCACTCGTTGGGAATATCCTTGCGCAGCCGGATGGCGGCCACGATCTGCAGGACGCCGGTGGCCAGCGTCCAGGCCGCGATATATAACAGCAGCGAAAATGCCGTGACCACCGGGCTGAACCACGTCAGCAGGCCCACGCCGAGGCCGAGCAGGCCCTGCAGCGCCAGGATGCCGCGGTCGCTGGCCTCGCGCTGGCTGCCCGAGATCGCCATCGCCAGCGCGGTCACGCCGTCGGCCGCGGCAAAGGCGCCGAACACCAGCACCAGCGCGGCCAGCGTGGCGATGGGCGCGAAGAACGCGCAGATCCCGAACAGCAGCGCGAACACGCCGCGCAGGCCGACGACCCACCAAAGCTTGGCGTAGTAGTGAAGCATGGCAATTTCCCGACGAGTGGCAGGCCGCCGTGGCGGGCACGGCCTGCGCGGACCAAGACCGACAAGACGACCAACAAGACGACCAACAAGACAAGCCAGCGAAAAAGCGCTACTTTGTCACCAGCGCGGGCGCACACGCCTGCCCGCCCTGGCGCGCGGTGCCTTGCCGGAACCAGCGGGGGCGTGAACCCATTCTAGACAGGAATCATGTGAGGACAAAGGCGCAACTCGTCGGGGCGGCCATCGCGGCGGGACTGCTGGCCCAGGGCGGCCCCGCGCTCGCCCAGGCCGTGGCCGCGGCGGCGCAGGGCCAGGCCGCGGCGCAGATGCCGGTGGAGGCGGTGGCGCGCTCGGCGGCGTTCCTGTGCGACGCGCCGTGGTTCCGCTCCGGCGCCCGGGTGCAGATGGAAGGCGATGGCGACATGCCCACCTCCATCACCATGACCCTGCGCCAGGCCACCAAGAGCGCCGACGGCTGCCGCGCCCAGCTCGAAGTCCGCTCCAAGTCGGCGCTGTCCGCGCTGATGGGGCCGCCGGTCATCATGGACCAGATCCACATGGTCAACATCGAGCGCCGCAACAGCACGGCCAGGACCAGCATCGAGAGCGAGCATGCCGTGATCAACGCGCAGGGGCGCTATGCCCGCATGTACGGCGAGGCGGCGTTCCGCGGGCAGGGCGTGTTCAACTATGCCGGCCTGGATGTGCGGGAGGGCGGCACGCTCGACGGCGAGACCTTCGAGTCCAGCGTCTCGCTGCAGATCTATCCGCTCGGCGGGGATGAGGCCATCGGCAATCTGCGCGCGCTGTACGCGTCGATCAACGTCGGTACCCGCCATGTCGGCAAGCGCCAGATGATCGATACCGTGCTGGGCCGCAGGGAATGCATGCCCATCACGTACGAGAAGCGGACGTCGCTGGGGCCGCTGATGGTGGGCGAGGAGGTGGTGCAGGTCGAGCCCGCGGTGCTGAACGTCACGGACTGGTACTGCCCGGCGGAAGCGTTCGTGCTGCGCACCGAGGTCCGCCAGCGCGACAAGCAGGACAACAAGGAAAGCAAGGTCGAGCGCATCGACGTGACCGCGCTGGAACTCGGCGCGCCCTGAGCGCGCCGCCCGAATCCCCGTTCTCTCCATTCTGTCCGGGACACCCTTGAGCGCCATAGCAGGCAACGGCCGGCGGGACGGTCGCGCCCGCCGCGCGCCCGGGCCGGGGCCAGGCCGTTGCCGCCGGTGGCGACCACGGCGTTGCATGGTGGTGCACGGCACGCACCGGCGCCGGGCTTGCGCCATTGTCCGGATGCACCGGGCCGGCGATTCGCCGCTCCCCGCGTACGCGCCCGGCTCCTGCCGGGCTGGCGCGGAAATTACGCAAGCCGATGATTTTCAATGATTTTCCAGCGATCCTGGTCGTCTCCGCACGCCATGGATGGCCTGTGGCACGCCCTTTGCTCATCTTGAATCCAAGATTGAATTTTCTGTGGGACACGAATGAGCCAGGTCCGCATGACCGCCTCCCGGCCTGCCGTGGCCCGTCCGGGGGCGGCGGGTCCGCCGGATGTTCTCGTTTCCTGACCGCGTTTCCGCTCCATCCATTGCCTCCATTGCCTCCATTGCCGCCTGACGCCCATAACAAGGAAGCCGCCATGTCCAAGCCCTCGCTCCCGCCCGACGCGCAACCCGCCGAGGGCGCGCCGGACGTTTCCGCTACGCGCCGCCGCCTGCTGAAGACCACGGGCGCCGCCCTGACCGCGCTGGCCGCGCCCGCCATCGTGCGCGCGCAGGCCGCGCCGAAGCTGCGCATCGGGTTCTGGCCGGTGGCGTCGGGGCTGCCGTTCTATGCCGCGGTGGAAAAGGGTTACTTCAAGGAGGCCGGGCTCGATGTGGAGCCCATCAAGTTTGCGAGCGCGCAGCAGGTGATCGAGGCCATCCTCGCCGGCCGCTGCGACGGCAGCGCCAACGGCACCGCGTCCGCCGCGCTGGCCCTCGGCGAGATCGCGCAGCCCGGCCTGCTCAAGATCTTCTGCACCAACCCGACCAATGCCAGGTACGTGCTCGAGGAATTCCTGGTCGCCCGGGACAGCCCGATCAAGTCGGTGGCGGAGCTGAAGGGCAAGCGGGTGGCGAGCGGCCCGGGCGTGCAGAACGTGGTGCTGGCCAAGACCATGCTCGAGCGCGCCGGCGCCGGCCAGATGAGCGTGATGGAGCTGCCGATCGGCCAGCACGTGGCGGCCCTCGCGGCCGGGCAGATCGACGGCGTCTATACGCTGGAGCCGACCGGCACCGTGGGCCGGCTCAAGGGCACCACGCGCACGCTCGAGGCCGGCGTGGTGGCGCGCTACATCCTCGGCGATCCGATGGCGCCCTGGCATGGCGGATCGGCCAGCCTGACCTCCGAGTTCCTCGGCAAGAACAAGGACGCGGCCAGGCGCTACATGACGGCCTACCGGCGCGGCGTGGCGCTGGTCAAGCAGTCGCCGCAGGAGGCGCGCCCGTACCTCAAGGGCTATACCGCCATCGACGGCGCGCTGACGGCCGAGGTGCCGATGTCCGATTACCTCTTCTATGACGAGTTCAAGGCCAGCGACGCCGCGTACTTCCAGAAGTTCTACGACCTCTTCACCGAGAAGGGGATCTTCTCGCACAAGGTGGACGTCAACACCATGCTCTACAAGGGGTGAGCGCCATGCCCGAACTTTCCACGCCCGAGGCGCCCGCGGGCGCGCCCGGGGCCATGCCGCCGGCGTCGCTGCCCGGCGCCGGCGGCGCCCGTGCCGCCCAGCCCTGGGCGCCGCCGGCCTCGCGCGACGCCATGCCGCGCCGCCCCGCGTCCGACCGCCTGCTGCCCGTGCTGGGGCCGCTCGCGCTGTTCGTGGCCTGGGACCTCGTGGTGCGGCTCGGCTGGATCAAGGCGATCCTGCTGCCGAGCCCGGCCGATACCCTCGTCGCGCTGGTCACGGGCCTGGCCGGCGGCGCGCTGCTGACCGACTTCGCCGTCACCGTGTCGCGCACGCTGGAGGCCTTCGCCATCGCGGCCGTGATCGGCATGCCGCTCGGCGTGCTGCTCGGCAGCAACGAGCGCGCCTACCGCAGCGTGGAGTTCCTGATCGACTTCTTCCGCTCCACGCCGTCGTCGGCGCTGATCCCGCTGTTCCTGCTGATCTTCGGCGTGTCCGACATCAACAAGGTTGCCATCGCCGCGTTCGGCGCGCTGCTGATCGTGGTGTTCAACAGCGCCTACGGCGTCATCAACGCGCGCAAGCAACGCGTGATGGCCGCGCGCGTGATGGGCGCCTCGCGCTGGCGCATCTTCCGCGACGTGCTGATCTGGGAAAGCCTGCAGCCGAGCTTCGTCGGGCTGCGCTCGGCGGTGTCGATGGCGCTCGTGATCGTCATCGTGGCGGAAATGTTCATCGGCTCGGAGAACGGGCTCGGCCACGCGATCATCGACGCGCAGCAGGTGCTCAACGTCAAGACCATGTACGCGGCCATCCTCGCCGCCGGCGCGCTCGGCTACGTCCTCAACATCGTGTTCCTCCTCATCGAGCGGCGCGTGGTCCACTGGAGCGGGAGGTAAATCATGAGCGCAGTCCTCACCCCGGCGCGCCACGCCGACGTGCCGGCCCCGGCGTTCCAGCCGGGGCCGCCGGGCACCCATATCACCATCCGTGGCCTGACCAAGTACTTCGCCGGCTGGCCGCTGTACGAGAACTTCGATCTCGACATCCCCAAGGGCAAGATCGTTTCCGTGTTCGGCCCCAACGGCTGCGGCAAGAGCACGCTCATCAACATGATCGCCGGGCTGATTCCCATCGACCGCGGCGAGATCCTGTTCGACGGCAAGTCGCTCAAGGACACGCGCATCGGCTACGTGTTCCAGAACTACCGCGAGGCGCTGTTCCCGTGGATGCGCACCATCGACAATATCGCCTATCCGCTGCTGCTCGAAGGCCGCAGCAAGGCCGAGGTGGACCGGCGCCTGGCCGAGCTGGTGGCCTCGTTCGACGTCAAGTTCGACCTCAACCGCTATCCGTACGAACTGTCCGGCGGCCAGCAGCAGACCGCCTCCATCATGCGTGCGCTGGCGCCGCGGCCGGAGGTGCTGTTCCTCGACGAGCCGTTCTCGGCGCTGGACTTCGAGATGACGCTGTTCATCCGCGAAAAGCTGCAGGAGGTATTCATGCAGACCGGCACCACCATGCTGCTGGTCTCGCACGACCTGGAAGAAGCCGTGTACCTGGCCGACCAGATCCTGCTGCTGACCAAGCGCCCCACGCGCGTGGCCGAGATTCTCGATTATGCCGACGCGCGCCCGCGCACCGTGGAAACGCTGTCGCAGGCGAGCTTCGTGGCCGCCAAGCGGCTGAGCCTGGACATCTTCCAGCGCGAGGTGCGGCGATAGCGCGCGCCTCGCATCGCCGGCGGGCGCATAATGAAGGCCTCGCCGTCGCCCCTGTACACGATCCGCGGCGATCCGCGACGATCCGAACCCACTCCCGCCATGACTTCCGCCCGCGCCGCGCCTCTGCCCGAACCCATGCCAGCCAACGACCTGCCGGACAGCCCCGCCGTTGAACTGGCCGAGGCCGGGCGCGCCGAGGACGGCCGCACGTCGCGCGCGGACAGCGTCTACGCGCTGCTCAAGCGCGACATCGCGGAGTTTCGCCTGGTGCCGGGCGACCGCTTTACCGAGAACGAGGTCTGCGAGCGGCTCGGCGTGTCGCGCACGCCGGTGCGCCAGGCGCTGTTCCGCATGAAGCAGGAGGGCTTTGTCGACGTCAGCTTTCGCGCTGGCTGGCACGTGCTGCCGTTCGATTTCGACAAGTTCGAGCAGCTCTACGACCTGCGCATGGTGCTGGAGACCGAAGCCGTGCGGCGCCTGTGCGGCATGGACCGCGACGCCGTGCAGGCGTCGCTGGCGGAGCTGGCCGCCATCTGGCTGGTCGCCCCCGAGGCGCGGCTGGCGGACATGGCGCGCGTGGGGGAACTCGACGAAGCGTTCCACTGCGCGCTCGTGGAAGTGGCCGGCAACGGCGAAATGGCGCGCGTGCACGGCGAGCTGACCGAACGCATCCGCATCATCCGCCGGCTCGACTTCACCAAGCGGGCGCGCGTGGACGCCACCTACGAGGAGCACGCGCAGATCCTGCGCGCCATCCTCGCGCACCGCGCCGACGAAGCCACGCTGCTGCTGCGCTCCCACATCGGCACCAGCCAGTCCGAGGTCCGCAAGATCACGCTGCACGAGGTGTACCTGGCGCGCATGCAGGCGCGCGGCGACGGTCACTGATATCCGGCCCGCCGCGGCTCGTTTCTCCACCCTCCATGCCGCCGTTTACGCATGAAGCCCGCCAATGGCGGGCTTCATGCCGTGCCGCGCTGATCCTTGCGGATCAGCTGGCGGCGGCAGCCGAGGCGGCCTTCTTGCTCTTCTTGGTTTTCTTGTGCGACTTCTTGGCGGCCGGGGCCGAGGCGTCGCCGGCGAGGTCGGCGCGGGTGCTCTTGTTCGCGCCCTGGGTATACGGGTCGAACTTGTCGCCGGACTTGGCGCCCTGGGTGTACGGGTCGAACTTCTCGCCCGACTTGGCGCCCTGGCTATACGGGTCGAACTTCTTCCCGCCGGTCTGGGCCTGGGCAGCCACGGAAACGGCGCCGATGCAAAGCGCGATGGCTGTCGCGACGAACTTGTTCATGGTTTCTCCTGAAAAATGCCGCCTTGCGGCGGTTCGAATACGCGGTGCCGCGGGGAGATTCGCCTTGCCTGAGCCTGGCCGCTCCTGCGGGTTTGTCCGCTCGGTCCCAGTGTCGCCAACATTTCGCCGGCTTGTCAACTTGCGCCGGCTCGCGTTGTATTGCCGGAAACACGCTTGGCACCGGCCTTATGGAAACCCGCTATTGCGGTAGCCGCCGGCTCTTGGTTTACAACTGCCGGGAATATGCGCCATGGCGCATTTTGTCTGCGTTGCGCCGCGGATTGTGCGGCGAGCGGCATAAAAAAATCCCGCGAGCCTGTCGGCTGCGGGATTTCCCGGTGCTGAAAAGGCCGCGCCTTACTCGGTGGCGACGTCCGAAGGATGCTTCCACGCCTCGCGCACCTGGGCGCTCGGCGCCAGCGCCAGATTGATATTGCGTGCGCCGATGGGCTGCTGGAACCACTGCTTCTGCAGCGCCACCACCTGCGGCCCGGCGAACACCGAGGCCAGCGTCTGGTCCACCAGCTGTTTCCACTCCGGATCGGCGCGCGACATCATCAGCGCGTTCTGCTCGGTCGACAGCGCCGGGCCGATGATCACGTACTGCGACGGATCCTTGGCGCGGGCGCGCAGGCCGGCCAGCAGCACGTCGTCCATGACGAAGGCCTGGGCGCGCCCGGACTCCAGCAGCAGGAAGGACTCGCCGTGGTCCTTGGCGTAGATGTCGTGAAAGCCGTACTGGCTCTTCAGGCGGCGCACATGGCGGTCGCCGGTGGAGCCGGCGCTGGTCACCACGTTCTTGCCGCGCAGGTCGTCGAAGGACTGGATGCCCGAGTCCACGCGCACCAGCATGCGCACCGTCGAGATGTAGTGCGACACGCTGAAGGCAACCTGCTTCTGGCGTTCCAGCGAGTTGGTGTTGGGCGCGCAGTCCAGGTCGACCAGGCCATTGACCACGGCCGGGATGCGGTTCTGCGGCGTAAGCGGAATCCACCGTACCTTGATGGCGCTCAGGCCCAGCTTGACGCGCGCGGCTTCGGCGGCGCGCAGGCACAGGTCCACGGCGTAGCCGGCCGGCTGGCCTTTGTCGTCGGCGAAGGAAAAGGGCAGGGCCGATTCACGGTAGCCGAGCACGATGGTGCCGGTGCTGCGGATCTTGTCCAGCACCGGGCTCGGGCTCTGCGCCAGGGCGGTGTGGGGAACGGCGGCGATGGCGCTGGCGGCAACGGCGAGCCCGGCCAGCAGGCGGGAGGCGCGCGCCGCGCCGGCGCGGCTGAAGGTGGCAAACGGCAACATGTGGCGAAATTTTCAAAAGAAGGAAGGCTACGTGGGTTGCCGCGGTGCACAAAGTACATCTTCGTCATAAGCAAATATCTCCCGCTCAGCCGCCAGGGCCACGGTTTCCCCGCATTCACTTGCCGCGCCGCGCCGGATATATCACAAATTTTCACAACGGCCGGCTTGCGGGCGGATTGATGTGCACGGTACGCTACCGGGCTCGCCGCGTGGTGAGTCGGGGCGGCCAAAAGAACGGGAAGGGGACCATGAAGATGTCGCGCAAGAAAATCGCGCTTGGCGTGGCGGTGCTGGCGGTCGCCGCGGGGGTGGCGGTGCAGCTGGTCTGGCACCCCTTCGGCAAGGCCTGGAAGGGCCAGCCGCGGCAGGTCGAGCTCGACTTCGGCCGCCCGGACGCGCTGGTCGACAGCGAGAGCCTGTCGAGCCTGCCGCGCGACATGCTGCGCGTGCCGCTGCTGCGCGATGTGCTTACCGAGGACTTCGTCAATTACTACGAGGACAACGAAGGCCGCCTCTCGGTGGCCGGCGCGCTGCGCCGCATCGCCTTCGAGCATGACCTCGACTGGTCCGACAGCCTGCTCAAGCGCGTGTTCGACGAGCCCGGCCGGCTGATGGCCTGGCGCGGCGCCGACGGCACGCTGCGCTACTGGGCGCTGGCGATGGAGCGCAACGGGCTGGCCAAGGCGCTGCAGATGCTGGCCACCGTCGCGCCCGCCGATGCCCAGCTCGCGCGCGCCGGCGAGATCGGCGGCACGCCGCTCTACGCCCTGCGCATCGGCGCCGCGCGCAGCCTGCTGATCGCCGGCAAGGGCGACCGCCTGGTCGTGTTGTCGGAGGCCGGCATGCTGCTCGACGCCGAAAGCAAGCCCATCGGCGCGCGCGCCAAGGCGGTGTCGGCATGGTTGTCCGACGATGCCGCCGCCCGCGAGGCGCCGCTGCTGTCGTTCGCGCTGGAGCCCGCCAAGGGCCCGCCCAAGGGGCACCGCGCGGTGGTCGGGGCGAACTACCTGTCGTTCGGCTACCAGGCCTTCTTCCCCGGCATCGAGGCGCTGCGCTTCGATTTCGCCGGCGCCGATCCCGAGGCCGCCGCCGGCAGCACGGACTGGCGCAGCGCGGTGCTGGTCGACGGCGCCCGCCTGCCGGACAAATGGAACACCGCCGCGTTGTGGCAGGCGCTGCCGGCGGATCCGGCGGCCTGCGCCACCTTGCCGGTCGACTGGCAGGCCGCCGGCAAGATGCTGCAGAAGGTCGGCGGCGGCCAGGGCGAGCTTGCCGCGCAGCCCGGCCAGGCATTCGAAGGGCCGGCCGCTGTGTGCTGGTACGGCAAGTCCGCGCTGGCCGCGCCCTTGTTCATGGCGCGGCTCAAGTCGGCGGCGGCCGCGGCCGCGCTGCAGCCGGTGCTGGCCAGCCTGTTCGAGCAGGTCATCGGCGCCTACGAGCCCAAGGCCGGCGCCGGCCAGGGCGGCTATGCGCGGCTGCCCGTGCAGGCCAGCAAGGGCCCCGGCGGCGCGCAACTGTGGTCGCGCCCGGTCAGTTCGCCCTACGGCACGCGCGAAGCCAGCGGCGCGCCGTTCGCCGGGCAGTTGTCCGCGGGCGCCTATTTCCCGGTCACGCTGGCGCTGGCCGGCAACATCGTGCTGTTTTCGCCGGACGCCACGCTGGTCGACGACGCACTGGCGGTGCGGGGCAAGCGCTTCCCGGCGGTGGCCGACACCATGCCGCGCGACCAGCAGTCCCGCACCGTGCTGAGCTTCACCCCGGCCACGCTGGCGCCGCTGGTGCGGCGTGAGGCCATCAAGGCGCTGCCGGCCGAGCAGGAAGCGCTGTTCCTGAACGCGGCGCGCGCCCACCTGTTCCCCAAGCTCAAGGCGCTCGGGGCCTATCCGGCGATGTCGCTGGTGCTGCCGGACAGCCTGCCCTCGGGCCGCGCCTGGGTGCCGGTGACATGGCAGCAGTCCGGCGCGCCGCGCGGCGTGCTGGCCAGCGCGGACGCCCCAGAGGCCGCGCGGTGACGGCGGCGCGCCGGGGGCGCCGCGCCGCGCTGGCGGCGCTGGCCGCCGCCTGCCTGCCGCTGGCCGGCGTCGGCCGCGCGCTGGCGCTGTCGGGCCTGGAGCCCGCCGTGCCCGCGGACGACCTGCTCGATCCCGCGCAGTCGGCGGTGTTCCGCGCCTGGTTCGTGCGCATCGCCGGCGAGCAGTTGCGGCAGGGCCCGACTCCGCGCTGGTATCAGCGCGACTGCGCCGGCCTGGTCCGCTTTGCCGTGGGCGAGGCGCTGCGCGTGCACGATGCGCGCTGGCTGCGCGCCAACGGCATGCAGGGCAGCGCGTCCGCCCGCCAGTTGCCGCCCGAGCTGAACCTCACCGCCGCGCAGCGCTCGCTGGGCCAGCGCTGGACCCGCGCCGACGGCAGCACCGGCGCCTATGCCTCGGCACTGGCGCTGGTGCAGGGCAACAGCCGCTTCGTCGCGCGCAACGTCAACCTGGCCCAGCCCGGCGACCTGCTGTTCTACGACCAGGGCGACGAGCAGCACCTGATGATCTGGATGGGCCAGTACCTGGCCTACCACACCGGCACCGTGACCCGCACCGACAACGGTCTGCGTGCCGTCACCCTTTCCCGCCTGATGCAATGGAACGACTCCCGCTGGCAGCCGCAGGACGGCAATCCCAATTTCATCGGTGTGTTCCGTTTCGCTTTTTTGTCGAGGTAAAGACGATGCCTGTCGTCATCACGCGCGCCCGCGCGCTGCTGCGTTCCGTGACCATCCGCATGCTGCTGGCGCTTGCCGTGCTGGGCGCGGCCCATGCAGCCCGCGCCGACGGGTCCGTCGCCACGCTCGACACGGTGCCGTCGAGCGGCTATGCCGCGTTCCAGGGCCAGCCGTTCTTCCTGCTCTCGGATGCCAGCTTCGGCAGCGACCAGACCGCGCAGGTGCGGCTCGAAGCGCCGGGCCGCGAATACAAGGAGGAGCTGCGGCGCTACGGCGGCGCCGACATCCTGGTCTACCGCGTGGCCGATCCGCTCGCCTTCCTGCGCGCGCAGAAGAACCTGCACCGCATCGACGTCAAGGCGAACTACCGCGGCGAAGGGCTGGCCAACACGCTGTCCTACCTGTGGGACAGCTGGTACAAGCAGGCGCGCCGCGCCTGGCAGCGCGTGCTGTCGTTCGCCACGCGCAGCAAGGCGGTGGAGGACGCGCCGCAGTTCAGCATGGGCGACCAGATCGCGCAGCCCACCCGCTTCGAGAACAACCCGCAATACGAGCCGCTCAAGGGCTACGAGGTGGTGGCGCGCTTCCGCTACCCGATCTGGGACGCCAGGGAGATCGCGCCGCCCAGGGACGTGAAGCTCGAAGGCAGCAGCAGCGAATTCCTGCCGCGCGACGCCGGCAACGTGATGGTGCCGCTGGGCAAGCTCAAGCCCGGCCTGTACATCGTCGAAGGCATCGTCGGTGCCTACCGCGCCCATACGCTGCTGTTCGTCTCGGACACCGTGGCGGTCACCAAGAGCACCGCCGACGGCATGCTGGTATGGGCCGCGCAGCGCAAGAGCGGCCGCCCCGTGAGCGGCGCCAGCCTGGCGTGGACCGACGGCCTCGGCGTGCTGCAAAGCGCCACCACCGGCGCCGACGGCGCGGCCGAGCTGGCTCATGCCAGCCCCGAGCGCAGCTACCTGCTCGGCGTGGACCCGGCCGGCGGCGCCTTCATCTCGGAAAACTTCTACTACGACAGCGAGATCTACAACACCAAGCTGTTCGCCTTCACCGACCGGCCGCTGTACCGCCCCGGCGATGAGGTGCGCGTCAAGTTCATCGGCCGCAATTTCCGCAGCGCCACCGAGTCGGCGCCCGCCGCCGCCGGCGACATCAAGCTCGACGTGCTCGACCCCAACGGCGCGCCGCTGGCCTCGCTCGGCACCGTGCTCAGCGCGGACAACGGCGCCGACGCGCGCTTCACGCTGCCGGCCAACGCGCTGGCCGGCGGCTACACGCTGCGCTTCGACTACGGCGGCGATACCTATGGCGGCGCTTTCCGCGTGGCCGAATACATCAAGCCGCATTTCGACGTCAACCTCGCGCTGGACAAGGCCGACTACGCCACCGGCGAGGCGCTCAAGGGCAAGATCCAGTTGCGCTATCCCGACGGCAAGCCGGTCAGGGACGCCAGGCTGTCGGTCAGCCTGCGCGCGCAGCAGGTGACGATGGTCGAGGGCGAGCTGCGTTACGCCGGCCTGTTCCCGGTCAAGCTCGAACAGCAGGAGCTGACCACCGACAGCAGCGGCAACGCCGCGCTCGCGCTGCCGGCGGCCAGGGAGCCGAGCCGCTACGTGGTCACGGTGTTCGCCAACGACGGCGCGGCCTACCGCGTCAAGGTCACGCGCGAACTGCTGATCGCGCGCGGCGCCACGCCGTACAGGCTGAGCGGCCCGGCCAACTTCACCAACGCCGGCCAGAGCGTGACCTTCACGCTGGAGGCGCTGGCCGCCCAGGCGCCGGCGCAGGCGCCCGCCAGCTGGGAGCTGGTGCGGCTCGAATCGCGCACGCGCACCGAAGGCAAGCTGGGCGCGGGCGCCGGCGGCGCGCTGTCGTTCCCGGTGAAGTTCGACCAGCCCGGCTCGTACACGCTGTCGGTCAAGGACGCCGCCGGCAACCTGCTGGCCGCGGCCAGCCACTGGGTGGCGGGCGAGGGCCTGCAGACCGTGCCCGGCAATATCGAGATCGTGTTCGACCGCGACCGCTACCGCATCGGCGACACCGCCGAGGCGCTGGTGACGTTCCCGCTGGCGGTGGAGGACGCGCTGCTCACGCTCGAGCGCGACCGCGTCGAGCGCCGCGGGCTGCTGTCCAGGGGCGGCGACTGGCTCTCGCTGGAAAAGGTCACCGACCGGCAATGGCGCGCGCGCATCAAGGTCGGCAACGGCTTCAGCCCGAACATGACGTTCTCGGTGCTGTACGTGAAGGACGGCGACTATGTGTTCCAGAACGCCGGCATCGCCGTGGCGCAGCCGGCCATCGAGCTGGCCGTCAAGAGCGACAAGCCGGTCTACGCGCCCGGCGAGACCGTCACGCTGGATCTGAGCAGCGCCTTCGGCGGCAAGCCGGTGCCGGCCAACCTCACGGTCAGCGTGGTCGACGAAATGGTCTACGTGCTGCAGCCCGAGATCGCGCCGAGCATCGTGGACTTTTTCTATCATCCGCGCCGCAACAGCGTGCGCACCACTTCCAGCCTGAATTTCATCGGCTACGACCTGGCCGTCTCCGGCCAGCCGGGCGGCGCCGGCCCCGAGCGCGGCCGCTACAACGAGCGCGGCGTCAAGGTGCTGGAGCGCCCGCGCCGCGACGAGAAGGACACCGCCGCGTGGGAAGCCACTCTGCGCACCGGCGCGGACGGGCGCGCGCGCATGAGCTTCGTCATGCCGGACTCGCTGGCCCGCTGGCGCATCACGGTGCGGGCCATCGCCGCCGACGGCACGGTCGGCCAGCGCACCGCCAATATCCGCTCGGACAAGGCGCTGTACCTCAAGTGGACCGGACCGCAGCGCTACCGCGCCGAGGACGCGCCGCGCATCGACATGGTCGCCTTCAACCAGGGCGGGCAGGACGTGGCCGCCGACCTCGTGGTGACGGGCGCCGGCCTCAACGTCAGCCAGAGCGTCACGCTCCGGCGCGGCGCCAATTATGTGAGCCTGCCGGTGGCGCCCGGCGCGCTGCGCAGCGGCACGGTCAATGCCGAGATCCGGCAGCAGGGCAAGGCCGTGGACCGCCTGCAGACGGCGCTGACGGTGGAGCCCACCGGCTGGCTGTCGCAGCGCGAGCTGACGCTGCCGCTGTCGGGCGCCAATGCCGGGCTCAGGCTGCCGGCCGACGCGCAGGACGTGCGCCTGCGCTTCGTCGACAGCGCCGCCAGCCAGTTCGCCCGCGTGGCCGACGACCTGCTGGCCTATCCCTATGGCTGCACCGAGCAGACCGCCAGCCGCCTGATCCCGCTGGCGCTGGCGCAGCGCAGCCTGGCCGCGAGCGGCGCCAGCACCGGCGCCGATACCGGCGGCGGCACCCAGGGCCTGGACGCGCTGCTGCGCACCCAGCGCCAGCGCCTGGCGCTGCTGGCCGGCGTCAACGGCCAGTTCGGCTGGTGGGGCGACACGCTCGGCAACAGCGCGCTGCTGACCGCCTACGCCTACTACGCCGATTGGCTGGCCACGCGCGCGGCCGGCATCAGCCTGCCGCCCGAGCACTGGAAGCACACGCTGGACGCCTACAAGCAGAGCATGAAGGAGCCGCCGCTGCACCGCATGCTGGCGCTGTGGTTCATCAACGAGATGGGCTTGCCGGTGGCGACGCAACTGGGCGGCCTGGCCGCCGAGCTGGGCCGGCCAGGCAGCGATGCGGGCGCCGCCGTGGCAGCCGGCGACAGCCTGGTCTTCGCCGCGCCGGATTCGCCGCAGGGCCGCCGCGTGGCGACCGTGCTCGCCGCGCAGCTCTACAAGCAGATCGGCCAGCCCATGCCCGAAGGGCTGGCGAGCGCGGCCGAGGCCGCGCGCCAGGCGCTGGCCGCCGATCCGTCGCCGCTGGTGCAGAGCCTGCTGCTGATGGCCGGCAAGGGCGCCGCCGCGTCGGACGTGCAGGCGCTGCTGTCGCGCGCCGGCGCCGCCAGCCCGACCATCGACCGCGCCGTGACCCTGGTCTGGCTCGACAAGGCGCTCGGCGGTGGCCTCGGCCGCGGCCTGCCGGGCGAGGCGGGCGCCGCGCCGCGCGCGCCGCAGGGCGACTGGCAGGCTGCGCGCAGCCCGCTCGGCCTGCCCGAATGGCGCTGGACCGGCGCGCAGCTGCCGCAGGCGCTGACGCTGGGCGCGCCGCAGAACATGGATGCGGCCGCGCAGTCGTACAACACCAACGCGGTGGTGTCGTACCGCAGCCGCGCGCAGGAAGCGCCGGGCCTGCCCATCGGCATCGAGCGCAAGCTCTACCGGCTGGTGCCGGCCGGGGACGAAGGCAAGACCGACAAGACCGGCAAGCCGGCCGATCCCGCCGCCGGCACCGCGGGCCTTGCCTTCTCGGCCCGGCCGGTCAAGCCGGGCGACAAGCTCGACAGCAACACGCTCTATGTCGACGAGATCGTGCTGAGCCCGCGCCAGGGCGTCTACCGTTACGGCCTGGTCGAGGCGCCGCTGCCGCCGGGCGGCGAAGTCGAGGGCACCACCTGGGGCCTGCGCATCGAGGGCTTGCCGGACCCCGACAACAAGGCCACCGGCCTGCAGCCGTTCCAGCGCGCCGTGACCTACGAGATGGGCATGCTGTCGTACCACCAGCCGGTGGTCGCGCTGGAGCGCCCGGTGGTGCTGCGCCAGCTGGTGCGCTTCTCGCTGCCGGGCAGGTTCAGCCTGCCGCCGGTGCGCTACTTCCGCATGTACCAGCCGGAGGCCAAGGCGCTGCAGGGCGACGGCAAGACCGCGGTCTTCCCGCTGGCGGTGGAGTGAGGCCGGCATGCGCGTGGCCGTGACGGCAGGCAGGGTGGGGCGCCGCTTGGCGCATTGTCTTGCTCTGTTCGCTGCTCTGTTCTGCGCCGCGCCCGCGTTCGCCGCGGCGCAGGCGGAGGGCGGCGAGCCGCTGCGCTTCGCGCGGCTGGCCGGCGGCGAGGCGCGGCTCTACCGCCTCGGCGGCAGCGGCGAGAGCGCGCCCGCGCCGCTGCCCGCCGGCCTGCGCACGCCGCTGGGCAGCGTCTGGAAGCTGTTCGTCTACAGCTACCTCGTGGCCCGCGACCGGCGCACCGAGGACTACACCTGCCGCGGCGGCGACCCCGAGGAAGTCTATTGCTGCACGGCCGGCCAGAGCATCGACCGCGAGCATGCGCTGGTGCAGTCGTGCGGGCGCTATTTCGAGCCGCGGCGGCTGGGTTTGTCGGGGGCCGACTGGCGGCGCTTCTGGCAGGACGCGGGCGCGCCCGCGTGGCTGCAGGACTTGCAGGCGATGCGCCCGGAGCATGCGGTGCCGGTGGCCGAGCTGCTGGCGGCGCTGCACGCGGTGCCGCCCGCCGCGCAGCAGGCCGCCTCGGCCACGCTGGTGTCGGTGCTGACCGTGGGGCGCGGCGAAGGCACGCTGGCCGACTACGGCAGCCTGCTGCGCGCCAAGACCTGGACCATGCCGGACCCGGCGCGGCCGGGCGCATCCATCGGCGGCGCCGCGGGCTGGCTGGCCGACGGCAGCCCGGCGTGGCTGGGCGGGCAGGGCGCCAGCGCCAATGTGCTGCGCCGCGCGGCGCCGCTGCTGCGCCCGCTGCTGGCCGCGCTGCCGGTGCCCGACGACGGCGCCTGCGTGCTGGTCGACATGTTCGAGCGCTACCCGCTGCGCGAACTGCTCGATGCGGGCAGGGCCGGTGGCGAGGCCGCGCCCGCCGGCCCGCTGGACGGCGTCTTCCGCGCCGAGTTCGCCAATGGCAACAGCGTGCGCGTGGCAAGCCGCGGCGAACTCAGCCTGCTGCGCCCGGCCGGCGCCGCGCCGCGCGTGGTCGGGCGCTTCGGCCTCAACGACTACGTGGCGCGCGTGGTGGAGCGCGAAGGCGATACCGCCGAGCCCGAGGCCGCCCGCGCGCTGGCGGTGGCCGTGCGCAGCTACCTGGTCCAGCAGGCCACGCGCGAGCAGGGCTGCTTCCGCATCGCCGACAGCAGCCGCACCCAGCGCGTGCTGCCGCGCGCGCCCACCGCCGCGGCGCGGCGCGCGGCCGACCAGACCGACGCGCTGGTGCTGTCCGGCGTGGCGGTGCGTTACCACCACGATGCCGGCGGCCAGGGCCGCATGGCGTGGACCGAGGCCAGGCGCGCGGCCGGGCAGGGCCTGGCCTTCGACGCCATCCTCGCGCGCTGGTGGCCGCAGGCCACGTTGACCTCGTTCCAGAGCCCGGTGGCCGGCGACTGCCTGGCGGTCGCCGGCGCGCGGCAATGGCTGGCGCAGCGCGCGCCGCGGTGGCAGCGCCGGCTCGGCGCCGAGCCCGGCTTCGAGGCGCCGCCGCTGCCCGCCGTGTGCGAGGTGCGCGAAGGCCGGCCTTATGCGGACGCGCGCCGCAACCGGCTCTACATCCACCGGCTCGCCAGCGAGGACGACCGCATCGCGCTGGCCCACGAATACCTGCATCTCGCATTCGCGCGCCACCCGCGCGGCCAGGACGAGTCCTTCGTCGAAGGCCTCGCGCGCCGGCTGGTGCGCACGGAAGATCCCTCATGAACCCCCATTCCACTTCCCCGCGTTCCCGGCGCCGCGCCGCGCTGGTCCTGGCCTGCGCGCTGGCGCCGCCGGCGGCCTTGGCCGGCCCGCTCGCCGATCTCGACGGCCCGGCCGGCGGCTGGCGCCACAGCGGCCTGTCCAGCGAGCTGGAGCGCTACACCGCGGCCTATCCCAAGCCGCCGGTGGACCGCGGCGCGCAGAAATACCGCACGCTGATCGAAGGCCGCCTGCGCCAGGCCGGCAGCGCAGGCCGCAAGCCGCCCACGCTGGTGGTCAACGGCAATGCCATGCCGCTCTATGCCGACGAGCAAGGCCGCTTTGCGCGGCCGTGGGCGTTCGGGCGCGGCTCCAACAGCGTGGAGATCGTCTCCGCCGACGGCGCCTCGCGCCAGCGCCTGCAGTTCTACGAGGCCGACGCCACCAAGGTCCAGGCCAGGCTGCGCGCGGTGCTGACCTGGGACGATCCCCGGGCGGAAGTCGACCTGCACGTGATTTCGCCCGCGGGCGGGCACGCCTTCTGGGCCAGCCCGCTGCTGCCCGAGGGCGGCGGGCTCGACGTGGACAGCGTGGACGGCGCTGGCCCCGAGATATTCTCCAGCGCGGCGCCGCGCCCTGGCGTGTGGCTGTTCTACGTGAACTACTGGGGCAACTTCGACGCGGGCGGCTACAACTTCCAGGCCGGGGCGAACGCGCGCGACCTGATCACCGCCCGGCTCACGCTGATCTACAACGAAAACACGCTCGACGAAAAGCGCGAGACACTGGCGATGCCGCTGCGCAAGCTGGGCGAGCTGGCGTTGATGAAATCGGTGCGCTTCTGAAGCAGACAACGCCCGCAAGGGAGATGGGACCGTGGATATGCATCGCAAGCCGAACCTCGTTCTGGCCAGCCTGATCCTGCCGCTGCTGGCCGCCGCGGCACATGCCGACGACGCCATCGAGTTCGCCACGCCGCGCAACGGCTGGCGCAACTCCGCCGGCGACACGGCTTCCTACACGCAGGAAGTCCACTATCCGGCCGTGTCGGTGTCCACGCCGGCCGGCCAGGCCGCCAGCGCGACGATCGCCGGGCGCATCCGCTCGTCGCCCAAGGGCAATGCTGGCGGGTCTGTCGCCACGCTGGTGGTCAACGGCATCGCCATGCCGCAGCGCGTGGAAGAGGACGGCAGCTTCTCGCGGCCGTATGCCTTTTCCGGCGGCAGCAACAGCGTGGAGATGCGCAGCGCGCAGGGCGCCGGCAAGCGCGTGCAGTTCTATGACGACTACCAGGGCCGCACGCGCCCGCGCCTGCGCGTGGTACTGTCCTGGGACAGCGACGCCACCGACCTCGACCTGCACGTGGTGTCGCCCGACGGCCAGCACACCTTCTACGCCCACCGCGTCGCCGGCAACGGCGGCGCGCTCGACGTCGACGTGACCACCGGCTACGGGCCCGAGATCTATTCGATCGCCGCGCCGCCGCCCGGCACCTACCTCGTCTACGTGAACTACTACGGCAGCGGCGCGGGCCCGGCAGCCATCACGGTGGCGCAGGTGGCGGTCGTCACCGACGAGAACACGCCCAGCGAGAAGCAGCAGGTCTTCCGCGTGCCGATGCGCAAGCCCGGCGAGCTGACCCTGGTCAAGTCCTTTGTGATGAAGTAACCCGAACCGATATCGCCGATGCCGCAGATGCCGCCGACGCCGCAGCACAAAATCCTGTTTCTCAGCGTTTCCGCCGGCGCCGGCCACATGCGCGCGGCCGAGGCGCTGCGCCTGACGGCGCAGGCCGAATTTCCCGCAGTGCGGACCCTCCATCTCGACGTGATGGGCTATGTGCCGGCCACCTTCCGCAAGCTCTACACGGACTTCTACATCAAGCTGGTCAACAGTTATCCGGCCTTGTGGGGCATGCTCTACGCCCACACCTCCGAGGCCGACCCGGCCGCGCCGATGCAGAAGCTGCGGCGCGCCGCCGAGCGGCTGAGCACGCGCGCGCTGCGCCGCGCGATCGACGAGTTCGCGCCGGACGCCATCGTCTGCACGCATTTCCTGCCCGCCGAGATCCTGATGCACGAAGTGCGCCGCCAGCGCCTGGCGGTGCCGGTGTGGGTGCAGGTGACCGACTTCGACCTGCACGGCATGTGGGTGATCCCGCATATGGCCGGCTACTTCGCCGCCAGCGAGGAGATCGCTTTCCGCATGCGCGCCAGCCGCATCGAGCCGGGCCGCATCCACGCCACCGGCATCCCGGTGGTGCCGGCCTTCACCCAGCCGCAGGACCGGCAGGCATGCGCCGCGCATTTCGGGCTCGACCCGGCGCGGCGCACCATCATGCTGATGGGCGGTGGCGCCGGCCTCGGCGGCCTGGACGAGGTGGCCGAGGCGCTGCTGCGGCTGGACCACGGTTTCCAGCTGATCGTGATGGCCGGGCGCAACGAGGCCGCGCTCGGGCGCCTCGGGACGCTCGCCGCCGCCCGGCCCGGCCAGCTGTTTCCGTTCGGCTTCATCGACGAAGTGGCGCGGCTGATGGGCTGCTCGGACCTCGTCATCACCAAGCCCGGCGGCCTCACCACCTCCGAGTGCCTGGCGATGGGCGTGCCGATGATCGTCAACGCGCCGATTCCCGGACAGGAAGAGCGCAATGCGGATTACCTGCTGGAGCAGGGCGCCGCGCTCAAGGCGGTGGACCTGGTCTCGCTCGAATACCGCGTGCGCCTGCTGCTGGGCGAGCCGGCGCGGCTGGCGCAGATGCGCGAGCGCGCCCGCGCGCTGGGCCGCCCGGCGGCCGCCCGGCAGGTGCTGCAGGCCGTGCTGGCGCAACTGCCGGGGTGGCCGCAGCCGGCGCCGGCGGGGACGGACCGATGCGCTCGCTGAACCTGTCCGCGCTGCCGCCGCACGCGCAGGCCTGGCCCCCGCGGCACCCGCTGGCGCTGGCACTGACGCTCGGCTGGACCATGCTGCTGGCGTACTTCTTCGCCAACGTCGAAATCCAGATCGAAGGCGCCGCGGGCTGGGCCGCCAACCTGCCCACCTGGCGCATCGAGCATCACTGGCTGCTGGATATCTTCTGGGGCGGCCGCCCCATGACCGGCTATCACGCCTGGGTGTTTCCCTGCGTGGCGCTGTTCTTCCATTTCCCGCTGCTGTTCGCCGGCCGCTGGAACTGGCGCGCGCAGGCCCGGGTCGTGGCCTGCATCATGGTGTTCTGGGTCACGGAGGACTTTCTCTGGTTCGTGCTCAACCCGGCCTACGGCCTGGCCCGCTTCGCGCCGGAGTTCGTGCCCTGGCACATTCACTGGCTGGGCGTGGCGCCCACCGACTACTGGGCGGGGCTGGGCGCGGCGATGGTGCTGACGTGGTTTTCGTGCCGGCGGGGCGGCTGAGCAGGGCGCGGCATAAACGCACCCGGAAAGGGAATCGGGGCGGCGGTGAAGTGGCCCAGGCGGCGGTGCCGCACTGGTGCGGTGCGTCATGCACACATAGGAGTAGAATCACGCCTCCTGCACTTTGTCGCGTTCTTATAACAATGAGCCCCCGTCCTTCGCGCATGGCGTGCATTGACGCACTCAAGGCGATCAGCTCGCAGTTGATCGTGCTGCATCACCTTGCCTTCTACGGCCCCATGTCCGACGCGGCCCACGTGCTGGCGCCCGATCTGCTCGACTGGTTCTCGCAGTACGCGCGCATCGCGGTACAGGCTTTCCTGGTCATCAGCGGCTTCCTGGCCGCGCGCAGCCTGGCGCCCGGCGGCCACCTGACGGTGCCGCATCCGCTGCTGGCGATCTGGCGCCGCTACCAGAAGCTGGTGGTGCCTTATACCGTGGCCATCCTGATCGCCATCGCCGGCGCCGCCATCGCGCGCACCTGGATGCATCACGATTCCATTCCCGGCGCGCCCGGCCTGCACCAGTTCCTGGCGCATGTGCTGCTGCTGCACAACGTGCTCGATTTCGACGCGCTTTCGGCGGGGGTCTGGTACGTGGCCATCGACCTGCAGTTGTTCGCCCTGCTGATCGTCGCGCTGTGGGCGGCGCGCGCGTGCGCGCGGCGGCTCGAAGCGGGCGGCGCGGCGCTGGGCGTGCTGGCGGTGTCCGGCCTGGCGCTGGCGTCGCTGTTCTGGTTCAACCGCGATGCCGCCTGGGACGTGTGGGCAATCTATTTCTTCGGCGCCTACGGCATGGGCACGCTGGCGTTCTGGGCCTCCGCGCCCGGGCGCTCGCCGGTGGCGCTGCTGGTGCTGGGCGCGGCGGTGGCGGCCGCGCTGATCGTGGATTTCCGCCTGCGCATCGCGGTGGCGCTGGCGGTGGCCCTGCTGCTCGGCGTGGCGCGCCGCGGCGGCTGGCTGGAGCACTGGCCGCGCGCCAGTATGCTGGCATTTTTCGGACGTATTTCTTACTCGGTGTTTCTGGTCCATTTCCCGATCTGCCTGGTGGTCAACGCGGTGGTGTCCCACCTTGCACCGCAGCAGCCGGTGCTCAATGCGCTCGGCATGATCGCCGCGTGGCTGCTGAGCAACGCGGCCGGCGCACTGTTCCATCGCTATGTGGAAAGCGGGGCGGCGCTGGGCGCATTGCGCCAGGCGCTGTGGGCGGCTCCTGCCGGGGCCCGGGCGCAGCGCCAGGCGGTTGGCCGGGAGCGGTCCACCTGACGCCGGCGCCGGCCGGCCCGGCTTCCATCTCGGCCCATCGCGGCCCGTTCGCGCGCATGCAGGCGGCGCCCGGTTCCCCAGGACCGGGCGCCGCTTCCACATGGTGCCGCTGCACCACAAGCCGGCAGCGTCCCGCGTTGCGCCGCACGCGCGCGGTGCGATGCCGCCGCCCTGCCATGGTTTGCTGTGCAACACACGGTAAAAACGAGCATTAGGATATGGCACGAAGGTTGCCTACTATGAAGTCGTAAACCTGACCGTTTGGTCAGGATTCCTGTTTCGAGGCTGCCATGTCCGATCATATCGTCCTGACCTCGCACGCCCGCCGCGACAAGCCGGCGGAGCCCATTCACTGGGGGGCAGCCACCGCCGCCGAGCGCGGCCCCGTGATCGCCAGCCTCACCAATCCGGCCCAGCGCAACGTGATCGGCACCCACTCGGGCGCCTACGCGGTGTATCGCGCGCTGGCGGTGGCCTCGGGCAAGCTGCAGCGCGACCACCGCGCCGACCTGACCGATACCGCGCCGGCCGAGGTCATCGGCCCGCATCCGCAGTGGGCCGACCCGGACAAGATCGTCTCGCTGGATCCCTGGGGCCACCTGGTGTCCACCGCGTTCGCCGACCGCATCGCCGCCGGCATCGATATCCGCCCTTCCATCGCCATCACGCGCGCCCACATCAACATGCCCGAGCTGGCGGGCGCCATCGCCGCGGGGCGGCTGGTGCCGGACGGCCAGATCCTGCATGCCAACGGCGACGTGCGCGTCACCAAGGCCGCCATCGACCCGGTCTGGTACCTGCCCGGGCTGGCGCGGCGCTTCGACATCAAGGAAAGCGCGCTGCGCCGCGCGCTGTTCGAGCAGACCAGCGGGATGTTCCCGGAGCTGGTGACGCGGGCGGATCTCAAGGTGTTCCTGCCGCCCATCGGGGGCATGACGCTGTACTTTTTCGGCGACGTCGGCCAGCTCGGCAAGCCCGAGACCAGGGTGGCATGCCGCGTGCACGACGAATGCAACGGCTCCGACGTGTTCGGCTCCGACATCTGTACCTGCAGGCCTTACCTCGCGCATGGCATCGAGGTCTGCATCGAGATGGCGCAGCAGGGCGGCGTCGGGCTGGTGGTCTACAACCGCAAGGAAGGCCGGGCGCTGGGCGAGGTCACCAAGTTCCTGGTCTACAACGCGCGCAAGCGCCAGGTCGGCGGCGACCGCGCCGAGACCTATTTCGCGCGCACGGAATGCGTGGCGGGCGTGCAGGACATGCGCTTCCAGGAGCTCATGCCCGACGTCTTCCACTGGCTCGGCATCAAGCGCATCGATCGCTGGGCCTCGATGAGCAACATGAAGCACGGGGCGCTGACCGCCCAGGGCATCGAAGTGGTCGAGCAGGTGGCGATCCCCGATGCGCTGATCCCGGCCGACGCCCGCGTGGAAATCGACGCCAAGGTAGCGGCTGGCTACTTCACGAGCTATACCCCGCCCGACGCGGAAGAACTGGCGCTGGCAAAGGGTAGAGGACTGGACGAATGAACGAGACACCTGAAGCGGGCGCGCCGGGCGGCGCGTCCGATGGCTTCACCGATGCAGCCGGCTGGGCCAGTCCCGTGCCGCCGGGGCACCCGGCCGCGGCGCTGCTGACCGGCCAGGCCGTGCGCGCGCGCTGCGCGGCCGTGACCGAGCATGTGGCGGCCGGCGCGTCGGCGCTGTTTACCTGGCACCCGGACCGCATTCCCGCCGTGGCCGACTACGTGGCGGCCACCATCCGCCAGCGCTACCCGGACCTCAAGGTGCCGTATCACAGCCGCTGGCGCCATTTCGAGAGCGGCCAGGGCGGCGAGAAGCTGGACCGCTGGCAGATCCTGTGCGAGCGCGGCGGCTTGTCCGGCGAGGCCGACCGCGAGGAGCGGGCCCGCATCGGCATCGACCTGGTGATCCCCAGCGTGCTGCTCGATGCCGGCGCGGGACCCGACTGGCGCTACCGCGACCCGGCCAGCGACCTGCTGCTCACGCGCTCGGAGGGGCTCGGCGTGGCCAGCTTCGACCTGTTCGCGCGCGGCGGTTTCTCCGCCGAGCACGGCCAGCCGCTGCGCGCCGACGCCGAGCGGCTGATGCGCATCGATGCGTCGTCCATCGCCACCGCCTTCCAGGTGGCCCAGCACAATCCGCTGGTCGGCCTGGAAGGCCGGGCCGGGCTGCTGCGCCGGCTCGGCGAAGTGGCGCAGGCCACCCCGGCCGTGTTCGGCGCGCCGGCGCGGCTGGGCAACCTGTACGACTACCTCAAGGCGCATGCCGTCGACGGCCGCATCGAGGCCGGCTTCGTGCTGACCACGCTGCTGGTGGCGCTGGGGCCGGTGTGGCCGGGCCGCGTCAGGCTCGACGGCGTCTCGCTGGGCGACTGCTGGCATCACCCGGCCAGCCCCGACGGGCTGGTGCCGTTCCACAAGCTCACGCAATGGCTGACGTATTCGCTGCTGGAGCCGCTGGAAGATGCGGGCCTGACCGTGACCGGCCTCGAAGTCCTCACCGGGCTGCCCGAATACCGCAACGGCGGCCTGCTGTTCGATTTCGAGCTGATGGTGCCGCGCGACCCGGCCTTCGCCACGCTCACGCATACGGTGGACGAGCCGGTCATCGTGGAGTGGCGCGCGCTCACCGTCACCGGGCTGGACCTGGTGGCGGCGTCGGTGCGCGAGGCGCTCGGGCTGTCGGCAGCGGACTTTCCGCTGGCGCGCGTGCTCGAGGGCGGCACCTGGGCGGCGGGGCGGCGCATTGCCGCCAAGCGCCGCCCGGGCGGCGCGCCGCCGTTCGCCATCGACAGCGACGGCACCGTGTTCTAGCCGGCACGCCGCGCGCCCCATGCGGCGCGCGGCAGATCTTTTCGCGATTCGCCTCCCGAGGAGCGCAACATGACCGACCTTTCCGCCGTACCGCCCGTCACGCCATCGGTGATGGTGGTGGACCACCCGCTCGTGCAGCACAAGGTCACGCTGGTGCGCAGCGAAGACACCACCACCGACAATTTCCGGCGGCTGGTGCGCGAGATCAGCCAGTTGCTGACCTACGAGGCCACGCGCGACCTGGCCATGGAGACCATCGCCATCAAGACGCCGATCGCGCCGATGGAGTCGCCGGTGCTGTCGGGCAAGAAGCTGTGCCTGGTGTCGATCCTGCGCGCCGGCAACGGCTTCCTGGACGGCATGCTGGACCTGCTGCCGGCGGCGCGCGTGGGCCATATCGGGCTGTACCGCGACCCCGATACGCTGGAGCCGGTCGAGTACTACTTCAAGATGCCGGAGGACATCCAGGAGCGGCTGGTGATCGTGGTGGACCCGATGCTGGCCACCGGCAATTCCGCCATCGCGGCGCTCAACCGCCTCAAGGAGGCCGGCGTGAGCACGCTCAAGTACGTCTGCCTGATCGCCTCGCGCCCGGGCCTGCGCGCCTTGCAGGCGGCGCACCCGGACGTGGCCATCGTCACCGCCGCCATCGACGAGGAGCTGAACGAGCACGGCTACATCGTGCCCGGCCTGGGCGATGCGGGCGACCGGCTTTACGGCACCAAGTGATGGGGGCGCCGGCCACGGCGCAGCCGCCATGCTTTCCGCCGCCGCGGGAAGCGGCGGGCGGGCGCATTCGCCAGGAGAACGAGGCGCTGATCCTGCGCGCGGCCGAATACGTGTTCGCGCGCGCCGGGTTCGCCGGCGCCACCATGGCCGAGATCGCCGCGCGCGCCGGCGTGCCCAAGTCCAACCTGCATTACTACTTCCGCACCAAGCAGGCGCTGTACCGCGCGGTGCTGGCGCACACGCTGGCGCTGTGGCTGTCCGAGACCGACATCATCACCGCCGAGCAGCGCCCGCAGGTGGCGCTGGAGCAGTACATCCGCGCCAAGATGCGGCTGTCGGCCAGCCACCCGGACGCCTCGCGCGTGTTCGCCAACGAGCTGCTGCACGGCGCGCCGGAGATCCGCGACGTGCTCAGCGGCGCCCTGCGCGCGCTGGTGGTGCGCAAGGCCGGCGTGATCAAGGAGTGGATCGCGCGCGGCGAGATGGCCAGCGTGGACCCGCGCCACCTGTTTTTCACGATCTGGGCCGCCACCCAGACCTATGCCGATTTTGAGTCGCAGGTATGCGCCGTGCTCGGGGTGAGCCACCTGGGCCAGCGCGATTTCGAACAGGCCACCGACCACCTGGTACGGCTGCTGCTGCGCGGCTGCGGGCTGGAGCCGGACGGCCTGGCCATGGAGTTATCGTCAACAAGGGGAGAAAGTCATGAGGTTTGAGGGCAAGCGCAGGACCTGGTTGAAGCTCGCGGCGGCCGCTGCCGGCGCGAGCGCGCTGGCCGGCATGCAGCCGGCGCTGGCGCAGGCCAAGGTGAAGGTCGCGGCGGTCTACACGGTGCCGGTCGAGCAGCAGTGGGTGTCGCGCATCCACAAGGCGCTCAACGAGGCCAAGGCACGCGGCGAGATCGACTACGTGTTCTCGGAAAGCGTGTCCAACGCCGACTACGAACGCGTGCTGCGCCAGTACGCCGAGCAGGGCTCGGCGCTGATCCTGGGCGAGTCCTTCGCGGTCGAGGCGGCCGCGCGCAAGGTGGCCAAGGACTATCCCAAGACCGCTTTCCTGATGGGCTCGTCCGGCAAGCCCCAGGCGCCCAACTTCTCGGTGTTCGACAACTACATCCAGGAGCCGTCCTACCTGACCGGCATGATCGCCGGCGGCATCACCAAGACCAACCATATCGGCATGGTCGGCGGCTACGCCATTCCCGAGGTCAACCGCCTGATGCACGCCTTCATGGAAGGCGCGCGCGAGGTCAATCCCAAGGTGAAGTTCACGGTCAGCTTCATCGGCTCGTGGTTCGATCCGCCCAAGGCCAAGGAAGCCGCCTTCGCCATGATCGACAAGGGCGCGGACGTGCTCTACGCGGAACGCTTCGGCGTCTCGGACGCGGCCAAGGAAAAGGGCAAGCTGGCCATCGGCAACGTCATCAACACCCAGCCGCAGTATCCCGCCACGGTGGTGGCCTCGGCGCTGTGGAACATGGAGCCCACGGTGGCCGCGGCGCTGGCCAAGGTCAAGTCGGGGCAGTTCAAGAACGAGGACTACGGCCCTTACTCGCTGATGAAATTCAAGGGCGCCGAGCTGGCGCCGCTGGGCACCTTCGAAGGCAAGGTGCCGGCCGACGTGATGGCCAAGGTCAAGGCGAAGGAGAAAGCCATTCTCGACGGCAAGTTCGTGGTGAAGGTGGTGGAGACGGAGCCGAAGTCGACGCAGTGAGGCCGGACCTTGGCGACGCAGCCGGCATTCCCTTCGGCTCGCTCTCCTCTTCCGCGTGCGGGAGAGGGGAGCGAACCATTCGCATCCCCGATACCCAGCATTCCGCTTCCATGCCCACTCCCATCCTCCGCCTGAGCGGCATCACCAAGCGCTTCGGCACGCTGCTGGCCAACGACGCCATCTCGCTGGAGCTGCAGCGCGGCGAGGTGCTGGCCCTGCTGGGCGAGAACGGCGCCGGCAAGAGCACCCTGGTCAGCATCCTGTTCGGCCACTACGTGGCCGATGCCGGCACGGTGGAGGTCGACGGCCGGCCGTTGCCGCCGGGCCAGCCGCGCGCGGCGCTGGCGGCCGGCATCGGCATGGTGCACCAGCATTTCACGCTGGCCGACAACCTGTCCGTGCTGGACAACATCCTGCTCGGCACCCAGCCCCTGTGGCAGTGGCGGCTGGAGCGCCGCGCCGCGCGCGCGAAGGTGCTGGCGCTGGCGCAGCGCTTCGGCCTCGCGCTGCGGCCGAACGCGCGCGTGGGCGAACTGTCGGTCGGCGAGCGCCAGCGCGTGGAGATCGTCAAGGCCCTGTACCGCGGCGCGCGCGTGCTGATCCTGGACGAACCCACCGCGGTGCTGACGCCGCACGAGGCCGAGACCCTGTTCGCCACGCTGGCGCAGCTGATTGCGCAGGGCTTGTCGGTGATCTTCATCAGCCACAAGCTCGACGAGGTGCTGCGGGTGTCCGACCGCATCGCCGTGCTGCGCGGCGGCAAGCTGGTGGCGCAGCGCGCCGCGGCGCAGACCGGCAAGGCGGAACTGGCCGAGCTGATGGTGGGGCGCGTGGTCGCCATGCCGGAGCGGGCGCCATCGGCGCAGGGCGCGGAGGACGCGGCGCCGGTGGTGCTGGCGCTGGAGCAGGCCGGGGCGCGCGGCGCGGACGGGCGGATGCTGCTGGACCGGCTCAGCCTGCAGGTGCGCGCCGGCGAGATCGTCGGCATCGCGGGCGTGTCGGGCAACGGGCAGGCGGCGCTGGCGGAGCTGCTCAGCGGCACGCTGGCGGCCACCGAAGGCCGCGTCGCGCTGGCCGGCCTGCCGATGCCGGCGCGGCCGCGCGCGTGGATCGGCGCGGGCGTGGCGCGCGTGCCGGAGGACCGGCATGCGGTTGGCGTGGTGGGCGACCTCGCGGTATGGGAGAACGCCGCCAGCGAACAGCTCGGCCAGCCGCGTTTCTCGCGCGCCGGCGTGATCCGCCGCGCGGCGGCGCAGCGCTTCGCGCGCGAGCTGGTGGCGCGCTTCGACGTGCGCACCGCCGGCATCGACGTGCCGGCGCGCACGATGTCCGGCGGCAACATGCAGAAGCTGATCCTGGGCCGGGCGCTGTCGGTGCGCGGGGAGGGCCGCGCGCCGCTGCTGGTGGTGGCCAGCCAGCCGACCTGGGGACTGGACATCGGCGCGGTGGCCTACGTGCGCGCGCGCCTGCTGGAGGCGGCGCGCGAGGGCGCCGCCGTGCTGCTGATCTCGGAAGATCTCGACGAACTCCACGCGCTGGCCGACCGCATCGCGGTCATGCATGCCGGCCACCTGACCGAGGCACGCCCGACCGCGGCCTGGACGCTGGCGGAGCTGGGCCTGGCGATGGCCGGCGCCGGCGATGGCGCGCGCGGCGGCGCCGGCCACGGGGAGGTGCTGCATGCGGCTTGAACCCCGGACCGGCACATCGCGTGTCTCGCGCGTGGCCATGCTGGCCGCGCCCATCCTGGCCATCGCGGCCACCCTGCTGATCTGCGCGGTGCTGGTGCGCTGGGCCGGCGCGCCGGTGGGGCGCGCCTACGCGTTGCTGCTCGAGGGCGGCTTCGGCTCGCGCTTCGCGTGGTCCGAGACGCTGACGCGCGCCACGCCGCTGATCCTTACCGGGCTGTCGGTGGCGGTGGCGTTCCGCGCGCGGCTGTTCAATATCGGCGCCGAGGGGCAGCTCTATCTTGGCGCGCTGGCGGCGGTGGCCGTGGGCGGGCAGGTCGACGGCGCGGTGGCGCCGTGGGCGGAACACCTGCCGGCGGCCGCGCACTTCGCGCTGATGGTGGCGGCCGGCATGCTGGCGGGCGCCTTGCTGCTGCTGGGCGCCGCGTGGCTCAAGACCCGGCTCGGCGTGGACGAGGTGGTGACCACCTTGCTCGGCAACTTCATCGTGCTGCTGTTTGTCTCGATGATGCTGGACGGGCCGATGAAAGACGCCACGGCGATGGGCTGGCCGCAGTCGGTGCCGCTGGTGCCCGAGCTGGAGCTGTCCAAGCTGATGGCGCGCTCGCGCGTGCACAGCGGCCTGCTGCTGGCGTGCGCGCTGGTGGCGATCCTGTGGGCGGTCAACCGCTTTACCGTGTTCGGCCTGCAGATGCGCGCGGTGGGCGCCAACGCGCGCGCCGCGGCTTTCGCCGGCGTGCCGGTGCGGCGCGTGACGATGTGGACCGCGCTGCTGTCGGGCGCGCTGGCGGGGCTGGCCGGCGTGGTGGAGGTGGCGGGCCGCACCAGCTATCTCACGCTGGACATCTCGCCGGGCTACGGCTACGCGGGCGTGGTGATCGCCATGCTGGCCGGACTGCATCCGCTGGGCGTGGTGGCGGCCTCGGTGTTCGTGGCCGGCGTGCTGGTCGGGGCCGACGGCATGAGCCGCGCGGTGGGCGTGCCCAATACCATCGCCGACGTGATCGTGGCGGTGGCGCTGCTGGCCATGCTGGTGGCGACCATGCTCACGCGCTACCGCATCCGCTTCGACACCCTGCGCAAGGTGGCCTGATGGAACTGCTCGATATCGTGGCCTCGGCGCCATTCTGGATCGCGGTGCTGCGCGTGGCCACGCCGCTGGTGTTCGGCACGCTCGGCGTGCTGCTGTGCGAGCGCGCCGGCGTGCTCAACCTGGGCATCGAAGGGATCATGGTGGCCGGCGCCTTCGGCGGCTGGCTGGCGGTCTATCACGGCATGCCGCTGTGGGGCGGGGTGGCGGTGGCCGCCGGTGTCGGGCTGGCGTTCGGCCTGCTGCACGGCTGGCTCACGGTCAGCCTGGCGCTGTCGCAGCACGTGGCCGGGCTTGGCGTGACGATGCTGGCCACCAGCTTGTCCTACTACGCCTACCGGCTTGGTTTTGCCTCGGTGTCCACGCCGCCCACCATCACGCCTTTCGGGCCGATGCGCTGGATCGGCGAGATTCCGCTGCTCGGCGGCCTGCTGGGCCCGGTGCTGGGCGAGGAGACCGCGCTGACGCTGCTGGCGCTGGCGCTGGTGCCGCTGGTGGGCTGGCTGCTCTACCGCACGCCGCTCGGCCTGGCCGTGCGCATGGTCGGCGAAAACCCGGCCGCGGCCGAGGGGCAGGGCATCAGCGTGGGCGCCATGCGCATCGGCGCGGTGATGGCAGGCTCCGCGCTGATGGCGGTGGGCGGCGCCTTCCTGACGCTGTCCGCCTTCAACGCCTTCTTCTTCAACATGATCAACGGCCGCGGCTGGATCTGCGTGGCGCTGGTGGTATTCGCCTCGTGGCGCCCCGGGCGCGCGCTGGCCGGCGCGGTGCTGTTCGCCGCGTTCGACGCGCTGCAACTGCGCCTGCAGCAAAGCGGCGCCAGCCTGCCCGGGCTGCCGGCGCTGCCGTACCAGCTTTACCTGATGCTGCCCTATGTGCTGTCGATCCTTGCGCTGGTGCTGGTGGCGCGGCGCGCGACCTATCCGCAGGCGCTGATGAAGCCCTACCGCAAGGGCGAACGCTGATCCACGCCATCCTCCAAGAAAAAGAACCCGCCATGCTCGACCTGATCCTGCGCAACTGCACGCTTCCCGATGGCCGCACCGGCATCGACATCGGCATCGCCGGCGACCGCATCAAGGCGGTCGAGCCGGCCATCAAGACGCACGCCGCCACCGAGGTAGACGCCGCCGGGCAACTGGTGGCGCCGCCCTTCGTCGACGCGCATTTCCACATGGACTCCACGCTGTCCTACGGCAAGCCGCGCATCAACCAGTCCGGCACCCTGCTGGAGGGCATCGCCTTGTGGGGCGAGCTCAAGCCGCTGCTGACCCAGGATGCCATCGTCGAGCGCGCGCTGGCCTACTGCGACTGGGCCGTGGCCAAGGGCCTGCTGGCGATCCGCTCGCACGTGGACGTGTGCGACCCGCGCCTGCTCGCCACCGAGGCGCTGCTGCACGTGCGCGAGAAGGTCAAGCCCTACCTGGACCTGCAACTGGTGGCGTTCCCGCAGGACGGCCTGCTGCGCGCGCCCGGCGCGCTCGACAACCTCAAGCGCGCGCTCGGCATGGGCGTGGACGTGGTCGGCGGCATTCCGCATTTCGAACGCACCATGGAGGACGGCGCGGACTCCGTGCGCATCCTGTGCGAACTGGCCTGCGAGCGCGGGCTGCGCGTGGACCTGCACTGCGACGAGACCGACGATCCGCTCTCGCGCCATATCGAGACGCTGGCCGCGCAGACCGTGCGCCTGGGCATGGAGGGCAGGGTGACCGGTTCGCACCTGACCTCGATGCACTCGATGGACAACTACTACGTGTCCAAGCTGATCCCGCTGATGCAGCAGTCGGGCGTGGCCGCCATTGCCAACCCGCTCATCAACATCACGTTGCAGGGCCGGCACGACACCTATCCCAGGCGGCGCGGCATGACGCGCGTGCCGGAACTGATGGCGGCGGGCGTGCCGGTGGCCTTCGGCCACGATTGCGTGATGGACCCCTGGTACGGGCTCGGCTCGGGCGACATGCTGGAGGTGGCGCACATGGGCCTGCACGTGGCGCAGATGACCGGGCAGGATGCCATGCGCGCCTGCTTCGCCGCCGTCACCGAGACCCCGGCCCGCATCCTGGGGCTGGAGGGCTACGGCATCGCGCCGGGCTGCCGCGCCGACCTCCTGTTGCTGCAGGCGCGCGACCCGGTGGAGGCGATCCGCCTGCGCGCCACGCGCCTGATGGTCCTGCGCGCCGGCAAGGTGGTGGCCAGCACGCGCCCGGCCACCGCCACGCTGCACCTCGACGGCCGGCCGGGGCAGGTGTGCTTCCAGCCATGACCGGGACCGGCGCAAGAAAGTGCAGGCCGGGGTGTTGACAGACGAATCCGAACTTGCCATAATCCTTTTCTTCGCAGCGTTGCAGTAGTTCAGGCAGCGAAACGAAGCCCAGATGGCGGAATTGGTAGACGCACTAGGTTCAGGTCCTAGCGGTGGCAACACTGTGGAGGTTCGAGTCCTCTTCTGGGCACCAAGACTCGATGGAAAAGGCCGTTGCAAATGCAGCGGCCTTTTTCTTTTTCGGGCGCGGTTTCATCGGCCGGCGCGCATCGGTCTTCGCGTCTGCCGCGCCGTTCCGTTTCAGGCCTGCATCGCCTGCCGCGCAGGGTCCGCGGGCCTCGTCATCGCGTTCGGTCCGGCCGTGCGCTGGCGCACGCAGGAGCCTGCGGGGGTGCCCTTACGCTTGCCCTGGCTTTGACCTATGCTCAAGCAAAGCCGTAGCGTATTTTCGAGCCAGAGGTGCGGTCATGGCCAGGGGCGTGTCATCTCCGAGCAGGGTGGAGAGCGGTGCCAGCAGCGCTGCCACCGGGCTTTGCCCGAGCATTTCCCGTCGTCATCTCCATCCCCATTCGTGCCGCCAGTGTTGTTGCTCGATACTTGCCATGCTCGTCGCCAGCCTGGCACAGGGCGAGGAACGGCCAGCCGGCGGCAATTCCGGTTTCGGCTGGGACCGGTTCGAGTCCGAGCCTCCCGCGCAGTTCTCCGGCAGCGATCCGGTCATGCTGGCCGCCAACACGATCGGCGCTGTTGCAGCGGACACGGCAGCGAACATGGCAGCGAACATGGCGGGCAGCGCGATAGCCGCGCCGCCGTATCCGGCCGCCGCGGAATCCGCGCAACCGGCAGGCGCGGCGCGGACCGGTGAGCCGGTCCTGGTTGCCTCGCTGGGCGGCTGGGGCGGGCCCGCCGCGCCGGCGCCATCGGGCCCGCCCTCGGCCTATCACGACGCGCCCGGCCCGCTGCCGGCCGCCGCCGGCACGCGCTACGCGGATCCGGCGCCGCGGCCCCTCCGGCCCGCCATGTCGCTGCACCTTGACGATGCCAGCTCCGCCACGGGCTACGTCGGCAACCGCGTGCAGAGCATGGCGCTGTCGCTCGACACCGTGCTGCCGCGCAGCGGCGGCCTCACGATCCAGCCGCGCGTGCAGCTCGCCTACCAGCCGGCCCCCGACCGGAGCGGCGCCGGCTTCCTCGGCAGCCAGCCCGCCGATGCCAGTGCCGCCGAAGTGCTGGTGCGGGTCTACCGCACCCAGCCGACCCGGCTCAACGGCGCCAACGGCGTCTACCCCTTCGTCGAGGCCGACCTCTGGCAAGACCACAAGCAAGCCATCAACATCAACGGCACGCGCATCGACCCCGACATGCTGCGCGGACTGCTGTCGGTCAACGTCGGCGCGCACGGCAGCACGAATGGCGGCGTCAAGCTGTGGATCAAGCTCAAGGGCGGGCGCAACGCGGGCGGCACGCTGGGCGCGCGCTATCGGTGGTAGGCGGCGCCAGGCCAGGCCTGGGGCGGGATCGCGGCCTGACACATGGCTGTAAAAAACGCTTGCATTCATGCATGGCTGCGCTACAATTGCGACCTCGCGTGCGGCTGTAGCTCAGTTGGATAGAGTACTTGGCTACGAACCAAGGGGTCGTGGGTTCGAATCCTGCCAGCCGCACCACCTATAGCAAGCAGTAAGCAGCAGTAAATCGACGGCCTGGAGAGACGCTCTCCAGGCCGTTTTTCTTTTCCCCGATGCCCCCGAACCGGCGGCGGTTGACTGCGCCGAAGTCCGCGCACTCGCGACTCCGTTTCGCGGGCTGGGATTGGATGGGAAGCGCGGTCGCGATCCGCCATTGGTCAATGGACTGGCTTACCATGTCTCCCATAGACACAGCCAATGGCCCATCGCGATGCTGCTTCGACATGTCCGCTACTTCCTCGCCGTCGCCGAGTGCGGCAATTTCACCCGCGCGGCCGAGGTGCTGCATGTTTCCCAGCCGACGCTTTCGCAGCAGATCCGGCAGCTCGAAGACACGCTGGGCGTGCAGCTTTTCGACCGCTCCGGCCGCAGTATCCGCACCACCGATGCGGGGCAGGCGTACCTGATCTATGCGCGCCGCGCGCTGCAGGACCTGGAAGCGGGCAAGCGCGCGGTCCACGATGTCCAGGAACTGACGCGCGGCACCTTGCGGCTGGCGATGACGCCGACCTTTACGCCCTACCTGGTCGGCCCGCTCGTGATGGATTTCAACGAGCGCTACCCGGGCATCGTGCTGAGCGTGCTGGAGATGCCGCAGGCGCAGATCGAGCAACTGCTGGTGCAGGACAGCCTCGACGTGGGGATCGCGTTCAAGGACGTGCGCCTGGCCGATATCGAAACGCAGCCGCTGCTGCTGGAGCCGCTGGCGCTGGTGGTGGGGCCGGGGCACCGCTATGCCCGCCGGCGCACGGCGCTGACGCGCAAGGAATTGCAGGGCGAGCCCTTCGCCTTGCTGACGATGGAATTCGCTACGCGCCATTACATCGACAACTACCTCGGCCGGCAAGGCATCCTGCCGCAGGTCGCGCTCGAGGCCAACTCGGTCGCCGCGGTGGTGGAGGCGGTGCGGCGCGGGCGCCTGATGACGGTGCTGCCGGCGGCCATCGCGCAGGACAGCGGCGGGCTGTGCAGGGTGAAGCTGGAACCGCCGCTGCCGCCGCGCGAAGCCGCGCTGCTCCAGCGCAAGGACGCTTACCGGAGCGCGGCGGTGCGGGCTTTCGTCGAGTTTGCCCGCAAGGCGGCGCCCGCCTGAGCCGGCGCGATGCCGGTGGCGCCGGCGGTGCCGGGGGTTCAGGCCGGCGCCACCGGCCGCCGGTAGCCTTTCTGGTAATGGACCGTGAACGTGCCCAGTGCTTCGAGGGCCGCGCGGGGATCGTGGCTGGGCTTGATGGCGAAACTGTCGAAGCCGCAGCGCGCCATGTAGTGCACCGTGTCGATCATCACGTCGCCCACCGCGCGCAGCTCGCCGGCCCAGCCGTATTGCGTCCGCAGCAACTGGGCGAGCGAGTAGCCGCGGCCGTCCGTGTAGACCGGGAAGTCGATCGCCAGGTGGGCGATGCCGGCCGGGTCGATGCGGTCCGCGCCGGGGTCGAGAAGCGCCTCGGGATCGGCGTCCGGCGCGAGATACACGGCCACCGGGTTCGCCCGCTGCCGCAATTGCGCCTTCATCGCCTGCCAGGTGGCGGCGGTTACCAGCCAGCCGTCTTCGTCCGGCGGCAGCGCGGCGGCATCGCCGCCGGCGGGCACGAAGGCGCGCCACCTGTCGGGTTCGAGCACGCCGTTGCGGATGACGTTGGGCACGGGGTTCTGCGCGGGGGGCTGCACGGGGATCTCAGGCACGTGCGCTCTCCGCTTGCAGCTTGCGCTTGACGATCCGCTCGTCGGCATAGACCGCGGTCTTGAACGGCTCGATGCCGGTGCGCTCGACCACGTCGATGAAGCGTTCTTCGTCGCTGTCGCGCAGCGAGAGGTAGGTCTGCACGAGCAGCTCCACCACGTCCGGGATTTCCCCGCGCGCGAACGACGGGCCGATGATCTTGCCGATGGCCGCGCCGCCGGCGCTTTCCATGCCGCGCCGCTCGCCCGCCAGCGCGCCGTTCTGGCGGCCGCCGATGGTGACCTGGTACCACTCCTCGCCGGCCTTGTCGACGCCGAGAATGCCGATGTGGCCCACGTGGTGGTGCCCGCACGAGTTGATGCAGCCGGAGATGTTCAGGTCCAGCTCGCCGATGTCGTGAAGGAAGTCCAGGTCGTCGAAGCGCTGCTGGATCGCCTCGGCCAGCGGGATCGACACGGCATTGGCGAGCGAGCAGAAGTCGCCGCCCGGGCAGGCGATGATATTGGTCAGCAGGCCGATGTTGGGCGTGGCGAGATCGAGCTTGTCCAGCCGCTGCCAGATGTCGTGCAGGTGGATGCGGCGGATGTCGGCCAGGATGAGGTTCTGCTCATGCGAGACGCGCAGCTCGCCGAAGCCGTAGGCATCGGCGAGGTCGGCGACGGCATCCATCTGGCCGGCGGTGATGTCGCCGGGCGGGCTGCCGGTGGCCTTGAGCGACACCGTGACCGAGCAATAGCCCGCCACGCGGTGGCGGTGGACGTTGCTGCGCAGCCAGCGCCGGAAGCGCGGGTCCTGGGCGGCCAGCGCCGCCGCGGGGTCGCCGTCGCCGGCCGCGGCGGGATCGTACGCCGGCGCGGTGAAGCGGCCGGCGATGTCCTGCACGAACTCGGCGCTCACGGTATCGGGGCCGCCGCGGATGCGCTGCCATTGCTCGTCGACCTGCTGCGCGAACACGGCCGGGGTCAGGTCCTTGACGAGGATCTTGATGCGCGCCTTGTATTTGTTGTCGCGGCGGCCGTGCAGGTTGTAGACGCGCAGCGTGGCCTGCAGGTAGGTCAGCAGGTCGGACCAGTGCACATATTCGTTGATCAGCTTGCCCACAATCGGCGTGCGGCCCATGCCGCCGCCTACCCATACGCGAAAGCCGATCTCGCCGTCCACGCTGACCGCCTGCAGGCCGATATCGTGGACGCCCACCGCGGCCCGGTCCGTCAGCGCGCCGCTCACGGCGATCTTGAACTTGCGCGGCAGGAAGGCGAACTCGGGATGCAGCATCGACCATTGCCGGATGATCTCGCACCACACCAGCGGGTTCACTACCTCGTCGGCGGCGATGCCGGCGAAATGGTCGGTGGTGGTATTGCGGATGCAGTTGCCGCTGGTCTGGATCGCGTGCATCTGCACCGTGGCCAGCTCGGCGAGGATGGCCGGCGCGTCTTCGAGGCGCGGCCAGTTGAACTGCATGTTCTGGCGGGTGCTGAAGTGGCCGTAGCCGCGGTCCCAGCGGCGCGCGATCTCGGCGAGCTTGCGCAACTGGCGGCTGACGAGCATGCCGTAGGGAATGGCGACGCGCAGCATCGGCGCGTGGCGCTGGATATAGAGGCCGTTCTGCAGGCGCAGCACGCGGAATTCGTCTTCGGTCAGCCGGCCGTCCAGGAAGCGCCTGGTCTGGTCGGAGAACTGGACGACGCGCTGGTCGACCACCTGCTGGTCGACGGTGTCATACGAATACATGGCGAAGATCGCAACAGGTGCTGCCCGCGGCAGGCGCCGGACGCTTGAGTGAGGAGAGGGCACAAGGCTAGCCCCTGCGGCGCCCGGCGAACAGAATCAGTTCCGGCGAATTCGGTCGTACCAGCGCGCACGGTTGTGCGCTTCGTTGCGGGCCTGGCCATCGAAAAGGGGCGCAACGGAGCCCCAAGGCGGAGGTGGCGCGGGCGACATGCCCCGGCTTTACAGAGACAGGTCTGTCTGTAATACTGGCTTGTCTACTCCATTTCAAGGAAGGGTGCCATGGCACAGCCCTCGGCGCGTGACCGGATCCTCGATACCGCGGCACGCTTGTTCTACCAGGATGGCTTCCGGGCGACCGGCATCGACAAGATCATTGCCGAGTCGGACGTGGCGAAAATGTCGCTCTACCGGCATTTCGCCTCCAAGAACGAACTGATTTCCGCTTTCCTAGACTGGCGCCATGATTTCTGGATGAACTGGTTCACCGAGGAGGTGGAGGCGCGCTTTGCGGCGTCTCCGGGCCTGGGCGCGATCGCGGACGCGCTGGGGGCCTGGTTCGCGCAGGAAACGTTCCGCGGCTGCGCCTTCATCAACGTGGTTGCCGAAGCGGGGTCCACCGGGCTCCCCGAGCATCTGCAGCAGGCCATCGCGCACAAGGCGTCGCTCAGCGCGTACCTCGCCGGCCTCGCGCAACGGCTCGGGCTGGCCGCGCCCGAGGAGGTGGCCGAGGAAGCCATGTTGTGCCTCGAGGGCATGATCGTCCGTTACCAGATGACCGCCGATCCGGCCGTGGTGGCTTCCGGAAAGCGCCTCCTTGCCCGTATCGAGCAGGCCGCCGGCGCTCGCGCAACGGGCGCCATCGCGGCTTGAGGCCGGGCCGTCAAGGCTGGGATTGCCCGGCTTGCCGAAGCTGCCCGACGTCGCCGGGCGGCTTCGGTTACGACGCGCAGGCCGTTTCCTGCAGCGTGGCATAGTGGCGCTCGCCGCGCGTGCGCAGGCACAGCGTGACGGGGCTGAGGAATTCCATGCCTTCGGCGATGCTGAAGCTGATGCGCGCGCCGTCGCGCTCGAACGCCAGCGCGTCGATGGTCCACGGCAGCGCTTTCAGGGCGGCGGTATCGATGCCCGAGAGATACAGCGTCGCGCCGGCGGCCTGCGCGGCCGCTTCGGCTTCGGGGTTCCAGGTGTCCGCGATGAGCAGCGGGTCGTCCACCGTCAGGAGCGGGCAGCGGATCGACAGCCTGGCCGCGGCGGGGCGCTGGCTGTACAGGTAGAGGGTGCCGGGGTCGCAGCTGAACATGATTTCTTGGCCTCATGTGGTACTGTATGGATATACAGTATAGCGCGGTTTTGGCGAACGGCTACCCCCGGCTGGACGAGGAGGGCCAAGGCTCGTCAGCGGGGCGCGTGCTAGCATGCAGCGCAGGATTCGCCCTGCGGCGAGAACGGACGAGCAGGCCAAATGGACAGCGGCACCACGGCATACAAGGCGGAATACAGAGGCTACGTCATCCACGTGTTCTGCAAGACCATCAAGGCGGGCCTGCACATGGCCTCGTGCGCGATCTGGGAGGACGGGGCCATCGTCCAGGACGCGAAGGCGATCGGCAGCCATCATGCCACGCCCGCCGACGCGACGTCGGCGGCCTATGCGTGGGCAAGGAAGTGGATCGACGGCAATAGCTGACGCGAAGCCTGGCGCGAAGCCGCGGCGGCGTGCCCGCCGAGCGCGCTTCGCAAACGTCTCCCGCGCTGCCGGCCGATCCGCCGCGCAAGTGGCCCGAGTGGCCCGCGTGGCCGGCGGGCCGGCGCTTTTCCGGTTTTTTCCTCTCCAGGGGTATCCAGATGCCGCCGATCCGCGTATATTTCGGCCCGCGGGGTGGAGCAGTTGGCAGCTCGTCGGGCTCATAACCCGAAGGTCGCAGGTTCAAGTCCTGCCCCCGCAACCAGGCCTGCGCACGGTCAGCGCGCTCCACCGGCCCGGGCCTTTTTTCCCATTTCAGCATCCCCAGCCTTAGCCTTTGCCAGACCCAATGCGGCCTCGGCAGATGCGCACCTCGTCGTTTTCCCGCCCGATCCAGCTTGCCACGCCCGCGCCCGACAGGCCGATAACGCCGCAACCGCAGCGAGCGCTCTGTGCGCCAGGCCGCAAATGTCGGCTGCCGTCCTACCCGCAACGCCTTCCTTCGCGCCGCGCTCGCCTAAGATGGTTGCTGGCGATGCGATTCGATCACGTATTGCCATGCCGGCAGCCGGGCGGGCCGGTCGGACCGGGCCCCCGGCCGACATCGCGTTGCGAGCGGGCGTGCCCGAACGGCTCGATTAGCCCGCTGCAGTCTCCTTGGCTTACCCGATTCGGAGCGCTACATGCCGATGCACTCGATGCCCGCCGCCGTTGCCTGCCTTCGCCCCGTTCCCGGCGGCGCGGCAATTTCCTTCCGGTGCCGGATTCCGGTCTTGGCCGTCGCCGGACTGCCGCGCCGGCCACGGGGCCGCGGCCTGGCCGTAGCCGCGATCGCGGGGCAGTAATGCAGCAGATCGTCCTGATCTTCATCTGCCTGCTCATCGGCATCGCGCTGCGCTGGACCGGGCGGCTGCCGGACACGACCACCAAAGTGCTGGGCGGCTGGGTGATCAACGTCGCGCTGCCGGCCGCCGCCTTGCACAGCGTGCACGGGCTTACGCTCGACTCCGACTGGTGGCTGGCCGCAGCGACGCCGTGGATCGGCGTGGGACTGGCCTTCGCGGTGATCGTCCCGCTGTGCCGGGTGCTCGGCTGGTCGCGCCAGCGCGCCGGGGCGCTGCTGCTGGTGGCGGGCTGGGGCAACACCTCGTTCGTCGGTCTGCCGATGATCGCCGCCTTCGCCGGCAGCCAGTGGCTCGGCCTGGGCATCGTCATCGACCTGTTCGGCTCCTACATGGCCTTGTCCACGCTGGGTCTTGCCATCGCCACGGTGGCGAGTTCCGGGCGCTTCGACTGGCGTGCCGTGGTCAGGCGGATCGTGACTTTCCCGCCGTTTATCGCGATCCTGATCGCCTTCGCCACCAATCACCTGGAGCGGCCGGAATGGCTGACGCAGGTGTTCGGGACGCTCGCCGATACGCTGACGCCGCTCGCGCTCGCGGCGGTGGGGTTTGCGCTGCGCTTCGACCACCTTGCCGGCCGCCTCGCGCCGCTCGCCGCCGGGCTCGGCCACCGGCTGCTGCTGGCGCCGCTGCTGATCGTGCTCATGTACCTCGGGCTGGGCAGCGCGGGAGACCCCGTCGCCAAGGTGGCGATGCTGGAAATGGCGATGCCGCCCATGCTGGGCGCGAGCATCATCGCCATGGACCACGATCTCGAGCCCGACCTGGTCGCCTTGCTCATCGGCGTCGGCGTGCCGCTGTCGTTGCTGACGGCGTGGGGCTGGTGGCTGGTCATTGCGGGTCTGTGACCGGCTGCGCCGGGTGCCCGCGCAGCAATGGCGATCCTTGCCGCACGGGCTTTCTTGCCGTTGCGCCGCCCGACGCGAGGCGGGCGAACCGCGTCAGGCGATGACCTGCAGGAAGACGCCCCGCGCGCTAGGCGAAATCGCCGGGCGGGTCGTCGGGAATGGTCCACTTGGGCGGTTTGTCTTCCGCCAGGGGCGTGCGCTGCGGCGCCTGCGAAGGAGGATGCGGCGCGATCCGGGACAGCACTTGCGCGGACGATACGTCGACGGTTTCCTCATCGCCGTCTTCTGACCAATACCTGAGCGTCACTGTCATGTTCCTCTCCGGTAAGCAAATCGATAAACCCGCCTGCCGGCATGGCGCGGGCGGGGCCAGCCTTTACCTTAGGCGGCTTTGGGCTGCCTGCCTGTCGTCGTTGGCGATGGCCCGCAGGCCGCGGCCGCGGCGCCCTCATGTCCTTGGGCCCTTGCCCGGCTAGCGGGACGTATCGATGTTCAGCCGCGCCTGTCCCGTTGCGGTGAGGTAAGGCGAGAACAGGCTCATCACCTGCGACGCGCCCCAGCTGATGTGTTCGCGCCGGAGCGCGTCGATGCCGTGGCGCGAGCGCAGGTAGTCGATCCAGTAGGTCGACACGATCCAGCTGTTGACCACCAGGTGATCGAGCTGCGCGGGCGTGGCGCGCAGCAGGCCGGCCGCTTCCATGCTCGCGAACACGCGCCGCACGTGGCGCTGCCCGTCGTCGGCGAGCGTCTCGGTGCGCGCGCGCAGGGCGGGGGCGAGCGCGCGGATCGCGGCCGCGTCGCGGTAGAAGAAACGCCATTCCCACATCAGGCTGAACCAGCCGCTCAGGTAGCTGGCAAAGCGCCCCGGCGCGTCGCCTTGCGCGAGGTCGGCTTCCGCCGTGCCGCGCAGCGCGCTTTCGAACGCATCGAACAGGGCTTCGAGAATCTGCTCCTTGCGGTTGAAGTGGTAATGGAGGTTGCCTTCCTTGATGCCGACCGCCGCCGCGATCTCGGCCGTGGTCACCACCATCGGCCCGCGCTCGTTGAACAGGCTCAGGCAGGCCTCCAGGATGCGCTCGCGGGTCTTGGGCCGCCGCGCGGCCGCGTGGTCCGCGTGGTCCACGTGGTCGGCGTTCATGGGCGGTGGCTCCCGGGCATGGCGGGAGCGGGGCGGCCGTGTTTCGTATGCGGCATTTTCTGCGTATCGCGTTGGATCGCGGTTTAAGGGAAAGCCCTAGGAAAGCCTGGGTCCGGGCGATCTCGGTTGATTAATTAGGGTGAACACCCTAGTCTAGTCGGAAGACGGCACGCCGGCACCGCGGAAATGCGATGCGGATGCGCGCGGCCGCAGCCGAACAACAGGAGACGATCGATGCTATCAGGCAACGCAGACAAGGCGCATCCCCCGGCGCGCGCAACGGTTCCGGACCCGGACGCGGCACAGCAAGTCCTTCATTTCGACGTGCTGGTGGTGGGAGCCGGGCTGTCCGGCATCTGCGCGGCCTATCACCTGCAAGCCAGTTGCCCCGGCAAGCGCTATGCGATCCTGGAGGGCCGCGAGGCGATCGGCGGCACCTGGGACCTGTTCCGCTATCCCGGCGTGCGCTCGGACTCGGACATGTACACGCTGGGCTTCAGCTTCCGGCCGTGGCGCAGCGACAAGTCGATCGCCGCCGGCGGCGCCATCCTCGAATACATCCGCGACACGGCCAGGGCCTTCGACATCGAGCGCCATATCCGCTTCGGCCACCGCGCCACGCGCGCGTCGTGGTCGTCCGAGACCGCGCGCTGGACGGTGGAGGCCGCCGTGGGCCCGCGGGGCGAGCCGGCGCGCTTCACCTGCAATTTCCTCTATCTGTGCAGCGGCTACTACGACTACGCCGACGGCTACATGCCGGGCTGGCCGGGCATGGAGCGCTTCGGCGGCCGCGTGGTGCATCCCCAGCACTGGCCCGAAGACCTGGCGTACGACGGCAAGCGCGTGGTGGTGATCGGCAGCGGCGCCACCGCGGTGACGCTGCTCCCGGAAATGGCCAGGCGCGCCGCGCACGTGACCATGCTGCAGCGCTCGCCCACCTACATCGTCGCGCGCCCGTCCAGCGATGCCGTGTCCGCATGGCTGCAGCGCAAGCTGCCGGCGGGCATGGCGCATCGCGCCACGCGCTGGAAGAACGTGCTGTTCGGCATGTACTTCTACAATCTCGCGCGCAAGAAGCCGGAGCTGGTCAAGCGCAAGATCCTCCAGGCCGCGCGCGCGCAGCTGGGCCCGGACTACGACATCGACAAGCACTTCACGCCTTCCTACAAGCCGTGGGACCAGCGCCTGTGCCTGGTGCCGGACTCGGACCTGTTCAAGTCGATCCGTGCCGGCCAGGCGTCGGTGGTGACCGACCATATCGAATCCTTCACCGAGACCGGCCTGCAACTGCGTTCGGGGCAGCAGCTCGACGCGGACATCGTCGTCACGGCCACCGGGCTGAAACTGAAGGTGGCGGGCGGCATGAAGATCGAAGTGGACGGCGTGCCGGCCGATCCGGCGCAAGCCTTCATGTACAAGGGCATGATGTACAGCGACGTGCCCAACCTGGCCGTGGCGATGGGCTACGTCAATGCGTCCTGGACGCTGAAGGCGGAGCTGTCGTCGATGTACGTGTGCCGGCTCATCAACCACATGGACGCGAACGGCCATGCCTGGTGCGCGCCGCGGCGCGGCGGCGCGGCCGGCGACGGCGAGGAGCCGTCGCTGTCGCTGACCTCCGGCTACGTGCAGCGCGCCAGCGGCATCCTGCCCAGGCAGGGCCGCAAGCGTCCGTGGAAGGTCCACCAGAACTACCTGTTCGACCTGATGGCGCTCAAGTTCGGCAAGGTCGAGGACGGTGCGATGGAATTCGGGCGGGCCGGCCAGCCCGCGCCGCGCATGCCGGCGCCCGCCAGCGCGGCGGAATCGGCGCGCGGTTGAGGAAGAGACGAAAAACGAAAGGACACCATGACCATACTGATTGCCTGCATCGCCGTCGTCGCCGCCGTCATTCTCGGCCTGGTGGCATTCACTGCCTTTATCGCGCGCAAGGTCGAGAAGGCGCTGCCGCCGCGCGGCAAGTTCATCGAGATCGACGGCGCCCGCCTGCACTACATCGACCAGGGCCAGGGCCCGGTCATCGTGATGGTGCACGGACTGGGCGGACAGACCGGCAACTTTTCCTACGCGCTGCTGGAGCGCCTGACCCCGCGCTTCCGCGTGATCCTGGTCGACCGGCCCGGGTCGGGCTATTCGACCCGTCCGGCGGGCATGTCGGCGCGCCTGCGCACGCAGAGCGAGGTCATCGCCAAGTTCATGCGGGCGCTGGACCTGAAGGATCCCCTGCTGGTGGGGCACTCGCTGGGCGGCGCGGTCGCGCTTGGCGTGGCGCTCGACCATCCGGGCGCGGCGGCCGGCCTGGCGCTGATCGCGCCGCTGACGCATCCGGTGGCGGGCACGCCCGCCGTGTTCCGCGCGCTGGCGGTCTCGCCGGCCGCGCTGCGGCGCGCGGTTGCCTGGACACTGGCCGTCCCGCGCTCGATCCTGCGCGGGCGCGACATGCTGGAATTCGTCTTCAGCCCGGAGCGGCCGCCGGCCGATTTCGGCACGGCCGGCGGCGGCTTGCTCGGGCTGCGGCCCGGTGCTTTCTATGCCGCGTCGTCCGACATGACCAGCCTGGCAGAGGACCTGCCGTCGATGGCCGGGCGCTATGCATCGCTGGCGCTGCCGGTCAGCATCCTGTACGGCACCGCCGACGCCATCCTTGACTGGCGCGCGCACGGCCAGGCCATGAAGGACAAGCTGCCGGCACTGGAGCTGGAACTGGTGCCCGGCGGGCACATGCTGCCGGTCACCATCCCGGATCAGGCCGCGGCCTGGCTTGCGGCGGCGGCCGAGCGCACGCGGCTGGCCGGCGCGCCCGCGCGAGGCCCATGCCTGAGCCCCGCATGAGTGCCACCTTAGCGCCACCTGAGGGCCACCTTAGGGCCACCTGAGCGCCCGCGGCTTCAGGCGTCGATGCTGAAGCCGATTTCCTTGATGAACTCGCCCCAGCGCAGGTAGTCCGCCTTGACCTGCGCGGCGAACACCGGCGGCGTGATGGCCTGCGGCGGCAGCACGCCCACCGCGAACAGGCGCTTGTGATAGGCGGGGTCGACGAGCACCTTGCGGATCGCGGCCGAGACCGCGGCCACCACGTCCGCCGGCATGGCCCTGGGCCCGAACAGCGCGAAATAGCCGCTCAACTGCTCCATGTCCGCCAGGCCCTGCTCGCGGAAGGTGGGCACGCCCGGCGCCATGTCCGAACGCTCGGAGGTGGTGATGGCCAGCGCCTTGGTCTTGCCGGACTGGTACAGCGGCACGGCCGTGGTGAGCCCGTCGATCATGAGCGGCACCACGCCGCCCACCAGGTCCTGCGTGGCTGGCGCCGAACCCTTGTACAGCACCGGCTCGAGGCGGCTGCCGGCGAGCTTGTTGAGCAGCAGCGGGCCGAAATGCGAGGAGGTGCCCGGCCCGTACGAGGCCGAATGCAGCGGCGCCCTGGCGGTCCTGGAGCAGGCGATCATCTCGGCCAGCGTCGAGAAGGGCGCGTTCTTCGTTGCCACCAGCAGCACCGGCGCGCGCGCTGCCTCGGCCAGCGCGGTCAGGTCATTGAGCGGGTCGTAGGGCACCTTGTTGATATGGGCGCCCGAGGTGGCCGACGAACCCAGCGTCATCAGCAGGGTGTGGCCGTCGGGCCTGGCGCGGATGACGTCCTGCGTGGCGGGAATCGTGGCGCCGCCGGGCTTGTTCTCCACCACTACCGACTGGCCGAGCGCCTTGCCGAGGAAGTCGGCGAACAGCCGCGCCACCACGTCCGTGCCGCCGCCGGCCGGATAAGCGACCACCAGGCGCAGCGGGCGGCTGGGCCAGCTGGCCGCGAAGGCAGGCAGCGCGCCGGCCGCGGCCACGGCAGCGGCGGTCGCAAGGAAATGTCGTCGGTCCATGGCAATGTCTCCTGTCTGGATCATGTACGGGCGGTGTTGGTCCCGCTACATGGTCATGGACGTTCGACATCGGGCGGAATCGGGCGATACCCTCGCCCCGATTCCGTGCATGGCGACGCGGCCGCGCGTGCCCGCGCTGGGCCGTCAGGGCACGGAGAACGTGCGCACCAGCTTGGTCTTGAGCGGCCACGGCCGCGCCGCCAGGATCCAGATGCACAGCAGCGGTCCCATCAAGGGGATCAAGGACAGGTAGGCATAGGGCGCGCCGAAGTGCGCGGCGCGGAAGACTTTCCTGAACGGAAAAAACCAGATGGCTTCGAAAGCCACGAACCCCAGAAGGTAAAACGTCATTGCCGTGCTTCCTGTGTCATTTTTACGGCTCCGTATACGCGCCTCTGCAGGACTCTGGCGGTCCTGCTGGTGTTTGCCGAACGGCAGCGGGCAGCGTTTTCCGGGGTGGCATCGGTGTTGTGCAGCGGCATTGTAGTGCGCAACCGCATGGGTACAATCCCGCCCCTTCGGGGGATTTTTGCTGCTTTGTCGTCATCGCTGCGTCGTCTACGGCAGGTAGGTATTGTCTTGCGCGATCAGCCCCGAAACGGGGCGTCCGAGATACATGGCCCGATATTGTGCGCCGGTCACGATATCGGCGCTTCTGGCGCCGGAAAAGGTATTTCCGCTCACCGTATTATTGTCGTCCTCCACGACGACGCCCTGCCAGACATTGCTGAAGCGGTTGCTTATCACCTGGTTGTCCTGCGCATAATCGAGGAAATAGCGGCCGGCGTAGTAGGAGGGATCGCCGCAATTCCAGTTGCTCAGGTCCCGGCTCTGCCGGGATGCGATCCAGACGCCGACGTTTTCCGCGGCAAAATCGTTGTCCTGGATCAGGTTGCCGTCCGAGTGCTGCCAGCGCGCCGGGCCCTGGTTCTCGCCGCAGTTCTTGTAGAGCGTGATCGCGGCCAGGGCGTTGCCGCCGAACTTGTTGCCGGCGATGGTGTTGCCGGCCGAGGAATCGATGGCGATGGCTTCGCGGGTGCGTGGCAGGCCGTTGCCGGTGAACGTGGAGTTCACGATCCGGTTGCCGCGCGTCGAGGCATCCAGGTACACGCCCGGGCCGCGCGAGTTGGTCACGGTGACATGGCTGAGCGTGTTGCCGGACGCATAGGTCTCTAGATAGATGCCGGCGTTGCCCGCGCCGTCCACGCTGGCATTCTCGATCAGCACCTGCTGCGGCGTGCGGGCGTAGATCTCGTCGCGGGAGTAGGCCAGCAGCCTGGCCGCCAGCGAACCGCTCCAGCCGATCGCGATGCCCACCGAGGCCTGGTTCTTCAGGTGGCAGTTGCGGATGGTGACGTTGCGCAGTGCGTTGCCGCGCGAGTCCACGTAGATGCCCCTGGCATCGGTGCCGCGGCCGTCGATGGTGGCGCCGTTGCAGTCCAGCGTGACGTCGGAGCGGGTGATCGTGAAGGCCTGCTTGTACACGCAGGCACCGTCGAGCACGGTATCGGCGGTGACCTCGGCGGGGGATGCGCAGGCAGGCGCATCCGGCGCGGCGGACGGCGTGTTGCCGCTGGCCGGGCCGTCGCCGCCACCGCCGCAGGCGGCCAGCGCCAGGGCAATGCCGGAGCAAAGGGAAGCAGGAAAGGGCGGTTTCCAGGCGGGCATGAGGGCGCCTCCGATGCAGGAGTTATCGGGCCGCCGGACAAAAGGAGGCCCCGCGCCTGCGTGCCGAACGCAGGCGCCATTTTGTTTTCTGAATGGATCTGGTTATCCCGCGATTTTTCCGGGCAAGAATCGTGCGGCGGGCCGTCGATTATTCGATGGTCCCGGTGTCGTGGTCCGGATACGCGGCTGGTTTCCCCGTTCGACGGTTTCCCTGTTTTGTCTTTCCTCCCGTGTCGAGATGGATCTGCGGCTTGAGCAGGAAATTTCTTTATTGGCGATGAGAGAATTCTAATTGTGGTTTTTACGATTTCATATAAGAATGGTCTTATTGCGGGTGCTATTTAAGGGTGGATCAGAGGGTGGTTTACCCTTCAATTCCGGCGGGAAGGAAGAGCCGGATGACAAAAGCCGGATGACGCACAAGGCCCGGCGTGTCAACGGCCGGGCACCCTGCGCGGAGGAACAGGCGAGAGCCGGCCGGGCCAGGCCGGCGCTCCTGCAAGAAGCATGCGGGCGACAAGCGGCGCGGCCAGACGGAGGCTCCCGATTCCCGGCCGGCGCAACCGCCATAAGGCTGGTGCTTGGTGCGCTGCGCCGCATTAATTCCCACTGGCGAATTGACAAGGGCGGACTCGCCAGCCCATCATCGATCGAATAAAATCACACCTTCATGCGGGAAAATATCTCCGCTTCAGCGGTAACCGACATGACGGGTAGTCAAACCAAAAAAGGGATCGGGGTCATGAGTTTTTCGATTCGCCAAATCGCGGGCGCGGCAGCCCTCGGCCTGCTGCTGGCAGGTTGCGCCGCGGCGCCGCAGAAGGCGCAGGCGCCGCAAGGCGCCTCCAGCCAGCCGGATGCGACCGTCAAGGCCTTGTCGGCCCAGGTCTTCACCTACGCTTATCCGCTGGTGCTGATGGATGTCACGCGCGAGGTCATGACCGCGCGCACGCCGGTCAATACCTTCGCGCATAAGCGCAGCTTCCCGGATGCCACCTTCACCGACGTGGTCAGCCCCAACGCCGATACGCTTTATTCGTCGGCATGGCTGGACCTGAGCGAGGAACCGCAGGTCCTGTCCCTGCCCGACACCCGCGGCCGCTATTACCTGATGCCGATGATGGACGCGTGGACCAACGTGTTCGCCTCGCCGGGCAAGCGCACCACCGGCACGAAGAAAATCGTGTTCGCCATCACCGGCCCGCGGTGGAAGGGCACGCTGCCGCCCGGCGTGAAGGAAATCCGCTCTCCCACCGAGATGGCCTGGCTGATCGGCCGTACCCAGACCAACGGCAAGCAGGACTACGCGGCGGTGCGCCGCCTGCAGAACCAGTATCGGCTGATGCCGCTGTCGGTGTGGCAGAGCGGCGGCAAGGCGCGGCCCCGGGCCGCGCCGGCGAGCAGCGCGGCGGACGTGGACACGCCGCCGGCCGAGCAGGTGGCGGCGATGGATGCGCAGGCGTTCTTCACGCGCTTCGCCGCGCTGCTGCCGGCCAATCCGCCGGCGCCGGCCGACGCGGCGATGGTCGCGTCGATGAAGAAACTCGGCATCGTGCCCGGCGCGCCGTTCTCCGTGACCGCGCTGGAGCCTGCCACGGCCCGCGCCGTGCAGGAAGGCGCCACCACGGCGCTGGCCGGCATCGTGGACGCGGCCAGGCGCGGCGCCGATACCGGGGCGGAATGGACGGTCCGCCGCGACCTCGGCGATTACGGTACCGCGTATGGCAAGCGCGCGCTGGTGGCATGGATGGGGCTGGGCGCCAACCTGCCCGCTGACGCGCTCTATCCCAGCACGCGCGTCGACTCGGCCGGCAAGCCGCTGAACGGGTCGAAACGCTACGTGGTGCATTTCGACAAGAACCAGTTGCCGCCGACCAATGCGTTCTGGTCGCTCACGCTCTACAACGACAAGCAGGCGTTCGTGGCGAACCCGCTGAACCGCTACGCGATCGGCGACCGCGACCGCCTCAAGTACAACCGCGACGGCTCGCTCGACATCGTCATCCAGAATGCGCGCCCGCCCGCCAGCCAGGTACCCAACTGGCTGCCGGCGCCGCCGGACGGCTTCAACCTGATGCTGCGCGTCTACTGGCCCAGGCAGGCCATGATCGACGGTACCTGGGTGGCGCCCCCGGTCGAGCGGATCGACTGAAGCAAACGGCGGGGCGGCATGCGCCGCTCCGGCCGCGGCCTTCAGAACTGGTACTTCACCCCGGCGTAGAAGGCACGTCCCGTGCCGGGATAGAACACCGCGGTATTGGCCGTGCGCGCATCCGCCACGGTGCTGAAGTCGCTTACGTAGCGCTTGTTCCCCAGGTTCCTGGCATCCAGGAAGACCGTCACCGCGCGCCGGAATGCGTAGCTGGCCTGCAGGCCGAACAGCGCGTACCCCGGCGTGCGCAAGGTGTTCGCATAGTCCACGTAGGCGCCGCCCGGCACCCAGTCGAGGGTGCCGGCTACGCGCAGTCCGCCCGCGCGGCTGTAGGCGACGGTGGTGCGCAGCACGTGCGCGGGCACGCCCGCGATGCGGTTGTTGCCGTACTGCGGGTCGTTGTCGAAGCGGAAATCGCTGTAGCTCCACAGTTGCGACAGCGTGAACTTGTCGCCGGCGCCGAACACGTTGCGCAGCACGTCGCCGGACACGCCCAGTTCCACGCCCTGCAGCGTGGTGCGCCCGGCGTTGAAGGTGGCGGCGGGCACGTCCGGGCTGGTGGTGTATTGCAGCAACTGGTCGCGCACCAGCGAGCGGTAGGCCGTCACGTCCCACGCAAAGCGTTCGCGCGTGCCGCGCGTGCCGATCTCCAGGGTCCAGCCGTGTTGCGCGGCCAGCGGCACGAAGCGCGTGGTGGTGGCGATGGTCTGGGTCAGGTCGGTGAAGTCCGGCACATCGGCGCTGCGGGCGATGTCGGCGAAGGCCTGCACCGCGTGCGCCGGTTCCCACAGCACGCCGAACTTGGGATTGACGCCGCTGAAGGTGGCGCGGTCCGACCTGGCCGCCGGGTTGGCCGCCAGTCCGCCGTAGTCGTGGTAGTCGCGCACGCTGCGGTAGGCCTTGGCGCCGGCCATGAGCGCAACCGCGGGCAAGACCCACAGGCGGTCCTCGAGGTAGGCCTCGTAGTTGTAGGCGTCCTGCGCCGCGTCGAGGGTCTGCGCGCCGCGGTTGCCGCCGTTGTTGACGAACTGGCGCGCATCGTTGTTGCCGCCGAAGAAGCGCGCGCCGGCGATGACCTGGTTGCGCAGGCCGCCGACGGCGTGGGTGCCGGTGTAGCGCGGGGCGAAGCCATAGGTCCAGTAGTCCTGGTCGATGACCTGGAAGATCGGGTGGTACAGGCTCTTGTGGATGACCCAGGTGCCGAAGTCGAGCTGGCCGCCGTCCAGCCTGACGGTGGTGACGTTGGCCACGCGCTCGGTGCGCGTGTCGCGCGCCTGGTCGCCCGACAACGCGCCGGCGGACGCCTTGCGCGGGCTGTCGAGCGCATCGCCGAGCGAGAGCGAGCCCGGCAACTGCTGGTCGACGACATAGGCGCCGAGGTAAAAGCGCGTTTCCACCGCCGGGCTGAAGCGGTAGCCGAAGTTGGCGTTGAACTGCTCGTACTGGCCGCGCTCATGGGCCCGGAAGCCATCCGCGTGGCTGACGCTCAGGCTGGCGAGGAAATCGAAGGCGCCGATGCGGCGCGAGACCTGGCCGCTGGCGCGTGCCGTGCCGAAGCTGCCACCGTCCACGCGCACCTGGCCGGGCGCGTCGGCGGTCAGCGCGGTGGGCGTGGTGAAGTTGAGCGCGCCGCCCAGCGTGGTGCTGCCGTAGGCCAGGCCGTTGCCGCCTTTGTAGACTTCGGCCGCGCTCAGGGCCAGCGGGTCGATCTGGTAGTAGTCTCCGCTGCCGTCGGCAAAGTTGGTGGGCACGCCGTCCTGCAGGATCTCCAGGCCGCGCACGTGATAGCCGCGCGCGATGCCCGAGCCGCGCACCGACAGGCGCAGCTCCTGCCCGTAGCGTTCCTGCACGTACACGCCCGGCGCGTCCTTGAGCACGTCGCGCAGGTTGCCGGCGTAGCTGTCGCCATACGCGGCGGCATCGACGAAGCCGACCGAGCCGGCCGTGCCGAACAGGATTTCCTTTTGCTGGCCCACCGCAGGCACCGTGAGCGATCCTGGCGCGCTGGCGGTCACGGTGGCGAGCGGCAGCGTGACCGTGGCGCCGGGACCGGCCTGGGCCAGGGCGGCCGTGGTGAATGCCGCGGCCGGCAAGGCGGCCGCGCGCCGCCTCCAGTGTGTGGCTGGTTTCATCTTCTTCCGTTGCGGCAGCGGTCCTGCGTGGGACCGCGCCTTGTATCGTGCTGGACAAGCCGCGTACGATACGAAACAAGGCTTGCCGCGCGCTATGTGACACAGTGCCGCAACGGATGTTGCAACGCATGCCGCAACGCGTGCCGTGGCACATGCGGCGGCGCATGCCGAAGGGAAGAAAACAGCAAGGCGGGCTGCCCGCGCTGCAGGCAGCCTTGCCGGCTCAGCTCGCGTGCGTGGCGCAGTCGCAGGCCCCTGCATGCGTGGCGTGGCGGGATGCCTGGCCGGCCGTCCCGGCACGCTGCCAGCGCGTGGTGCCGGCGTCGCCGACACGCTCGCGCAGTGCGTGCGCGGCCGCTACCATGTTGGCCAGCGCGGCCTCGGTCTCCGGCCATGCGCGCGTCTTCAGGCCGCAGTCCGGGTTGACCCACAGGCGCTGCGGCGGGATGACCTCGCAGGCGCGTTCGAGCAGATGCGTGATGGCCTCCACGCTCGGCACGCGCGGCGAATGGATGTCGTACACGCCTGGCCCGATCTCGTTGGGGTAGTCGAATTCGCCGAAGCCTTCGAGCAGCTCCATCGCCGAGCGCGAGGTCTCGATGGTGATCACGTCGGCGTCCAGCGCGGCGATGGCGGGCAGGATGTCGTTGAACTCGGCATAGCACATATGGGTGTGGATCTGGGTCTGGTCCGCCACCGAGGCGGCCGAGACCTTGAACGCGCGCACGGCCCATTCCAGGTAGGCGGCCCAGTCGCCCTTGCGCAGCGGCAGGCCCTCGCGCAGCGCCGGCTCGTCGATCTGGATGATGCGGATGCCGGCCTGCTCCAGGTCGCTCACCTCGTCGCGGATCGCCAGCGCGAGCTGCAGCGTGGTGGCCGAGCGCGGCTGGTCGTCGCGCACGAAGGACCACTGCAGCATGGTTACCGGGCCGGTGAGCATGCCTTTCATCGGCCGCTCGGTGAGGGACTGGGCGTAGCGCGTGGTCTCCACCGTCATCGGCTCGGGGCGGTACACGTCGCCATAGATCACCGGCGGCTTGACGCAGCGCGAGCCATAGCTCTGCACCCAGCCGTTGGCGGTGAAGGCGTAGCCGCACAGCTGCTCGCCGAAATATTCCACCATGTCGTTGCGTTCGGCCTCGCCGTGCACCAGCACGTCCAGGCCCAGCGCTTCCTGCTTGCGCACGGCGGTCTCGATCTCGGCGCGGATGCGCTGCAGGTATTCCAGCGCGCCGATGTCGCCGCGCTTGTAGGCCGCGCGGGTCTGGCGGATCGCCGCGGTCTGCGGGAAGGAGCCGATGGTGGTGGTGGGCAGCGCCGGCAGTTGCAGCGTCTCGCGCTGGCGCGCGATACGCACCTCGAACGGGCTGTTGCGCTCGGCCATGGCGGCGGTGACGGCGGCCACGCGCGCCTGCACCTGCTGGTTGACCACGCGGCGCGAATTGCGGCGCGAGGCCAGCGCGGCGTCGTTGGCGGCCAGTTCCGCCGCGACGGCCGCTTCGCCCTCGTCCAGCGCGCGCGCCAGCACGCTCACCTCGCCGAGCTTCTCCGTGGCGAAGGCCAGCCAGCTGCGGATCTCGGCATCGAGCTTGTGCTCGGCCTCGAGCGACACCGGCACGTGCAGCAGCGAGCAGGACGGCGCCACCCACAGGCGCTCGCCCAGCTCGGCCTGCAGCGGCGCCAGCAAGGCCAGCGCGCGGCGCAGGTCGGTGCGCCAGATGTTGCGGCCGTCGATCACGCCGGCCGAGAGCACCGCGCCGGCGGGCAGCACGCGGCGCCACGCGTCGAGCTGCTGCGGCGCGCGCACCAGGTCGATGTGGAAGCCCTGCACCGGCAGCGCGGCGGCGCGCGCCGCGTGGTCGGCGGCGGTATCGAAGTAGGTGGCCAGCAGCAGCTTGACGCCCGTGCCGGCCAGCGCCGCGTAGGCGCTGTCATAGGCGTCGAGCCACGCCGGTTCCAGGTCCAGGCACAGCGCCGGCTCGTCGATCTGCACCCACTCGATGCCGCGCTCGCGCAGGCGGCCCAGGATGCGGGCGTAGGCGGCCACCAGCGCCGGCAGCAGGCTCAGGCGGTCGAAGCCTTCCACATGGCTCTTGGACAGCCACAGGTAGGTGACCGGCCCGATCAGCACCGGCTTGGCAACCAGGCCCAGCGCCAGCGCTTCGTCCACCTCGTCGAAGAACCAGTCCACGCCGCCGTCGAAGCGCGTCTGCGCGTCCAGCTCGGGCACCAGGTAGTGGTAGTTGGTATCGAACCACTTGGTCATTTCCATGGCGGGCTGCGCCTTGTTGCCGCGCGCCAGCTCGAAGTACTGCGCCAGGCTCAACTGCTTCGCGTCGAAGTCGAAGCGCGCGGGCAGCGCGCCCAGCAGCGCGCTCATGCCGAGCACCTGGTCGTAGTAGGCGAAATCGCCCACCGCCACGCTGTCCAGGCCTGCATCGGCCTGGGCGCGCCAGTGGCGCTGGCGCAGCCCGGCGGCCACCTCGCGCAGGTTGGCTTCGCCGGTCTCGCCGCGCCAGAACGCCTCCTGGGCGAATTTCAGTTCGCGCTGGGCGCCGATGCGGGGAAAGCCCGCGATATGTGTCCGTGCCATCTGATACTCCGTATGTGGTGTGTGACGATGGCGCCCAGTGTGGAATCCGGCGTAGAATGAATCAAGCGATAAGATTTAATCAACGTATGAATATGTTTCATATCAGGCCATTTCCCATCAGGCCCATCAGGCCCATCAGGCCCATCAGGCCCATCAGGCCATTTCCCGTCAAGCGTTTTGCCGGGAGCGCGCCATGATCGAAGTCAGGCACCTCCGTTCCCTGGTGGCGATCGCCGAGTCCGGCAAGCTCGCCACCGCCGCCGAGCGCGTGCACGTGAGCCAGTCGGCGCTGTCCCACCAGATCAAGGGCATCGAGTCGCACTACGGTTTGCCATTGTTCGACCGCACGCGCCAGGGGCTGCGCTTCACGCCCGCCGGCGAGCGCCTGCTGGCGCTGGCGCGCGAGACGCTGGCGGCCATCAGCACGGCCGAGCGCGATCTGGCCCGGCTCAAGGGCGACACGCGCGGCGAGCTGCGCATCGTGCTCGAATGCCATACCTGCTTCGACTGGCTGATGCCCGTGATGGACGAGTTCCGGCGCCGCTGGCCGGAGGTGGAAGTGGACCTGGTGGCGGGCTTTCACGCCGACCCGCTGGCGCTGCTGGCCGAGGGGCGGACCGACATGGTGATCGGCTCGCTGCCGCCGGCCAAGCGCGGGCTGGCGGTGGCGCCGCTGTTCCGCTTCGAGATCCTGGCGGTGATCGCCAACGAGCACCGGTTGCGCAACAAGCGCCGCATCGAGGCGCAGGACCTGGCCGGCGAAACCCTCATCACCTACCCGGTGCCGGAGCAGCGCATCGACCTGATCCGCGAAGTGCTGGAGCCGGCCGGCATCAAGCTGCAGCGGCGCACGGCGGAGCTGACGGTGGCCGTGCTGCAACTGGTGGCGAGCCGACGCGGCGTGGCCGCGCTGCCCAACTGGGGCGTGAAGAACTACGTCGACCACGACTACGTGCTGGCCAAGCGCATCGGCGCCAAGGGGCTGTGGAGCGAGTTGTACGCCACCACGCCGGCGGCGCTGGCGCAGCGGCCCTACGTGCGCGACTTCGTCGCCATCGTGCGCGACACCTGCGCCGCGGAGCTGGACGGCATCGAGCTGCTGCCGGACGGCCGGTAGCGTTCCGGGCGCCCGGCCGCGCGGCGGCGGCCGCTCGGTAGGCCGCTCAGGCGGAGCGCGGGGCAGCGCCGCGCGGCGCCGGCTGCGGCGCGGGCGTGCCGGCCGCGGTGTCGTCGATGGGGAAGTGCAGCAGCGCGGCCACCAGCCCGGCCAGCGCCGTGGCGGCCCACACTGCCGAGTAGGAGCCGGTCAGGTCGAACATGAAGCCGCCCAGCCAGGCGCCGAGGAAGGAGCCGACCTGATGGCTGAGGAAACACACGCCGAACAGCGTGCCCAGGTGGCGCGTGCCGAAGACCTTCGCCACCAGCCCGCTGGTGAGCGGCACCGTGCCCAGCCAGGTCAGGCCCATCACGGCCGCGAATACCATCACCGAGGCCGCGCTCTTGGGCAGCAGCAGGAAGACCGCGATGGCCAGGCCGCGCGCCAGGTAGAGCCAGCCCAGCACGTATTGCTGGCGGAAGCGCCCGCCCAGCCAGCCGCAGGCCCAGCTGCCCGCCATGTTGAACAGCCCGATCAGCGCCAGCGCGGTCGCGCCCAGGCTCGCGGGCAGGTGGCACAGCGTCAGGTAGCCCGGCAGGTGCGTGCCGATGAAGGCGAGCTGGAAGCCGCAGGTAAAGAAGCCGAGCGTGAGCAGCCGGTAGCCGCGATGCCGGCATGCCAGCGCCAGCACCGCGCGCAGCGGCGCCGCCGGCGGCTGCGCCTGGGGCGTGCCGGCCGCGCCGCGCTTGTCGAGCAGCAGGCCGAGCGGCGCCGCCAGCAGCATCAGGGCGGCGAGGACGTAGAGCGAGGCGCCGACCCCCGCGCCCGCGCGGACCGATTGCGCCAGCGGCACCACCAGCACCTGGCCGAGCGATCCGCCGGCGCTGGCGATGCCCATCGCCATGCTGCGCTGCGCGGGGCTGGCCACGCGGCCCACCGCCGTCAGCGCCACGCCGAAGCTGGTGCAACTGATGCCGATGCCGACCAGCAGGCCCATGCCGACCACCAGCATGGCGCCCGACGGCGCCACCGCCGCCAGCCCGAGCCCCGCCGCGAAGGCCGCGCCGCCGAACGCCACCACGCGCGCGCAGCCGTAGCGGTCGGCCGCCGCGCCGGCGAACGGCTGGGCGATGCCCCAGACGAGATTGTGGAGCGCGATCGCGAAGGCGATCAGCGTGACCGGCATGCCGCGGTCGAACGACAAGGGCCCGAGGAACAGCCCGAAGGTCTGCCGCACGCCCATCGCCGCGCTGAGGATCAGCGCGGCCGCTATCACGACCGGCAGCGCGGGGTTGCGCAGGGAAACGAAGCGCTGTTCGTGGTCATCGTGGATTTTCGCCGTGGGCATGGTGGACTTCCTCCTGCGCCAATACTGGCAGCGGGGCAGGCGCGCGGCAAAGGAAAAGAATTCGGCCGCGGGTGAGCCATGCTCACCCGGGCGGGGCGGCTCAGCGCGCCACGGCGCTCGCGGGCGCGTGATCCTCGCAGGCGCGCGCCTCGGCCAGCAGCCATTGCCGGAAGCCGGCGAGGTCGGGCCGGCCCCGCATCTGGCCGACGCCTTCGGCGCTGACCAGCCAGTAGGCCGTGCGCGCGGCCAGCGGCGGCGCGCCGAGGGTGACCAGCGTGCCGGCGGCCAGTTCGCGGTCGACCAGCGGCCGCCGCCCCAGCGCCACGCCCAGGCCCGCGGCGGCGGCTTCCAGCGCGAGCTGGATGGTATCGAAGTGCAGGTTGCCGGCCGGCGCCGCGTCCGGCATGCCGGTGGCGGCCAGCCACGCGGGCCAGTCCTCGGTGGCGGTGTCCACATGGATCAGCGTGGCCAGGCGCGGATCGAAGTGGCCTTGCGCGTCGAGCACGCCGGCGCGGCACGCCGGGCCGCATACCGGCAGCAACTGTTCGCCGAACAGGCGGTCCCACGCCGCGCCGGGCGCTGGCGCGCGGCTCATGCGGATGGCGAAGTCGAAGCCGTCGGCGGGGAATCCCACCAGCCGCCGCGAGGTATCGACGCTGACGCTGATGTCCGGCCATCTGCGGCGGAAGTCCTGCAGCCGCGGCAGCAGCCAGCGCGAGGCCAGCGTCGGCGCGCAGCTCACGGCGATGGTGCGGCCGGCGCGGCGGTCCGGCAGGCGCTGCGTGCCGGTGGCGATCAGCGCGAACGCTTCCGAGATGTAGGCCAGGTAATCCGCCCCGGCCGGCGTCAGCGCCAGCCCGCGCGGCTCGCGCACGAACAGCTCCACGCCGAGCGCCTGTTCCAGGCCGACGATGCCGTGGCTGACCGCGCTCGGCGTAACGTTCAGCTCGGCGGCGGCAAGCTTGAAACTCTGGTGCCTGCCGGCGGCTTCAAAGAAGCGCAGCGCCGAGAGGGGTGGCAGACGAAGCGGCATGAGACGTTCCCGGGGGCAGCCTGTTGGCGGCCTGAGGATACCGAGCCGGGGCGGCGGCCGCAAGCGCGGGTGCGCTGGCGATTTCGCGCACCTCCAGCACGTCCACGCCGTTGCCGAGGCGCCTGACGAACAGCGCCAGCAGGTCCGCGTCCGCGGCGGCGACCGACAGCGTCAGCGCCCACGGCGCGGCGGCGTCGAAATCCATGCCGGCCAGGGTCAGGCCGGTGCGGCGGGCATTGGCGAGCGTCCATTCGATGGCGCCGAAGACATCGCCGCGGTCGAGGCGCAGCGCGAGATTGAGGGTGGGCATGGCAGGCATGGACGGGCTGGAAAGGGACGTTGAAGACATGCGACGAATTTACCAGCGGCACCGCGAAATGAGCTTCTTTATTCCCTATCGTTCTGGTGTATATGCAGATGAATTGACTTGCAATGATAGGATTGCGGGTGAATTATCCTTTTCGATCCCGCAAAGCCATGGCAACTTCTCCCAAGCTCGACGAAACCGACCGCCGCATCCTGCGCGCGCTGCGCCGCGACGGCAGGCTCTCCAACCTCAAGCTCGCGGAGCAGGTCGGCCTGTCGCCCACGCCGTGCTGGAACCGCGTGCGCGCGCTCGAGGAGAGCGGCGTGATCGAGGGATATGCGGCGCTGCTGAACCAGAAGGCGCTGGGCTTGCCCGACACCGTGCTGATCGAAGTCACGCTCGACCGGCACGACGACGACATGCTCGACCGCTTCGGCGAAGCGCTGGCCGAACTGCCCGAGGTGATGGAGGCCTATCTGCTGACCGGCGAATACGACTATCTCATCAAGGTCGCGGTCGCCGGCACCGAGGGCTATGAGCAGTTCCTGCGCCACAAGCTGTACAAGCTGCCCGGCCTGCGGCATAGCCACTCCACCTTCGTGCTGCGCACCATGAAGCGCGAGCCCTCCGTGGCGCCGTGAGGCGCGGCTCAGGACGCCGGCGTGTCCCAGCCGTCGGTGGCCACGAACGCCGCCAGCGGCCGGCCGTGGCGCCAGTCCTCGAGTTCCAGCATCGGCGCCGGATAGAACGCCGCCACCGGCCCCAGGCACAGGATGGCGACGGGCTGCGCGCCGGGCGGCATCCGCAGCAGCGCGGCCAGCGCCTCGGGCGCGAACATCGAGACCCAGCCCATGCCGAGGTTTTCCGCGCGCGCCGCCAGCCACAGGTTCTGGATCGCGCAGGCCGCCGAGCACAGCGCCATCTCGCGCGGCATGGTGCGCCGGCCGAACACCGTGCCGTCGTCGGGCGCCAGCGCCACCACCAGCAGCTCCGCGCATTCGCGCACGCCTTCCACCTTCAGCCGCAGGAACTCGGCATCGCGCTCGCCCAGCGCCAGCGCGGTCTGCTGCCGCTCGGCTTCGACCAGCGCGGCGATCTCCGCCCGCACGGCCGCATCGGCGATGCGGATAAAGCGCCAGGGCTGCATCAGGCCGACCGAAGGCGCCGCATGCGCGGCCTGCAGCATGCGCAGCAGCACGGCCTCGTCGACGGCCGCGCCGGCGATGAAATGGCGCATGTCGCGGCGCGCGGCCACGAGATCGTAGAAGCGCTGCTGGTCGTGGGGCGTGAAGACGGCGTCGGCGTGGTCGGTCATGGGCAAAAGCAGGTGGGCAGGGAGGTCCGGTGGCCTCCGTGGCCGGATATCAGTCGTGCCACGGGTCGACCACGGTCAGGCCGATGCCGCCGAAGTCCTTGCCGTTGCGGGTGGCGAGCACGGCGCCGTGTTGCAGGCAGATCGCCGCGATCTGCGCGTCCGCCATGCTGATCGGGCGGCCGGCGCGGGTGCGCATGGCGACGATTTCCGCATGGCAGCCCGCGGCCTCCGCGTCGAACGGCAGCACGGAGCCGGTAAATTCGGCGTCGAGCATATTGGTCGCCGCCGCGTAAAGGCCGGCTTTGCGCTGTCCATCCGCAAGCAGGGCAATGCCTGTCAGCAACTCGGCGACCGTGATGGCCGTCACCGCGAATGCCTGTTCGGAAGCACGGTCCAGCCAGGCGACGACCACCGCGTCCGGCTCCGCCCGCATGAGCTCCGACAGCACGTTGGTGTCGAGGACGATCATTCCGGCAGGTCCGCCGCGCGCGGCGGTTCGTCGCGCGGAGGCAGCGCCACGCCCGGGTCGGACAGGTGCGCGAAATGCATGCGGATCCGGCTGCCGAGCCCCTCGGTGCGATACGGCTTGCTCAGCGCCTGCCGCAGGATGGCGCGCACTTCTTCTTCCATCGAGCGCCCGTGCTGGGCGGCTTCGAGGCGCAGGCGTGCCTTGAGCGCCTCGTCGATATTGCGGATGGTCAGCGTTGCCATGGCTTGTCCTGTGCTTGCGTTGCAGGCAATGCTAGCACAAGGGCGCCCGGCTCATCCCTCGCTTTCGTCCCTTTCGTCGCTTCCGTCCCTTCCGTCGCTTTTCCTCGCAAACCGCCGCATCGCCTCGAACCCCCGCGCGAGGTCCGCGATCAGGTCGCCGCTGTCTTCCAGCCCGATATGCAGCCGCACCACCTGTCCGCGCGCCGACCAGTCGGTCACGCTGCGCGCGCCGCGCATGTCGGCGAGCACGGCCAGGCTTTCGAAGCCGCCCCACGAGGCGCCGATGCCGAACAGCGCCAGGCTGTCGACGAAGTGCTCCGCGGCGCCGGGCGCGCTGCCGCGCAGCGAGAACGACAGCAGGCCGTTGGTGCCGTGGCAGTCGCGCTGCCACAGCGCGTGGCCGGGGTCGCCTGGCAGGGCGGGACAGAAGACTTCGGCCACCTCGGAACGTGCCTGCAGCCAGCGCGCCACGGCGAGCGCGCTGCGCTCGTGCTGGGCCATGCGCGCGCCCAGCGTGCGCATGCCGCGCTGGACCAGGTAGGCGTCGTCGGGACTGACCGCGATGCCGAACGCGTCGGCCAGGCCGGCCAGCGCCGGCCACGCGGCCTCGGTGGTGCAGACCGTGCCCATCATCACGTCGGAATGGCCGGACAGGTACTTGGTGGCGGCCATCAGCGAGATGTCGGCGCCGAGCGCCAGCGGGCGGTAGAGCAGGCCGGAGCCCCAGGTATTGTCGGCGGCGACCAGCGCGCCGTGGCGGTGGGCGATGGCGGCGATGGCGGGCAGGTCGCACATCTCGTAGGCCAGCGAGCCCGGCGTTTCCACGTAGACCAGCCGGGTTTCGGGCCGCAGGCGGGCTTGCAGGTCGTGCCCGTCGCCGGCGTAGAAGCTGGCGGCGATGCCATGCCGGGCAAGAAAGCCCGTGGCCAGCTTGCGCACCGGCTCATAGACGCAGTCGGGCAGCAGCACGTGCTCGCCCGGGCGCAGGCAGGCCAGCAGGGTCATCGCGGCGGCGGCCAGCCCGGTGGGGAACAGGCGCGTGCGGTAGCCGCCTTCCAGTTCGGTGACCATGTCTTCCAGCGCGAAGGCGGTCGGGGTGCCGCGCGCGCCGTAGGTAAACAGGCGCTCGCTGCCGCGCCGGCCGCGCATCTCGCGCATCTGCGCGGTGGAATCGAACAGCACTGTGCTGGCGCGCACCAGCGGCGGGTTGACGGGCTGGCCGCCGTCCACCACGGAGGGGCGGCCGCCATGCGCGAGCCGGGTCAGGGGGCGGTGTTTCATCGGCTGGCCTTAGTCCACGCGCGCGCCGGACAGCTTCACGATCTGCGACCAGCGCGCGATGTCGCTCTTGAGCTGGGCCGCGAACGCCTCGGGCTTGCTGGCCACCACGTCGCTGCCGCCTTCGTTGATGAGCCTCGCCACCTCGGGCATCTGCAGCACCTGCACGATGGCGCGGTTGAGCAGGGCGATGCGCTCGGGCGAGGTGCCGGCCGGCGCGAACACGCCGTACCAGTCCTCGAAGCGGGCGTTGCGGTAGCCGAGCTCTTCCAGCGTCGGCACTTTGGCGAACACGCCCAGCCGGCGCGGGCTGGTGACGGCCAGCGCGCGCATGCGGCCGCTCTGGATAAAGCTGGCCACCGAAGAAGTGGAGGTGATCAGCACGTCGACCTGGCGGCCCAGCAGGTCGTTGATGGCCGGTCCCGCGCCCTTGTACGGCACGTGCTGCAGGGCGATGCCGCTGTCCTTGTCCAGCACCACGCCGACCAGGTGCGAGAGCGTGCCGTTGCCGGGCGTGGCGAAGGTGATCTTCTGCGGCTGGGCCCTGGCCTGCGCGGCCAGTTCCGCGAAGCTCTGCCACGGCGCGCCGGCGGCCACCACGATGGCCAGCGGCGCGGCATTGATCTGCGTGACCGGCGCGAAGTTCTTCACCGGGTCGAAGCCGGGCGCGCTGTAGAGCGTCGGGTTGACCGCCATCACCGAGACCTGCGAGGTCAGCAGCGTGTAGCCGTCGGGCCTGGACTCGGCCACGAAGCGCGTGCCGATATTGCCGCCGGCGCCGCCGCGGTTGTCGGTCACGGCGGCCTGCCCCAGCACCTCGCCCAGGTGCGTGGCGACGATGCGGGTGACGGCATCGTTGCCGCCGCCGGCCGGAAAGGGCGAGACGATGCGCAGCGGCTGCGCGGGAAAGCCGCCGACGGGCGCGAGCGGCTGGGCCGCCGCGGGGCCGGCGCACAGTACGGCGCACAGTACGGCGCTCAACGCGGCGATGGCCGCGAGCGCGCCGGCGAGGACTTGCGTGGGGCGAGACATGGGGACCTCCTTTTTTGCTTTGGGGTGGGGCACTGTCCGAGGCGGGTAAGTCGGGCGAATCGGGCCAATCAGGCCAATCGGGCCAATCAGGCAAAGCGGAATGTGGCCAGCTCCTGCTCGTCGAGCTGGCCGACCAGGCCGGTCTCCCATGCCAGGTAGCGGCGGGCGGCCTCCTTGTTGCCGTCGTGCCGGTCATGCACGAAGAACAGGAAGTCGATGCAGCGCGCGTCGGGCAGGATGCTGCCGGCGGCATCCGCGGCGAGCGCGAGGCCGGCCGCCTGCCAGGCCGGCGCGCCGCCGTCGAGCAGGCGGATGTCGCCGTAGCCGAGCGCGGCCAGTTCCGCCGCGGCGAGTGTGGCCACGCCGTCTTCGTCGGCCACCAGCACCAGTGGCGTGTCGCGGGGCACGCCGGCCAGGTCGCGCGCCAGCACCGGGCGGATCGACCAGCGGCTGCCGGGCACGTGGCCGGCGCGGAACGCCATGCCGGGGCGCACGTCGAGCGCCAGCATCTGGCCGGCCGCCAGTCCGGCGGCGAGGGCGCGCGCGTCGATGCGCGCCGGCGCGCCGGCCGGCGCGCGCGGCCCCGGCGGCGCGGCGAGCCGGGCCGCCCGCGCGGCATCGAGCCCGCCTTCGAGCACCACCGCGTCGTGTCCCATCTGGCGCAGCCAGCTTGCCACCACCGGGGCCCGCACGCCGTCGGCATCGATCAGCACCAGCCGCGCGCGGCGCACGCCCACGTACTGGTCGGTGGCCTGGATCAGTTGTCCGCCGGGCGTGTTTTGCGCGCCCGGGACGGAGCCGGCGGCGAATTCCTCGGGGGTGCGCACGTCGCACAGGAAGGTGGTGCGCGCGGGGTCGCGCAGCCAGCCGCGCACCTCGCCGGCGCCGGCGTGCGGCACCGCGAAGCGACCGGCCAGCGCCCGCGCCGCGGCGCGGGCGTCTTCCAGGCCGGCGGGCGCGGCGTTGTCCGGGTAGCGCCGCGTGCCGCCGTGCTCCAGCGGGAAATCGTTCAGGTACCAGCCCTGCGTGCCGTTTTCCAGCGCGAACACCGGGTTGGGCACGCCGAAGTTGATCAGCGTCTGGGCGCCGATGATGCTGCGCGTGCGGCCGGCACAGTTGATGACGATGGGCGTGGCGGCATCGGGCACGAGGTCGCGCAGCCGGTAGGCCAGCTCGCCGTTGGGGCAACAGATGGCGCCAGGGATGTTCATCTTGCGGAATTCCGCCGCGGGACGTCCGTCGAGCACCACCGGCGGGCGCTCGCCGGCCTGCATGGCGGCCAGCTCGGCCGCCGACACGCGCGGCGTGCCGTAGTGGTGCTCGGCCAGCTCGCCGAAGGTCTTGGAGGGCACGTTGACGCCGGCGAACAGCGCGTGGCCCGCGGCCTGCCAGCCCGGCACGCCGCCCTCCAGCACGAATACATGGCCGTAGCCGAGCCCGGCCAGCGCCTGCGCGGCGCGCGCCGCCACGCCGTCGCCGCCGTCGGCCAGCACGATGCGCGCCGCGGGGTTGGGCGCCAGCCGGCCGATCTCGAGTTCGAGCCGGCTGTACGGCAGCGGCACGGCGTGGAAGGGATGGCCTTCGCCATACTGGCCGTGCTCGCGGACGTCGAACAGGGCGATTTCCTCGTGGCCGTGCAGCCAGGCCTTGAGCGTGGCGGGATCGACAGGCAGAGGGTGGAAGTGCTGGGGCATGCGGGTTTATCCAGGCAAGAAGGGGGCCTGCCTCCTGGCCGCGCGAAGCGCGGGAGGCAAGCTGCGATGCATTCGAACGGGAAGCCGGGGCGCGCCCCGGGGGAAGGCGGGCCGGTGCCGGGCACCAGCCCCCGCGCCGGTCAGCGGCGGGTCTTGACGCCCACGCTCATGACCTGGCAGCGGCCGGTCTCGAGGTCGAAGGACAGGCGCTCGGTCAGGGTTTCCAGCGCGCGGCCGTACATGTGCAGGTGGCGGATCACGCTGTCGCCGCGGATCTCCACCGAATGGATGTCGTCGGGCAGCAGCGCGATGCCGCTGCCCGGCCCGACCTCCACCGTGTGCGAATGGGCCAGCGTGCCCACGCCGGGCTCGCTGCCGTCGTCGGTGCGCAGGTAGACGTCGTTGAACTCGGTGCCCACCACGCCGGCCACGCAGGCCCAGGTGGTGTGGTTGTGCGGCGGGATGCGCTTGCCGGGCCGCATCACGTTCAGGTAGAGCGCGAAGGTCTGGTCCGGGTCCTCGGCGATCAGGTAGCGCGCCTGGCGCTCGCCGTCCTCGGGCGGCGCGAACTCGCCCTCGGCCCACAACCGCGGCTGCGCCGCGAGCTGCTCGACCTGGCCCAGCACGGCGGCCAGCGAAGTGCGGGTGACGCCGCCGGCGGCAACGATGTCCTTGATGGAACGGATGGCGTCTCCGACGGCTTGCTGGCGTTGTTGTGCGATCGACATGTCTCTAGAATCCTTGCTTGATCTTATGGTTCTCGGGTTTGCGGGGCGCTGGCTGGCGTTGTCTGGCTTCACTTTAATGAACCCGGCCGTCCGGAACCACTTAATCGCCGATAAAAACACTTAAGCAAGTCTAATGAATGCCTGATCCCGATGCGTAATCTCGACCTCGACCTGCTGCGCACGCTGGCCGCCATTGCCGACCGCGGTACCTTCGGCGCCGCCGCCGAGCACCTGCACCGCACGCAGTCCGCGGTGACCCAGCAGATGCAGCGGCTCGAAGAACAGGTGGCGCTGCCGCTGTTCGAGCGGCAAGGGCGCGGCAAGCAGCTCACGCGGCACGGCAACAAGCTGGTGGAATACGCGCGCCAGCTGCTGAGCCTGAACGACGAGGCGCTGCGCGTGCTGCGCGAGGGCGACCTGACCGGCTCGCTGCGCATCGGCGCGCCCCACGACGTGGCCGACACCATCCTGCCGCCGCTGCTGTCGCATATCGCGCGCGCTTCGCCGGCGCTGCGGCTGGAGATCCACGTGGGGCGCAGCCCTTTCCTGATGGAGTCGCTGCGCCGCGGCGAGATCGACCTGACCGTTTCCACGCGCGAGGACAGCAGCCTGGACGGGCTGGTGCTGCGCACCTCGCCCACCATCTGGGTGTGCGCGGCGGATTTTGCCTACGAGGCGGGCAGCGCCGTGCCGCTGATCCTGGCCGACGAGCCCAGCCTGTTCCGCCGGCTGGCGCTGGAAGCGCTCAAGGAGGCCGGCGTGCCGTGGCGCGCGGCCTACCTGGCGCCGAGCCTGATCGGCATCAAGGCGGCGATCCGCGCCGGGCTGGGCATCACCGCGCGCAGCATCGACCTGCTCGGCGCCGACATGCGCGTGCTGGGCGACAAGGACGGCCTGCCGCGCCTGCCGGACGTGACCTATTACCTGTGGGCGCGGCCCAACGCGGCCAACCCGGTGGCGCGCCAGGTGTTCTCGATGCTCAAGACCACCTTGCAGCGCGGGCTGGGGGCGTAGCCGGGCGGGTGGCGCGGCCGGCGTGGCGCTCAGGACGCCGGCGCCAGCCGGAACGCGCCCACCGCCTCGGCGAGCTGCCGCGCCTGCGTCTCCAGCGAGCCGGCCGCGGCCGCGGCCTGCTCGACCAGCGCCGCGTTCTGCTGGGTGACTTCTTCCATCTGCGTCACCGCGCGGCTGACCTGGACGATGCCGGCGCTCTGCTCTAGCGAGGCGGCCGAGATATCCTCCACGATGCGGGCCACGCGCTGCACGGCCTCGACCGCCTCGTTCATGGTGTGGCCGGCCTGCGCCACCAGCGCGTTGCCGGCGGCGACCTTGCCGGCCGAGTCGTCGATCAGGTTCTTGATCTCGCGCGCGGCCTGCGCGCTGCGCTGCGCCAGCGCGCGCACCTCGCCCGCCACCACGGCGAAGCCGCGGCCGGTCTCGCCGGCGCGGGCCGCTTCCACCGCGGCGTTGAGCGCCAGGATGTTGGTCTGGAAGGCGATGCCGTCGATCACCCCGATGATGTCGGCGATGCGCTGCGAGCTGCTGCTGATGTCGCCCATGGTTTGCACCACGCCGCGCACGTCGTCGCCGCCGCGGGTGGCCAGCCGGGCCGCTTCGGCGGCCAGCTCGCTGGCCTGGCGCGCGCTCTCGGTGTTGTTGCCGACGGTGGAGGTGAGCTGCTCCATGCTGGCCGCGGTCTGCTCGAGCGAGGCGGACTGCTGCTCGGTGCGGCCGGACAGGTCGGCATTGCCGGCGGCGATCTCGCGCGCGCCGATATTGACCGAGTCCGAGCTGGCGCGCACCTGGCTGACCGTGCGCGTGAGCGCGGCCTGCATGCGCGCCACCGCGCCCAGCACGCGGCCGACTTCGTTGCCGCTGGCGGCTTCGGCGCGCTGGGTCAGGTCGCCCTCGGCCACGCGGTCGAGATGCTCGGCGGCGGCGGCCAGCGGCGCCACCACGAAGGTGCGCAGGCCCAGGTGCACGGCCACGATCAGCGCCAGCGCGGCGCCGATGCCCACCGCCACCAGCTTGACCACCAGGCGGTAGCGCGCGCTGCTGGTCTCGGTTTCCTGCAGCGAGCGATCGCTGGCCTCCTGCTGGAAGCGTTCCAGCAAGGCGGAAAAGTCCGCGCCGGAGCGGGTGATGTCCTGGTCGTTGAGCGCCGCATAGGCGGCGGGGTCGCCCGCGCGCAGCGCCGCCGCGGCGCGCTCGACGGCGCCGGCGTGCCGCTGCGCGGCCTCGGCGAGCCGGCGGCGCTCGCCGTCCGTCTCGCCGTCTTGCGCCGGGGCCGCGGCAAATCGCTGCATCCGCTGCGCCGCGCTGCCCAGCGACTTGGCGGCCGACGCCAGCGCTTCGGCATTGACGCCGCCGCCTTCGCGCGCGGACGCGTAGGCGCGCGACAGCGCGGCCCGGGCCCGGGTCATGTCCTTGTAGGCATCGTTGAGCAGCAGGGTGCTGGCCGAGAATTGCTGCACGCGCACCGTGGCCTGGTTGGCGGCGCCGAGCGCGAACACGCCGACCACCGCGCCGAACACGATCATCAATGCAAAAGTCACCAGGATGGCCAGCAGGGCAGTGCGTACGCTCAGGTTTTTCATCTTCGCGGCAGTCTCGGAATTGGGATGCCTACGCTAACGGACGGCCCCGCCGGGACTTGACGCGCGCGGCGCCGGATATTGAGCGAGATCAAATGCGGACGGGGGAAGGGCACAGAACGGCACCCATGTGACGGGTAAGTATGAATGTTTTGTGACGGTCTCAAGGAAATGTTGCGCTGCACCGATAGAACGGTTTTCCGTCCCGGCGCATCCCGCGCCCGTCCTGCGAGCCCATCTCATGTTCCCGAGCCTGACCATCCGTGCGCGGCTGATTGCCGCCATTTCGCTGTTGTTCTTGCTGGCGCTGGGCGTCGGCATTGCCGCGCTGCTCGGGCTGCGCGCGGCCAACCAGGCACACGATTCCACCTATTCCAACCAGCTTGCCTCGGCGCTGGCGCTGGGCGAGGCCGACCTCAGCATGACCCGCGCGCGCACCGCGCTGGACCGCGCCATGCTCTATCCCGACAATGCCGAGTTCGATGGCTTGCTGCGCCGCACCGAAGAACTGATGCAGCGCTCCGACGAAGCCTGGAAACGCTTCATGGCGCTGCCGCGCGACAACGAGGAAGACCAGCTGGCCCGGGAAGTGGCCGCCAAGCGCGAAGCCGCCAGCCGCGACGGCATCGCCGCCATCATCGCCGCCTTGCGGGCCAAGGACCGGGCGCTGGCGGACCAGATCATGGAAAAGAAGCTCTCGCGCCTGTTCCGCGACGCCAACGACACCGGCCTGAAGCTGGGCAAGCTGCAGATGCAGCTCGCCACGGGCAATTTCGAGGCCTCGCAGGTGGCCTACCACCGCTTCCGCGACGGCCTGATCGCCGCGCTGGTGCTGGCGCTGCTGGTGTCGGTGGCATGCGCGGTGCAGTTGCTGCGCGCCATCGTGGGGCCGCTGGAACTGGCCCTGGCGCAGTTCAACCGCATCGCCGAGGGCGACCTCAGCCAGTCCGTGCCGGCCGGCCGCAAGGACGAAATGGGCCGCCTGATCGAGGGCCTGGGCCGCATGCAGGCCAGCCTGGCCGGCACCGTGGGGCGCGTGCGGCAGGGCTCGGACGCCATCACCGCGGCCACCCGGCAGATCGCCGCCGGCAACGCCGACCTGTCCGGCCGCACCGAGGCGCAGGCCGCCTCGCTGCAGGAAACCGCGGCCAGCATGGAACAGATGACCTCCACCGTGCGCCAGAACGCCGACAATGCGCGCCAGGCCAGCCAGCTGGCAGTCAGCGCGGTGGAAGTGGCGCAGCAGGGCGGTACCGTGGTGGGCGAGGTGATGTCCACCATGGGCGACATCAGTACGGCCGCCAAGACCGTGGCGGAGATCATCGGCGTGGTCGACGGCATCGCCTTCCAGACCAATATCCTGGCGCTCAACGCCGCGGTGGAGGCGGCCCGCGCCGGCGAGCAGGGCCGCGGCTTCGCGGTGGTGGCCGGCGAGGTGCGCAGCCTGGCGCAGCGCAGCGCCAATGCCGCGCGCGAGATCAAGTCGATGATCGAGACCTCGCTGGCGCACGTGGCCACCGGCAACGGCCTGGCCAGCCGCGCCGCCACCACCATGGAAGAGGTGGTGACCGCGATCCGCCGCGTGACCGACATCATGAGCGAGATCGCCGCCGCCTCGGTCGAGCAGAGCAGCGGCATCGAGCAGGTCAACCGCGCGGTGACCTCGATGGACGAGGCCACGCAGCAGAACGCCGCGCTGGTGGAGGAGGCGGCTGCCGCGGCCGCCTCGATGGAAGAGCAGGCGCGCCAGCTCAACCTGGCCATCGCCGCGTTCCGCGTCTAGCGGCCGGCCTGCCCGGGCATCCCGCGCCGCGCGGGATGCCATGATGCTGCACGCGCACTTTGTGCGTTAGGCCCCATTGGTCTAGGGTATACGTTGTGACGCAGGCGCCCCGATCGGTGCCATCGTTGCCAGCAGGCGGCCAGTGCTGGCCGACGTGCCGGGCATTCCCCGGTTTCCTTGCAAGACGGACCTGAAAGCGGACCTGAATCGTGCGACGACGTCTCTGGCCCAGGCTCGTGATACTGGCCCTGCTGGTGGGGGGCGCGTACGTCCTGTACGCGGTGGTGGCCGAGGAGCTGGCCACCTCGCGCCTGCAGGCCCGCTATTTCTCCGCGCGCGTCAAGGGCGTGTCCTACGCGGACGCGGCCGGGCCCAGCGACCGCATCCGCTTTCCCGACGACGGCCCGTACGACCTGCGCTTCGGCTACAGCCGCCTGCCGCAGTTCACCGAGCTGCTGGAAGCGCGCGGCTACCGGCGCGAGCGCCAGGCGCGCTGGTCCGACCGCCTGCTGGAGCTCACCGACGCCGGCCTGTTCGCGCCCTACCGCGAGAAGACCCAGGCCGGCCTGGCCCTGCTCGACTGCAACGACCAGCCTTTCGGCACGGTTCCCGCGCCGCGGCGCGCCTACGCCAGCTTCAAGGACATCCCGACGGTGCTGGTGAACGCCTTGCTCTATATCGAGAACCGCGACCTGCTCGACCCCGAGTTCCCCACCCGCAACCCCGCGCTCGACGTGCGCCGCTTCACGCGCGCGGCGATGGACCAGGGCGTGCGCCTGTTCAACGACCGCCACGACGCCCCCGGCGGCAGCACGCTGGCCACGCAGATCGAGAAATACCGCCATTCGCGCGCCGGGCGCACCGGCTCGCCGCGCGAGAAGCTCAGGCAGATGGCGAGCGCGTCCATGCGGGCCTACCTCGACGGGCCGGACACCATCGGCGCGCGCCAGCGCATCCTGCTGGACTACCTGAACACCGTGCCGCTGTCGGCGCGCCCCGGCCTGGGCGAGATCAACGGCCTCGGCGACGGGCTGTGGGCCTGGTACGGGCAGGATTTCGACGAGGCCAACCGCCTGCTGGCCGCCGCCGGCACGGGGCCGGGGCCGGACAGCGGGCCGCTGCCGGGCGCGCAGGGCGAGCGGCAGGCGCGCGTGTTCAAGGAGGCGCTGTCGCTGATCATCGCGCAGCGCGGGCCGTCGCATTTCCTGCGGCGCGACGCGGCCACGCTGGCGGCGCTGACCGACAGCTATATCCGCCTGCTGTCCGCCGCCGGCGCCATTCCGCCGTGGCTGCGCGACGCCGCGCTGGCCCAGCCGCTCAGGCTGGGCAGCGCGGATGCCGGCGCGCAGGACCGCCCGGAGATTTCCTTCGTCTCGCGCAAGGCCATCAGCGGCGTGCGCACGGACCTGCTGCGCTACCTCGGCCTGGACAGCAGCTACGAGCTGGACCGCCTCGACCTGACCGCCCACAGCACCATCAACACCGCCTTGCAGCGCGTGGTCACCGACGCCCTGCTCAAGGCCGGCACGCGCGAGGGCGCGCGCGCCACCGGGCTGTACGGCCGCAACCTGCTGCGCGACGGCGACGACCCCGGCCGCCTGGCGATCAGCTTCACGCTGTACGAGCGCATCGGCGGCGCCAACCTGCTGCGCGTGCAGTCCGACAACCTCGACCTGCCGTTCGACCTCAACCGCGGCGCGCGCCTCAACCTGGGCTCCACCGCCAAGCTGCGCACGCTGGTGACCTACCTGGAGATCCTCTCCGAGCTGCACGAGAAGTTTTCCGCCATGACCCCGGCGCAGCTCAAGGAGGTCAGGCCGGCCAAGCTCGATGCGCTCAGCCTGTGGGCGCAGAACTACCTGCTGACGCAGCCCGACAAGAGCCTGCGCGCCATGCTGGAGGCCGCCATGCTGCGCAAGTATTCCGGCGGCGCGGGCGAGGCCTTCTTCACCGGCGGCGGCCTGCAGACCTTCACCAACTTCGAGCGCTGGGAAAACCTGAAGATCATGCCGGTGCGCGAAGCCTTCGAGCATTCGGTCAACCTGGTGTTCGTGCGCCTGATGCGCGATATCGTGCGCTATGAAACCTACCGGCTGCACCCGGACGCCGACGAATGGCTCAACAACCCGGCCGCGCCGCAGCGCCACGCCTACCTGGTGCGCTTCGCCGACAAGGAGGGCAGCGACTACCTGCGCGCCTTCTACGGCAAGTACCGCGGCAAGACCTGGCCGGAGCGCTTCAGGCGCGCGCTGGAGAACCGCCGCTTCAGCCAGGTCGGGCTGGCGGTCACGCTGCGCAGCATCGAGCCCGACATGGACCTGGAGCAGTTCGGCAAGACCATGCGCGCCACGCTGCCGAAGATCGCCAAGGCGCCGCTGACCGACGAGGCGCTGGCCAAGATGTACAACAAGTACGGCCCGCGCAGCTTCAACCTGAACGACCGCGGCTACCTGGCGCGCGTGCATCCGCTGGAGCTGTGGCTGCTGGACTACCTGCGCCAGCATCCCGACGCCAGCCTGGACGAAGTGCTGCGCGACAGTACCGCGCAGCGCCAGGAGGTCTACGCGTGGCTGTTCAAGTCCCGCAACCCGGGCGGCCAGACCCGCCGCATCCGCGGCCAGCTGGAGCGCCAGGCCTTCGGCGAGATCGCGCGGCGCTGGCAGCGGCTGGGCTATCCGTTCAGCGCCATCACGCCGTCCTATGCCTCGGCCATCGGCGCTGCCGGCGACCGCCCGGCGGCGCTGGCCGAGCTGGTCGGCATCATCCAGAACAACGGCGTGCGCCAGCAGGCCACCGCGCTGCGCAGCCTGGATTTCGCCGAAGGCACGCCGTATGCCACGGCATTCGGCCTGGACATGCAGGGCAAGCGGCTGCTGAGCGAGGATCTGGCGCAGGTGGTGCGCGCCGCGCTGGTGGGGGTGGTGGAGGCGGGCACGGCCGGCTCGCTCAAGGCGGTGCTGGCGGGCAGCGGCATCGTGGCCGGCGGCAAGACCGGCACCGGCGACCACCGCTACGAAGTCTACGGCCCCGGCGGCCGGCTGATTTCATCGCGCGTGGTCAGCCGCTCGGCCACCTTCGTGTTCTTCCTCGGCGAGCGCTACTTCGGCAACGTCACCGCCTACGTGCAGGAACCGTACGCGGCGCGCTACGCCTTCACCAGCGCCTTGTCGGTGCAGTTGCTGAAGTCGCTGGCGCCGACCATCCTGCCGCTGGCGCGCGACGGCGGCACGCGCTCGCCGCTGGCCTGCAAGCATTGAGGCCGGGTCAGTCCCAGCAGTGGCGCAGGGCGGAGTAGCGGTCCTCGGAACTGCGGGCTTCGCGCTCGTACTCGGCGATGACCTGCAGGGTCGCGCGCTGGAGCAGGGACCCGGCGGTCAGCAGGGCCGCCAGATCGCGCAGGCCCTGCAGGCAGGTCACGGTGGGGACGTCGATGTCTTGCTGCATGATGCGTTGCTGGCTCGGGAGGGGCGGCTCGTGCCGCTCGATGATTCGAGTGTAGTGAGCGGCCGGGCGCCCGAATGCAAGGCAATGTGTCCGCGCCCACCTTTTCCGCTCCGGGCCTGGGGGCCGTCACATCATGGCCGCCCGAAGTGGCGGGCAAGCAGCGTGGCCGACAGCGCGGCGATGCAAATCCACAACATCACGATCACCACCGCGGCGGTCCGGCTGCGCGGGCGTTGCGCGGCCGCCACGGCCGCCGCGCGATATTCGCGCATCAGCGCTGGCGGCACCATCCGCACCGCCAGCAGCACGCCCAGCGGCACCAGCACCACGTCGTCGAGGTAGCCCAGCACCGGGATGAAGTCCGGGATCAGGTCGATCGGCGACAGCGCGTAGCCCGCCACCAGCAGCGCCACGGCCTTGGCGTACCACGGCGTGCGCGGGTCGCGCGCGGCCAGCCACAGCGCATGCACGTCGCGCAGCACCTCGCGCGCCCAGGCGCGGCAGCGCACCGCTATCCGCAGCAGGTGGCCGCGCACGTCGTCGGCCACCGGCACCACCGCCAGCGCCAGCAGCAGCGCCGCCAGCACCAGCGTGGCGCTGAAGCCCATGTGCTTGAAGCCCAGCGCGCCGACCACGCCGCCGCCGAAGAACAGCCCCACCAGCGTGGCCAGCGTGCGCAGCCGCGAGCGGTTGGCCAGCACCACCGGCTTGCCGGCCACGGCGCCGGTGGCGTTCCAGTAGAACAGCTTGCCGAGCTCGATGCCGATGTCGGTGACCATGCCGGTGACGTGGGTGGTGCGGATCTCGGCGTTGGAGACCTTGGTGATCATGGCGTTCTGCAGGCCCATGATGAAACACAGCACGATCACCGTGGCGGTGCCGAGCGCCCAGCGGTGCATCTCCAGGTTGCCGCCCATCAGGCCGAAGCACAGCAGCAGCACGGCCTCCAGCAGCAGCGGCAGCGCGTATTCGCTGTGCAGGTCCTCGCGCCGGGCCCAGTTGATCAGCACCGCCGAGGTGGCGGCGCCGGCCAGGAAGGACAGCAGCGCGCCCAGGCCTTCGAGCAGCAGGCCCGCCTCGCCGAGCGCGAGGTGGTCGGCCATCGCCGAGACGATGCCGCTCATGTGCGAGGTGTATTGCTGGACCGCGAGATAACCGCCGGCATTGGCGGCGCCGGCGACGAAGCTGAGGTAGCAGGCGAGCTGCCGGTTGGCTTGCGGACTACGCTGGCGGCCGGCTAGGCTGCGCAGGTAAGGGATGGGCATGGCGACGAATTCCGTGGGCGGGGGCCGTTTGGAGCAGGGTGCTATGGATGGAATGGTAATCCACGCGGCGCCGCGCTCGGCAAGACGGCCTGCGTGCGCGATGTGCCATGCCATGCCGGGGGCTGGCAGAATGGCGGTTTGCCCGGCTTGCCCGGTTTGTCCCTCGCGCCATCCACCCACGGAGCCACTGCCCCCGCCATGCCTGCACGCCCCCAATCCGCTGCCGTCGCCGTGCGTTCCCTGCCGTTGCTGCTGGCCGCGCTCGCGCTTGCCGCCCCGGCCGTCGCCCAGACCATTCCGGTCCCGGCGGTATCGCCCGCGGTGGACCGCGCCTACGCCAGCCTCGAAGCCGCGCCGCTGTTCAAGGCGCTGCAGGCCGCCGTGAAGGCGGACGACGCGCGCTCGCTGGGCGATCTCAAGGCGATGACCGAGATCCCCGCGCCGCCGTTCAAGGAGCGCGCCCGCGCCGAGTACTTCGCCGGCCGCCTCAAGGCGCTCGGGCTGAGCGACGCGCATATCGACGCCGAGGGCAACGCCATCGGCATCCGCAAGGGCAGCGGCAACGGGCCCCGGCTGCTGATCTCCGCGCACCTGGACACGGTGTTCCCCGAAGGCACCGACGTCACCGTGAAGCCGCGCGACGGCCGCCTGTACGCGCCCGGCATTTCCGACGACACGCGCGGCCTGGCCGTGCTGCTGTCGTGGCTGAAGGTGCTCGAGGACAACAAGGTGAACACGGTCGGCGACCTGGTCTTCGTCGGCAACGTGGGCGAGGAGGAACTGGGCAACCTGCGCGGCATGAAGGCGGTGTTCCGCGACCACCCGGACATCGACGGCATGGTCGGGCTGGAGCCCGGCGAGAGCGACCGCGTGCTTTCGCTGGGCACCGGCAGCCATCGCTATGAAGTCACCTTCCGCGGCCCGGGCGGCCACAGCTTCGGCGCCTTCGGCCTGCCCAGCGCGATCCACGCGATGGGCCGCGCGATCGCCAAGGTGGGCGACGTGCGCCCGCCCGCCGACCCCAAGACCACCTTCACCGTGGGCACGGTGGGCGGCGGCACCTCGGTCAACGCGATTGCCGGCGACGCGCGCATGGCCGTGGACATCCGCTCCAACGCCACGCCGTCGCTGCTGGAAACCGAGAAGCAGATCATGGCCGCGATCGAGGCCGGCGTGGCCGAGGAAAACCAGCGCTGGCAGCCGGCCGGCGCCAGCAACCGGATCACCTGGCAGGCCCGCCAGATCGGCGACCGCCCGGCCGGGCAGACGCCGCCCGACGCGGTCATCGTGCAGGCCGCGGTGCGCGCCATCGGCGGCCATGGCAAGGGCAAGCCCAGCCTGCGCGGCGGCAGCACCGACGCCAACGTGCCGATGTCGCTCGGCATCCCGGCCATCATCATCGGCAGCGGCGGCAAGACCGGCGGCTTCCACGCGCGCGACGAATGGTACGACCCGGCCAATGCCTGGGAAGGCGCGCAGATCGGGCTGGCCACCGTGCTCGGCCTGGTGGGCGTGCAGGGCGTGAGCCAGCCGCTGCTGGAAAAGCGGCCTGGGACGCGGTGAGACGGCATTGTATTTAAACGGTTTAATATTCAATTTGTAGTGAACCCACGGACCCCACTGCCCATGCCAGCTTCCAGCAAACCGGCTTCGCCGCTGCAGATCGACCTTGCGCGCCGCATCGCGCGGCAGGTGGTCGAAGGCGAACTGGAGCCCGGCGCGCATCTCGCCGAGGAAACCCTGGCCGGCCGGTTCGAGGTATCGCGCACGCCGGTGCGCGCGGCGCTGCGGCTGCTGGCCGGGCACGGCCTGATCAGCTACCGCGCCAACAGCGGCTATTTCGTCGAGGCGCCGGCGCCCGGCGCCGGGGTGCCGGACTTCGGCGAGTCCGGCGTGGGCGGCGACGAGCTGTACCGCCAGCTGGTGGACGGCCGCGCCCGCAAGCAACTGCCCGACACGCTGACCGAGAAGGAGCTGCTGCGCGCCTATCCGGTCTCGCGCAGCCTGCTGGCCAAGACCCTCACGCGCATGGCGGCGGACGGCCTGATCGAGAAGCGCCCCGGCCACGGCTGGCGCTTCCTGCCGTCGCTGGAGACGCCGCAGGCGCTGGCCGAAAGCTACCGTTTCCGCATGATCGTGGAATGCGGCGCGTTGCTGGAGCCCACCTTCGTGGCCGACAAGGCGCAGATCGAGCGCTGCCGCAAGGCCTACGAGCAGGTTATCCGGGACGGCGGCGCAAGCTTGTCGCCGGCCGGGTTCTTCGCGCTGAACACGTCCTTTCACGAGATGCTGGCGCGCTTTTCCGGCAACCGCTTCGTCCTGCAGGCGGTGCAGCAGCAGACCCAGCTGCGCCGGCTGGAGGAGCATGCGGCGTTCTACCGCGAGATCGACCTTCTCGAAGCCTGCCGCGAGCACCTGCAGATCCTCGACGCGCTGGAGCTCGGAGACCGCGAGTGGGCGGCGGCGCTGATGCGCCGGCACCTGCTGAGCGCGCGCGACCACAGCAACTGAGCCGTCCGGGCGGCGGCCTCTCTTCCGAATACCTCGCGATACGCGGCCGGGCGCGCGGACGCGGCACGGCTGCGCGCGCGGCTTGCGCATGGACTGTTTTTCCTCTGAATTGCACTTTATTATTATTTAGTACAAAATGGCTGGCAGCCTGTTCCACTCCGATGTCACTTCGACGAGCCCCGCCATGACCGCCCACAGCGTATTGCCCGATTCCGACACTACTTCCGACGCCACCTCCGCCACCTCCGCCTCGATGGCCGCGTACTGGATGCCGTTCACGTCCAACCGCCGCTTCAAGCAGCAGCCGCGGCCGCAGATGTTCTCCGGCGCGGACGGCATGTACTACATCCGCCCCGACGGCAGCCGCGTGCTGGACGGCATGGCCGGGCTGTGGTGCGTCAATGCCGGGCACCGCCGCCCGGAAATCGTCGAGGCCATCGCGCGCACGGCCTACGAGCTGGACTACGCTCCGTCGTTCCAGATGAGCCATCCGCTGGCCTTCGAGTTTGCCGAGGCGCTGGTGGCCGAGGCGCCGGCCGGCTTGTCCAACGTGTTCTTCTCCAATTCCGGATCGGAGGCGGTGGACTCGGCGCTCAAGATCGCGCTGGCCTATCACCGCGCGCGCGGCGAGCCGCAGCGGGTGCGCCTGATCGGGCGCGAGCGCGCCTATCACGGCGTGGGTTTCGGCGGGCTCTCGGTGTCGGGCATCGCCGGCCATCGCAAGCCGTTCGGCAACCTGCTGCCGTGGGTGGACCACCTGCCGCACACCTACAACCGCGAGGCGATGGCGTTCTCGCGCGGCCAGCCGGCCTGGGGCGCGCACCTGGCCGACGAACTGGAGCGCATCGTCGCGCTGCACGACGCGTCCACCATCGCCGCCGTGATCGTCGAGCCGGTATCGGGCTCCACCGGCGTGCTGGTGCCGCCGGTGGGCTACCTGCAGCGCCTGCGCGAGATCTGCGACAAGCACGGCATCCTGCTGATCTTCGACGAGGTGATTTCCGGCTTCGGCCGCGTGGGGGCGCCGTTCGCCTCGCAGGCCTTCGGCGTGGTGCCGGACCTGATGACCAGCGCCAAGGGCCTGACCAACGGCGCGGTGCCGATGGGCGCGACGCTGGTGCGCAGCCATGTGTACGAGGCCTTCATGCAGGGCGCGCCGGGCAGCATCGAGCTGCCGCACGGCTATACCTATTCGGGCCACCCGATGGCTTGCGCGGCCGGGCTGGCGGCGCTGGACATCTATCGGCGCGAGGGCCTGTTTTTGCGCGCCGGCGAACTGTCGGAGCGCTGGGCCGACGCGGCGCACGGCCTCAGGGGCCTGCCGCATGTGGCGGACGTGCGCAACATCGGGCTGCTGGCGGCCATCGAGCTGGAGCCGCTGCCGGGCCAGCCCGGCCAGCGCGGCTATGCCGCGCACCTGGCCTGCCTGGAGAAGGACTGCCTGATCCGCGCCTCGGGCGACACCATGGTGCTGTCGCCGCCGCTGGTGATCGAGCCGGCGCAGATCGACACCCTGTTCGGCACGCTGGCCGAGGTGCTGCGGGCGTCGTGATGCCGTCGTGATGCTGTCGTGATGGCCGCCGCCGCGCCTGCCGCGGCGGCGGCGGGCTTACCGCAGCGAGTGGTTGGGCAGCGGCGCCGCGCGCTCGGGCGGGCGCCGCGACTTCATCCATTGCGCCGCGGCGTCGGCGTCCAGCGGGCGCGAGAACAGGTAGCCCTGGCCCATGTGGCAGCCCTGCGAGAGCAGGAACTGGCGCTGCGCCTCGTTTTCCACGCCTTCGGCCACCACCGCGAGCTTCAGGCTGTCGCCGATGCGGATCACGGCGCTGGCCAGCTCGCGCGCGGCGGCGTCGCTTTCCAGGTCGATCACGAAGCTCTTGTCGAGCTTGAGCTGGTGCACCGGCAACTGGCGCAGGTAACCCAGGCTCGAATAGCCGGTGCCGAAGTCGTCCATCGACAGGCGCACGCCCTGCGCGTGGATGGCGGCGACGGTGGCGGCGATGCCGGCATCGTCTTCCATCAGCAGGCCTTCGGTCATCTCCAGCACCAGCGCGTGGGCGGGCAGGCCGTGGCGCGCGAGCGTCTCGGCCACGTGGGTGGCCAGCGCCGGGTCGCGGAAGCTGGCCGGCGAGATATTGACGGAAATGGTCGGCACAGGGATGCCCTCGCGGCGCCACGCGGCCAGTTGCGCGCACGAGCGCTCCAGCACCCAGCGGTCCAGCGTGCCGATCAGCCCGGCGTCCTCGGCCAGCGGCACGAAGCGGTCCGGCGGCACCTTGCCGAAATGCGGATGATGCCAGCGCACAAGCACTTCCAGCCCGTACAGGCGCCCGTCGCGCAGGAACACCTGCGGCTGGAAATTGAGGTGGAGCTCCTCGTTGAGCAGCGCGTCGCGCAGCGCGGACTCCAGCGCCAGCCGCTCCTGCGCGGCCCAGTTCATCTCGATGCTGAAGAAGCGGAACAGGTTGCGCCCGGCCGCCTTGGCGTCGTACATGGCCATCTCGGCGCAGTGCAGCAGGTAGTCCAGCGTGTCGCCGTCCGACGGGAACAGGCTGATGCCGATGCTGGCCGAGGGCGCGATGCTGGCGTGGTCGATGCGCAGCGGCTGGCGCATGGCCGCCAGCAGGCGCTGGCCGGCGGCGATGGTGCGGGTGCGGTCGGAGCCGGGCAGCACCAGCGCGAACTCGTCGCCCGACAGGCGCGCCACCAGCGCGCTTTCGCCGGCATGGGCGATCAGGCGCTTGGCCACCTCGCGCAGCATCTTGTCGCCGCCGCTGTGGCCGAGCGAGTCGTTGATGTACTTGAAGCGGTCCAGGTCGACGAACAGCACGCTCAGCGCGGCGCCGGCCTGGCGCGCCGCCAGCAGCAGCTTGCCGGCCTGGCGCTGCAGCAGGCTGCGGTTGGGCAGGCCGGTGAGGGAATCGTACTGGTCGAGCTGCTGGATGCGCTCGGCGGCGTCGTCGCGCTCGAAGGCCAGCTTGCACAGCGAGGCGCATACCTCCACCAGTTGCTGGTGGAAGGCGTCGGGCTCGCACACGCGGCGGAAATAGAAGGCCAGCGTGGCGAGCACGCGGCCGTCGCCGGCCTTGATCGGGTATGACCAGCAGGCCGCCAGGCCCAGCGGCAGCGCCAGGTGGCGGTAGTCCGCCCAGCGCGGATCGGCGGCGATGTCGCTCACCACCACCGGCTCGCCCAGCCAGGCGGCGGTGCCGCAGGAGCCTACCGTGGGCCCGACCGGCAGGCCGTCGAGCATGGCCGAATATTCGGGCGGCAGGGCCGGCGCGGCCAGCGGGCGCAGGCGCCGCTCGGCGTCCACGCGCAGCACGCTGGCGATGACCGAGGGCGCCACGCGCTGCACTTCCTGGCAGATCAGCTCCATCACCGCCGGCAGCGGCTGCTCCATCACCATCGCGTGCAGCACCTTGCGCTGGAGCAGCTCGTAGGTCTTCTTCTGGGTGATGTCGGACAGGATGACGATGCCGTGATGGTGGCCTCCGCCCGTGCTGGCCAGGTGCCGCACGGTGGCCGAGACCCACAGCGGGCTGCCGCCGCGCGCATAGATCAGCGCCTCGTGGCGTTCCACCAGCGGCGCGGGGTGCGGCGCCTGCAGGCGCCGCAGGGCGGCGAGGTCGGTGAACTCGCCGGCCAGCACGTCGCAGGGCGTGCGCCCGACCATGTCCTCGGGCGCGTAGCCCAGCATGCGCGTCAGGCCCGCGTTGACGTAGACGATGCGCCAGTCGGCATCCACCACCAGCACCGCGCTGTCGATCTCGTCGGCGATCACCGCCAGCAGCGGGTGGTCGTCGCGGCACGGCCCGGCCGCGTCGGACAGCTTGACCAGCAGCGTGCGCAGCGTGAGGTCGCCCAGCGTGGTGGCCGATTCCGCCAGGAAACCGAAGCGCTTCCCGCCGTCGGCGCGCAGCACCTGCACCGCCGGCAGCCGGTCGCCGCGCCCGTCGCGCTCGTCGCGCTCGTCGTTTCCGCGCCCGGGCTGCGGGCAGGCCTCCGGAGTGGCGTGGCCGCCATCGGGCAGCCGCTGCACCAGCGTATCGACATGCAGGCCGATCACCTCCGCCCGGCTGGCGCCGCACAGCGCCTGCGCCGCCGCATTCAGGAAGATCACCTGGCCGTCCGCGTTCAGCACGAAGACGGCATCGGTGGCCTGTTCGAGCGAGTTGCGAAATAGCTGATGGGGGTCGGCTATGCTGAGCGCTTTGTCTCTGTCTGGCATGAGTGAGGTAAACGTCGCTAACGACCGATGATGCTTGCCCGCCCCGGCGGGGCCTCGCGGGCCAATGACTCGGCTCTGGCATTGCTATCGGCAGCCCGGCGCGGATTCTGAAGTTATTTTTTCGGCGCTCGCCCGCCGCCCCGGCCGGGGGCTGCCACGGCGCGCCCGGGCTTGGCATAATTGCGGCGCGGCGGCACCGCGGCATCGTGCGCAGGCCCCCGCCGCCGCCCAATCCACCGCTGACCGTGCCCGGAGCCCCAGACATCATGGAATACAAGACCCTGCTGGTCGAACTTGGCCCGGATACGGGCTGCGCCGACCGGGTGCGCCTGGCGGCCGGGCTGGCGCGGCACAGCGGCGCCAGCGTCACCGGCGTGACCGCGACCGGCATGCGGCTCGAGCCCTTGCGCGGCGCCGGCGACGACGCCGGCCGCTATGCCGAGCTGGCCCGGCGCCAGTTGCTGGCGCAAGGGGCGGCCGCCAGCGCCGAGTTCCACCGCGTCATGCAGGAGGCCGCGCCGGAGGTGAGCTGCACGCATCGCCTGATCGAGGAAGATCCGGGCTGGGCGCTGGCCCGGGAAGGGCGGCTGGCCGACCTGATCGTGCTGGCCCGGCTGCCGGGGCTGGAATCGCTGCCCGTGCTGGTGGCGCAGACCCCGGAATACGTGATGCTGGAAGCGGGCCGGCCGGTACTGCTGGTGCCGCCCGGCGTGCGCAGCCTGGCCTGCGGACACGTCGCCGTGGCCTGGGACGGCGGCCGCGAAGCCGCCCGCGCGGTGGCCGACGCCATGCCGCTGCTGCGCCGGGCCGCGCGCGTCAGCGTGATCTCCGCCCCGGCCGCCGACGGCGGCACGCCGCAGCCGCAGGCCGCGCCCGCCGCGCTGTGCGAGCACCTGGCAAGCCACGGTATTGCCGCCGCCGTCCATGCCGTGCCGGGCGGGCAGCGGCCCGGGCCGCTGCTGCTGGCGGCGGTGCGCGAATTGCAGGCCGACCTGCTGGTCGCGGGCGGCTACGGCCACGCGCGCCTGCGCGAGCTGGTCACCGGCGGCACCACCCGCACCCTCATGCGGCAGTCCGACATTCCCGTGCTGATGTCGCACTAGCATCGCACTCGCATCGCACCAGCGCAGCACCAGCGCAGCACGAGGGTGGCACCAGCCGCCCGGGACCCCGACAAGAAGACCATCATGACAATCGACTGGACGCATTTCACCCCGCTGCCCGCGCTGGCCGGCGGCCTGCTGATCGGGCTGGCCGCGGCCCTGTTCATCCTGTTCAACGGACGCATCGCCGGCATCAGCGGCATCGTCGGCGGCCTGCTGCGCCCGGCGCGCGGCGAGGTGGCTTGGCGGCTGGCCTTCGTGGCCGGCCTGGTGGCGGCGCCGCTGGGCTGGCGCCTGGCCGCGGCGCTGCCGGAAATCCGCATCGAGGCCGGCACCGGCATGCTGGTCGTGGCCGGGCTGCTGGTGGGCCTGGGCACCCGCTATGGCGCGGGCTGCACCAGCGGGCACGGCGTGTGCGGGCTGTCCCGGCTGTCGCCGCGCTCGCTGGCGGCCACGCTGGCCTTCATGGCCGCCGGCTTTGCCACGGTCTATGTGGTGCGCCACGTGACCGGCCGCTGAGATGGCCATGCATACGACGGTTTCCGCTACGCCTTCGCGCGGCGCTCCCGATGCCGCCGCGCGGCCGGCGTCCCTGCTGTCCCTGCTGTCCCTGCTGTCCGCGCTGCTGGCCGGGCTGGTGTTCGGCCTCGGGCTGATCCTGGCCGGCATGGCCAACCCCGCCAAGGTGCTGGGTTTCCTCGACCTGGCGGGCGCCTGGGATCCGTCGCTGGCGCTGGTGATGGGCGGCGCCATCGCGGTCGGCCTGGTGGCGTTCGCGCTGGCGCGGCGCCGCCGCGTATCGCTGCTCGGGCTGCCCATGCAGCTGCCGGCCGCGCGCCGCATCGATGCGCGCCTGGCCGGCGGCAGCCTGCTGTTCGGCATCGGCTGGGGCCTGGCGGGCATCTGCCCGGGCCCGGCGCTGGTGTTGCTGGGCGCGGGCGCCTGGCAGGGCGCGGTGTTCGTGCTGGCCATGCTGGCGGGCATGGTCTTGTTCGAGTGGCTGGAACGGCGCGCCCGCGCCGCGCGTGCGCGATGAGCGCGGCAACGCCCGGCGAGGGCCGCATGAGAACCGACGCGCGCGAACCCGGCGAGCAGGACGGCGCCGACACGACGGTCAAGTCCGAGGCGGCGCGCCGCAGCACGCTGGTGAGCGTCGGCGTGAATATCCTGCTGACCTGCATGCAGATGCTGGCCGGGCTGTTCGCCGGCTCGCAGGCGCTGATCGCCGATGCCGTGCACTCGCTGTCCGACCTGGTCTCGGATTTCGTGGTGCTGTTCGCCGGTCACCATAGCCGCAAGGACGCGGACGACGACCACCAGTACGGCCACCAGCGCTTCGAGACCGCCGCCTCGCTGGCCATCGGCGTGCTGCTGCTGGCGGTCGGCGCGGGCATGTTGTGGAGTGCGGTGAGCAAGCTGGAGCATCCCGAGCTGATCCAGCCGGTCAGGGAGATCGCGCTGTGGGTGGCGCTGGGCGCGCTGGCGGCCAAGGAACTGCTGTTCCGCTACATGCTGGCGGTGGCGCAGCGCGTGCGCTCCGGCATGCTGGTGGCCAATGCCTGGCACGCGCGCTCGGACGCGGCGTCCTCGCTGGTGGTGGCGCTCGGCATCGGCGGCAACATGCTGGGCTTCCACATGCTGGACCCGATCGCCGCGCTGGTGGTCGGCCTGATGGTCAGCCGCATGGGCTGGAAGTTCTCGTGGGAGGCGCTGCACGACCTGATGGACCGCGCCGTGGACGAGCAGACCGTGGAGCAGATCCGCCGGGCCATGGCCGACACGCCCGGCGTGCAGGGCCTGCATGACCTGCGCACGCGCAAGATGGGCGACTTCGTGCTGGCCGACGTGCACCTCGAGATCGACGGCTCGCTCACGGTGGAGGCCGGCCACCGCATTGCCACCGAGGCACGCCGGCGCGCCTTGCTGGTGACCGACGTGCTGGACGTGATGACGCACGTGGATCCGGTGCGCGTGCCGCGCTGAGCGGCGACGGCAACGGCTGGCGCCCAGGCCCGGTATGATGGCGCTTTTGCCCCGGCGCGCCAGCCCCGGGGCGGCCGCCAAGACCGAGACAACCCACCCCTGTGCCCGGCGGCACCCTGCCGGGCCGCGCACGCCAGTCCATGGAAACCACGCAAAGCCAGTCTTCGATGAGATTCCTGCCGTATCTCGTCGCCGCCACCTTTTTCATGGAGTACCTCGACACCACCGTGATCGCCACGGCGCTGCCGCAGATGGCGCGGTCGTTCGGGGTCGGGCCGAACGACCTCAGCCTGGGCATGACCGCCTACATGCTGGCGCTGGCGGTGTTCATCCCGGTCAGCGGCTGGATTGCCGACCGCTATGGTTCGCGCACCGTGTTCGGCGGCGCCATCGTGGTGTTTACGGTGGCATCGGTGCTGTGCGGGGCTTCCGGCGGGCTGGTGGAGTTCACCGCGGCGCGCGTGCTGCAAGGCATCGGCGGGGCGATGATGGTGCCGGTGGGGCGCCTGATCGTGGTGCGCAATACCGACAAGCGCGACCTGATCAAGGCCATCTCCACCATCACCTGGCCGGCCATCGTCGCGCCCGTGGTGGGGCCGCCGATCGGCGGCTTCATCACCACCTATGCCTCGTGGCGCTGGATCTTCCTGCTCAACGTGCCGTTCGGCATCGCCGCGCTGGTGGCCACGTTCATGATGGTGCGCAACGCGCGCGAGGCCGAGCGCAAGCCGCTCGACGTGGCCGGATTCCTGCTCAGCGGCGCCACCCTGACGCTGGTGCTGTACGGCACCGAGCTGGCCAGCCAGGACGGCGCCAGCCTGGCGCTGGCGGGCGGCTGCGTGGCGGCCGGGGTGGTGCTGGGCCTGCTGACCGTGCGCCACGCCGCCGGGCATCCGCACCCGCTGCTCGATTTCACCACGCTGCGCGTGCCGACCTTCTCGGTCACGGTGATGACCGGGTCGCTCACGCGCGTGGGCATCGGCGCGGTGCCGTACCTGATGCCGCTGCTGTTCCAGGTCGGCTTCGGCTTGTCCGCGTTCCGCTCGGGCCTGCTGCTGCTGGCCAGCGCGCTGGGCAACCTCGGCATGAAGGCGCTCACCACGCGCGTGCTGCACCGCTACGGGTTCCGCACCACGGCAATCGTCGACGTGGCCTTCGCCAGCCTGTTCATCGTGGCCTGCGGGCTGCTCACGCCGCAGACGCCGCTGGCGGTGGTGCTGTTCGTGGTGTTCGTCTACGGCGTGACGCGCTCGATGCAGTTTTCCACGCTCGCCACGCTGGCCTACGCGGACATCCCGCAGGCGCAGATGAGCAGCGCCAACACGCTGTGGAACGCCGCCCAGCAGATGACCATCGGGCTCGGCATCGCGTTCGGCTCGCTGTCGCTGCGCGTGGCGGCGTCGCTGCGCGCGGAGCCGGTCCAGGCGGGCGCGCTGCCGCATTTCACGCTCGGCGATTTCCGCTGGGCCTTCCTGTTTGCCGGCGTGCTGACACTGGTCTCGCTGATCGGCTACGTGCGGATGGCGCCGGACGCGGGGCGGAACCTGGGCGGGCAGCGCAAGGCTGCCTGAATCCCCCTTGGGCGGGCGGCGCTACAGCAGGTCTGCGTCGACGGCCAGGATTGCCGGCGCCATCGCCTGCAGCGCCTCGGCCTGGCGCCGGACCAGCGCCGCGATGGCCCGCACCATGTCGCGCTCGGCGCCGACGTAGGCTGCGTCGCCTGCCTGCGCCTCGGCCTGGGATGAGGCTGCGCGCGCCAGCGCGGTCATGATCCGCACGCCGGTGGGCCGGCGGATGCCGATGCGCGAGAGGAAGTCCGCGAAGGCAAACGGCGTGATCTTGTCCAGTTCGAACGCGTCGCCATAGGCCATGGCCAGGTCATGCTGGAAACGCGGGTATTGCACCACCGAGACCAGGTCGTAGAAGGGTGTGGGTGTCAGGCCGGCGCGCGTGCAGAAGAAGGAAAAATTCTTGCCGTGCGCGTCGCTGTTGCCGATCAGGAACTGTAGCGTGGCCCATTGCAGCATCACGCGCTGGGCCACCGCCTGGTCCACGGTCTGGCCGCGCAGCGAGAACAGCCGTTCGAAGCCCACCCCGTCGCGGATGGCGGCTATGTCGCTGCCGGCGCCGAAATTGCGCTCGTACTTGTAGCTCACGGGCAGGTCCAGCGCCTGGCATGCATCCACGATGTGCAGGCGCCGTACGGCGCCGCCTTCGCGCACGCGGTCGAAGCGCTCGATCAGCAGGACCGGGCTGGGGATGCGCAGGATCGACACCGGCGCGGCGGGCAAGCCGAGGCGCGCGGCCAGCGTCATGCAGAAGTGTTCGTTGGCCACCATGCAGGGGGCAGACTCCTGTGCCGCCTCCGGCTTGACGATATGGGTGGAGGCCACGCCCTCGCCGTCGGCCAGCCAGAGGCGGCCGCCCTCCACGTAGACCGCGAGCTTGTCCTGATATCCGGCAATCGACAGCCGGACGCGGCCATCCCACACCGAGAACGGCACCTGTTCGCGCGCCCGGATGCGCTGGTCCAGTTCCTCCGAGGTGATTTCGCGCAGGCGTGGCGCATCGGGCGGGGGCGGCGCGCCGGCATGAAAGCGCAGGGCGCCAGCGGTCTCGCCGCCGAGTTGCCGGATCAGGCCGTAGACATTGTTCCTGGCGACCTGCCCGTACTCGGAGGCGATGTCGAGCGCATGGCCCTCGGGCAGCAGGTTCTCGATGAAGCGCCGGATCGTTGCCGAAGCGGCGGGTGCCCCGAACGGGATTGCCGGAGACAGCGGGTAGCGCCGCGCGGCACCGAGCCAGGCCGCATCGTAGGCGAACGCGAAGGTGTCCGCGAGTGCGTCGTAGCTGACCGTGCCGACGCGGTCGTCGCCGTCATGGACGGACAGGGCATGCGTTGCCATCAGGCGTCCGCTTCCGCGGCGGCAGGCAGGGACAGCCCCGCTACCATTGCCTTCGGCCCGGCGACGAGGCCGAGGCCGAGGCCCGCCAGGACCAGCAGCAACTTGTCGGTCTGCACCGGGCGGCCGTTTTCCAGCCGAGACAACAGGTTGGCCGAGACGCCGCAGAATCCCGCCGCATCGTCGATGCGAAGTTGTTGTTCCAGGCGGCGGCGGCGCACCAGCGCACCCAGCTCCGCGAGGGTGGTCAGGCGCGGATCGACCGGCGCTGGTACGGGCAATAGCTGGCGTGGCATGGTGGCGGATAGGGTCAGGTGGTTTCCAGGAATAGAAACAACGAGATGAATGCAGTACGGAAACTCGATTGTTTCCTCAAGCGGAAACTTTAGGGACGCCGGGACACAAAGTCAAATTAGTTTCCTTATACGGAAATAAAAAGCACTCGCCCCGGCTCACGTCGATTGTTTTGCTATACGGAAACAATGTGACGCCATATTGGCTCAGTGCAGGTGAGCGCCGCAAACGCCGGCTGTCGGCGCGCCGCCAGCACCGTGCCGCGCGGCCAGTTCATGCTCATGCAGGCTGGCATCCTGCCATTTGCCGCCGTCCCAGGCCTGAAAGCGCAGCTCGGCGAGCGGGATGGCGGACATCGTGCCCAGCCAGTCGGTCGGGTTTGCGCCCATGCGCAGGCCGCTGGCGACCATCACCATGGCCTGCGGCACCGCGATGCCGGCCACACGGGTGATGGCGGGCCAGGGCAGCAGGCGGGTGTCGCTGCGCGGCAGGCCGAAGCGGAACAGGGGCGGCTGCCCGGACATGCCGGGCCGCGGGACGGCGCGCGAGGCGTCGCGGCGCTGCCATGCGGCGTGGGCGGCGGATGGCTCCCAATGCTGTTGCCGCGAGAACCACAACACCTTGCCCGTGCCGGCGGGCGTGGCGGCAGGGATCAGGCCTCTGGATTGCGCGATCGCCGGCAGATGGCTCCCCGTGGTGTAGTGCCAGACGAAATAGGTGGTGTTCATGACGGACTCCTGCTGTTCGCCTCCTACACTGAGTGCGAATGCTTGTCATGACAAGGAAGGGCAATGACGCGTTGCGCCGCGTGGAAATATGCCTCGGGCAGCACCGCGGGCGCATGACGACCGCGAGGCCAGTGTCAGCGCGGTCTGGCGGGCGGGTCCATGTTCCGCGTCGCGCGGGACTGCCGCGATGTGCAGGGGAAATGGAGGAAAACTGCTAGTCGGGAGAGCGCCGAAAGTGGTTCAAGCCTTGCTTTCATGCCAGGGAAGGCGAACGAGAGAGAGCGGGCAGGGTATACATTTCTTGACCTGGAAAATGATAATCATTACTATTTAATTCTCAGGTTTGTGACACGATCTGAGTCAGCAAATGGGTTCCCGGACACCTCGCGTGTCCGGACTTTTTTGCGGCGCCCGCTTCATGCGGCCGTTCACGCAGCCGTTGTGCCTGGCACCGGCCTTTCCCGCCATCTCCGTCCCCGCCGTTCTTTCGGTCTTTTCTGGTCCTCCCTCCCGGCTCCGCCACGCTGCGTTGCGGTAGCATCTCTTCCTGCATTGCCTTCTGTATTGCCTTCGTGACGGCCGCTCCCGTATGCCCGCCGTTTTCGTTCCATCCCGCAGATCCGATCAATGCCGAGGCGCATGGGAAAGCCAATGACGGAAGCCGCAGGTCCGCCGCCCTTCGACGCTGCGCCCGCCGGCGCGCAGGCTGCCGGCCGCCGCTGGGCCTGGCTGCCGGCGCAGGGCAGCTGGGGTTACTACGCGCTGCTCGGCGCGGTCGGGGTGCTGGTGCTGGGGCCCCTGGGCGGGGTCGCGGCGGCCTACATGAATTTCTCGCTCGGGTTCTTCGTGGGCGGCCAGGTGCTGGCCGGCATCCTCGGCTCGACCATCACCTACGGCTATGGCGCGGACGGCCGCCACGGCGCCAACTACATCCAGACCATTGCCGCCTCGGTGGCCGGCATGAGCGGCATGGCCGTGGTGGTCCAGGCGATGACGTGGATGGGCCTGCCCGAGCCGCCGCTGTGGCAACTGATGTTGTACATGCTGTGCGTGGGCATGTTCGGCGTGGGCGTGGGCATGCTGTACACGCCGATCCTGGTCGACCGCCTGCAGCTGACGTTCCCTTCCGGGCTGGCGGTGGCCAATATCCTGCGCGCGCTGACCGATCCGGTGCTGCTGCGGCGCTCGGTCTCGCGCCTGGCCGGCGGCACCGTGCTGGGCGCGGCCTGCGGCATCGGCGCGGCGCGCGTGGCGCTGCTGGCGGCCGTCGATTTGTCGGCTTCCACCTTCGGCGCGGGCATGATCGTGGGCGCGCGCATCGGGCTGGCGGCGCTGGCGGCAGGGCTGGCGGGCCAGGCGCTGGTGCCGTATTTCATCTCGGTCGGCTGGCTGGCGCCCGGCGATCCGTTCCGCAAGATCACCTTCCTGATCGCGCTCGGCATGATCATGGGCGCGGCGCTGGTCGACATCTCATTGCTCCTGCGGCGCGCCTGGCGGCAGGCCCGGGAAGTGCGCGCGGCCCGCCCGCGGGCCCGCGGCGGCGCCTCGTGGCGGCTGCTGGCGTGGGTGGTGTTCTGGGGCGGCGCCGTCGTGGCGGTGGGCAGCGGGTTGCTGCACCAGCCGGCCGGCTACCTGCTGCTGGCCGTGATGCTGGTGTTCCTGTTCGCGATGGTCAACGGCATCTCGGTCGGCATGGTGGACCAGAACCCGATTTCCTCGGCCTTCGTGCTGTCGGTGATCCTGATGGCGGCGCTCGGCCTGAAGGATCCCCAGGTGGGTTTGATCGCCGCCACGGTGCTGCTGGTCTCCACCAGCCAGGCCTGCGACATGCAGCAGGACCGTTCCACCGGCTGGCGGCTGGGCACGGACCGTACCGTGCAGTTCCGTTTCCAGGTGGCGGGGATCGTCGTCGGCGCGGTGCTGGCGGTGCTGTTCGCGCGCCTGTTCATGCGGGCCTATCCGGAGCTGGCGCTGGACCAGACCATGCTGTCCGCGGGCGCGCAGCCGCAGCGCTGGGCCTCGGCCATGACCTACAAGATCGTCGGCGCGCTGCGCGGGCTGGCGCAGGACCTGCCGCACCAGCGCACCGCGGTGGCGCTGGGAATCGGCCTTGGCCTGGCCACCGCGCTGCTGCGCCTCGCGGTCAAGTCGCGCGCGGGGTATCAGCGCATGGTCGCCGCGGGCGGCCGGGGCCGGGTGCTCGATTTCCTGGTCGATGCCGTGCTGCTGCCTTCGCCTTATGCGTCCTCGTTCGGCGGTTTCGTCAACCTGCCGACCTCGGCGTGGTTCGCCGCCGGCGGGGTGGTGGCCAGCGTGCTGAACGCCATGCCGGGCCGGCGCGCCGAGGCCGATCCGCTGCCCGAGGACATGAGCACCACTTCGCTGGTGGGCGGCGGGCTGATCGCCGGCGATGCGCTGGCCGCGGTGGGCCTGGGCATTGCCGGGCTGCTGTTCACGGCGATGGGGTGAGGCGGCGCCGAGTTTAGTCTTTTCGAAAGCGATCTGAATTTTTTGCCAGCCGCGGCCGCGCGCGGGCGGGGCGGGGCGGTTGTGGCGCAGAATGGCCGCAGGCACCCGCCCGCGGGGAGCGGGCCGCACCGGAGGGTCAGCACCATGACCGTGGTAGTGCTTGCAGCAGACGGTTCGCCCGGCAGCGAGGCAGCAGCGGCCAGGCTGGCCTCCCGTCCCATGTTCGCGCCGCCGCTGGTGGTGCACGTGGTGCACGTCTCGCCGGTGCTCGGCGCCGCCGGCCGGCAGGTGATGCCGGGCGCGGACCTGGCGCTGGAGAACAAGGCCGCGGCCGCGCGCGCCTTCGACAAGGCCAACGCGGTGCTGGCGCCGGTGGCCGGCGAGATCCGCCGCCACTGGGTGAGCGGCGATCCGGCGCGCGAGATCGTGGCGCTGGCGGCGCAGCTCGACGCCGACGCCATCGTGGTCGGCGCCAGGCGGCGCGGCGCGCTGGTCAATGCCATCCTCGGCTCGGTGGCGGCGGCCGTGCTGGCGAAATCGCACGTGCCGGTGGTGGTGGTCAACCGCGAGCCCGGCGGGCCCGGCGGCACGCCATGACCACGGTGGTGCTGGCCACCGACGGCTCGGCCAACAGCGTGGCGGCGGCGCGGCGGCTGCTGGCGCCGGGCGTGCTGACGCCGCCGCTGGTGGTGCATCTCGTGCATGCCTCGCCGGACATCGAGGGCCGGCCGCGCCCGTACTTTTCCACGGACCTGCTGGAGCAGTGGGTGGACGAGGCCGCCGCCCAGGCCTTTGCCGCCATCCTGCCGCTGCTGCTGCCGGCATGCGCCTCGGTCACGGAGCATCGCCGCCTGGGCGACCCGGCCGAGGTCATCACCGAGGTGGCCGCGCAGAGCGGGGCGGACATGATCGTGATGGGCACGCACGGCCGCGGCGCCTTGCTGGCCGCGGTGCTGGGCTCGGTCGCGTCGCGCGTGGTGGCCTCGGCGACCGTGCCGGTGCTGCTGGTGCCGCGCGGCGCCGCGCCCGGCGGGCCCTGAGCGTGCCTGGCGCCGCGCGCCCGCGCTGCCGGCCCGCGCGCCACCTGCGGGTTGCCGGAGAGCGCCGATGTTGATGGTCTGGCTGATCGCGCTGCCGCTGATCGCCGCGGTGCTGGCGCTGCCGGCATACCGCCATGCGCGCGTGCTGGCGGCGCCCATCGTGGCGGGCGCGCCGCTGGCGGGCCTGGCCTTGCTGCTGGCCGCGCGCGCCCGCGTGGCCGGCGGCGGCGTGGTCGCCTGGCGCCAGCCCTGGCTGACGGATATCGGCCTGGACCTCAGCCTGCGCCTGGACGGCCTGTCGTTCCTGTTCGCGCTGCTGGTGCTCGGCATCGGGCTGCTGGTCATCCTGTATGCGCGCTACTACCTGCCGCGCGGCGAATCGAGCGCGCGCTTCTTCGCCTTGCTGCTGCTGTTCATGGCGGCCATGCTGGGCGTGGTGCTGTCGTCCAACCTGCTGTTGCTGGCGGTGTTCTGGGAGATGACCAGCGTCGTGTCGTTCCTGCTGATCGGCTTCTGGTCGTACCGGCAGGAAGCGCGCCAGGGCGCGCGCATGGCGCTGGCGGTGACCGGCGCGGGCGGCCTGGCCCTGCTGGCCGGCGTGCTGCTGCTGGGCCATATCTGCGGCAGCATGGAGCTGTCGGACGTGCTGGCCCGGGCCGGCACCGTGCAGCGCCACCCGCTGTACGTGCCGATGCTGGTGCTGATCCTGCTGGCGGCGTTCACCAAGTCGGCGCAGTTTCCCTTCAGCTTCTGGCTGCCGCATGCGATGGCGGCACCCACGCCGGTGTCGGCCTACCTGCATTCGGCCACCATGGTGAAGGCCGGCGTGTTCCTGCTGGCGCGGCTCTACCCGGTGCTCGACGGCAGCAACTGGTGGTTCTACCTGGTCAGCCTGACCGGCCTGGCCACGCTGGTGGCGGGCGCCGCCATGGCGCTGCTGCAGCGCGACCTGAAGGGCCTGCTGGCCTATTCCACCATCAGCCACCTCGGCCTGATCACGCTGCTGTTCGGCCTGGATACGCAGCTCAGCACCGTGGCCGCGCTGTTCCACATCATCAACCACGCGGTGTTCAAGGCCTCGCTGTTCATGGCCGCGGGCATCATCGACCACGAAACCGGCACGCGCGACCTGCAACGGCTGCGCGGCCTGCGCCGCTACATGCCGCACACCGCGCTGCTGGCCATCGTGGCCTCGCTGTCGATGGCGGGCGTGCCGCTGTTCAACGGCTTCCTGAGCAAGGAGATGTTCTTCGGCGAAACCCTCGCACAGGGCCTGCTCGGCGAGTTCAACTGGGTCATTCCGGCGGCGGCGACGTTTGCCGGCGCGCTCACCGTGGCGTATTCGCTGCGCTTCATCTATGGCGTGTTCTTCGACGGCAAGCCGGACGGCCTGCCGCGTTTCCCGCCGCACGAGCCGCCGCGCTTCATGCGCATTCCGGTCGAGGTGCTGGTGGTCATCTGCCTGGTGGTGGGGCTGTTCCCGGCCTACACGGTCGGCTCGCTGCTGGCCGGCGCCGCGCTGGCCACGCTGGCCGCGCCGCTGCCCGACTACAGCCTCAGCCTGTGGCACGGCGCGAACCTGCCGCTGCTGATGAGCGGGGTCTCGATGGTGGCCGGCGCGGTGCTGTTCTTCCTGCGCCGCCACGCGTTCCACCGCTATCACGCGCGCATCGCCCATCTCAATGCGCGCGACATGTTCGAGGCCGGCGTCGCCTGCCTCGCCCGCACCGCCGGGCGGCTGGTCGCGCTGTTCGAGAACGGCTCGCTGCAGGCTTACCTGGCCTGGATGCTGGCCGCCATGCTGGGCATCCCGGCGATCCTGCTGGCCGGCCTCGACTCGCTGGCCGGCCCGTTGCCGCCGAGTCCGCCGGACGCGCTCACGCTGGCCGGCCTGGGCCTGCTCGCCGTGGCCGCGCCCGGCGTGGTGGCCGCCCGCCGGCGGCGGCTCGATGCGCTGATCCTGCTGAGCGTGTGCGGGCTGCTGGTGGCGCTGGCGTTTACGCGCTTCTCGGCGCCGGACCTGGCGCTCACGCAGGTCTCGGTGGAGGTGGTGACCATCCTGCTGCTGGTGCTGGCGCTGTATTTCCTGCCGGTGGACCGGCCCGAGGCAGCCTCGCGCGCGCGCCACGCGCGCGACGGCGTGCTGGCGCTGGGCGGCGGCGCGCTGGTGGCGGCGCTGGCGTATGCCGTCATGACGCGCCCCTACGATCCGATCGCCTCGTTCTTCGTCGACAACAGCGTGAGCGGCGGGGGCGGCCACAATGTGGTCAACGTGATCCTGGTGGATTTCCGCGGCTTCGATACGCTGGGCGAGATCTGCGTGCTGCTGGCCGCCGGGCTGGGCGTGCACGCCATGCTCAAGGGCCTGCGGCTGGCGGCGCCGCCAGCCGGCCCCAACGGCCTGCCGTGGACCGGGCAGCGCCATCCCCTGCTGCTTGCCATCCTGGCGCGGCTGATGCTGCCGCTGACCATGCTGGTGGCGGTATTCATCCTGCTGCGCGGGCACAACCTGCCGGGCGGCGGCTTCATCGCCGCGCTGGTCACGGCGGTGGCCCTGCTGCTGCAATACGTGGCCAGCGGCGTGCTGTGGACCGAGGCGCGCATCGCGCTGCACCACCGCGCGCTGGCCGGCGGCGGCATCCTGCTGGCGGGGCTGACCGGGCTGGGCAGCCTGGCCTTCGGCTACCCGTTCCTGACCACGGCCTTCGGCCATTTCCATGTGCCGCTGCTGGGCGAGATTGAGCTCGCCACCGCCATGCTGTTCGACCTCGGCGTGTACTTCACCGTGGTCGGCACCGCGCTGCTGATCGTGTCGCACCTGGGCGTGCGCGACAAGCGCGGCGGCGGCCAGCCGGACGCGGGCGAGGGAGGCCGCTGATGGAAGCCGCCTACGCCGCCACGATCGGCATCCTGATGGCCAGCGGCATCTACCTGCTGCTGCGCGCGCGCACGTTCACGGTGGTGCTGGGGCTGGCGCTGGTTTCCTACGCGGTGAGCCTGTTCCTGCTCGGCATGGGCCGGCTGGCTACCGGCAAGCCGCCGGTGATCGCGGCCGGCGCGCAATATGCCGATCCGCTGCCGCAGGCGCTGGTGCTGACCGCCATCGTCATCGGCTTTGCCATGACCGCGTTCGCGGCGGTGCTGGCGCTGCGCTCCCTCGGGCTGACCGGCAGCGACCACGTCGACGGCGCGGAACCTGGCACGGAACCTGGCGCGGGGCCGGGCGGGGAGAGCGGGCCATGAACGCCGGCGCGCCGCTGTCCACGCTGTTCATCCTGCTGCCGGTGCTGCTGCCGATGTTCGCCGGCGGCATGCTGGCCGCGGCCCCGGCGCGCCGGACCGGCGCGCGGGCCGCGCTGAACCTCGCCGCCACCTTGCTCCTGCTGCCGCTGGCGGCGGGCCTGGCCGGGCAGGCCGCCAGCGGCGGCATCGCGGTCTATCGGCTCGGCAACTGGCCCGCGCCGTTCGGCATCGTGCTGCAGCTCGACCGGCTCGGCGCCATGATGCTGTTGCTGACCGCCGTGCTGGCCGCGGCCGCGGCAGTGTGCGCCGGGCGTGGCGACGCGCGGCTCGGCCGCCATTTCCATGCGCTGTTCCAGTTCCAGCTGATGGGGCTCAACGGCGCTTTCCTGGCCGGCGACCTGTTCAACCTGTTCGTCTTCTTCGAGATCCTGCTGATCGCCTCTTATGCGCTGCTGGTGCATGGCGGCGGGCGGACGCGGGTGGGCGCGGGGCTGCACTACGTCGTGCTGAACCTGGCGGGCTCCGCGTTCTTCCTGGTCGCGCTGGGCGTGCTGTACGGGCTGAGCGGCACGCTCAACATGGCCCACATGGGCCTGCGCCTGGCCGGCCTGCCGCCGGCCGACCTGCCGCTGGCGACGGCCGCCGCGGCCATGCTGATGCTGGTGTTCGCGCTCAAGGCGGCGCTGTTCCCGATGGCGTTCTGGCTGCCGCGCGCCTATGCGGGCGCCGCCGGCGCGGTGGCCGCGCTGTTCGCCATCCTGAGCAAGGTCGGCATCTACGCCATGCTGCGCTGCACGGCGCTGGTCTTCGGCGGGCCGGACGGCATGCTGGCCGCTTTCCTGCACGGCTGGATCTGGTGGCTGGCGCTGGCGACGATGGCGTTCGGCGCGGCCGGCGCGCTCGCGGCGCGGGGCCTCAAGGCGCTCACCGGCTATCTCGTGCTGGCTTCGGCAGGGCTGCTGGCCGCCGCCATCTCGCTGCAGACCGGTCCGGCGTGGAGCGGGGCGCTGTACTACCTGCCCGGCACCGCGCTGTGCACGGCGGCGCTGTTCCTGCTGGCGGACGCGCTGGAGCCGGCGCGGGAGCGGGCCGGCTCCAGCGTGGTCCATCCTTCGCGGCTGGCCGGGCTGCTGTTCCTGGCCGGCGCGGCGGCGGCGGTCGGGCTGCCGCCGCTGCCGGGCTTCATCGGCAAGGTCATGGTGATGCGCAGCGCGCCGCTGGACGCCGCGGCCGTGCTGTGGCCCGCGATCCTGCTGTCGAGCCTGGCGCTGCTGGTCGCGGCCAGCCGCACCGGCACGCGCCTGCTGTGGCGCCTGCCGCAGCAGCCCACGGCGCCGCGCCGCGCGCCGGACCGGTGGAAACTGGGCTGCTGCGCCTTCCTGCTGGCTTGCAACGTGGCGCTGGTGCTGTTCGCGCGCCCGCTCAAGCTGTACCTGGACGCCACCGCGGCCCAGCTGGCCGACCGCGCCGCCTACCGGCGCGCGGTACTGCCCGCCGGGGAGGGCTAGGTCCATGTCCGCGCTGGCCCGCCGCTGGTTTCCCCATCCCCGGCTCAGCCTGGCGCTGCTGGCCATGTGGCTGCTGCTGGCCAACAGCGTGGCGCCGGCCAACTGGGCGCTGGGCGCGTTGCTGGCCTGGGCCATCGGGCTGCGCGTGGGACAGCGGCTGTGGCTGCGCCCGATGCGGCTGGCGCGCCCGGGGCTGATGGCGCGGCTGGCGGTCCATGTGCTGACCGATATCGTGAAGGCCAACGTGGAAGTGGCGCTGCTGGTGCTGGGGCGGCCGTCGCGGCTGCGCCCGGCGTTCATCGTGGTGCCGCTCGAGCTGGAGCACGAGCTGGCGCTGGCGGCGCTGATCAGCATCGTCTCGCTCAGCCCCGGCACGCTGTGCGCCGAGCTCAGCGACGACCGCCGCCGCCTGCTGGTGCACGTCCTCGACCTCGACGACGAGGCCGCGCTGGCGGCGCTGATCCGCGCGCGCTACGAGGCGCCGCTCAAGGAGATATTCGCATGCTTGCCATCGTCATCCCGCTAGCGCTGGCCCTGCTCGGGCTGGCCTTTGCGCTGGCCTTTGCCCGCCTGCTGCGCGGCCCCGGCCTGCCGGACCGCATCGTGGCGCTCGATACGCTCAATATCAACGCCATCGCCCTGATCCTGGTGGCCGGCATCTGGCTGCGCTCGGGCCTGTTCTTCGAGATCGCGCTGCTGATCGCGGTGATGGGCTTCGTCGGCACGGTCGCGCTGACCAAGTACCTGCAGCGCGGCGACATCATCGAACTCAAGTGAATGGGGAGGAGGAAATCATGAGCATCGTCGCCGAACTGGCCACCTGCGCGCTGCTGCTGGTGGGCAGCATCTTCACCCTGGTCGGGGCCATCGGCCTGTTCCGGCTGCCCGATTTCTACATGCGCCTGCACGGGCCGACCAAGTCGACCACGCTCGGCGCGGGCGGCATCGTGCTGGCCTCGCTGGTGTATTTCAGCTGCCAGGGCAACGGCCCGAGCCTGCACGAACTGCTGATCTCCGCGTTCCTGTTCCTGACCGCGCCGATCAGCGCGCACATGCTGGCCAAGGCGGCCATGCAGCAGCGCCTGCCGGTCGACCCGCGCACGCGCGGCCGGCCGTGGGAGGCGCAGGCCGGCGCCTGCGCGGACGACGCGGACGGGCAGGACCCGGCCGCCTAGCCCTGTTCCCAGGCGCTGCACCAGCCTGCCGCCGCGACCTGCTTGTCGCCGAACAGCACGCAACTGCCCATGGCCGGGCTGCTGCCTTCCTGGAACAGCTGGCAATTGGCGCAGGTCTGGCTGGCCGCGTGCCTGGGGTACTTGGCCTGGTCGACCTTGCGGGTATCCGCCTTGTAGCCGAGGCCGACGGCCTGCGGGTCCTGTTCGTCGAGCGCGGCTGCCGCCGCGCGGGTGGCGGACGCGGCCGCCAGGCCAGCGGCCACGGCCGCCGGCACGGTCTTGAGGAACACACGGCGAGTGGGCATGCTGCTTCCTTTTTCTGGCTGGAGGAACCGGGACGGCCGGCGCCCGCCGGGGATCGGGGTCTTGTGGGGAGGGGCGCCGGCCTGCGTGCCGGATTGTGGCACAGCGCGCGTGGCCCGGCGCGCCGCTTCTGTGGCAAACTCGCCGCTGCCTTTTCGTTCTTCCCGCCGCCCACGTCGCCACCATCACCGCCATCGCACCCATGACCGCTCCTACCAACACCGACACCCTGCGCCAGGCCCTGCAGGAGCCGCTGCCGCTACAGCTCTCGCCCCTGATGGGCACCGGCTTCCTCGACGGCGGCGAAGCCGGCCGCTTCGCCATCTACACCGAGCCGCCGGAAGCGCCCGGCCGCGACGAGGTGCTGGCCGGGCTGCGTGCCTTGCTGGCCGCGCAGGCCGATGCGCAAGCCAGCGGCGAGGCGCTCGACGGCGAGGACTGGGAGCCCGGCCAGGCCTTCGAGATGGACATGGACAGCGACGAGGTCTGCGGCCAGGTGCTGTTCTACCGCCTGATCCTCGCGCGCGACCTGGACCCGGTGGGTTATTGCGCATTCGAGATCAATGCCGACGAGACCGGCGTGATCTTCGTGACCCTGGTGGAATCGTGGGTCCGCGCGCAATACCAGCCGCTGGGCGTGCAGCGCGGTTTCGTGCTGCAGATGGCCGGCGCGGTCTACGCCGTGCTGGCCGAGCTCGACGCGCGGCTGCAGGCCGCCGGCGAGCACGGCGCCTCGTTCGAGGTGCTGCTGGGGCTGGAGCAGGAGTCCGACGACAGCGGCGCGCTGCTGGAGGCGCTGCGGGACACGCTGCGCGCCTGGACCGGCCCGTCCGCCCCGAGCGATGCCGAGCGCCAGCCGCTGGGCATCGCGGCGGTGAACGTGTCGGTGATCGGCGGCTCGGCGGCATGAGGCGGCATAAGGCGGCACGAGAGATGGCGCAAGACAGGGCGGCGCAGCCCCGCAGCCGACGGCCGGAATGCCGCGCGCGGCATGGCGCGATCCGGGCGACGGGAATGCGTCTTGCATGGTTCACCCAAGCCGTCGCGGCAACGATATCCCCGGCATCCTGACCGATGCGTGCGTGGCGCAGGGATTCCGCTCCCCGCGCCGCGGAATGCGCGGCACCGGCCGCACGCCTTGCCGGCGTGACGGGTACGCCAATGAAGGGCGCGCCAATGACGGGGACACGTCATGGCGAGGCAGGCAGGCGGATTCTTTCGCAGCACCGGGGTGCGGGGAGTGCTTTGAGATGCGAAAAGACGAGATTCTCCTGCGAATGCGGCTCGGGGCCACGCTGACCCTGGCGGTCAATCCGTGGGGCGGGCGCATTCCGGCGGCGATACTGAAGCATCCGTCGCTCAAGCGGGACGTGCATATCGCCTGGTGGCAGATCCAGCGCCTGATCGATGCGCAATTGCTCGCGCTCGATGGTGCAACCGTTGAAAAATCTACTTCCCTGCGGCTGACGCGCCTGGGACACCGGCGTGCCGGCGCCGACGGCGCGGGCGGCCCGGCTTGAGGCCCGCCGGCCGCCTGCGCCGGCCGCCTTCAGTCCACGCCCAGCAGTGACTTGGGCTCCATGAATGCTTCCAGCCCGAAGGTGCCGTACTCGCGGCCGATGCCCGACTGCTTGAAGCCGCCGAACGGGGCGGCGGGCTCGTGCGCGAGCGTGTTGACCAGCACGCGGCCGGCCTCGATGCGGCCGGCCACCGCGCGGGCGCGCGCCGCGTCGGCCGACAGCACGTAGGCCTGCAGCCCGTAGCTGGTGTCGTTGGCGATGGCGATGGCTTCCTCGGTGTCGCGGTACGGCAGGATGGCCAGCACCGGGCCGAAGATCTCCTCGCGCGCGATGGTCATGTCGTTGCGCACGCCGCTGAACACGGTCGGGCGCACGAACCAGCCGTCGCGCGTGCCGCGCGGGCGGCCCTCGCCGCCGGCCAGCAGCCGCGCGCCTTCGCCGATGCCGAGGCGGATATAGCGCTGCACGCGCTCCCATTGCTTCTGGCTGACCATCGGGCCGATGGCGGTGTCGGGGTCGCGCGGGTCGCCGCTGCGGATGCGCGCCACCTCGGCCACCACGGCCGCCTCGAACTCGGCCAGGCGCTGCCGCGGCACCAGGATGCGCGTGCCGGCGATGCAGGCCTGGCCGCTGTTCATGAAGCCGGCCTGCAGTGCCAGCGGCACGGCCTGCGCGAAGTCGGCGTCGTCGAGCACCAGCACGGGCGACTTGCCGCCCAGTTCCAGCGTGACGCGCTTGAGTGTCTGCGCGCCGGCACGCAGGATGGCCTTGCCGACCTCGGTGGAGCCCGTGAACGACACCTTGGCCACGTCCGGGTGCGTGCTGATCTCCGCGCCGACCACCTCGCCGCGCCCGGTCACGATATTGAACACGCCGGGCGGCAGGCCGGCCGCGTGCAGCGCCTCGGTGACGACGCGGGTCTGGAGCGCGCTCATCTCGCTGGGCTTGATCACGGCGGTGCAGCCGGCGGCCACGGCCGCGGCGAGCTTGCCGCAGATAAAGCCGCCGTTGCTGTTCCATGGCGTGATCAGCCCGGCCACGCCCAGCGGCGTCATGACGACTTCCGCCGTGCCCATGCGGCGCGTGAACGCATAGTCCTCCAGCACGCTGGCCGCGTCGAGCAGCACGCTGGCGGCATACTGCGCCATCCAGCGCGCGCGCGAGACCGGCGCGCCGTATTCCTCGACGATGGCGTCGAAGAGATCGTCTTCGCGCGCCTGCACGGCGGCGTGCAGGCGCCGCAGCCATTCGACGCGCTCGGCCTTGCCGGTGCGCGAAAAGGCGGGAAAGGCGCGCCTGGCGGCGGCGATGGCGCGCCGCGCATCGTGCTCGTCGGCGAGCCTGACCTGGCCGATCACCTGGGCGGTGGCGGGATTGAACAGGTCGAACCACTCTTGGCCGTGCGGGGCGACGAAGGCGCCATCGATGTAGATCTGCTCGATGCGATGCATGAGGACTCCGGGAATGCGCAGGATGCGTAGGAACATGGAGCAGAAGATAAGCGCCTGGCATTGGCCGGTCTAGCCATATAATTGCGGACGAACTGTTGAACGATTTGGGACAATGCAGACTTCCGGCCTGACCGAGCTCGAAGGCGTGGCCGCGGTGGCGCGCCTGCGCAGCTTCCGCGCGGCGGCCACGGAGCTGGGCGTTTCCACTTCGGCGCTCAGCCATGCCGTGGCCGCGCTGGAGGCGCGCCTGGGCGTGCGGCTGTTCCATCGCACCACGCGCAGCGTGTCGCTGACCGAGGCCGGCACGCAGTTCGTGGCGGGCATCGCGCCCGCGCTGTCGGCGATCCGCGGCGCCATGGAACACGCCGGCAGCTACCGCGACACGCCCTCCGGCACGCTGCGCATCAACACCTCGGTGGGGGCGGCGCAGCAGGTGATGCCGCTGTTCCTGGCTTTCCTGCGGCGCTATCCCGAGATGAAGCTGGACATCGTGACCGAGGGCCGCCTGATCGACATCGTGGTGGCCGGCTTCGACGCCGGCATCCGGCTGGCCGAGAGCGTGCCGCTGGACATGGTGGCGGTGCCGCTGGGGCGACCGCAGCGCTTCGCGGTGGGTGGGCAGCCCGGCGTACTTCGCCGCCCACCCGGCGCCGCGCGCGCCCGCCGACCTGCTCGCGCACCGGTGCATCCGCACGCGCATGCCGAGCGGCAGCCTCTACCGCTGGGAGTTCTCCCGCCACGGCGAGTCGATGAGCGTGGACGTGCAGGGCGCGCTCACGCTGGACGATGCCTCGCTGATGCTGGAAGCGGCGCGCGACGGCCTCGGCCTGACCTACCTGACCGAGTGGAACGTGGCGGCGGACCTCGCCGCCGGCACGCTGCTGCGCGTGCTGGAAGACTGGACGCCGACGTTCGGCGGGCTCAGCCTGTACTACCCGAGCGGCCGCCATGTGCCGGCGGGGCTGCGGGCGCTGATCGGCATGGTCCGCGAAGGCGCGCTGGCCGCGCCGCCGCCGCCGCGCGCGGCCGGCAAGGTGCCGAAGAAAGGCTGAGGCGCGGCGAGCGCGGGGGCCTTGCCGCGGGCGGCGTCAGGACTTCTTGTGCCCCGGCTTGCCCTTCTGGCTGGTGGAAGCCATGTCGTGCAGCTCGCCCTCGCTCATCGACTTGTACATCGACTTCGACGCGCCCTTGAGGCTGCCTGCCTTCTTGTCGCCGCGCTTGGCGGAAAGCGCCGCGCCCGCGGCCATCTGCTGTGCCTTGGATTTTGCTGGCATGGTGTGCTCCTTGTGTGGCATGCCGGCCGCCGGTGCGGCCAGCGGTACATGGAAACCGGAACGGCGGCAAGAACGATGCCGAAACGGCCTACCGGAACGACGCGCGTTCAGCCGCGCACCGTGCGCGGATCGTGGCCGTAGCTGTTGCGCGAGCGGATCTGGCCGTCGCGCCCGTGGATCAGCAGTTCGACCTGCTCGCGCTGCGCGTCGAGCGTGCCGGCCGCGATGGCGGCGTCCTGCGTGTCGTGGTGCGAGTTGGCGTTCCTGGCGCCTTCCTGGATCACGTCCCAGCCGGTGCCGTGCGGTACGACGTGGATATTGTGGGCTGTCATGGTCGCTCTCCTGCTGGTCCTCGGGTTGGTGCGGCCGCCACCGGCCTGCTGCCGGCGCGCGGCATATCTCCATTGTGGCGCGCGCCGCGCGCGCGGCAATCGGCATCTGTCTGACACGCGGCGCGGCCTCAGCGCACCGCGCCCAGATACCCCGGCAGCCCGCGGGCCTTGCCGCTGCGCGCCAGCTGCACCGCGCGCGCCAGCGCCTCGGCAAAGCCGTCCACGGTGTCGAGCGGCCCGCCGACGTGGCGGCGAAAGAAATCGGCCCAGCGGAAATCCGGGTAGGCCTGCCGCACCTTGCGGTAGCCGCCGGCCAGCTGGACGAACGCTTCGAGGCTGCGGTAAGGATCGTCGCGCATGTCGCCCACGCGCTCGGGCAGCGCGCTCACGGGCAGGCGCCTGCCGTGCTCGTCGTAAGGATGGACCGAATGGGTCTTCAGCATGGCCTGCCAGAACGCCGCGGGCGCCAGCGCGCTGAGGTCGCGCAGCACCAGCACCGGCGCGGCGTGGATGCCCAGTTCATGCCAGGCGCGCACCCAGTGATGATGGTCCACCACGTAGGCGACGTGCTCCGGGCCCATCACCACGTCGAGCCGGTGGCGTTCCAGGAACGCGGGGCGCTGGTGTGCGCCGCGCCGGGCGGTGGCGTGCATTTTTTGCTCGACGTGGTACCAACCCACTGTAATTTGGGTGGGTCGCAGCTCGTCGATCGGGATCACGAGCTTGCTGCCTTTGCCCAGCGGCGCAATCATCGGCGGTCTCCTTCAGGGCTCGCGCGGTACATGGGCGCCAGGGGCGCAAGAAACATGCCCTGGCGACATGCCCTCGGGCGGCGCGTCCGGCGCGAAGCTTGCTTTTACGCTCTTGCTCTTACGCTTTCACGCTTTCACGCCGGACGGCCCGGACAGGAGCGAGCACGCCATGAAAAAGGCCAGCATCACCCGCGCGAGCCCCGAGGCGGACGCGCCCGCCGCGCGCAAGCGCGCCGCGGCCGGCGGCCCGGAGGCGGCCCTGGGTCATCCCGCCGTGCCGCCCGGCGAGATGCGCGTCGAGCTGTACGCGCTGCGGCCCACCCAGCTCACGCTGGGCATGGACCAGGTCCGCGAGAAGATGCGCGCGACGCTGCGCCATGCCGGCACGGCCGACGCCGCGCGCGCGGATGCCGCGCTGTGGGCGTTCCTGCGGCGCCATCCGCTCAAGCTGGTGCGCGGCCCGCAGCAAGGGCTCCATATCGTCGACCACCATCACTGGGCGCGCGCGTGGGCGGAGCTCGGCTACGTCCATGCGCCGGCCCGCCTCCTGCTCGACCTCGGCCATCTCGCGCCGGATGCCTTCTGGCGCCGCATGGAGACGCTCGGCCATGTGCACCCCTACGACGAGCATGGCAAGCGGCTCACTATCGCCGCCTTGCCGCACAACGTGATGGGCATGCGCAACGATCCCTACCGCAGCCTGGCCGCGTTCGCGCGCAATGCCGGCGCCTACCGCAAGCCCGGCAGCGCCTATGGCGACTTCCAGTGGGCCGGGCTGTTCCGCGAACATATCGGCGGGCGGCTGGATACCGTGGGCGGCTTCGCGCTGGCGCTGGCGCAGGCGATCAAGCTGGCGCAGGGAAGCAAGGCGCGGCGCCTGCCGGGCTTTACCGGCAAGCTGGAGCGGGTCGCGTAGCCGGCGCGGCCATCACATAGCGCCGCCGCACGTTGTGCCAGTGGTACAGCGCCGGCCGGATCGCCGCGCCGGCGGATGGCCCGCGCCGGCCATGCCCGCGGCTCCCGCGCGGCCCGTACTGCACGTAATGCGTATCGAAAGTGCCATGCCCGGCGCGTGGTTGCGCCGCCCGCGATGCGCGCGCGCCGCACGCGCGCTGTCAACCGGCAAATAGGCACCTTTTCCCGGCCAAACCGCGCGTTTGGGCAAGCCGCGCCTGCGGGTAAATTGCTGCGCGAATCCATCGCGAGTTCATCGCAAGTTCATCGAAAGTCCATCATTTCGGGAAGCCATTCCATGTGCAATATGTGCAATACCGCGGACCGGCCGCGCGCCGGGCGCCGCGCACCGGCCTCGCTGGCGTCATTGGCATGCTCGGGCGCGGCGGCGCTGCTCGCGCTGGCCGGTTGCGCGCAATTGCCGGAATCGACGGCCACGGCGGGCGCCCCGGCACCGCGGGCCGCGCTCGCCGGCTTCGTGATTCCGCCCGATGCGCTGGGCGCGCGCGATCCGCAACTCGCCAGCGTGCTGGCCAAGGCCGGCACGCTGGCGGCCCGGCAGGGCCAGCCGGCTACCGTGCTGGTCACCGCGCTCGCGCAGGACCTGCCTTACCTCAACCAGGCGATCTGGAAAGGCGTGCCGGCCCAGCGCGCGGCGGCCGTGCGCCTGGAGAACCTGACGGCCGGCGCAGGCCAGCCATACAGCGTCACCGTCAAGACGGCCCGATAAGGAGCCCCGGCCATGTACCGCCTTACCCTGCTTGTCCTTGGCCTGACGCTGGCGCTGGCGCTGCCGGCGCTTGCCGCCGAAGCGGGCGCCGTTGCCCGTCCCGCCGCGTCCACGCCCGCTCCGGCGCCGGACAAGGTCTATCCGCCGTTGCCTTCGCTGGCGATGCTGCCGCCCGCGAGCGACAACGAGGAACTCGCCGCGCCGCGCGCGGGGCGCGTTGCCAGGGCCAGGATCAAGGCAGCGGCCGCGCCGGAGCGCAAGAGCGCGGCGCCGGTGGCGCACCTGGTGGTTTCCGAGGCCTCGCGCGCCTATCTCGACACGGTCGGGCGCGAACTCGACCAGGCGCTGCTGCAACTGCCTGCGCCGGCGCTGCCGAACGAGCGCCGCACGCGCCTGGCCAGCGAGAGCGGCAACCATGTCCAATAACGGGAACGACGGCAGCCATGGCCGCCGCCGGCGCTCCGGCACGGCGCTGTCCATGTGGCTGCCGCTGGGCTTGTCGCTGCTGCTGTTCCACGGCACGGCGCGGGCGCAGCAGGATTGCTTCGAGCAGGCCGGTACCTACCAGGGCGTCAATCCAGTGGTCCTGCGCGCCATCGCCTGGCTCGAATCGAAGGGCGACGCGGCCGCGGTGAACCGCAACGCGAACGGCTCGGTCGATGTCGGGCAATTGCAGATCAACTCGATCCATTTCGGCGCGCTGGCGCGCCATGGCGTGCCGAGCGGGGCGCTGACCGATGCCTGCGTCAATGTCTACGTCGCCGCGTGGCTGCTGAAGCAGAAGATGGTGCGGCACGGCAACACCTGGCGCGCGATCGGCGCGTATCACTCCGAATCGCCCGTGCGCCGCGATGCCTACGCCCGCCGCATCCAGCGGATCCTGGTGGCGTGGGGCGAATTGCCGGCGGCGCGTTAAGCAGCGTCCGCGCTGGCCCGGATGCGGCCGTCATGCAGCGCGGCTTCGGCTTCCTCCAGCACCCCGGCTATCTGCCGCACGATCGCTTCCATCGCCGTGCCCGGGCCGAACAGGGCGCGCACGCCAAGGCCGAGCAGCAGGCGCGCGTCGGCATCCGGCACGATGCCGCCGGCAAAGACGGGCGTGCGCAGCCGCGCGGCCGCCAGCGCCTGCAGGAAGCGCGGCAGCAGCGCGAGATGCGCGCCGGCCAGCGTGGAAATGCCGACGGCGTCGAAACCGCCGCGCGCCACTTCGGCGGCCACGTCCTCGGGCTGCCGGAACAGCGGGCCGAGCGTGACGGCGAAGCCCGCGTCGGACAGGGCCGCGGCCACCGCCTTGGCGCCGCGGTCGTGCCCGTCCAGCCCCAGCTTGGCGACCAGGATGCGCGGCGCCCGGCCGAGCCGCGCGCCGAGCGCCCGCACGCGCGCCGCGGCCTGTTCCCACGCCGCGTCCTCGGCGCGCCCGCCGCCGTATTCGCCTTGCGCGAAGACCGGGCTGGCCTGGTGGCGCGGCCAGACCTGCTCCAGCGCGGCGGTGCATTCGCCCACCGTGGCGCGGCAGCGCATGGCGTCGATGGCGAGCGCGAGCAGGTTGCCGCTGCCGCCGCGCGCCGCCGCCGTCAGGGCGGACAAGGCGCGCCGCAGCGCCGCCGGATCGCGGCCGGCCTTCAGCGTGGCCAGGCGCTGCGCCTGCGCGGCCAGCACCGCGCGCCCGTCCACCGCGAAGCAGGCCGGTTCCTCGTCCGGCGCCACGAACTGGTTGACGCCGATGATGGCCTGCTCGCCGGAGTCGATGCGGGCCTGCGTGCGCGCCGCGCTGCGCGCGATCATGGCGTGCACCCAGCCGGATGCCAGCGCGGCGTGCACGCCGCCGCGCGCCTCGATCTCGGCCATCAGCGCGCGCACCTTGCGCGCGACCTCGCCGGTCAGCGACTCCATCATGTAGGAGCCGGCCCACGGGTCGGCCACGTCGCACAGGCCCATTTCGCGCTGCAGGATGAGCTGGGTGTCGCGCGCCAGGCGCGAGGCATCGGCGCCGGGCAGCGCCAGCGCTTCGTCGTAGGCATTGGTGTGCAGCGACTGCGTGCCGCCGAACACCGCCGCCATCGCCTCCACCGTGGTGCGCACCACATTGTTCTGCGGCTGGCGCGCGGTGAGCGACCAGCCCGAGGTCTGGCAGTGCATGCGCAGCGCGCCGGCGCGCGCGCTGGTGCCGCCGGCGGCCTGGACGATCTCCCACCACAGCAGCCGCGCGGCGCGCAGCTTGGCGATCTCCAGGTAGAAATCCTTGCCCACGCCGAAGAAGAAGCTCAGCGTGCCGCAGAACGCGTCGACGCCGATGCCGCGCTCGCGGATGGCTTCGACGTAGGCCCGGCCGTTGGCCAGCGTCAGCGCCAGTTCCAGCACCGGGTCGGCGCCGGCCTCCTGGAAGTGGTAGCCGGAGATCGACATGCCGTTGAAGCGCGGCACGTGCCGGGCCAGCCACGCCACCACGTCGCCGGCGATGCGCATGGACGGCCCGGGGGCGAAGATCCACGCGTTGCGGACCATGTACTCCTTGAGGATGTCGTTCTGGATGGTGCCGCTCAGTTGCGCCAGCGGCACGCCGCTTTCCTCGCCGGCCACCAGGAAGGCGGCCAGCACCGGCAGCACCGCGCCGCTCATGGTCATCGAGACCGACACGCGGTCCAGCGCGATGCCCTCGAACAGCCGCTTCATGTCCTCGACCGAATCGATCGCCACGCCCGCCATGCCCACGTCGGCCTGCGCCAGCGGGTGGTCGGAATCGTAGCCGCGGTGGGTGGGCAGGTCGAACGCCACCGACAGCCCCTGCGTGCCTTGCGCCAGCGCGGTGCGGAAGGCGAGGTTGGAGGCGGTGGCGTCGGCATAGCCCGCGTACTGGCGGATGGTCCATGGCTTGCCCGCATGCATGGTGCGGTGCACGCCGCGCACGAACGGCGCCTCGCCGGGCAGCGTGCCGAGGTGGGCGATGCCGTCCAGGTCGGCGGCGGTATAGACGGGGCGCCGGGGCACGGCGTGGTCCTCGGCGCTCATCGCGTTCTCCAGTGCTTGCGGGTGACCACGTCGGCGATCTTCTCGCCGTCGCTGGCGCGGCGGATCTCGCACCAGTGGGCCAGCCCGCCGGGGCCGCTGTGCACGGCGCCGAACGACAGCTCCAGCGCGTCGCCCAGGTTGACGTTGCCGTGGAAGAAGAGGTCGCGCTGCGACACCGCCGGCGGCTCGTCGAAGCGCTGCCATTGCCATTCGGCGCGGTCGACGATGGCCTGGAAGCTGGCGAAATAGAGCAGGTCGGCGCCGTTGAAGTCGGTGTACGGGCAGGGCAGGTACTCGGCCGTGTGGCGCGCCGGAGCCAGCGTCTGCGCCAGCCCCAGGTGGGTGCCCCAGTCGGCCGCGCGGAAGCGCTTGGCCAGCGCCGCCATCTCGGCGGCGGCCGGCAGCGGCGCCTCGGCGGCCGGGCCGAACGCCGCGCGCACCACCGAGCGGTTGTCGCGCTCGCGCTCGCGGCGGATGAAGGTGGACATCATCGATACCTCGGCGCGGCGCGCGCCGCCCACCATGACGCGGTGCGTGCTGTGGTGGCGCGCGCCGGCCACGCGCTGGAGCTCGGTCTCGATGGCGAATGCCGCGTGCTCGCCCAGTGTCTCCAGCGCGGCCTCGCGCACGCGGATCGCCAGGAAGGCGGCGTAGGACTTGTGGCCGCCGGCGTCGCGGAACTCGGGCAGGGCCTGGCCGGCCAGCGCGGCCAGGCCCTGCCAGTGCAGGTCGCCGCAGGTCTTCAGCAGCCAGTTCTCCGACAGCCCCGTGTACGACAGCTGCGGCATGCCCGCCACGTAGCCGGTGCGCGCGCGGTGCATGTCAGGCCGCCAGCGCTTCTTCGCCGGCCAGCGTGGCGGCCACCCTGCCGGCCAGGAACTCGGCGTCGCGCGCGATGCCCGAGAAGCGGCCCGAGCCCCAGGTGTGCAGCCACGGCAGGCCGAGGAAGTACAGGCCGGCCTGCGCGGTGACGCCGCGCACGTGGCCGGGATAGCCGCGGCCGTTGAAGACGGGCACTTCGAGCCAGCTGAAGTCGGGGCGAAAGCCGATGCACCAGATGATGCTGCCGATGCCGGCGCTGCCCAGGTCCAGCGCGGTGCGCTCGCCGGCGGGCCGCCACACCGGCTCGTAGACGCTGGCCGGCGGCGCCTCGATGCCCTGCTTCTCGATGTACTTGTCGATGCCGGCGTTGATGCGGTTGTAGGTGTCGTCGGCGTCCTGGAGATTGGCCGCCAGGTTGGGCGCGAAGCGCAGGTGGCCGTCGCGGTAGTCGTCCAGCACGCCGTACAGCTCCATGCCCTCGGCGGCGAACTTGCGCAGGTCGATGTCGCGCCCGCCGTCGCGCCCGGTCACGTAGTGGTTGGTGTTGTCGCGCACGCCTTCGCGCAGCGGGTGCTCCTGCACCGGCATGTCGTAGTACTGCATGTCGGCCAGCCAGTCCACCACGTCGCGGCCGCGGTAGAAGCGCGCGCAGCGCGGGGCCTCGCCCACCGCCAGGTAGACCTTGCGCCCGGCCAGGTGGAGGTCTTCGGCGATCTGCGCGCCGGACTGGCCCGAGCCCACCACCAGCACCGCGCCTTCGGGCAGCGCCTGCGGGTTGCGGTACTCGGACGACTGGATCTGGCGGATGCCGGCCGGCAGCCGCTCGGCCATGCGCGGCACGATGGGCGAGTGATAGCCGCCCGACGCCACCACCACCTGGTCGGCGGTGAAGTCGCCGTTGGAGGTGAAGACCTCGTAGCCGCCGCGCTCGCGCGGCCTGACGCGGCGCACTTCGGTGTGTTCCAGCACCGGCGCGTCGACCATGGCGATGAAGCCGTCGAGGTAGGCCTCGATCTCGTCCTTCTTCATGAAGCCGTGCGGATCGTCGCCCTGGTACGGATAGCCGGGCAGGGCGCATTGCCAGTTGGGGGTGACCAGGCAGAAGGCGTCCCAGCGCTGGTTGCGCCAGGTGTGGGTGACGGTGTGCTTCTCGAGCACGAGGTGGTCGATCCTGGCCTGCTGCAGGTAATAGCTCATGGACAGGCCTGCCTGGCCGCCCCCGACCACGATCACGCTGTAGTGCTTGGCGGCGGGCGCGCCGGATTGATTTGCGCCGAGAGTGCTGGACATGATGGTTCCTTGTTAGATGGCGGTGATGCGGAATGACTGGCGTGCTGGCCGGGCCGCGCTAGCGCCCGAAGCCGAGCACGCGCACGGTGGCGTCCGGCTGGGCGCTCCACCTGGCGGCGGTGTTTTCGATCTGTTCGAGCTGGTCCATGGCCGAGGAGCAGGCGTAGCCGTACTTGGCCCTGACCCGCTCGGAAGCGCTGCCCAGGGCCTGCCGCGCGCGCGCCAGGAAGTCTTCGAGCGGATAGTCCTGCCCGGCGGCGAAGTACTCGGTGACGACCGAGGACGGCGAGTAGCAGGTGGCCTGGCTGTGGTCCGGCCATTGCACCCGGAAATGCGTGACTGGCATGGGTACTCCTTATGCGGTGAGCGGCTGCGCGCCGCGCGGAACGATGAAGGCGTCGCTGGCGAAGTCCCACAGCACGGCTTGCTCGCCGTCCCGTTCGACCCGCACGGTGCGCGTGGCGTCGATGGCGCCGATGTCCGCGCAGGCGATGCCGCGCGCGCCGAAACGCGCGCCCACGGCCGGCACGTGCTGTTCGTCCACGGCCAGCAGGAAGCCGTAGCTGGGGAAGGCGGTCAGCCAGCGCTGCAGGTCCACGCCGGGCGGCACGGGGATGCGCGCGAGGTCGATGCCGGCGCCCACGCCGGAGCATTCCAGCAGCATCAGCGCGGTGCCGAGCGTGCCGGCCATGCTGATGTCCTTGGCGGCGCCGCACAGGCCGTCCTCGGCCAGCGCCGGCAGGATGTCCAGGTCGCCGCGCAGGCGCCCTGCCGGCGCCTCGGTGGAGGCGTTCCAGTACGGATACGGCTCGACGAAGGCGCCGCGCAGGTCCACCGCCATCAGCAGGCGCTGGCCCGGCCGCGCGGCGAAGCTCGACAGCAGGCGCCCGGCGCGGCCGAGGATGGCCACCGCGAGCTGGGCCTGGTCGCTGCGGGCGTTGCTGTGCCCGCCGACGATCGGCACGCCATAGCGCGAGGCCGCCGCCGCCATGCCCTTGAAGACCTCGGCGGCATCGTCCACGCCCTGGCTCCAGATCGCGTCGACCACGGCCAGCGGGCGTCCGCCCATGGCGTAGACGTCGCTGACGTTGACCATCACCGCGCTGTAGCCGGCGAACCACGGCATGGTGCGGATGAAGTCGCTGACCATGCCTTCGATGGCGAACAGCAGGTAGCCGTCGCCGTCCGCGATGGCCGCGCAGTCGTCGCCCACCGCCACGGCCTGGTCGAGGTCGCGCGCGCCGCCGGGCAGGGCGTTGCCGAGCGACGAGAGCATGCCGGCGATGTCGGTCTTGTGGCCGAAGCCGCGGCTGGCGCGCTGCGCGCGCACGAGTTCGTCGAGCGTCATCGCGCGGCCCTGCCTTCGGCGACGAAGCCCTCGCGCGGCGTATGGCAGGGCGGGTACATGTTCAGGTCCGCCTGCATCAGGTGATGCGGATGGCCCAGCAGGGTTTCCTCCGACAGCACGCTCCAGTGCAGGCGCCGGAACAGCGGCACGTTCTGGCTCTGCACGTGGGCGAGGAAGCGCTGGCAGCCCAGCGCGTTGGCGCTGCTCACGGCCAGGCGGATCAGCGTGGCGCCGATCTTGCCGTGGCGGCGGAAGGCGGCGTCCACCGCCAGCCGCGAGCCGAACCACACGCCGGGCTCGCTTTCATGAATGCGCACCGTGCCGACCACCTGGTCCAGCTGGCCGGGCCGGGACACCACGGCCACCAGCAACTGGGCCACGTCGTCGACGGCGTCGCGGTCGTCGCCGGCGAAGATGCCCTGCTCGTCGCAGAACACCGCGCGCCGCAGGCGGTAGGCCTGCTCGCTCTCCCAGGCCGCGTCGGCCCAGCGCACGCGCAGGACCTCGGCGGCCGGCACTTCGACGCACAGATCGGCTTTCATGCTGCCAGCCCTTCGTAGGACGACAGCGACGAGCAGGCGCCGCACTTGCCGCAGCCGGCCTTGATGTCGGCCGAGCGCATGCCGGCCGCGCCGACCATGGCGCCGAGCGGCTGCAGCACCGACTTCATGAACTCGGGCGTGGGCGCGGGGTGGTCTTCCAGCGGCGTGCCGGAGATCGGCACGAACGGCACCACGAACGGGTAGACGCCGATGTCGAGCAGCTCGCGCGAGATCGACAGGATGGCTTCGGCGCTGTCGCCCAGGCCGGCGAGGATATAGGTGCTGACCTGGCCGCGGCCGAACACCGCCACCGCGGCCTTGAACGACTCCATGTAGCGGCTGACGGGCACCGAGGCCTTGCCGGGCATGATGCGCTCGCGCACGGCGGGCGTGACCGCTTCCAGGTGCATGCCCAGCGTGTCGACGCCGGCGGCGCGCATGCGGCCGAACCAGCGGTCGTCGTCGGGCGGCTCGCACTGCGCCTGGATCGGCAGGTCGACCGCGGCGCGGATGGCGAACGCGCTGTCGCACAGGATGCTGGCGCCGCGGTCCGGCGTGGGCGGCGTGCCGGTGGTCAGCACCATGTGCTTGACGCCGTCGAGCAGCACCGCGGCGCGGGCCACCTCGGCCAGTTGCTCGGGGGTCTTGCGGGCGATGGTGCGGCCGGCCGCCAGCGACTGCCCGATCGAGCAGAACTTGCAGGTCTTGCGCCGGCTTTCATAGCGGATGCAGGTCTGCAGCACGGTGGTGGCCAGCACGTCGGCGCCGTGCAGCGTGGCGATGTGGGAGTAGGGCACGCCCTCCATGGTCTGCATCGCGTAGAAGCGCGGCGTCTTCGGAAAGCTGATGCTGGCGATCGGGATGGTGCCGCGCGTGAGCCTGACCTCGCCGCGCGCGTCGGGCGCCGAGGCGACGAACGGCGAGTCCCAGGCCGTGCTGGTATGCACCGGCACCATGATGGTCACGCCGTCGATGGTCACCGCCTTGTGGTCCGACGGGCCCGCGCCGCCGCGGCGGCTGGCCGCGCCGGCACGAGGGTCTTCCAGGCGCATCCCGACGGATTGAAGCTCAGTCATCAACTGCCGGCTCGAGGCCGGCGTCGTCTCGCTGGAGTGCATGTTGGGTGCTCCCGTTGAAGTTGGCGAATGCGGTGCCCATGGCCGCGGGCATGGACGAGAAGGTGGCGGCCGGCCGGTCGTTGATGGCGAGGCTCAGCAGCTCGGGGCGCGCGTAGTGCCCCACCGAGTCCATCATGCGTTTGCGCTTGGTGATGAGCGACATGTCCAGGTCGGCGATCACCAGGCCTTCGCCTTCGCGCAGCGGCGTGGCCAGATGCTGGCCTTCGGGCGAGATGATCGCGGTGTTGCAGCCGCCGCGCAGGGCCTTCTGCAGGCCCGGGTCGGTGGTCACCGAAGCGATCTGCTGCTCGGTCAGCCAGCCGGTGGCGTTGACCACGAAGCAGCCCGACTCCAGCGCGTGGTGGCGGATGGTGACCTCGATCTGCTCGGCGAAGACCGGGCCCACCAGCGAGCCGGGGAACTGGCTGCAGTGGATTTCCTCGTGCTGGGTCATCAGCGCGTAGCGCGCCAGCGGGTTGTAGTGCTCCCAGCAGGCCAGCGCGCCCACGCGGCCGACGGCGGTGTCGGCGACCTTGAGGCCGGCAGCGTCGCCCTGGCCCCAGATCATGCGTTCGTGGAAGGTGGGGGTGATCTTGCGGCGCTTGAGCACGAGGCGGCCGTCGGCGTCGAAGATCAGCTGGGTGTTGTAGATGCTGCCGTGGTCGCGCTCGTTGACGCCGAGCACCACCACCATGCCGTGCCGGCGCGCGCGCTCGGAGACGGCGTGCGTGACCGGGCCGGGTACCACCACGGCTTGCTCGTACAGGCGCATGTGGTCGCTGCCGGACTGCACCGGCGGCCGCACGAAGGAAAAATACGGGTAATACGGCACGAAGGTCTCGGGAAAGACGATCAGCTGCACGCCCTCCAGGGCGGCCTTGTCGATCGCCTCGCAGACCTTGCCGAGCGTACCCTCGCCGTGTTCGAGGTCCGGGGAGATCTGGACCGCGGCTGCGCGCACGATGCGTTTCTGTGACATGGTGATACCCGCCTCTGTGTGCTTAAACCGTCCAGGTGTCGATGATCAGCGCGTTTTCCTTGCGGTGCAGGAGCTTGAGGTCGAGCACGTCGAGCGGGTTGATCGGGCGCACGCCTTCGATCAGCGAGGCTTCGCCGTGGCCGTACAGCGCCTGCAGCGCGAAGCGGCACGCGTACACCTTGCCGCCTTCGTCCATGAACTTGGTGAGCTGCTTGTTGAAGTTCAGGTGGCCCGGGAACGCTTCGTCGCCGAGCGTGGGGAAGCCGCGCTGCAGGCCCAGCGTGACGCCCGGGCCATACAGCAGGATCGAGGTCTCGAAGCCCTTGCGCTGCAGGCGGGTGGCCTGCAGCATGTTGACGAAACCGATCGAGCCTTCGAAGGCCACGGTGTGGAAGGTCACCAGCGCCTTCTCGCCCGGCTCGGCTTTCACGTCCTCGAAGACCTTCTCTTCGTAGTCGACCAGGAAATCGCCCTTCTGGTGGGCCGGTTTGTTCACTGCGGGCATGTTTTGCTCCAATTCGTTGGGGTTCAGTCGATCAAGCGATCCGTCGATCGATCGATCGGCCGGGGGGCCGACGTGGAACCTTGTGCAACCGGTATGCCATCCGCGCGGCGCAGCCATGCGATCAATCTGCGATCTGGCAGGCGCAGCCGCATTGATCGCATCGGTGATCGGCAGCGATGTGGCCCGGCCGAGTCGTGCCGCTGCCACATCGCGCAGGCGCGCCGGCCGACGGAAATGCACCGTGGCGCGGCCCGGGAGGCGATCGCATGCGCTCAATCGGTGCAATCAGCCTCGTTCACGCACCATCATGTTGCGCGTCATGATGCAATCAATATTGCGTGGAAAAAGCAATCGCTTGGTGCTAGCCTTGAGGCCTGAATCCAGCTACCGGAGCCCGCCTTGTCTGGCCTGACGAACCATTGGGAAAAGCGCATCGCAGAGAGCCCGAAGCCGGCTTATCTGATGATTCCCGACCTGATCGAGGAGGCGCTGGCGAGCGGCCGCCTGCAGGCGCGCGACCGGCTGCCGGCGCTGCGCGACCTCGCCGACGCCCTCAAGCTCAACTACACGACCGTGGCGCGCGGCTACAACGAGGCGCGCAAGCGCGGCCTGATCGACACCAAGGCCGGCAGCGGCACCTACGTGCGCGGGCGCGCGCCGGCGCTGCCGCTGCGCGCCGGCACGGGCGCCGAGATGACCATGAACATGCCGCCCGAGCCGCCGGTGCTGGCCGCGCGGCTGCGCGAATCGATGACGCGCCTGATGGGCGCCACCGATCCGTATACGCTGCTGCGCTACCAGGATTTCGGCGGCACGCCGGCCGACCGCGCGGTGGCCACCGGCTGGCTGCGGCGGCTGGTGCCGGCCTGCAGCGCGGAGACGGTGCTGATCGCGCCCGGCATCCACAGCGCGCTGGTGGCGCTGCTGTCGCAGTTGTCCCGGCCGGGCCAGGCGATCTGCCTGGACACGCTGGCCTATCCCGGCATCAAGGCCATCGCCGCGCAGCTCGGGGTGCAGTTGCAGGCGCTGCCCGGCGACGAGGACGGACCGCTCGCGCCGGCCTTCGAGGCGCTGTGCAAGACCCAGAAGCCGGCCGCGTTCTACTGCAACCCCACGCTGCAGAACCCGAGCACGCGCACGATCCCGCAGCGCCGCCGCGAGATCCTCGCCGACATCGCGCTGCGCTACAGCGTGCCGATCATCGAGGACGACGCCTACGGCATGCTGCCGCAGAGCGTGCCCGATGCGTTCGCCACGCTGGCGCCGGAGCTGACCTACTACGTGACCGGGCTGTCCAAGTGCTTCGGCGCGGGCCTGCGCATCGCCTTCATCCACGGCCCCAACGCGCGCCAGACCCAGCGCCTGGCCGGCACGCTGCGCGCCACCACGGTGATGGCCAGTCCGTTCAACACGCTGCTGGCGACGGCCTGGATCAAGGACGGCACCGCGGACGACATGCTCAAGGCGATCCGCGCCGAGAGCGTGGCGCGCCAGGCGATCGCGCAGCGGATCCTGGCGGACCGGCCCTACGATGCCGATCCCGGCGGCTTCCACCTGTGGCTGCCGATTCCCGGCGAAAGCGTGTGGAGCCCGTCCGAGCTGGCGCTGCACCTGCGCTCGCGCAGCATCGGCGCGGTGTCCAGCGCGGCGTTCTCCACCGACGGCAACCCGCCGGACGCGGTGCGCATCTGCCTCGGCGGGCCGAGCGACCGCGACGAGGTGGAGGAATCGCTGCAGATCATCGCCGACACGCTGGACGACCCGCACCACCTGCACTCCGCCATGCTCTGACGCGCCGGCGCCGGTAGAATGTCCGGTGGCCGCGAGGGCCGGATGTTCATGGCGCAAAGGCAGCGCAGGCAGCGCAGGCGGCGAAGGCAACGACAGGGTGGATCGACTACAACAGGGGTTTCTTCTGACCCGGCACTGGCGCGACACCGCGGCCGGCGCCGAGGTCGAGTTCTGGCTGGCGACCGACGACGGTCCCCGGCATATCCGGCTGGCGCCGCAGCAATCGGTGGCCTTCATCCCGGCCGAGCATGGCGAGCGCGCCGCCGAGGTCCTGCGCGGCGAGCGCGGCTTCGAGCTCAGGCCGCTGCCGCTGGCCGACTTCCACCAGCGCCCGGTGCTGGGCCTGTACTGCGCGCAATACCGCCAGCTCGGCAAGCTGGAAAAGCTGCTGCGCGAATACGGCGTCGATGTCTACGAGGCCGACATCCGGCCCACCGACCGCTACCTGATGGAGCGCTTCATCAACGCGCCGGTGTGGTTCGGCGGCGAGCCGCCCGCGCCGGGCGCGCAGGGGCCGCTGCTCAACGCGCAGATGAAGCCCGCGCCGGACTACCGGCCACGCCTGAAGCTGGTCTCGCTCGACATCGAGACCACCGCCCACGGCGAGCTGTACTCGATCGCGCTGGAAGGCTGCGGCCAGCGCCAGGTGTACATGCTCGGCCCGCCCAACGGCAACGCCGACGGCCTCGATTTCGACCTGGCATATTGCGCCAGCCATGCCGACATGCTGGAGCGGCTGAACCAGTGGATGGAGCGCCACGACCCCGACGCCGTCATCGGCTGGAATGTGGTGCAGTTCGACCTGCGCGTGCTGCAGAAGCACGCCGACCGCCATCGCGTGCCGCTGCGCTTCGGGCGCGGCGGCGGCCTGCTGGAGTGGCGCGAGCACGGCTTCAAGCAGGAGCACTATTTCGCCTCCGCCGCGGGCCGCCTGATCGTCGACGGCATCGAGGCGCTGCGCTCGGCCACCTGGAATTTCCCCTCGTTCAGCCTGGAGAGCGTGGCGCAGGCGCTGCTCGGCGAAGGCAAGTCCATCGACAACCCGTACCAGCGCATGGCGGAGATCGACCGCCGCTTCGCCGAGGACAAACCCGCGCTGGCGCGCTACAACCTCAAGGACTGCGAGCTGGTCACGCGCATCTTCGCCAAGACCGAGCTGCTGCACTTCCTGCTCGAGCGCGCCGCCGTCACCGGGCTGGCGGCCGACCGCAGCGGCGGCTCGGTGGCGGCATTCAGCCACCTGTACATGCCGCTGATGCACCGGCAGGGCTACGTGGCGCCCAACCTCGGCGACGTGCCCGAGGCGGGCAGCCCCGGTGGCTTCGTCATGGACTCGCGGCCCGGCCTGTACGATTCGGTGCTGGTGCTGGACTACAAGAGCCTGTATCCGTCCATCATCCGCACCTTCCTGATCGATCCGGTCGGGCTGGTGGAGGGCATGCGGCATCCGTCCGACGCCGACTCGGTGCCGGGCTTCCGCGGCGCGCGCTTCTCGCGCGGCAAGCACAGCCTGCCGGCCATCGTCAGCCAGATCTGGCAGGAGCGCGAGGCCGCCAAGCGCCAGCGCAACCAGCCGCTGTCGCAGGCGCTCAAGATCATCATGAACGCCTTCTACGGCGTGCTGGGATCGAGCGGCTGCCGCTTCTTCGACCCGCGCCTGGCCTCGTCGATCACCATGCGCGGCCACGAGATCATGCACCGCACGCGCGAGCTGATCGAAGCGCGCGGCTACGAGGTCATCTACGGCGATACCGACTCCACCTTCGTCTGGCTCAGGCACCCGCACTCGGAGCATGACGCGCGGCAGCTCGGCCGCGCGCTGGTGGACCACGTGAACCAGTGGTGGCGCGGCCACCTGCGCGAGGCCTACGGGCTGGAAAGCGCGCTGGAGCTGGAGTTCGATACCCATTACCACCGCTTCCTGATGCCCACCGTGCGCGGCGCGGAGCAGGGCAGCAAGAAGCGCTACGCCGGGCTGGTGGCGGACCAGGACGGCAACGAGGAAATGGTGTTCAAGGGGCTGGAGACCGTGCGCACCGACTGGACGCCGCTGGCCCAGCGGTTCCAGCAGGAGCTGTACCAGCGCGTGTTCAAGAAGCAGCCCTACCGCGAATACGTGCGGGACTACGTGGCGCGCACCCTCGATGGCGAGTTCGACGACCTGCTGGTCTACCGCAAGCGCCTGCGGCGGCCGCTGGAAGCCTACCAGCGCAACGTGCCGCCGCACGTGCGCGCCGCGCGCACGGCCGACGAATTCAACCAGCGCGAAGGGCGGCCGCTGCAGTACCAGAACGGCGGCTGGATCAGCTACGTGATGACCACCGCCGGGCCCGAGCCACTGGAGACGCGGCGCGCCGCGCTCGACTACGGCCATTACCTGGAGCGCCAGCTGCAGCCGGTGGCGGACGCCATCCTGCCGTTCCTGGACGAGGATTTCTCAAGGCTGGTGACGGGGCAGCGGGATCTGTTCTGAGTCGGCGCGCGCGAGCGCGTGGTCGCAGTCCTCCTCCCATTCGCACGGGAGGGAGAGAGGGGAAACCCGCCGCCGCCCCGGCCCGCCCGCCTAGGCGAGCTGGAAGCGGCCGGCGGCCTGCATCAGCCCGCTCGCCTGGTCCTGCAGGGAGCCTGCCGCGGCCGCCGCCTGCTCGACCAGCGCGGCGTTCTGCTGGGTCACGTGGTCCATCTGGCTCACGGCTTCGTTGACCTGCTCGATGCCGGCGGCCTGTTCGTGCGTGGCCGCGGTGACCTCGGCCATGATGTCGGTCACGCGCCGGATGCTGCCGACCACGTCTTCCATGGTGCGCCCGGTCTGCGCCACGAGGTCGTTGCCGATCGCCACCTTCGAGGCCGAGTCGTCGATCAGCACCTTGATTTCCTTGGCGGCGGAGCCGGAGCGCTGGGCCAGGCTGCGCACTTCCTGGGCCACCACCGCGAAGCCGCGCCCCTGCTCGCCGGCGCGGGCCGCCTCGACCGCCGCGTTGAGCGCGAGGATGTTGGTCTGGAAGGCAATGCCCTCGATCACCGCGATGATCTCCCCGATCCGGGCCGAGGATTCGCTGATGGTACCCATGGTGTCGACGACCTGGTTGACCAGCGAGCCGCCCCGGGCCGCCACGTCGGAGGCCGACAGCGCGAGCTGGTTGGCCTGCCTGGCGTTCTCGGAGTTCTGCCTGACGGTGCCGGTCAGCTCTTCCATGGACGCGGCGGTTTCCTGCAGCGAGCTGGCCTGGTGCTCGGTGCGCGCCGACAGGTCGGTGTTGCCCGCGGCGATCTGCGTGGAGGCCGAGGAGATGGTGTCCGCGCGGCTGCGCATTTCCGCGACGATGCGCGCCAGGTTGCCCTTCATGTCGATGAGCGAGCGCAGCAGCATGCCGGTTTCGTCCTTGGCGGTGTCGGCCGCGTCGCCGGCGTCTTCGCGCAGGTTGCCCTGCGCGACTTTCCTGGCCACGGCGACCGCCTGCCCGATGGGGCGGGTGATGCCCGCGGTGAGCCAGCGCGAGAAGCCAAAGCCGAAGCACGCCGAGATCACCACCAGCGCCACCAGGATGGTGCGGCTCCTGGCGGCCAGGGCTTCGTTGTTCGCCGCCATGGTGTCCATCTGCTCGCGCTGGTAGTCCAGCAGCTTCTGCACGGCCGTCTCATAGCTGTTTGCCGCCGGCATGTATTCCTGCTCCAGCACGCGGTCGGCCTCGGCCTGCTGCTGGGCGTCCTGCGCCTGCGCGATGCGCGTGCGCGCATCGAGGTACTGCTTGCGCACGCCGGCCAGCTCCTGCAACAGCGCGCGTTCCGGCGCGGTCTCGGCGAGCGCCTCGATCTTCTTGGCCAGGTCCTGCGAAGCGGCGGTGGAGGCGGCGGCATCCTTGGCGAAGAAGGCGGCCAGGGAATGGTCGCTGCTCTTGGCGATGGCCGTGGTGCGGCGGATGCCCGCGTAGACGAAGCGGTTCCAGTCCGCCAGCATGCGCTCCTTCGCCAGCGGCAGGTCCATCATCCGGCGCGCGTCCTGCGAGACGGTCTGCAGGCAATAAAGGCCGATGAGGGTGTTGACCACCAGCAGGAACAAAACTACGAAGAACCCCAGTCCCAGCCGGGTCCCGATCCGCAGGTCGCGTATGCGTGCCATGATTTCCTTCTTGTCGACGCTTGGAAGGGCGTATCGACGCCCGTGAAAAGGGGCTTCTCCGTGGCTTGCGCGCGGCCTTTTTCCGGCAGCGGGCCGCCAGCCCCCCGCCTACCTTATCGGCCCCTTCGTGGCGGCAATTTCCCCCCACTGAAGTCGGGGTTCAGGGATGCCGTTTCCGGCCGGGGCCAGTGACGAAAAAGCGGCTTGCGCCTTGCCGGGCGCTCAGGGTTTCGCCGGGGCGGGGCTTCGCGGCGGCGGCACGCGGCATGCCTGCCGCCCCACGCGCGGCCGCAAGCCCGGTTACGATGGCGGCGATATCAACGGCAACCAACGGAGAGTGCAGCGGTGGAACTCAACCTGCAGGACAAGCTCGTCGTCGTCACCGGCGGCAGCAAAGGGATCGGACTGGCGTGCGCGCGGGCGTTCGCGGGCGAGGGCGCGCGCGTGGCCATCATCTCCAGGGACATCGGCAACGTCGAGCGCGCGCTGGCCGCGCTCGGGCAGGAAGGGATCGAGGCCAGCGGCTACGCGGTCAACCTGTCGGTGTACGAGGACGCGGCCAAGGTGGTGGCGGCCATCGAAGACGCGCAGGGCCCGGTCGACGTGCTCATCAACAGCGCCGGCGCGGCCAAGCGCTACGAGCCCGAGGCGCTCGACGGCAATGCGCTGCGCGCGGGCATGGAGGACAAGTATTTTCCGGTCGCCAATGCGCAGGAAGCGGTGCTGGCGCATATGCGGCCGCGCGGCAGGGGCGCCATCGTCAACATCATCGGCTCCGGCGGGAAAATGCCCACCTCCACCCATCTCTCCGGCGGCGCGGCGAATGCCGCGCTGATGCTGTCCACGGTGGGCCACGCCGCGCACTACGCCGCGCTGGGCATCCGCATCAACGCCATCAACCCGGGCTACACGCTCACCGGGCGCGTGGAGCAGTCGCTGGCGCTCGAGGCCAGGCGCCTCGACATCAGCCGCGACGAGGCCTTCGCGCGCACCGCGGCCGACGTGCCGCTGGGCCGCTACGGCCGGCCCGAGGAGGTGGCCGACGCGGCGCTGTTCCTCGCCAGCGAGCGCGCCAGCTACATCGTCGGCGCGATCCTGTCGGTCAACGGCGGGCGCAATCCGGTGATCTGAGCTTGCCCGCGGGCGCGCTGTTCGCGGCACGCCCGCGAGGCAGCCGGGGCGGGTCAGGCGGCCTGCCCGCGCTTCAGTCCGGCCAGCACGGCGTCCGGCAGGAACGGCACGGTGCGCATGCGCACGCCGGTGGCGTCGAACACCGCGTTCGAAATCGCCGCGGGCACGGTGGCCGGGGCCATCTCGCCGGCCCCCCAGGGCGGCGAGTCCGGATGGTCGAGCAGGTTCACCGTGATGCGCGGCGCGTCGGGGAAGCGCAGGATCGGGTAAGCCGCCCAGTCCAGCGAGGTGATCCTGTCGCGGTCGAAACGCACTTCCTCGAACAGCACGCGGCTGATGCTCTGCACCACGCCGCCTTCGATCTGGTTGCGCGTGCCGTCCGGGTTGACGACCTGGCCGCAATCGTGGCTGCACCAGATGTCCGTGACGCGGATGCGGCCGTCCTTGCGGCTGACCGCCACCTCGGCGACTAGCGCCACGTAGGTCCGTTCGTTGTCGTAGTGGATGAAGGCGAGGCCCCGGCCGCGCGCCACGTCGCCGCGCTGGCGCGGGGCCGGCGACGGGCGCGCCTGCCATTTCGACAGGCGCGCCACGTCTTGCAGCACGGCGCGGGCGCGCGGGTCGGACAGGTAGGCCAGGCGCCACTGCAAGGGGTCCGCGCCCGCGGCGGCGGCCAGCTCGTCGAAGAAGGCCTCGTTGGCGAAGGTGTTCTGCATGCGGCCCGGCGAGCGCAGGTGGGCGGTGCGGAACGCGTGGTCGACCATGCGGTGGATGCGGGTGCTGACGGCGGGGAAGGCATACGGCACGTCGGCGTTCTTCTGGATGTTGCCGGTGATGTAGCCGGTGCGCTTCACGCCCGACAGCACGGCGGCCAGCAGCGGGAATTCGTCCAGCGTGCCGTGGGCTTGCGCCAGGTAGAAATCGGAAACCCAGCCCGCCGGCTTGCCGCGGGCATCCAGGCCGGCTTCCAGGTCCACGATGGCCGGCGGGCTTTTCGGGTCCCAGCCGTGCTCGTCCGCGCGCATCCACTGCACCCGGACCGGCGCGCCGGCGAGCTGCGAGACCAGCGCGGCGTCGGCCGAGCAGTCCTCGTGGCCGTTGCGGCCATAGCAGCCCGCGCCGTCGAGATAGATCAGCCGGACATTGGGCCGGGGCACGCCGAGCATGGACGAGATCTCGCCCTGCAGCGAGTGGGTGGACTGCGCCGCCGACCAGATCGTGCAATGGCCGTCGCGGAAATCCGCCACCGCGCACGCCGGCCCGATGGAGCCATGCGTGTGCGGCGGGAACAGGTAGGTGGCCTTGATGCGCTTGCGGGCCGTGGCGAGCGCGCCGCCGGCGTCGCCGGTGCTGGCCACGCTCTCCACCTTGCTCTCGGGCAGCGCGCGCCAGTAGGCGTAAAGCTGGTCCTGCGCGGGGAAATTGGGATGCATTTCCCAGTCTGCCTTGAGCGCGCGGGCGGCCTTGACCGCGCCCCATTCCGACCGGCACACCACCGCGAGGAAATTCTCCTTGCGCACCACGCGGACCAGCCCGGGGATGTCGCGCACCGAGTCCTCGTCGACGCCGCGCAGCGTGGCCGCGGGGCCGGCCGGGCGCACCACGCGCGCGTGCAGCATGCCCGGCAGGCGGAAATCGTGCACATAGGTGAAACGCCCGGTCAGCTTGGCCGGCAGGTCGACGCGCGGCACGCTCTTGCCGACCAGCGCATGCGCCGCCGCCGGCTTGAGGCGCACCTGCGGGTCCAGCGGGATATCGAGCGGCTTGCCGGCGACGAGTTCGGCATAGCCGATCTGGTGGCCGCCGTCGGCGCTGGAGATCACGCCGTCGCGCACCGCCAGCCCGGCGGCGGGCAGGGACCATTGCGCGGCGGCGCGCGCCACCAGCGCCTGGCGGGCACTGGCGGCGGCGCGGCGCAGCGTGCCGCCGCCTTCCTGGATGGTCAGGCTGCCGGCGGTCTGGCCCTGGTCCGGCGTGAGCAGGGTGTCGCCCATGACCATGCCGACCCGGTCCAGCCCCACGTCGAGTTCCTCGGCCACCATCTGCGCCAGCGCGGTGCGGGCGCCGGTGCCGAGGTCGACCTTGCCGCTGTACACCGTGACGCTGCCGTCGGTGCCGATGGCCAGCCACGCATCGACCTCGTTCTTGGCCATGCTCTTGCCCGCGCCCGTCGTTCCGGCGGTCCCGGCCGTGCCGCCGGCCGCCTGCGCGCCGGCCGCCAGCGGCAGGCCGCCCAGCGTGAACGAGACCACCAGCCCGCCACTGCGCTTGAGGAAATCCCGGCGGTCCATGTTCATGCCTCCCCGGCGGCGGCCTGCGCGGCGCGGCGCACCGCCTTGACGATGCGGGTATGCGTGCCGCAGCGGCACAGGTTGGCCGCCAGCGCATTGCGGATCTGAGTGTCGTCCGGGTTGGGCGTCCGCGACAACAGCGCCACCGATGTCATGACCATGCCGTTGATGCAGTAGCCGCACTGCGCGGCCTGCTCGTCGATGAACGCCTGCTGCACCGGGTGCGGCTTGTCCGGCGAGCCGAGCCCTTCCAGCGTGACGATGGCGGCGGTTCCCACGGCCGACACCGGCAGGACGCAGGAGCGCGTGGCGGCGCCGTTGAACAGCACCGTGCAGGCGCCGCACTGGCCCAGCCCGCAGCCGAACTTGGGGCCGTGCAGGCCGAGCGTGTCGCGCAGCACGTAGAGCAGGGGCGTGTCGTCTTCCACGTCGACGGGCGCGACTGCGCCGTTGACGTGCAACTGGTAGGTCGTCATGGCTTTTCCTCGGGATGTGGGGGCGCCTGCCAAAGGCATACCGGGCTGATCACAATGTATGCGACAAGCGGCGCGGAGAACAGGAACGGGGCGCGCGCATTTCCATTGCCCGGAAATGGCCGGCCGTTTTGGGAAAAACTTCTCTTAAACTCGGCTGGAATCAAGGCATGCCGCATCGACGGCACACGATAAGAAAGGAGACATTGGCATGGCCCATATTCTTCGCCGCCGCCGGGCGCTGCTGCTGGCCGCGCCGGCGGCGCTGTGCGGCGGCTGGCTGCCGCGCGCGCACGCCGCGGCATACCCGGACAAGCCGGTGCGGCTGGTGGTGCCGTTCGCCGCGGGCGGGCCCGTCGACGGCATTGCGCGCATGCTCTCGCGCCAGATGGGCGCGGGGCTGGCGCAGCCGGTGGTAGTGGACAACCGGCCGGGCGCGGGCGGCGTGATTGGCCTGAACGTGGTCGCCAACGCGCCGGCCGACGGCTACAGCATGGTGCTCTCCTCGATCCAGCTGGTCACGAATCCGGCGCTAATGCCGTCGCTGCCGTTCGTGGCCGAGCGGGATTTCGCGCCGGTGACCGTGGTGGGGTTCATCCCGCACGCGCTGGTGGTGCGCGGCGACTATCCGGCGCGCACGCTGCAGGACCTCGTCGCGATGGCGCGCAAGTCGCCGGGCTCGATGAACTACGGCTCGTCCGGCAACGGCACTTCGGCGCATCTGGCCGGCGCCATGTTCGCCGAGCGCGCGGGCATCCGTGCCGTGCATGCGCCATATCGCGGCGCCTCGCCGGCGCTGACCGACCTGCTGGCCGGGCAGATCCAGTTCATGTTCCTCGACGTGCCCACCGCGCTGCCTTACCTCAAATCCGGCAAGCTGCGCGCGCTCGCGCTGGCGCCCAGCAGCGGTTCCTCGGTGCTGCCCGAGGTCCCGACCATCGCCGCTTCCGGTTATCCCGGCTTCGACATCCATGCGTGGTACGGCATGCTGACGCGCGCCGGCACGCCGCCCGACATCCAGCAGCGGCTCTACCAGGAAACGCGGCGCGCCATCCAGAGCGAGGCCGGGCAGAAGTACCTGAAGGCGCAGGGGATCGAGCCGGGCGGCATGCCGCCGGCGGAGTTCGGCGCGCTGATCCACGCGGACCTGGCGAGCTGGCGGGGCGTGGTCGAGCGCCTGCACATCTCTCTTTCATAAGCCTTCCACGGAGTTCCGACCATGCGAATTGTCATTCCCGACGACTATCAAGGCTGTGTCCGCGGCCTGCGCTGCTTCTCCAGGCTGGCCGGCCATGACGTCACCGTCTACGAGGACAACGTCAAGTCACTCGACGCGCTGGCCGAGCGCTTCCGCGAAGCCGACGCGCTGGTGCTCACGCGCGAGCGCACCCAGATCACGGCCGCGCTGCTCGACCGCCTGCCCGGGCTGCGGCTGATCAGCCAGACCGGCAAGGTGGCCGGCCATGTCGACGTGGAGGCCTGCACCGCGCGCGGGATCGCCGTGGCCGAGGGCTCGGGGTCGGGCGCCGCCACGGCGGAACTGACCTGGGCGCTGATCCTGGCAAGCCGGCGCCACCTGGTGACCGAGGTCAACCGGCTGCGCGGCGGCCGCTGGCAGGGCACGCTGGGGCAGGAGCTGCGCGGCCAGCGGCTTGGCGTCTGGAGCTATGGCCGCATCGGCAGGCAGGTGGCGGCGTACGGACGCGCCTTCGGCATGAAGGTGTGGGTGTGGGGCAGGGAGGGATCGGTGTCGGACGCCCGCGCCGACGGCTTCGAAGCCGCGCCCTCGCGCGAAGCCTTCTTTGCCGAGAGCGACATCGTCAGCCTGCACATCCGGCTCAACGCCGATACCGAAGGCCTGATCCGCGCCGCCGATCTCGCGCGCATGGGCCCGCAGGCGCTGCTGGTCAACACCAGCCGCGCCGAGCTGGTGGAGCCCGATGCCCTGGTGGCGGCGCTGCGCGCCGGGCGCCCCGGCTTCGCCGCGGTCGACGCCTACGAGCAGGAACCGGTGCTGGGCGCCGCCCATCCCTTGCTCCAGCTGGACAACGCGTTGTGCACGCCGCACATCGGCTTTGTCGAGCGCGACAACTACGAGGCTTATTTCGGCACGGCGTTCGACAACATCAACAGCTTCTTCGCGGGCTCGCCGCAGAACCTCGCCAACCCGCGTGTGCTGGCGGCGATGCGCGGCTGAGGCGGCCAGCCGCCTCGCATGGCTGGCGCGGGCACCGCGCCGGCCTAGTCCGTCTCCGTGAAGCCGAACAGGAAGACCGACGAGACGACGACACCGTACAGCACCATGCCGAGCGCCGACGCCGCGAAGAACGCGACCAGCGAGCCGGTGAGATGGATCGCCAGCCACCCGCCGCCGACCGCGACCAGCAGCCGCAGAAGACCGGCCACCAGCGGCCACTTCAGGCGGCGCGCGCCCTGCGAGGCAAAGTAGAGCGCGAATCCCAGGCCGAAGAAGCCATAGAAGGGGCCGACCACGCGCAGGTAGGTGATGCCGGTGGCGAGCATGCCGGGGTCGGAGCCGAACAGCCTGAGCCAGCTCTCCGGCCAGATCGCGGCGCACAGGCCGATGGCCTCGGTCACCGCGAACGACATCGCGCCGCCGGTCAGCGCGATCTGGCGCACGCGCGCCGGCTGGCGGGCGCCGAGGTTGGAGCCGACCATCGCCACCAGCGGCGCGCCGATGCCGAATGCCACCGGAATGACGAGATACTCCAGCCGCACGCCGGTTCCGTAACCCGCCAGCGCCGATACGCCGAAGCCGGCGCCGACCATGGCCGTGGTGGCGCCGATCATGGTGTTGGTGATCACCGGGTTGATCGCGGCGACGCCGCCGACCGAGAGTATTTCCATGGCCAGCGGCCAGCGCAGCGGGCCGGCCTGCAGCTTCGCCGGGTTGCGCCCGCTCAGGCAATACCAGGCCAGCACGGCGGCCCCGAGGGTGTAGTAGACCAGCATGGCGACGCCGGCGCCGGCGATGCCGAGCTCCGGCATGGGGCCCCAGCCGAAGATCAGGCTCGGCGACAGCGGTATGAGCAGCAGGGCGCCGCCGCAGATGACGGCGCCCGGCGTGAGCATGTTGCCCGTGCCCCGGATCACGCTGGCCAGCGCGTTCATGATCCACATCATGACGGAGCCGGCGAACACGATGTCGGAGTAAGTCAGCGCCGCGTCGAGCGCGGCGCCGCTGCCGCCGAGTGCGCGGTAGAGCTGCGGGCCGGCGAGAAGCAGGGCGGCGGAGGTGACGATGCCCAGGGCCGCGTTGATGACCACCGCATGCAGCGCGAGGCTGCTGGCGTCGGCATGCCTGCCGCTGCCGAGCGCGCGCGACACCGCGGCGGCGATGCCGCCGCCCATGGCGCCGCCGGCCATGTTCTGCAACAGCATCAGCACCGGCAGCACCAGCGCCATGCCGGCCAGCGGCGCCGTGCCGAGCCGCGATACGAACCATGTCTCGATCAGGCCCGTGCTCGACTGCGCCAGCATCATGGCGAGATTGGGCCAGGCCAGCCGCGCGACCGTGGGCAGAACCGGTCCCTTCAGCATTGCCTGCAGCCGCGGGTTCGCCGCGGCGCCGGCGGCATGCGGCGCATTGGTGGCTGCGGGAGTCGTCATCATGTCACCTGGGATGGGTTCGCATGGCGGCCGGCGCACAGCGTGGCTCGCATCACATGCTTGCATATGCAATCAGTCAAGGAGGCAAAGGTAGGTGCATATGCAAGCAATGTCAAGTGAGGTAAGCTCGTCCGCTGACGCTATCAGCCGCGGACCGATCCGCCCAGCCACGATGACATCCCTCCGGAGTGACGCAACCCTGTGCAATGGCGGCGCCCTGCGCAAGGCAACCCGCCGCGTGTCCCAGCTCTACGACACCGTGCTGGCGCCTTGCGGCCTGAAATTGTCGCAGCACGCGATCCTTGCCCATATCGACCGCGCGGGCGCGCCGCCGTCCATGGGGCAACTGGCAAAGGCGCTGGTGCTCGACCGTTCCGCGCTGGCTCACAACATCAAGCCACTGGAGCGCGACGGCCTGGTCGAGCAGCTGCGGGATCCGGATGACGGGCGTAGCCGCCTTGTCGCCCTGACCGACGCCGGCAGGAGCAAGCTCACCGAATCGAAACGGCTGTGGCGGGTGGCGCAGGCGCGCTTCGAGCGCGTCTATGGCGAGGACGAGGCGAAGGTACTGCGCAGCGCGCTTGCCAGGATCCACGCCGAGGAATTTGCCGAGAAGTTCGTGGCGCTGGGCGACTGAGCCTGGCGGAGGCGGCGAGGGCGGGGCGGCCCGCCCGGCAGCGCGGACGAGGGTGCGGGGAGGGCGGGGCTGTGCCTGCGTGCCGCCCTACGGGTTGGGCTTGCGGCCAGAACCGGCCGACCCGAGCTGGGGCCGCGTCGCATAGTCGACGCCGTGCTGCTCCAGGTAGCCGCGAATCAGCTGGCGCACCACTTGCGACGGCGTCTGATCCTGCGCCGCGCACAGCGTCTCGAAGGCTTTCTTCTTCACCGGGTCAATCAACACAGTAAGCCGGGCGGTCTTGGTTTCCATGCGTGCCAGAGTGGTATCGTATGATAATGCTATTATCATAGTATACAACTGATAGCCGGAGTACAGTCCGCGTTGGTCCAGGCTGCCATGACGTGGCAAAACCGCGTCCCGAGACCGCGTTTCGGGACGCGCGGCCAGACTGCCTGGTACCGCGGCGAGCCCGCCTCACCACGATGGATCCATCCCGCGCCTCCTTCGAAGCCTATTTGAAGTTTCTTGCCGAAACCCCGGATGACGGAAAGCCGGTGGTGCTGGAAACCGATCACGCGCTTTCGCTCCATTTCGACGTGCACGCGACGCAGAGCCTCATGTCGCGGCGCGATCCCGACAAGCTGGTGCTGGGCTATACCCGGACCATGATGGGATTTCTGCTGCTGCGCCCGGCGCCGGCCCGCATCTCGATGATCGGCCTGGGCGGCGGCTCGCTGGCCAAGTATTGCTACCGGCATCTTCCCAACGCCAAAGTCGTGGCCATCGAGATCGATCCGGCCGTGATCGCGCTGCGCGACACCTTCCATATCCCGCCCGACGACGACCGCCTCCAGGTCATCTGCGCGGACGGCGCCGAGTACGTCAAGGGCCAGGACGCCCGCCCGGACGTGATCCTGGTCGACGGTTTTCTCGCGCACGGCATGCCGGCGCAGCTGGGGACGGCGGCCTTTTATGGCGCCTGTCACGCGCGGCTTGCCGATGACGGCGTGCTGGTCGCCAATTTCCTCGAAAGCGATCAGGACATCCCGTTCTACCTGGAAGAGGTGCGCTCCGTGTTCGGCGAGTCGTTTGCCGTTTCCCAGTCCGAAGACAGCTGTAACTACACGCTGTTTGCCTGGAAAGGCACGTGGACGCTGCCGTCCCTCGATACGCTGCTCGCCCGCGCCCGCATCCTGGAAACGGCGCACGCATTGAACTTGCGCTCGGCCGCGCGCCGGCTGAAGCAAGGCAAGCGGCTCGCGTCGGACTGGCGTTTCTGGCGGAAGCTGGCGGGCTGAGTCCTCGACGGCGCGCGAGAGCGCCACCGCCCGCGCAGCCTTGCCGCGAAGGCTACTCAGGAGGGAAGTAGGACTCGAGAAACTGCTCCAGCGAGGCCGCCATTTCGCGCTCGGCGGCTGTGGCGTCGCCGCGCGCGAAATGCGCCATGAAGCGGCGGCGCGAAGCGAAGATCTCGTCGTTTTCGTAGGTGCCGATGCGCAGGATGAACTCCACCAGCAGCGCCATCATGCCGTCCACGAGGACGACCATGATGGGGTTGCCTCCCATGCGCGCCAGCATCCGGTGGAACTCATGATTCAAGGTGAATCTTTTCTCGAATTCGCCAGCCGCCGTGGCTTCCTCCGCCGCGTCGATGTTGCGGTTCAGCCTGGCGATATCGTCTTCGGTCGCTAGCCGGCACGCCTCGCGCACGATGGCCGGCTCGATCGCGATATGGGCCTGGATGAGCTGGCGCGGGGTGATGCCGCCGAGCCGGTAGAGATCCAGCAACCCCTCGACCACCACCGAGCCGTCGGCGCGCGCGATGAAGATCCCGCCTTGCGCTCCCTTTTTTGTCTCGACCAGTCCCGCCTGCTCGAGCGAGCGCACGGCCTCGCGCAGCGTATTGCGCGACACCCCCAGCTCGGCAGCCAATTGCCGCTCCGCCGGCAGCCGGCTGCCCGGCGTCAGGCGGCCGCCGGTGATTTCCTCGCGGATCTGGTTTGCGATCTCATCCGCGGCGCGCCGTACCTGCACGGGGCGGAAAGCCGGGCGGACGAGTGTCTCGGGACTTACCCGAGGGTTGTCTTGTTCTTCGCTCATCGTTGCCTATAGAATGGTTCAACCATTAAGCCATTGTGACACATTCGATGCCGCAGGCACAGGAGACGAGCGATGACATCCGAGTATCAGACCACCCGACCGCGGTTCACCAGGCGCAGGCCGCACGCATTCGCGGCCGCGGCGATTTTCCTGCTGTCGACGGTAGCCATGGGCGCGGCCCGCGCCGAGCCCGACGCGGCAAGGTTTCCGTCGCAGCCGGTCAAGCTGGTCGTGGTGTACCAGGCGGGAGGGGCGAACGACATCGTCGCGCGCGTCCTGGCGGACCGCATGACGCGGGTCCTTGGCCAGTCGGTGATGGTGGTGAACAAGCCGGGCGCGTCGGGAGCCATCGGCGCGCAGTTCGTCGCCGGCAGTCCTCCCGACGGCTACACGGTGCTGATGGGTGGCGCCCCGCTGGTGGTGGCGCGCGCCCTGTACAAGAATCCGCCGGTCGACTTCGAGAAGAGCTTTTCTCCGGTCGGCAAGGCGGTCAATCTCAACGTCGTGCTGGTGGCCCGCAAGTCCTATCCGGCGCACACGTTCCACCAGGCCGTGGAACGCGAACGCAAGCAGCCGGGCAGTTCCACCATGGCGGTGACGGCCGGCGTTTTCGAGCTCTATTTCGCGCGCCTCAACCGTCTCGCGAATACGCAGATCGTCAAGGTGCCCTATAACGGCGTTCCAGCCGCCATGAACGATATCAATGGCGATCGCGTCGACATGCTGATCGACACGGTGGCCGCGCAAAAGCCGTTCATCGCCAGCGGAGCCACCAAGCCGCTGGCGGTGTTCGGCCCGAAGCGGCTGGCCGCGCTGCCGGACGTCCCCACGCTCGCGGAACTCGGCTTGAAGGGGTTCGAGGATCAGTCGTATGTCGGCATGCTGGTGCCCAAAGGCACGCCGGGGAGTGTGGTGCGCAAGCTCAACGGCGCGCTGAATGTGGCGCTGGCCGATCCCGACGTCAAGGCGCGTCTCGAGAACCTGGACTTCGGCGTGGAGGGCAGCACGCCCGAGGCCTTCTTCAAGGAAATGAAGGCAGATTCAGACCGGTTCGCGGAGCTGGCCGACGTGGCCCACATCGAAAAGCAGTGAGGAGATTCGACATGCAGGATTCAGGACCGCTCTACGGATGCGCTACGGTTGCCGCGCTCTATCGCTCGGCATTCAAAGCGTTCGCCCACCGCGAAGCGCTGGTCGGCGATGACGTTCGCCTGAGCTACGGCGAGCTCGAGGGCCGGTGCCACCGGATGGCGCGCTACTTTCTGTCGATCGGGCTGCGCCGCCAGGACGGCATCGGCGTGCTGGCCGGCAATCGCGTCGACGCCATGGCCGCCATCATCGCCGCGCAACTGCTTGGCCTGCGCTACACCGCGCTGCACCCGCTCGGCTCCGCCGAAGACCAGGCGTTCGTGCTCCGCGACGCCAGCATCAAGGCGCTGGTGGTCGACACGCCGCGGCATGGGGAGAGGGGGGCAACGCTCGCAAGCCTGGGCATTGTCGAACACGTACTCACGCTGGGTCCTGCCGGGTTCGGCACCGACCTGGCGGCGGCATCCGCATCGATGGAAGACGGCGATTTCCCGCTCGAGGTGCAAGCCGGCGACGTCTTCAAGATCTCGTACACCGGCGGCACCACGGGCAAGCCGAAAGGCGTGGTCCACCATCACCGGACCGCCGTCACCATGGCCATGCAGCAGCTCGCCTGCTGGGAATGGCCCGACCAGGTCCGCTTCCTGGCGACCACGCCGATCTCGCATGCAGCGGGAGCGGCCATACTGCCCACCTTCCTGCGCGGCGGCACGGTGTATTTCCTCGACAAGTACGACGCGCCGCGCTTCCTCGAAGCCGTTGCGCGCCACCGGATCACATGTACCTTCCTGGTGCCGAGCCAGATCTACGGGCTGCTCGACTTTCCCGGGCTGGAGCGCCACGACCTGTCGAGCCTGCACCGCATCTGGTATGGCGCGGCGCCGATGGCGCCGGCCCGGCTTGCCGAGGCCCTCGGAAAGATCGGCCAGGTATTCGGCCAGATCTATGGCCAGGCGGAGGCGCCGATGACAGTCACCTATCTGCGCGCGGACGAGCACGATCCCGGGCGGCCCCATCTCATGGGCTCCTGCGGCCGGCCAATTCCCGGCAATGAGGTGCGCCTGCTCGACGCCCGGCTGCGCGAAGTGCCGCCCGGCGAAATCGGCGAACTATGCGTGCGCGGGCCGCTCGTGATGTCCGGCTACCTGAACCGGCCGGAGGAAACCGACAAAGCATTCGCGGGCGACTGGCTCCATACGGGGGATATGGCTCGCCGCGATGCGGAAGGCTATCTGTATCTGGTGGACCGCGCCAAGGACATGATCATCTCGGGCGGCTTCAACGTCTACTCGAGCGAGGTCGAAAACTGCCTGGCCTTGCATCCGGCCGTCGCCATGTCCGCGGTGATCGGAGTCCCGCATGCAAAATGGGGCGAAGCCGTGACCGCGCTTGTCGTGCTCAAGCCGGATGCGTCCGTCAGCGAACAGGCGCTGATCGACTTCGTCACCGAGAGAAAGGGCGTGGTATGCGCGCCCAAGTCAGTCTCGTTCGAACCCGAGCTTCCTCTCACGTCGCTCGGAAAACTCGACAAGAAGACGCTGCGCGCGCGTTATTGGAGCGGACAGGCGCGTTTGGTCAGTTGAGCGCGGGGTGCGACCGCCGCTTGGGCGGTCGTGCCGGGCTTGCCGGAGCCGTGGACGTTGGGCCGGACGTGGATTCAATATTTAACATAAGGCTAATTATGAGTTTTATGGATGGCATGTCGGCGATCCCCGTCCCACCATTCGCCGGCAACAAATACAAATCGCACACATACCGTGGCACCGCCATCCCCCCATGTGTACCCCGGATCATATCTTGTCAATTCCACCTCTGGTTGGGTATCGGGCATAAGACAGTTCCGACACACTCCACACCGCCTGGTGTGGGCCTGACGGACCATGCCAGCCCGGCGTGCACGCCAGAGCCAAGGGAGGGTCAGGGTCGGCCATCCCGGCGCGCGCGATGGAAATCAACCATACAAAGAGATATCAGGGATGAAATCGAGACTTCTTTTGACGGGTCTGGCTGTTGCCGTGCTTTCCGCATGCGGCGGCGGCGGTTCGGGGGATAGCGCAGCGCCGGCCGCGGTCACCACCAAGGTCAGCGGCACTGCCGCAGTGGGCGCCGCGCTGGCCAACGTCACCGTGCAGGCCAAGTGCGCATCGGGCAGCGGCAGCGCCACCACGGCAGCCGACGGCACGTTCACGATCAACATTGCCGATGCCAAGCGCCCTTGCGTGCTGAGCGCGGTGGCGCCGGACGGCACGGTACTGCATTCGGTGGTGGAAGCCGGTACGGATACCAACGTCGTGGCCAACATCACGCCGCTGACCGAACTGCTCACGGCCGCGCTGGCGCAAGGCAGCACGAGCACGTTCTTCGACCAGTTCGATGCCACCGCCCAGGCACGCCTGACCTCGGCCAATCTGTCGACCTCGACCGACACGGTGCGCCTGGCGCTGACCGGCCTGGTGGACATCTCCGGCGCCGATCCGCTCAAGGGCACGCTGGTGGCCGCCAACGGCAGCAAGGCCGGCAATGCGCTGGACCAGTTGCTGGACCAACTGGCCGCCCGCCTGGCATCGTCCAAGGCCACCGTGGCCGATCTGTCCACGGCCATCGGCAGCAATGCAGGCCCGGTGGCCATCGGCACGATTCTGCAGAAGGCTTCCGCCACTTGCGCGGGCCTGCGCACGGGCAAATACTTCGGGCTGCGCCCCGGCAGTTTCTCCCCGCTGACCATCGACGCCGACGCGCTGACCGTGACGGACAATTCCGCGCCGCCGCCCAGCATGGTCTCGGCCATCGTCCTGAATCCGGTACGGCCGCTGGTGGCCGCCTTGAACGACGCTTGCCGTTTCGACATCACCGATGTGGGTTCCAGCATGCTGGTCTCGAAATCGGGCGTGGCCTTGCTGATCCCGAGCACCGGCGCCGCGGCGGCGCCGAACGGCCTGCCGGGATTCATCGTGCCGGCTCAGCAGTTGCCGCTGGCCGACCTGGCCGGCAACTGGAATGCAGTGGCTTTCCAGAGTCCCGATGGTGGCAACACGTACGGCACGGCCCGCCTGACTTTCACGCTGGACGCCAACGGCAAGATGACCGCCGCTTCCGCCTGTAACGACGACAACGCCTGTACGAGCTGGGGCGCCGGCGATCTGGTCACGCTCACGGCCAACAACGACAACTCCTTCTCGGCAACCGACGCCACCGGCAGCGGCCGGGCGGCGGCGTTCAAGGGCACGGACGGACTGGTGTCGGCGGTGATCAGCCAATCCGACGGCCTCATCGTTGCCACCAAGCAGGTCGCGCGCGCCCTGCCCGTTGCCGGCTCGACCAACTCGTACTGGGACTACGTGGCGTTTGCCGACCGTTCCAGCACGCTGGGAACCTGGAGCACCAAGATCCTCAGCGTCGACCCCAAGACGAACACCTACACGCGCAACCGCACCAATGACAACCGGGTCGACACCTGGACGCAGAACGTCCCGGCGAATGGCCTGCGTTATCGTGCCAAGAGCAGCGCGGCGGACGAACTGCTCGCGATGACGCTCGGCAATACCGGCGTGGGTGTGGACATCGGCCTGCATGTTTCGAAGCCGTACTTCGACATTTCGGTGAATCGTCCGTGATGTCGCGCCTGACGGTGCCGAACCGTCAGGCGCATCCCGCATGGAGAAGCCCGCCGCGAAGCGGGCTTTTTTTCGTCGGGTCCGCCGAAATGGCCGAGGTTGTGCGCCGGATACGCCATGCCGGGGATTCGGGGGCATGCGATTGCCGCTCATTTCATGCAAGAGTTTTCTGAATTAATAATGATTCTCATTTATAATCCGTCGCGAATCGACCAGGACCTGGCTCCTTCCGGCTTTGCTACGCGATCCCGCACACCTTCCGCTGTTCGCCGCCCTGATGCGGCATTACGACGACCTGGTCGACCATGTCCGCCGCCGCTTTGGCGACCGCCATTTCGCCCGTGACGTGGTGCAGGACGTCTGCGTGCAGTTGCTGGAGCGTCCGCCCGTGGACGCGGTGGCCAGGCCGCTGGCCTTTCTGCGCCACATTTCCACGCATCGCGCCATCGATAGATACCGGGCCGACCAGGCTCGGCAAGAAGCCCTGGACGAATGGGCCGCCGTCACCGACGTGCATGGTTCGTCGGCCCCGGACGGCGCCGCGGCGCTGGAATTCCGCCAGCAGGTCGACCGGCTGGAGCAGTGCATCGCCAGCCTGCCACCGCGCTGCCGCGACGTCTTCGTGCTGCACCGGCTGCACGACCTGCCGCAGCACGAAGTTGCCGAGCGGCTGTGCATCTCGCGCGGGATGGTGGCGCGCCACATGGCGCGCGCCATGGCAACGCTGGCGCCGCTGATTGACGAATTCGCCGTGAGGGTGGAACCTCCGGGCTCGTCCTCAATCGTGAGGACGCCATGACATCTTCCCCGGCCCCGCTGCATCGGCAGCCCGCTATGGCCTGCCCTGCCCCGCCCAACGAATCCATGCCCGAACCTTCGCCTACCCCCACGCCGGATCCCGCCGCGCCCCAGGCGGAAGACCGGCTGTCGCCGTACCGGCAGGCGCTGCGCGAGCGCTTTCCGTCGGTCGACGAGATCACGCAGGCGGCGCAGGCGCGCCGGCAGCGCCGCCGCCGCACGCAGGCCGCCAGCGCGGCCGGCGCGGCGCTGCTCGCGCTGGCGGTGTGGATTGCCGATCCGGCCTATCGCAGCGACCTCGTCGCGGCCGCCCCCGGCCAGAGCATGTCCCGCATGCTGGCGGACGGCAGCGAGGTCCAGCTCGACGGCGGCAGCACGGTCGCCGTGGCCTGGCACCTGCGCTCGCGCCGGCTGTCGCTCGAGGCCGGCGAGGCGCTGTTCCGCGTGGCGCACGGCCCGCGTGAGTTCACGGTCACCGCGGGCGATACGCGCGTGCGCGACATCGGCACGGTGTTCGATGTGCGCCTGCAGCCCGGCGGCACGCGCGTGATCGTGCTCGAAGGCGCGGTCGAGGTCAGCGCGGGCAACCAGACGCGCCGGCTCGAAGCGAACCAGCGGGTCGACGTGCCCGACGGCGGCTTGCCCTCGGCGGTATTCCATGTCGACGCCGAGCGCGCCACGGCGTGGCGCCGCGGCAAGCTCTCGTTCGACGGGCTGACGCTGGCCGAGGCGGTGCGCGAGATGCAGCCGCACGCGCACCGCCCCATCGTCATCGACGATGCCCGTGCCGCGGCGCTGCGGCTGTCGGCCGAATTCGACCGCGACCAGGTCGACGCGATGCTGCCGCTGCTGCCCGGCATCCTGCCGGTGACCGTGCGCACCGCCGCCGACGGCAGCGTGCACCTCGCCGCGCGCGGCGCGCCATGAGGCCATGAGGCCATGAACTGACCGCGGAAAATTTTTTTTGGCGCGCAGGTGTACATCGCGCGCGTTTCGTTCGGCACCTACCTGTAAAGGCCGGATGCACCGGCCAGATTCAGGAGGAATCGTTGAAGCCGATCGTTCGTAGTCTGCCCGCGCGCCGCGCCGGGCATCGCAGCCGCCCCGCCGGCGCCCGTCCGTTTTCCCACGTGCTCGCGCCGCTCTCGGCCGCCCTCGCCGCCTTGTTCGCGGCCGGCGCCATCGCGCAGAGCGTGGCCACGCCGGTCGACATCCCGGCCCAGCCGCTGGCGCAGTCGCTGGCCGCGCTCGCGCGCCAGTCCGACGTGCAGATCCTGTTTTCCACCACGGTGGCCGAAGGCCGGCGCGCGCCGGCCGTGCGCGGCACGCTGACCGTCGAGGACGCGCTGGGCCGCCTGCTGGCGGGCTCGGGCCTGCAACTGGTGTCCAACGGACCCCGCACCTATACCGTGGTCCAGGCCCCGTCCGAGCGCTCGGATGCCACCCTGCCCCCGGTGACGGTCAGCGCGCGGGCCGACGGCGGCGAGCAGGCCGCCGGCATGGTCGCGCACCGCACCGGCAGCGGCACCAAGACCGACACCCCGCTGATCGAGATTCCGCAGGCCATCAATGTGGTCACGCGGCAGGAGATGGACGAGCACGGCGTGCAGAGCGTGACGCAGGCGCTGCAGTACACGCCGGGGCTGGTCAGCCCGTACGGCAACACCGATCTGCGCTACGACTGGCTGACCGTGCGCGGCTTCGTGCCGCTGCGCTATCTGGACGGCCTGCGCCTGCCGTTCGGCGCGCGCGGCTATTCGCAGGCCAAGGTCGAGCCGTACGGGCTCGAGCGCATCGAGGTGCTCAAAGGCCCGGCCTCGGTCCTGTATGGCCAGAGCGCGCCGGGCGGCCTGCTCAATATGCAGAGCAAGATGCCGCAGGCCGAGGCCTCGCGCGAGCTCCAGCTCCAGACCGGCAGCTTTGGCCGCGCCCAGGGCGCCATCGATCTCACCGGCCCGCTCGACGGCGACGGCAAGGTCCTGTATCGCGTGGTCGGCCTGGCGCGCGACACCGGCACCCAGATCGACTATCTCAACGAGAAGCGCGTGTACGTCGCGCCCAGCCTGACCTGGCGCCCCACCGCGGACACCTCGCTCACGCTGCTCGCGCAATACCAGAAGCTGCGCTCCGATGGCGGCGGCGCGCCACAGGCGTTGCCGGCGGTGGGCACCCTGCTGCCCAATGTCAACGGCGCGATTCCCACCAACCGCTTTATCGCGGAGCCGAACTACGACCGCTTCGACAGCGAGCAGGCCATGTTCGGCTACGCGTTCTCGCATCGCGCCAGCGACACCTGGCAGTTCCGGCAGAACGTGCGCTATACCTACGTGAACACCGATACGCAGCGCGTGCAGGCCATCAGCCTGGGCGCCGACCAGCGCACGCTGTCGCGCTACGGATGGGCCTTCCCCGAGCACAGCGGCATCTTCGCCATCGACAACCAGGCCGAAGCGAAGTTCGCCACCGGCGCGCTGCGGCACACGGTGCTGATGGGCGTGGACTACCAGCGCGAGGACGCGCGCTACGACGAATCCCAGCTCGTCATGGTGCCGCCCATCGATGTCTTCAACCCCGTCTACGGGGCCTCGGTCTCGCGCCCGCCGCTGGCCACGCGCGTCACGCAGTCGCGCCAGCAGGTCGGCGGCTATCTGCAGGACAGCATCGCCTGGAACCGCTTCACGTTCCTGCTCGGCGGCCGCTACGACTGGGCCGGCAGCGACACCGACACGCTCACCGCCAGCACCGGCCGCACCGTTTCGCTCAATCAGAGCGACACCGCCTTCACCGGCCGCGCCGGCATGGTCTATCAGTTCGACAACGGCATCGCGCCGTACGTGAGCTATTCGACCTCGTTCCAGCCCCAGGCCGGCACCGGCCGCACCGGCGCCCCGTTCGATCCCACGCGCGGCCGCCAGACCGAAGTCGGCGTGAAGTTCCAGCCGAACGGGACCAACGCCTTCATCACGCTGTCGGCGTTCGAGCTGCGCCAGTCCAATGTGCTCACGCCGGATCCGCTGAACATCAGCTACAGCGTGCAGAGCGGCGAGGCCCGCGTGCGCGGCATCGAGCTCGAAGGCAAGGCCTCGCCGATGCGCGGGCTGGACGTGACGGCGTCGTATGCCTACACGGACAGCAAGGTCACCAAGGCCAATCCCAACGCGGCCGGCGTCACCACGGTCGGCAACATGCTGGCCTTCGTGCCCGAGCACCAGGCATCGTTGTGGGTGCACTACACCTTCTTCGGCGGGACTTTCCAGGGCCTGGGCCTGGGCTCGGGCGTGCGCTATATCGGCCGCTCGTATGGCGATGCCGCCAACCTCTATGGCATCCCCGCGGTGACGCTGTTCGATGCCTCGCTCAGCTATGACCTCGGCAAGGCGTTCGCCGGTCTCAACGGGGTGAGCCTGTCGGTCAACGCGACCAATCTGTTCAACAAGCGTTATGTGTCGACCTGCATCTCGGCCACGGGATGCTATTACGGCGCGAGCAGGACGGTGCTGGGAACGGTGAGCTACAAGTTCTGAAGCGAAGGCGCTCGGGCCGGCGGACCCCATCCGCCGCCATGGCGCGGGGCGCCGCGCACGTGCCGCCGCGCCGGGTCCGGGCAGCCATCAGGCGGATCTTCCCGCGCGCGAACGCGCTGCTCCGGACAAGCGCCGGAAAGCGGCGAACATGCCTCACTGCTTACGACTTACTGCGTCATCGATCGCCCATCTGCCTCAGCTTCGCTCTGAGCGTCTCGATCTGCTCCAGCAGGTCGAGCACGACCGCGGTGCCGCTCACATTCAGCTCCAGGTCGCGCATCAGCCGCAGCGCGGTGCGCGTGCGTCTGAGCGCCGTGCCGTCGAAGCGCCAGTGCGGCGGATCCTCGCCGTGCGCCGGGATCACGCCCTCCTCCACCAGCGCGGCTACCTGGGCCGTGTCGGCCCGGCACGCCACGCTCAGCTCGACCAGCGTGAACTGGACCTCCTGCTCCACCAGAACGCCCTGCAGGCCGGGCATGCCGTTATCGCTCATCGCATCAAGCCTCCAGTGAACGGCGCGGTGCAAAGCCGTCGAAGGTCTTCGCCATCTCCCGGTAGGCTTGCTTCGCCTTCTCGGTATCCGCCGGCGGCAAGGCGATCGACAGCACCGCATACAGGTCGCCGGGCTGGCTGCCGGGGATGCCCTTGCCTCTGAGCCGCAGCTTGCGGCCCGACGACGATCCGGCCGGCAGGCTCATCTGGACATTGCCGTCCGGCGTGGGGATGACGACGTCCGCGCCCAGCGCGGCTTCCCACGGGGCGACCGGCACGTCGACATAGACATCGGCACCGTCCACGCGGAACAGCGGGTCCGGCGCGAACCCGACTTCGATGTACAGGTCGCCCGCCGGCGCGTCGCCGACGGCGGGTCCGCCCTGGCCGGCGAGCCGCAGGTGCTGGCCGCTGCGGATGCCTTTGGGAATGCTCACGTCCAGTTGCCGCTCGTGCATCCGCACGTGCCCGTCGGCATCCACCTGCGGCACGCGCAGCGCAATGGTGCGGCGGCCACCCCGGTAGGCGTCGCGCAGGTCGATCTGCACCTTGGCGTGGTGGTCGCTGCCGGCCATGCGCGCGCCGCGTCCGCCGCCCTGGCGGGCGCCGAACAGCGTTTCGAAGAAATCGCTGTGGTCCGTCTCGTGCTCGGCGTAGCCGTCGCCGCCGCTGAACTCGAAGCCGCTGTCCCAGCCCGGCGGCGGCGTGAAGTCCCGTCCGCCGCTCTTGTAGCGGGCCTCGACGTCGTCGTAGGCAGCTCTTTTCTCGCTGTCCTTCAACGCCTCGTAGGCCTCGGCCACGTCCTTGAAACGGGCCTCGGCATCGGCTTCCTTGTTCAGGTCGGGGTGATACTTGCGCGCCAGCTTGCGATAGGCGCGCTTGATGTCATCCTGCGTGGCCGTACGCTCCACCCCTAGCGTCGCGTAGTAATCCTTGAACTCCATGCGGACTCCCGGCAAAGGGACTGCGAGATGTGGCCGGCACTTGTGGCCGGCGTCCGCTCAAGTATAGACAAGGGTTGCCGCGGGGCGTGTGATTCTCTCGTGGCTGGCAAGGGCCGCAAAGGCCGGCAAAGGCCGGAAGCGGCCCGCGAGGCGCTACTTGATGAGGGCAGGCTCGTTGCCGGGGACCTCGATGGGCTTGCCGGTTTTCTTGCGGCCGCGCAAGGCGGAATACGTGACGCCGAGCAGCAGCAGCGCGGAGGCGACGACGAAGGTGCAGCTGATCGGCCGCTGCACGAACACCATCATGTCGCCGCGCGACAGCAGCAAGGCGCGGCGGAAGTTCTCCTCCACCATCGGCCCCAGCACGAAGCCGAGCAGAATCGGCGCCACCGAGAACCCGAGCCACATGAACAAGGCGCCGATCAGGCCGAAGGCCATCACTTCCCAGATCTGGAACAGGCTGTTCTGCGTGCTGAAGACCCCCACCACGATAAAGAACATCGCCGAGGGGAACAGGTAGCGGTACGGGACCTGCAGCAGCTTCACCCACACCCCGATCAGCGGCACGTTCAGCACGATCAGCAGCACGTTGCCGATCCAGAAGCTGGCGATCAGGCCCCAGAAGATGTCCGGGTGCTCGCCGATCAGCTGCGGGCCGGGAGAGATGCCCTGGATCATCAGCGCGCCGAGGATCAGCGCCATCACCGCGTCGCCCGGAATGCCCAGGCTCATGGTGGGGATGAAGTCCACCTGCGTCTTGGAGTGCGACGAAGCCTCCGGCGCCGCCACGCCCGCGATCATGCCGGTGCCGAATTTCTCCGGCGTCTTGGAGATCTTGCGCTCGAGCGCATAGGCGATGAAGGTGGTGATGGTGGGGCCCGTGCCCGGCATGGCGCCGAACACCGTGCCCACGCCGGTGCCGCGCACCATCGGCCAGAACGCCGTCTTCAGCTCGGCCATGGTGGGCCGCATGTCGCGGATGCGCAGCGTGCCCTTGTTGCTCACCACCGCCATGCGGTTGACGTTGAGCAGGAAGTCCGCCACGCCGAACAGGCCCATGGCGATCGCCACCAGCTCCAGGCCGTCGCTCAACTCCGGAATGCCCAGCGCGAAACGGAACGTGCCGGTGTTGACGTCGGTGCCGACCACGCCGCAAAGCAGGCCGAACAGCGTCATCGCCACGCCCTTGAGCGGCGAGCCGCGCGACATGGTCGAGCCCGCCAGCAGCCCCAGCAGCATGATCGAGAAGATCTCGGTCGGGCCGAACTTGAACGAGATTTCCGTGAGCAGCGGCGAGGCGAAGATCATCACGATGATGCCCACCGACGCGGCGAAGAACGAGCAGATCATGGTGATGCCCAGCGCCGTGCCGCCCTTGCCTGCCCGCGTCATCGGGTAGCCGTCGAGGCAGGTCACCGCGTGCGGCGGGTGCGAAGGCAGGTTGAGCAGGATCGCGCCGATGGCGCCGCCGTACTGCGAGCCGTAGAAAATGCCGGCCAGCATCAGCACCGCGGGCACCGGATGCATCGCGTAGGTCAGCGGCAGCAGGATCGAAATGGCGGACAGCGCGCCCATGCCCGGCAGCACGCCGATCAGGTTGCCGACCAGCACGCCGAAGAAGGACCACATCAGGTTGGTGCCCTGGAAGGCAACGCCGAAGCCGAACCAGAGGTCATGCAGAGCATTCGAGACCATGGTGTCAGCCTCCCCACGTAAACAGCGGCAACTGCAGCTGCAGCGCCCACCAGAACACCACCGCGGCGATGACGCACATCGCCAGCGCCAGCAGGACGGCCTGCTTGATCGTGTTGCTGCGGTCGCCCAGCGCCGAGATGAACACGATCGCAAACGTGGCGGGAATCAGGCCGCCGTATTTGCCCAGCAGCAGGAATGCCAGCACGCCGAGGATGATGCAGACGCATCCGCGCACGTCCGGCAGCCCGTGGCTGTGGTCATGCCCGGGCACCGGCGTCGCCGCCGCGGCCTTCTCGTTGCGCGCCGACAGCGCGATCAGCACGCCGACCAGCGCCAGCAGCGTTCCCACCGCGACGGGAAAAAAGCCCGGCCCCATGTGGGCCAGCGTGCCGGTGCGGTATTGCAGGCCGGCGGTGACCGAGGCTAGCCCGATCAGCGTCATCAGTGCGCCGCCGTAGTAATCCTTCTTGAAGTGCGATGGTGTGCTCATTGGCAGGCTCCCGGGGGATTTTGCAGGGGGAGCCCGGCTGGCCGGCCGGCCGCGGGACGGTGTGAGTCGGTGTCTTGGTACATAGGTGGATCCTTGTCTCCTATTTCTCCGCCCGCGCGCCGCCTCGGATTCACCGAGCGCGCTGGAGCGTGTGGAGACTTTATGAACGCAGCCTTCCAAACCGCTTACCGTCGCCTTGCATTCGGCTTTCGTCCGAATGAAATTCCTGGGGAAAATGAATGTTTCTTCTTTGTACAAATCCCGATACAAAATAGATCACCGCGTGATGCATATGCGAGCGGAACTTTTCGGCGGCGGGCCCGCACAACGGCGGGCCGCCGCCATGCTCAGGCGACCTGCTCCAGCAGCGCGATGATTTCCTCGGGCCCCTTGAACTTGCGCGGGTTGCTGTGCGTCCAGCGGTCCAGCAGCGCGTTCCTGGCCACCAGTTCGAAATCCTTGCGCTCCACGCCGACCTTGTGCAGGCGGTCGGGCATCTCCAGCGCGTCGATCAGTTCGGCCACGAGGTCGGCCGTCTCGCGGCTGGCGTCGCCCAGCGCCGCGCTCAGCAGCTTCTGTTTTTCCTCGGTCACCGGCTTGTTGAAGCGCAGCACGCCCGGCAAGGTCACGCAGGTGCAATGGCCATGCGGCACGTGGAAGGTGCCGGCGAGCACGTGGCCAATGCCGTGGCTGGCGCCCATGGGCACCAGCGACCACATGCCCATCTGCGACAGCCACATGCCGGCCTGCGCGTCGGCGCGCGCTTCCATGTCGCCGGGATCGCGCCTGGTACGCTTGAGCGCATCGGGCAGCGTGCGCAGCGCCTGCAGCGCGGTGCCGTCGACGAACGGGCTGCCGTACGGCGAACAGAACGATTCCACCGCGTGGTCGACCGCGCGCATGCCGGTGGACAGCCACAGCCCGAGCGGCGTGTGCCGCGTCAGCGCCGGGTCGAACACCACCGTGCGCGGGATCATCAGCGGGTTGCGGATGCTCTGCTTGAGCTTCTTGGCCGGATCGTTGGAGCCGCCGCTCTGGTGGAATTCCCCGCCCGACAAGGTCGTCGGCACGGCGATCTGCCGCACCTTGGGTCCGCGGAACACCGGCGCCTCCACCATCCCGGTGAGCGGGTCCGTCTTGAGGCGGAACGGTTCGAACTGGTCCAGCTCGGTGATGTTGTGCTCGAGGCACAGTTGCACGTTCTTGCCCGCGTCGGTGATCGAGCCGCCGCCCACCGTCACGATCAGGTCCGCGTCCGCCGCGCGCGCCACCGCCGCCGCGCGCAGCACCGCATCGCGCGGGATATGCGCGGGGATGTCGTCATAGATGGCGGCGAACTTCGGGCCCAGCGCGTCGCGCAGCTTGCCGATCTCGTCGGTCTTGTGGTTGAGCGTGTTGCTGACCAGCAGAAAGACCCGGCGCGCGCCGAGCCGCTCCACCTCTTCCAGGACCACCTCGACAAATGGCCGGCCGAAAAATACGCGTTCCATCGGCGGAATGCTGAATGAACCTTGTCTCATCGTGATCCTTTCGTTGTGTTGGCCGGACTGTCCGGCGGTGGCATGGCGCGGCGCGAACGCCGCCCCGGCCGGGCGCCAGCGCCCGGCCGCGGTAAACAAGAGAGCAAGAAAGGGAATGCCCGGGCGGCACGCCGGCTCAGCCGGCCTTTCAGGCGGCCCTCAGGCGGCCAGCACCGCCGCCTCGACGTTGCGGACCACGTTGAGCAGGCGCGGGCCCCACTTCTCGACGAGGTCGCCCGGCGTCAGCTGGTAGGACGGCCCGCAGCAATTGAAGCCCAGCACCGCGGTGCCGTCGGCCGCGCGGTAAGGCACGCCCACGGCATTGACGTCGGTCTGCCATTCGCCCACGGACAGGCAGAAGCCCAGTTCCCGGAACGACGCCAGGCCGGCTTCGAGCGAGTCGCGGATCTGGCCGAACTCCGACGGCGCGCGCTGCGACAGTTCGGCCAGCAGCCCTTCCCGCTCGTCCTCGTTCAGGCCGCAGTAGTAGGCCCGGCCCATCGCCGAGGTCGCCAGCGGCACGCGCGAACCGATGTTGAGGCGGAAGTTCTGGTTGGCCGCGCTGGCCGCGTTCTCCACGTAGAGCATGGTGTGGCGGTCGCGCATGCCGATGCCCACCGAGGCGGAGCAGCTATCGGCCAGCTCGCGCATCAGCGGCCGCGCCAGTTGCCGCACGCGCATCGCGCCCAGCACCGAAAAGCCCAGCGAGACCACCCGCGCGCCCAGGTAGAACTTGGCCTGCGCCTGCGCGTATTCGAGATAGCCGTTGGCCAGCAGCGTGTAGGCCAGCCGGGAGACGGTGGCTTTCGGCAGTCCGGTGCGCTCCACCAGTTCCTGGATACCGAGGAAGCGTTCATGGGAGCGGAAGCAGTCCAGCAGCATCAGGCCGCGCGCAAGCGCGGAGACCTGGTCCTTGTCGGTGTCTTCGGGGTCTGGAAGGGTAGCGGTCCTGGCGTTCACGCTTGGCCATATAAATGGAACATGACGGCCATTATATTCAATGAAGTCTGCAATACAAGTGTCTAATGCTGCATAAAAGTAAAAACAAAATAAGGTTTGACTTATATCGGCTGCAAACACAAAATAAATCGGAACTTTTGTTCCATTTATTTTTTTCGAGGCCAGCTGGCTTCGACTGGCCGGGCTGGGCCCGTTCCGCACGCCCGCCGCCCGCGCGCAAGCGCGGGCCGCCCTGCCGGCCGAGGGCGAGAAATGGCGCGCCGTCATCAAGCAAGCCGGCATCACCGCAGACTGAAACCCAAACCTGATATCCCACCCATGTCCACCGAACCGACCAGCAGCACCCCCGGGCGCGAAGCCATCCAGCGCGCCTGCAACGCCGTCCTCGACGCCTTCATGCAGGCGCTCAACGACCACGACGCCGCGGCCATGGACCGCTGCATGCACTTCCCGCACACCCGGCTCGCCAACGGCGCCACCACGCTCTACCAGGCGCCAGGCAGCAACCCGATGGACCTGTTCAAGCGGCTCGAAGAGGCCGACGGCTGGTCATACAGCCGCTGGGAATCGCGCGAGGTCGTGCAGTTCAATGCCCACAAGGCGCACGTGCTGCTGAGCTACACGCGCTTTCGCAAGGACGACAGCGTGATCGGCGTCTACGATTCCATGTACGTCATGACCCTCGAGGCCGATGGCTGGGGCATCCAGGCGCGCTCCAGCTTCGGTCCCTGAGCGCCGCGCGGGGCCCCGAAGGCGCGGCCAAGGTGCGGCGGCGGGCATGTGCATGGCGGATGCGGGCAAAAAGAGGGAAAAGCGGGCGGAACGGGCCGCGCCGGCCCAAGTACAATGCGGGACGCATTCGCGGCCAGTCCGCAGTTTCCGCCTTCGCCAGCCCAGCCAGTCCCCTATTCCTGATCCATGTCCAATCTCATCGTGCACGGTGGTACGCCTTTGCGTGGCCGCATCATTCCCTCCGCCAACAAGAACGCCGTGCTGCCCGTGCTGTGCGCCACGCTGCTCACGGCCGAGCCGCTGCGCCTGCACGGCGTGCCGGACATCACCGACGTGCGCAAGATCCTCGACATCTTCCGCACGCTGGGCAGCGACGTGCGCATGGACCACGCCACCGGCACGCTGGAACTGCACCACCGCGACACCCGCTTCGACGCCGGCAGCCACCGGCTGCCCGAGGAAATGCGCTCCTCCATCATGCTGGTGCCGCCGCTGCTGGCGCGCTTCGGCGTGGCGCGGCTCGAGGACAACGTCAAGGGCTGCACGCTGGGCGTGCGCGAGATCGATCCGCACGTGGACGTGTTCCGCCGCTTCGGCGGCCAGGTCGAGCGCGCCGACGGCTCGCTGCTGGTGCGCAGCGCCGGCCGCCTGACGCCCAACGATCACTGGCTGGACTACGCCTCGGTCACCACCACCGAGAACTTCGTGCTGTGCGCGGCCGCGGCGGACGGCGTCTCCACGCTGACCAACGCGGCCTCCGAGCCGCACGTGCAGGAATTCTGCCGCTTCATGGAAATGCTCGGCGTGCGCGTCGAAGGCATCGGCACCTCGCGCGTGACGGTGCACGGCGGCCACGCGCTGCGCGGCGGCGAATTCCACTTCGACGAGGATTTCCACGAGATCACCACCTTCCTGGCGCTGGGCGCCATCACCGGCGGCGACGTGGTGGTGCGCAACAGCGCGCCCGGCAATTTCCCGCTGATCGACCGCACCTTCGCCAAGTTCGGCGTGCACATCACGCACGAGGACGGCTGGTCGCGCGCCACCTGCGCCGGCCCGCTGGAAGTGCAGACGCCGTTTACCAGCAACGTGCTGACCAAGGTGGAAGCCGCGCCGTGGCCGTATTTCCCGGTCGACCTGCTGCCCATCTTCATCGCCCTGGGCGTGCGCGCCAAGGGCAACGCCATGTTCTGGAACAAGGTCTACGACGGCGCGCTGGGCTGGACCGGCGAGCTGTCCAAGTTCGGCGCCCATGTGTTCTCGTCCGACCCGCACCGGCTGATCACCTTCGGCGGCAACCCGCTCACGCCGGCCGTGGTGGAAAGCCCCTACATCATCCGCGTGGCGATCGCCCTGTTCATGGTCGCGGCCAGCATCGACGGCCGCTCCGAGATTCGCAACGCCACCCCGATCCGCCGCGCCCATCCGCGCTTCGTGGAAAACCTGCGCAGCCTGGGCGTGCAGGTGGAATGGACCAGCGAGGAATAAGGCGGCCTCAGGTATAGGCGGCCAGCGTGGCCTCGTCGCGCATGACGAAGCGGTCGCGCCCGCCGCGCTTGGCTTCGTACATGGCGGCGTCGGCCTTCTCCAGCAGCGACTCCAGCCGCGGCGACGACGGGATCTCGCAGACCGCGCCCACGCTGACGGTCACGCAAGGCTGCTCGGGCCAGCCGCCGTGCGGCAGGCGCAGCGCCCGCACCGCCTCGAGCAGGCGCAGGCCGGCGGTGCGCGTCTCGGGCAGCGTGATGGACGGCAGCACCACCACGAACTCCTCCCCGCCCACGCGCGCGCAGAAGCCGCCCGGGCCATCGCGCAGCGCGCCGCTGATGGCGCCCGCCACGCGGCGCAGGCACTCGTCGCCGTGCACGTGGCCGTGCAGGTCGTTGTACTGCTTGAAGTAATCGACGTCGATGAGCAGGAAACCGACCGGCACGCCGCGCTCGAACGCGCTGGCCGCCACGGCCGCCGCCTCGCGCTCGAAGAAGCGCCGGTTGTAGGCGCCGGTGAGCGCATCGCGGTACAGGTCCGCCTCGATGCGGGAGAGCTTTTCCTCGGTCTCGCCCAGCCGCTCGGCCAGGCTGGAGTTCTCCACCGTCAGCGCCTGTTCGCGCGAGCGGAAGCGCGTCACGTCGCGCAGGAACACGATGATCCCCACCGCCTGCCCGTTCAGGTTGCGCACGGACTCCACTGTCAGCTCGTAGTCAACCCGCGTCGCGGAAATCAGGTATGACCCGCCGCCGTGCGCGCCCGAGCGGCTCGCGGCAATGGCCTGCTGCCATGCCGGCGGCACCGGCTGGCCGCGCCCCATGTCGGCCAGCAGGCGCCGCGCCGCCGGGTTGGAATCCACGATGACGTCGTTGGCGCTGACGATCACGCAGCCTTCGTGCAGCGTGTCGAACACCCGCAGACGGGCATAGTGCCCTACGTCCTCCAGGTGGCTGCGCAGCGCGCAGAACCACACCAGCACCGTCATCACCGAAAACGTGGCCGGCGTCAGGTCGCCGCCCAGCGGCCCGGTATGCCGCGTCAGGTAGGCCACGTTGGCCAGCAGCGGCAACAGCAGCCCGCCCGCCAGCACGGCGCGGCCGCCGCGCGTCAGGCTGCCCGGCACGGGCGCCGTGGCCAGGAAATAGACACTCAGGAACAGCAGCAGGTAGGTATATGCCGCCAGCCCGGCGTAGGCCGGGCCATGCGAGAAAACCGGCGGCAGCCCGCCCGGCACCAGCGCGACCGACGACCAGACCAGCCGGTGCTGCTCATTGGTGAAGACCAGCCCCAGCGTCACCACGCTGATCACGGCGTGCATCGACAGCAGCCAGCGCGGGATGACGACCTTCGGCCGGCTCAGCAGCAGCATGGCGCAGAACCAGCCGATCGGCACCGCCATGATGCCGAAGTACTGCAGCTTGGCCCACAGCACCCGCGTTTCCAGGTCGGTGGCGCTCAGCTCCATCAGGCGTCCGCCGCTCCACAGCGCCGTGCCGAACGCCAGCACCAGGAACGCCTTGACGGTGGGGTCGTCCCGCCTGGTCCAGGCCATCAGGGCCATCGTCAGGCTGCCGACTACCGCGAAGGTCAGACAGAGAACTAAGGGGTACGAAGGCATTCGGCCGGTTCCTGGGTATCCGCCCGGCTGCGGCGGTAGATGCCGCCGATTATATAAGGGGCGTGCCGCTATATTCCGCCCGGCTTGCGCAAGCGCTCGGACATTTCCTTGAGCGGCATGGCCACCGTCTTCTATCAAATACGTTACCGGGCCGCCCCTTGTGATGTCCCCATAAAAGCCACAAACGCATACGTTATCGTCGCGCTTGCCTTAGAACCCCAGCTGCCGCGCCGCCAGATCCTTCATGATCTCCTCCGATCCGCCGCCGATCATCATCACCTTGACCTCGCGGTAGACGCGCTCGCTCAGGGTGCCGCGCATGAAGCCCATCCCGCCCAGGATCTGCACGGCCTGGTCGGCGCAGAACTGCATGGCCTGGGTGGCCTGGATCTTGGCCATGCAGGTGCGCGCGACCAGTTGCGCCGGGTCGCCGGCCTCGTGCTGGACGCGGTAGGCCAGGTCGTAGACGAGGTTGCGCGCGGCTTCGATGCGCAGGGCCATGTCCACCAGCTTGTGGCGGATCACCTGCCGCGCCGCCAGCGGCTGGCCGAAGGTGTGGCGCTGGCGGGCCCAGTCCAGCGCTTCCTGCAGGCAGGCTTCGCCGTAGGCGTAGGCGCTGGCGCTCATGCCGAGCCGCTCCGAGTTGAAGTTGCGTATGATGAGCGGGAAGCCGCGGTTTTCCTCGCCGATCAGATTGGCGGCGGGAATGCGGCAATTGTCGAAGCGCAGGTGGGCGGTGTCGGAGGCCAGCCACCCCATCTTGCGCAGTTCGGTGCGCGTGAGCCCGGGCGGATTGCCCTCCACCAGCAGCAGGGAGATGCCGCCCGCGCCTTTGTTGGCGGGGTCGGTGCGCACGGCGGTGGTGATGAAGTCGGCGCGCATGCCGGAGGTGATGAAGGTCTTTTCGCCGTCGACGACGTAGTGGTCGCCGTCGCGCACGGCGGTGGTGCGCAGGCTGGCCACGTCGGAGCCGCCGCCAGGCTCGGTGATGGCCAGCGCGGCGATCTTCTCGCCGGCGATCACGGGCGGCAGCACGCGCTGCCGCAGCGCCTGGCTGCCGGCCGCGACGATGGGCGGCACGCCGATGGTGTGCGAGTTGAGCGAGGCGTTGACGCCGCCCGAGCCGCTGCGGGCGAATTCCTCGGCCTGCACGAGGTGATAGAAGATGTCGCCCGGCGTGCCGCCGAACGCCTCGGGGTAGCCCAGGCCCAGCAAGCCGATCCCGGCGGCGCGGCGGTACAGCGCGCGCGGGAAGGTGCCAGCCTCGTCCCACTCGCTGGCGAACGGCGTGATCTCGCGCGCGACGAACTCGCGCAGCGTGCTGCGGAACTGTTCGTGCTCGGCGGTGAAGTAGTGCGGCAGCGGCGGCAGGGTCAGGAGGCGCATGCGGAATCCGGTCTGTGGCGGGTGGCTGGGGATGCCCCGAAACATAGGCCGCGCCGCCGCGCTTCGTCTTGCGCTAAGTGGTTGGCACCCGCGAGCTACGCCGGCGGCATGCCTTCCAGCAGCCGCGCCGACGCTGCCAGCCCGCCCAGGATGCTGTCCGCCACCTTCTGCGGAAAGCCTGCCGGCAGCGCCGCGTTGACCTGTCCGATCACGGCCGGGGTTTGCGCCACCAGCCGGCCGATGATGGCCTCCGCGTCCGGCCCGTGGAAGCATTTCGCCGCCATCGCGTTGAAATGCCGGCGCTGCACCTCCTTGAACAGGTAGTGGCGGTTCTTGCCGGCCACCGCCATGGCCAGCTTGGCCTTGTGCCAGGACCACTGGCCGGCGCCGTTGCCCTCCACCGGCCAGATCGACATCACGTCGTACAGCGGCGTCATGCGGAAGCGCCCGCCCGGCAGCAGCCGGATGCTGAAGTTCTTGGCGTGCCCGTCCGGCGCGGCCAGCATCCAGAACAGGACCTGCGCGGCAAGGAAGGTTTCCAGGTCATCGTCCGCGTCGACGGACTGGCGCAGGATCTGCGCGATGTCGCGCATGCCGGGGCCGCCGTCCGCCTCGTACTTGAGGTGCGGCGGCACGCCCAGCACCTGGCAGAAATCCTCCTGCGGCAGGCGCAGGATCCAGTTGCCCGACGAATGCATCTGGCGGTCGAAGCGCTGCACGGCCAGCACCTTCTGCCCGTCGAAGACATGGATTTCACTGCGCGCGGCCGGCAGCCCGTAGGCGGCCAGGATGGCCAGGCACAGCCATTCGTTTTCCACGGAGGTGCCGAGGTCGGCGCGCTTGTTGCCCACCAGCCCGAGCGGCAGCTTGAGGATATGCGTGGTGGGCGTGGCGCCGTGCGGCTTGAGCCAGCGCCCGCCATGCCACAGCAGCGCGGTCTTTTCCTGGGCGCCGGCCAGGGAAATGCGGAAATCGTCGTCGCGCGCGCCGGGCCCGGCCGAGCCCACGGTCTGCCGCAGCAGTGCCGCGATATCGCCGTCCGACAGCGGCGTGCCTTCGATGCGGTCATGGCCGGCCGGCTGCGCGTGCTCCGCGAGCAACTGCACGGCGCCCACGCAGTCGCGGCCGATGGCTTCGAGCAGGTCGAAGGCGTCGGTGCCGGCGGTCTGGAAGCGCGTGGCCAGCCGCTTGCGGATGGCGTCGCTGTCCGGCAGCAGGTTGTCGAAATAATTGCGCACCCGCTCGCCCCGCAGCGGCGAGGCGTCCACGCCGAACGGCAGCGACAGGGACAGCGGCCGCCCGGCCGGCGAGGCTAGCCACGCCGGGTCGTACAGCAGCTCCATCTCGCCGCGCGCGGGAATGCGCCACGTTCCCACGCGCTCGCCGTTGGCCCACAGCGACAACGCCCGCGCGTGCGATCTGCGGCCCATCGCTACCACTCCACCGCGGGCGCTGCGACGTCCGCCGCGCCCCGGTCCTGCACCACCAGTACCAGCCCCAGCACGCTCACCAGCGCCAGCAACTGGCTGGCGCTGATGGTGCCCGGGTTCAGTTCCATATGGGAGATGCGGCTCTGGCTGACGGACAGGCGCGCGGCAAGGTCGGACTGCGACAGCCCGGCGGCCCGCCGCGCGGATTGCAGTACCTGGCCGAGCTGTGTGGCGGTGGAAAGCTGTTGTTTCATGGTCTTACCTGCGACATGGGTAATGCCACTTTACAAATAATGTGGGTATTTTGCAAATACCAATGAGATAGGTATTTGTCATTTACCGATGTCATTGGTAGTACAGCGAAAACCCGGACGTCTCGTCAGCCACTTTCCGCAAGCCTCGCGCCGGCGTGTTGGCTAGGCTTTCCCGCTCAAGCGCGCATTTCCCCTCCCCATGCCTTCCCCACACGGAGATTCCCACATGGTCCCCACCCAGCCGCCCGCCACCATCGGCGCCGCCCTGCAGCAAGCCAGCGAGCGCTGGGACAAGCGCACCGCCTACCTGTGCGGCGACCACGCCTACAGCTTCGCCGAGGTCGAAGCCGCCTCGGCGCGGCTGGCCTGCGGACTGCTCGGGCTGGGGCTGCGGCACGGCGACCGCATCGGGCTGATCGGCCTGAACCAGATCGAATGGCTGCAATTGTTCTTCGCCGCCACCCGCATCGGCGTGGCGGTGGTGGGCCTGAGCGTGCGCTATCGCGACAACGAGATCGAGCACATGGTCAACGACAGCGGCGCCAGGGCCATCTTCACGGTGCCGCAGGCGGAAGGCTTCGACTTCCTCGGCATGCTGGCGCGCCTGCTGCCGCGCATGCCCGGGCTGCGCCACGTCATTCCCATCGATGCCATGCCGGAGCCGCTGCCCGGCGTGCCCGGCCTGGCGCAACTGCTGGACACGCCGCCGGACCGCGCCGCGCTGCAGGCCGCCGAGGCGCGCGTGGCGCCGGACGACCTCGCCATGGTGATCTACACCTCCGGCACCACCGGCCGCCCCAAGGGCGCCGGGCTGTCGCACCGCAGCCTGCTGGCCTCGGCCTGGGCGCAGGCACGCCACACGCGCGCCAACGAGCATGACCACGTGCAGCTCGCCCTGCCCTTCAACCACGTGGGCGGCATCACCTGCGGCGTGCTGAGCTACCTGCTCGGCGGCGGCACCTGCGAGCTGGTGCCGGTGTTCAAGGCCGACACGGTGCTGGCCATGATGCGCAGGCACCCGCCGACCATCTTCTCCGGCGTGCCGACCATGGCCACGCTGCTGCTGATGCACCCGGACGCCGCCGGCATGGACTTTTCCTCGGTGCGGCTGGTGATCGTGGGCGGCGCCACCGTGGATGCGGCCTTGCTGGAAAAGCTCCAGGCGCGCATGCCGCAGGCCGCCGTGATGAACCTGTACGGCCTGTCCGAAGCCTCGGGCGCCATCGTGATGACGCCGTGGGAGGCCGCGCACGAAGACCTGATGTCGTCCATCGGCCGCGTCTTCGATACCGCCGAGGTGCGCGTGGTCACGCCGGCCGGCGACATCGCCGCGCCCGGGGAAATCGGCGAGCTGTGCTTCCGTGGCGCCGGCGTGTGCGCCGGCTACATCGGCGGCGCCGGCAACGCGGACGCCTTCGGCGCCGACGGCTGGCTGCGCTCGGGCGACCTGGGCTGCGTGGACGCGCGCGGCTACATCGAGCTCAAGGGCCGCAAGAAGGACATGTATATCCAGGGCGGCTTCAACGTCTACCCGGCCGAGATCGAAGGCGTGATCGCGCGCCACCCGGACGTGATGCTGGTGGCCGGCATCGGCGTGCCGGACCCGGTGCTGGGCGAGATCGGGCGCTACTACATCGTGCCCAGGCCGGGCAGCGAGGTCACGGAGCAGGAGATCCGCGCCTACTGCGCGAGCCGCCTGGCCGACTACAAGGTGCCGCGCCAGGTGGTGGTGCGCGCCAGCCTGCCGATGACGCCGGCCGGCAAGATCCACAAGGCCGCCCTGCGCGAGGAAAGCGCGGCCGACGCCCGCGCCGCGCGCTAGCGGGCCCGGGCCGGCCAGCCGCTTGGCCGCCTAGCCGCCTAGCCGATTAGCCGCTTAGCCGCTTAGCCGGCCGGCACCCGCCGCTCGCCGATCAGCGCCAGCTTGCGCGAGCCGGCGAAGATGTCGCTCGGCTTGAGCCCGTAGACCTGCCGGATCGAATGGCTGAAATGGGTGGAATCGGGGTAGCCGGTATCCAGCGCCACGTGCGCCAGGTTGGAATCCTGCGTGACGTAGTGCAGCAGGCTGCGCGCGCGCTTCCAGGTGCGGAAACTGCGGAACGGCGCGCCCACCTCTTCCTTGAACAGGTGCAGGAAGCGCGAGAACGACAAATGCGCCGACGCCGCGCAGGACTGCGCCGTGGCCGTGGCCGACGGCGCGCCGCGGATGCGCTCCACCACCGCCTCGATGCGCGGGTCCAGCCGGCGCCGCGCCAGCGCCTGCCCGAAGAAGATCTGGTCGAAGCTGCCAGCCTCCAGGTCGAGCGCCCTGCCGTGCCGGCCCAGCCAGGCATGGGCCTGCCGCACGTGGCGCGCGAAGGCGGCATCCTCCACCGGCCCGGCCCGCCCGCGGATCACGGCGGGCAGCCGCTCCAGGTCGATGCTCTCGGCTTCCAGCCCGAGGTCGCAGATCATGCGGTCGTCGCAGGCCACCGAATGCGGCATGTAGGCCGGCACCACCGCGAGCTCGGTGCTGTCCCAGTGCGCGCCGTCCAGGCTGATGCGGATCGGCGCGCGCAGCGCCACGTAGATCAGCAGCCCGCCCATGGTGCGCACCGACGGCGAACCGAGCAGGCCGGCGTAGAACAGCCGCTCCGGCGTGACCCACATCACCCGGCCGCCGCCGTCCGCGGCGCCGGGCGCCGCGGACGTGGCTGGCGGGCACGCAATGCTGCTTGCCTGCATCTGCATGTCCTTTGTCTCCTGCCGGCGCCGTCCGCGCGCCCGTGGCGCTTCGCCGGGCCGGCTTGTGCGTGGTGGCGCCGCATGGAGCCGGGCGCCGGGAGTAGCCTGGCCGGCGCCGCCGCCTGCGTGCAGCGGCAGGCGGCTACGGGCGGCTGTCGCCCACCAGCGCCGGCGCCTCATCGTAGTGCCCCTGGCAGCGTTGGCGCAACCGGAGTTTCCCCCGTCCTGCCGGCGAGGGGCGCCACCCTCCGTTGATACAATGAGCGCCCTCCAGCCCCGATCCCACAGCCAGCATGTCCAGCCCCGACCAGCCCGAAAGCCCCCTGCAGGCCACCTTCCTGCCGCACAAGGAAACCCTCGCCCCGCCCGGCCATGCGTTCGGCGACGACGACAGCGCGGTGTACCGGACGCTGCTGGAGTCCACCAAGGCGATTCCCTGGAAGATCGACTGGGCGACCATGGAGTTCGCCTACATCGGCCCGCAGATCGAGGCGCTGCTGGGCTGGGCGCCGTCGACCTGGAAGACCGTCAACGACTGGGCCGAGCGCATGCATCCGGACGACCGCGCCGCGGTGGTGGAGTTCTGCGTCGCGCAGTCGCGGGCGGGCACCGACCATGAGGCGGACTACCGCGCGCTCACGCGCGACGGCGGCTATGTCTGGCTGCGCGACGTCGTGCACGTGGTGCGCAACGCGCGGGGCGAGGTGGATTCGCTGGTCGGTTTCATGTTCGACATCAGCGAGCGCAAGCGCACCGAGGAAAAGCTCGCGCAATTGCAGAAGGAGCTCGAGCACCTGTCGTTCCGGGACAGCCTGACCGGCGCCGGCAACCGCCGCATGTTCGACAACGTGATGGCGCGCGAGTGGGCGGCGGCGAAGGAAACTGGCAAGCCGCTGTCGCTGCTCATGATCGACATCGATTTCTTCAAGTCATACAACGATTACTACGGCCACCTGCAGGGCGACGGCTGCCTGAAGCGGGTCGCCCGCATCCTGGACGAAGTGGCGGGCCCGGACAATTTCCTCTGCCGCTTCGGCGGCGAGGAATTCATGCTGGTGCTGGCCAACACCGATGCGGAAGCCGCCATGAAGGCCGCCGAACGTTGCCGCGCGCTGATCGCGCAGGAAGCCATCGCGCATGTGCGCTCGCCGTACAACCAGTGCCTGACGGCGAGCTTCGGGGTCGGCACCATCGTGCCGACCGAACGGATGGACCAGACCGCGTTCATCAACCTGATCGACGCGCAGCTCTATCACGCCAAGGACAACGGCCGCAACCGCATCGCCGCCGTCGACCGCGCCGGGATGCAGGGCGAATCGTTCAAGCTCCAGTCGCGCTGAGCGTGCCGGCGGGACATGGGCCGCGCGCGCGGCGCCCGCCGGGTAGCTTCCGCGCCACAAGCTATGGCATCATCGCCCCAGACCACTCGCGCGAGGCCAACGATGTATGTACCGCATGTACCGAGCAATCCCCCGGGCAACCTCCCGGGAGACACGCACAGCAAGGTCATCGGCTACCTGCTGTGGATCTTCGGCTTTACCGGCTCCCACCGCTTCTACTACGGCAAGCCCGTCACCGGCACGATCTGGTTCTTCACGCTCGGCCTGCTCGGCATCGGCTGGCTGATCGACGTGTTCCTGATCCCCGGCATGGACCGCCGGGCGGACTACCGCTTCACCGCCGGCCGGACCGACTACAACGTGGCGTGGCTGCTGCTGACCTTCCTCGGCATCTTCGGCGTGCACCGGATGTATATCGGCAAATGGATCACCGGCCTGATCTACCTGCTGACCGGCGGCCTGTTCCTGGTCGGCGTGCTGTATGACTTCTGGACGCTGAACGAGCAGGTCTCGGAGCGCAACCGGACGCCCTGAAGGTCGCCCCCTCTCCGGCCGCGGCAGCGCCGCTCGAACCGCTCAGCCAGCGCCCGGCGAGCCCGCATCGCGCGGGCCCGGTCCGTCTTGCGGACGCATCCCTTCGCGCTCCAGCCAGGAGCGGAACAGCAACACGAGGTCGTCCCCGGATTTCCCCTCCGGAACGTAGGTGCAATAGCTGCGTGAAGGCAGCCGAGGCTCCGCGAACGGCGCGACGAGCCGGCCGGCGGCGAGGTCGTCCGATACCAGCGCGGTCGGTCCCATCGCGATGCCGATCCCGTCGATGGCCGCTTGCAGCGTCAGATAGAAGTGGTCGAACGTCAGCACCGCCGCCGGCCGCAGCGCGGGAATTTCTGCCTTTGCCAGCCAGTCCGGCCACAGCCGCGGCAGGCTCGACGTGTGGAGCAAGGTGTGTTTCTGCATGTCCTCCGGCAGGCGCAGCGGCAGGCGCCGCAAAAGCGCGGGACTGCAGACCGGGAGTCTCTCCTCCGACAGGAACGGCCGCATCGCGTAGCCATAGAACGTATCCGGGCCGCCCCGGATGACGATGTCGTGGCTGTCGGTCAGGCTCTCCACCGGCTCGTTCGACGTCTCCACCCTGACCTCCACATCGGGATGCGCGGCGCGGAACTTCGCCAGCCTCGGCACCAGCCAGCGCAAGGTGAACGTCGCCGGCGCACTGACCGACAGTGTCCGCGAAGCCGCCTCCGGCATGCCATAGCTGGCGGTTGCCCGCGCGAGCTGCTCGAACAGCGGACCGATTTCCGCCAGATAAGCCTTGGCCGCCGGGGTTAGCACCACGCGCCGGTTGTGGCGTTCGAACAATGCGGCGCCGAGCCATTCCTCCAGCAAGCGCACCTGCTGGCTCACGGCGCCGTGCGTCACGTGCAGTTCGGCGGCGGCTTCCTTGAAGCTGCCGAGCCGGCCCGCGGCCTCGAAGGCGCGCAAGGCATTGAGCGGGGGCAATATCCGTTTCATTCAAAGGAGTTTATCTAACGCGAGCGCCCAATTTATCTGGTTTGCTGGGCCACCACAAGATAGATATCCTTCCTATTGTGCTGCCGGTCCTGCTTGCGGCAGTCGGCAGTCTCCCTCGCCCGCAACCCTCTACGCACCGGAACCCGAATGCTCAGCGATACCGGCGGCATCGTCCTCCTTGCGGCCCTGCTCCACGCGAGCTGGAACGCGCTGCTGCACGGCAACCGCGACCGGTTCCTGTCCATGACGTGGATGAGCATCGCCATCGCGGCGGTCTCCACGCTCGTGGTCCTGTTCACGCCGTGGCCCGGGGCCGCGGCGTGGCCGTACATCGTCGCATCGGGTCTCGTGCACATCGTCTACAACGTGAGCCTCGTGCGCTCGTACCGCCGCGGCGATCTGGCGCAGGCGTATCCGATCGCGCGCGGCTCGTCGCCGCTGCTGGTCGCGCTCGGCGCGGCGCTCTTCGCGCATGAGGCGATCGGCCCCGTGCACGCGCTCGGCATCGTGCTGGTCTCGGGCGGCATCATCGCGCTCGCGCTGCAGGGGCGCCACGCCTCCCGCGCTGGCGTGCCGGCCGCGCTCACGACCGGCGCGACGATCGCGCTCTATACCGTGATCGACGGCATCGGCGTGCGGCGGTCCGGCGGTCAGGCGCTGGCCTACACGGCCTGGATGTTCCTGTTCTACTGGCTGATGCCGGTGTTGTTCGTCGCCAGGCGCGGCGGCACGGCGCTGTGGGCGCCGGTACGGGCGGCGCCGCTGGCGGTGGGCTCGTCGCTGGCCGGCGGGCTGGTATCGATCGCGGCGTATGGCATCGTGATCTGGGCGCTGCAATCGGGCGCGATGGGCGCGGTATCGGCGCTGCGCGAGACCAGCGTGGTGTTCGCCGTACTGATCGGGCGGGTGTTCCTGCGCGAAGCGGTCAGCGCAAAGCGCTGGCTCGCCTGCGTGATCGTGGCGGCCGGCGCGGTTTGCCTGGGTGCCTGACCCGGCAAGATCGCGGCGTCGCGCAGGGCATTTCCCTCATTATTGACTGATCGTTCCAGATTGCTGTATCGTCCCGCCATGGCGAGACCAAAGGCATTCATCGAGGAAGAGGCGCTGGACGCAGCGATCGCGGTATTCCGCGAGCACGGGTTCGAGGGAACGTCGACCGAGATGCTCGTGCGCGCGCTGAAGATCGGCCGGCAGAGCCTTTACGACACTTTCGGCGACAAGTGGCAGATCTACCTCGCCGCCGTGCGCCGCTATGCCGATGCGGAAACGCGCTCGCATGTGCTTGCCCTGCGCAGCGGGCCGGGCGCCATCGACGGCATCCGGGCGATGATCGGCCGCGTGGTCGACGATGCGGGCCACAGCTGCCTCGGCGTCAACTCGGTCTGCGAGTTCGGGCGCAGCCGCCCGGACCTGGCGGCGATCCACGATGCCGCGGCGCGCGTGCTCGGCGCCGCCGTGGCCCGGCGCATTGGCGAAGCACAGGCCGAAGGCGATGTCGCGGCCGAAGTCGATCCGGAAGATGCGACGCGGTTCTTGTTCGCGAGCTTCGCCGGCATCCGGATTGCCGCACGCGGCGGCGCCGCGCCGGCCGAACTGGATGCCCTCGGAAAACTGGCGCTGCGGGCCTTGCAATGAAGCGCGCCGTTTTTTTTCTCTATTTTGGAATGATCGTTCAAATATTGAGGTGACGAGATGAAAGCGATAGTCATGTCCCGCGCAGGCGGACCCGAAGTGCTGACACTGGCCGACCGTCCCGATCCTGTCCCCGGCCCGGGGCAGGCGCTGGTCGAGATCGCCGCGGCAGGCGTGAATTTCATGGACACGGGCGTGCGGCGGGGCCAGTTCTGGACCGAGATGCCGCTGCCCCGCCCCGTGGGCGTGGAAGGCGCGGGGCGCGTGCTGGCGGTCGGCGACAGCGTGACCGGGGTCCGGCCCGGGCAGCGCGTCGCCTGGGTGTACGCGCCCGGCAGCTATGCCGAGCGCATCGCCGTGCCGGCCGACTCGCTCGTGCCCGTGCCGGACGGGATCGACGACCGCACCGCCGCGGCGGTGATGATGCAGGGCCTTACCGCCAGCCACTTCGCCACCCAGTTCTATCGCGTGCAGCCGGGCGACATAGCGCTGGTGCATGCGGCGGCGGGCGGCGTCGGGCTGTTGCTGACCCAGATCATCAAGTTGAGGGGTGGCCACGTGATCGGCCGCGTGTCCGGCGCGGCCAAGGTCGCTGCCGCGAAGGCCGCGGGCGCGGACCATGTGATCGTGGACACCGAAGGACAATTCGCGGAAGAGGCGGTCCGCCTGTCCGGCGGCGAAGGCGTCCACGTGGTCTATGACGGCTCGGGCCCGGCCACCTTCCAGGGCTCGCTCGATTCGTTGCGCCGCTGCGGCACCTTCTGCTGGTACGGGCCGATTCTGGGCGCGCCCGCATCGCTGGACCTCATGAAACTGCCGAAAAGCATCAAGATCGGCTACGCCGTCTTTTCCGACCACGTGCACACGCCGGCGCTGCTGCGGGCGCGTTCCGCCCAGCTGTTCGACTGGATCGCGGACGGCGCGCTGAAGATCGGCATCGGCGGCGCCTATCCGCTGGCGGAGGCCGCGCGGGCACACGCGGACATGGAAAGCCGCGCCACCACCGGCAAGCTGTTGCTGATCCCGTAACGTCGCGGGTGGCCGCGGGTGGCCGCTGTCTCCCGCCTCGCGCGCGTGCGCCCCGGAACCGGGAAAACCTGTAACCGGCGCAAAAAACGCCGCGAGTGTGTGCGACATTGGGAAGTCCGGCCACGGCACTCATTCCGTCTCCGAGGTGCGGGTGCCCGGATTTTCAGGAGACACGACATGACCAGCAAGAACACGATCTGCTTGTGGTACGACGGCGGCGCCCTGGACGCCGCGAACTTCTATGCGGAAACCTTCCCCGACAGCGCCGTCAGTGCCGTGCACCATGCGCCGGGCGACTATCCGGACGGCAAGCAGGGCGATGTCCTGACGGTCGAGTTCACCGTCGCCGGCATCCCCTGCCTGGGGCTGAACGGCGGCCCGCATTTCAAGCACAGCGAGGCCTTCTCGTTCCAGATCGCCACGGACGACCAGGCCGAGACCGACCGCCTGTGGAACGCCATCGTCGGCAATGGCGGCCAGGAAAGCGCATGCGGCTGGTGCAAGGACCGCTGGGGACTGTCATGGCAGATCACTCCGCGCGCCCTCACCGCGGCCGTGTGCGACCCCGACCGCGCGGCGGCCAGACGCGCTTTCGACGCCATGATGACCATGAAAAAGATCGACATCGCCGCGATAGAGGCGGCGCGGCGCGGAGGCTGAAGCCCTTGCAGCCGGCCGTGTCCGTTTAGCGGTCGCGGCCGGGACGCCACTTCCCGGCCAGCTGCCTGGCGGTTCGCTCGCGCGCCAGCAAGCGGGCCTGCAATGCCCGCAGTGCGCCCAGCAGGGTCTCGTTGCCGAGGTGATGGCGATAATCGGCGTCGATATGCGCGAGCACGATGACGCCTTCCTGGTCCACCAGGTAGGTCGCGGGAATCGGCACGAGAAAACTGTCGGCCTTCCGGGTCCTGGGCGGGACGTAACCGAGTTCGAGATACCTGCGCCTGAGCTCCGCCGGCAACTCGAAGGCAAGGCCAAAGGCACGCGCGACCTTCATGTCCGCGTCCACGAGTTCGGGAACCGGCAGTGACGTGCCGGTCGACGGCAACCGGCCGGGCGGCGCGATCGCAAAAGCCGCCGCGCCCGCCGCGACGACGCGCTCGTGCGTCGCGGCCAGCTGTGCCAGGCTTTCCTCGCCGAACGCGCACCAGGTGCCACGCAGAAAATTAAGGACGACGGGACCGGCGCCCAGCGGGTGGTCGAGCGAAACCAGCCTGCCGCGCGTGTCGGGCAGCGCGAACGCCGGCACGCGCGCGCCGGCGCGCAGCGCGCCCGGCACGGCGCCTGCCGCGGCGGCCATCGCAACCTCGGCCGCATGGTCGGCCGCGCACTTCGACACGGAAGAAACTCGGCTCATGTTGGATTCTCGTCAGGTCACGTCAGGCTACATCGCCGATGCCTGTCCGGTCGGGCCGGCCGCGCCCCGCCTGCCGTGGCCGGGGCGCGGCGCGCGCTCAGACCGTCTCGGCGTCCACCTCGTCCTGCGCCGCGCGGGCGGCCACTTGCTCGTGGTAAGTCGGGAAGTCCGAATAGCTGGTCGCGTCGCCGCCCCAGAATGCCGCGCGGACGTACGGCGTCAGCGGCAGGTTGTGCTGCAGCCGGTAAGGCAGGTCCGGATTCGACGAGAAGTGGCGGCCGAAGGCCACGAGGTCGGCGTCGCCGCGCTCGACGATGGCGATCGCGCCGTCCCGGTCGAAGCCGCCGGCGGCGATGATCGGGCCGGAGAAATGCGGGCGCAGGTACGATGCGGCGACCACCGGATGGCCTTCGTGCAAGGTGTCGTCGCCCTTGACGCGCGGCTCGATCACGTGGAGATAGGCGATTTTGTAGCTGTCCAGGACCTTCGCCACGTAGCTGAAGGTCGCTTGCGGATCGCTGTCCGAGACCCCGCCCCATTCGCCCGAGGGCGAGATGCGCACGCCGACGCGGTCGGCGCCATAGACCGAAATCAGTGCCTCCAGCGCTTCGCGCAGGAAGCGCACGCGATTCTCGACCGGGCCGCCGTAGGCGTCCGTGCGCTGGTTCGTGCCGTCCTGGATGAACTGGTCGACCAGATAGCCGTTGGCGGCGTGCAGCTCGACGCCATCGAAACCGGCTTTCCGGGCGCGCTCGGCGGCAGCGCGGAAGTCCTCGATGATGGCCGGGATCTCCCCGATCTCGAGCGCGCGGTGCGGCGATGCCGGAACGAACCCTTCCTTCGTGAGCGCCACCCCGTCAAAGGCAACCACCGACGGCGCCACCGGGTCGGCGCCACCGGTCACCTCGACGTGGCTCTGGCGCCCGCCATGGATCAACTGGAGGAACGCGCGGCCGCCCTTGGCGTGCACCGCGTCCGCGATGGCCTTCCAGCCTTCGTGCTGGCCATCGTGGTAGATGCTCGCGGCGCCCAGGTACGAACGCGCCTGAACGGAAACGCTGGCGGCCTCGATCACCAGCAGGCCGCCCTGCGAGGCCCGCTGGCCGTAGAAGTCAGCCATGATCGGGCTCGGGATGTCGCCGGGCTGGAGCGTGCGCACGCGGGTCATCGGCGCCAGCGCCACGCGATGGTTCAGTTCATATGCGCCGACTTTCGCCGCTGTAAAAAGCTTTGCCATGATATTTCCTCTCAATGTTTCGAATCGCCGGAAGGCACCGGCATGCAGGCTTCGGTGAGAGGAAATGTAGAGATTCCAGCGACGGTCAGATAGCCATCGGGCGGGATATGGTTTATTCCGAATACGGATGAGTCCCGGCGAATGCCGTCCCGGCGGGCGCCGTGCGCCGTGCGCGGGGCTGGGACAAGTCAGGCTGGCGCCACCGGGCCGGTGACTGCCGTGGGCGGCGCACGGGGCGGGGCCGCCGGCGCGCCGGTCAGCGCCGGAACCACAAGATCGACAGCACGCACGCCGCCACCAGCAGCAGGCCCGAGGCCGCCGCCAGCAGCGCGCCCACCTCGGTTTCCCTGCGCTCGAGCGCGAAGCGGGCGCTGAGCTGACGATACACCTTGCTCAGGTCGGCGGCCGAGCCCGCCTGGAAGTACTCGCCGCCCGTGAGCGCCGCGACCGCGCGCAGCGCGGTTTCATCGAGCTGCATGTAGAAAGACAGGTTCGATTCGTCCGCCCCGCCCTGCGCCGAGCCGAAGCCCACGGTATAGACGCGCACGCCGCGCTGGGCGGCCATGCGCGCGGCGTCCGTGGGGTCCGGGCCGGTGGTGCGGCGGCCATCGCTGAGCAGGATCACCGCGCCGTGCTGGTACGAGCCGGGCTGCGCCGCGGTGCGCGCCTGCGCGCGCTTGCGCACCGCGTCGGCGGCCGCGGCTTCGTCCAGCGACGGGGTGGGGCTGTCGGCGCGGCCGGACCCGCCGTTGAACAGGATCGCTTCCAGGTCGATGCCATCGTCGGGAAACAGCACCGCCAGCGCCTGGTACAGGCCGCTGCCGGTGGCCGTGCCGCGCTGGAGCTGGAAGCGGTCGATGGCATCGAGCATGTCGTGCCGGTTGTCGGTGGGCGGCAGCACCACGGTGGCCGTGGAGGCGAAGGACACGATGCCCAGCCGCACGTTGGCCGGCAGCCCCACGATGAGATCGCGCGCGGCCTGCTGCGCGGCGCTGATGCGCGTGGGCGCGACGTCGGTCGCCTCCATGCTGCGGGACGTGTCCATGGCCAGGACCAGCGTGACCGCGTCCGACGGCAGCGTGATGGTGGCGCTGGGGCGCGCGCACGCCAGCAGGGCGGCGGTCAGCGCGAGCAGGAACAACAGGGGCGGAATGTGACGCCGCAGGCGTTGGCCGGGACCGAGGGCAGCGCGCGGCAATGCCAGGCTGGCATAAAGGAGGGCGGCTTTCTTGCGCCGCGCGATCAAATAGAGATAAGCGGCTACCAGCAATGGGACCGCCAGCAGCAGCCAGAGCATCTGCGGCCAGAGAAACTGCATGCCGTGCTCCTTGGCGCGTGGGTAAGAGGATGGTACTGTATTTTGCACTGCGGGACCTCGGGGGCTGCAATGAGACGGGTAACGATCTACGGGTGGGTCTCGGCGGCTGCCGCGCTGCTTTTCGCGGCGGGCATGGGCGCCGCCTGGCTCCTTCAGCCCAAGTTGCGCACGCTCACGCAGGCCGACATCGACTCCGCTGTGCTGCATACGCTGCAAACCAAGAATCTGCCGTCGCGCACGGCCCGGGCAGCCGAGGCGGTGCGCGAATCGGTGGTGGAAATCCGCGGCTTCGTGCCACCGGAAAAAACAGCGGAAGCGCCCGCCGCCCCCAAGGCCCGGCGCGATCCCCCCGCCCGGCGGGATGCGCCAGCCAAACGCCCCAAATCGTCTCCGCCCGCCCCGGCTGCCCCTTCCGCCCCTTCTTCCCCGCGTGACGAGCTCGCCATGGGCACCCCGCCCAACGGCAAGGACCCGGCCGCCGGCAAGAATCCGCCCGAGGCCAGGAAACAGCCCCCCGCCGCGCCCGAGGGCCGCCAGATCGGCTCCGGCGTGGTGGTGACCGAAAGCGGCATGATCCTCACCAACTATCACGTCATCGCCGGCGCCAAGCGCCTGGAGATCACGTTCTTCGACGGCTCCACGTCCGAGGCCTCGGTGGTGCAGGCCATCCCCGAGAAAGACCTCGCCATCATCAAGGCCAAGACCATTCCCGACGACCTGCCGGCCGCCACGCTCGGCTCCAGCCGCGATCTCGCGCCCGGCAGCGAGGTGGTCGCGGTCGGCTTTCCGTTCGGCATCGGGCCGTCGGTCTCCGCCGGCGTGGTGTCCGGGCTGGACCGCGAATTCATCTCGCCGGACAACAAGCAGAACCTGGACAAGCTCATCCAGTTCGACGCCGCGGCCAACCCGGGCAACTCGGGCGGGCCGCTGGTGAACATGAACGGGGAGGTGGTGGGTATCGTCACCGCCATTTTCAGTCCCCACGAGAGCGGCACCTTCGTCGGCATCGGCTTTGCCATCACGATCGAAAGCGCCGGCAGTTCCATCGGATCTTCTCCTTTCTAGACAGACGCGGAGGCCTATGAACGACCAAGCCCGGGACGCTGTGGACAGCGCCAACCTGATGGAACGCCTGCTGTACGAGGTCAAGCGCGTGGTGGTGGGGCAAGACCACTTTCTCGAACGGGTGCTGGTGGCCATCCTCGCCGGCGGCCACCTGCTGGTGGAAGGCGTGCCCGGCCTGGCCAAGACGCTCACCGTCAACACGCTGGCCAAGACCATGAGCGGCTCTTTCAAGCGCATCCAGTTCACGCCGGACCTGCTGCCGGCCGACCTGATCGGCACCCGCATGTACAACCAGGGCACGGGCGAGTTCTCCACCGTGCGCGGGCCGGTCTTCGCCAACCTGCTGCTGGCCGACGAAATCAACCGCGCGCCGGCCAAGGTGCAGAGCGCACTGCTGGAAGTCATGCAGGAACGGCAGGTCACCATCGCCGGCGAAACCCACCGCGTGCCCACGCCCTTCCTCGTCATGGCCACGCAGAACCCGATCGAGACCGAAGGCACCTACCCGCTGCCCGAGGCCCAGGTCGACCGCTTCATGATGAAAGTGCTGGTGGGATACCCCACCGAGGAAGAGGAAGTCGTCATCGTCAACCGCGTCACCGGCCCGCGCATCAGCGTGGCCCCGGTCGCCACGCCCGAGCACCTGACCGGCCTGCAGGAACAATGCCGCAAGGTCTACGTGGACCCGGGCCTGATCCAGTACGCGGTGCGCGTGGTGGCGGCCACCCGCAAGCCGGGCACCTACGGCCTGGCCGAGCTGGACCGCTACGTCTCCTTCGGCGCCAGCCCGCGCGCCACCATCGGCCTGATCGAAGGCGCGCGCGCCCTGGCCTTCCTGCGCGGGCGGCACTATGCCCTGCCCGACGACGTGATCGACCTCGTGCCCGACGTGCTGCGCCACCGCGTCACGCTCTCCTACGAAGCCATGTCCGACTGCATGACGGCCGACCAGCTCATCAGCCGCATCCTGCAAGCGCTGCCGGTGCCCGAGCGGCCGCTGGAATCCCATGTTCGGGCGGCTGCGCGCTAGGCGCCGGGGCGGCCCGGACGCCGCCACGTCCGCTACGTCCGCCACGGCCCCCGGGCCCGCCGACGGGCCGGCCGGCCGCGTCGGCGCCAGCCAGACCGAGGCCCTGCTGCGCCGCCTGGAATGGACGGTGGTGCGCCGCCTCGACGGCCTGCTGCAGGGCGACTACCGCACCCTGTTCCGCGGCTTCGGGCTGGACCTGGCCGACCTGCGCGAATACCACCCCGGCGACGACGTGCGGCACATCGACTGGAACGTCACCGCGCGCCTGCAAACGCCCCACGTGCGCGAGTTCCAGGAAGACCGCGAGGTCTGCGCCTGGTTCCTGCTGGACCTGAGCGGCTCGGTCGACTTCGGCTCCGGCGAGGTGCGCAAGCGCGACCTGCTGAGCGACTTCACCGGCGTCATGGCCAGCCTGCTCACGCGCTACGGCAACCGCGTCGGCGCGGTGCTCTACGGCGGGGCGGCGGACACCGCCGCCGCCGTGGTGCCGGCGCGCTCCGGCCGCCGCCACCTGCTGCACCTGCTCGACCGCATCCGCGCCACGCCGGCCGCCTCGCCCGGCGACACCCGGCTGCGCGACCTGCTCGAGCGCGCGCGCGCCGTCGCCAGACGGCGCTCGGTGCTGTTCGTGGTCTCCGACTTCATCAGCGCTCCCGGCTGGCAGGCCTCGCTCAGCCTGCTGGCCCGGCGCCACGAAGTCATCGCCGTGCGGCTGGTCGATCCCCTGGAGGTAGCCCTGCCCGACCTCGGCCTGGTGGTGCTGCAGGACGCCGAAACCGGAGAGCAGATGTTCGTCGACACGCATGACCCTGCCTTCCGCAAGCGCTTCGCCGCCGCCGCCGAAGCGCGCGAGGCCGAGTTGCGCCTGGGCTTCGAGCGCGCCGGCGTGGAGTGCCTGACGCTGTCCACCTACGCGCGCCTCGACCTGGCCCTGCTCCACTTCGCCCGCCAGCGCCGCCACCGGCAAGGCGCGCAGAGCGGCCAGAGTGCCCAAAGCGGCCAAAGTGTCGTCAAGGGGGCCGCATGACCGATGCCCTGACCGGCCTGCCCGCCTTCAGCTTCCAGTGGCCCAGCATGCTGTGGCTGCTCGCGCTCATCCTGCTGCTCGCCGGGAGCTATGTCTGGCTCGACGCCCGCCGCCGGCGCGCATCGGTGCCCTACCCCACCCTCAAGACCGTCGGCCTCGCCATCCAGGGCGGCGCGCGCTGGCGCCGCCACATAGCGCCCGCGCTCATGCTGCTGGCGCTGACCGCGCTGATCGTCGCCATCGCCCGGCCCCAGGCCGTGATGATGCTGCCCTCCCGCATCGAAACCGTGGTCCTGGTCATCGACCTGTCCGGCAGCATGCGCGCGCAGGACGTGCAGCCCAGCCGCATCCGCGCCGCCCAGCGCGCCGCCAAGACCCTGCTCGACGCCCAGCCCGCCGGCGTCAGCGTGGGCGTGGTCGCCATGGCCGGCACCGCCGCCCTGGCGCAAGCTCCCATCCGCCGCAAGGAAGACGTGGCCGCCGTCATCGACAACCTCAAGCCCCAGGGCGGCACCGCCCTCGGCAACGGCCTGCTCATCGCCCTCACCACCTTGCTGCCGCAACTGGGCAGCGACGCCGCGCAGTTGCTGGACGACGACGATTCGCTCGCGAAAGCCGCCGCATCGCGCAAGGCAGCCAAGGGACAACAAGCCTCGCCCGGCGGTACCAGCGGCACCGACCCCGCCAAGCCCGGCTCGTACGCCGCCGGCGCCATCGTCCTGTTCTCCGACGGCGAAAGCAACGCCGGCCCCGCCGCCATGCAGGCCGCGCAACTCGCCGCCGCCAACGGCGTGCGCATCTACACCGTAGGCGTGGGCACCACCGACGGCGTGGTGCTCACCGTCGACGGCTGGTCAGCCCGCGTCAAGCTGGACGAACAGGTGCTCAAGCAAGTCGCCGACGCGACCGGGGGCGAATATTTCCGCCTGGAAGACGCCAACAGGCTCAAGCAGGTCTACCGCGCGCTCAACGCCAAGCTGGCCTTCGACAAGCGGGATCAGGTCGAGATCACCGCGTTCTTCGCCGCGCTGGGGGCGTTGCTGGCGGCCTGCGCGGGGCTGCTGTCGCTGTGGTGGTTCGGGCGGGTGGTCTAGGCGGAGGCCGGAATTACACGACCTCGTCAGTTCTGTCGGCCCTTGAGCAAAGCCATGCCAGCATTTGCTGTGCGGCCGGATCCTTGTGCATCGATGGATCATGGCAGACAGTGATCTCGAATTGGCTCGCATCCGCCGATAGCTGTGCAATGGCGAGGCCTTCGGGGCGATTCCGGGGAACGGCCACGTTGGGCACGACTGCGATGCCGGCCCCCTCCCTGACCGAGTGCCAGACGACCTCGAAGCTGCGGATGGTCAAGCCGACTTCCGGGTCGTCGTGGTTGAACCCGGCGGTCTTTCGTCCGCCTTGCGTTCCAAGGTCAACCGGCGGCTTCCACACCAATGGATAGCCTTCGAGTTCAACGGGCGAAATTATGGCGCGCGCCGCCAACGGATGGGTGGCGGGCATGACGACAACGAGCTCGGTTTGCCTGTATGGGCGGCATGCCAGCCCCTTCACAAAATCCGTCCGCACGCAGACCCCGATGTCCACCTGATTCTTCTTGACGGCCTCCGCTGTCTCAGGACTGCTGCCCTCGGAAACCAGGACGCGGATGCCGGGGTGAGATTCGCGGAACTGCCTGATATCGTCCAGGAGCCCCAGCAAGATGGCGGCTACGTTGGACATGATTCGCACTTCGCCCGATTGTTTGGCCAGAAGATCGGCAATCTCCTGAGTCATCTCCGCCACCCGGCCCATCAGATCGTCGGCACAGCGTGCGACGACCTCACCGGCTGCAGTCAGCCGTACACCGGTTGCATGCCTGACCAGCAATGGCGTGCCGAAGCGGGCCTCCAGTTCCGCGACCCGTTTGCTGACAGCCGATGTGGTCATGTTCAACTCCGCCGCCGAGCGCGTGAGGCTCTTCGTGGCGGCGACGGAGGCCAGTATCTGCATGCTGTGGAGGTTGATGCGAGACATTGCTGCGGATGTGGAACCAGGAACGGTCGAAAGTTTCTGAGCATACGCCGCTCCACTATTGCCTACAAGCCGGGGAAAAGATGCACTAGATTGGGGAGCACATCTTGCTGATTGGGAAACCCCCGCTTTCCAACTTCTCGCTTTCCAATCCACTCCGATCGCGCGAAATTCGAGGGCACCGCTGCCAGCGCGCACGGCGGGGCTCACAGCACGCTGTGCCGGCCTCGCGGTCTTCACGGCCTTATCGTTGCGGGCAGCTTGACAGCACTTCGGCTCTCTCGATGAAGTCGCGTACGGCGCGAGAGAAAACGAGGATGCATTGGTAATCCAGTTGGCTCACGCCGACTTCACGAAACAGGACGAACAGATGGCCCGCAATACTCACATCGTCGCAGACCAGAATGCGCCGGCAGTCACCAGCATTCTTGGCCGCTATGTCGCGAACCACCCCTCGGCGGGATGGGATCGCTCGATTGAACACGAGGCGCATCGGACGTTCATGAACTGGCTGGGCTGCGCTGTCGGTGCAGCAAGGCACGAGACAGCCGATGCCGCGCTAGCCGCCGTGGCAATGCTGGAACCTGCGGCCCAGGCGACGGTTCTTGGCCGCAGCGAGAAAGTCGACATGGCAAGCGCGGCATTGCTCAACGGCATTACGTCGCACACTTTCGACTTCGACGATACCCATCTGAAAACGATCATCCACCCCGCGGGTCCTGTTGCGTCGGCAGTGCTGGCCCTCGGGGAGTTCACTCGCGCCAGCGGCCGAAAAGTCATCGATGCCCTGGTTCTCGGCATCGATGTCTCTTGCCGTGTAGGCAATGCAATGTACCCGGACCACTATGATCGCGGATGGCACATTACCGGCTCGACCGGCACGCTGGGGGCGGCGGCAGCGTGCGCACGGCTTCTGGGCCTCGATGAATCCCGCACGATCATGGCGCTGGGTATTGCCGCGTCACAACCTGTGGGACTGCGCGAGCAGTTCGGGACGATGACCAAGCCGTTCCATCCCGGCGGTGCCGCGCGGGCAGGCCTGATGTCGGCCCTGATGGCGAGCCACGGTTTCACGGCCAGTGCGCGGGCGCTGGAAGCGCCTCGCGGTTTCCTGCAGGTCATTTCCTCAAAGCAAGATTGGCGTGAAATCACCGACGAACTCGGCAGCCGTTTCGAGATCGGCTTCAACACCTACAAGCCGTTCGCATGCGGCATCGTCATCCATCCGAGCATCGACGCGTGCGTCCAACTGCGCCAGCAGGGCATTCATTCCGGCGATATCGAGCGGATCGATCTGCATGTCCATCCGCTGGTACTGGAACTCACCGGGAAAAAAGAACCTGCGGACGGCCTTCAGGCAAAGTTCAGCGTCTATCATGGCTGCGCCGCCGGCCTGATCTTCGGGCGCGCAGGGGAAGAAGAGTTCTCGGATGAAATCGTTCTGCGCGATGACGTGGTCGCGCTTCGCAGGAAGGTAGTTGCCCACGCCGATAGCGAAATCGACGAGGCGGCGGTCCGATTGAAGGTGGTTCTCAAGAACGGCAGCGAGACGACACTGTGTGTTGAACATGCAATCGGCTCACTGCAGCGCCCCATGACCGACGCCGACCTCGGCCAGAAATTCCACGATCTGGCAGACCCCGTGTTGGGCGCGGCAAAGACAGGAGAACTTATCCAGGCGTGTTGGGCTTTGGGTGAGACTGCCGACGTCTGCGCCATCACGGCCCTCGCTCGCCCTTGAGCCAGGAGTTCGAGCCGCCCGCACCGTGAGGTGCGCGTCATCAAGGTGCGTCGCCTCGGTCGAGGTGATGCACGCCGTCAGCCATGACGCGATCAGGCTGTTCCTTCCTACCCAATGCCGGCGACTGCATTGAGCACATTGCTCATGCGTGTCGACTTTCCTGTTCCATCGTGTCAGCGACAGCGGATAGCGTTGTATGTCCAGCGCAATACGCAACTCTGTCGCCCCAGCTTTCCTTGCGCCCCGATCATCCTGGTGCATTCATCCACCGTATTGGTGCACACAAAATGGCGGCCGTGCATGTTGCCATGAGTGCCCCGGCGCAATGAATTGGCTTGCCCAGGTCAAGGGCATTTTTCGCGCGAATGGAGCATTGGGGCGCACTGCAGGCTGGGATTTGGTGCCTCTTGAACTGTGGGAAAGGACGGCTTTCCAAGTTCTCGCTACCGTCTTAACCTCATCCGCGCCAAATTAGCAGTACACGCTGGCGCGGGGCCGTAGCCAGTCCGACGACGCCGGCGCATGGCCCTGCCTTTCTGCTCCCCCATCCATGCGGGCGCTTCGCGGCGCCGGATGAAATTGCCAATGCGGCCTTTTTTTTCTTTGTTCTTCGCGAGCGTCCCACATCAACGCAACGTGCCTGACCGTCGATGACGGCACCACGGACGACGTTGTTTGACAAGGCTTTAGCCACACCACCACCTACGAACTGGAGAAGGGAATGAACCACAAGTCCTATTCGATCGGCAACAGCCGGCGCAATGCACTAGCAGCGCTGCTGGTGATCGGTGCCTGTTGCGCCGTCACGCATGTCTGGGCCGCGCCTTACCCGACCAAGCCGATTACTCTGGTGGTCCCCTTTGCGGCAGGAGGCCCCGTCGACATCGTTGCACGCGCGATTGCCCAACCGCTGAGCGTGCAACTTGGCAAGCCTGTCGTTGTGGAGAACGTCGGGGGCGCCTCGGGGATGATAGGCGCGGCGAGGGTCGCACGCTCACAGCCTGATGGTTACACGCTGCTTCTTGGTACCGCCGGAACGCAGGCTTTGAATCCGAATGTCTATGCGAAGGTGCCATATCGCTCACCGGAAGACTTCCAGCCAATTGCAGAGGTTGCGAGCATCCCGTCTGTTCTGTCGGTGCCTACCAGCTCTCCTCACAAGACGATCCAGCAGTTCGTGTCCTTCATCACGAAGAATCCCGGGTCCGTGACAATGGGCAATGCCGGTCCGGGTTCCGTTTCGAATCTCGCGGCGCTGACGTTTCTGGCTAGCGTGAAGGCGAAAGTCACTCCGGTTTCATACAAGGGAACCGCCCCTGCCTTTGTCGACCTCATGGGAGGTCAGATCGACTCTCTATTCGACACCACCGTACAGGCCGTCCCGCAGATCAAGGGGGGGCGTGTCCGCGCGCTTGCCACGACATCTCCTTCCCGTCTTCCGAGTTTGCCGGATGTTCCTACGCTCGCGGAAAGCGGCTACCCGAATACCGAACTTCTCATCTGGTACGGACTGTTGGCCCCCGCAGGATTGCCGAGCGACGTCCTCAAGACGCTTAGCGACGCCGTGCGGAAGGCTCGCGCCGATGCTCAGTTCAACAAGGCCATGCGCGATGGCGACGCCCTCGTCCCGCCCGAAAACCAGGGAAGCGCGGAATTCGCGGAAAGGGTCCAGCGCGATGTCCGTCGATTCGGAGAACTGGTCAAGCAAGCAGGCATCACGAAGGGCAGCGAATAGCCCCTGGCCAGAGCGTAGCCGATGCTCATGGCCTTCATGAAATCGCGACGCGAAGGCGTCGCCTCATCCAGCAAGACCAACGAACAAGGATCTCAAAATGATTCAGTATCCGCGCTACAAAGCCGCAGCAGCGCACGTTTCCCCTGTCTATTTCGACATCGATCGCACGGTGGACAAGGCCTGCGATCTTATCGCCGAAGCGGCACGCAGTGATGTACGACTGCTCGCGTTCCCGGAAAGCTTCATCCCCGGCTATCCGCACTGGGGACGCATTGTCGCCCCCATCGAGACCGACGAACTCTTCGCCGCCATGGCCGCACGCGCCATTCGCATCGATGGCCCCGAGATCGCCCGGCTCCGCGCCGCCGCGGCCCGGCACGAGATGGTCGTGTCGATCGGATTCAACGAAGGCACCAATGCCAGCGTAGGTTGCCTCTGGAACTCCAATGTGCTGATCGGCAGCGACGGCACGATTCTGAATCACCATCGGAAGCTCGTTCCGACCTACGTGGAGAAGCTGGTCTGGGCCAACGGCGATGGCTCCGGTCTGCGCGTGTCGGAGACCGACCTCGGCCGGATCGGCATGCTCATCTGCGGAGAGAACGCCAATCCCCTGGCCCGGTACACGCTGATGGCGCAAGGCGAGCAAGTGCACATATCGAGCTACCCGTCCGTGGCCCCGGCACGCAAGCCGGATGGCAGCGGTGGCTATGACATCCAGGACGGCATTCGCATCCGGGCCGCCAGCCACTCGTTCGAAGCGAAGGTGTTCAACATCGTGGCGTCCACGCCATTCGACGACACCGCGAGGCGCTTCCTGGAGCCGCTGGGCAAGGACGTGCTCGCCTTGCTCGAGAACGGCTCCCAGACTGTCTCGATGATTCTCGATCCGACCGGGAAGCCGGTCTCGGATGTCCTGTCGACGGACGAAGGTCTCTGCATCGCCGAGATTGACCTCAGCCGTGCGCTTCCCGTGAAGCGGATCCACGATGTGGTCGGCTATTACAACCGCTTCGACATCTTCGATCTCCAGGTCAACACGTCTCGCAATCTTCCGATCTCCTGGCGGAATGGCACTCAGCTTCGGGAACCGGGCGCCGGCACGCCTGCGGCCGCCGAGTCGGAACTGCCCATCCATCTGGTGCCGACAGAGGTGTTGTAAGCCTTGAAAAATGGAGGGTTCGTGGCGGATACGATCCAAGGCGCGAACCCTCGCAAAGCCGGAATCGGGTCGAAGACATTATCTCGGTCAGACTCGTGATGTTGTCCAGCACATCGTCCCGCGTGAGGCCTTCCGGCTTGCCGTCGAAGACGCGCGCTGAGCGCGTAGCTGCGCGCGTGGTGGTTGAGCATCCAGGAGGCATCGCCCCAGTCGCCGCCTTGCGCGACGAAGCGCGTGTAGCCGAGCCGTTTCATCACTGAACTCGTGGCGGGGACCACCTCATACCGGCCTGTGCCTTCATTGAGGATGAATTCGATTCGGTCCCCATGGACACCCCCGGATGGGTGCGCACCTCTACGGGAATCGTGGCCTGCCCTTTCGATGGCAGGGTTGCAGTGGACATTTCAGCTCCCGGCGGGGCTTGACGCACGTTCAGGCCGTTCGGGCCTGCCCACCTCCCCTTCAACCCGCAGCCGCGGCAAAAACTGCGGATACTCCCGCTGCATGAAGTCGATCAGCCCTTCCCGCACCACGCAGCGCAAATCCCACGCCAGCCCAGAGGACGCCGCGGTGCACAGCACGCGCAACTGCATGGTCCGCTCGGTGGCATCGGCCACCACGAGGTTGAAAAAGCGCTGGTCCCACTGCGGCGCCGCGCGCACGATGCGCTCCAGCTCCGTGCGCAGCGGCGCCAGCGGCATGCCGTAGTCGACGTAGAAGAACACGGACCCCATGATCTGGGCGTTGTTGCGGGTCCAGTTCTGGAACGGCTTTTCGATGAAGTACTGCAGCGGGATGATGAGGCGGCGCTCGTCCCAGATGCGCAGCACGACGTAGGTGCCGGTGATTTCCTCCACACGGCCCCACTCGCCTTCGATGATGAGCACGTCGTCGAGCCGGATCGGCTGCGTCAGGGCGAGCTGCAGGCCGGCGATGAGGTTGCTGAACACGGGCTTGGCGGCAAAGCCGGCGATCAGGCCGACCACGCCGGCCGAGGCCAGCAGGCTGGCGCCGACCTGGCGCGCGCCGGGGAAGGTCATGAGCAGCATGGCCGCGCCCATGATCACCACCAGCGTCATCGCGGTGCGGGAGAGCACGCGGGTCTGCGTGTGGATGCGCCGCGCGTTCATGTTGTCGGCCACGTCCACGGGGTGGCGGTCCATGATGCCCTGCGCGCAGCCGGCAATGATGCGCGCCACCAGCCAGGTGGTGGCGGCGATCATCAGCAGGCCGTTGGTGTGGCGCACGCTGCCGATCCAGCGCAGCTCGTCCGGCGCGGCCTGCCAGACCGTTTGCAGCGCCAGCAGGGGCAGCACCGCAGTGGAGGGCGCGCGCGCCTTTCTGACCACGGCATGCAGTAGCGGGGCGTGCCGGGTAATGCGCAACAGCAGCAGGCCGCCGAGGCGGTGCGCCAGCAGCGCCACGGCCACGGCGACGACGGCTGCGGTCCATGTGCCGAACCAGGGATGGGCGAGGAGGATTGCCATGTTCATCGGTCGGTCGTCCTTGAGTGATCGTGGCTGGGCGCGGCTGGGGTGCGGCTGGGGTACGACCAGGGCGATTATGCAAGGAAGGACACGAGGATGGGACGGAAGTTTCGCCCCCCGGGGCAAACCGCCGCGCTTACACGGCGCTGTCGAGCCGCCTGGCCAGCGATTCGCCCATGCTGCGCAGGATCAGGTAGCAGGAGCACGCGCCGGGGTCCAGCACGCCGACGGAGCGCTCGCCCAGGCGGCTTGCCCGGCCGATCTTTGCCCGCAGGCCGCGCGTGGCGCGCATGCCCGCTTCGGCGCCGGCCGTCATCGCCGCCAGGCATCCGCGGAAGTCTTTGCCGCCGGCAAGCGCGGCCTGGCAGGCCGCGCGGGCGGGGAGCAGCGTGTCGACCAGGGTCTTGTCGCCGGCCTTGGCGCCGCCGATGTCCTGGACCGCGGCGATGCCCGCGTCCAGCGCGCGGAGGAACAGGACTTTGTCCAGGCGCGCGTGGCCGGCCAGCACGTCGCGCATGGCAAAGAAGAAGGTGCCGTAGAGCGGGCCCATGGAGCCGCCGATGCCTTCCATCAGCGCCGTGGACAGGTCGCCCAGCGCCACCGGCAGCGGCGGCGTGGCGCCGCGCGCGGCCAGTGCCTCGCCGCATTGCGTGAAGCCCTTGCTCATGTTGATGCCGTGGTCGCCGTCGCCGATGGCGCCGTCGATTTCGCTCAGGTACTGGCGGTTGGCGTTGATGGTGTGGATCAGGTCGATGACCACGCCGCCGGCGTCGGCCATCATGATGGTGTCGGTCATGGCGTATCTCCCACGGTGAGGCCGATGCTGCGGCAGGGGTGGGCAAGGCACGCACCGAGCTCGGCGTCGAGCCGGGTCAGCGTGAGCGTGACGCCCATCATTTCCAGCGAGGTGAACAGGTTGCCCACGAACGAGCATTCGACGTCGATGCCCGCCTCGCGCAGGTAGCCGGCCACTTCCCCGTAGAGGATGTATTGCTCCATCAGCGGCGTCGCGCCGAGGCCGGACAACAGCACGGCCACGCGGTCGCCGCGCGCGACGGGCAGGTCGGCCAGCAGCTGGTCGAGCATCAGGCGCGCCATGTCGCGCGCGGGCACCAGGGGCTGGACCAGGATGCCGGGCTCGCCGTGGTGGCCGATGCCCACTTCCATCTCGCCGTCGCGGATGACGAAGTTGGCCTTGCCGACGGCCGGGATGGTGCAGGCGGCCAGGCCGACCCCGATCGAGCGCGTGGCGTCCACCGCGCGGCGCGCGGCGGCGATGACTTCGTCGAGCGAGGCGCCCTGCGCCGCGCGCGCGCCGCCCACTTTCCACATGACGATCTCGCCGGCCACGCCGCGGCGCTTGTCGATCTCGTCCTTCGGCGCGGAGGCCGCGTCGTCGTTGGCGACGACGGTGCGTACCCGGATGCCTTCGCGTTCGGCAAGCCGCACCGCCATCTTCACGTTCATGTTGTCGCCGGCGTAGTTGCCATAGAGGCACGCCACGCCGGCGCCGCCGTCGGCCGCCCGGAAGGCATCGAGGAACGACCTGGCCGTGGGCGACGAGAAAATCTCGCCGACGGCCACGGCGTCCACCAGGTTGCGGCCGACATAGCCGATGAACGCGGGCTCGTGCCCCGACCCGCCGCCGGTCACGATGCCGACGCGGCCCGCGCGCCCCGCCGTGGCATGCGAGACCACGCGCGGGTTGTCCCGCGCCGCGCGCAGCTCGGGATGCGCCGCGAGGATGCCGCGAAGCATGTCCTCCACGACCAGGTCCGGGTTGTTCATGACGCGGTTCATGCTGCTCCCTCCTCTCTCGGATGGTTTCATTGGGCGGTATAGCCGCCGTCGATCACGATGTTCTCGCCGTTGATCATCGCCGCCGCGTCGCTGACGAGGTACAGCACCAGCGCGGCGATTTCGTCCGGGCGCGCGAAGCGGCCCGCGGGAATCCTGGCCCGCATGGCCTCGCCCGCGGCGCCGGCCCAGGCCTTGCGGCCAAGTTCCGTATCGACCACGGTCGGCGAGATCGCGTTGACCGTGATGCCGTGCCGGGCCCATTCCAGCGCCAGCACCCGGGTCATGCCCACGATGGCCGCCTTGCTCGCGCAGTAGGCAACGTGCCGCTCCAGCGCGACCACGCTGGCCTGCGACGCGAGGTTGACGATGCGGCCGCCGCCGCGGCCCAGCATCTGCAGCCCGAACGCCTGCGCCAGCAGGAACGGCGCCTTGAGGTTGATCGCCATCGTGCGGTCCCAGGCGTCCTCGGACAGGTTCTCGGCGTGGTCGAGCAGGGCCACGCCGGCGTTGTTGACGAGGATGTCGGCGGGACCCAGCGTCTCGGCGACGCGCCGCGCCAGGCCTGCCGCCGCGCCATCCGCGGTGACGTCGGCGGCAATGCCCACATGCCGGTCCGCCCCGCCGGGCAGCGAGCGCGCCACGGCGGCCACGGCCGTATTGATGTCGAGCAGCGCAAGCCGCGCGCCGGCGGCCGCCAGGCGCCCGGCCACGGCGAGCCCGATGCCGCTGGCGCCGCCGGTCACCACCGCGACGCGGCCGGCCATGTGGGACAGGGTCGTTGAATTCGAGAACATCGGCCAGTGCCTCCTTCCTGTTTCAGCCTCGGGGATCCAGCACCACTTTCAGCGACTGCTCGCCGCGCTCCATCACGCCGAAGGCCTCGGCAAAGCGCGACAGCGGGAAGCGGTGCGTGACGATGCCGCGCACGTCGATGCGCCTTGCGGCGATGAAGTCGATCGCGCGCGGGTACATGTACGGGCCGAGGTGCGAGCCCAGCACGTCCAGCTCCTTGCGGTCGCCGATGATCGACCAATCGACGATGGCGTCGTCGTTGAACACGCTGAACTCGACGAAGCGGCCGAGCTTGCGCAGCATCGACAAGCCCTGGTTGACGGCGCGGTGATGGCCGGTGGCCTCGATGTAGATGTCGCAGCCGTAGCCGCCCGTGAGCGCCCGGATCTTGTCCACCACGTTGACCTGGGCGGGGTTCCACACCGCGTGCGCGCCCATCCTGAGCGCGAGCGCCGCGCGCTCGGGCCGCATGTCCAGCACGATCAGCATCTTCGGGTTGCGCATCCGCACCGCGCCGATGATGCCCAGCCCCAGCGTGCCGGCCCCGGCGACCACCACCACGTCGTCGAAGCCGGCGTCCGCGCGGTCGGCCGCGTGCAGGGAGCACGCGAGCGGCTCGATCAGGATGGCTTCGTCGGGCGGCACCGCCTCGGGCACCTTGTGGACGATGGCTTCCTTCGGGAAGATCATGTACTCGGCCATCGCGCCGTGCACGTTGTTCTGGAAGCCGTACAGGTCGTGCTTCTGGCACATCCAGTACTGGCCGTGGCTGCAGAAGCGGCAGCCCCAGCACGGCACGATCTGCTCGGAAATCACGCGCTCGCCCACCCGCACGCCGCGCCGCTGCGCGCCGGGGCCGAGCGCGACGGCGCGGCACACGAACTCGTGGCCGGGAATCATCGGCGGCTTGACGTAGCGCGGCTGCGCCGCGTCGCCCCAGAACGAGGGCGCGCCGCGAAACGTCTTGATATCGCCCATGCAGATGCCGACCAGCTCCACCTGCGTGAGGATTTCGTCGGGCCCGGGCTGCGGCACCGGCACCTGTTCGAGCCGGTAGTCCTGCGGGCCGTGGCAGACCACCGCGCGCATCGTCGCGGGCAGCGCCGCCGGCGCGCGTGCCGCGCCGGCTTCGGTTATCGACGCCATGGAACGTCTCCTGTGTGGTTCGCAATGGACAAGCGTGACGGACCGGCGCGCCGCTCAGCCGCCCGTGACCTGCTTGTGCAGCGCGTCCGCGTTCTCCGGCGTGACGGGCACCCACGGCAGGATGTAGCGCCCGGCGGTGCCGCCGTCCCAGCTCAGGTCCTTCGCGTAGCGCTGCCAGATCGCCGACTGCGGCGCGTAGCTGGCGCCCACCAGCTGGCGCAGCACCAGGTCCAGCGCGCCCTGCGACTGCGCCTGCGCGTCTTGCAGGAAGGTCGTGATCTCGCCTTTCTTCGCCGCCTGGAGCGCGTCCGGCATGCCGTCGATGGAGGTGATCGGGATGTCCCGCGGCGTCAGGCCGCGGTTCTTGATGGCCTGCAGCGCGCCGAGCGCCATGTCGTCGTTCTGCGCGATCACGCCGTGGATGCCCTTCGGGTGCGCGTTGAGCCAGTCCTCCATCAGGTTCATGGCCTCGGCGCGCGACCAGTTCGCGGTCTTTTTCTCGATCACCTTGATGCCGGGGTATTTCGCCAGCACTTCCAGCTCGCCCTTCTCGCGGTCGATCTGCGCGGACTGGCCGATCGGGCCCTGGATGATCACCACGTTGCCCTTGCCGCCGAGCCGCGTGGCCAGCGCTTCGGCCTGCAGGCGGCCGCCCTGCACGTCGTCGTTGCCGATGTACGGCACCTTGGGCGTGGCCAGCATCGTGTTCGACGCGATGAACGGGGTCGCGGACGCCGCCGCGCGCGCCGCCACGCCGATCCCCGCCCTGGTGTCGATCGGCACGAACAGGATGCCGCTGTAGCGCTGCGTGAGCATCGTTTCGATCTGGTTGTTCTGCGTGAGCGCATCGTAGTTGCCGTCGAACACCGTGAGCTGCACGGTGCCGTTCTTCACCGCGGGATGCGCCTTGATCTCGCGCACCCAGTTCTGCATGAACTGCCCCTTCATGCCGTACACCGCGGCGCCCACGCGATAGGTTGCATTCGCCGCGTTCGCCGCGTGCGCGGCACCGCTTGCGGCCGCCAGCGCCGCGCCGAGCACCGCCGTTGCCGCCAGCCTGCCAAGCCATGTCCTGCGTGCTTTCATGTCGTCTCCTCCGGATTGGGAATGCGCCGGTTCAGCGCTGCTGCTTGCGGGCCACGTCGATCAGGACGGCCAGCACGATGATGAGACCCTTGGCGATCTGCTGGTAATACGACGACACGCCGAGCAGGTTCAGGCCGTTGTTGATCACGCCGATCAGCAGCGCGCCGAGCAGCGTGCCGACCACGCCGCCCTGCCCGCCCGACAGGCTGGTGCCGCCGATCACCACCGCCGCGATCGCGTCGAGCTCGTAGGACACGCCGGCCTGCGGCAGCGCCGACGTCGTGCGCGCGGCCAGGATGATGCCGGCCAGGCCGGCCAGCAGCCCGCCGATGACGTAGGCCGAGAAGATGATCTTGCCGGTGGAGATGCCGCTGGTCTTGGCGCTCTTGACGTTGCCGCCGACGGCGTAGACATAGCGCCCGTAGGTGGTGTAGCGCAGCACGAACCAGAACAGCGCGACCACCGCCGCGAACATGGCGATGGGCACGGGCACGCCCGCCACGGTGCCCGTGCCGATGCCGAGATACGCGTCGGGCAGGTCGGTCACGGGCATGCCGTCGTTGTAGATGTACGTGAGCCCGCGCGCCACGCTCAGCATGCCGAGCGTGGCCACGAACGGCGGAATCGACAGCCGGGCCACCAGCAGGCCGTTGACCGCGCCGATCCCGGCGCCCACCAGCAGGCCCGCGAGCAGCCCCAGCGCCGGGCTGACCGCGTGCGGGCCGGTCACGAGGCTCGCGCTCACGATGCCGGCCAGCGCCAGCGTGGCGCCCACCGACAGATCGATGCCCGCGGTCAGCACCACGTAGGTCATGCCGACGGCCAGAATGCCGTTGATGGAGGTCTGCCGCAGGATGTCGGCGATATTGCCGAGCGTGAGGAAGTACGGGGTGGCAAAGGACAGCGCGGCGCACAGCAGGACGAGCACGGCGACGATGCCGTAGCGCCGGCAGGCATCGCGCAGGTGCGCCGCGCGGCCGTGGCCCGCCGGGGCTTTCAGGGTGGTGGCTGGCATGTTCATGATGCGAGGTGCAGGAGGTCTTCCTGCGTGGTGGTATGGCCGTCGATCACGGTGACCAGCTGGCCGGACTTGAAGATGGCGATGCGGTCGCTGACGTCCAGCACTTCCTGGGCTTCCGAGGAGACCACGACCGCGGCGCCGCCGTTCGCCACGAAATCGTCGAGCAGCCGGTACACCTCCCGCTTGGCGCCTTCGTCGATGCCGCGGGTCGGTTCGTCGCACAGCAGGCAGCTGGGCTCGGTCGACAGGCAGCGCGCCAGCACCACCTTCTGCTGGTTGCCGCCGCTCATCGACGACACCGGCAGCGACACCGAGCTGGTCTTGATGCGCATGCGCGCGACCATGGCGTCGACGAGCGCCCTGACCTTGCGCCGGTCGATCAGCGACAGCCGCGACAGGCGCCGGTAGGCCGAGAACGCGATGTTGTCGCTCACCGAGGCGGACAGGACCAGCCCGCTCTCCTTGCGGTCTTCCGTCACCAGCGAGAGCCCGGCCTGGATCGACCTGCGCGGGCGCCCCGCCGGCAGCGGGCGGCCGTTGAGCCGGACTTCGCCGCGGTCGGGGCGGGTCAGGCCGTACAGGCAGTTGAGGTATTCGCTGCGGCCGGCGCCCATCACGCCGTATATGCCGAGGATCTCGCCCTGGCGGACCGTCAGCGAGATGTCCTGGAATTCCGCCGCGCGCGACAGCCCGGTGGACTCCAGCACCGGCGCGCCGGCCTGCCTGCGCACCTTGCCGGACGATTGCAGCCTCCGCCCGACGATCGTGCTCACCAGGTACGCGCGGTCGATGTCGGCGATGCGGCCGCTGTCCGCGTAGCGCCCGTCGCGGAATACCGTGTAGTCGTCGGCGATCTGGAAGATCTCGGACAGCCGGTGGCTCACGTAGATGATGCCGGTGCCCTGCGCGGTCAGGCCGCGGATCGCGCCGAACAGCACCCCGGTCTCGCGCTCGCCGATGGCGGAAGTGGGCTCGTCCATGATCATCACGTCGCAGTCGCGGCTGAACGCCTTCGCGATCTCCACCAGTTGCACTTGCGCGAGGCTCAGGGACGACATGCGGGCGCGCGCGTCGACCGGAAAGCCGAGCCGGTCGAGCAGCGCCTGCGCCTGGCGCACGAGCGCCGCGGCCCTGACCAGCACGCCGGCGCGGCGCGGTTCGCGCCCGAGGTAGAGGTTCTCCGCCACCGTCATGCCGGGAATCGGCGAGAGCTCCTGCGTGATGATGGCGACCCGGTGGCCCAGCGCCTCGGCGGGCGTCTGGAAATCCACGCTGCGCCCGTTCAGCAGGATCTCGCCCGCGTCGCGCCGGGCGATGCCCATCACGATGCCCAGGAAGGTCGACTTGCCGGCCCCGTTGCCGCCGCACAGGGCGTGGACGCTGCCGCGCCGCAGGGTCAGGCGGCCGTCCTCGAGCGCGCGGACACCGTTGAATGCCTTTTGCACGCCGCTGGCTTCCAGAAGAAGATCGTTCACTGCGCCTCCTTGCATTTGTGCATGAATGGACAATTGAGCAAGTCCATGGCATGGTAGGTCGACGCTCGTTGAGTGTCAATCGATGCAGGCGCATGGTTTACCCGCGACGCGTATCTTGCGGATTTTTATAGGAATAATCGGAAAACAGGCCGGAAGAAGCCGGCGGTCATGGCCGCGCCACGATGACTTGACAGCGCCATACCCGGCGACGAGAATTCGTCCGTTTATGAGTATTTTCTCAATCGCGAACGCCGCGTGTTGGGCTAACCGGAGCGAAACATGAAGCTGGCCATCGGATGTGACGAAGCTGCGTTCGATCTGAAGGAGCTGCTGAAACAGCACCTCGCCACGCGGGGATTCGACGTCACGGATTTCGGCACGCATGACGCCAGCCCCGTGCACTACCCCAATATCGCCTTCGCCGTGGCGGAAAAGGTGGCGCAGGGCGATTTCGAGCGCGCTGTCCTGCTGTGCGGCACCGGGATCGGCATGGCCATCGCGGCCAACAAGGTCTGCGGCATCCGCGCGGCCCAGTGCCATGACACCTACTCGGCGGAGCGCGCCAGCCGGAGCAACGATGCGCAAATCATTACAATGGGCGCTCGCGTGGTCGGCCCCGAACTCGCGAAAGCCATCGTCGACACCTGGCTCGCCGCGAGTTTCCTCGGCGGGCGCTCCGCGCCGAAGGTGGCACGCATCAAGGAATACGAAGACGGACATCACTTGCCGCGCGGCGGCAAGACAGCCTGACCGGGCCAGTCCGCCCGGCCAGGCCGATCCGACCCATCCGTCCCGCCCGGCGGGACCTGCAAGTTGCGCGGCAAGCCCTACCCCATGACCACTGACGAACTGACCCGCCTCGCGACGCTGTACTACGTGGACGGGCTGACGCAGGAAGACCTGTCCCGGCAATTCTCGCTGTCACGCGCCAAGATCGGCCGGCTCCTCAAGCGCGCGCAGGAAGAAGGCATCGTGGAGATTCGCGTGCGGCATCACCCGCGCGATACCCGCGACCTGGAGCGCGAGCTGATCGAGCGCTTCGGCATCGAGAAGGCGATCGTCTCCATCAACCACAACGACCAGGACAAGCAGCGCGAGCTGCTGGCCGGGCTGGTCGCCAGCCACCTGGACCGCCTCCTCGCCAGCGACATGATCGTGGCCGTCGGCATGGGCCGCAACATCAATGCGATCTCGGAGCACGCCATCTCGTCGACCCGGCGCGCGTCGACCTTCGTGTGCGCCATCGGCGGCTTCCATCGCGGCGGCGAGGTGATGAATTCCGACCACATCAGCCGCCGGCTGGCGGCGCGCTTCGGCGGCGCGAGCGAAACGCTCTATGCGCCGGCGCTCGTCGGCGACCCGCGGGTGCGGGAAGCGCTGCTGAGCAACGATGCCGTCAAGCCGACGCTGGACAAGGCGCGGCGCGCGGACGTCGCGCTGGTGGGCATCGGCGACATCAACGAAGACAGCAACATGGTGCGCTCGGGCTGGTTCGCGCCGGACGAAATCGCGGCGCTGCGCCGGCTCGGCGCGATCGGCGACGTGATGGGCTACCACTTCATCGACATCGCCGGGCGGCCCGTGGTGACGCCGGTGCGCGACCGCGTGATCGGCCTGAGCCTGGACGACCTGCGGCGCATCCCGAACGTCATTGCGGTGGCCAGCGAGGGCACCAAGACCACGGCCGTGCTCGGCGCCCTGCGTACCGGCGTGGTCACCACGCTGGCCACGACCGAGGCCATCGCGCAGGCGCTGGTCAGCATCGAAGGGGCCACGCGCAGCCAGATGCCGGCGCAGCCGCCCGCGCCCTGACCGGCGCCGCACGCGCACGGCCAGCCTGGTCAGGCCGGCCAGGAAGCGGCCCCGCTCAACGCCCCCAGCGCAGCACCAGCGGGTCCAGCCGGCGCGCGATCCGCAGCAGCCCCGCGCGGGTGGCCGGGTGCATCGGCTGGAGCGGGTGGCGCACCGCGTCGCTGGCAATCACCCCGCCTTCCTTCATCAGCACCTTGCTGGTGGCCAGCCAGCCTTGGCGGTTCTCGTAGTTGATCAGCGGCAGCCATTGCTGGTAGTGATCCGCGGCGCCCTCGGTGTCGCCGGCCTGGTAGGCATCGACGATGCGGCGGATGCCGTCCGGAAAGCCCGCGCCGGTCATGGCGCCGGTGGCGCCGGCATCGAGGTCGGCCATCAGCGTGATGGCTTCCTCGCCGTCCCACGGGCCCACGATGGCGTCGCCGCCGAGCGCGATCAGCTCGCGCAGCTTGGCCGCAGATTGCGGCACCTCGATCTTGAAGTACGACACGTTGGCGATCTCCCGCGCCATGCGCGCGAGGAACGGCGCGGACAGCGTGGTGCCGCTGACCGGCGCGTCCTGGATCATGACCGGGATGTCGATGGCGTCGGATACCGTGGAGAAGAACGCGTGGATGGCGTGCTCGGGCACGCGGATGGTGGCGCCGTGATACGGCGGCATCACCATCACCATGGCCGCGCCCGCATCCTGCGCGGCGCGGCTGCGTTCCGCGCAGATGCGCGAGCTGAAGTGCGTGGTGGTGACGATCACCGGCACGCGCCCGGCCACGTGGTCCAGCACCGTGGTCATCAGCGTGCTGCGCTCGGCGTCGGTCAGCACGAACTGCTCCGAGAAGTTGGCCAGGATGCAGATGCCGTGGGAGCCGGCGTCGATCATGAAATCGATGCAGCGGCGCTGGCCGTCGAGGTCGAGGCCGCCCTGCTCGTCGAAGATGGTCGGCGCGACCGGGAATACGCCCCGGTAGGCGGTGTGGCGGGCTGGCTGGGTCATGTCTGTCTCCTTGTGGTGCGCGGCGGGCCGTGTTCCCGCCGCGGGTAGCTTCCGCAATATAAGAGCGTCCGGCATCCGATGTATATTGAAACCTTTCCATCTGGTGATCGCTTTTGCGACTCACCCGAGACTCGGCAGCTTGCCGGACCTGACCCAAGGCGGCCATGCCCGCCCATGCCCATGAGAGCCACCCTCGACGTACTGATGTCGCGCCTGCGCATGAAGCAGCTGCAGTTGCTGATCGCGCTGGACGACCACAAATCGCTGCACCAGGCCGCCTCGGCCATGGCCATGACGCAGTCCGCCGCCAGCAAGGCCCTGCAGGAGCTGGAAAGCATGCTGGACGCGCCGCTGTTCGAGCGCACCCGCACCGGCATGCAGCCCAACCCGTTCGGCCATTGCGTGATCCGCTATGCGCGGCTGCTGGCCACCGACCTCACCGCGCTGTGCCAGGACATGGCCGAGATCCGCTCCGGCACGGCCGGGCGGCTCGCCGTGGGCGTCATCATGGGTGCCGTCACCGGCGTGCTGGCGCCCGCGCTGGCCAGCCTGCAGGCCGGGCAGCCCAACCTGGCGGTGGAAATCGTGGAGGACACCAGCCTGCGCATGCTCGGCCTGCTGGACGACGGCCGGCTGGACCTCGTCATCGGCCGCGCGCTGGTGAGCGACCAGCCCGCGCGCTACCGCTACGAGCCGCTGGGCGACGAGCCGATCTCGGTGGTGGTCGGCCCCGCCCACGCGGCGCCGCGGGCCAGCGAACTCGCGTTTGCCGACCTGGCCCGCTACCGCTGGGTCATCTATCCCTCCCAGATGCCCATGCACGCCCTGCTCCTGCGCGAGCTGGACCTGGCCGGCATGAGCATGCCGGCCAACGCCATCACCACCGCCTCCACGCTGGTCACCGTGGCGCTGCTGCAAGGCAGCGCCGACCTCGTGTCGCTGCTGCCGACCAGCGTGGCGCAGCCCTACGCGCGCCAGAAGATGCTGCGCATCCTGCCGGTGCGCATGCAGTCGCGCAACGATACCTTCGGCATCGTCACCCGGCGCGGCGGCACGCTTTCGGCCGCCGCGAAGCGGCTGATCGCGGCGCTGCGCGCCGGCAGGCCGGAGTGAGATGTTTCCGGGCGGGCCGGTCGACAAGACGCCAGGCGATGCCCGGGCCGGTCAGTCCCCGCGCGCGCGCCGCGCTTCGTAGGCCTTCAGGCTGGTCAGCGCCATTTCCAGCGTCGGCGCCGGCGTCGGGCCGCGGCGCGCCAGCAGGTCGCCCACGATCTGGTCCGATTCGATGGCGCCGCCGCGCTCCAGGTCGCGCAGCATCGACGCCGTCATCGGCGAGCCCGCCTTGAACAGCGAGGCCGCCGCCTGCTCCAGCGCCGGCGCGCGGGCGGGATAACCGTTGGCCGCGGCAATGGCGGAGCACTCGTCGAACAGCGCCGCGATGAGCTCGCGCCCGCGCGGCGCGGCCAGGATGTCGCCCACCGCGGCCCGCATCAGGCAGGTGGAGGACGCCAGCGTGGCCAGGAACAGCCACTTCTCCCACATGTCCTGCAGCATGGCCTCGCTGCGCTGCACGTCGAAGCCGGCGTCCCCGAACACGGCGGCCAGGGCCTGCGCGCGTGGGCTGCTGCCGGACGGGCGCTCGCCGAAGGACAGCACGTGGAAGGCCGACAGATGCAGGATGGTGCCCTGCTCGTCCAGCGTGCTGGAGATCAGGCAACGGCCGCCCATGACCCGTCCGGCGCCGAAGCGGGCATCGAGCTTGTCCAGATGCTGCATGCCGTTGAGCAGCGGGATGATGACCGTGTCCGGGCCCACGGCGGGCGCGAAACCCTCTATTGCGCTGTCGAGGTCGTAGGCCTTGCAGCTCAGCAGCACCACGTCGTACGGTTGCGCGATCTGCCCGACCTGCACCAGCGGCGGCCTGGCGAAATGCAGGTCGCCGTGCTGGCTCTTGACCCGCAGGCCATGCTCGGCCAGCTGGGCGGCGCGCCGCGGGCGCACCAGGAACGTCACGTCGCGCCCGGCCTGCAACAGCCGCGCGCCGAAATAGCCGCCAGTGGCGCCCGCTCCGACAACCAGAATACGCATCTTCGACTCCAGGGTGCGGCCCGGCGGGAGGCCGGGCGATGCGCCATTGTAGTGGGTGGCCGGCGCGGCTGCCGGCACGCTTGCGGCCACGCGGCGGAAGACCCGCGGCGTGGCCGCCGGTCCCGTTGCTGCCGATCCATCACCGGCCTGTGAGTATTCATCGATAGCGCCGCCCCGCGGCCTCGAACAGAATGGGATCTGCCCAAGCCATCTGGAACCCTGGAACCCTTGTGAACGACACCGTGAATATCGCCCTGAAGATCCCGGCGCCCATCGGCGGCGCCCTGCCCGCGCCGCGGGAGTTCGACTCCGCCGAGGCCGCGCGCAGGGACCGCAAGCTGCGGCTGGCCGCCGCGTTCCGCATCTTTGCCCGCTTCGGGCTGGCCGAAGGCATCGCGGGCCACATCACGGTGCGCGACCCGGAGCACGCGGACCGCTTCTGGGTCAATGCCTATGCGCAGCATTTTTCCGCCATCCATCCCGACGACCTGATCTGCATCGACGAACACGGCAAGGTCCACGCGGGCACCGGCCCGGTGAACGCGGCGGCCGCGGCGATCCATTGCGGCATCCATGGCAGCAATCCCGCCGTGGTTGCCGCGGCGCACACGCATTCCGTCTATGGCCGCGCGTTTGCGGCGCGGCACCGGACGCTGCTGCCGATCAACCAGGAGGCCTGCCTGTTCTTCGAGGATCAGGTGGCGTTCCAGGGCGACGTGCTGGTGCTGGCGGCGGACGAAGGGCGGCGCATCGCGCAGTCGATGGGCGACCGGCGGGCGGCGGTGCTGGTCAACCATGGCCTGCTGACGGTCGGCACGTCGGTCGACGCGGCGGCCTTCCGCTTCGTGGCCATGGAGCGTTGCTGCCAGATCCAGCTGCTGGCCGAGGCGGCCGGCGAGTTCAGCGTGCTGTCCGATGAGCAAGCGCGTTCCGTGCGCCGCCAGATCGGCTCCGACTACGTGGCCTGGCTCGGTTTCCAGGGCTTGTTCGGGCAGTTGCTGCGCGAAAGCCCGGACCTGCGCGATTACCAGGCGACCATCCGATAGGCGGCGCGGCGGGCGCGGCCCGCCTCAGCCGGCGGCTTGCACAAGCCGGACGTAGCTGGCCGCCGCGTCGATCAGCCAGGCCTCGAACCTGCGGACCGGCTCCCAGTGGCGCCGCTGCTCGGGAAACGCGAAATAGATATTGCTCGGGCTCGGCACGAAGTGCGGGTGCGCGACGACCAGCTGGCCGCCGGCCAGCTCGCGGTCGACCAGGCTGCGCGGCAGCAGCGCAAGGCCCTGCCCCGCCACCGTGGCGTTGATGGACATGACGAACATGTCGTAGTGCGGCGTGGGAGCATCGTGCTCCAGCGGCCGCCCGACCAGCGATTCGCCCCAGTCGGTCCAGGCCGCCGGGATGTCGCGCGTGTAGATCCACGGCGCCGCGGCGATGCGCTCCAGCGGCAGCTCGCGCTGCCCCTCGCACCAGCCCGGCGCGCACACCAGGACCAGGCGGTCGTCGCTGACCAGCGCGGCGCCGGTCATGCCCGCCCACAGATGCTGGCCGAAATAGATGGTCGCGTCGAAATTGGAGTCGTCGAAGAAGTTCGGCTGGTCCCGCCCGATGATGTGCAGGCGGATATCCGGGTTCAGGTCATAGAAGCTCTGCAGGCGCGGCACCAGCCACTGGGCGGCGAACGAGACGCCCACGGCCACGTCCAGGTGCAACTCGCTCTCCGAGCGGATCAGCTCGATGGTGTCGCGGCGGATCTGGTCCAGGTGCACGCGGATGCGGCGCGCGTATTCGGCGCCGGACGGCGTCAGCACGAGGCGCTGGCGCACGCGGTGGAACAAGGCCACGCCCAGGTCTTCCTCCAGCTCGTTGACCTTCTTGCAGATGGCACCGTGGGTCTGGGCCAGTTCCTGGGCGGCCTTCGAAAAGCTCTCATGCCTGGCGGACGCCTCGAACGCCTGCAACGACCCCAGGCTTGGTACGCCACGACGCATTGCTCACTCCTTGCCCGGGCCGGCGGCCCTGCGGCTTGTCGGTACGGGCAGATCAAAGGTAAAACGCGCGGCCGCCGGCATCAGTTGCCCATGACCGGCCTTGCCGCGGCCCCCGGCGCCCGGCTGCTTTCCAGCGCCACGACCACGCAAGCCGATATCAGCATCAGCGCGGAGACGCCATAGAAGGCCAGGGCGAAGTGGCCCGAGACGTCCTTGGACCAGCCGATGAAATAAGGCAGCACGAAACCGGCGCAGACCCCCAGGCTGGTGATGAGCGCGATGCCCGCCGCGGCGGCGCGCTCGGCCAGGAAGCGGCTGGGCAGTTGCCAGAAAGTGGTCATTGTACAGAAGCACGCCGCCGTTCCCACCGCGAAGGCGGCGATCGTGCCGTACGGCGAGCGCATCCACATGGCGACCGTCAGCGCGGCGGCGCAGACCAGCAGCGGCCCGGCGATATGCACGCTGGTGATGCGGTGCCGCTTCACGACGCGGCCCCACACCAGCATGCTGGCCACCGCGAACGCGAAGGGAATGGCGGTGATCATGCCGATCTGGGGAATCGTGTACTTGACGCCGAGGGTCTTTTCGAACGACGCCACCACCTGCGGCAGGAAATACAGCAGGGACACGATGCCGGCGTTGATGCCGAAGTACACCGCGCCCAGCGCCCAGACGCGCCCGTTGGCGATGACCGAAGCCAGGCCATGGCCGGCCCGCGTGCTGGCCGCGGCCTGCTCCTGCGCCAGCACCGCGGCGATGGTCGATTGCTCGGAGGCCGAGAACCAGCGTGCCTTGGCCGGGCTGTCCGGCAGGTAGAAATACACCACGAGACCCAGGAAGACGGACGGCAGGCCTTCGAGGAAGATCATGGCGCGCCAGCCCGACAGCCCGAACACCGTCGCGTTCTCCATCAGCCAGGTGGAAACCGGCGCGCCCAGCACGCCCGTGAGCGGGATCGCGGTCACGAACAGGGACATCATCCAGACGCGGTCGCGCGTGGGCAGCCAGAGCGTCAGGTAGTAGACCATGCCGGGGAACAGCCCGGCCTCGAACACGCCGAGGCAGAACCGCGCGACGTAGAGCCACTGGGCATTGGGCACGAGGCTGGTCAGCGACGACGCCACGCCCCACGTCAGCATGATCCGCGTCATCCACAGGCGCGCGCCGAAACGGTACATGCACAGGTTGCTCGGCACCTCGAACAGGACATAGCCGAGAAAGAACAGGCTGGCCGCGAGGCCGAACTGGGCCGCCGTCATGCCCAGCTCCTGGTTCATGGTCAGCGCGGCGTAGCCGATGTTGGCGCGATCGAGCTGGTTCGCCATGTACATCAGGATCATCAGCGGGGCCAGCCGCCAGGCGATCTTTCTTGCAATTTCGGGCGGCATCGCAATGGGGGCAGTCATGTCAGTTCATCCTTTCGTCTGCGTTTCGGAGCACGAGCTGCACCGAATCTACGTGGTGCGGCCGGGACCCGCTACGGACAAAAGATGAACGGCTCATGACGGACTTTCACAATGCGCCAGCTTGGTTAAGAAAAACCGCCGGCCGGATCTGCCTTGGTGCAGCCGAAGCGATAAAGACGCCATTTCCGGCGGGAAATCCCGGAAATGGGGCGGTCTTGCCGAGAAAAGCCCGCTTCGGTATTTACCCGGATACCGCGGGCCGTGGGCCGTGGGCCGCAAGGCGGCCGGACAGCTACGCGGCTTGCCCGCCGTGCTCCCGCAATCTGACCTTCAGCACCTTCCCCGTGGGATTGCGCGGCAGCGCCGCCACCACCCGCAGCTCGCGCGGCAGCTTGTAGCGCGCCAGCCGCGGCCCGGCGAACGCCTGCAGTTCTTCCAGCGTCAGGCTGGCCCCGGGCCTGAGCGCCGCCACGGCCACCACGCGCTCGCCCCATTGCGCGTCGGGCGCGCCGATCACCGCGACTTCGGCGATGGCCGGATGGTCGTACAGCACGCTTTCCACCTCGGCCGGGTAAACGTTCTCGCCGCCGGTGATGATCATGTCCTTGAGGCGGTCGCAGATGTAGTAGAAGCCCTCCTCGTCGGCATAGCCGACGTCGCCGGTGCGGAACCAGCCGCCGGGGTAGAACGCGCCGGCGGTGGCCTCGGGGCGGTTCCAGTAGCCTTTCATGACGTTGCCGCCGCGCACGCAGATCTCGCCGCGCTCCCGCGGGGTGGCGACGGGGGCGCCGTTGAACGCGCGGATGCAGACTTCGGTGAGGATGGCGGCGGTGCCGCAGGATCCGAGCTTGTCCGCGCCGCGCTCGGGCGCGAGGAAGGTGGTGGCGGCGGCGGTTTCGGTCAGGCCGTAGCCCTGGTTGACGGGGATCCCGCGCGCGCCGAACAGGCGCAGCAGCGGCTCGGGCATGGGCGCGCCGCCGACCGAGATGCCGCGCAAGGTGGAGAGATCGGCGCGCGCGAAGTCCGGATGCTGGCTGATGAACAGCAGCATGGCGGGCACGGCGAAGCTGAGCGTCACGCGGTGGGTGGCGATGTCCTGCATCACGGCGGCCGGGTCGAAGCTGCGCTGCAGGACGAGGTGGCCGCCGGCCATCAGCACCGGCAGCGTGATGCAGCACATGCCGCCGACGTGGAACAGCGGCGCGAAGTTGAGCGCGACATCGGTGCTGGCGATGTCGCTCATCATGGTGACGTTGAGGTTGTTGATCCAGAAGTTGCCGTGCGTGAGCATGGCGCCCTTGGGGTTGCCGGTGGTGCCGGAGGTGTACATGATGGCGGCCACGTCGCCGGGGCGGGTGGCGGCCGGCGCGGGCGCGGCATTGTCGCGGGCGGCAGCGGCCAGCAGCGCGTCCAGCCCTTCCCAGCCGGGCGCGGCGGCGCGGGACAGGTAGCGCCGGCATTCGAGCTGGCCGCGCACCTCGCCGATCACGGCGGTATGGCCGTCGTCGGCGAACAGGGTGTGCACGCCCGCGTCGTTGAGGATGAAGGCCAGTTCGGGGCCGGTCAGGCGGAAGTTGAGCGGCACGAAGATGGCGCCGAGCCAGCCGCACGCGAACTGGGTGACCAGGAACAGCGGGTCGTTCAGGCCCAGGTAGCCCACGCGCTGGCCGGGCCGCACGCCGCCGGCGGCGAGCACGGCGGCCATCTGGCCCGCCCGGGCCACGAGCTCGCCGTAGCTCCAGGTCTGCCCGCCGCTGGTCAGCGCCGGGCGCTGCGGGCCGCGCGCGGCGCGGCGGCGGAGCCAGTCGGCCATGCCGAGGGCCAGCATGCCGGCGCGCTCCCCGTCGCCGCTGCCGTCGGTTGAGGATGGTGTGGCGGTCATGGTGTCTCCCATACGCGATTTCCCCTGTCTCGTCTCGCAAGTTGCCGGTCGCCGCCGGCGTTGTCATGCCTTACGCTGCCATGCCGTCATGCCGTCATGCCGTCATGCCGTCATGCCGTCATGTGGTTACTTGCCCGTCCACACCGGCCTGCGCTTTTCGTTGAAGGCGGCCAGCCCTTCGCGCGCGTCCTCGGTCATGGCCAGCAGCGCGATCTGGCTCTCAGTGTAGGCAATGCCTTCGCTGAAGCTCATCGAGGCCATGGCCTGCATGGCGTATTTGCCGCGCCGGATGGCGGTGGGCGACTTGTCGGCCACGCGGGCGACGAGCCAGTCGGTGCGGGCGTCCAGCTCGCCGGGCGCGGCGAGGTGGTTGACCAGGCCGGCGGCCCTGGCCTCGGCGGCGCTGAAGGGCTCGCCGCCGATGCACCATTCGCGCACCAGGCGCGGCGGCGCCAGCGCCTGCAGCAGGCTCAGCACCTGCATGGGAAACACGCCGACCTTGACCTCGGGCAGGCCGAACAGCGCGGTGTCCGCGGCCACGGCCATGTCGGTCATGCACAGCAGGCCCATGCCGCCGGCCATGCAGGTGCCGTTGACGCGGGCGATGGTGGGCAGCGTGGCCTGCTGCGACTCGCGCAGCAGGTCGGCGTAGTCGAGGTTGGGCCGGGACAGATCGAACGCGAAGCCCTTGCCGGGCTGGAGGTCGGCGCCGGCGCAGAAGGCCAGGTCGCCCGCGCCGGTCAGCACGATGGCGCGCACGGACGGGTCCGCGTGCGCGGCGCGGTAGCCGGCGCGGATGCCGGCGATCACGTCCTGGTTGAGCGCGTTGCGCTTGCCGGGCCGGTTGATGGTGATCCAGAACGCGGCACCGCGTTTGTCGTGGAGGACTGCCGGGTTGTCTGCTTCGCTCATTGGGCTCTCTCTGAACTCTCTCCGGGCTTTCTCAGGCTGTCTCGGAATCTCTCGGAATCTCTCGGGATGGCGGCGCTCAGGCGGCCCGCGCTTCGCATTCGATCTCGGCGATCACGCGCATGGCGGCGGCCTGGTCGCCCACCTGCACGTGCACCGCGCCCACGCGGCCGGCGGCCGGCGCCACGTGGACGTGCTCCATCTTCATGGCTTCCAGCGTGACCATGGGCTGGCCGGCTTCCACGCGGTCGCCGATGGCCACCATCACGTTGACCACGCGGCCGTTCATGGCGGCGCGCAGCTTGCCGTCGCCGGCGCCGGCGCCGGCGCGCTCGGCGGCGGCGCGGGTGTGGTCCTCCACCCGCACCGGCTCGCCGTCGTATTGCAGCAGCAGCGTGTCGCCGTCGCGGTGGAAGACGGCGCTCTCGGTCACGCCGTCGCGGGCGAAGCGCGCGGCGTGCTGGCCCAGCGCGATGGTTTCGAAGGCATGGCGGGTCGCGCCCAGCACGACCTCGAACCGGCCGGCGCCCATGAACGCCAGCCGCGCCTGGTGCTCCGCTCCGCCCACGCGGTAGCGCAGGCCGATCGGCAGCGCCGGCGCCAGGCTGGCCGCCGGGGCACCCGCCGCGCGGCCCGGCGCGGTCTCGTACAGCAGCAGCGCGGCCAGCGCGGCGGTGCGCGCGCAGCGGTCCGGCTCCGCGCGCAGCAGCGCGTCCTGGTGCTCGCCGATGAAGGCGGTGGTGGCCTCGCCCGCCGCGAACGCCGGGTGTGCCAGGCAGCGGCCCAGGAAGGCCTGGTTGGTGGTCACGCCCAGCGCCACCAGATCTTCCAGCCCGCGCGCCAGCCGGCGCCGCGCTTCGTCGCGGTCGGCGCCGTGGCTGACCACCTTGGCGATCATCGAGTCGTAGTACGGCGGGATGGCCGCGCCATTGCACAGCGCGTGCTCCGTGCGCAGCGCGGGCGGGGCCTGCCACAGCGCCACGGTGCCGCTCTGCGGCATGAAGTCCTGCTGCGCGTCCTCGGCGCACAGGCGCACCTCGATGGCGTGGCCGGCAAAGCGCACGTCCTGCTGCGCCAGCGGCAGCGGCTCGCCGGCGGCGATGCGCAGCTGCAGCGCCACCAGGTCCAGCCCGGTGATGGCCTCGGTGACGGGATGCTCCACCTGCAGCCGGGTGTTCATCTCCATGAAGTAGTAGTTGCCGTCGCGGTCGAGCAGGAATTCCAGCGTGCCGGCGCCTTCGTAGCCGATGGCCTTGACCGCGGCCACGGCGGTGGCGCCCATGCGCGCGCGCAGTTCGGCGCTCACCGCCGGCGACGGCGCCTCCTCGATCAGCTTCTGGTGGCGGCGCTGCACGGAGCAGTCGCGCTCGCCGAGGTGGATGGCGTTGCCGTGGCGGTCGGCCAGGACCTGGATTTCGATATGGCGCGGCCGCGCCACGGCGCGCTCCAGGATCACCTCGGGGTCGCCGAAGGCGCCCAGCGCCTCGGAGCGCGCGCTGCGCAGCAGCCCGGCAAACGCGCGCGCATCCGGCACCAGCCGCATGCCGCGCCCGCCGCCGCCGGCGGTGGCCTTGATCATGACCGGGAAGCCGATGCGCGCGGCCTCCGCCGCCAGCCGCGCGTCGCTCTGGTCTTCGCCCTGGTAGCCGGGGATGCACGGCACGTCGGCCGCCATCATCAGGCGCTTGGCGCCGGCCTTGTTGCCCATGGCCAGGATGGATTCGGGCGACGGGCCGATGAACACCAGCCCGGCCGCGCGGCAGGCGCGCGCGAAATCGGCGTTCTCGGCCAGGAAGCCGTAGCCGGGGTGGATGGCGTCGGCGCCGGTGCGGCGCGCCGCGTCGAGGATGGCGTCGATGCGCAGGTAGGACTGCGCCGGCGCGGCCTCGCCGATATGCACCGCCTGGCCGGCCTCGGCCACGTGGCGGGCGCCGGCGTCGGCGCTGGAGTAGACCGCCACCGTGCGGTAGCCGAGCGCGGCGGCGCTGCGCATCACGCGCAGGGCGATCTCGCCGCGGTTGGCGATCAGGATCTTGTTGAATGGCGTGGACGGCTTCATGGTCCTCTTTTCCCTTATTTCCTTCATTTCCCTCATTTCCCTTGCGGGAAGGTGCCCATGAACTTGCACAGGATCTGCAGCATCACCTCGTCCGCGCCGCCGCCGATGGAAGTCAGCCGCCCGTCGCGGAAGATCCGCGAGACCGGGCTTTCCAGCGCGTAGCCCATGCCGCCCCAGAACTGCAGGCTGCGGTCCGATACCTCGCGCACCAGCCGCCCGGCCTTGAGCTTGGCCATGGTGGCCAGGCGCGTGGCATCCTCGCCGCGCACCATCATCTCCACGGCGCGCCAGCACAGCGCGTGCAGCGCTTCCACCTCGGTCTGCAGCTCGGCCAGCGTGTAATGGACCCACTGGTTGTCCAGGATGGCGCGGCCGAACGCCTTGCGCTCGCGCGTGTAGCCGATGGTCAGGTCGATGGCTTTCCGGCATACGCCGCAGGTGTTCAGCGCGCCCCACAGGCGCTCGACCTGGAACTGCTCCATCTGGTAGGTGAAGCCCATGCCTTCCTCGCCGATGCGCCAGCGCTGCGGCACGCGCACGTCGTCGAAATAGAGCTGCGCGGTGTCGGACGAGTCCATGCCGATCTTGCGGATCTTCCTGGCGACCGAGACGCCGGGCGTGTCCATTGGCACCACGATCAGGGTCTTGTTGCGGTGGGGCGCGCCTTCGGAGGTATTGGCCAGCACGCAGCAGAAATCGGCCTGGGTGCCGTTGGTGGTCCACATCTTGCCGCCGTTGATGACGTAGTCGCCGCCGTCGCGGCGGGCGGTGGTCTTGATGGAGGCCACGTCGGAGCCGCTGCCGACCTCGGACACGCCCAGGCACGCCACGTACTCGCCGCGGATGGCCGGCGCCAGGAACGCGCGCCGGACTTCGTCGCTGCCGTGGTGGGCCAGCGCCGGCGTGGCCATGTCGGTCTGCACGCCGATGGCCATCGGCACGCCGCCGCAGTTGACGTCGGCCAGGGTCTCGGCCAGCACGGCGCTGTACGAATAGTCCAGCCCGGCGCCGCCGTCGGCTTCCGGCTTGGACAGGCCGAGCAGGCCGAGCGCGCCCATCTTGCGGAAGACCTCGTGCGCGGGAAAGATCTCGGCCTCTTCCCAGGCGTCCACGTGGGGGTTGACCTGCTCGGCGATGAAGCGCTTGATGGTGGCGCGCAGCGCCTCGTGTTCGGTGGTGAGTTGCATGTCGGGTTCCTGGTATGCGGTATCTGGTGGCGGGCGGACGGCGCGCGGCGAATGTGCAGCTGATGTGCAGCGGATGCGCGATGGACGCGCGGCTCAGGGGCGCGCCACGCCGAACTGCATGGCCTGCGGCGCGCGCGCGTCGCCCTCGCGGCACACGGCCAGCACGCTGGCCAGCACGGCGCGCGTGTGGCGCGGGTCGATCACGCCGTCGTCCAGCACATGGGCGCTGGTGACGAACACGCTCATCTGGCGGTCGAAGCGTTCGACGATGCCGTTGCGCAGCGCCTCGAGCTGGGCGGTGTCCACCTCCCCGCCCTTGCGCTTCATGGTCGCCTCCGACACGATCGCCATGGTGCGCGCGGCCTGCTCGCCGCCCATCACCGCGGTCTTGGCGTTGGGCCACGAGAAGCAGAAGCGCGGATGGAAGCCGCGCCCGCACATGCCGTAGTTGCCGGCGCCGAACGACGCGCCGCAGTAGATGGTGATCTGCGGCACGGTGGCGTTGCTCACGGCCTGGATCATCTTGGAGCCGTGCTTGATGATGCCGCCTTCCTCGTAGCTGCGGCCCACCATGAAACCGGTGGTGTTGTTCAGGTACAGGATGGGCGTGCGCGACTGGCAGCAGGCCTGGATGAAGTGCGTGGCCTTGGTGGCGCCGGCCGGATCGATGGGGCCGTTGTTGGTGATGATGCCGAGCGGCCAGCCTTCGATGCGCACATGCCCGCAGACGGTGGCGCCGCCGTAGTTCTCGCCGAATTCCAGGAAGTCCGAGTCGTCGGCGATGCGGGCGATGACCTCCTTCATGTCCACCGGCCGCTTGTGGTCCATCGGCATGATGGCGAGCAGTTCCTCGGCGTCGTAGCGCGGCGGCTTGAACGCGCGCGGCGCGGGCTGCTCGCGCGGCCAGTCGATCTTGCCGAGGATTTCGCGCGCCAGGCGCAGCGCGTCGCGGTCGTCCTCGGCCAGGTAGTCGCCCAGGCCGGACACGCTGGTGTGCATCGCCGCGCCGCCGAGTTCTTCCTCGCTGGCCACCTCCCCGGTGGCGGCCATCAGCAGCGGCGGGCCGGCCAGGAACGCGCGGGAGCGCCCGCGCACCATGATGATGTAGTCGGACAGGCCGGTCTGGTAGGCGCCGCCGGCCGTGGACGAGCCGTGCGTCACCGTCACCACCGGCAGCCCCGCGGCGGACAGCCGCGCCAGGTTGCGGAACAGGTTGCCGCCGCGGATGAAGTCCTCGACCTTGTAGGTCATCAGGTTGGCGCCCGCGCTTTCCACCAGTTGCACGTAGGGCAGCTTGTTCTCCAGCGCGATCTCCTGCACGCGCAGTTGCTTGTCCAGCCCCTTGGGCTGCAAGGCGCCGGCGTTGATGCCGGAGTCGGACGCGCTGATCACGCAGCGGATGCCGGACACCACGCCGATGCCCGCGATCAGCCCGCCGCCGGGCACGCTCTTGTCGAGGTCGGGGTTGTCCAGCCCGAGCCCGGCCAGCGAGCACAGCTCGATGAACGGCTCGCCCGGGTCGAGCAGCAGCGCCAGCCGCTCGCGCGGCAGCAACTGGCCGCGCTTCTCGAAGCGCTCGCGCGACGCGGCGGAGGTGTCGGCGGCGCGCCGCTCGAACGCGCGGATGCGCTCGAGCAGCGCCAGCATGCCGGCGCGGTTGGCCTGGCTGGCTTCGCTGGTCGGTGAAATTCTGGATTCGATATAGGCCATGGAGAATGTGCTTGACGATCCGCCGCGGGTGCGCGCCGGCTTGAAACCATGGTAGGGGCGGCTCCGGCCGGGGTCTTGCGAGAACTGGCTGTGCTGCGGGGCCCGCCGGCGCGCCAGGGCCGGCCGGCGGGCTCACTCCGCGCGCAGCGTGACCCGGTACTTGGGCAGCAGCGCGCTGGGCGCGTACGACTGCTTGGTCCGGCGGAAGTTGTCCAGCCCGAGGTCCTGCTCGAAGTTCAGCCACGCCACGGGCCGGGCAAAGGCCGTGCAGAAATGGTGGAACATGTACTGGTAGATGCCCTTGTACGCATCCACCCCCTTGGCGAAGCGCATGGCGAACACGGCCGGGCGGATCTCCTGCGCCAGCACGAAACCGGCAGGCTGGCCGCCCGCTTCGTAGAGGAAACCTTCCAGGCCCAGGCGGTCCGCCTCGCGCAGGGCCTCGGTGCATGGCGCGTCGTCGGCTTCCCCCTGCGCCTTGCGCCTGGCCTGCATCCACTGCGCATGGACGGTCATGGCCCGCGGCGCCAGCCCGGCGCGATAAGGCCGCGCGGTGACCGCGTGCGCGGCCAGCAACTGCTTCATCAGGTTGCGCTTCTTGGACAGCACCGTGCCGCGGTAGCCGGCGAAGTTGGCGGCCGGATAGAGATAGTCGGCATCGGCGCGCACCGCGCTCCAGCCGAACACGGCCGGATCGAGCCGCGCCACCTGCGCGGCGGACAGCGGGTAGAAGCAGTCGTGCCCGCGCAGCAGCGCACGCACGGCCGCGCGCGGCGCGGTGTCGAGCGCGAACAGCGGCAGCACGTGGCGCGCGCCGTCGTAGGTCAGGCCGGTGATGTGCGGATGGCTGCCCGCGACGAAGCGGTAATCGTGCGCGTGCCGGAACAGGTAGAGGTTGGCGAACGCGTGCTCGGACAGGCAGGTCTGGCCGGGGTCCGCGCCGAGCGCGCGCAAGGCGGCGTCGATGCCGGCGGCCTGCGCGATGGCCAGCGGCACCCCTGCCTGCGCGGCCAGCGCCGGGGCGGGGCCGTTCACCCCGCCTGCGCCGCGCGCGCCACGCGCGTGCCGGCCGCCGGCCCGGTGGCGGGCGGGCCGGCGAAGCACTGCGCCTGCGCCAGCCACATCCGCGCCGGGCCCGCGCTGTATTCGAGCGTGGTGTCGTCGAGGTGGCGGCGCTGCGTCACCAGCAGGCAGAAGTCCTCGGCGCTGCCGCGCACGAAGTTGTCTGGCTGGGGCGCGTTCCAGGTCCATGTCTCGCCATCGGGCGCGGTCAGCGCGACATGGGGCGCCGGCCCCGGCACCGGCTCGCCGCGGTTGACGAAGGTCCAGCCGTAGGTGGTGGCGCCGATGTGGGCGATATGGCGCAGCCGCGCCGTGGGCCGGCGCATGCGGCCGACGGTATCCCACACATCTTGCCCGTGCGCCCAGGTCTCCATCAGCCGCGCCGTGGCAAAGCTGCGCGCGCTCATCGCCGGGCCGTACCACGGCAGCCGGGCCTTGGGGTCCAGCGCCGCCAACGTGCCGGCCAGCTGTTCATAGACGGGCCGCCAGTACGCCAGCAGCGCCGGGCCGTCGAGGCGGCCGTATTGCTCGCGCGCCACCGCGCTGATGTGGCCGCCGGCCGCCATCAGCGCGTTGAGCGTTTCCGCGCCGCGCAGGAAGGCTGCGGGCTCGGTGGCGGACTGCAGCGCGGTCTGGTCGAAGTAGCACAGGTGGGCGATCTCGTCCCACGCGCTCCAGCCGTAGAAGGCGCCGGGCTCGCGCCACTGCGCGGCGCTCAGGGACGCGGCAAGCGCGTCGAGTTCGCGGTATTCGGCCAGCAGGTCCTGGCAGGTGTCTTTCATGGGTGGCGTTTCGTGGGTGTTTCAGGGGCGGCTTCGATTGTGCGCGGCGCACCCGGCGGCGGTCTTGCGCTAACTGGTCGCGGGCGGGTGCCACGCGCGCTCCCCGCCTCCGGCACCCCGGCCGCCGGGCATATGCACAATGCGATTGGTTATTTCCCAAAAAGCGGCCTGCCGCTTATATTCGAGGGTTTTGACCGGCCGGCATCGCGCTGCCCGGTTTCCCCTTTTCTCGCCGTCGGAGCATTGCCTTGAGTCACGTCCTTACGCTGAGCGACACCCTTTCCTGGCCAGCGCGCTACCTGCCGCGCAAGACCGCGCTGGTCGCCGGCATGGGCGCGGAGCGCCGCGCCTGGACCTACGCCGAAATGGAAGCCGAGGTCAACCGCCATGCCCACGCGCTGCTGTCGGTCGGCGTCGGCCACGGCGATGTGGTGGCGGCCTTCCTCTACAACACCCCGGCCTTCGTCTTCAGCATGCTGGCGGCGGCGCGCGTGGGCGCGATCTTCAATCCGGTCAACTACCGGCTGGCGGCGCAGGAACTGGCCTTCATCCTGGAAGACGGCAAGGCCAAGGCGCTGCTGTTCGAGGCCGAAGGTGCCGCCGTGGTGGAAAAAGCGGCCGAGCTGGTGCCGGGCACCACGCGCTGGATCTACGCCGATCCCGGCCCCGCGCCGGCCTTCGCCACCCATCACCTGGACACGCTGGCCGCCGCGCAGCCGGACCACGCGCCCGGCATCGCCGTGGACGAGAACGATCCGTGCATCCTGATGTACACCAGCGGCACCACCGGCCGGCCCAAGGGCGTGCTGCACACCCACCGCAGCAAGCTCGCGCACAACGCGATGATGCACCAGGTGATGACGCTGTCGCGCGAGGACGTGGGCCTGTCGATCGCGCCGCTCAACCACACCGCCGAACTGCACACCAGCTTCCTGCCGCGCCTGCACCTGGGCGCCACGCAGGTGCTGCTGCGCCGCTTCGACGCCGGCGAGGCGTGGGCGCTGGTCGAGCAGGAAAAGGTCACGCACTTCTTCGCCGCGCCGACCATGATCACCCTGATGCTGCACCACCCGGACGCCGGCACGCGCGACGTGTCCTCGCTGCGGCTGGTGGAGTACGGCGGCGCGTCGATGGCGCCGCACCTGATCCGCGAATGGGACCGCACCATCGGCGCCGGCCTGGTCCAGGTCTACGGCACCACCGAAATGGGGCCGTGCATGTCGGTGCTGTACCCGCATGAGCAGCTCAGCCACGCCGGCTCGGCCGGCCTGCCCTCGCTCAACCACGACCTCGTGGTGGCCGTCCTGAGCGACGACGGCGCGCCCACCGACCCGTCCCGGCCATGCGCGCCCGGCGAAGTCGGCGAGATCCTGGTGCGCGGGCCCTGCATGATGGCCGGCTACCTGAACCGCCCGGACGCCAACGCGCGCGCCCTCGCCTACGGCTGGTACCACACCGGCGACCTCGGCAGCCTGGACGAAGACGGCTACCTGTGGGTGCGCGACCGTATCGACTACATGATCAACTCCGGCGCCGAGAACGTGTACCCGCGCGAGGTCGAGGACGCGCTGGTCGAACACCCCGGCGTGCTGGAAGTCGCCGTGATCGGCGAGCCGGACGAAACCTGGGGCCACATCGTCACCGCCCACGTGGTCGCCAAGCCCGGCGCCGAAATCAGCGCCGAGGTGCTCGACGCCTTCCTCGTGCACGGCGACCGGCTGGCCGCCTACAAGCGCCCGCGCCGTTATTACCTGCTGGATGCGCTGCCCAAGACCACCAGCGGCAAGATCCAGAAGCATTTGCTGCGAAAGAGTTGATTGCTAGGTAATCGCCAGGTATCTCATTGGAATCAGCAAGTTGCAGGCTACTTCTGGCAGATGACATGAAGTTTCACCGCTGCGGAGAAATCGATGACTGACGATGTGCGCGTGCGCCGCCTGGACGCCGGGGAAGCCGCGGCCAGCGTGCCGGCGCTGGCCGACGTGCTGATCGACTGCGTCCAAGGCGGCGCCTCGGTCAGCTTCATGCTGCCCTTGCCGCGCGACAAGGCCGAGGCATTCTGGCGCGGGGTGGCCGACGGCGTCGCCCGCGCCGAGCGCGCCCTGCTGGTCGCCGAAGATGGCCACGGCGCCATCCTCGGCACCGTCCAGCTGATCCTCACCCAGCCCGACAACCAGCCCCACCGCGCCGACCTCGCCAAGATGCTGGTCCACCGCAAGGCCCGCCGCCGCGGCATCGCGCAACGCCTCATGGCGGCCGTCGACGAGGTGGCGCGCAGCGAAGGCAAGACCGTGCTGGTGCTCGATACCGTGACCGGCGGCGATGCCGAACGGCTATATGAAAGGGCGGGATGGCAGCGGGTCGGCGCGGTGCCGAAGTACGCCCTGATGCCGGACGGGGCGTTTTGCGGGACGACGTTTTTTTATAAGCATCTCGGGTGAATCCGGCAGGAATCTGAATCGACCATGCCAGTCAGTAGAGCTTGGCACGGAAACTATCTCTCGGATGGCTTATCCGGCCATGAGAAGGGCTCTCCACCTCGTCTGCCGCCGCATACATAATTGATTATAGTTTGTTGCCCGCATCAGAAATCATTTGATAATGCCGAATATCCAGCCGCCTCAATCCAGGCTCTGTCTCCCGGCTTGAGGCACCCTCAACTCGTAACAAATGGCATCAAAATAGCGGTATTTTGTGACATTGAGATAAATCTTAGTGCGGATTTCTTGTTTTCCAAGACAATTTAATCTCACATTCTCAATGGAATAGCAAAACAGCGGAGAGGGATATGAGCGACAGGCGGGAGGCACTGAAGCATGGCGACCGGACGACAAATAACGGCATCCTGATTTCGACTGTATCGACCGTCTCGCACCACGGCGTCCCTGTCGCCGCGGAGGGGGATTTTGCTACCTGCCCTGTCTGCAATGTTGGCGGGCCGGTGCTGAATGATGCCTCCCCTTCGTTTACGCTCACGGACGGGCGCAAGATTCTTGTACGGGGAGCCCGGGTGATGTGCCAGTGCGAAGACAAGCCATTGGTCATTCCGTCACAAAGCAGTTTCGTCATTGCCGTCGATATTCGAAGCGGTCCCCGCCAGCCAAAAGCGGAGGCAGCAGCGCGCTGGCCGGCAACCAGCGAAAAGCTTGCGGAAAGCGGATCCCCCAGCCTGAAGGATCACCCGGAGTTGATCTGCCCGAACATGAGCAACGAGGAGTTTCGGAAACATATCCTGGCACTTCGCAATGAAGCACTCGGCCTCATAGACGAGCGCGTCCGGCAACTGGCACGATGGAACGCCTCAGATCAGGAATGGTTTCAAACCTGGTTTGGCACGACAGACCAGAGAGCCCGTTTCGCCATTTCCTCAGGACTGGGAAGAATGCGGCACGCTCTCGCGAGCCTGGGGCCAGCCAATTTCATCCGATACTCCTATGAAGCGATGCGTACGGTGGGATGCGTCTCTCGTCCGGAAAATCCTGGCACTGTCGCAGAAGTTTGCGCGCCAGACACCGCTACCCATACTATTGCCATTCGACTGGATTTCTGCACCTTGCGTCATCGCCACCCGCAATTCGATTCGCAATTGCTGACGCTGGTACATGAAGTCTCTCATTTCGATGATGTATTTGGTTCTCGTGATCCGTGGTATTCCACTTTGACCGCGAAGAAAATGGCCAGCGCAAAAGACCCAAGGACCCTTACCAATGCGGATAACATTGCCGGCTATGTCGTTTGCTCTGAATAACGTCCTTGCGATGGTCGCCAGTTGCATGTCAACAGTGGTATTCGCGTGTAGTCCTGTACAGGGCCTGGACCTTGTTTTCCGGAATGATTCTGCGGCCCTCGACGCCGAAAATGCCCTTCGCCTTGGCGGCTGGCTTGCGGAACTGAGAGTGCATTTCCCGAATTACAGCGATTTCGGCATTTATGGTCACACCGACGTCAGCGAGCGGAGAGGCAAACTGCTGGCGAAGGACCGGGCAGAAACGATCCGGCGATTCCTTGCCATGAGGGGGTTTCAGGCTGACCGTATTCATGTCGCCGAACCGGGAAAATCCTATAACGCCCCGATCGCAGGACTGCCTACGCGCTCGGTGCAGATCGAGTTCGTTCCAGCGTGCCCGCACATATGCTGCACCCTGCCCACCCACGAGGAAATGGACCACGGAATCCCGATGCCTTCAAATGCAGTGCCTGAGGCCCATTAGAGTTTATATATCAGTAGTTTACGGGGGAATTTTGATTCTTGGCTTTAGCTCAGGTTTCTCCCTAAACCTTCACCCGCGGCGCCCTCGCCGCCCGTAGCTGGCGGCTTCTTGCCATCCCTGGCCGTCCCGCCCGCTGCATCTCCGGCTCCGCGCCGCCGCGGCTCTCCCGCATCCGCCGGTATTCGGCCAGCATGGCTTCCTGCTGCCTGAGCCGCTCTTCCAGCACCGCCATCGCCTTGCCCAGCCGCGTTGCCTCGCCGGCCTGGCGCGCGGCGGCTTCCGCGGCTTCGGCCAGTTTCTGCTGCGCCGCGCGGCGTTCGCCTTCCAGCAGCCGCTGTCCGTCTTTCGCCGCCACGCGCGCGGCGTCGAGTTCCAGCGCCATGCGGCGCTCGTTCGCGCTGGCCCGCCCGGCCATCGTTTCGCGTTCCTTGTCCCAGGCGGCACGCTGGCTGGCAGCTTCGGCCAGCAGCGTGTCCTTTTCCTGGCGGGCCTGCTCTAGCTGGGCACGCAGCGTGTCGTTATCGGCTTGCTGCGCCAGCAGTTGCGCCTCGGCGCGGGCAGCGCGCTCGCCGGCTTCGTCGCGGGCGCGGGCCAGTTCGGCCAGGGCGCCGTCGGCCGCTGCCAGGCGGGCTTCCAGCACGGCGCGTTCCTGCGCCAGGGCGCCCTGCTCCGTTTCCAGTGCCTGGCGCGCGGCTTCCAGCGCGGCCTCGCGGCCGGCGAATCCGGCCGCGGCGGCGGCGCGGGCTTCGGCCTGCGCCGCTTCCCACAGGTAGCGGGCGGCCTGGCTCACCGGGTCGGGCAGGCTGGCCGGCGCCGCGAACGCCTGGGGATCCTGCAGGCGCGCGCCGAGCCCGGCGAACCAGGCGTCGAGGTGCGGGCTGACCGTATTGGGCGAGCCGCGCCCGAGATGGAGGCGGATGCGCTCGATGGTCGGGCGCTGCCCCGCCAGCAGCAAGGCGTCGGCGGCCTGCCAGACGTCTTCGCGGGTGATGGCGCGGGCGCGGGTGGTGGCGGGAAAATCGGCGTTTTGCATGGTCCAGGCAATCGTTTTGGCGGGGTTGGCGCGAGGCAACCGGATAAGGCTCGATAAGGAATAGTTATCGCGCCTTATCTGGCCTTAATGTATAATTTAATACAGCTTACATCATATTTATTATGATTACTCGTAAAACGCCGCCCCGCCTTGCCAGGAACCCGGAAAACGCTGCGAAAGACGCCGCCGAAGCCGTGCCGGACGGCGCGGCGGGCGAGTCGCCTCTTTTTTCCGCCGCTTCCATCCTTCCCCGCCTTGCCGATGTCGACCTTCCTCCGCCGCTTCGCCCGTCCGAACTCGACCCGCTTGGCCGCCAGGCCGCCGAAGCGCTGTACCGCGAGGGCGAATCCGCCAACACGGTGGCCAGCTATCGTTCCGCACTCCGCTATTGGGCGGGCTGGTTCGCCCTGCGCTACGGCCAACCGGTTGCCCTGCCCCTGCAGCCGGCGGTCGTCATCCAGTTCCTGGTAGACCACGCCACGCGCAGCACGCCGCAAGGCCCGGCATGCGAACTGCCGCCGGCCATCGACGCGGCGCTGGTCGCCGGCGGGCTCAAGGCCCGCCTCGGCCCGCCCGCGCTGGCCACGCTCACGCACCGGCTCGCGGTCATCGCCAAGGCCCACCATCTGGAGGGCCATGCCAACCCCTGCGCCGACCCGGCGGTGCGCGAACTGCTGTCGCGCACGCGCCGCGCCTATGCCCGGCGCGGCGAGCGCCCGGCGCGCAAGGCGGCGCTGACGCGCGAGCCGCTGGCGCGGCTGCTGGCTACCTGCGACGATTCGCTGATCGGCCTGCGCGACCGCGCGCTGCTGTTGTTCGCGTGGTCCAGCGGCGGACGGCGGCGCTCGGAGGTGGCGGGCGCGATGCTGGCCAGCCTGACGCGGCTGGCGCCGGGCGAGTTTGTCTACGAACTGGGCTGGTCCAAGACCAACCAGTCGGGCGCCGACCTGCCGGACAACGCCAAGCCGGTGATCGGCGCGGCCGGGGCGGCGCTCGAGGCGTGGCTGCTGGCGGCCGGCCTGAGCGAGGGGGCGATCTTCCGGCGCGTGCGCCGTGGCGGGCATGTGGGCGAGGCGCTGTCGCCGGCGGCGGTGCGCAAGATCGTCCGGCAGCGCTGCGAGCTGGCCGGGCTGGAGGGCGATTTCTCGGCGCACTCGCTGCGCTCGGGTTTCGTGACGGAGGCGGCGGCCCGGCAGGTACCGCTGGCGGAAACCATGGCCATGACCGGCCATACCAGCGTGGCGACGCTGGTGCGCTATTTCCGCGCCGCGGACGCGCGCCGCTCGGTGGCGGCGGACCTGATCGGCGAGACGGACGACGCGCAAGCGTGACCGCAAGGCGCGCCCGCCACCCCGAGGCGCCCGATGCGCGTTCTCCGACGGGCGCCGGCAGCCTCCGGCAGGCGGCCGGATGGCGGGAAATACGGCCGGCATTACATTTCGCGCCGATTGCGCCGATATCACTGCATGCGGCCTGCCGCGAGCCCCCATTTCCGTCGCCGAATCCCCTATGAAGGCACCTTCGATCCCCGCCGATGAACCAACCCGCCTGGAGACATTGCGGTCCCTCAACCTCCTCGACACCGGCGCCGAGGAGCGCTTCGACCGCCTGACGCGGCTGGCCCGGCGCCTGTTCGCCGTGCCCATCGCGATGGTCACGCTGGTCGACGCCAACCGCCAGTGGTTCAAGTCCTGCATGGGCATGTCGGCCACGCAGACCTCGCGCGACATCTCCTTCTGCGGCCACGCCATCCTCGACGACGACATCCTGACCGTGCCCGACGCGCTGCTCGACGAGCGCTTCCACGACAACCCGCTGGTCACCGACGACCCCGGCATCCGCTTCTACGCCGGCTGCCCGCTGTCGGCCGCCGGCGGCTGCAAGCTCGGCACCTTGTGCCTGATCGACATGCAGCCGCGCCAGTTCGGCGCCGACGACCGCGCCCTGCTGCGCGACCTGGCGAGCATGGCCGAGCACGAGCTGGCCGCCCTGCAACTGGCCACCACCGACGAGCTCACGCAGTTGTCGAACCGCCGTGGCTTCGCGGCGCTGGCGCAGCACACGCTCGATGTCTGCAAGCGGCTGGGCAAGCCGGCCACGCTGCTGTTCTTCGACATGGACGGCTTCAAGGCTGTCAACGACCGTTTCGGCCACGCCGAGGGCGACCGCGCGCTGGTGGCGTTCGCCGCCGAGCTGCGCCGCGCGCTGCGCGATTCCGACGTGATCGGCAGGCTCGGCGGCGACGAGTTCGTCGCGCTGCTGACCGGCACCGACGCCACCGCCAGCGCGCACGCGCTGGCGCGCCTGCGCACCGGCGTGGCCACGCATAACCGGCGCGCCGCGCGCGGCTACGGCATCGAGTTCAGCGTGGGCGCCATTGCCTTCGACCCGGCGCGGCACGGCGACGTGGCGGCGCTGCTGGGCGCGGCCGACGCCGCCATGTACGCCAACAAGGCCGTGCGCAAGGCCCGGCGGCACTGATCCGCCACGCGGCCGGCGCGGGGTGGCGGGCGGGAAGAGGCGCCCGCCACCCCGTGTTACCCCCCTCCCGCCGCGCGGGCGGCCCTGCCTATACTGGCAGGCGGAGCGCCAGTCCGACAAGAAAGGGAAGAAAGGGAAAGGGAGAAGGGATATGCCGAACGAACAATTCCTCGCCAGGCAGGAAGACCGCCGCAGCGGCTTGCGCGCGCTGCGCGCCGCGCTGCTCAAGGCGCACAAGGAACTGATCACGCTGAACCGTGCCGAGTACGAACGTCTCTACGGTCCGGTCCCGGCCGGCCTGTTCGTGCAGATTGTGACCGAGGAGCCGTATTTCCGCTGGCTGGATCCGCTCTCGCGCCTGATCATCGAGATCGACGAAGAACTGGAAGCCCCCGAGCACCACGACCAGACCTGCCGCGCCGTGGCCGCCGCCACCGAAAAGCTGTTCGGCCCGCAGAGCGAGCCCGCTTTCCGCGAGCGTTACCAGCAAGCCTTGCAGGACGAGTCGGGCGTGATCGTCGCCCACGGGCAATTGATGAAGGTCATCGGCCAGCTAAAGCAGCTGGCCTGAGCGGCAGCTGGCCTGAGCGGCCGCCCTATTTTTCCCGCCGGGAAGGCTCGACGGCGATCGGGTCGCTGGCGGGGAACGTCTCGCGCAGCGCTTCGTCCAGGTCGTCTTCCTGCTGGTCGTCGGGCTGGCTGCCCTGCTTGCCGGGCGCCGGCGTGGCGGGATGGGGGGGCGCGGGCTGCTTGGGCACGGCGTGCTTGGTCATGGCCTGGTCCTGGGCGAGGTGGATGAGTCTTGATCTTAGGGGGCTTTGCGGCGGGATGCCAGGCGGCGCGGGCAGCTCGGCCTGCCGTGGCGCATGGCCGCCCCGGGCCGGCCCTTCGGCGGACAGCGCCCGCAGATAGCCGGCAAAGCCGTTGCGGACCCGCGCTTCCCGGCGCGCGCTGGTCGCCACGCGCGGCGCGGCGCTCCACGCGATGCAGGCGCCACAGGCCTGCAGCGCCCGCACCAGCGCCACGTCCTCGCGGCAGGCCAGCGGCGCGAAGCCGCCGCAGCGCACATAGGCATCGGCCGTCACCCCGAGGTTGGCGCCGTGGATATGGCGGTGGCCGTCGCGGGCCTGGTAGCGCGCCAGGTAACGGCGCCGCACCGGCTCCGGATGGTCCTGCCAGTCGTCCACGTGCACGCAGCCGCAGACCGCGTCGGCGCCCAGCCGGCCCAGGCGCACCTGGGTGCTGAGCCAGTCCGGCGACACCACCGAGTCGGCATCGGTAAAGGCCAGCCAGCGCATGCCGAGCGCCAGCGCGTGCGCGGCGCCCGCGGCGCGGGCCATGCCCACGTTGCGCGCGGCGATGCACAGCGTGAGCACGCCGTGCGCGCTGGCGATCTCGGCGGAGCGGTCCTGGCAGGCGTCGAGCACCACGATCGCCAGCACCGCCTCGCCGCGCAGCCCCGGGCAGGCGGCCGCGCGCGCCACGGCCCGCAGGCAGTCGGCCAGGCAGCCTTCCTCGTTGTGCACCGGGACGATCACGCCGATCATGCGATGCCCTCCCGCGCCGCCACCGAGCCGGGGCCGCGCAGCCAGGCCTGCATCAGGAAGTCGGCCTCGCTGTGCGTGGCCATGCAAGGCAGGCCGGCGTGCTTTTCCAGCAGGGCATGCGTGCGTTCCGGCGTCGCCCGGCGCTCGGCGAACGGGTGCCGCCAGTGGCAGGCCAGCAGCAGGCCGCCGTGCTCCAGCGTGCGGCGCACCCGCTGGCCCAGCCGCGCGATGTCGTCTTCCTCCAGGTAGTAGGCGAATTCGCTGATCACGATCAGCTCGAAGCTGGCGCGGGGCGGCCAGGCCTGCGGCACGCTGAGCTGCATCACCCGCACGTTGGGAATCCCCGCCAGCCGCCGGCGCGCGGCGTCCACCGCGCGCGGGTGCATGTCGGCCGCCAGCAGGCTATCGCAGCGCGAGGCCAGCGCCGCGCTCAGTTCGCCGTTGCCGCAGCCGGGCTCGAACGCGCTGCGGTAGCGCGGGCGGTCCAGCATGGCTTGCATGAGACCGCGCTTGCGGGCCTCGTACCAGCGGTTGCGGTAGTCCCACGGGTCGTCGCTGCGGGCATAGAGCGCGTCGAAATGCGCGGCGACGGGCTGCGGCGCGGGCTCGGCGGGCGCGGCGACGGTGTCGGTCCCGGGGGATGGCAATGTCATGTGGCCTGGCCCTGGCCGGACACGTGGCGGGCGGCGTCGGCCTGCCACGGTGCCCAGGCGGTGGTGGATGCGCCGGGTCCGCACAGCAGCGCGCCAAGCGCCGCCAGGTCGCGCTCGGCATGGCTTTGCCGCAGGAACACCGGCAGGTCGCAGAAGCGCGCGGCCAGCGCCGCATCCCGGCACAAGGGGCCGGCGCCCAGCGCGCGGCCGGCATGCTCGATCACCGTGCCGGCCGCGTGCTCGGCGGCCAGGCGCGTGCGCATCGCCACCGCGGCGGCATCGGCGGCGGGATGGCTGTCGATCCATGCCGCGGCCTCGCGCAACTGGGCCCAGCCGGCATGCAGCGCAAGATCCACCGCGCCCAGATGCGCCGCCGCGTGCGGCTCGGCGCGCCGCGCCACCTGCCCGCGCAAGGCGAGCGCGAGCGGCACCGCGGCGCCCAGCCAGCACGCGGCAATGCCGGCGCCGCCGTGCCAGAAGCCGGGCCGCTCCAGATAGGCGTTGGCCGCGCCGAGCCGGCGCGCGGGCGTGCCGTCGAAATCGATATCCGCGGTGCGCGCGGCGCGCATCGCCGGCGACTGCCAGGCACGCTCGTCCATGCGCACGCCGGGGGCGTCGAGCGCCACCACGGCCAGGCAGCGCTGTTCGCGCTCGTCGCGGCAGGTCAGCAGCGCGTGGGTGACCAGCGGCGCTCCCGAGCACCACGCCTTACGCCCGCGCAGGCTGCCCCGCGCGGGCCTATCGGGTGTATCGAGCCTATCGGGCGTATCGCCGCCGGCGTGGAATACCACCTGCGCATCGGGCGGCTCGGCCGCCCACACACCCCAGCGGCTGCCGGGCGGGGGCGGCGGCGCGCCCAGTTCGGCCATGATGGCCAGCGCGTCGGCGTGGGCCTCGAACAGCTTGACGAGGCTCACGTCCTCCGCGGCCACCTCGGCCAGCCGCAGCCAGCGCAGCCACGTCCGTCCGGCACCGGGCAAAGGCAGGTCCGGCTCCCGCGCCAGCCGGGCGAACCGGGAGGCAATGTCCGCGCCCTCGCCTGCGGGGGCGGCCGGGGTGTCGGCGCGAGGGTGCGCGGGCATGGTGGCGTCAGGCGGGTGGACCGGGTTGCACGGGGACCGCGGCTCAGGCTGCGCGATAGCGGTTGCGCAGGTCGCGGATCAGGTCATGGTTGCGCAGCACCCCCTGGTACTGGCGCTCGACCAGCGCGCGGATGTCGAAGCTCAGTTCGCTTTCCTGCAGCGCGTCCGCGTACTTCTTCTTGGCCACGTCCTCGCCCTTCTCGGTTTCCTCGAGGATGGCGAGGTCGTTGCGGTCGGCCACCGCCGTGCGCACGCTGATCCAGCCGCGGTGCAGCGCGCCGGCCACGCTGCCGTGGTCCTCCGGCTTGCCGCCGAGCGCCGCCACCTGGGCCTGCAGTTCGGCCACCGCGCTGGCGATCTCGCTTGCGCGGCTGGAGAACAGCGACTTCAGTTCCGGGTTCTGCGCGTCCTCGGCCGCTTTGCGGAAGCCCTGCTCGCCGTCGCGCGATACCTCGATCAGGTCATTGAGTACGGAAACGTTCTTGTCAGCCATGTCAGCTCCTTGGAGGGATTCGTATTCGACAAAAGAATGGCGCCTTGAAGACGACATACCGGTCATGCTGGCTGGCGGCGAGGGCACCGATGCGCCTCGTCCGCGCCACCCCTTCACAATATGGAAGCCGGGCCGCCGCGGCTGTAGGGTGGCCCCCCGAAACCTTGTCGGCGCATGCCTACAGGCGCCGTCGGCAGTTTCGTTCCCGCCTGCACAAATTACATCCCGATGAAAAAAGAAGCGCCGCCGGCGGCGGCCCGCTGCCGCCGACCGGCCGGCATGCGGCGCGCCCGGGCGGCGTCTGCGGACGCGCCGCCCGCGCGCGCGGGCTTGGCACGCTACCTGCCTTGATTGTGTCTTCCCGCCCTCACCCATCAGGATTCCGACATGGCCAAGACGCCCGCTTCCAAGAAGACTTCCGCCAGCAGCAAGGCCGCAGCCAGATCCCCCCGCAGCAACGGCAACGGCAATGACAGCGGCAACGGCAACGGCGGCGGCGCGCCGCAGGGCCTGACCGGCGCCTCGACCAGCGACGTGACGCAGACCGCAACCCGCGCGGCCACCGGCGCGGAGGCCGCCTACGACCGCGCCGTCAAGGAGCGCCTGGCGCCCACGCCGCGCGCGCTGGGCTCGGACACGGTCGGCAACCTGGTTTCCAACGAGGACCAGGTGCTCACCACCAACCAGGGCATGGCGATCGGCGAGGACGACAACTCCTTGCGCCTGGATGCGCGCGGCCCGACCTTGCTGGAAGATTTCCTGCTGCGCGAGAAGATCACGCACTTCGACCACGAGCGCATCCCGGAACGCGTGGTCCACGCGCGCGGCGCGGGCGCGCATGGTTATTTCGAGCTGCATGAATCGCTGGCGGACTACACCACCGCGGATTTCCTCACCCGCACGGACGGGCAGACGCCGGTCTTCGTGCGCTTTTCCACGGTGGCCGGCTCGCGCGGCTCGCCCGACCTGGCGCGCGACGTGCGCGGCTTCGCGGTCAAGTTCTATACGCGCCAGGGCAACTACGACCTGGTCGGCAACAACATGCCGGTGTTCTTCATCCAGGACGCGATCAAGTTCCCCGACTTCGTCCACGCGGTAAAGCCCGAGCCGCACAACGAGATCCCGCAGGCCGCCTCGGCGCACGACACCTTCTGGGACTTCGTCTCGCTGCAGCCCGAATCGATGCACATGGTGCTGTGGACCATGTCCGGGCGCGCGCTGCCGCGCAGCTTCCGCACCATGGAAGGCTTCGGCGTGCATACCTTCCGCCTGATCAACGCGCAGGGCCGCGCCACCTTCGTCAAGTTCCACTGGAAGCCGGTGCTGGGCGCGCATTCGCTGGTGTGGGACGAGGCCCTGAAGATCAACGGCAAGGACCCGGACTTCCACCGGCGCGACCTGTGGGAATCGATCGAGAACGGCGCCTTTCCCGAGTACGAGCTCGGCGTGCAGCTGGTGCCCGAGGAAGACGAGCACCAGTTCGGCTTCGACCTGCTGGACCCCACCAAGCTGATCCCGGAAGAACTGGTGCCGGTGCGCCGCGTGGGCAAGATGGTGCTGAACCGCAACCCGGACAACTTCTTCGCCGAGACCGAGCAGGTGGCGTTCCACCCGGGCCACCTCGTGCCGGGGCTGGATTTCACCAACGATCCGCTGCTGCAAGGCCGGCTGTTCTCCTACCTGGACACCCAGCTCACGCGCCTGGGCGGCCCCAACTTCCACGAGCTGCCCGTTAACCGGCCGCTGGCCCCGGTGCACAACAACCAGCGCGACGGCTTCATGCGCCAGACCGCAGTGCGCGGCCGCTCGAGCTACCAGCCGAACACGGTCGGCGGCGGCTGCCCGTTCCTGGCGGGCGATGCCGACGCCCATCTCGGCTACGCGGAGGCGGCGGCCGCAGGCGCGGCCAAGATACGGCGCCGCAGCGAGACCTTCTCCGACCACTTCTCGCAGGCCAACCTGTTCTGGCGCAGCCAGACCGACGTCGAGAAAGGCCAGATCGTCGATGCCTACACCTTCGAGCTGTCCAAGGTGGAGACCCCCGCCATCCGCGCCCGTGTGGTCGGCCAGCTGGCGCATATCGCGCCCGAGCTGGCCAGCGGCGTGGCGGCCAAGCTGGGCATCGAGGTGGAACCGGTGGGCGAGCCGGTGGAGATCGACGACTACGGCATCGAGGCGTCGCCGGCGCTGAGCCTGGATTCGCAGCCCAAGGGCGACCTGCGCGGCCGCAAGATCGCGGTGCTGGTGGCCGACGGCGTGAGCGGCGCGGCGGTGGCAGCGTTGCAGAAGCGGGTGCAGGCGGCCGGCGCCTCGGCCAAGGTGGTGGGGCCGCGCGCGGCCGGCGTGACCTCGGCCGAAGGCAAGCCGATCGCCGTCGACCATGCCTTGCCGTCGGTCGGCTCGGTGCTGTTCGACGCGGTCTACGTGCCCGAGGGCGACACCGGCGCGCTGGAGGCCGAGCCGGCCGCCCTGCTTTTCGTGTGCGAGGCTTACAAGCACTACAAGGCCATCGGCGCGGGCGGCACCGGCGCCGTGCTGGTGGCGGCGGCCGCCCGCGCGGCCGGCATCGAGGGCGGCTTTGCCGGGCCGGGCGTGGTGCTCGGCAAGTCCGACGGCGCCGCCCAGCACGACGCCTTCCTGGCGGCCGTCGGCGAGCACCGCTGGTGGGCCCGCGCCGACGCCGCGCGCGTGATGGCCTGAGCGCGGCATGGCGCCCGCCATGCCTGCCCTGGTGGTGTCGCCCCACCTGGACGATGCCGTCTTCAGTTGCGGCGAGCTGCTGGCGGCGCGTCCCGGCTCCGTGGTGGTGACGGTGCTGGCCGGCCTGCCGCCGGCCGGCGCGCCGGCGCCGCCATGGGACGCCGCGGCGGGCTTCGCCGAAGCGCGCCAGGCGGTGCTGGCCCGCCGCGAGGAAGACCGCGCCGCGCTGGCCATGCTGGATGCCGAAGCCGTGTGGATGCCGTTCCTCGACGGCCAGTACGGCGCGGCGGCGCCGGTGGCCGCGCTCGCCGCCGCGCTGGCGCTGGCGGTGGCCGAGCGGCCGGGCCTGCAGGTGGTGGCGCCCGCCGGCATCCACCACAGCGACCATTTCCTGGTGCACGAAGCCTGCGCGCGGGTGTGGGCCGCCCTCCACCGGCCTGGCACGCCGTGGCTGTTCTACGAGGACGCGATCCACCGGCGCGTGGCCGGCGAGACGCAACTGCGCCTGTCGCGCTGGCGCCAGGCGGGCGTGCTGGCCTCGGCCGCGCGCCTCGGCGCCGGCGCTGGCGACGCCGCCGCCAGCGCTACCCTGTGCAAGGCCCGCGCGGTGACCGCCTATGCGAGCCAGCTCCCTCTCTTCAGCGCCGCGCAACTGGCCGATCTCGCCGCCCCGGAACGCTACTGGCGCTGGCACCGGCGCGCCTGACGCCGCCGTCCGCGCCCCGTTCTGTGGCGCCACGGCCACTTTCTTGCGCCCCCGGCATCACAAGTGTCGGCAAGCGCGCGGGAGAATCCCCGTCCACACGGCAGAATAGCTTGTCGGCGCAACACGCGATCAGCCACAGGCAGTCCGTTCATTCCAGCCCATACATTGCAAACAATGGATGCGGACAGCGCCTGCGTTGCAACGACTTTTTCGCCGGACCGTATCGCAGGCATCTGCCAGCGGCCGGCATTTTCGTCGGAGTGATTCCAAGGGGAATGTAAATGAACAAAATGGAAACGGGCTGTCCGGAACGCGATCGCAAGGCAGGCCAGGCCGCGGCCGCGGCGGCCACCGTCGCGGCATGGCCCGACTTCATCACCGCCCGCGTGGCGGGGCACGAGGTGGAGCGCGTGCAAAAGCGCTGGGGCGGCAGCCACCTGCTGCACGGCCGGCAGCCCGGTCCGGACGCGGTGCACTTTTCCAGCAACGACTACCTGAGCCTGCTGGGCGAGCAGGAGCTGGTCATGGCCCAGACCGCCGCCATGCGCGGCCCCGAGAGCGAGTTGCTGATGTCGGCCGTGTTCCAGTACGGCGACAATCCGACCAGCCGGCTGGAACGCAAGCTGGCCGACTTCGCCGGCGCCGAGGCCAGCATCCTCTGCCAGTCGGGCTGGGCCGCCAACGTGGGCCTGCTGCAGAGCATCGCCAGCGAGCGCACGCCGGTCTATCTCGACATGCTGGCGCATATGTCGCTCTGGGAAGGCGCCCACGCGGCCCGCGCGCGCGCGGTGCCGTTCATGCACAACGACGCGGAGCACGCCGAGCGGCAGATCCGCAAGGAAGGCCCCGGCGTGCTGGTGGTGGATTCGGTCTACAGCACCAACGGCAGCCTGTGCCCGCTGGCCGATTTCGTCGAGGTGGCGGAGCGCACCGGCAGCGTGCTGGTGGTGGACGAATCGCACTCGCTGGGCACGCACGGCCCCGGCGGCGCCGGCCTGGTGGCCGGGCTGGGGCTGTCGGGCCGGGTCCATTTCCAGACCGCCAGCCTGGCCAAGGCCTTCGGCGGGCGCGCCGGGCTGGTCACGTGTCCGGCTTCGTTCAAGGGCTACTTCGCCGCGGAGTCGCGCCCCGCGATCTTCAGCTCGGGGCTGCTGCATCACGAACTGGCGTGGTTCGACGCCGCCGCGGATTTCATCGTCCGCGCCGACGCGCGGCGCGCCCGCCTGCATGCCATTTCCGCCTACGTGCGCGGCGCGCTGGCCGAGCTGGGCTACAACGTGTCGGCCGGCTCGGAGCAGATCATCGCGCTGGAGTCGGGCACCGAGGAGCAGACCCTGGTGCTGCGCGACGCGCTGCAGTCGCGCGGCATCTTCGGCGCGGTCTTCTGCGCGCCGGCCACGGCGCGCGACCGGGCGCTGATGCGGCTGACCATGAACGCCTGCCTGACCGCCGTGGAAACCGAGCGGCTGATCCAGGTCTGCGCGGAGATCCGCGACGAGGTAGGCCTGGCCAGCTGGCGCTCCAGCCAGCGCCGCCAGCGCGCGCCGGCGGCGCGCCACGCCGCGCCGCGGCAACCGGCGCGCGGCGAGCTGCTGGAAGTGGCGGGCAGCGCAGCCTGAGCGCGCGGCCGCGGCTCACTCCGCCGCGGCGCCCCGCCGCGGCACGGCCTGCGGAAATTCCAGCACGAACTCGGTGTACTCGTGCTCGACGGAGTTGCAGTGGATGCGCCCGCCCCAGGCCTCGATGGTTTCCTTGCAGAAGGCCAGGCCGATGCCGGTTCCCTCGTTGCGCGGATAGGTGTGGAAGCGCTTGAAGATGGAGCCCAGTTCGCGCTCCGGGATGCCGGTCCCGGTGTCGCGGAACACCAGGCGGTTGCGCCGCGGGCCCTGCTCCAGGCGCAGGCGGATCTCGCCATGCCCGGCGCGCGCCAGCGCGTGCAGCGCGTTCTTGATGAGGTTGAACAGCACCATCACCAGCAGCTTCTGCTCGGCGCGCACCAGGAAATCGTCGTCCAGCTCGGCGTGGACCAGCTCGCGCTGGCCCGCCTCGAACGGATAGCGCGCCAGCGCCTCGCGCACCGCCCCGCCGAGCGGGAACGGCTCGCCGGGCTCGCGGTCGGCGCCGCCGCGCGCGTTCACCAGCAGCACGTCGATGCCGTGGTTCATGCGCTCCACCTCGAGCTGGATGCGCGGCAGCGCGTCCTTCATCAGGCCGAAGTGTGCGCGCGGCAGGTTGAGCGAGTTCTCGGGCGTCTCGTTGTCTTCGTAGAAGCGGATCAGGCCCGGCAGGTAGCGGCCCATGCCCAGCGCCGTCGAGCCGATGCTGCGGATGGGCGTGCGCAGTTCATGGGCCACGGTGCCCAGCGCGATGGCCATGCCGTCGAGCTTTTCCTGGATCAGGATGCGCTGGTCGATCTTCAGCACGGCGATCGTGCAGATGGTGAAGCCGATGATGGGCAGCTCCACCGGCCACTTGACCTCCAGCAGCCCGGCCGGCGGCGGCGTCACGTAGGTATAGACCAGCCACGCCGCCGCGGTGCCCACCACCAGCGAGGCCGCGCCGCCCACCCAGCCGCTGAAATTGAACAGGATAATCACGGCGATCACCAGCGACTGCGACCAGACCAGGTTGCCGTGATTCATCAGGTACAGATAGACGAAGAAGAACGACAGGCAGTAGGTCAGCGTGAACAGGAAATAGGGCGGCAGCCATTTGCGCTCGCGCAGATCGCGCGTGACCAGCAGCGGCAGGCACATCAGCATGGCCACCAGCCGCAGGACCAGGCTTTCGTATGGCTGGGGAAACCAGAATGTCCAGACCGCGTAGAACACCGGGAAGCCGATGAACGCCAGCCAGCCCAGCAGGCGGATGCGCTTGATCTGCGCCGGCTGGCGCACGTCGAGGTGGACTTCCCGGGCAAGCACCCGGCGCAGGCGCACCGCACCTTCCCCGCAACTGCGTTGAATCTGGGCAAGCATGTTCAAAACCGGCTGATGAATGGCGTCGATACACGAGTGTATCTGGATAGCCGGAGATGCCGGCCAGTTTTGTGCGCTGCTCGTGGCTTTGCCGCATCGCGCCCGCGGCGGCGCGATGCCGCCGGTCAGGCCCTGCCCGGCTCAGTCCAGCAGATGCCCCATGCGCACACGCTTGGTGGCCAGGTATTTCTCGTTCTCGGCGTTGGACGGGATGATATGGCGCATCTGCTCCACCACCGTGATGCCGGCGGCTTCCAGCGCCTGCTTCTTCTTCGGGTTGTTGCTCATCAGCCGGATCGACTTCACGCCCCACTGGTGCAGCAGGTCGGCGGCGAAAGCGTAGTTGCGCGCGTCGATTTCCTGGCCCAGCGCCAGGTTGGCGTCCACCGTGTCCAGCCCCTGGTCCTGCAGCGCATACGCGCGGATCTTGTGGCCCAGGCCGATGCCGCGCCCTTCCTGGCCGCGCAGGTAGAGCAGGATGCCGCGCCCTTCCTCGGCGATCTTCTTCATGGCCAGTTCGAGCTGTTCGCCGCAGTCGCAGCGGCAGGAGCCGAACACGTCGCCGGTCAGGCACTCGGAATGCAGGCGGGTCAGCACGCCCTCGCCGGCGATGTCGCCGACGCTCAGCGCCAGGTGTTCGATGCCCGAGACCGCCCCCTTGAACGCGGTGGCGGTGAATTTGCCGAAACGGGTCGGCAAGCGGGCCGAGCCGATCAGCTCGATTTCTGTGTCATTCATGTCAGTCGGTATTGGCGCCGTCGCTTGCCTGGCAGGGCCAGCGGGCGCGCTTTGGCAGCGTCCAGCCCGCTAAGGTAGCACGAGCGGGCTCCTATCGCTGGAGCGCCGCAGCCGGCACCGGCGTCCGGCGGTTTGCCGCGGCGGCGGGGGAATCGCCGGAAAGTTTATCTTGTTTCACTTTTACGGACGGACAGCGGCGCGCCTCAGCCGCGCGCCGGCACCGCCCACACGCGCCCGCCGCCGGCCACGTAGATCCGTTCGCCGGGCGCCGGCCTGACCGTGAAACGCCCGGTGAAGGCACCGAAGGCCGGCAGCACGGCGCCGTGGGGGCCGAACACGAAGCACGGCAGGCGCAAGGCATCGGCCTCGCCGCGGCCGCGCAGCACGTAGGCCGGATGCAGGTGCCCGGCCAGCACGTAGGCGGCGCCGGCCAGGTCCCGGCGCGGCAGGTGGCACAGCGCGAAGGGGCCGGCGCGCAGCGGTTCGTCCGCCACGGCGATGCCGAGCTCGGGCGGCGGGTCGCCGGCGTGGACGTCGTGATTGCCGCGCACCAGCGTGCAGGCCAGCCCGTCCGGCAGGCCGGCGCGCCACTGCCGCAGCGCGGCCAGCGTGGCCGGCGTGCGGGCCGCGCGCGCATGGAGGAAATCGCCGAGGAAGACCAGATGCTCGGCCGGGTAGCGCGCCAGCAGCGCGCTCAGCCGCGCGAGGTTGTCGGCGGTGGTGCCGGACGGCACCGGCTGGCCCAGTGCGCGGAACGCGGCGGCCTTGCCGAAGTGCGCGTCGGCCACCAGCAGCATGCGCGCGGCCGGCCACCAGAGCGCGCATTCGGGCAGCAGCCAGAGGGTTTCGCCCGCCACCTCGACCGGCGCGGGCTGGGATTCGGACGGCGGCGTCATGGGCTGGCGGCGGGGTCGCAACGAAAAGCGCGGGGAGCCGGCAAGCTTACAACAGCGGCAACGGCCGCGACGGTCGTGCCGGCCGTGATGGCCGGCGGGCGCGGCGCGGCTTGCGTCCAGGCGGCGCGGCGTGGTCGGCCAGGCCGAAGCGCGCGGTTTCGGCGACCTCCGCCACCTCGGCCACCGCTGCCACGCCCACGCCGGCAGCCGCGCTGTCCGGCGCCGGCCCGGCCGCTTTCTCCAGGTCGGCCAGCATGCGGGCGATGCGGTCGGCCAGCTTTTCCGTGCTCAGCTTCTCGCGCAGGAACTCCACCACCAGCGGGAAGGACAGCGGCGAGGGCCGGCTCAGCGCGCGCAGGTCCAGCCGTTGCGCGGCCATGCGGCGCAGCGTGCGCGCCAGCTGCTCGGCGTCCAGTTCCTGGCGCAGCACCTCGCGCTCGGCCTGGCCCAGCAGCAGGTTGGCGGGATCGTGCTTGCGGAAGACCTCGTAGAACAGGCTGGACGACGCCTGCAGTTGCCGCGCGCTCTTGGCCGCGCCGGGATAGCCCTGGAACACCAGCCCGGCCACGCGCGCGATCTCGCGGAAGCGCCGCTGCGCCAGTTCGCCGGCGTTGAGGCTGCCGAGCACTTCGCCGGCCAGCGCGCCGCCGGCGCCCGCGCCCTCTTCCTCGCCGGCCAGCACCAGCGGCAGCCAGCGGGCCCAGTCCAGCGGCGCCGAGGACAGCAGCTCCAGGCCGTAGTCGTTGACCGCCACCGAGAACGTGGCCGGCACCTGCCGCCCCAGCCGCCAGGCCAGCAGGCTGCCCAGGCCGAGATGGACCGAGCGGCCCGCGAACGGATAGAGGAACAGGTGCCAGCCCTCGCGCGAATGCAGCGTCTCGGCCAGCAGCGTGGCGCGCGAGGGCAAGGCGGACCAGCGACTTTGCAGGTCGATCAGCGGCTGGATCAGCGGCAGCTCGGGCGTGCTGGCCGGCGGCAGCGCATGGCGCGCGGCGGCGTCGAAGGTGTCGACCACGGCCTCGGCCAGCTCGGTGGACAGCGGCATGCGCCCGCCGTTCCAGCGCGGCACCACGGCGCGCTTGCCGGTGGCGCGGCGCACGTAGGCGGTCATCTCCTGCACCCGCACCAGTTCCAGCAGGCGGCCGCCGAACAGGAAGCAGTCGCCGGGCGCCAGCCGCGCGATGAAGCCCTCTTCCACGCTGCCCAGCGCGGCGCCGCCGCTGCCGGCCCGGGTCCAGTAGCGCACCTGCATGCTGGCGTCGCTGACGATGGTGCCCACGCTCATGCGGTGGCGCCGCGCCAGCCGGGCGTCCGGCACGCGCCAGACGCCGTGCTCGTCGGGCTGCGCGCGGCGGTAGTCGGGGTAGGCCGAGAGCGTGCTGCCGCCCTGCCGCACGAAGTCCAGGCACCATTGCCAGTCGGCCTCGCCGAGCGCGCGGTAGGCATGGGTGCCGCGCACTTCGCGGTAGAGCGCGTCGGCGTGGAAGCCACCGCCCAGCGCCACCGTGACCAGGTGCTGCACCAGCACGTCGAGCGGCTGCTCGGGCGGCTCGCGCGCCTCGATGCGCCCGGCCGCCACCGCGTGCCGCACCGCCACCGCTTCGACGATCTCCAGGCTGTGGGTCGGCACCACGGTCACGCGCGAGGGGCGGCCCGGCGCGTGGCCCGAGCGGCCGGCGCGCTGCAGCAGCCGCGCCACGCCCTTGGGCGAGCCGACCTGCAGCACGCGCTCCACCGGCAGGAAATCCACGCCCAGGTCCAGGCTGGAGGTGCATACCACCACCTTGAGCGCGCCGCTCTTCAGGTTCAGCTCCACCCATTCGCGCACGTCGCGGTCGAGCGAGCCGTGATGCAGGGCGATCAGCCCGGCCCAGTCCGGGCGCGCGCCGAGCAGCGCCTGGAACCACAGCTCGGCCTGCGAGCGCGTGTTGAGGAAGACCAGCGTGGTGGCGGCGCCCTCCACTTCCTCGATCACCTTGGGCAGCATGCGCAGGCCCAGGTGGCCGGCCCACGGGAAGCGGTCGGCACTGTCCGGCAGCAGGGTGTCGATCACCAGCGTCTTGGGCGTCTTGCCTTGCACCAGCGCGCGGCGCCGCGGCGGGATGCCGGACAGCAGCACCTCGCTGGCCTGCGCCAGGTTGCCCAGCGTGGCCGACAGCCCCCAGATGGCCAGCCCCGGGCGCCACTGGCGCAGCCGCGCCAGCGCCAGCTGCACCTGCACGCCGCGCTTGTTGCCGATCAGCTCGTGCCATTCGTCCACCACCACCAGGCGCACCGGGCCCAGCACGGCCTGCGCGTCGGCGCGCGTGAGCAGCAGCGACAGGCTCTCCGGCGTGGTCACCAGCGCCGTGGGCAGGCGGCGCGCCTGCGCGGCGCGCTCGGCGCTGCCGGTGTCGCCGGTGCGCAGGCCCACCGTCCACGGCAGGCCGAGTTCGGCCAGCGGCGCCTGCAGCGCGCGCACGGTGTCGGCCGCCAGCGCGCGCATGGGCGTGAGCCACAGCACGGTCAGCGGCGGCGCGTCGGTGCCGCCGCGCGCGGCCGCGCCGAAGGCGAGCAAGGCGCCGAGCCAGGCCGCGTAGGTCTTGCCGGTGCCGGTGGTGGCATGCAGCAGACCGCCCTTGCCCTGCGCCAGCGCGTCCCACACGGCGCGCTGGAACGGGAACGGCTGCCAGCCGCGCGCGGCGAACCACGCCGCCACGGCGGCTTCCATTTCGGCGCGGGCCGCGGCGGTGGCGGCCGTGGCGGGCCGGCGGCGGGGTGCGTTCATGCCGCGGCGTCCCCCACCGCGGCGGCATCGTCCGGCGCGGCGGGCGCGGCGCCCGGCAGCATGCCCTCCAGCACGGCCAGCGTGTCGGCCTCGGCGACCGGCTTGTCGGTGCGCCAGCGCAGCATGCGCGGAAAGCGCACGGCGATGCCGCTCTTGTGCCGGCCGCTGCGGGCGATGCCCTCGAAGCCCAGCTCGAACACCTGGGTCGGCTCCACGCTGCGCACCGGGCCGAACTTCTCCACCGTGGTCTTGCGCACGATGGCGTCGACGGCGCGCATCTCGGCATCGGTCAGCCCCGAATACGCCTTGGCGAACGGCACCAGCGCGCGTTGCGGATCGCCGGGCGGCGCGTTCCACACGGCGAAGGTGAAATCGGTATAGAGGCTGGCGCGGCGGCCGTGGCCGCGCTGGGCGTAGACCAGCACCGCGTCCACGCTGTACGGGTCGATCTTCCACTTCCACCACACGCCGCCGTCCTTGGTGCGGCCCGCGCCGTAGGGCGCATCGGCCTGCTTGAGCATCATGCCTTCCACGCCCATCGCGCGCGAGGCCTCGCGCAGGCGCGCGAAGGCCGGCCAGTCCGGCGCCTCGACCAGCGGGCTGAGCTCGAGCGCGGGATGCCGGTGCGCGGCCGCCAGCGCTTCGAGCCGCCGGCGCCGCTCGCGCTGCGGGCGCGCGCGCCAGTCCTCGCCCTGCCATTCGAGCAGGTCGTAGGCCAGCAGGATCACCGGCGTCTCGCGCAGCAGCCGCGCGCTCAGGTTCTTGCGTCCGATGCGCTGCTGCAGGCGCGCGAACGGCTGCGCGCGGCGGTCCTCCCACACCACGATCTCGCCGTCGATCACGGTGCCGTCGGGCAGGCCGCGCGCCATCTCCACCAGTTCGGGGAAGCGCTCGGTCATCAGGTCCTCGCCGCGCGACCACACCCAAGTCTCGCCGCCGCGCCGGACCACCTGGGCGCGGATGCCGTCCCACTTCCATTCCACCAGCCAGCCGGCCGGCGGCCCGAGCACGGCGTCGAACGCCTCGGGGGCGGCCTGCAGCGGATGGGCCAGGAAGAACGGATACGGCTGGCCGCCCGCGCGGGCTTCGCCGGCGGCATCGGCCGGCGCCAGCAGCGCCAGGTAGCGGCCGGCGTCGGGCCGCGCGGACAGGTCGGTGTAGCCGACCAGCCGCTCGGCCACGCGCTTGGGGTCGATGCCGGCCACCTCGCCCAGCGCGCGCGTGACGAGCAGGCGCGACACGCCGACGCGGAAACTGCCGGTGATGAGCTTGAACAGCACCAGCCGCGCCGGTGTATCGAGCACCTGCCACATGGCGTCCAGGCGCGGCAGCAGCGTCTCGGGCGGCAGCCCGCGCAGCGGCAGCAGGCGCTGCTCGACCCAGTCGGCCAGGCCGTGCCCGTCGGCGTGCCGCGCGGGCGGCAGCAGCAGCGCGATGGTCTCGGCCAGGTCGCCGACCGCCTGGTAGCTCTCCTCGAACAGCCACGGCGGCAGCCCGGCGGCGGCCTGCGCCATCTCGCGCAGCAGCGCCACCGGCACCAGCTGGCGCGGCTTGCCGCCGGCCAGGAAGTAGACCGCCCAGGCCGCATCGCGCGGCGCGGCGGCGCGCAGCCAGGCCGCCAGCGCGGCCAGCTTGGCGTTGCTGGAAGTGGTGGCGTCCAGTTCGGCATAGAGCGCGGCGAAGTCTCTCATGCCGGCTCTCCCCCGGCGGCATCGGCGGCATCGGCAGCGGCCGGCGCGTCGTCTTCCTCGCCGTATTCGGTCTGGAAGGCGCCGGCCTGCCAGCCGCGCTCGCCGAGGTAGCGCACCATCACCGGCACGTTGCCGTGCGTGACGACGATGCGCTGCGCGCCGGTGGCCTCGATGGCGGCCAGCAGGCCGGGCCAGTCGGCATGGTCGGACAGCGCGAAGCCGCGGTCCACGCCGCGCCGCCGGCGCGTGCCGCGCAGCTGCATCCAGCCGCTGGCAAAGGCGTCGGCGGCGTCGCCGAAACGCCGCATCCAGGGCGAGCGCTGGGCCGACGGCGGCGCCAGCACCAGCGCCTGCGCGAACGCGGCCGGGCGCGCCGGCAGGTCGGCGGTGCGCAGCGTGGGCGGCAGCGCCACGCCGGCCGCCGCATAGGCCGCATCGAGCGCGGTCATGGCGCCGTGGACGACGATCGGGCCCGGCGCCTGCCCCGCCCCCTGCGCGGCGGCCAGGCCGTGCAGGATGCGCTGGGCCTTGCCGAAGGCGTAGCAGTACAGCACGCTGGCGCGCCCGGCGGCGGCGTTGGCGCGCCACCAGGCGTCGATCTGCGCCATGATCGCGGCCTGCGGCTGCCAGCGGTAGACCGGCAGGCCGAACGTGCTTTCGGTGATGAAGGTGTGGCAGCGCACCGGCTCGAACGGCGCGCAGGTGCCGTCGGCTTCCACCTTGTAGTCGCCCGAGGCCACCCAGACCTCGCCGCCGTGCTCCAGCCGCACCTGCGCCGAGCCGAGCACGTGGCCGGCCGGATGCAGGCTCAGGCGCACGCCGTGGTGGACGATGGCCTCGCCATAGCGCAGCGTGTCGAGCCGGATGCCGGGCAGGCGCGCCAGCATCACGCCGCGGCCCGCTTCGGCGCAGAGATAGTGCCCGTGGCCCGGGCGCGCGTGGTCGGCATGCGCGTGGGTGACCACCGCGCGCTCCACCGGCCGCCACGGGTCGATGTAGAAATCGCCGGGCGGGCAATACAGCCCTTCAGGACGGGCAACGATGAGATCCATGGGCAGGCATGAGGGTCTGCTATCGGTGGGCAGCGCCGCAAGAACCGGGCAAGGGCAGCCGGCACGACCCGAAGGTACCACTCAACCGCGCGGCCATGCAGCGGCGCCGCGCGGGCGCGGGGCATGGATTTTGCCACTCCGCATGCAGGTCCCGCGCGCCGCGCGGGCCGCCGGGCGGCCAGCGTGGCGGTTTTACACGTCCGTCCCAAAGCTACACGGTGCGGCGCAAGGTTCTCGTCCCCGCGGCCCGCGCCCTTCTTTTCCCACCGTCAGCCCCGCGGCTGACCGCCACCAGGAGTCACGCATGAAACAGGAACATTCCGCCATTCCCCAGGACGGCGCCCACGGCTCGGCGCTGGCCGGCAAGCGCGTGGCGCTGCTGGTCACCGACATGTTCGAGCAGGTCGAGCTCACCGGCCCGCGCCAGGCGCTGCAGCAGGCCGGCGCCACCACGGTGATCGTGTCGCCCAACCCCGGCCAGGTCCAGGGCGCCCACCACGACAGCAAGGCCGACCGCTTCGACGTGCAGGCCGTGCTGTCCGAGGCCCGCCCCGAGGAATTCGACGCGGTGATGCTGCCGGGCGGCGTGATGAACGCCGATACCCTGCGTACTAGCGCCGAGGCCCAGCGCTTCGTCAGGCAGATCCAGGAGGATGGCAAGCCGGTCGCGGTGATCTGCCACGGCGCCTGGCTGCTGGTCTCGGCCGGCATGGTCGAGGGGCGCACGCTGACCAGCTGGCCCTCGCTGGCCGACGACATCCGCAATGCCGGCGGCAAATGGGTCGACCGCGAAGTGGTGCGCGACGGCAACTGGGTCAGCAGCCGCAAGCCCGACGACATCCCCGCCTTCAACCGCGAGATGGTGGCGCTGTTCGGCGCGCACGCGTAGGACGGCACCGCCAGCGTCCGCGCGGCACTGTCCTACACGCGGGCACGGCTTTTGCGCCATATCCGCCATGCGGGGCACGCGCCGCGCCGGCGGAAAACCGGCCGGATCGCGCATGACCGCGGCAAACCGTTGCCGGCCAACGGCAACCACCAAGACACGCATCCGAGGGGGAAATCGTGGCGCCGACGCTGCATGCAGAAGCTACCAATCAAAGGCCGGACTTTCTTGTAGTTTTTACAAACGAGATCGAGCAGTTACTGGAAGAGTGGATCGGATTGCAACTGACCCAGGCCGGCGGCCAGCGCTTGGCCGAATCCGAGCTGCGCGACCAGTCGCAGCGCTTCCTGCACGGCTTGCGCGAGGCGCTGCGCGCCGGCGCCACGGCCGACCTCGACGGGCCGGAATGGGAGCGGGTGCGCAGCGTGCTGGCCGACATCTCCCGGCGGCGCGCGCGCGAAGGCTACTCGCCGGCGGATACCGCCACCTTCGTGTTCTCGCTCAAGCAGCCGGTGTTCGTGCGCCTGCGCGCGGCGCTGGCCCACGACCCGGCGCGGCTGGCCGAGGAGACGTGGGACATCAGCGTGCTGCTCGACAAGCTCGGCCTGTATACCGTGGCGCTCTACCAGGCCAGCCGCGAGGAGGTCATCGCGCGCCAGCAGCGCGAGCTGATGGAGCTTTCCACCCCGGTGGTGCAGTTGTGGGACGACATCCTGGCGCTGCCGCTGATCGGCACGCTCGACAGCGCGCGCACGCAGACCGTGATGGAAAGCCTGCTGCAGAAGATCGTGGATTCGGGCGCCTCGATCGCCATCATCGACATCACCGGCGTGCCCACCGTGGACACGCTGGTGGCCCAGCACCTGCTCAAGACCGTGGCCGCGGCGCGGCTGATGGGCGCGGACTGCATCATCAGCGGCATCCGCCCGCAGATCGCGCAGACCATCGTCCACCTGGGCGTGGACCTGGCCGACGTCACCACCAAGGCCACGCTGGCGGACGCCTTCCAGATTGCCCTCAAGCGCACGGGTGGCAGCATCGGCGCCATCCCCGCGCGCTAGGCCCGGCCCACGGACAAGGACACAAGACGCGATATGGAGCGCATTCCAATCCTCCGCATGGGACGCCTGCTGCTGGTGACGATCCAGGTGGACATGCATGACCGGCTGGCCCTGACGCTGCAGGAAGACCTGTCCGAGCGCATCGTCAAGGAGCGCGCCAAGGGCGTGCTGATCGACATCTCGGCGCTGGACCTGGTCGATTCGTTCATCGGCCGCATGATCGGCAACACCGCGGCCATCGCGCGGGTGCTCGACGCCGAGACCGTGGTGGTCGGCATGCAGCCCGCGGTGGCGATCACCCTGGTCGAGCTGGGCGTCACGCTGGAAGGGGTCCGCACGGCGCTGAACGTCGAGCGTGGCATGGCCCTGCTGCAGGCCGGCACATGAACCGCCATGACGGCGACTTCGCTGGCCAGCCCTCGTGGCCGCCCCCTCCTTCCTTCGGCGCGGGCGGCGCCGCGCCCCAGCAGGTGCCGCTGCAGTCCAGCGAGGATGTGGTGCGCCTGCGCAAGCTGGTGCGCGACGCGGCCGTGGCGCAGGGCATGAGCCTGGTGGACCAGACCAAGCTGGTCACCGCGGCCAGCGAGCTGGCGCGCAACACCGTGGTCTACGGCGGCGGCGGCCACGCGGAGATCCTGCCGGTGAGCGCCGGCGGGCGGCGCGGCGTGCAGTTGCGCTTCGTCGACCGCGGCCCCGGCATCCCCGACGTGCAGGCGGCGCTGCGCGACGGCTTCACCACCGGCAACGGCATGGGGCTGGGCCTGGGCGGCGCGCGCCGGCTGTCCGACGCCTTCGACATCGTGACCGCGCCGCAGCGGGGCACCACGGTGACGATCACGCGCTATGGCGCCTTTTGAACGCGGCAACGCACGCTGGAAGACATGATGCAGATCCGAGCCTTGATCCAGGAAGCCAGCCACGTCGCCGAAGCCCGGCGCACCGTGACCGAGCTGGCCATCCGCTGCGGCTTCGGTGAAGTCGCCACCGGCAGGCTGGCGATCGCGGTGTCCGAGGCGGCCACCAATATCCTCAAGCACGCCCGCGAGGGAGAGCTGCTGATCCGCACCTTGCAGGAAGAGGTGACCGGGCCGGCCGCGCCGCAGGTCGAGGTGATCGCCATCGACCGCGGCCCGGGCATGGCCGACCTCGGCGCCAGCCTGCACGACGGCTTTTCCACCACCGGCACGGCCGGCACCGGGCTGGGCGCGATGCGCCGGCTCGCCACCGCCTTCGACATCTACAGCGCGCCCGGCAAGGGCACGGTGCTGCGCATGGCGCTGTGCCCGTCGGACCGGGCCGCCGCGCCCGAGCTGCCCGCCCTCGCGGTGGGCGCGGTGTGCCAGCCCATCGCCGGCGAGACCGAATGCGGCGACGGCTGGCATGCCAGCTCGGCGCGCGCCTTGTCCAGCCTGGTGCTGGCCGACGGCCTGGGCCACGGCCCCGACGCCGCGCGCGCGGCCGATGCCGCCCGGCGCGTGGCGGCCGCGCATGCCTTCGTCGCGCCCGCCGTGCTGATCGGCCACGCCCACGCGGCGCTGCGCGCCACGCGCGGCGCGGCGGTGGCGGCGGCGCGCATCGAGACCGAGCCCGGCACGCTGCGCTTTGCCGGCATCGGCAACATCGCCGCGTGCGTGTACTACCCGGGCACGCTGGGCGGGCGCGGCAACCGGCGCCAGCTGATCTCCCATAACGGCATCGTCGGCTACGCCATGCGCAAGGTTGCCGAGGTGGAAGCGCCGTGGCCGCCCGACACCTTGCTGGTCTTGCACAGCGACGGCCTCGGCACGCACTGGGACCTGGACGACTACCCGGGCCTGCATGCGCGCCACCCCGCCATCGTCGCGGCGGTGCTGTACCGGGACTTCTCGCGCGGGCGCGACGACGTGACCGTGATCGTGTGCCGGCGCAACAGCGAATGCACGCCGCCCGCCACGCGCGCGGACGACCTTGCCAGCCACGGAGAACGGCCATGAGGCTGCCCCTGTTCCAGCTGTCCCTGCGCGCCGACACCGACGTGGTGCTGGCGCGCCAGGCCGCGCGCGGGGCCGCGGCCGAGCTGGGCTTCTCGGCCATCGAGCAGACCGCCATCGCCACCACGGTATCGGAACTGGCGCGCCTGCTGCTGTCGATGGACGAGCCGCGCACCCTGTGCGCGGCGCTGGTGCGCGGCGAAGGCAGGCAGCGCGCCGGGCGCGAGCTGGCCATCCTGGTGGACGCGGCGCCGGCGGCCATCGCCACGCTGGCGCGCATGCTGCGCGGCGAAACCGGACCCGGCGATCCGTCCGCGCAGGCGCTGCTGCACGCCGTGGCGCTGGCCGACAACTGGTCGCTCGAGACGGTCGGCCCCGCGCGCGAGCGCCTGGCCATCCACCGGCGGCTGCCCGCGAACGCGCCCGAGCCGGCCCCGGCGGCCCTGGCCGCGCTCTCCGAACGCTGCCTGGACCGCGCCCCGGACCTGATTTCCAGCGAACTGCGCGAGCAGAACCGGGAGTTGGCCGGCACCCTGCACGAACTCGCCGCGCGCCAGCGCGAACTGGAACTGCTGGCCAACGAACTGGCCGACACCAACCGCGGCGTGGTGGCGCTGTATGCCGAACTCGACGACCGCGCCGACCGCCTGCGCGTGGCCGACGAGACCAAGAGCCGCTTCCTCTCCAACGTCAGCCACGAGTTGCGCACGCCGCTGAGCTCCATCCGCGCGCTGTCCGGCCTGCTGCTGGACCAGACCGATGGCCCGCTCAACACCGAGCAGGTGCACCAGGTGACCATGGTCCGCCACGCCGCCGAATCGCTGGCGCAACTGGTGGACGACCTGCTCGACCTGGCCAAGATCGCCTCCGGCAAGACCGAGCTGCGCTTGTCCGACTTCACGCTGGACAACACCTTCAGCGCGCTGCGCGGCATGATGCGGCCGCTCCAGCACAGCGCCGACGTGGAGCTGGTGATCGGCGCGGTGGACCAGATCCCGGCGCTGCACACCGACGAGGGCAAGCTCGCGCAGATCCTGCGCAACTTCGTCTCCAACGCGCTCAAGTACACCGAGCGCGGCGAGGTCGGCGTCGCCGCGCAATACCTGGCCGACACGGACCAGCTGGTGGTGACGGTGGCCGACACCGGCATCGGCATTTCGCCCGAGCACGTGCCGGTGGTGTTCGAGGAGTTCGCGCAGATCGCCAATCCCCTGCAGCACCGCGTCAAGGGCACCGGCCTGGGCCTGCCGCTGTGCCGCCAGCTGGCCGGGCTGCTGCGCGGCGAGATCCAGGTCCACAGCGAGGTGGGCCAGGGCTCCACCTTCACGCTGACGATTCCCGCCCACCATCCGGCGCGCACCAGCCCGGCCGCTGCATCCGATGCCCACTATCGTTGAGTTCGCCATGAACACGCCATTCCGCCCCAGCGCCGCCGCGCGCCCCCTGATCCTCAACGTCGACGACAGCGACGGCCCCCGCTACGTCAAGGGCCGCATCCTCCAGCGCGCGGGCTTCTCGGTGCTGGAGGCCGCCAGCGGACAGGCCGCGCTGTCGCTGGTGCGCCAGCACGCGCCGGACCTGGTGCTGCTCGACGTGAAGCTGCCCGACATCAACGGCCTGGAAGTATGCCGGCTGATCAAGAGCGACCCCGAGACCGCCGGCACGCTGGTGCTGCAGACCTCGGCCGCGCTGACCGAGTCGCGCCACCGCGTGCAGGCGCTCGACGGCGGCGCCGACAGCTTCCTGATCGAGCCGGTGGAAGCCGAGGAGCTGGTGTCCAGCATCAACGCGCTGCTGCGCATGCGCCGCGCCGAGGAAGCCGCGCGCCAGACCTCGCAGGCGCTGCGCGAGAGCGAGGAGCTGTTGCGCCAGCTCGCCGAGAACCTGTCCGACGTGCTGTGGATACTCGATCCCGCCGGCGGCGAGTTCCTGTTCGTCAGCCCCGCCTTCGTGCAGTTGTGGGACCGCCCGCTCGACGACTTCAAGCACAACCCGCGGCGCTGGCTGGACTGGGTACAGCCCGCCGAGCGCGAGCGCATGGCCGCGGCGTTCGAGTCGATGATGAAAAGCGGCCACATGGATGCCGAATTCCAGCTGGTGCGCGGCGACGGCGAAGTGCGCGAGGTGCGCGCGCGCGCCTTTCCGGTCTCGGACGCGGCGGGCAACTTCTACCGCGTGGCCGGCATCTACCAGGACATCACGCGGCAAAAGCGCGCCGAGCGCATGCTGCTGGAAGAAGACCGCCGCAAGGACGAGTTCCTCGCCATGCTGGCGCACGAGCTGCGCAACCCGCTGGCGCCGATGCGCAGCGCGGCCGACCTGCTGATGCGCTGCGCGCCGACGCGCGAGGACACCTTCAAGGCGCGCGACATCATCGCCCGCCAGCTGCACCATCTCACGCGCCTGGTGGACGACCTGCTCGACATCTCCCGCTTCACCCAGGGCCGCATCGTGCTGCGCGACGACGTGGTGGAGTTGCGCACCGCGCTCAACACCGCGGTGGAAGCGGTGCGCCCGCTGATCGATTCGCGTGGCCACACGCTGCGCCTGAGCGTGCCCGAAGGCCCGATGCCGGTGCGCGGCGACCTCGTGCGGCTGACCCAGATCTTCAGCAACCTGCTGCACAACGCCGCGCGCTACACCCAGCCCGACGGCCAGCTCGCGGTCGAGGTGGCCAGCGACGGCAAGCTGCTCACGGTCAAGGTGCAGGACAACGGCCCGGGCCTCTCGCCGCAGGCCCTGCTGGCCATCTTCGACCCCGCCACGGCGCATCACGGCGACAAGCGCGGCGGGACCAGCGGCCAGGAAGGAATGGGGATCGGCCTGTCGCTGGTGCAGAAGCTGGTGAAGCTGCACGGCGGCGACGTGCATGCCGAAAGCGCCGGGCCCTCGCTGGGCTGCACCTTCGTGGTCACGCTGCCGGCCCAGCCCTGGCAAAGCTGGCAGCCCGAGGCCGGCAAGCCGCGCCCGCAGCCCGGCGCGCCGCGCACGGTGATGGTGGTGGACGACAACATCGACGCGCTCGAGGCGATGGCGCTCACGCTCGAGGCCATGGGGCACACGGTGGTCACCGCCATCGACGGCCCCGCCGCCATCGTGCGCGCGGTCAAGGCGCAGCCCGACGTGATCCTGCTGGACCTGGGCATGCCGGCCATGGACGGCTACGAGATCGCCCAGCGGCTGCGCGCCATCCCCGAGCTGCAGCGCGTGCGCCTGGTGGCGCTGACCGGCTACAGCCAGCCGGCGGACCGCCTGCGCACGGCGGAGGCGGGTTTCGACCGCCACCTCGTCAAGCCGGTCGACCTGGAGGCGCTGGCGAGGATCCTCGAAGAACTGGGCGAAGCGGCCTGACCCGAGGGCGGCTTCGCGGACGAACCGGAGAAACGACATGACGGCACAGCGCTTTCACATCACGCCCGAACCCGACCCCGCGCCACCGGCGCCCGAGATCCCGCCGCCCGAGGTGCCGGACCCCGAGCCGCCCGCGCCGGTCAGCGACCCGCCGCCCGGCGACCTGCCGCCGCCGCCCCCGCAGCGGGCCTAGCAGGCCGCCGCGTCTCATCCTGTCGCGGCCGTGGCCGCCTTGCCGGGTTTCCCGGCGAGGCGGGCGGCCGCTTTCCGCTTTCCGCCTGCACTTTCGCTTTCCGCTTGCCTGACGGCAGCGCCGCGTGCCGGCGGCAGGCTGCGGCTTGGCTTTCGCCATGCGCCGAAGGGCTGCAAATCGCCAGATAATATTATCGATAACTTTGTTGATATAAACGGGGGCGCCATCTATACTCCACGCGGCACCGTCTCGCTCACGGTGAGACAGCTTCGCGACAAGAACAACACAAACACAGCCCGGCCCTTCCGCACGGGCGCAGACATGGAGACAACCGGATGAAACGCAGGCGATTTCTGGCTGCCCTCGCAGCGATCTTGATGTCGATGGCCGTGCCGTCGATGGCGCAGCAGGCGTGGCCGACCCGCCCCGTCACGCTGACCGTCATGTACGGCGCCGGCGGCTACATCGACCTGCTTGCGCGCGCGTTCGCGCAGCGCCTGGAAACGGCGCTCGGCCAGCCCGTGGTCATCATGAACCGGCCCGGCGCGCAAGGCGCGCTGGCGCTGGACCTGGCCCGGCGCCAGGCGCCCGACGGATACAACCTGACCATCGTCACGGGCTCGTCGATGGCCGTCCTGCCGCACATGATGAACGTGAACTTCACCATCGACGACTTCGCCTACGCCGGCGCGTTCGCGATGCCGCGCTACGGCGTGGCCGTGCAGGGCAAGTCGCCGTACAAGACCATGGACCAGCTGATCGCGGCGGCCAAGAGCGGGCCCGGCGTGTTCATGGGTTCGTCCTCGGCGCTCAACACGCTGATCCTGGCCGACATGAACCACCGCTTCGGCACGCACTTCGAGGTCGTCGCCTACAAGTCGGCGCCCGAGGTCTCGAATGCCCTGCTCAGCGGCCAGGTCGCGGTGATCGTCAGCAACCCGCCCGACATCGTGCCCTACCTGAAGGACGGCAAGATGCGCCTGCTGGCCTCGGCAAGCCCGGCCCGCTGGCCGCACACCCCGGAAGTCCCGACCCTCAAGGAACTGGGTTTCCATTCCATCGATGCCGATTCGTGGGTCGGCCTCGCCGTCCCCAAGGGCACGCCGAAACCGGTGCTCGCCAGGCTCGAGGCCGCGCTGCTCGATATCTGCAAGAAGAAGGACTTCCAGGAAGTCCTGGAAACCCGCGGCACCGACTCGCTGTGCGCCAGCGGTGCCGAAATGGACAATTACCTGAGAAAACGCCGCGTGGAATGGGGAGAAGCCATCCAGCGCGCCAACCTGCCCAGAGAGGAGGCCACCCGATGACATCCCGCCCCCGAGCCATACTCGTCACCGGCGCATCCAAGGGCATCGGCCTGGCCCTGAGCCAGATGCTGGCGGCCGGCGGACAGCAGGTGGTCGGACTCGCGCGCACCGCGCCCGAGCATTTTCCCGGCGATTTCCGCGCCTGCGATCTCGCCGACCTGGAAGTCACCGCCGAAGTCATGGCGGCGGTCAACGGCCAGTATTTCATTACCGGGGTCGTCAACAACGCCGGCATCGCGCTGCCGCAGAGCCTGGCCACGCTCGACTTCTCCAGCCTGGCCGCCGTGCTCGACACCAACCTGCGCGCCGCCATCCAGGTCACGCAGGCCTGCCTGCCTTCCCTGCTGGAAGCCAACGGCGGGCGCATCGTCAACGTCTGCAGCCGGGCCATCCGCGGCTCCGCCGACCGGACCGCCTATTCCGCGGCCAAGAGCGCGCTGGTGGGATGCACCCGTACCTGGGCGCTCGAGTTCGCCCGCTTCAACGTCACCTCCAATGCCGTGTCGCCCGGACCGACCGAAACCGCCCTGTTCCGCCAGAAGAGCCGGCCCGGCAGCGAGGAAGAGCGGCGCATGCTGGCCTCGATTCCGATGGGGCGCATCGGCCAGCCGGAAGAAGTGGCGTCGGTGATTGCGTTCCTGCTGTCGCCGGCGGCCGCCTACGTGACGGGGCAGGTCATCGCCGTCGATGGCGGCGGGAGCCTGGGCGGACGGCCGTCGGCTTGAGAGAAAACCCGCGGCGGGCGGCGCGCCGCGGGATAAGCAGCGCCCTGCCGCCCCGCCCTACCGCCCCACCCACGGGTCATAGCGGTCGCCCTGCCAGTACGGCGCGGCACCGTAGTACTCGTGGATGCTGGTGGCCCATTGCGAGTCGCCCATGGTCGGCCAGTGGTCCTTGTCGAACCCCGGCGCGGCCTTGAGCTTCTCCTTGTCCACGCCGAGCACGAAGCATTTGCGCCGCGTGTCCAGCGTGAGCGCGGACCACGGCACCGCGAACAGCTTTTCGCCGATGCCGAGGAAGCCGCCGAACGACAGCACGGCGTAGGCCACGCGGCCGCCGCGCACGTCGATCATGATGTGGTCGATGGTGCCGAGGTCGTCGCCGGCGGGGCCAAGCACATTGTTGCCTTCCAGCGTGTCGGCGGCCATGACGAACGGCCCGGGCCCGGCGCGGTCGGCCTCGAGCTCGCCGACGATGGCGGCACCCGGCACCGGCGCGGCGGCACGGTTGGTATCGAGCGGATTCATGGTTCAGTCCTCCTGGATGGATGACGCGCGCCCGGCGGGAACCGGCGGCGCGAGCGGATCGAAATCGGCCCAGCGGCCGTTGTTCCAGCGGCCCCGCGCGCGCTCCACGTCGCGCGCGCCGGTGGCGCGCAGGATGTCCGCGGCCTGCGCGCCGGTGTCCGGCTGCACGTGCACGGCCAGCAGCACGCCGGCGTCGCGCACGGCCTTCTCGCCGGTGTCCGGCTTGCGGCCCGCGTCCTGCCGCGCCAGCGCGAGCGCGCCGACCAGCGAGCCGAGATAGGCGCCCACGCCGGTGGCAAGCATCAGCAGCAGCGGCGCGGCGCCGAACGCGGCCAGGATGCCGACGCCCGCGATCGCGCCCGCCACCGCGCCGATGACGATGCCGCGCCCGGCGCCCAGGCCGGAGCGGCGCGCGCCGGGGTCGGCGCCGCGGTCGCCGCCGATGGGATAGCGCGCGTGCTGCCCGGGCGGGTTGACGAAGAACAGCGTCACGTCGTCTTCCGCGAAGCCGCGCGCAAACAGGCGGGCGGCCGCCTGCTCGGCAACGGGATAGGTGTCGTAACGGCCGGCAATGATCAGTGACATGGGGTCTCCTGTAGTCGGCGGGCGCGATGCCTCGGTTCCTCTTCCGGTTCCTCTTCCGGTCTCTCTTCCGGTCTCTCTTCCGGTCTCTCTTCCGGTCTCTCTTCCGGTCTCTCTCCGGCTGCCGCTATCTCCCGCCGCGCTCGTGCATGCGCCCGGGCGCGCGGCGCCTCAGTGCGCGTCGGTCTTGCCCTTGCGGTGCGCGGCCGGTTTGGCGCCGGCGGGCTGGTGCTCGCTGCCGGGCTTGAGGTGCCAGTCGGTGTCGTCGCGCGCGGTGCTGGTTTCCTTCTCGGCGTGCATGGCCGCGCTCGGCGAGATGGGATCGCTGGCGGGAAAGGTCATGTCCAGCGAGTCGTCCACCGCTTCCTGGTAAGTGGCCGGCTTCTTGTCTTTTTTCGCGCCGGCGGCGTGCTTCGCCGTGCCAGGGCTGTGGCCGCCCTTGCCGGCGTGGCCTGCGGTGGAGGGCGGCTTGGGGTGTGCCTTGGGCATGGACAGCTCCTTGAAAAGGGGGACGGACATGCTGTTCATGCAAGCGGCGGGCCAATCCGCGCGGCAAGGAGAAAACCGGCCGCTGCCGTGGGCCGGAATGCGGCCCGGGCAGGGGAAAAAGGCAGGGACAGCGAGGGCGGAGCCCGGCCATCAAGCACGCGGCCCGCAGACCCGCGGCGGCGGCGGCCGTGCAGTTTATGCCGCGGCAGGTAAAAACTACGGGCGCGCCGCGCCGCTTCAGGCGCGTGGAACGTGAAGCGGGAAGCGCACCGCGATGCACACCGAGTCGCCGTCCGCGGCGCAGCCCTGCCCCTCGGCCTCGATGCGCGCGCCGTGCGTTTCCGCCAGCCGCCGCGTCAGCATCAGCGCGGTGCCCTGGCGCGGCGCCGCCGCGCCTTCGGGCGGCGGGCGCCGCAGGAAGAAGTCGGACAGCACGGCCACGCGCTCGTGGCGGCGCGCCTCGCTGGGCACGCGGCTCTCCGTGATGCGCAGCGTGATGTGGTCCCCGCCGGGATGGAGCCGGGCCTCGACCGCGTCGCCGCCGCGCGCATGGCGGATGCAGTGGATCAGCAGGTGCCGCAGCAGCGGCGGCAGGCGGCGCGGGTCGGCATCGATGGTCATGGGCGTGCCCGCGGGCGGCGCCGCCTCGGCGGACGGCATGCCGGGCAGCGTCACGCCGCGCCCCTCGGCGAAGGGACGCACGGCCTCGATGGCCGCCAGCAGCGCGGCTTCCAGGTCCGTGCGCTGCCATTGCGGCGCGCTTTCGTCGGCCAGCAGCGCCACGGCTTCTTCCATGTGCTCGATCAGCGCGACCTGCTGCTGCATGCCGGTGCGGATGCCCGCCAGGGCCCGTTGCGCGCCGGCCGGCGGCGTGTCCAGCGTGTGGTCGAGCACGTAGGCCCAGCTCTGCACCCCGTTGAGCGCGGAGCGCAGGTCATGCGCGACCTGGCCGATCAGGCTGGCGACCTCGGCGCTGTTGCTGACCCCGCCGGCCGCCGGCGCCTCGTCTTCGCAGCCGTCGCCGGAAGGAGAATGTTGTTGCGACATCGATATTTGTCGGGCTGCATGCCCGCCCCCCTGGCCATGATGCAATAAGCATACCGCCCGCGCGGCGCTGCCGTCCGCGCGCGCCCATGCCGCAATCCGGGCACTCGCCCGGCCCGATATTGTCTAGGATCAGTAGACGTGGCCATGCCGCGTCCCACCCCGCGTGTCCCATCCGGCGCGCCGCCGCGAAGGCCGCCCACAGGAGGATCCCGATGACGGCAGATACCGAGCCGAACGCCCCGCCGCCCGACCCCAAAGGCACCCGCGGCGCGCACCATGCCGCCCCGCACGCCGGGCACGACACCCGCACCGCGATGTCCAGCGCCACCATCCGGCGCGCCTTCCTCGACCATGTGTTCTACACCCAGGGCAAGCTGCCCGGGCTGGCCAGCGGCAACGATCTGTACCAGGCGCTGGCCCATACCGTGCGCGACCGCCTCGTGCAGCGCTGGATCAGCACCGCCGAGGCCTACCTCGGGCAGCCCTCGCGCACCGTGGCCTATCTGTCGGCCGAGTTCCTGATGGGGCCGCACCTGGGCAACAACCTGGTCAACCTGGGCATCTTCGACGAGGTGCGCGAGGCCATGACCGAACTGGGGCTGGACCTCGACGAGATCCTCGCGCAGGAGGAGGAGCCGGGCCTGGGCAACGGCGGCCTGGGCCGGCTCGCGGCCTGCTTCATCGATTCGCTGGCCACGCTGGAGATGCCGGCGCTGGGCTACGGCATCCGCTACGAGTACGGCATCTTCCACCAGTCCATCGTCGACGGGCAGCAGGTGGAAAGCACCGACACCTGGCTGCGCAACGGCAACCCGTGGGAAATCCAGCGCTCGGAATGGGCGGTGCAGGTCAAGCTCGGCGGCCACACCGAGCGTTACACCGACGACCGCGGGCACTACCGCGTGCGCTGGGTGCCGGACAAGACCGTGGTGGGCGTGCCGTTCGATTCGCCGATCCTGGGCTACCGCGTCAATACCGTCAACACGCTGCGCCTGTGGCGCGCGGAGGCCACCGAGGCGTTCGACTTCAACGTGTTCAACCGCGGCGACTACCTCGGCGCGGTCAGCAAGAAGGTCACCTCGGAGAACCTGACCAAGGTGCTCTACCCCAACGACGAGACCCAGCAGGGCAAGGAGCTGCGGCTGGAGCAGCAGTACTTCTTCGTCTCCTGCTCGCTGCAGGACATGCTGCGCCTGCTCGACGCGCACGGCATCCCGCTCACGCGCTTTCACGAGAAATTCGCGGTGCAGCTCAACGACACGCATCCGTCGATCGGCATCGCCGAGCTGATGCGGCTGCTGGTGGACGACCACGACCTGCCGTGGGACCAGGCCTGGGACATCACGCGCCAGGCCTTCGCCTACACCAACCACACGCTGCTGCCCGAGGCGCTGGAGCGCTGGCCGCTGCCGCTGTTCGCGCGCATCCTGCCGCGCCACCTGGAGATCATCTACGAGATCAACGCGCGCTTTCTCGACGAGGTGCGCATCCGCTTCTACGGCGACGCGTCGCGCCTGGCGCGCCTGTCGCTGATCGACGAGCACCCGCCGCGCTACGTGCGCATGGCCCACCTGGCCTGCGTCGGCAGCCATGCCATCAACGGCGTGGCCGAGCTGCACTCGCGCCTGATGCAGCAGGACGTGCTCAAGGACTTCCACGAGATGTGGCCGGAGAAATTCACCAGCGTCACCAACGGCGTCACGCCGCGCCGCTGGATCGCGCTGGCCAACCCGCGCCTGACCCGGCTGGCGTGCGACGCCATCGGCGACGGCTGGATCCGCGACCTGTCCGGGCTGCGCGCGCTGGAGCCCTACGCCGACGATCCCGCCTTCCGCCAGCAATGGCAGGCCGCGCGGCGCGCCAACAAGGTGGACCTGGCGGCCGTGATCCGCGACTGCACCGGCGTGGCGGTGGACCCGGACTCGATGTTCGACGTGATGGTCAAGCGCATCCACGAATACAAGCGCCAGCACCTGGCGGTGCTGCACATCGTGGCGCTGTACCACCGCATCAAGTCGGACCCGCACGCGGAGATCGCGCCGCGCACCTTCCTGTTCGCGGGCAAGGCCGCGCCCGGCTATCACTACGCCAAGCTGATGATCCGCTTCATCACCGCGGTGGGCGAGGTGGTCAACCGCGACCCGCAGGTGCGCGACCGGCTCAAGGTGGTGTTCCTGCCCAACTTCAACGTGACCTACGGCCAGCGCATCTACCCGGCGGCCGACCTGTCGGAGCAGATCTCGCTGGCGGGCAAGGAGGCCTCGGGCACCGGCAACATGAAGTTCGCCATGAACGGGGCCATCACCATCGGCACCATGGACGGCGCCAACATCGAGCTGCGCGACCATATCGGCGCCGACAACTTCTTTCCGTTCGGGCTGACCGCCGCCGAGGTCTACGCGCTGAAGGCGGCCGGCTACCGTCCCGCGACCTTCTACGACGGCAACGCCGAATTGCGCGCCGTGATCGGGCTGGCGCGCCAGGGCTTCTTTTCCAAGGGAGACGCGGCCGTGTTCCAGCCGCTGTTCGACGGCCTGCTGCAGCACGACCCCTACCTGCTGCTGGCGGATTTCGCGTCCTACCTGCATTGCCAGCAGGACGTCGGCGCGGCCTTCGCCGACCAGGAGCGCTGGCAGCGCATGTCGGTGCTGTCGTCGGCGCGCTCCGGGCATTTTTCTTCCGACCGCGCCATCCGGGAATACTGCGCGCGCATCTGGCACGTGCGGCCGGTGCCGGTGCCGCTGCTGCAGCAGGCCGGCGACGGCCTGGCCGCGCAGCGCCGGCGCCGCCAGCTGGCCAATGCGTGAATCCGGGCCGCCATGCGCCAGCGCTAGCAGGGCGGCGCCGGGCTGCTGCCGTTGGCGCGCAGCGATTCGGGCAGCTCGCCGCGCGAGGCGTATTCTTCCAGCCGGTTGTAGAGCGTCTTGAGGCTGATGCCGAGGATCTCGGCGGCGTGCTTCTTCACGCCCGAGCATTGCTCCAGCGTGGCGAAAATCAGCTGGCGGTCCGCGTCGGCCAGCGACATGCCCACCGGCACCGACACCATCGCGGTGGCCGACGAGGTGGTGGCCGCCACCTGCAGCGGCACGTGGGCGTCGGCGATCAGGTCCTGGTCGGCCATGATGTAGGCGCGCTGCACGAAGTTGCGCAGCTCGCGCACGTTGCCGGGCCAGGCATGCAGCAGCAGGCTGTCGAGCAGCTCGGGCGCAAAGCGGCGCTGCGTGCCGTGCTCGCCGTTCATCTGCTCGAGCAGCGTGTTGGCGATCTGCACCACGTCGTCGCCGCGCGCGCGCAGCGGCGGCAACTCGACCGGGAACACGTTGAGGCGGTGGTAGAGATCGGCGCGCAGCTTGCCGTCGGCCACCGCTTCCTCCGGATTGCGGTTGGTGGCCGCCACCACGCGCACGTCGGCGTGCAGCTCGCGGTTGGTGCCGACCCGCATGAACGCGCCGGACTCCAGCACGCGCAGCAGCTTGACCTGCAGCTCCACCGGCATCTCGGTGATTTCGTCGAGGAACAGCGTGCCGCCGTTGGCCCGCTCGAAATAGCCCTTGTGCTGGCGCTCGGCGCCGGTGAAGCTGCCGCGCTCGTGGCCGAACATCTCGGATTCGATCAGCGTGGGCGAGATCGCGCCGCAGTTCACCGCCAGGAACGGCTGGCGCCGGCGCGCCGAGAGTTCGTGCAGGGTCTGCGCGGCCAGTTCCTTGCCGGTGCCGCTCTCGCCCACCAGCAGCACGGTGGCCTCGGTGGGCGCCACGCGGCTGAGCTGGTCGTAGACCACCTGCATGGCCTCCGAGCTGCCCAGCAGGCGGCCGAAGCGGCCGTAGCGGCGCAGCTCGCCGCGCAGGGAATGGATTTCCGCCTTGAGGTCGCCGGTGGTGGCGATGCGCTTGAGGATGGTGCGCAGCCGGGTCACGTTGATCGGCTTGACGAGGTAGTCGGTGGCGCCCAGGCGCAGCGCGTCGACGGCCGACTCCACGCTGGCGTAGCCGGTCATCAGGATCACCTCCACGCCGGCCGTGCCCACCTCGCTGAACAGGTCCATGCCGCTGCCGTCGGGCAGCTTGAGATCGGCCAGCACCGCGTCCGGCATCTGCCAGCCGATCTGCAGGCACGCCTCGCGCAGGTCGCCCGCGGTGGCCGAGGTAAAGCCTTCGGCCGCCACGATTTCCGACAGCGCAGCACAGGTATTTTCGTCGTCGTCGACGATCAGGATGTGAGGCATATCTTCCGTAGGGGGGCGCCATCGACCAACGCGGAGGCGCCATGCCACAAGCCATGAGCAAAGCGCCGGAGAGCCCCCGCTGGCGCGGCAGCAGCCAGGCCGGAGCGAATCGCGGCGCCGAAGGAAAAACCGGGGTATGAGGTATTTTATGCGGGCATGCCGCGCTGCGATACCGGTGTCTGTCTGACAACGCCACGCGCTGGAAAACAAGTTGGGACTTTGTGCGCAAAAGGGTGGACCTCATGCCGCCGCAGGCGCTAGCATTGGGCCAGACCGTCGCGCAGCCGCAGGCGCCTCCTGCCCGCGGCGCAGCCCCGCCCCCTTGCCACTGCCGATGCCAAGCAGCCTACCCGACGCCTCCGCCACCGCCTCCGCCGCCGAACGCGCCCCCACGCAGCCGGCGGGCGGCAAGCCGCGCCCGGTGGTCCAGGGCCCGGTGGCGCTGCTGTGGCAAAGCGCATCGCCCGCCATGCAGCACCTGCTGACGCAGGTGGACCGCGTGGCCGCCACCGAAGTCACCATGCTGGCGGTGGGCGAAAGCGGCACCGGCAAGGAACTGGTGGCGCGCGCCGTGCACGAGCGCAGCGCGCGCCGCGGCGGCCCGTTCGTGGCGGTGAACTGCGGCGCGATTCCGCCCACGCTGATCGAGTCCGAGCTGTTCGGCCACGAAAAAGGCGGCTTCACCGGCGCCGTGCAGCAGAAGGCGGGCTATTTCGAGCAGGCGCGCGGCGGCACGCTGTTTCTCGACGAAGTCACGGAAATGGCGCCGGACATGCAGATCAAGCTGCTGCGCGTGCTCGAGACCCGGACTTTCCACCGCGTCGGCGGCGACACCCAGATCGCGTGCGACGTGCGCATCCTCGCGGCCACCAACCGCGACCCGGTCGAGGCGGTGCGCGAAGGCCAGTTGCGCGAGGACCTGCTCTACCGGCTCGCCGTGTTCCCCTTGCATATCCCGCCGCTGCGCGAGCGCGGCGAGGACATCGCCCTGCTCGCCCGCCACTTCCTGGCCGAATTCAACGCCATCGAAGGCACCGACAAGACCTTCTCGGCCACCGCCGTGGAACGCCTGCGCCATTACGGCTGGCCCGGCAACGTGCGCGAACTCAAGAACACCGTGTACCGCGCCTTTATCCTGGCCGACCGCGTGATCGACATCGCCAACCCCAACATCGCCGCCCAGCCGCCGCGCCCGGCCACGCTGGACGGCGTGGTCAACGTGCGCATCGGCACGTCGCTGGCCGATGCCCAGCGCGAGATCATCCTCGCCACGCTGGCCCGCTACGACGGCGACAAGCGCCAGGCGGCGCACGCGCTCGGCATCAGCCTCAAGACGCTCTACAACCGGCTCGACAGCTACCGCGCCGGCTGAGGCCGCGCACGGCACTTCCGTTCCCGGCCGGCCCGTGGTGCCGCCCCTTCCCGCTTTTTCCCTGACTGCCCGGCGCGCCCGGTAGTTTTTACACGCGCGGCGCACTGCACTGCATCACAAGTCGCCCGCGCGCACCTTCGCCAATCGGGCGCGCGGCCTTGCCCCGCCCGGCGCGGCGGCCATCGGGCCCGCTCCGTGGCCACGCCTGGCACGCGCTTCGCATGACAGCCGGATGCGCAGTGGTTCTCCGCAATGCAGCAAACGGCGCCGCCCCCACCGCGGCGTCCGCGGCAGCACCCAGCCAAGCCCTCTCACCTGTGCCATCGCGGTATCCGCGGGCGGATGCCGAAGGAGTTCCATCTTGAACCCGAGCATGCTATTGGCCGCCGCCGGGGCAATCCCGCCGGCCCGAACCGGAAGCCCTGGCGAAGTGATCCCGGCGCGTGCGCCGCGGCGTGCAGGCAACCGGCGAGGATAGACGTGCGCATCTGCCAGATCGACCTGTCCCCCGCCCGGCTTGACGGCGCGCCCGACGCCGACGCGCTGGCCCGCGCCGCGGCGCTCGGCTTCGATCACGTGCTGCTGGCCGGCTGGCCGGTGCTCCATGCGCAGGCGCCGACACTGGCGCGGGCGGTCGCCGCCTGCCAGGCGCACGGCTTGTCCTGCCTGCTCGAACTGGCGCTGGACCGCCACCCCGACGGCAGCGCCGCGCTCGACCCGGCCTGGCGCGAGCCCGCGGGCCTGGCCGCCGACCCGCGCGACACCGACAACCACCTGCCCGGCGCGCGCCTGCGCTGGCATGACCCGCAGGTCGCGGCGGCGCTGGTGCCGTGGTGGGGCGAACAGTTGCGCGTGCCGGTGGCCGCCGGCGTGGCCGGCTTCGTCTGCCGCGCCCCGGCGCGCGTGGCCGGCCGGCACTGGGCGGCGCTGACCGCCGGCGCGCGGCGCGCCTCGCCGGGCCGCCACGTGACCTTCCTGGCGTGGACGCCGGGCCTCGGCCCCGCGCAACTGGACGACCTCGCCGGCGGTGGCTTCGACGGCGCCTTCTGCTCGCTGCCGTGGTGGGATTACCGCAGCGCCTGGCTGGCCGAGGAAATCGCCCGGCTGCGCCCGTTCGGGCGCGTGCTGGCCGCCGCGGCGCTGGAAGCGGGCGGCAGCGACGCGCTGGCCGCGCGCCGCGCCTTGTGGGCCGCCGCCGCCATCGGCGACGGCCTGCTGGTGCCGGCCGGCTTCGAGGCCGGCGGCGACGGCGAGGACACCCCGCCCTACGACCTCTCGCACGAGGTGATCCACGCCAATGCCTGGCTGGCCGCCTGGGGCGAGACCCCGGCGCGCACCCTGCGCCACGTCAGCAGCGGCGACGCGCCGCTGACCGTGCTCGCGCGCACCGCCGCCGGCAGCGCCGGCGCTGCCCCCGTCACGCTGGCCATCGTCATCAACCCCGACACCGAGCAGGCCGCCTCGCTCGGCGTCGACCGCATCGCCGCCGCGCTGCCGGCCGGCGCCGGCACGCTGCTGCCGGCCGACGGCGGCCCCGGCGGCGCGGACGCGGCGGCCGGCAGCGGCGGCTTCCTGCTGGACGCGATGGCCACCATCGCCCTCGCGCCGGCCGGCATCCAGCTCTACCAGGCCGTGCCGGGCCCGGCGCAGGCGGCGCCGGCGCGCCGCAACGGCAAGCGCGTGGCGGCCGCCGTGCGCGCCACGCTGGAAAAAAGCGTGGCCGCCGCGCTGCAGGCGCCGCGCATCGCCATCGAGAACGTGGCGCCGGCCTGCGACGCGGGCCGCTTCGCGGTGCGGCGCGTGGCGGGCGAGCGTGTCGAGGTGGAGGCCGACATCTGGATGGACGGCCACGACAAGCTCGCCGCCGTCCTGCTGTGGCGCGGCCCCGGCGAGCAGGACTGGCAGGAAGCGCCGCTGCTGCCCGGCGTCAACGACCGCTGGCACGGCAGCTTTCCGCTGCGCGGCATGGGGCGCCACGAATTCACCGTGGAAGCATGGCGCGACACCTTCGCCAGCTGGTGCGACGAGGTCACCAAGAAAAAGCAGGCCGGCGTCGACGTGACGCTGGAAATCGAGGAAGGCGCGCGCCTGGTGGCCGCCACCGCCGGCGCCACCAGGGACACCCAGGCCGCGGTGCACGCCATCGCAGGCGAGCTGCGGCAAGGCGGCGGCGATGGCCCGGGCGATGCCGCCGCCGGTCCCGCGCACGACATGCACCGCCTCGAACTCCTGCTCTCGCCGCGCACGCGCGCGGCCATGCAGGCCGCGGACCCACGCCCGTTCGCCACGCGCCACCCGGCGGCGCTGCCGGTGGAAGCCGACCGCCTGGCGGCGCGCTTCGCCAGCTGGTACGAGCTGTTCCCGCGCTCGCAGAGCGGCGACGCGCAGCGCCACGGCACCTTCGACGACGTGATCGCGCGGCTGCCGGCGATCCGCGCGATGGGCTTCGACGTGCTCTACTTCCCGCCCATCCACCCGATCGGCCGCACCCACCGCAAGGGCCGCAACAACAGCCTGCGCGCCGCGCCCGGCGACCCGGGCAGCCCGTACGCGATCGGCGCGGAGGAAGGCGGGCATGACGCCATCCACCCCGAGCTGGGCACCTTCGACGACTTCCGCCGCCTGCGCGACGCCGCCGCGGCGGCCGGCCTGGAACTGGCGCTGGACTTCGCCATCCAGTGCTCGCCCGACCATCCGTGGCTGCGCGAGCACCCGGAATGGTTCGCCCACCGCCCCGACGGCTCGCTGCGCTACGCCGAGAACCCGCCCAAGAAATACGAGGACATCGTCAACGTCGATTTCTACTGCGCGCCGCCGGCCGACGCCGCGCTGTGGACCGCGCTGCGCGACGTGGTGATGTTCTGGGCCGGCCAGGGGGTGCGCATCTTCCGCGTGGACAACCCGCACACCAAGCCGCTGCCGTTCTGGGAATGGATGATCGCCGAGGTGCGCGCGCGCTACCCCGACGCGCTGTTCCTGGCCGAAGCCTTCACGCGGCCCAAGATGATGGCGCGCCTGGCCAAGCTCGGCTTCAGCCAGTCGTACACCTACTTCACCTGGCGCAACCACAAGCGCGAGCTGACCGAGTACATGACCGAGCTGACGCAGGGGCCGCTGCGCGAATACTTCCGCCCGCATTTCTTCGTCAACACGCCCGACATCAACCCGTATTTCCTGCACGACAGCGGCCGCCCCGGCTTCCTGATCCGCGCCGCGCTGGCCGCGCTGCTGTCCGGGCTGTGGGGCGTGTACAGCGGCTTCGAGCTGTGCGAAGGCACGCCGGTGGTGGCCGGCGGCGTGCCCAAGGAGGAATACCAGGACTCCGAGAAATACCAGTTGCGCGCGTGGGACTGGCAGCGCCCGGGCAACATCGTGGCCGAGATCTCGCGCCTGAACGCCATCCGCGCCAGCCAGCCGGCGCTGCAGAGCCACCTCGGCCTGCGCTTCTACCACGCCAGCGACGACGCGGTGCTGTACTTCGCCCGCTTCGTGCCGCGCGCGGCGCCCGCGCCGGGCGCGCCGCCGCCGCCCGGCGCCTTCGACGGCGAAGTGCTGCTGGTCGCCATCAGCCTGGATCCGCGCGCCGCGCGCGAGGCCGCCATCGAGCTGCCGCTGTGGGAATGGGGCCTGCCCGACCACGGCGCGCTGCACGCCGAAGACCTGATGCACGGCCCGCGCTTCACCTGGCGGGGCAAGCACCAGCGCATCCGCCTGGACCCGCACGCGCTGCCGTTCGCGCTGTGGCGGGTGCGGCCGCTGCGCGAGGAGACCGCATGAAACGCCTGACCGAACCGGGCAACGCCGCGCTGCTCAACGCCGATCCGCTCTGGTACAAGGACGCCGTCATCTACCAGTTGCACATCAAGTCCTTCTTCGACGCCAACGGCGACGGCGTGGGCGACTTCGCCGGCCTGTCCGCCAAGCTCGACTACCTCGTCAACCTCGGCGTGGACACCATCTGGCTGCTGCCGTTCTATCCGTCGCCGCGCCGCGACGACGGCTACGACATCGCCGACTACCGCAACGTGCACCCCGACTACGGCACGCTGGGCGAGGCGCGCCGCTTCGTGGCCGCGGCGCACGCGCGCGGCCTGCGCGTGATCACCGAGCTGGTCATCAACCACACCTCGGACCAGCACCCGTGGTTCCAGCGCGCGCGCCGGGCCAAGCCGGGCTCGGCCGCGCGCAACTACTACGTGTGGTCGGACACCGACCAGGCCTATGCCGGCACCCGCATCATCTTCTGCGACACCGAGAAGTCGAACTGGAGCTGGGACCCGGTGGCGGGCGCGTATTTCTGGCACCGCTTCTACTCGCACCAGCCCGACCTGAACTTCGACAACCCGCAGGTGCTGCGCGAGGTGATGTCGGTGATGCGCTTCTGGCTGGACATCGGCGTGGACGGGCTGCGCCTGGACGCCGTGCCCTACCTGGTCGAGCGCGAAGGCACCACCAACGAAAACCTGCCCGAGACCCACGCCGTCATCAAGCAGATCCGCGCCCACCTCGACGCCGAATACAAGGGCCGCCTGCTGCTGGCCGAGGCCAATATGTGGCCCGAAGACGCGCAGCAGTACTTCGGCGGCCCCGGCGCGCCGGCCGCCTCCACCGCGCCGATCTCGCCCGCGGTGGCGCTGCGCACGCACGCGCCCGCGCAGCCCGGCGCCGGCCCGGCCGCTCCCGCGGCGCAACCGGCGGGCAACGCCGGCGAGCTGAGCAACGAGGGCACCGCCGCGCTCGGCGACGAATGCCACATGTCCTTCCACTTCCCGCTGATGCCGCGCATGTACATGGCGATCGCGCGGGAGGACCGCTTCCCCATCACCGACATCATGCGGCAGACGCCGGAGATCCCGCCCAACTGCCAGTGGGCCATCTTCCTGCGCAACCACGACGAGCTGACGCTGGAAATGGTGACCAGCTCCGAGCGCGACTACCTGTGGGAGGTCTACGCCTCCGACCGGCGCGCGCGCATCAACCTCGGCATCCGGCGGCGCCTCGCGCCGCTGATGGAGCGCGACCGCCGCCGCATCGAGCTGATGAACAGCCTGCTGTTCTCCATGCCGGGCACGCCGGTGATCTACTACGGCGACGAGATCGGCATGGGCGACAACATCCACCTGGGCGACCGCGACGGCGTGCGCACGCCCATGCAGTGGTCGCCCGACCGCAACGGCGGCTTTTCCCACGCCGACCCCGAGCGCCTGGTGCTGCCGCCGCTGCAAGGCCCGCTGTACGGCTACGAGGCCGTTAACGTGGAAGCGCAGACGCGCGACCCGCACTCGCTGCTCAACTGGATGCGCCGCATGCTCGCGCTGCGCCGCCAGCACCATGCGTTCGGGCGCGGCACGCTGCGCTTCCTGTTCCCCGGCAACCGCAAGATCCTGGCCTACCTGCGCGAATTCGAAGGCGAGCACATCCTGTGCGTGGCCAACCTGGCGCGCGCGCCGCAGGCGGTGGAGCTCGACCTGTCCGCCTTCGCCGGCCGCGTGCCGGTGGAAATGCTGGGCGCCACGCCCTTTCCCGCGATCGGCCAGCTCACCTACCTGCTGACGCTGCCGCCGTACGGCTTCTACTGGTTCGTGCTCAGTGACGAAGCCCAGCCCCCTGCCTGGCACGTGGACGCCCCCGAACAAATGCCGGACCAGATCACCCTGGTGATGCAGAACACCGCCAACGCCGAACTCACCGAAGCCTCCCGCCGCACGCTGGCCAACGAGGTACTGCCCCACTACATCGGACGGCGCCGCTGGTACGGCGCCAAGGGCGAGCGCATCCGCAGCGTGGGCATCGCCTACGCCATCCCGTTCGCGCAGGGCGCGGCCGGCGAGGAAACCTACCTGTGCGAGATGGAACTGGCGCTGGAAGGCCGCACCACCTGCTACCAGCTGCCGGTGGCGCTGCTGTGGGACCGCGACGGCGCCGCCGAAGGGGCCTCGCAGCTGGCGCACTCGCTGTCGATGGCGCGCGTGCGCAAGGGCAGCCGCGTGGGCCTGGTGACCGATGCGTTCGCGGTGGAGTGCTTCGCGCGCGAGGTGGTGCGCGCGCTGCGCGCCGGGCGCGAGCTGCCCAGCCCGCGCGGCCCCATCCATTTCCGCGGCGAGCCCGCGCTGGCGGGCCTGCCGCTGGACACCGACGAGGTCCAGTGGATGTCGGCCGAGCAGTCCAACAGCTCGCTGTCGTACAACAACACCGCGGTGCTCAAGCTGGTGCGCCGGCTGGCCGGCGGCGTCCACCCGGAAGCCGAGGTGACCCGCTACCTGACCGAGCACGGCTACCGCAACGCCGCGCCGCTGCTGGGCGAGGTGGTGCGCACCGGGCTGGACGGCACCCCGCACACGCTGATGCTGCTGCAAGGCTACATCCTCAACCAGGGCGACGCGTGGGGCTGGACGCTGGACTATATCGGCCGCGCCATCGACGACGCGGTGCCGTCCGAGGACTGCGAGGACGAGTTCGCCGAAGCCCTCAACGGCTATGCCGCGCTGGCCGGCACGCTGGGCCAGCGCCTGGCGGAAATGCACACCGTGCTGGCGCGGCCCAGCGACGACCCCGCCTTCGCCCCCGAGCCCGCCGGCCAGGCGCAGGCGCAGCAATGGGCCGAGCAGGCGCTGGCCGAACTGGACCGCGCCATGGACCTGCTGGAAAAGCGCGCCGGCGAGTTGGGCGGGCAGGCCCGCAACGACCGCTTCGCCGCCGACATCGACACCCTGCTGGCGGGCCGCCGGCACTTGCCCGCGGTGGTGGCGCGCTTGGCCGCCGCCGCGCCGGGCAGCCTGCAGACGCGCATCCACGGCGACTTCCACCTCGGCCAGGTGCTGGTGGCGCAGAACGACACCTACCTGGTCGATTTCGAAGGCGAGCCGGGCCTGCCGCTGGCGTGGCGCCGCCGCAAGACCTCGCCGCTGCGCGACGTGGCCGGGCTGCTGCGCTCGCTCGACTACGCCGCCGCCACGGTCGGCACCGACCGCCACGAACGCACCCACGCCGCGCTGCCGCCGGCCCTGACCCAGCGCCGCGAGATGCTGCTGGACCGCTTCCGCCAGACCGCCGGCGAGGCCTTCCTGGCCGGCTACCGGCAGGTGGCCGCGGCCGCCGCGCAGCCGTGGGTGGAGCCGAAACAGGCGCAGGATCTGCTCGACCTGTTCCTGCTCGAGCGCGCGGCCTACGAAGTGGGCTACGAGGCCGCCAACCGCGTGGCCTGGATCGACCTGCCGGTCAACGGGCTGGCGCGGCTGGTGCGCAAGCTGTCCGGCGCCACCGGGGACACCGATGAGCAAGACTGAAAGCGCGCCGCCGCGCGCCGCGCGTGCCGCCGCCAGGGCGCCCGCCCCGAGCGCGGCACCCTCGCCGGCGGCCTTGCCGGCGGCCGATGCCGAAGCCCTGCTCGCCGCGCGCCATGGCGACCCGTTCGCGGTGCTCGGCCCCCACGCCGAGGCGGGCGCCACCACGGTGCGCGCCTGCCTGCCGGGCGCGCGCGCGGCTTGGCTCGCCGCGCCCGACGGCACGCACCTGGCCGACCTGGAACGGCTGCACCCGGGCGGCATCTTCGCCGGCGTGCTGCCCGGCGCGGCCGCTGCCAGCGGCGCCGCGGACTACCGCCTCGGCCTGCGCTGGCCCGACGGCAGCGAGCAGCTCAGCGCCGATCCGTACGCGTTCGGCACCCTGCTGGGCGACCTCGACCTGCACCTGATCGCCGAAGGCCGCCACTTCGAGCTGGGCCGCTGCCTGGGCGCGCAGGCGCAGGAGCTGGGCGGCATGGCCGGCGTGCGCTTCGCGGTGTGGGCGCCCAATGCGCGGCGCGTCTCCGTGATCGGCGACTTCAACGGCTGGAGCCCGGCGCGCCATCCCATGCGCCTGCGCCACGGCGCCGGCGTGTGGGAGCTGTTCGTCCCGGCCGCCATGGGCGCCGCGCCCGGCAGCCGCTACAAGTTCGACCTGCTCGGCCCGCACGGCCAGCCGCTGCCCGACAAGGCCGACCCGCTGGCGCTGGCCACCGAGGCGCCGCCGGCCACCGCCTCGGTCGTCACCGCGCCCGGCGCCTCGGCGCCGCCCTTCGCCTGGACCGACCAGGACTGGATGCGCCGGCGCGCCGCCACCGACCCGCGCGCCGCGCCGATGTCGATCTACGAGCTGCACGTGCTGTCCTGGCTGCGCGAGGTCAACGACCCGGTGCGTGGCTGGGAGCGGCTGGCCGCGCGGCTGCTGCCCTATGTGCGCGAACTCGGCTTCACCCACATCGAGCTGCTGCCGGTGATGGAGCATCCGTTCGGCGGCTCGTGGGGCTACCAGCCGCTGTCGCTGTTCGCGCCCACCGCGCGGCTGGGCCCGCCGCAAGCCTTCGCCGCCTTCGTCGACCGCTGCCACGAGGCCGGCATCGGCGTGATCCTGGACTGGGTGCCGGCGCACTTCCCCACCGACCCGCACGGCCTGGCGCAGTTCGACGGCACCGCGCTGTACGAATACCAGGACCCGCGCGAAGGCTTCCACCAGGACTGGAACACGCTGATCTACAACCTGGGCCGCAACGAGGTGCGCGGCTTCATGCTGGCCAGCGCGCTGCACTGGCTGGAGCACTACCACATCGACGGCCTGCGCGTGGACGCGGTGGCCTCCATGCTCTACCGCGACTACAGCCGCGAGGCCGGCCAGTGGCTGCCCAACCGCTTCGGCGGGCGCGAGAACCTGGAAGCGGTGGCCTTCCTGCGCGAGCTCAACACCGTGGTGCGCGAGCGCTGCCCGGGCGCCATGACCATCGCCGAGGAGTCCACCGCCTGGCCCGGCGTGACCGCGCCCGTGCAAAGCGGCGGCCTCGGCTTCACCTTCAAGTGGAACATGGGCTGGATGCACGACTCGCTGCGCTACCTGTCGTACGACCCGGTGCACCGCGCCTGGCATCACCAGGACATGACCTTCGGCATGGTCTACGCCTGGTCCGAGGCGTTCGTGCTGCCGATCTCGCACGACGAGGTGGTGCACGGCAAGGGCTCGATGATCGGCAAGACGCCGGGCGACCGCTGGCAGCGCTTCGCCAACCTGCGCGCCTACTACGGCTTCATGTGGACCCACCCGGGCAAGAAGCTGCTGTTCATGGGCACCGAGTTCGCCCAGTGGCGCGAGTGGAACCACGACACCGAGCTGGACTGGACGCTGCTGGAGCAGCCCGAACACCGCGGCATGCAGGCGCTGGTGCGCGACCTCAACCGCCTGCACCGCGCGCTGCCGGCGCTGCACGCGCTGGACCACCGCCCCGAAGGCTTCAGCTGGGTGGTGGGCGACGACAGCCGCAACAGCGTGTTCGCCTACCTGCGCCGCGCCGCGCCGGGCAGCCGCGACGTGGTGCTGGCGGTGGTCAACATGACGCCCGTGGTGCGCCACGGCTACCGCCTGGGCGTGCCCTTCGCCGGACGCTGGCTGGAATGCCTGAACACCGACGCGGCCTGCTATGGCGGCAGCAACGTCGGCAACGGCGGCGAGGTGCCGGCCGCCGACGAACCTTCGCACGGGCAGCCCGCCTCGCTCGTCCTCACCATCCCGCCGCTGGCCACGCTGGTGCTGCGCTACGCCGACCCTGGAGCCTGACCTTGCCCCTCGCCCCCGCCACCCGCATGCTGCCCGGCAAGCCCTACCCGCTGGGCGCGCACTGGGACGGACTCGGCATCAACTTCGCCGTGTTCTCCGCCAATGCCAGCCGCATCGACCTGTGCCTGTTCTCCGACAACGGCCGCAAGGAGCTGGCGCGCCTGACGCTGCCCGAATGCACCGACGAGATCTGGCACGGCTACCTGCCGCAGGCGGCGCTCGGCACGGTGTACGGCTACCGCGCCTTCGGCCCCTACGAGCCCGCCCACGGCCACCGCTTCAACCCGCACAAGCTGCTGCTCGATCCCTATGCGCGCCTGCTCAGCGGCCCGGTGCGCTGGTCCGACGCGCTGTTCGGCTACCGTCTGCAAAGCGCGCGCGCCGACCTCACGCCCGACCGCCGCGACAGCGCGCCCACCATGCCCAAGGGCGTGGTGGTCGACGCCAGCTTCCACTGGGGCGACGACCGCCCGCCGGCGGTGCCGTGGGAACAGACCGTGATCTACGAGGTGCATCCGCGCGGGCTGTCGATGCTGCGCCACGACCTGCTGCCGCACACGCGCGGCACCTTCGCCGCGCTGTGCGACCCGCGCTTCATCGACCACCTCAAGGCGCTGGGCGTGACCACCGTGGAGCTGCTGCCGGTGCATGCCTTCCTGCAGGACCGTTTCCTGCTGGAGCGCGGGCTGCGCAACTACTGGGGCTACAACACCATGTCGTACTTCGCGCCGGAGCCGGCCTACCTCGGCAACGGCCACCTGAGCGAATTCAAGGTGGCGGTGCGGCGCCTGCACGCGGCAGGCCTGGAGGTCATCCTCGACGTGGTCTACAACCACACCTGCGAAGGCAACGAGCTGGGACCCACCGTGTCGTGGCGCGGCCTGGACAACGCCAGCTACTACCGCCTCATGCCCGGCGACGAGCGCCACTACATCAACGACACCGGCTGCGGCAACACGCTCAACACCTCGCACCCGCGCGTGCTGCAGATGGTGATGGACTCGCTGCGCTACTGGGTGGAGTGCTTCCACGTGGACGGCTTCCGCTTCGACCTGGGCAGCACGCTGGGCCGCGAGGGCACCGGCTTCGACCCCGGCGCGGGCTTCTTCGACGCCATCCTGCAGGACCCGGTGCTGTCGCGCGTCAAGCTGATTTCCGAGCCGTGGGACCTGGGCCCGGGCGGCTACCAGGTCGGCAACCACCCGCCCGGTTTCGCCGAGTGGAACGACAAGTTCCGCGACACCGCGCGCCGCTTCTGGCGCGGCGACGCGGGCCAGCGCGGCGACCTCGCCGCGCGCCTGGCCGGCTCGGCCGACCTGTTCGACCGGCGCCACCGCAAGCCCTGGGCCTCGGTCAATTTCATCACCGCGCACGACGGCTTCACGCTGGCCGACCTGGTCAGCTACAGCGGCAAGCACAACGAGGCCAACGGCGAGGACAACCGCGACGGCACCGACGACAACGCCAGCGCCAACTGGAGCCCGGACGGCAGCGTCGAAGGCCCCACCGACGACCCCGCCATCCTGGAGACGCGCGGCCGCGTGGCGCGCGCGCTGATGGCCACGCTGCTGCTCTCGCACGGCACGCCGATGCTCACCGCCGGCGACGAATGGTGCCGCAGCCAGCACGGCAACAACAATGCCTATTGCCAGGACAGCGAGCTGTCCTGGCTCGACTGGGAACACGCCGACAGCGACGCCGGGCGCGCCATGACCGCGTTCGCCAGCCGCCTGCTGGCGCTGCGCCGGCGCCTGCACGCGTTTGCCCAGACCCGCTTCGCGCACGGCCGGCACGAAGTCGAGCCGGGCCTGCCCGACATCGCCTGGTTCGACACCGGCGGCGAGCCGCTCACGCCCGAGCAGTGGTCCAGCGGCGAGGCCCGCACGCTGGCGCTGCAGCGCGCGGCCGCCGCGCCGGGCGGCCACGCCCAGGTCACCCTGCTGTTGCTCAACGCCGGCGCAGAGGACGCCGATTTCAGCATGCCGCAGCCGCGCCAGGACTGGCGCGTGCTGCTCGACAGCAGCCGGCCCGGCGCCCCGGAAGAACCCGCCGGCACGCCCACGGTGCGCGTGCCGGCCCACTCGGTGGTGCTGCTGCTGGCGGCGCGCCCGGACGCGGGCGGCCCGGCACACGCACCGGACCCGCAATGGCGCTAGCCACCCAAGCCGCAACGGCCACCGAAGGAGGCCGCATCATGAACGCCTTGCCATCTCAGTCGACATCACCGCCGGTGCCGTCGTTCGGGCCTTGCCGGCTCGACGACGGGCGCACGCGCTTCCGCCTGTGGGCGCCCGGCGCCGCCGCCGCCGGCCAGGCCATCCGCCTGGAAATCGCCGGCATGGGCCCGGTGCCGATGTGCCCGCCCAAGGACGATCCCGGGCCGGGCGAAGGCTGGCTGGAAGCCGTCGTGCCCTGCTGCCCCGGCGCGCGCTACTGGTTCCGCCTCGACGACGGCACCATCGTGCCCGACCCCGCCGCGCGCGCGCAGGCCGCCGACGTGGACGGCGCCAGCCTGCTGTGCGACCCGGCCGCCTACGCCTGGTGCCACCCGTTCTGGCTCGGCCGGCCCTGGCCGGAAGCGGTGATCTACGAAATGCACGTGGGCCTGTGCGGCGGCTATGCCGGCGCGGCGCGCCAGTTGCCGCGCCTGGCCGCGCTCGGCTTCACGGCGGTCGAGCTGATGCCGCTGGCGGAGTTTCCCGGCGGGCGCAACTGGGGCTACGACGGCGTGCTGCCGTTCGCGCCGGAATCCAGCTACGGCACCCCGGACGAACTGCGCGCGCTGGTGGACTGCGCCCACGGCCTGGGCATGATGGTGCTGCTCGACGTGGTCTACAACCATTTCGGGCCGGAAGGCAATTTCCTGCCCCAGTACGCCGGCGCCTTCTTCCGCGACGACGTGCGCACGCCGTGGGGCCCGGCCATCGATTTCCGCCGGCCCGAGGTGCGCCGCTTCTTCACCGAGAACGCGCTGTACTGGCTGGACGATTTCCGTTTCGACGGCCTGCGCCTGGACGCCGTGCACGCCATCGCCGACGAAGGCTGGCTGCCCGAGCTGGCCGGCGAGATCCGCGCGCGCCATCCGGCGCGCCACATCCACCTGGTGCTGGAAAACGACGACAACGATGCCGGCCTGCTCGCCGCCGGCTACGACGCGCAGTGGAACGACGACGGCCACCATGCGCTGCACGTGCTGCTGACCGGCGAGCAGGACGGCTACTACGGCGACTACGGCGACTACGCCGCGCCCGCCGGCGGCGCGCGGTGGCCTGGCGCCGACACCCCGCACGCCGCCGCGCTGGACCACCTGGCGCGCGTGCTGGCCGAAGGCTTCGCCTACCAGGGCGAGACCTCGCCCACGCGCAGCCGCCCCGGCCGGCCGGGGCGCCGCGGCCAGCCCAGCGCCGCGCTGCCGCCGACCGCCTTCGTGCTGTTCCTGCAGAACCACGACCAGACCGGCAACCGCGCGCTGGGCGAGCGCCTGGCCAGCCTGGCCGGCGAGGACGCGCTGCGCGCGGCGGTGCTGCTGCAGCTGCTGTGCCCGCAGGTGCCGCTGGTCTTCATGGGCGAGGAATACGGCGCCGCCACGCCCTTCCTGTATTTCACCAGCCACCCGCCGGCGCTGGCCGAGGCGGTGCGCGAAGGCCGCCGGCGCGAGTTCGGCGCGGTGGCGGCATTTGCCGACCCCGCGCGCGCGGCACTGATCCCGGACCCCAACGACCCCGCCACCTTCGAGGCTTCGCGCCCGCCGCTCGAAGGCGACAACGCCTGGAGCCAGTACTACCGCGCGCTGCTGGCCGCGCGCCGGCGCGAACTGGCGCCGCGGCTGGCCGGCAGCGCCAGCGCGGGCGTGCGCATCCTCGGCGAGCGCGCGCTGGCCGCCAGCTGGCGCCTCGGCGACGGCGCGCTGCTGACGATCTGGATCAACTTCGGCGACGCGCCGGCGCCGTCCGTGCTGCCGGGCCTGCCCGCCGCGATCCCCGAGCGGCTGCTGGCGCAGAGCCGGGAAGGCGCCATGCAGGCGCTGGCCGGCGGCACCTTGCTGCCGGCCAGCGCCATCGCCTGCCTCGACGGCGCCGCGCCGGGCGCCGCGCAACCCTAGCCACCTCAGCGAAACCCGCATGGACTCCGATCCCCACCCAAGGCAAGTTCCCGCCGGCCCGGCCAACCCCGCCGCCCGCGCCGCCCGCCCGGCCGACGCCGCCGTGCAGGCGCTGCACACCCTGGCCGACCGCGCCGGACTGATGGTGCACTGGGAAGACGCGCAGGGCCGCGCGCGCGAAGTCGAACCCGACGTGCTGCGCGCCATCCTCGCCACCTTCGGCCTGGAGGGCGCCACCGTCGGCCAGTGCGAAGCCTCGCGCGCGCAGCTGGCGGCCGAAGACGCCGCGCTGGCGCTGCCGCCGCTGCTGACGGTGGACCGGGGCCGGCCCGTCATCGTGCCGCTCGTGCACACGCTCACCCAGCAGGCCTACCGGCTCGAACTCGAGGACGGCAGCGTGGTCACCGGCACCGCGCGGCGCCATGCCGGCGGCGGCATGCGCCTGCCGGCGGTGGATGCCATCGGCTATCACCGGCTGCTGCTCGGCGACGCCGAGGTGACGCTGGCGGTGGCGCCGGCACGCTGCTTCGGCGTGGCCGACGCGCTGCGCGCGCGCGCCGCCGCCGGCGGCCAGCGGCCGTGGGGCCTGTCGGCGCAGTTGTATTCGCTGCGGCGCGGCGCGGCCACCGGCCTGGGCGACCTGACCACGCTGGCCGAATGCTGCGAGGCCGCCGCCGGCGCCGGCGCCGACGCGGTCGCCATCAACCCGCTGCATGCCGGCTTTGGCGCGCTGCCGGAACGCTACAGCCCATACTCGCCGTCCAGCCGCCTGTTCCTCAACCCGCTCTATGCCGACCCCGCCGCGGCCTTCGGCCAGGAGGCGGTGAACCAGGCCATCGCCGCGCTCGGCCTGGGCAACACCATGCAGGCGCTGGAAGCGCGCACGGAAATCGACTGGCCCGCGCTGGCCGCGGCGCGCAATGCCATCCTGCAATGGCTGTGGCAGCAGCGCGCCCGGCTGCTGCCGGCGCGCGCGGCCGAGGCATGCCGCGCGTTCCGCCAGCAGGGCGGCGCGGCGCTGGAGGCGCACGCGCGCTTCGAGGCGCTGCAGGCCCACCACCTGGCGGCCGCCGGCAGCCCCGCGGAGGCCGCCGCCGCGGCCGACTGGCGCCAGTGGCCGGTCACCCGGCACACGCCCGATGCGGCCGCGGTGGAAGCCTTCGCCGGCAGCCACGCCGACGCGGTGAGCTACCACGCCTTCCTGCAATGGCTGGCCGCCGACGGGCTGGCCGGCGCGCAGCGCCGCGCGCGCGCGGCCGGCATGGCGATCGGCGTGGTGGCGGACCTGGCGGTCGGCACCGACGGCGGCGGCAGCCATGCCTGGGCGCGCCAGGCCGAGATGCTGGCGGGCGTGAGCGCGGGCGCGCCGCCCGACCTGTACAACCCGCTCGGCCAGGGCTGGGGCGTCTCGGTGTTCTCGCCGCGCGCGCTGCGCCGGCACGGCTTCGGCGCCTTCATCGAGATGCTGCGCGCCAACCTGGGCGCGGTGGGCGGCCTGCGCATCGACCACGCGCTGGGGCTGGCGCGCATGTGGCTGGTGCCCGACGGCGCGCCGCCCACGGCCGGCGCCTACCTGCGCTTTCCGCTGCAGGACCTGCTGCGGCTGATCGCGCTGGAATCGTGGCGCCACCGCGCCATCATCATCGGCGAGAACCTCGGCACGGTGCCGGCCAGCTTCAACGACAGCCTCGCCGCGCGCGGCATGCTGGGCATCGACGTGCTGTGGTTCGAGCGCGCGGCCGCGCCGCCTGCCGTTCCCCCTTCCCTCCCGCCGGCCCGGCGCGGCGCGGCGCCGGCCGTGGCGGACTTCCTGCCGCCCGAGCGCTGGCCCGCCGAGGCGGTGGCCACCACCACCACCCACGACCTGCCCACCGTGGCGGGCTGGTGGGCCGGGCGCGACATCGCCTGGCGCGCGCGGCTGGGCCAGCTCGGCGCGGGCGAGACCGAAACCGGCGCGCTGGTGGCGCGCGCGCGCGAGCGCACCGCGCTGTGGCAGGCGCTGGCCGCCGCGGGGCTGGCCGGCGGGCCCGAGCCGGCGCCCGACGACGCCCCGCTCGACGCCGTGCTGGCGTGGCTCGGCCGCGCCGCCACGCCGTTGCGGCTGGTGCCGGTGGAGGACCTGCTGGGCGCGCGCGAGCAGCCCAACCTGCCCGGCACCGTGAGCGGCCATCCCAACTGGCAGCGGCGGCTCGACGCCGACGTGCGCACGCTGCCCGAGCTCGCCCCGGTACGCCGGCGCATCGCCGCGTTACGCGGCGACGCGCGCCACCCCGCCGCGCCCGCGCGGCCACCGCTCCCGGAGAAACACTGAATGTCCCAGCCTTGCCTGCCGCCGCGCGCCACGGCGCGACTGCAACTGCATGCCGGCTTCACCTTCGCGCACGCGGCGGAGCAGGCCGGCTACTACGCCGCGCTCGGCGTCAGCCATCTCTACCTGTCGCCGGTGTTCGCCGCGCGCCCGGGCTCCACGCACGGTTACGACGTGACCGACTACCGCGCGATCAATCCCGAGCTGGGCGGCGAAGAGGGCTTCTACCACCTGGCCGGGCGCGCGCGCGAGCACGGCCTGGGGCTGGTGCTCGACATCGTGCCCAACCACATGGCCGCCAGCGCCGAGCACAACCCGTGGTGGCGCGACGTGCTGGCGCGCGGCGCGGAAAGCGCCTACGCCCATCATTTCGACATCGACTGGCACTCGCCCGACCCCGACCTGCACGGCCGCGTGCTGCTGCCGGTGCTGGACAAGCCGTACTGGGACACCTTGTGCGCCGGCGAGCTGACGGTGCGCTTCAACGCGGCCGCCGGCCAGCCGGTGCTGTGCCACAGCGGCCAGACGCTGCCGCTGGCCGAGGACACCGTCGACGGCGCCGCCTGCGGCCTGCCCGCGCTGTTCGACGCGCGCGAGCCGGCCGGCCGCGCGCGCCTGCACGAACTGCTGGAGCAGCAGCACTACCGCCTGGCGTGGTGGCCCGCCGCGGCCGACGAGCTGAACTGGCGGCGCTTCTTCGAGGTCAGCGACCTGGTCGGCATGCGGGTGGAGCAGCCGCCGGTGTTCGACGCGGTGCATGCGCTGGTCTTCCGCCTGTTCCGCGAGGGCTGGATCGACGGCGTGCGGGTTGACCACGTGGACGGCCTGGCCGACCCGGCCGCGTACTGCCAGCGCCTGCGCGCGCAGCTCACCGCGCTCGCGCCCGAGCGGCCCGCGGGGCGCGCGCTGCAATGCCCGTGGCTGGTGGTCGAAAAGATCCTGGCGCCCGGCGAAGCCGTGCACGCCGACTGGCTGGTGGACGGCACCACCGGCTATGACTTCATGGATGCGGTATCCGCCGTGCTCCATGACGGCGACGGCACCGCCGCGCTGGACGCGCTGTGGCGGCGCACCACCGGCCAGGCGCAGGGCTTTCGCGAGCAGGTGCTGGCCGCGCGCGCCGATATGCTGTCCCATCACCTGGTGACCGAGTACGAAGGCGCGAGCCGCCGCCTGCACGCCTGCGCGCGCGCCGAGCCCGCCACCCGCGACTTCACGCTGGCCAGCCTGCGCCGCGCGCTGGCCGCGCTGCTGGTGCCGCTGCCGGTCTACCGCACCTACTTCAGCGAGCGCGCGCGCGCGCCGGAGGACCCGGCCGTGCTGGCGCGGGCCGCCGCCGCCGCGCGCGCCACGCTGGCCGCCACCGACCGGCCCGCGCTGGAGCAGCTGCTGTCGTGGCTGGCCGACCCGGCCGGCGACAGCACGGTGCTGCGCGAGGCCCGCACGCGCGTGCAGCAACTGATGCCGCCGCTGGCCGCCAAGGCCGCCGAGGACACGGTGTTCTACCGCTACGGCCGCCTGCTGTCGCGCAACGAGGTGGGCAGCGACCCGTCCGTGCTGGCCCTCTCGCCGGACGAATTCCACGCCGGCCTGGCCGGGCGCGCGCAAGCGTGGCCGCGCGCCATGCTGGCCACCGCCACCCACGACCACAAGCGCGGAGAGGACGCGCGCATGCGCCTGGCCGTGCTGAGCGAGCTGCCCGGCGAATGGACGCGGGCGGTGGACGAATGGGAACGCGCGTGCGAACCGCTGCTGGCGGGCCTGCCGCGCGCGCCGGACGGCGCCGACCGCCTGATGCTTTACCAGACCCTCGTCGGCGCGTGGCCCGCGGCGCTCGATCCCGCCGATCCCGCCGATCCCGCCGATCCCGCCAACCCCGCCGATCCCGCCGATCCCGCCGATCCCGGCGGCGTGGCCGCCGTGCTGGAGCGCGTGCAGGCATGGCAGCGCAAGTCGATCCGCGAAGCCAAGCGGCACGGCAGCTGGACCAGCCCCGACGCGCCCTACGAGCAGGGCTGCGCGGACTTCCTGGCGGCGCTGGGCCGCGGCGGCGGCGCCAGCGTGCTGGCCGGCATCGCCGCCTTCGCGCGCCGCATCGCCGTGCCGGGCGCGCTCAACAGCCTGACGCAGGTGCTGCTCCAGCTCACCGCGCCCGGAGTGCCGGACCGCTACCAGGGCACCGAGGACTGGGACCTGAGCCTGGTGGACCCGGACAACCGCCGCCCGGTGGCGTTCGGCAAGCTGCGCGCCGCGCTGGCCGACACGGCCGGCTGGCCCGCGTGGCTGGCCGGCTGGCAGGACGGCCGCCTCAAGCTGCAGCTGATCCGCGCGGTGCTGGCCGCGCGCCGCGCGCATGCCGCGCTGTTCGCCGAGGGCGGCTACCGCCCCGCCACCGTGGCCGGCCCGCTGGCGGCGCATGCCATCGCGGGCGCGCGCAGCCACGGTCAAGTGCGGGCGCTGGCGGTCGGCACGCGCCTGGCGGCCCGCCTGTGCCATGCCGATGTGCCGCATGTGCCGCCCGCGCAATGGCGCGGCACCGAGCTGCACACCGGGCTCGGCGAGGACAGCCGCTGGGTGGACGCGCTGACCGGCCGGCCGCTGCTGGCGCGCGCCGGACGGCTGCCGCTCGAAGAAGTGCTGGCCATGCTGCCGGTGGCGCTGTTGCTGCACACCGCATGAACGCGCCCGCTGCCGCGCCGGGGCCCGGCTTCCCCCTCTCAAGGGGGGAAGCCTTGAACCGCCGAACTGCGCAGACTGGGGATTCCATGTCATCGAGCCAATGCGCCCTGGCGCGCGGGACCCGGCAATGACCCGAAGACAACAAGACGTGTGTCCCCTGTGCGGCAACCCGGCCGAGGCGCGTCCCCGCCACGGCAGCTACGGGCAATGGGTGCTGTACGGCTGCAACAATCCGCAATGCGGCCCCAGCGAGATCAGCACCGGCGCGCGCCGCAACCTGCGCGAACCCGGCCGCCAGGCCGAGCTGCGCGCGCTGGCGCGCACCAGCCGCGAGCACGGCAAGGTGCCGCGCCTGGGCTACGACGGCCCGCGCGGCGAGATCTACGTCGAATTCGAATAGTCCCGCGGTCAGACCCGGCCGGCCCCCCGCCCTCCCTGGCCTTCCCACGGCCACGCCACCGTTTCGCCACTCCGCCGCGCCGCGCCATGCCGCGTACTGGCAATCCGCGTGATCCGCCGTTACATTCCAGGCAGTTTGTGACGGCACTGATACGCGCGCCGGCGGAACGCCCGGGCGCGCGCGGCGGTCACTATGCCTATTGCAGGGCAACATGAGGACAGACCGATGCAATTCAGCTCCCACGATCTTCTGGCGCTGCTCTGCGCCAGCGTGCTCACGGTGATAGTGGTCGTCATCCACTACGAAGCGCTGCGGCTCCTGTCGGCGATGAGCCCGCACCGCTGGTCCGGGCGCGTCAACGTGGGCGTGCTGATCGTGTGCATCATCGTGGCCCACTGCGTGGAAGCCATCGTGTTCGGCGGCGGCTACTGGGTGGCCGGCCACGTGCTCGGCCTCGGCGGCCTGGGCGGGCCCCAGCCGGTCCAGCCCATCACCTACATCTACTTCTCGCTGGAGACCTACACCACGCAGAGCCTGGGCGACATCTCGCCGGTGGGCGCGACGCGCCTGATCGCCAGCATCGAGCCGCTGGTGGGCCTGATCCTGATCGGCTGGTCGACGTCGTTCACCTACATCATCATGCGCCGCGACTGGCCCACCGCCGGGCCGCGGCAGGTGCCGCAGGGGGATATCTAGCGGCGCGGGCGGCTGCAGGACAGCTACAGGATCGGCGCGAACAGGGTCGCCACGTGCATCGCCACGCGGCGCAGGCGCGGGCCGCCCAGGTACTCGTCGCGGCCGATGCGGCGCGCCTGGGCGAAATCGTCTTCGAGCATGGCGGCCACGCCGGCGGCAAAGCCGCGGTCCGCGGTCATCACCATCAGCTCGAAGTTCAGGCGGAACGAGCGGTTGTCGAGGTTGGCGCTGCCCACCGCGGCGGCCTCGTCGTCGATCAGGATCACCTTCTGGTGCAGGAAGCCCGGCTGGTAGCGGTAGATCTTCACGCCCGCGCAGATGGCCTGGTAGGCGTACAGCGTGGAGGCCGCGAACACCACCAGGTGGTCCGGGCGCGCCGGCAGCAGGATGCGCACGTCCACGCCGCGCAGCACGGCCAGGCGCAGCACCGCGAACACGGCCTCGTCGGGCACGAAGTACGGGCTGGTGATCCACACCCGCCGGCGCGCCGCCTGGATCGCCTCGACGAAGAACAGCGAGCAGGTTTCCTGCGCGTCGGCCGGCCCCGACGGCACCACCTGGCAGGTCATGCCGCCGGCGGGCGCGGCCGGCGGCGGCAGCAGCATCGGCACCTCGCGCGCGGCCCAGTACCAGTCCTCGGCGAACACCATCTGCAGGTCCAGCACGGCGCTGCCGCGGATCTCGATATGGGTGTCGCGCCACGGCGCCAGCGGCGGCTTCAGGCCAAGGTATTCGTTGCCGACGTTGTGCCCGCCGGTAAACGCGCAGGCGCCGTCCACGATCACCAGCTTGCGGTGGTTGCGGAAATTGAGCTGGAAGCGGTTGACGAAGCCGCGCCGCGTGGCGAACGCGCGCGCCTCCACGCCGCCGGCGTGCAGCCGCTTCACGTAGTGCCCGGGCAGCGCGTGCGAGCCGATGCTGTCGTAGAGGAAATACACCTTCACGCCGGCGGCCGCGCGCTCGCACAGCAGGTCCTGCAGGCGCCGGCCGAGCTCGTCGTCGTGGACGATGAAGAACTGCACGATCACCACCTGCCGCGCGGCGGCGATGGCGGCGAAGATCGCCGCGAAGGTGTCCTCGCCGTTGACCAGCAGGCGCACCGCGTTGTTGGCCAGGCACGGCATGCCGGTCAGGCGCGGCAAGGCGCGCAGGCAGGCCTGCTCGGGCTCGTGCACCACGCAGGCGTCGCGCGCGGCGCGCTCGCCGGCGTCCATGTCGTGCGTGACCTCGCGCAGGCGGTCGTTGTTGAAGCGGCGCGCGTTGACGTAGCCGGCGAAGTTGCTGCTGCCCAGGATCAGGTAGGGCACCAGCGTGAAGTACGGCATCATCACCAGCGAGCCCGCCCACGCGATGGCGCCCGGCGCCGTGCGCACCGTCATCACCGCATGCAGGGCCGCGAGGATGCCGAGCAGGTGGAAGGCCAGCACGATCACGGCAATCAGGGAGGGACTGGGCATGACCGTTGGGGACCTCGCGGGTGTCGCCTGCCGGCGACGGATCACAATGCCCGCCATTCTGGCATAGGCGCGGCAGGATTTCGCGGCAAGCGTTAAGCTGTAGCGTTTTTCGTTCCGCCGCAGCCCCGCATCGTCAAGGAAGACCGCAATGTCAGAGTTCAAGATGGAATACCGGCGCCTGGGCGCCAGCAACCTGAAGGTATCGGCCCTGTGCCTCGGCACCATGATGTTCGCCGACCAGACCGACGAGGCCGAAGCCGGCCGCATCGTCGACAGCGCCCGCGCGCATGGCGTCAACTTCATCGACACCGCCGACGTCTACAGCAAGGGCGGCTCCGAGCGCATGGTGGGCAGGCTGCTGGCCGCCGACCGGCACGACTGGATCCTCGCCAGCAAGCTCGGCAACCCGATGCACGCCGCGCCCAACCGCTCGCACTACTCGCGCACCTGGATCCTGCGCGAGGTGGAAGACAGCCTGGCCCGCCTGGCCACCGACTACCTCGACATCCTCTACCTGCACCGCGACTTCCCCGGCGAGAACCTGGAAGAGCCGGTGCGCGCGATGGGCGACCTGGTGCGCGCGGGCAAGATCCGCTACTGGGCCGTGTCCAACTTCCGCGGCTGGCGCATCGCCGAGATCGCGCGCCTGTGCGACCAGCTCGGCGTGCCGCGCCCGGTGGCCTGCCAGCCCTACTACAACCTGCTCAACCGCATGCCCGAAGTGGAGATCCTGCCGGCCTGCCAGCATTTCGGCCTGGGCGTGGTGCCCTACAGCCCGATCGCGCGCGGCGTGCTGACCGGCAAGTACCTGCCCGGCCAGCAGCCGCCGCAGGATTCGCGCGCGGGGCGCGCCGACCGCCGCATGATGGAAACCGAGTTCCGCGAGGAATCGCTGGTCATCGCGCAGACGCTCAAGCAGCATGCCGACGGCCGCGGGCTGCAGCTCGGGCAGTTCGCCACGGCCTGGGTGCTGGCCAACCCCATCGTCAGCTCGGTGATCGCCGGGCCGCGCACGCTGGCGCAGTTCGAGGATTATTTCGGCGCCGTGGGCGTGACGCTGTCGGCCGCGGAAGAAGCGATGGTGGACGACCTGGTGCGCCCGGGACATGCCTCCACGCATGGCTACAACGATCCCAACTACCCGCTGACCGGACGGCCGATCTCGGCGTTCTGAGCCGCCCCGCCCCACCGTCCTCCTCCCGTCCCCCTCCCCTCGGTCCCTGCCGCGACCGCCGCCTGGCGGTTGCCGCCGGGCGTGCCTTCGCGCCGGCGCGGGAGGGGTGGCGAGGGGTCCCGCAGCGGCCTGCCTAAAATTTAATCAGACCGACGCAGGGCCGCCGCCATTGGCCGCGCGCCCGGCGCGGACACCTTTTATCCACATATCCTGTGGATAACACCGGGCGCCAACTTCGGACAAATCCTGTACCGGCGGCGCCGCAATCCCGGCCGCCGCCGGCCGGTCCGCATGCCGGCTCCCGGACCGTGCAAGATGAGTCGCCGGCCATTTTGGGAATGCTCTGCCTGAGCTTGCGGACTACTCCGAGCGATATCGCCGCCGCCGCGCACTATGCTGCCCGCATCGCCTTGCGGGACAGGCCCCCTCCAGCCCCTTCCTGCGCATGGCTGCCCGTCTGGCCGGGCGGCCGGTGCGCGCGCCGGCCCGCCATTTGCCCGAACGCCAGTTGGATATCTCCCCATGAAGATCGCACTGCTCGCGGACCGCTCGGTCCAGGCCGAGGCCCTTTCGGACTCCCTGGTCCGCGCCGGCCTGTACTGCCACACCTACCACGCCAGCCGGGATCTGTTCCAGCGCATCGACCGCTCGGGCTACGACGTGGTGCTGATCGACCATGAACTGGCCGACATGCCCGCGGTGCAGGCGGTGCGCGCGGTACGCGCGGCGTGGAGCGGCGAGCTGCCGGTGATGGTGCTGTCCGACCGGCGCGACGAGGACTCGGTCGTCAACACCCTGCAGGCCGGCGCCGACGACTACATGATCCGCCCGCTGCGCGCGCGCGAACTGGTGGCGCGGCTGCATGCGCTGCGCCGCCGCACCGGCGCCCGCGAGCCGGCCGCGGGCGCGGCCATCTCGCTGGGCCCCTATACGCTGGACTGCCTGTCGCACCGCGCCATCTTCCGCGGCCAGCGCGTGCCGCTCACGCCCAAGGAATTCGACCTCGCCGCGCTGCTGTTCTCGGGCGCCGGGCGCGTGATGCCACATGCGCAGATCGAGCAGGCGATCTGGGGCTATGCGCTGCCGCCGGGCTCGCGCGCGCTGGCGAACCTGGTCTCGCGCCTGCGCCGCACGCTGGCGCTGCATCCGGGCAACGGGGTGGTGCTGGCGGTGGTCTACGGGCAGGGGTACCGCCTGGAGGAAACGGCGGCCGCGATGGGCGCGCGCGCGCGGCGGCGCGGCCTCTGAGCCGGCCCGCGAGCGCGGCTCAGGGGCGCAGCCGCCCCTCGCGCGCGAGCTCGCGCAGGTCGATCACGACAAAGCCGCTGCTGGCCTTCTTGGCCTCGCGCTTGGCGGTGGCCGCGGCGGCGCCGATATGGCTGCTGTCCAGGCGCCGCGCGCCGGCCGTCCCGGCGGCGGGCCGCGCGCCCACCCGCACCGCGCCGGCGGCCATGCTCACGGTGGGGAAGAAGGTGCGCTGGCCGAGGCGGTCTTCGCCGTGGATGCCGCCGGCCGCGCGGTCGGCGCTGCTGTACAGCTCGCGCGCGGCCCGATTGAATTGCGCGATGGCGGTGCGCGTGCGGGTTTCCCAGTCGGGGCTCTGGTACAGCACCAGGAAATCGTCGCCGCCGACGTGGCCGAGGAAATCGCGGGCCGGATCGCAGGCCTGCGCCAGGAAGGCGGCCGCGCCCTTGAGCATTTCGTCGCCCTTCCAGTAGCCGTACTGGTCGTTGTAGGGCTTGAAGTGGTTCAGGTCGACATAGCAGGCGTGGAACTCGGCGCCGGCGTCGAGCAGGCGGTCGATATGGCGGTTCAGCGGCATGTTGCCGGGCAGGAAGGTCAGCGGGTTGGCATAGCGCGCCGCCTCCATGCGGATCTCGGTGACCGCGCGGATCAGGTCGGCGCCGGTGCCCAGGCCCGCGTAGCGCCCGTGGTCGGTGACGATGAAGCCGTCGGCCAGCGGGCGCTGGTCCTCGCCCGACAGCGCCTGCGCCATCTCGTCGATGCCGGCGCCCTTGTCGAAGCACAGCGGCGCGCGGCTGGCCATCGCCATGCAGTCCTTCTTGCCGTACAGCTCGCGGTGGAACGGCGCCGTGAAGCGGTCGAGGAAATAATGCCGGTTGACGATGGCCAGCGGCGTGCCGTCGTCGTTGACCACGGCCACCGCGTGCAGGCCGGGCCGCGCGTGGAACAGGTCCAGCAGCGCGTTGTTGGTGGTGCCGGCGCGCACCGCCGGCGCGGGCCGCATCAGCTTGCCGGCCGCGACGCCCGGGCGGGCCGAGCGCACCGTCTGCGGGAACACCGCGATCTGCTTGGAGACCAGCGCCTGCCGCGCCTGCGGCGCGACGGCGGTGACCGGCTGCGCCGCCGGCCGCCCCAGGTAATAGCCCTGCCCGAAGGGCACGCCGAGATCGCGCAGCACCGCCAGCTCGTCGGCGTCCTCGATGCCTTCGGCGATGACCGCGCCGCCCAGCGCCTTGGCCAGCGCCAGCATGGTCCGCACGATCTCCAGCCGCCGCGGGCTGGTGCCGATGCCGCGCACCAGCGACTTGTCCAGCTTGACGTAGTGCGGCGTCAGGTGGATCAGGCGGTCCAGGTTGGCGTGGCCGCTGCCGAAGTCGTCCAGCGCGTACTGCATGCCCAGCTCGTGGAGCACGCCCATGGCCTGCCCGAAGCGCTCGGCATGCTCGATCTGCGCCTGCTCGGTGACCTCGATCACCACGCGCGCGGGATCGATCTTGCCGGCCACCAGCGCTTCCAGCGCGCGCCCGCCGTCGGCCAGCAGGTAGCGCAGCGCCATGGTGCTGAAATTCAGGAACAGGCTGCCCGCCAGGCCGAGCGCGGCGCAGGCGGCCAGCGCCGTGCGCGCCGCCTCCAGCTCGATCTGCACGGTGTCGGCCTCGTTGCGGGCGAGGCGGAACAGCGCGTCGGGCATGGCCAGCGGCGTGTCGGACGGGCCCCGCACCAGCGCTTCGTAGCCGAGGATCTCGCCGGTGCCGAACGCCACGATGGGCTGGAACACAGCGTGCAGCGGCGGCAAGCGCAGCCGCGGCAGGGGTTCGCCCGCCAGGAAGGAAGCGTTGGACATGAACGGATTAACGGACGGACGTGACGAAACGTGAGCGGTGGCGGGATAAACGCGGCAGGTAGGCGGCGAATGAGCGGCGAATGAGCGGCGATGCGGGAGAAATATGGGGGGACCGGTGCGACGCACGCGTATTTCATGTCAGTCATGTGACAGGGCGATGACAACCGGCATTACCCCAATGCCCGGCCAGGGTGTCATGGTTTTGTCACGGCGGTATTCCAGCATGCGCGGCACAACGAGGTCGCCGCCGGCGCACGCCCGCTTCCGGCGGCCCAGGACGGCGACACCCAGGGTCAGTATGTGCGGACCGCCAGGTCCATCGGAGTTCCTCACCGTGTTGCAAGCCGTCCGATTCACCTCCTCCCGCCGCGCGCGCCCGCGGCTGCCTGCCTGGCTGGGCCGGCTGCCGCTGGCGGCGCGCCTGTGCGTGGCCTTCGCGCTGGTCTACGCGTTCGGCGCGGCGGTCGGGCTGACCGGCATCTTCAGCTTGGTGTCGGTCAAGCAGATGACCGACACCCTCTACCAGCGCGACATGCAGGGCGCCATCGCGGCCGAGCGCGCGCAGTCGGCGCTGGCCCGGCTGGAGCGGGCCCAGCTTTCCCTGACCATGGCCACCAGCGGCAGCGAGCGCGACACCGCCGTCGCCGACATCGACAACGCCCTGGCGCGGCTCGACCAGGCCCTCACGGTGGTGCGCGCGGCCACGCCGGCGCAGGCCGACGCGCTGCAGAAGGAGCGCGACAGCGCCGCCCGGCTGCTGGCCGGCTACGTGACGCTGCTGCGCAAGCAGCCGCTCGACGCGCTGCAGTTCGACAGCGCCGTCTCCGTGGACGGCCATTTCCTCGGCGAGCAGTTGCAGAAGCTCGCCACCGTGGTCGAGGCCGCGCGCACCCGGCAAGAGCGCCAGGCCGCCGACACCGTGGCCGAGGTGGCATCCAGCCAGTTGCACGCCCAGGGCCTGATGGTGGCCATGCTGCTGGCCAGCCTGGCCGCGGCCGCGGCGCTGGCCTGGTTTGCCGCGCGCCAGTTGCTGTCCCAGCTCGGCGGCGAGCCGGCGGACGCGGCCCAGGTCGCCAGCCGCATCGCCTCCGGCGACCTGCGGCAGGCGGTGCCGCTGCGCCGCGGCGACGACCGCAGCCTGATGTGCCTGCTGGCCCGCATGCGCGACCAGCTCGCCGGCGTGCTGGCGGACATCCGGCGCTCGTCGGGCGAGATCGCCGCCACCAGCGAAGGCATCGCCGCGGGCAACCAGGACCTGTCGCGCCGCACCGCGCTGCAGGCCAGCGCGCTGGCCGCCGCCACCGACAGCGTGGCCCGCCTCGCCACCCTGGTCGGGCAGGCCCGCGAGCAGGCCACGGAATCGAGCGAGATGGCGCGCCGGGCGCGCCAGGCCACCGACGCCGGCATGGCGGTGGTCAGCGAGATGAGCGGCGCCATGGACGCCGTGCACGGGCATTCGCGCAGCGTGGCGGAAACGGTGGCGGTGATCGAGAGCATCGCCTTCCAGACCAATATCCTGGCCCTCAACGCGGCCGTCGAGGCGGCCCGCGCGGGCGAGGCCGGGCGCGGCTTCGCGGTGGTGGCCGAGGAAGTGCGCGGGCTGGCCCAGCGCAGCGCCGCCTCGGCGCGCGAGATCCGCGCCACCATCGGCCAGGCCACCGCCGAGATCGCGCGCGGCGCGCAGTTGAGCCAGCAGGTGGTGAGCGCCATGGGCGGCATCGAGCAGGCGGTGGGCCAGAGCCATGTCCTGGCCGGGCGGCTGTGCGGCGTGGCCGACGAGCAGGCGCAGGGCGTGCGCGCGGTGGGCGCGGCGGTGGCCCAGCTCGACCAGACCAGCCGGCAGAACGCGGCGCTGGTGGAGGCCGTGACCGCGCAGGCGGCGAGCCTGGACGAGCAGGCCGCGGGGCTGGCGGCCGGCGTGGCGCGCTTCCGCTTCTGATATCCGTGCCGATATGGGTGCCGATATCCGTGCAGATATCTGTGCCGATATCCGCGCCTCGATCACTGTTCTGCAATGCAGAACAGTGATTCCACGGTGCAGTTGACGGCCAGGGCGTTCGGTGGGAGTATTGCCGCCATCGAACAAATCCGGCGGCCACGCCGGAAGCCTTGCCGGAGACACTCATGAGCAGCACCACCACGCCCGGCGCGTCCGCGCCGGCAACCGATTCCCACGTCCCCTCTTCCAGCTTCACCCGCCTGCACCAGACCATCGCGCCGTGGGTGCGCAGCCATCCGGAGCGCGTGGCGCTGGCCGATGCCGAGCGCTCGCTGCGCTATGGCGAGCTGGACGGCGCCATCGCCGGCACCGCCCGCGCGCTGGCGGAGCTGGGCGTGGGCGGCGGCGACCGCGTGGTGCTGGTGACCGAGAACTGCGTGGGCTGCGCGGTGCTGATCCTGGCGCTGAGCTCGCTCGACGCGTGGGCGGTGCCGGTCAACGCGCGCCTGTCGCAGCGCGAGATCGACAACATCATCGAGCACGCCGGCGCGCGCGTGGCGCTCTACCTGGACGGCGCCCACGCCGAGGCGCGCGAGCATGGCCTGGCGCGCGGCGCCCGGCAGGCGCAGTGGCCGCACGTGGGCCGCCTGCTGGTCGGCGCCGTGAACGCCGCGGCGGTGCCCGAGCCGGTCGAGCCGGCCGCGCGCGACCAGGTCGCCGCGCTGATCTACACCACCGGCACCACCGGCGCGGCCAAGGGCGTGATGCTCACGCACGCCAACATGATGTTCATCGGCCGCTCCAACCGCATGCAGGGCCGCGTGCAGCCGGGCGACCGCGTCTACGGCGTGCTGCCGATGTCGCACGTGTACGGCTTGTCGGTGCTGCTGGTGGGCCCGCTCTCCAACGGCGCCACGGTGTTCTACGAGCCGCGCTTCCGCCCCGAGACGCTGGCCCGGGCGCTGGCCGAGCAGCAGCTCACCGTGCTGCACGGCGTGCCGGCGCTGTACGCCAAGCTGATCGAATGGGGCCGCGCGCAGGCCACGCCGCTGCGCGCGCCCGCGCTGCGCATGGCGCAGTCCGGCGGCGCGCCGCTGACGGCCTCGCTCAAGTCCGCCTTCGAGAGCACCTTCGGCATCGTGCTGAACAACGGCTACGGCATGACCGAGACCTCGCCCACGGTGTGCCAGACGCGCGTGGAATCCCCGCGCACCGACTGCTCGGTCGGCCCGGTGGTGCCCGAGGTGGAGATCCGCCTGGGCGACCCGCTGGCGGACGGCAGCGGCGAGCTGCTGGTGCGCGGCCCCAACGTGATGAAGGGCTACTACCGCCGCCCCGACCTCACCGCCCAGGTGATCGACGCCGACGGCTGGCTGCATACCGGGGACCTGGCGCGCATCGACGCCGACGGCGCGGTGTCCATCGTCGGCCGCTCCAAGGAGATCATCATCCACTCCGGCTTCAACGTGTACCCGGAGGAAGTCGAGCAATCGGTCAACGCCTTCCCCGCCGTGCTGCAGTCCGCCGTGGTGGGCCGCGCGGTGGAGGGCAACGAGGAAGTCATCGCCTTCGTCGAGGTGCGCGCCGGCATGGCGCTGGACCAGGCCGCGCTGCGCGCGTTCCTGCGCGAGCGCCTGTCGCCGTACAAGATGCCGCACGAAGTGCGCGTCGTGGAGCACCTGCCGGCCGCGCCGTCCGGCAAGATCCTCAAGGCAAAGCTGCGCGAGATGCTGGCGTCGGCCGGCTGATCCGCGTCCGCGCCCGCCCGCCAAGGCCCACGCATGGACAATCTGGACAACCCCGGCAACCCGGACAACCCGGGCGGCGGGGAGCAGCCGCCCGACGACGGCGCCCAGCCCAAGGAAGACCGGCATTTCGTCACCGCGCTGGCGCGCGGGCTCGACGTGCTGGCCTGCTTCCGCAGCTACGAGACGCGGCTGGGCAATGCCGAGCTGGCCCAGCGCTGCGGCCTGCCCAAGTCGACCGTGTCGCGCCTGACCCATACCCTGACCGAGCTGGGCTACCTGCGCCTGGACGCCGAGCAGGCCAAGTACCAGCTCGGCAGCTCGGCGCTGGCGATGGCGCCCGCCGCGCAGCAGGGCGTGGACGTGCTGGAAGTGGTGCGGCCCTTCATGCGGGCGCTGGCGGACCTGTCGCAGGGCGTGACCTCGCTGATCGTGCGCGACCGCGCGCAGATGCTGATCTACGAGAACTGCCAGTCGGAGTCTTACCTGACGCTGCGCGTCGCGGTGGGCACGCGCATTTCCGGGCTGACCACCGCCGCCGGCCGCGCCTACCTCGAGGCGCTGCCGCCGGCCGAGCGGAAACAGGCGCTGGCCGCCTTCCGCCGCCATGACGGCCTGGACGGCGCGCGCGCCGACGCCATCGTGGCGAACAGCCGCGCGGAAGTGCGGCGCATGGGCTGCACCACGTCGTTCGGCGAATGGCTGCCCGACATCAATTCCATCGCCGCCGCGTTCCGCCCGGGCCTGGCCCTGCCGCCGATGACGCTGTCGTGCAGCGGCCCCACCGCCATCGTGCCGGCCGCCATGCTGCTGGAAACGGTGCGCCCGCTGCTGGTGGAAAGCGTGCGCGGCATCGAGGCCGCGCTGAGCGCGCAGGCGCGCTGAAGCACTGAAGCGCCCGCGCGCGGCGTATCAGCTCTCGTCCAGGCCGGGCGGCACGGCATGCTTGCCGCTGCCCGGCCCCGCTTGCCGGTCATCCTGCTTGCCGTCCTGGCCCGCGCGGCCCAGGTCGCGGTGCCGCTTGCGGGCGCGCAGCAGCGCCTCGTCGTGCAGCAGGCGCTTGTGCAGCAGGCGCTCGAAGCGCCCGCCGATCAGCAGCAGCAGCAGGCCCAGCGCCAGCGCGACCGCCACGATGGCGTAGTAGCCCGCCCCGCACGCCGCGCCGACGATGGCGGCCAGCCAGATCGCCGCCGCCGTGGTCAGGCCCTGGGGCTTGTCGTCGCTGCTGTGGCGCGAGATCACGCCCACGCCCAGAAAGCCGATGCCGGTCAGCAGGCCCTGCAGCACGCGCGACATGGCATCGGGCGGATGGCCCGACACCGTCACCACGCACACGGCGGCCGCGCCGCCGAGCGACACCAGCCCCAGCGTGCGCACGCCGGCGGGCTTGCCGTGCAGGTTGCGGTCCAGCCCGAGCAGGACCCCGCACAGCAGGCCGGAGAAAAGGCGGAGAAACAGGTCGAGGCTGAAAGCTTGCATGGATGGCGGCGGACGATGGCAGGCGAATGCCGGATTCCGCGAGCTTACCGCACGGCGCCGGCCGCCGGCCAGCGCCCCGGCGTCATGCCAGCGGCGCGGGCGCCGCCATGCCGTACTTCTCCAGCCACGGCGCCAGCTGCGGCAGGATCGCCGGGTTCAGCGCCACGCCCTCGCGCAGCTGCCGCGCCTTGCGCTCGAGCGCGCCCTGCCCCGGCAGCCTGACCCGGTCCACGCCGGGCCGCGGCGGGTTGCCGGTGCTGGCGCGCGCCACCCATCCCATCTGCGTGGCGAAGGCTTCCTCGCCGGCGAACGCGGCCGGGTCGAGGATCTGCAGGAACACGGTATTGCCCCAGCGCTTGCCCGGGTCGTCGCGGCCGTGGCCGGTCAGGCCGGCGGTCAGCGCTTCGACCATCAGCGACAGCGCGAAGCCCTTGTGGCCCACGTCGAGCCCGCCCAGCGGCAGGATCGAGCCGGCGTGCGGGGGGAACAGCACGGCCGGATCGTCGCTGGGGTTGCCGTGCTCGTCGATCAGCCACGGATGCGGCAGGCGCTTGCCTTCCTTGTACAGGCGCCCGGTCAGGCCGTTGGTGGTGATGGAGGTGGAGACGTCGATCAGCACCGGGCCTTCCGGCGTGGGAAAGCCCACCGCCAGCGGGCTCGGCGAGAACACCGCGCGGGTGCCGCCGAACGGCGCCACGGTGGCCGCGCCCGGCGCCGACGAGAACAGCAGCATGACCAGCCCGGCACGCGTGGCGCGCTCCAGGTAGGCGGCCAGGCAGGCGATGTGGTGCGAGCGGCGGATGGTGACGGTGCCGGTGCCGTAGTCGCGCGCGCGCGCCATCGCGCTTTCCATGGCGCGCAGGGTCAGCCACGGGCCGGGCAGGCGCTTGCCGTCCCAGGTGGCGACCGCGGCGCGCTCGGAGATGACGTCGTAGTCCTCCGTGACCGCCATGCTGCCGCTCTCGATCTCGGCCAGGTAGGTCGGCAGCAACTGCAGGCCGTGGGTGTCGTGGCCCATCAGGTCGGCCTCGATCAGGATGTCGGCCACGTCGGCGGCGCGCGCGTCCGGCATGCCGGCGCGCACGAACATGGCTTGCGCCAGGTCGCGCAGCGCGGCGGCATCGTGGCGCGGGGTGGCGGGGGCTGGATTGCTCATGGTGATGGTTCCTCGGTGGGGTGGCGCGCCCGGCGCGGCTGGCCGGGCGCCTGCGCCGGCTTACTCGTCGACCGAGACGCCGGCGGCCTTGACGACCTTCTCCCAGCGCACCTTCTCGGCCAGCGCGAAGGCCTGGAATTCGGCGGCCGGCTTGGGGTCCGGGTCGGCGCCGGCGGTCACCAGCGCTTCGCGGAAATCGGGCCGGGCGGAGGCGGCCATGATGATGTCGCTCATGCGCGTGACGATCTCGCGCGGCGTGCGGGCCGGCGCGAACACGCCGAACCACGAGCCGGTGACGAAGCCCGGCAGGCCGGCCTCTTCCATCGTCGGCACGTTGGGCAGCGCGCTCATGCGGTGCGCGCCGGTGACCGCCAGCGCCTTGAGCTTGCCGGCCTTGACGAACGGCAGCGAGGTCGGCGCGTTGTCGAACATCAGCTGCACCTGGCCGCCCATCAGGTCGGTCACCGCGGGCGCGCTGCCCTTGTAGGGCACGTGCACCATCGACACGCCCGTCATGACCTTGTACAGCTCGCCCGAGAGGTGGATCGAGGTGCCGGTGCCGGACGAGGCGAAGGTGGTGCCACCGTTGGCGCGCTTGACGTACTGGGTCAGCTCCTTGACGTTGTTGGCCGGCACCGCGGGGTTGACCACCAGGATGTTGGGCACCGAGGCGACCATCGCCACCGCGGTGAAGTCCTTGACGGTGTCGTAGGGCATCTTGCGGTAGAAGCTGGCGTTGATGGCATTGGTGCCGACCGTGCCCACCAGCAGCGTGTAGCCGTCCGGCGCGGACTTGGCCACGGTGTCGGCGCCGATGTTGCCGGAGGCGCCCGGGCGGTTGTCCACCACCACCGCCTGCCCCAGCGACTTCTGCAGCTCGCGCGCGACCAGGCGCGCCACGATGTCGGTATTGCCGCCCGCGGTAAACGGCACGATCAGGCGGATCGGCTTGGACGGCCAGGTCTCGGCCTGCGCCGGCAGCGCGCCGCAGACAGTGGTGGCGGCCAGCGCGGCCAGGGCCAGCAGCGTGGCGCGGCGGCCGCGCTTGTGCGTTGCTTCTTGCATCGGTGTCTCCTGCTCTTTGCGAGCTTTATGAGCTTTGTTGTCGGGCTTTCTTCTGGTTTTCCTGGAACTTTCTCCGGGGCCTTCCTTGTCCGTCCTCAGTGCCCCGGCAGCAGCCGGCCCGGGTTCATCAGGCCGTGCGGGTCCAGCGCCTGCTTGATCTTCTGCATCAGCGCCATTTCCACCGCGGACTTGTAGTGCGCGTTCTTCTCGACCTTGAGCTGGCCGATACCGTGCTCGGCCGAGATGGAGCCGCGCACGCGGTCCACCGCCTCGTACACCAGCGCGCTGACCGCCGCGCCGCTGGCCTGCACGAACGGCGCCTGCGGCATGCCGGCCGGCGCGCTCACGTTGTAGTGCAGGTTGCCGTCGCCGAGATGGCCGAAGGCCAGCACGCGCGCGCCCGGATGGGCCGCCACGATGTCGGCGCTGGTGCGCTCGATGAAGGTGGCGATCGACGAGATCGGCACCGAGATGTCGTGCTTGATGTTGTCGCCGCCGTCGAGCGACTGCGCCTCGGGCAGGTGGTGGCGGATGCGCCAGAGTCCGTCGGACTGCGCCAGCGAGGCGGCGATCGCCGCGTCCGCCACGATGCCGGCCTCGAACGCTTCTTCCATCAGCTCGCCGAACGCCTGCGTGGCATGCGCCTCGCTGTGCGGGTCGCTGCTTTCCAGCAGCACGTACCAGGCGTGGTCCTGCTCGAACGGCGCGCGGCAATCGGGGAAATGGCGCGCCACCAGCGCCATGCAGGCGCCGCTCATCAGCTCGAACGCGGTCAGCGTGGCGGCCAGCCGGCGCTGGGCCAGCTCCAGCAGGCGCAGCGCCGCATGCGGGCTGGCCACCGCGGCCAGCGCGGTCATGCGCGCGGCCGGGCGCGGGTAAAGCTTGAGCGTGGCGGCGGTGATCACGCCCAGCGTGCCCTCGGCGCCGATGAACAACTGCTTGAGGTCGTAGCCGGTGTTGTCCTTGCGCAGCGCGCGCAGGCCGTCCCAGACTTCGCCGTCGGGTGTGACCACTTCCAGCCCCAGGCATAGTTCGCGCGTGTTGCCGTAGCGCAGCACCTGCACGCCGCCGGCATTGCTGGCGAGGTTGCCGCCGATGGTGCAGCTGCCCTCGGCGCCGAGCGAGAGCGGATAGAGGCGGTCAGCCTGCTGCGCGGCCTGCTGGACGTTGGCCAGGATGCAGCCGGCCTCGGCGGTCAGCGTGTTGTTGAGCGGGTCGATCTCGCGGATGCGGTTCAGCCGCGCCGTGGACAGCACCAGCGCATGGCCGCCGCTGTCGGGCACGGCGCCGCCCACCATGCCGGTATTGCCGCCCTGCGGCACCAGCGGTATGCGCTGCGCGGCGCACCAGCGCACCACCTCGGCCACGTCGGCGGTGGTGTCGGGCTGCGCCACCGCCAGCGTGCGGCCGGTGAAATTGCGGCGCCAGTCGGTCAGGAACGGCGCGGTGTCGTCGGGCGCGGTCAGCAGCCGGCCGCAGAAGCGGCCGCGCAGGCTGTCCAGCGTGCCATCGCTCATGCTGTGTCTCCTTTTTCTTGTTCTGGTTCTCGGTGTCTTTTCTCGCCGCGCCGCCTCAGCCGGCGATGCGCATGGCCGGCGTGATCTGGCGCGGATCGGTGGCCAGCTCCAGCACGGCGGGCTTGCCGGCGGCCAGCGCGCGCCCGAACGCCGCGGCGAAGTCTTCCGTGCGCGTCACGCGCTCGGCCCAGGCGCCGCACGACTGCGCCATCGCCACGAAGTCCGGGCTGGGGATGTCGGTGCCGCTGACGCGGCCCGGATAGCGCTTTTCCTGGTGCATGCGGATGGTGCCGTACATGCCGTTGTTGACCACCACCACGACCAGGTTGGCGCCGTAGGCGGCGGCGGTGGCGATTTCCTGCGGGTACATCAGGAAGCAGCCGTCGCCGGCGAAGCACACCACGGTGCGCTGCGGGTCGCGCAGCTTGGCGGCGATGGCCGCCGGCAGGCCGTAGCCCATCGCGCCGCAGGTGGGCGCCAGTTCCGTGCGCGGCTGGCGGTAGGCGTAGTAGCGGTGCAGCCAGACCGTGTAGTTGCCGGCGCCGTTGCTGAGCACGGCGTCGGCCGGCAGGGTCTGGTTGAGATGGTCGACCACCGCGGTCATGTCCACGCCGCTGAGTTCGGGGTGCGGCTTGGCCGGCGCGACGAAAGCGATGTGCGCGGCGCGCGCGGCGCCGGTCCAGTCGCCCCAGGCCACGCTGTCCGGGGCCGGCAGCGCCGCCAGCATGGCGGCGCCGGGCTCGATGCCGGCCTCGATGGCCAGCTCGGGCTGGTAGACGCGGCCCAGCTCGGCGCTGTCCGCATGCACGTGGATCAGGCGCTGGCGCGGCGTGGGCGCTTCCAGCAGGGTGTAGCCGTCGGTGGCGATGTCGCCCAGGCGCGTGCCGAAGGCGAGGATCACGTCGGCGGTGCGCACGCGCTCGGCCAGCGCCGGGCTCACGCCCAGGCTCAGGTGGCCCACGTAGTGCGGGTCGCGGTTGTCGAACACGTCCTGGCGGCGGAACGCGCACGCCACCGGCAGGTCCCAGCGCTGCACGAAGGCGGCGAAGTCGGCCGCCGCGCGCGGGCTCCAGTTGGCGCCGCCGGCGATCACCAGCGGCCGCTGCGCGCCGGCCAGCAGCGCGGCCAGCGCCTCGGCGTCGGCCGCGCGCGGGGCTGCCGCCACGGGCTGGTAGGGGGTGGTGTCGGCGACTTCGCACAGGCCGTCGAGCACGTCCTCGGGCAGCGAGATCACCACCGGGCCGGGCCGGCCGGAGGTGGCGCAGCGGAACGCGCGCGCCACCAGTTCGGGGATGCGCGCGGGGTCGTCGATCTCCACCACCCACTTGGCGATGGAGCCGAACATGGCACCGTAGTCCACTTCCTGGAACGCCTCGCGGCCCTTGTGGCCGCGCGCGATCTGGCCGACGAACAGCAGCATCGGGGTGGAGTCCTGCGCGGCGATGTGCACGCCGATGCTGGCGTGGGTGGCGCCCGGCCCGCGCGTGACGAAGCAGATGCCCGGGCGGCCGGTGAGCTTGCCGTCGGCTTCGGCCATGTTGGCCGCGGCGCCTTCGTGCTTGCACACGATCAGGTCGATGGCGGGCTGGTCGTGCAGGGCGTCGAGCACGTCGAGGAAGCTCTCGCCGGGCACGCAGAAGATGCGCTCGGCGCCGTGGATGCGCAGGGCGTCGACCAGCACGCGGCCGCCCGAGCGGGCAGCCGGGGCGGCGTCGGCGGGGTTGGTGGACGCGGTGGCAGCAGGAGTGTGGGTCATGTCGGTCGTGGAATGGTGCACTGCAATCGGGTCGGGGCCGGGCGGCATGCGGGGCCTTTGTTGCGGCGCGGTAGACAAAGGTCGGCGCGATGTGCCGATTCGATGTGCCGATTGTTACGGCCGCCGCCCCTTGCGCGCCCGGCACAGGCCGCATTTCTGCTATGCGTAAAACGCAAGGCTGCGCCGGGCCGCGCGCGTGTAGATTGTGGCCAAGGCGATCCCGCCCTGCCCCGGTGCCGCTTGCCAGATCATAGCGGCGCGCGCGGGGCGGCGGAAAGAAGGATCGCCGCACAAACCAGTCAGGAGACAGGACATGCCCATGCACCGCCGGCCGCTCAGGCCTGCTCGTTCCCGCTATTTCCGGGCAACCCGCGCCCTGGCCGCGCTCGGCGCGCTGGCCATGCTGGCCGCGGGGAGCGCCGCCCGTGCGCAGGACGCCTGGCCGGCCAAGCCGGTCAACTACGTGGTGCCGTTCGCCGCCGGCGGCACCACCGACGTGCTGGGCCGCCTGATCGGCCAGCGCCTGTCGCAGATGATCGGCCAGCCGGTGGTGGTGGAGAACCGCGCCGGCGCGGGCGGCAATATCGGCTCCGACTACGTGGCCAAGGCGGCGCCGGACGGCTATACGCTGGTCGGCGGCACCATCAGCTCGCACTCCATCAATGTGAGCCTGTATCCCAGGATGCCCTACGACCCGGTCAGGGACTTCAAGCCGGTGGCGCTGATCGGCACCCTGCCCAACCTGCTGGTGGTCAACGCCGGCAGCCCGTGGAAGACCGTGCAGGACGTGATCGCCGCCGCGCGCGCCAAGCCGGGCACGGTCTCGTTCGGCTCGGCCGGCAACGGCACCTCCCAGCACCTGGCCGGCGAGCTGTTCGCCTCCATGGCCGGGGTCAAGCTGCTCCATGTGCCGTACAAGGGCAGCAACCCGGCGGTGCAGGCGCTGCTGGGCAACCAGGTCGACGTGCTGTTCGAGAACAGCGTGGCCGCCATGCCGATGATCCAGGGCGGCAAGCTGCGCGCGCTGGCCACCACCGCGGCCACGCGCGCGCGCGAGCTGCCGGACGTGCCTACCGTCGCCGAGGCGGGCGGGCCGAAGCTGGCCGGCTACGAGATCGTGTCGTGGCAGGCGGTGTTCGCCCCGGCCGGCACGCCGCAGCCCATCGTCAACCGGCTCGGCGCCGACATCGGCAAGATCGTGCAGGAGCCGGACATGCGCGCGCGCTTCGCCACGCTCGGCATCGAGCCGTCCGGCGCGGGCCCGGCCGAGCTGGGCGCGTTCCAGAAGCGCGAGGTGGCCAAGTGGGCGCAACTGATCAAGAGCGCCAATATCCGGCCGGAATGACAAGAATGCATGGCTGGCCGCCGCTGGCCGGGTACCCAAGCGGGGCCCGGCGGCTTATGATGGTGGCCGCCGCCCGCCCGGCCCGGGTTTTCTCGCGCCCTGTTCCGCCCAAGCTGCCCGTTTCATCCTTTTCGTCCGCCTCGTCCGCCTAGCCCGCCTCCTTCCGCTACCCGATCCCATGAGTGAACACCGCATTCCGACCGCCGCCCTGCATCAGTGGGTATCCGACCTCTGGCTCGCCGCCGGCTCCGACGCGCGCGAAGCCCGCCTGACCGCGGACCACCTGGTCGGCGCCAACCTGTCCGGGCACGATTCGCACGGCGTGGGCATGATCCCGAAATACGTGCTGTCCTGGCTGGGCGAGCAGCTCCAGCTCAACCAGCGCGTGAGCGTGGTCCACGAGGCCGGCGGCATCCTCAGCCTGGACGGCAACCGCGGCATGGGCCAGGCGGTCACCGAGGAGGCCATGGGCCTGGCCATCGGCCGCGCGCGCGAGCACGGCGTGTGCGTGCTGGGCCTGCGCCGCTCGCACCATCTCGGCCGCGTGGGCCACTGGGCCGAGCAGGCCGCGGCCGCCGGCATGATCTCGATCCACTTCGTCAACGTGCTGTCCAAGCCGATCGTGGCGCCGCACGGCGGCTACGAGGCGCGCTACGGCACCAACCCGTTTACCATCGGCGTGCCGGTGGCCGGCGCCGCGCCGCTGGTGATGGACTTCGCCACCAGCGCGATCGCGCTGGGCAAGGTGCGCGTGGCCAACAACAAGGGCGTGCCGGTGCCGCCGGGCTGCCTGCTGGACGCCGCTGGCCACCCCACCGACGACCCGGCCGTGATGTTCCCGCCCGCGGGCCAGGCGCAGGGCGCGCTGCGCTCGTTCGGCGAGCACAAGGGCTACGTGCTGGCGGTGATGTGCGAACTGCTGGGCGCGGCCGTGACCGGCGGCCACACCATCCGCCCCGAGACGCTGACCCACGAGCACGCGGTCTGGAACAACATGCTGGCCATCGTGTTCGACCCGGCGCGCCTGGGCAGCAGCACCACCTTCGGCCACGAGGTGCAGTCCTTCGTCGACTGGATCCGCTCGTCCGGCCTGCAGCCCGGCACCGAAGCCATCTTGCTGCCCGGCGAGCCCGAGCGCGCCTGGCGCCGCGCCCGCGCCGAATCCATCCCGGTGGACAGCGGCACGCTGGCCCAGCTCGACGACGCCGCGGCGCGCGTGCAGGCCGCGCGCGGCAAGTCGCCCGGCCCGCTGTCGCGGCTGGCGGCGGACTGAGCCGGCCCCCCCGCAACCCTGACCGGAACCGCCGTGCCCCACCTCATCATCGAACTCACCGAAAACACCCGGCTGGCCTGCTCGCAGGAAGAGCTGCTGGACCAGGCCAACGCCGCGCTGCTGGCGTCGGGCCAGTTCAACGAGCCCGACATCAAGTCGCGCTGCGTGACGCTGACCTCCTACCGGCAGGGCACCGAGGCGCGCGAGCGCGCCTTCGTGCATGCCACGCTGCGCATCCTCGACGGCCGCGAGCTGGCCGTGCGGCAGGCGCTCGGCAAGGCCATCTGCGAGGCGATCGCCGAGCAGGTGCGCCCGGACCAGTCCGGCGAGAGCGTGCAGGTCAGCGTGGACGTGGTGGAGATGGAGCGCGCCAGCTTCGCCAAGCAGGTCGTCGGCGGCAGATAGCCGGCGTCCGCAATGCCGCAACGATGGCCTCCGCGCCGTGCCGCGGGCGTGCCTCCAGGGGCGCGCGCGGCGCGGGCGCAACGAGAGGCCACGCACGATAACCAGTGAAGAAAAGCCCACAGGAGACAGCGTGACCACCACCAGCCCAGCCCAAGCCAGCGCGCCCGCCGCGCCGGTGATCCGCCTGCATGCGCAGGACAACGTGCTGATCGCCCGCACCGAGCTCGGCATCGGCACGCCCGTGCCCGGCGAGGCATTCACCATCCGCAGCCAGGTGCCGGCCGGCTACAAGATCGCCGCGCGCCCGATCCACAAGGGCGAGCCGATCCTGAAGTACAACACCACCATCGGCTTCGCCAGCGCGGACATCGCGCCGGGCGCGCTGGTGTCCGGCCACAACATCGAGTTCCGCGAGTTCGACCGCGACTACGCCCACGCGCGCGATTTCGTGCCGGTGGCGCTGCTGCCGGAGGCCGAGCAGGCCAGCTTCGACGGCATCGTGCGCGACGACGGCCGCGTGGCCACGCGCAACTTCATCGGCGTGGTGGCGACCGTCAACTGCTCGGCCACCGTGGTGCACAAGATCGCCGAATGGTTCACGCCAGAGCGCCTGGCGGACTATCCCAACGTGGACGGGGTGGTGGCCTTCGCCCACAGCACCGGCTGCGGCATGGAGATGAGCGGCGAGCCGATGGCGATGCTGCAGCGCACGCTGGCCGGCTACATGCGCCACCCCAACCTGGCCGCGGTGCTGGTGGTGGGGCTGGGCTGCGAGCGCAACCAGGTGAACGCCCTGCTCAAGGCCGAGGGGCTGGAGACCGGCCCGCGCCTGCACGCCTTCACCATGCAGGACACCGGCGGCACGCGCAAGACCATCGCCGCCGGCGTGGCCGCCGTGCAGGCGCTGCTGCCGGACGCCAACCGCGCCGCGCGCCGGCCGGTATCGGCCAGCCACCTGAGCATCGGCCTGCAATGCGGCGGCTCGGACAGCTTTTCCTCGATCACCGCCAATCCGGCGCTGGGCGCCGCCATGGACATCCTGGTGCGCCACGGCGGCACCGCCATCCTGTCGGAGACGCCCGAGATCTACGGCGTGGAGCACACGCTGACGCGCCGCGCGGCCAGCCGCGAGGTGGGCGAGAAGCTGGTCGAGCGCATCCGCTGGTGGAAGGACGTCTACGCCGTGGGGCGCGACGTGCAGATCAACGGCCGCGTGAGCCCCGGCAACCAGGCCGGCGGGCTGGCCAATATCTTCGAAAAGTCGCTGGGCTCGTCGATGAAGGGCGGCACCGGCCCGCTGATGGACGTGTACCGCTATGCCGAGCCGGTCACGCGCAAGGGCTTCGTCTTCATGGATTCGCCGGGCTTCGACCCGGTCTCCGCCACCGGCCAGATCGCCAGCGGCGCCAACCTGATCTGCTTCACCACCGGGCGCGGCTCCATGTTCGGCGCCAAGCCCGTGCCGTCGCTCAAGCTCGCCACCAACTCGCCGATGTACCGGCGGCTGGAGGAAGACATGGACATCAACTGCGGCGAGATCCTCGACGGCACCGCCACCATCCAGGAAATGGGCGAGCGCATCTTCGCGCAGATCCTCGCCACCGCCTCGGGCCAGCGCAGCAAGAGCGAGCTGCTCGGCCTGGGCGACCATGAATTCGCGCCGTGGCAGATCGGCATCACCGGCTGACAGCCGGTTCCCGCCCCCCCGGTTCCACCCGTATTCAACCAACTGCTCCAGGAAATACCGCCTCATGCCTTCGTTGCCGAACCCGTTGCCGAACTCGCTGCTGCCCTCGCCGCTGCCCAACCGCTTCCGCGCCGACATCCTCGCGCGCCGCCGCCTGATCGGCTGCTGGTGCTCGCTGGGCAACGCCACCACCACCGAGATCCTCGGCCTGGCCGGCTTCGACTGGCTGCTGCTGGACGGCGAGCATTCGCCCAACGACGTGCTGACCTTCATCCCGCAACTGCAGGCGCTGCAAGGCAGCACGAGCGCGCCCGTGGTGCGCCCGCCGGTCAACGACCCGGTGCTGATGAAGCGCCTGCTCGACATCGGCTTCTACAATTTCCTGATCCCGTTCGTGGAAAGCGCCGAGCAGGCCAGCCGCGCGGTCAGCGCCACGCGCTACCCGCCGGCCGGCGTGCGCGGCGTGTCGATGTCCCAGCGCAGCAACCGCTACGGCACGGTGCCGGAGTACTTCAGCCAGATCAACGACAATATCTGCGTGCTGGTGCAGATCGAAAGCCGCAAGGGCGTGGATGCCGTGGACGAGATCTGCGCGGTGGACGGCGTGGACGGCGTCTTCATCGGCCCGTCCGACCTGGCCGCCGCGTGCGGGCACCTCGGCAACCCGAACCACCCCGACGTGCAGGCGCAGGTGGCGCGCATCTTCGAGGCCGCCAACCGCGCCGGCAAGGCCGTGGGCACGCTCACGCCGGTCGAGGCCGACGCGCGCCGCTACCTCGACATGGGCGCGGCCTTCGTCGCGGTGGGCGTGGACCAGGGCATCTTCCGCAATGCGACGCAGGCGCTGCGCGACCGCTTCGCCGGCTGACGCATCCCGGCGACCCGACGGACCTGACGCTGCGAGCCGCCCTGGCGCGAGCAGCGAACATGAAGAGAGGACTGACATGAGCAAGATCGGATTCATCGGCCTGGGCGTGATGGGCACGCCGATGGCGCAGCACCTGGTGGCCGGCGGCCACACGCTCTACGTGCACTCGCGCAGCGGCGCGCCCCAGGCCCTGCTCGACGCCGGCGCGCAAGCCTGCGCCAACGCCGCCGAGGTGGCGCGCCAGAGCGAGGTCATCTTCCTGATGCTGCCCGACACGCCCGACGTGGAGCGCGTGCTGTTCGGCGAGAACGGCGTGGCGCAGGGGCTGGCCAAGGGCAAGACCGTGGTCGACATGAGCTCGATCTCGCCGATCGAGACGCGCGTGTTCGCCGGCAAGATCGAGGCGCTGGGCTGCGACTACGTGGACGGCCCGGTATCGGGCGGCGAGGTCGGCGCCAAGGCTGCCACGCTGTCGATCATGGCCGGCGGCAGGCAGGAGGTGTTCGACCGCGTGCTGCCGCTGCTCAAGCTGATGGGCAAGAACATCACGCTGGTGGGCGGCGTGGGCGACGGCCAGGTGGCCAAGGTGGCCAACCAGGTCATCGTGGCGCTCACCATCGAGGCCGTGGGCGAGGCGCTGGTGCTGGCCGCCAAGGCCGGTGCCGACCCGGCGCGCGTGCGCGAGGCGCTGATGGGCGGCTTCGCCAGCTCGCGCATCCTGGAGGTGCACGGCGAGCGCATGATCAAGCGCACCTTCGACCCGGGCTTTCGCATCGAGCTGCACCAGAAAGACCTCAACCTGGCGCTGTCCACCGCGCACAAGCTGGGCGTGAGCCTGCCCAACACCGCCTCGTGCCAGCAACTGTTCAACGTGTGCGGCGCGCTCGGCGGCGCCCGCTGGGACCACTCCGGCCTGGTGCGCGCGCTCGAGCACATGGCCGGCCACGCCATCGGCGACAAGCCGGCGGCCAAGGGCTGATGGCGGCGCGTCGATGACGGCAAGCGCGCTGAACTCCGAAGACCTGGCCTGCTTCGTCTGCGTGGCCAACACGCAGAGCATCTCGCGCGCGGCGCTCGAAATGGGCGCCGACCAGTCCACCGTCAGCCGCCAGATCGCGCGGCTGGAAGCGGCGCTGGACACCCGCCTGTTCCACCGCAGCGGGCGCGGCGTGGTGCTGACCGAGGCCGGCCAGACGCTGATCGTCTACGCGCGCCAGGTCGCCGCCACGCTGGCCGAGGCGCGCGAGGCCATCCGCGCGTCGTCGGCGCAGGGGCCGGCGCAGCTGGTCATCGCCGCCCAGCCCACCATCGCCAACACCGCGTTCGCCAGCATCGGCACCGCGCTCAAGCAGCGCTTCCCCGCCACCCGCGTGCGCTTCGTCGAGGGGCTGGCCAGCCCGGTGCTGGCCTGGCTCGCGGCCGGCGAGATCGACGTCGCCCTGCTCTACCTGCCCGAGCAGCAAGGCGCGCTGAAAGTGGACATCCTGCTCGAGGAAGACCTGACGCTGGTCACGCCGACGTCGTGGAGCCACCTCGGCCCCACCTTCGCCGTGCGCCGGCTCGCCGAAGTGCCGCTGATCCTGCCCAGCACCGGCCACGGCCTGCGCGTGCTGGCCGAGTCGCTGGCCGCGCGCAGCGGCACCGCCCTGCAGCTCGCGCTGGAGTGCGATGCCTCCAACACCGTGGCGATGCGCCTGGTGGAAGACGGCTGCGGCGCCACGCTGCTGCCGTTCGCCGCGGTGGCCGACCGCGTGGCGCAGGGCCGCCTGCACTCCGCCCGGCTGGTCGATCCCGTGGTCACGCGCCAGGTGGCGCTGGCCACCGCGCGCAACCGCCCGCCGGTGCCCGAGTTGTGGGACATCATGCAGACGGTGCGGCAATCGGTGCGCAATATCGTGATGTCGGGGGCGTGGCCGGGCGCGCGGCTGATCTGATCCTGCGGGGACCAAGCGGAACCAAGCGGGACCAAGCGAAACGTGGCGGGAGCAGGCATGCTCCCGTTGCGCCATTCCTGCCGGCACCATGACCGGTGTCCGGCGGGAAATCCTGGGCGTTAATTGCGTCTTTCTCGCGTGGCGGCTCCCCGCCCGCACCGCCGCGCCATCGCTTCATGGATTCAGGCCGGCTTGATGTTCTGGTTGTGCCGGAACAGGTTGTCCGGGTCGTAGCGCCGCTTCACCTGCGCCAGCCGCGCATAGTTCGGCCCGTAGGCCGCGCCCACGCGGTCGCCCTCGTCCTGCGTGAGGAAATTGACGTACACCGAGCCCAGCGCATACGGCGCCGCCGCCGCGAAGATGGCGCGGGCCCAGCCGATGCAGGCGTCGTCGTCGGCCGCATCGTCCCAGCGGCCGTGCACGTTCATGATGAAGTTCGCGTCGCGGTTGGCGTAGGCCGTGGCGTCGGGCGCGGCCCGGTTGGTCTGGCCGCCCATCGCGCCGACGAAGATCTCGGTCTGCGGCGACGGCAGCTTGCCGATGCACTCCGTCAGCAGCTCGATCAGGCCGTCGTCGAGCCCGGCGAAGTTGTGCGATTTCCAGTAGTTGCGCGCGCCCGGCACCAGCATGGGGTCGAACGCCTGCTGCCAGGAAGCGAAGCGCATGGGGCCCAGGTGTTCGCCGTAGGGCGTGCCGAGCCGCCGCAGCGGCGCGGCGAGCTGCGGGCCGTTTTCCACCGGCCCGATATAGCAGACCGCGAGCGCGACGATGGGCTTGCCGTGCACCTCGGGCGGCAGGAACGGCAGCGGCGGCGCCTGCCGCAGCACCGCCCACACGGTGAGGTCGTCGGGCATGCCGGCGAAGCGGTCGCGCAATCCCTGCAGCACGGCGCCCGCCTGCGCCAGCGGATAGACGATCAGCCCGCCGTAGATCTCGGGCCCGACCGGATGCAGGGCGAACTCGAACTGGGTGACCACGCCGAAGTTGCCGCCGCCGCCGCGGATGGCCCAGAACAGGTCGGCGTGCTCGCCCGCGTTGGCGCGCAGCAGCTTGCCCTCGGCCGTGACCACGTGCGCGCCGGTGAGGTTGTCGACTGAGGCGCCGAACTTGCGGCTGATCCAGCCGAAGCCGCCTCCGAGCGTGAGCCCCGCCACGCCGGTGGTGGAGTTGATGCCCAGCGGCGTGGCGAGGCCGAAGGCCTGCGCTTCGTGGTCGAAGTCCGCCAGCGTGGCGCCGGGCTCGACGCAGGCACGCAGCGCAACGGGGTCGATGCGGACCGATTTCATGCCGGACAGGTCGAGCGTGATGCCGCCGTCGCACACCGCATGGCCGCCGATGTTGTGGCCGCCCGAGCGGATCGAGAGCAGCACGCCGTGCTCGCGCGCGAACGCCACCGTGGCCATCACGTCGGCCGTGCCCGCGGCCTTGACGATCAGCGCGGGGCGCCGGTCGATCATGGCGTTCCAGATCTGGCGCGCCTCGTCGTAGCCCGCTTCGCCGGGCAGCAGCGCCTTGCCCCGCAGCTTTGCCTTCAAGCCATCCACCAGTTCGACGGACAGGTCAGCCATGATGCACCTCGCGACGTGATTCCCCGGTTCAGGATCTGGCCCGGCGGCCCGCAAACGCGCGCAGCCTGCCCCGCCGAAGCGTCATGTCGGGAAGAAAAACGGCATGGCGAAGCGAAGGAAGAAACGCGGCGGCGGCAGGCCGGGCGCTTGCCGCAAGCGGCGCCTTTCTCCGCGTGGGGCGGGCCTGTGCGGTGTTGTGCCGGGACGGCGGCGGGGAACGAATCCATCCCCATTTAAGGTTGGCGCCGCGCCAATGTAAAGGCGTCCGGGACGGGTGTCCCGGACGCCGCGGGGAACCGGCCGCGCGGCGGGACTCAGGTCACCGGCGCGGGGTTGAACAGGGCCAGCGAATTGTGCAGCTTGTGGTGCTCGGCCCAGGTTTTCCTGCGTCCGCTGGCCACGTCGAGCATCAGGCGGAACAGCTCCCAGCCCACGTCTTCGATGGTGGCCTCGCCGGTGGCGATGCGCCCGGCGTCGACGTCCATCAGGTCATGCCAGCGGCGCGCCAGGTCGCTGCGCGTGGCGACCTTGATGACCGGCACCTCGGCCAGGCCGTAAGGCGTGCCGCGGCCCGTGGTGAACACGTGCAGGTTCATGCCCGCGGCGAGCTGCAGCGTGCCGCAGATGAAATCGCTGGCGGGCGTGGCGGCGTAGATCAGCCCCTTCTGCCTGAGCTTCTCGCCCGGCGACAGCACGCCGGTGATGGCGCTGCTGCCCGACTTGACGATCGAGCCCATCGCCTTTTCGACGATGTTGGACAGGCCGCCCTTCTTGTTGCCGGGCGTGGTGTTGGCGCTGCGGTCCACGCGGCCTTTTTCCAGGTAGCGGTCGTACCAGTCCATCTCGCGGATCATGGCCTGCGCCACTTCGGGCGTGGCCGCGCGCGCGGTGAGCTGGTCGATGCCGTCGCGCACTTCGGTGACTTCGGAGAACATCACGGTGGCGCCGGCGCGCACCAGCAGGTCGGTGGCAAACCCGACCGCCGGGTTGGCCGTCACGCCCGAGAAAGCATCGCTGCCGCCGCACTGCACGCCCACCACCAGCTCGGAGGCCGGGCAGGTCTCGCGGCGGCGCTGGTCCAGCCTGGCGAGGTGCGTGTGCGCCATCGCCATGATGGAATCGATCATGCTCTCGAAGCCGACGTGCTCGTCGTCCTGCAGGCACACCACGCCGACGTCGAGGCTGCCGGCCCCGGTCTGCACGGGCATGGTGCCGGCCGGCATCAGGCGCTCGGGCTGGAGCTTCTCGCAGCCCAGGCTCACCATCATCGCGGTGCCGCCGAAGTTGGGATTGAGCGCGATATTGCGCAGCGTGCGGATCGGCACGATAGCGTCCGGCGCGTCGATGGCCACGCCGCAGCCATAGGTGTGCTCCAGGCCGATCACGTCGTCGACGTTGGGATACCGCGGCAGCAGCTCGGCCTTGATGCGGCGCACCGCATGCTCCACCACGCCGGACACGCACTGCACGGTGGTGGTGATGGCGAGGATGTTGCGCGTGCCGACCGAGCCGTCCGGGTTGCGGAAGCCTTCGAAGGTGTAGCCCTCCAGCGGCGGCAGCGGCGCCGCGGCGCGGGTGCCGACCGGCAGGTCGTGCAGCCCGGGCGCGACCGGCATCTCGATCACGCGCTCGTTGACCCAGCTGCCGCGCGGCAGGTCCTTGAGCGCGTAGCCGATCACCACGTTGTAGCGCACCACCGCGTCGCCGGCCTTGAGGTCCGCCAGCGCCACCTTGTGCCCTTGCGGCACGCGCTCGCGCAGCACCAGCCCGTCCGCGAACACCGCGCCTTCGGGCAGCCCGCCGTCGTTGGCGACGATGGCCACGTTGTCCTGCTCGTGGATGCGGATGTACAGCGGGGCGCGCTGCGGCTGCGCGCCCGCCGGCGCACTGCCTTGTTGTTCTATCTTGATATCGATGACCGACATGACCTTGTTCCTTGCCAGATGCTTGCCGCGCCGAACGGGAATGCCCAGGTCAGGGATGCCTGAGTTCGACGCGCCTGATTTCCTTGACGATCACCAGGTAGCTGATCACCGTCACCAGCGCGTTGGCGCCGACGAAGACCAGCGCGCCGTTGAACGAACCGGTGGTGCCAAGGATATAGCCGATCACGATCGGCGTGACGATGCCGGCAATATTGCCGAACATGTTGAAAATGCTGCCGGCCAGGCCGATCACTTCCTTCGGCGCCGTATCGGCCACCACGGCCCAGCCCAGCGCGCCGATGCCCTTGCCGAAGAAGGCCAGCGCCATGAAGCCCACCACCAGCCATTCGCTGTCCACGTAGTTGCAGGCCACCATGCTGACCGAGAGCAGCATGCCGGCGACGATCGGCACCTTGCGCGCCACCGTGAGCGAGTAGCCGCGGCGCAGGAAGGTGTCCGAGATCACGCCGCCCAGCACGCCGCCGAGGAAACCGCAGATGGCCGGCAGCGAAGCCACGAAGCCGGCCTTGAGGATGGACATGCCGCGCGCCTGCACCAGGTAGACCGGGAACCAGGTCAGGAAGAAGTACGTGAGCACGTTGATGCAGTACTGGCCCAGGTACACGCCGAGCAGCATGCGGTTGGACAGCAGTTGCTTCACGTAGAACCAGCGCGCGCCGGCGGGTTCCTTCTCGCCGCGCGCCTTGCCGCCGTCGCCGCTCATCTCGATCAGCCCGCCGCCCTGCTGGATGTGCTCCAGCTCGGCGCGGTTGACCGACGGATGCGTGGCCGGGCTGCGCACCACCTTGAGCCACAGGCCCGCCAGCACCATGCCGAACACGCCCATCCACATATAGACGTGATGCCAGCCGAGCGAATGCGTGAGCCACGCCATCAGCGGCGTGAACAGCACGGCGGCGAAATACTGCGCGGAGTTGAAGATGGCCGAGGCCGTGCCGCGCTCTGCCGTGGGAAACCAGCTCGCCACCACCTTGGCGTTGGCCGGGAAGGCCGGCGACTCGGCCAGCCCCACCGCGAAACGCAGCACGAACAGCGTGGTGACAGCCGCGCCGACCGTGGCGAACACGCCGATGAAGCCCTGCAGCAGCGTAAACAGCGACCACAGGAAAATGCTGCACGCATAGATGCGGCGCGCGCCGAACCGGTCGAGCAGCCAGCCGCCCGGGATCTGCGCCATCACGTAGGCCCAGCTGAAGGCGGAAAAGATGAAGCCCATCTGCACGGCGTCGAAGCCGAACTCCTGGCGCATGGCCGGGCCGGTGATGGAAAGCGTGGCGCGGTCGGCGTAGTTGACCGTGGTCACCACGAAGATCATCAGCAGGATCCAGTAACGGACATTGCTGCGGCGGGTGGCCTCGCCGGCCACGCTGATGGTATTGCTGAGATTCATGGGGTCTCCGGCAGGCCGGCGGCGCGCGTGGGCAGCCCCCCTTCCCACCGGTGCCGGCCACATCGAGACTGCTGCCGGCCTCGTGATATGTCATCGTATGACCGGAATTATAAGCACCTGGTTTCGGATGTGCGGCTAAGTGTTTACCCGATAAGCAGTCACGTCGCCGCCACGCGCCGAGGCCGTCTTCAAGACGGCCTCCCACGCGCGCGGCAGCGCGCCCGGGGATAGCCCGGTGACAGGACCAGATCGTTACCGCATCAGCCTTTCAGCCAGCTTTCAGGCGATTGCCGGCCGGCTGCCCAAAGCAATACCCCGCCCCGGGCCGCCCCGTTTCCGCTGCCCGATGGTCGCCCGGGCATGGTCATTGTCCCCGCCGCATTCCATCCCCAGCAACAAATCCGCTTGCATAAACCCGGTCACAGTTGTACGATGACATATCTCAAGAACGCGTGCCCCGCCAGGAAGCACCAGAGCCAACCCACCCAAACCTTGCCCTTGCGGCGCTCAGGACCAGCCATCATGACCACACCACAAGAACTCAAGCAGATCATCTCGGAAGGCCTGCTCTCCTTCCCCGTGACCGACTTCGACGCGCAAGGCAACTTCCGTCCCGACACGTACGTGGAGCGCCTGGAATGGCTGGCTCCCTACGGCGCCACGGCCCTGTTCGCCGCCGGCGGCACCGGCGAGTTCTTCTCGCTGACGCCGGACGACTATGCCAACGTGATCCGCACCGCGGTGGAAACCTGCGCCGGCAAGGTGCCCATCCTGGCCGGCGCCGGCGGCCCGACCCGCATGGCCATCGCCTACGCCAAAGAAGCCCAGCGCCTGGGCGCCAAGGGCATCCTGCTGCTGCCGCACTACCTGACCGAAGCCAGCCAGGAAGGCATCGCCAACCATATCGAAGAGGTCTGCAAGTCGGTCAATATCGGCGTGATCGTCTACAACCGCGCCAACTCCCGCATCAACGCGGAGATGCTGGAACGCCTGGTCGACCGCTGCCCCAACCTGATCGGCTTCAAGGACGGCGTGGGCGAGATCGAGCACATGGTGCGCATCCGCCGCAAGCTGGGCGACCGCCTGTCGTACCTGGGCGGCCTGCCCACCGCGGAAGTCTATGCGGCGGCCTACAAGGCGCTCGGCGTGCCGGTGTATTCGTCGGCCGTGTTCAACTTCATCCCCAAGACGGCGATGGACTTCTACCGCGCCATTGCCGCCGACGACCACGCCACCACCAACCGCCTGATCGACGAGTTCTTCCTGCCCTACCTGGACATCCGCAACCGCCGCGCGGGTTATGCCGTGAGCATCGTCAAGGCCGGCGCCCGGCTGGTCGGCCATGACGCGGGCCCGGTGCGCGCGCCGCTGACGGACCTGACCGAGCAGGAGCTCGAACAGCTCGACGTGCTGATCAAGAAGATGGGTCCGCAGTAAGCCGGCCCGCCGGCGGGCCGTCTGCGGTCCGCCGGTTTCATTCCCCGGGGCCTGTCCTGGCCCCGGCGCTCTCCTCGCTCCCTTCGTTTTCCCCCTCGGCCCTGCCGGCCCAGCTTCCCGCCTCGCTCTCCAGCCGCGCCCGCATGAAATCCATCAGCGTGCGCGTGGCCAGCGTGGGAAAGCGGTTGGGCGCGGTCAGCATGTAGACGCTGTCGCCCACGCCTTCGGGCTCGTATCCGGGCAGCACTTCCGCCAGTTCGCCGCGCGCGATCTGGCGCCACACCGCGTAGCGCGGCAGCAAGGCCACGCCGAGCCCGCCCATGACCGCCTCGACCAGGAACGGATAGTCGCCCGACTGGATGCGCGGCGCCACGCGCAGCATCAGCGGGGTATCCGCCGTCTTCAGCTTGAGCTCGAAGCGCCGCCCCAGCGAGGCCGGCGCGATCAGGTCGCGGCTGGCCAGCGCCGCGGCGCTCGTCACCGGGCCATGCCGCGCCAGGAACGCGGGCGACGCGCACAGGCACCAGCCCACCGCGCAGATGCGGCGCGCCACGTGGTCCTCGGGCGGCTGCGAGGTGATCTTGAGCGCGACGTCCACCTCGGCGGAAACGAGGTCGCCGATGTAGTCGTTGATCAGCACCCGCAGCGAGATGGCCGGGTACTGCCGCGCGAACTCCAGCAGCACCTGTGCCATGTAGAGATGGCCGAGGCCGGTCGGCAGGCGGATGCGCACGTCGCCGCGCACGGTCTGGCCGAGGCTGTCGATCGAGGTGCCGGCGGCCTGCAGTTCGTCCAGCATGCGCACGCCGTGGGCATAGAGCAGGCGGCCCGCCTCGGTCAGCTCCACATGGCGGGTGGTACGCCGCATCAGTTGCGCGCCCATGTGCTGCTCGAGCGCCTTGAGGCGGCGCGAGACGTTGGAGCGGGTCATGCCGCCGCGCTCGGCGGCGGCCGTGAGCGTCTTCGATTCGACCAGCGTGACGAACAGGCGGATCAGGTTGAGGTCGAGATGTCCGAGGGTATTGTCAATCATGGATCAACACGGTTGGCACAGTCAGGCGGATTGTTACCGCGGAAGATGCGCCGTAGCATAAGCCATCCCCAGCCCCATGACGATTCCCTGTCCGAGACCGATGGCCCAGATCCAGCCACAGCCCCCGCACCCCGCTTCTCCGTCCGCCGCGCTTGCCGACCTGCCCTTCGCCGGCCTGCGCGTGCTCGACATCAGCCAGGGCATCGCCGGGCCCTATTGCGCGCATATCCTGTGGCAACAAGGTGCCGAGGTCGTCAAGGTCGATCCGCCCGCGGGCGACTGGGGCCGCCACGTGGGCGTGGTGCGCGGCGAGCACAGCGCGTTGTCGGTGGCGTATAACGGCGGCAAGCGCAGCGTCTGCATCGATGCGGCCAGCGACGCCGGCAAGGCCCTGCTGTTCGATCTCGCGCTGCAGGCCGACGTGGTAGTGCAGAACTTCCGGCCGCAGGTGGCCGGGCGCCTGGGCGTGGGCTACGCCGCGCTGGCCGCGCGCAACCCGGCGCTGGTCTATGTCTCCATCAGCGGCTACGGCGCCGACGGGCCCTATGCCGACCATCCCGCCTCGGATTCGGTCATGCAGGCCGACAGCGGGCTGATGTTCGCCAACCGCCTGGCCGACGGCACGCCGCGCCGCATCGGCATGCTGCTGGCCGACGCCGCCACCGGCCTCTACGCCGCGCAGGCCTGCGCGGCCGCGCTGTGCCGGCGCTTCCGCACGGCGGGCAGCGGCGCTCACGTGGAGCTGAGCCTGTTCGACGCCTGCTGCGCCTTGCAGGCCAACAATATCCTCGAATACGCGATCCAGGGCACGGCCGCCGCCGGCCCGGTCAGCGCGCCCAACGGCGTGTTCCCCACCCGCGACGGCAGCATCACGCTGCTGGCCCTGAACAACGCGCAGTTCGTCCGGCTGTGCCAGGCGCTTGGCCAGCCCGGCTGGGCGGCCGACCCGCGCTTTGCCGACAATGCCAGCCGCATGGCCCATGCCGGCTGGCTGCGCGACGCGGTCAGCGCGTGCCTGGCGCGCGAAAGCACGGCGCACTGGCTCGGCGTGTTCCAGGCGCACGACGTGCTCCACGCGCCGGTGCGCGATCACCGGCAGGTGCTGGACCACCCGCAGGCACAGCAGCAAGGCACCTTCCAGCAGATCGAGCAGCCGGGCCTCGGCACGCTGCCGTTCGCCGGCATTCCGGCCCGCGGCCTGCGCCGGCCGGCCGGCGCCGCGCCCCGCATCGGCGAGCACACCGAGGCCGTGCTGCGCGAATGGGGCATCTGCCAGGATCGTCTCGAGCGCTGGCTGGCCGCCGGCGTGGTGCGGCAGGCGGCGGGAGCGGCGGGAGCGGCGGGAGCGGCGGGAGCGGCGGCATGATGCGCGCCCTGCTGTGCGACCGCTTCGGTCCGCCCGAAGACGTGCGCGTGGCGGACATCCCCGCCCCCGCTGCCATCGACCCGCATGCGGTGGTGCTGGCCGTGGAATACGCCAGCGTCAGCCACGCCACCGGCCTGATGGTGGCCGGCCGCTACCAGACCAGGCCGCCGCTGCCGTTCGTGCCCGGCACCGAAGCGGTGGGCCGCGTGGTCGCCTGCGGCAGCGCCGTGACGCGCCTGCGCCCCGGCGACCGCGTGGTGGCCATCGCCGACTGGGGCTGTTTCGCCGAGCAGGTCTGCCTGCCCGAATACACGGTCTACCCCATACCGGATGCGGTCGACGCCCTGCAGGCGCTGCCGGTCCCGCTGTCCTACGGCACCGCCTACTGCGGCCTGGTGTGGCGCTGCGCGCTGCAGCCCGGCGAGACCGTGCTGGTGCTCGGCGCCGGCGCCGGCGTCGGCCTGGCGGCGGTGGAGATCGCCCGCGAACTGGGCGCGCAGGTGATCGCCTGCGCCAGCACCGAGGCCAAGCGCGCGGAGGCGCTGCGGCGCGGCGCGGCGCATGCGCTGGCCCCCGAGGACCTGGCCGCCGCCGTCAAGCGCGTGACCGGCGGGCGCGGCGCCGACGTGGTGGTGGACCCGGTGGGCGGCGACCTGTTCGACCAGTCGCTGCGCGCGGCCGCGGCCAACGCCCGGCTGCTCAGCGTGGGCTTTGCCAGCGGGCGCATCCCGCAAGCACCGCTGAACCTGCTGCTGGTCAAGAACCTGACGCTGCATGGCTTCTTCGTCGGCCGCTACATCGGCTGGACGCCGGCCAACGAGCGCGCGCAGCACGCGCCCGCGCTGCAGGCCGTGATGCAGACGCTGCTGGCGTGGGCCAGCGCGGGAAAGATTCGGCCGACCGTGTCGAAGGTGTACCCGATGACCGGGCTGGCCGGGGCGCTGCACGCGCTCGAAGCCCGCCAGGTGGTCGGCAAAGTCGCGATAAAAATCCAGGAGACAGAACCATGCACCACTACGCCGGCCGCAGGGCCGCAATCCAGCTAGCGCTGTTCGCCGCCGCCGTCGTCGCCACCGGCCTCGGCGCGGCGCCCGCGCACGCTGCCGACGACTATCCGCAGCGCCCGATCCGCCTGGTGCTGCCTTATCCGCCCGGCGGCCCCACCGACCTGCTGGCGCGCGTGGTGGCCGTGCGCATGGGCGACACGCTGGGCCAGACCGTGGTGGTCGACAACAAGCCCGGCGCCAGCGGCATGATCGGCGCCGAAGGCGTGGCCAAGGCCGCGGCCGACGGCTATACGCTGCTCGCCAACGCCTCGCTGCACGTGATCAACCCGAGCATCTACCCCAAGATGCGCTACGACGCGTTCCGCGATTTCGTGCCCATCACGCAACTGGCGGACGTGCCGCTGGTGCTGGTGGTCAACAACGATTCGCCGGTCAGGACGGTGCGCGACCTGATCGCCCTGGCCAAGGCGCGCAACGGCAGCCTCAACTTCGGCTCGGCCGGCAATGCCTCGGCCCAGCAGCTTGCCGGGGAATCGTTCAAGATCGCCGCCAACGTGTCGATGCAGCACGTGCCCTACAAAGGCAGCTCGCCCGCGCTGACCGACCTGATGGGCGGGCAGATCCAGCTCATGTTCGACTCGATGCCCTCGGCCATGCCGTTCATCAAGGCCGGCAAGCTGCGCGCGGTGGCCGTGACCACGCTCAGGCGCGCCCGCGCGCTGCCGGACGTGCCGACCGTGGCGGAGTCCGGCCTGCCCGGCTTCGACATCAGCACCTGGTACGGCCTGTGGGCGCCGCGCGGCACGCCGGGCCCGGTGGTGGAAAAGCTGGCGGCCAATGCCGCGCAGGCCCTGCGCCAGGCGGACGTGCAGCGGCAGTACGCCGAGATGGGCGCCGAGCCGGTGGGATCGTCGCCGGCGGAATTCGCCCGCTATACGCTGGCCGAGGGCAACAAATGGGCCGAGATCGTGCGCAAGTCGGGGGCCAAGGCGGACCAGTAAGCCGGCGCCGCGGGCCGGCGCGGACGGACGGCGCGCCACGTGAATGCCGCGTGAATGTCGCGTGAATGCCGCCGGCCCGCGTCAGCGCCTTACAGCGCGAAGCTGTCCGAGCGCGCCAGCGGCCAGTACTTCTCGTAGAGCTGGTAGCGGAAGTTGCCGTTGAGCAGGTCGCCCGGCGCGAGGAACTTGAGCAGCTCCGACATCAGCCGCACTTCGTTGGGCGAGATGCGGCGCACGATATGGTGCGGCTCGAGGTCGCCCGGATGCTGCAGGCCCGCGGCCTGCAGCAGTTCCTGCAGCGCATGCAGGGTCTGGCGGTGGAAGTTGGCCACGCGCTGGGCCTTGTCCGGCACCACGATGGCGCGCTGGCGCACCGGGTCCTGGGTGGCCACGCCGACCGGGCAGCGGTCGGTATGGCATTTCTGCGCCTGCACGCAGCCCAGCGCGAACATGAAGCCGCGCGCGGAGTTGCACCAGTCGGCGCCGGTGGCGAGCGTGCGGGCCACGTCGAAGGCGGTGATGATCTTGCCGCTGGCGCCGATGCGGATCTTGTCGCGCAGGTTCGCGCCGACCAGCGTGTTGTGGACCAGCAGCAAGCCCTCCTGCAGCGGCACGCCGATGTGATCGACGAATTCCAGCGGCGCCGCGCCGGTGCCGCCTTCGGCGCCGTCCACCACGATGAAGTCCGGCAGGATGCCCGATTCCAGCATGGCCTTGACGATGCCGAAGAATTCCCACGGATGGCCGATGCACAGCTTGAAGCCGGTGGGCTTGCCGCCGGACAGGCTGCGCAGGCGCTCGACGAACTGCAGCAGGCCCAGCGGCGTGGAGAACTCGCTGTGGGTGGCCGGCGAGATGCAGTCCTCGCCCATGCCGATGCCGCGCGTGGCGGCGATCTCCGGGGTCACCTTGGCGGCCGGCAGCACGCCGCCGTGGCCGGGCTTGGCGCCTTGCGAGAGCTTGACCTCGATCATCTTGACCTGCGGCGAGCGGGCCTGCTCGGCGAACTTGTCGGGGTCGAAGCCGCCGTCGGCGCGGCGGCAGCCGAAGTAGCCCGAGGCGACTTCCCAGATCAGGTCGCCGCCTTCGGCGCGGTGATAGGGCGAGATCGAGCCTTCGCCGGTGTCATGGATGAAGCCGCCGATCCTGGCGCCGCGGTTGAGCGAGCGGATCGCGTTGCCGGACAGCGCGCCGAAGCTCATGGCCGACACGTTGAACACCGACAGCGAATAGGGCTGGGCACGGCCTTCGCCCACGGTGACGCGGAAGTCGGCCGAGGCGATGCGGGTGGGCGCGAGCGAGTGGCTGATCCATTCGTGGCCGGCCACGCGCACGTCGATCTCGGTGCCGAACGGCCGGCTGTCCACTTCGTTCTTGGCGCGCTGGTAGACCAGGCTGCGCTGCTGGCGCGAGAACGGCATCTCGTGCGTGTCGTCCTCGATGAAGTACTGGCGGATTTCCGGGCGGATGAATTCGAAGAAGAAGCGCAGGTGGCCCCAGATCGGGTAGTTGCGCAGGATGGAGTGGCGCGACTGGCCGATATCGTGCAAGCCGACCAGCAGCAGGGCAACCGGCGCGGCCAGCCAGGCCGGCGAGATGCGGTGGACGGCGGCAAGGGCGGCGAGCGCGAGCAGCGCCAGCGCGGACAGCCACACCGCGCCGTAACGACGAGAAAACATGAAGGCTCCTAGGTGCCGGCCCCGGGCCGGCGGCCCCGCGATTATCGCCGTTCCGCGTGAAACCGGCAGGGCAGCGCCGCTGCCGCTGCCGGGCGCGCCGTCACGATGCGCACCGGCATGCGCGGGCGCCGAATGCAAAAAAGGAGCCGGCGAGCGGCTCCTTTTCTTCAAGCTGGGCTCAGGCTTGCGCGCAAGCCCGGAACAGTCGCCGGTCAGGCGGCGGCTGCGTCCTTCAGCTTCTTCAGCGGGCGTACCTTGACCTTGACGCTGGCGGGCTTGGCCGGGAACCAACGCTCTTCACCGGAGAACGGGTCCTTGCCGAAGCGCTTCTTCTTGGCCGGCACTTGCTGCGCCGTGACCTTCATCAGGCCGGGCAGCGTGAACTCGCCGGCGCCCTTCTTGTGCAGCGCGCTGACGATGGTGTTTTCCAGATGGGCCAGCACCGTCTTCACGGCCTTGGCGTCCAGCTGGGTCTGAGCTACCAGGTGAGCGACCAGGCTCGACTTGTTGAAGGTGTCCTTCAGCGGCTTCGGGGTTACCGCAGCAGCGGGAGCAGCCTTCTTGGCCGGCGCGGCCTTCTTGGCGGCAGCCTTTACGGGTGCTTTGGTTGCCGGTGCCTTCTTGGCAGCGGTCTTGGTTGCAGTCTTCGCGGTCGGGTTCGCTTTGGTCGCCATATCGATGAATATGAGTTGAACAGAATGATGTCGCACGGGATGTGGCACCCGATGCCGCACCGGTTCTTGACCGGCCGGCTGTCGGCGCGCGACACCGACTGAATCATAGCGGAAACAAACGCACGTCAAGGGGTTTTCGTGCATGCGGATGCAAAAAGCGGGGTTTTCCCCGGGTTTTTCCGGGTTTTTTCCTCTCGTGGTGCGCCGTTGTGTCGCGTGGAAGCAGCAGCGCGCACTGCTTTGGCCCCTGAAAACAAGGGGTAAACACGAAAACGGGGAACGGCCGGTGAACGCGAAGCGCGCCCGCGCGCGGCGCCGGCAGCGGAAAAACCGGCGCGCGCGGCGCCCCTATCCGCGCAGCGCGCGGCGCAGGATCTTGCCGGTCACGGTCTTCGGCAGCTCGTCGACGATCTCCACCACGCGCGGGTATTTGTACGCCGCCATGCGCTCCTTGCACCAGGCCAGCGGCGCCTGCGGCATGGCGCTGGCGCCCGGCTTCAGGCTCACCACCGCCTTGACGGTCTCGCCGCGGTAGGCGTCGGGCACGCCGACCACGGCCGCCTCGCGCACCGCCGGGTGCGTGTAGAGGACCTCCTCCACCTCGCGCGGCCAGACCTTGTAGCCGGCGGCGACGATCATGTCCTTCTTGCGGTCGACCAGGTAGAACCAGCCATGCGCATCCATGAAGCCGACGTCGCCGGTATGGAAATAGCCGCCCGCCATTCTGCAGGTACAGCGCCACGCGCTCGCCGCGGGCGCAGCCGCGCGCCGACAGCGCCACCGCCAGCGCGTCGGATATCTGGTCCAGCTCGGCATAGTCGAGCGTGGCGTCGAAATAGTGGATGGCCGCGCCGGCGGGCGCGCGGCGCACGGCGTCGCGGAAGATCGACAGCACATCGGCGTACTGCGGCGCGATGGTGTGCGGCTGGCCGGCGTCGTGGCTGGAGAGCCACGGTCTGGCTTCGTAGGTCGTCATGGGGCACCTCGGCGGGGATGCGGATCGAATGCGGCAATGCCGGCCGGCGCGCGGACCGCGCCGGCCGGCCCCGGACCTACTTGATCGCCACCGGGTTGACCGGCGCGCCGCTGCCGTTGACCACCTTGAGCGGAGCCGCCGTGTAGAGAAAGGTCCATTGTCCGTCCGCGGCGCAGTCGTCGGCGAGCGGGTCGAGCTGAGCGATCTCGGTCAGCGTCACGCCGAGGTTGCGCATCAGCGCATTGTGCAGCGGCAGGACCACGCCCGACTCCGGGTCCACCGTGACCTCGTTGGCGATGGTGTCGGTGACAAGGTTGGGGATCTCCATGTGATGGAACCACTCGACCAGCGCCGGGCTGTAGGTCAGGCCCGGCTCGACGAAATCGCGGTAGAACTCGGCCGGGCCGCGCTGGTAGAACGAGCCGGTCCAGCCGGTGCGGATCACCAGGATGTCGTGCTTCTCGATGCGCACGCCCTGCATCCCGGCCGCGGCCATCAGGTCTTCGTGGGTGAACGTGCACATCATGCGTCGAGCCCGAACGCCAGCACCGGCCCGAGCACCAGCGTGCCGAGCGCGATCATCAGCAGCCCGCCGTCCAGGTGCTTCCATTCATGCAGCACCGCGCGCGCATCGGCCTGCGCCCAGAACGGCGCCAGCACCGCGAGCAGCACCGCCGCGACCGCGCCGGCGAGCAGCAGCGCGCCGCGCGCGGCGCCGGGACGGCGGCGGGAAGGACTATCATTGGCGGCACGAACAGCTTGCATGGACTGGCTCCCGGGAGGCGGTAACGATGGAAGGCGCCCATTGTGGCGAGCGCTCCCTGAACCGCGCCTGAGCACCGCGTTCAGCCTCCGTTCAGGCAAGACCACGCACACTGCGCCCGATGAAACCAGGCCCCCCCGCCCGCCGCACGCCCCGCCCTTCCCCGCCGTCGCGCATGCCGCGCGCGCTGCCGCCGCTGCTGGCGGCGGCGGCGCTGCTGCTCGGCGCCGCGCCGCCCGCGCATGCCGACAGCGACGCCGACCGCGCGCGCGCCGCGGTGCAGTCGGGCGAGATCCTGCCCCTCACGCGCATCCTGGAGACGGTCGCGGCGCAATACGCCGGCGACGTGATCGGCGTCAAGCTCGACCGCGACGACGGCCTCTGGCAGTACGAGGTCAAGCTGCTGCTGCCCACCGGCGCCGTCGCCAAGCTCGAATACGACGCCCGCACCGCGGCCCTGCTCAAGGCCAAGGGGCGCGACCTCGACCAGGCCCGCAAAAAACCCTGAATCCGCATGCGCATCCTTCTGGTGGAAGACGAAGCCACGCTCGCCGCCCAGGTCCACGCCAGCCTGGCCGACGCCGGCTACGCGGTCGACACGGCCGCCGACGGCATCGACGGCTGCCACCTCGGCGCCACCGAGCCGTACGACGCGGTGGTGCTCGACCTCGGCCTGCCCGGGCTGGACGGCCTGTCGGTGCTGCGCCGCTGGCGCGCCGCGCAGGTCAACGTGCCGGTGCTGATCCTGACCGCGCGCGACAGCTGGACCGACAAGGTCGAAGGCATCGACGCCGGCGCCGACGACTACCTCGCCAAGCCCTTTCGCATGGAAGAGCTGCTGGCCCGCATCCGCGCGCTGATCCGCCGCGCCCACGGCATGCCGGCGCCGGAGCTGGCCTGCGGCCCGCTGCGGCTGAACCCGCGCACCGGCGTGGCCACGGTGGACGGCGCGGCCGTGGTGCTGACCGCGCATGAGTTCAAGGTGCTGGACTACCTGATGCACCACCCGGGCGCCATCGTCAGCAAGGCCACCCTGACCGGGCATATCTACGCGCAGGATTTCGACCGCGACAGCAATACCATCGAGGTCTTCGTCGGCCGCCTGCGGCGCAAGCTCGGCGTGGACGTGATCGAGACGGTGCGCGGCCAGGGCTACCGGCTGCGCCCGCCGCCCGCGCCCGGGACGCGCTGAGCCATGCGCCAGTCCCTCGCGCTGCGCCTGCTCGCGGTGGCGGCCATCTGGCTGGCCGCCGCGCTCGGCGGCACCGGCTGGCTGCTGTCCACGCTGTTCGCCCGCCACGTCAGCCAGACCTACGTGCGCCAGCTCGACAACCAGCTCGCCAGCCTGGCCGCCGCGCTGGACTGGGGCGCCGACGGCAAGCTGGCGCTGACGCGCGCGCCGGCCGACCCGCGCTACGAGCTGCCCTATTCCGGCGCCTACTGGCAGGCGCAGGGCGGCGGCAACACGCTGCGCTCGCGCTCGCTGTGGGACGCGGACATGCCGGCCACGGTCGACAGCAAGGTGGCCGGCAGCCACGCCGAGGTGCGTCCCGGGCCCAACGGCCAGTCGCTGCTGGTGGTGTCGCGGCCGATCGTGCTGGCTTCGGCCGATACGCCGGTGACGCTCTCGGTGGCGCTGGACCGCACCGAGCTGCGCGCCGCGCGCCAGGCGTTCAACCGGCTGCTGGCATGGTCGCTCACCGCGCTGGGCGCCGGGCTGCTGCTGGCGGTGGCCGCGCAGGTGAAGTTCGGCCTGGCGCCGCTGGCGCGCCTGCGCCAGGCGCTGTCGGCCATGCAGGCACGCCGCGAAAGCCGCCTGGGCGGCACGTGGCCGTCGGAGGTGGTGCCGCTGGTCAACGAAATCAACAGCCTGCTGGCGCGCAATGCCGATGCGCTGGAGCGCTCGCGCCGGCAGGCCGCCGATCTGGCCCACGCGGTCAAGACGCCGCTGGCCGTCCTCGCCAACGAGGCCGCGCGCCTGCCCGGCGACGCGGCCCGCGCCGCCGCCGCGCAGGTGGAGGCCATGCGCCGCCAAGTGGACCGGCACCTGGCGCGCGCGCGCGCGGCCGGCGCGGCCAGCGCGCGCGGCGCGCGCATCGAGGCCGGCCCGGCCGCGGCCGAGCTGGCGCGCGCGCTGGCGCGGCTGCATGCCGGGCGCGCGATCGCCATCGAGGTAGCGGGGGAAGGACACTTTGCCGGCGACCGCCAGGACCTGACCGAGATCCTCGGCAACCTGCTCGACAATGCCTGCCAGTGGGCCGCCGCGCGCGTGCGCGTGACGCTGGCCGAACGAGGGGAAATGCTGGAAGTGCGCGTGGAAGACGATGGCCCCGGCATGCCGGAGGCGGCGCGCGCGCTGGCCACGGCCCGCTTCGGGCGGCTCGACGAAGCCGCCGCGGGCAGCGGCCTGGGGCTGGCCATCGTCAGCGAGATGGCCGCGCTCTACGGCGGCGGCCTGGAGCTGGGCCGCGGCGAGCTGGGCGGCCTGCTGGCCCGCCTGACGCTGCCGGCGGGCCAGCCCTGAACGCGCAGGCGCCTCAGCAGGCCGCGGTCATCTTGAAGATGCCCTGCGCGTTGCCGGCGTCGAAGGACAGGTCCAGCGTGCCGGCGGCGCCCTCGGCGGCAGGCACGAAGTCGCGCGTGATGAACTCGTAGAACGAGCCCGGCACGGTGCGCCTGACGATGGCGCCGTCCGCGCCGACGAAGCCGCGCTCGACCGGGTCGGCCTTGAACGCGGTCTGCAGCACGCGGCCCGAGCGCGAGACTTCCACCGTGTCCTTGATCGGGCGGCCCAGGCCGCGCTGGGCGTCGGCCACGGCGCGCACGTCGGCCACGCGGTCGGTGGCGTGGTTGAAGGCGTTGCCCTCGGTGGCGATCCAGGCCATCTCGGCCGATTCCTCGAGCAGCAGCTCGTAGTCGGCCAGCGCCGGCTCGGCATGGTGGCGCTCGAAGCAGGCGGCCAGCTGCGGCACCAGGCGCGCGGCGTCGGCCATCGGCAGGCTGGCGTCGCGCTCGAGCACGGCAAGCTGCACCACGGCGTCCTCGCCCAGCGGATCGGCGGAAGCGGACACCACGCGCGACACGGCGGCCTGGAAGCCGGCGCTGAAGCGCTCCGGGTGCAGCTCGCTCAGGAAGTACTGGGCGATGTCGTCGGGCAGGTCGGCGTGCGCGTAGGAGCGGCCGGTCATGCCGATGCGCTCGAGCGGATAGGTGCCGTTGAGGCGGTAGCCCAGCGGGCCCAGGATGCGGGTGAAGGCGATCTCGCCGCCGGGCAGGCTGCCGCAGTCCCACTTCACGGTGCGCAGCGCGCCGTGGTCGAACACCACCTGGCCGCCGGCCCGGATCACGTCGCGGGTATAGGCCATGCCGGTGGGCACGCGCTCCAGGATGCCGGCGAACAGCACCATGTTGAGGGCCTGCGCCACTTCGGCGCGGCTGGCCGTGTCGCTGCCGGCGGTCAGCAACTCGGGAGAAACATTCATCAATTGCAGCAACTCGGTTGCCTGTGCTTCGCCGCAGATGGTCTCGAGAAGGCGTTGCAGATTCGGCTTGGTCATGGTCGATACGCTGGAAATCGTTTGTTTTCGGGGGATGGAGAGAGTCTGGAGCCTCCCGGCGGCCTTATTGTGAGACCGCGCCGGACTTCGTACAATTGATAACTTCGCATCAACTTCCTTCCCAAAACGCACTATGCGCAAAGGCATACCCAGCCTCACCGCGCTGCAGATGTTCGAGGCCGCCGCGCGGCTGGGCAGCTTCACCCGCGCCGCCGACGAGCTGGCGGTGACCGAAAGCGCCGTCTGCCGGCAGATCGCCGGGCTGGAGGCGCGCCTGGGCGTGCCGCTGTTCCACCGCATCCGCAAGCGCATCGCGCTGACGCCGGCCGGCGGCACCTATGCCGAGGAAGTGCGCGAGCGGCTCGACCAGATCGAGCAGGTCACGCTGGACGTGATGGCGCAGCGCCCGCGCGGGCGCGCCATCGAGCTGGCCATCGGCCCCACCTTCGCCAGCCAGTGGCTGATTCCGCGCCTGCCGCAGCTGGCGCAGGCCCTGCCGGACCTGACGCTGCACTTGTCGTCGCGCACCGAGGCGTTCGAGCTCAGCGACACCGCCTTCGACGCGGCGATCTACTACGGCGAGGGATTGTGGCCGGGCACCGAGGGCGAGCGCATCCTGCAGGAAGGCCCCTCGGTGCCGGTGTGCAGTCCGTCATTGCTGGGGCGGCGCAAGCGGCTGGACCTGGCGCAACTGCTCGAGCTGCCGCTGCTCCACCTGGCCACGCGCCTGCGCGCCTGGGACGACTGGCTGGCGGCGGCCGGCACGGCGCTGCCGGCGCAGGCCATGCGCGGCCCGCGCTACGATCTCTACACCATGCTGGCGCAGGCCGCCGCTGCCGGCGTGGGCGTGGCGCTGATCCCGCGCATCCTGATCGCCGAGGAACTGGCGCAGGGACGGCTGGTGGTGCCGCTGGCCGCGCTGCCGGCGGAAGCCGAAAGCCGCAAGGCCTATTATTTCGCGCACCGGCGCGGGCTGGCACCCGACGACAAGGTGCTGCAGCTGCGCGGCTGGCTGCTGGCGCAGGCCCGGTAGGCGCGCGGCCCGGCGCGCGGCCGGCTCAGTGCGCGTGGGCGCTGACGGCCTCGCGCGTGTCGCGCGCCAGGCCGATGGCGAAGGCGGTTTCGGCCACCAGGAACAGCGGTCCCACCACCAGGCCGGACAGGTCGTCGACGAAGGCCGGCTTGCGGCCTTCGTAATAGTGGCCGATGAACTGGATCGCCCAGCCCGCCACGAACAGCCCGATGCCCCAGGCCAGCCAGGCGCCGGTGGACAGCGCCGCCAGCATGCCGCCGAGGTAGACGAAGCCCGCCAGGATCAGCGTCATCGCCACCCCGAAGCCGGCCGACAGGCGCAGGTAGAACAGGCACGACAGCGCGTACAGCACCATCGCCGGAGTCAGGTAGGCCGCGCCGTCGCCGAGCGGCATGGCCGGGCGCGCGAGCAGCGTGGTCACGGCCAGGACGATCATCGGAATGCCGATAAAATGCGTGAACACATTGCGCGGATCGCGGTGGTAGGCCGCGTAGTTCGCGAGGTGCTCGATCAGTGTTTTCAAGCGGGTCTCCTGCCGTCTCGGGGGTACCGCCGCGCGCCTTGCGGCTTGTGGCGCGGCCGGTTGTGGCGGTATCGTAATGGGCGGCACGAAGCCGGTCTGTCCGGTTTTTGACAGTCCCGCGGCGCCTGCGGGCGGGAACGCACCAGGCGGGCTGGCGGACAAGCGGGCAAGCGGGCAGAGAGGCGCGACGACGGGAGGAGACCAGGATGGGCGCAACGCAACGCACGCAGCCGGCGCAGGCGCCCGATCCGCTGCCGGTGCTGCGCGCGGGCAACTGGTTCGCGGGGCTGCCGCCGGCCATGCAGGACGCGCTGCTGCGCGACGCCGTGCCGCGCCGGCTGGCCGCCGGCCAGTTGCTGTTCGCGCGCGGCGATGCCTTCGACGGCATCTTCGCCGTGCTCGCCGGCACGCTGCAGATCGACGCCCACAGCGCGGCCGGCAAGGCCGCCCTGCTCGGCCTGCTGGCGCCGGGCGCGTGGTTCGGCGAGATCTGCCTGTTCGACGGCCTGGCGCGCACCCACGATGCGCACGCCACCAGCGCGGCCACCGTGCTGCACCTGCAGCGCGACAAGCTGTACGCCATGCTGGCGCAGCATCCCCAATGGTGGCGCGAATTCGGCAAGCTGCTGGCGGCCAAGACGCGCGAGGCCTTTCATTACGTGGAGGAAACCCAGGTGCTGCCGCCGCTGGCGCGCACCGCGCGCCGGCTGGTGGCGGTGGCGCAGGCCTATGGCGACCTGCCCGGCAGGGAGCGCCGCTCCGTGCACATCCCGCAGGAGCAGCTCGGCCAGATGCTCGGGCTGTCGCGCCAGACCGTCAACCACGCGCTGCGCGAACTGGAAGCGCGCGGGCTGCTGCGCCTGCATTACGCCGATATCGAACTGCTCGACGTGCCGGCGCTGCTGGCGCTGTCCTGACCCCGCATGCCCACTTGCCCCCTATGTCCCACCTGCCCCATATGAACGCGCCCATGACCAGGCTGGACCACGCCCGCCTGCAGGCCTATCTCGACCGCATCGGCCACGCGCGGCCGCCGGCGCCGGACCGCGCCGCGCTGGACAGCCTGATCGCCGCGCACCTGGCGTGGATCCCGTTCGAGAACATCGACGTGCTGCTGCAGCGCCCCGTGCGCATCGGCATCGACGCGGTGTTCGACAAGCTGGTGGCGCGGCGCCGCGGCGGCTATTGCTTCGAGCACAACACCTTGCTGGCCGCCGCGCTGCGCGCGCTCGGCTACGGCGTCACGCCGCTGGCCGCGCGCGTGCGCTGGCACGTGCCGGACGGCGTGCCGACCATGCAGTCGCACATGCTGCTGCGCGTGGAAGCCGCGCATCTGAGCCATATCGTCGACGTGGGCTTCGGCGGCCCCACGCCCTATCGCGCGCTGCCGTTGCCGCCGGCCGCCGAGGCCGACGCGGCGTTCCCCTACCGGCTGACGCCGGCCGAGGCCGGCGACGGCGCCTTCCACCTGTACGACATGGAAGTGCGCGGCGCCGACGGCTGGCTGCGCCTCTACCGCTTCGACCTGTCGCCGCAGCAGGAGATCGACTACGAGGCGCGCAACTGGTACACCGCGACCCATCCGGACAGCTTCTTCCGCAAGGGACTCGCCGTGGCCCGCTCGCAGGGCGACGCGCGGCTGACGCTGCTGAACGGCGATTTCAGCGTGCGCGCGGCCGACGGCGGCCTGCAGCGCGAGCGGCTGGACACGCCCGGCGCCGTGCTCGCGCTGCTTGCCGGGCGCTTCGGCCTTGCGCTGGAGCCCGCCGATGCGCAGGCGCTGGAGGCGGTGCTGCCCGCGCTGCTGGAGAGCGGGCGCGCCTGAGCGCCGCCGCGCGTCTCACGCCGCGGCCGGCTGCGCGTCGAATCCCGCCTGCGCGAGCAGCGCCGGCAGCCCGGTCTCGCCGACCAGGTGCAGCGCGCCGACCACCACCAGGGCCGGCGTGCGGGCGGCAATCAGCGCCAGGATCTTCGGCATCCACAGCCGGTTGCGCGCATCCACCAGCGCCGCCAGCGTGGCCGGCCACTGCGCGCGCCGCTGCGCCAGCAGCGCCGCGAACGGCGCGGCCTGCCCCTGGCGCCACCAGCGCACCATGTCGGCGGGCTCGGCGGCGGCCGCCTGCGGCTGCGCGGCGAAGAACGACAGCATGTCGACCTGTTCGTGCAGCGGCACCCCCTGCAGCAGGCGCAGCGCGTCGCTGGCGTCTTCGAGCGCCTCGGCGGGCAGCCCGTCGGCCTGCGCGCGCGTCCACAGGTAGCGGTCCACGCCGTGCTGCGCCACGATGCCCTGCCGCGCCGCCAGCGCGAACTGCAGGTGCAGCGCCGCGAACACCGGACGCAGGCGCTCCAGCTCGGCGGCGCGCAGGCCGAAGTCCTGCCACAGCGCCCGCACCTGCCCGAGCACGGCGGGCGCGAGATGCCGGCCAAGGCCGTCCCCTTCCGGGAAATAGGCCGCGCCGCCATCGGGCACGCGGTCCAGCGCCACCTCGAAGACCACGCGCGCCGCCGCGCGGTAAGCCTGCTCGGCCGCCGGCGCCAGCGCCGCGAGCGGCGCATCGAGTACGTGGATGGCGCCCAGCAGCGCGACGCCGGTGTTCCTGATCTGCCAAAGCATGCAGCGTATCTCCCCCAGTGCGGCCGGTCCCGCCGCCGCGCCGGACAGCATACCGCCTCCCACTGTGCAGAACACAGCCATGCACCGCGTGAATTGCCGGCAGAAAAAACACTGATAAGCCGGGGCCGCCGCCGATTTCCGGGTGGACTGAGCCATGCCGCCCAACCATAATCTACCGGGCGGTAACATTGTGCCGCGCCGCCGGCGCTCCGGCGGCGCGGCCTGCATCCGATCACGCTTTCACAAAACATCCGGTCCCGCGCGGCGAGGACCCGGAAACCAGGAGACACGCATGTCATTGTTCGACCTGACCGGCAAGGTTGCCATCGTCACCGGCTCTTCGCGCGGCATCGGCCGCGCCATTGCGGAACAGATGGCGGTACAGGGCGCCCGAGTGGTGATTTCCTCGCGCAAGGCCGAAGCCTGCCAGGAAGTCGTCGACGCCATCAATGGCAAGCACGGCGCGGGCACCGCCATCGCCGTGCCCGCCAACATCTCCTCCAAGGAAGACCTGCAGCACCTGGTGGACGAGACCAACCGCGCCTTCGGCAAGATCGACGTGCTGGTCTGCAACGCCGCCTCCAATCCCTACTACGGGCCGATGAGCGGCGTCACCGACGAACAGTTCCGCAAGGTGCTGGACAACAACGTCATCTCCAACCACTGGCTGATCCAGATGGTCGCGCCGCAGATGATCGGGCGCCGCGACGGCTCCATCATCATCGTGTCGTCCATCGGCGGGCTGCGCGGCTCGCCCACCATCGGCGTGTACAACGTGTCGAAGGCGGCCGACTTCCAGCTCGCGCGCAACCTCGCGGTGGAGTTCGGCCCGCACAACGTGCGCGTGAACTGCATCGCGCCGGGGCTGATCAAGACCGATTTCGCGCGCGCGCTGTGGGAAGACCCGGAGCGCTACAAGCAATCGACGCAAGGCGCCCCGCTGCGCCGCATCGGCGAGCCGGTGGAGATCGCCGGCGCGGCGGTGTTCCTGGCCTCGGCGGCCAGCACCTTCATGACCGGCCAGGCGATGGTGGTGGACGGCGGCGTGACGATCTGAGCCGCGCGGGAACGCCCGTTCCCGCCCTTGCTGTCGCTCACGCTGTTCCTTCCGCGGCCCCGCTGCCGGCGGCGGCGCCTGCCCTGGCGCCCGCGCGCCGGCGCAGGCCGGGTTCCGCCATGCAGTCAGGGAGACACCGATGTCGAACCAACCGCAAGCGGCCACGTCGTGGCCGGCCATCAGCCTGGCCGAGGCGCATGCCCGCCTCACCGCGCCCGGCGCGCCCTTCGAGACCGAGACGCGCGTCATCCGCGGCATTCCCACCACCGTCTTCAAGAACGCGCCGCCCACGCTGCGCGAACTGTTCCTGCAGGCCCGCGCGCTGGGCGGCAAGACCTTCGTCGTCTACGAGGACGAACGGGTCTCGTACGACGCCTTCGGCCGCGCCGCGCTGACGGTTGCCCACGCGCTGATCCGCGACGGCGTGCGCAAGGGCGACCGCGTGGCGCTGGCCATGCGCAACCTGCCCGAGTGGCCGGCCATCTTCTACGGCGCCTTGCTGGCCGGCGCCATCGTCACGCCGCTCAATGCGTGGTGGACCGGCGCCGAGCTCGAATACGGCCTGGCCGATTCGGGCAGCCGGATCGCCTTCGTCGACGACGAGCGCCTGGGCCGCATCCTCGAACACCTGCCCGGCTGCCCGGCGCTGGAGAAGATCTACGTCAGCCGCGCCGCCGGCGCGGCGCACGGCGACGCGCGCATCGCCGCCCTGGAAAGCCTGCTCGGCACGCCGCACCGGTGGCACGCGCTGCCCGCGCTGCCGGTGCCGGACATCGCCATCGAGCCCGACGACGACGCCACCATCTTCTACACCTCGGGCACCACCGGCAAACCCAAGGGCGCGCTCGGCACGCACCGCAATTCGGCCACGGTGGCGGTGGCCGGCCTGTTCAGCCCGATGCGCAACTACCTGCGCCGCGGCGAGGCCATTCCCGCGCCCGATCCGCAGGCGCCGCAGAAAGGCATGCTGCTGGCGGTGCCGTTCTTCCACGTCACCGGCTGCATGGCGGCGCTCAACGGCGCGCTGGCCAACGGCAGCAAGATCGTGCTGATGCGCCGCTGGGAACCGGTGCGCGCCATGGAGCTGATCGAGCGCGAGCGCTGCACGGCCGCCGGCGGCGTGCCGACCATCGCGTGGCAGATCATCGAGCACCCCGAGCGCGCGCGCTTCGACCTGTCATCGCTGGAGAACATGAACTACGGCGGCGCGCCCGCCTCGGCCGAGCTGGTCCGCCGCATCACCGAGGTGTTCCCGCGATCCGCGCCGGGCATCGGCTGGGGCATGACAGAAACCTCGGCCACCTTCACCAGCCACAGCGGCGAGGAATACGTGGCGCGCCCGGAAAGCGGCGGCCCCGCCCTGCCCGTCGGCGAGATGAAGATCGTGGACGGGCGCGGGCGCACGCTGCCCGCGGGCGAGGCCGGCGAACTGATGGTGCGCGGCGCCAACGTGGTGCGCGGCTACTGGAACAAGCCCGAAGCCACCGCGCAGACCTTCGTCGACGGCTGGCTCAAGACCGGCGACATCGCGCGGCTGGACGAGGAAGGCTTCCTCTACGTCGTGGACCGCATGAAGGACATGCTGATCCGCGGCGGCGAGAACATCTACTGCATCGAGGTGGAAAGCGCCCTCTATGACCATCCGGCGGTGATGGACGCCGCGCTGGTAGGCATCGCCCACCGCACGCTGGGCGAGGAGCCGGCCGCGGTGGTGGCGCTCAAGCCCGGCGCGCAGGTCGGCGAGGCCGAGCTCCAGGCCTTCGTGGGCGAGCGGCTGGCCGCGTTCAAGGTGCCGGTGCGGATCGTGTTCTGCCCGGAGATGCTGCCGCGCAATGCCAATGGCAAGATCCTGAAGTCGACGCTGCGCAAGATGTTCGACGCGGCCTGACGCCGCTTGCGCGCACGGAAGCAATCGAAGGACAGAAGCCAAGCGAAGGAATCCCATGCAGATCAAACGCACACATGCCCTGCCCGCCATCGCGGCGACCGTGGCGGCCGCCGCGATGGCCGCCGGCTGCGCCGTCCGGACACAGGACGGCAGCGCCGCCGCGGTGCCGGAAATCCGCCCCGGCGTGCTGGCCGGCTACCTGCCGGCCGGCGAGCGCCCCGACAGCCTGCGCCTGGTGCCCCCGCCGCCGGCGCCGGGCTCCGCCGCGCAGGCGCAGGACGACGAGATCGCGCGCGCGAACCTGCCCTTGCGCGGCTCCGCGCGCTGGCGCCAGGCCACCGCCGATGCCAACCTGAAATTCCCGCAGGCGGCGCAGATCTTCGCCTGCGCGCTCGACGCGCCGGTGTCGCAGGAGCAGACGCCGCGGCTCTACCTGCTGCTGCGCCGCACGCTGGCCGATGCCGGGCTGTCGACCTACGGCGTCAAGAACAAATACGCGCGGCCCCGCCCGTTCATGGTCAACCACGCGCCGACCTGCACGCCGGAAGACGAACCCAAGCTGGCCAAGGATGGCTCCTACCCGTCCGGGCACAATGCCGTGGGCTGGGCGTGGGCGCTGATCCTGGCGGAGACTTCGCCGCAGCAGTCCGATGCGATCCTCGCGCGCGGCCTGGCCTACGGCCAGAGCCGCCTGGTCTGCAACGTGCACTGGCAGAGCGACGCCATGCAGGGCCGCATCATGGGCGCGGCGGCGGTGGCGCGGCTGCATGCCGACCCCGCGTTCCGCGCCGACCTCGCCGCCGCCAAGGCCGAGCTGGCCGAGGCGCGCGCCAGGGGCCTGCGGCCCGCCGGCGACTGCGCCGCCGAGCGCGCGGCGCTGACGGCGCCATAGCGGCCGGCGCCGCGCATTGGTCAGCCGCGCCCGACGAAGGGCATCTTGGTGGCCATCACGGTCATGAACTGCACGTTGGCGTCGAGCGGCAAGTTGGCCATGTGGACCACGGAGCTGGCCACGTGGGCCACGTCCATCAGCGGCTCCGGCGCGATCTCGCCGTTGGCCTGCGGCACGCCGCGCGCCATGCGCGAGGCCATGTCGGTGGCGGCGTTGCCGATGTCGATCTGGCCGCAGGCGATGTCGTGGGCGCGGCCATCGAGCGAAAGGCTCTTGGTCAGGCCGGTGATGGCGTGCTTGGTGGCCGTGTACGGCACGGTGTTCGGCCGCGGCGCATGCGCCGAGATCGAACCGTTGTTGATGATGCGGCCGCCGCGCGGGCTCTGCGACTTCATCAGCGCGAACGCCGCGCGCGAGCACAGGAAGACGCCGGTGAGGTTGGTGTTGACCACCGCCAGCCACTGCTCGACCGACAATTCGTCGATCGGCACCGCCGGCGCGTTGATGCCGGCATTGTTGAACAGCACGTCGAGCCGGCCGAACTCCTTGCGGACTGCCTCGAACAGACGCTCCACGGAGGCGGGGTCGCCCACGTCGCACTGCACGGCCAGCGCCACGTGGCCGTCCGCGCGCGCCTGCGCGGCCAGCGCCTCGAGCGGCTCTGCCGTGCGGCCGGCGAACACCACGCGGTAGCCCGCTGCCAGCAGCGCCTGCGCCACCGCCTTGCCGATGCCGCGGGCCGCGCCCGTCACCAGTGCTACCTTGCCTTGCTGAGTCATCTTGTCTTCTCCGGATATGTGGATGGAATGATCGCGAGCCGGCCATGCGCGCCTGGCTCGACGGGTAGGAATGCCTGGGGAACGCGGGCGATGGGTGCCCGCGACGTCCGCCGCGCCGTTACTTGACGGGAATCGGCATGTCCGCGGCCACCGGCACCGCGGTCACGCTGTTCTGCGGGCTGCCTGACACGATGCGGTCGGAATACGTCAGGTAGACCAGCGTGTTGCGCTTGCGGTCGACCGTGCGCACCACGTGCAGCGCCTTGAACAGGATCGACATGCGCTCGGAGAACACATTGTCCTGCTGGCGCAGCGGCTCCTTGAACGAGATCGGCCCCACCTGGCGGCACGCGATCGAGGCTTCGGGCGGGTCCTCCGCCATGCCCAGCGATCCCTTGATGCCGCCGGTGCGCGCGCGCGAGACATAGCAGGTCACGCCCGCGACCACGGGATCGTCGTAGGCTTCGATCACCACCTTGTCGGAGCCGGTCACGCGGAAATTCGTGCTGACGCTGCCGATTTCCTCGGCCTGCGCCGGCAGCGCCGGTGCCAGCAGCGCCAGCATGGCGAGGACCCGCGCGCTGTTCTTCATGGTCTGCATGGCCGCGTCCGCCATCTCAGGATGCCTTGCCGGTGATCTCGTCATGCCGCTTTTCCATTTCCTGGCGCAGCTGGCGGCGCGCCTGCGCGGCGGCGAAGCGCTGGCGCTCCACCTCGTCGCGCGGCTGCAGCGGCGGCACTTCGGCCGGGCTGCCGTTGTCGTCCACCGCCACCATGGTGAAGTAGCAGCTGTTGGTATGGCGCACGAGCTTGCTGCGGATGTTCTCCGTCACCACCTTGATGCCGATCTCCATCGAGCTGCGGCCGGTGAAATTGACCGCCGCCAGGAAGGTCACCAGTTCGCCCACGTGGATGGGCTGGCGGAACACCACCTGGTCGACCGACAGCGTCACCACGTAGCGCCCCGCGTAGCGGCTGGCGCAGGCGTAGGCCACCATGTCGAGGTACTTGAGGATGGTGCCGCCGTGCACGTTGCCGGAGAAGTTGGCCATGTCCGGTGTCATCAACACGGTCATGGAAAGCTGGTGGGACAGGTCGTTCATGATGAAAATCCGGATTCTGGGGGCCGCCGGGCGGGTCCGCGCGGGCCCGCGCCGATGACCGGCAGTGTAACCCGGAACGGCGCCGCCGCCGCGCCCGCGCGGGCGCGCACGGGCCGGTGCGGGCGCCCTGGCGGGCAATAAAAAAGCGGCCTTCGAGGCCGCCTTCTCATTTCAAATGCGCTGCAGACGCGGACTGCTTACTTCTTCTTGTTCACAGCGTCCTTGAAGCCTTGGCCGGCGGAAAACTTCACCGTCTTGGCGGCCGGAATCTTGATGGTTTCGCCGGTGCGCGGGTTGCGGCCGGTGCGCGCTGCGCGCTTGCCCGAGCCGAAGCTGCCGAAACCCACCAGCGTCACCGAATCCCCCTTGGCAACCGCCTTCTTAATGTTGTCCAGAGCGGCATTCAGCGCGCGCTCTGCTGCAGCATTGCTCAGTTCCGCGTCAGCGGCGATGGCAGATACCAGTTCACCTTTATTCATGGCTGATTTCCCTTGTTGGTCGTCGTCATCGGAGTGTCTGCCACGCGGCAAATTACCGATCGGCGCAGTCTAATCCGCGCTTTGCGCATTGGGCAATCCCCAGTGGCACCAATGCAACGAAAAAAGCCGCAAATCCTTGAGTCAAGCGCCTTTGCGGGGAATTTACACTCCTTTTTCGCGCTTTCAAATACGGTCACTGAGAGTAGTCGAATTCGAACGCGCGTCCGTGCGCCGGGGTCGCCCGCCGGCCGGATCCGGGGCCGGGATGCCGGCCCTTGTTGCGGCCCCGAAGCTGCCTCGAAGCGGCCCGGAAGCGCCGCCGGCGCCATCGTGGCAAAGGCCGCGCCGCGCATGCCGGCCGGCGCCGGCGCATGCACCGATGCGGCGAAGAGAATCATTTTGGTGCAGGCCGCCGCTGCGTCGATGCCCCAAATCGATGCGCCGCATCATTTTGGCGCAGGTCCGGCAATCGCCATTCCACCGTCCTCGCGAGGCGCAAGGCGTCATTCTGCCCGTTCGCCGCCCACAATTCCAGCGCCCGCTTCCCGGCGCCGGGCCGCCACCGGCCACAAACCAGTGCAGAAACCACCAAGACAGTGCAGGTCCGCACCTTTCCGGCTCATCTCTGGAACGGTTATTGCGTACGGGTGCTCCCATTTTGAGCACGAGGAATGTATGGACAATTGGAAGAGCGGCACCGATGCCCTGTTCATCCTGTTAGGGGCGATCATGGTGCTCGCCATGCATGCGGGCTTTGCGTTTCTTGAACTCGGCACCGTACGCAAGAAAAACCAGGTCAATGCGCTGGTCAAGATTTTGGTGGATTTCGCCATATCCACGATTGCCTATTTCTTTATCGGCTATACGGTGGCTTATGGCGTGGAGTTCCTCGCCAGCGCCCAGACGCTGGCGCAACGCAGCGGTTATGAGCTGGTGAAGTTCTTCTTCCTGGCAACATTTGCCGCGGCCATCCCGGCGATTATCTCGGGCGGCATTGCCGAGCGTTCCCGTTTCAACCCGCAACTGGTGGCGACCTTCGTGCTGGTCGGCCTGGTCTATCCCTTCTTCGAAGGCATTGCGTGGAACAACCGCTTCGGCGTGCAGGACTGGATCGCCTCGGTGGCGGGCGCGCCTTTCCATGACTTCGCCGGCTCGGTGGTGGTCCATGCCATGGGCGGCTGGATCGCGCTGCCGGCCATCCTGCTGCTGGGCGCGCGCCGCGGCCGCTACCAGAAAGATGGCCGCATCAGCGCGCATCCGCCCTCCAACATCCCGTTCCTGGCGCTGGGCGCCTGGGTGCTGGCGGTGGGCTGGTTCGGCTTCAACGTCATGAGCGCGCAGACCGTCGACAAGATCAGCGGGCTGGTGGCCATCAACTCCCTGATGGCGATGGCCGGCGGCACGCTGGCGGCGTGGGCGGCCGGCCGCAACGATCCCGGCTTTGCCTACAACGGACCGCTGGCCGGGCTGGTGGCGGTGTGCGCGGGCTCGGACCTGATGCATCCGCTGGGCGCGCTGATCACCGGCGGCATTGCCGGCGTGCTGTTCGTCTATCTGTTTACGCTAGCCCAGAACAAATGGCACATCGACGACGTGCTGGGCGTGTGGCCGCTGCACGGGCTGTGCGGCGCGTGGGGCGGCATTGCCGCGGGCATCTTCGGCGCCCGCGCGCTGGGCGGCATCGGCGGCGTCTCTCTGGGCGCGCAGCTGATCGGCACCTTGCTGGGCATCGTCATCGCGCTGGTCGGCGGCACCGTGGTCTACGGCACGCTGAAGAAACTGGTCGGCATCCGCCTCGATGCCGAATCCGAATACAACGGCGCGGACCTCTCGCTGCACCGCATCTCGGCCACGCCCGAGCGCGAAACCAGCTGGTAAGCCCGCGGATCGCGGCCCCGCTCCGCCATGCGGGCGGGGCCGCGGCGGACACCAAGTCCCACAATTCCGTGCTTGAACTTCCGCTCGCGGCGACGCAATAATGCGTTGCCGCGCCCGCGCTGCGCCGTTCGGCGCGCCCCGGGCATCGCCGCATGACGTTGGTTGTTCGTGAACCTGCAAGAGCCAGCAAGGGAGAACGCGATGGATGCCACCACGCTGCAGAAGTTCGAGGATGTCGTCGTCGCCTATGCGACGGAATTCGGGGTCAAGATACTTGCCGCCCTTGCCTTCTGGGTGATCGGCCGCTGGCTGATCCATGTGGTGGTGCGCATGGTGCAGGGCTCGCTGGCCAGGCAGAAGGTCGATCCCACGCTGCTGCGCTACGTCGGCTCGATCGTCACGGTCACGCTGAACATCGTGCTGGTGATCGGCATCCTCGGCTATTTCGGCATCCAGACCACCACCTTCGCCGCGCTGATCGCCGCGGCCGGCATTGCCATCGGCATGGCGTGGTCGGGCCTGATGGCCAACTTCGCCGCGGGCGCCTTCCTGGTGGTGCTGCGGCCGTTCAAGGTGGGCGATTTCGTGACCGTGGCAGGCGTGACCGGCACCGTCAGGGAGATCGGCCTGTTCGCCACCACGCTGGACACGCCCGACAACGTGCTGACCGTGGTCGGCAACAACAAGATCTTCTCCGACACCATCCAGAACTTCAGCGCCAACGCCTACCGGCGCGTCGAGCTCAAGACGCAGCTGGCCGGCGTCACCGATGCGGCCGCGGCCATCGCGCTGCTCAAGGAACGCATCGCCGCGCTGCCGAATGTCCTGGCCGAGCCCGCGCCGGACGTCGAAATCCTGGAGTTCACGCTGGTGGGCCCGGTGCTGGCCGTGCGCCCGTACTGCCATAACGACCATTACTGGCAGGTGTATTTCGACACCAACCGCATCATGCGCGAGAGCTTTGGCGAGGCCGGCTATGCCGCGCCGATGCCGGCCCAGCTGGTGGTCCTGCAGCAAAGCGGCGCCGCCGCGGGCTGACCCCGCGCGGCCCGGCTCATGCCGGGCGCTGCGCCTGCATGCCGGCGTGGCCGAGCATGCGCATGCCCACCGCGCCGATCCCGCATGCCGCCATGACCACCGCGAGCGGCAGCGCGCTGCCATCGCGCCACAGGCTGACCGCGGCGCCGGCCAGCGTGCCGAGCGAAAACTGCAGCGTGCCCATCAGGGCCGAGGCGGTGCCGGCCCGGTGGCCCTGCCGGGCCATCGCCAGCGCCGAGGCATTGGGCAGGATGCAGCCCAGGCCGCCGATGAAGACGAAGAAACCCGCCAGCAGCACCGGCAGCGGCGCCATGCCCGCCAGCGCCGCCGCGGCCAGCATCACGCCGGCCGCGCATGGCGCCACCAGCGCGCCGCGCAGCACGTGGTCGAGCGAGCGGTTGCGCACCAGGCGCGCGTTGAGCTGCGACATGGCGATCAGGCCCAGCGCATTGGTGCCGAACACGAAGCCGTAGTGGGAGGGCGCGATGCCATGCAGCTCGATCAGCACGAACGGCGAACCCGCGATATAGGCGAACATGCCCGCCTGGGCGCAGCCGGCCGACAGCGAATAGCCGACGAAACCGCGGTCGCGCAACAGTTCGCCGTAGTTGGAGAGCACGTGCCCGAGGCGCAGCGGCATGGCGCTGGCGTGGTCGAGCGATTCTTCCATGTAGCGGTGGACCACCAGCAGGATCAGCAGGCTGGCGCCGCACAGCAGCCAGAAGATGGCGCGCCAGCCGAACGCGCCCAGCACCGCGCCGCCGATGACGGGCGCCAGGATCGGCGCCAGGCCCATGACCAGCATCAGCGAGGAAAACGCGCGCGCGGACTCGTGCGCCTCGAGCCGGTCGCGGATGACCGCGCGCGCCATCACCATGCCCGCGCAACCGCCCAGCGCCTGCAGGAAGCGCCACAGCATCAGCGCCTCCACGTTCCGCGCGAGCGCGCAGCCGGCCGCCGCCGCCGCGTATGCCAGCAGGCCGACGTACAGCGGCGGCTTGCGCCCGAAGCGGTCGCTGATCGGGCCATAGAACGCCTGCCCCGCCGCGAGCCCCACCAGGAACGTGCCCAGCGTCAGCTGCACGCGCCCGATATCCACGCCGAGATCGCCCGCCAGCGCCGGAAAACTGGGCAGGTACATGTCGATGGACAACGGCCCCAGCGCGGTCAGCGAAGCGCATACCAGCAGCCAGAGGGGAAAGCGCGCGGCCTGGGGCGCGCGGGTGGGACGGGTCATCGGAACATCCTGAGGAACAAGCGGACACGCCGCGGGCGGCGCGCGAAGGGGCAGCGGCAAGACGAAAGGCGTAATTGTTGCATAGCGTAACAAGGCGCGCACCCGCGGCGGCATGCGCGGACGATGCCGGCGCGCGCGACAGCGCGAGGACCCGAGGCATGCCGCTTCGCGGCGTGGATCGGGGGGCCTGGCTTTCAACCGCGGCAAGGCCAAGGGTACAATGCCACCCTGTCGGCCGCCCGGGGCGGACGGCCACGCAGCCCGACGCACCGCGGAAGCCTGCCCACCGGCATGGTTTCCGGCAACGTTTTCCTGCATGAGAACAAGATACGCTCTGCTTCCCGTCCTACTGACCCTGGCCGCCGGCGCGGCCGGTTTGCCGTGGGCGCGGCACGCGCACGCGGCACCGGCCCCGGCACCCGCCAAGGCCGCTGCCTCCGCCCCGGCAGCGCCCCCCGACGAAGCCGACGCGCTGGCACAGATGCTCAAGGGTGCGGCCACCGGCCAGAACACCGGCGCGGCCGGCGTGCCCGAACTGCTGCGCAACACCGCGCGGCCGGACAATATCCTCGCGCGCGCCTGCCGCCAGCTCAACGACGCGCTGCCCATCGAGATCGACGGCGAGACGCGGCTGCGGCGCTGCCAGGCCGTGCCCGGCAAGCACGTGCTGTTCCAGCTCGAACTCACCAAGTACCGCGGCCCGATGCTGGACCTGGCCAGCTTCGAACTCAGCTACGCCGCGCCCCTGCAGCGCAATATCTGCGCCAACCGCGACGTGGAAATCCTGACCAAGCTGGGCGTGAGCATGATGTTCCGCTACATGACACGCAACGAGCGCGGCGAGCGCCGCGTGGGCGATGTCTACATCAACGCGCCGATCTGCACCTCAGCACTGCGCTAGCCTCCCTCTCCTTCCCGTCCCTGCCCTGCAAAGAAAAACGCCGGCATCCCCGCGGGAATGCCGGCGTGCGCTTCGTGCGCGCCGCGCGCAGCGGCGTCAGGCCAGGCGCGGGCGCAGCGGCACCACGTTGGGCGCGCGCCGCGGCAGCAGGCGGGTCTCCTTCCAGCTCGCGTGCGCCAGCGGCGAGGCCCAGACCTGTTCATGCAGGCTGGCCAGCGCGAACGGGTCGCCCAGCAGCAGGTGCTTCTGCGCGGCGCTGAGATTGTCCGGGCCGGCGGTCAGGGCCTGCTGCACCAGCGCGGCATGCGCCAGCCGCGTGGCTTCGGGCTGGATCACGCGCGACGAGCCCGTGGCGCACATCAGCGCGTTGGTCACGGGATCCACCACCGCGTCGATGAACGCCGGCGGCTCGCCGGCGGCTTCCACGTGTTCCTGCATGGCCACCATCTCGCGCGGCGGGCGGGCTTCCTCGGGCGTGACGAACAACCGCGCGCGGCGCAGCGCGCGGCCGAACGACACGCGCGACAGGAACACCGACAGCGGGATCGACAGCACCAGCGAGCCGACGATCGGCAGCAGCCACCACACGAAGCTCGGGTCCAGCCACAGCACCAGCCCGCCCCACGCCAGGCCGAGCAAGGTATGCAGGCCGTGGCGGCGGAATGCTTCGCCCCAGGTGGTTTCGGCATCCTCGCGCGGCGGCGACTTCCAGGTAATGCCCCAGCCGCTGTAGGCCGCCAGCACGAACTTGGTGTGGAACAGCATGCGCACCGGCGCCAGCAAGGCCGACATCACCACCTCGATCAGCATCGACATGACCAGCCGCGCGGGCCCGCCATAGTTGCGCGCGTCCTTCATCAGCAGCACCACGCTGGCCACCTTGGGCAGGAACAGCAGCGTGGCCGTGGCCGAGAACAGCGCCAGCGCCTTCTCGGGGTGCCACTCGGGCCAGGTCGGGAAGAACTGGTAGGGCTGCGTGAAGTATTCGGGCGGCACCAGCGCATGCTTGGCCAGCATGACGGTCGACAGCACCAGGAACAGGAACCACAGCGGCGCCGACAGGTAGGCCATCACGCCGGTGAGGAACACCGCGCGGTGCACCGCGTGGAAGCCCTGCTTCATCCACAGCCGGAAGTTCATCAGGTTGCCCTGGCACCAGCGGCGGTCGCGCTTGACTTCGTCGAGCAGGTTGGGCGGCAGCTCCTCGTACGAGCCTTCGAGATCGTAGGCGATCCACACGCCCCAGCCGGCGCGGCGCATCAGCGCGGCCTCGACGAAATCGTGCGAGAGGATCTCGCCGGCCAGCGGGCCCTTGCCCGGCAGCGGCGCCAGCGCGCAATGCTCCATGAAGGGCTGGATGCGGATGATGGCGTTATGGCCCCAGTAGTGCGACTCGCCCAGTTGCCAGTAATGCAGGCCGGCGGTGAACAGCGGGCCGTACACGCGCGTGGAGAACTGCTGCACGCGCGCATACATGGTCTCGCGCCCCACCGCCAGCGGCGCGGTCTGGATGATGCCGGCGCCGGGGTTGCTCTCCATCAGCCTGACCAGCGTGGACAGGCATTCGCCGCTCATCACGCTGTCGGCGTCGAGCACCACCATGTAGCGGTAGGCGCTGCCCCAGCGGCGGCAGAAGTCCGCCACGTTGCCGGTCTTGCGCTTGACGCGGTGGCGGCGCCAGCGATAGAAGATGCGGCCGAAGCCGTTGACGGCGCGGCAGGTTTCCATCCACGCATCGGTCTCGGCGGCGCGCAGGTCGGGGTTGCCGCTGTCGGACAGCACGAAGAAATCGAAGCGCGCCAGCTCGCCGGTGCGCTCCATCGATTCATAGGTGGCGCGCAGGCCGGCGAACACGCGCGTGACGTCCTCGTTGCAGATCGGCATGATGACCGCGGTGCGCGCGTCCTCGGCGATGGGCCCGGCCTGGGCCGCGGTGCGCGAGATCAGGTGGCGGTCGCCGCCCCTGGCCAGCACCAGGAAGCCCATCATGGCGGTCCAGAACCCGGCCGACACCCACGAGAACAGGATGGCGAAGAGCGCCAGCACGGCGATCTCGAGCGGGTCGGTGCCGTGGTACGGCAGCACCTTCGTCATGAAGTAGGTGGCCAGCACGGTCTGCCCGGCCACCAGGCCCAGCAGCACCCAGCGGCGGTGCGTGCCGGCGGGATGCCACTTGCCTTCGGCGTCGGGGCCGTCATGCAGGGTGTCCCAGGTCTCGGGCACCGGCGGGCGGCCGAACAGGCGGCGGCCCAGGTTGCGCAGGAAACCGGTGACGATGTGGGGCGGCCACGCGCGCGGCACCATCGAGGCGCGCCGCGGGGCCGGGCCGGTATCGATGTGGACGGTGCCGTCCTCGCGCCGCTCGATCAGCGGCTCGCCCGCTGCCTGCGGGGCGCCGTAGGCGAGGTTGAGGCGGCGCCCGACCGAAGCGTAGGCCGCGCCGCCGGCGGCCGGCTGCACGCCGTCCTTGGCCGCCAGCCTGCGCTGCAGTTGCTGCATGGCCGGCTCGGCCTCGGCGCCGTCGCTGCCGGCGATGTGGTCAAGCAGCTCGCGGCGCTGGTCGGGAGAGACCGGCACGCGGTCGAGATAGCGCTCGCATGCCGCCGCCGGGGCGGCGCGCCGCTTTAGCCTGGGGGTAAGATGTAGCTCCACGTCTCGGATAGGGTTGTATTGCCATTGCGAAGATAGCCGCGCAGTTCAACCGGCTTGTTCTCGTCCTTGCGGCGCACGACCATGGTCATGCGCCAGCCGCCGGTTGCGTCGTTGCGCTGCGTCGAAGTGTTCAGCAGCTCCCCGTTGCTGTCGGCCGAGATCACCGGATCGATGCGGGTGTCGGCGGCCAGTTTCTTGAAGGCAGGGCCTTCGAAATCGACGACCAGGGAAAAGCTGGTGTCGTCCTGCTTGCGGCTCAGGCCCTGGCCCCGCCGCGTTTGCGTCACCCACGACAGCGGCGGCACTCTCTCGCCGTCCTTCTGCCACAGCAGGCGATACTCGTAATCGAAGGGCTGCCTGAGCTTGGGCGGGGTGTCCGGCACCCAGTAGGCCACGATGTTGTCGTTGGTCTCGTCGGGCGTGGGGATCTGCACCAGCTCCACCCGGCCCGAGCCCCAGTTGCCCTTGGGCTCCACCCACGCGCTCGGCCGGCGCTCGTACCATGCGCCGATCTCCTGGTAGCTGGCGAAGCTGCGGTCGCGCTGCATCAGGCCGAAGCCCTGCGGGTTGGTCGCGGAGAACGACGTCACCAGCAGCCGCTTGGGATTGACGAGCGGGCGCCACAGCCATTCGCCGGTGCCGAGCTGCACGGAGAGGCCGTCGGAATCATGCACCTTGGGCCGGTAGTCGGGCACCGCCGAGGGCTGGTTCTCGCCGAACAGGTACATGCTGGTCAGCGGCGCCAGGCCGAGCTTGGTGACGTTCTCGCGCAGGAACAGCCGCGACTTCACCTCCATCGCCGTCTCCGTGCCCGGGCGCAGCACGAAGCGGTAGGCCCCGCTCATGCGGCGCGAATCCATCAGCGCGTAGATGGTGATCTGCTTGTCCGCCGGCGACGGGCGCTCGATCCAGTATTCGACGAAGCGCGGAAACTCCTCGCCCGAGTTGAGCGCGGTGTCCACCGCCAGCCCGCGGGCCGACAGCCCGTACCACTGGTCCTTGCCAAGCGCACGGAAATAGCTCGCGCCCACGAACGACGCCACTTCGTCCTTGACCTTGGGCTGGTTCAGCGGGAACAGCACGCGGAAGCCCGCGAAGCCAAGCGTCTTGAGCTTGGCAGCATCCACCTTGTGCGGGCCGTAGTTGAACGCGGCCGGGTCGAAGCGGATCTCGCGCACGCTGCCGCTGACCACCTCGTTGATGCGCACCGGCTGGTCGAACACCATGCCCTCATGGAAGAAAGACAGCTCGAACGGCAGCTTGGCGTTGCGCCACTGGTGACGGTCGGGCTTGAACTCGATTTCGCGGTAACGCTCGTACGACAGCTCGCGCAGTTCGCGCGGCAGGTTCTGCACGGGCGCCTTGTAGGGATTGGCTGCCAGCTGGCGCGCGCGCGCCGCCACGGTCTCGAAGTCGAACGCATGCGCCGCCACCGCGCACACCGCCAGCACCCCGCCGCACAACCACCTGCCCACGCGCATGGCGCCCGCGCTGGCGCGCGCCGGCTGGCGGCGCGCTGGATTGACGGTGATCGGCAGGGTAACGGTATCGGACATGGATGCCAGCAGGCAGGGTTGAACACAAAGGCCGGGCCAGGCTCCGCTGCAAGAGGCGGACCATCGTGCGGCCAGGGCGGCAAGAAACGGGGAGCGCGGCAAGGCGCGGCAGCCTGGGCAAGCCGCCCGCGTGGCCCCGGATGAGCACGCGACGCATCATAACGATAATGTCTTGAAAAAGTAACAGGCTTGTTGCAATGCGCAATAGGACCTTAACAATTCGAGACCTAAAAGTCACGTTTCGATCACGCAATGTTTGCAACAAATTGAAACCCCGGTGGGCTGGAAGCCGCTTGCCGCATGGCTTCCAGCCCTGCGCATCACACTGGGTGCGCGGCGCGGCGAGCGTCAGGAGCGAAGTCCGTTCGTCGGCGTTTTGCCGGGAGCGGGGTGTGGCATGGAAAGGCGGACATGGCAGTCATCGCACGGGCATCGTGCGCGTCTCGGCTTATTGGAATAGGTATGGGCAGACTCCGAATCTGCAACGCTAGGATATGAATCGCGCTTCGTCAACGCGCGGGGCCGCGCCCCGAAACGGCGCATGGCGCACCCCGGGTCATCGTGCGGTGCACAGCGTTGCGGCCCGCGCTGCCCGACAGGCAAAAAAAAAGAGAGGCCGCAGCCTCTCGATCGGATCTCGCCCCGGTGCCGGTCCCCCCGGACGGCATGTTGCCACTGGCCACCGTTTCCCCGTCATCGCGGCAACGCGCCGGCAAGGCGCGGCATGCAGATGCGGGGCGGCGCGGCGAACTGTTGGCGCAGCGGGCGTGCCCGCTGCCTGTCGCCTTTCACTACCGGCGTTTATACGCCTTTGTTCATCATCTTGTCGGTATCGGGCGGTGCGTGGTTCTTTTTCTTTTTGGCAGTTTTCGCCTTTTTCTTGGACGCCGAACTCGCCGCTGGCTTGTCGCCCGATGCGGCTGGCGCGGAGGCCTGGGCATAAGCGCCGGCGCCGAACATCGCCAGCGACAACATCACGATCCACTTCTTCATATCCGCCTCCTGTGTGCTGCGAGCGTGCTGCGATAAAAGAAGCCTGCCTGGGGCCTGACGGCGTCCGGCTGCTGCGCTTCGTCATTACCAGCAACGACGCAGCAAGGGAAAGGGTTGACGCGCCGGACGGCCTTTCGCGCGGCCATCCGGCGTTGCCGCCGGGACCGCGCCGCAAGCATCACCCGGGGGCGCCCGATGCCGCAACGCGACGGCGCAACTCGCTGGCACAACTCGCTGGCATGACGCTCAATGGCACAGACGGTTGAACAGCTCGCCCGCCACGGTGCCGGCCGTGGCCTGCTGGGGCATGCCGGCCTGCGGCGCGCCGATGGTATAGAGCGACTCGCCGCGCGCATAGCGCTTCGAATACAGGGTCTGCTCGACCACGGCGTACATGGACGTGGCGCAGTTGAAGATCATGCGCTTGAGCGAGGAGCGGATCGGCTCGCCGCTGGTGGTGCGGATCACGCCGGCCGGCGCGTTGCGCATGACGGCCACGCCCACCTCGGCGCCGCGGCGGCGCACCGAGGTCTTGTCGAAATAGGAGATCGCGCCGTTGGCGCCCATCAGGGGCAGCCAGCGCTGGGGGTCGGGAGCGCCCGGATCGGGCGCCGCCACCAGGGTGCAGCCTTCGCGCGGCGTGGCGCGGAACACCGTGCCGCCGTCGGCGCCTTGGCATTGGAACAGCCCCGCGGCGGCGGCGGGACGGACCGCCTCGGCATGGGCGGCAAGGCACGAACAACCGCCGGCAAGCAGGACGACGGCGTGGAAAACGGCGCGCAAGGACATGGACGGACCCTCGTTCAGGCAGAAAACAGGCCGCATTGTCGCATACGGTCCCGCCGCCGCCCCGCGCGCCGCGGGGCGCGCTCAGCAGCCCTGCTGCTCGCGCCAGGCCACCAGGTCGGCGATGGTCAGCACCGGCAGGCGGTACATCTCGGCGAAGGCCAGCGCCTCCGGGCGGCGCGCCATGGTGCCGTCCGGGTTCATCAGCTCGCACAGCACCGCGGCCGGCGCCAGGCCGGCCAGGCGGGCCAGTTCGACCGAGCCTTCGGTATGGCCGCGGCGCGCCAGCACGCCGCCGTCCACCGCCACCAGCGGGAACACGTGGCCGGGGCTGACCACGGCGTCGAGGCCCGCATCCTCCGCGATGGCGGCGCGGATGGTGGTGATGCGGTCGGCCGCGCTCACGCCCGTGGTCACGCCTTCGCGCGCCTCGATCGAGACCGTGAAGGCGGTGCCGTACTGGCTGCGGTTGTTTTCGACCATCGGGCGCAGGCCCAGGCTGGCCACCTTCTCGCGCGTCAGGCACAGGCACACGATGCCGCTGCATTCGCGGATCATCATGGCCATGTTGGCCTGGGTCAGGCGCTCGGCGGCGAGGATCAGGTCGGCCTCGTTCTCGCGGTCGTCATCGTCGAGCAGCACCACGGGACGGCCTTCGCGCATGGCGTCGAGCGCCCGCGCGATGCGCTCGCCGAGCGGACGCGGGTCGGCCTCGGCCGCAAAGGTGACGACGGGTTGTTCCTGGGTGGGAAGTGACAACATGAATGAAACGCTCCTTGCATGGCGATAAGCGGGCGTTCCAGGGGATCAGCGGAAAAACACGGGCAAATCCAGCCGAGCAGGCGCAAGCTGGCGCGTGCCGGGTGTCCAGCCAGGTTGTACCGCCCATCTTCTTTCATCCGGACTATGACCGTCGGCCCTGGCCTCTCACCAGGTCTGCTGACCCCGCACGGGAATGCGGGCGCTCGCGGGCTCGCCACGCATTGTGGTGGCATACCGCCGGTGGGGACTTGCACCCCGCCCTGAAGACGTAACGATGCCGGCGCGCCGCCAGTTGGATGGCAGGCGCGCCGGCAGCGCAATGTTAGCACGGGTGCGCCAAGGCTTGCTTGGCGCGCTTCGGCCTACGGCGGCACGGCGGCGGCCTCGCCGGCCAGCGCCTCCAGCGCCAGGCGCGAGGCATCGTCCGCCGGGAAGAAGCACTCGATGCGCATTTCCTGCAGCGTGACGTCCTGCGGAATGCCGAGCGTGGTCAGCGTGGAGAACAGCCCGGCGCGGAAGCCGCCCGCGGCCACCTCGACCGGCAGCATCGGCGGCGGCGTGCCGCCCGCGGCCTCGTCGTCGGCCAGCGGCAGGCCGCCAGGGCCGAGCATGTCCGGGTGCCAGGCCGCGATGCGCTCGAAGATCTCGCGCGCGGCCTGGTCCTGCGCCTGCGTCTGCAGCTCCTGCCAGACGCGGCGCAGCAGGTAGCGCCCGACCTGGCGGGCGTTCCCGATCGCCGGCCACAGCCCGTGCGGGTCGAACACCGTCAGCATCAGGTTGATGCGCCCGCTGCCCGGCTCCAGCGTGGCCGGCGCGCGCCCGTCCAGCAGCACGCGGATCATGTTGCGGTAAGCCTGGTTGGCGTCGAGCATGTTCCAGAAGCGGTCCAGCACCACCGCCGGATAGGGCTCCTGCTTGCTCAGGATCAGCGCCACCGCCTGCTGCACCATCTGCAGCGCCGGCGCGGCAAGGCCGTGCTCGCTGTAGGCCGGGGCGAAGCCGCCGGCCAGCAGCAGCCGGTTGCGCTGGCGCAGCGGCACGCCGAGGCGGTCGGCCAGCGACAGCACCATCTCGCGGCTGGGCCGGGCGCGGCCCGATTCGAGGAAGCTGATATGCCGCTGCGACACCCCGGCGGCCAGCGACAGCGCAAGCTGGCTGTAGCCGCGCTTGCCGCGCCAGTAGCGCAGCAGGCCGGGGAAGTCGGTGGCGGTCTCGGAGCTGGGGGTCAGGGTGTCCATGACGGCATTACAGCACGGCGCGGGCCGTCCGGCGATTACCTTGCAGGTAATCAATCGTGGCGCGGGCAAACCCGCTTCCGCCCCCTGCCCGTCCCTGCCTACGCCACCCTGCCCCGCGTCTCGCTGAGCGCGGCGGCCAGCCCGTACTTGCGGATCTTCTGGTAGAGCGTGCTCTTGGCGATGCCCAGGTACGAAGCGGTCTTGGTCAGGTTGCCTCCGCTGTATGCCACCGCCTTGCGGATCGATTCCGCCTCGGCCATTTCCAGCGAGCAGACGGCATCGGGCGGCGCCCCTGCCGTGCCATCCACCATGCCGCCGAAGTCCCGCCGGCCGGCCGCGCCGATCTCGAGCGGCAGCTTGTCGACCGTGATCACCCCGCCGTCGGCCATCAGCAGCGAGCCTTCCAGCGCATTGCGCAGCTCCCGCACGTTGCCGGGCCAGTCGTAGGCGAGCAGGCAGGCGTAGGCCTGGTCGGCGAACGAAGCCGGCGGCAGGCCATAGCGCTCGCACAGGTGCGCCAGCCAGTGCGCGACCAGCGCCGGGATGTCGTCCTTGCGCTCGCGCAGCGGCGGGATGGCGATATTGGTCACGGCGATGCGGTAGAACAGGTCCATGCGGAACTTGCCCGCGGCCACGTCGTCGCGCAGGTTCCGGTGCGTGGCGGCAACCAGGCGGAAGCTGACCTTGCGCGGCGTGTTCTCGCCCAGCCGGTAGATCTCGCCCTCTTCCAGCACGCGCAGCAGGTGCGGCTGGATGTCGAGCGGCATCTCGCCGATCTCGTCGAGGAACAGCGTGCCCCGGTTGGCGGCCTCGATCTTGCCCGCCGCGCCCGACTTGCGCGCGCCGGTGAAGGCGCCTTCCGCATAGCCGAACAGCTCGCTGGCCAGCAGGTCGCGCGACAGCCCGCCGCAGTTCAGCGCCACGAACGGCCCGCCCGCGCAGGCGCTGGCCTGGTGGATGCCTTGCGCGAACAGTTCCTTGCCGACCCCGGTCTCGCCCAGCAGCAGCACCGGCACGCGGGACGGCGCGAGGTGCTGCGCCTTCTCCACGGCCGAGCGCAGGGCGGCGCCATGGCCGACGATGCGCGAGAAGGCCGGCGCCGGCGCCGCGAGCGCGGGCGGCGTGCCCGCGGCCGCGCGCCGCGGCATGGCCGGGATCACCAGCAGGAAGCCCAGCGTGTCGGCGCCGTCGCGGATCGCTTCCACGCGCGCCTGCCGCAGCCAGTCCGGCGCCGGCCGGACCGCCGCGCCGGCCTGGCGTATGCCAAGGCCGGGCACCGAGAACGTGCGGTCCAGCGCGGTGTCCACGCCCAGCCGCAGCAGCGCCGCGGGCGCCTGCGGATTGGCCTTGACCAGCTGGCCGCATTCGTCGAGGACCAGCACGCCGTCGCTGCGCAGCGCGCCGAAATGGCTGGCGCAGCGGTCCAGCAGCCGCAGGCGGCGCTCCATCGCCAGCTTGGCCAGCCGGCTTTCGATGCGCCCGGCCAGCGATACCGTCAGCGCCAGGCTGTGCCGGCTGTAGGTCTGCGCCAGGCCGGACACGTCGATCACGCCGAGCACGCCGCCGTCGAGCGGGTCGCGGATCACCGTGGCCGAACAGGTCCAGCGCTTGATGCCGGCGCAGAAGTGCTCGGCGCCGTGGATCTGCACCGGCTGCCGCAGGGCCAGCGCGGTGCCGATGGCATTGGTGCCGCAGTTCAGTTCGGTCCAGTCGCAGCCGGGCACCAGGCCGACCTCGCCGGCCGGCTCGACGATGCGCATGTCGCCTTCCTGCTGCAGGATCATGCCGTCGGGATCGGCCAGCAGCATGATGGTGCCGGTCTGCGAGAGGAATTCGTGCGTCTGCTGGATCAGCGGCAGGCTGGCGCTGACCAGCCGCGCGTTTTTCTCGCGCCGCGCCTGCAGGCCGTCCTGGCCCAGCGGCGGCGGCGCGGCGCCGGCGCCGGGATCGACGCGGCCCACCAGGCAGCGCCGCCACGAGTCGTCCACCACGCAGCGCAGTTCGCCGGCGTTCGCCTCGCCGCCGCCAATCAGGTGTTCCCAGGCGGACATGATGCTGGCGTCATGGTCGGGATGGGAAAACCAGTCCATCGGTGTGCTGGCTGGATGCATGCCGTGTCTCCTTGCGGGGTCCGCTCGGCGCGGATCACGAATGGCCGGTGTGCCGGCTCGCTCTTTTTCGCTCTTTTCGCTCTTTGGCGCTGCCCTGCGCGGGACTGGGCCCGCGTTCGTTGCGTTCGGTTCGTTGCGTTCGTACTTTACGCATGCTACTCCCGGCGCCGCCACCAGGGCCAGCCGGGACTTGCCCGTCCCTCGCCGGCAAATGCCAGCAAATTCCACGCCACCGCCCCGGCGCCGCGCCACGGCGCGCGCGCCGGACCGCCCGCGCCGGGCCGTCCGAAAACAAGACGGCCGTCCGGAAATCGAACGGCCGCCCGGCCACCGGCGCAAGCCGGCGGCCGGTGCGCATCCGCGGCCCGGATGCGCACGATGGATTACACCGGTGCCGGCGCGGGCCTCAGTCCACGCGCTCCGGCAGCGGCAGCTTCACCCAGTCGGTGTAGAACGCCTCGATATCCGGCTCGAAGTCATGGATCACCGGGTACCACGGCGTGGGCGCCTCGACGTCGTGCATGGTGCCGCACTTCGGGCAGTAGTACTCGCGGTAGACCTGCCACTGGGTGTCCGGTGCCATCAGGTGCGGATAGACCTCGGCCATGGCTTCGTCGGTATCGCGCACATAGATGCTGGCGTGCAGCTTCCAGTTCTCGCGGTAGTCGCAGAAGACATGGCCGCAGTCGCATTGCGTGACCCACTTGCGGGTCTTGGCCTGCTGCACGATGAACATGTGCGGGCTCAGCGGCAGCACGATGCGGTCGTCCCAGTCGAGCTTCTTCTGCAGGGCTTCGACGTACAGCTTGAAGCGCTCCGCGTCCTTGGGCATGGACAGCATGCGCAGCGTGGTATCCCAGTCGAGCTTGCCGTCGACGAGGTTCTTGACCTGTTCACTGGTATAGGTAGACATCCTGGTCTTCTCCTGAATCCATCCTGTGTGATCCGATATCCGATGTGCCGGCGCGGCGTTATTCCTCGACCAGCACCACGGTGTGGACGTCCGGCATCTTGGACAGGTCCATGCGGTACCGGGAGCCATAGGTGGGCACGTCGAGCTCGTCCTCGGTGAGGGTCCACGATTCGGGCAGGTCCCAGAACGCGCGGAACTGCCGCTCGAACTTCTCCGACAGGCCGAAGCTGGTGGCGAACATGTGCTGCACCTGGGTCGAGGCATGCTTGACCAGGATCCGTTCGCGCTCGCCCTTCATCCACTCCTGGGTCGGCTGCGAGCGCGCCAGGCGCTGGTTGCGGATCTCGACCCGCTGCAGCGCGGTCTGGCGGGCGTCGACCTTCCAGATGCCGTTGCCGTCCCGGGTCGCGACCGCGCCGTAGACCTTCTGGGCGTACTCGGGCAGCAGCAAGGCGTTGTTCAGGTCGCGCTCGATGGCTTCCACCTCGCGGTCGAGCGGATCGCCGAAGCCGGGGCCGCCGCGCAGGTAGTTCAGGTACAGGTCGTAGTTGTCGTAGCAGTCCTCGGTGGTCATGCACTGCTGGTCGCGCTTGACCACCGCGCCGGCGTTGAGGTGGTTCTCGTAGTCCGGCAGGTCCGGGTTGGTGTCGCCGCCCAGCGGCAGGCTGTCGCCGCCGGCGATGCGCTCCTTCAGGCCGGTCTTGTGCGCCTCGAAGCGGTAGCCGGTGGCGGCCGGATAGCCGCCCATCAGGCCCCAGTCGCTGTTCATGTAGCCGTTGCCCATGAAGAACATGGTCCAGTCCTGGGCCTTCCACACCATGCGCAGGGTCTCGAAGCCGCAGCCGCCGCGGTACTTGCCGTAGCCGCCGGAATTGGACTTGGCGTTGCGCCCCAGGTAGAGCAAGGGCTCGGCCATTTCCCAGATCTCGATGTCGCCCATGTCGCCTTCCGGGTTCCAGATCGCCGCGGCGTGGTTCAGGCCGTCCTTGATGGCGCAGGCGCCGGTGCCGCACGACGAGGCCTCGAAGCTGTTGACCGCGTGGATCTCGCCTTCCTGGTTGATGCCGCCGCCCTGCAGCCAGTTGGAGGTGTTGGCGTTGCCCGCGTTGACCTCTTCCAGGTAGCCGCGGCTGAAATAGGCCTGCGACAGCCCGCGCCACATCGCGCTCCAGCCGGACACCAGGAAGTGCCAGGCGTAGGCGTGGCCGGTGCGGCGGTCATCGGGGTTCATCCAGGTGCCCTTGGGCAGGTGGAATTCCGTGCCGAAGTAGGCGCCGTCGTTGATGCGCTGGGTCGGCACGAGGGTCTGGGTCATCATCACCCAGATGCCGCTGGTGAAGGCCACCTGGTGGGCGTTGTACGAATGCCAGCCCCAGCGGCTCGCGCCCTCGAAGTCCAGCCGCCACGAGCCGTCCTTGCGGATCTCCATCTCCACCGGCGAATGCATGATCGAATCGAGCTTGGCGAAGGCCGACGAGGTCTGCACGTCCGGGTGGTTGTAAGGCACGTCGACGAAGGCCACCTTGCGGTATTTGCCCGGCAGCGTCATGGCCTTGATGCGGGTCTGCAGGCCGCGCCGCCCTTCCTCGATCACCTCGTAGGCGAATTCCTCGTAGGCTTCCAGCCCTTCGTCCGCGATCACTTCCTCGATCAGGTCGCGGATCATGTGGCAGCCGGCGATGCGGGTGCGCTCGTCGAGGATCCAGTACTTGGGCGTGCGCACCGAGCGCTGGCTTTCATGCAGCCAGTCGCGCAGCGGCGTGTCGTTCACGCCGGTCTTGCGGCAGGTGATCATGTAGCCGTCGCCGAAGCGCTGCACCTGCCCGGTCGACATGGAACCGGGCGTGACCGCGCCGGTGTCGATCACGTGAGTCACGCCGCCCACCCAGCCCACCAGCTTGCCGTGCGCGAAGATCGGCACGATGGTGGCGATGTCGCACGGGTGCACGTTGCCGATCGAGCAGTCGTTGTTGGTGAACATGTCGCCGGGATGGATGCCGGGATTGGCCTCCCAGTTGTTCTCGATCATGTACTTGATCGCCGCGCCCATGGTGCCGACGTGGATGATGATGCCGGTCGAGGTCAGCACGCAGTCGCCGGCGGCGTTGTAGAGCGTGAAGCAGAGCTCGCCTTCCTGCTCGACGATGGGGCTGGCGGCGATCTTCTTGGCGGTCTCGCGCGCATGCACCAGGCCGCCGCGCAGCTTGGAGAAGAGTTTTTCGTAGCGGATCGGGTCGCACTCGCGGAAAGCCAGGCGCGCCAGGCCGTTGTAGTGGCCGGTCTGCGCGGTGCGCTCGAGTATCGCGTCGCGGAATTCCTTGAGCGTCTGGCCGGTCTTGAGCAGGTCGGCCAGGCCGACTTCCTTGCTGGACATCATGTTCATGGCGTGTCTCCTTTTATTTCGCTGCCTTGTTCGCTTCCTTCACTTCCTTGAGATGGAACAGGCGATGCTTGTCGAGCGTGGTGGCGAAGCCCGCGGGCACCACGAAGGTGGTGGCGTCCGACTCGATGATGGCCGGCCCCGTGATGGTGTTGCCGGGCTGCAGCGCTTCCATCTTCCACAGCACCGCCTCGTGCCATTGCTTCTGCCGGTAGAGCGGGCGCGTGCCGGTGCGGGCCGCGGCCGGCGGCGTGGGTCCGCCGTCGGGGTCTTCCGGCAGCACGGGCTTCTGCGTGAGCACCATGCCGCGCATGATCGCGCCCGTCACCGAGAAGCCCAGCTCGGGCGAGCGCGCCGAGCTGGCGTACACGCGGCCGTAGGTCTGCTCGAAGGCATCGACGATGCGGTCCCAGTCGGCGGCGCCGGCCGCGCTGGGGATCGGCGAGTCGATCTCCAGGTCGTTGAGCTGGCCCATGTACTGCATGCGGTAGCCGGGGCGCAGGATCACGTCCTCGGGCTTGAAGCCGTTGATGCGGAATTCCTCGATCACCTTGGCGGCCAGGTCGGACCAGGCCTTCTGGATGGTCTCGGCGGCCTGCGCCTTGTCCGCTTCGGCCGCGCCTTGCGGCAGCGCCAGGTCGACGCTCTTGTCGTAGCGGTACTCGAAGTCCGCGCAGGCGCAGCCGAACGCCGAGAAGCCGGCGGCCCAGGCCGGCACGATCACGTCCTTGAAGCCCAGCCCCTCGGTGTAGCCGTAGGTATGGACCGGCCCCGCGCCGCCGTAGGAAAAGCAGACGAACTCGGTCGGGTTGTAGCCCTTGGCGCTGACGTTGGAGCGCAGGTACTCGCGCAGTTGCAGGTCCAGCAGCTCGATCACGCCGGCGGCGGCGTCCTCCACCGACAGGCCCAGCGGGTCGGCGATCTGCGCCTTGATGTGCTGGCGCGCGCGCGCCACGTCGAGCTTGATGGCGCCGCCGAGGAAGTTGTCGGGATTGAGGTAGCCGAGCACCACGTGGCAGTCGGACACCGAGACCGTGTCCAGCCCGCTCTCGGGCCAGCAGGTGCCGACCCGGTAGCCCGCGCTGTCCGGCCCCAGCTTGATGGCGCCGCTGTACGGGTCGAGCCGCACGAAGCTGCCCGCCCCCGCGCCCACCGAGTCCATCGTCACCAGCGGCAGCGACAGCACCAGGCGCGCCATGTCCGGATCGGCGGCGATGGCGAAGTTGCCCTTGGTGATGAGCGCCATGTCGAACGAGGTGCCGCCGATGTCCGAGCAGGCGATATTGTCGTAGCCCAGCGTCTCGCCCAGCAGGCGCGAGCCGATCACGCCGCCGATCGGGCCGGAGACGATGGTGCGCGCCAGCTCCTTGGCCTTCCAGCTGATGGTGCCGCCATGGGTGGCCATCACGCGCAGGTCGAACCTGGCGCCGTGCTTGCGGAAACGGTCGCTGACCTTCTTGAGGGTCTGGCGCGACGGCTCGGCCGCGTAGGCTTCGAGCACCGTGGTGTTCATGCGGTGGCTTTCCTTGCGCTGCGGGTAGTAGTCCACCGAGGCGAAGACCGGGATGTCGGCGCCGAGCTTCTTGAGCTCGTCGCGCACGATGTCGCGCGCCTGCTGCTCGCTGGTGCCGTTCTTGTGCGACTGGAGGAAGCAGATCACGATGGCCCTGGAGCCGGCCGCCACCAGCTCGCGCGTGGCCTGGCGCGCCTCCTGCTCGCGCAGCGGGATGACGATCTCGCCCTGCACGTCGGTGCGCTCGGTCACGCCGCGCGTGCGCGACAGCGGCACCAGCGGCTCGTCGTAGCGGTGCGTGTTGAGGTGGATGCGCTCTTCCAGCGCATACCCCAGGTAGCTCTGGATCGCGCGGCCCATCGAGTGGACGTGCTCGAAGCCCTTGTTGACCATCAGGCCGACGTCCAGCCCCTTGCGCTGCACCACGCGGTTGAGCATCGCCGTGCCCGAATACACGCAGGTCAGCAGCTCGGGATAGACGTCGTCGACGCCGCGCTGCCAGTGCGCCAGCGCGTCCTCCGACGAATTGAAGATGGCCAGCGATTCGTCCTCGGGGTTGCTTTGCGCCTTGCCCACGACGAAACGGCCATCGGAGCGCACAAAGAAGGTGTCGGTCATCGTGCCGCCGGCATCGATGCCCATCACCTGGACTTGCGATTGCACTTCCATATCCATGTCTCCTTGCAGTGATTGCGTTCACGGCGGCTGCCGGGCAGCGCCGTTGCCAGGCTCGCCGCGCGGCGCGGGGCCCGGCTTCTCTTCGCAACCGCTGTGCCAGAACGTGGAAGGCGGAAAATTATCTTTTACATCAACGGGTTGGCGCAGAACCGGCGAGTCGCTGCCGGGGCGCTTGCGTAGCGGACGTCGCGATTTCGAACGGCGCCACCGTCCGGTTTTCGCGCTGTGGCGGCGCGGCGGCGCGGCGGCCGGGGCGCGCAGAGCGCCGCGGGCGCGGCGCGCGAGGCCGGCCGCGCGGCCCGCGCGCGCGCGCCGGCATCGGTCCGGACACATAGCAATGTTATGCTTTGGGCCTCGATAAACGCCTGCGCGCACAGGGCGCGCACCCTGATGGAAATTGCCATATTACTGGCGCTGATTTTGCTCAACGGCCTGTTCGCCATGTCGGAGATCGCCCTGGTGACGGCTCGCAAGGCCCGGCTGCAAAGACGGATAGAGGAAGGCGACCGCGGCGCCATCGAGGCGATCAAGCTGGGCGAAGATCCCACCCGCTTTCTCTCCACCGTCCAGATCGGCATCACCTCGATCGGCGTGCTCAACGGCGTGGTCGGCGAATCCACGCTGGCGCAGCCGCTCGGGGTCTGGCTGCAGGGCTTTGGCATACAGGCATCCACCGCGGGCTACGTGGCAACCGCCATCGTGGTGGCCGGCCTGACCTACTTTTCCATCGTGCTGGGCGAACTGGTGCCCAAGCGGCTCGGCCAGATGGCGCCCGAGAGCATCGCGCGCCTGGTGTCGCGCCCCATCTCGTTCCTGGCGGTGGCTTCCACGCCGTTCGTCAAGCTGCTGTCCAGCTCGACGCGCCTGGTGCTGCGCCTGCTCGGCGTGAAAAGCGGCCGCGGCCCGGCCGTGACCGAGGAAGAAATCCATGCCTTGCTGGTGGAAGGCTCGGAAGCCGGCGTCATCGAGCAGAACGAGCACACCATGGTACGCAACGTGTTCCGCCTCGACGACCGCCAGCTCACCTCGCTGATGGTGCCGCGCGGCGACGTGGTGTGCCTGGACGTCGAGGTGCCGCTGGAAGAAAACCTGCGCCGCATCGAGGAATCCGACCACTCGCGCTTCCCGGTGGTGCGCGGCGGCATGCACGACATGCTGGGCGTGGTCAGCGCCCGCCAGCTGCTGGCGCGCCGCCTGCGCGGCGAGCCCACCGACCTGACCGCCGTGCTGCAGACGCCGGTGTTCGTGCCGGAGAGCGTGACCGGCATGGAGCTGCTGGAGAACTTCCGCGCCTCGGGCGGCCAGATGGCCTTCGTCATCGACGAGTACGGCGAAGTGCTGGGCCTGGTGACGCTGCAGGACCTGGTCGAAGCCATCACCGGCGAATTCAAGCCCGACAGCGCCGGCGAGGAATGGGCGGTGCAGCGCGAAGACGGCTCCTGGCTGCTCGACGGCCTGATCCCGATTCCCGAACTGAAGGACCGCCTCGGCCTGCGCCACGTGCCGGAAGAGGACAAGGAGCGCTACCACACGCTGTCGGGCATGCTGCTGCTGTTGCTGGGCCGGCTGCCGCAGACCGGCGACACCGTGCGCTGGGGCGACTGGAAGTACGAGATCGTCGACATGGACGGCAAGCGCATCGACAAGGTGCTGGCCTCGGTGGTGCCGCCCGAGGACGGCGCCGACGCGGAAACCACCGGCTGACATCGCGCCGCGCCCGCATGCGGCGGCTACCCCGCCGCATGCCAGCCGCGCTTGTTTGCGCGCGCGCCGCGCACCACGGTGGGGCGAGCCGCCTGCGGAACTTGACCTCCGTCAAGGCTTTGCATCTCCGCATTATCCCTGTGCCCGCCACGCTTCGGACCGTGGCCGGTCTGCCGTATGATCCTGGCTATGCCGCGCCGCGCCAGGCCGCCGCGCGGCGCAGCAGCGTAATCCACAGGGACCCTCAATGCATCCAGACGCAGGCGGCGTCGGCAGGCCGGAGGCGGCCCCGTTCGAAACCGGCGATTTCGCCGCCCTGCTGGCGGCACGCCGCCAGCAGTCGGGCGCCGCGCCGCGCTTCGCGGTACTGGCCATCCACCTGGACCGCTTCACCCACGCCAGCGAGACGCTCGGCCCCGGACCGGCCCGCGGCATGCGCGCGCAGGCCGCCGCCCGCGTCGCGGCGCAGGCCCGCACGGCCGACCTTGCCTGGTTCGGCAGCGCCGACCTCGGCGCCGTCGTCGCGCTGCCGCCGGCAGCCGACGCGCGGGACGCCGCGCTGCGCGTGGCGCGCGGCGTGGCCGGCGCGCTCGCCCGGCCGTTGCAGCAGGACGGCTTCGAACTGTTCCTGTCCTGCAGCATCGGCGTCGCGCTGGACGATCCCGGCAAACCCGCCGAGCGCACCCTGCACGAGGCCTGCGATGCCATGCTGCGCGTGCGCAAGCGCGGCGGCGACGGCATTGCCGGCGCCGCGGGCGAGGCACCCGCGCCGCTTTCCTCTCCGGTCCTGGCAGCATTGCCGCACGCCCTGGCGCGCGGCCAGCTGGCGCTGAACCTGCAGCCGCGGGCCATGCTGGCCAGCGGCGACGTGGCCGGCTACACGGTCAGGCTGCGCTGGCAGAGCCCCGAGTTCGGGCGCGTCGCGCCGCACGACTTCCTGCCCGCGCTGGAGGCGCTGGGCCTGATCGGCGAGGTGGCGGGCTGGATGATGGAGACCGCGCTGCCGCTGCTGGCCAGCCCCGGCATCGCCGAGCCCTTCGACCTGAGCTTCCTGGTTTCCAGCACGCAGCTTCACGGCACGCCGCTGATCGACACGCTGCTGCGCACGCTGGACAGCCAGCGGCTCGACCCCGCCCGGGTCTGCCTGGAGATCCCCGCGGCGGCCGTGCCCGACGGCGATGCCGTGGCCGCCGGCAAGCTCGCCACCCTGCGCGGCGCCGGCGTGCGCATCGCCCTGAGCGACTTTGCCGGCGAGCCGGGCGGCCACGCCCTGCGCGCCACCCTGGAACGCCTGCGGCCGGACCTGGCGACGTTCAGCGCGCGCTGCCTCGGCGGCGCCGGCGGGCCGGGGCGCCAAGACGCCGCCGTGGCGCACATGCTGGCCGCCTGCGAGCTGGCGGGGCAGCTCGGCGTGCCGGTGTGCGCCAAGGGCATCGAGACGCGCGCGCAGCTGGCCGAGGTGCGCCGCTGGGGCTGCGGCAGCGTGCAGGGCTACCTGCTGGCCCAGCCGTTTCCCGCGCACTGGCTGGCGCAGACGCATGCGGCCATCTGCGCGCGCGTGCGCGAGCTGCTGGCACAGGCATAGGCATAGGCGGCGCGGCCGATGGCGCCACCGTGAAAAAGTTACAAAATGCCGTGCCGGGTACCCCGATGAAGTGCGCCAACAACGGTAAAATTGCGGCGATCAAATCGACCGAAAGGAGTCTGGCGTGAAAAAAGGATGGATCTTCTGCGTTCTGTTTGCCACCCTGCTGGCTGGCTGCAATACGATGGCCGGCCTCGGCCAGGACATTCAGAAGGGTGGCCAGAAGCTCGAAGGCGCGGCCGACCGCAGCAAGTAAGCCCCCCGCGCGGGCGCCCGCATGGACGCCTGGCGGCAAGAGGCCGGCGCCGCGCGCCGGCCTCTTGCATTGGCGCCCGCCGCTGCGCCGATGCCCTAGAGCAGTTCCTCCGGCGTGAACGGGGCCAGCACGTCGATCCACAAGCGCTTGGACCACGTGGTATCCGGCTCGGTATCGAGCACCGCCGCCTTCTCTCCCTTGCCATCCACCCACTGCACCGCGCCCGTGTCGGACAAGCGCAGCAGGTAGCTGTTGTCGTCGATGGCGCCGGCAAACAATTGCGCCACCTGCTGCGCCAGGCGCGGGCTGTGGATGATGAGCCCGGTCTCGGTGTTCTGGCTGGCCGAGCGCGGATCGAAGTTCATCGAGCCGACGAACAGGTTGGCGCGGTCCGCCACGGCGGCCTTCACGTGCAGGCTGGCCTGCGACGACGAGAAATCGCCGATCGCCTTCTGCGGGCGGCCTGGACGCGACTTCAGCTCGTGCAGCTCCACGCCGGCGCGCAGCAGCGCGGGCCGGTAGCGGCGGTAGCCCACGTGCACGATCGGCGCATCGGTGGCGGCCAGTGAGTTGGTCAGCACCCTCACCTTGACGCCCTGCCTGACCAGGCTGGCCATCCAGGCCACGCCGGCGTCGCCGGGCACGAAGTAAGGCGAGATCAGGATGATCTCCTGGTGCGCGTCGCTCAGCATGCGGCCCAGTTCCTCCACCATGGTGTCGGTGGCGGGCGCCTTGTCGGGCGAGGCCTTGTCCGGCGTATCCACCATCACGCTCGCGGCGGCCCATTCCAGCGGCAGCTTGCCGCCGCCGGCAAGCTGCCGGCCCAGGAAGCTGGCGCGCGCGTCGATGCGGCTCAGCGGCGTCATGTCCTGGGTGGCGCTGCGCCTGAGTTCGCCCTCCTCGCCGCCCAGGCCCTGCCCGGGCTTGCCCGCGGCGAAGGCCCCGGCAGCAGCGCCACCGCCCGCCGCCGCGCCGCTCGCCGGCGCCGTCGACGCGGCCAGTTCCTCGTCGGTGGCCAGCGCTTCCACCGAGACCGCCAGCGGACTGTTCCAGTAACGGTCGAACGCGGTCGACAGCCGCAGCACGGCGGGCCCGGCGGCGATCACGTCGAGATCGACGAAGTTCGTGTCGGGCGCGCGCAGGAAGTAAGCATTGCCGATATTGCGCCCCCCCGTCATGGCCAGCGCGTTGTCGGCGATGAAGACCTTGTTGTGCATGCGCCGGTTGATGCGGCGGATGTCCGCCGCCGACGACAGCATTCGCGTCAGCTTGGAGAAGCGTCCCGCCGGGAACGGATTGAACATCCGCACCTCGATATTGTGGTGGCCCGCGAAGCGCAGGAAGGCACGGTCCTCGCCATCGCTGTGCAGGTCGTCCACCAGCACCCGCACGCGCACACCGCGCTCGGCGGCGGCGCGCACGTGGCGCAGGATCTCGCGCGAGGATTCGTCGGCTTCGATGATGTAGTACTGCAGGTCCAGCGTGCGCGTGGCGCGGTCGGCCAGCGTGATGAGCGTGCCGTAGGCTTCCTCGCCGGAGGTAATCACGTGGAAGCCGGACAGCGCCGGGTCCGGCGAGCTTTGCGCCACCAGCCGGCCCAGGGCCGTGCTGGCGGGATCGGCCAGCGCCGCGCTCGGCTGGCGCGGCGCTTCCTGCGGCAGGCTGGCGCAGCCCTGGGCGAACAGGACCAGCACGCAGACCAGCGCGCGCGCGAGCCACGCGGCAGCGCCGCGGCCTCGCGCCGTTGCCGGACTTGCAGCCGTCCCCGCCGCCGTCACTGCCAATCGCTTCAGCATGCCGCCTCCAGCAGTCGGGATATCCGAAGCTTAGGACCTCGCGCGGCGCGCGGCTATCCGCCTTTGTCTGACTTTCCAGACAAAGGCGGCGGGCGCGCGCAAAGGGGGACGAAGGGCTCGCCCGGCGGGCCGCTCAGGACGGCTTGCGCAGCGCGGCCGCCTCGCGCGCCAGCGTGCGCACGCGCTCCCAGTCGCCCTTGGCCACGGCATCCTTGGGCACCACCCACGAGCCGCCCACGCACACCACGTTGGGCAGGGCCAGGTAGGACGGCGCGCGCGCCGCGTCGATGCCGCCGGTGGGGCAGAAGCGCAACTGGGCCAGCGGGCCGTACAGCGACCTGAGCATCGGGATGCCGCCGGCGGCTTCGGCCGGGAAGAACTTGAGGAACTGGAAGCCCGCTTCCAGCGCGGCCATCGCCTCGCTGGCGGTAGCCACGCCCGGCAGCAGCGCCACGCCGGCGCCCTGCGCGGCCACGGCCAGCGCCGGCGTCAGCCCGGGCGACACGGCGAACTTGACGCCCGCCTCGCCCACGGCCTGCAGCTGGGCCGGCGTGAGCACCGTGCCGGCGCCGACCACGGCGTCCGGGAAGGCCGCCGCCACCGCCTTGATGGCTTCCAGCGCCACCGGCGTGCGCAGCGTGATTTCCAGCACCGGCAGGCCGCCGGCGATCAGGGCTTCGCTGACGTGCAGCGCTTCGTCGACCGAGGAGAATTCCAGCACCGGGATCACCGGCACGCCGGCGAAGCGTTCGATCAGGGAGGATTGAGTTTGCATGACGGATATTCGGTCAGGTAAGTCGGACAAGCCGACAGGGCACGAAAAAACAGCGGAGCGGCCGCGCGGGGCGCGGACGCCCCCGCGCGGCGTTCAGGCAATCACGGAAACCGACTGCGCCAGCCTGGCCAGCACGGTGTCGGTGGTGGGGATCGGCGCCACCGCGCCGTAGCCCGTGGTGGACAGCGCCGCGGCCACGTTGGCGTAGCGCGCGGCCTCGAACGGATCGTCGCCGGCCGCCAGGCGCGCCACGAAGCTGCCCCCGAAGCAGTCGCCCGCGCCGGTGGCATCGAGCGGGCGCACCGGGTACGGCGCCACCAGCGAGCGCGCCTCGGGCGTGGCCACGTAGGCGCCCTCCTCGCCCAGCTTGAGCGCCACCAGCCCGATGCCGCAGCCGAGCAAGTGGTCGACGATGGCGTCGCGGTCGTCGAGCCCGGTCAGCACGGTGATGTCGTCCCAGCTTGGCAGGCACACATCGGTGAGCGAGAAGGCCTCGCGCATGATGCCGCGCGCGCGGGCCAGCGTCCACAGGCGCAGCCGCAGGTTGGTGTCCAGCGTCACCTTCACGCCGGCCTTGCGCGCGTGCTCCATCGCGGCCAGGGCCGCGTCGCAGGCGCTGGTGCTGATGGCCAGGCTGATGCCGGACACATGCAGGTAGCGCGCCTCGGCAATGGCGTGGTGCGGCACCTGTTCGTGGCAGTAGCGGCTGGCGGCCGAGCCGCTGCGCAGGTAGTCGAAGCGGTGGCCGTGCGCGTCGTGGCTGACGAAGTACACGCCGGTCGGCGCGCCGGCGTCGATGCGCACGTGGCGGGTGTCGACGCGCTCCTGCGTCCACAGCGCCAGCAGGCGCTCGCCGAAGCTGTCGTCGCCCACCGCGCTGATATAGCCGGCGCGCGCGCCCTGGCGCGCCGCGGCGATGCAGAAATTGGACGTATCGCCGCCGAAGCCCTGCAGGTAGCGGGCGGGGTCATCGGGCTGCTGGTTGAATTCCACCAGCGCTTCGCCGAAAGCAAGAATGTCGATGCTCATGATGCAGGCGTCCTTCAGGGTGTTCCGTGGTTCCGTTCGCGCCGTTCAGAAGAAGGTCTGGACGATGTCGGTCACGCGCAGGCTGGCGTCCAGTACCGGGATATGGCGCCACTTGTCGAAGGTCAGGCACGGATGCGAGATGTCGAAGGCGATCATGTCGCCCACCTGGATGTCGTCGCCCGCGCGGATCTGCAGGTAAGCGTGCTGGTCCATCATGCCGGTCACCTCCCAGTGCGCCGGCACCGCCACCGGCTCGGCCGCGCCGGGCCGGTACAGCCGCGCCGGGACCGGCATGCCGGCGTCGAAGGCCGCGTCGCGCTTGCCCATGCCGACGATGGCGCGGTCCGGCTCGGGAACCGACTGCACATAGGCCCACAGTTGCAAGGCCGGCAGCAGGCCCTCGCGCATCTTCTGCGCGACCGGGTTGCTGGCCAGGATGCGCTGCTGCGCGGCGCGGTAGATGCCCACGTCGTGGGTGAGATAGCAGCCGGGCCGCAGCACGATCTCGATCGGCGCGCCGATCTCGGTGCGCGCGAACTCTTCGGCCACCACGTCGTACCAGGCCGAGCCCGCGCCCGACAGGATCACCGGGCTGCGGCCGAAGCGGCCGGCCGCGGCCAGCTCGCGCGTGACCGCCACGGTGCGTTGCAGGAAGGCGCGGATGTCGGCCTCCTCCTTCAGTACGCCCTCATAGATTTCCACGCCGGCCAGCGACAGCGCGCCGGGCCAGCGGGCCAGCGCGGCGAGCACCGCGTCCTGCTGCCGGGCGTCGCGCACGCCGGTGCGGCCGCCGGCCACGCCAAGCTCCAGCAGGACCTGCAGTTGCTGGCCGCGGCCGCTGAAATACGCGCCAAGCTGGTCTACCAGTTCGGGCGAATCCACCAGCGAGAAGAACTCGAAGCCGGGATCGCGCAGCAGGTCCGCCACGATTTCCATATTGCGGCGGCCCACCAGCTGGTTGGCCATCAGCACGCGGCGCACGCCGTGCGCATGGGCGGCGGCGGTCTGGTGGGCGGTGGCCAGCGTGATGCCCCAGGCGCCGGCCTCGAGCTGGCGCGCGAACAGCTTGGGCGCCATGGTGGTCTTGCCGTGCGGCGCGAGCTGCACACCGTATTCGAGCATGAAGCGGCGCATCCAGGCCAGGTTATGGGCCAGGCGCTCTTCATACAGTACCGCCGCCGGCAGGCTGAGATCCTCGGCCAGCAATTGCCAGCCGACCTGGCCGGCCGCGCCGGGCGCCAGCGGCGCCTCCAGCTTGCCGAGCGCCTTGTTGAGCGGATCGATCGTGCCGGCCTGGTACTTTATTTCATGCATCTCTGTCATCACTGTGCAAAATTCCGATTGACGTAATGATAGCCTTGAAATTACGATATTTCACCCTTGTTATAAAGTAACATCCCGGGTTTGCCGGCTGCCACCGGCCACCGGGCCACGCCCTTACGCTTCGCACCACGCTGCGCCGTCCATGTCCGCGTCCTTCGACATCCTCTCCCGCATCGCCGAGCGCGGCCCCACGCTGCGCCTGGCCGAGCAGAAGGTCGCCCAGGTGATCCTGGAGGATCTGGCCGGCGCGGCCGCCACCAGCATCAACGAACTGGCGCGCAAGGCGGCCGTGAGCGAAGCCAGCGTGACGCGCTTTGCCAAGGCCATCGGCTGCCGCGACGTGCGCGACCTGAAGCTGCGCCTGGCGCAGGCCACCGCGGTGGGGCAGCGTTTCCTGCAGGCGCAGGGCGCGCGCGCCGCGGAGCCGGCGCCGGCCACGCTGGCGGACAGCATTCACGCGGATATCCTGGACTCACTCGAGGTCAACCGCAAGCTGATCGACCCCGCTCACATCGAGCGCGCCGCGCGCCTGTTGCTCGACGCGCGCATGGTCTACGCTTTCGGCATGGGTGGCGGCTCGTCCTTCATGGCCGACGAGGCGCGCTACCGCCTGGCCCGCCTGGGCCGTCCCGTGGCCAGCTACCAGGATGCGCTGCTGCAGAAGATGGTGGCCGCCACCCTGCACAAGGACGACGTCGTGCTCGCCTTCTCCGCCACCGGCAGCGTGCCCGAGATGCTGGCCAGTTGCGACATCGCGCGCGAATACGGCGCGCGCCTGGTGGCGGTGACCGCGCTGGGCTCGCCGCTGGCCGCGCGCGCCGACGTGCTGCTGCCGGTGCGCACGCTCGAAACCGATTTCATCTTCAAGCCCTCGGCCTCGCGCTACGCCATGCTGCTGGTGATGGACGTGCTGTCCACCCAGCTCGCGCTGCTGCAGCAGGAGCACAGCCAGGACCGGCTGCGCCGGCTCAAGTTCGTGCTCGACGCGCACCGCGGCAACGCGGGCCCCGGCGCCGCGGACAGCCGTCAGCCGCTCGGAGACTGACATGCCAGGACTGTTCGATACCCTCATCCGCGGCGCCACGGTGCTGGACGGCTCCGGCGCCGAGGCGCGCCTGGCCGACGTGGCGCTGCGCGCCGGACGCATCGCGCGCATCGCCATGCTGGAAGACGGCGCCGAGGGCATCGACCCCGGCAGCGCCGCGCACGTGGTGCAGGCCGAAGGGCTGGTGCTCGCCCCCGGCTTCATCGACGTGCACACGCACGACGACACCAACGTGATCCGCCAGCCGGAGATGGCGCCCAAGCTCTCGCAGGGCGTCACCACCGTGATCGTCGGCAACTGCGGCATCAGCGCCGCGCCGGTCGCGCTGCGCGGCGAGCCGCCCGACCCGATGAACCTGCTCGGCGCCGCCGAGGCCTTCCGCTACCCCGATTTCGGCACCTATGTACGGGCCGTGGAAGATGCGCAGCCCGCCGTCAATGTCGCGGCGCTGGTCGGCCATACCGCGCTGCGCAGCAATCATATGGACCGGCTCGACCGCGCCGCCACGCCGGCGGAAACGGCGGCCATGCGCGCGCAGCTCGAAGCGGCGCTGGACCACGGCGCGCTGGGCCTGTCCACCGGGCTGGCCTACGCCAATGCGTTCTGCGCCACCACCGGCGAAGTGCTGGCGCTGGCCGAGCCGCTGGCGCGCGCCGGCGCGCTCTACGCCACCCACCTGCGCAGCGAGTTCGCCGAGATACTGGACGCCATGGACGAAGCTTTCCGCATCGGCCGCCATGCGCGCGTGCCGGTGGTGATCTCCCACCTGAAATGCGCCGGCGTGGCCAACTGGGGCCGCAGCGGCGAAGTGCTCGACGCGCTCGAGCGCGCGCAGCGCTGGCAGCCGGTGGGCTGCGACTGCTATCCCTACACCGCCAGTTCGTCCACGCTCGATCTCAAGCAGGTCACCGGCGACTTCGACATCATGGTCACCTGGTCCGAGCCGCATCCCGGCATGGGCGGCCGCCTGCTGGCCGACATCGCCGCCGAATGGCAGACCAGCCTGGAAGACGCCGCGCGCCGCCTGCAGCCGGCCGGCGCGGTCTACCACGGCATGGAAGACGCGGACGTGGACCGCATCCTCAGCCACCCGGCCACCGTGATCGGCTCGGACGGCCTGCCCAACGACCCGCTGCCGCATCCGCGCCTGTGGGGCGCCTTCCCGCGCGTGCTGGGCCACTACGCGCGCGACCGCGAACTGTTCCCGCTCGCCGTGGCCGTCAACAAGATGACCGGCCTGTCCGCCGAGCGCTTCGGCCTGGCGCAGCGCGGCTTCGTGCGCGAAGGCTACTGGGCCGACCTGGTCCTGTTCGACGCCGCCACCATCCGCGACGCGGCCAGCTTCACCGACCCCATGCAGCCGGCCGAAGGCATCGCCGCGGTGTGGGTCAACGGCGCGCTGTCGTGGCGGCAGCGCCAGGCCACCGGCGCGCGCGCCGGCCGCTTCCTGCCCCGCGCCAGTCCCGCCGGCGACGGCGCCGCCGCGGGCGCCGCGGCAGGCTAGCGGCCCGACAACCCGTTTTCAGCAATCTGCTTCAGGAGTCCCCATGGATATCAAACGATTCGGCGTGGAAGGCGGCACCGGCACCGGTGGCCAGCACATGCCCTTTGCCCGCGCGGTCGCCGCCGACGGCTGGCTCTACGTCTCGGGCCAGGTGCCGATGGTGGCCGGCGAGGTGATCGATGGCGGCATCGTGCCGCAGACCCACCAGGCCATCAAGAACGTGCTGGCCATCCTGGGCGAGGCCGGCTACGGCCCCGAGCACGTGGTGCGCTGCGGCGTGTGGCTGGACGACGCGCGCGACTTCGCCTCGTTCAACCGGATCTTCAAGGAATATTTCGGCGCCAACCCGCCGGCGCGCGCCTGCGTGCAATCGAGCATGGTGGTGGACTGCAAGGTCGAGGTCGACTGCATCGCCTACAAGAAGCCGGCGGCCTGAGACCCGCCCCCGGCAAGCACATCAACCGGCCGCCGCCTGCGCGGCCATTTTCATAGCGGACGCGGGAGAGCCCCGCCGGAGCCTCCGGCGGACCCCGCACCAAGGAGACAATATGGGCGCCGTAACCGGAACCACACTATTGCTGTACGCGCTGATCGCAGTGATCGCACTGGTCGTGCTGATCGCCAGGTTCAAGCTCAATCCCTTCATCACCCTGGTGGTCGTCTCGGTGCTGCTCGGCTTTGCCGTGGGCATGCCGATGGGCGACATCGTCAAGTCGTTCGAAGCCGGCGTCGGCGGCACGCTCGGCCACATCGCGCTGGTCATCGGGCTGGGCACCATGCTCGGCAAGATGATGGCCGAATCGGGCGGCGCCGAGCGCATCGCGCGCACGCTGATCGATTTCTTCGGCGAGAAGAACGTGCACTGGGCCATGGTCACCATCGCCTTCATCGTCGGCCTGCCGGTGTTCTTCGAGGTCGGCTTCGTGCTGCTGGTGCCGATCGCCTTCAACGTGGCCAAGCGCACCGGCACCTCGATGGTGCTGGTCGGCATCCCGATGGTGGCCGGCCTGTCGGTCGTGCACGGCCTGATCCCGCCGCACCCGGCCGCGCTGCTGGCCGTGACGGCCTACGGCGCCGACATCGGCAAGACCATCCTGTACGCGCTGATCGTGGGCATTCCCACCGCCATCATCGCCGGCCCGCTGTTCGCCCGCCTGATGGACCGCTACGTCAAGCTGCCGGACCTCAACCCGCTGGCCGCGCAGTTCACCGAAGACGACGGCAAGGGCACGCACGGCCTGCCCGGCTTCGGCATCACCATCTTCACCATCCTGCTGCCGGTGGCGCTGATGCTGATCGGCAGCTGGGCCGACCTGTTCACCACCCCCAAGACCTTCGCCAACGACTTCCTCAAGCTGATCGGCAACTCGGTGATGGCCCTGCTGATCGCCGCGCTGGTGAGCTTCTACACCTTCGGCAAGGCGCGCGGCTTCAGCCGCGAGAACATCCTCAAGTTCACCAACGAATGCGTGGCGCCCACCGCCATCATCGTGCTGGTGGTCGGCGCCGGCGGCGGCTTCGGCCGCGTGCTGCGCGACTCGGGCATCTCCAACGCCATCGTCGAGGTCGCCACCGGCGCGCACGTCTCGGTGCTGATGCTGGGCTGGCTGGTCGCCGTGCTGATCCGCATCGCCACCGGCTCGGCCACGGTCGCCATGACCACCGCCGCCGGCATCGTCGCCCCGATCGCCGCCAGCGTGCCGGGCACGCGCCCCGAACTGCTGGTGCTGACCACCGGCGCCGGCTCGCTGATCCTGTCGCACGTCAACGACGGCGGCTTCTGGCTGGTGAAGGAATACTTCAACATGACCGTGGCGCAGACCTTCAAGACGTGGTCGGTGTGCGAGACGATCATCTCGGTGGTGGCGCTGCTGCTGACGCTGGCGCTGGCTACGGTGGTCTGACCTGGTAAGCATCCGGGGCGGGCGCCCGCCCTGCCTCGGCTTCGCGGCCCGGGTCCTGACCGGGCCGCCTCCCTTCTCTCCCGTGTCGTCGCGAGGACATGCATTTCGGTGGATGTCTTGCTTCTTTGATCTCCCTGCGCATACCGCCCAATCAATGGCGGCCGACGCCTTTTCTGGCCAGGCCCTGGCGGCGATCCCGATTCCATGCGATGCGAACGCCTCGGTGACAAATCAGATTTTTCACCTCGCCGAAGTTAAGTGCTCAGCCGATAACCGAGGTATTCCTTCACCGGGTATGCCGTATCTGCGATGTAAATATCGATCAGGCTTGAGCGCGGCGACATATCGCTGTCCGGTTCCGGTACCAGGACCCAGCGGCCGGCGCCGGAAAATGTAATAACATTGTGTTTCCCCCACATGCCGCAATGGCATTGGAGTGACGAGGGTGCTATGAAAGCGATGATCCGCAGAATGGGCAATTCGCAAGGGGTGCTGATCCCGAAGCCGATCCTGGCCCAGCTGGGCCTGGAAGATGAGGTGGACATGTCGGTCGAGAATGACGCGCTGGTGATCCGCAAGCCGCGGAAGAAAGCCCGTGAAGGCTGGGCCGAAGCCAGCCAGGCGATCGCGACGGCGGGCGACGATGTACTGACGATGGGTGAATTTGGCAATGCCGACGATGCGGAGCTGGCTTGGTAGCGCGCGGCGAGGTCTGGCTGGTCGCTCTTGACCCGACGATAGGTAGCGAGGTCCAGAAGACACGGCCCTGTGTGGTCGTCTCACCGCCTGAAATGCACGACCATCTGCGCACGGTCATCGTAGCGCCGATGACATCGAAGGGCCGTCACGCGCCATTCCGAGTCCCGGTTACCTTCATGGGGAAGGACGGCCTGATCCTGCTGGACCAGATTCGCGCGGTCGACAAGGCGCGCCTGCTAAAGAAAGCCGGGGTTGTGGCCGACAACACGTTGCTGAACAGCCTGCGAAGCTTGCAGGAAGTATTCGCGCAATAGCGTCAGACACGGCCGCTGCAAGTCGTGCCCCGGGTCCGCTTTGGCCACCGGCGCCAGGGTGAGTGGCAATGGCCAGCCCGCATCGGGAAAGAGAAAACGGAGCTAGTTGTGACCCTCTATAGCATCATGTCCAGAAAGCTCGTCACCGTGGTGTTCGACGACACCTTGGCGACGGTCAAGCATATCTTCGACGAGGCGAAGTTCCACCACCTGCTTGTCGTCGAGGACGGCAAGCTGCATGGTGTCGTATCGGACCGCGACCTGCTGCGCGCGATGAGCCCGTTCATCGGCAGCACGGTGGAGTCGGCCAGGGACGTCAATACCCTCAACAAGCGCGTGCACCAGATCATGACGCGCAAGCCGGTAACGCTGCGCCCCGAGGCGAAGATCGCCGATGCCGTCGAGATGTTTCTCGCCCACCGGATCTCGTGCATTCCCATCGTGGACGAACAGTTCCGGCCGGTCGGCATCGTGAGCTGGCGGGACATCCTGCGATCGATGGCGGCGGATGCCAGGCAACCCGAGAGCGCGGCATAGGCGACGGAGCAACGTGGCCTTTGCCACATCGCTTGCGTCCGGTTCGCGCTCCCGTCCAGCCGCGCCTCGAGCAACGCAGGCAAACCATGATTTGCGCTTCTTCCGGCATCTCCCGTCCGGCTCCATCGGCTGTTCCGTGACGCGCCGAGGGTCCTCCGGCGCCGGCTACAGCGCTAGCCGCCGCTGCGCCCTCCGCCGCTTGCCACCGGCGCATTCGCCTCGAACTTGGCCCGGTGCGTCGAGAAAAACGTCCGCACGTTGCGCACGTTGGACGCGCCGGCGAACAGCCGCCGCGCGAACGCGTCGTAGGCTGGCATGTCCGCCATCTCCACCGTGACGATGAAGTCCGGCCCCGGCGAGACCCGGTAGCACTGGGTGACCGCGGGCTCGGCGCAGATATAGGCCTCGAAGGCGTCGTGATCCTCCGCGGCCTGGCGGTCGAGGCTGATCTCGATGATGGCGGTCAGCGGCGCGCCTGCCTGGCGCGGATCCAGCACGGCGATCTGGCGCTGGATGACGCCGCTCTCCCTGAGCCGGCGCACGCGCCGCAGGCAGGTAGGTGCCGAGGCATGCACACGCTCGGCAAGATCGGTATTCGAGATCGACGAGTCGGCCTGCAGGATCCGGAGGATGCGCAGGTCGAGTTCGTCCAGGAATGTGCCGGGCAACAGGAACTCCGTAGGAAATGATGAAATAAAATTTCATCGATATTTATGTATCGGTGATTATTTCATTTTCCATCAATTTACGAAAGAAAATTACACACCGCCCCCTCTACCATGCTAACCGCTGGCCCGGACCGGGCCGATCATGGGGAACAACGGATATGTGCGGAATTGTCGGGGCGGTCGCGCAGCGCGACATCGTGCCCAATCTTGTCGAGGGCCTGAAGCGCCTGGAATACCGCGGTTATGACTCGTGCGGCGTGGCGCTGCACCAGGACCGCCGGCTGGTGCGCGCGCGCAGCGTGGAGCGGGTCGCGGCCCTGCAGGCCGATATCGCCCGGCAGGCGCTGGCGGGCTACACCGGCATCGCGCACACGCGCTGGGCAACGCACGGCAAGCCGGTCACCGGCAACGCGCATCCGCATTTCTCGCCGCGCGAGGAGGCGGCGCGCATCGCGCTGTCGCACAACGGCATCATCGAGAACCATGAGGAATTGCGCGCGGGGCTGGAGGCCAGCGGCTATGTCTTCACCAGCCAGACCGACAGCGAGGTGATCGCGCACCTGATCGACCACCTGTACGACGGCGACCTGTTCGAGGCGGTGAAGACGGCCGTGGCGCGGCTGCGCGGCAGCTTCGCCATCGCCGTGCTGTGCCGCGACGAGCCGCACCGGCTGGTGGGCGCCCGCAACGGCATGCCGCTGGTGGTGGGCGCGGGCGACGGCGAGAATTTCCTGGCGTCCGATGCGATGGCGCTGTCCGGCGTCACGGACCGGATCGCCTACCTGGAGAACGGCGATGTGGTGGACGTGCAGTTGCACCGCTACTGGATCGTCGACGCCGCCGGCCAGCGCGCGGAACGCCCCGTGGTGCGGGTGGCGGCGCACGGCAGCGGCGCCGAGCTGGGCCCGTACCGCTACTACATGCAGAAGGAAATCTTCGAGCAGCCGCAGGCGGTCGCCGACACCTTGCAGGATGTCACCGCGATCATGCCCGAACTGTTCGGCGACAAGGCATGGCGCGTGTTCAACGCGGTGGATTCCGTGCTGCTGCTCGCATGCGGCGGCAGCTACCACGCCGCGCTGACCGCCAAGTACTGGATCGAGAGCCTGGCCGGGATGCCGGTCAGCGTGGAGATCGCCAGCGAGTTCCGCTACCGGGAAAGCGTGCCGAACCCCAAGACGCTCGTCGTCGCGGTATCCCAGAGCGGCGAAACCGCCGACGTGCTCGGCGCGCTCGAAGTGGCCCGGCAGCAGGGCATGCAGCACACGCTGGCGATCTGCAATGTGCCCACCAGCGCGCTGGTGCGGGAATGCGCGCTGACCTTCATCACGCGGGCCGGCGTGGAAATCGGCGTGGCCTCCACCAAGGCGTTCACCACGCAACTGGTGGCGCTGTTCCTGCTGGCGCTCGCGCTGGCGCAGATCCGGCAGCGGCTGTCCGAGCAGGACGAGCAACGCCATCTGCGCGCGCTGCGCCACCTGCCCGACGCCATGCGCCAGGTGCTGGCGCTGGAGCCGCAGATCATGGCCTGGTCCGAGCTGCTGACGCGCCGCGAGAACATGCTGTTCCTGGGCCGCGGCATGCACTACCCGGTAGCCATGGAAGGCGCGCTGAAGATGAAGGAGATCTCGTACATCCATGCCGAAGCCTACCCGGCCGGCGAGCTGAAGCACGGCCCGCTGGCCCTGGTCAGCGACGAGATGCCCGTGGTCGCGGTAGCCCCCAACGACCGCCTGCTGGAGAAGCTCAAGTCGAACATGCAGGAGGTCAGCGCACGCAGCGGGCGGCTGTTCGTCTTCGCCGACAGCGATTGCGGCATCGCGCCGAGCCCCGGCATCGAGGTCCTGCAGCTGACGGAGTACTACGGGCCGCTGTCGCCGATCCTGCACACGATCCCGATGCAATTGCTGGCCTACCATGCCGCGCTGGCGCGCGGCACCGATATCGACAAGCCGCGCAACCTGGCGAAATCGGTGACGGTGGAGTGAGCGATGCGGTGGAGGCCGCGTTTTTTCCCGCGCCTGGCCGCCGCATTGCCGCCCTGGAGATGCCGGAGTCCGCGCCGCGCAGCGCCGGCAGGTGGCGGACGTCGCTGGCGCCGCGCAGGTCCATCTCGTACAGGCGGATGCCGTTGGCGAAGCTGCCGCCGGGCTGCCGCACCGCCGCCCGCTCGAGCACCAGCAAGCGGTGCCCGTCCACCGCCAGGATCTCGGTGACGCCGTTGTTGGCCGGCACGTCCTGCTCCGGCATCGAGGGAATCGGGTCCATGGGGTAGGTGACCTGCCGCAGCACGCTGCCGTCGCGGCCGAACTCGGTGATGCGCGAGACGGCGCCGTGATCGCGCGCGGGCTCCGGGCCGTCCTGGTACAGCGGGCCTTCCATCGCCACCCACAAGGACTTGCCGTCGCGCGAGAAGCTCATGCCCTCGAAGGTCAGGTTGTCGCGCGAGCCGTAGCCGGCCTGCCGGCACATGGCGAACGGCGCGGGCGCGGCGATGCGGGACAGATAGCTGCCGTCGCGCGCGAGGTGGATCACGGCCGGGTCCTCCTGGAGCGAACAGTCGCCCTCGGTGGCCAGCCACAGGCTGCCGTCCTGCGGGTCGACACGGATGGCCTCAAAGTCCGGCACTTCGCCGCCGCGCGCGCTCCATTGCCCGCGGCTGGGGTAGGGGCTGCCGTCGCGCTGGCGCGGCACGATCACGCCGTCGAGCGACAGCGCGTGGAACCCGCCCGCGTCGTAGCGCATCGTGGCGGTGTAGATGCGCGCCGGCCCGAGCGCCGAGCGGTCGTCGCTGACCATGAGCCAGCCGCCGGAGCGGGCATCGTAGTCCAGCCCGGAGAGGCCGCCGACGACGGTGTCGCGCAAGGGCTGGCGCAAGGCGATGCGCTGCTCGCCGATCAGCGCCAGCGCGGCCGCGTCTTGCGCGGGCGCGGGCCGGTCCGCGCAGCCCGCGGCGCCCAGTGCCGCGGCCAGCAGCCACAGCCGCGCGGCCGCCTGCAGGGCCCCAGATCTCATGCGCCGCCCGGACGGCCCGGCGCCGGCTCCAGCCGGGCGGGCGGCGGCTCGGTATCGGCGTGCCCTTCGTGCTGCCGGCCCAGCCACCATCCCAGCCAGGCCCAGCCCAGCGCCAGCACGGCGCCGGTGAGCGCGACCACGGCGGGATGGCCGGAGAACGCATCGATGGCGGTCTTGATCCACGCGCTGACCGCGTCGCCGGCGCGGTAGACCGCGGTGTCGATGACGTTCTTGGCCTTGTACTTGGTCTCCGCGTCCACCACCGTGAACAGCATCTCGCGGCCCGGGCGCAGCAAGGCATATTCACCCACGCGGCGCAGGATCATCACGCCGGCCAGCACGCCGAAAGCGGGCCACATCGCCAGCGCCAGAAAGCCGAGGCCGGTGGCCAGCGGCACCACGCTCAGCAGCATGGTCACGCCGTAGCGCCGCGCGATGCGCCCCGAGAAAAACACCTGGATCAGGATGGTCAGCCCCTGCACCACGGCGTCGATGGCGCTGAACACCTGGGTCTGCTGCGTGCGGCTGGGGAAGGTCTGCGCCACCAGCCGGGCCTGCTCGAAGTAGAGGAAGGTGCTGGCGGTGGCCAGCAGGATCACGAACAGGCTGATGCCCAGCAGGTAGCGCGAGCGCGCCACCAGCGTCAGGCCCGCCCACAGGCCGCCGCCGATCGGCCGTGCCGGGTCCTGCGGCAGCACCGGGTCGTCGGCCACGGGCACGCCGGCGCCGGCGCGCTTGCGCCAGCCGAACAGGAAGCCCGCGCCGGGCAGCGTGGCCGCCAGCAGCGCGGCCGACAGCAGCATCAGCCCGGTCAGGCCGATGCGCGGCACCAGCCAGCCGCCCAGCACCGGGCCGGCCAGGCCGCCCGCGCTGGCCCCCGCGGCCAGCAGCGCGAACAGGCGCCGCGCCTGGCCCGGGCGGAACACGTCGGCCATCAGGCTCCACGCCACCGACACCACGAACAGGTTGAACACCGACAGCCAGACATAGAACATCCGCGCCAGCCAGATGTTGTCGGGCGCCGCGCGCGTGGCCAGCGCGAAGCCCACCAGGTTGGCCACGAAGAAGGCGTACACCCACGGCACGAAGCGGCGGCGCGGCAGGCGCGCGCTGCACAGGCCGTAGATGGGAATGGCCACCAGCATCACCACGAAGGTGGCGGTAAACAGCCATTGCAGGTTCTGCACGCCGCCGGCGATGCCCATGGTCTCGCGCACCGGGCGCAGCATGAAATAGCTGGCGAACAGGCAGAAGAAGAACAGGAAGCCGGCCACCACCGCGCTGCCTTCGCCGGGCTGGATGCCGAGCCCCTGGCGGGCTGTCCGGGCCGGGGCATTCATGATGGGCTCAGGCCAGCAGCGCGGCGATCTGCGCGCGCTGGCCGGCGTCGGGCATGCGGCCGAAGCCGGCGCCGAGGTTGTCCTGCATGTTCTTCGGCTTGGAGGTGGCCGGGATGGCCGCCGTCACCGCCGGATGGCTGACGATGAATTTCAGGAAGAGCTGGCCCCACGACGCGCAGTCGAGCTCGGCCGCCAGCGGCGGCAGAGGCCGGTCCTTGACGGCGCGGAACAGCCGCCCGTCCTGGAATGGCCGGTTGACCAGCACGGCCATGCCGCGCTCCTGGCATAGCGGCAGCAGCGTGCGCTCGGCATTGCGCTCGGCCAGCGAGTAATTGAGCTGGACGAAATCCAGGCGCTCGGCGCGCACGATCTGGATCAGCGCGTCGTGCGCGTCCTCGCGGTAATGGGTGATGCCGATGTAGCGCGTCTTGCCTTGTTCCTTGAGCTGGCGCAGGAAGCGCAGGTTGTCGCGCCAGTCGATCAGGTTGTGCACCTGGAGCAGGTCCACGCTGTCGCTGTGCAGGTCGCGCAGCGACTGCGTCCACTGCGCCTGCGCCGGGCTGCCGGCCGACGCGGAGATCTTGGTGGCGAGGAACACCTTGGCGCGGGCGTGCGCGCCTTGCAGCAGGTCGCCGGTGACGGCTTCCGCGCTGCCGTAGCTGGGGGCGGTATCGATGACCGAGCCGGGGGTTTGCAGCAGCAGGGCCAGCACCTGCGCGAGCGGAGCGCGTTCGGCGGCTTCGGTGCCCACGTTGAAGGTGTCGGACGTGCCCATGCCGATGACGGGGAGGGTATCGCGGGTACCGGGAATCGCGCGGCGCAGCGGGCCCTGCGCGGCCGGCCCCGCGGCGGGCCAGGCGCCGCCGGACAGGCCCAGGGCCGTGGCGGCGAAGCAAGTGCTGTGGCTGAGGAACCGGCGTCGATCGGGTGACATGGCGATCTCCCTTGCAAGGCAGGCGGACATCTTCTCACAGATGGCAGTGCGCCGTTGAGGCCGCGGCGGCCGCGCTTTTGCCGGCGCCGCGCAGGCGGGGGCCCAGGCTCCGGTCATCCGCATGTGAGCGGGGCGTCGGCGCGATGCGGGCATGCCTAGTGGTTAACCCGTCCCCCACTCTCGCCGGATGCGCCGAGCGCGGATTTGGCGCCTATCATGGTTCAGGCATTGCAGCATGTGATCCGCCGCACGATAAAAGATGGCGGCACGGCATGGCCCGGCGCGCGATGAGGCGCGGCCTGGCAAGGCGGTGCATGAGGTGGTGCATGAGTCGACCGGCACGGAGTTGCTGGCGGACCAGGGCAAGCCGGACCGGCTGGTGACCGTCGCCTGAGCCAGGGCGCGACCGCGGCCGCCGGCCGGACCCATTCTTTTTCAGGCGGGTAGTCCGGGGGGACGATGGAAACCCATGAGCAGAAGCGTCTGGTCGACGCCTACATCAGGCGTTACAGCCGCTACGATCCGGCCATCGGCCGGCACGAAGTACGTTCGTTCTGGGTCTGGCAGGCCTGCGACTGGCTCTGCGTCAACGACCCCGACGGTCTGTGGGAACTGGTGCTGGAGATCCTGGCCCACACCCGCAACGACCGTGTGCTCGGCGCGCTGGCCGCCGGCGAACTCGAAGACCTGATCGAATACCACGGCGGCGCGTTCATCGAGCGCATCGAGCAGCGGGCCGCGAGCGACCCGCGCTTTCGTCGCCTGCTGTGCGGCGTGTGGCGCAGCTCGACGCCCGAGGTCTGGGCGCGCATCCTGGCCGCCAGCGACGGCAATTTCAACGACGTGCCGCAGCGCGCGATGTGGATCTGCTATGACCGGCACGTGAACGCCGAGCCTGACGAGCCGGTGGCCGGCCCGGCGGCGCAGGCCGTGCCGGAAGGCGAAGCCGTCGGCGGCGCGCGCAAGGTGCCCGCGCGGATCGTGCCGCCGGCCTTTCAGCGCAGCCCCGACGCGCGTGCCGCGCCGGACACCGCGGCACAGGCGCGTACGGCTGCGCCGGTGCGCCGGCCCGCGCGCGCCGCCGCGCCGGACCCCTGATCCGGCCCGGGGCGGGCGCCGCTTCGGCAGCCGGTCCGCGTGAAGCGCCAGCCGCGATGCATGGGCGAGGGTGCCGGAGTCGCGTACCGACAAGGTTCGCGCTTCATGCCGGCATGCCAGCGCAGCGATTTCTATATTTCAACGATTATCGAAGCGACAGGCAAGCCACGGCCCCGTTTGCACCTTGCCTGCACAAGACGATCGGTGCAGGGGGAAGCCACGGGACGGGCCGCGTGCCCGCTCCGGTGGCGGGGCGCTTAGGCGCCGGGGTTTTCCGCTGCGCGCTTGTCGGCGTCGCGCAGGCGCTTGACTGCCTTGCCCAGCAGGCCGCCTTCGCTGTCGGAGATCGCGCTTTCCAGCGAGTGCAGTGCCGCGCTCACCTGCGTGCCATGCGCGGCGGAGAATGCCTCGTCCGCGGCCAGTGCGTCGGCTTCCTTGCGGGCGCGCTTGCCCAGCTTGCGGGCAAACTCGGGGTCCAGCTGGCCCTGGGCCGTTGCATTGGCGATATGGTCGAGCAGGGCGATCAGGCCTTGCGCCGTGGTCGTGGCCGGGATTGACTCCTCGGCCTTCCTTGGCTTTTTGGGCATCGTTCTATTCCTCCAGTTAGGGTTTGATTCTATAGCCGGCGAGCATGATCATCCTGCTTCCCCGTATGAAGAGATTGTGACAACTGTCATAAAAGCAGGCCGCGCGGCGCCGCAATGCCGCAATGCCGCAATGCCGCAGGCGTGCAGCGTAGCGCATCCGCGGCGAAAGCGCTGGCCGCGCCTAATGCTGTTGCGCGGCGGCGGCCTCGATCCTGTCGAGCCTGTCGAGGCTGAAGCGCAGCCGCCCGGCGTCCATGCGCACGCGCAAGCCCTGGTACTTCCTGAGATACCGGATTCCTACCGCCGCCGCCGCGACCCCGGCCGCGGCGCCGATGCCGAGCGCCCAGCGCGGGCCGAAGCGGTCCGCCACCCAGCCGACCACCGGCGCGCCCAGCGGCGTGCCGCCCAGCACGATGGCCAGCAGGATCGCCACCACGCGCCCGCGCATGGCGGGCTCGGTGGAGAGCTGCACGAGGCTGTTGGTCGAGGTGGTGATGGTCTGCGCGCAGGCGCCGATGATCACGAGCATGGCGCCGAACAGCGCGTAGCCGGGCATGACCGCGGCCAGCGCGCAGCCGATCCCGAACACCGCGCAGGCGCCGGCCAGCAGCACGACCCGGGGCCTGGCCCGGCGCGCGGCCAGCAGGGCGCCGCTCACCGAGCCGATCGCCATCACCGACGACAGCAGGCCGTACTGGCTGGCGCCGGCATGGAACACGCCCACCGACATGGTGGAGATGAAGATCGGGAAGTTGAGCCCGAACGTGCCGATCAGGAAGAGCATCAGCAGCACGGCCTTCAGGTCGGGCCGCTTCCACACGTAGCGCACGCCGTCGGCCAGGCCGGCACGGGCGACGGGGCGCCGTTCCTTGCGGTGCAGCTCGTGCAGGCGCAGGCGGCTCAGCGAGCCGAGCACGGCGGCGAACGAGGCCGCGTTGATGAGGAATACCCAGCCCGAGCCCACCGCCGCGATCAGCATGCCCGCGATGGCCGGGCCGATCATGCGCGCGGCGTTGAACGAGGTGGAGTTGAGCGCCACCGCGTTGGCCAGGTCGGCCTCGCCGACCAGTTCGGAGACGAAGGTCTGGCGCGCCGGCGCGTCGAACGCGGTGACGCAGCCCAGCAGCAGGGCGAACAGGTACACGTGCCAGAGCCGCACGAGCCCCGCGACCGTGAGAAGCCCGAGGCCCAGCGCCAGCGCGCCCATGGTGGCCTGGGTGGCGAACAGCAGCTTGCGCCGGTCGAGATGGTCGGCGGCGTAGCCGGTCAGCGGCAGCAACAGCATCTGCGGCCCGAACTGCAGCGACATGACGATGCCGACGGCGGTCGCGTTGTGGTGGGTCAGGTGGGTCAGCACGATCCAGTCCTGGGCCGTGCGCTGCATCCACGTGCCGATGTTGGACACGATGGCGCCGCCGGCCCAGACCCGGTAGTTGAAGGTGTTCAGCGAGCGGAAGGTGCTGGCCATGGTGCCGCCTAGCCCGGGGCGCGGCGCGCCGCGGCGGTGCTCATGCGCGGGTCCTGCCGAGCAGCTCGACGATCTCGCGCGTGGTGCCGGTCTCGCCCAGCCGCGGGAAGATCCGCGCGACGCTGTTGGCGTGCGCGTCCGCGTTCATGTCGGTCATGGCATCCACCGCGAGGGTGACGTTGTAGCCGAGCTCCTGCGCCTGGCGCGCGGTCGATTCCACGCCGATGCTGGTCGCCACGCCGGCGATCACCACTTGCGTGACGCCGAGGCTCCTGAGGTGCGCGTCGAGCCCGGTGTCGGTGAAGGCGCCCCAGGTGCGCTTGGTGACGAGATGATCGCCGGGCTGCCGGTTCAGTTCAGGAACGAGGTCGGTCCAGCCGGGCGGCAACTGCCCGAGGTTGCGCGCCTGCTCGGCCCGCCCCGGCGCGCCGCCGGCCACGTTGACCAGCACCACCGGCAGGCCGTGGCCGCGGAAGGCCGCGGCCAGCGCGCTGGCATTGTTCACGACGCCGCCGATCGGGTGTGCCGCGGGGTAGGATACGATGCCCTGCTGCAGGTCGATGACGATGAGGGCGGTCCGGGAGTCGAGCGTGGTCGTTGTCATGGCGTTTCTCTGGATGGGGCAGGTGGTACAAGGTGATACAGAGACGGGGACGGCGCGGATCAGGACTCGACCAGCCGCGCCAGCAGCCCGACGGCCGCGGCGAGCTGTTCCCGCTCCGCCGGCGCGAGCCTGGTCTCGATGGCGTGGAACAGCCAGTCCTCGCGCGCCGCGCGGCCGGCCCGGACCGCTTCGACGCAGGCCGGCGTGAGCGACAGGACAGTCTGCCGCCCGTCGGTGGGATCCGGCGCGCCGCTGACCAGTCCTGCCGCCTTGAGGACGGAAACCGTCTCGCCCATCGATTGCGGACGCATGCCTTCGGCCCGCGCCAGCGCCGATACGGTCGCCGGCCCTTCGCGTTCCAGCCGCAGCAGCACGCGCAACTGAGTCCAGGAAAGATGGCTGAAATGCGATTTTTCGCGCAGCCGGCGGGTCAGCCGGCCGAGCACGACACGCAGCTCGGCGGCCAGTGCGTGGGCGGCGTCGGAATCCGGATGCGGGGTGTCCATAGGGGAGGGAAGGCGAACTATGAAGGTTAGCTGTGAAGGTTACCTTCATATATGGACGGCAGTCAAGGCGGCGCGGGCGATGGCGCGCCGCGGCGAGATTACGGAGAGCGGGGGCGCGTGGCGGTCACAGGCCGGAGGCGATGTCCAGACCGGCCAGGGCGACGATGGCGCTCAGGGCCAGCATGGCCGTCGAGTGCTGCCCGAAATAGACCAGTGCGGCTGCCGACCAGCTTGCCGTGGCGAATGCTGCGAAACGTTTCATGCTCTGAACGCCGGGGGCGGCGGCCTGCGGATGAATTCGAGGGGGCGAAAAAAATAAACCCGCCCCGAAGGGCGGGTTGAATCCATGTCGTTGGAGACAAGGAGGAGACAGGGCTAAGTATAAACCCTAGTTTCATTCCGTCCAATAGGCAGATTGGAGTGTTTGCTCAAAAATAGGATTGCGGCGGTGCATCATGCACATTGGTCGGCAACAAGCCTGTCATGGGGCGCTTTTTCGGCGCCGGTCATCGTGCGATTTCGATATGGCTCGCAAGGCCGACAAGATGCATGCGGCTTATACGTGCCGGCGCGCAAGCGGCTGGTGCTCGACCTGGACCGCCTGGCGCTGCCGCGCCTGGACAACCTCGAAGGGATGGCCTGGGGGCCGAAGACGGGGCGAGGGTGCGCCACGCTGGCCATGGTGTCGGACGACAACTTCAGTCCCCGGCAGGTCACGCAGGTGCTGGCCTTCGACGTGCTGCCGGACAGCGGCATCTGTCCGCCCTGAAAGTGCCCTGGAACGGCACGGCCGGCATGCGAATCAGCCGCTCTCCGACACCTGCCGCCGCCGCGCCGGCCGATAATGGTGACGGAATATTACTGACCCGGCATGAAGAATCGAGGAATCTCGCCATGAAACCACACCCGATCGTCTCCAGGACCGCCGTGCTCGGCGCCCTCCTGGCCGCCCTGTCCCTGGGCGGCATCGCCCACGCGCAGCTGCCGCCACCCCAGCCCCAGCGGCCGCAAGGCGAGCGCGCCACCGCCACGCCGCTGCCCGCGCAACCCGCGCCGCACAAGAAACACAAGCACAGGCACAAGCACCATTACAAGAAGGCCGCGTCCGCGCAGTCCGCCCAGCCGGCTGGCTTGCCGCCGCCCGCGCCGGCGCCGCAGACACCCCCGCCGCCGCGCCCCGCGCCCTGATCCGGACGCACGCAAAGAGCGCATGCCGGGTCGCCCCGGCGTTACATCTGCTAACCGCGCCGTAATATTGCAGTGACACCTTGGCCCTAGCATGACTCCATGGCCAGCGCGATTGCGCCGGCCGCCATCAGCAAGGATCAGGAGCCAGTCATGCGCAACCCCACTCGTGCCAACCGTGCAGTCCGTGTCATCGGCGCTGGCCTGCTCGCCGCCTCGCTGCTCGCCGCCGGTCCCGCCTCGGCACGCGGGCGCGATCATGGCCACGGCGGCGGCGGCGGCGGTGCCGCGGCGGTGCTGGCCATTGGTGCGCTGGTCGGCCTGGCCGTCGGCGCGGCCGTGGCCAGCCAGCCCGTGATGGCCGCCGCGCCGGCGCCGGCCTATGCGCCGCCCCCGGGCTACTGCTACAGCAACTACAACCGCGCCTACGTGCCGTGCGGCCCGCAGCCGGTGCAGGCCGTGCCGTATTACCAGCAGCCGTATCCGCAGCAGTACCAGCAATACCAGCAATACCAGCAACCGTATCCGGCTTACTGAACCGCCGGGACACGGGCGGCCGGCGGCCGCCCGCGATGATGCTCCGCCGCGCGGCCCGGGTGCCGCGCGCACGGCCGGATTCCTCCGCCGGCCTGCCGCCCGTCTCTCTCCCGCCTCTCCCGCCTCTCCCGTCCCTTTCCCGTCTCCGCCGGTGGCTCCGGCCCATGCCCGCCCGCGCGGCGGCGCTCGCCGCTCCGCTCTCGCCTCGCGTCATTTTCATCCAATGAAAATTTCAAGCCATTGTTTGACGCTGAAACCGGCACATGAATAAGATCACCGCCAGAAGGTTTCAATAAACAAAACGCTGTGGCGCATCCGCGCACGCAGCGCAGCCAGCATGCGCGGCCACCGCGGCCGCGCATGCCAGGAGACAACGACCATGAACCGACGCACCACCTTGCGCCTGGCCGCGATGGCCTGCGCCACCTTGTGCGCCCCGCTCGCCTTGACCGCGCTGCCCGTGGGCGCGGCCCGCGCGGCCGAGGCCTATCCCGCCAAACCGATCCGCCTGGTGGTGCCGTTCACGCCGGGCGGCACCACCGACATCCTCGCGCGCCTGGTCGCGCTCAAGCTCGGCGAGGCGCTTGGGCAGACCGTGGTGGTGGACAACCGCCCCGGCGCCGGCGGCAACATCGGCGCGGAGGCCGTGGCCAAGGCGGCGCCGGACGGCTACACGCTGCTGATGGGCACGCTCGGCACGCAGGTCACCAACCAGTTCATCTACGCGCGCATGCCGTATGACTCGGGCAAGGACTTCGCGCCGGTCACGCTGGTGGCCAACTCGCCCAACGTGCTGCTGACCAACGCCACGCTGCCGGTCAAGTCGGTGGCCGAACTGATCGCGCTGGCGAAGCAGCAGCCGGGCAAGCTCAACTACGCATCCACCAGCACCGGCGGCTCGCCCCATCTTTCCGGCGAGCTGCTCGACAGCATGGCCGGCGTGAAGATGCAGCACGTGCCGTACAAGGGCGCGGCGCCCGCCATGACCGACCTGCTGGCCGGCCAGGTCAACCTCATGTACGACAACCTGCCCTCGGCGCTGGCGCAGATCCAGGCCGGCAAGGTGCGCGCGCTGGCTGTCACCACCCCGCAGCGCGCGCCGGTGCTGCCGGAGGTGCCGACGGTGGCCGAATCGGGCCTGCCCGGCTACGTGGTGAACTCCTGGTTCGGGCTGCTGGCGCCGGCCGGCACGCCGGCGGCGCTGGTGGCGCGCCTGCAGCAGACGGTGGCGCGCATCCTGGCCACGCCGGAGGTCAGGCAGCGCGTGGAGCAGCTCGGCGCGGTGCCGGGCGGCGACACCCCGGCCGCCTTCGCGGCGGTGATCCGCGCCGACACCGAGAAATGGTCGCGCGTCATCAAGAACGCGGGCATCCAGGCGCAATAGCGGCCGGCCCCACAGACAAGGAATCCCTCATGGCAACAAAGACCATCCGCATCGGCTCGGGCTCGGGCTGGTGGGGCGACCGCGTCGAACCCGCGGCGCTGAGCGCGCAGCACGGCCGGCTCGACTTCCTCTGCTTCGAGACCATGGCCGAGGCCACGGTCTCCGCGGCGCAGGTGCGCAAGCGCCGCGACGCCAGCTTCGAAGGCTACGACACCTACCTCGACGAGCGCATGCGCGCGGTGCTGCCGCACTGCATCGCGCAGGGCACGCGCATCGTCAGCAACCAGGGCTGGATCAATCCGCTCGGCGCGGCGCGGCGCATCGCGCAGCTGTGCGAGGAGCTGGGCCTGCCGCGCGTGAAGATCGCCGCGGTCACCACCACCGACCTGACCGGCACCATCTGCGACCAGGCACTGCACATCCTGGAGAGCGGCGCGCCCATCGCCACGCTGCGCGATTCGCTGATCTCGGCCGAGCCCTACGAGGGCGCGGGCCCCATCGTGCGCGCGCTCGAAGCCGGCGCGCAGATCGTGGTCACCGGGCGCGTGGCGGACCCCTCGCTGTTCCTCGCGCCGATGATGCACAGCTTCGGCTGGCGCGCGGACGACACCGCGCTGCTGGCGCGCGGCAGCGCCATCGGCCACCTGCTCGAATGCGGCGCGCAGGTGACCGGCGGCTACTTCGGCGACCCCGGCTACAAGGACGTGCCCGAGCCGTGGAACCTGGCCTTCCCCATCGCCGAGGTGGATGCCGGGGGCACCGCCGTGATCTCCAAGGTGGCCGGCACCGGCGGGCGCATCGACCTGCAGACCGTGAAGGAACAGATGTTCTACGAGGTGCACGACCCGCGCCGCTACATCACACCCGACGTGGTGGTCGATTTCACCACGGCGCGGCTGGAGCAGGTGGCGCCCGACCAGGTCCGCATCAGCGGCGTGGACGGCGCGCCGCGCACGCCCACGCTCAAGGTCTCGCTGGGCTGCACCGAGGGCTTCATCGGCGAGGACATGTTCTTCTACGCCGGCCCCGGCTGCCTGGAAAAGGCGCGCCTGGCCAAGACCATCCTCGAGCACCGCTTCCGCCTGGCCGGGCTGCGGGCCGAGGCGCTGCGCATCGACTTCCTCGGCGTCAATGCCATCCACGGCGACGCTTCGCCGGCGCCGGCCTGCGAACCCAACGAGATCGCCGTGCGCGTGGCCGCGCGCACGCGCACGCGCGCCGAGGCCGCCAAGGTCGGCCGCGAGATCGACAGCATGGCCGTGTGCGGGCTGGCCTCCACCGGCAAGCGCGTGCCGCACCAGGAACGCACGCGCGAGATCATCGGCGTGTGGTCGGCGCTGGTGCCGCGCGAGCAGGTCAGCTCCGAAATCCACTACCTCTGAGGCAACCCGCGATGAAGGTTTCACTGAGGCGCCTCGCGCACACCCGGTCGGGCGACAAGGGCGACATTTCCAACACGGCGGTGATCGCCTACGACCCGGCCTTCTATCCCCATCTCAAGGCGCAGCTCACCGCCGACGCCTTCAAGGCGCTGTACGGCGGCGTGGTCACCGGCAAGGTGGAGCGCTTCGAGGCCGACGGCCTGCAGGTGCTGAACTTCGTCGCCCACGGCGCACTCGGCGGCGGGGTCTCGCGCAGCCTGGCGCTCGACAACTACGGCAAGGCGCTGGCGAGCGCGGTGCTGCGCTTCGAGGTGGAGGTGCCGGAAGACCTGGCGCCGCTGCTGCGCGGGCCGGCCGGCTGAGCGGGCGGCGCCGCGCGCTCAGTCCACCAGCACGCGGCGCGCCCACGCGCTGGTGATGCGCCGCGCCTCCTCCTTGAGCAGGCGCGCCATCTTCGCCTCGCGCGCGAGGATGCGCTCGCTCAGGGCCGCCACGCTCAAGGCGCCGATGGGCCGGCCCTCGTAGTCCAGCAGCGGCACGGCGATGCCGCCCATCTTGTCCACCACCCAGTCCAGGAACAAGGCATAGCCGCGGCCGCGCGCCGCCTCGATCTGCTCGCCGATCACCTCGGCGCTCAGGCGCGGATAGCGCGCGCGCTGGCTCTTGCCCAGGCGAAAGCGCGCGGCGCGCTCGGCCTCGGGCATCCAGGCCAGCACCGCCAGGCTGCCGGCGCCCACGCCGAGCGGACGCCGCGTGCCGATCTCCACGTAGTTGGCGCGGATCGGGAAGGTGCCCAGCTCGATGTCGGCCACCACCGATTCCCCGCGGCTGGCCAGCGTCAGCACCGCGGTGTCCTCGAATACCTCGACCAGCCGCTCCAGGCTCGGCCGCGCCAGCGCGCGCAGGTCCACGCGCCGCTGCGCCACGTCGGCCAGCTGGAAGATTTCCGGGCCGATGCCGAAGCGGCGGCCGGCATCGCGCGTGACGAAGCCCTCGGCCACCAGCAGCTCCAGCAGGCGCGAGGCGGTGGCCGGGTCGAGGCCGGTGGCGCGCGCCACGTCGGACAGGCGGCGCACCTGCGGGTCGGACAAGGCGCGCAGGATCCAAAGCGCGCGCTGCACGGGCGAGGCGCGCGAGGTGCGGGGCGGGGACGGAGGATTCATGCCGGGGCAGGAACGGCCGACGAAATCGGCAAGGGGTGCGGAAGAAGCATGGGCGGATGGCCGCAGCGCGTAGACAAGCGGGCATTTAAGCCGCAGCGCGCGGGCCGGTCAACCGGGGACAGCGAGCGGCCGGCGCGGGCGGCCCGCGGCAAGCCCGCGATTCCGGCCAATCTGGGGGCGGCCCGGGCCAAATCCGCCGCTTCGGGTGCCAACGGCCAGCCGGATGGTCGTATAGTCTTCCCCTGACGAACGAATCGCCCCGGCGCCGTGCCTCCCCATGCCGGCGCCAGGGCCGTTGCGCCCCGACACACCGTGCCGGCCAGCCGGCCGCCGCCACACGACAAGGAAAACCGATCATGAAGACCAAAGCCGCCATCGCCTGGAAAGCCGGCGCCCCTCTCACCGTGGAAGACGTCGACCTGGACGGCCCGCGTGCCGGCGAAGTGCTGGTGGAGATCAAGGCCACCGGCATCTGCCACACCGACTACTACACGCTCTCCGGCGCCGATCCGGAAGGCATCTTCCCGGCCATCCTCGGCCACGAAGGCGCCGGCATCGTCACCGACGTGGGCCCGGGCGTGACCTCGCTCAAGCCCGGCGACCACGTGATCCCCCTCTACACGCCGGAATGCCGCCAGTGCAAGTTCTGCCTGTCGCGCAAGACCAACCTGTGCCAGGCCATCCGCGCCACCCAGGGCAAGGGCCTGATGCCGGACGGCACCTCGCGCTTCTCGATCGGCGGCAAGCCCGTCTTCCACTACATGGGCACCTCCACCTTCGCCAACCACATCGTGGTGCCGGAGATCGCGCTGGCGAAGATCCGCCCGGACGCGCCGTTCGACAAGGTCTGCTACATCGGCTGCGGCGTGACCACCGGCGTGGGCGCGGTGCTGTTCACGGCCAAGGTGGAAGCCGGCGCCAACGTGGTGGTGTTCGGCCTGGGCGGCATCGGCCTGAACGTGATCCAGGCCGCCAGGATGGTGGGCGCCGACAAGATCATCGGCGTGGACCTGAACCCGGGCCGCGAAGCGATGGCGCGCAAGTTCGGCATGACCCATTTCATCAACCCGAACGAGGTCGAGAACGTGGTCGACCACATCGTCCAGCTCACCGACGGCGGCGCCGACTACTCGTTCGAGTGCATCGGCAACACCAAGGTCATGCGCCAGGCGCTGGAGTGCTGCCACAAGGGCTGGGGCAAGTCGATCATCATCGGCGTGGCCGAGGCCGGCGCGGAAATCTCCACCCGCCCGTTCCAGCTGGTGACCGGGCGCGAATGGAAGGGCTCGGCCTTCGGCGGCGCGCGCGGCCGCACCGACGTGCCCAAGATCGTCGACTGGTACATGGAGGGCAAGCTCAACATCGACGACCTGATCACCCACACGCTGCCGCTGGAGCGCATCAACGAAGGCTTCGACCTGATGAAGCGCGGCGAGTCGATCCGCTCGGTGGTGCTGTACTGAGGCCGGCCATGAGCACGCTCGAACTGCTCTCGGAGCACGGCTGCTTTGGCGGCGTGCAGCGCTTCTACCGGCACGCCAGTGCCACCATCGGCCTGCCGATGCGCTTCTCGGTGTTCCTGCCGGCGGCGGCGCTGGCCGCGCCGGCGCGGCGCCTGCCCGCGCTGTTCTACCTCGCCGGCCTGACCTGCAGCGAGGAAACCTTCATGATCAAGGCCGGCGCCCAGCGCTTGGCCGCCGAGCATGGCCTGATCCTGGTGGCGCCCGATACCAGCCCGCGCGACACCGGCATCGCCGGCGAGGCCGAGTCGTGGGACTTCGGCGCCGGCGCGGGCTTCTACCTCGACGCCACGCAGGCGCCGTGGAGCCGGTACTGGCGCATGGAAAGCTACGTCACGCAGGAACTGTTCGGCATCGTCACCGGCGAACTGCCGGCCGATCCGCAGCGCGCCGGCGTGTTCGGCCACTCGATGGGCGGGCACGGCGCGCTGGTGCTGGCGCAGCGCCATCCGGACCGTTTCCGCTCGGTGTCCGCGTTCGCGCCGATCGCCGCGCCCGCGCGCTGCCCGTGGGGCGAGAAGGCGTTCAGCCGCTACCTCGGCGACGACCGCGCGGCCTGGGCGCAGTACGATGCCTCGGCGCTGATGGCGGGCCAGGCGCGGGCGCCGTTCCCGGGCGGCATCCTGGTCGACCAGGGCCTGGCCGACAAATTCCTCGCCGAGCAGCTCCACCCGGAAGCCTTCGAGGCCGCCTGCGCCGCCGCCGGCCAGCCACTCACGCTGCGCCGCCACGCGGGCTACGACCACGGCTACTACTTCATCTCGACCTTCATCGAGGATCACATCCGGCACCACGCGGCGCAGCTCTGAACGCCCGCCAAGGGCAGCGCGCGCCGCTTGCGTAATACGTTGAAACACGCGCGCGCGCCCTGAAACGCAACGGCTACGTTCGCTGCGTTGCCGCACCCCGGCGCGCGCTGCTAGCATCCGCCGGATCGCTTGCCAGCACGCCCGGAGGACCGCCATGACCCGCCTTGCCCACCCGCTCCGACTGATCTGCCTGACGGCCGCGCTGGCGCTGCCGGCGGCCACCTTCGCCCAGGGCTCGCCCGCGAGCGGCGACGAGGCCATCAACGCGATCAACAGCAACTTCGCACGCATGACGCCGGCGCCGCGCACGGTGGACAGCATCAACCAGGAACTGCGGCAGAACCATGCCGCGCCCGTGGCCGGCGCCGGCATGCGCGGACGCGGACGCGGCCGGCAGCGCTCGCAGGACAACACCGCGGACGGCGGCGCAAACAACGCGGCGGGCGCGGCCGCCAGCCAGAACGGCGGCGGCCTGCATACCAGCCTGCCGGGAACCAGCGGCACCGGCGGGACCATCGGCACCCCGGCGCCTGCCGTCGCGCAGTAGCGCGCGGCGGCCCGCGGCGACCCGACTCTTCAGCCGCGTCCGTCAGTCATAAGTCCACTCGGTGCGCAGTTCGCGCACGCCCGGGCAGGCGCGCGCGCATGCCTCCACGGCATCGCGCATGGCCCCGTCGCGCAGCTTGCCGCGCAGCGTCAGCACGCCTTGCGCGCAACTGGCCTGCAGGCGGTGGGGATCGGCCAGTTCCGCCAGGCGCTCCTCCACCACGCCCAGCACCTGGGCGTCGCTTGCCGGCTGCCGCGGGGTGGGATCGCCGCCGTCGTACTGGCCCAGCACGGCGGGACCGGGCGCGGGCCGCACGCGCGCATCCTGTGGCGGCGCGCCGCCGTCCGGCCCCACGCCGTACATGCCGTAGCGCGCCACGCCCGCGGGGGCCTTCTCGCCCGGCTCCGCGCGATACGGCGCGGGCGCCGCGCCAGGGCCCGCAGCGGCGGGGTCGCCGGCCGGCGCGGGCGCCTCGCTGGTTGAGGCAGGCGGGTCTTCCAGCGTGCCGCTGTGGCTGCCGTAGCGATAGTCGGTCAGCGTGCGGCGCGGCGGCACCGCGCGCGCGCCGGCATCGGGCAAATCGCCGCCCGGCGGCGCAAGGTCGGAAGGTCTTGGCATGGCAGGCTCCTGTCTGCGCTAGCGGCCCGAGCCGCCGGAACTCATGCCCGAGCCCGTGGACGACCCGCCGCCGGTGGTGGACGAATCGGGCGTGGTGCGCGGCATGCTGCCCGGGCTGCGGGGACGCGTGGTGCGGACATCGGGCGCATCGCGGCGGGTGCCGTCGTTGCGCATGGCGCCGTTGCGCGGATTGGTCATGGCGCCGTTCGGGCCGTTCGGACTATTCAGGCCATTGGGATTGTTCAGGCCGTCGGGCCGGTTGACGCCGCCTGGCGTGCCCGCGCCCGGCATGCCATTGAGTGTCCCGCCGCTGCCCGGGGCCTGGGGCGCGCCCAGCGTGCCGCCCGCGGCGCCGCCGGGGCCCGTGCCGGCGCTGCCGGCTCCCGTGCCGCCGCCGACCCCGCCGCCCCCGCCTGCGCCGGCTCCCGCGCCGCCGCCGGCCCCGCCGCCTGCGCCCTGCCCCATGGCGGTTCCGCAAGCGAGCGCGGCGCCCAGCATGCAGACCGCCGTCCATTTCCTGGCGTATTGTCGTGTGCTCATGGTTGTCTCCTTGCATGAACCGGATACGATGCCGCGCGTGCACGGCCCGCTCTTGTCACGCAATTCGCGTTCCCGCGCGGCCGCCTCCGGCAAACCCGGCCCACAGTGGAATCCGCGGGCTATCCGGTCAGGCGCCACGGCGCTATTTGCAATGCACCGGCAATTCCTACCTGCGCGAGGGCCACCGGCAACGCGGCCGCCGCGGCCGTGCCTGCCGATGCACTATGATGAGCGCTTCTTTCCACCCGCCCGGACATGCGCCCCGGGCAACGCCATGACCGCCAACGACAACAAGGCGCCGCCGATGAACGTGAAGACGGCGCTGCGCGTGCTCGAGATCATCGAAACGTTCGCGCGCGAGCGCCGCGCGCTCTCGCTCTCCGAGCTGGCCCGGCTGCTGGCGGTGCCGGCGTCGAGCTGCCTGGCGCTGATCCGCACCCTCACCTCGCTGGGCTATCTCTACGAAACCGGCCGCCGCCAGGGCTACTACCCGACCGGGCGCCTGCTGGCGATGGCGCAGCAGATCGCGCGGCACGACCCCGTGCTGGACCGCGTGCACGGCACCATGAACGAGCTGCGCGCGGCCACCGGCGAGACGGTGGTGATCGGCAAGCTGCATGAAGGGAGATGGGTGGTGTACCTGGACGTGCTGGAGTCCCCGCACGCCATCCGCTACATCGCCACGGCGGGCGAGCGGCGCGACCTGCACGCCAACTCGATCGGCAAGGCGCTGCTGTCGGTGATGCCGGAGGAGGAGCGCCGGGCGCTGATCGGGCAACTGAGCTTCGAGCGCTTCACGCCGCGCACGGTGGCGGACGCGGCGCAGCTCGAGGCCGAACTGGAAGCCTCGGCCGAGCGCGGCTGCTTCATCAACCTGGGCGAGTCGCTGCCCGACGTGGGCGCGCTCGCGTGGCCGGTACGGCTGTCGGGGGAATGCTACGGCATCTCGATCGCCGGGCCGGCCTACCGCATCGAACCGGCGCTGACGCGCTTCTCGGCCATGTTGCGCACCGCCTGCTCCACGCTGGAGCGCGACGAGCGCAACCGCTTCTCCAAGTAGCGGCCGGCGCCGGCGGCCCGGATCAGGCGGCGCGCGGCGTTTCCGCGCCGCCGTTCTGGCGCAGCAGGTCGCGCAGCTCGTTGATGACCGGGAACACCTCGTGGTTCCAGTCGGCGCCCTGCGCGTCGTGCGCGGCCTGCTCCATCTCGACGATCTCGCGGTCTTCCTTGAAGATGCGTTCGGTAAACCACACCAGCAGCGGCCACGCCAGGTCGAGCGCGCCGGGAATGCCCGGCTTCTTGATCGACAGCAGGCCGAAGGTGCGGTTGGTGCGCTGCTCGGCGTCGAGCGGCACGTAGACGATCCACAGGTCCATCACCAGCGTGCCTTCCGAGGTGCGGATCTGCAGCGTCTGGTAGGGATAACTGGTGCGTACCGTCATCACGTCCTTGTTGTTCTGGCCGCCGCCCTTGCCGCTGCCGAACACCAGCGCCTCGCCCACCGGCTGCTTGCCCTCCTCGCGCGAGAAGGTGTAGTCCACCTCGACCCAGCCGTCGCCGCGCCGGCGGCCCAGCGAGCGGGCGCGCATCTGCCCCATCTGCCGGCGGTGCAGGAACTGGTGGTTCATGTCCATCAGGTTCTCGTGCATGAACGAGTAGTGGCACTTCACCTCGCGGCCGAAGCGGCGGGTCTTGTAGGCCTTGTTGGCAACCGAGCCGAGCGCGGGCAGCGGGGTCTCGTCGGCCAGCACGGCGCTGCCCGGGAAGACGAAGATCAGGCCTTCGGCCTCGCGGCAGGGATAGGCGCGCACGCCATTGGGCAGCCGCTCGCGGCCCAGGTAGGGCACGTCGATGCAGCTGCCCGTGCAATCGTAGGTCCAGCCGTGATAGCAGCAGCGGATCGATTCGCCGGCCACCACGCCTTCGTGCAGCGGCACCTGGCGGTGCGCGCAGCGGTCTTCGAGCGCGAACACGGCGCCGGACTCGGTGCGCACGAGCACGATCGGCTCGCCCGCGAAACGCACGCCGTGCGCCTTGCCGCGCTTGACTTCGCGCGACCAGGCCAGCGGGTACCAGTGATCGGGATGGATCGCGACGCGGCGCAGGTCGCGAAGGGGAGCTTCGGCAGGGCTATCGTTGGCACTGCTGTCAAGCAACGGGACTGCATGCATGGGGAATATTCTCCTCGCGTATTCGGGGATCTCGGTAAGCCGGTTGCATGGGCGGAGGCGCTCGCACCGTCCAGTCTACCCGAAGGCACGCGATCCGGATGTAGGAAGGCCACCGACGCGGCGCCCGGCCATGGCGCCGGCGTGACGGTCAGGCCGCTTGCGCGGCCGCGGCCAGATGCCAGTAGCGAATCCCCGCGGGCAAGGCGCCGGCGAGCGCGACGGGAGGACCGGCGCTGAGCGCCAGCATGGCATCGCCATGGCGCCAGGTGCAGGCATTGGCGGCGGTGGGCGAGGCGGCCGGCGAGATGGCCACGGCGCGCCCCAGCATGGTCTGGAACAGCGCGCCGCCGGTGCGCTTGAGCCAGGCTTCCTTCAAGGTCCAGAGCCGGAAGAACGCGGCCAGCCGGGCCTCTGCGTCGCCGGCGTCGGCCAGCTCCGGCATGGCGGCGCGCTCGGCGGCGCTGCTGACCGCCCCGATCAGGGCATCGAGGCCCTGGCGCGGGCGCAGGCATTCGAGATCGAGCCCGAGCGGGGCCGGGCCCGCGGCGCAGGCGACCAGCCCGCCGGAATGGGAAATCGAGAGATGCGCGGGCACGGGCCCGCTGGCTTGCGGCGGGCCGTCCGGCGCGGCGCCGAGCGTCCAGTCCTGCCAGGCGCCGCCGCAGGCCTGCGCCAGCAGCGCGCGCGCCAGCCAGCGTCCGGCCACGAACTGGCTGGCGCGCAGCCCGGCGCGCAGCCCGGCGAGCCGGCGCGCCTCCTGCGCGCTCATCCACTGCTCCGGCGGCGGCGCCAGCGCCGCCATGCCGGCCACTTCGGCCACGCGCACATGGACAAGCCCGGCCTGCATGGCGCGCTTCAGCCGCGGACCGCTTCGCCGGTCACCTGGCGGCGACCCGGGCATAGGTGCCCTTGAGCGCGACGCCGGCCACCACGGCGCCGGCATGGCATTCGTACTCGGCCGGGCTGGCGACCTCCACCTTCTTGTAGTAGCTCACCACGTTGACCACGGCATTGGCGCCCAGCGACCTGGCCTTGTCCTGGAACGCGATCAGGGCCGACAGCGCGGCCCAGCGGCAGGCTTCCTCGTCGCTCTTGCCGAAGCTGTTGGTCTTGCGGTTGGACACGTCCTCTTCCTTGCTCTCCAGCACCTTGGGCTTGGCCTGCCCGGCCAGGAAGAACTTGACCGAGCCGTCGAGCTTTTCCTGCGCCTCGGGCATGTCCAGCACGTCCTTGAACGGCAGCATGTACTTGGTGTCGCGCGCCGCGGCGGGCGTGGACAGGAGCATGGCAGCCGCGGCGGTGGCGGCGAGGATCGAGACAGCGTGCTTCATTGACCTTCCTTTCTTGGTTTTGTCGATCAGGAAAAAACGGGCGGCGCCGCAGGGAGCCGCCCGGGTCCGGCTAGTCACGCCAGCGGCGGAACACCAGCGAGGTGTTGATGCCGCCGAACGCGAAATTGTTGCTCATGGCGTAGTCGACATCGAGCCGGCGGCCCGCGCCCATGATGTGGTCGAGCGGCGCGCAGCGCGGGTCGGGCGTGGCCAGGTTGATGGTGGGCGCGAACCAGCCCTCGCGCATCATCTCGATGGTCATCCAGGCTTCCAGCGCGCCGCAGGCGCCCAGCGTATGGCCCAGGTAGCTCTTGAGCGAGCTGACCGGCACCGCGCCGCCCAGCACCTGCGCGGTGGCGTGCGACTCGGCGATGTCGCCTTGGTCGGTGGCCGTGCCGTGGGCGTTGACGTAGCCGATGGCCGAGGCCGCCAGCCCGGCGTCCTCGAGCGCCAGGCGCATGGCCTGCGCCATGGTGCCAGCCTGCGGCTGGGTCACGTGGGCGCCGTCGCTGTTGGTGCCGAAGCCGACCAGTTCCGCCAGGATGCGCGCGCCGCGCGCCTGCGCATGCTCGAGCTCCTCCAGCAGCAGCGTGCCGGCGCCCTCGCCCAGCACCAGACCGTCGCGCTCGCTGTCGAACGGGCGCGGCGTGGTGTGGGGCGCGCCGTTGCAGGTGCTGGTGGCGAACAGGGTGTCGAAGACCGCGGCCTCGGTCGGGTCGAGTTCCTCCGCGCCGCCGGCCAGCATCGCCACCTGGCGCCCGCTGCGGATGGCCTCGTAGGCGTAGCCGATGCCCTGGCTGCCCGAGGTGCAGGCGCTGGAGGTGGTGATGATGCGCCCGGTGATGCCGAAGAACACGCCGATATTGACCGCCGTGGTGTGCGGCATCATGCGGATATAGGTGGTGGCGCTGATGTCCTCGGTGGTGCGTTCGTTCATCATGCGCCCGAAGTCGGCCACCGCGGCGGGCGTGCCGGTCGACGAGCCGTAGGCGATGCCGAGCTTGCCGCCGGTCACCAGCGGATCGCCGAGCAGGCCCGCCTGCCGCAGCGCGGCCTCGCTGGCCAGCACCGACATCACCGCCACGCGCCCCATCGCGCGCGTGGCCTTGCGCGTGTAGTGCGCGGGCAGAGCGAACGGCGGCACCGGCGCCGCCAGCTGGGTGTTCAGGCCCTTGTACTCCTGCCAGCCGGGCATGTGCACGACCGCGTTGCGCCCCTGCGCCAGGCGCTCGCGCACCGTGGCCCAGTCATTGCCCAGCGCGCTGACCGCGCCGGCTCCGGTAACGACGACCCGCTTCATCCGAACATCCCCCCGTTGACCGAGATCACCTGCCGCGTGATGTAGCCCGCGTCGGCGGACATCAGGAAGGCCACCGTGGCGGCCACTTCGTCCGGCGTGCCCATGCGGCGCGCAGGGATCATGCGCAGCGCTTCGTCCAGCACGTGCGCCTCCACCATCTCGGTGTCGATCAGGCCGGGCGCCACGCAGTTGACGGTGATGTTGCGCTTGGCCAGCTCGATGGCCAGCGCCTTGGTGGCGCCGATGATGCCGGCCTTGGCCGCGCTGTAGTTGGCCTGGCCGCGGTTGCCCACCAGCCCCGAGACCGAGGACAGCGTGACGATGCGGCCCGGCTTGCGCCGCTGCACCATCGGCATCACCACCGGATTGAGCACGTTGTAGAAGGCATCCAGGTTGGTGTGGATGACCTCGTCCCACTCCTCGCCGGTCATGGCCGGGAAGGCGGCGTCGCGCGCGATGCCGGCGTTGCACACCACGCCGTAGTAGCAGCCGTGGGCTTCGATGTCGGCCAGCAGCGCGGCGGCGGCCTGCTCGCGCTGGCGCACGTCGAAGCACAGCACGCGCGCGCCGCAGCCCAGCGCGCGCACCGCGTCGGCCACCGATTCGGCCTCTTCGCGCCGCGCGCGGCAATGCACCACCACATCGCAGCCTTCGCGCGCCAGGCGCAGCGCGATGGCGCGGCCGATGCCGCGCGATGACCCTGTGACGAGCACGGTCCGGTCCGTCATGGTTGTTGTCCTTGCAAGAACGCCCGCGCGTCGGCGGGCTGGAAAACGGAAACGTTGGCGCGCGCGACTTCGCGGCCGTCGAGCGACACGGCGCAGGCGAACATGCCCAGGCCGTTGTCGCCGATCAGTTCGGCGCTGACCTGCACGGTCAGCACGCTGCCCACCGGGAAGGCCGGCACGTCGCACTCGTAGCGGCGCGAGCCGAGCAGGAAGCCGATGCCGGGCTTGCGCCCGGCGCGCCAGTCGCGCGCGCCGGCCCAGGCGGCGATGGCCTGCGCCATGTATTCGATGCCGACCCAGCCCGGCATGCCGGCCTCGTCGACGAACAGCTGCGTGGCCCGCACCGTGGCGCGCGCCACCGCCCGCTCCTCGTCGGCGCTGAGCAGCTCGTCGAGCAGGCGCATGGCGCCGGCATGCGGCACCAGCTCGGCAATCGCCGGCAACCCGGCGCCGCGCTCGCTTGTGATGGTCTCGCGCATGCTCAGCCCGCCCCGAGGATCACGGCGCTGTTGCTGCCGCCGAACGCGAAGGAATTACTCATCGCGTAGCGCGGCGCATGGCCCAGCGCCTCGCCGGGCGCCACCACGTGCAGCGGCGGCAGCGCCGGATCGGCCGCGCCGTCCCACCAGTGCGCCGGCAGGCGGCCTTGCGGGTTGCCGGCCAGCGTCAGCCACATCAGCGCCGCCTCGATGGCGCCCGCCGCGCCGAGCGTGTGGCCGGTCATCGGCTTGGTCGAACTCAGCGGCACCCCGGCGCCGAACAGCGCGGCGCAGGCCAGCGCTTCCATGGCGTCGTTCTGCGCCGTGGCGGTACCGTGCAGGTTGAGGTAGTCGATGGCCTGCGGGGCCAGCCCGGCGCGCGCCAGCGCCTGCCGCATGGCGGCCTGCGCGCCGGCGCCGCTGGGATCGGGCGCCGACATGTGATGCGCGTCGGAAGTCTCGCCCCAGCCCGCCAGCCGCACTTCGCCCGGCTCGCGCGAGAGCAGGAAGACCGCGGCCCCCTCGCCCAGGTTGATGCCGGCGCGGTTGACCGAGAGCGGATTGCAGCGCGCGGCCGAGACCGAGTCCAGCGCGCTGAAGCCGGCCACGGTAAACGGGCACAAGGTGTCGGCGCCGCCCGCGATCACCGCGTCGGCGGCGCCGCTGCGCAGCAGCCGCGCCGCCGCGGCCAGCGCCTTGGCGCTCGACGAGCATGCCGTGGACAGCGTGTACGCCACCCCGGTCACGCCGAGCGCGCCGGCCAGGAACTGCGCCGGCGAGCCGAGTTCCTGCTGCCCGTAGTGGAAACCTTCGGGCCAGGCGCCGCTGGCGCTGCGCGCGCCGACCGCCTCGCCGCCCTCGGCGATGCCCGAGGTGCTGGTGCCCATCACCACCGCCACGCGCGCCGGGCCGAAGCGGGCGATGGCCGCCTGCAACTGCGGCAGGCATTGCAGCGCGGTGTGGTGCAGCAGCGCGTTGTTGCGCGTGCGGTGCACCAGCGCCGTGCCTTCGGGCAGCGCCAGCGCGGCATCGACCGTGCCGAGGTGCAGCGGCCGGCCCGCGCTGTAGCGCCCGGTGACCTCGCCGCCGGGTGCGGCGTCGGTGCGCCAGAGCGCGGCGCGCACGGCGTCCACGCCATCGCCCAGCGCGCAGGTCACGCCGAGTGCATGGATAAAGACATCGTTCATTCCGGCATTCGTTGTGGCATTCATTGCGGCCCTCCTGGCGTCGCCGCCGGCAGCGTGCGGATGGTCAGCCGGTAGCCGTCGCGGTATTGCTCGAATTCGATCGTCCGCGGGTCCGGGTAGCGTATCTCGGCCACCGTCTCGCCGCCCGCGCGCAGCACGCGGCCACCGCCCTCGGCGTCGAGCCGCCAGCCGGGCGGCAAGGCCGCGGCGATCGCCGCCACCGGCCACAGCGACAACTGCATCTCGCTCAGGATACGCTCCGGCACCAGTTCGGCCGGCGCCCACGGCGAGCGCACCACGCGCAGGTCGCGCCCGTCCCAGTCGAGCCGCGCCAGCACCTGGCCGCCGGCCAGCGCGGCCAGCCGCGTATGGGCGGCATCGGCTTCGAGCAGGGCCTGGATCTCGCGGGTCTCCTCGCCGCGCGGCGTGCGGTACGTCACCGTGATCTGCTGCTGCAGCATCAGCGCGCGGCCCAGCGAGGCCGGCGGCAGGCGCAGCAGCGGCACCGGCTCGCGGCTCGCGGCCGGAACAGGCGCGCGGCGCGTGGCCGGGGCAGGCGGCACCGTGCCGGGCGCGGCGCAGCCGGCCAGCAGCAGCGCCGCGGCGGCGGCCAGCAGCGCGCCCCGCGCGCTGGCCCGGCGCGGCATGGAACGGGAAACGGTCACGCGCAAAGCTGCTCCAGCACGGCCAGGCGGCGCCGCGACTCGGTCACGAACGGGTTGCTGCGGTCCCACGCATAACCGGCCAGGATGGCCGAGATCATGCGGCGGATATCCGGCGTGGCGTCGGGATGGAAGATCAGCTTCTGGAAGCGCCCTTCGTACCAGGCCTCGACGAAGGTGCGGAAGCAGTCCACGCCTTCCTTGAGCGGGCGGCCGTACTCGGCCTGCCAGTCCACGGTTTCGCCGGCGAACTGGCGCGCCAGGCAGGCCGTGGCGAGGCTGGCCGACTTGAAGGCGATGGTCACGCCCGACGAGAACACCGGGTCGAGGAACTCGCCGGCGTTGCCCAGCAGCGCATAGCCCTTGCCCCACAGCGACTTCACATTGGCCGAATAGCCGGCGATCTGCCGCGCCGGGGTGTCCCATTCGGCGTTGGCCAGCAGCCTGGCCAGGCCGGGCTCTTCGCCGACCAGCGCCTTGAGGCGCTCGGTCTCGGTGCCGGCGTACCGGTCGAGGAAACGCTTTTCCGCCACCACGCCCTGCGAGCAGCGGCCGTCCGAGAACGGGATGGTCCAGTACCACACGTCGACGTGCTCCGGATGCACGCTGACGCGGATCTTGTTGCGGTCGAAGGTGCCGGGCGGCACGCGGTCTTCCACGTGGGTGAAGATGGCGCTGCGCACCGGGAAGCCGGACGGCGACTCCAGGTCCAGCAGGCGCGGCAGCACGCGGCCGAAGCCGGAAGCATCCAGCGCGAAGCGCGCCTGCACGCCATAGACGTTGCCGTCGGCGTCGCGCACGGTGACGCGGGGCTGCTCGCCCTCCACGTCCACCGCCGTGACCTGGTGCCGGAAGCGCACCTCGGCGCCCTGCTTCTGCGCCTCGCGGATCAGCACGTCGTCGAAGCGCGCGCGCTGGACCTGGTAGGTGGTGCCCCAGCCGGCGGAGAACTTGTCGCGGAAATCGAAATCGGTATAGCGCCCGCCGCGCACGAAGGCGGCGCCGTTCTTGTACTGGAAGCCGGCTTCCACCACGGCCTGCAGCATGCCCGCCTCTTCGATGTACGCCATGCTCTGCGGCAGCAGGCTTTCCCCGATCGAAAAGCGCGGGAAGGTTTCCTTCTCCAGCACCAGCACGCCGATGCCGCGCTTGCGCAGCAGGCCCGCGGCCACGGCGCCCGCCGGGCCCGCGCCGATGACAAGGACGTCCACCTGTTCGATATGCATCGCTACCCCTTCCTGTCGTTTGATCTTGTTGGTCTTGTTGGTCTTGTTGGTCTTGTTGGTCTTGTTGGTCTTGTTGGTCTTGTTGGTCTTGCTGGTCTTGCCTGTCGTTACCGGTCCCGGTGCCGCGCGGCGTCCGGCCCGCCGGCCCGCGGCCGGAACCACGGCGACAGCAGCCACACCGCGCCCACGCCGGACAGCATGGTCATGCCGAACGCGTGCAGCGCCGGCGTGGACGACAGCGCGAGCAGGCCGAACGCCAGCAGCGTGCTGGCCGCGCCCAGCACGATCGCCGTCCACGACTCGCCGTCGCCAGGATGCTCGAGCAGGAAGATGCCGTAGTCCACGCCCACGCCCAGCAGCAGCGCCAGCGCCAGCACCGAGAACAATTGCAGCGGCACCTGCAGCCAGCCCAGCAGCGCCACGCTGAACAGCGCCGCCAGCAGCGTCGGCACCAGCGCGCGCCATGCGCCGCGGCCGTAGCGCCACGCCAGCAGCAGCGCCACGGCGGCGGCGCCGGCGGCCAGCAGCCACGTCATCAGCACGCGGTAATGCTTGAGCAGCGAGGACAGGTCCGCCACGCGGTCCACCCATTCCACGCCGGGCACCGTGGCCGCGGCGGCTTCGATCAGCGCCAGCGTGGCCGGCTTGTCGAGGCCGCGCAGCAGCATGACGCTGGCATAGCCGTCGCCTTCGCGGTCCAGCCACAGGTGGCGCAGCGTGTCCGAGACCGGCGCGGCCAGCCATGCCTGCAAGGTCAGCACCTGGCCGGCCGGCGCGGCGCCGGCCGCGCCCACGGCGCCGCCCACCGCGCGCGCCACGCGCTCGCGCACGGCGCTTTCCAGCCCGCCGGCCAGGGCCGCGTCGGCGCGCTGGCGCGCGGCCGAAGGCACCCAGTCGGAAATCGCCACGAAACCGTCCAGGCCGCCGCGCGCCACCACGCCGGCCAGCGCCTGCTTGACCTGTTCCTCGCGCGCCAGCACCTGGTCCGGCGTGGCGCCGCGCACGAGCAGGAACTGCGCCGGGCTGGGCGTGCCCAGCAGGCGCCCGGCGGTGCGCTGCGCCTCGATCAGCGCCGGCGGCGAGCTTTGCAGCTGGCGCACGTCGTCGGCCACGCGGACCTGCCACAGGCCCGGTACCACGAACAGGGCCAGCAGCCCGAGCAGCAGCAGGGAGCGGCGCTCCGTGCCCACGCGCGGCCAGCGCGCCAGGCTGGCGGTCAGCCAGGCCGACAGGCGGGTCTGGCGCAACTGGCCGCGGTCCAGCAGCGGGAACCAGAACACCACGGTCAGGAACGCCGCCACCAGCCCCACCGCCGAGAACAGCGCCATCTGGCGCAGCCCCGGGAACGGCGCGATGCCGAGCGCGAGGTAGGCCACCGCGCTGGTCGACAGCGCCAGCGCCATGCCCGGCAACAGCCGGCGCATCACCTGCGGCGGCGTGGCGCCGGCACTGGCCTGGCGCGAGACGAAGTAATGGATGCCGTAGTCCTCGGCCACGCCCACCAGGCTGGCGCCGAACACCAGCGTGATCAGGTGCACGCGGTCGAACACAAGCGCCGTGACGGAGACCGCCGCCGCCGTGCCCACCAGCAGCGACAGCCCCACCAGGACGATCGGGCGCAGCGAGCGGAAGGCCAGCCACACCAGCAGCAGCACCGCCGCCAGCGAGCCCCAGCCGATCACGTTCATCTCCAGGCTGGCCTGCGCGGCGGCCGCTTCGGCGTGCAGCGGAATGCCGGCCGCCACCACCTGCACGCCGGCGCCGCCCTGCTGCGCGGCGCGCGTGGCGAGCCCGAGCAGGTCGGCATAGTCGGTGTCGCCGCTCACCGAGAACGCGGGCTTGCCGATGCGGTACGTCAGCAGCACCCATTCCTTGCCCTCGGCGCTGAGGGCGGCCAGGCCGTCACGCTCGTGCACGCGCGTCATGGCCGCGCGCGACAGCCACCAGTCCTGCCACAGGCCGAGCGGGTCGGCGGCCCAGCCGGTCAGGCGCGGGCCGGTGGAGAGCTGGTAGAGGCGGGTCAGCGCCTGCTGCGCGAGCGTGTCCGCGTCGGCATGGCCGAGCATGGCGCGCTGGCTGTCGGTCAGCAGCCGGTCGCGGTACGGCCGGTAGAAGGCCAGCGCCGCATCCAGGTCGAAGCTGGCGATGCGGTCCACCGGCTGCAGCAGGCTCGCCCGCGGTTGCGTCGCCGCGCTGAAACGCTGCGCCGCCGCGCGCGCGGCCGGCCAGTCCGGCGCGCCGACCAGCACCACGATCTCGCGCGAGACGCCGTCGGCCAGCCGGCGCAGCACGCGGTCGGCGGTGGCGGTGCGCTGGCTGGTGGGCAGCAGCGCCATCACATCGGTGTCGAGCCGCGAGGCGCGCCAGAACTGCAACTGGTGCGCCGCCAGCGCGATCACCAGCAGCAGCCAGGCCACGGCCAGCACCCGCTCCAAGGTGCTGAGGCCGCGCAGGGGCTTGCCGGTGGCCATGCCCGCGTTACTCAAAGCGCTGCTCCTCGTCGGCCGCCAGGCGGGTGGCCGCGCTCGGCTCGATCAGCTTCACGTGGGTGCTGTCGCCGCCCGCTTCCTCCAGGCGCACGTCGCGCACGAAGCGGTCGCCGGCCAGCTCGATGCGCGCGAACACGCGGCGCATGGCGGCGTCCCTGGGCGTGAGCGTCAGCGACCAGCCGTCCTTGCCGGCCAGCTTGCCGGCCACCTCGAAGCGCGCCGACAGGGTCCGCAGGTCGCCGCGCAGCACCGCGATCACCGATTCGCCGACCACGCGCATGGCGGGCTGGGCGTCGGCCTGCATCTGCTGCTGCACGCGCCCGTCGGCGCCGCGCATGACCAGCCGGTCCGGCGTCACCAGCAGGCTGGAGGCGAACGGCTCGCGCGTGCTCCACACCACGCCGCGCTCGCGCGCGAGCACGAAGTCGCCGCGCGACACCAGCGGGTTGGCAAAACCGGACAGGCGGCGGGTCTGCTCGAAGCGGCCGTGGATCACCGGCGCGTCGGACAGGCGCGCGGCCACCGCGGCCAGCAGGTCGGGGGCCGCCGCGCCGCACAGGCGCGGGGCGGCCAGCGCGGCGCCGCACAGGGCCAGCAGGAAGCCGCGGCGCTTCATGCCCGGCCCTCCCCGTCCGGCGCGGCCGGCACGCCGAGCCGCTCCCACAGCACCGGCGGGCACACGTAGCACATCTCGCCGCTGCGCATGTCCACCGCCACCTGGATGGTGTAGCCCTTGGTCAGGCGCCGGCCGGTGGCGGCGTCGCGCACCAGGTAGTCGATCTTCAAGCGGTTCTCCCACTCGACGATGGCGGCGCGGACGACGAAGGGCTGGCCATAGGTCAGCGGGCCGACGTACTTCACGCGCATGTCCACCACCGGCCAGGCGTAGCCCGAGTCGCGCATGGCCGGGTAGTCGTAGTGGAAGCGTTCGAGCAGCGCGCAGCGCGCCTGCTCGAAATAGCGCACGTAGTTGCCGTGCCACACCACGTTCATCGGGTCGAGGTCGTGGAAGGCGGGGCTGAGCGTGATCTCGTGGCTGAGGTCTGGGGACATTGCGGTTGCGGTATGGGGGCGGGACGTCAGTCGCCGCGCGGCGCCGGCGCGGACCGGGGCGCCGGGCGCGGCGCGCCGGCGCGCGCGGCCTCGGGCACGCCGCCGCCCTGCCCCCAGAAATCGTAGAAGTTGAACCAGTCGTAAGGCGACTCGGCGAGCAGCCGCGACAGCCACTGCGCATAGTCGGCGGCATGGCCGGTGAGGATGGCTTCGCGCCGCGCGCGCGGCAGGCGCACCTCGCGCGCCAGCTCCGTGAAGCGCAGCAGGTGGCCGTCGCCCGAGCGCACGCAGCCCATGGCGAACAGCGGGCACTCCATCAGCGCGGCCAGCACGTAGGGGCCGACCGGCAAGCGCGCCGGCGCGCCGAAGAACGGCACCGTGACCGTGCGGCCGCCGTGCACCGGCACGCGGTCGCCGGCGATGGCGACGAACTCGCCGGCGCGCACCTTCTCCGCCAGTTGCAGCGCGGTGGCCGGCGAGATGTCGTCGACCTGGAACAGTTGCAGCCCCGAGCGCGGGTCCAGCCGCGACAGGATGCGGTTGAACTGCGCCGCGTGCGCGGTATGCACCAGCACCGTCAGGCGCAGCCCCTGGCGCTGGCTGGCCAGCACGCGGCACAGTTCCAGGCAGCCCATGTGCGCGGTCACGATGATGCCGCCCTGGCCGCTGGCGATCTGCCGCAGCATCACCTCGGCGCCTTCGCGCCGCACGTTGCCGTAGCGATAGCCGCCGCCGATGGCCAGCAGCTTGTCGAGCAGCGTCTCGGCGAACGAGAACAGATGGCGCAGGCTGTGGCGCAGGCCCGGCGTGGCGCCGGCCGGCAGCACCGCGCCGGTGGCGGCCTGCACGCGCCGCAGGTAGTCGAGCGAGGCATGGCGCGCGAGCGGCCTGGCCAGCCAGTAATAGGTCACCACCGGGTACAGCACGGCGCGGAACAGCGTGCGGCCGCACAGGCGGTAAAGGCCGTACAGGCACCACACGCCCCACACGCAGGTGGACTCGCGGATCTGGCTCCAGTGGCGCGCCATGCGGCCGAGCTGGCCGGCTTTCGGAGGCGTGTTCATGCCGGCCGCACCTTGCGCCACAACAGCAGCGGCAGCCGCGCGACCATGCCGCAGAACAGCCGCGCATGCATGGCGGAGATCAGCGCGTTGTCGCGCCACGCCTGGAAATGCGAGACGCCGTCGGACGGATAGGTGACCTGCGTCGGCACGTTGACGACAGGCACGCCGCGCCAGACCAGGTGGACCAGCACCTCGGTGTCGAACTGCATGCGCCGGCCCAGCCGGACCTCGCGCACCAGCGTCAGCACCGTGGCGAGCGGATAGACCCGCAGGCCGCACATCGAATCGCGGATGGCGAGCGACAGCGTATTGATCCACACCCACACATGGGTCAGGTAGCGCGCCAGCAGCCGCACGCGCGGCACCGACTCGTCGTAGACCGGGTAGCCGCAGACCATGGCGTGCGGGCGCGCCTGCGCCAGCGCCGCGAACTGCGGGATGCAGGCGGCGTCGTGCTGGCCGTCGGCGTCGATCTGCAGCGCGTGCGTGAAGCCCATGCGGGCGGCCTCTTCGAAGCCGGCCATGATGGCGCCGCCCTTGCCCTGGTTCTCGGCCAGGCGGATCAGGTGCACGCGCCCGGCGTGCGCGGCGGCGATCTCGCGCAGCACGCGCTCGCACGCCGGGCTGCTGCCGTCGTCCACCAGCAGGCACGGCAGCGGATGCCGCAGGATGGCCTGCACCATCGCGCCGATGGCGCGCTCGTGGTTGTAGACCGGCACCAGCACCACCGGCTTAAACATGGGCGTCTCCAAAAACGATGCGCCCGCTGGCGTGCGGGCCCTGCGCGGAACTCAGGCGGAACGCCAGCGCGCGGCGCTCGGGCTGCCACGTCAGCGCCAGCTGCACCGTGCTGCCGGGCACGATCACGGCCTGGAACTTGAGCGTTTCCAGGCGGCGGAACTGCGCGCGCGGCGGCACCGGCAGGCGCTCGGGCGCGAGCGCCATGACCCAGTCGACCTGGGCCACGCCGGGCGCGATCGGGCTGCCCGGGAAATGGCCGTCGAACACGGCGAGGTCTTCGCCGATCTCCAGCTCGGCGCTGGCCGACAGCGCGTCTTCGGATGCCTGCCAGCGCGCCACCGGCAGCACGCGGCGGAACACGTCGCGCAGCATGGCCTCGGTGGTCTTGCCCTGGGCGTTGCACGGCAAGGCCTCGGCAAAGTGCCAGCGGCGCGGCAGCGCGAGCGCGTCCACGGCCGGGGCGAGGTCCGCGCGCAGCGCCGCCAGCAAGGCCGCCCTGCCCGCGCCGGCCAGCATGGCGGCGCCGCTCGCGCTGGGCACCGCCACGGCGCCCAGGCGCATGCCGCTGTCGAGCTCGAGCAGCACCACGCGCGCTTCGCGCACCAGCGCCGACTGCTGCAGCGCCTGTTCGACCTGCGTCAGCGAGATGCGCTTTTCCTCGATCTTGACGATGCGGTCGGCGCGGCCCGCCAGCGCGAAGCCGCCTTCGCCGGCCGGCTGCACGCGGTCGGCGCACAGATGCCAGCCGTGGTCCGGCAGGTGGGCCGAGCGCACCGCGAGAAAGCCGTCCTGCAGGCGCCATTGCACGCCCGGCAGCGGCGTCCAGCGCTCGTCGTGGCGCGCGCGCTGGCGCCAGGCGATGCCGCCGGTCTCGGAGCTGCCGAAGACTTCCACCGGCGCCCGGCCGAGATGCCGCAAGGCATCCGCCGCGGCCTCGGGCGGCAGCGGCCCGCCCGACGAGAACACCGCATGCAGCGCGGCGCGCGCGGGCGCCCAGTCGAGCGCCGGCGGCATGCGCCGCAGGTGCGCCGGGCTGGTCACCAGCACCGCCGGCGTGCCGTCGCAGGCGCCCACGATTTCCTCGTGGAAGGCCAGGCGCGCGGCCGGCATGGCGCGCGCCGCGGCCAGCGGCCACAGCACGCAGAACAGCAGGCCGTAGATATGCTGGTGCGAGACCGTGGCCAGCACGCGCGCCTGCGCGGGTAGCGCGGCGCCGAAGGCGGCCTGCAGCGCCCGCACTTCCGCCTCCAGTTGCGACAGGTGCTTGACGATGGCGCCGGGCACCCCGGTGGAGCCGGAGGTAAACAGCGTCACCTGGGTCGCGCGCGGGTCCAGCGCCGGCCATTCGGGGGCCGGGCCGGCCGCGTGCGGCTGCGGGCGGATGCCGCCGGGCAGGTCGCCGGCGCGAGCGTCGGCGTGCCCCTCCAGCGCGGCCAGCGTCTCGGCGCGCGTGTCGCCGGGCAGCACCACATGCTTGCCGGCATGCCAGGCGCCGAACAGCGCGGCGGCAAATTCGCCGGTGGCTTCGAGGTAGAGCGCCACGCTGGCGCCGGGGACCGCGGCGAAGGCCTGCCGCCAGGCGGCCGCGCGCCGCACGAAGGCCGGCGCGTCGAGGCCGCCCGCTTCGCCATGCGCCACCACATGCGTGCGCGCCGACAGCGCGGCCATCGCGCCGCTGGTGCCAAGCCACTCAGCCATGCCGCCCCCCCGCCATCGCGCGCTGGCGCACCAGCCATTCGCCGGCGAACATCGCGCCCATCAGGCCATAGGCGATGCCGCCGTTGTAGAGCGCCCAGATGCGGTCGCTGGCCAGCACCGCGGTCAGCGCCGCCGCCGTGCCGTTGCAGACGAAGAACACGCACCAGGCCTGGGTCACGCGCCGCGTGTAGGCCACGCCCGCGGGCGGCAGGTCCGGCTCGCGCAGGCGCGCCAGCCGCTCGACGAGGCTGGGCGGGTGGCGCAGGCTCCAGCCGAACACGGCCAGCGTGCCGGCATTGACCAGCACCGGGTAGAGCTTGAGCGGCAAGGCGTGGTTGGAGGCCGCCACCACCGCGGCCAGCCCGGCGGCCAGCACCGCCAGCAGGCGCCAGCCGGCCTGGCGGCTGGTCAGCGCGCGCAGCAGCGCCAGCGCCACCAGTGCCAGCGCCAGCACGCGCGGCGGCCAGTATTGCAGGCCGAAGTAGATCGCCACCGGGTAGCACAGCGTGAGCGCGCCGAGCAGCAGTTTGCGCAAGCGCATGCGGATCAGGCCGTGGCGGGCGAGTCGATCAGCAGGGCCAGTGCCTGCACCACGTCCTGCACGGTGCGCACGGCCTTGAACTGCTCGGGCTTGATCGGCTTGTTGAGCATGGGCTTGAGCTTGACCAGCAGGTCGACCGCGTCGATGCTGTCGATGTCCAGGTCCTCGTACAGGCGCGCCTCCGGGCGGATGCGGGCGCGCTCGATCTCGAAGGTTTCCTCGAGCACGGTGGCCACCCGCGCGAAGATTTCGTCATGAGTCATGAGGGGCTCCCCTTGTCGGTTGTGCTTGCCGGGCTTGCCGTTGCAAGCGGGTTGATGGGCGGCGGGCTCAGGCCGGGGCCTGGCTGGCGCGTTGCGAGGCCACGAAGGCGGCCAGCGCCGAGACGCTGGCGAAGCGCGCGCGCATCTCGTCCTTGTCGCCGTTCATGGCCACCCCGTAGCGCTTTTGCAGCGCCAGCCCGAGCTCGAGCGCGTCGATCGAATCCAGGCCCAGGCCGTCGATGAACAGCGGCGCGTCGGCGTCGATGTCGGCCGGGCCGATATCTTCGAGCGACAGCGATGAAATGATCAGTTCCTTGATGTCTTGTTCAAGCGCCTTCACGGCGGACCTCCCTGGAGAAAAACTCGGATAGCGATTGTGTCAGTTGCCGCACGGCCAGCGCGTCGTCCAGCCCGGGGCTCACCGAGCCGGCCACGCTGATGTCCTCCCGCACGTCGATCACGTAGCGGGGCCGGCGCGCCGGCACGCGGTACCACTTGTCGCCCTTGGCCAGCGTGGGCGGCTCGCAGCGGATCACCACCGGCGTGAGCGCGAAGCCGCCGCGCACGGCGATGTTGGCCGCGCCGCGCTGCAGCCGCAGCGGGCCCCGCGCCGGCGTGCGCGTGCCTTCGGGAAAGATGACGAGGTTGTTGCCGGCGCGCAGCGAGGCGATGCAGTCGTCCACCATGCCGGCGCCGGAATCGTTGCAGACGTAGCCGGTGGCGCGCACGGGCCCGCGCGTAAACGGGTTGCGCGCCAGCCCCGACTTGACCACGCAGTCGGCCTGGCGCGTCAGCGCGACCAGGAAGATGACGTCGATCAGCGAGGGATGGTTGGCCACGATCAGCAGGCCGCTGCGCCGCAGCCGCTCGGGGTGCAGCACTTCGTAGCGGATCACGCCGACCGCGCGCATCAGCAGCAGGAACAGGCGGAAGGCGTGGCGGACGACGTTCTTGCAGGTCCGCTGGCGGCTGGCCGGGGACCACAGCAGCACCGTGAGCAGCGGGAACACCAGCACGCGCAGCAGCAGGCCGCCCACGCCGAAGCTGGAGAAGCACAGGCCGGTGGCGCACACGCGCCAGGCGCGGTCCAGGCGCTCAACCATGGCGCTGCCACCTCCAGCCGGCGCGCTCGCCGGCGTGGCGCAGTTCGGCGTCGCCGGCCAGCGCGAAGCGCAGCACGTCGAGCCCGTGGGGCAGCAACGGATTGCGCGGCGCCGGCACGGGCGCGTCGGTTGCCTCCAGGCTGAACACGGCATCGCCGGCCCGCGGCCTGGCCACGCGCCAGGCCCAGCCGAACAGGCATTCCGGCTCGTCGGCAAAGACCGCATAGGGCGCCGGCAGCGGCGCCTCATACTGGACCAGCAGGACTTCGGGGGCGCCGTCGGCCAGCAGGCCGCAGGCTTCCACCACCGCGGCTTCCACGGTATCGCGGCCGGCGGCCAGCGCCTGCAGGTTGGCGGCGTCGCCGCGGTCGATCGAGTACAGCGCGCCGATGGCGTTATGCACGGACAGGCCGAACGCGGTGGGCGAGAGCGCTTCGCCGTCGGCCAGGTTGCCGAGCATCTGCAGCGGACGCAGGGTGTCGCCGTGGCGCGAGGCGAAGATCACCGGAATGCCGTCCACGCCCGGCTGGCAGGCGTAGGCCGGATGCAGCGCGGCCCGGCCGAGCGCGGAGACACGCCGGCGCAGCATCGGCGCCATGGGGCTCAGCGCCGGCAGTTCGTCGCCGGCCGGCAGCCAGGGCGCCCGGCTCCAGGCCAGCCAGGCTTGCTGCGTGTCGAGTTGTGCTGCACATGCCGCCCATGCGCGAATACCGAATTCCATTGCCCTGCCGTTCGCGTTGGGTGGAAGAAATGGCCCGCCGGCGCACTGCCCGCCCGCGGTGTCCGGCGGCGATCGCGCAAGACGCGTATCGCGCCTGTTGACGCACCGTTGGCGGCAGATAACGCTGGTTGCCTCCTGTTTACCACCTGTCCGGCACCTGCTTGCCGGTGAGGCGCCCTGCTCGCGGGCGCTTTTCGCCGCCTGTTTTTCCGGGCCGCCCCCGGCATGGCCGGGGCCGTAGCCCGCATTTCCGTATTAACGGCGAAAAGCTTGCCAAACTGACCTCGGGGTGAGGCCGCAGCCGCAAACACCCCGGTCTGGCATTGCATCAGTGACGCAGAAAACAGGACGAACTTTGGCCTGCATTTTTTGTCAGGCCCGAATTCTCGCACAAAGGGACAGCGGCGGGGGATGCCAGATGGTTAAGAAAGTTCGCAAATGTAACCACCAAAACGAGGGGCGGCGGCGGGCCGCCCCGCCGCCGCCCCGCGTCCCGGAAGCCGCGGCCCCGGGGGGCCGCCCGGCGTTCAGTTCGCCGGCAAGATCTTGCCGGTCACCTCGCCAAAGCCGACCCGGTAGCCCTCGCCCTGGCACCAGCCGGTCATCACCACCTCGTCGCCATCCTCGAGAAAGCCCCGGCTGGCGCCATCGGCCAGCGCCAGCGGCTCGGCGCCGTTGCGGGTCGATTCGAGCAGGCTGCCGCAGGAATCCGGCGTGGAGCCGCTGATGGTGCCGGAGCCCATCAGGTCGCCCACGCGCACATTGCAGCCGGACACGGTGTGGTGGGCCAGCTGCTGCGCCATGGTCCAGTACATGGCCTTGAAGTTGGTGCGGCAGACCGTGGTGGCGTGCTCGGCACCTTCGGGGCGCAGCGCCACTTCGAGGGCGATGTCGTAGGCGTTGCCCTGTTGCTGCCGGAGGTAGGGCAGCGGCTCGGGCGATTGCGCCGGGCTGTCGCGGCGGAACGGCTCCAGCGCGTCCATGGTCACCACCCACGGCGAGATCGAGGTGCCGAAGCCCTTGCTGTTGAACGGCCCCAGCGGCACGTATTCCCATTGCTGGATGTCGCGCGCGCTCCAGTCGTTGAGGATCACCATGCCGAAGATGTGCGCGGGCGCGTCGGCCGTGCTGACGGCCTGGCCCAGCACCGAGGGCTTGCCGACGATGAAGGCCATTTCCAGTTCGTAGTCGAGCTTGCGGCAGGCCGTGAAGATGGGGCGCGGCGCGTCGGGCGGCTTGATCTGGCCCTTGGGCCGGTGCAGCGCGGTGCCGCTCACCACCACCGAGCTGGCGCGGCCGTTGTAGCCGATGGGGATTTCGAGCCAGTTGGGCAGCAAGGCGTTCTCGGGGTCGCGGAACATGCGGCCGACGTTGGTGGCGTGCTCGCGCGAGGAATAGAAGTCGGTGTAGCCGGGAATGTCCACCGGCAGGTGCAGCGTGGCCCAGGCCATCGGCACCAGCGCCTGTTCGTGCAGGGCCGACTTGCCGCGCAGGGTGTCGTCGCCGGTCGACAGCAGGCGCGTCAGGTGCTGGCGGGTCTCGCTCCAGGCCGGCTTGCCGAGCGCGATGAAGGCATTGAGCGTGGCGCCGCCGAACACGCCCTTGACGGCCGGCGGCAGCAGGCCGGCGCCGTCGAGCACGGCAAGGTCGAGGATGAAGTCGCCGATGGCGACGCCCACGCGCGGGCCCTGGCCGGCGCTGGAAAAGATGCCGTAGGGCAGGTTCTGCAGCGGAAAATGGGTGACGCCGTCGTTGGCGGATTCGATCCAACTCTGCTGGATGGTGGTCATCGGGGGCTCCGGAAGGGAATGACATTGCGCCGGGGCGCCCGCGCGGCCTGGCCGCGCGGGCGCCCCGAGGAAGGGGACAAGGATCAGCGGCGGGCCGGGTCGAAGTGCTTCTTCAGCCCTTGCCAGCAGGTGTAGTAGTCATGCTGGAGCTGGGCGGACTCGGCCGCGTACGGCGTCGGGCGGATCACGGCCGGGGTCTCGAACATGAACGCCATGGTATCGCCGATATGGTGCGGCTGCGAGGTGTCCGCCGCGGTGGCCCTGGCGAAGGTCTCGGCATCGGGGCCGTGGCCGCTCATGCAGTTGTGCAGGCTGGCGCCGCCGGGCGAGAAGCCATCGGCCTTGGCGTCGTAGACGCCCGCGATCAGGCCCATGAACTCGCTGGCGACGTTGCGGTGGAACCAGGGCGGGCGGAAGGTATCCTGCGCCGCCAGCCAGCGCGGGCCGAAGATGACGAAGTCGATGGTGTCCACGCCCGGGGTGTCGGACGGGCTTTGCAGCACCAGGAAGATCGACGGGTCCGGGTGGTCGTAGCTGATCGAGCCGATGGTGTTGAAGCGGCGCAGGTCGTACTTGTAGGGCGCGTAGTTGCCGTGCCAGGCCACCACGTCCAGCGGCGAATGCCGGATGGGCGCGCGCCACAGGTTGCCCTGGAACTTGGCCACCAGCTCGAAGTCGCCTTCGCGGTCCTCGTAGCAGGCATGCGGGGTGAGGAAATCGCGCGGGTTGGCCAGGCCGTTGGAGCCGAGCACGCCCAGGTCGGGCAGGCGGAACAGCGCGCCGTAGTTCTCGCAGATATAGCCGCGCGCCTCGCCGTCGGGCAACTCCACGCGGAAACGCACGCCGCGCGGCACCACCACGATCTCCTGCGGCTCGACCTCGAGCACCCCCATCTCGGTGGCCAGGCGCAGCCTGCCCTGCTGCGGCACGATCAGCATCTCGCCGTCGGCGTTATAGAAGAAGCGGCCGTCCATCGGCCGGTTGGCGAGGTACAGGTGGATGCCGCACCCGGTCATGGCTTCGGGGCTGCCGTTGCCGGCCATGGTGACGATGCCGTCGACGAAGTCGGTGGGCGCGGCCGGCATCGGCGGCGGGCTCCAGCGCATCTGGTTGGGCGACGGCGGCACAGCGTCGAAACGGCTGACGATGCGCGCCTGCTCCAGCGGCGCGAACGGCTCGTGCATGGCCGCGGGGCGGATGCGGTAGAGCCAGCTGCGGCGGTTGTGCGCGCGCGGCGCGGTGAAGGCGGTGCCGGAGATCTGCTCGGCATAGAGGCCATAGGGCGCGCGCTGCGGCGAGTTTCGCCCCACCGGCAGCGCGCCGGGCAGCGCTTCGGTGGCGAATTCGTTGGCGAAGCCGGACTGGTAGGCCGGGGCGGCCGGGGTAGCCGCCTCGCGCGGATGCGCCGGCGCGTGAAGTTGGGTCTGGGTCATGGCGTGGGTCTTCCTTGGAGTCTTTTCCTCTGGATACGGGAAACGGCTGGCCGCGCAGCGTCAGGCTGCGGCCGCCGGGTCGGCGGCGGGCTGGCGGCCAGCCCGTGCGAGCACGCCCGCGCGGGCGTGCGTCATGGCTTCCTGCAGGATGGCAAGGTCGCCGATGTGGTTGGCGAGCAGCAGGATCAGTTGGGCGTTGGCGGACTGGCTCTGGGCGTCGGACAGGTCGCGGTGCATGTCGATCAGGGCCTCGTAGAAATCGTCCGGACGGGCGAGATTGGGTTCGGTGTTGAGCGGCATCGGCGTGTCTCCGGGGCGGGTCATGCGGCGGCGCCGGCAGTGGCGGAAATGTCCGCGCCGGCGCCCTCCCGCCAGCCCAGCGCGCGCTGCAGCGCGGCCTGCACGCGTGCCGGCTCGAAGGCGCGCCAGCGCGCGCAGACGTGCTGGTCCGGGCGCAGCAGGTAGACGGTGCCGGGCCGGCCGTCGTAGCGGCGCGCCAGCCAACCGTGAGTATCCTCCAGCAGGCTGGCGCCGGGGACTTCCGGCGCGCCTTCCCCTTCCGGCGCGGCCACGCAGACCAGCGCCAGCGGCACGGGACCGTCGGCGAGAGCCCGCAGGGCCGGCAGGGCGGCCGGCGGCAAACCCGCCGGCCCCACGAACAGCATCAGGGCAAAACGGTTGCCGAGCCGGGGCAGCAGCCAGGTGTCGCGGCCGCCCTCGCGCACCGGCGCGTCGGCGCACGGCGCGCCGGGCACCATGGCGCCGGCGAATGGCGCCGCGCCATCGGGCGTATTGAGCACCGAATCGTGCAGCACGGCGGGCACCGACAGGCGCCCGCTGTTGACCAGCCGGCGCGCGAAGGCATGGTGGCGCGCCAGGCTCAGCGCCGCGTCGCGGAACACGCGGCTCACGGGCGTCTTGGGCGTGATGAAATCGGTCGCGCGCGTGGAGTGGCGGATGTTCTCGTCGGCGGCGAACTCGCGCTCGCCGGCATAGCTGTCCAGCAGCGCGTCGGGGGCGCTGCCCGCGAGCACCAGCGCGAGCTTCCAGGCCAGGTTCTCCGCGTCCTGCACGCCGCTGTTGGCGCCGCGCGCGCCGAACGGCGAGACGCGGTGCGCGGCATCGCCCGCGAACAGCACGCGGCCGTGGCGGAAGCGTTCCATGCGCTGGCAGGAGAAGGTGTAGACGCTGACCCATTCCAGCGTGAACCCGGCATCCTCGCCCAGCAGGGCCCGGACGCGCGCGATGACCCGCTCCGGCTGCTTTTCGAGATCGGGGTCGGCATCCCAGCCGAGCTGGAAATCGATGCGCCAGACCTGGTCCGGCTGGCGGTGCAGCAGCACCGACTGGTTGCGGTTGAACGGCGGGTCGAACCAGAACCAGCGCTCGCTCGGGAACGGCGCCGTCATCTTCACGTCGGCGATCAGGAAGCGGTCGCGGAAAGTGCGCCCCTTGCTTTCCAGCCCCATGGCCTGCCGCACCGGGCTGCGCGCGCCGTCGGCCGCCACCACGTAGCGCGCGCGCAGCGCGTAGCGGCCGTCCGGCGTTTCCACGTCCAGCGTCACGGCGTCATCGTCCTGCGCCAGGCCCGCCACGCGGTGCCGCCAGCGGATGGCGAGGTTGGGCAGCTCCGCCGCGCGTTCCACCAGGTAGCCTTCCACATAGTATTGCTGCAGGTTGATGAAGGCCGGGCGGGCGTGGCCGGCCTCGGGCAGCAGGTCGAAGCTGTAGACCAGTTCCTCGTCGAAGAAGATCTTGCCGACGCTCCAGCTCACGCCCTTGTCCACCATGCGCGCGCCGCAGCCGAGGCGGTCGAAGATGTCGAGCGTGCGCTGGGCGAAGCAGATCGCGCGCGAGCCGGCGGACAGCGCGCAGTCGTCGTCGAGCAGCACCACCGGCACGCCTTGCTGGGCCAGGTCGATCGCCGCGGCGAGGCCGACCGGGCCGGCGCCGATCACCGCCACCGGATGCACGGGATGCGGTGCCGCGCCCGGCGGCGGCGCCTGCTGCTCGGCGCACGGCCGGTAGGCAAAGGTATGCGCCTGGTAGTTCGTTTCCGTCATGTCTCCATCCTCGAGCCTTGGCCGCTGGCGCGGCTCTTGCGGCGAAGCGGCGGCATGCGTCGCTGCCGGGGACCGTCTGCGCGTTGCCTCAGTGCTGCAGCGCGGCCCACATTTCCTTGTCGCGCTCGGCGGTCCAGATGCGTGGATGCTTGATGCCGCTGGCCTCGTCGTAGGCGCGCGCCACGTCGAACGGCAGGCAGTGCTCGTAGATGAAGACGTGGCCGAACCTGTCGTCCATGGCGGCGCGCGTGTGGGCCATGGCGCCCTTGAGATCCAGCTTCTGCGCCACCGCCTCCCTGCCCCGCTGCAGCAGCGTGCCGACGAAGTCGCGCGTGTAGTCCAGCCCGCGGCCGACCATCTCCGGCGTGGCCAGCACCGGGCCGCGGCCGGGCACCAGCGCGGCCGGCGCCAGCGCGCGCAGCGCTTCGAGCGTGGCGGGCCATTCCTCGAGCTGCGCGTCGCCGCAATAGCAGGCGGCGTCGAATTCGACCAGGTCGCCCGAGAACAGGATCTTCTGCGAGGGAATCCACACGACGGTGTCGCCCTTGGTGTGGCCCGGCCCGGGGTGCACGATCCTGACTTCGAGCTGGCCGAGGAACAGCGTCAGCTCGCGCTCGAACACCAGGTTGGGCCAGGTCAGGCCGGGCACCGTCTCGACGCCGGCGAACAGGCGCGGGAAACGCTCGATCTCGGACTTCATGTCGGCCTCGCCGCGCTCCACGATCATCTCGTAGGTGCCGCGGCTGGCGATCACGTTCTGCGCGCCTTCCTTGAAATAGGCGGAAGCGCCGAGCACGCGCACGGCGTGATAGTGGGACAGCACCACGTGCCTGATCGGCTTGTCGGTGATGGCGCGGATGCGGGCAATCAGGTCCTGTGCCATCGCCGGCGTGGCGGTGGTGTCGACGATCAGCACGCTGTCGTCGCCGACGATCACGCCGGAGTTAGGATCGCCTTCCGCGGTGTAGGCGTATGCGTTGTCCGACAGCCGCGTGAAGGTGACCTGCTTGTCCTGCAGGTCCGCCTGCGATGCAAAGGCCTTGCTCATGCTTGTGCTCCTCTCTTTTTCTCTTGGTGGACCGGCCGCCTGCGGGACACAGCACTGCGCGCCTTGCCAGGCAGGTCGCGCGCTGCAGGGGACTGTGGCGGCCGGGGATTACGCCAGGGGCGGCCCAGGTCTTCCGTGCGGGACGGCAAGACAGGATCACCCCTGAAATTACACAATACGTAATCTATTTACCATATCGTAATCTTCGACCCGAGAGCTGTCAAACCAGGGCAATCTCGCCACCGAAGACGGCACCATGGGCCGAACGAAAGGCGTGCCTGGCGAATGCAGCAACGCATGCGCCGGCGCCGCCGAACAGACGAGAATCAAAAGGGGAAAAACGGGAAAGACGGGAGGACGGCCCGGAAACGGGCCCTGTGCGGGTCAGGAAGGGATCCCGTCCAGGCAAGGGAGCCGGAGTACCGGCGAGGGCCGGCACTGGCCGCGCGGCCAGCGGGGAGACCGTTCGGCACGGCCGCGCAGACGCGAACAGCAGGCTGGAGGCTGCCTGCTGCACCAGGACAAACAACACCGCCCCGGCCGTGTTTCAGGCCGGGGCGGCGTGCATGCTCAGGCGGGCTTGTGACCTTCGCCGGGACTCGCCGCGAAGCCGGCACCGACCGGATTGGACGGTGCCGGGCTGGCGGGAGCGGATGTCGTGGCGGGCGCCTGGCCGGCCATGGATGCGGCCGTGACGCCGCCGTTGCGGCTGGCTATGAACGCGTTGACGTCGGCGGCCAGATGCTGGGGAGCCAGCACCACTTCCAGTCCGAGCGCCTCGCAGGCCGCCAGGAAGGTGGACATGCGGGGGTCGGCTTGACCCGATTCGGCCCGCAGGTAAGCCTCCCGGGAAATGCCGGCCTTACGGGCGACGTCTTCCTGCTTGAGCTTTCGCGCTCGGCGCAACGCCCGCAGTTGCCGGAACGGTTCGCTAGCGCCTCTTGGCACGGCTGTACTGTTCATGTCGGTCTCCAGTCACCAGTGAAAATAAAAGTGCGCGGACGTGCATTCGAGTATAGAGCACGCAAAGCGATCCGTATGTAATCAGGGGAACACTTTGTGCAGATTTCTTGAGAGTGCCCGGGCAAAGCGGATTTACACCTGTCCGTAGGTCCAATAAAGCACAAGCTACTGCATCCGTGCAGACATAACGAGCGACTTCATTTTAGGTTGACGAGAGCGCACAAGCACGGCATTGACAAACCGACCGGTCGTGCTATTCTCGACAAATGCAAAAAGGCCAGATCACCCGCGCCGCGATCATCGAACAAGCGCTCGACACCGCCGCCCAGGTGGGTTTCGAGCAGTTGTCGCTCGCCACCCTGGCGGCCGACACCAGCATGTCGAAGAGCGGCCTGTATGCGCACTTCAAGTCGAAGGAGGCATTGCAGCAGGCCGTGCTGGCGCTGGCGGCCGAGCGCTTCGCCGAGATCGTGGTCCATCCCGCCCTGCGGCAGCCGCGCGGCACGCGCCGGCTGCAGGCCCTCTTCGACGGCTACATGACGTGGCTGGGCGGCCCGGTCAACAAGGGCCGCTGCCTGTTCATGGCGCTGAGCCAGGAATACCGCGACCGGCCCGGGCCCACGCGCGACATGGTGGTGCAGTCGCTGAAGGACTGGCATGGCCTGGTTGCCCGCGCGGTGGGTGACGCCATCGAGGAAGGCGACATCTCGCCGGCGCAGGACCCGCGCCAGTTTGCCTTCGAAATGGTCGGCATCGGCATGTCTTTCCAGCTCTCCTACAAACTGCTGGGCCGCGAAGACGCCGAGATCATGGCGCGCCGCGCGTTCGAGGCGCTGCTGCGTCGCGCCGAGCTGGCGCAGCCGGCGCACCGGTAGACGCTTGCTTGCCGCGCCCGGCCGGTCTGTCGGGGGCGCATTGACGAAAGAAACGACCGGATACCAGGCGGCCCCGAGCCGTCTTTTCCGGGACTAAAAATAGCACGACTGGTCGGTCTTGCCGGGTGACAAAGGACGCCCGGGCCCGGACCGCCAGCCAGGATGCAAGTCTTCGTTGGAGATAGGCCGTGACACAAGCGACAAATCCCTCCCCGGCCAAGCCGCCGGCATTCCGCCCCGCCATGCGCTGGGCGCGCCTCTATTGGCAGCTTGCCGGCCTCGTTCATCCGGCCGGTGCCGCCCGCGCGCTGGAGCGCGCGTGGTTCAGCCCGCCGCGAGGCAACGGTCCCGACGCTGCCGGACGCGAAGTGCTCGGGCAGGCGCGCGCGGACTGGGCACTGGTGACCGGCCAGGGCGCAAGCCGGCGCGTGCGCGTATACCGCTGGGGCAGCGAGGGGCCGACCGTGCTGCTGGCGCATGGCTGGGGAGGCCACGCGGGACAATGGCACGCGCTGGTCGCGCCCTTGCTCGCCGCCGGCCTGCGCGTGGTGGCGTTCGACGCGCTCTCGCACGGCGCCTCAGATGCCGGCGCGCGCGGCCCCGCGCAAAGCTCCGTGGTGGAAATGTCGCGCGCCCTGCTCGCCGCCGCCTGGCATGCCGGGCCCATCCATGCCGCGATCGCGCACTCGCTGGGCAGCGCCGCGCTGGCGCTGGCCGTGCGCGAAGGCCTCCACCTCGAAGCTGCCGTGATGATCGGGCCGCCCGCCGACATGCGCAGCGCCGCCGCCGCGCTGGCGTGGCGGCTCGGCATCGCGCCGGCCGTGCTGGACCGCATGCAGCGCGACAGCGAACGCTGGCTGGGCATGCCGTGGTCGGCCTTCAACGTGCCGGCGCTCGGACATGCGCGCCCGGTGCCGCCCGCACTGGTCATCCATGACCGGCAGGACAAGGAAGTGGACTGGGAAAACGGCGCGGCCATTGCCGGCGCCTGGCCTGGCGCCAGCCTGGTGACGACCGAAGGGCTGGGACACCGGCGCGTCCTGCACGATGCGGCCGTGATCGCGCGGGCGGTGGCCTTCGTGCGCGGCAAGCGCGAACCGGCCCTGCATGCGGCCGCGCCCGGCACGCAGGCCGTCGAGGCCCACGCATAGGCCCAGCCAGGCATCTCGCACCGGGCCGCACGCTTGCAGAGCCTGTGTCCGCCAGCGAAACGGGGATCGTGGTTTGAGCGCGATCCCCGGCATGCAGATGCCCGGGTTTCATGGCCGTTAATTGCGTGCCATCCGGGAAATACAGCGCGCCCTCCGCCCCTGCTGCATCGAGCAGCCGAAAATGCAGCGGGGAGTTCCCGTGAACGCCGGAACTCCCCCGCCCTGCATCAGACAAGCATCAAGCCCCCGCCCCAGGACGGCGTCAGGTCAGATCCTCCGGCACCGCCCGGTAGCCCATCGGCGCGGCGGCGTTGGCATGCACGTATTTCCTGGCATGCGCCTCGCGCATCGGCTTGAGCACGAACATCGCGAGCAGCGCCGACAGCCCCGCCATGCCGGAGGCCAGCATGAACACCGCGTGCCAGTCGCCGGTGGCGGCGGTGATCACGCTGGAGAAAGGCACCAGCAGCGCCGCGGTGCCCTTCGCCGTGTATAGCAGGCCGGCGTTGGTCGCGGCGAACCTGGGGCCGAAGGTGTCGCCGCACGTGGCGGGAAACAGGCTGTAGATCTCGCCCCAGGCAAAGAACACCACGCCGGTCAGCACCACGAAGGCCACCGGGTTCTGGCCGTACCGGGCCAGCAGCAGGATGCCGACCGCCTCCACCGCGAAGGCCAGGAACATGGTGTTCTCGCGGCCGATATTGTCGGAGATCCAGCCGAAGAACGGCCGCGTCAGGCCATTGAGCACGCGGTCGATGGTCAGCGCGAAGGTCAGCGCCGGCAGCGTCAGCCCGAGCAGCGAGACCGGCGTGCCGTCGAGGCCGAAATCCTTGGCGATGGGGCCAAGCTGCGCGGTGGCCATCAGCCCGCCCGCCGCCATCATGACGAACATGGCGTACATGACCCAGAAGATCGGCGAAGACAGTACCTGGCGCGGCGAGGCGTTGTAGGCGGCGGTCTTGACGGCGTCCTTGACCTGGCTGAGCACCTTGGCCGAAGGCGGATAGAGCGCCATGCCGAGGAAGAACACGATCAGCCCCTGGCCCAGGCCGAACCACAGGAAGGTGGCCTCGTAGCCGCTGCTCTTGATCATGTTGGCGATCGGCACCACGGTCAGCGCCGAGCCGGCGCCGAAACCCGCGGCGGTGATGCCCGCCGCCAGCCCCCGCCGGTTAGGGAACCACTTGAGCGCGTTGCCGACGCAGGTGCCATACACCGCGCCCGCGCCGACCCCACCCACGGCGGCGGCGAAATAAAGCATCGGCAACGACGAGGCCACCGAGTTCAGGGCCCACGCCACCGCGCACAACAGGCCGCCGCCCACCACCACCGGGCGCGGGCCGTACTTGTCGACCAGGTAGCCCTCGATCGGCACCAGCCAGGTTTCGGTCACCACGAAGATGGTAAAGGCCACCTGGATCGCGGTGCGGCCCCAGTGGTACTTGTCGTCGATGGGATTGACGAACAGGGTCCAGCCGTACTGCATGTTGGCGATCATCGCCATGCAGATCACGCCAAAACAGAGTTGTACCCAAGGTGAGGCAAAGCGTGACGCGGGCGCGTTTTGCTGATGGTCCATGGTGTCTCCTGATGGCGGACGGAGCCGCCTTTTGTTTTGGGTAGGGTGTCCGTGGACACCGTCCGTGGACACTGCTTGCGGGACGCTTCATTCCGGCTCGCCGGCGGCGCCCTCTTCCGTGGCGCCCTTGCCTGGCGCGGCATCCCGGCTGCCAGGGTCGCTTCAGTGCTATACAGTATGTGATATATCAATATAGTCAAGTCACTTCCCGGGCACACCGGAGCGGCCTGAAACGCATGTGGAGACAAGGGGAAAATCCGAGAAAACAAGAGGCGGCGCACTGGTGCGCGGCACGCATCAACGGCGGCCGGCGGCGCGCGCGGCGATGCTGAAGGATCAATGACTTAGGTCACTGCGCATCATCAATGCGGAGGCCGGAAACGGGCGAGGCGAAGCCCGGCCGAAAGCGCGGGGAATCCGGAAACCGGCAGCGATTTCCCGGCATTGGGGAAAGTCCCTAGAACGAGTCAGGCAAAAAATCCGCTGAATGTTCTCAATGTATGGGGTGCGGCGTAGCCGCCGAGGCGCATGTCGCGGGCGGCGGATGCAAGCGCGATCCAGCGCCGACTCACCGGTGACGGCGGCAGTCCGGAGGACCGGGGCGGTCAACGGAAGAGATACCTGGCGAGCGCGACCGGGAACCGGCAGGTCCCCCGGTCTCGCGCCCTGCCGGGAGCATTACGCGCGAGCGAGCTGCGGCGCGGCGCCCACGCCACTGGCGGCGGAACGCGGACGGCCCACGCCGGTGGTTTCCTGCGAAGCGCCCAGACCCGCGAAACGGCCATGTTCCTGCGCGCGGGCCAGCACCACGGTGGGCACGCGGGTAGCGATCAGGAAGGTGACGCCGACGCCAAAGGTAATCGCACCAAAGGCAAGACCGAGGAGAAGAACGCTGTCCATCAGAAAACTCCGATATGGATGGTGGGTAGGAGTTTTCATTATATGCTGCGTCGCACTATGTGTAAATATCCTGTATGTAATATATCAGAGAAAATTTTGGGGTCCGGGCACCGCCAGGCGGTACCGGCAAGACCCGACCGCTTGCGCAGGCGGACCGCCCGTCCCTAGCCCGCCCTGGCCATCCGCGCCTGCTCATACTCCATGCCACGCAGCGCATCCCATATGGCGGCCGCGTTCGGCTTCAGCGACCGGCTCTTGCGCCGCACCAGCATCACCGACGACGTGACCTGCGGCCGCAGCGGCCGCATGACCGCCGCCGGGTTCAGGCCGGCGCCGTGCGCGCGCGACGGCACGATGCCGATACCGAGCCCCAGCGCCACCATGCCGAAGATCGCGGCAAAGTGGCCCAGCACCTGGAGCGATCCCGCCCGCACGTGATAGACGCCGAAGGCCTGCTCCACCGCCGGCTGGATGCCCGAGCTGTGGTCCAGCATCAGCACGTTCGCATCGTTGAGGTCGCCCCACCCGATCGCCTCGCGCGCGGCCAGCGGATGCTGCGACGGCAGCACCGCGTGGAACGGATCGGCGCACAGCGCCTCGCAATAGAGATCGTCGCCCGCCTCGGGGTTGGTGGCGATGCCGAAGTCCACCTCGCCGCTGCGCACGCATTGCAGCACGGCATCGTGCGGACGGTCTTTCAGGCAGATGCCGATGCCGGGCCAGGCCGTGCGGCAGCCCGCCAGCCATGCCGGCACGGACATCGAGGACAGCACCGGGTCGGACGCGATCTGCACCGTGCCCTGGCAGGCCTTGCCCGTGCCTTGGCTTTCGCGCAGGGTCTGCTCCACCTCTTCGATCAGGTGACAGATGCGCTGCGACAAATGCTCGCCCGCGTCGGTGAGCTCGACCTGCCGCGTGGTGCGGTCGAACAGGCGCTGGTCGATCTCGTCCTCCAGTTCGCGCACGCTGCGGCTGATGGCCGACTGCGTGAGCCCGAGTTCGGCGGCGGCGCGCGTGAAGCTTTTCTGGCGGGCCACGGCGGCAAATGCCTTGAGCTGCGGAAGCGAGATATTCATGATGCCCCCTTCTGTATGCGCGATGCCCGGCCGCCTGGGCCGGGCTGCTTGCTGTTGCAATGCCCCGCGGCGCCCCGCCTACTCGCTCTTGCGGGGCGACAGTGCGGCGAGGTAGGCGGCGCTGTCGGTCCCCACCGGCACGGCTTCGCCTTCATGGCCGGTAATGAAGCGCCTGCGCATCGGCGCCAGCACGAGCTTGGCGGACAGGCCCGCGACGATGGTCACCGCCGCCGCGGCCGTAAACACCGCGTCCCAGCCGCCGTGCGCCGACAGCACCGAGGCCAGCGGCACCAGCATCGCCGCGGTGCCCTTCGCTGTGTAGAGCGTGCCGGCGTTGGCCGCGGCGAACTTGCTGCCGAAGGTGTCGGCGCACAGCGCCGGGAAGATCGAGAAGATCTCGCCCCAGAACAGGAAGGTCAGCGCGGCGAAGGTCATGAACCAGTACGGGTTGTGGCCGAACTCCATCAGCCCGAGCAGCGACAGCCCCTCGCCGATGAAGATGAAGAACATGGTGTTCTCGCGCCCGATGCGGTCGGAGATGAAGCCGCACAGCGGCCGTGTCAGCCCGTTGCAGAGGTTGTCGATCGACAGCGTCATGGTCAGCAGCGGCAACGTGAAGCCCAGCATCGTCACCGGCATCGAGGCGAAGCCGAAATCGCGCGCGATGGGGCCAAGCTGCGCGGTGGCCATGATGCCGCCCGCGGCCACCGCCACGAACGAGGCATAGATGACCCAGAACACCGGCGTCCTGACCATGCGCCCCGGCGTGAACTCGATCGGGTTGGTCAGCACCGCCTTGCCCGCCGTAGCACCCGCGGGCGGGCGCGGCTTGACCAGCAGCAGCGCCATCAGCAGGATGCAGACGCCCTGCAGGATGCCGAAGGTGATGAAGGCATGCTCGTAGCCCGAGCGCTGGATCATGTTGGCGATGGGAATCACGGTGAGCGCCGAGCCCGCGCCGAAGCCGGCCGCGGTCAGCCCCGCGGCCAGGCCGCGCCGGTCAGGAAACCACTTGAGCGCGTTGCCCACGCAGGTGCCGTAGACCCCGCCCGCGCCGATGCCCGCGATCACCGCGGCGAGATAGAGCTGCGGCAGGCTGGTGGCATAGGCGTTGATGACCCAGGCCAGCCCGGCGCACAGCGCGCCGCCCGCCACCACCGGGCGCGGGCCGAGCTTGTCGACCAGCCAGCCCTCGAGCGGCACCAGCCAGGTCTCGGTCACGATGAAGATGGAAAAGGCAACCTGGATCGCCGATTCGCCCCAGTGATGCCTGGCGTTCATCGGCCCGACGAAGAGCGTCCAGCCATATTGGAGGTTGGCCACCAGCCCCATGCAGACCACGCCGATCGCGAGCTGGAACCAGCGGTTGCGGAGCCAGCCGGAACGGCCGTGGGCGGAGGCCGCCGTGTTGTCGTGCGTCATGTCGTGTCTCCTGCATAGTGCTGTCGCGCTCTGCGGCGCGAGGGGAAGGCTTCTCTGGCGGGAGCCCTTGGTCACTACTGATCGAGCGCGCCTGACATTGCGGCACGTTGCATCCGTGGACTGATGCTAGTTCAAACTAAGTACGGCACAGCATAAAGTTTTTTATTATGATCATTGACGATCCCTTATATGTCGGGCGGACCAGTGCATGAAGAACGCGACGCTGCGCCAGTTGAAGGTATTCGAGACGGTAGCCCGGCACCTGAGCTTCTCGCGCGCGGCGGAGGAACTGCACCTGACCCAGCCCGCGGTCTCCACGCAGGTACGCCAGCTCGAGGGGCACGTCGGCCTGCCGCTGTTCGAGCAGCTCGGCAAGAAGATCTACCTCACCCCGGCGGGCATCGAGATGCTGCACTACAGCCGCAGCATCATGCAGCAATTCCGCGAAGCGGAAGACGCCATGTCGCAGCTCAAGGGCATCTCCGGCGGGCGCCTCAACGTGGCCGTGATCAGCGCCGGCGACTACTTCTTCCCGCGCCTGCTCGCGCAGTTCATGCAGCGCCACGATGGCGTGACGCTCAACCTTGCGGTGCACAACCGGGAGGAATTGCTGCACCAGCTCGCCGGCAATCTCACCGACCTCGCCGTGATGGTGCGCCCGCCCGAAGGCATGGACACCATCAGCGAGCCGTTCGCGCCCCATCCCTACGTCATCGTCGCGGCGCCCGGCCACCGGCTGGTGGGCGCGCGCGGCATCCCGCTGGCGGCGCTGGCCGACGAAGCCTTCGTCGCGCGCGAGAAAGGCTCCGACACGTGGAACTCCATGCAGGAAGGTTTCGCCGGCCGGCTCTCCAACATGCGCATCGCGATGGAGATCAAAAGCACCGAGACCATCAAGCAGGCCGTGATCGCGAACATGGGCATCGCCTTCCTGTCGGCCCACACGGTCGGGCTCGAACTGCAGACCGGCAACCTCGCCGTGCTCGACATCGAAGGTTTCCCGGTGATGCTCAACTGGTACGTGGTGCACCGCAAGAACAAGCGCCTGCCGCCGGTGGCGCTCGCCTTCAAGCATTTCCTGATGGAGGAAGGCGCCAGCCTGATCCAGCGCATTACCGGCGTGGACAGGCTGATCAGGCCGCAGCGCCAGTCGCCTTCAGTCCATAAACAATAGATTATGGTTAGTCCATCCAACTTTAATTATCGTTAATCGATCGGCAACCCTATGCTTCGACTCAGGCCCACCACTGCACAGCGCCCGAGGAGTCCGATCATGAACCAGGTCCAGTCCGCAGTCCGCCCCGGCACCCCCGCCGCCCCCGCGCCCGCCGCGGCCGACGACGCCCAGCTTGCCGCCTACAACGCCGCCTTCACCGAGCTGGGCCTGCGCTTTCGCTGGGACAGCGAGATGTACGCCTGGCTGTGCGGCATCGAATGCGAGCAAAGCCGCATCGCGCGCTATCTCGAGCAATACCACGCGCACCTGCTCAAGGCCTACGACGCCGACTTCCTCAGCCGCCTGATCCTCGACAAGAAGAGCGACTACCTGCGCGCGCTGGCGGGCCGGGCCAACTGAGCCGCCGCGCCATGCCGGAGCGCCGCGGGCCGGCACCGGCCCGCGCGCCAGACCCGCCATGAAAGTGCGCTTGCGCACTTAGCCTGCGCCGCCGCCCCGCTAATGTCTGCCTGACAGGCAAGACAAAAAACAGGACAACGGGAGGCCGACATGGAATCGCAGACGCAAACGATATCCGGCGCCGCCGCGCCGGCGGCCCGCACCCGCGCGGAACGGCGCGAAGGCGTCTTCGCCAACGCGCGCGACATAGCGATGCACGCCTGCCCGATCGAGCCTGCCTGGGTCCGCGGCGGCGAACCGCAGTCGCGGGCCGCGCTGCATTCGCGCGCGCTCGACGGACTGGCCTGCACCAATCTGTGGGAATGCACCGGCGGCACCTTCCAGTGGTACTACGGCTGGGAGGAAACGGTGGTGATACTGGAAGGCAAGGTCCAGGTCACCGGCGCCAACGGGCGCGTGCATGTGCTGCGCGCCGGCGACATTGCCTACTTCCCGGCCAACACCACGTGGCTGTGGGAGGTCGACGGCTATGTGCGCAAGGTGGCGTTCTGCCGCAAGCAGGTGCCCTTCTCGCTGCGCTTCGCCACACGTGTGCTGGCGCGCCTGAACATCGCCAACCGCATCGGCGAGGCCGGCAGCGCCGCGCTGGCGGCGCTGCGCCGCCTGACCGCGCGCGCGAGCGTGCGCGACACCTCGGCGCTGACGCTGCTGATGACACTGCCGCTCTGACGGCGCCGCCGGCGGTCGCGCGCGCCCTGCCGGCCTAGCCGCGCATGTGATTGACCAGCGCGCCGATGCCGTCGATGCTGACCTCCACCACGGCCCCGTCCTTCATCGACCCCACGCCGAGCGAGGTGCCGCACGCGATCACGTCGCCGGGCATCAGCGTGAGGTCCTGCGAGATCAGGCTGACCTGCTGCTCCGGCGAGAAGATCAGGTCGGAGAGCGGATAATTCTGCCGCTCCGTGCCGTCCAGCCGCGTGACCACGCGCGCCGCGCGCCAGTCGAACGCGGTGACGATGGCCGGGCCGATGCAGCCGAAGGTGTCGAAGCCCTTGGCGCGGCACCACTGCGGGAAACCGGGGTCTTCCCCGATCACCTCCGACGCCGTGACATCGTTGACCACGGTATAGCCGAAGATATGCGCGGCGGCCTCTGCCGGCGCCGCGTCGCGGCAGCGCCGGCCGATCACGATGCCGAGTTCGCCCTCGTAGACGATCTTGCCCGCGTAGCTGCGCGGGCGCACGATGGGGTCGCCGGGCCCGGCCAGCGAGCTGGCCGGCTTGATCAGGAACAGCGGGTGCCGCGGCACCGGTTTCTCGAGCTTGCGCGCGAGCGCGTGAAAGTTGTTCCACAGCGCCACCACCTTGCCCGGCTCGCACGGGCTGAGCAGGCGCAGGCCTGCGCGCGGCAGCGTGGCGCCGGTGGGCTGCGGGCCGGCAAAGCCGGGGCCATCGTATTCGGCCACGCGATCGCCCTCGATGCGGCCGAAGCCGATCGCGCCGTCGCCGGTCTGGAAGCGGATCCATGTCTGCACAGCAAACTCCTGCGGCGGGCCCGGCTGTGCGCCGCCCGCCTTTGCGCCGCATTGTCGTGGCGACGGCGCCGCGCGGCGCGGCGCCGTCGCCCGGGTCAGATCTTCCCCGCGCCGCGCGCCCACTTGTACTTGGCGCCGAGCACCGCGACCGGGATCTCGGTCGAGTAGGCATAGGCCGGCACGCCGTGCCCATACAGGTATTCGGCAGCCTCCTCCACCTGCACGTCGCCCGCCAGCGAGGCCACGATGGGCTTCTCGATGCCGCGCGCGGCCATCTCCTCCTTGACCGCCACCACCAGCCTGGCGAACACCATCGGCGGCGTGATGATGGTGTGCCAGTAGCCCAGGATGATGGCGTGGATGCGCGGATCTTCCATGCCCAGGCGCAGCGTGTTCTGGTAGGTGGAAGGCGGCTCGCCGCCGGTGATGTCGACCGGGTTGCCGGCCGCGCCGAACGGCGGGATGAACTGGCGGAAGGCCGCGTCGAGGTCGTCCGGCATGGTCATCAGCGACAGGTTGTTGTCCACGCAGGCATCCGACAGCAGCACGCCCGAGCCGCCGGCGCCGGTGATGATGACCACGTTCTCGCCCTTGGGGGTGGGCAGCCTGGGAATGCCGCGCGCGAACTCCAGCAGGTCGCGCAGCGAGCGGGCGCGGATCACGCCGCACTGCCTGAACACGTCCTCGTAGATCTTGTCGTTGCCGGCCAGCGCGCCGGTGTGCGAACTGGCGGCGCGCGCGCCCAGGCTGGTGCGCCCGGCCTTGAGCACCACCACCGGCTTCTTCTTCGAGACGCGGCGCGCGGCCTCGGCGAAGGCGCGGCCATCCTTCAGGTCCTCGCAGTGCTGGGCGATGATCTCGGTGTTGTCGTCCTGCTCGAAGAAGGTCAGCAGGTCGTCTTCGTCGATGTCGGACTTGTTGCCCAGGCCGACGATGGCGGACACGCCCATCCTGGCCGAGCGCGAGAAGCCGATGATGGCCATGCCGATGCCGCCGGACTGCGACGACAGCGCCGCCTTGCCCTTGACGTCGTATGGCGTGCAGAAGGTCGCGCACAGGTTCTTGGGCGTGTAGTAGAAGCCGTAGATGTTCGGCCCCATCAGGCGGATATCGTGCTTGCGCGCGATCGCCACGATCTCTTCCTGGCCCTCCACGTTGCCGGTCTCGGCGAAGCCGGACGGGATCAGCACCGCGCCCGGGATCCGCTTGCGCCCCACTTCCTCGAGCGCGCCGGCCACCAGCCTGGCGGGAATGGCGAACACCGCCACGTCCACCTCGCCCGGCACGTCCAGCACGCTCTTGTAGGCGGTCATGCCCATGATCTCGCCGCCCTTGGGGTGGATCGGGTAGATCTTGCCCTGGTAGCCGCCGTTGACGAGGTTCTTCATCACCGAGTTGCCGATCTTGCCGTCTTCGGCGGAGGCGCCGATCACCGCTACCGCATCGGGCCGCATGATGCGGTTCATCTGCCGCACGATCTCGTCCTGCGTGGGGCGGTAGCGCTCGGGCTGCGGGGAGAAATCGACCACGATGCGCACGTCGGCGGCGATGGCGCCGTCCTTGCTGGCGAACACCGGGTTGAGGTCCAGCTCGGCGATCTCCGGAAAATCGCTGACGAGTTCCGACACGCGCCGGATCATGCCCGCCAGCGCCTCGCGGTTGGCCGGCTCGGCGCCGCGCACGCCCTTGAGCACTTCGGCGGCGGCGATGCCGTCGAGCATCGACAGCGCATCCTCCTGGCTGGCCGGCGCCATGCGGAAGGTGATGTCCTTGAGCACCTCGACCAGCACGCCGCCGAGGCCGAACGCCACCAGCTTGCCGAAGGAGGGATCGGTGACCGCGCCGATGATGACTTCCTGGCCGCCGGGAATCATCTGCTGCACCTGCACGCCGACGATGCGGGCCTGCGCGTCGTACCTGCGCGCGTTGTCGACGATGGCCAGGTAGCCGCGCTCCACTTCGGCGGCATCCTTCAGGCCGACCAGCACGCCGCCGGCCTCGGTCTTGTGCAAAATGTCCGGCGAGACGATCTTCAGCACCACCGGGTAGCCCATCTGCGCCGCCAGCTCGACCGCGCCGGTCGGCGTCCTGGCGACGCCCTCGCCCGGCACGCCGATGCCGTAGGCATCGCATACCAGCTTGCCCTCGGGAGCGGTCAATGACGCGCGGCCCTCTTCCTTCACGGCGGCAAGGATCTTGCGCACCGCCTCTTTGTCGTGTGCCATGTCAGGTCTCCATCTGTTCTGTTTTTCGGGTTGCAGCGGGATGCACCGCCCCGCGCCCTCGCGGCGGGCGCGAGGGCGGGCGGTGTGCAGACTTGCCAGGGGATGTGCCTGAAGCCCGGGCGCTCAGACGGCGCCGGCGGCGCGCAAGGCTTCGATCTGCGCGGGCGTGCGGCCCAGCCAGTCGAGGATTTCCTCGGTATGCTCGCCCAGCAAGGGCGAGCGCTCCACCGTGACCGGCGAGGCCGACAGCGTGATGGGGCAGCCGAGCTGCACGTACTGGCCGCGCTCCGGATGGTCGAGCTCGACCAGGTAGCCGCGCTCGTACAGCGACTTGTCTTCGATCAGGTCCTTCATCGAGAGGATCGGCCCGCACGGCACGTCGACCTCGTTGAGGGCGTCCATCACTTCGAACTTGGTGCGCGTGCGCGTCCATTTCTCGATGATGGAGAAGCACTCGTCCAGGCACTTGAGGCGCGCCTCCGGCGTGGCGAACTGCGCGTGGGTGATGAGGTCCTCGCGCCCGCACAGGCGCATCAGCGGCTCCCAGCCCTGCGGCTGCACGATCACGTAGACGTAGTCGTTGGCGCCGCCCGGCGCGCAGCGCAAGGCCGCGCCGGGCTGGCCGCCGCCCGAGGCATTGCCCGCGCGCGGCACGAAGTCGCCGAACTCCTTGTTGGGATACTCGCGCATCGGCCCGGCGGCCAGGCGCTGCTGGTCGCGCAGCTTGACCCGGCACAGGTTGAGCACCGAGTCCTGCATGGCCACTTCCACGCGCTGGCCGCGCCCCGAATGCTCGCGCTGCAGCAGCGCCGCCAGGATGCCGACCACGCAATGGATGCCGGTGCCGGAGTCGCCGATCTGGGCACCGGTCACGGTCGGCGCGCCTTCCGCGGTGCCGGTGGTGCTGGCCGCGCCGCCCATGCACTGCGCCACGTTCTCGTAGGCCTTGCAGTCCGCGAACGGGCCCGGGCCAAAGCCCTTGATGGAAGCGTAGATCAGGCGCGGGTTGAGCGCCTGCAGGCGCTCCCAGTCGAAGCCGGCGCGGTCCAGCACGCCGGGGCCGAAGTTTTCCACCAGCACGTCGCAGCGCTGCACCAGGTCCTCCAGCAGCGCCTTGCCTTCCGGCGTCTTCATGTTGAGCGTGAGGCTGCGCTTGTTGGAATTGAGCATGGTGAAGTACAGGCTGTCCGCGTTGGGCACGTCGCGCAGCTGGCTGCGCGTGATGTCGCCGCGCCCGGGCAACTCCACCTTGATCACGTCCGCCCCCAGCCATGCCATCAACTGGGTGGCCGAAGGGCCTGCCTGCACATGCGTCATGTCCAGGATGCGCACACCGTCCAGTGCCTTGTCCATCGTTGTCTCCTTGCCGCGCGGTTATTTGTACATGGTCTGGTTCTTGGTGCCCGGCGCGTATTCGCGCGGATCCACCCAGATGTTGATCACGGCGGACTTGCCGGTGCGGCGCACCGCTTCGCGCCCGCGCTGCAGCGCGCCGGCGATGGCGCTGGCGTCGCGCACTTCCTCGCCGTAGCCGCCCAGCATCTCGGCGAACTTCGAGAACGGCACGTCCGACAGCAGGTTGCCGACGTTGCCGCGCTCCTCGCCGTACTTGGCCAGCTGGCCATAGCGGATCTGGTTCATGGCCGAGTTGTTGCCGATCACCGCCAGGTAAGGCACGCCGAAACGGTTGGCGGTCTCCATGTCGAAGGCCGTCATGCCGAACGAGCCGTCGCCGTAGTAGCAGAGGATCTCCTTGTCCGGATTGGCCAGCCCGGCGGCGATGGCGAAGCCGGTGCCCACGCCCAGCGAGCCGAGCGCGCCGGGGTCCATCCACTGGCCCGGGCGGCGCGGGCGCACCGCCTGCGCGGAGATGGTCACCACGTCGCCGCCGTCGCCGATATAGACGGTGTCGTCGCCCAGGAATTCGTTCAGCTCATAGGCCACGCGGTACGGATGGATCGGCGAATTTTCCGAGCGGAACAGCGGCATCAGCTTCTCGGTGGCCACGGCCTCGGCTTCGGTCAGCTGGCCCATCCACTTCTGGCGCGCCTGGCGCTTGTCGTTCTTGATGCGCCCGCCGGCCGCCTGCAGCACCGCGCCGAGGATGGCGCCGGGATCGCCCACCAGGCCGAGGTCGATCTCGCGGTTCTTGCCCACCGTGCGGTAGTCCATGTCGATCTGCACCAGCGTCAGTTCGCGGCTGATGCGCTTGCCGTAGCCCATGCGGAAGTCGAACGGCGTGCCCACGATGATCAGCACGTCGGCATTGGCGAAAGCCTGCGTGCGCGTGCGGTCGAAGTGGTGCGGATCGCCCGGCGGCAGCAGCCCGCGGCTGGCGCCGTTGAAATAGCCGGGGATGTCCAGGCCCTTGAGCAGCGCGATGGCTTCCTGGTGGCCGCGCGCGGTCCACACCTGCTGGCCGTAGAGGATGGCCGGGCGCTCGGCATCGACCAGGATGTCGGCCAGGCGCTCGATGTCCCGGGGGTCGCCGATCGACCTGGTGGAAGCGCGGTAGTGGCCGGGCCGCGGGATCACGGCGCGCGCGAGGTCGACCTCGCGGTCCAGCACGTCGCGCGGGATCTCCAGGTAGGAAGGCCCCGGCGCGCCGTTGAAGCATTCGCGCACGGCCATGGAGATCATGTCCGCCACGCGCTCGGTGCTGGGAACGGTGGCGGCGAACTTGGTGATGGGCGACATCATGTCCACGTGCGGCAGGTCCTGCAGCGAGCCCATCTTGTGCTGCGACAGCGCGCCCTGGCCGCCGATATGGAGCACCGGGCTTTCGGAGCGGAACGCCGTGGCCACGCCGGTCACGGCGTTGGTGCAGCCAGGGCCCGCGGTGGTCACCACGCAGCCGAGCCTGCCGGTCTGGCGCGCATAGCCGTCGGCCGCATGCGCGGCGACCTGCTCGTGGCGCACGTCGACGATGCGGATACCTTCGTCCACGCAGCCGTCGTAGATGTCGATGATATGGCCGCCGCACAGCGTGAAGATGGTGTCGACACCTTCGTTCTTCAGCGCCCGCGCCACCAGGTGGCCGCCGGAAATCACGCCAGCGTCGCGGGTCTTCTGCTTCAGGGTGTCTTCGGCCGTGGTGGTGGACTCGGGCCGCGTGGATACGACTGCAGACATGTCTTGGTCTCCTCGTTGACTGGATTGCGGCTGGCTGTGAAACGCGACGCCCGCCGCCGGCGCGGGTCACGACACCCTCGCCTATCGCCTGTCGCCGCCATCCTGCCTCCCGGCCGGCCGCGGCGTGCCTCTTGCGTCCACTCTGCGACGCACCCGATCCTTTTAGCCGGACCTTGTTGAATACGGTATGTGATATATCAATGAAGCTCAAGAGAAATCTGCCTGACGCCAGGTGGGTTTCGACGACGCGATGCAGCAATTCAGGGGGATTTCAGCGAAACAAGCGCATGGATGATGGAAATTGCTGAATCGATGCCGACTAATTCCGCATCCGCACTAACGTGCCAGCCCTCCCCAGCCCTCCGTGCCGCGGTGTTTTCTTGACCTCTTAATCGGCTCTTTTTCTTGTTTCCTATTGATATATTACATACCATATTTCACAGCGTGATCGCCGACGGGCCAACCCAGGCGCGCCGGGCTGCGCAATCACAAGAGCGAGGAGACCCGTGAACATCCACGAATATCAGGCCAAGGAACTGCTGCGGCGGTTCGACGTGGCCGTGCCGCGCGGCGCGGTTGCCTTTACCCCGGAGGAAGCCGCCAGCGCCGCGCGCAAGCTCGGCGGCGCGGTTTGGGTAGTGAAATCCCAGATCCACGCGGGCGGCCGCGGCGCCGGCCGCTTCCGCGGCGATCCTGGCGGCAAGGGCGGCGTGCGCGTGGCCAGGTCGGTCGACGCGGTGCGGGCCGAAGCCGGGCAGATGCTCGGCGCCGTGCTGGTCACCCGGCAGACCGGCAAGGCCGGGCGCGAAGTGCGCCGCCTCTATGTGGAAGAAGGCTGCGAGATCGCCCGCGAGTTGTACCTGGGCATGCTGATCGACCGCGCCACCTCGCGCGTGACCGTGATGGCCTCCACCGAGGGCGGCATGGAGATCGAGGAGGTGGCGGCGCGCACGCCGCAGAAGATCCTGAAGGTGTCGATCGACCCGGCCAGCGGCATCCAGCCCTTCCACGCGCGCCGCCTGGCCTTTGGCCTGGACCTGTCAGGCCAGCAGGTGGGCGCGGCCGCGCGCTTCATCCTGGCGGCCTACCGCGCCTTTGTCGAACTGGATGCCTCGGTGGTGGAGATCAACCCGCTGGTGGTCACGCGCGCCGGCGAGCTGGTCGCGCTCGACGCCAAGTTCGACTTCGACGACAACGCGCTCTACCGCCATCCCGACATCGAGGCGCTGCGCGACGAGACCGAGGAAGATCCCGCCGAGACCGTGGCTGCGCGCCACGGGCTGAACTACGTCAAGCTCGACGGCAATATCGGCTGCATGGTCAACGGCGCGGGGCTGGCCATGGCCACCATGGACATCATCAAGCTGCACGGCGGCGAGCCGGCCAACTTCCTCGACGTCGGCGGCGGCGCCACGCGCGAGCGCGTCACCGCCGCGTTCCGGCTGATCCTGGACGACCCCAAGGTCGAAGGCATCCTGGTCAATATCTTCGGCGGCATCATGCGCTGCGACGTGATCGCCGAAGGCGTGGTGGCGGCCGCGCGCGAGATCGACCTGACCGTGCCGCTGGTGGTGCGGCTGGAGGGCACCAACGTGGAGCTGGGCAAGGCCATCCTGCGCGATTCGGGCCTGCCCATCGTGTCGGCCGATCACCTCGCCGACGCTGCCGAAAAAGTAGTGAACGCGGTCAAGGCCGCGCATGCCAGGGGAGGAAAATAAGATGGCCGTACTGATCGATCGAGACACCAGGGTGATCTGCCAGGGCTTCACCGGCGCGCAGGGCACCTTCCATTCCGGACAGGCCGCGGCCTACGGCACGCGCATGGTCGGCGGCGTGACGCCCGGCAAGGGCGGCGAGACCCATCTCGGCCTGCCGGTGTTCGACACCGTGGCCGCGGCCGTGGAGCGCACCGGCGCCGACGCCTCGGTCATCTACGTGCCGCCGCCGTTCGCCGCCGACGCCATCCTGGAGGCGGCGGATGCGGGCGTCGGCCTGATCGTCTGCATCACCGAAGGCATCCCGGTCATCGACATGGTGCGCGTCAAGCGCGCGCTGTCAGGCTCCGGCAGCCGGCTGGTGGGCCCCAACTGCCCCGGCGTCATCACCCCCGGCCAGTGCAAGATCGGCATCATGCCGGGCCACATCCACCGCCCGGGCAAGATCGGCGTGGTATCGCGCTCCGGCACGCTGACCTACGAGGCCGTGGCGCAGACCACCGCCGCCGGGCTGGGCCAGAGCACCTGCATCGGCATCGGCGGCGACCCGGTCAACGGCACCAGCTTCATCGACTGCCTGGAGATGTTCCTGGCCGACGACGACACCGAAGGCATCATCATGATCGGCGAGATCGGCGGCTCGGCCGAGGAAGATGCCGCCCGCTTCCTGCAGGACGTGCGCAGCGGCGGGCGCCGGGGTGCGCGCCTCAAGCCGGTGGTGGGCTTCATCGCCGGCACCACCGCCCCGCCCGGCCGCCGCATGGGGCATGCGGGCGCGATCATCTCGGGCGGCACGGGCACGGCCGATGCCAAGATCGACGCCATGCGCGCGGCCGGCATCCGCGTGGCGCGCTCGCCGGCGGAGCTGGGCAAGACGATGGCGGAAGCCATGGGGGCGTAGTACGGCGGCATGCAGGCAAGACGGGCGCGGGAGCTTGCAAGGCTCCCGCGCCCGCTTCGTCATTGCCGGCGCTCCGGCTGGCCGGAACGCAGCAGGCAGTCTTTCAGTCCAGGAAGTCGCAATGCTTCTCGACGTAGTCCGCCAGGTCGAGCGAATGCTGGCGCGCCAGCTTCTCGGCCAGTTCGGTGTCGCGCTTTTCCAGTGCCTCGATGATGCGCAGGTGGTCGACGATGGAACGCGAGGCCCGGTCGCTCTGCGAGATCGTCATCTTCCGGATGGCGCGCACGTGGACGAAGATATTCTTGATCGAGTCCATGATGACCTGCGACTTCGACAACTGCACGATGGCCTGGTGGAAGGCAATGTTCGCGTCGGAGTACTCCTCGATATGCTCGGCCGGCGTGGCATCGCGGAAGCTGTCGAACATATGGCGCAGCGTGGCGATTTCCTCGTCGGTGGCATGCAACGTGGCCAGGCGCGCGGCCATGCTTTCCAGCGCGGCCCAGACCTGGATCATCTCCACGATCTCGCGCTTGGTCTTGCGCATGATGTAGATGCCGCGCCGCGGCACGGTGCGCAGGAAGCCCTCCTGCTCGAGCAGCGTCATGGCCTCGCGGATCGGCGTGCGGCTTACGCCGAGCGCCTCGCTCAGGACGCGCTCGTCGAGCCGGATTTCCTCGTCGGACTGGTAGATGTCGGCGTCGGCGATGGCCTGGCGCAGCATGGCGTAGGCCTGGTCGCGCAGGCTGGCGCCGGCATTGATGGGCTGGAGGGACAGGGTCAGCCCGGCGGGCTGTTCGGCGGATTGGCTTTGCGCAGACATGGAAGGGCTCATATTGATACCAGCACCGCCGGCGCCCGCGAAGCGGCGCCGGCGGCTTGCCGCCTAGCTTACCAAAAGCCGCCTTGCATGCGCGGAATGCATAGAAAAATGCACAATTGGCATAAATTCAGCCACATTCGGACGGCGGCCGTTACTGGCGTATATGGTATATCACATAATCGCTGCCGTCCGCATGGCCCTCGTCCCCGTGTCGGCGGGCGATGCTAGGCCGCCTGCGCCATGCGCTCGCGCTGCTTGATCAGGCCGAGCACGGCATCGACCATCGGCGTCGGCCGGCCCACCAGCCGCCCCATTTCCTGCACCACCGTCAGCAAGGGGTCGATTTCCATGGCGCGCCCCGCTTCCAGGTCCTGCAGCATGGACGTCTTGTGCGCCCCCACCGCGCCCGCGCCGTCGATGCGCCGTTCCACGTCCACGCGGAAATGCACGCCGAAGCGCTCGGCGATGTCCTTGGCCTCCAGCATCATGGCGCGCGACAAGGCGCGCGTGGCCGGATCGGCGGTGATGATGTCCAGCGTGGCATGCGTCAGCGCGCTGATCGGGTTGAAGCACAGGTTGCCCCACAGCTTGAGCCAGATCTCGTCGCGGATATTGTCGCGGATGGGAGCCTCCAGGCCAGCCGAGACCATCATCTCGCTCAAGTGAGCCACCCGCGCCGACTTGCTGCCGTCCGGCTCGCCGAGCGGGAATTTCTTGCCATAGACATGGCGGATCACGCCGGGCTCGACGATTTCCGCGGCCGGGTACAGCACGCAGCCGATGGCGCGCTCCGGCCCGAAGCCGTGCCACTGGCGCCCGCCCGGGTCCACGCTCTGCAGCGTGGTGCCGGCCAGCGCGCCGCCATGCCGGTGGAAGTACCAGTACGGAATGCCGTTGACGCCGGTCACGATCGCCGTGCCGGGGCCGAGCAAAGGCTGCATGAGGTCGACCACAGCGGGCACCGAGTGCGCCTTCAGCGTGATGAACACATAATCCTGGGGCCCCAGTTCGGCCGGATCGCTGGTGCAGCGGACCCGCGCCACGCGCTCCTCGCCGTCGATCTGCAGGCGCAGGCCATCGGCCTTCATGGCGGCAAGGTGCGGCCCCCGCGCCACCAGGCTGACATCCGCGCCGGCCAGCGCAAGCTGTGCGCCGAGATACCCGCCGATCGCGCCGGCGCCATAGATACAGATTTTCATGCTGTCGTCTCCCGCTGCCTTGAATGGATTTTTTGATATATCACATACTACATTCCACAAAGCAGGAGTCAACCTCAATCCGCTCGGCATCGGCCGCCCGGATATCAGCTACGGCGAACGGCCGCATCCGGGCCAGCCGGCCTGTTCGGAACGCATCGCATCGCGCGCGACGAAAGCCCTGGCACGATGCTTTTGCATCACTTCAAGCGGCCGTTGCCCGAACTTTCCCCTTTCCCTGGCGTCTTCTAGAGTTCTGCCCACCGGAGCACCACGCCCAGGACACCCCGCTCTCGATGACGAATCGCCGCACCCTGCTCGTTTCCGCCACTGCCAGCGCCGCGCTCGCGGCGCTCGGCATCACGCCGTCCGCCCTGGCCGCCAGCCGGATCAAGCTGGGCGACGCCCGCCCCTTCGGCTTCGATACCTTGATCGCGCAGGCCCGCGCCATGGCGGGCAAGCCCTATGCGCCGCCCGCCACGGCGCCGGCCGACATCCTGGACCGGATCGACTACGAAGCCCATGGCAAGATCCGCTTCAGGCCGGACGAAGCCCTCTTCGCGGACGGTCCGGGCCAGTTTCCGGTGACGTTCTTCCATCTCGGCACCTTCTTCCGCAAGCCCGTGCGCATGCACGTGATCGACAGCGTCCGCGGCGCGCCGGCCGCGCGCGAGATCGTCTATGACGAGTCGTACTTCGACATGCCGCCCGACAGCCCCGCCCACAAGCTGCCGCGCGGCAGCGGCTTTGCCGGCTTCCGCCTCCAGGAAAGCCGCCTGCGCGACCAGAAGAAGCTGGACTGGAAGCAGAACGACTGGGTCGCCTTCCTCGGCGCCTCGTACTTCCGCGCCATCGGCGAGCTCTACCAGTACGGCCTGTCCGCGCGCGGCATCGCCATCGACGTGGCCGAGCCCGGCAAGCCCGAGGAATTCCCCGCCTTCACGCACCTCTTCTTCGAGCCGCCGGCGGGCAACGCGGATACCGTCAAGATCTACGCCCTGCTCGACGGGCCCAGCGTGGCCGGCGCCTACCGCTTCGTCATGCAGCGCGGCAAGGGCGTGCTGATGGACGTCGACTGCGCGCTGTTCCTGCGCAGGGACGTGGCGCGCCTGGGCCTGGCGCCGCTGACCTCGATGTGCTGGTTCTCCGAAGCCATCAAGGGCACCGCCGTGGACTGGCGCCCCGAGGTGCACGACTCCGATGGCCTGGCGCTCTGGAACGGCGCCGGCGAGCATATCTGGCGCCCGCTCAACAATCCGCCGCGCACCACGGCCTCCAGCTTCGGCGACGACAATCCGCGCGGCTTCGGCCTGCTGCAGCGCGACCGCGATTTCGACCACTATAAGGACGGCGTGCATTATGAGCGGCGCCCCAGCCTGTGGGTGGAGCCGCTCGACGGCTGGGGACAGGGCGCGGTGCAACTGGTGGAGATTCCCACCGACGACGAGATCCACGACAACATCGTCGCCATGTGGGTGCCCAGGGCACCCGCCCGCGCCGGCAGCGATTTCCGCCTGCGCTACCGCCTGCACTGGCTGGCGGACGAGCCTTACCCCACGCCGCTGGCGCGCTGCGTGGCCACCCGCCTGGGCAACGGCGGCCAGCCCGGCCAGCCGCGCCCGCAGGGCGTGCGCAAGTTCATGGTGGAGTTCAAGGGCGCCCCGCTCGAAAAGCTGCCCTCCGGCACCCGGCCCGAAGCCGTGCTGACCAGCTCGCGCGGCACCTTCTCCCGCGTCTTCGCCGAGGCGGTGCCCGACGGCGTGGCCGGGCACTGGCGCGCGCAGTTCGACCTGAGCGTCGACGGCAAGGACCCGGTCGACATGCGCCTGTTCCTGCGGCTGGACGGCAAACCCTTGTCGGAAACCTGGCTCTACCAGTACCACCCGTTCAGTTCGCCCGCCGGCATCGGCACCTGAGCCCGCGCAGCGGCGGCGGCATTGTCCTGCCACGCCGTGGCGGACACCGGAGCGGGTATCATGGCGGCGGCATCCGCATGCCGCGCTGCCCATGACGAACCCCACGGCCCCGGCCGTTCCCGCTTCCTGCCGAGATGATTTCCGCCGATCCCGCCGCGCCCGGCCCCGACGCTTCGCTGCCCCGCGCCGAGCGCGCCTACCAGCACCTGCGCAATGCCATCCAGGCCGGGCAACTGCCGCCCGGCACGCGCCTGCGCGAAGTGGAGCTGGCCGCCACGCTCGGGCTGTCGCGCACGCCGGTGCGCGAAGCGCTGTCGCGGCTGGAATCCGAGGGGCTGGTCGTCAACGAGCCCAACCGCGGCATGATGGTGACCCAGCTCGACGCCAGCATGGTCAGCGAGCTGTACGTCATGCGCGAGATGCTCGAAGGCACCGCCGCGGCGCTGGCCGCGCGCCATGCCACCGACGTGGAAATCTCGCTGCTGCGCGATATCGTGCAGCGCGACCTCGCCATCGCCGAGAACCCCGACAGGCTCGCCGCCAACAACCGGCTCTTCCACGAGACGCTGCACCGCTGCGCGCACAACCGCTACCTGCTCAAGACCCTGCGCTCGCTGCACGAATCGATGGCCTTGCTGGGCCGCACCACGCTGGCCCTGCCCGGGCGCGCGCAGGTCTCTTACCAGGATCACGCCGCCTTGGTGGACGCGCTCGAGCAGCGCAATCCGGCGCAGGCCGAGCAGATCATGCGGCGGCACATCCAGCAGGCCTACAAGGCGCGGCTGTCGATGTGGATCGAGGAACAGGCCTGAGCCGCGCGGCGGCCCGCGCCAGGCCCGGCGCGCGCAGCGCGCCCGGGCGCCCTTCCGCCTTCCTTCAGCCCGCTTTCCCCGCGCGCCGGTAATGGCGCGGGGAATCGCCGGTCACGCGCTTGAACGCATTGCTGAAGGCGCTTTCGGATGCGTAGCCGAAGCGCGCCGCGAGCACGGCGATCGGCGTGCTTTCGTCGCGCAGCGCGCGCCGGGCCAGCCGCATGCGCCATTCGGTCAGCCAAGTCAGCGGCGCCGTGCCGGCGACCGCCTTGAAGTGCGTGGCAAACGCGGTGCGGGACATGGCCGCCGCGCCGGCCAGCTCCTCCAGCCGCCATGCGCGGCCGGGCTCGCCATGCATCAGTTGCAGGACCGGCGCGAGCCGGCGGTCGCCGATGGCACGCAGCCAGCCGCCGTCGAGATCGGCGGTGGTATCCAGGTGCACGCGCAGCATCTGCACGAACATCAGTTGCGCCAGGTAGGCCGACGCGAGACGGTTGCCGGGACGCTCCGCCTCCTGCTCCCGCACCATCTGGCCAAGCAGCCATTGCAGCACCGCCGCCTGCGGTGACGCGGCCCGGATATGGACCAGCGGCGGCAGCGCGTCGGCCAGCCAGGCGCCGTTGACCGGGTCCAGGCGCACATGCCCGCCGATCTGCACGCAGTCGTTGCCGTCGCCGAGCTTCGCCGTCTTGCTGGCGCTGCCGGTGAAGAGGGCGGCCGCGCTGAGCGGCTCCAGGTCCAGGTCGCTGGCCAGCACGAAGGCGCGCTGGCCCGACAGCAGGAAAACGTCCCCCTGCTCCGCCCGCACCGGCTCGGCCACGCCGTCGATGCGCAGCCAGCAGCCGCCCTTGAGCAAGGCAAAGAACTTGAGCTTGTCGGGCTGGGGGAAGCGGATCGCCCACGCCCCGCCCGCGCAGAAGCCGCCGGCCACGGCGGGCTGCGCGTCGGCGAGCTTGAGAATGTCGGAAAGCAGGTCGGCCATCATTTCTGAACGCACACGAAAGTATTCGGGATTCTAGAGCATTCATCGTCCAGGCCGCCGCGCCTACACTGGCCCCGCACCCCCAATCCCCGAAAGGACAAAGGACACCATGCTCACCGAACAACAACCCATCGGCTCCGGCTTCGGCCCGGCCTCCACCGCCAGCGAAGTCATCGCCGGCATCGACCTCTCGGGCAAGACCGCGATCGTGACCGGCGGCTATTCCGGGCTCGGCCGCGAAACCGCGCGCGTGCTGCGCGCGGCCGGCGCGCGCGTCCTCGTTCCCGCCCGCGACGTGGAGCGGGCGCGGACGGCGCTGTCCGGCATCGACGCCGAAGTGGAACCGATGGACCTGCTGGACCCGGCCTCGATCGACGCATTCGCCGCGCGTTTCCTCGCCGCCGGCCAGCCGCTGCACATCCTGGTCAACAGCGCCGGCATCATGGCCGTGCCGGCGCTGACCCGCGACGCGCGCGGCTACGAATGCCAGTTCGCCACCAACCACCTCGGCCACTTCCAGCTCGCCTCCCGGCTGCTGCCGGCGCTGCGCCAGGCCGGCGGCGCGCGCGTGGTGTCGGTCTCCTCGCTCGGCCACCGCTATTCGCCGGTGGTGTTCGACGACCCGAATTTCGAGCGCCGCCCCTACGATCCATGGTCGGCCTACGGCCAGTCGAAGACCGCCAACATCCTGTTCGCGGTGGCGCTGGACGCGCGCGGCCGCGGCGACGGCATCCGCGCCTTTTCCCTGCATCCGGGCGCCATCGTCGACACCGGGCTGGGCAAATACCTCTCGCGTGAACAACTGGTCGCCGCCGGCGTCCTCGACGCAAGCGGCAACCCGATACGCGATCCGTCCCGGCAATTGAAAACCGTGGAGCAAGGCGCGGCCACCAGCGTCTGGTGCGCGACCAGCCCGCGGCTCGACGGCATGGGCGGCGTCTATTGCGAGAACGTCGAAGTGGCGGCGCTCATGGCAGAACAGCCGCAGCGCATGGAAATGCGCGACGCCATGCGGCTCACCGGCGTGATGCCCTACGCGGTCGACCCGGCCGCGGCTGAGCGCCTGTGGGCACTCAGCGAAGACCTCCTGGGCCATTGAGCGGCGGCGTCCAGGCATAAAAAAACCGGCCAAAAGCGCTGCGCTCCCTGGAGCGACGCGTTGGCCGGTCTTGCCGCGCGGAACACCCGCGCCGGGTCCGACGATGCCGATGCCCGCGCCCGCGCCGATGCGTGCCTCGGCACGATCTGCAAAGCTGCGGCCGCATGGCCGTCAAACCGATACTGCGAAGAACTACGAACTGCAAAGGCGACTATCGACTATCGACTACCGACAGATCGCAAACGACAGACTTCAGACTACCGAGTACAGCAACAGCGCTGAACTCCTGATGACAGTTGCGACTGCCGCGATCAGCCGTTGGCGTAGGCGATCTTTGCCTTGCGTGCCTGGCTTTGCAGACGGCCGAAGACGCGCTGCACGGCGGCGATGGCGCTCTTCACGTCGTCGATGAAGGCCGGGCTGCGCGGGCCGAGTTCGCGTTCGATCAGCTCGCGTTCGAGTTGGTCGGTCATCTTGATATCGGATTGCTTGGTCATGATTCACTCCTTAAGGGATAACCCGCATCGGGTTTTCCCTAATTGTAGCAAAAGGAATGTCGCAACGCAGCATTAGGTGATAGTACGTATGTGGGAAAGCAACGATGTGCTCGTTTCCAGACTTTTCATCATCCCCACGGCCGACAATCCGTACCTGCTACTCCCTGAGCGCCACGCTGTAAGGCGCCGGCACCCAGCTGAAGCCGCTCTGCTCCGCCCGCACATGGCCTATTCCCGGGAACGACAGGTGGGCCCCGCCGACCATGAAGCCCTCCCGGGCGGCGTCGGCAAGGATGCGGTGCCGCGTCGCGGCGGCGCCGGCGCGGTCGACGTCGTAGTCGATGGTGATGCCGGGATCCCGGAACTGCGCTTCGCTGGCGTGGATGATGTCGCCCCAGAGCAGCAGCCGTTGACCCTGGCTTTCGATGAAATAGCCGTTCATGCCGGGCGTATGGCCGTACAACGGCACCGAGCGTATCCCCGGAAACAACTGAGTGGCGCCATCGAACGTGCGCAGCCGGCCCGCCGCCACATAGGGGTCCACGGTCTGGTGGGACTGGCGGAAGGTCGTGCGGGCCGCCGCGGGGGCCCGGGCTTCGGCTTCCGCGCTGAGCCACAGGGCCGGATCGCGCTGGTCCACATGGACCACGGCATTCGGAAATACCCGCTGTCCGCCGATGCTGAGGCCGCCGGAGTGGTCGCCGTGGATGTGGGTGAGCAGGATGTCGTCGATATCGCCGAGGTCATAGCCGGCCGCGCGGAGATTCTCGGCGAGGCGGCCCGTCAGCGGCCCGAACAGTTCGCCCGCGCCGGTGTCGACGAGAATGCGCCGCTGGCCGGTATCGATCAGGAAGCAGTTGACGGAAATCTCTACCGGCAAGGCCTGGTGGCTGGCCGCGAACGCCTCGCGCACCGCTTGCGGCTTGCTCATGATGGCCGACACGTCGCGCGGCGCGGTGCCGTCGGACAGCACGGTGACGCGAAACGCCCCGAGCGCAAAGCGGTAGAAGCCGGGAGCCTGGCGTGCCACCCAGCGGGTGCTGTCCGCTTTGTCCGGCGAACTGGCCGCGCCCGCGTGGCCGGGACCGGCGGCGAGGACGGACAGGGAAGCGGTGGCAAGGAGCAGGAAGCGGGGAATATGCATGGCTGGTCTCATTCGGGGTTGGGCGGCGGCCTTTTCGTCAGTGCCGCCAGGGCTGATATTGGTGCTAGATCAGCGATAAATGAAACGATAGCCTCGGCGGCGAGGCGCGATAAGGCGTCTTTCTCGACAATGATTGTGCTACCCATGGCATAATCGCCGTCCGCATCGTCCCGTCCCCATCGTCCCGCCCCGCCTCGCCTTGCGCACACCGAGACCGCCATGCCGCCCGACATGAACGACACCCTGGTCTTTCTCAAGGTCGTGGAAGCGGGCAGCTTCACCGCCGCCGCGAACGCGCTGAACCTGCCCAAGACCACGGTCAGCCGCAAGCTGCGCGAGCTTGAGCAGCGGCTGAGCGCCCAGCTCCTGCACCGGACCACGCGCCGCCTCGGCCTCACGGAGGCCGGCACGCTCTACTACGAATCCTGCCGCGCCATTCCCGCCATGCTGGCGAACGCCGATGCCGCGGTAGGCCAGTTGCATGGCGCGCCGCGCGGCACGCTGCGCATCACGGCGTCTTATTCGCTGGCGGTCAGCCTGCTCGGCCCCCTGCTGGCGGAATTCCGCGCCGAATACCCCAGCGTGCACATCGACCTGGTGCTCAGCCACCGCACGCTCGACCTCGTCGGCGAGGAAATCGACCTTGCCTTGCGCATGGGGGACCTGCCGGATTCATCGATGGCCGCGCGGCGCCTCGCGACCTTTCCGAACCGCGTCTACGCCAGCCCTGCCTATCTCGCGCGGCATGGCGCACCGGCCCATCCCGACGCGCTGCGCGACCACGCGGCGCTGTCCACGCGCGTGGCCCGGCGCGCCGGCGGCCATGCCTGGCCGATGCGCCGCGCGGACGCGGCCGAAAAACCGGTCGACTACCCGATCCGCCCCGTGATCGAGGCCGATGATCCGGAAGCGCTGAAGGTCCCGCTGTTCGATGGCGCGGGCCTGATGATGGCAACCGACCTGATCATGGCGCGGCATGCCGGACAAGGCCTGGTGGTACCCGTGCTGCCGGGCTGGCTCGGGCGTTGCCCAGACCTGCACGCCGTGTTTCCGCGCGGGCGCATGCAGCCGCCGAAGCTGCGCGCGTTCATCGACTTCCTCGTGCCGCGTCTCGAGCAGGCGGCCGCCGGCGGGCGGCGCTGAGCGCAGCGCCCGCGCGGCGGCATGCGGGCCGGGCCGCGTATTCCGGCGCGCGACCCGTCCGCCTTTTCGCCGCCCGTGCTTTGTGGCATGTTTGCCGTGGCCCACCGGCCACCACCAGACCAACCAGACCAACCAGACCAGATCGACAGCGGGTGACTTCGTGGAACTACGACATTTGCGCTATTTCATCGCCGTGGCCGAGCATGAGAGCATTCGCGTGGCGGCGGAACATGTCCACGTCACCCAGCCCGCCATCTCGCGCCAGATCCACGACCTGGAGGAAGAGCTCGGCTTCGCGCTGTTCGAGCGCACGCCGCGCGGCCTCAAGCTGACCGCCGCCGGCCAGGCCTATCTGCGCGATGCGCGCGCGGCGCTCAACCAGCTCGACGTGGCCGCGCGCGGCGCCCAGCGCATATCGGCAGGCGTGCAAGGCTACCTGCGCCTGGGCTTTGTCGAAAACAGCGGATGGGACGGCATCGTGCCGAACGTCTTTCGGCGCTTCCAGGAAGAGGTGCCCGACGTGCGCATCGAACTGGTGCCGATGAACACACCCCAGCAACTCGACGAGATCCGCGCGGGCACGCTCGACGGCGGCTTCGTCTACCAGTACGGGCCGCTTGCCGAACCGCTCTGCACGCTGCCGCTGACGACGAACGACGTGATGCTGGCCGCGCCGTTCGCCTGGCCCCTGCCAGCTCACGCAACCGCCCTCGCCCGGCAGGAGCCGCCCCGCGTGGCGTTGCGCCAGATCGCGGACTGGCCGTTCGTCACCTTCCCCCGCGCGACGTATCCGCTCTACTACGACCGGCTGATCGGCGCCTGCCAGGCGTGCGGGATCACGCTCAACGTCGTGCAGGAAGTCTCGACCGAGGCCGCCATGCTTTCACTGGTCTGCGCCGGCGTCGGCGCGGCCATCGTCAACTCGGCCAATCTCGGCCGCCCGCCCGCCCTGTGCCGCTTCGCCTCGTTCACGGATCTCTCCATTCCCATGCCGCTTGTGTTCGCGTGCAGGACCGACGCGCCCGAGCCAGCCCTTGCGCGCTTCATCCAGACCGTCGAAGCGATGCGGCTGGCCGGCGCCGCGCCCGGCTGATGCCTGCAAGGCATCGCCTCCGCCAAAAAACGGCATTTGTCGTCGACCGCCGCGGTCATCAATATGACATGCAGACGCGGCCTCCCCCCACACGCCAGCCGGCCGCGCGCGACCCTCTCACCGGAGACAAGGCATGCCAGGCCGACAGAACGACCCGACCAATCCGACCGACCTAACCCCTACCAGGAAAACACTGATCTCCACGGAGATCGACTACGAGCGCGAGGGTTTCCAGACCGGCGTGCTGCGCATTCCGTACTCGCATGACCGTTCCGCCTATGGCCACATCCCCGCGCCGGTCGCGGTGCTCAAGCAGGGCGCGGGGCCGACGGTGCTGCTGACCGGAGGCAACCACGGCGACGAATACGAAGGCCCGCTGGCGCTGATGAAGCTGCTGCAGCGCATGCCCACGATGCAGATCCAGGGCCGCCTGATCGTGATCCCGGCGCTTAACTTTCCGGCGTTCCTGAACGGCTCGCGCACCTCGCCGATCGACCGCGGCAACCTCAACCGGATGTTCCCCGGCGACCGCAACGGCTCGGTCACGGCAATGATCGCGCACTACGTGGACAGCGAGCTCTTTCCGCGCGCCGACGTGGTGCTCGACCTGCACGCCGGCGGCGCGTCGTTCAACCACATGCCCACGCTGCTGGCCGCGCTGCCGTCCGACCCCGCGCGGCGCGCCGAGTACCTGAAGCTGGTCGATGCGTTCGCGGCGCCCCACACCATGATCATGGACCTGCTCGGCGAAGACCGGACCTACGGCGCGGCGGCCGAGCGCCACGGCACCTTGTTCCTGTGCGGCGAATTCGGCGGCTTCGGCAGCTGCAACGTGGAAGGCCTGGCCATCGTCGAGCAAGGGCTGCGCCGCGTGCTCCATGCCACCGGACTGACGCGCGGCGACAGCCCGCCGCCGCCGCGCCACGACACGCGCTTCATCGCCGTGGAAGGTACCCGGCACTACCTGTTCGCGCCGCGCCACGGCGTATTCGAACCTTGCTTCACGCTTGGGCAGCAGGTGGCGGCCGGCGAACTGGCCGGACGGCTGTTCGATCCCCACGCCCCGTGGGAGCGCCCGCGCGAGCTGCATTTCGGCGCCGCCGGCATGGTGGTCTGCGCGCGCAGCTTCGCCGGCGTCGCGCCTGGCGACTGCATCGCCCTGCTGGCCTCCCCCGCCACGCTGTAGCTTCCGCTGCGGCATCCCGCTACGACACGACAGCCCCGCCGGGACTGGCGCGCCTTGCCTGAAGCGCGCCGGCCCGCCCTCCGCCTATCCGAGGAAACCGTCATGCACTCCGCCCCCGAAGCCGCGCCTGCCCCGCAAGCGGGCACGCCCCGCGCCGAAACGCCGGCGATCGAAGACACCGGCCCCGCGTTCTCGCATGGATACATCGTATTCATGTTCTTCGTCTGCTTCGCCTTCTCCTATATCGACCGCCAGGTCGTCAGCATCCTGGTACAGCCGCTCAAGGCATCCCTGCTGCTCAGCGACACCCAGATCGGGCTCCTGCAAGGCGCGACGTTCACGCTCTGCTACGCCACCGCCGGCGTGTTCGTGGCCCGGCTGGTCGACCGTTCCAACCGCGTGCGCCTGAGCGCCGCCTGCGTGGCCATCTGGGCCATCTCCACGGCCATGTGCGGCACCGCCGGCAGCTTTGGCGAACTGCTGGTGTGGCGCGCCGGCACGGCCATCGCCGAGGCCGCGCTCAGCCCGGCGGCCCTGTCCATCTTCAGCGACATGTTTCCCCCGCGCAAGGTAACGCGTGCCAGCAGCGTGTTCATGCTGGGCCCCTATATCGGCGGCGGCGTCGCCCTGCTCGGCGGCGGCGCGCTGCTGGGCTGGATGGACCAGCCCGTGATGGCCGGCTGGCTGGCCAGGCAAGGCTTGCAGCCCTGGCAAGTGGTCTTCTTCCTGGTCGGACTGCCTGGCCTGGCGCTCGCCGCGCTGGTCCTGGCAACGATCCGCGAGCCGGCGCGGCGCGGGCTGCCGGCCGCGCAGGGCGCCGGCGAAACGGCGCCCCCCATCGGCGAAGTCCTGCGCGAGCTGTTCGTGCGCAACCGCTTCTGCCTGCCCTATTTCTTCGGCTATGTCGCGCTCATCCTGCTGTTCTATTCCCACGCCGCGTGGTTCCCGACCCTGCTGATCCGCCGGTTCGGCCTGGCCGCCAGCGAGGTCGGCAAGCTGACCGGCCCGGTCTACATGATCGGCGGCATGGCGGGCGTCATCAGCGCGAGCCTGTTCGTGGGCAAGGTGAACGACCGCGATGCGCTGCGCAAGGTGCTGCGCATCGCCTGCGGCGCAGCCGCCTTGCTGGTGCCGGCCGCCTGCGCGGCGCCGCTCGCGCCGGCGCTGCCACTGTCGCTGGCGCTGTACGGCCTGTGTGCCTATGCCGCCAGCATCGTCATGGCGCTGGCGCCGGTGCCGCTGCAGATCGCCATCCCCAACCGCATGCGTGGCCGCGCGGTGGCCCTGCTGGTGTTCCTGACCAATGCCATCAGCGGTGGACTGGGACCGTTCGCGGTAGGTGCCATCAACGAATGGCTGGGCCAGCCGAAAGCCGGGCTGGCCATCGCCCTGGCCATTGTCGGCACCACGGCCGCGGCAGCCAGCGCGCTGCTGTATTTCGTCGCCGCCAGGCGGGCCGGCGCCGGCATCCAGGGAGCGCGCTGATGCCAGCCCGCAAGCCCTGCCGACCAGGCCGGGCGCCCCTGGCCGGGAGGCGCGGCAGGCATGCGCGGCCGGGGCAACCGGCCCATGCGGCCCGCGCGGGAAGTCCGCCTCCCTCAGGCCCGCAACGAAGGCTCGCCGGAGACCGCAGGCAGCCGGAACGACGCCACCGACTGCCTCAGCACGCGCGCCTGCTCTTCCAGCGCCTGGGCCGCCGCCGTCGCCTGCTCGACCAGCGCTGCGTTCTGCTGCGTGACCTGGTCCATCTGCGTGACGGCCTGGCCGATCTGTTCGATGCCGGAACTCTGCTCGTCCGAGGCCGAGCTGATCTCGCCCATGAGAGTGGTCACGCCGCGCACGGCGGCAAGCACTTCGTCCATGGTGGCGCCGGCCTGGTCCGCCTGCCGGGCGCCGTTCTCCACGCGGCCCACGGTGTCGCCGATCAGTTGCGCGATCTCCTTGGCCGCGGTCGTGGTGCGCTGGGAGAGCGTGCGGACCTCGCCCGCCACCACGGCGAATCCGCGCCCTTCTTCGCCGGCGCGCGCCGCTTCGACAGCCGCGTTGAGCGCGAGGATGTTGGTCTGGAAGGCGATGCCTTCGATCACGCCGGTGATGTCGGCGATCTTCTTCGAGGCGGCGTCGATCTCGCCCATGGTCCGCACCACCAGCCGCACCGCCTCGCCGCCGCGGCCGGCGACGTCGGACGCCTGCGCTGCCAGCGCGTTGCCCTGCCGTGCGTTGTCGGCGTTCTGCTTCACGATGGCGGTCAGTTGCTCCATGCTCGACGCGGTTTCCTCCAGGGCGCCGGCCTGTTCCTCGGTGCGCTGCGACAGGTCGAGATTGCCGGCCGCGATCTCCTGGGTCGCGCCGGCAATGGTCTCGCTGCCGTCGCGCATGGTCTGGATGGCCTTGACGAGGCCGCGCTGCATGTCCTGCAGGCCGCGCGCGAGCGCGCCGATCTCGTCGCGGCTGGTGGCCACGACCGCCTCGGTCAGGTTGCCGCGCGCGATCTCGCCGAAATGCCCCAGCATGCGCGCCAGCGGCACCGATATCGCCCGGTGCAGCCCGAAGGCGCAGGCCAGCGCCGTCAGGATGCCGGCACCGATGGCCACGGCCACCAGCCACAGGAACTGCCGCGACCGTGCCAGCGCGCCTTCATAAGTGGCCCGGGCCTGCTCGCCCTGGTTCTTGTCGAGCGCTTCCACGGCGGCCGTCAGCGCCACGAACAGCGGCGGAATCACGCTCATGACCGCCTTGTCGGCGGCGGCGCCATCGCCGGCGCGCAGCGCAGCGACCAGCGGATCGACGCCGTCGCGGAAGAACGTGGCGCGCCGGGCCTCGACTTCGCGCATCAGCCGCTCCTCGTCGCCGCTCATCGGCAAGGCCCGGTAGCGTTTCCAGGCATCCTCCGACCTGGCGCGGTAGGACAAGGCCCGCTCGACGATGGCGGGCACGTCGGCGGCCTCGGGATGCAGCACCGCCCGGTCGAGCGTCGTGCGCACCACGGCCGAGTTCAGGTGGGCCTTGGCCAGCAACGAGGTGGATGCCAGCTGGTTCTCGTAGATCTGCCGGATATCGGCCTCGGACTTGCGCATGCCGACCACGCCGGTCAGCCCGATCGCCGACAGCAGCACGGCGAGCAGCAACAAGACCGCGTTCAGGCGAAAGCGGATGGAGAGATTATTAAACATGTCGGTGACGATTTGAATTTACGTGCCACGGTTTACGTCACCGGCCATAAAACCTAAAGCGGGATTCTCACCCTGCCGCAAGATAATCGTTATCCGCGGCCCTGATCGTCCCGAATATTTCTTTTTCAAGTACGCCTCATGACGATTTACTGACAGCGGGCAAGAAAACCGGCGATGAAGCCGGGAATTAAGCCTTTGCTGCGTAAATCCGCGCCCCAAAAGGGCCGCAAGGAAGCATGCGGCCCACGCGGCACATTTCGACAAAATAAGCAGGCTTATTTTCCACGGGGAAACTCTCTCTTTTCTCTCTTATTAGCATGCCGGGACCAGGCGGATCGAATTCCCGCCGGCAGGAAAGACAGGCCGCTGCCCGCTACCGCCGCCCGGCATTTATCATCTTCGCCCGGGAAAATGCGCCACCTGGATGGATATCCGGCAAATCAAATGACCGGCAGCCACGTCCCGCGCGCTTGCGCCGGGGCCAGGCCGGACGGCCGCCGCCTATGCCGGCGCGATCGCTTCTTTCAGCAGCGCGATCAGCGCCTCGGCCGCCGTCGACGGGCGCGCGTTCCAGCGCCGGATCAGCGAGATCGGATGGCTGTAGTCGGCCGCGGGCAGCAAGACCGAGGCAAGCCCGATGTCCGCCACGAAGTTCATCACATAGCTGGGCAGCACCGCCACGCCGACGCCGGCCTTCACCATCCCCAGCACCGAAAGCACGGTGCCCACCTCGATCACCGACACGTAGGCCAGCCCTTTCTGCGCATATACGCGGTCGACGGTGCGGCGCACGCTGAAGGACGGATGCATGGAAACGTGCGGATAGCCGCTGAGCTTGTCCCAGGAGACGCGCGATTTCTTCGCCAGCGCGTGGTCCCTGGCGCAAATGGCGTACATGGACTCGTCGTAGAGCCGCTCGATGGCGAGCTTGGGGTGCGTCTGTTCGATAGAAACAAGGCCGAAGTCCGCCTTGCCGTTGACCACGTAGTCGATGGTCTCGTCGGTGGAGAGTTCGTGCAGCCCGATGCGCACGCCGGGATGCGCCGCATGGAAGCGGCTGACGGGGCCGGTCAGCAGGCCCTGCGTCATCATCGGCGAGGCGGCCACGCGCACCTCGCCCTCCTCCAGGCTCAGGAGGCCGTTCAGGCTGCGCTCGGCCGCGTCCATGGTGCCGAGGATCTCGCACGCATAGCCGTAGAGGTGGTCGGCCAGCATGGTGGGCTCCACCTTGCGCGTCGAGCGCTCGAACAGACGGTGCCCGACCTTGGCCTCCATTTCCTGGCAGAGCTTGCTGACCGCGGACTGCGTCATGTGCACCGCTTCGGACGCGGCGCTGAAGCTGCGCAGCTCATACACCACGCGAAAAACGCGGAATTCCCGGATCGTCAGATTCATGTTGGCGCGGCCGTGTGCGAGAAGCGCCGGATGGCACCCCGTGCCGGACCGCCGCCAGGGGCGCCGGCCGGCGCCCCGATCTTACAAGAGATCCCCGCGCGGGCTCACGCCGGGCGCTTGCGGTCGAGGAAGCGCTGCATGTACTGGTCCGGCTCGGCGCCCGCATAGACCGCGCCGAACATGGCGATGCTGTCCTTCAGGCCCCGCTCGATCGCCGGGTTCTCCCAGCCGCGCAGCAGCGCCTTCTGCGCGCGCACGGCGGCCGGGCCGCATTCGAGGATTTCGCCCACCGCGTGCGCGATGGCGGCGTCGAGCGCGTCGGGCCCGGCGAGCTCGTTGACGAAGCCCCACGCATGCGCCCTGGCCGCGTCGATGGCGGCGCCGGACAGCAGCAGCCAGCGCGTATTGCCTTCGCCGATCAGGCGGGGCAGCAGGTTGGCATGGATCACCGAGGGAATGCCGATGCGCACCTCGGGCATGGAAAAGTGTGCCGCCGTCGAGGCCACGCGGATGTCGCACGCCGCCGCCAGCTCCATGCCGCCGCCCATGCACCAGCCGGCCAGGCGGGCGAAGGTCGGCACGGGAAAGTCGCGCACCGCCTCGCACAGGTCGTGCAGGCGCGTGATGAAGGCCACCGCGGTATCCGGATCGAGCCGGGCCAGTTCCTTGATGTTGGCGCCGCCGATGAAGGCCTTGTCGCCGCTGCCGCGCATCACCAGCGCGCGGACCTGCGGGTCCCGGGCCAGCGTGCGCAGCACGCGGGTCAGTTCGACGATGGTGTCGGAGTCGAGGATATTGAGCGACGTGCCGTTGGCGATCTGGATCGTGGCGACGCCCTGCCCGGACATGGCGAGCGTGGCATGGTGAAGAGTCTGCATGAGGAGGTTCCGGACGATGGTTGAGTTCAGTGGCCGGTGTGGCCGTTGCGGGGCGATGCGGCCTGCGCGGTGACTTCGGCCGTGGCTTCCGCGTCGGCCTGCGCGCCCAGCGCCGGCGCCGGCGCGCCGCGCCCGGCGGGCGCCGCGGGCGAGCGGAAACGCGCGGCGATGCGGCGTTCCGCGCCGTCTTCCTCGAAGAAGCCGACGGCGCGCAGGTGCGGTTCGTTCAGCAGGTCTTCGACGCGGTTGACCGGGCAGCACGGGATGTCGGCCTGCGCCAGCAGCGCCAGCCAGGCCGCGCTGGTGCGGGTGGCGAGCACCTCGGCCAGGTAGCCGTAGATGGCGTCGTAGTTCTCGGCGCGCGCGGCGGCGCTCTGGAAGCGCGCGTCGGCGTCGAACGCGGCGAGGTCGCCGATGGCCGCGAAGAACGCGCGCCAGTGCTTGTCGTTGTAGACCACCACGGCGATATGGCCGTCCAGCGTCCGGTAGGGGCGCCGGTGCGGCGTCAGCAGCCGGCTGTAGCCCATCGGGCCGGCCTGCGGCCGGAAGCTCGCGCCGCCGAGGTGGTCGCCCAGCACGAAGGCGGCCATGGTCTCGAACATCGAGATCTTCACGGATTCGCCCTGGCCGGTCTGGCGGCGGCGGTAGAGCGCGGCCAGCGTGGCGTGCGCCGCGGTCAGCCCGGTGACGCGGTCGGCGATCAGGGTCGGCACGTACGTCGGCGCGCCGCCCGACTGGCGCGCGAACAGCTCGGCCAGGCCGGTCTGCGCCTGGATGATGTCGTCGTACGCGGCGCGGCCCGCGTAAGGACCGTCCGCTCCATAGCCGCTCAGTTCGACGTGGATGACGCCCGCATGGATGCGGCGCACGGCGGCTTCGTCCAGGCCCAGCCGGCGCATTGCCTGCGGCCGCACGTTGTGGATGAAGACGTCGAAGTCCGGCAGCATGCGGCGCAGCGCGTCCTGGTCCGCCGCCTGCTTGAGGTCGAGCACCAGCGAGCGCTTGCCCTGGTTGGCGTGCAGGAACATGGCGCCCATGCCCGGCGCGCGCTTGGCCCCCGCGTGGCGCATCACGTCGCCCTCGGGCGGCTCCACCTTGACCACCTCGGCGCCATAGTCGGCGAGGACCTGGGTGCATACCGGCCCCATGATGACCGAGGTCAGGTCCAGGACGCGCACCCCTGCCAGCGGCGCCGGTTGGCTGAACGGCTGCGTCATTGCTGCTCGACTCCCGCCTTGGCCGCGCGCGTCATCCAGATATCGCGCTGCGCCAGCGCGAACGCGCCGTGCTCGCGGATGCCGCTGGGGCTGGCCACCATGCCCAGGCGGGCCAGCTTCTCCTTCACCTGCGGGTCGGACAAGGCCGCGCCGACTTCCTTGTTCCAGCGCTCGGTCACGCTCGCCGGCGTGCCCGCCGGCGCCGCCAGCCCGACCCAGACCACCAGGTCGAAGTCCTTGTAGCCGGCTTCCGCCATGGTGGGGATATCGGGCAGGTCGGGCGAGCGCCGCGGGCTGGAAATGGCAAGCCCTTTGAGCTTGCCGCCCTTGAGGAAACTCGTCACCACCGAGGTATCCGCCAGCATGTAGTCGATCTGGCTGCCCATCAGGTCGGTGACCGCGGGCGGCTGGCTCTTGTACGGAATGCCGTCGGCGGGTGCGTCCGCCACCATGCTGAAGGTGGCCGCGGCGATCTGCGCCGAACCGCTGCCATAGCCGTAGCGCAGATGGTCCTTGCGGGCGTGCGCGGAGAGCTCCTTCGCGCTCTTGTAAGGCGCGTCCGGCCGGGTCACCAGCACCATCGGGATGGTGGCGATGCGGGTGATGTGGACGAAGTCCTTGATCGGGTCGTAGCCGGGATGGCGGAACAGCGCGCCGATGCCGGAATGGGTCGCGCTGCTGGTCAGCAGCAGCGTATAGCCGTCAGGCGCGGCCTTGGCCACGTAGGCCGAGCCGATGATGCCGCTGGCGCCGGGACGGTTGTCCACCACGATGGTGCCCAGCTTGTCGCGCACCGCTTCGGCGACGATGCGCGCCGCCGTGTCCGACGCGCTGCCCGCGCCGAACGGCACCACGAGCTTCACCGGGCGGCTGGGATAGGCGTCGCCATCCTGGGCGAAAGCGGCATGGGCCAGCGCGGCCGACGCCATCAGCAAGACGGCAAATCTCTTCATCGCATGTCTCCTCATCGTCGTTCTGTTTTGATGGGGAGCATCCTATGCGCAGCGCGCCGCGCGTCACAAGCGAATGGTTTTCATAAACTTATCCCGGCCGGGAATGAATGGCGAAGGCAAATGGCCCGCTCACGGCAGCCGGCGCATCCCGGCCGTCTCGTTCTGCACGAACAGCACGGTGTCCCGCAGCGTGGGGCGCAGCGGCGCGGGCGCCTGGCCGATCACGCGGCGGTAGGCCGAGGGCGTCCAGCCCGTGTTGGCGCGCAGGAAGCGCGTGAAATGCGGCGGCGCGCTGAAGCCCAGCTCGTAGCCGACGTCGGTGACGGTGCGCGAGTCATCGAGCAGCAGCGCGAACGCCATCTCCAGCCGGCGCATGTTGTAGAACGCGCGTGGCGGCAAGCCCGTCGCGCGGCGGAACAGCGTGAAGAAATGCCGCTCCGAGATCTCGTACGACCGCGCGATCTCGCGCACCTCGCGGAACGCGTTCATCTCGCCGAACAGCAGGGTATTGGCTTTTTCCGCCAGCGCGCGCTCCACCTGGTCGGCGGCCATCCAGGGCGCCGCCAGCACGGCGCCCGGCGCATCGTCCAGCGCGGCGGCGGCGATGGGCCCGAACAGGCTGCGTATGCCCTCTTCCAGCCCGCCCGGCCCGGGCTGGGCCGCGGTCAGCTCGGACAGCAGCTGTCGGGCTTCGTCGCGCAGCCGGCGGCCCAGCGGCACGACGGCGTTGTGCTTCGCGCCGGGACGGAAGCGGGCCGACGCCAGCCCGGCGGCATCGACCAGCGCGTCCGATGCCTTGATCAGGATGGAGCCCGGCGTGCCGTCCGGCGCGGGCCGCCCCTCGCGCGGAATGGCGTAGGTCTGGCGCGGGCGGATGAGGATGGCCTCGAACGCATCGAGGCGGTGCAGCCCTTCGTCGATGCGCACGTACAGCGGCTGCGCATCGACGTTGACCAGCGCCTGCTCGCAATCGCGCGCGTGATCGGCGAACTCGACGTCCGAGGCGAGCAGCGACACCCGGCCGAAAGGGCCGCCGTAATACCGCAGATGCGGCGAGGGCTGCTGGGACTGCGCGTGCTGCATGAAAGGTCAGTCCGGCTCGGTGGTGATGTGCTTTTCCTTCGCCAGCCGCGCCCACACCGCTTTCTCCGCGCGCACGGTGCGGCCCAGCTGGCCGCTGCTGGTGTCGGGGATTTCCGCGCCCCACTGCGCGACCGTGTCGCGCACCGCCGGTTCGTTCGATACCGCCGCAATGTGCTCCGACAGCCTGGCGAGGACAGCCGGCGGCACGCCCCTGGGCGCGAACAGGGCGATCCACGAAGCGATGTTCGGCATGCCGGGCACGCCGCTCTCGGCCAGCGTGGGGACCTCGGCCATGACCTTGCTGCGCGCGGTGGTGCTGACGGCCAGCGCTTCGAGCCGGCCACTGCGGATCTGCGGCAGCGCGGTCACCAGCGAGATGATGGCGATATCCACGTCGCCGCCCAGCACGGCCTGCAACTGGCGCGCGCCGGTGGCATAGGGCACGTGGACCATGTCGATGCCGCTGTTGGTCTTGATCAGTTCGCCGAGGAAATGCATGCCGGTGCCGATGCCCGGCGACGCATAGTTGAGCGTGCCCGGCGCGGCGCGCGCGGCAGCGAGGAAATTCCGGAAGCTGTTGAACCGCCCGGACCTGGCGACGATCACGTAGGGCGTCATCACGATCTGCCCGACCGGCTGCAGTTCGTTCTCGGGATCCACATTGCCGGGATGCGAGGCCCACGAGGTGGTGATCGACGTGCCGGTGGCCAGCAGCGTATAGCCGTCCCTGGGCGCGCCGCGCACCTGGCGCGCGGCGATCTCGCCGCCGGCGCCGGCGCGCACCTCCAGCACCACCGGCTGCTTCAGGCGCTTGGCAAGCTCCTGCCCGTACAAATGGGGAGAATTGGCGGGAAAACCGTCGCCCCACGGCATGAGAATGCGGATGGGTTTTTCCGGATAATCGGCGGCAATGGAGGGGGCGGCCCAGACGATCGCCGCCGCGGCGGCGCCGGCGGCCCAGAGGGCGCGCCAGATTCTGAAACTCCGGATGTGGTTCAAGATGACTCCTGCAAAATCTTTCTCGCCGTCAGCGAAAGCGAGCGAAAGGCGAAGCCATTCTAGCGGCCCTGTTTGCGGCCAACTTACCCTGGAATGCATGGCTTAGATCGATTTCATCGTTGGATATAACCGGATGCCATGGATCCGTTCTTCCCGCTCAAAACAGGAATTTGGTTATTACAAAACCAGATATAACGGCCTCGCCATACGTCCTCCGACAAGCCGCCGATACGCTCCCCACCCATCTCGCATATTTCACGCCCCCGCCCCCTGAAACCGGCAGTGCAGCCACGGGTAATGCCGCAAGATCGGCACCGTCCGACAATGCCGTCACCTGTTCCTCCCATGCCGTGGATATGACGATCATCGACGCACCAACCACCACCCCGCTGGTCCAGGCGGAAGACCTTCTGGCCCGGCCCGCCGCCAACCGCCTGTACGTGGACGTCCGCCTGGGCGACCCCGACAAGGAGCTGGCGAGCTACCGCGACTGCCACATCTTCGGCGCCGTGCACGCGCAGATCCGCGCCGTGTTCGCGGCGGCGCCGACCGCGGCCAGCGGCAACCTGCCGTTGCCCGACATCGCGGTGCTGCAAGGCACGCTCGAAGGCTGGGGCGTGGACGAGCACACCGAGATCATTCTCTACGGCCCCAGCCCGGCCGTGGCCGCGCGCGGATGGTGGGTGCTGCGCTGGGCCGGCCTGACCCGCGTGCGGCTGCTGGACGGCGGGCTCAAGGCATGGAGCGCCGCGGGCGGCGCCGTGGCGCGCGGCGACGCCGCCCCTCGCCCGGCCACGCCGCCGGGCACGCTAGCCCTCGCCGCGGGACACATGCCGTCGATCGAGGCCGCGGAAGTCGAGCACCTCGGCCACGCGGTGGCGCTGGTCGATGCCCGCGACGAAGCCGCCTACCTCGCCGGCCACATCGGGCGCGCGCGCAACCTGCCCGCCGCCGCGCAATGGACACCCGCCGGCAAGCTGCGCTCGCGCGCAGCCCTGGCCCGCCTCTATGCCGAGGCCGGCATCGCGCCGGGCAGCGACGCAGTGGTCTATTGCGGCGGCGGCGTACTGTCGGCGCTCACAGCCATGACGATGGCCGAGGCCGGCATCGCCGCCCGCCTGTACGTGGGCTCGTGGTCGGAATGGAGCAAGAGTCCGCAGCGGCTCGCCCGTGCCGCCACAGGGAGCGCCGCATGACCGCCAGCACCCGGCACCATCCCCGCGCGCCCGAACCGGTCGACGTGGCGATCTGCGGCGGCGGCCCGGTGGGCCTCGCGCTGGCCTACCTGCTCGGCCGCGAAGGGATCCGCACCGCGCTGTTCGAAAAGCGCCCGCACACCACCACCCTGCCCAAGGGACAGTACGTGCATGCGTCCACCGCGGAACTCTATCGCCAGTGGGGCGTATGGCAGTTGCTCGAAAACGCGGGCTGGCCGGTCGAAACCTCGAACGGCCAGGGCTTCTACGTCCGCGTGGCGCACGGCCCGGTCGCCGAGGTGCGCTCGGCCACCGGCAGCGATGCGGAATACGAGCAGAAATGGAGCGCGCTTTCGCCGGTCTTCCCGCGCAAGATTCCCGCCGCCGACTACGAAGCGGCGCTCCTGCGCCAGGCCTCGGCGTGGCCAGGCGTCACGCTCGACTTCGGCACCCAGGTGATCGATGTGGCCGAGGCGAGCGAAGAAGCGGACGAAGCAGCAAACGAAGAAGCGGGCGGCGAATCGCACGGGCACGTCCGCCTGCGCGTGCGCGACAACCGCGGCGGCGCCACGCGCGAAGTCCGCGCGCGCTTCCTGGTCGCCTGCGACGGCGCGCGCAGCTTCGTGCGCAGCCGGCTTGGCGGCGGCGAGGACCACGGGCCCACCTTCGGCAACCAGGTGCTCACCGAATTCCGCGCGCCGCTCGACGATACGCTCGGGCGCGGCGGCTTCTTCCACTCGTTCATCCTCGATCCGCGCTATGCCGGCTGGTTCGGCAGCAAGCATCCCGACACCGGCCTGTGGCGCTACAGCTTCCGCCACGACGAGGACGAACTGCCCGAGCCTGCCGCCGTGCTCGCGCGCATGCGCGGCGCGCTGGGCATGCCGGAGCTGCCCATCGAGATCGTCGACACCTACCGCTTCGACTACACCACCGGCCTGCTGCGGCGCTGGCGGCAAGGCAACGTGTTCTTCGCCGGCGACGCGGCGCACTGGCATTCGCCGTGGGGCGGCTTCGGCGCCAATATCGGCGTGCAGGACGCCAACAACCTCGCATGGAAGCTCGCGCTCGTGCTGCGCGGCGGCGCCGCGCCCGCGCTGCTCGACACCTACGAGGCCGAGCGCAAGCCCAAGGCGCAACTGGCCGTCAAGGCAGCCACCTACAACTCGCTCAATTTCCAGGCGCTGGTCGCCGCGGTGACGACCGGCGAGCCGGAGATCGCCACCGCCGGCACGCTGAGCGGCCCGGCGCTCGCCTTCCTGCGCGACTGCGTCGAGGCGCACGGCCGCAACAGCGTGCTCCACACCGGCTTCCAGCTCGGCACCACCTATGACTCGGCGGCCGTGGTGCGCGATGGCGCGGCCGCCCCGCCGGCCAGCCTGGCGGACTACGAGGAAAGCACCGTGCCGGGCGTGCGCGCGCCGCACGTCTGGCTGCGCGGCCGCGACGGCAAGGTGCTGTCGACCGTGGACCTGTGGGGACCGTCGTTCTCGCTGGTAGTCCGGCACGACGCCGCGGCCTGGGCCGCGGCCGCCGCGCAGGCCGGCGCCGAACTGGGCCTCGCGCTGAAGGTCATCGACACCGGCCCGGACGGCGACTACCTTGCCGACGAGCCGAAATTCGGCCGGCTCTACGCGCTGCACGACGGCGGCGCGCTGCTGGTACGCCCCGACGGCTTCGTCGCGCGGCGGCTCGCGCCGCAGGCGGCCACGCATGCGCAGGTGCTGCGCGAGACCTTCCGGCGGATTCTCGGCGCCGGCGGCCGCGCACCGCGGCGGGGGCCCGCCGGCGCATGGCGGGCTGGGCGGGAAGCTGGCCAGGAAACAGCCACCCCTCTCTGACTGCCGGAGGTAACCGCACGTCGCCGGCGCCCGGCCAACGCCGGCGCTTGCCAATGGTGCGGCGCCACAGATTCCGGCAGACGCCGCCGCGCCCGCCCCCCCCGCACAGCCCTCCTCAAGCGCCGCGCGACGCGGTACTATCGGTCCATCGTGTCGCCGCTGACGGCGATCCACAAGAAAAAAGGATTGAAGTCGAATATGGCCGAAGGCTCGGGTGTTCCACTCCAGACCGCCCCGTCCCTCCCCTTGCCGTTGAGTGATGCAAAAGGCACTCCAGCGGATTTCCTCGCCAGCGCGGATGCCCGGCAAACCTTCCTGAACCGCATCGCCAGCCAGCTGGAGTTCAACCATCGCGTGCTCCTGCAGGCGGAGGATCCCGAAGTTCCGCTGCTGGAGCGGCTGCGCTTCCTGTGCGTGTTCAGCAGCAACCTCGACGAGTTCTACGAGATCCGCGTGGCCGGCCTCAAGGAGCAGATCAAGCTGCAGTCCGCGCTGCCCGGCCCGGACGGGCTGGACCCACGCCAGGTCTACGCGCTGCTTGGCGCGCGCGTGCGCAAGCTGGTCGCCGAGCAATACCGGTTGTTCAACGACGTGCTGATCCCGGAACTTGCCGCCGAGGGCATCCGCTTCCTGCGGCGCCCGCACTGGTCCGCGCAACAGGCCGAGTACATCCGGAATTTCTTCTTCCGCGAACTGATGCCGATGCTCACCCCGATCGGCCTCGACCCGGCGCACCCGTTCCCGCGCGTGCTCAACAAGAGCCTGAACTTCGCCGTGGAGCTCGAAGGCAAGGACGCCTTCGGCCGCGAGGCCGGCGCCGCCATCGTGCAGGCGCCGCGCGCGCTGCCGCGCGTGATCCTGCTGCCCAGCGACATCTCGGGCTGCCCGCACGGCTTCGTGTTCCTGTCTTCCATCCTGCACGCGCACGTGGGCGAGCTGTTTCCCGGCATGCGCGTGCGCGGCTGCTACCAGTTCCGCGTCACCCGCAACAGCGAGCTGTTCGTCGACGAGGACGAAGTGCGCAACCTGCGCGACGCGCTGCAGGGCGAGCTGCCGCAGCGGCATCTTGGCGACGCGGTGCGGCTGGAAGTGGCGGACAACTGCTCGGCCAAGATGACGCGCTTCCTGCAAGGCCAGTTCGGGCTGGAAGACACCGAGGTCTTTGCCGTCAACGGGCCGGTCAACCTGGTGCGGCTGCTGCCGGTGCCCGACAGCGTCGCCCGCGAGGACCTGAAGTACCCGCCGTGCCGCCCCGGCCTGCCGAAGGGGCTGCAGGAGCAGACCGACATGTTCCGCGCCATCCGCGAGGGCGACATCCTGCTGCACCACCCCTACCAGTCCTTCGCGCCCGTGGTGGATTTCATCCGCCAGGCCGCGGAAGACCCGGAGGTGATGGCCATCAAGCAGACCGTGTACCGCGCCGGCAACGACTCCGCCCTGCTCGACGCGCTGATCGGCGCGGCGCGGCGCGGCAAGGAAGTCAGCGTGGTGGTGGAACTGCTGGCGCGCTTCGACGAAGAAGCCAACATGAGCTGGGCGGCGCAGCTCGAGGAAGCCGGCGCGCACGTGGTCTACGGCGTGGTGGGCTACAAGGCGCATGCCAAGATGGCGATGGTGGTGCGGCGCGAAGGCGGCAAGCTGCGCCGCTACGTGCACCTTTCCACCGGCAACTACCATTCGCAGACCGCCCGCAATTTCACCGACATCGGCCTGTTCACCTGCAAGGAAGCCATTGCCGGCGACGTCGCCAACGTGTTCTCGCAGCTGACCGGCCTGGGGCATCCCGGCACGCTCGCGCACCTGTGGCAGTCGCCGTTCACCATGCACACGGCGCTGATCGACGCCATCCGCCGCGAAGCCAGGCACGCCAAGGCGGGCCGCAAGGGCCTGATCATCGCCAAGATGAACGCCCTGCTGGAGCCCAGGATCATCGAGGCCCTGTACCAGGCCTCGTGCGACGGCGTGAAGATCGAACTGATCGTGCGCGGCGCCTGCGCGCTGCGGCCCGGCGTGCCGGGGCTGTCGGAGAATATCCGGGTGCGCTCCGTGCTCGGCCGTTTCCTCGAGCACGAGCGGATCTTCTATTTCTACAATGACAAGGCCGAGGACGTGCGCCTGTCCAGCGCCGACTGGATGGAGCGCGACTTCTTCCGCCGCATCGAGATCTGCTTCCCCATACTGGACAAGGCCCTCAAGAAACGCGTGATCGAGGAAGGGCTCAAGCGCTACCTCAAGGACAACCGCGACACCTGGGAGCTGGACGCCGAAGGCAACTACCGGCGCCGCCGCGGCCGCCGGCTGGTTTCCGCACAGGGCACGCTGATGGACCTGCTGGCGTAGTGCCACGCCGAAGTCACGCGGGGGATACCCTCTCACGCCCTGGGAACACATGGAAATCACGCATCTGCGCGCGCTGCTGGCCGTCATCGAGTCCGGCACGCTGAGCAAGGCGGCAGACAGCCTGGGGCTTACCCAGCCCGCGGTGAGCCGCCAGATCCGCCTGCTGGAGGAGGAACTCGGCGAAGCGCTGTTTTTCCGCCACGGCCGCGGCATGACGCCCACCGATGCCGCTCAGCGCATCGCCTTCCGGGCGGCCGCGGGCCTGCGCGAATTCGATGCCATCTCGAGCGAGATCGCCGAAGCCCGCAGCGCACCGAGCGGCACCGTGCGGCTGGGCATGACGCCGACCGTGGCCGAGCTGACCATCGTGCCGCTCACTGCCATCATTTCCCGGCGCTTCCCCGACATCCGCCTGCGCTTTTCCACCGCCTTCAGCGGCTACCTGCTGGACTGGATCCACCGCGACGAGGTGGACCTGGGCGTGCTCTACGACCCCAGCCGGCACCACAGCCTGAGCGTCGAGCCGCTGCTGAGCGAGGAGCTCGTGCTGGTGGGCGGCGCCCACCGCAAGCTGTCCCTGGCGCAAGCGCAGCCGTTCGCCAGCCTGACGAAAGAGCGCCTGCTGCTGCCTGGTCCGCGCCACGGCATACGCCGCGCCATCGAACGCACCGCAGAGGAACTTGGCGTGCAATTCGAGGTGGCGATCGAAGCCGATTCGTTTCCCGTGCTCAAGGATCTCGTGGCGGCAGGCCACGGCACCACCATCCTGCCGTACAACAGCGTGCGCGCCGAGGTCGCGCAGGCCCGCTTCTCGGCGACGCGGATCGCGCCCGAGCTGCGCAGGCAGCTTGTACTGGCACGCCCGGCAGCGTCCCATCAGTCCACCGCCGCGCGCGCCGTGTGCGCCGTGCTGGTCGAATTCCTCGTCGCCGAAGTCGACAGCGGGCGCCTGGCCGCCGACGTACTGGTCGACGCCAAGCGCTTCCGCGGCCGGATCTAGCACCGCCCGCGCCCCGCCGCGGCGCCCGCTATGCAAGGCCCTTATAGGTGCTATGTGCAACGGGCGATACACGCGCGCACCCGCCATTCTTACACTTTCCCCTGACATCCACGCGTCAGCACGTTGGGGAAATGGAGATGAGGCAATACCCGCTGTACATCGACGGCAAGGAAACCGCCGCCAAGGAAGGCCGATGGCTTGACACCTGCGACCCGGCCACGGGACAGCCCTGGGCTCGCATCGCCCGCGGCGGCCCGGAGGACGTGGAGGCCGCGGTCGCGGCGGCGCACCGCGCCTTCGGCTCCGCGCAATGGGCGGGACTGAGCGCCAGCGGCCGCGGCATGCTGCTCCACCGCCTGGGCGACCTGATCGCGCGCGAAGCGCGCGCGCTGGCCGAAACCGAAGTCCGCGACAACGGCAAGCTGATGGCGGAGATGCATGCCCAGCTGCAATACGTGCCCCAGTGGTTCTACTACTACGCGGGCCTCGCCGACAAGGTCGAAGGCACCGTCATCCCCACCGACAAAGCCGGCTTCTTCAACTTCACGCGCAACGAACCGCTCGGCGTGGTCGCCGCCATCACGCCGTGGAATTCCCCGCTGCTGCTCACCGCGTGGAAGATCGCGCCCGCGCTGGCGGCCGGCTGCACCGTGGTCATCAAGCCCTCCGAGTTCGCCTCCGTATCCACGCTGGAATTCGTGCGCCTGTTCAAGGAAGCCGGCTTTCCCGACGGCGTGGTCAACGTGGTGACGGGACTCGGCGCCGAGGTAGGCGCGGCGCTGGTGGCGCACCCGGGCGTCAGCAAGGTGACGTTCACCGGCTCGGACGAAACCGGCAGGCATATCGGCGCCGCGGCCACGGGCCAGTTGAAGCATGTCAGCCTGGAGCTCGGCGGCAAGTCGCCCAACGTGGTCTTCGAGGACGCCGACCTGCCGGCCGCGGTCAATGGCTGCATCTCGGGCATCTTTGCCGCCACCGGGCAGACCTGCATCGCCGGCTCGCGGGTACTGGTCCAGTCGTCCGTCCACGACGAATTCGTCGAGCGGCTGCTGGCGCTGGCGCGCACCGCCCGGGTCGGCCACCCCGCCGACGCGGCCACCCAGGTCGGCCCGGTCACCACGCGGCAGCAGCTCGACAAGATCCTGCATTACATCGAGGTGGCGAAAGCCGAGGGCGCGCGGCTGATGCTGGGCGGCGAGCGGCTCGCCGCCACAGGTGCCGCGCAGGACGGATGGTTCGTCCAGCCCACCGTCTTTACCGGCGTGAAGAACTCCATGCGCATCGCACAGGAAGAAGTCTTCGGCCCGGTGTTGAGCGTGATCCGCTTCGACACCGAGGACGAAGCCGTGCGTATCGCCAACGACGTCCGCTTCGGCCTTGCCGCCGGCATCTGGACGCAAGACATGGGCCGCGCGTTCCGCGTCTCGGCGCAGATCCAGGCGGGCACGGTGTGGGTCAACAGCTACCGCGCCGTCAGCTACATGTCGCCGTTCGGCGGCTACAAGGACTCCGGCCTGGGCCGCGAAAACGGCATCGGCGCGATCCGCGAGTACCTGCAGACCAAAAGCGTGTGGATGAACATCGGCGCGCCGGCCGGGAATCCGTTCGTCATCCGCTAGCCGCGCCGCACCCGGCGCGGTGCGTGACGAGCGCAGTGTCGTTCCGTGGCACCTCAAAAAAGACAAGGAGACAGACAATGCAACACAAGCTGGCTTTCCTGCTGCTGGCAGGGTCCCTGTGCGCCTCGGCGGCACCCGCCGCGTGGCCGCAGGCCTATCCGTCCAGGCCGATACGGCTGGTGGTGCCGTTCCCCGCGGGAGGCGTCACCGATACCGTGTCGCGCATCTTCGGCCGCGGGCTCGCGGACCAGCTCAGGCAGCCCGTGGTGGTGGACAACAAGGCCGGTGCCAGCGGCGCCATCGGCGCGGAGGCCGTGGCCGGCGCGCCGGCCGACGGCTACACCCTGATGGTGGGCAATATCTCGACGCTCGCGGTGAACCGCGTGGCGTTCGCCAAGCTGCCCTATGACCCGCTGCGCAGCTTCACCTCGGTATCGATGATCTCCAGGCAGCCGATGGTGCTGGTCAGCGCCAAGGACGCCGGCAAGGACACCATCGCCAAGCTCCAGCGGCAGGCGAAGGAAAAGAAAGGCGGTCTCAACTTCGGCTCCGGCGGGGCTTCGTTCGAACTGCTCAACGCGGCCTTCGAGCAGAACGCCGGCGTGGTCTCCACCAACATTCGCTACAAGGGCGACACCGAAGCCCTGAGCGGCATCCTCAGCGGCGAGATCGATCTGATGTTCTCCTCGCTGTCCAGCGCCAGCAGCTTCCTCCAGGCGGACAAGGTCAACGGCATCGCCGTCACGTCCGAGGCGCGCTCGCCGCTGCTGCCGGGCATTCCCACGCTGCGCGAGCTCGGCATCCCGCTCGAGGCCTCGTCGTGGCAAGGCCTCAGCGCGCCCGCCGGCACGCCCGCCGAGATCGTTTCCCGGCTCAACGAAGCGGCCAGGAAAGTGCTGCAGGACCCCGCCGTGATACGCCAGTTCGCGCGGCTGGGCGTGACCGCCACGCATTCCAGCCCGCAGGAGATGCAGGCGTTCGTCGCCGACGAGCTCAACCGCTGGACCAAGGTCGGGCAGAGCGCCGGCTTCGTGGCGCAGTAGCGGCAAGGCGTTTTTTTCAACGATGGCAAGTCATGGAGTTTGCTTTGGCAACCGACGACATTTCACAGAAAGAGGCCGGCAAGGATAGCTGGCCGCATCGGCTCTACGGCATGCTGAAAGCCGCAGGCGTGGCGCAGATGAGCTATGTGCCCGACGCGGGCCATACCCAGCTGATCAACCTGATGACAGCGGACCCCGGCATCGCAGCGACCGTGCTGACGACCGAGGAAGAAGGCGTGGCGATGGCCGCCGGCGCGTGGCTTGGCGGCCAGCGCAGCGTCCTGCTGATGCAGAGCAGCGGCGTGGGCAACTGCATCAACATGCTATCCCTGATATCGAACTGCCGCTTCCCGTTCCTGACCATCATCACCATGCGCGGCGAATGGGCCGAATTCAACCCGTGGCAGGTTCCGATGGGCCGGGCCACCGACGCGTCGCTCGGACTGATGGGCGTGCACACGATCCGGATCGAAAGCGAAGACGACCTCGAGCCCGCGCTCGAATCCGCGCTCACGCTGGCTTTCGACGGCGACATGGCCGTCGCAGTCATTCTTTCGCAGCAATTCCTGGGCAGAAAAAAATGGATCCGATAAAGCAGACGGCGGCGCAGACGATGGAGCACACAGCAGCGCGGCCGACAAGGCAGCCGGCCGCGGCATTCGACCGGCGCGAAGCCGTCCGCATCCTGCTCGCGCAGCGCGGCGACCTGTTGGTCGTGACCGGGCTCGGCTCCGCCACCTACGACGTCTTCGCCGCGGGCGACCATGACGCCAACTTCTACCTGTGGGGCGCCATGGGCGGCGCCGCGCTGACCGGGCTCGGCCTGGCATATGCGTATCCGCGGCGGCCCGTACTGGTGATCACCGGCGACGGCGAGCAGCTCATGGGGCTGGGCGGCTTGGCGACCATCGCCGTGGGCAAGCCGGCGAACCTGTCCATCGCCGTGCTCGACAACGGGCATTTCGGCGAAACCGGCATGCAGCGCAGCCACGCCGGCCTTGGCGTCGACCTCGCTGCCATGGCCGCCGTCGCCGGCTTTGCCGAGGCCCGCAGCGTGACCGCGGCCGACGACCTGCGCGGCATCGCCGGAGAAGTGACGAGGGCCGGCACCGGTCCGCGCCTGTTCCGCATCCCGGTCCATGCCGAGAACCTGCCCCGGGCGCTGCCGGCGCGCGACGGCGTCTATCTCAAGAACCGCTTCCGTGCCCATCTCGGCCACGGCGTGAACTAAGCCATGAACGCACCCGCCACCTACCAGGCCATGGAAATGGAAAACAATCCCACAGATACCACGGCGACAGTGAGCGCCGGCAAGGCGCTCGCCGACGCGCTGCACCGGCGCGGCGTGGAGCGCATCTTCTGCGTCCCGGGCGAGAGCTACCTGGACGTGCTCGATGCGCTGTACGACTACCCCGACATCGACGTCATCGTCGCCAAGCACGAAGGCGCCGCGGCCAACATGGCCGAGGCCGACGGCAAGCTCAGCGGCAAACCCGGCATCTGCTTCGTGACGCGCGGTCCCGGCGCGTCGCATGCCGCCATCGGCGTGCACATCGCGCAACAGGATTCCACGCCGATGATCCTGTTCGTCGGCCAGGTGCCATCCGGCGAGCGCGGCCGCGACGGCTTCCAGGAAATCGACTACCGCGGCATGTTCGGCTCCATCGCGAAATGGGTTACCGAACTCGACGACGCCGAGCGGCTCGAGGAAGTCCTGCACCGGGCCTTCCATGTCGCCAGCAGCGGCAGGCCCGGTCCGGTGGTGATCGCGCTGCCCGAGGACGTGCTGGCCATGCCATGCCGGAGCGCCGCGGCGCTCCACGACACGCTGCCGCGCAGCGCGCCTGACCCGCGCGACGTCGACGAGGTCATCGCGCGCCTGCGCGCGGCGCAGCGCCCGCTCGTGCTGCTCGGCGGGACCGGCTGGTCGCCCGAAGGGCTGGACAGCTTGCGGCGCTTCGTCGAAGCCTGGCAACTGCCCGTGGCCGTCACCTTCCGGCACCAGGACATGTTCGACAACCGCCATCCGTGCTACGTCGGGCACCTCGGCCTGGGCGTGGACCCGGCGCTGGCCGACAGCCTCCGCTCGGCCGACCTCGTGCTGGCCGTCGGCACGCGGCTCGGCGACGTATCGACGGGCGCCTACACCTACCTGCAGCTGCCCTATCCCGCGCAATTCCTGGTGCACGTCTATCCCGCGAACGAGGACCTGGGCCGGGTCTATGCGCCGCAACTGCCGGTCTGCTGCGCCCCTTCGGCGTGGGCAGCGGCCGTCGCCGCGCACCCTGGCGAGCCCGCCGCGCCGTGGGCCGGGCACACGCGCGCCACGCGCGAACAGTACCTGCGGTTTTCCGCGGCACCCGCCGAAGACCCGGAGTTCGACGGCGTCAACCTTACCGATGTCGTCAAGCACCTCTCCGACAAGCTGCCGGCGGACGGCATCGTGACCAACGGCGCCGGCAACTATACCGGCTGGGTCCACCGCTTCTTCACGTACAAGCAGCCCGGCACCTGCCTGGCCCCGACCAACGGCTCCATGGGCTACGGGCTGCCGGCGGCGATCGCGGCCAGCCTGCGCCATCCGGAGCGGGAGGTGGTCTGCTTCGCCGGCGACGGCTGCTTCCTCATGTATGCGCAGGAGCTGGCCACGGCGGTGCAGTACGGCGCCAGGATCATCGTCATCGTGGTCAACAACGGCATGTACGGCACGATCCGCATGTACCAGGAAAAACGCTTCCCGGGCCGTCAGGTCGCCACGCGGCTGCAAGGCCCCGATTTCGTCAAGCTGGCGCAATCGTTCGGTGCGCATGGCGAGCTGGTGACGCACGCCGGCAATTTCGCCGCCGCCTGGGAGCGCGCCCGCGCCCGGAACACCGCCGCGCTGATCGAGTTGCGCGTCGACCCGGCCCAGATCACGCCGCAGGCCCGCCTGCCGCGCGCCGCGGCAGTGAACATCCGGCAATGAACATCCCAAAGGGGAAAACAGCATGGACAAGATCCTGAACTGCGTCGGCGGCGATTTCGTCGACTCGGACCAGACCATCGTCACGCACAATCCGTCGGACCTGTCGGAGGTGGTCGGCGAATACGCCGAGGCCGACGAAACGCTGGCCGCGCAAGCCATCGACGCGGCCCGCAGCGCGCTGGACGAGTGGGCATGGTCCGGGCCGCAGCAGCGCTTCGACATCCTGGACGGCGCCGGCGCCCGCCTGCTCGCGCAGCGCGCGGAACTCGGCGCGCTGCTGGCGCGCGAGGAAGGCAAGACACTGCCCGAAGCCATCGGCGAGGTCGCCCGCGCAGCCATGGTGTTCAAGTTCTTCGCCGGCGAAGCGCTGCGCCCGGGCGGCGAGTTGCTGCCTTCGGTGCGGCCCGGGATGACCGTCGAGGTCACCCGCGAACCGGTCGGCGTGGTCGGCCTGATCACGCCGTGGAATTTCCCCGTGGCCATCCCCGCGTGGAAGATCGCCGCGGCGCTTGCGTGCGGCAACACCATCGTGCTCAAGCCTTCGGAGGTCGCGCCCGGCTGCAGCTTCGCGCTGGCCCGCGTACTGCGCGAAGCCGGCCTGCCCGCCGGCGTGCTGAACGTGGTGCTGGGCCAGGGTGCCGTGGTGGGCCAGGCGCTGGCTGCGTCCGCGCAGGTGGACGCCATCAGCTTCACCGGTTCCGTGGCCACGGGACACGCCATCCGGGCGCAGTGCGCCGGCAACGGCACGCGCCTGCAGCTCGAGATGGGCGGCAAGAACCCGCTGGTGGTGCTGGACGACGCCGACCTCGGCGCGGCCGTGGAAAACGCCATCAACGGCTCCTTCTTCCAGACCGGGCAGCGCTGCACCGCTTCGTCGCGGCTGATCGTCGAGCGCGGCATCCATGACGCCTTCCTCGCCGCCATGCGCGAGCGCATGGCGCAATTGAGGGTGGGACATGCACTGGACCCCGCCACGCAGATCGGCCCGGTGGTCAACCAACGGCAGCTCGCCAGCCACCAGCGCTACCTGCAGGCCGCGCGGGAAGACGGCGCCGAAGTGTGGGGCGGCGAAGTGCTGACGCGCCCCACGCGGGGCCATTTCATGGAGCCGGCGCTGGTCCTGAAGGCCGCCGCGTCGTCGGCCATCAACCGGGAAGAGGTATTCGGCCCGGTGGCATCGGTGCTGAAGGCGGACGACTACGGCCACGCGCTGGCGCTGGCCAACGACACCGAATTCGGCCTGTCCGCCGGCATCTGCACGGCTTCCCTGAAGCAGGCCCAGCATTTCCGGCGGCATTCCCGCTCGGGCCTCGTGATGGTGAACACGCCGACGGCCGGGCTCGACTATCACGTGCCGTTCGGCGGGCGGAAACACTCCAGCCACGGCCCGCGCGAGCAGGGATCGTATGCGCGCGAGTTCTATTCGGTGGTCAAAACGGCGTACATCAACCCTTGAGAACGGGGCCCTGCCGGGCGATCCCGGAGCCGGCGGGCACCCCTTCCCTTCAAAGCAATCGAGAAGGCACAAATCGGAGCCATTCCTTGAAAATCCCAGATTACTGTATATATTTACAGTTACTGTATGCATGAACAGTACTCACTGGGAGCCCTTCATGGAACATCTGGTCCGGGTGCAGAACGAATACGACCGCCAGGTCCTGGCCTGGCTGCGCGCGCGGGTCGGCGACGCGGCCGTCGCGGCGGCGGCGCAGCGGCTGACCGGCGAACGCAAGCCCTACCTGTCCACGATCTGCCGCAGCCTGAACGTCACGCCGCCGCCGCGGCGCTCGCTGCGGGCCCAGGCCAACCGCGCCACGCGGGAGGTCGGCGACCGCTACCTCGCCTCGATCCGCCAGATGCTGGCGCGGCCGGCGCCCGCGGCGCGGCACACCGGGCCGCCGGACGCTTCCCGGCCGCCGCGGCCGGCCCTGGCCAGGAACGCCGGGTGACAGCCGCGCCGGCTCAGCGCTCGCTGTCGAGAAACGCCATCTGTTCCTCGCCGTAGCGCGTGCCGGCCACGGCTTCGCGCGGCACGGCCTGCTCGATGCGGGCCATGTCCTGCGCCGACAGCGACAGCCGCAGCGAACCCAGCGCGCCATCGAGCTGGGCCAGCGAGCGCGAGCCGATCAGCGGCACCATCTGCACGCCGAGCGCGCGGCCCTTGGCCAGCGCCCAGGCGATCGCCACCTGCACCGTCGTCGCGCCCAGCTCCTGTGCCACCTGCCCGAGGGCGGCGACGAGTTGCTGGTTGCGGCCGAGGTTCTCGCCGGTGAAGCGCGGCAGGTGGGCGCGGAAATCCTGCGGCCCCGTGGGCCGCGAACCGCCGATCAGGCCACGCGACAGCACGCCGTAGGCGGTCACCCCGATGCCCAGCCGCCCGAGCAGCGGAAAGATGCCGGTCTCCGGCCCGCGGCTGAGCAGCGAGTATTCGATCTGCAGGTCGCTGACGGGATGCACCTTGTGGGCGCGCTCGATGATTTCCGGCCCCACTTCCGACAGGCCGATATGGCGCACGTAACCGGCCTTCACGAGGTCGGCCACGGCGCCAATGGTGTCCTCCACCGGTACGGCCGGGTCGTGCCGCGACATGCGGTAGATGTCGATGTGATCGGTGCCGAGCCGCTGCAGGCTGTAGGTGATGAAGTTCTTCACCGCCTGCGGGCGTCCGTCCATGCCCAGTCAGTTGCCGTCCGGCGAGCGCAGCGAGCCGTATTTGACGGACACCAGCGCCTGCCCGCGGCGGCCCTTGAGCGCTTCGCCGATCAGCATCTCGTTGTGGCCGGCGCCGTAGAAATCGCCCGTATCGAGCAGGTTGATGCCGGCATCCAGCGCCGCGTGGATGGTGGCGATGCTCTGGCCGCGGTCGCTGCCGCCGTAGAAGTCGGACATCCCCATGCAGCCCAGGCCCAGCGCCGACACCTGCCGGGGGCCATGCGCGCCGAGCGGGGTCAGGGGGATGCTGGCGGATCGGGAAGACGTGCTCATGTGAATCTCCTTCGCATTCGTGAATGGGTGAAGGCAGTCTATTGTGCGCATCAATACGTATAAACTGCCGAATGGAGAAATCACTGTTCCTTTATTCGAAAACAATCGAGCCATGTCCATCGACCGCTTCAAAGCCATGGAAGTCTTCGTCCGCGTGGTCGAGCTGGCCAGCTTCTCGCGCGCGGCCACCGCGCTGCATCTGCCCAAGGGGCGCGTCACCACTATCGTCCAGGACCTGGAGAGCCATCTCGGCGTGCGGCTGCTGCACCGCACCACCCGGCGGCTGAGCCTGACCGACGACGGCATGGCCTATCACCAGCGCGCGCTCGCCATGCTGCAGGAGATGAACGAACTCGAAGCCATGCTCGGGCGCGCCGTGCTCATGCCCGCCGGCCGGCTGCGCGTGGATGTGCCGGCTGCGCTCGGCCGCCACGTCATCGCGCCGGCGCTGCCGGACTTCTTTGCGCGCTATCCGCAGGTGGCGATGGAACTCGGCAGCTCGGACCGCCCGGTGGACCTGATCGCCGAGGGCGTGGACTGCGTGATCCGCGGCGGACTGGTGCATGACGAAAGCCTGGCCGCGCGGCGGCTGGGAGAGATGGAGGTGGTGACCTGCGCCGCGCCGGCCTACCTGGAGCGCTACGGCATGCCCGTCACGCTGGCCGACCTCGACCGCCACCGCTTCGTGAACTTCTTCTCGGCCAAGACCGGCCGCGTGTTCCCGTTCGATTTCCGGCGCGGCGACGAGACGCATGAAATCAGCCGCCCGCACTGGGTCGCGGCCAACGATGCCGACACCTACATCGCCGCCGCCGTGGCCGGCATGGGCCTGATGCAGAGCCCGCGCAACGGCGTCGTGCGCGGACACCTCGCCAGCGCGCGCCTGGTGCCGGTGCTGCCGGACTGGAACGCCGGCACGCTGCCGATGCTCGCGCTGTATCCGCGCAACCGCCACCTGAGCGCCAGGGTGCGGGTCTTCATCGACTGGGTGGCCGAGCTGCTCGATGCCCGGCAAGGGGTGGCGCGGTGAGGCGGCCGGGCCGCACTCAGTGCCCGCCGGCCTGCGCGCGCGCGGCCACGACCTCCTTCGCCGCCAGCGCGGCGTTGATGGCGCGCGGAAAGCCGGCATAAGCGGCCACCTGGATGATGGTTTCCACGAGCTGCGCCCGCGTGCCGCCGACGTTCAGCAGGCCGTGCATGTGCACCTTGAGCTGGGGCGTGGCCGAGCCCATCGCCGCCAGCGCGGCCACCGTGACCATCTCGCGGCTGACCAACCCGAGGCCGGGCCGCGTGTAGATATCGCCGAAAGCGAATTCGACGATGAAGCGGCCCAGGTCCGGCGCGATTTCCTGCAGCGCGGCAATCACGCGCACGCCGGCCTCGCCGTCGATCTCGCGCAGGCGGTCGAGCCCGCACTGGTAGCGCGAGCCGGCGGCGGCCGGCAGCGGCGCGGCAGCCGCCACTGCGATCCCGGCCTCGGCAAAGACCGTCCTTGCCGCGGCGACGCCGTTGAGCGCCGCCGGAAAGCCCGCGTAGATCGCCAGGTGGATCATGGCCTCGACCAGTTCAACCGGCTCGCAGCCGGCGTTCAGCGCGCCGGCCAGGTGGAACCTCAGTTGCGGCTCGAGTCCGCCCATCGCGGCGAGCGCGGCCACGGTGACCAGTTGCCGCTGCGGCAGCGACAGGCCTGCGCGCGGATAGATCTCGCCGTAGACGAAGCCGATGGCGAGGCCGGCCAGATCGGGGGCGATATCGTCCAGCGCGTCGAGGATGGAGGCATCGGCGCTGCCTTCGATGGCGGCAAGCTGCGCGCGGCCTAGGGCCTGGGTGTGCGGGTTCATCGGGATGCTTTTCCTTGGTTCGGTGAAGAGGTGAGGCAAGCTTAGCGAGCGCGCCCGCGTGCCGCCAATGCCTTCGGCGTGATACCTTGCGCGTATCAGCAACCCTCCAAGTACCCCGCATGCCGCCCCGCCTGGAACTCTGGCAACTCGATTACTTCGTGGCCGTGGCCGACGAGCTGAGCTTTCGCCGCGCGGCCGAGCGCCTGTCGATCACCCAGCCGCCGCTGACCCGGCAGATCCAGGCGCTCGAGGAAACCATCGGCGCGCGCCTGTTCGAGCGCGACCGCAACGGCGTGGCGCTCACGCCGGCCGGCAGCCAGTTGCTGCCCGAGGCGCGCGCGCTGCTGGCCGGCGCCGATGCCCTGCTGACACGCGCGCGCAAGCGCGCGCGGCGCAATGCCGGGCTGCGCCTGGGCATCACCACGGTGGTCGACGCCGCCTTGTTCACCTGGCTGGCGCCGGCCCTGCAGGCGCGGGCACCGGACGTGCGGCTACTGCAGAAGCGGCAGATCTCCCAGCAATCCATCGCCGACCTGCGGCGCGGCGCGCTCGACGCTGCGCTGATCGGCCTGCCGTCGAGCACCGGCGAACTGCACGTGGAGCACCTGTTCGACGACCCGCTGGTGGCCGCGCTGCCGGCCACGCACCGGCTTGCCCGGCGCAAGCGCATTTCCATCCTGGAACTGCAGGCCGATCCGCTGTTCTGGTTCCAGCGGCGCCTGAACCCCGCCTACTTCGACCACTACGAGGCGCTGTTCCGCGCGCTCGGCTTCGCGCCGCCGCGCGTGCCCGAGCCGGCGGACCACCACGTGCTGCTCGGGCTCATCGCCGACGGCCAGGGGGTGGCGCTGGTGCCGGCCTCGCTGCAGGCGATGGCGCGCGCGGGCGTGGTCTACAAGCCGCTCAAGGAAGCCGCGGTGCTGCGCATCGGCGTGGCGCTGGCCCATGCGCCGGGCAATCCCGCGCCGGCGCTGCCGCTGCTGCTGGACACCCTGCGCGCGCGCTACGCCCCCGCCCCGCGATCCCGGCGCCGCTGAACCGGCGCGTGCGCCGGGCAAAGGCATCCGCCCGCAGACCCTGCGCGCGGCAAGGTTTTCTTGACTTCATCATCCCCATAAATGATAGTTAACGAAAATATGTTCTCTTTTTAAGAACATACTTCATTCACCTTCCTCCGAACAAGGACTTGCCGTGGACCTGGCCGAGCTGGAAATCTTCAGGACGGTGGCGCGCGAAGAAAGCGTGACGCGCGCCGCCAAGGCGCTGGACCGCGTGCAGTCCAACGTCACCACCCGCGTCAAGCAGCTCGAGGAGGAGCTCGGCGTGGCCCTGTTCCTGCGCGACAGCAAGCGCATGACGCTCACGCCCCAGGGCCAGCGCTTCCTCGGCTACGCCGAGCGCCTGCTGGCGCTGGCCGAGGAGGCCCGCCAGTCGATGCGCGCCGACGAGCCCACCGGCCGGCTGCGCGTGGGCACCATGGAAAGCTCCGCCGCGGCCCGGCTGCCGCGCCCGCTGGCGCGCTACCACGGCAAGTGGCCGCAGGTGCAGATCGAGATCCAGACCGGCACCACGCAGGCGCTGGTGGACGCCGTGCTGGCGCACCGCGTCGACTGCGCGGTGGTGGCGCACCCCGGCGAGGGCGCGCCGGACACGCTGGACATGGACGAACTCGGTCCCGGCCTGGAAGGCACCTACCTGTTCTCCGAGGAATTGCTGCTGGTGCTGCCGCCCAGCCACCCGCCGGTGCGCACGCCGCAGGACCTGACGCTGCGCAGCCTGGCCACTTTCTCGCGCGGCTGCACCTACCGCCTGTGCGCGCAGGCCTGGCTGGGCAGCGGCGAGGGGCCGCGGCCGGCGCTCAACATGCTGGAACTGGCTTCGTACCACGCCATCCTGGCATGCGTCACGGCCGGCTCGGCGGTTGCCATCGTGCCCCGCTCGCTGCTCGCGCTGCATCCGGACGCCGCGGCGCTGCAGACCGTGCCGGTGCGCACCGCGCATACTTTCCTGGTGCGCCGCCAGGGCTTCGCGACCGCCGCTTGCCAGGCCTTCCTGCGGGAGCTGCAACATGAATGAGGCACAACCCGCCCGCGCCGCCCTGTCTGGTGGCGACGGCGCGCCCTGGCTGCCGGCGCTGGCCGCCTCGCTGGTGCTGGCGGTGGGCATGGGCTTCGGCCGCTTCGCCTTCACCGGCATGTATCCGCTGATGGTGCGCGACGGGCTGCTGACCGTGGGCGCCGGCTCGCTGGCCGCCTCCGCCAACTACGCGGGCTACCTGGCCGGCGCGCTCGCGGTGACGCGCCTGTCGCCGCGCGCCACGCCGCTGCTGTGCCGCATCGCGCTGGCCGGCACGGTCCTGTGCCTGCTGGTGCTGGCGCTGCCCGCCGCGCCGTGGTTCGTGGCCGGCGTGCGCTTCGTTGCCGGCTTCTTCAGCGCCCTCGCGCTGGTGGCGGCCTCGGTGTGGCTGTTCCAGCTGGTGGGCCAGCCGCACGGCGCGCCGCTGCTGTTCGCGGGCGTGGGCACCGGCATCCTGCTCTCGGCCGAGGCCATCGCCGCCGGCAACCTGGCTGGCTGGCACAGCCCCGCGCTGTGGGTAGTGCTGGCGGCCGGCGCGCTGGCGCTGGCGCTGCCCGCCTGGCGCCAGCTCGGCAGCCGTTCCGTGCCGCCGGCGCGCGCGGCCGAGGCGGCCGAGGCGGCTGAGGCGGCCGGCGCCGCCGCCGCCGCGGCCAGCGGGCCGGGCCCGTGGCCGCTGATCGCCAGCTACGGCCTGGCGGGTTTCGGCTATATCGTGACCGCCACCTATCTGCCGCTGTTCGTGCGCGACGCGCTCGGGCAAGTCGATCCGATCCACGTCTGGGCCGTGTTCGGCCTGGGCGCGGCGCCCTCGTGCTACCTGTGGCACGCCCTGCATGGGCGCCTCGGCACGCGGCGCGCGCTGGCGCTCAACCTGCTGGTGCAGGCAGGCGGCGTGATCCTGCCCGCGCTCAGCCATTCGGCGTGGTCCTACCTGGCCAGCGCGCTGCTGGTCGGCGGCACCTTCGTCGGCACCGTCACCATCGCCATGCCGGCGGCCAGGCGCGTGGCCCACGCCGTGAAATTCAACCTGCTCGCCGCCATGACTTCCGCCTATGGCATCGGGCAGGTCGCCGGACCGCTGGCGTCCGGCGCGCTGATGGGCCACAGTCACAGCTTCAATGGCCCGCTGTCTGCCGCCGCGGCCGCCCTGCTGGGTGCCGCCGCCGTCATCTTCCTGCGCACGCCGCAGGCCGGCATGTCCCTGTCTTCCGAAGGAGCCCCGCAATGAACGCCCCCACCTGCGCCACGCAACCCCGCTCGCTGCTGTCGCGGCTCGGCCTCGCCGTGCCGCTCATCCAGGCACCGATGGCCGGCATCAACACGCCGGCGCTGGCCGCGGCCGTCTCCAATGCCGGCGGCCTGGGCTCGCTCGGCGTCGGCGCCCTGGATGCCGAGGGCGCCCGCAAGACGATCCGCGAGACCCGCGCGCTGACCGGCAAGCCGTTCAACGTCAACGTGTTCTGCCACGCCCCCGCCATCGCGGATGCCGCGCGCGAGGCGCGCTGGCTGGCCTATCTCGCGCCGAGCTTCGCCGAGTTCGGCGCCACGCCGCCGGCGGCGCTGCGCGAGATCTACAAGAGCTTCGTGGTCGACGAGGCCATGTTCGCCATGCTGCTCGAAGAGCGTCCGGCGGTGGTGAGCTTTCATTTCGGCCTGCCGCCGCAGCCGTGGATCGCCGCGCTGCGCGAGGCCGGCATCTTCCTGATGGCCACCGCCACCAGCGTGGAAGAGGCCCGCCAGGTGGCCGACGCCGGCGTGCATGCCATCGTGGCGCAGGGCGTGGAGGCCGGCGGCCATCGCGGCATCTTCGACCCCGAAGCGCGCGACGAGCGGCTCGGCACGCTGGCGCTGGTGCGCCTGCTGGTGCACAACACCACGCTGCCCGTGGTGGCGGCCGGCGGCATCATGGATGGCGCAGGCATCGTCGCCGCGCTGGCGCTGGGCGCGCAGGCGGCGCAGCTCGGCACCGCCTTCGTGCCGTGCCCGGAGAGCGCCGCCGACGCGGCCTACCGCACCGCCCTGCTCGCCGGCCAGCCGATCCGCACCACGCTGACGCGCTCCATCTCCGGGCGCGCCGCGCGCGGCATCGTCAACCGGCTGACCGGACTGGGCGAAGCGCCGGACTGCCCGCCGGTCCCCGACTACCCGATCGCCTACGACGCCGGCAAGGCGCTCCATGCCGCGGCCAAGGCGCAGGGCAGCGCCGGCTTCGCCGCGCAGTGGGCCGGCCAGGCCGCGCAACTGTCGCGCGGCCTGCCGGCGGCGGAACTGGTCGCGCAATTGCAGGCGGAAATGAAGCAGGCGGTGGCAGGCCTGAGCCAGGCAACCGGCGAAGCCGGCTGAAGCCGGCATGAAACGCCAGTTCGACGACCTGCAGCTCGGCAGCATCGAGCTGTTCTGCCTGGCGGCGGAACTGAGCAGCTTCACCGCCGCGGCGGTGGCGGCCAGCGTCACGCCGGCGGCGGTCAGCCGCTCGGTGTCGCGGCTGGAAGAACGGCTCGGCGTGCGGCTGTTCGTGCGGACCACGCGGCAGATCCGGCTGACCGACGAAGGCCGCGCGTATTTCGAGCGGGCGCGCCGGGCGCTGGCGCAACTGGTGGATGCCGAGCGGGAAGCCACCGGCCAGCACGCCAGCCCGGCCGGCCTGCTGCGCATCAGCCTGCCCACGCCGTACGCGCATTACCGCGTGCTGCCGGTGCTGCCCGAATTCCGCGCGCGCTATCCGCAAGTGGAGATCGAGACCCACATCAGCAACAGCAACGTGGACTTCGCCGACGATGGCTTCGATCTCTCGGTACGCGGCCGCGCGCCGGACGACTCCAGCCTGATCGCGCGCAAGCTCGAGGACGCCGAGCTGGTGCTGGTGGCGGCGCCCGCCTACCTGGCGCGCGCGGGCGTGCCCGATACGCTGGATGCGCTGCAGGCGCACGACTGCATCCAGTTCGACCTGCCCAGCAGCGGCCGGCGCATTCCGTGGCTGTTCCGCGAGGAGGGGGAAACGGCCGAGGTGGCCACCAGCGGCGGCTACGGCTGCGCGGAGGACATACTCGGCGGCGTCACGCTGGCGCGCAGCGGCGCGGGCCTGTTCCAGACCTACCGCTTCGTGGTGGAGCACGATCTGCGCGACGGCCGGCTGGTGGAGCTGCTGCCGCAGTTCGGCGGCGCCAGCCGGCCCTTCGTGCTGCTCTACCCGCACGCGCGGCATATGTCGTCGCGCGTGCGGGCGCTGGTGGACTTCCTGGTCGACAAGTTCGCCGGCTAGGCCTGCCGCGCCGGCGTGGCATCCGGCGCGATCTGCGAGATCTGCGCGATCGCCACCAGGATCACCGCCGCATTGGCCGGCAGTTGCGTCTGCGAGAACGCGGCGCGCGCATGCCCGGCCTTGTCGCCCAGCACCGCGGCGAACAGGTCGGACGCGCCATCGAGCACGGCCGGCTGCCCGAAGAAGCCTTCGGCGCTGCTGACATGCCCCTCCAGCCGCACGATCCGCACCAGCCGCCCGAAGCCGTCCAGGTGCGCGCGGATCTGTGCCAGCACGTTGAGCGCGGCCAGCTGCGCGGCCTGCCGGCCGTCTTCCGGCGTCAGCTTGCCGCCGACCTGCCCCTGGTACAGGAGCTTGCCGTCGCGCAGCGGCAACTGCCCCGAGACGAACAGCAGTTCTCCGGCTTCGCTGACCGCCGTGTAGCTGCCCAGCGGCTGCGGCGGCGCCGGCAGCGTCAGCCCCAGCGACGCGATACGTTGTTCCACGGACATGGTTGCCTCCTTCAGGTTGCTTGCCGGCGGGCCGCCCTCCAGCGGCGGCACACGCGAACTATAGGCAGGCGCCGCGGCGGGATAAACGGGATGTCCGGTACATGAGCTGATACATGGCGGAACAAGTATCGGGGCACGGCCAGGCGCGGCGCGCGGGAACGTGAAAACGCGCTAGCGAGGGAAGGAGCGGGACGCGGCCGCCACCGCGGGATCGCGGCGGCGGCAATGTGCGCCTTACAGGCCGAGGTCGCTCAGGCCGGGATGGTCGTCCGGGCGGCGGCCCAGCGGCCAGAAGAACTTGCGGTCGGTTTCCTTGATCGGCGCGTCGTTGATGCAGGCAAAGCGGCGCTGCATCAGGCCGGCCTCGTTGAACTCCCAGTTCTCGTTGCCGTAGGAGCGATACCAGTTGCCGGAATCGTCATGCCATTCGTAGGCAAAGCGCACCGCGATGCGGTTGCCGTCGAAGGCCCACAGTTCCTTGATCAGGCGGTAGTCGAGTTCTTTCTGCCACTTGCGCGCCAGGAAGCCGACGATGGCCTCGCGCCCGTTGACGAACTCGGCGCGGTTGCGCCATGCGCTGTCGACCGTGTAGGCCAGCGCCACGCGCTCGGGGTCGCGGCTGTTCCAGCCGTCTTCGGCACCGCGCACTTTCTGGATGGCGGTCTCGCGGGTGAACGGGGGAAACGGGGGACGGGATTCGGCTTGAGACATGGGTTCTCTCCTGGCTGGGGGTGGTCGGGGGTTGGGGGTGAGGCCAAAAATGATACAAGTCTGTCTACATTGTTTAAGTAGACAGGTCTGTATGTCAAGGAGAGATTTGAAAACCCCCACCCTCCGGCGGGCCGGCAGGCCCGTTCCCGCGCGCCCTCAGCCCGGGCGGCGCATGCGAAACAGCGCCTCGGGCGCGATCTCGAAGTAGTCAGCGGGGCCGCCGCCGCGCAGGATCGGCCGGGCGGCGGCCGTGTCGTAGACGCCGTCCTTCAGCAGCGTCTTCTCCACATGCACGCCCACCACTTCGCCCAGCACCAGCCATGTCGGCACCTTGTGGCCGTCCACGCCCTGGAGCTGGATCAGTTGCGTGAGCTTGCATTCGAACGAGACCGGGCTTTCCGCCACGCGCGGCACCGCGACCGCGCGCGAGGCCACCGGTGTCAGCCCCGCCAGCGTGAATTCGTCCACCTCGGGCGGCACCGCCGCGCAGCTGGCGTTCATCGGCTCGGCCAGCGCGCGCGTGGCGAGGTTCCAGCAGAACTCGCCGGTCTGCTCGATATTGCGCACGCTGTCCTTGTAGCCGATGCTGGAAAAACCCACGATGGGCGGCGTGTAGTTGAAGGCGTTGAAGAAGCTGTACGGCGCGAGATTGACGATGCCGTCGGCGGCGCGCGATGAGATCCAGCCGATCGGGCGCGGGCCGACGATGGCGTTGAAGGGATCGTGCGGCAGGCCGTGGCCGCGCGCGGGTTCGTAGAAGTAGAAGTCGTGGGACACGGAGCGGGACACCTGGGAACACTGCGTTGAAGACAATGCCGGGCGGCACGGGGCCGCCCGGCAAGCTGCCTGCGATGCTACCAGTTGCCGGCGCGGCGCGTTCTACGGCGCCGCGGCCTCGTCGTAGGCATCCTGCGCCAGCAGCACGAGGTCGGCGACGGCCTTGCCGCCCGCCGAGATATGCGCGCGCATGGCCGCCGCCGCCGCGTCCGCGTCGCCCGCCAGCACCGCCTCCACGATCGCGCCGTGCTCGCGGAACGAGCTGGGCACGCGCGCGGCGTTGATGAGTCCGCGCTGGCGCCAGTAGATCGCCAGGCGCCGGCGCAGCATGCGGATCTGCTCGGCCAGGTAAGGATTGGCGCTGGCCTGGTAGAGCACGTCGTGGAATTCGCGGTTGGCCTCCACGTAGCCGGGCGTGTCGGCCGCCTCCACATAAGCGCGCCCCTGCTCGAAAGCCGCCGCCAGCGCGGCCCGGCCCGCCCCGGCGATGCGCTGCGTGGCCAGCCGCGCCACCACGCCTTCCATCTCGGCCAGCGTCTCGAACATCGCCACCAGTTCGGCCACCGTGGGCTTGTGCACGAAGATGCCCGCGCGCGGCGCGATCGTCACCAGGCCCTGCGCCGCCAGCATCAGCAGCGCCTCCCGCACCGGCGTGCGCGAGCTGTCGAACTGCTCGGCCAGCGCGCGCTCGTCGAGCTGCGAGCCGGGCTTGAGCTTGCCTGCGTGGATCTCGGCCTCGATGGCCTCGCGGATGCGGTCCTGGAGCGACTGCACGGGTAAACCTCGATTTGACGGCTCTTTTGGCATATCTAGAATCGCATTTGATATATCTAAACATCAATCTTATATGCAAAACTACGGTGAACCGCAGCTCCGCGTTGAAGAAAGCACGGCAACCATCACTTTCGATCGCCCGCAACTGGCCAACCGGCTGAGTCCGCGCGATCTGCAGGTAGTGCGCGAGCATATCAACTCCGTCAATGCGATGGAGTCGGTGCTGGTGCTGCGCTTCACCGGCGCCGGCAAGTATTTCTGCAGCGGCTACGACATCGGCGCGCTGGCCAGCCCCGATACCGCGGAAAGCGCCGGCGCGCCGGCCTTCGGCGACCTGATCGACCTGATCGAAGCGGCGCGCCCGGTCACCATCGCCGCGGTCAACGGCGGCGTGTACGGCGGCGCCACCGATCTGTGCCTGGCCTGCGACTTCCGCGTCGGCGTGCCTCATTGCGAGATGTTCATGCCGGCGGCAAGGCTGGGCCTGCATTTCTATCGCGGCGGCCTCGAGCGCTATGTGAGCCGGCTGGGCGTGGATACGGCCAAGCGGCTGTTCCTGGCCGCCGACCGGCTCGATGCCGCCGAGATGCTGCGCACCGGCTTCCTCACCGAGATCGTCGCCGCCGACGCGCTGGCGCAGCGCGTGGACCAGCTCAGCGCCACGCTCTGCGGCATGGCGCCGCTGGCCCTGCTGGGCATGAAGCAGGCGCTCAACCAGATCGCGCGCGGCGCGCTCGACGCCGCCGCGCTGGAACGCGCGATCGCGCAGGCCGGCGCCTCGGCGGACCTGCGCGAAGGCGCCGCCGCGTGGCGCGAGAAGCGCCCGCCCGTGTTCACCGGCAGGTAGGCGCGCGCAACGAAAAAACCGCGACGAACGCGGACAAACCAGGAAAGGAGACAAACATGACCAAGCGGCACCCGACCTTGCTGTTGATGATGGCCTGCGCGCTGGCCGGCCCGGCGCTGGCCGCGGACGCGTTCCCGTCCAAGCCGGTGCGCATCGTGATCGGCTTTCCCGCCGGCGGCGGCGCCGACAACGTGGCGCGGCTGTACGGCGACGCGCTGTCGAAGGAACTGGGCCAGCCAGTCATCATCGACAACAAACCTGGCGCGGGCACCACCATTGCCGCGGAAACCGTGGCCAAGGCACCGCCCGACGGCTACACGCTGTACATCGCCACGGCCAGCGTGATGGGCGGCGACAAGGTGCTGTACAAGAACATCCGCTACGAGCCCGCGGACTTCGCCCCGATCACGCGGCTGACGGTGTCGCCGCTGCTGCTGGCGGTCAGCAAGGCTTCCGGCATCGGCAGCGTGGCGGACCTCGTGGCCAGGGCCCGCCAGCATCCGGGCACGCTCAACTACTCGTCCTCGGGCAACGGCGTCATCACGCACCTGGCCGGCGTGCAGTTCACCAAGCTCGCCGACGTGCAGCTCACCCACGTGCCGTACAAGGGCGGCGCGCCGTCCGCGCAGGCGGTGGCCGCCGGCGACGCGCAGCTCACCTTCGCCACGCCGGCCTCGGTGCAGGCCGTCATCGATACCGGCAAGGTGGTCGGCATCGCCGTGACCTCGGCCACGCGCTCGCCGGTGCTGCCCAACTACCCCACCATCGCCGAGGCCGGCATCAAGGGCTACGACGTGACCAACTGGTACGGCCTGTTCGCGCCCGCGCAGACCCCGCCCGCGGTGATCGAGAAGCTGTTCGCCGCCTCGGCCAAGGCGCTCGCCAGGCCCGACCTGCGCGCGCGGCTGGCCAGCCGCGGCGAGGAGGTCTCGCCGTCCGCCTCGCCGGCCGAGTTCAAGCAGTTCGCGCTGCGCGAAGGCAAGACCGTGACCGAGCTTACGCTCAGCAGCGGCGCCCGCATCGACTGAATTTCCAGGTTTTCCCCAAGGAGCAAGATGAATCGCAATGCCGCAGACCTCCCGCTCGCGGGCTTCACCGTGGTGGACCTGACCCGCGTGCTGGCCGGTCCCTACTGCACCATGATGCTGGCCGACCTCGGCGCGCGCGTGATCAAGATCGAGAACCCCGACGGCGGCGACGACTCGCGCCACGTGGGACCGTTCGTCGATGGCGAATCCGCGTACTTCGCCTCGGTCAACCGCAACAAGGAATCGATCGCGCTCGACCTCAAGGCGCCGCGCGACCGCGCCGTGCTGGCCGCCATGATCGCCGGTGCCGACGTGCTGGTGGAAAACTTCCGCGCCGGCGTGATGGAAAAGCTCGGCTTCACCTGGGAAGCGCTGCACGCTGCCAACCCGCGCCTGGTGTACTGCTCGATCTCCGGCTTCGGCCAGACCGGCCCGTACCGCGAGCGGCCCGCCTACGACATGGTGGTGCAGGCCATGGGCGGGCTGATGAGCGTGACCGGCGAGAACGGCGGCAATCCGGTGCGCGTGGGCGTGTCCATCGGCGACCTCGGCGCCGGGCTGTACGCGGCCATCGGCATCCAGTCCGCGCTGCTCAAGCGCAGCCGCACCGGGCTGGGCGAGCGCGTGGATATCGGCATGCTCGACTGCCAGGTCGCGCTGCTGGAAAACGCCATCGCGCGCCACGCCGCCACCGGTGCCGTGCCCGCGCCGCTGGGCACGCGCCATCCGTCCATCACGCCGTTCGACATGTTCCGCACCGGCGACGGCTTCATCGTCATCGCCGCCGGCAACGACAACCTGTTCCGCAAGCTGTGCGCCGCGCTCGGCGACGCGGCGCTGGCCGCCGACCCGCGCTTCGCCACGGTGGCCGCGCGCAACCAGCATCACGCCGAACTGAAGGATTGCCTCGAAGCATTGCTGGCGCATGCCGGCAGCGCGGCGTGGTCCGGCCGCCTCGAAGCCGCCGGCGTGCCGCACGGCCCGCTGCAAAGCGTGGCCGACATCGTGCGCGACCCGCACGTGCAGGCGCGCGGCATGCTGCTGCAGGCCAGCATCGGCGACGACCGCCCGATCACGCTGGCGGGCAACCCGGTCAAGGTCGGCGCCGCGCCGGCGGCCTTCGCGGCCGCGCCACGGCTTGACCAGCACCGCGAGGCGTTGCTGGCGGAGTTCGGGACGACTGACGACTGACGACGGCTGCATCACCGGCGATTGTCTCCCCTCTCCCGCGCAGCGGGAGAGGGGAGCCCGCAAGCGGCATCTGAACCGGGGCGGCGCTACACGAAGCGCATGCCAGCCTCGTCCGCCGACCGGCATCCTCCCCTCATATAAAAACCGCAATGCCCGCCATGCGCCGCCGCGTATGGGGAAGCGCCGCGTCTCCCTTAGTCTTCGCCATGCCGGACCGCGGCCGCCAGCACGGAGTGGCGGACATGCGGCCGGCACCCGCGTAGCGCAGGCAATGCAGTGCAGCGCGCGGCACAAGCCGCGGGCTCGTGCCGCCGCGCCTGCCTGCCCGGCGACGACGAAAACGAAGCGAGACAGCCCGGCCGCGCGTGCACAGCCACCGCGCCGGCGCACCACAAAGGAGACACTCCGCCATGCTTGAGCAGCCATTCCCCGGCCGTGCCGCCGCGCCCGGCACCGATGCCGCCGAGGCCAGGGCCATCGATGCGATCGAAGCCATCGAAGCCATCGAAGCCATCGAAGTAAAGGGATTCCTCGACCAGTACTTCCAGATCAGCGCGCGCGGCAGCACCGGCCGGCGCGAGGCCGTGGCCGGGGTGACCACCTTCATGGCCATGGTCTATTCGGTCTTCGTGGTGCCGGGCATGCTCGGCAAGGCGGGCTTCGACACCAGCGCGGTGTTCGTCGCGACTTGCCTGACCGCCGCCTTCGGCTCGCTGCTGATGGGCGTGTGGGCCCGGCTGCCGATCGCCATCGGCTGCGCCATCTCGCTGACCGCGTTCACGGCGTTCGGGCTGGTGCTGGGCCAGGGCCTCTCGCCGGCGGTGGCGCTCGGCGCGATTTTCCTGATGGGCGTGGTGTTCACCGCGATCTCCGTCACCGGCGTGCGCGCATGGATCCTGCGCAACCTGCCGGCCGGCGTGGCGCACGGCACCGGCATCGGCATCGGCCTGTTCCTGCTGCTGATCGCCTCGAACGACGTGGGCCTGGTGGTGAAGAACGCCGGCGCCGGCCTGCCGGTCTCGCTCGGCAAGATCACCGCCTTCCCGGTGGTGATGTCGATCCTCGGCCTGGCGGCCATCTTCGGGCTGGAGCGGCGCCGCGTGCCGGGCGGCATCCTGCTGGTGATCGTGGCCATCTCGGCGCTGGGACTGGCCTTCGACCCCGCGGTCAGGTTCGGCGGAGTATTCGCCTTGCCCGCGCTCAGCGCGCCCGGTCATGCCTCGCTGATCGGCGCGATGGACATCAGGGGGGCGCTCTCGCTGGCGGTGCTGCCGAGCGTGCTGGCGCTGGTGATGACCGCCGTGTTCGACGCCACCGGCACCATTCGCGCGGTGGCGGGACAAGCCGGGCAGCTCGACGAGCGGGGCCAGATTCCCAACGGGGGCCGCGCGCTGACCACCGATTCGCTCAGTTCGATCTTCTCCGCGTTCTTCGGCGGCGCGCCCGCGGCGGCGTACATCGAATCGAGCGTGGGCGTGGCCGCCGGCGCCAAGACGGGCCTGGCCGCCGTGGTGATGGGCCTGCTGTTCCTCGCGGTGATCTTCTTCTCGCCGCTGGCCGCGCTGGTGCCGTCCTATGCCACCGCGCCGGCGCTGATGTATGTCGGCCTGCTGATGCTCTCCAGCGTCGGCAAGCTGCATATGGACGACATGGTCGACGCGATGGCGGGCCTGGTCTGCGCGGTATTCATCGTGCTGACCTGCAATATCGTCACCGGCATCATGCTGGGTTTCTGCACGCTGGTGATCGGCCGCGTGGTGGCCGGCGAGTTCCGCAAGCTCAATGCCGGCACGGTGGGCATCGCGCTGGCGCTGGCGGTGTTCTACGCGGGAGGCTGGGCGATCTGAGCACGCCCGCGAGCCACGCTGCGTACTTGAGCGTACTTGGACTGCGTACTGGAAGCCGGCGCACGATGACGCCGGCTTCTTTGGAGGCGGGCGACACCGTGACCCGGCCCCGCCTCCCTTTTTTTCGTCATCAGGCCGCCGCGCGCGGCAGCGCCTGGCGCTGGGTCGCGGCCAGGCCTTGCTCCAGGTCCGCGATCAGGTCGGCCGCCGCCTCGAGCCCCACGTGCAGCCGTATCACCGGCTCCGTGCCGCGCCAGTAGGAGTGCTCGGCCAGCCGTTCCGGCGCCGCCACCTGCACCAGGCTTTCGTAGCCGCCCCAGGAAGCGCCGAGCCCGAACAGGCCCAGCGCGTCGACCAGCGCGTTCGCGGCCGCCGCATCGGCGCCCGGCAGCGTGAACGACACCAGCCCGTTGGCGCCCGAGAAATCGCGCTGCCACAGCGCGTGGCCCGGGTCGGACGGCAGTGCGGGATAGAACACGCGGCCCACGGCCTCGTGCCCTTCCAGGTACTGCGCCACCGCCAGCGCGTTGCGCTGGTGCTGGGCCAGCCGCACCGCCAGCGTGCGGATGCCGCGCAGCGCGAGGTAGGCATCGTCCGCGCTGATGGCCAGGCCGAAGCCGTCGTAGGTCTCGGCGATACGCCGCGCCAGCGCCGCGTCCTTCACCACCACCGCGCCCTGCATCAGGTCGGAATGGCCGCTGACGTACTTGGTCGAGGCCAGCACCGACACATCCACGCCCAGCGCGAGCGGCTGCAGCAGGTGGCCCGAAGCCCAGGTGTTGTCGGTCGCCACCGTCACGCCATGCCGGTGCGCGATCTGCGCCAGGCGCGGCAGGTCCAGCACCTCGTAGAGCAGCGAGCTGGGCGACTCCAGGTACAGCAGCCGCGTGTTGGGGCGGATCAGCGTCTCCAGGTCGTCCCGCGACGGCGAGAAATAGGTCAGCTCGATGCCGAGGCGGCGCAGCAGCGACTGGTCGAGCCGGCGCACCGGCGCGTAGACGCTGTCCGCCACCAGCGCGTGGTCGCCCGGCGACAGCAGCGCCACGAAGACCAGCGAGATCGCCGCCAGCCCGGACGGCGCCAGGAAGGTGCGGCTGCCGCCTTCGAGCGCGGCCAGCGCGTCCTCCAGCGCGTGGTGCGTCGCCATGCCCTGGCGCCCGTAGGAACTGACGCGCTCGCCGCGCGCGTGGCGGGCGCGGATATCCGCATAGGCGGCGCTGTTCTCGAAGCGCACGGTGCTGGTGCGCACCACCGGCACATTGACCGGGCCGTGCCCGTCGGTGAGCGGCGGCGTGCCGGCGTGGATCAGCTGGGTATCGCGATGGTGGCTCATGGTGATCGGTTGGAAACGCGGGTGTGCGTGCTCAGATGGCGAAGCGCAGCTTGTCGAAGCTGGCGACGAAAGGATCGGCCGGCGGATCGACCGGCGGGCGCGCCTGGGCGCCGAGCGCGCGGTTGAGGAAGGCGCGCGTGCGGTCGCTGGCCGGCTGGCTGAAGATGCGGCGCGCCGGGCCGTGCTCGACGATGCGGCCGCCTTCGGTGAAATACACCTCGTCGCTGATTTCCTCGGCGAAGCGCATCTCGTGGGTGACCAGCAGGCAGGTCAGGCCCTCCGCCACCAGGTCGCCGATCACGGTCAGCACTTCGCCCACGGTTTCGGGGTCGAGCGCGGAGGTGACTTCGTCGAACAGGATCAGCTCGGGCTCCATCGCCAGCGCGCGCGCGATCGCCACGCGCTGCTGCTGGCCGCCGGACAGCTCGCCCGGATAGGCGCCGGCCTTGTCGGCCAGCCGCACCTTGCGCAGCAGCTCGATGGCGGTGGCCTCGGCCTGCGCGCGGCCGCGCCCCAGCACGCGCAGCGGCGCGATGGTGAGATTCTGCAGCACGGTCAGGTGCGGAAACAGGTTGTACTGCTGGAAGACAAAGCCCACGCGCTTGCGCAGCGCGATGCGGTCGGCCTCGCCGCGCAGCTCGCGCACCGCCACGCCGTCCACGGTCACGCTGCCCTGCTGCGGCTCCAGCAGGCCGGTGATGCAGCGCAGGATGGTGGACTTGCCCGAGCCGGATGGCCCGATGATGGACACCGCCTGCCCGCGCCGCACTTCGAGATCGATGCCCTTGAGCACCGCATTGCCGCCGAAGGACAGGTGCACGTCGCGCAGGGAAACCAGCGGCGCGGCCTGCACCGTCGGTGCAGGCGACGCGGCCAGCGATGGGCCGTCGGCATGTTCAGGCAACAGCATGTTTTTGTTCCAGGAAACGGGTGAAGCGCGAAATCGGGTAGCACCAGGCGAAGAACATCGCCATCACGACGAAGTAGATCAGCACGGTGAAGGCGGTCTGGTTGACGGTATTGCTGGCGATCTGCGCGGTGTCGAGCAGGTCGTGCACGCCCACCAGCGAGGCCAGCGCGGTGCCCATGGTCAAGGTGGCATACAGGTTCATCCACGGCGGCAGCATGCGCCGCACGCACTGCGGCACGATGATCAGCCGCAGGATCTGCCAGCGCGAGAACGCCATCGAGCTGGCCGCCTCCCACTGCGTGAGCGGAATCGACTGCACCGCGCCGCGCAGCACCTCGGCCACGTTGGCGCTGGCCGGCAGCGCCAGCCCCACCACCACCTTGAACCAGTCCGGGAACGGCAGGACATGGCTGCCGACATTGATCTCGAACGGGAATACGTAGGTGGAGAAATAGATCAGCACCAGCCACGGCGCGTTGCGGAACACCTGCACGTACCAGTGCGCGGGCCGCGCCAGCAACGCCACCGGCGACAGCCGCAGCGCGCCCACCAGCAGCCCGCCGGCGGTGCCCAGCGCGATGGCCAGCACGCTCACGCCGATATTGACCAGGAAGCCGCGCAGCAGCGCCGGCGACCACTGCCACGCGCCGGCCAGCGCGCGCGCCAGGTCGGGATGGCGGCTGGCCGCGAGCGCCAGCGCGGCCAGCGGCAGCAGCCACAGCAGGCCGGCGAAGCGCCGTGCCGCGGGCCAGGCGATGCCCGCGCGCGGCAGGCTTGAATCAGCGGTTGCCATAGCCGGGCATCCTCAGTCGGAGTTCGAGCCAGTTGCCGGCCCGGCTGACCACCCAGGTCAGCACGCCGAAGAACAGCAGCAACAGCACCATCAGTTCCAGCACGTTGTCGCGCTGGGTCCAGATCATGATCGAGGCGTAGGTGATGTCGCCCACCGCGATGGCCGACGCGACCGCGGTGGCCTTGACCAGCTCCACCGAATTGTTGACCAGCGCGGGCAGCGCGAAGCGCAGCGCCAGCGGCAACTGCACGCGCCACAGCAGCGTGCGGCGGTCGAAGCCGAGCGACGCCGCCGCTTCCAGCGTGACCTTGGGCACCGCCTCGATGCCGGCGCGCAGGGCCTCGGCGTGGAACACGCCCTTATGCAGCGACAGCACCACCACCACCCACAGGAACGGCGTGAGCGGGTTGCTGCGCTGCGCATCCTGCAAGGCGTGGGTGATCAGCATGTTGAGCACCAGGAAGGCGCAGTAGAGCTGCACCAGCGTCGGCGTGTTGCGCGTGACCTCGACGAAGGCGCGCGTGGCGCCGGCCAGCAGCGCGCTGCGCGAAGTCAGCAAGGCGGCCATCGCCACGCCCGCCAGCAGGCTGCCGGCCAGCGTGCACAGCACCAGCTCCAGCGTGACCCAGGCGCCGTGCACGAAGGCGCTGCGGTCATAGGCGTCGGCCAGGAATGCGTAGTTCAGGCCGATGTGGCGCGCCCCCGCGATCAGTGCGGCGATCGCGGCGTCCATCAGGTGCGGCCGCCCTTGAACTTGTCATGCAGCTCGGTGAGCGAAGGCGACGGCGGCAGGATGCCGTTTTTCTTCTCGGTGCCGATCAGCCAGCCGGTGCGGTGCCAGCCCTGCACCACGCGGTCGACGGCCTGGATGGTGTCCTGCTCGCCCTTGCGCGTCCAGATCACCGTGGGCGCGGGATTCAGCTCGGGCAGCACGATGCGGTAGTTCTGCCATTCCGGGTTGCCGCGCACCAGCGGCTGCAGCAGCGTGTTGTCGTGCACGGCGCCGGCGCAGTTGTCGCCGCGCAGCGCCAGCAGGGACTCGGACGAGCCCTTGAAGCCCTTCGGGATCGCGCCGTACTCCACCTGCACCGGGCGCGTGTAGCTGCTGCCCTGCGAGATGCACACGGTCTTGCCCTTGAGGTCTTCCCAGCGCTTGATGTCGCTCTGTTTGGGCACGATCACGGCGCCGCCCACGCGGTAGTACGGCGTGGGCACGTAGCCGAGCTGCTCGCCGCGCTCGGGCGTGTATTCCATCGACGCGATCAGCACGTCGACCTTGCCCTGCTGCAGGAACTGCACGCGGTTGGACGGCTGCACCTGCACCGTTTCGAGTTCCACGTTGAGCTGCCTGGCGAGATCCTGCGCCAGGTCCGCGTTGAAGCCGACCGGCTTCTGCGTGGCCGGTTCGATCGAACCGAAGGCGCTGCCGGACAGCATGACGCCGACCACGATCTTGCCGCGCTGGCGGATCTTGTCGAGCGTGGCGTCGGCATGCGCGGCGCCGGCGAGGAAGGTGCCGGCCAGCAGGGCCGCGGCAAGGGCCAGGGGCCGCGGCGAACGCGGCGAACGCGGCGAACGCGGAGAACGCGGAGAACGCGGAGAATGCGGCGAGTGCGTCGAGTACGGAGAAATCGTGCGTGTCATGGTGTGTTTCTCGTTGTTATGCGTGTCGTCATGCCTCGCGCCGGCCAGCGCGCGGCAGCCGGTGCGGTCGACAAACTGTACGCAAACGACAGCCGCCACGGAACGAATAAAAGAAGCAATCGTTATGCGCGGCGCGTTGCACCGGCCGCCTCGCATAACCATGCGCGGAAAGATTCGTTGGCCGGTGGCGGGGTGCGTTCCTAAGCTGTTCCTCCTCTTTCCGCCGCACACGTCCGGGCAACGCCCGTGGCCACAACGTCATGCAACGACGCACTCTCTTTCGCACCTTCATCGGACTTGGCGCTGCCGCCATCGTCGGCACCCCGCTGCTGCTGCGCGCGCACGCCGCGCCCGCCGACGCCGATGCCTTCCCCGCGCACGCCGTGCGCATCGTGGTGCCGGTTTCCGCCGGCGGCAGCGCCGACAAGCTGGCGCGCACGCTGGCGCTCAAGCTCAGCGAGAAATGGGGCCAGCCGGTGGTGGTGGAAAACGTGATCGGCGCCAGCGGCACCCTGGGCGCCGCGCAGGTGGCCAGGGCCCGGCCCGACGGCTACACCCTGCTGCTCGGCGGCGAGGGCGTGACGCTCAACGCCGCGCTGTTCAAGACGCTGCCCTACGATACGGGCCACGCGTTCCGCGGCGTCAGCAAGGCGGTGGTCAACCCGCAGATACTGGTGGCGCGCCCCGATCTCGGCGTGCGCACGTTCCAGGAGTACCTCGCGCTGGCCCGCCGGAAACCCGGCGAGGTGACCCTGGGCCTGCCCGGCAACGGCGGCATCGCCCATGTCGCGCACGAGATGCTGTCGCGCCAGACCGGCGTGAGGGTCAACTACATTCCGTACGCCGGCGGCGCGCCCGCCACCGTGGACCTGCTCGGCGGCCATATCGATGCCACCCTCATCACGCTCGCCGCGGTCACCGACTACGTGCGCGCCGGGCGCCTGACCGCGCTGGCGGTCACCACGCCCTATCGCTCGAAAGCCCTGCCACAGGTGCCCACCATGGCCGAGGCCGGCGCCGCCGGCTTCTCGGTGGAAAGCTGGCAAGGCCTGATCGCGCCGGCCGCCACGCCCACGCCGGTGGTGGACCGCATCAGCCGCGACGTGGCCGCCGTGCTGAACGTGCCGGCCACGCGCAGCCAGCTCGAAGAAGCGGGCTATGTGGTGGTAGGGTCGACGGCGCAGGAGCTGGACGCGACGCTGTCGAAAGACTTGCCGCGGTATGCGGCGGTGATTGCGGCTTCGGGGATTTCGTTGCGGTGAACATGCGCTCGCGCATGTTCACCGCGCGGGCCAGCGAATGGTGAAGGCGCGCACTTCGTGGCTGCGCCGCCCCTCTCCCCCGCCCCTCTCCGGCACGCGGGAGAGGGGAGCAAACCCTCGATAGGCTCATGCACCGGCCAGATCACGCTGCGCTGTAGTCCACCAGCTTCACCGCCAGATCCCCATCCCGCTCGAGCTGGTCCACCAGACCGATTTCCCAGTTCAGGTAGGCATGCATCTCGGCCTTGCGCCGGCTCTCGTCCTCGTAGGCGTAGGCGCTGTACCAGGCATCCTCGTCGCCGGTCAGCACGCGCGCCGCGGCGGCGGAGCCGGCCGGCGCGGCTTCGGCCGGCAGGCCCAGCGCCTGCCAGCGCGCGTTGCCGCCCAGCAGCGCGCGCACGTCGCGCCCGCTGGCGCGGCGCAGTTCCGCGGCCACCGCCTGCGCCAGCACGCCGTCGGCGGAGGTGACGACGATCACGTCCGCGGGGCCGGCGCGGTCCAGCACCAGCGCCGCCTTCTCCGGCGTGGCGAACCACGCGCCGGGGATGTGGCCGCGGCGGAAGGCCAGGCTGCTGTCGACGTCGGCCACCGTCACGCCGCCCTGCGCCTGCAGCGCGGACAGCGAGGCCGCCTCGATCCACGGCGCCTCGGCCGCCGAGGCGCGCAATACGCGCACCGGCTCGGGGCCGGCCTCGCGCACGGCGAGCGGATCGGGACGGAACAGGAACACTTCGTGGCCGCTGAACTGGGCCAGCCATGCCGCCGTGGTCTGCGCGCGCACGCCGTCCCAGTCGGCCAGCACGATGCGGGCGCGGCGGGTGCCGGCGTAGGCGTCGGTGGCCTGCACCAGCTGGCCGCCGGGCGCGCTGCGCCAGCCCGGCAGGTGGCCGGCGGCGTATTCCTCGGGCGAGCGCACGTCGAAGCGGTACAGCGTGCGCTCGCCCGCCTGCTGCTCGAACGCGGCCAGCCGGGCGGCGTCGATCTGCCGCACGCCGGCGCGTTCGGCCACGCGGGCCGCGCGCTCGCGCGCCGCGGCCTGCGCGGCGTCGCCGGGCTGCGGGGCAAAGCGGGTCTGGCCGTGGTCGAGCGCGTAGCCGGCCAGCAGCCACGCCATGGTGCCGTCCTTGAGCGACACCACGCGGTTGGGAATGCCGGCGTTGATCAGCGTCTGCGCGCCGACGATGCTGCGCGTGCGGCCCGCGCAGTTGACCACCACCAGGGTGTCGGGGTCGGGCGCGATCTCGCCGATGCGGTAGACCAGCTCGGCGCCGGGGCAGTCCACCGCGCCGGGAATGCTCATGTTCTGGAATTCCGCGAACGGGCGGCTGTCCACCACCACCACGTTGTCGCCGCGCTGCTGGTGCAGGTGAAGCGCCTCGGCGGTAATCCACGGCGTGCGCAGCTCGTGCTCGATCACCTCGCCGAACGCCTTGCTGGGCACGTTGGTGCCGCTGAACACCTCGTAGCCGGCGGCCTGCCACGCGCGCGTGCCGCCCGCGAGCACGGAGACGTCGGTGTAGCCCAGGCGCAGCAGCTTGTCCGCGGCGGCATGGGCGATGTCCCCGGCCAGGTCCGTCACCACGATGCGCGTATTGCGGCGCGGCACCAGGCGGTCGATCACGGTTTCGAGCCGGCCCAGCGGCGCCGGCACGGCGAACAGCAGGTGCGCGCGCGCGAAGGCGCCCTCCTCGCGCGCGTCCAGCACGGCCAGCTCGCCGGTGCCGGCGATGGCCTGCTTGAGCGCGGCCGGGCTCACCAGCGGATGGCCGCCGGCGGCCGTGGCGGCGTCGTCGGCAAGGGTCTGGGTCAGGTCGGTGATGGTCATGGCGAAAAAAAGAAGAAGGGATCGTATGGTTGCGGCGGATGCGGCCGATGCGGCAGCGACCGGGCAGCGAAGCCGTGCGGGCCGCTCAGGCCGCGGCCTGCTGCAGCGCGCGCAGCAGGCTCACGAGGCGTTCCACGCCCTGCGCGCACTCCTCGGGGCTGGCGACCAGCGCAATGCGGACATGGCCCGCGCCCGGGTTGTGGCCGCCGACCGTGCGCGCCAGGAAGGTGCCGGGCACCACGGCGAGATTCTGTTCGGCCAGCAGCAGGCGCGTGAAGGCCACGTCGTCCAGCCCGCTGGCGCGGATGTCGAGCCACGCGAAGAAGCCCGCCTGCGGCGCCTCCAGCCCGGCGACCTGGCGCAGGCGGGGCACGGCGAAATCGAACTTCTCGCGGTACAGGCGGCGGTTCTCCACCACGTGCGCCTCGTCGCGCCACGCGGCGAGGCTGGCGCCCTGCACGGCGGGGTTCAGCACGCCGCCGGAATAGCTGCGGTACTGGCGCAGGCGCGCCAGCACGTCGGCGTCGCCGGCCACGAAGCCGGAACGCAGCCCGGGCGCGTTGGAGCGCTTGGACAGGCTGGCCACGGCCAGCAGGCGCCGGCGGTCCCGGCCCAGCGCCCGCGCGGCGGCCAGCGCGCCGAGCGGCGGCGCGTCCTCGTCGAAATACAGCTCGGAGTAGCACTCGTCGGAGACCACGTGGAAGCCGTGGCGCTCGGCCAGCGCCAGGACGTGCGCCCAGTCTTCCAGCGGGTAGACGCGCCCGGACGGATTGTCCGGCGAGCACAGGTAGCACAGCCGCACGCGCGGCCAGACATGGGCGGGAACCGCATCCAGGGCCGCCACCAGGCCGCGCGCGGTGTCGATGTAATAAGGCTCGGCCCCGGCCAGCAGCGCCGCGCCCTCGTACACCTGGTAGCCGGGATTGCTGACCAGCACCACCGGCGCGCCCTCGCGCGGGCGGCCGGCGCCGAGCACCACCTGCGCCACGCCGAACAGCCCGTCCTTGGCGCCGTTGACCGGCACGATCTCGCGCGCCGGGTCCAGGTCGCCCACGCCGTGGCGCAGCGCGATCCAGGCCGCGATGGCCTCGCGCAGCGCGTCGCTGCCGGGCACCTTGGGATAGCGGCCGATCTCGCCGGCGTGCCGCGCCAGCGCTTCCTCGATGAAGCGCGGGGTGGGATGGCGCGGCTCGCCCCAGCTGAAGCTGATCGGCGGCAGGCTGGTGCGCAGCGGCGTCTGCGCCGCCAGCGCCGCCAGTTTTTCGGTGGGATAGGGTTGCAGGCGTTCGTGCAGGGTCTGGCTCATGTGCATTCTCCGTTCCGGGAAAGGGGCCCGGCGATGGCTGGCCCCGGGGCTGGCCCGGCTCGGCTTGCGCCTCACTCTAAGAGCCGGGCATGCGCCGCCGCAACGAATCTTTCCGCGATTGGAAATGCAAAGCGTGGCGCCCGCGCCCGGCCTCCGGCCGCGCGGCAAAACCGCATATGCATCGGCGATATTGTTCTTTCGGCGGCTGCCGCGCACTCCGTAGAGTGGAGGCCTGCCGATTTGAACAAGGATCCCCCCCATGACCATCCAGAGCCAACGCGCCGCCGCCATCGCCACCACCCTCGCCGAAGTCCGCGCCCTCACCAGCCAGCACGACGTGGACCGTGCCACGCTGCAGCGCATCACCCTGGCCCTGCAGGCGCTGGCCGACAAGAAAGAGCTGTTCAGCTTCGCCGACTTCCCGCCGCCCGCCGACGGCACCGCCACCTCCACGCGCTACCGCCTCAGCGAGGAAGGCCAGTTGCCGGCGCTCTACCTGAACTCCATCATCCCCGGCAAGAAAACCATCCCGCACAACCATGACACCTGGGCGGTGATCGTGGCCGTGCAGGGCGACGAGCTGAACCGCGTCTACCGCCGCACCGACGACGGCAGCGATCCCGCCCGCGCCACGCTGGCGCTGGAGCGCGAACAGGTGGTGCGCCCCGGCGCGCCGATCAGCTTCCTGGCGCAGGACATCCACAGCATCCACGTGGTGGGCGATGCGCCCACGCTGCATTTCCACCTCTACGGGCGCCCGCTGGAAACGCTTACCGGACGCATCGGCGTGGAGCCGGAGAGCGGCCGCATCGTCAACTACAACGCCACCCAGATGAACCGCAGCGAGCAGGTCCCGGCGCAGGCCACGGCCTGAAGCAGGCGGCCATCCACCTCATCCGGAGCCTCCCATGACCCGATCCATCGATGCCGTCACGCTGCGCGGCTGGCTCAACGACGGCCAGCCCCTGGCGCTGTTCGACGTACGCGAGCACGGCCAGTATGGCGAGGGCCATCCCTTCTTCGCCGTGCCGCTGCCCTATAGCCGGCTCGAGCTGGAGGTGGCCCGCCTGGCGCCGCGCCTGGCCGAGCGCATCGTGCTGCTCGACGACGGCGACGGCGTGGCCGCGCGCGCCGCGCAGCGGCTGGAGCAGCTTGGCTACGGCGACGTGACGCTGCTCGCGGGCGGCGCGCCGGCCTGGGCCGCGGCCGGCTACACGCTGTTCAAGGGCGTCAACGTGCCGTCCAAGACCTTCGGCGAGCTGGTCGAGCACTGGCACCACACGCCGCGCCTGGACGCGGACGCGCTGCTGGCGCGGCGCGCGGCCGGCGAGCCGCTGGTGCTGGTGGACGGACGCACCTTCGAAGAACACCAGAAGATGACGATTCCCGGCGCGCGCAGCCTGCCCAACGGCGAGCTGGCCCTGCGCCTGGACGCGCTGATACCCGACGCGCGCACCACCGTGGTGGTGCATTGCGCGGGCCGCACGCGCAGCATCATCGGCGCCCAGACGCTGCGCAACCTCGGCCTGCCGAACCCCGTGCTGGCGCTGGAGAACGGCACCCAGGGCTGGTACCTCGCGGGCCACGTGCTCGAACACGGCAGCCAGCGCCGCTATCCGCCGGCGCCGGACGCCGCCGGGCTGGCCGCGGCGCGCGCGCGCTCGGCGCGGCTGCTGCAGCGCTTCGGCCTGCCCGCGCTGTCCGCCACGCAGGCGCAGCACTGGCTCGACGATGCCGGCCGCACCACCTTCCTGCTCGATATCCGTACCGCCGAGGAATTCGCCGCGGGCACCATCGAAGGCGCCGCGCACGCGCCCGGCGGCCAGCTGATACAGGCCACCGACCAGTACGTCGGCGTGCGCGGCGCGCGCGTGATCGTGTTCGACGACGACGGCGTGCGCGCGCCGGTGGTGGCGAGCTGGCTGTACCAGCTCGGTTATGAAAGCGCGGTGCTGGCAGATGGCGTCGACGCGGCGCTCAAGGTGCCCGCGCCGCCGCGCACCCTGCCCGCCCGCAACCTGCCGGTGCTGGACGCCAGCCTGCTGCGCGCGCTGCATGCGGAGTCGCACGACGCCATCGTGATCGACCTGCGCGACAGCGCGGCGTACGGGCGCGGCCACGCCGACGGCGCGGCCTGGTCGATCCGCCCGCGCCTGCCGCACACGCTCGCCGAGCTCGGCGCCACGCACGACCGGCCGGTCATCCTGGTCGCCAGCGATCCGCACGTGGCCAGCCTGGCCGGCCACGACCTGCTCGCCGACGGCTACACGCACGTGTACCGGCTGGCGCAGGGCTACGACACCTGGCTGGCCGCCGGCCTGCCCCAGGCCGTGCGGCCGGCGCCGCTGCCGGCCGCGGCGCGCATCGACTTCCTGTTCTTCGTGCACGACCGCCACGAAGGCAACCACGAAGCGGCACGCGCCTACCTGGCATGGGAAACCGGGCTGATCGCGCAATGCGCGCCGGACGAGATCGGCGTCTTCCGCCAGGCGCCGGAGCAGCCGGCGGCGGCGCGCAGCCGCGCCGCGTAGGCCTGCCCGGGCCAGGACGACGCCACAATGCCGTCGCGGATCGGCGCTCCGGCAATTCGCGCCGGGCGCGGCGCGAGTAATACGCGAACGTGGCCTCGAAGCGCCTCGGCGTGCTGACCCAGCGCTGCGCCTCGGCGCCGAGACCGGCGCCGACCGGCCGCTGCCAGGCGGCTTGCATCGTTCGCATCACACGCCTACTTGTTATGCCATAGCATAATTTTCAGAAGAAAATCATGGAATAGCATAATCACCTGCTATGCTATGACATATGTTTTCGATAAAAATTATGTCATGGCATCATTCCACGAACAGTTGCAGGCGCGCCGCGCCGCGCGCAAGTCGTCCTTGGCGGAAGTGGCGCGGCTGATCGGCATGGCGCCCTCGAACCTCACCACCGTTCTGAGCGGCCGCAGCGACGTGCGCGCCTCCACGCTGGAGGCGGTCGGCGCCGCGCTGGACGCGGAATGGGTGCTGGTGCCGCGCGAACACCTGCTGGCCGTGCGGCGCCTGCTGGAAGGCAAGGACGGCGGGCCCGACCGCGAGGCCCGCACCTCGGTGGAAATGTTCCTGGAGCAGGAACCGTGAGCCCCGGACTGCGGCCCCGTTACCTGGAGGTGCATCTGCACGGCGTGCTGTGCGGGCATCTGTGCGAAGTCGAGCGCACCTGCCGCTTCGTGCCGGCCGAAGCGTTCCGCGGCGATCCGCTGCGGCCCACGCTGAGTCTGTCGCTGACCTTCCCCGGCAACGAAGCGCTGACCGCCGCCGTGCTCTCCAACCCGTTCCATCCGGCGCTCTACAACACCAACGGCGCGCTGCCGCCCTATTTCGCCGGCCTGCTGCCCGAGAGCGAACTGCGCAAGCGCCTGGAAGCCACCCGCCGGCACGCCGAAGACCGCGACGACTTCGGCATCCTGGCCGCCGCCGGCGACGACCTGCCCGGCGCGGTGGTGGTGCGCCCGGCCCCGATCGACGCGCTGCCCGCGCATGTGCGCACGGTGGGCGTGACCGGCGGCGCGGACAACCTCGAGATTGCCGTGATCGAAGGCGCCACCGAGGGCGCGGCCTCGGTCTCGGGCGTGCAGAACAAGCTCGCGCTGTCCACCGCGCACGCCGGCAAGCGCTATACCTTGCCCACGCACGGCCGCCTCTCCGACCTGATCGCCAAGCTGCCCGCGCGCAATGACGACAGCCAGGTCTTCAACGAGTACGTGTCCATGCAGCTGGCGCAGGCCGCCGGCGTGGCGGTGGCGCCCTGCCGCCCGGTGCCGCTGGCCGCCATCGAAGTGGAAGGCCTGGCCGAGACGCTCGGCGCGGACCTGCACTTCCTCGCCGTGGACCGCTTCGACCGCGAGCCGGGCGGCCGCGTGCATGCCGAGGACGGCTGCCAGGTGCTGACCCGCATGCCCAGCCGCAAGTACGCCGGCCCCGAAGCCTACGCCGCGCTGGTGCAACTGCTCGAGCGCCTCAGCGTGCGCGGCATCGAGGACGTGCGCCAGTTCTTCCTCCGGCAGGCCGTCAACACGCTGCTGGGCAACAGCGATGCCCACCTCAAGAATTTCTCGTTCCTGTACCGCAACGGCATTGCCGCCGAGCTGTCGCCCGCCTACGACATCGTCAGCGTGGCCGCCCTGCCCGGCTTTGCCGGCTTCGGCCAGAACGTCGCCATCGACCGCCAGCAGCGCGCGCAAACCCTGCAGACCTACCGCGATTTCGCGCGCCAGGCCAGGATCGCCGAACGCATCGCCACTGCCGCCGTGAAAGACGCGGTGGCGATGGCGCACGAGCGCTGGCCCGCCCTGCTGGACCAGTTGCCGGCGCCGGCGGGCATGCGCGCGGCGGTGCTGGCGCGGCTGGCAACGCTGCCGCTGGCGCAGCGCGGGCGCGGCTAGCGCGGCGCCGGCTAGCTCAGCCCGTCCAGCACCAGATGCTGCCCATGGATGGCCTGCGCGCCGTCCGAGGCCAGGAAAGCCACCGCGCGCGCGGCCGCGGCCGTCGAGACCCAGGCCGCCGTGTCTGCATGCGGCATGACGCGCCGGTTGGCGGGCGTGTCGAGAATGCTCGGCGCGATGCTGTTGACGTTGATGCCGGCCTGCCGGACTTCGTGCGACAGGCTTTCCACCAGGCGCTGCAGCGCGCTCTTGGAGGCGCAGTAGGCGCCCATCGCGGCGGCGCCGCCGGCCGCGCCGCGCGCCGACACGGCGACCACCTTGCCCGCGTGCTGCGCCAGCATGGCGGGGATGAAGTGCTGCGTCACGGCCACCAGCGACCACGCGTTGAGGTCCATCATGCGCAGCCACGATGCGCGGCTCAGCGCATGCGTGGGCTCTCCCATCTCGAAACCGCCGGCCACGTGGACCAGCACCTCGATGCCGCCGAAGGCGTCGAGAATGGTGCGCGCGGCGTCCGCCATGCTGTCCGGCGAGGTCACGTCCGCGCCGAGCAGCAGATGCCAGTCGGCGGCCTGCGCCACCGGCGCGTGCGCGCGCAGGGCTTCGGCCTCGCGGTCGATCAGGGCCAGGCGCGCGCCTTCGTCGGCAAAAGCCGAGGCGACGGCGCGGCCGAGCGCGCCGGCCGCGCCGGTGACCACGACGCGCCGGGGGGATGCGGAAGAGTCCATGCTGGGTCTCCTTGAGACGGTGGTGGTGGTGCAGGCGGGCGCCCTCCACCACCATAGACAGCGCCGCGGGCTGCCGCAAACCGCATCGGGCGGCAATGACGCCGCCCTTGCCTCACCTTTCCCACCTCTTTCTCACCTTTTCGCTACGGTGCAGCCGGAAACACCGGCGCCGGCGTCGTTCCGTGCGAATGCCGGACGCCCGGCCAGGGGACGGCCTAGCCAGCCGCGGCGAGATCGTTCAAGATGCCGGGTTCGCCGGCGTCCCGTGGCCGGCACTTCCCCGCCGAGAACCGACAATTGCCGCTGAACCGCCTGAAACAAAGCACAACCCTGGCCGCCGTGCTGGCGCTGATCGGGTCGATGGCCTCGCTTTGCATCGGCACCTCGTTTGCGAAGACCCTGTTCGCCGCGGCCGGCGCCCAGGGCACCACCGCGCTGCGCGTGAGCTTTTCGGCCCTGATCCTGCTGTGCGTGTGGCGGCCGTGGCGGATGCCGCTGAGCCGGGCCAATGCGCGCGCGATCGCGCTGTACGGCGCGGCGCTGGGCGCCACCAACCTGCTGTTTTATATGTCGCTGCGCACGGTGCCGCTCGGGCTGGCCATCGCCATCGAGTTCACCGGGCCGCTGGCGGTGGCGGTGTCGTCGTCGCGGCGAGCCATCGACTTTCTCTGGATCGCGTTTGCCGTGGCGGGCCTGTTGCTGCTGCTGCCGCTCGGGCAGAACGTGGGCATGCTGGACCCGGTGGGCATCGGCTATGCGCTGGCGGCGGGCGTGGGCTGGGCGCTCTACATCATCTTCGGCCAGATGGCCGGCAACGCGCATGGCGGGCAGGCCACTTCGCTGGGCCTGACCGTGGCGGCGCTGGTGGTGCTGCCGTTCGGGCTGGCCCATGCCGGCACCGCCGTGTTCAGCCCGGCGCTGCTGCTGGCGGGGCTGGCGGTGGGGCTGCTGTCGAGCGCGATTCCCTATTCGCTGGAGATGGTGGCGCTCAAGCGCCTGCCGCGCCGGACCTTCGGCATCCTGCTGAGCATGGAGCCCGCGATGGGCGCGCTGGCGGGGCTGGCGTTCCTGCACGAGACGCTGAGCGCGCAACAATGGCTGGCCATCGCCAGCATCATCACCGCTTCGGTCGGCTGCACGGTGACGGCGGGCACGCGCCGGCGCGACGCGGCGCCGGCCTAGCCGGCACAGCCGGTTCAGCCTGCCGCCGCGCGGGCGGCGCCGGGCACCGCTTCCTGGCCGGCGCCGTCGCGCAGCACCAAGGTGACTTCGTGCAGCATGGTGTCTTCCGGGTTGCGCCGGCTGGAAAAGCCGAATTCCCGCATCAGCGCCAGCATGCGGCGGTTCTCGCTGAGCACGTCGCCGCGCAGCAGGCGCAGGCCCGCACCGGCCGCGGCGTCGCGCAGGCGCGCGATCAGCCGGCGGCCCAGGCCCTTGCCCTGCCAGTCGTCGGCCACGGCCACCGCGAACTCCGCCACGCCGGCCGCCGTGACGACATAGTTGCCGTTGGCGACGATGACAGGCTCGCCCGCCACATCCACCGTGACGACCAGTGCCAGGCCGTCCTCGTCATGGACAAAACGGCGGATCACATCGTCCGCCACCTGCCCGCCGGTGAGAAAGCGGTAATAGCGGCTCTCGCGCGACAGGGCCTGCACGAAGGCCCGCTCGCGCGCCGCGTCGGCGGCGCGCACGGCACGCACCACGACCCGCTCGCCGCCAGCCAGTTGCCAGGCCTGGGCGCATTGCGGGCAGCCGGCGTGGACATCGGATTCTTGCGACGAGGGCATCACCGGCTCCTGACTACATTTTCGATAGTCAGAAGTATAGGCTATACCCTGACTTTTTCAAACGAAGTCAGGGTGCTATGCTGGTTTCCATGCGACCCACTGCCGAAGACCTCCGGAACTGCTCGATTGCCGCCACGCTCAGCCTGATCGGCGAGAAGTGGACGATCCTGATCTTGCGCGACGTGTTCCATGGCATCCGCCGCTTCGACGATTTCCTCGCGCAGCTGCAATGCTCGCCTGCCGTGCTCTCGGCCCGGCTCAAGACGCTGACCGAGGCCGGCATCCTGCGCAAGGTGGGCTACAAGGAGCCCGGCGAACGGGAGCGCTTCGAATACCGCCCCACGCGCGCCGCGGTCGAGCTGCTGCCGGTGATCGTGGGACTGCTGCAATGGGGCGACCGCCACCTGGCGCCCTGCGGACAGGGGCCGGTGGAACTGCTCACGCCCGCGGGCCGCCGCGTGCGCGCCGCGCTCGTCGACGACATGGACGAACTGGTGCGGCCCAATGAAATCGAGATCAGCCGCGTGCCGCGCCAAGACCAGCCCGCCGCCGAAGGCCAGCCTGCCCCCACGGGCGGCATCCCGGCCGGCACCTGAGCCGAAGCCCGCAGCCGCCGGGGGCAGCGCCACGCACCGCCCTTGCTCACCGCACTGCACCATGAACGTGCCGCGCCCCGGCGCTTGCCCCAACGCTGCGCATCGGCGCCCGCGCTGAACCCGCCTTTCTCCTCCAAACTCCCGCTTCCCGTCACATCCGCGGCTGGCACACCGCTTGCGTAATGGAACGCGAGCGGACCAACGGCGGCCCGCTCACCCCACACACGGCGGCAGCGGTCTTCACCGATGCCGCCAGGACAACGGCGTCCCCTGAACCTGTCTTCACGACCGGCTCGCGGGACGCCATTTGTTTTTCTGGAGTCGTGATGATGACCGGCAAAGCCACCCGCATCGAACTGCTGAGCCTGCGCACCCCGCAGATGCGTGCCTTCCACCTGACCTGGATGGCGTTCTTCGTGTGCTTTTTCGCGTGGTTCGCCTGCGCGCCGCTGATGCCGGTGCTCAAGGGCGAATTCGGCCTGACGCCCGACCAGATCGCCAACATCAATATCGCCGCGGTCGCGGTGACCATCCTGGTGCGCCTGGTGGTCGGCCCGCTGTGCGACCGTTTCGGCCCGCGCCGCACCTATACCGGCCTGCTGGCGCTCGGCGCGATCCCGGTGCTGGGCGTGGCGATGGCGCAGAGCTACGAAGCCTTCTTGTTCTTCCGCCTGCTGATCGGCGCCGTGGGCGCGAGCTTCGTCATCACGCAGTACCACACCTCGGTGATGTTCGCCCCCAACGTGGTGGGCACCGCCAACGCGGCGGCGGCCGGCTGGGGCAATGCCGGCGGCGGCGCCGCGCAGGCGACCATGCCGCTGCTGCTCGGCGCGATCCTGATGCTGGGCGTGAACCACGCCATGGGCTGGCGCCTCGCGCTGCTGGTGCCGGGCGTGCTGATGCTCATCATGGCCGTGCTGTACTGGAAGTTCACCCAGGACTGTCCGCAAGGCGACTTCGCCGAACTGCGCAAGCAAGGCATCGCCGTGGACAGCGGCAAGAAAGGCGGCTGGGCCAGCTTCGCGGCCGCCAGCGCCAACTACCGCGTGTGGATGCTGTTCATCACCTACGGCGCCTGCTTCGGCGTGGAGATCTTCATCCACAACGTGGCCGCCACCTATTACGTGGATCACTTCGGCCTGTCGCTCGGCAGCGCCGGCCTGGCCGCCGCCAGCTTCGGCCTGCTGGCGCTGTTCGCGCGCGCGCTGGGCGGCTGGCTGTCGGACAAGGCGGCCCTGCGCCGTGGCCTGGATGCCCGCTCGATGCTGCTGTTCGTGCTGATCCTCGGCGAAGGCCTGGGCCTGCTGTGGTTCGCCCAGGCCCACAGCGTGGTGGCGGCGGTGGTGGCCATGCTGGCCTTCGGCCTGTTCACCCACATGGCGTGCGGCGCCACCTACGCGCTGGTGCCCTTCATCGACCGCAAGGCGCTGGGCGGCGTGGCCGGGATCATCGGTGCCGGCGGCAACGTGGGCGCGGTCGCGGCCGGCTTCCTGATGAAGGGCCTGGGCGGCAACCTGCAGCAGACCCTGACCGTGCTCGGCGCGGCAGCGCTGGTCTCGGCCCTGTGCGCCATCGCCGTGCGTTTCTCGGCCGAGCACAAGGCCAGCGAGCAGGCCCTGTTCGACAACGCGCTGGCCGGCTCCTGAGCCGGACCCGGGAACCGAACGCACAGCCAGGCCCCAGCCCCGCGGAACAAGGAAAACCATCATGAAACTGATCGTCATCGGCCACGGCATGGTCGGCCACAAATTCCTGGAAAGCCTGGCCGAGGCCGGCTCGCAGCACATCGAGGTCACCGTGCTGTGCGAGGAGCCGCGCCCGGCCTACGACCGCGTGCACCTGTCCGAATTCTTCGCCGGCAAGTCCGCCGAAGACCTGTCGCTGGTGGAAGCCGGCTTCTTCGAGCGCAGCAACATGCTGCTGCGCCTGAACGCGCGCGCCACCGCCATCGACCGCGCCGCCAGGACCGTGGCCGTGTCCACCGGCGAGATCCTGCCCTACGACAAGCTCGTCATCGCCACCGGCTCCTACCCGTTCGTGCCGCCGCTGCCGGGCAAGGACCGCAAGGACTGCTTCGTCTACCGCACCATCGAAGACCTGGAAGCCATGCAGGAATGCGGCGCGCGCTCGCAGACCGGCGTGGTGGTCGGCGGCGGCCTGCTCGGGCTGGAATGCGCCAAGGCGCTGCGCGACATGGGCCTGCAGACCCACGTGGTGGAGTTCGCCCCGCGCCTGATGGCGGTGCAGGTGGACGATGGCGGCGGCGAGATGCTGCGCCGGAAGATCGAAGACCTGGGCGTGACCGCGCACACGCGCAAGAACACCGTGGAGATCGTCGACGGTGAGACCGGCACCCATCGCATGAACTTCGCCGACGGCAGCTATCTCGATACCGACATGATCGTGTTCTCCGCCGGCATCCGCCCGCGCGACGAACTGGCGCGCGCGGCCGGCCTGGCGGTGGGCGAGCGCGGCGGCATCGCCGTGGACAACCAGTGCCTGACCTCCGACCCGGACGTCTACGCCATCGGCGAATGCGCGCTTTGGCAAGGCAAGATCTACGGCCTGGTCGCGCCCGGCTACGAGATGGCGCGCGTGGCGGCGAAGCACCTGCTGGGCCACCAGGCCGAGTTCGCCGGCGCCGACATGAGCACCAAGCTCAAGCTGATGGGCGTGGACGTGGCCAGCCTCGGCGACCCGCACGGCAGCGCCCCCGGCAGCCGCGCCTACCAGTTCACCGACGAGCGCAAGCAGGTCTACAAGAAGCTGGTGGTGTCGGACTGCGGCAAATACCTGCTGGGCGGCGTGCTGGTGGGCGACGCCGAGGAATACGGCACGCTGCTGCAGATGATGCTCAACAGGATCGAGCTGCCCGAGTCGCCGGAATTCCTGATCCTGCCGTCCTCGGACGGCCAGGCCAGGCCCGCCCTGGGCGCCGACGCGCTGCCCGACGCCGCGCAGATCTGCTCGTGCAACAACGTCTCCAAGGGCGACATCTGCGCCGCCGTGCGCGGCGGCGCCACCACCATCGCCGCGCTCAAGAGCTGCACCAAGGCCGGCAGCACCTGCGGCGGCTGCGTGCCGCTGGTCACGCAGGTGATGAAGGCCGAGATGAAGAAGCAGGGCCTGGCGGTGAACAACCACCTGTGCGAGCACTTCGCCTATTCGCGCCAGGAGCTCTACCACCTGGTGCGCGTGGGCGGCTTCAAGACCTTCGGCGAACTGCTGGCCGCGCATGGCAAGGGCCTGGGCTGCGACATCTGCAAGCCCACCGTGGCGAGCATCCTGGCCTCTTGCTGGAACGAGTTCGTGCTCAAGGAAGAACACGCCAGCCTGCAGGACTCCAACGACTATTTCCTCGGCAACATCCAGAAGGACGGCACCTATTCGGTGGTGCCGCGCATGCCCGGCGGCGAAGTCACGCCCGACGGCCTGATCGCCGTGGGCCAGGTGGCCAAGAAGTACGGCCTCTATACCAAGATCACCGGCGGCGCCCGCGTCGACATGTTCGGCGCGCGCGTGGAAGAGCTGCCGATGATCTGGGAGGAACTGATCGCGGCCGGCTTCGAATCGGGCCACGCGTACGGCAAGTCGCTGCGCACCGTGAAGTCGTGCGTGGGTTCCACCTGGTGCCGCTACGGCGTGGACGACTCGGTCGGCCTGGCCATCGAGATCGAGAACCGCTACAAGGGCCTGCGCGCCCCGCACAAGATCAAGTTCGGCGTGTCCGGCTGCACGCGGGAGTGTGCCGAGGCGCAAGGCAAGGATGTCGGCATCATCGCCACCGAACGCGGCTGGAACCTCTACGTGTGCGGCAACGGCGGCATGAAGCCGCGCCACGCCGAACTGCTGGCCAGCGACCTGGACCGCGCCACCCTGCTGCGCTACGTGGACCGCTTCCTGATGTTCTACGTGCGCACCGCCGACCGCCTGCAACGCACCAGCACCTGGCGCGACAACCTCGAAGGCGGCCTGGACTACCTCAAGGCGGTGGTGCTCGAGGACAGCCTGGGCATCGGCGCCGAACTGGAAACGCAGATGCAGCACGTGGTGGATACCTACGAGGACGAATGGAAGCGGGCCGTGACCGATCCGCAGACGCGCAAGCGCTTCCGCCACTTCGTCAACAGCGACCTGCGCGACGACAACCTCGTGTTCGTGGAAGAGCGCGGCCAGATCCGCCCGGCCACGCCCGAGGAACGGATCTTGCGCCGGTCGAAGCTCGAACAGATTCCGGTGGCCGTCAAGGCCGCCTGAACCGCCGCCCCCGCCACCGCACGCTTCACCGCACCCGCGCCCAACCCAAGGAGAACAGCATGACCCAAGCCCGCCAGCCCGAGACCTGGACCGCCGTCTGCGCGCTGCGCGACATCGTGCCCGATACCGGCGTGTGCGCGCTGGTGGACAAGGCGCAGATCGCCGTGTTCCGCGTCGGCACGGGCGAGGCGGAGCAGGTCTTCGCCATCGCCAACTACGACCCCAACTCCAACGCCGCGGTGCTGTCGCGCGGGCTGGTGGGCAGCCTGGGCGAGCGCGTGGTGGTGGCCTCGCCGATCTACAAGCAGCACTTCGACCTGCGCACCGGCGAATGCCTGGAAGCGCCCGAACACTCCGTGGCGGCCTACCCGGCCCGCATCCATGACGGCAAGGTCTGGGTGGCGGCATGAGCACCGGCTCCATGCACCCGAGCCGCAAGCCCCGCCTGGTGGTGGTCGGCAACGGCATGGCCGGCATGCGCACGGTGGAGGAGCTGCTCAAGCTGGCGCCCGACCTCTATGACATCACCGTGTTCGGCGCCGAGCCGCACGGCAACTACAACCGCATCCTGCTGTCGCCGGTGCTGGCTGGCGAGAAGACCATCGCCGACATCATGCTCAACACGCGCGAGTGGTACGCGCAGAACGGCATCGAGCTGCTGGCCGGCGACCCGGTGGTGGCCATCGACCGCCCGCGCCGGCTGGTGCGCTCGCAAGCGGGGCGCGAGGTGCGCTACGACCGCCTGCTGCTGGCCACCGGCTCCAAACCCTTCATCATCCCGGTGCCTGGACACCAGCTCGACGGCGTGATCGCCTTTCGCGACATCCAGGACGTGGAAACCATGCTGGCCGCGGCACGCGAGCGCCGCCACGCGGTGGTGATCGGCGGCGGCCTGCTGGGCCTGGAGGCCGCCAACGGCCTGATGCGCCAGGGCATGGAAGTGAGCGTGGTGCATGTGACCGGCAGCCTGATGGACCGCCAGCTCGACGCGCCCGCCTCGGCCCTGCTCAAGCAGGCGCTGGAGCGCAAGGGCCTGCGCTTCCTGCTCAACGCGCATACCAGCGCCATCCTCGGCGACGAGCGCGTGGCCGGCGTCAGCTTCAAGGACGGCACCAGCATCCCCGCCGACCTGGTGGTGATGACCGCCGGCGTGCGCCCCAACATCGAACTGGCCCGGCAGGCCGGCCTGCACTGCGAGCGCGCCATCGTGGTGGACGACACCCTGCAGACCTACGATCCGCGCGTGTACGCCGTGGGCGAATGCGTGCAGCACCGCCAGGCCACCTTCGGCCTGGTCGCGCCGATCTGGGACCAGGCCCGCGTGGCCGCGGCCCACCTGGCCGGCGCCGGGCACCGCCGCTACGTGCAGCAGGCCACCGCCACCAAGCTCAAGGTGACCGGCGTGGACCTCTATTCCGCCGGCGACTTCATCGGCGGCGAAGGCAGCGAGGACCTGGTCATGCGCGACGCGCGCCGCGGCGTCTACAAGCGGCTGGTGCTGCAGGACGGGCGCCTGGTGGGCGCCGTGCTGTACGGCGACGTGCAGGACGGCCCCTGGTACTTCGACCTGATCCAGCGCGGCGCGCCGGTCGGCGCGATGCGCCAGCGGCTGCTGTTCGGCCGCGCCCAGTGCGAGGCGCTGGCGGCCTGAGCGCCGCGCCAGCCTCCGATCGAACCGCCAGCAAACGAGCGCCACCGTGAACCTGTCCGATATCCCCGTCATTGTCTCCACCGCCGCCGCCGGGCTGTCCGCCGGGGTGTCCGCAGATGCCGCAGCCACCGTCGCCGACACCACCTGCCCCTACTGCGGCGTGGGCTGCGGCGTGCGCGCCACGCGCCACGCCGACGGCAGCGTCGAGGTGGCCGGCGATGGCAATCACGGCTCCAACCTCGGCCGCCTGTGCGTGAAGGGCTCGGCGCTGGCCGAGACCACCGGACTGGAAGGCCGCCTGCTGCATCCGCAGGTGCGCGGCACCGACGGCAGGCTCGCGCAGGTCTCGTGGGACCACGCGCTGGACCGCGTGGCGCGGGGCTTCAGCGACATCGTCGCCGAGCACGGCCCGGACGCCGTGGCGCTCTACGTCTCCGGGCAGTTGCTGACCGAGGACTACTACATCGCCAACAAGCTGATGAAGGGCTTCATCGGCAGCGCCAATATCGACACCAACTCGCGCCTGTGCATGTCGTCGGCGGTGGCCGGGCACAAGCGCGCGTTCGGCGAAGACCTGGTGCCGGGCAACTATGAGGACCTGGAACTGGCCGACCTCGTCGTGCTGGTCGGCTCCAACACCGCCTGGTGCCACCCGATCCTGTTCCAGCGCCTGTCCAGGGCAAGGGAAGCGCGCCCCGGCATGAAGCTGGTGGTGATCGACCCGCGCCGCACCGCCACCTGCGAGCTGGCCGACCTGCACCTGCCGGTCAAGCCCGGCACCGACGTCTGGCTGTTCAACGGCCTGCTGCACTACCTCGCGCAGCACGGCGCCGCCGACGCGGACTTCATCGCCGCCCACACCAGCGGCCTCGACGACGCGCTGGCCGCCGCCGGCCCGGACTGCGCCGATCCCGACAAGGTGGCCCGCGCCTGCAAGCTCGACGTGGCCGACCTGCGCGCCTTCTATGCGCTGTTCGCCGCCACGCCCAAGGTGGTCACCGCCTTCTCCCAAGGCGTCAACCAGTCCTCGGCCGGCACCGACAAGGTCAACAGCATCATCAACTGCCACCTTGCCACCGGCCGCATCGGCCAGCCCGGCGCGGGGCCGTTCTCGCTGACCGGCCAGCCCAACGCCATGGGCGGGCGCGAAGTCGGCGGGCTGGCCAATATGCTGGCCGCCCACATGGAACTGGCCGAGCCGCTGCACCGCGAGATCGTGCAATCGTTCTGGGGCTCGCCCGCCATCGCGGACAAGCCCGGCCTCAAGGCGGTGGAACTGTTCGAAGCCATCGAGCAAGGCCGCGTCAAGGCCGTATGGGTGATCGCCACCAACCCGGTGGTGAGCCTGCCCGACGCCGACCAGGCGCGCCGCGCGCTGGCCAGGTGCGAACTCGTGGTCAGCTCCGACATCATGCTGCGCACCGACACCAACGACGCCGCGCACGTGCTGCTGCCCGCGCTCGGCTGGGGCGAGAAGGACGGCACCGTGACCAGTTCGGAGCGCCGCATCTCGCGCCAGCGTGCCTTCCTGCCCGCGCCCGGCGAAGCGCGCGCGGACTGGCGCATCCTGTGCGACGTGGCCACGCGCATGGGCTTCGGCGGCTTCGCCTATGCCGGCGTGCACGAGATCTTCGACGAGCACGCGCGGCTGAGCGCCTACCGCAACGGGGACGACGACGCCGCGCACGCGCCGCGCGTCTTCAACATCGCCGGACTGGCCGGCATGAGCCGGCAGCAATTCGATGCGCTCGCGCCGGTGCAATGGCCGGTCACGGCAAGCGCGCCGGCGCTGCGCGGCAGCGCCGGCACCGCGCGCCTGTTCGCCGACCGCCGCTTCGCCCACCCGGATGGCCGCGCCCGCTTCGTCGCCACCGCGCCGCGCGCGCCCTCCAACGCCACCGACGACGCCTTCCCGCTCGTGCTGAACACCGGCCGGGTGCGCGACCAGTGGCACACCATGACCCGCACCGGCAAGTCGCCCAGGCTGGCCGACCACATCGCCGAGCCCTTCGTCGACATGCATCCGCAGGATGCCCTGCTGTGCGGCGTGGGCGAAGGCAGGCTGGCGCGTGTTTCCACGCGCTGGGGCGCCATGGTGGCGCGCGTGCAGCACAGTGGCGGCATCGCGCGCGGCAGCGTGTTCGTGCCGATCCACTGGAACGGCCAGTTCAGCTCCGACGCGCGCGTCGGCGCGCTGGTCAACCCGGTGGTGGACCCCATCTCGGGCGAGCCCGAGTTCAAGCACACGCCGGTGCATGTGGAGGAATTCCGCGTCTCGTGGCACGGCTTCGTGCTCAGCCGCGGTGACCTCCAGGCCGACGCCCTCACCTACTGGACGCGCGTGCAAGGCCGCCAGTTCCAGCGCTACGAATTCGCCGGCCGCGAGACCGTTGCCGACCGCGCCGCCTGGGCGCGCGCGCTGCTCGGCGTCACCGACCCGGAGGCGGACTGGATCGAATACGAAGACCGCACCGCCGGCATCTACCACGCCGGCCACGTGGTCGACGACCGCCTGCAGGCCTGCGTCTATATCGCCACCCGGCCCGAGCTGCCCTCGCGCGCCTGGCTCTCCACGCTGTTCGCCAGGGAGCGCCTGGAAGATGCCGACCGCATCGGCCTGCTGCTCGGCCAGCCGATGGAAAAGGGCGTGGATGCCGGCCCCACGGTGTGCTCCTGCTTCGCCGTGGGGCGCAATACGATCTGCGATGCCGTGCGCAAGAACAACCTGACCACGCCTGCCGAGATCACCGCCTGCGTGAAAGCCGGCGGCAACTGCGGCTCCTGCGTGCCGGAACTGAAGAAGCTGCTGGCGGAGATCAGGATGGTGGAAACGGCTTGAGGATGGCCCGCGCCCCGGGCCGTGCGCCCACGTGCCTGCGCGCAAGTGTGCAAGTGTGCAAGTGTGTAAATACGGTGAAGACCCTGCCGCAGACCCGGGATTAAGCGGGTATTTGCGGGCCGCCAGCACAAAGCGCGCGGCGGTGGTATGTTGCCGGTCTTTCGGGGGCGCGCCCCCGCATCTCCGTAACAGACGTAACAACGAGCAGAATCATGATGATGGAAGGCAGTCACCGCACCGGTGACCCAGTGAATAACCCCGCCGCCAGTTCGCCCCTGCGGGCGTGGCTGGCGGTCGGATCGGTGACGATCGGCGCGTTCGCGTTCGTGACCACGGAGTTCCTGCCGGTCGGGCTGCTGCCGCAGGTCGCCGCGGAGTTCGGCGTGACGCCAGGCACCGCAGGGCTCATGGTGACGACGCCCGGCATCCTGGCCGCCATCTCCGCGCCCGGCATGATGCTGGGCGCCGGGCGCATCGACCGGCGCCTTATCCTGCTGATCCTCTCGGTGCTGCTGCTGGCGTCGACGCTGATCTCGGCGTTCGCGCCCACCTTCGCCGTCATGCTGGTCGGCCGCGCGCTGCTGGGCGCGAGCCTGGGCGGTTTCTGGACCCTCGCGCTGGCCGCGGCGGGCAGGCTGGTGCAGCCCCATGAAGCGCCGAAGGCCACCGCCATGATCCTGGCCGGCGTGACGTGCGCCACCGTGATCGGCGTGCCGCTGGGCACCTTCATCGCCGGCCTGGCATCGTGGCGCGCCTCGTTCATGGCCACCGGCGTGCTGGTGGCGATCGCGCTGGCCGCGCAGGCCATGCTGGTGCCGTCGCTGCCGTCCAAAGCCGCCCTGCGCATGGCCGACCTGTTCGCGCTGCTGCGGCAGACGCATTCGCGCCGCAGCCTGATCATGGTCGCCTTCGTGTTCGGCGCGCACTTCTCGTCCTATACCTTCATCGCCCCGTTCCTCCAGCAATACGCCGACTTCAGCGCGCAGAGCATCACCCTGGTGCTGCTCGGCTTCGGCATCATCGGCTTCGTCTCCAACTTCGCCGTCTCGGCCACGGTGGGGCGCAACCTCGGCGCATCGCTCGCGGCGATGATCGTGATGCTGATGATCGCGCTGCTGGCGATGCCCGCGCTGCGGCAAACGGGCCCGGCGGTGGTGGCGACCGTGCTGGCGTGGGGCATCGCGTTCGGCGCGATTCCGCTGTGCCTCAGCGTGTGGATCCAGCGCTCCACCGCCGACCTGCCCGAGGCCGGCTCGGCGCTGTTCGTCGGCATCATCCAGGTGGCCATCGCGGTGGGCTCGTCGGTTGGCGGCGGGATCGTCGACCACGCCGGCATTCCGGTGGACTTCGGCTTCGGCGCAGTCCTGGCGCTGATCGGCCTGGCGCTGCTCGGGAGCTTCCGGGCCATGGGCCGGGACCGTGCCGCGGCCCCCGCGGCCGCAAGCGTGATCGCGCCGGCGCCGGACTGCAACTGCTGAGGCCCGGGGACAAGGCGATCCGGGCAACCGGCGCGGCAGGCGCGGCGCGGAGATGTCGCGAAAAAGCGAATGCGCGCCGCGCCATATCATTTGAAAAACGCCTATGACAGAATCGGATCCATGCGCAGGCCGGTGAATCTTCACCGGCCTTTGTGTAGCGGCACCGTGGCAAAGACATCATCAGTCCACCGCTTCACGCCGCCGTCATGATTGCGTGCCGGCGCGCCAGGCTGGCACGTCATGACGGTGGCGTCGCTTCCTGCTTCCGGTGCGGACCGGCCAACCCGCTGCCTTTCGGATCACGACCATGCATGCCGCTGCCCCCGCGCGCCAGCCCGGGTCTTCATCGCCGCATTCGATCTACATCACGTTGCTGGTCCTCATGGCGGGCATGGTCCTGCTGCTTTACGGGGCGCTCACGCTCTACGAGCGGCATGCGAGCGAGCGGCTCATGCTGGCGCAGGCGAAGACCACCTTCGAGCGGGTTGGCCGGGAGGCGGTGGCTTCCGCCGAGGCGGAGCTGCGGCCGGCGCGGCTCACCGCCGCGCTGCTGGCCGAGACGCCGCTGCTGAGCGCGCCCGACCAGGCCACGCGGCTGGCGCAGTTGCCGGTGCTGGCGACCGCGCTGCGGCACAACCCGTCGCTGTCGGCGGTGTACGGCGGCACCGGCGACGGCTCTTTCGTGCTGCTGCGCGACCTCCGCACCGCAGACCCCGACGTGGTGCCGGGCGCGCCGGCCGGCGCCGCCTTCCTGCTGCAGTCGGTGGACCGCGCCGGCGGCCAGCCGCGCGGCCGCTTTGCCTTCTACGACGCCGGCCTCCGGCTGCTGGCGGCGCGCGACGAGCCGGACTACCGCTACGATCCGCGCGAACGGCCCTGGTTCGCCGCCGCCCTGGCCACCGGCGCCGGCGGCGCGGTGGTGCAGACCGGCCCCTACCGCTTCTCGACGACGCGGGAACTGGGCCTCACGATGGCCAGCGCGCGGGGCCAGGCGGTAGCGGGAGTCGACGTCAGCCTGCGCGACCTGTCGGAAATGCTGGTGCGCCAGCACATCACGCCCTCGGCGGAGCTGATGATCGTCAATCCGCAGGGCGCGGTGCTGGCCTACTCCAGGGCCGGGCGGGCCGGCGGCCCGGACCGGCAGGCCGAGGCCGGGACCGTCGGGGTGGCGGCGCTCGGCGTGCCGGTCCTGAGCGCGCTGTGGCAACGGGCGCGGCAGGGCAGGCAGGCGGACGTCGCCATGTTGTCCGTCGACGAGCGCGAATGGGTCGCGCGCCTGGAGCCGCTGCCCAGCGCCGCCGGCGCGCCCCTGATGCTGGCCATCGCCGCGCCGCGCGACGAGCTCCAGGCCGACGCGATCCGCAGCCGCAAGCTCTCCCTGCTGATCACCGCCGGCATCGTGCTGCTGATGCTGCCGCTGGTGCATTGGGCGGCCAGCCTGATCGCCAGGCCGCTGGAGCAGCTGGGCCGGCAGGCCGCCGCCATCCGCCGCTTCGACTTCAGCCTTGCCGGGCATCCGCGCAGCCGCATCCGCGAGATCGACCGCCTCGCCACGGCGATGCTGGGCATGAAGGAGACGCTGCGGCGCTTCCTGGAGATTTCCGATGCCATGTCGAGCGAGCGCGATTTCGACACGCTGCTGGACCGCATCCTGACCGAGACGATCTCCGTCAGCGGCGCCAGCGAGGGCGCCATCCATCTGCTGGCCGCCGATGGCCTGACGCTGGAACCGGCCGCCATCCGCGTGGGAGACGCGCCCGGCGACCTGTCCGGCATGAAGGAATGGTCGCTGAACGACCCGGCCAATCCCGCGGCCGCCATGCAGGCGGCGCGCGACGGCCGCACCGTCAGCATCGAAGCCAGCCAGGACGATCCTTCCCTGGCCGCCACCTACAGCCACCTGTTCGCGCGCCTGCAATCGCCGCGCTTCCGCGTGCTCGCGCTGCCCTTGAAGAACCGGCAGGACGAAGTGGTGGGCACGCTGTCGCTGGTGTTCCTGCCGGAAACGGGCATGGAAGACAACCTGCCGTCGTCGCGCGCGGCCTTCGTCGAGGCGCTGTCGGGCACGGCGGCGGTGGCCATCGACAACCAGTTGCTGTCGCGCGGGCGCAAGGACCTGATGGAGAGCTTCATCCAGATGCTGGCCGGCGCCATCGATGCCAAGAGCGCCTATACCGGCGGCCATTGCCAGCGCGTGCCGGAGCTGACCAAGATGCTGGCGCGCGCCGCCTGCGACGCCGACTGCGGCCCTTACGCCAGCTACCAGCTCAGCGAGGCGCAATGGGAGGAACTGCACATCGCCGCGTGGCTGCACGACTGCGGCAAGGTCACCACGCCGGAGTTCGTGGTCGACAAGGCGACCAAGCTGGAGACGCTCTACGACCGCATCCACGAGATCCGCATGCGCTTCGAGCTGCTCAAGCGCGACGCCTACGTCGAACAGTGCGAGCAGGCGCTGCGCGCGCGCGGCGCCGACCTCGCCGCCATCCGCGCGGCGGCGGCCCCGGCGCAGGCGGTGCTGGACGAAGAGTTCGCCTTCGTCGCCGCCTGCAACCAGGGCGGCGAATTCATGGCGCAGGAGAAGATCGAGCGGTTGCGCGCGATCGGCTCGCGCACGTGGCTGCGCACGCTGGACGACCGGCTCGGCATTTCCCGCGACGAGCGCAGGCGCAAGGAGGCGCAGCCCGCCCCGCCGCTGCCGGCGGACGAGCCGCTGCTGGCCGACAAGGCCGAGCATGTGTTCGCGCGCCCCGAGCGCGAGCGCCTGCCGGCCGGCAATCCGTGGGGGTTCACGGTCAAGCCGCCCGAGCATCTGTATGACCGCGGCGAACTCCACAACCTGACGATCGGACGCGGCACGCTGACCGAGGAAGAGCGCTACAAGATCAACGAGCACATCGTGCAGACCATCAAGATGCTGAGCGCGCTGCCCTTCCCCCGCCACCTGCGCAACGTGCCGGAAATCGCCGGCGGCCATCACGAGAAGATGGACGGCACCGGCTACCCGAAGGGACTGACGCGCGAGCAGATGAGCCCCGCCGCGCGCATGATGGCCATCGCCGACGTGTTCGAGGCGCTGACCGCCGACGACCGGCCCTACAAGAAAGGCAAGACCCTCTCCGAGGCCATGGAAATCATGGTGGCGATGAAGAACGGCCACCATCTCGATCCGGACCTGTTCGACCTGTTCCTGCGCTCCGGCGTCTACCTGGACTATGCCCGGCGCTTCATGCGGCCGGAGCAGATCGACGAGGTCGATCTGGAGGTCTGCCTGGCCTGAGCGGGCGGGTGGCGCCGCCAAGGCCCGCGGATCAACTCGCCGACGGCCCCTGCGCATCCATGGCCGCGAACACGTCCGCGGTCATGTGGAAGGCCGAATTGGCCGCCGGCACGCCGCAGTAGATGACGGCTTGCCGCAGGACTTCCTTGATCTCTCTCCGGCTGACCTTGTTGTCGGCTGCCGCGCGCAGACGCAGCCAGAGCGGCGTGAGCGCGGCCAGCGAGCGCTCCACGTGGGCGCTGCCGAACACGGCGCGGCGCACGGCGAAGCCGGCCGCGTAGCGCTCGCTGTCTGGACCTCAACGAAGTCGCCGCGGCACACCGGCGCATCCGCGTCGGCGCCCTGCCCAGCGTGGTGCCGGACCTGCCACAAGACACCGTGCTGGCATTCCGCGCCAGCCATCTCCAGGTCGGCCTGCTGCGCCAGACCGGACGCGGCCTCGACGGTGCCGCCCAGGCCTTCGTGCAGAACCTGCGCGCGCGGCGCTGCGACCAAGACAGGAAAGACAGCATGCGCCGAGCGATGTGCCAGGCCGATCTTGGAAGATGCCCCATGCTGGCCGCTTTGGCTCCGCGCTGCAAAGCCATCCACCGAGAGCGCGACAGCGTCGCTCGGACACCACGCATTGCGAACAAATGTCAATGCGCGGGAATCTGCAATATGCCTACATTCGACCCGCGCATCTTTGCTTATTTGGCATTCACTTGAAATTCAATTTCATTTAATTCTGGATTATAAATTTTATATTTAAAAATAGGATTTTTCTGATTGAATCATCGCCATCGCCGCCCCTATGATCGAGCCTGACTTGCAGTGTCATCACCTGGATGACTAGCGCAGCGATGCGCTCCACGAACGCACACACCAAATCACTTGGCGTCACTTGCCATTTGCGGCAGGAAAAAATTCGACCCGGCACGAAGGACCACGCGTAGCGGCACGTCGAAAACGGAGTGAACGACGATGGCGGAAGATTTTGACGACCTCAGGACATACGGTACCAAGGCAATCCACACGCTGACCACAGGACGGCAGGTGTATTTCGTAGAAGTGCCCGGCACGGCCAGCGCTGCCGCGCTGTCGGTGGTGTCCTTCGAAGCGGTGGAGCGGATGGGCGAGCCTTATGCCGTCACCATCCAACTGACGCACCCGCTCGAGCTTGACCGGGCCGGCTATCTCGGCAAAGACGCAACCTTCGTGATCGATCCCGCCGACGGCAGCGAGCCGCGCAGGTTTGCCGGTTGCATCACGCGCTTCTCCAAGACCCGCCAGACCCGGGATTTTCGCGGCTACGAAATCGTGGTCGAGCCGCTGGTCGCGCGGCTGCGGCTCACGCGGGCCAGCCGCATCTACCAGCAGCAGACCGCACCGCAGATCATCGAGGCTATCCTGCGCCGCCACGACCTCAAGGGTCACCAGTTCGTCTTCAAGACGCGCCGCAAATACCCGGCGCACGCCTTCCGCATGCAGTACCAGATGTCGGATTGGGACTATATCCGGCTGCTGATGGAGCAGGAGGGCTTGTACTGCTATTTCACCCATGGCGAATTCGGCGAGATGATCGTGTTCGGCGACGACATCGACCACTATCTCTACCAGCCTGAACTGCGGGTGCCCTATCGCGAGACGGCGGGGCTGGAATCGGGCCAGGAAACGGTGTTCTCGCTCAAGACCTGCGCCAGGAACATCCCCGAATCGTTCCGGGTCGCGGACTTCAACCCCGACAAGGCATGGGAGCGCCCCACCGGCGAGGCCAACGTCGCGCGCGGCGAGAAGACCACCTACGGCCAGTCCTATGTCTATGGCACACATCACCTGGACTTCGGGGACGGCAAGTGGGAGGCGCAATTGCGCCACGAAGCGGAGTTGGCCGGACAACTGGTCTACGCGGGCGAGAGCAATGTGCTGGCGCTATGTCCGGCGCGCATCCTGCGCATGGACTACGCGCTGCCAGATGCGCCCGACGGCCAGGTGATCACCGAGGTCATCCACACCGGCGCGCGCGATGCGGCCTACCGCAACACCTACCAGGCCATTCCCTCGGACCGGCGCTTCCGGCTGCCGATGGACGAAGCCAACTGGCCGCGCATGGCCGGCACGCTCAGCGCCCGCATCACCTCGCCGGGCCAGTACAAGTACGCCTACCTGACCCAGGACGGCCATTACGTCGTCCGCTTCGATTTCGACTTCGACACGTGGCCCAACGGTGGGGAAAGCGTGCCGCTGCGCCTGGCCAAGCCGTTCGCCGGAGCGCGGCAGACGGGTTTTCACTTCCCGCTCATCGACGGCACCTATGTGGACGTGGCGTTCCGCGACGGCAACCCGAACAAGCCGTACATCGCCAGCGCGCAGCACAACAGCCAGCATGCGGACCTGATTACCAGCCAGGACCGCTGGCTGTCGCGCAACGTGATCCGCACGCAGAGCAACAACAAGCTGCGGTTTGAAGACTGGGAGGGGCAGGAGGGGATCAAGCTCGCCACCGAATATGGCAAGACCCAGCTCAACCTGGGGTATCTCGTTGACCATCAGAAGAAAAAGCGGGGGGAGGGGTTTGAGTTGCGCACCTCGGGCTGGGGGCGATCCGGGGCGGCAAGGGACTGTTCCTTTCCGCAGACGACCAGCCGGGAGCGAATGGGCAACAGTTGGACATGCAGGACGCCGAGGCAACGCTCAGGCAAGCCGTGGACATGATGCGCTCGCTGAACGAATCGGCCAATGCAGCTCGCGCGTGGCTTGCGGAAATCGACCAACAGCGCGCGCTCATCGAAGAGAAACTCGTGGGCCTGCGAAGGCCGGTCATCGTGGCCAATGCGCCCGAAGGTATTGGCATTACGAGTGGTCAAGACATGCATTTAGCCACCCGCACACAGATGTTTATGACCGCTGGCCGTGGTCTGGACATCGGCGTGCTCAAGCGTCTAACCGTGGCTGCCGGTCAAACGATCTCGCTCTTTGCTGCAAAGCTTGGCATCCGCATATTCGCGGCAAAAGGCAAGGTACAGGTCCAGGCCCAAGGGGATGTGCTGGAACTGATGGCACTCAAGGATGTAGTTGTCAGTTCGTCGTCCGGCGAAGTAGTGATTACCGGGTCCAAGGGCATCACCTTGGGCGATGGTGCCGGAGCATACGTAAAGATCGCGAACGGGAAAATCGAACTCGCGAGCCCGAGCGGGAAGGTCGACGTCAAAGGCAACCTCGATGTGTCTGGACCAGCCGGGGGAAACTTCACCTTCCCTAGCTGGACAAATGCGCCACTGAAAGATGTGAAGGGCGATATGCACTTCGGCTTCTCTGAATGACCACGGCCATGACAACCACCCCTACGAACCCACCCAGCACACCAGTCAAGCTGTTGCGCTTCGCCTTTCCTTTCCGCAAGAAGGCGCAGGGAAATGGTACCTCCCCTGTCGATTTCACCGATGAGCACGAAATCCATAGGCTGCTGAAGGGAGAGCCATCTGGTGCCTATGCCGTCAGCGGCAAAGGCATGTGGCATGGTGGCATTCATGTGACGGAAGCCACCGCCGGCCAGGCACTGGATCTCAAGCATGGCGTGCTTTGCATCGCGGATGGCGAGGTAGTGGCCTGGCGCCTGAATCGCGTCTATCCCGTGAGCGAAATCCCGGCGCAAGACGGCAGGCCCGCCATCCATGCGCCCTACAGCACGGGGTTTGCATTAGTGCGACACGCCATGGAGTTTCCGAAGGACACGAAACTCACGTTCTTCAGCTTATATATGCATCTGCAAGATCTCGCAGGCTACGAAGCCGATGCGACGCTAGACAAGCCGGCTTACTTGTATCCGGAATTCAAAGTCACCGCGTTTGCACAAGACAGGCCCCAGGCATTGGCGGGCCAAACGCCCCCTGCTGGTCAAATCGGACTAAGGGTTCGAGCTTCTCATCCGCACGGGACGCCCTTGTGTATCCTGCCACAAGGAACGCAGATTGCCGTTAGCAAGCGCGAAGGCAACTGGGGAAAAATCAAGGCCATGCATGGCGCTCAGGTATTTCCCCCTATAGCCGGCGGATTCGCAGCGCCATCGGCGGCGGTCAACGGATGGGTCTTCCTGGGCAAGGAGCATGGTGGCCATGTGGTCGAAAGAGCGATGCCAGAATCATCGCTGGATCGCGTGGTCGTGCCGTCCCCTCCGTTCCCGATCAAGGCTGGGGAGTTGATTGGCCATCTTGGTCGCTACGACTCTCTGACTCAGCCCACATCTAACCGGCAGGTCCACATCGAAGCCTTCTGTGGGGATGACATAAAGACGTTCCTCGACAGGGGGCGAGCGTGGATCAGCATCAATGGACCGCAACCTGATGCCTGGAAGCAACTGGGACTGCCGAGCGATCCGACCATTCTGCGCGTGGACAAGCGGACAACACTATACAAGGCAGTCAACCAGCCTGGACAGGATGCACCGCAGACCGACGTGATCCACGTGGTCGCGCTTGCCGAACTGGCTAAGCATGCCGAGAACCAGTACACAGAAACCACCGCGGGCAGTGACGGCATGAAGTTGCGCTGGTGGAAGATCGACAGTGCGGATGTGCTGCGCCACGATATCTCCGGCTGGGTGCGCGAGCAGAATTTTGCGGGTGGCCGAGTGACGCGGGAATTCGCACAGAAATGGGTAGATTTCGAGACCTTTGACGACCCGCACGACCAGACGCATACGATCTTTGCGACGACAAACGCATATGTCGACTACAGGATGGGAGCCGACGTGCCCGAACGCGCTTCGCTCGGCAAACTCAGTCCATTGATGACATCTGTCTACAGCGCCCTCTACCCGAGCGGCGACCCGAGCCGGGCTGCGGACGAGCTGTGTACCGCCGCGGAAGACCCTTGGCGAGCACTACGCATGTCGCGCCTGATTATCAAGCACGAAAGCGAATGGGCGAACCCGGAGAAATGGAAGCAGCTTGTCAGCGAGATCGAAGAACGGACTGGTCAAAAGGCGCAACACGAAGCGGAGCAGGAGCGGATCGAGAAGCTCGTCTGGTGGGATGAAGTCAAGGCTGGCGTGGCTGATCTGCCAGGGTCGAGTGTTTTTCACATTCACCCGATTGGGCTAGTGGGGAATTTCCAGAGGGAGTTGCAACTAATAACTATTGAAATGCTAACGTCCGTTAATCCGAATGGCTCAAGAGATTATCATGAGGGAATTATCCCGGCGCTGAACAAATATGCAAAAGGGTATTTTGTTACGACCCCAAAAAGAATCGCACATTTTCTGTCGCAGATCTCTGTGGAAAGTGGATTTATGAATGTAGGTGAAGATCTTAAGTATTCCTCTAGGCGAATGAAGGAGGTCTTTGGATGTAGGCCCGTTCCTCACGGTAACCACACGCCAAAATATCACATAGTTGGTGATGATGTTGTATGCAATTTTGGACAGCTTCGAACGAAACTGTGGACTGAGGCGGGCTACTATTCCAATAATGCGGAGCACCTTGGCAATTACGTTTACGAAAATAGGTACGGAAACGGCCCGGAGTCTAGTGGCGACGGTTACAAGTATCGTGGGCGTGGGCTTATTCAGACAACTTTTAAGGCGAATTATGAAATTTTTAATAATGAACATAATGTTCGATTTCCTGGGGATCAACATAATTTCGTTGAAAATCCGGACCTCCTTTTAAATTCTCTTGAGTACGGGATAGAGTCTGCTTTCGTTTATTGGGCAGTAACCAGAAATATAAATGCTGTGGCAGATGATGGTAATGTTCTGGCCGTAACCAAAAAAGTTAATGGAGGAACAATTGGACTTGCGGAAAGACGAGATGCATACAATAGAGTTGCCCCGCTTTTGGGACTTCCCATGGACGAGAGTTGATGGCCTCTTCAGATGGGTGGCATGTGGTTTTCTATTTCTTCTGATCATATCAATTTCTGCTCATGCTGCCACGGTGGCAAAATGTCCTGCGCTATCAAGTGATGGCGGAGTTTTCTCATCTGAGGAAATTTACACGGGATCTATTGTAGCCATCGAAAAAGGCGATGAGAATTACCCGTTGAAACTTGTTTTGTATCGCCCAAAAAATGGTGAGTGTGAACAAAAGCAGTTTGCAAAATATCCTCACGAAGGGGCAGATCCGATTGTAGATTCCTTGTTTTTTGGGGTAGTGGAAGGGCACATCAATTTATTCGTTATAGTTCGCTGGTCTATTAATCACAGAGGGGTTGGAACATTTGGGTATTTTTATAGAATATATGCATACAAGCCCGATCAACATAACGCACTGCAAGAAAACAAGATGATTACAAATAATGATTCGATGGCCGGCATGGATGGATATGAGGATGGCAAGCAAACTTCGTTTTCTTACAAGAGTTCCGATTCCGTGATGGAATATATTAAAAATATAAAATAGTTTTTTAAAAATCATATGAAACTTCGATTCTATCGTTGGGATAGATACACGCGACGTCAAGATTCTGATTGACTCTGACCGCACCGGGCGTAGGCCGGCACGAGGTGGAGATGTCTTGCCGTGCTCGATCCTTAGTAGTAACCCGGTTGTGTCAGGAAGCGCCAGTATGACGGGCATTGGTGGTGGGCCCGCGAGACCCGCTGGTAGGTCAACGAACACAGTTCGCGTTGGAATGTACGCGATCAGTTTTCCGTTGATGGCTGAGGGTTCCTATTGGCTATGACAAAGGGAGTTTAAAGTGAAACTGGGAATCGATTTGACGGTGCTCACGAGAGCCACTTTGGTGGCTGGCATAAGTTTGTTCGGCGCTAAATTAGAGGCCGACGAAATTTCGCTCTGCCAACCTCATTAGGAGGTGTATTTCAGTTTCCCATCTAACGGGAGAATACTGTCAGTATGCACCTCCGGAAATATATCACCGGATAATTTATATTTTCAATATCGATTTGGTCAGATCGAAAAAATTGAACTTGAATACCCAAGTAAGCCATACCCACCAAGAAAATGATTTTTGATTACCGATATATCAAATGGAGGTTTGAGTTTCACGCATTTGAAATTTAATTCTGGCGGCTATCACTATGTGCTGTATCAAGGAGAGCCAAGCGAAAATCCATGTTAAGCGGAATGGGAAGATGATTTCAAATCGCACCTGTAATCCTGGAACTTACCAACCGATCAGCCCGCGGGTTTTCAGAGGAATAAAGACAGTCACGCCGGTTGATGGGATCGATAACTAGATTGCGCGGTCTATATGAAAAATATTTCAAATTTAGTGTATGTTGGCGACAAAACTACCCATGGCGGCAAAATCCTGACCGGCTCTGACCGCATAAAGGTTCAAGCCCGCAGGGCGGCGCGAGTTGGAGATCTCGTGTCGTGCCCGATCCATGGTGACAATCCGATTGTGTCGGGAAGCACCAGCGTGACGGACGCCGGCGTCCCCCTGGCGCGGGATGGCGACGAGACCCGATGCGGGAGCGTTCTGATCGCCACGTCGAGCGGAGCGACAGTCCGATAGATGCCCATCGACTTTGCACGAGTACCGCCACGGGTACCGGTACCGGACCTGCCGCGGCCATCCATGCTGTTTTGGGCGGTCATGCTATGTGCGATGCTGGGATTGGGCACGGCACTGACAATTTTCCTGTGGCCCGTTGGCCGGCCAACGAACACGATCCGTTTTGGGATGTATGCGGTCGGCTTTCCGGTCATGGCTTGGGGGTTCTTGCTGTCGGGCTATCTCGGACTGTCGTACCTGCAAGTGAGCCAGGCCATTGCAACCAACCGCGCCAGCAAGAAGATTGAGGATGCTTGCCATGTGCTCGCAGGCATGCCCCTTGCCATGCTTGGGCATGCGTGGTGTTTTTCCTGCGACGACCAGGTAAACCGCGCACAAGGGATCGTGGAAGGCGCTGTGCGCATGGCGTCCCAGCCGAGCGGAGTCGATCCTGGCGTGAATGTCAATGCTCGCTGGCTGCAGATTCCGGACCGGCCTTTTTTTCCGGGTAACGAACTCACCGAACACGCTCGTCATCGCGTAGTTGGCGACTGGCTTCTTGAGCGGCTGGTCGACCGAATTGGCAACGGCCTGATAAACCTGCCCGCACGTACCGCCCTCCATGTCGATCTATACGTGCAGTCGATGACAGACCTGGCGGAGATGACGACACGCCTGGAGAGCTTGATCAGGGCAAAGGCGCCGGCACTCCAAATTGCGGTCAGCGCCTCATCTGAACCTCCCTCGCTATTCGCCATCGACCGGTGGCATGACCGCCTCCCGCCTCGCGAAGCGCAATTGGTCGTTTTACTGCGATTGCACAATGCAGTTAGTGAGCTACTGCCGAATGGCGCCGCCGAAGCGGGCGTCGCCATTCTACTGGGGCAGGCTGGCGCTGTCCCTCGCCAGCATGCGAATCCGTCGACACTGCAACTACATCGGCCTGCCATAAGTGCTCCTGATAGGGTCAAGGATACGGTCCAACTTGCAGTGCGCTGGGGACAGGCCCAAGCCGCGCATATCAGGGCTATCTGGAATCACGGGCTATCCGAAGACCTTGCGCGCTCGGTCAAGTCCGGGTTCGGCGACGGCGGGCAATGGGTCCACATAGACAAGACCATCGGGAATTGTGCTGGCGTTGGAGATTGGATGGCCGTAGCCCTAGCTGCGGAACACGCATTGATCACAGGGGAGCCGCAACTGATTCTTTCACAACAGGGCAGTGACTTGATTGCCCTTCTGTGCAGGACATAACCATGAATGAGAACAAGCCGTTGCCTGTGGCATTCTTTATTGGCATAGCCGTATCTATTGTCTTTGTGGTCGCAGGCGTGACTGTCTGGTTCGAAGGCACCGGTTGGGGGCTTTCGGATGACAAGCGCATCCTGATCGAGGTGAGCCTGTTCGCCGGCCTTCTTGTCGTGCTCTTCCTCGTGAAATATCTGGAAGCGGTCGCTGTATGGACTGCCTCGTTACGCGCGGAAAAGGCACTGGCGGACCATGATCGTCAACATCAGGCGTTTGCCGGTGGCATATCGCGAGGGCATGTTCCGGAATCGGTGGCGGCACTGCGTGACGCACTTCGCACACGTCATGGTTGGCGCTGGCGCTACCGTCAGCCGTGGTTGCTACTGACTGGCGATGATAAAGCCATCGCCAAGTTCCTGCCCGACTGTACGGGGCAGCATTGGCAGATCACTACCGATGCGGTGCTGTTGTGGTGCAAAGACGGCCAGCTGGACACGGACTGGCTCAAGCGCGTCTACCAACTGCGCCGGCGCCGTCCGGTCGATGCCGTGATCCTCGTGACCGACGGCGAGGCCCAATTGCCCCAGCCACGCGGGAGTACCCTGCCCTATGGTCTCCGCCTGGCTCGCATCGCCGAGGTATTGCACTGGTCTGCCCCGGTCTATCTGCTCGATGTCGCCCGGACGGACGTGACCACCGACGGCAACACGCCGGCGATCGGCTGCGAGTTGCCGCGCGGTGCGGATGCCACCGCCATCGGCAACGCGCTGCAGTCTCTGCGCGACCAACTCGCGGACCGCAGCGTGGAGCAACTGATCCAGAACGGGCACGACAGCTATATGGGGACGTTGTCCCAGCGGCTCGATACGCGAGGCCCGGCGCTGGCCGGTTGGGTCGCAGCAATGCATGGCAACCAGCGCCGACACCTCCCGCTCAGCGGCATCGTGTTCGCGCCGTATCCTGGCCCGGCTGTCGCCGAGGCGGACGACGAGGCCAGCGCCGGCCTGCCCCTCTGGCAGTACCTGGGCGAGGCCGCCCGCCGCCAGCGCGGCCGCCGAATCGGCTGGCACCCGGTCACGGTGTGCTCCACTCTGGCGTTGACGGCCATCGGCCTGTGGAGTGCCGGCATGCTGGTGTCTGGCGCGCTGAACGCGCGGGACCTGCGCGCCGCCCGGCAGGCCGTTCACCACATCCAATCGGCCCCGGATCCGGCCACCCGCCTGCGCGTCCTCGTGACGTTGCAGCAGCAGATCGAGCGTTACGAATACCGCACCCGGCATCACGCGCCGCTCGCGGCCCGCTTCGGGTTGAACCGCGACCGTGAGGTGCTGGCCGCGCTGTGGAAGCCCTACGCGCAGGCCAGCCGCCGCTTGCTGGCGACGCCGGTCCAGCAGGACCTCGAGGCGGCGCTGGTGGACCTCGCGCAGATGCGCACCGACGCACTGGATGAGCAGACCAGCCGCTGGGCGCTGGGCGGCCACGAAGGGCTCAAGACCTACCTGATGCTGGCCGCCCCCGAGCGTGCCGAGCCGGCCTTCCTGGCTCCCCGACTGGTGCGACACTGGTCCACCGATGCCCGCATCACGCCGGGCGAGCGGCAGGACCTCGCCGAACGCCTGCTCAGGTTCTATGCGCAGCACCTCAAGGCGAACCCGGACTGGCGCATCGAACCCCGCCCGGAGCTGGTGGCCGGCGCTCGCCAGACGCTGCTGGCGGTGATCGGGGAGCGCAACGCCGAGGACACCATCTACCAGGGCATCCTCAACGCCTTCGCGAACAACGGCGGCAACAAGTATCCGGACGCCACCCTGGTCTCGCTGACGGCCGGCGCCGATCCCCGCGGGCTGGTGCGCGCCACCGCGATCGTGCCCGGCATCTTCACGCGCCAGGCCTACGAGGGCTATGTCGCTCCCGCGATCGAGGCCGCCGCCAGGCGCAGCGAGGTCGCCAGCGACTGGGTGCTGACCGGCGGCAAGGCCCAGGCATCGCCGACGGAAGGCCGCTCCGCCGAGGCCCTGCAGGCTGCGCTGGGCGAGCGGTACTTTGCCGATTATGCAGACCGCTGGCAGGGCTTCATGAACAGCCTGCAATGGGAGCCCGCCCCCACGCTGCCGGCCGCCATCGATCAGCTCAAGCTGATGGCCGATGCGCGCCAGTCGCCGGTGATCGCGCTGATGAAGTCGCTCGAGTACCAGGGCGGCGCCGGCGCGCACAGGGATTCGCTGTCGGACACGCTGGTGGCCAAGGCCCAGGATTTGCTGGGCAAGAAGGCGGCGGGACCCGAGGCGATCAAGCCGGACGCGGCGGGACCGCTGGGCGCCGCCTTCGGGCCAGTGCTGCGGCTGGTGGGACAAGGCCAGGCCGCCAATGCGGGCAGCAGCAGCGACCTGAGCCTGCAACGTTTTCTCGACCGCGCGACGGCGCTGCGCCTGCGCTTGCAGCAGGTCAGCAACAGCGCCGATGCCGACGCGCAGGCCCGGCAGATGGCGCAGGCGCTCTTTCAGGGCAAGGGTTCGGAGCTGGCCGACACCCAGGCCTATGCGCAACTGATCGCCGCGAGCCTGGGCAACCAGTGGGCGGGCATGGGAGAGACGTTGTTCGTGCGCCCGATCGCGCAGGCCACGCAGACCGTGCTGCAACCCGCGCAGGCAAGCCTGAACGCCGCCTGGCGACAGGGCATTGCCATGGCGTGGGGCAAATCGTTCGCCGGGCGCTATCCGTTCGCCGACAGCGCCAACGATGCCTCGTTGCCGGAGCTGGCGCGCTTCCTGCGCCCGCAGACCGGCGTGATCGGGGTGTTCCTCGGCTCGCAGTTGGCCGGCGTGCTGGAACTGCAGGGCGATCAATGGGTGCCAGCGGCTACCGGCGGGCAGGCGCTGGCCTTCGATCCGGCCTTCCTCAAGGCGGTCAATGCCCTGCAGCGCATCGCCACCCGCCTGCTGGCGCAAGGCGAGCCGCAGTACCGGTTCGAGTTCAAGCCAATCCCGACACCGGGCCTGACCGACACGCTGCTGACCGTCGATGGCCAGAAGCTGCACTACTACAACCAGCGCGAGACCTGGCAAGCGATGAACTGGCCGGCCAACAATCTGCAGGACCTCGGCACGCGGCTGCAATGGCAGACCGAGAAGGCTGGCACCAACAAGAGCTATGAGTTCGGCGGCCGCTTTGGCTTCGTGCGGATGCTGGAGCGCGCGCACATCACGCCGATGGACAGCGCGACCTACGAGTTGACCTGGCAGAGCACGCCGGACACGAAGGAACCGACAATCAGCGAGCCTGAGCCGACCACTGCCGACGCCGACAGCCTGGCGACGCGCCCTGCGAAGCAGCCACCGCAAGCAGAGATGGCCTACCCGATCCGCTACCAGATGCGTACCGAAGTCGGCCAGGGGCCGCTGGAGATGCTGGCACTGCGGGGCTTTGTGCTGCCGTCGCGCATCTTTGTGGGCCGTGAACCGCAGGTGGTGCCACGTGCCGCCTCGGCCCCGCGCAGGTAAGGCAAACCGAGAATCATCCTCGGTATGCCTGCGCCCGGCGGAGCAGGCCTCCCGACAGCGAAAGCCCGCTCACATCTCCACCGCATCCGCCGCCTTCCCACGCTCGCGCACCACGTCCGGCGACAACTGCAGAAAAATCCACGCCGAGGCCGAGGTGATCAGCCCCACGCAGATGAAGGTGGCGTGGAACGCCGGCAGCGCCGAGGTCGTGCCGTGGCGGGCGAAGACGCCCTGGAATGTCGCCAGCAACGCGCCGGCCGACGTCACCGCCAGGCTCATCGACAGCATCTGCACCATCGACAGCAGGCTGTTGCCGCCGCTGGCGCCGGCGGTGCCGAGGTCCTTAAGCGTGACGGTGTTCATGGCGGTGAACTGGATCGAGTTGACCGCGCCGAATACCGCCAGTTGCAGCAGGATCAGCGCGAACGGCTCGCGCGGCGAGATCACCGCGAACGAGGCCATCGTCAGCCCCACCACGAAGGTGTTGGTGACGAGTACCTTGCGGTAGCCGTAGCGTTCGATCAGCTTTGTGGCCAGGCGCTTGGAGGCCATGCCCGCGGCGGTGACGGGCAGGATCATCATGCCGGCCTGCAGCGGCGAGTAGCCGAGGCTGATCTGCAGGGTCAGCGGCACCAGGAACGGCATGGCGCCGTTGCCGATGCGCGCGAACAGGTTGCCCAGCAGCCCCACGCTGAAGGTGTGGATGCGGAACAGCCGCAGCGCGAACAGCGGGCGGCGGTGCCGCGTGGCGTGCAGCACGTAGGCGGTGAGCGAGGCCATGCTGGCGATCAGCAGCATCAGCACGACGGCATGCTCGAAGCCCAGCTCGGCCAGGCCGTCGAGCGAGAACGACAGCGTCAGCATGGCGATGGCCAGCAGCAGGTAGCCGCTGAAATCGAAGCGCGCCACGCCGTGCAGGCGGCTGTTGGGCATGTAGCGCAGCGTGGCCAGCCCGCCCAGCAGGCCCACCGGCACGTTGATCAGGAAGATCCAGTGCCAGGAGAACGCCTCGGTCAGCCAGCCGCCCAGCGTCGGCCCGATCAGCGGCCCGACCATGCCGGGGATGGCGACGAAGCTCAGCGCCTGCAGGTACTGGTCGCGCGGGAAGGTGCGCAGCACGGCCAGCCGCCCCACCGGCAGCAGCATCGCGCCGCCCACGCCCTGCAGCACGCGCGAGACCACCAGCATGGTCAGCGTGTTGGAGTACGCGCACGCGAGCGAGCCGGCCACGAACAGGCCGATGGCGGTCTGGAAGATGGTGCGGGTGCCAAAGCGGTCGGCCAGCCAGCCCGAGGCGGGGATGATGACCGCCATGGTCAGCGAGTAGGCGATGATCACCGACTGCATGCGCAGCGGGCTTTCGCCGAGGCTCGTGGCCATCGAGGGCAAGGCGGTGTTGACGATGGTGGAGTCCAGCGTCTGCATGAAGAAACCGACGGCCACGACCCACAGCATGATCCTGCGGGTGTGGTCGTCGGCGGCGGAAGGCGCCGGGGGCGCGGTGGAGGCGGTGGACGCGGTGGACGTCAAGGGCTCGGTATCTTGCATGTAGGCGTGTAAACGTGCGAAGCGGCGCCACGCGGCCGTGGCCATGGGAGACAGTTTAGTGCAGGCGGGCGGCATCGCGCCGCAGACGGCCCGGAACGGCGCGGCGTCCGCCGTGCCGCAGCGCCGTCAGATCTCCGCGCGCAGTCCCAGGAAGAAACGCCGCCCCGGCGCCGGCTCGAAGTACCGCCCGTTGCTTTCGTTGACGATCACCGAGCCGATGTAGGGCCGGTCGGTAATGTTGTCGATGCGGCCGAACGCGTACCAGCGCGTGCGCCCGACGCGGAAGGCATAGCCCGCGCGCAGGTTGAAGCTGGCGTAGCCGGGCGCGGCCTGCGTGTTGAGGTCGTCGGCGAAGACGCGCCCTTCCACGTGCATTTCCGCGCCCAGCGTCAGGCCCGCCACGGGCCGGTAGGTCGCCTCGAAGTTCAGGCTGTGGCGCGCGGTGCCGGGCACGCGCGCGCCGGCGGCCACGGCCTGGCCCTGGGCGTTGACGAAGGCTTCGCCGAAATAGGCGTCCAGCCAGGTGTAGGCCAGCCCGGTGCCGTAGCGCCGGCCCGCGCCGAAGGCGCCATGCCAGGCCAGCTCGAAGCCGCGCCGGCGCACGCCGTCGACGTTCTGGTAGACGCTGCGGCCGTTGTCGTTGGACAACGGCACGATCTCGTTGTGGCTGTCCGCATCGAACAGGGCCGCTTCGACGCGCTGGCTGGCGCCCTGCCACTTGACGCCCAGTTCGCCCTGGCGGCTGGTGGACGGATTCAGCCCGAGGTTGGTGCCGGTGCCGGCCGGGCCGTAGGCCACCTCGGTCAGCGTCGGGGTCTCGAAGCCGCGGCCGAGGTTGGCGTAGACGTTGACGGAATCGAGCGCTTGCCAGACCACGCCGAGCACCGGGCTGACGTTGTTGTAGGTGTTGTTGCCGCTGTCGTCGGGGCTGGCGGCCATGACGAAATGGTCGGCGATGCCCAGCCGCACCCGGCTGGCGCGCACGCCGCCCACCAGGCGCCACGCCGGGTGCCAGGTCCAGTCGAACTGGGCGTAGGCGCCGTAGCTGCTGGCGGTGTCGGTCTCGTCGCGGCGCAGCGCGCCCTGCGTGCCGTTCTGGTTGACGTAGCCGGTGCGCGCGTCGCGCATGCCGTCGGCCTCGACGCCGGCGCTCCATTGCAGCGGCAGGCCGGCCAAGCGGGTGTCGTGGTGCCACGACAGCGCGGCGCCGCCGTAGCTGCGGTCGATGTCGACGATGCCGCCGGCGGAATTCAGCGCGGCGCCGCTGAAGCCCAGGTACTGGGTCAGCGCGCGCGTGCCGCCGTAGGCGCGGGCTTCGATGCGGTCGCGCTCGCCCAGGCGCTGCTCCCACACCAGCCCGCCCTGGGTCTGCCGGACGGTCTTGCCGGTGTCGAACTGCGCCGACAGCGGCACCGACTGGCGCGGGTTGGCGTCGGCCTGCGCGCGCGTGAGGCCGAGCGGGTCCTGCGCCAGCGGCTGATCGAAGATATTGAGCAGCGCGGTGAGGCGGGTGCCGGCCACCGGCTCGGCCACCACCTTGGCGTTGAGCTGGCGCCGCCGCGCGGCGCCGTGGTCGCGGTAGCCGTCGGTCTCGAAGGACCAGGCGTCGAGCGTGGCGCCGAGCTTGTCGTTGCCGCCGCCCAGCGTGACGCCGGTGGTCCACTGCCCGTCCGAGCCGAAGCCGGTGGAGGCGCGCGCCATCGGCGCCTTCGGCGGGTCGGGCGTGAAGACTTGCACCACGCCGCCCGACGAATTGCCGTACATCTGCGCGAAGGGGCCGCGCAGCACCTCGATACGGCTGGCGTTGTTGAGATCGAAGGTGGACGCCTGCCCCTGGCCGTCCGGCATGGTGGCGGGAATGCCGTCGACGAACAGCCGCACGCCGCGCACGCCGAAGGTGGAGCGGCTGCCGAAGCCGCGCACGGCCAGTTGCAGGTCCTGGGAATAATTCTGGCGCTCGCGCGCGGTCACGCCCGGCACGCCGCCGAGCAGCTCGGAGATATTGACCAGCGGGCTGGGCGCGGCCATCGGGTCCACCGGCACGCTGTCGATGGCCGCGGGCGCGTCGAAGCGCTTCTGCTCGGCGCGGCTGGCGCTGACCACCACGTCGGGCAGCGTGTCGTCGGCAAAGGCGCCGCCGGCGCCCGCGGCGAGCATGGCCGCGGCCATGCAGCACAAGCGCTGCGCGGGGCGCGGCGGCGCATGTCCGCCAGCTGGCCTGCCGCCCTGCGTACCCGCCCTGTTGCCCGCCATGTACCGTCCCGGGTTGGTTGATCGGATCCTTCACTGCCGTCGCCTGATTGTGCCAGAGCCGCCCGGCGCTCACCGGCTCACTTTGCTTGCTCCGCGCAGGGGAAATGCAAAGCGCGCCGTGCGCGGCAAGCCAGGGCATGCGTGCGGCGCGCTGTCGCCGGCGCGCGCACACGGCGGACATCCCTGTCTGGCACGGGCCGACAGATTACCCGCGCGAAGGTCTTCCGGGCGCACAGCCGGGCGGCTTTGCGCCGCCGGCGCCGCCGGCACGGGAAATGCGTTGAAGCTCGGGAGCGCACAGGCGCGCGCGAGTGGGGGCCGGTGGCCTTCCGTCCATCGGCCGCGCATCGCCCGGCGCAAATGCCGCAACCGTCCGAGGGGCTGGCCATGCAAAAACTACCGGTTCTCACGCTCTGCCTGCTGGCCGCCCTGGCTGGCATGACCGCGTTCATCTGCCTATCCGGGGCGCTTACCTTGCACGATACCGAATACGGCAGCGGCACGGCCATCGTCCGCTGCTTCGGCGGGTAGCCGGCGGAACGATGGAAGCTCGCGGCAGCATGCAGAAAAAAGGCCGGTCGTCCGACCGGCCCAACGATCCCTGCGCCAGGCAAGGTCGATATGAGACTTGGCGGCCGGGTCGTCCCCGGCCTGCCCGTCATTGCCATGCAGCCCGGACGAACCGGGCTGGCTCAGAAGCGGTGGCGCACGCCGACGGTGGCGCCGGTCTGGTTCGCGCCCGGCAGGGCCGTGCCCGCGCCGTTCAGGCCCAGCGACGAACCGTCCTTGTTCTTCACGTAGCCGATGTTCAGGTAGGCATCGGTGCGCTTGGACAGCGAGTAGTCGCCCGACAGCACGAACATCCACGGATCCCCGCCGCTGTTCTTGGTGTCGGTGTAGTAGGCCGCGCCGGTGAGCTGGAAGGCAGGCGTGAACTTGTAGCTCGCGCCGGTCCAGTACACGTTGCTGCGCTGGACCGCGGCGGTGACGCTGGCGGTGCCGTCGTCGCGCAGCCAGCGGTAGCCGGCAAACACCTTGGCGTCGCCGAAGGCGAACGAGGCGCCGATGGCGGCGCGCTTGGCGCTGCGGTCCTGCAGCGCGGCCGAGGCGCCCTGGAACTGGTCGTAGGCGCCGCCGACCGAGAAGCCGCCCACGGCATACGACACGCCGACGCCGTAGTTGCGGCCGACCTTGAATTCGCCCGGCACTTCGCTGCCGTTGGCCACGGTAGCGTCGCGGCCGAAGCTGTAAAAGCCGGTCGCCGTCAGGCCGCCGAACTTGCCGGTGTACTTGATGGCGTTGTCGGCACGGCCGTTGAACTGCGCGTCGACGTTGTTGAGCGAGTAGCGCGGACCCACGCCCATCGGGTCATAGGCGCCGAACAGGTCGTACAGCGCGTTCTGCTGGCGGCCGAACGTGACCGAGCCGAGGTCGGCCTGCAGGCCGACGTACGACTGGCGGCCGAACAGGCGGTTGCCCTGGCCAGACAGCCCGGTATCGATGTCTAAGCCGCTTTCCAGCACGAAGATACCCTTCAGGCCGCCGCCGAGGTCTTCGACGCCGCGCACGCCCCAGCGCGAACCGGACAGGGTGCCGGAATTCAGGCGGGTCACGGTGCCGCCGGCCGAGCCGGTGGCGGGCGTGTGGTTGATGACTTCGACGCCAGCGTCGACGATGCCGTAGAGGGTGACGCCGGAGGCGGTCTGGGCGAACGTGGCGCCCGACGCCGTGGCTGCGGCCGCGGCGGTCATTACGAGGAGAGCTTTCTTCACTGGGTTGTTCTCGGTCTTATGGATGGAGGAGGCGGTCTGCCACAAGGCTGAGGCTGTTGCGGCTAGCGCATTTTCTCCATCTTCCGTGAAAGCTTTATGTCCGTTCGTCGCAATAATTCGGTCATATTCAGGCGTCGCGGGACCGTTTTCTCCTGTGCGCAAGGACCGATGAGGAGGTCACCGGCGGCGGCGACGCCCCTCTGCGCGAGACCGGGCACGCTGCCCTGCCTCGCCACTCTCCTAGCCGGGAAACGGATATTCCGCGTCGAAGGCAGCGAAGCGCGCCTGCAGGAACTCGATCAGGCGGCGCTGCCGGTACGACGGAAAGCGGCTCTGCAGGAATACCAGCTGCAGCGGCACGCTGTCCTCGTACCACTCGGGAAACAGCAGCACGAGGCGGCCCGCGCTCACGTCGGCGGCCACGTCGAACCAGCTCTTGAACGCAATGCCGTGCCCGGCCAGCGCCCAGTCGCGCACTACCGCGCCGTCGTCGCTGGTACGGCGCCCGCTCGCCTCCGCCTCGATGCGCGCATGGCGCGAACGGAACGGCCAGGGCATGCGCGGCTGCCCGCCCGGCGCCAGGCACAGCATCTGGTGCTGCGCCAGCGCCTCCGGCGAGGCCGGCTCGCCATGCGTGGCCAGATAGGCCGGCGCGGCCACCGCCACGCGGCGCGTCAGCGCCAGCTGCCGCCGCACCAGCCCGGAATCCTCCAGCCAGCCCACCCGCACCGCAAGGTCCACGTTGCTGCGGTACAGGTCCGCCAGCGTATCGCCCACCGACAGTTCCAGCGACACCTGCGGATGCGCGCCCAGGAAATCGTCGAGCCAGCCGCGCAGCAAGGTGCGCCCCAGGTCCGCCGGCGCCGACAGCCGCAGCGGCCCGGCCAGCTCCTCGCGCTGCTCGGCCAGCGCGCCCTCGCCCTCCTCCAGCGCCGCCAGCGCCTTGCGGGCGGCCTCCAGGAACACCCGCCCCTCCTCGGTCAGCCGCATGCGCCGCGTGGTGCGCGCGAACAGCCGCGCACTCAGGCGATGCTCCAGCCGGATCAGCGCCGCGCTCGCGGTAGCCGCCGTGCGGCCCAGCTCGCGCGCCGCGGCGGAGAGGTTTTCAAGCTCGGCGGTGCGGACGAAAAGCTTGAGGTCGTCGAGGGAGTACATTCAAAGGTGAATTGATAAAGCCGGCAGAAATTGCCACATTATCAAACCCGGTTCACGCCGGCGCAATCTTCGCGGCACGCCGTCGCAGGAAGCCAAGGCGAACCCGGAGAACCTCTTCGCCCGCTACGCCAACTCCCTTGCCAGCCCCTGCGCCGCCTCTTCATCGGTCCGCTCGAAGCGCAGCGGCGTGACCGAGATCCCGCCGCTGCCGACCACCATCGCTTCGCTGTCCGGCAAATCGGGCCGCGGGCCGCGCGAGAACTGGAGCCAGTGGTAGGGAATGCCGCGCGGGTCGACATGGGCGCGCACGGCGATGTCCTTGACGAGCCCGGCGCCCTGGCGCGTGACGGTGAGCGGGCCGGCGGCCTCGGGCGCCACGTCGGGGAAATTGACGTTGAGGCAGGCCTGGTTGCTCCAGCCGGCGGCCAGCAGGCGGCGGATGACTTCGGGGGCCAGCGCGCGCGCGGTTTCCCAGCGTACGTTGTTGCGGTCGGTGAAGGCCTGGCTCAGCGCGATGGACGGGATGCCCAGCAGCATGCCGGTCATGGCGGCGCCCACGGTGCCCGAAAACACGGTTTCGAGGCCGAGGTTGGCGCCGCGGTTGATGCCGGAGAGCACCAGCGTGGGCGGGGCGTCGGCCATCAGGTGGCGGGCGGCCATGACGACGCAGTCGCCGGGCGTGCCGGTGACGCCGAAGCGGCGCTCGCCTTGCTGGCTGAAGCGCAGCGGCGCGTGCAGGCTGATCGAGTGGGAGGTGCCGCTCTGGTCATGCTCGGGCGCGACGACCCAGACCTCGCGCGCCAGGGTGGCGGCCACGGCTTCGAGCACGGCGAGGCCGGGGGCGTCGATGCCATCGTCATTGGTCAGGAGAACGCGTTCCAACAGGGGTTCGGACATGGGCAGGGAGAAAGAGGATTCGACGGGGAAACAATGGAAAACCGCTCGGCGGGGCCGCAGGCTGGCGGAAACCAGCGGCAACTATAAACCGCGGACGGCGCCGGCGCCGGCGCAGGCTGCCGGCCATTGCCGGAATTGCCAAGACCGCCGGCCGCCGCCGCTCTAAGCTCCCGCGCATCGTTGTCCTTGCCGCGTGCTCCGCCACGCCGATGCCATGTCGTCCTCCCGCCCTTCCCTGCTTTCCTGGCTGCCCAGCCTGGCCTTTGTCCTGATCTGGTCGACCGGCTTTATCGTCGGCCGCGCCATCGTGCCGGTGGCGCAGCCGAGCCTGTTCCTGCTGGCCCGCTTCGCGCTGGCGGCGCTGCTGTTCGCCGCCGTGGCCGTGGCCGGCGGCGCGCGCTGGCCGGCGCTGCGCGAGGTGCCGAAGCATCTGCTGGCGGGCGCGCTGCTGCATGGCAGCTACCTGTGCGGCGGGTACTGGGCCGTGGCGCACGGGCTGCCGCCCGCGGCAATGGCCCTGCTGGGGGCCTTGCAGCCCGTGCTGACGGCGCTGCTGGCCATCCCGCTGCTGGGCGAATTCCCATCGCGGCAAGGCTGGAGCGGCCTCGCGCTGGGCTCGCTAGGCGTAATATTGGTGGTGGCTCCGGCCATGCTGGCCAGCGTATCGCACCCGGTTTCGCCGTGGGTGCTGCTGGTGGCGCTGCTTTCCATCCTTTCCATCACCATGGGCACCATCCTGCAGAAGACCTCGATCGCCTCCGCCGACCTGCGCGCCAGCTCGGCGTGGCAGAACGTGGGCGGCGCGCTGGTGGCCGGCGTGCTCGCGTGGCTGCTGGGCGAGACCTACTGGCAGCCGGGCGTGGCGCTGTGGTCGGCGCTGGCGTGGGCGGCGCTGGTGCTGTCCGGCGCGGGAACCTACCTGCTGCTGCGCATCGTCCGCCGCGGGCAAGCCGCCACCGCCGCTTCGCTGATGTTCCTGGCGCCGCCGCTGGCCGCGCTGCAGGCGTGGCTGCTGTTCGGCGACAAGCTGGGCGGACTGCAGCTGCTCGGACTGGCCGTGGCCGGGCTGGGCGTATGGCTTTGCCAGACCGGGCAGCGCGCCCGGCCCCCGGAACGTACCAGCCATGCCGGCGCCCGGTGATCTCGCCACGCCCCCGCGCGCGGGCCCGCCGGCGCCGCTGGTGGAAACCCGCGTCTACCAGCCGGAACCGGACTGGCACCGGCACGGCTACACCCAGGTCCTGTTCGGCCTGGACGGCGCCAGCGAACTGGAGATCGACGGCCACCTGCACCGCCTCGACCCCGGCAGCGGGCTGATCGTGCCCGCCGGCGAGCGCCATGACTTCCTCGGCCTGGCGGATAACCGGCAACTGGTGCTGGACGTGCCGCCGGGCTCGCTCGCGGTGCCGGCGGCGCTGACCGCGCGCCCCCGCGCCTTTGCCGTCACCGGCGGCTGGGCCGAGCGCGTGCGCCGCTTGGCCGCGCTGCCGCAAGATCCCGCCCGCGGGGGCTCGCGCCAGCACCACTGGCGGCTGGCCGCGGCGCTGGCGAGCGACCTGGCGGCGGGCCTGGACGTGCCGGAACGAGACCGCTTCGCCCCCTTCCCCGTGGCGCACATCGACGCCTACCTGCGCCGGCACCTGGACACGCCACTGAGCGCCGGCCAGCTGGCCAGCCATTTCGGCTGGAGCGTGCGGCGCTTCCACACCTTGTTCTGCGAGGCCTTCGGCGACACGCCGCACCGCTACCAGACGCGCCTGCGGCTCGACCATGCCACCCACCTGCTGGCCGACCGCGGCCACGCCCTGGCGGACATCTCGCTGATGCTCGGCTTCCCCGACCAGACCACCTTCACGCGCCGCTTTGCCCAGCGATTCGGCATGCCGCCGGGTGCGTGGCGCAATGCCAGCATGCGCGCATAGCATTGCCTGCGGCACAGGTTGACGGCGTGCCGCCGCCCGCTGACCTAGCTACGGCAAAAAATCCAGGTCCCGATCTGCAGGCGGACCTGGCTGCTGTCGGGGCAGTTGGATTGCAGGAAGGCGATCACGGCGTCGAGCTGGCGCCACCGCCGGATGCTGCCGCGCACGGTGCCGAGCATGTAGCTGTGTCCCGCCAGCAGGAATTGCACCCGCCAGAATCCGTCGCCCTGGCTCGTCACGATCGCGTCGTACTCGCATTTCAGTACCTGGGTGAGCCGCCCGAGGTCCGTGATGGTGATGCGGCCCGTTTCTTCGGTGTCCAATAGATTCATACTGCCTCCGACCTCGTTGTCCTTCGCTTATCGAAATCGACGCCGCAACAGGGCTTTTGATCATGGCGTCGCTAAAACCCAAGGCGATTTGAGACCAGTCGAGGCAGCCAGTTACTAGGCCATTTCGCAAAACAGCTTGAGAAATGTCCCAAACGCCGTCTCCGATTCCCTTAAATGCAGGGGCGATGGTGCCTGGGCCGCCGCGCCGGCATCGCGTGCCCCGCACAGCCCGCCAGCGGAGAACCCGCGCCGGCGCTGGCCCGGCGGGGCTTCTGATACCTCCCGCGCACACGTAGCCACGCGGGCCACGCTAGAATGGCCCCGGATCATCAACGCCAGGGGGAGCCGGGATGTCAGACGCGCTTGCCGCACCGAGCAGAACCGAGAAAATCGAGGAAACCGAAGCGTCCGGCGCGCAGGCGCGGGCAATCGCCGCCGCGGCCACCATCGCGAAAGCCGCGGTGGAGCAGGCCGACTACGCCATGCGCAACTGGACCGATCCCGAGCCGGGCCCGGTCCGCATTGGCTCGGCGCGGCACTTGCGCCTGTTCTGCAATATGCTGCTGCAGACGCACAACCCTTACAAACCGGCCGTGATCGACTGGCCGAAACTCGACCCGGCCGCGTTGCAGCGCGTCACCTCCCTGCCGATCTGGGATATCGCCGTGCAGACCGAAGGCCGCGCCTCGGTGCGCGTGCAGGCCTTTGCCGATACCGTGGCGGACCCGCTGCTGCGCAGCGCGCTGGAGATGGACGGCGCCGAGGAGGCGCGCCACAAGGTGGTGCTGTCGAAGCTCGTGGAGGCCTACGGCATCGCCCTGGCGCCCGAGCCTGCGTACCTGCCGCCGGCCGACCCGGAATGGGGCTGGCTGGCCACCGGCTACAGCGAGTGCATCGACAGCTTCTTCGCTTTCGGCCTGTTCGCCGCGGCCAAGAAGTCGGGCTATTTCCCCGCGGAACTGGTGGAAACCTTCGAGCCGGTCATCCAGGAGGAAGGCCGGCATATCCTGTTCTTCGTCAACTGGGCAGCCTGGTACCGCCGCAGCCTGCCGTGGTGGCGGCGCCCGCCGTACCTGCTCAAGGTGGCGCGCGTGTGGGTTTTCCTGATCCGGGAGCGCATCGGCATCGCGCGCGGCATCGAGGCGGACGGTTCGGCGAAGGATGCCAATTTCCCGATGAACATGAGCAATTCGGCCGACCTGGGCGCCACCATGTCCGCGCGCGAGATGATCGACCTGTGCCTGAGCGAGAACGAAAGGCGCATGGCAGGCTATGATCGCCGCCTGCTGCGCCCCGAGACCGTGCCCAGGCTGGCCCGGCTCGCCCGGCGCCTGTTGCGCTGAACGCACCTAACCTGTTTGCCTCTCCGGAGTGTTTCGAGATGTTTTTGCTGTCCCTGATCCCGCTCGCCATCTGGTGTGTACTGCTGGCTGCACGCGGCGGCTTCTGGCGCGTGCGCAAGCCCGCGCCGTCGCCCGCGCCGGCGCGCTGGCCGGAAGTCGTCGCCATCATTCCCGCCCGCAACGAGGCGGCGGTGATCGGCGGCGCCGTGGCCAGCGCGCTGGGCCAGGACTACCCCGCGCGGCTCCACCTGGTGGTGGTGGACGACCACAGCACCGACGGCACCGCCGACCACGCGCGCGCCGCGGCCGCGGCGCTGGGCAAGGCGGATGCGCTGACCGTCATCACCGCGCGCGAACTGCCGGCGGGCTGGAGCGGCAAGGTCTGGGCCCAGTCGCAGGGGCTGGAAGCGGCGGATGCCTGTGCGCCGGGCGCCGCCTGGGTGTGGCTGACCGATGCCGATATCCATCATGGCGCCGGCGTGCTCAAGCAACTGGTGGCCCGCGCCGAGCACGAGCAGCGCGACCTGGTCTCGCTGATGGTGCGGCTGCGCTGCGCCTCGTGGTGGGAGCGCATGATCGTCCCGGCCTTTGTGTTCTATTTTGCAAAACTGTATCCCTTCGCGCGTGTCAATGACCCGAGCAGCCGGGTAGCGGCCGCGGCCGGCGGCTGCATGCTGGCGCGGCGCACGGCGCTGGCGCGCATCGGCGGCTTCCACGCGATCCGGGGCGAGCTGATCGACGACTGCAGCCTGGCCGCGTGCATCAAGCAAGGCGGCTCGATCCGCCTGGACCTGGCCGACGACAGCATCTCGGTGCGCCCCTACGACGACTGGCGCAGCCTGTGGGACATGATCACCCGCAGCGCCTACACCCAGTTGCGCCATTCGCCGCTGCTGCTGGCCGGCGCGGTGGCCGGCATGGCGCTGACCTACCTGGCGCCGCCGGTGCTGGCGCTGGCCGGCGGGCTGCGCCTGTGGCCGGCGTGGGCGGCCTGGGCCGCCATGGCGCTGGCCTACGCGCCGATGCTGCGCGAATACCGCCAGCCGCTGTGGCTGGCGCCGCTGCTGCCGCTGACGGCGCTGTTCTACCTGGGCGCCACGGTGGATTCGGCCCGCCGCTACTGGCTGCGCAAGGGCGGCCAGTGGAAGGGCCGCTCGCAGGCGCCCCAGCGCGGCTGAGCGCCGCGCTCAGCGCAGATAGCCCGCGCCTCGGAACCACTCGAGCGCCTCGCGCAGCGCCTCCTGGTAGGGCCTGGCCTGGTAGCCCAGCACGCGGCGGGCCTTGTCGGAGCTGAAGAACATCTGGTATTTCGACATGGCCAGGGCGTCGGCGGTCAGGAACGGCTCCTTGCCGGTCATGCGGGCCACGGCCTCGGCCGCGTAGGCCAGCGGATAGAGCGGCCAGCGCGGCAGCTTGATGGTGGGCGCGCGGCGCCCGGTCATGGCGGCCAGGTCGGCCAGCATCTGCTGCAGGCTGACGTCCTGGCCGCCCAGGATATAGCGCTCGCCGGTCGCGCCGCGCTCCAGTGCCAGCATGTGGCCTTCGGCCACGTCGTCCACGTGCACCAGGTTGAGGCCGGTATCGACGAAGGCCGGGATCTTGCCGGTGGCCGCCTCGACGATGACGCGGCCGGTGGGCGTGGGCCGCACGTCGCGCGGGCCGATCGGCGTGGACGGGTTGACGATCACCGCCGGCAGGCCGTCGCGCGCCACCATGCGCTCGACCACGCGCTCGGCCAGCACCTTGCTGCGCTTGTAGGCGCCGATGGCCTCGTGGCCGCTCATCGGCGCGTCTTCGGTGACGGGGGCCGTTGCGCCGGCGACACGCAGGGTCGCCACGCTGCTGGTATATACGATGCGCTCGACGCGGCAGGCCTGCGCGGCGCCCATGACGGCCTCGGTGCCGGCCACGTTGGTGCGCACGATTTCCTCGGGATCCGGCGCCCACAGGCGATAATCGGCTGCCACGTGGAACAGGTAGCGCACGCCCTGCAGCGCCGCTTCCATGGCGCGCGCGTCGCGCATGTCGCCTTCCACTATCTCCACGGGCAACCCTTCCAGGTTGCGTCGCGGGCTCTGGGCGCGTACCATCGCGCGCACCCGGAAACCCCGTGCCAGGGCCTGCCGTGCGACGGCCGAGCCGAGAAAGCCGGAGGCGCCGGTTACCAGGACATAGTCTCCTGACGTCATATTACTCACTGGGAAAAACCTCAAAGTGTTGCTGGCAAATGCCAGGTGCCAGGCAAAGGTTGCGGCACGGGTATATAGTAACCACCGTATGACGGGAAAGTGATTCCGGAATATCAACCAATGCTGAACCCGTTGACAGGGTCGGGGGGCCTATTTTTATGCAGGTGATTCTTGCTCAACCCCGTGGCTTTTGTGCCGGTGTGGTGCGCGCGATCGAGATTGTAGACCGCGCACTGCTCAAGCACGGAGCCCCGGTGTTCGTGCGACATGAGATCGTGCACAACAAGCACGTCGTGGAAGGACTCAGGCGCAAGGGTGCGCGCTTCGTGGAAGAACTGGACGAAGTGCCGAGCGGCGCCGTCACCATTTTCAGCGCGCACGGCGTCTCCAAGGACGTCGAGGCCGACGCCCGCACGCGCGAGCTGCACTCGATCGACGCAACCTGCCCGCTGGTGATCAAGGTCCACACCCAGGGCCGCCAGTACGCGGCCAGCGGCCGCACCGTGATCCTGATCGGCCACGCCGGCCATCCGGAAGTCGAAGGCACGATGGGCCAGATCCCCGGCAAGGTGATCCTGGTGCAAAGCGAGGCCGAAGTGGCCGAGCTGGACCTGGCGGACGACACGCCGGTCGCCTACGTGACGCAGACCACGCTGAGCGTGGACGACACCCGCAATATCATTGCCGCGCTGACCCGCCGCTTCCCCAACCTGGTGGGACCGGACACGCGCGACATCTGCTATGCCACGCAAAACCGCCAGAGCGCGGTGCGCGAGCTGTCGAAACAGGTGGAACTGATCCTGGTGATCGGGGCCACCAATAGCTCCAACTCCAACCGGCTGCGCGAAATCGGCACCGAAAGCGGCGTGCCCAGCTACCTGATCGCCGATGGCAGCGAGCTGGACCCCGAGTGGGTGCGCGGCGTCGAGGTGGTCGGCATCACCGCCGGCGCTTCCGCCCCCGAGGAAATGGTCATGGACGTGATCGCCGCGCTGCGCCGCCTCGGTCCGGTGGAAGTCTCCACCATGGACGGCCGCGAGGAACACGCCGAATTCCGGCTGCCCGCCGAACTGGCCGACCCGCCCGCGCGCAAGCGCACGGCTCCCCCCGAGGCCGTGCCGCAGCCGGACCCGCAAACCGCCGCCGGGTAATGCCCGGCCGCCCCCATAGAAGAAGGAAGTAAATGGCCATTCCCTTTCTGCAGGTCGCCCGCGTGGGCGCCTATGTCGTCAAGCAGCACCTCTCCGGCAACAAGCGTTATCCCCTGGCGCTGATGCTCGAGCCGCTGTTCCGCTGCAACCTGGCCTGCAACGGCTGCGGCAAGATCGACTATCCGGACGAGATCCTGAACCAGCGCCTGTCCGTGGCCGAATGCCTGGGCGCCGTCGACGAATGCGGCGCGCCGGTGGTTTCCATCGCCGGCGGCGAGCCGCTGCTGCACCGCGACATGCCGGAGATCGTGAAGGGCATCATCGCCCGCAAGCGCTTCGTCTACCTGTGCACCAACGCGCTGCTGATGGAAAAGAAGCTGGACCAGTACGAGCCCAATCCGTACTTCGTGTGGTCGGTCCACCTCGACGGCGACCAGGAGATGCACGACCACGCGGTCAGCCAGGAAGGCGTCTACGACCGTGCCGTGGCGGCGATCCGCGCAGCCAAGGCGCGCGGCTTCCGCGTCAACATCAATTGCACGCTGTTCAACAACGCCGAACCGGAAAAGGTCGCGAAATTCTTCGATTCGGTCAAGGAAATCGGCGTGGACGGCATCACCGTGTCGCCGGGCTATGCCTACGAGCGCGCGCCGGACCAGCAGCACTTCCTGAACCGCGGCAAGACCAAGCAACTGTTCCGCGACATCCTGCAGCGCGGCCGCAACGGCAGGAACTGGGCATTCAGCCAGTCCACGCTGTTCCTGGACTTCCTGGCCGGCAACCAGACCTATCACTGCACGCCCTGGGGCAACCCGGCGCGCACGGTGTTCGGCTGGCAGCGTCCGTGCTACCTGCTGGGCGAAGGTTATGTGAAGACCTTCAAGGAATTGATGGACACCACCGACTGGGACGCCTACGGCACCGGCAACTACGAAAAGTGCGCCGACTGCATGGTGCACAGCGGCTTCGAAGCCACCGCCGTGGCCGATACTATCGCCCATCCGCTCAAGGCGCTGGGCGTGTCCCTGCGCGGCGTGCGCACCTCGGGCCCGATGGCGCCGGATATCCCGCTGGACAAGCAGCGCCCCGCCGACTACGTGTTCTCGAAGCACGTCGAGATCAAGCTCGAAGAGATCGGCCGCTCCAAGGCCAAGGCCGCCAACGACGCCGCAGCCCGCAAGGCCGCGGCAGCGGCGCACTGAGCGCCGGGCGCCCCCACGCGATGGGGGCGCCATGCCGGAGGTGCCTTGCGTACCTCCGGGCGGCCGCCGCGCGGCGCTCAGGCGTCCGCGGTCTGGCGCGCGTTGTGGCTGGCGAGGTACTTCAGCAGGCCGTCGATGCCGTTGCGCGCAACGATGTCGGCGAACTGGCGGCGGTACACCTCGATCAGCCATGCGCCCATCATGTTGATGTCATAGATCTTCCAGCCGTTGCCGCTGCGCTGCAGGCGGTAGTCGATCTGCATCTCGTCGCCATTGTTCAGCACGCGCGTCTCCACCACCACATCGTTGGCGTTGGCCGCCGCGAGGACCGGCTTGTAGGTGAATTTCACCTTCTGCTCGCGCAACTGCGACAGCGACACCGCATAACTGCGCACCAGCAAGGTCTGGAACTGTTCGTAGAGCTGCTTCTGCTGCTCGGGCGAGGCATTGCGCCAGGCGCTGCCCACCGCCAGCCGGGTGGTGCGCTCGAAATCGGCGTAGGGCAGGAACTGGCGCTCGACCACGGCCGTGATCTTGGCCAGGTCGCCGTTGCGCGTATCGGGGGTGGACTGGATCGTGCCGATCACGCCCTCGACCGCCGCCCGCACCAGGCGGTCCGGCGAGGACCGGTCCACCGATTGCGCCTGCGCGGCGGAAACCATCGCCACCGCCGCGAGCGGGACCAGGACCTGGAAAGCAATACCTTGTGTCTTCATGCGAATTTAGACCTGAAAAAGCCAGCCGGCCTGCGGCCGGACCGCTGCCGGGACTACCCGGCAGACTTGCCAGGAAAACCAGAGGTGGAGAGTACTGCGGCGCACCTTGCGGCGATGGAAAACGGGCTGCAGGCCGCCCCGGTGCACGTGACGGGGCAGTATAGCGTACCGGCGCGAACGCGTGCCGGGCCCCGCCGCAGCCGCCATCGTGTCGCCGCGCGGCCCGCTGCGGCAGCGCCGGGCCGCGCCAGCCCGTTATACTCGCGGCTGCCGCTTTGTGCCTGCGCATCGCCTTGCGCCCTGCCCGGCGCCGCGTGCCGCGGGCCGGACCGGATCGCCAGCGCTGCCGGCCGTGGCGCCGGTCGTGCTGGTTGTGGCGATCGTGCCGGTTGTACCGCTTGTCCCGGTTGTACCGCTTGTCCCATTTACCGCGCCCGCCCCGGCGCCTCACTCAGGCCCCCATATCGCCCATGATGACGTCGTTGGTCATTCGCATCGTCAAGTTCTCCACCCGCCGCGCGTGGCCCGTGATCGCGCTTGCGCTGTTGCTGACCATCGCCAGCGGTATCTATGTGGCCCGGCATTTCGCCATCAACACCGACATCAGCCGCCTGCTGGAGTCGGACCAGCCGTGGGCCAAGCGCGACGCGGCGGTCAGCGCCGCGTTTCCCCAGCGCGACCAGATGATCCTGGCCGTGGTGCGGGCGCCGGCGCCGGAACTGGCCGATGCCGCCGCCGACGAACTGGCCGGCGCGCTCGCGCAGGAAACCGCGCGCTTTCGCGCCGTCAGCCAGCCCGGCGGCGGGGACTTCTTCGAACACAACGGCCTGCTCTTCGTCGACACCGCCAAGCTGCGCGACGTGACTTCCCAGCTCAAGCAGGCGCGCCCGCTGCTCAACGCGCTGGCGCATGACCCCACCCTGCGCGGCCTGGCCGACACGCTCACCACCACGCTGTCGCTGCCGCTGCAACTGGGCCAGGTCAAGCTCGCCGACATGGCCAAGCTGCTGGGCAGCAGCGCCGCCGCCGTCGACCAGGTGCTGGCCGGCAAGCCCGGCGCGCTGTCCTGGACCGGGCTGGTGGACTCCAGCCAGCAACTGGCGCCGGGCGCCGAGGCCATGTCCTTCGTCGCCCTCAGCCCCGTGCTGGACTACGCCGACCTGCAGGCCGGCGCCGGCGCCGCCGAAGCCATCCGCGCGACCGCGCTCAAGCTCGGCCTGGCCCAGCGCTACGGCGCCAGCGTGCACCTGACCGGCTCGCAGGCCCTGGCCGACGACGAATTCGCCTCGGTCCAGCAGGGCGCGGCCATGAACGGCGTGCTCACGCTGGTGGTCGTGATCCTGATCCTGTGGCTGGCGCTGCGCTCGAAGCGGCTGATCCTGGCCGTGCTGGCCAGCCTGCTGGTCGGCCTGGCCATCACCGCCGCGCTGGGGCTGGCCATGGTGGGCGCGCTCAACATGATCTCGGTGGCCTTTGCCGTGCTGTTCGTCGGCCTGGGCGTGGACTTCGGCATCCAGTTCGGCGTGCGCTACCGCGCCGAGCGCCATGCGCACCCGGACATCCCCGACGCGCTCGCCGCCGCCGCCAAGGCGGTCGGGGTGCCGCTCGCGCTGGCCTCCGCCGCCACCGCGGCCGCCTTCTTCTGCTTCCTGCCGACCGACTACCGCGGCGTGGCGGAGCTGGGCAAGATCGCCGGCGTGGGCATGCTGGTGGCCTTCAGCACCACCATCACCCTGCTGCCGGCGCTGATCACCGTGATGCGCCCGAAGGACGAGGCCGGCCGGCTCGACGTGCCGGGCTTCAAGTGGCTGGCGCCCGCCGACGCCTTCTTCGAGCGCTATCGCACCCAGGTGCTGATCGCCACGCTCGGCGTGATCCTGGCGGGCACCCCGCTGCTGCTGCACCTGCGCTTCGACTTCGACCCGCTGCACCTGAAGGACCCGCACTCCGAATCGATGGCCACGCTGCTCTCGCTCAAGGATGCGCCCCAGGCCGGCACCGACAACGTCAATGTGCTGACCCCGTCGCTGGATGCCGCCCGCGCCGTTGCCGCCCGCCTGGCGGCGCTGCCGGAGGTGTCGCGCGTGGTCACGCTGCAGACCTTCCTGCCCGACGACCAGCCGGCCAAGCTGGCCCTGATCGCCGATGCCGCCGCCAGCCTGCTGCCCGTGCTGACGCAGACCGTGGCCACCCCGGCCAACGACGAGCGCCGCGTCAATTCGCTCAAGAACGCCGCGCGCCAGCTCGCCCTGGCCGCCGAGGACCATCCCGGCCCGGGCGCGGCGGAGGCAGCCCACCTGGGCGCCTCGCTGCGCAAGCTCGCCGCCGCCGATGCCGCCACCCGCGACCGCGCCGAGCAGGCCATCGCCCTGCCGCTGCGCCTGGCGCTGGCGCGCCTGCAGCGCGCGCTGTCGCCCCAGCCCATCACGCAGGCCTCGCTGCCGCCCGCGCTGGTGCGCGACTGGGTCGCCCCGGACGGCCAGGCGCTGGTCAGCGTGAGCCCCAGGCTGCCCGCCGCGGCCAAGCCCGGCGATGCCGACGTCTCCAGCCAGGACAGCGCGCTGCGCGACGCCGCGCTCAAGCGCTTCATCGACGCCGTGCAGCGCGTCGCGCCGGACGCCGTGGGCGGCCCGATCTCGATCCGCGGCTCGGCCGACACCATCATGACCGCGTTCGCCCACGCCGGCGTCTGGGCCGTGCTGTCGATCACCCTGCTGCTATGGATCACGCTGCGCCGCGTGGGCGACGTGCTGCGCACGCTGCTGCCGCTGCTGGTGTCCGCGCTGCTGACGCTGGAACTGTGCGTGGTGTTCGGCATCCCGCTGAACTTCGCCAACGTGATCGCCCTGCCGCTACTGTTCGGCATCGGCGTGGCGTTCAAGATCTACTACGTCCTTGCCTGGCGCGAGGGCAAGACGCACCTCCTGCAATCGCCGCTGACCCACGCCGTGCTGTTCAGCGCCGCCACCACCGCCACCGCCTTCGGCAGCCTGTGGCTGTCGCAGCATCCGGGCACCGCCAGCATGGGCAAGCTGCTCGCGCTGGCGCTGGTGTGCACATTGGCCGGCGCCGTCTTCTTCCAGCCGATCCTGATGGGCAAGCCGCGCGCGCGCTCCAAGCCTGCCAAGAAACTGGCCCACTGAAAACCCATAACCATGACGAACCGTCCCGACCCCCAATCCAGCCGCCTGGCGCGGCTCCTGTCCGCGCTGTCCCTCGCGCTGCTGGCGACGGCGTGCGCGAGCGGCCCGCAGGCCAGCCCGGCCGACCCCATCGAGCCGTTCAACCGCGCGGTGTTCAAGGTCAACGACAAGCTCGACGAATACGTGGCGACGCCGCTGGCCAAGGGCTACCGCGCCGTCACGCCGCAGCCGGTGCGCACGGCGGTGACCAATTTCTATTCGAACATCGGCGACGTCGGCAATTTCGTCAACAACCTGCTGCAAGGCAAGGGCGTGGATGCGGCGGAGAGCTTCATGCGGATCGCCATCAACTCGACGCTGGGCATCGGCGGCCTGATCGACATCGCCACGCCGGCCGGCCTGAGCAAGCATTCGCAGGATTTCGGCCTGACCATGGGCGTGTGGGGCATCCCCTCGGGACCCTACCTGGTGCTGCCGCTGTTCGGCCCCAGCTCGATCCGCGACGGCGTCGGCCTGTACGTGAATTTCCAGATCTCGCCCACCACCTGGATCGACCAGGACTACCGCTACGGCATGTATTTCCTGGGCTTCCTCGATGCCCGCACCAATGCGCTGGGCGCCACCGACCTGCTTTCGCTGGCGGCGCTGGACCGGTACAGCTTCGTGCGCGACGCCTATCTGCAGCGGCGCCAGTACCTGATCAACGGCGGCGGCGGCAAGCTGCCGCAGTATGACGACGACGACGCTTCTACGGACGCCGCCTCCCCGGCCGCGCCTGGCGCGCCGGCCGCCGCGCCCGCCGATGCGACGTCGGCGCCGGTGCCCCCGCCCGCCGGCGGCGTGGAGCAAGCCCCCGCAGGGGACGGCAAGAAGGAATAGGAAGGACTTCGACGGGGCGCCTGGAGCGCTCCGTCCGCTGGCCCCGGGTGCCGGATGCCGGCGCCAGATCAAAAACCAGGGGTGCCGGCCAGCCAGGCCGGCTGGCTCAGGCCACCCCGAATCCCGCCCCCACCCGGCGCCGCGCGTCTTCCAGCCCCAGCCTGGCCAGCTTCGCGTCGCGCGCGAGCCTGAGCAGATCCGGCAACTGGCCGGGTCCGGCCAGCAGAGACTTCAGCACCGCCAGGATATCGGTCCCGCCATCCGCGCCCATGCCGGCGACGGCGGCGGGCGGGACCTCGCGCGCGGCGGGGTCCACCACCACGCGGCAGGCCGCGAAGGGCACGCCATGCGCGTGCGCGATGCGCGCCGCGATATGGGATTCCATGTCGGCTGCCAGCGCGCCGGTGGCGGCGTGCAGCGCGGTCTTGGCGGCAACGGCGGTAACGGGAAGGTCGCCGCCGGCGAGCGTGCCGGCGACCGCGCCGGGAAGTGCGCGCACGAGCCGCCGCAGCCAGCCGGCGTCGGCCGGCCAGTGGCTGGCGCCGTCGTGGATGCCGGTGGCCAGGATCACCGTGCCGGGCGCCAGCGCGGGATCCAGCCCGCCGGCCACGCCGAAGCTGACGACGCCGGCGCAGGGCCGCGCCAGGCGCTCGCGCAAGGCTTGCGCCAGCGCTTCGGCGCGCAGGCCATGGAGGGTTTCGATGCCGGGGCCCGCGGCGATGCGGGCCTCGAAGCGCATGCCGGCCACCACCAGCGTGGCACCGGCGCGGCGCGGCGCCTGGGCAGCCGCGCCCGCAGCCGCACTCGCCTGCGCGCTTACATCCCCCACGCCACCGTCCGCGTGCCGTCGCGGCGCAGGTTGCGGAAGCGCGCCAGCGCCCACAGCGGGAAGAAGCGCGCATAGCCGTGGTAGCGCAGGTAGAACACGCGCGGGAAGCCCACCGCGGTGAAGCGCGCCTCGTTCCACAGGCCGTCGGCCTGTTGCGTGCTCACCAGGTAGTCGATGCCGCGCGCCACCGCCGGATGATCGACCGCGCCGGCCGCCATCAGGGCCAGCACCGCCCATGCGGTCTGCGAGGCCACGCTCGGCGCGGGCTCGTAGCCCTTGTAGTCGAGACGGTAGCTGCTGCCGTCCTCGCCCCAGCCGCCGTCGGCGTTCTGGATCGAGATCAGCCATTCGGCCGCGCGGCGCATTTCCGGCGCTTCCGGGCCCAGGCCGGCGGCGTTCAGCGCGCACAGCGCGCTCCACGTGCCGTAGATGTAGTTCATGCCCCAGCGGCCATACCAGCTGCCGTCCGGCATCTGCTCGTCCAGCAGGTAGCGCAGCGCGCGCCTGAAGGCGTCGCTGCTGGTGGCGGACTCGCCGAGCTGCGCGAGCATCGACAGGCAGCGCGCGGATACGTCGGCCGTGGGCGGATCGAGCAGCGCGCCATGGTCGGCGAACGGGATGTTGTTGAGGTATTCGTGCGTGTTCTCCGGCTCGAAGGCACCCCAGCCGCCGTTGCTGCTCTGCATGCCCTCGACCCATTCACGCGCGCGCGCCACGGCGTCGCCATAGCGCTCGCGGTGGCTGGCCGCCGTCACGGCCGGCGCGCCGGCGCCCACGCGCGCGGCGCGGTCCATGGCCATCGCCACCACGGCGGTGTCGTCCACGTCCGGGTAATGCGGGTTGGCGTACTGGAAGGCCCAGCCGCCGGGGCGCACGTCGGGGCGCCGCACGATCCAGTCGCCGCGCACCTCCAGCTCCTGCAGCGGCAGCAGCCATTGCAGGCCGCGCTCGGCGGCCGCCTCGGCGCGGGCGCCGCCGGCTTCGAGCAGGGCGTGGCTGGCCAGCGAGGTATCCCACACCGGCGACAGGCAAGGCTGGCAATAGGCTTCGTCGCCATGCACCACCAGCAGCTTCTCGACCGAGGCGCGCGCCACCGCCACGTCCGGGTCGGTCTTGGGCACGCCGAGCACGTCGAACATCATCACGGCATTGGCCATCGCCGGGAAAATGGCGCCCAGGCCATCCTCGCCGTTCAGGCGCTCGCGCACGAACTGCTCCGCGCGCGCGATCGCGCGCTGGCGCAGGCTGCGCGGGAACAGCGGCTCGGCCACGCGCAGGCCGGCGTCGACCACGCGGAAAAAACCGAACCAGGCGCGGCTCTGGTGCGGCGCCTTGGGCGGCAGGCGCGCGGCCTGGCACGGCCGCACGAACAGCTCGTCGATGCCCACGCCGCGCGGATTGCGCGCCTGCGGGCGCAGGCTGTTGAGCACCAGCAGCGGCACGATCACCGTGCGCGCCCAGTACGCCACCTTGGACAGGTGGAACGGGAACCACAGCGGCAGCAGCATGATCTCCACCGGCATCATCGGCACCGCCTGCCACGGCATCACGCCGTACAGCGCGAGCAGCGTGCGGGTGAACACGTTGCTGCCCTCGGCGCCGCCCTGGGCGTGGATGGACGCGCGCGCGCGCCGCATATGCTCGGACTCGGGATCGTCGCCGATCATCTTCAGCGCGAAATACGCCTTCACGCTGGCGCTGATGTCCGAGGCGCCCTGGTGGAACAGCGGCCAGCCGCCGTCGGCATTCTGGATGCGGCGCAGGTAGCGGGCGATGCGGGCTTCCAGCACGGTGTCGGCGGTCTCGCCGAGGTAGTGCACCAGCAGGACGTACTCGGCCGGGATGGTGGCGTCGGCTTCCAGCTCGAACACCCAGTGGCCGTCGGGCTGCTGGGCCACCAGCAAGGCGTCCTGCGCGCGGCCGATCGCGCCTTCCAGCGCGCCCGCTTCCGGCATGCCTTGCGCGGATGCCGCGGACAGGGCCGGATCGGGGGATATTGCTACTTGGCTCATCGGTTTCGATGTCCTCTCTTCAACGACGCAATTACAGCAATGCTGCGCGCTCGCCAGGCCCTCGGGGTGGCGCCAGCGTGCAGCGGCAAATCAGCAAGAAGGCTTCAGACGAAGCCGTGCCGCAGCAGGATCCACAGCGCGCGGGCACGCGGCACGCGCACCCGCTCGCGCGGGTTGGCCCAGCCGCGCGCCAGCAGGCGCTGCAGCACCACGTGGTAGACCTCGCCCATGATGCGCGGCGAGCGCACCACGCGGCGCGGGGCATCCGCCATGATGGCGAACGCCTTGTCATAGTGCGCCTGGGCCTGCCCCGCCACTTCCAGGCAGGCGCGGCCCACCGCGGGATGGCCGACGATGGCCTGCGGCGCGCCCTGCGGCACGCCGGCGCCGGCCAGCGCTTCGGCCGGCAGGTAGACGCGGCCCAGGCCGGCATCCTCGTCGATGTCGCGCAGGATATTGGTCAGCTGCAGCGCGCGGCCCAGGTGATGGGCCAGCGCCACGCCGGCCTCGCGCTCCATGCCGAACACGCGCACGGCAAGCCGCCCGACGGCGCTCGCCACGCGGTCGCAATACAGGTCCAGCGTGGCGGCGTCCGGCGCGCGGATGTCCGCCAGCACGTCCATCGCCATGCCGTCGACCACCGCCAGGAAATCCTCCTGCAGCAGTTCGTAGCGCACGATCTGCGCGTGCAGCCCGCGCAGCGCCGCCGGCGGCGCGCCCGCATAGCAGGCGGCCAGGTCGGCGCGCCAGGCATCGAGCCCGGCCAGGCGCTGCGGGCGCGGGCCGTCGCCGTCGGCAATATCGTCCACCGCCCGGCAGAAGGCATAGATCTCGAACATCGCCTCCCGCTGCGCGGCAGGCAGGATCTTCATGGCGGCATGGAACGAGCTGCCGGTCGAAACGGGATTGCCCGCGCTGGGTGGGACGTCTTGCACTGCGATATCGGTTCCGGCCACGTAACTCCCCGTCACGCGTTGAACCGCCCTCGCCGCGCGGCCGTTGCCGGCAAAGCGCGGGCAAAGGCATGCGGGCAGCCGGGGGCGGCATGATTTTGGGTAATTCGGGATTATAGCAAGGCGCGCCGCGCAGGGACTGGCAGCGGACAGCCGGATGAACCCGGCACGCCGGGGCGCCCGGGAAAACGGGCGCCCGCCGGGCGGAAGTCGACTGAAGATGAGCCCGATGAGACCGATGAGACGCAAAGGCCGGCGCGGCGCAAGCCGTGCATGCCGGCTGCCATGCCCGGGGGCAGGCGCGCCGCCCGGCCCGGAAAGTCAGGCGCCGCGCACCCGGCCGCGCAGCCGGAGCAGCACGAATCCCCGCAATCCCGGCTCGTAGCGGGCGAATTCGAAGCCTTCTCCGGCCGCGTCCACCGGCGCCCGGTCGGCCGCGGCCTGCGCCGCGGCCCACTCGGTGGCCGCCTGCATCCTGCGCAGATCGGCCAGCACGGCCGGCGAAACACGATCGAGCAAGCGGCGGGACCGGAGCGTTTCCATGGCGACCTCTCCTTGGCTGGCAAAACAGGACGCCTTCAGTCTATGCCGCGGTTCCGGCCGTTTGATGTGGCCCAGCCCACACATCGGTGCATTTTTCCGGCACCGTGAAAACAGAAAACCGGAATCAGAACCCCACCGGGTAGCCGTCCTTGCGGTGATCGGAGGCGGCCGCGTAGCCGCTGTCGAGCCGCATCGCCAGTTGCGCCCCGCCGAATTCCAGGTTGCCGCGCACGGCCACCTCGACCTTGTGCCCGCGCGCGCGCAGCCCCGCCACGGTGGCCTCGGGGCAGTTCCATTCCACCGCGATGGTGCTGTTGTCGTCCAGCACGCGCCAGCGCGGGCCGTCGCAGGCTGCCTGCGGGTTCTGGCCGAAGTCCGCCAGCCGGCTGGTCATCTGCACGTGGCCCTGGGCCTGCATGGAGCCGCCCATCACGCCGAAGCTGGCCAGCGGCTGGCCCTGGCGCATCAGGAAGCCGGGGATGATGGTGTGGAACGGCCGCTTGCCCGGGCTGACCTGGTTGGGATGGCCGGGCTTGAGGTTGAAGCCCCAGCCGCGGTTGTGCAGGGCGATGCCGGTGCCGGGTACCACCACGCCGGAGCCGAAGCCCTTGAAGTTGGACTGGATGTACGAAACCATCATGCCGTTGCGGTCGGCCACGGTCAGGTAGACCGTGCCGCCGCTGTGCGGCTTGCCGGGGCCGGCGTTGCCGGCGCGCTCCGGATCGATGCTCCTGGCGCGGCTGGCGAGGTAGCCGCGGTCCAGCAAATGCGCGGCCTGCACTTCGGTCATCGTCGCGGGGTCGCCCACGTAGGTGTGCAGGTCGGCAAAGGCCAGCTTCATCGCTTCGACCTGCAGGTGGATGGCCTCGGCCGAATCCACGCCCGCGCCGGCCACGTCGAACTGCTCCAGCATGCCCAGCGCCATCAGCGCGCCGATGCCCTGCCCGTTCGGGCCGATCTCGAACAGTTCCAGATCACGGTAGGCCATGCTGATGGGCTGGACCCAGTCGGCGCGGTGCGCGGCGAGGTCGGCCTCGGTGATCAGCCCGCCGGTGGCGCGCGCGTGCGCGGCGATGCTCGCGGCCAGCTCGCCGTGATAGAAGTCGTCGCCCTTGGTTTCGGCGATGCGCGCCAGCGTGCGCGCCTGGCCCTCGCAGATGAAGCGCTCGCCCGGCAGCGGCGCGCGGCCGTTGGGCGCGAAGGCTTCGGCAAAGCCCGGCTTGTCGATCAGCACCGGCACCTGCGCCTGCCACTGGCGGTGCACCGTGTGGGACACCAGGAAGCCGTTGCGCGCGTATTCCAGCGCCGGCTCGAACAGGTCCGCGAACGGCAGGCTGCCGAACTTCTCCCAGGTGGTGCGCCAGCCGGACACGGCGCCCGGCACGGTGACCGAGTCCCAGCCGTTGGGCGGCATGCTGTCGTAGCGCGAGAAATATTCCGGCGTCCAGGCCGCGGGCGCGCGGCCGCTGGCGTTGAGGCCGTGCAGTTCCTTGCCGTCCCAGATCAGCGCGAAGGCATCGCCGCCGATCCCGTTCATGCACGGCTCGACCACGGTCAGCGCGATCGCGGTGGCCAGCGCCGCATCCACGGCATTGCCGCCGCGCGCGAGCATGCGCAGTCCGGCCGCGGCCGCCAGCGGCTGCGAGGTGGCCACCACGTTGTCGGCCAGGACCGGCACGCGCTGCGAGGGATAGGGGAAATTCCAGAAGTTGTTCATGGCGAGGAATGCTTGGCGCTCAGGGAGCGGCATTGAGGATTGGGAAAGCGGGACTAAAAAAGCCGGAATAAAAAGCGGAACGAAAAACAGGGCCGGAATCGCAGCGCCAGAAACGCAGCGCCGGAAACGGCTCCGGGGATCGGCCCGGTCCGGCCGCCGCCATCGGCAAGCCGCCGCGGCCGGACGATTCACTGCACGGAAATTTATCTCATCATGGTTGCGGCTAGTCGATGCGTACGTTGGCGGCGCGCGCCACCTTCTCCCAGGAGCGCATTTCGTCGCCGATCATACGGCCAAACTGCTCGGGCGGCGTGTACTTGATCTGCACGCCCTGCGCCTCCATCGCCGCGCCCAGCTCGGGCGAGGCCAGCACGTCCTTCATCACGGCGGCAAGCTGCTTGACCACCTGCGGCGGCGTGCCCTTGGGCGCCACCAGGCCGAACAGGTTGTCGGCGCGGAAATCGCGGATGCCCGACTCGGCCACGGTCGGCGCGTCGGGCAGCGAGCTCACGCGGTGCTCGGACGCCACCGCCAGCAGGCGCAGCTTGCCCGACTTCACGTGGGGCAAGGCCGCCGGGATGCTGTCGAACATCATGCTGGAGCGGCCGGCGATCAGGTCCGGCAGCGCGAACGAGCTGCCCTTGTACGGCACGTGCACCACGTCCACGCCGGTGCGCAGCTTGAACAGTTCCGACTCCAGGTGCGAGAGCGTGCCGGCGCCCTGCGAGGCGAAGTTGTACTTGCCCGGCGAGGCCTTGAGGTAGCTCACCAGTTCCGGCACCGAGTGCACCGGCAGCGAGGCCGGCACCACCAGGATGTGCGGCACGGTGCCGATGCCCGCGATCGGCACGAAATCGCGGCTCAGGCTGGCGGGCTGGCTGTTGTAGGTGGCCGCGGCGATGGCCGCGTTGCTCACGGCGGCCAGGTACAGCGTGTAGCCGTCGGGCGCGGCCTTGGCGGCGAAGCTCATGCCGATGGCGCCGCCCGCGCCGGGGCGGTTGTCCACCACGACCGGCTGCTTCAGCGCCGTGGACAGGCGCTGCCCCACCGCGCGCGCCAGCACGTCGGTGGCGCCGGAAGGCGGGAAGGACAGCACCAGTTGCACGGGGCGGTCCGGGTAATCTGCGGCGGCGGCCGGCACGGCGGCCGCGCCAAGGGCCAGCGCCAGCAGCAGGGCGGCCTGCTGCGCGCGGTGACGGAAAAGCGACTGCATGAACATGATCAGGGTAGCTCCGGAAAGCGTCGGGAAAGACGTTGACTGCCGAGGTAGAGTCGGAACGTTCCAGGGCGCGGCCGCTTTACCCGCCGGCTTGCGCGCCCCCTGTCATGCTGGATCTGCTTCGCCTGAGGCGATATGTCGGCTGATGGGAATGGACGATTCTAGGCCGCCCCCGCCGGCAGCGGGATGCGGATCGGCCATAGGCCTATGCGAAAATGGAATACCCGCGGCGAACCCGCCGCCCCTCCCCCGACCCCGAGGCGCCAAGCCATGCAACTGAAATGGATCGATGACCTGCTGGTGCTGGAAAAGACCCGCAGTTTTTCGCGTGCCGCCGAGTTGCGGCACATCACCCAGTCGGCCCTCTCGCGGCGCATCCGTTCGCTCGAGGACTGGACCGGCGCGGTGCTGGTCGACCGCAACACCTTCCCGCTGGACCTCACCCCGGCCGGCAAGACCTTCTGCGCCAGCGGCCGCGAAGCGCTGACCCTGCTGATGGACGCGCGCGCCACCTTGCGCCAGGAAAGCCGCATGCCGGGCAAGGCCATCCAGATCGCCGCCGGGCATACCTTGTCGCTGACCTTCCTGCCGGCCTGGCTCAAGGCCTGCCAGGCGCGCTACGGCCAGTTCAACGCGCGCGTGGTGGCCGCCAACGTGCTCGAGGCCGTGGTAGCCCTGTCGGAAGGCAATTGCGACCTGATGCTCGGCTACAACCATGCGCGCGTGCCGGTCTCGCTCGACGCGGACAAGTTCCGCAGCCTGACGGTGGGCCACGACCTGCTGATGCCGCTGAGCGCGCCCAACCTGCGCGGCGGGCCGCTGTTCTCGCTGGGCGGCAACGGCAGCAAGCCGATTCCCTACCTGGCCTATACCGCCGGCACCACGCTGGGCCGCGTGGTGGAAGTCATCCTGGAAAACACGCCGCCGCGCCGCCCGCTGGAGCGCTGCTACGAGGCGGACATGGCCATCCTGCTGATGAAGATGGCCATCGAAGGGCACGGCGTGGCATGGCTGCCGCGCACCACCGCGGCCGACGCGCTGGCCGCGGGCACGCTGGTGCCGGCCGGCGATGCCGGCTTGCAGTCCGCGCTGGACATCTGCGCCTACCGCGCCGCGCACGCCGGCAATCCCACCCTGCTGGAACTGTGGGACGTGCTGGAGCGGCAGACGCAGTAGCCACGCGCGCGCCTTGCGCCTTACGAACCCACCGTCACGAACACCGGGTTCGAGTAGAACCACAGGTCGTTGTAGTTGCGCGCGTTGATGGTGTTGAAGCGCGCCACGTCTTCGGTGACCGAGGTACGGTCGTCCGCCAGCGGGTTGCCGTTGGCGGTCTCGCCCGGCACGTTCATGCCGAGGTTGGTGCCGCGCAGGCGGAAGTACTGGCTCTTGGACGCGGTGTAGGTGTACGTCACCGTGTTGTAGCCGTCCTTGTCCAGCTTCCAGTCGGCCTTGGTGAAGGTGGCGATGACCTTGGTGGAGTCGTTGGTTTCCTTGTTGTAGCCCGGCGTGCCGGCCGCCGCGCGCGGCGTCACGTCGCCGGCGATCAGGTCGATGTGGTCCACGGTGGGCCTGGCGTTGACGTTCACGCCGCTGTCCAGCGGGTACTCGTAGTTGTTGCGGTCCGGGCTCTTGAAGCGGATCGTCACGGTCACGGTTTCGCCGGCCTTGGCCTTGAGTTCGCCGCCCATTTCACGCTTGGTCGCGCCCGCGGCCGCGTTGAAGTCCAGCGCGTTGATCAGGTCGCCGAACACCGCGAACGCCTTGCCCGAGCGCAAGCCTTCGAGCACCGCCTTGATGCCGGTGTTGCTGTTCTCCAGCCAGACGTAGTTCTTGGCGTACTCGCCCGGGAAATAGCCGCTGCTGTTGGCGCCGATGGTCTTGAAATGGTGGTCCGAGCTGGCCACGTTCCAGAAGCGGCGCCCGTCGCCCAGCAGCGCGTCCCACATGCCGCCCACCTGGGCCACCACGTAGTCCACGCCGCCGTAGGTGCGCGCCTTCACGTTGGCGGGGATGTAGGCGGTGTTGAAGCCGCCGCGGTCCGGTTCCATCTGGTTGCCGACCATGCCTTCGACGGCGAAGGCGATGTTCGGCGCGGTGTCGTTGATCTCGCGGTAGTCCGCCGCGGTGTACTTGAGCGGCATGCCGCGCGACGGATGGTTGATGAACGCGTAGCTGGTGTCGGGATAGTTGTCCTTGAGCCAGGCAAAGGCAGCCATCGCGTCGGCGTGGGTGTTGAACTTGCGCGGGCCCTTGGCATTCCAGGCCGCCACGTCGACGGGGTCGAACTGCGTGTCCGGGCGGTTGGTGAAGAAGTACTCGAACTCGCTGGCGGCCTTGAGCACCGGCGCCAGCGGCGCGCCGCCGAAGATGCCCACGTTGACGTGGTCATGCGTGGGCATGTCCCACTCGAAGCCGGAGAAGATCAGCTTGCCGGCGTAGCGGCCGTCGGCCTGCAACTGCTTGACCACCGGCACTTCGTAGGTGGCCATCGCCTTCGAGTACGGCACCGCGCCGCCGGCGATGGGATTGCCTTCGTGGTCGCGCGTGGACGGGCGCAGGTGGTTCGTCAGCGCGGTCCAGTCCAGGTTGTTGACGGTGAAGGCTTTGTCCAGCACGGCGGTCAGCGGGCTTTGCGCGTCGTCGGACTCGATGGTGTGGACGTGCAGGTCGCCGGTGGTCCACTTGCCGGTGACTTCGGCCGCGGGCGGCGGCTTGGGCGCGTCCGGCGTGGCCGGCGTGCCGGGCGCGGCCGGGGCGGCCGGCGCGGCGGGGGCATTGCCGGACTGGTCGTCGTTGCCGTTGCAGCCGTAGAAACCGGCGGCGACGAACAGCGCGGCCGCCAGGCCGATGATGGATTTGGTATGACGCATTGGACTTCCCTGGTGACTTCTTTTTTTGAACGTATTGACCCGGCATGGCCGCGCGCCTTCGGCCGGGCGGCAGTGTCGGTGCACTGCGTCTGGTACCGGTCCGGCCGCGCTGGCAAGGCTCTTGTGGGCGCCGATGGTGACCGGCGTTCATGACAGGGAAGTGAAGCAATGAAAACACATCCGGCATTCCTGTCGAATGTCATGGCCGGGCGACGTTTCCTCGCAGCGAATCGCCGTTCCGACTGGCAGAATCCCGTTTTTCACACGGCTGTCATGCCGGCGAGCCCGCGCTGCGGCGAGCCAAAGCCGTTGGGAAGAGGAAAGAACCGGATCGGCGAGGTCTCGGTCCGGCCGGCCCCCGGCAGCGTCAGGCCGCCTGCCGGCCGCGCTCCGGAACCACCGCCGCCTGGATCGCCTCGCGCAGGGCCTCGGCGGAAAGCGGCTTGTGCAGGATGCGAAAGCCGCTGGCATCGAGTTCGCGCAGGCGGTCGGGCGCGGTGTCGCCGGTGACGACCAGCGCCGGCACCTCCGCCCGCAGGTAGTCGCGCAGCGCGGCAATGGCGGCAAAACCGGTCGTGCCGCCCGCGAGCCGGTAGTCCGCCACGATGATGTGCACCGGCACGGCGTCGGCCGCATCGCCAGCACTGGCGGCATCGGCGGCATCGGCCACGGCGGCGGCATGCGCGCGGCACGCCTGCGCCGCGCTGGTGCCGGCATAGACGGCGTGGCCCCACAGCACCAGCAGTTCGCCCAGCGCGGCCAGCACGCGGGCGTCGTCGTCCACCAGCATGATGCCGAGGCGGTGGTGGGCAGGCGCCGCGCCGCTGCATTCGCCGCCGGCCGGCACCGGGACCGGCAGGGCCGGCGCTTCCGCGCGCGCCACCAGCACCGAGAAACGGGCGCCGCGCCCCGGCACCGAGCGCAGCCTGACCTCATGCCCGAGCAGGGCCGCCAGCCGCCGCACGATGGCCAGCCCCAAACCCAGCCCCTGCTCGGGGTGGCGCCGCGCATCGGGCAGTTGCGCGAATTCCTCGAACACGCGCGCCTGCTGCGCCGGCGCGATGCCGGGGCCCTGGTCGATCACCTGGATCTCGACCCCGCCGGGCCGGCGCCGCGCGCCGAGCAGGATCTTGCCGCCCGGCGCATAGCGCAGCGCGTTGGACAGCAGGTTGTCGAGAATGCGCCGCAGCAAGGCCGGATCGGTATCGATCCATGCGTCGGTGGCGACCACGCGTAGTTCGCCGCCGCACTGGCGCGCCTGCCCGGCGTACTCGCCATGCAGTTCGCGCAGCAGCGCGCCGAGGGCCACCGGGCGCCGCGCCACCGGCATCAGCCCGGCGTCCAGCCGCGACACATTGAGCAGGCCGTCGAGCAAGCCGCCCATATGGCCCAGGGTGCCGTCGATCCTGGCCGCGACCTGGGCGGCGTGCGCCGCCGCCACGTCGCCGCGCCGCGCCATGCTGGCCAGCGTGGCGGCGAACAGGCCCAGCGCGTGCACCGGCTGGCGCAGGTCGTGGCTGGCGGCGGCCAGGAAGCGGGTCTTGGCATTGTCCGCGGCGGTGGCGCGGTCGCGCTCGCGCTCGAGCTGGCCGATCAGCGCTACGTTCTCGAAACGCAGGCGCACGCCCTCGAGCACGCTGCGGTAGGTCACGCGGCAGTAGTAGAGGTTGACGCAGGCCAGGCACAGCGCAAAGGCGAAGAACACGTTGTACAGCGGACCGCCATGCCACAGGCAGTTGAGCATGAAGGGCAGCACCATGGCCGTCATCGTCCCGACGTAGGTCAGCGGGCGCGCCGACAGCGACGGAATCGCCCCGCTCGTCATGCCGGCGATGATGATGATGCAAAAGGCCACCAGGGTCGGGTCGGGCGGCAGAAAGACGGCCGACCCGAGCAATCCCCACAACAGCCCGGACAGCCACGACATGGCCGTGAAGCGCTGCGCCCACGCCCGCGGCGACAGGCTGCGCGGCGCGGCCAGCGAGGCCAGCGTGAGCGGCGCGGCGCCGTCGGCCCGCGCATGGCGGAAGTACTGCACCGAATTGAAGATGCGCACCGCGGTAAGCAGGTAGACCATGGCCAGCCAGCCCAGCAGCAGCTTCAGCGGCGCGCCGTCCTGCAGCACGTAGAGCGCCGGCAGCGGGATGATGAAGTTGGCGAACATCACCGCGTTGGACTGCCGGTAGAGCAGCCCCACCATGGCCGCCTCGATCTGTTCCTCCGCGCAGCCGTGCGGCGCGGCGGCGTCGCCGCGGGGCCATGCCGTCGAATCTGGGGAGGGTGCTGGGGCTGGCATTGGCGATCCGTGGATGGGTGGGCGCGGGCGCCGGGCGGCCGGCTCCGGAGAAAACCGGAGCCTGATAATATCGCTTTCGTCCGCGTCCGTCCGCGCCGGACAAACAACACTACCTGCCGCCGGCCTTGCCCACTGCCCCGATGCACGCCTCCCCCGCCCCGCTGCGCGCCGTGCTGGCCGACGACCACGCCATGGTCCTGGCCGGCCTGCAGATGCTGCTCTCGACCATGGACGGCATGACGGTGGTGGGAGAAGCCGCCGATGCCGGCCAGCTCGCCGCGCTGCTGGCGCGCGGGACGGCCGACCTGCTGGTGGTCGACCTGGGCCTGCTCGGCGCCGGCGCCGCCGCCCTCTCCGCGCTGCGCGAACTGCGCGCGCGCCATGCGGCGCTGCGCATCCTCGTGCTGACCGGCAACACCGGGCCCGGCACCGCGGCCGCCACGCTGGCCGCCGGGGCCGACGCCTTCCTGGTCAAGGACGGCAATATCGGCGCGCTGATTCCCGCCATCGAAGCCCTGCGCGCTTCCCGCCGCTAGCGCGCGGCCCGGACCGGCAATTTCACGCCGCCTTCCGCCGCCTTCCGCCACTTCCCGCACGCCGCCCAAAAGCCACGGCGCACGCCCGCCGGCGCGCCGAAGAATCTCCTTGCATTCTGTATCGGTTGATATAGTATCTCGTTCTATATCACTTGATACACAATCCACGCGCCGCGCACGCCACGTGGCAGCCGGGCCGGCCGCCGCCAGCGGCCGCGAGTCCCCCGCAGGAGAAGTCCATGCCACAAGACACGATAGCCATGCCGGTACGCGCCGGGGCGCCGCTCGATACCCGGGCGATGTTCGCCATGCTGGCCGGCCTGTGCGCCAGCCTGGTCGCCATCGGCCTCGCGCGCTTCGCCTACACGCCGCTGATCCCGCCGCTGATCCAGGCGCACTGGTTCACCTCGTCGCAAGCGGTCACGCTGGGCGCGGCCAACTTCGCCGGCTACCTGGCCGGCGCCTTGCTGGGCCGCCCCATGGCCAGCGCGCTGTCCAACCGCACCGCGCTGCGGCTGCTGATGCTGGTCGCCACGGTCGCGTTCCTTGCCTGCGCGTTTCCGCTTTCGGTGAGCTGGTTCTTCGTGTGGCGCTTTGCCTCGGGCCTGTCGGGCGGCGCCATCATGGTGCTGGTGGCGACGACCATCCTGCCGCACATCCCGCCGGCACGCCGCGGCTTTGCCGGCGGCATGATCTTCCTCGGGCTGGGCCTGGGCATCGCGGCCTCGGGCACGCTCATCCCGCAATTGCTGCGCCTTGGCCTGCGGGACACGTGGATCGGGCTCGGCGTGGTCGCGCTCGTGCTCACGGCCGTGAGCTGGTTCGGCTGGCCCGCCGGCAACGCCCCGCAGCAGGCCGCCCCGGCCACCGCGGCCGCGGCCGCGGCGCCGGCGCGCCGCGACGGCGCTGCGATGCGGGTGCTGTACGCCCAATACGCGGCGAACGCGCTGGGCCTGGTGCCGGCCATGGTGCTGCTGGTCGACTACGTGGCGCGCGGGCTGGGCCGCGGCGCGGCGGTCGGCTCCGGCTACTGGGTGCTGTATGGCGTCGCGGCCATCGCCGGCCCGGTCCTGTGCGGCAACGTGGCGGACCGCATCGGCTTCCGCGCCGCCTATCGCATCGCCCTGGCGCTGCAGGCGCTGGCCGCGGGCATGCTGGCGTTGTCCGGCAATGCCGTGCTGATCGGCGTGGCCGCGGTCATCCTCGGCGTGTTCACGCCCGGCGTGGTGCCGCTGGTGCTCGGCCGCATCCACGAGATGGTGCCCCACGACCACGCCGAGCAGCGCGCGGCGTGGGGCCGCGCCACCACCGCGTTCGCCCTGTTCCAGGCGCTGGCCGGCTACGGCTACTCCTACCTGTTCGGCATCACGCACAACAACTACGCGCTCATCTTCGCCTGCGGCGGCGTGGCGCTGGTGCTGGCCCTGCTGGCCGACTTCGCGGTGCGCGGTCGGCGCGCGCGCGGCGCGCACTGAGACGGATGCCTGGCGCGCTCAGCGCTGCTCCGGCGCAATGCCCGCGATGGCCGCCGCGAAGCGCGCATGCGCCTGCGGGTCGACCGGCTTGTGCTTCTTCTGCGTGCTGGCCGGGTCGTGGGCCAGGCAGTTGTCGTTCTTCCAGTTGCGCGCGGGCCGCACCGGCCTTGCCGTGAAGCCACCCCCGCAGTTGGGACAGACGTTCTGCAGGATGGTGTCGACGCACGCGGCGCAGAACGTGCATTCGTAGCTGCAGATGCGCGCGTCCGTCGCCGCCGGCGGCAGCGCCTTGTCGCAGTGTTCGCAAGTGGGCCGCAGTTGTAGCATCATGTCTCCCGGGATGGCGTGGTCAGGTAATTTATGTGCCATGGTAGGAACAAAGCACTGCGCCGGAAAGCCGCTAACCTGCCAATCTGCGTAAAAAACCTGCCACGCATGACTGGCCATGCTTCGAAACCGCATGAAACGGATCTACTTCGTGGTGCCGCCCAAGGTGCACGTGCTCGACCTGGCCGGGCCGCTGCAACTGTTCGGCGCGCTGGGCGAGCTGGGGCTGGGCGCGGTGGAGTGCATCTGCACGGGACCGGAGCGCGAGCAGAGCAGCTTCCAGGGCCTGGCGCTGAGCGCGCTGCGGCCCTTGCCCGCCCGGCTGGCGCGCGGCGACACCGTGATCGTGGCCGGATGCAAGCTGGTCCCCGGCGCACCGCTCGCGGCCGGCAACCGGGTGCTGGTGCAATGGCTGCAGGACGTGGTGCGCCCGCGCCTGGGCGACATCACGCTGGCCAGCGTCTGCACCGGCGCCTGGCTGCTGGCCGCCGCGGGCCTGCTCGACGGGCGCCACTGCACCACCCACCACGACTACCTGGAGCGCCTGCAGCGGCGCCACCCCGCCGCGCGGGTGCTGGCCAACCGCCTGCTGGTCGACGACGGCGGGCTGGTCACGTCGGCCGGCGTCACCGCCGGCATCGATCTTGCGCTGCACCTGATCGCGCGGGATTTCGGCGCGCCCGCGGCAATCCGCGTGGCGCGCGACAACGTGGTGCCGTTCCGCCGCCTGAGCCAGGACCCGGCGCTCGACGCGCAATTGCGCTACCGCAGCCACGATCATGCGGTCATTCACGCGGTACAGGATTTCCTCACGGCCCAGCCCGGCTACGCGCTGCCCTACGAGGCCCTGGCCGCCCGTTTCGCGCTGAGCTACCGGCAACTGGCGCGGCTGTTCCGGCAGCAATGCGGCGTGACGCTCAAGCAGTACCAGCAGCAATTGCGCATCGCGCTGGCACGGCGGCTGCTGAAGGAAAGCGACTGGCCCGTGGAACAGGTTGCCGCGCAATGCGGCTTTGCCAGCCCGCACGCGTTCCGCGCGGCGTGGCGGCTGGAAGAACCGGCGACGCCCTCCGCGTGGCGCACTGCACCCTGACAAGCGGCGGCGAGGCACTATATTGGAAGCTCGCTTTTCCACAGCCCGAAAGGAGCCTCGCATGAAAGCCCGCTTCCACCGCCTTACTGCCGTATCGATCCTGCTGGCCGCGCTGTTGCCTGCGGCCGCGGTCCACGCCCAGATCGGCGACCTGCTCAAGGGCGCCACGCAAGGCGGGGGCTCGGGGGGCGGCAGCGGCGGCCTGGGAGGCCTGGCCGGCGGCCTCGGCGGCGGGGGGGGCGGCATGCCTTCGCTGCAATCGCTGACCTCGGGCAGCACCGGCAACGTGGCCGGCGTGCTCGAGTTCTGCGTCAAGAACAACTACCTCGGCGGCGGCAGCGGCGCCGACTCGGTCAAGGACAAGCTGATGGGCAAGCTCGGCGGCGCGCCGGCCTCCGACCCCGGCTACAGCGAGGGCGCCAAGGGCATCCTCAGCAGCGCCGAGGGCGGCAAGTTCGACCTCAGCGGCGGCGGCCTCAAGGAACAGCTCACCAGACAGGTCTGCGACAAGATCCTGGCGCAGGGCAAGTCGCTGCTCTAGCTAGCCACCGCCCGCGCCCGCAGGCCGGGCGCCCCGCCTCAGGCCGCCAGCCGGAAGGCGGACACCGCGTGGTGCAGCGCGCCGGCCTGGTCTTCCAGCGAGGCCGCGGCCGCGCTGGCCTGTTCGACCAGCGCGGCGTTCTGCTGCGTCATCTGGTCCATCTGCGAGACCGCGCGGTTGACTTCCTCGATGCCGGTGCGCTGCTCGGCCGTGGCCGAGGCGATGCCGTCCATGATGGCGGTCACGCGGCCCACCGCGCTGACGATCTCGGCCATGGTCTGGCCGGCCTGCTCGACCAGCGCGGAGCCGCTGTCGACCTGCCCCACCGACTCCACGATCAGGGCCTTGATCTCCTTGGCCGCGTTCGCGCTGCGCTGCGCGAGGCTGCGCACCTCGCCCGCCACCACGGCGAAGCCGCGGCCCTGCTCGCCGGCGCGCGCGGCTTCCACCGCCGCGTTGAGCGCGAGGATGTTGGTCTGGAAGGCAATGCCGTCGATCACGCCGATGATGTCGTTGATCTTGCGCGAGCTGGCGGTGATGCCGCGCATCTTGTCCACCACCTCGCTCACCACGCTGCCGCCCTGCTGCGCGATCTGCGCGGCGTCCGCCACGTACTGGCTGGCCTCGGCCGCGTTGTCGGCATTCTGGCGCACGGTGGCGGTGAGCTGCTCCATGCTGGCGGCGGTTTCCTGCAGCGAAGCGGCCTGCTGCTCGGTGCGGCCCGACAGGTCGGTGTTGCCGGCGGCGATCTGCTGCGCCGCCGCGCTGATCGAGTCGGCCGACTGCTGGATGCCCGCCACGGTGCCGGCAAGCTGGTCGCGCATATGGCCGATCGCGTACATCAGGCTGGCGCGGTCGTCCGGCGCGGTGCCGGCGCGCACGGTCAGGTCGCCCGCGGCCATGCGCAGGGCCAGCGCGGCCGCGTCGGCAGGCTCGCCGCCCACCGATTTCTGGATGCTGCGGATCACCAGCGTGGCCACCCCGGAAATCACGAAGCCGAGCAGCACCAGCAAGCCGATCGACTGATAAAGCGAGGAGCGGAACTGCGCTTCCACGTCATCCATGTAGGTGCCTGCCACCAGGTCCCAGCCCCACGGCTTGTAGCGGGCCACGTAGCCGATCTTGGGACTGGGCTGGTCGCTGCCCGGCTTGGGCCACCAGTAGTCCAGGTGCCCGGCGCCTTCCGGCGAGGCGCCGCGCGCCGCGATCTCGACGTAGAGCGGCAGGCCCTTCGCGTCCTTGAAATCGATCATGTTCTTGCCATTGAGCTTGGCATTGATCGGATGCATCACCAGCACCGAATCCGCGCCCACGATGGTGATGTAGCCATCCTTGCCGTAGCGCTGCGCGGCGATGCGGGCCGTGGCCTGGGCCTTGGCCTCGTCTTCGCTCATCTTGCCCTGGCGCGCCAGTTCCGCGTAGTCCCGGATCAGCGACAGCGACATGTCGACCACGTTGGCCAGTTCGCCGCGGCGGTCGGCCATCTGCAACTGCCGGGTCTGGAAGGCGTGCATCACGGTCAGCAGGAGCAGGCCGAGCCAGGCCAGCACGAGAGGAATCCACAGCTTTTTTCGCAGGGTCAGATGGTTCATGACAGGGTTCGCTTTATCGAGGCATATGCCGGCAATGCAAAAGGCACGCGGCTTCCCGGATATCGGAGCCCGCCTCCCCTTCTTTAGCGGTACGCGCGGCTTCTCCGCACGAAGCCCGCGGCTCCTCGTAAAAATGCCGCATGAAGCACCGATATCGCAGCAGGATTCTTCACCTTGGTGCAGCCACACCGGGTCAATGCGCTGCGGCGGCGCACGTCCGGCATGTCGTCTGCCATGTCGTCTGGCATGTCCGTCTGCCATCTCCGTCTGTGGCGCATTGGCACACTCGCGGACAAGCCGCCTTTCAATATTTGTTTAAATCCCGTTACAATCCGCCTCGCACCCCCGTTGCTTATGCAATTGGGTTGCAACTGGTTCGAAGGTGCCTCCGTTCGCCGCGCGCGGCGGGGGTTAAACGGGAAACAGGTGCGCCGCCGCCATGCCGCGGCAAGTCCTGTGCTGCCCCCGCAACGGTCAGCAGGTAGAAAGGTGTCACGCCGCGCCTCACAAGCAGCGGCAGCCACTGCGCGTCGAACGCGCGGGAAGGCGGCACCCTGGACGCGCCCCTGGCGGCAATGCGTCCCCCTGCGAGCCCGGATACCGGCCTGCGATCCATCACCGGGGCTGCGGACGGGCGGCCAGGCGTGAGGCTGCCGGGCAAGCGCCCGGCGCCGGCGCGCGCGCGTCCGCGGCTTGTTCGTTCATTGCCGCGGGCGGGGTCGCCCGCGGCCACGATGGAAACACGATGTCCGCGCGCCTTCGTTTTGCCCGCACCGTCTTGCCCGGCCCTGCCCGGCTCCGCTTCACTCCCACCCGCCGCGCGCTGGCCCGCCAATGCGCGCTGGCGCTGTCGCTCGGCGCCCTGGCCGGCGCCGGCGCGGATGCCGCCCGCGCCGCCGACGACACGGACGCTCCCGGCCGCGCGCAGGCGCGGAAAGACACCGCGATATTGCCGCCGGTGGTCGTCAGCGGCGCCGCCACGCCGCCGGGCCTGTCGCTGTCGGAACCGGCCAGCACCGGCAGCCGCCTGGGCCTGACGCCGCTGGAGACCCCGGCCAGCATCGAAGTGCTGCCCGGCGAGGTGATCCGCGAGCGCGGCGACCTGACCGTGAGCGACGCGGTATCGCGCGCCACCGGCATCACCGCCGGCGGCGCGCCCGGCAACGGCGGCACCGCGCTCGCCGCGCGCGGCTTCTCGGGCCAGGGCTCGGTCATGCAACTGTACGACGGCACGCGCCTCTACGTGGCGGCCGGCACGGTGACCTTCCCGTTCGATACGTGGTCGGTCGAGCGCATCGAAGTGCTGCGCGGCGCGGCCTCCGTGATGTACGGCGAGGGCGCCATCGGCGGCGTGGTCAACGTGATCCCGAAGAAGCCGCTGCGCGGCCCCATCGCCAACGAACTGCAGCTCACCGGGGGCACGCAGCGCACCGCGCGCGCGGCTTTCGACAGCGGCGGCGCGGTCAACGAGAACCTGTCCTACCGTTTCAACGTCAACTACGGCCGCTCGGCCGGCTGGGTGGACCGCGGCGAATCGCGCGACGTCGACGTGTCCGCCGCGGTGCGGCTCGACGTGTCGCCGGAATTCAACCTCACGCTGTCCTACGACGACGGCGACCAGCATCCGATGCGCTACCTCGGCACGCCGCTGGTCAACGGCAGCCTGGACACCTCGCTGCGCACGAAGAACTACAACGTGGGCGACAGCACCATCACCTACCGCGACCGCTGGACCCGGCTGGCGGCCGAGTGGCAGCCCAACGACCGCGTCGCCGTGCGCAACCAGTTCTACTACCTCACCAGCCAGCGCCACTGGCGCGATGCGGAGTCCTACACCTACCTGCCGGCCACCGGGCAGGTGCGCCGCACCGATTACCTGGAGATCCTGCACGACCAGGAACAGATCGGCGACCGCGCCGACCTGAAGATCGACGGCCGGTTATTCGGCATGGCCAACACCGCCATGGTGGGCTTCGACGTCAACCGCATCAACTTCACCCACAGCAACAACTCGCCCTACGGCGGCGCCTCCACCGTCGGCGCCTACCAGTTCGACCCCGGCCAGTTCTTCAGCCCGCCGGGCGTGGTCACCTCGCCGCGCTACCGCACCCACACCACGCAGGCCGCCCTGTTCGGCGAGGACCGCCTCAAGCTCACGCGGCAATGGTCGGTGATCGGCGGCGTGCGCTTCGACCACGCCCAACTGGAGCGCGGCAACCTGCTGACCGGCGACGACTGGACGCGCACCTTCAACAACGCCACCTGGCGCGCGGGCACGGTCTACGAATTCACGCCGTCGCTGTCGGTCTACGCGCAGTACGCCACCGCCACCGACCCGCTCGGTGCGCTGATCACCACCTCGGACGCGCAGAAGGACTTCAAGCTCGCCACCGGCCGGCAGATCGAAGCCGGCGTCAAGCAATCGTTCTGGAACAAGCGCGGCGAATGGACTTTTGCCGCCTACCAGATCGTGAAGAAGAACCTGCTCACGCGCGACGCCAGCAACCCGGCGTTGTCGGTGCAGGTGGGCGAGCAGTCCTCGCGCGGGCTGGAGGCGTCGCTCGGCATCGAACTGATGCGCGGCCTGCGCGTGGATGCCAACGGCACCGTGCTGCGCGCCCGCTACGACGACTTCGCCGAAAGCGTGAACGGCGCGCTGGTCTCGCGCAACGGCAACGTGCCGACCGGCGTGCCGCAGCAGGCGGCCAACCTGTGGCTGACCTGGGCGTTCGCGCCGCGATGGCAGGCGGGCGGCGGCCTGCGCTACGTGGGCCGGCGCTATACCAACAACGCCAACACCACGGCCATGCCCTCGTACACGGTGGTGGATACGTCGCTGCAGTGGCGCGTGTCGCGCCAGGCCGCGCTGACGCTGCGCGTCTACAACCTGTTCAACCGCAACTACGCCGAGACCTCCGGCAACAGCGGCGGGCAATGGCTGCTGGGCCGCCCGCGCGCGGCCGAGCTGTCGGCCAGCTTCTACTTCTAGGCCGGCCATGACGCGCCCCTCGCTGTCCTGGCGGGAACACTGCTGGCGCTTCACGCGCCGCTGGCTCTACCTGGTGCACCGCTGGGCCGGGATCGCCGGCTGCCTGCTGATCGCCATGTGGTTCCTGTCGGGGCTGGTCATGATGTACGTGGCGTTCCCCGCGCTGACCGACAGCGAGCGCCACGCCGGCCTGCCGCCGCTGGACCTGCCGGCGGTGCGGGTCACGCCCGCCGCGGCGATGGCCGGCGCGGGCCTGGACCGCTTCCCGCGCAGCCTGCGCCTGGAGACGATGGGCACGCTGCCCGTGTACCGCATGGTCGACTGGCGCGGCCAGCCGCATACCGTCTCCGCGCGCGACGGCACGCGCATCGAACAGGTGGACGCCGCCGCCGCGCGGGACATCGCCGCGCGCTTCGCCCACGCCGGCGGCGCGCGCTGGGTCGAGACCGCCGCGCGCGACCAGTGGACCGTGCCCAACGGCCTGAACGCCTGGCGCCCGCTGCACCGCATCGCGCTGGACGACGAGGCCGGCACCGAGCTGTACGTGTCCGCGCGCACCGGCGAAGTCATGCGCGACACGAACCGCGCCGAGCGCTTCTGGAACTGGCTGGGGGCGGTGCCGCACTGGCTGTACTTCACGCCGGTGCGCGCCGATCCGCCACTGTGGCGCCAGGTGGTGCTGTGGACCTCCGGCGTGTGCGTCGCCGTGGCGGTGAGCGGCATCTGGATCGGCTGGCTGCGGCTGCGCGTGCGCCGCCGCTTCGCGCACGGCAGCGCGGGCGGCACCTCGCCCTACCACGGCTGGATGGCCTGGCACCACGTGGCCGGGCTGGGCGGCGCGCTGTTCCTGCTGGCGTGGCTGGCCAGCGGCTGGCTTTCGGTCAATCCCAACCAGTGGTTCCCCGCGCGCAACTTCGACCAGGCCGCGCTGGAGCGCTACGCGGGACAGACGCTGCCGCGCTTTCCGGAGCTCGACGGCGGCGCGCTGGCCGCGCGCCTGGACGGCATGGCGGCGCCGCGCGAAATCCGCATGGCGTGGCAGGCGGGACTGCCGGTGCTGCTGGTGGCGGACGCGGGCGAAGACGGGCTTGCCGGGCTTGCCGTACGCACCATACGCGCCATACGCGCCGACGACGGCAAGACGCCGGCGCTGAGCGACGCGGCGCTGGCCGCGGCCGCGGCCAGCCTCGTGCCCGGCGCCCGCGTCGCCGGCAGCGAACGCCTCGCGCAGCCGGACGCCTACTGGTACGGCCATCACCAGCCGCGCAGGTTCCCGGTGCTGCGCGTGCGCTTCGACGACGCCGCGCAAACCTGGGCCTATATCGACCCGGCCAACGGCAGCCTGCTCGGCCGCAGCGACCGCAGCCGGCGCGCCTACCGCTGGCTGTTCAACGCCGCGCACAGTTGGGACCTCGGCTGGCTGCTGCGGCACCGGCCAGCGTGGGACATTGCCGTGTGGGCGCTGTCCCTCGCCGGACTCGTCATCTCCGTCAGCGGCGTGGTGATAGGCTGGCGGCGTTTGTTCCGCCCCCGCCGCCGCTCCTGAAAACCGTCGCCGACCGACTCCATCCCCTGCCCCCATGCTCCGCTTCCTCGCCAGCATCTTCAACGACCAGCACGCCGACGTGCGCCGCAAGGTCATTGCCCTGTACGCCTTCCTGATCGCCGCCAACGTGGGCGCCTGGATCTGGGCGCTGGCCGCCTTCCGCGACCATCCCATGCTGCTGGCCTCGGCCGTGCTGGCCTATACGCTCGGCCTGCGCCACGCCGTCGACGCGGACCACATCGCCGCCATCGACAACGTCACGCGCAAGCTCATGCAGGAAGGCAAGCGCCCGGTCACGGTGGGCTTCTTCTTCTCGCTCGGGCACTCCACCGTGGTCACGATGATGTCCGTCGGCATCGCCGTCGCCGCCGCGGCGCTGCAGACGCGCTTCGCCGACATGAAGGCGGTGGGCGGCATGATCGGCACCAGCGTGTCGGCGCTGTTCCTGTTCCTGCTGGCCTTCTTCAACCTGCTGATCCTGATCTCGGTGTGGCGCGCGTTCCGCGCCGTCAGGCGCGGCGAGCCTCTCAAGGAGCAGGACCTGGACCTGCTGCTCAACAACCGCGGCTTCCTCGCGCGCATCTTCCGCCCGCTGTTCCGCCTCGCCAGCCGCAGCTGGCACCTGTTCCCGATGGGCCTGCTGTTCGGCCTCGGCTTCGACACCGCGACCGAAGTGGCGCTGTTCGGCCTGTCCGCGGCCGAGGCCGCCAAGGGCGTGCCGTTCTGGACCATCATGGTGTTCCCGGCGCTGTTTACCGCCGGCATGTCGCTGGTGGACACCACCGACGGCATCCTGATGCTGGGCGCCTACGGCTGGGCCTTCACCAAGCCGATCCGCAAGCTCTACTACAACATGACCATCACGCTGGTGTCGGTGGTGGTGGCGGTGGTGATCGGCGGCATCGAGGCGCTCGGCCTGATTGCCGACAAGCTCGGCCTGGAAGGCGGCGTGTGGGACGTGGTCGGCGCGCTGAACGCGCACTTCGGCATGCTCGGCTACGTCATCATCGGCGTGTTCGTGCTGAGCTGGCTGGTGTCGATGGTGGTGTACCGCGTGCGGCGGTACGACGAGATCGAGGTGCGGATGGGATGACGGCGCGCTGTTGCAAACGCGATGTGAACGCGGTGAAGCAGCGATGGAAACGGAACGAAGCCGCCTGCGCATGCGCGCGGAACGGCCCGCGCGGTGGCGGACTCAGGCGAACACGATGCCGCCGGCCCGCCGCATCGCATCCGCCAGCGCGACGTCGAAGGTCGCCAGCGCCGCGCCGCTGCGCAGCGCGAGATCCAGGTAACTAGCGTCATAGGCGGTCAGCGCGTGCTCGCGGGCCAGCCCCATGACGACCTCGCTGCGCTCCGCGGGCGCCGCCACGTCGGTCTCGATCGGCAGGCGGCCGAGCTTGGCGACGAAATCCGCCACCTGGGCCTCGCTCACGACCTGCCTGCGCTCGGCCACCAGCAGCGCGTTGGCGGTCTCCACGTGCCACAGCGGCGGCACCAGCACGCGGCATGACGGCAGCGCCGCGAGCACCCGCCCGGCGCAATCGGCCTGCGCCGGCTCCGTCCGCTCGAACAGCCAGGCCAGCGCCACGGAGGCATCCAGCACCAGCGCCGCCGGCACCGCCGACGTCACCGGCGCCCCTCCGCGATCCAGCGGCCGAGTTCGTCGGCCGCCACACCCTGCACCCGGGTAATGGCGCGCATCGCCGCGACCGCGGCTTCCGCGCCGAGCCGGCTGTTGTCCGCGCTCGGCACGAGGTCCGCAATGGGACGGCCACGCTGGGTGATGGTGAAACGCTCGCCCTGCTCCACCTTGCGCAGCAATTCGGGCAGCCTGGTCTTGGCATCGTAGGAACCCACCTCGACGAACATGCTAGCCTCCATCTGGTCTATGAACTGGTCTAGTCTAGCAAATTTGATGGAGGTGGTACGGGCAACGCTTGCGTCGCGTTGTTGTGCGGTCACATGAGCTCCTTTCACGATGACGTCGGATGGCACAAATGGCTTCGGATGCATGCAGGATGCGAGGTATTTTCAGCCGCCATCCGATTCTGGGCACCCGCGACCATCGCCAGGAAGTCCCGGATTCTCATTTTAGAAGTGCTTCCACCGCCACCCACTCCCCGCCCCACGCCGCCGCCAGTTCGCGGCAGCGCCCCAGCGCCACCGCCTGCTGTTCGAAATCCACCACCATCACGGCATCCGCCCCGCGCGGGCGCGCGGGCTGCTCCGCGCTGCGGCCGTCGCTGAGCAGCCACAGCCAGCGCTGCTGCGCCGGGCGGCGGCGGGCGGCGCCGGCCAGCACCTCGCCCGCGCGCTGCATGCCGAGCGCGAGCGGCGTGCCGCCGCCGCCGGCGATCGGGCGAATCCAGGCTTCGCTCCACGGCCGCGCGCGGGCCGGCTGGAGGCGGACTTCGGCGTGGCTGCCGGCAAAGCACACCAGCGCGACCTCGGCACGGGCCTGGTAGGCGCGCTGGAGCAGGCGCAGCAGCACGCCCTTGGCCAGCGCGAGCTGGCGGCCGTGCAGCATGGAGGCGGAGCAGTCCAGCACGAAGCAATGCAGCACGCCGGCGTGGGCATGCTGCGCGCGCAGGCGCAGGTGCGCGGGCGCGAGCGGCCCGGCGCGCTTGGCGGCGAGCGTGCGGGGCCAATCGATGCGGCTGCCGGCGGGACGGCCTTTCTGCGGCCGTGGCGCGGCGAAGCGAGGGGCTTGCCACCGGTTGCCGCCCTGCCCGGAATCGGCGGCGGCCTGCCGGTGGCTCAGGCTTTTTTTGCGGGCAGCGGCCTCACGGACTTGACCGGGGCGATGCCGGCCGCGCCGCTGTCCGCGGGCGGCGGCAATGCGCCCCAGGGATTGGCTGCGCTGCCGGCGTCGCCGCGCTCGCCCGCCTGCGCGTCGGCCTCCGCGCCGTCCGGCGCGCGGCCGGCATCGGGCGGCGCCTGCCGGCGATGATGCAGCACCAGTTCCGCCACGGCATCCACATGCGCCGGCGCGATGGCGGCGTCGCCTTGCAGCGCGGCCAGCGCGCGCGCCGCGCGCAGCATCACGAGGTCGGCGCGCACGCCGTCCACGGCGGCATCCAGGCACAGGCGGCCGACGCGCTCGTGCACGGCGTCGCCGAACGTGAGCGCCGGCAGCGCGGCCCGCGCCGCGCGCACCTGCCGCGTCAGGGTTTCCTGCGCGCCGGCATGGCGCGCGCGCAGCGCCGCGGGATCGGTGTCAAAGGCCAGCCGCGCGCGGACGATGGCCTGGCGCTGCGCCGCGTCGGTGCAGTTCTCCAGCGTCAGCGCCAGGCCGAAGCGGTCCAGCAGTTGCGGGCGCAGCTCGCCTTCCTCGGGGTTCATGGTGCCGACCAGCACGAAGCGCGCCTCGTGCTGGTGCGAGACGCCGTCGCGCTCCACCACGTTGACACCGCTGGCGGCCACGTCGAGCAACTGGTCGACGAGGTGATCGGGCAGCAGGTTGACCTCGTCGACATAGAGCACGCCCTGGTGCGCGCGCGCCAGCAGGCCCGGCGCGAAGCGCACCTCGCTCTGGCGCAGCACGTGGCCGAGGTCCAGCGTGCCGACGAGCTGCTCCTCGCTGGCGCCCAGCGGCAGCGTGACGAACTGCCCTTCGGGCAACAGCTCGGCGAGCGCGCGCGCGGCGGTGGACTTGGCGGTGCCGCGCGGGCCGCTCACCAGCACGCCGCCGATGCCGGGGTCCACCGCGGCCAGCAGCAGCGCCTGCTGCAAGCGCGGCTGGCCCACCAGCGCGCTGAACGGAAACGGCAAGCGCGGGCGCTGTGCGGCGGCGGTCATCGGGATGCTCCTTCAAGCGCCTGCTCGCTGTCGAGCAGGTGTCGTTCGAGTTGGGCGCGGCGCTCGCCGGGTTCCTGCCACAGGCCGCGCTGCGCGGCCTCGAGCAGGCGCTCGCAGATGGCGTGCAGCGCGCGCGGGTTATGCCGGCGCAGGAAGGCGCGCGTGCCGGCGTCGTTGACGTAGGCGTCGGCCACCAGCGCGTACTGGTGGTCGGATACCACGCGCGTGGTGGCGTCGAAGCCGAACAGGTAGTCCACGGTGGCGGCCATCTCGAAGGCGCCCTTGTAGCCGTGGCGCTTGACGCCGTCGATCCATTTGGGATTGACCACGCGCGCGCGGATCACGCGGCTGATTTCTTCCTGCAGCGTGCGGATGCGCGGCGCGGCCGGGTTGCTGTGGTCGCCGTGGTAGATGGCCGGCTGCGCGCCGCCGAAGGTGCGCGCGGCGGCGGCCATGCCGCCCTGGAACTGGTAATAGTCGTTGGCGTCGAGCAGGTCGTGCTCGCGGTTGTCCTGGTTCTGCACCACGGCGTCCAGGCCCGACAGGCGCGCGGCAAAGCTGGCGCGCGCCTCCACGCCGTCGGTGCCCTGCCCGTAGGCATAGCCGCCGGCATGCAGGTAGGCCTGGGCCAGGTCGTTGTCGTCCTGCCAGGCGCGGCTGTCGATCAGGTCCTGCAGGCCGGTGCCGTAGCCGCCCGGGCGCGCGCCGAACACGCGCCAGCCGGCGCGCCGGCGCGCCTCGGCGGCGGGCAGGCCCTGCGCTTGCAGGCAGGCGCGCTCGGCCAGCACGCGCGCGCGCAGCGGGTTGAGTTCAGGCGGTTCGTCGAGCTCGGCCACCGCCTGCACGGCGGCGTCGAACAGGCGCATGACGTTGGCGAACGCATCGCGGAAGAAGCCCGACACGCGCAGCGTCACGTCCACGCGCGGGCGGTCGAAGATGGCCATCGGCAGGATCTCGAAATCCGTGACGCGGAAGCTGCCGGATGCCCACCTGGGCCGCACGCCCATCAGCGCGAAGGCCTGCGCGATGTCGTCGCCACCGCTGCGCATGGTGGCCGTGCCCCAGACCGACAGGCCCACCGCGCGCGGATAGTCGCCATGCTCCTGCAGATGGCGCTCGATCAGCTGGTTGGCCGACTTGAGGCCGAGCGTCCACGCCGTGCGCGTGGGCACCGCGCGCGTGTCGACCGAGTAGAAATTGCGGCCGGTGGGCAGCACATCCGGGCGGCCGCGCGACGGCGCGCCGCTGGGGCCGGGCGGCACGAAGCGCCCGGCCAGGCCGCGCGCGAGCTGCAGCATTTCCTGCGCGCCGCAGGCGTCCAGCCGCGGCGCCACCTCGGCGTGCAGGCGCGCCAGCACCGCCGCGGCCCGCGGCAGGCCGGCGGGCGCGGCGCCCTCGTCGAGCCAGCGCGTCGCCAGCAGCTCGAGCCGCTCGCGCGTGTCGCCGTGGTGGCGCCACGCGCCGGCATCGACGGACATCAGCAGGGCCGGGCGCGGCCCGTGCCACGGCGCGCCCCAATCCGCGTCGAGCGGGTCGAAATCTTCGCCCAGCCCGAGATCGGCGGCGAGCGCGGCCAGCAGGCTGGCTTGCGCGCCGCGGCCGTCGCCGCTCGGGAAACGGCCCAGCGCGAGCAGCGTGTCGCGCCGCTGGCGCCCCTGCGGCGACACGCCGAACACATGCAGGCCGTCGCGGATCTGCGACTCCTTGAGCTCGCACAGGTACGCATCGGTGCGGTTGAGCAGCGCGTCCTCGCCGTCGCTGTCGGCCGGCGCGTCGAGTCCCAGCTCGCGGTGCAGCTGCTGGTCCACGATCAGCTCGAGGATGGACTTGCGCAGCAGCCGCGCGCGGCGCGGGTCGACCGCGAGCGCCTCGTAGTATTCGTCGACCTGCCGCTCCAGGTCCTGCAGCGGCCCGTAGTTCTCGGCACGCGTAAGCGGCGGCATCAGGTGGTCGACGATGACCGCCTGCGCGCGCCGCTTGGCCTGCGCGCCCTCGCCCGGGTCGTTGACGATGAACGGGTAGAGATGCGGCAGCGGGCCGAGGATGGCGTCGGGCCAGCAGGTGTCGGCCAGCGCCACGCTCTTGCCGGGCAGCCATTCCAGGTTGCCGTGCTTGCCGACGTGGACGACGGCATCGGCGCCGAACGCATGGCGCAGCCAGAAATAGAAGGCCAGGTAGCCATGCGGCGGCACCAGCTCGGCGTCGTGGTAGCTGGCGTAGTCCTGCGCGCCGGTGGTCCCGTCCTCGCCGGGCCGCGCGTGGGCGCGCGCCGGCTGCAGGCCGACGAACAGGTGGCCGCTGCGCACGCCGGCGATCATGAAGCGGCCCTGCCGCACCATCGGGTCGTGCTCCGGGCTGCCCCACCGCGCGGCGATGGCGCGCTGGTTTTCCTCGGGCAGGCCGCGCAGGTGGCGCAGGTAGTCCGCCATCGCCAGGCTCTGGAAGGCGGGGCGCCAGCCGTGCTGGGCGAGGTCGTTGGTGATGCCTTGCGTCAGCCCGCGCATGAGCGCGTCGCCGTCGGCGGGCAGGCCTTCGCAGCGATAGCCCTGCTCGCGCAGCATGGCGAGGATGCCCACCACCGAGGCCGGCGTGTCGAGGCCCACGCCATTGCCGATGCGCCCTTCGCTGGACGGATAGTTGGCCAGCACCAGCGCCACGCGCTTTTGCGCGTTGGGCAGATCGCGCAGGCGGCACCAGCGCCGCGCCAGTTCGGCCACGAAGGCGATGCGCTCCGCGTCGGGCTGGTAGCGCACCACGTCCACCTCGGTGTGCGGGCAGCGGTAGGCCAGGCCCTTGAAGCTGACCGCACGCGTGATGATGCGGCCGTCCACCTCGGGCATGGCGATGTGCATGGCCACGTCGCGCGCGCCCAGGCCCTGGCTGTCGCGCAGCCAGTCCTCGCGGTTGCCGCCGCTGAGCACCACCTGCAGCACCGGCGCGTCGCCGGCCAGCGCCATGGTTTCGGGCGCGTCGAGCGAAGACACCGCGAAGGCGGTGGTATTGAGCACCAGCGCCGCGCGCTGTTCCGCGCAGAGCTGCTGCAGGACTTCGCGGCACAGCGCGTCCTTGAGCGAGTTCACCGCCAGCGGCAGCGGGTTGAGGCCCGCGGCGCGCAGCGCGGCGATCAGCGCGTCGAACACGGCGGTGTTGCCGGCCTGCAGGTGAGCGCGGTAGAACACCAGCGCCGCCACCGGCGCGCCGGCCATCCACTCGCGCTGCCAGTCCGCCATGGTGGCGACGCCGTGCGCCGGATGGTAGAGCGCGGCCTGCGGCAGCACGCGCGGCTGCAAGGCCGGCTCGCCCCAGCCGAACGCGTGGTGCGCCAGGCAGCGGAAAAACTGCTCGGCGTTGTCGGCGCCGCCTTCGCGCAGGTAGCGCCACAGCGTGGTGGCCAGCGCCGCCGGCGCGTTGCCGCGCGCGAGCAGGTTGGCGTCCTCGGCGAGGTCGCCGGAAAACATCACCAGCAACTGCCCGCGCGCGCGGGCCAGCTCGGTCAGCCGCTCCAGGCCGTAGGCCCAGTCGCTGTCGCCGCCGAGGTGGTCCACCACCACCACGCTCGCGTGCTGCAGCACGTCGTCCACGTACATGTCGAGCGAGGCCGGCTGGCGCAGGTACATCTGGTTGGCCAGCCGCACCGTGGGAAAATCGTCGCCCAGGCGCGGAAACACGCCGGCCAGCAGCGACAGCGTGGTGTCCGCCGCGCTCAGCACCACGATGCGCGCCGGGCTCTGCGCGATGCGCACCACGCCGGCGTTGTCGTCGACGAAGCCGCCGGGGCGGGTGGAAAGCAGATGCATGCGCGTGGCCTGCGCGAACGTGTGCGCCGCAGGCGGCGTCAGGCCTGCGCCGTGGCCAGCGCCGCCTCGAGAGCCGCCTGCAGCGCGGCCTGCTCGAGGTCCTGCCCGATCAGCACGATGCGCGTGGCCTGCGTCTCGCCCGGCTGCCAGCGACGGTCGAAATAGCCGTCGAAGCGGCGCCCCACGCCGTGCAGCACGAAGCGCATGGGCTTGCCGGGCAGCTTGGCGAAGCCCTTGATGCGATAGATGGTGTGCTGCTCCACCAGTTGCTGCAGCGCGCCGACGAGGTGGTCGCGCCCGACTTCGCCCAGCGCCACCACCACCGAATCGAATTCGTCGTGATGATGGTCGGCATGATCGGGATCGTCGGCCGAGCCGTGGTGGTCCGGGCGCAGGTGGATGGTGTCCTCGGAGGCACGGTTCAGGCCCAGCAGCAGCGCCACGTCGAGCTTGCCGCCCTGCGCGCCGACGATCTTCACCTCGGCCGGGATCTCGGGGCGGATCAGCGCTTCCACCTCGGCGCGCTGCGCGGCGTCGATCAGGTCGGTCTTGTTGAGGATGACGAGGTCGGCCGCGCCGAGCTGGTCCTCGAACAGCTCGTGCAGCGGCGATTCGTGGTCGAGGTTGGGATCGGCCTTGCGCTGCGCGTCCACGGCGTCCGGATCGGCGGCGAACTGGCCGGCCGCCGCCGCGGCGCCGTCCACCACGGTCACCACCGCGTCCACGGTGAAGGCATTCTTGATGCTGGGCCAGTTGAAGGCCTGCACCAGCGGCCTGGGCAGCGCCAGGCCGGAGGTTTCGATCAGCACGTGGTCGATGTCGGCGCGGCGCTCCAGCAACTGCTCCATCACCGGGAAGAACTCTTCCTGCACGGTGCAGCACAGGCAGCCGTTGGCCAGTTCGTAGAGCTGGCCGTTGCTCTCGCCCGCCTCGTCGCAGCCGATGCCGCAGCCCTTGAGGATCTCGCCGTCGATGCCCAGCTCGCCGAACTCGTTGACGATCACCGCGATGCGGCGCCCGCCGGCGTTCTCGAGGATGTGGCGCAGCAAGGTGGTCTTGCCGCTGCCGAGGAAGCCGGTGACGATGGTGGCGGGGATTTTGCTGGTCTGCATGATGGTGGCGGGCTCGGAAATCAGGCGTCTGGACAGGCCGCGGCCAGGCTGCGGCGCGGCGGAAACGAGGCGGACAGCATAAAGAGATCGCGCGGGGCTGTCCACCGCCGCGGCATCAGCGCGATGCCCCCCGGCGCCGGCCGCGGCGCCATTCCGCGCCGGCCCCTGCGGCGACCAGCAGCAGTATCAGCAAGACGGCTCCCCATGCCTGGCGCGGGTGCAGGCCGGAAAGTGGCGCCGCAGGCGCGAGCCTGAGCGAGCGCGATGCGAGCAACCGGCCGACCACGTGCTCGGTGGCCGGCGCCGGCGGCGCGGCCGGAGCCGGCTGTGCCCCTTGTGCCCCCCCTGCCCGCTGGGCGGGTGCCGCCGCTCCCTTCGCGGCGGCGCGCCGCGCGGGCGCGCCGCCCGGTGCCGGCGCTGGCTCGCGCCCCGGCATCGCCCGCGCCAGCCGCTCGCCGAACGCGCGCAGCGCCTGCGCCGGCAGGCGCGCCTGCTGGCCCAGCCCGGCGATGTATTGCATCAGCGCCGGATTGCCGCAGCTGTTGGCCGTGCACGACAGCCCGTCGCGGTTGACCGAGGCCACGTAGCGCCGCGCCATGTCCGCGCGCTCGGCCGCGGTGAAGCGGTAGCTGCCCTGCCGGTCCACTTCCAGCAGGCGCGCCAGGATGCCCTGCCGCGCGTGCGGATTGCTGCGCGCGAAGAAGCGGTCCATGTCCATGCCGAGCTTGTCGGCCACGTAGACGTCGTAGGTCTGCTGCCAGAAGTCGCCGCTCATCTGCTCCGGGCTGGTGGCCTGGAAGCCGTAGAGATGCTCGATCTCCCTGGCCATCTCGCGCGCGCCGGCGTAGCCCGAGCGCTGCATGCCGGCGATCCAGCGCGGGTTCCAGTTGCGCGCGTTGAGCTCGGTGGCCAGCCACGTGCGCGCATCCACCGTCTCGGCCTCGGCCGGGCGGCGCAGGTTGTGCAGCCAGAAGCGCGGCGCCTGCCCGCTGACCGCGCGCGTGGCGAGGTTGAGGCCGCCGGCGTACTGGTAGGTGTCGTCGTTGTCGAGCGCGCCGTAGAGCGTGCTGGCGCGCGAGAACAGCACGGCCTGGTTCGATTTGAGATGGCTGGCCAGCGCCTGCGGCGCGGTCTCGCCCCAGCCCTCGGCGGAGAACGCGAAGTTCATGTAGCGCAGGTATTGCTGCGCCAGCGCCTGCCCGGCCGGCTCGCCGGGCCGGGCCACAGGTCGGGCCACATCAAGGCTCTGCTCCACCATCTGCTGCACGCCGATGCCGTAGTTGCCCGGCCTGGCGGCGAACACGCGGGCGCGCGCCAGGCGCGCGGCCAGCGGCGGCGCCACGCCGGCGGCCAGCAGCGCCGCCTCTGCCTCGCGGTCATGGCGGCTGACGGCGTTGTCGCCGGCCGCGGCGGCCAGGCGCGCGGCCTTGTCCAGCAGCGCCACCTTGTCGCCGAAGCCGTCGCGGTAGATGCCGGAGATGGTGAACAGCACGTTGACGCGCGCCCGGCCGAGCTGCGCATCGGGAATCAGCCGCACGTCCTCGGCCACGCCGCGCGCGTTCCAGACCGGCTCCACGCCCATCAGGTAGAGCGCCTCGCTTTCCATCGCGCCCTGGTGGCGCTCGGTCTCGCCGTAGAACAGCACCATCGAAACCTGCGCGGGAATGGCGCCGGTTTCCGCGCGGTAGCGCGCCAGCGTCTGCCGCGCCAGCGCCTTGCCGACTTCCCACGCGGCCGGCGTGGGGATGAAGGCGCCGTCGAAGGCATGCAGGTTGCGCCCGGTGGGCAGGCCCTGCGGCGTGCGCACCGGATCGCCGAGCGGCGCGGTCGGCAGGTAGCGGCCCGAGAGCACCGTGACGAGGCCGTCGAGCTCGTCCTGCGGCGAGGCGCGCAGGCCGGCCAGCCAGGCGCGCGCCGCGGCCAGCGCGGCCTTTGCCTTGTCCGCCAGCGGCGGCAGGTCCGCCAGATCCGGCTCGCGCCCGTCGAGCAGCGCGCCGGCCCAGTCCGCCAGCGTGTCATGGCCCATGCGTTTGCGCTCGCCGGCGTCGAACGCGCTTTCCAGCACGGTAGCCAGCGCCCGCCGCTGGAAATCCGCCGGCGGCAGTTCGCCCAGCACGTGGATGCCTTGCGGCATCGGCTCGGCTTCCACCTTGTGCAGGAAGCGGTGGATCACCGGCTCGACCTGTTCCCACGGCGCGCCGAGGTCCAGGCCGAGCTGCCGGTCCAGGCCCAGCGCGCGGATCTGCGCCAGCGCCTGCAGGCGGTATTGCCCGGCCAGCGCGGGGGCGCCGTCGGCGGTGGCTTCCTGCTGCTCGATCACCTCGTCCAGCTTCGCCAGCGCGGCCGGCATGCCGGCGCGGGCCAGCAGCGGGGTCAGGTGGCTGACCAGCACGGCGGCGCTGCGGCGCTTGGCCTGTATTGCCTCGCCGCCGCCGTCCTGGATGTAGTAGTAGGCGTTGGGCAGGTCGCCCAGCAGCACTTCCGCGCTGTCGTCGCCGGCCTGCCCGGCCTGCTTGCCGGGCAGCCACTCGAGCGTGCCGTGGCGGCCGACGTGGACCACCGCGTCGGCGCCGAACGCGTGGCGGTACCACAGGTAGGCGGCGATATACGAATGCGGCGGCGGCGTGACCGTGTCGTGCGAGCTGTCCAGCGCGCGCGCGAAGGTGGAGCGCAGCGGCTGCGGGCCGACGAACAGGTTGCCCAAGCGCAGGCCCGGGATCACGAAATCCTGCCCGCCGCGGCCGTCGTCCACCAGCATCAGCGGGTTGCGCTCGGGCGGCCCCCAGGCGGCGAGCACCGACCGGCGGAAGCCCGCGGGCAGCGTGTCGAACCAGCGCTTGTACTGCGCCATCGGCAGCAGCGCGACGCGCCCGCGCGCGACCATCTCGCGCAGCTCGCCCGGCGACCATTCCTCCATGTTGCGGCCGTTGCGCTCCAGCAGCGCGCTCAGCCCGGCGGTGTCCGGCACGGCGCTGCCGGCCTGGTAGCCGGCCGCGCGCAAGCGCGCCACGATCTGCGCCAGCGATGGCAGCGTGGCCAGGTAGCTGGCGCCGATATTGCCGCTGCCGGGCGGGTTGTTGTAGTAGAGGATGGCGATGCGCTTGTCCGCCGCCGGCTTGTCCTGCAGCGCGATCCAGCGCCGCGCGCGCGCCACCGCGGCGTCGGCGCGCTCCGGCACCGCGCGGCTGGTCTTGGCGCCGTTTTCGTCTTCCAGCGTGGCGAACAGGATCGGTTCGCTGGCGCCGGCGCGCTCGGGCGTATTGAGCAGCAGCGGCAGGCGCTCGCCGGCGATGCCGCGCGCGTCGGCGCGCCAGGCGGCCTGGCTGTCGCGCGTGGCGACCAGGTTGATGGCGTGCACGCCGTGGCGCTCCAGCCATGCCTTGTCCTCGGCGCGGCTGATGGTGAGATTGAGCGCGAACAGCGCGCGCAGCGGGCTGTGGCCGTCCACCGTCAGCGCGGCGTCCAGGCTGGAGAGCGGCCAGCCGAACACCGGCACGGCGCCGATGCCCTGCCGCTCCAGCGCCGCCACCAGCGCATCGATATGGGCCAGGTCCTGCTGGCGGTAATTGCTGGCGTAGAAGGCAATGCCCACCAGCGGCGCATCGGCGGGCGGGCCGCCGTTGGCGCGATACCAGTCCAGGTACGCCGGCAGCGTGGCGAACACTTGCGCGGCGCGCGGGTGATAGATGCCGGCCGCGGGCAGCGGGCGCGGCGCCGGCACGGCGATGGCGTCCGCGCCGCGCAACTGCGCCACGGTCCACGCCAGCCAGCCGGCCAGGTTGTCGGCGCCGCCGGCGCTCCAGTAGGCCTCGGCCGCCTGCCCGCGCGCGGCGTCGAGGCCAATGCCCCACGCGGCTTCGGCCGAGGCCGCGGGCGCGGCCAGCACCAGCGCGCCGCGCTGCCTGGCCTGGCGCACGGCCGGAGCCATCTGCTTCAACACGGCGGCAGGCGCGAAATACGCGTAGATGGCATCGGCGGCGGCGGCCTGCACGGCATCGGGCGCGGCGGTGACGGCTTGCAGCACCACCCGGCCTGGCCCGGCCAGCTCGCGCAGGCGCGCTTCGGCGGCGGGCAGCAGATGGGTGTTGGTGGTGACCACCAGCACGCGCACCGGCGCGGCGGCCTGCGCATGCGCCACGCATGCCGGCAGCAGCCAGCCGAGCAGGACGAGGAGCGCCGCCAGCCAGCGCTGCCGGACCGGCCTCATCTGGCCGCGCCCGCCGCCGGGGCGGCCTGCGCGGCGGAGGCCGGCGCGCCTTCGGGCACGTAGACCACGCTGCCGTCGGGCAGCTGGTAGGCCACGCCCAGCCGCGTGCCCTCGCCGGCCTTCTGCTGCGCGGAGAACTTGCTGACCTTCACTTCCTTGCGGTTCTTCTCCAGCCATTGCAGTTCGCCCGTGCGCGGGTCGCGCCGGACCAGCGTGAAGCGCGCCTCGGGATCGAGCAGCTGGGCCAGGCCGAAGGCCTGCGTGAGCGCCACCATCAGGCCCACCGCAAAGACGATCGAGGCATCGAACAGGTTGGCCACGCCGGCCAGCGGGTCTTCGCGGTGCACCGAGGCCAGTTCGCCCTGCATGTGCCGGCGGCGCACGAAGCGGCGGCGCCGGAAACGGTGTCCGTGGCCGGTTTCCATCAGGCTTGCGCCCCCGCCGCCGGCAGGGCGCGCAGCACCAGCTCGCACAGGTTCTCCATCTCCTTGAGATCGGCGCGCGCCCAGCGCTCGCGCGTGAGCGTAAGCACGTAGGCGATGCCGCCCAGCACCAGCCCGCACACCACCGCGCCGAAGCCGATCACGAGGTGGTTGACCATGCCGGCCATGTCGCCGGCCAGCAGCGACTGCAGCGCCGGCCCGAGCGGGATGATGGTGCCGGCCAGCCCCAGCATGGGGGCGATGCGCACCAGCGTGCGGGTCAGGTCGAGCCGGTTGGCCACGCGCATTTCCTCGCGCTGCAGCGTCTCGTCCAGCCACAGGTCGAGGTGCTCGTGCGAATCGAGGCGCGCCAGGCGGCCTTCGAGCAAACCCCAGAAGCGCGCCAGCGCGGGCGACATCGGCAGCGTGTGCAGTTGGGCCGGCGCCCCACGGCGCAAGCCGGCGGCCAGCGCGTTGGCCAGCGCCGGCAGGTCGCTGCGCGGCGAGGCGGCGCGCCGGCGCGACTGCACCAGCAGGCTGCCGAGGTCGGCCAGCGACAGCACGAACAGCGCCAGCAGGGCCAGCGCGACGGGCCAGAAGAACGCCGTGGAAAGGCGGTAGAAGATCTCGGTGACGGCGCTTTCCATCGTGATGCTCGGCTGGGAAGTAAGAGGAAGCGGCAAGGCATGGAGCGCCCCGCGCAGGCGCGCGGCAGGCCGCACGCGCAGCATTGTACGCGGCGGCGCGCGCCGCCGCCGCGCGCTTCAGGGCCAGCTGGCGCGCGCGTAGACGCCCGACAGCGCGCGCACCCGCGCGGCCCGCTCGGCCTGGCGGGCATCGGTATAGAACGGCGGGTCGGCCAGCGCCAGGCCGTTGTTGCCGGCTTCTTCCACCAGGATCTGCAGGTACTCCGTCATGTGCGAGGCGGTGTAGTCGTTGGTGTCGTGGAAACTCACCACGATGGGCGCCACGCCGCCGGCCAGCGCCAGCCGCTGCGCGGACAGCGCCACCTTGACCTGCGCCAGCTCGCTGTTGATGTGCGAGCGGCGGCGCAGGCTGATATGCCAGCCGTAGATCTTGCCGTCGCGCGCGTTGACGTCCGACATCAGCATGCCCAGCCCGAGCTTGCGGTAGACCGCCTGGACCGCATCGTCGTACGCCCAGTTGGGCGGGCGCACGAGCTGCGCCGCGCCGCGGCACTGCTCGATGATGTCGGCTTCGCCGGACAGCAGCGACGCCTCCAGTTCCTCCGGCGCCAGGCGCGTGTGCGACACATGGCCCTCCGGCAGGCCGCTGTGCACCGCGAGGCGGTGGCCGGCCTGGCAGGTGGCATGCATCTGCGCCTTGCCCGCTTCCCCGCCGCCGCGGCGCGGGTGGGCGGTCTGCACGAAGAACAGGGCCTTGATGCCCGGGGTGACCGGATTGTCGGCCAGCTGGCGCAGGATCAGCGGCGTGCTGCCGTCCTCGCCGGCGTCGGGGCCGTCGTCGAAGGTGAGCAGGAAGCGGATCGGCGGCAGCGGCTGCGCGGCGCGCATGGTGGCCAGCTGGATGGACGGCGTGGACGGCGTGGACGGCGTGGACGGCGCGGCCGGCAACGGCGTGGCCAGCGATGGCGTGGCCAGCGATGGCGCGCACAGGCCGGCGGCCTGCATGACGCAGGCCAAGAGACAAGAACGGAAAAGACGCATGCGTGGGGGCGCACGGCGGCGCGCGGCGCGCCACTTCGTGCGCTGTGCCGGCGGGCCGTGGTGGAGTTTCAGGCAACGGGCAAGGCGCCCGGCGGTGCGCGCTTACCGCGTGTGCGCGAGGCGCCGCAGCGGCAATCGAGGCCCGGCCGGACACGACGCGGCATTGTGCCATAGTGCCCGGCGGCGGCCCGCGCCAGCAAAAAAACCAGGCCACATGACGTGGCCTGGCTGGCAATGCGGCAGCGATGCGGGCGCTGCCTGCGGGTACGGGAAGCTGGCGAAAGCTCCCCTGGATTCAGATTAGCCGCTGGCCGGCGCGCCAGCGTGAACAACTGTGTCGGCAAGCCGGCCGGGCGCGGCCGCCGCGGCTCATTCGAGCCGGCCGGGCTCGGTCACCGCATCGAAGCGATAACCGTGCGAGTACACCGAAGTCAGGCGCACGCCGTTCTGCGGGCGCAGCGCGAGCTTGATCCGCAGGCGCGACACGTGGGTGTCGAGCGTGCGCGAGTCGGGGCCGATCACGCGGCCCCACACGGCCTTCTCCATCATCTCGCGCGGCAGCAGCCTGCCCACGTTGCGGAACAGGAACAGCGCCACGTCGAACTCGCGCGGCGAGACGTCGAGCCGCGTGCCGCGCAGCGAGATGGTGCGCCCGACCGGATCCACCGCGTAGCCGCCGACTTCGATCAGCTCGCTCTGCACCATCGCCTGCGGATAGGCCCGGCGCAGCAGCGCGCGCATGCGGGCCACCAGTTCGGCGCGGCGGATCGGCTTGGTCATGTAGTCGTCGGCGCCGGCGCCGAGCGCGGCCACCACGCTTTCCTCGAGCGGACGGCTGGTGACGAACAGGATGGGCAGGACGCGGCCGACGCGCTGGCGTATCCACGGCACGAGGTCGAGGCCGCTGATGTCGGGCAGTTGCCAGTCGAGAATCACGAGGTCGAACGTGTCTTCGCGCAGCGCGCGCACGAAGGCCCCGCCACTGGCGTAGGTGGCGCAGGCATAGCCCGCGTCTTCCACAATCTGCCGGATGAGCCCGGCCTGGCTCTCATCGTCTTCTACCGAAGCAATTCTCATGGCTCTCTCTTGACCATCCCCGGTAACGTTACCGTGTCCAGCCATTGCGCCGAAGGGTTCAGCGAAAGAGAAAGGCGACTGCAATGCGAAAACGCTCACAGGCATGCTGCCGGGCCAGCATCAGACCCCGCTAGCCTAGCGCAGCCGTGCGCGGTAATTGTCACTAAATGTGAACGCCAGGGTGAGCGCCGATATCAATGCAGGGAGGAACGCAGGGAGGGCGCGGAGGTGCGGCGGCGTCGAACGGAGCCGCCCCTGTCAGCAGGTTTCGTCGGCGGGATCGATCATCAGTTGCAGGCGCGCGGCCACGCTGGCCAGCCGCGCCTCGTCGCGGCTGCGCACCAGCCAGCCGGCAAAGGCGTCGGCCTGGGTGTCCCAGCACCACAGGGTGTGGCCGGCCGCGCGCAGCGACGCCTGCGCGATGGTCATCAGGGCGGGGACATCGTGGGCGGCGAGAAAGGCTGGCGCCAGCGGGTCGGCCACGCCCCAGTCCACCTGCAAGCCGGCGCGCGCGGCCAGCGCGCGCACGCTGCGCACCAGCGCCGCGGGGTCGTTCCACTCGACGTAGAAACCGGCGCCGGTGCCGGTGGCTTCGCTCAGCGGCCACAGCAGCCGATGGCCGTCGCATCCCGGCCCGGCGTGCGCGAGAGCGTGCCCGAACGCGGTCCAGCAACGGTCTGCCGCATCGTGGTCATGCAGGCATACCAGCAGGATCAGCTCGCGCATGGCGTCCTGCGTTTCACTCGGGAGCACAATCGTCATAGGCTTCTGGCGGGTTGGAGCGGCAGGACCGGCGCGGTCATGGCGGGAACACCCGGCGGGCACGCATGGTCCGCGCCGGATTGACTGCGGCGCGGACCATGATGCACGGGCACCGGCAACGCTCGCAGCACGCTATTCTGACAAAGCTTGTAGCGTGGCGCCACTACGCTCGCGCCCCTTCCCGCACGGCGCGAACACCCCCCCAAAAAGCGGTTGCCAAGCGCATGGTGGCTTTGATACGCTTCGCCCGTCATCGCTGCGGAGTCGATCTCCATGGACAGTTGTTCTGCGTGGCCTGCGGCCACATCCTGAACGGCCAGGCAAGCCAAGGCGTCGTTTCTCCTTTCGCCGCTGCCTCGCCGATACCGGCCGGTAGTGGCGGCATCGCACGGGTTCTCCGCGCGCTGCCTTCCCTTCCAGCTCCCCCCAGTTCCCTGCCAGACTAGCGGCCGCCATGCCGCGGAATGCACTCGCCCATGCGGCGTCGCTTCCACACGCCGGCACCCGTGCGCCGTCTCCACGCGGCCCTGCCACCGGTGCATGGGCCGCAGTGCGATTGCGTGGCGGCCTGCCGCCGCCACGCACGCAACGCAACACGTGACACGCCACGGACCTCGTGCCGAAACGCCCGTCGCGGCCGATGCCGCGACACGGGCCCGACATCTGCCTGCCGTACAAATGCGGTAGCGCCCGGGTCGGGACCTGGGAAACAATAACGAAAAAAGCGCATCCGCTTTACAGCCCGGGAAAACCTGCCATGCAATCCCTCCAAGCGTTCCAGAACGTCAACCTCACCTCGTTGATGGATACCCTCGTGAGCCTGACCACCGCCTTCGTGCTGGGCGCGGTGATCGGCTACGAGCGGCAGATCCGGCAGCGCACCGCCGGCCTGCGCACCAACGTGCTGGTGGCGGTGGGCGCGGCCATCTTCGTCGACATGGCCAACCGCATGGCCGGGCACGACGGCGCGGTGCGCGTGGTGGCCTACGTGGTGTCCGGCATCGGTTTCCTTGGCGCGGGCGTGATCATGCGCGAGGAAGGCAATGTGCGCGGCCTCAACACCGCCGCCACGCTGTGGGGCTCGGCCGCGATCGGCGCCAGCGCGGGCGCGGACCTGATCCTCGAGGCCACGCTGGGCTGCCTGTTCGTGCTGGCGGCCAACACGCTGTTGCGGCCCGTGGTCGACCGCATCAACCAGCAGCCGATGGACACCACGGCGGTGGAAGTCACCAACACCGTCTACGTGATCGCGCCGCGCGCTTCGCAGAAGCTGGCGCTGCAGTTGCTGGAGCGCACGCTGGAGATGGGCAACTATCCCACGCGCGACCTGGAGGTGCATGCCTTCGGCGATGCCGACGTGGAGATCGAGGCGGTGCTGACCGCCACCTCGATCGACGGCGAGGTGCTGGACCGCCTGATGGCGCAACTGGCCGAGTCCGAGCATATCCACCAGGCTTTCTGGAGCCCCAGCACCACGGACTGAGCACGCCGCCGGCACCGCGCCGGCAGTCGATCAGCGCACACAATCGCCGCGGCGGACGTTGCAATGCGCGCGCGGCATGGCATCCTTGTCGACCACCGTGGACGGAGATCCCGGCGCGGTCTTATTACATACGAGGAGCCAATGAAAGTATCGAAGTCGTCCGCCGCCCAGGGGCCGCGCCTTGCGCGCCGCATCCTGGCCTCCGCCGTCGCATGCCACGCGATGGCCGCGGCCGTTCCCGCCATCGCCGCCGAGACGTGGCCGTCCAAGCCGATCAAGGTGATCGTGCCTTATACCCCGGGCGGGTCCACCGACACCGTCTCGCGCATCGTCTTCGAAAAGGTCGCGGAGCGGCTCAGGCAGCCCATCGTGATCGAGAACAAGCCCGGCGGCAATTCCACGCTGGGCACGTCGATCGCCGCGCGCGCCAAGCCGGATGGCTATACCTTCCTGTCGGTGCTGGCCGCGTACTCGGCCAACCCCAGCCTGTACTCGCACCTGCAGTACAAGCCGAGCGACCTGACCCCCGTCTCGCTGATGGCCGACCTGCCGCTGTTCCTGTTCAGCAGCAAGTCCGTGCCCGCCACCACGGTGGCGCAACTGGTGGACTATGGCCACAAGAACCCGGGCAAGCTGAACTTCGGTTCCAGCGGCACGGGCTCCAGCGCGCACCTGGTCGGCACCCGCTTCGGCATGGTCAGCAAGATGGAGATGACCCACATCCCCTACAACGGCAGCGCGCCGATCCTGACGGACCTGATGTCGGGCAATGTGTCGATGGTGTTCGATCCGCTGCTGGTGCCGATGCCGCAGGCCAAGGCCGGCAAGATCAACGTGCTGGCGGTGGCCTCGGCCAGGCGCTGGCCGGGCGAGCCGAATATCCCGACCATGGAGGAAGCCGGCTTTCCGGGCTTCGTGATGAGTTCGTGGGCCGGGCTGGTGGCGCCGGCGGGCACGCCGCAACCGGTGATCGAGCGCATGTCGAAGGAAATCGCCGAGGCGGTGCGCTCGCCCGACGTGCAGAAAAAGCTGGAGAACCTCGGCTTTATCGGCGTGGGCAGCACGCCGGCCGAATTCCGCAAGCTGATCGAGCGCGACTCGGCGCGCTACGCCGAAATCATCAAGGCGGCCAAGATCTCGCTCGACTGAGCGCCTGCCGCGGCCGCCCGCCGGCGCGGGCAGCCATTCCCCGATGAACCCGGACGAGCGTCCGGCAAGCGGCCTGCTCCCCCAGGCCGCTTTTCGTTTTCTCCCGCCTGTCTTTCCTCCCCCGTTTGCTTCCCGTTTGCTCTCCGTTGCCGCCCCGCATCGCGGTCCGCGCCGGCCCAGGCTCGTCTCCTGACGTACCCCGCCGATGCCTTGACAACCCTCCCCGGCACTTCTATTCTCTCGCTTAAATTCCCTAAGTAAGATCATAGTTCTGTTGTACAGAACAAAATTGGAGACAAGGCCCGCCGGCGACCCGCGCCACCGCCACGCCCCGTTCCCCCAAGAGCCAATCGAGAGACACCTTCCCTGACGCCCTGGCCGGCATCGCGGGAGCGCCTGCCCGCGAGGGCGGCGCCGCGCACCGGCCGGCACCATTCCACAGACGGAGACCCAATGAAGCGCTTTACCTCCCGCATCCGCGCCCTGCTGATGCTCGCCGCGCCCGCCGCGCTGCTTGCCGCGGCAGCCCTGCCCGCCGCCGCCGACACCTATCCCAGCCAGCCGGTGCGGCTGGTGGTGCCCTTTCCGCCGGCCGGCGGCACCGACGTCATGGCGCGCCTGGTGTTCAACAAGGTGGGCGCGAGCACGCACTGGAACGTGGTGGTGGAAAACCGCGCCGGCGCGGGCGGCAATATCGGCATGGACGCGGTGGCCAAGGCGCGCCCGGACGGCTACACCCTGGGCATGGGCCAGACCGCCAACCTGGCGATCAATCCCACGCTCTACCCCCGGATGCCGTATGACGCGGTCAAGGACTTCGCGCCCGTGGCGCTGGTTTCGGCGCAGCCGCTGGTGCTGATCGTGCGCAAGGACGCGCCGTACAAGAACCTCGCCGACCTCGTTGCCGCCGGCAAGGCCAAACAGTTGTCGATGGCTTCGGCCGGCACCGGCACCGTGGGCCACCTGACCGGCGAGATGTTCGCGCGCCGCACCGGCATCAAGATGCTGCACGTGCCGTACAAGGGCGCCTCGCCCGCGCTGACCGACCTGCTGGGCGGCCAGACCGATTTCTACTTCGCCACGCCGCCGATCGCGCTGCCGATGCTCAAGGGCGGCAAGCTCAAGGCGCTCGCGGTGACCTCGGCCAGGCGCCTGCCGCTGCTGGCGGACATCCCCACCGTGATCGAAGGCGGCTATGCCGGCTTCCAGGCCGAGGACTGGAAGGCGCTGGTGGCGCCGGCCGGCACTCCGGCCGACGTGATCAAGCGCGTCAACGAGGCCGTCAACAAGGCCATCGCCGAGCCCGAGACCGTTGCCCGCATGCGCGAAGAAGGCAGCGAGCCGCGCGGCGGCACCCCCGCCGAGCTGGGCGCCTTCATCAAGGCCGAGAACACCCGCTGGGGCACCATCGTGCACCAGTCGGGCGCCAAGGTAGAGTAAGCGGCGCCAGAGGCCGCCGTACCAACCGGACCACGCAACATGCAAAAACCGCTACGCCATATCCGCGTGCTCGACCTCACCAACGTGCTGGCCGGGCCGTTCTGCTGCCACCAGCTCGCCCACATGGGCGCCGAGGTCATCAAGGTGGAAACGCCGGGCACCGGCGACCTGGCGCGCCAGCTCGGCGCCGACGCCGAACTCAACAGCCGCCTGATGGGCGTGTCCTTCCTGGCGCAGAACCCGGGCAAGCGCTCCATCACCGTCAACCTCAAGCATGCGCGCGGCAAGGAAGTGTTCCGCAAGCTGGTGGCCAGCGCCGACGTGCTGGTGGAGAACTTCCGCCCGGGCGTGATGGACCGCCTGGGACTGGGCTTCGAGGCGCTCAAGCAGGTCAACCCGAAGCTGATCTACTGCGGCATCTCCGGCTTCGGCCAGGACGGCCCGCTGTCCGACCTGCCGGCCTACGACCAGATCATCCAGGGCATGTCCGGGGTGATGAGCATCACCGGCGACGCGCAGACCGCGCCCTACCGCGTGGGCTACCCGGTGTCCGACACCATCGGCGGCATCACCGCGGCGTTTGCCGTGGCCGCGGCGCTGGCGGACCACCAGCGCACCGACGGCTATTTCATCGACGTGTCCATGCTCGAAGCCACGCTCGCCACCATGGGCTGGGTGGTCTCCAACTACCTGATCGCCGGCAAGACCCCGGCGCCGATGGGCAACGAGAACATGACGGCCAGCCCGTCCGGCACCTTCCGTACCGGCGATGGCCTGCTCAACATCGCCGCCAACAAGCAGGAACAGTTCGAGGCGGTGTGCCGCGTGGTGGGCCGTCCGGAACTGGCCACCGACGCGCGCTTTGCCGCACGCCAGGCGCGCCTGGCCAACCGCGCCGAACTCACGCGCGAACTGGAAGCCGAGCTGGCGAGGAAATCCGCCGACCAATGGTGGGCGCTGCTCAACGAGGCGGGCGTGCCCGCCGGCCCGGTCTACAGCGTGCCGCAGACGCTGGACCACCCGCAGATCAGCGGGCGCGGCATGATCGGCGACTTTGCCGACGTGCCCGGCGTGGGCCGCGACATCCGCCTGGTGCGCACCGGCTTCAAGCTCAACGGCGAGGCTCCTTCGGTGGATACGCCGCCGCCGGAGCTCGGCCAGCACACCCGCGAGATCCTCGCCCAGCTCGGTTATGGCGAGGCCGACATCGAAACCCTGCAACAGGAGCGCGCCGTATGAGCGAACCCATCCAGGCCGGCAACGCACCCGGCATCGACGAAGGCCAGCGCCTGTCCCAGGACTGGTGGCGCACCGGGATCATCGACATGCAGCCCGGCGAGATCCGCTACCGCGGCTATCCCATCGAGCAGCTGATCGGGCAGGTCTCGTTCGCGCAGATGATCTGGCTGATGCTGCGCGGCGAATTGCCGGGCCGCAAGCAAGGCGAGCTGCTCGACGCCGCGCTGATGTCCGCGGTGGACCACGGCCCGCAGGCGCCCAGCATCGCCATCGCGCGCATGGCCGCGACCTGCGGCGTGGGCCTGAACAATGCCATGGCCTCGGCCGTCAACGTGCTCGGCGACGTGCACGGCGGCGCCGGCGAGCAGGCCGTGGAACTGTACCAGGACGTGGCGCGGCGCATCGACGGCGGCCTGGCGCAGGCCGACGCGGTCAGGGCGGCGCTGGCCGACTACCGCGACGCGCATGGCAAGTTCGTCTCGGGCTTCGGCCATCGCTTCCATCCGCTGGACCCGCGCGCGCCGCGCCTGCTGGCGCTGGTGGACAAGGCGGCGCAGGACGGCGTGGTATCGGGGCGCTTCGCGGCCATCGCGCGCGCGGTGGAGGCCGAGCTGGGCGCGGGCCGCAGCAAGCCCATCCCGATGAACATCGACGGCGCCACCGCGGTGATCTACGCCGAGCTGGGCTTTCCGGCGCCGCTGGCGCGCGGGCTGTTCTGCCTGTCGCGCTCGGTCGGCATCCTGGCGCACGCATGGGAGCAGACGCAGCAAGGCGGCCGCAACAAGGGACCGATCCCGCGCCAGTACATCTGGACCTACGACGGCCATCCGCAGCGCGACGTGCCGCCGATGCAGGACTGACCCGGCGCCGCTACCGGCTCGGCGCGTGGGCGGAGTCGCCCACGTCCCCCGGCACCGGCCGCGTGGCCGGCGCCATCCACGACGCCAGCGCGTAGCGGTCGCGGCCGAATTCCTTGGCGGCGTAGAGCGCGCGGTCGGCGGCCGCGAACAGCGAGCGCCACAGGCCGTCCGCCCCGGCCGCGCCGCCGCGCAGCTCCGCCACGCCGATGCTGACGCTGGCGAACGCGGCCGGCGCGCCGGGCAACGGGATCGCGCGGACTTTCTTGAGGATGCGGCTGGCCAGCGCGGTGGCCTGGCCTTCATCGGTATGCGGGCAGAGAATGCAGAATTCCTCGCCGCCGTAGCGGCCGGCCACGTCGGAGGCGCGCCGCGAATTGTCGATGGCCTCGGCGATCAGCTTGAGCACGGTGTCGCCGGCATGATGGCCGTTGCGGTCGTTGACCTGCTTGAAGTGATCCACGTCGATCACCAGGCAGGACAGGGGCTGGCCGTGCCGCTCCCATGCCGCCACCAGGCTGATGGCGGCCTTGTCGAGCGCGCCGCGGTTGAGCAGGCGGGTCAGCGCGTCGAAGCGCGCGCCGCTTTCGTTGGCGGCGATGACCTGCTCGGTCGCCATCAGCGTGAAGCCGAACAGGCCCAGCAGGGTCGCCACCAGCGGCGACAGCAGCAGCATGGCGCTGGCATTGCTCGCGTAGAACGGGCCGGCGAACACGGTGCCCGCCAGGCCGGCGGCCACGCCCGCGAGCTGGGTGACGAGATGGATCAGGGTGGCCACCACCACCAGCGGCGCGCCGATGCTGCGCCGGCCGCCGTGGGAATGCAGCAAAGTAAGCGCGGTCAGCATCGCCACCACCGCCAGGCAGCCGTAGCCGACCACGTGCAGGCGCGCGTAGCTGTCGGCCATGCCGGCCGCGCCGAGCAGCGCGAGGCCGGCCAGCGCGACGCCCAGCGCCAGCGAGCGGTCCCACGGCGCCAGTCCGTAGTAGACCCGCACGCCGCGATAGATCAGCATCCGCCCGCCGATGAACACCGCGGCCGCCACGGCGCTCACGTAGACCTGCCGGGCCGAGGTATTGAGGGCCAGCGCCAGCCCGGCCACCGACAGCAGCAAGTGCCCGGCCGCCCACAGCCGCCCCGCCGGGCTGAGCCGCAGCGCGGCCAGCAAGCCCAGCGAGATGACCAGCGTACTGGCAAACACCACCAACATGACGACAACTACCGTTTGCTGGTCTAACTGCACGGGAGTCCTTTGAAGATGCCGTGTTGCCGGTGGCGTTGAGAAGAAGTCGAGAAGGAAGGCCGAAGACGACGATGCCGGCGCGGCGGTGCGGTTCCCGCTGCCTGGGCAATTTTCGCAAAACGCGCATGATAACGTCCCGGGACCGCGCGGGGTACCCCCCGGCAAGCCGGGCATAGGGCACTTTCTGCAGAGATATTGACGGCTGGCAAACCGGGCGGCCCGGGAGAGCCATCGGACCGGAACAAAAATGACTAATAAGTCATGTTCATGAAGACGGGTCCGGCCCGCAGCTCAGGTGGAATAAGGGAAGGTGCCGCCCAGCGCGACCGTGAGATCCCGTGCCGCGTTCAGCACATGCGGGCGGAACGCGGCATCGAAGCGCGGCGTCGGGCAGGTCAGCGTCAGCGCGCCCTTGAGCGCGCCGTCGGGCCCGAACACCGGCGAGGACACCCCGGCGATGTCCGGCACGCGGTCGCCGACCATCTCGGCCACGCCTTCGTCGCGGATCTTCTGGTAGAGCTCCCCGCGCGCGCCGCCGAACGCGCGCAGCACGCGGCCGCCGGCGCCGCGGTTGCGCGGCAGCAGGTCGCCGGCCTTGGCGTGGTCGCGCACCGGCTGCGGCGAATCGACGCGGTACAGGCACAGGCGGTGCTCGCCCTGGTCGATGTGGAAAGCCGCGCTCTCGCGCGTGGCCTGCACCAGCTGGCGCAGCACCGGCATTACCACCAGCTCCAGCGAAAACGAGGCCGAGTAGACCGCGTGCAGGCGCGCCACCTCGGGCCCGAGGCCGTAGCGCCCGTCGGCCTGGCGCTGGACCAGGCGGGCATGCTCGAGCGAAGCCAGCAGCCGCAGCAGCGTGCTCTTGTACAGCCCCGAGCGCTGCGCCAGTTCCACCAGCCCGAGCGTGGTGTCGCCCTGCCGGAACGCGCAGAGCACGAACAAGGCGCGGTCCACGGCGATGGCGCCGCCTTCGGCGCCATGCTTGTCGGCTTCGGAAAGTTGGGCGGCTTTACGGGGCATCGATTGGCTTGCGGAAAGAAGGAAAGATGGTGGAACGGCAGGAAAAACAGGGGGCCGGGCTCCGGACGACGGTTGCCGGCATGCGGCAGTTTCCGGCATTCCTTGGCACTGCGGTTCCACGGTACAGAACGGTGCCATCGTTGTCAATGCGGCCTCGCCACCCCCCGCGCACCGGTGCGCCTGCCGCGGCCGAGCCTGTGCAAGCGCCGTTCGCGCCCCGCGCCCCCGCCACGGCCGTCCTTGAATTGTCCCGGAAGTGATCTAGAGTGATGTGATGCGTCATCTCGCCCGCCGGCCCCGATGCTCCGGGAGCGCGGCGACATGGCGCAATCCACGACACGATTCACGTCACGATGGAGTGATCCAGCAATGGTTGGACTGAACGCACTGACCCGGGCCCGCCTTCAGCTTGCGCAAAACACGTTCCTCCACCCCCTCCGCCCTGCCAGCCGCGCCTGTCTTGCCAGCGCCGGCGGCGGCATCCGGCACGATTTCCCTGGCGGCGCTTCCCGCGCGCCGCACCCGGACTTGGACCCAGATCAATAATCGAGCGCCCATTTCCGCCCACGATACCCAACGACCGCCTTGCGGCAAGCCTCAGGCCCTGCCGGCCCTTGCGCTTGCCCGCCAGGCGCGCCCACGCTGCCTCAACCATCTTGCCGCCCAGCGGCTTCAGCCTGTCCATGCCCAGACTCCAGCGCGCGCGTGTTCCCGTATTGCCAGCCTGCCCCAGCCACCCTTACCGATTCCGAGGTTCTTCCATGCGCATCGAGCGGATTCCACTTCGCCTTCTCGGCGCCGCGGCGATCGCCGCCCTCCTTGCCGCATGCGGAGAGAAGCCGGCCCCCCCGCCCCCGCCTCCGCTCGAAGTGGGCGTGGTCACGGTCAAGACCAGCACCGTGCCGGTGACGGTGGAGCTGCCCGGGCGCACCAGCGCCTTCCTGGTGGCGCAGGTGCGCGCGCGGGTGGACGGCATCGTGCTGCGGCGCGAGTTCACCGAGGGGGATGACGTCAAGGCCGGCGAGCGGCTCTACAAGATCGACCCGGCGCCTTACATTGCCGCGCTCGACAACGCCAAGGCCGCGCTGGCCAAGGCCCAGGCCAACGTCACCACGCAGAACGCGCTGGTCAGCCGCTACAAGGTGCTGGTGGCCGCCAACGCCGTCAGCAAGCAGGACTACGACAACGCCGTGGCCGCGCTGGGCCAGGCCCAGGCCGACGTGGCCGCCGGCAAGGCCAGCGTGGAAACCGCGCAGATCAACCTCGGCTATACCGACGTGATCTCGCCCATCACCGGCCGCAGCGGCCTGTCGCAGGTCACGCCGGGCGCCTATGTGCAGGCCAGCCAGGCCACCCTGCTCACCACCGTGCAGCAGCTCGACCCGGTCTACGTCAACCTGACGCAATCGAGCGTGGAAGGCCTGCGGCTGCGCCGCCAGGTCCAGGAAGGCAAGCTGCAGACCAGCGGCATCCACGCCGCCAAGGTCACGCTGCTGCTGGAAGACGGCCGCACCTACTCGGAACCGGGCCGGCTGCAGTTCTCCGATGTGAGCGTGGACCAGACCACGGGCTCGGTCACGGTGCGCGCGATCTTCCCCAACAAGGACCGCGTGCTGCTGCCGGGCATGTTCGTGCGCGCGCGCATCGACGAAGGCGTCAACGACAAGGCCATGGTGGTGCCGCAGATCGGCGTCACGCACGACCAGAAGGGCCAGCCGGTGGCGCTGGTGGTCGGCCCCGACAACAAGGTGTCGCAGCGCCAGCTCGTCACCACCGCCACCTACGGCAACAACTGGGTGGTGGAAAGCGGGCTGCAGCCCGGCGACCGCGTGATCGTCAACGGCGTGGAAAAGGCCAAGCCCGGCATGACCGTGAAGCCGATCGAGGCCCAGGTGCCGGCCCAGCCCGCCTCGGGCGCGCAGGCGCCGCCGCCGGCGGCGCAACCGGCTTCGGCGGCTCCGGCGGCATCGGCGCCGCCGTCCGTGCCACCGGCCACGGCCCCGTACTCCCCCGCCCCCGCTCCGGCACCTGCTGCGGCGTCCACGTCCGCCGCGCAATAAAAAGGGAGCCTGCCTCATGGCAAAGTTCTTCATCGACCGGCCGATCTTCGCCTGGGTCATCGCCATCATCCTGATGCTGGCGGGCGTGGCGGCGACGGTGACCCTGCCGATCGCCCAGTATCCGACGATCGCCCCGCCGGCCATCCAGATCAGCGCCACCTATCCCGGCGCTTCGGCCAAGACGGTGGAAGACACCGTCACCCAGGTGATCGAACAACAGATGAGCGGGCTGGACCACCTGCTTTACCTTTCGTCGACCAGCGACGACTCCGGCACCGCCACCATCACCCTGACCTTCGCCGCCGGCACCAATCCCGACATCGCCCAGGTGCAGGTCCAGAACAAGCTGCAGCTGGCCACGCCGCTGCTGCCGCAGGTGGTGCAGCAGCTCGGCGCCAAGGTGACCAAGTCGAGCAGCAGCTTCCTGCTGATCCTGGCCTTCGTGTCCCGCGACGGCAGCATGAACCGCTACGACCTGACCAACTACGTGGCCTCCAAGATCCTGGACCCGATCAGCCGCCTCGACGGGGTGGGCACGGTGACGCTGTTCGGCTCGCAGTTCGCCATGCGGATCTGGCTCGACGCCACCAAGCTCAACAACTATGGCCTGACCCCGGTCGACGTCAACAGCGCCGTGATTGCGCAAAACGTGCAGGTGGCGGGCGGCAGCCTGGGCGGCACGCCGTCGGTGCCCGGCCAGATGCTGCAGGCCACCATCACCGAGGCCACGCTGCTGCAGACGCCGGAGCAGTTCGGCAACATCCTGCTCAAGGTCAACACCGACGGCTCGCAGGTGCGCCTCAAGGACGTGGCGCGGATCGAGCTGGGCGGCGAGACTTACAACTACGACACCAAGTACAACGGCCAGCCGACCGCGGCGTTCGGCATCCAGCTCGCCACCGGCGCCAACGCGCTGAACACCGCCAAGGCCGTGCGCGCCAAGATCGCCGACCTGCAGCGCTACTCCCCGCAGGGCCTGGTGGTGGAATATCCCTACGACACCACGCCGTTCGTCACGCTGTCCATCGAGGAAGTGGTCAAGACGCTGATCGAGGGCATCGTGCTGGTGTTCCTGGTGATGTACCTGTTCCTGCAGAACCTGCGCGCCACGCTGATCCCGACCATCGCCGTGCCGGTGGTGCTGCTGGGCACGTTCGCGGTGATGGCGATCGTGGGCTTCTCGATCAACACGCTGTCCATGTTCGGGCTGGTGCTCGCCATCGGGCTGCTGGTGGACGATGCCATCGTGGTGGTGGAAAACGTCGAGCGGGTGATGGCGGAGGAAGGATTGTCGCCGCGCGACGCCACCCGCAAGGCCATGGAGCAGATCACCGGCGCGCTGGTGGGCGTGGCGCTGGTGCTGTCGGCGGTGTTCGTGCCGGTGGCGTTCTCGGGCGGCTCGGTGGGCGCCATCTACCGGCAGTTCTCGCTGACCATCGTGGCCGCCATGCTGCTGTCGGTGATGGTGGCCCTGATCCTGACGCCGGCGCTGTGCGCGACCATGCTCAAGCCGATTCCCCAGGGCCATCACGACGAGAAGACCGGTTTCTTCGGCTGGTTCAACCGCAATTTCGCCAAGAGCCAGCAGAAATACCACAGCGGCGTGCTGCACGTGATCCGCCGCTCGGGCCGCTGGCTGATCATCTACCTGCTGGTGATCGTGGCGGTGGGCTTCCTGTTCCTGCGGCTGCCCAAGTCCTTCCTGCCCGAGGAAGACCAGGGCACCATGTTCGTGCTGGTGCAGGCGCCGGTGGGCTCCACGCAGGAGCGGACCGCCAAGGTGCTGGCCGACGTGCAGGACTACCTGCTGAACCAGGAGAAGAACGTGGTCGAGGCGGTGCTGACGGTCAACGGCTTCAGCTTCGCCGGGCGCGGCCAGAATTCCGGCCTGGTGTTCGTGCGCCTGAAGGACTTCAAGCTGCGCGAGACCGCCGACCTGAAGGCGCCGGCGCTGGTGGGCCGCATCTTCGGGCACTTCGCGTCCTACAAGGACGCGCAGATCTTCCCGCTCAACCCGCCGTCGATCCCCGAGCTCGGCACGGCCGCCGGCTTCGACTTCGAGCTGCAGGACCGCGCCGGCCTCGGCCACGAAAAACTGATGGAGGCGCGCAACATGCTGCTCGGCATGGCCGCCAGGGACCCGTCGCTGGCGCAGGTGCGGCCCAACGGCCTGAACGACACGCCGCAATTCAAGGTCAACATCGACCGCGAGAAGGCCAATGCGCTGGGCGTGACCGCGGCCAGCATCGACCAGACCTTTTCCACCGCGTGGGCTTCGCAGTACATCAACAACTTCCTCGACATCGACAACCGCATCAAGAAAGTCTATGTCCAGGGCGACGCGCGCTTTCGCATGAACCCCGAGGACCTCAACGTCTGGTATGTCCGCAATGCGGCCGGCACCATGGTCCCGTTCAGCGCCTTCGCCACCGGCGCGTGGATCTACGGCTCGCCCAAGCTGGAGCGCTACAACGGCATCTCGGCGGTCGAGATCCAGGGCGCCGCGGCGCACGGCAAGTCGACCGGGCAGGCCATGCAGGCCATCGAAGCCATCGCGGCCAAGCTGCCGGCCGGCATCGGCTACGAATGGACGGGCCTGTCGTACCAGGAAATCCAGTCCGGCTCGCAAGCGCCGATCCTGTACGGCATCTCGATCCTGTTCGTGTTCCTGTGCCTGGCCGCGCTGTACGAGAGCTGGTCGATCCCGTTCTCGGTGATCATGGTGGTGCCGCTGGGCGTGCTCGGCGCGCTGCTGGCCACCACCCTGCGCGGGCTCGAAAACGACGTGTTCTTCCAGGTCGGCCTGCTGACCACGGTGGGCCTGTCCGCCAAGAACGCCATCCTGATCGTGGAATTCGCGCGCGAGCTGCGCGACCAGGGCATGAGCACCCTGGACGCCGCGGTGGAAGCCGCGCGGCTGCGGCTGCGCCCGATCCTGATGACCTCGCTGGCCTTCATCCTCGGCGTGATGCCGCTGGCGCTGAGCAACGGCGCGGGCTCCGGCAGCCAGCACGCCATCGGCACCGGCGTGATCGGCGGCATGCTGACCGCCACCTTCCTGGCCATCTTCATGATCCCGATGTTCTTCGTGGTGATCGGCAAGTTCAGCAAGGCAAAGCCCCACCACGACTCGCATCCCGCGGCCCCGCCGCCCCCGGACAACCCCGCCGGCGGCGACGGCGCGCTCAGGGAGGGACACTGACATGCGCAGACATGCACTGATGACCGCCGCCGCGATCCTGGCCGCCGGCTGCACGCTCGCGCCGAAGTACGAACGCCCCGCGGCGCCGGTGGCGCCGGCCTTCCCCACCGGCGGCATCTATGACCAGCAGCCGGGCCCCGGCCAGGACGGCAGCGGCAGCGCGGCCGGCGCGCCGGCGCCGGAGATCGGCTGGCGCGACTTCTTCGCCGACGCGCGCCTGCAGCGCATCCTCGCGCTGGCGCTCAAGAACAACCGCGACCTGCGCGTCTCCGTGCTCAACATGGAAGCCGCGCGCGCCCAGTACCAGATCACGCGTGCCGGCCTGTTCCCCGCGCTCGACGCGGTCGCCTCGGAAAACCGCACGCGCACGCCGAGCCGCCTTGCCGTCACCGGCCGCCCCATCGTCAGCGAATACTCGGTCGGGCTGAGCGCGTCGTGGGAGATCGACTTCTTCGGCCGCATCCGCAGCCTCAAGGACCAGGCGCTGGCGCAATACCTCGCGCTGGCGCAAACCCGCAAGGCGGCGGAGATTTCGCTGGTGTCGGCGGTGGCGGACCAGTACCTGACCATGCTCGCCTACGACGACGCGCTCACCGTGACGCGCAATACGCTGGTGACCGCGCAGGAGTCGTTCCGCATCACCAAGCTGCAGTTCGAGACCGGCACCGGCTCGGAACTGGACCTGCGCCAGGCCGAAGGCGTGGTCGAACAGGCCAACGCCAACCTGCAATCGCAAAGCCGCCTGCGCGCGCAGGCGGAGAACGCCCTGGTGCTGCTGGTGGGCGAACCGCTGCCGGAAGACCTGCCCGAGGGCCTGCCGCTCAACAGCCAGGCCCTGCTGACGGACATCCCCGCCGGACTGCCCTCGGACCTGCTCGTCCGCCGCCCGGACATCGCCGCGGCCGAGCAATCGCTGCTGGCCGCCAACGCCAATATCGGCGCGGCGCGCGCGGCCTTTTTCCCGCGGGTCGTGCTCACCGGCAGCGCCGGCACGCTCTCGCCCACGCTCGGCGGCCTGTTCAAGCCGGGCTCCGGCGCGTGGTCGTTCGCCCCGCAGATCACCCTGCCGATCTTCGAAGGCGGCCTCAATGTCGCCAACCTCGACCTGGCGCAGGTGCAGAAGCGCATCGAGATCGCCAATTACGAAAAAGCCATCCAGGTCGCCTTCCGCGAAGTCTCCGACGGGCTGGCCGCGCGCGGCACCTACGACCAGCAGATCCAGGCGCTGGAGCGCTTCACCAGCTCGCAGGAGCGCCGGCTGACCTTGTCGGACCTGCGCTACCGCAACGGGGTTGACAGCTACCTGAGCGTGCTGACCGCGCAGACCGATCTCTACAACGCGCAGCAATTGCTGATCTCGGCGCGGCTGCAGCGGCTGACCAACCTGGTCGACCTGTACCAGTTCCTTGGCGGCGGATGGATCGAGCGCGCCGGCGACACGCCGCGGCCGGCCGATGCGCCGGCCGACTACGACGCGCGGGCGCAGGCGACGCCACCGGCGGCATCGCCCTGAGCCCTGAGCCCTGAGAACCCCGGAGGCTAGACCCGCGCGCAGCTATACGCCTCGGTCCGGTACGGAAACGCCAGCGTTGCCTTGCCGGCCAGCGCCGGGTTGCCGTCGATCACGGCCTGCAGCTGCGCCCTTACCTTGTCCTGCTCGGCCGCCGGCAGCGAGGCAATGAAGCTGACCGACATCACGCGGTCGATGATGACCTGCTGCGCCGGCCCCACGTGTTCATAAGGCAGGCTGGCCAGTTCCAGCGCGCCAAACCCCGTGGCCGGAAACACGGCCTTCCAGTCGCCCTTGTAGAAACGCGGCGCGTCGCCCTCGTAGGGCGTCATGATGGCGGTGAGCTGCGCCACCCAGTCCACCGATTCGTCGCGCACGTTCCAGATCAGGCCGAGCTTGCCCCCGGGGCGCAGGACGCGGGCGATCTCGGCCATGGCGGCGTGGTTGGCGAACCAGTGGAAGGCCTGCGCGCAGGCCACGGCGTCGACGCTGGCGTCGGGCAACGGGATGGCTTCGGCGGTGCCTTCCAGGGCCTGCACCGCGGGCAGCGCCGCACCGAGCTGGGCACGCATGGCGGCGACCGGCTCGACGGCGACCACGGTGGCGCCGGTGGCCTGCAGGAGCTTGCTGAACTTGCCGGTGCCGGCGCCGAGGTCCAGCACGGTCTTGCCGGCGCGCAGCCCCAGCGTGCCTTGCAGCCATTGCGCCAGCGCGGGCGGATAGTCGGGGCGGCCGCGGGCGTAGGTATCGGCCTGGGTGGAAAAGCCCTGGGCGGCGGCGTGGTGGATGTCGGTCATGGGGCGCGGTCTCTGGATGCGGGAATGGTCGCTCCAGGGCGCACGGGTGCAGCGCAGCCCCGGAAGCAGCGGCGCCGGGCGGCGCGCGGTCAAAACCCGGGGAGTCTTGCCGTCGCGGCGGCGGCAAGCCGACACGGTACGCCTTCCGCGCGGCGCGCGCAAGGCCCGGCCGCCGCCGTCAGTGCTGCATGCCCCAGCGGCGCACGGTCACGCGCTCGAGCGTGCGGAACACCAGGTTTTCCACCAGCAGGCCGATCAGGATGACCATGGCCAGGCCGGCGAACACGCGGTCGGTGTACAGCTCGTTGCGGTTCTGGAAGATGTACCAGCCCAGCCCGCCCTTGCCCGACGACGCGCCGAACACCAGCTCGGCCGCGATCAGCGTGCGCCAGGCGAAAGCCCAGCCGATCTTCAGGCCGGACAGGATGGCCGGCAGCGCGGCCGGCACCAGGATCAGCAGCACGTAGCGCAGCCCGCGCAGGCCGTAGTTGCGCCCGGCCATGCGCAGCGTGGCCGGCACGCCGCGAAAGCCCGCGTAGGTATTGAGCGCGAGCGGCCACAGCACCGAATGGATCAGCACGAACACCAGGCTCTTGCTGCCGAGGCCGAACCACAGCAGCGCCAGCGGCAGCAGCGCGATGGCCGGCAGCGGGTTGAACATCGACGTGAGGGTATCGAGCACGTCGCGCCCGATCTCGGTGGAGACCGCCAGCGTGGTCAGCACGAAGGCCAGCACGATGCCGCCCACATAGCCTTGCAGCAGCACCGACAGCGACACGCCCGCCTTGTCCAGCAGCTCGCCGTTGGCGATGCCCTCGGCAAACGCGCGCGCGGTGGCCAGGAAGGTGGGCAGCAGCAGGTCGTTGTCCTGCACGCGGGCGATGACTTCCCACAGGCAGGCCAGCACCACCAGGATCAGTGTCTTGCGCAGCCAGCCCTGCTGCCACAGGCGCTGCGGCCACGGCAAGGCGCGCGCCACGGGCAAGGCGGTGAAGGGTTCGAGCGTGCGCTCGTATTCGGGGCGCACCGCCGGCGTGGCGGCAAGGGTCGGGGTTGCTTGACTCATGATCGGTCCTGGCGGGCGCTCAGCGCGCCTGCGCGGCGCGTGCCGGCGCCGCGGCCGCGTGCGGCGCTTCGTCGAACAGCAGATGGTGGATACGCTGGGCGGTGGCCTGGAATTCGGCGCCGCCCTGGCTGGCAAGGTCGTACTGGTGGCTGTTCAGCTCGGCGCGCACGCGGCCCGGATGCGGCGACAGCAGCAGGATGCGGCTGCCCACCACCAGCGCTTCCTCGATGGAGTGGGTCACGAACAGCAGCGTGAAAGCCGCGTCCTGCCACAGCGCCAGCAGCTCTTCCTGCATGCGCCGGCGCGTGAGCGCGTCCAGCGCGGCAAACGGCTCGTCCATCAGCAGCACCTTGGGCCGCATCGCCAGCGCGCGCGCGATCGCCACGCGCTGCTTCATGCCGCCGGACAAGGTATGCGGATAGGCGTCGGCGAACTGCGCCAGCCCCACCTTGTCGAGGAAATGCAGCGCGCATTCGCCGGCCTCGCGCCGCGACATGCCGCGCGAATGCACCAGCGGGAACATCACGTTCTGCCGCACGGTCTTCCACGGCGGCAACTGGTCGAACTCCTGGAACACCACGATGCGGTCCGGGCCCGGCGCGCTGACCGGCACGCCATCGAGCCGGATCTCGCCCTCGCACGGCGGCACGAAGCCGGCCACCGCCTTGAGCAGCGTGGACTTGCCGCAGCCCGAAGGCCCCAGCAGCACGAAGCGGTCCGCCGCGTGCACGTCGAAGCTGACCTGGTGGGTGGCGCGTACCACGCGTTCGGGGGTGCGGTATTCCAGCGACACGCCATCCACCTGCAGCAGCGGCGCGGCGGGGGTGGCGGGACGCGCGGAAACCACGCGCAGAGGCTGCACGGACATGTCAGCTACCTTGTGCGGTGGCCGGGTCCTGGAAGAAATAATCCTGCCAGGACTTCGGCTGGTTGCGAATGGCGCCCACGCGGTACATGAACTCGGCCAGCGTGAAGGTGTTCTGCGGCGTCACCTTGAACTGCACCTGCGGGTTCTTCAGGATCTTGACCAGCAGCGCGCGGTCGATCTTGGCCTTGTTGACGCGGATATACAGGTCGGCCGCCGCTTCGGGGTTGGCGGTGGCGAACTTCGCCGCCTCGGCCAGCGCGTCGACGAAGGCGCGGTAGGTCTTGGGGTTCTCGTTGCGGAATTTCTCGGTGGCGTACAGCACCGTGGCCGAGCTGGGGCCACCCAGCACGTCGTACGAATTCAGCACGATGCGCGCGTTCGGGTTGCCGGCCAGTTCCTGCTCCTGGAACGGCGGGTTGCCGAAGTGCCCGGTGATCTCGGTGCCGCCGGCGATGATCGCGGCGGCCGCGTCCGGATGCGGCACCGCCACCGTCCACTTGTCGAGGCGGTTGTATTCCTTGTCGCCCCACTGCTTGGCCGCGGCCAGCTGCAGCACGCGCGACTGCACCGAGACCGACACGGCCGGCAGAGCGATGCGGTCCTTGTCGGTGAAGTCCGCGATGGTCTTCACCTTGGGATTGTTGCTGACCAGGTAGTACGGGAAGTTGCCCAGCGACGCCACGCCCTTCACGTTCTGCTTGCCGTGCGTGCGGTCCCACACCGTCAGCAGCGGGCCCACGCCCGCGCCGGCGATGTCGATGGCGCCCGACAGCAGCGCGTCGTTGATGGCCGCGCCGCCCGAGAGCTGGGTCCACTCCACCTTGATGTCCACGCCCTGCTGCTTGCCGTGCTTCTCGATCAGTTGCTGGTCGCGCGCCACGTTGAGCAGCAGGTAGACCACGCCGAACTGCTCGGCGACACGGATCTTCCCTTCGGCATGGGCCACGCCCGTGACCGCCATGCCGGCGGCCAGCGCCAGCGCGACGGCGCCGCGCTGCCAGCGGGCGGGAAGGAAGCGGGAACGAAACAGGGACATGCGGAACACTCCGTTGGGTACGAGACAGGAAGACGGAAGACGCGCAGCACCGGGGCGCCGCGCCATATCCGTTTGATTTGAAGCGGGTCAGACCGGCAGGTCGCCTTCGATGGTGGTGCGGTACATCACGCGGCGCAGGTGGTCGGGCGTGCCGGCGGCCAGGTGCAGCAACGAGCGGTTGTCCCAGAACACCAGGTCGTGCGGCTGCCACCGGTGGCGGTACACATGCTCGGGCTTCACGCTGTGCGCGAACAGCTGCGCCAGCAGGTCGCGGCTCTCGTCCTCGGGCAGGCCGGCGATGCGCGTGGTGAAATGCTCGCTGACGAACAGCGCGCGGCGGCCGGTCTCGGGGTGCGTGCGCACCACCGGCTGCAGCACCGGCGCCACCTGCGCGATCTGCTCCGGCGTCAGGTTGGGACGCCACGGGCTGCGCTGCTGCAGCTCGGCGTACTTGGCCAGGTACGTGTGCTCGGCCTTGCGCCCTTCCACCGCGGCCTTCAGGTGCGCGGGCAGGGTGTCCCAGGCCGTGTGCATGTTGGCGAACAAGGTGTCGCCGCCCTCGGCCGGCAGCTCCTGCGCGTGCAGCAGCGAGCCCAGGCTGGGCTTTTCCTTGTACGAAAGATCGGAATGCCAGAAATGGCCGGCGTCGCCCAGGCCGATCGGCTTGCCGTCCTTGAGCACGTTCGAGACGATCAGGATCTCGGGGTGGCCGGGAAGCTGGAACTGGTTCAGCACATGGATCTGCAGCGGCCCGAAGCGGCGGCTGAAGGCGATCTGCTGGTCCGGGGTGATGCGCTGGTCGCGGAACACCACCACGTGGTAATCGAGGTGCGCGCGATGGATGCGGGCGAAGTCCTCGGCGGACAGCGGCTCGGACAGGTCCAGGCCGACGACCTCGGCGCCCAGCGGCGCGTCGAACGGACGGATTTCGAAAGTGCCGGCGGGACCGGAAAGCGGTGCGCGGGCGGACGCGGCGGCTGCCGCTTGGGTACCAATCGTCATGACGGGCTCGGGGAACGAAAGTGCGGACTGATCTATATGGACCGGCCGGTGCGGCGCCGCGCTCCGGCAAAGGAGGGCCCCGCACTGCTTGGTTTCAAGCCTTGCACTGTAGTGACCACGAGCTAGTGCGGTCAACGAAGGATAACGGTGGGTCTTATTTGTTTATCGCATATGGCGTGACGCCGCGCGGACATGGCGGCGCGCCCGGCTCTCCGGTCTCCCGTCTCCCGTCCTGGCACTGCGCCACGCAGCCATTGCCGCGCCGGTCCGTCATCGGCGGCGGACGTGCGCGCGGTGGCACCGGTGTCCGGCACAGCGGGAATGGCGCACTCTATGTCAGCGCGCCGCCTGGCGGAAGGAAGGAAAACGCATGCGCATATGCGTTGCGCCAGCACCCCGCGGCACGCCGGGGCATATGCACGCAGCCGATAACCAAAGCCAAAAACATTCCTTCTGCCGCGCGCGGGGCGCCGCGTATCTTGGGAGCCGTCGCTGCACTTCTCACTGCCTTCTCGGACGAGAACAACAACAGGAACCAGAACACGATGCCCCTCACGCGCCGAAGCCTGCTCAAACACCTTGCCTGGTCCGGCCTTGGCGCCGCCGCCGCGTCCACCCCGCTGAGCGTGTTCAGCGCCACCGGCGCCGCCCGGCCGGACGTCATCCGCATCGGCGTGGCGCAGCCCGCCACCGGCACGCCGCCCAGCTTCGGCGGCAGCTCGCTGTCCATCGCCCATGCGCGCGGCTGGCTCGAAGAAGCCTTCAAGCCGGCGGGCACGCGCGTCGAGTGGTACTTCTTCAAGGGCGCGGGCCCGGCCGTCAACGAAGCGCTCAGCACGAAGCAGCTCGATTTCGCGCTGCAGGGCGACCTGCCCGCCATCGTGGCGCGCGCCGCGGGCCTGAAGACGCGGCTGGTGCTGGCCACCAGCGTGCGCACCAATATCTATATCGGCGTGCCGCCGGACTCGCCGCTCAAGACCGTGGCGGACCTGCGCGGCAAGCGCGTGTCGCTGTTCAAGGGCACCAACATGCATCTGCCGGCGCTGCGCCTGCTCGAGGCCAACGGCCTCGCCGAGAAAGACCTGCGCCTGCTCAACCTCGACACCGCGAGCTACCTGGCCGCGCTCACCACGCGCGACCTCGACGCCGCCATCGGCGCGATGGACATCCTGCGCCTGCGCGACAAGGGCGCGGTGCGCATTCTCTATTCGAGCAAGAACCAGTCGCCGATCTACACGCGCCAGAGCCATGTGCTGGTGACCGACGAGTTCGCCGGCAAGTACCCGGAAGCCACGCAGCAGTTCGTCAAGACCTCTGTGCAGGCCGCGCGCTGGGCCTCCGACGAGAAGAACCGCGACGACGTGCTGCACACCTGGGCGCGCGCCGGCACGCCCTACGAGCACTGGAAGGAAGACTACGAAGGCGAGCCGCTGCGCGTGCGCGTGAACCCGAACTTCGACCCGTTCCTGGTGGCGCGCTACAAGGACGCCACCGAGCAGGCCTACCGCCTGCGCCTGTCGCGCGCGCGCTTCGACGTGGACCAGTGGATCGACACGCGCTTCCTCAAGGGCGCGCTCGACGACCTGAGCCTGCAGAGCTACTGGCCGGTGTACCAGGCCAACGGCAAGATCCTCGGAGCCTGACGCGATGGCGGCCAACGAAACCCTGGCGCTGCCTCCGGCGGGACACGCCGCCGCGCAAGACGCCGCGCCGGCGCGCCGCTGGCGCCCCGGGCGCCAGCACCTGGCCTGGCTGCTGGCCTGGCCGGTGCCGCTGGCGCTGCTGCTGGGCTGGTACGTGGCGGCGCGCCTCGAATGGATCCCGCCGCAGGTATTGCCGTCGCCCGACGCGGTGTGGCATACGCTCGCCGATCTCTACCAGAGCGGCGAGCTGCAGGCCAACCTGGCCGTCAGCGCGATGCGCGTGGCCGGCGGCTTTGCCCTGGGCCTGGCCGGCGGGCTGGCGCTGGGCGTGGCGATGGGCCTGTCGCCGAACTTCCGCGACTACGTCTATCCCACCTTCAAGGCCTTCAGCCAGGTGCCGGTGCTGGGCTGGCTGCCGCTGCTGATGCTGCTGGTGGGCATCGACGAGGCCCTCAAGATCATCCTGATCGCCAAGGCCTCGCTGGTGCCGATCGCGCTCAATACCTACAAGGGCATCCAGAACGTGCCCACGCGCTACATCGAGGTGGCGCGCGTGCTGCGCTTCACGCGCTGGCAGATGCTGTCGCGCGTGGTGTTCCCGGCCGCCGCGGCGCCGATCTGGAACGGCATCCGCTACGGCCTCACGCATGCGTGGCTGGCGCTGGTGGTGGTGGAGCTGCTGGCCTCGTCGGAGGGGCTGGGCTACATGATCGTGTACGGCCGCCAGCTGTTCCAGCTCGACATGGTGATCGCCGCGGTGATCGTGGTGGGCGCGGTCGGCTTCGCGCTGGACAAGGCGCTGGCGCTGGCCGAGGCGGCGGTGCTGCGCTGGCGCAAGCCGGGCCTCTGATGCCCTCCGATCCCCTCTGATGCCTTTCCTGGCCAAACGACGAACCGATCACGAAGGAACCAAGATGGCGGAATCATCCACGCGCTCCCTGCGCATTCCCCGGCCGCTGCGCGGCTGGATCCTGCCGATCGCGCTGGTGGTGCTGTGGTGGGCGGCGGTGCGCTTCGGCTGGAGCACCTCGCCGCTGCTGGTGCCGGTTTCCAAGGTCTGGGACACGGCGGTGCAGCAGGTGCGCAGCGGCGCCCTGCTCGAGGCGCTGCGCGCCAGCCTGTGGCGCGACCTGGCCGGTTTCGCGCTGGGCGCCAGCGTGGGGCTGGCGTTCGGCGCGGCGCTGGGGCTCTCGCGCCTGTTCGAGCAACTGGCCGGACCGACCTTCCATACCGTCAAGCAGATCTCGCTGTTCGCGTGGATCCCGCTGATTTCGGTGTGGTTCGGCCTCGGCGACACCGCCAAGGTGGTGTTCCTCTCGCTGGCGGCGTTTTTCCCGGTGGTGCTCAACACCTTCGAAGGCATCCGCGGCGTGCCGGCCGACCTGCTGGAAGTGGCGCGCGTGCTGAAGTACTCGCGCTGGCAGGTGCTGCTGCGCGTGGTGCTGCCGGCGGCCTCGCCGTCGATCTTCGCCGGCATCCACCTGGCGCTGATCTATGCGTGGCTGGCCACGCTCGGCGCCGAATACCTGCTGGTGGCCGGCAAGGGCATCGGCAACACCATGATCGACGGCCGCGAGAACTTCTGGATGGACCTGGTGATCTTCGGCGTGATCGTGGTGGGGCTGGTCGGCTTCACGCTGAACTGGCTCGCCAGCCGCATCGAAGGCCGGCTGCTGGCCTGGCGCGGACGCTCCGTCGCCGCATTCTGAACCCCATCCTTACCGCCCATCTTTTCCGGAGAACCACATGGCGCATGCCGGCACGCTCAGCATCGAGCACCTGCGCAAGCAATACCAGGTCAAGGGCGCGCCCCTGCCTGTGCTGGAGGACATCACGCTGTCGATCGCCCCGGGCGAGTTCGTCAGCATCGTCGGCGCCAGCGGCTGCGGCAAGTCCACCCTGCTGCGGCTGGTGGTCGGGCTGGAGGAAGACTACAAGGGCGAGATCCTGCTCGACGGCAAGCGCGTGGCCGGCACCAGCCTGGACCGCGGCATCGTGTTCCAGGAGCACCGGCTGTTCCCGTGGCTGACGGTGGAGCAGAACATCCGCATGGCGCTGCTCAACGCCAACATCACCGAGACCGACAAGCGCCGCACGGTGCGCGAGCACATCGAGCTGGTGGGCCTGGCGGGCTTCGAGACCGCCTTCCCGCACCAGTTGTCCGGCGGCATGTCGCAGCGCGTGGCGATTGCGCGCGCGCTGGTCACCCGCCCCGAGATCCTGCTGCTCGACGAACCGTTCGGCGCGCTCGACGCGCTCACGCGCGCCTACCTCCAGCAGGAGCTGCACCGCATCTGGCAGGCCGAGGGCATCACCATGATCCTGGTCACCCACGACGTCGAGGAAGCGGTCTACCTGGGCGACCGCGTGGTGGTGATGGAGCCGCGCCCGGGCCGCATCCGGCGCATCCTGCCGGTGCCGCTGGCCCACCCGCGCGAGCGCGCCTCGGCCGCCTTCGCGCGCGTCAAGGACGACGTGCTGCAGGAATTCACCGGGCGCCTGGCCGAGCTGGCCGAGGCGCCGGTCAAGCGCGAGGCGCAGGCGGATGGCACCCGGCTGCCGCCCAATATCCAGTTCGCCATCTGAAGCGCCCGCCCTGCCAAAAGACGCGCGGAACGCGCAGGACAACCCACAGGAGAAACCTCATGACCCAGCAGCACGCCGCAACGCAAGTCGGGCAAGCCGAGCTCGACATCCACCCGGTAGCCGGGCGCATCGGCGCGGAGATCCGCGGCCTGCGGCTCTCGCCCGACCTCGACGCCGCCACCTTCGGCGCCGTGCGCGCGGCGCTGCTGCGCCACAAGGTGCTGTTCTTCCGCGGCCAGGACCATCTCGACGACGCCGCGCAGGAAGGCTTCGCCAGCCTGTTCGGCACGCCGGTGCCGCATCCCACGGTGCCCTCGCGCGACGGCACGCGCTTCCTGCTGGAACTGGATTCCGAGCACGGCGGGCGCGCCAATTCCTGGCACACCGACGTCACCTTCGACCTGGCCTACCCGCAGGTCTCGGTGCTGCGCGGCGTGATCATCCCGGCCGCCGGCGGCGACACCGTGTGGGCCAATACCGCCACCGCCTACCAGGACCTGCCGGACAGCCTGCGCGAACTGGCCGACCGCCTGTGGGCATTGCACACCAACGACTACGACTACGCCGCCACGCGCACCACGGTGAGCACCGACGCCATCAAGCGCTACCGCGAAGTCTTCACCTCCGCCATCTACGAGACCGAGCACCCGGTGGTGCGCGTGCATCCCGAAACCGGCGAGCGCACGCTGGTGCTGGGGCATTTCGTCAAGAAGCTGCTGGGTTATTCGGGCTCGGACTCGCAGCACCTCGTGGCCGTGCTGCAGGACCACGTGCACCGCCTGGAGAACACCGTGCGCTGGCGCTGGCGCGCCGGCGACGTGGCGATCTGGGACAACCGCGCCACCCAGCACTACGCCATCAACGACTATGGCGACGCCAAGCGCGTGGTGCGGCGGGTCACCATCGCCGGCGACGTGCCGGTCGGCGTGGACGGGCGGCGCAGCGTCGCCATCAAGTCAGGCGCGCCCAAGGCGGGCGAGCCGGCCAACCACGCGGCACCGGCGCGCGCGGCGGCGTAGGCGGGCCGCTCCCGGAAACGACAAAGGCGGCCCGCGGGCCGCCTTTGTCGTTACGCCGGAAGGAAGACCTTCAGCGCGCCATTCAGCGCACCATCATGTTGTGGTTCATGTTGTGCATGATCCACAGCGACCCTGCCACCACGATCACCAGGATCAGCGCGGTGAAGGCCAGCGCCATCACGTTCCAGCGCTGCTCCGAGGAGCGGTCCATGTGCAGGAAGTACACCAGGTGCACCACGATCTGCACCACGGCCAGGCCCAGGATGACGGCCAGCGTGGTGCCGGCGTCGAGCGAGCCGCCCATCACCAGGCGGAACGGGATGACGGTCAGGATGACCGCCAGCACGAAACCGATCACATAGTTGCGGGCGCTGCTGTGGCTGGCGCCGCCGGCGCTGGTGCCGTGCGCGCCGTGGCCGGCGGTCGAGACGTTGCTGTGTTCCATTACATCGCTCCCATCAGGTAGACCACGGTGAACACGCCGATCCAGACGATGTCCAGAAAGTGCCAGAACAGCGCGAAGCACGCCAGGCGCTTGTTCATGGTCGGGGTCAGGCCCTTGCGGGCGATCTGCCAGATCAGCACGGCCATCCACAGCAGGCCGCTGGCCACGTGCAGGCCGTGGGTGCCGACCAGCGTGAAGAACGACGACAGGAAGGCGCTGCGGTTGGGGCCCGCGCCTTCGGCGATCATGTGATGGAACTCGTTGATTTCCATGCCGATGAAGGCCACGCCGAACAGGAAGGTGATGGCCAGCCAGAACTGCAGGCGGGCCTTCTGGCCGTTGTGCAGCGCCACCATCGCCATGCCCGAGGTCAGGCTGGAGAACAGCAGCAGGAAGGTCTCGACCAGGACGTAGTTCAGCTCGAACAGTTCCTTGCCCGAGGGGCCGCCCGCCACTTCGCCGCGCAGCACCGAGAAGGCGGCGAACAGACCGGCGAAGATGATGCAGTCGCTCATCAGGTAGACCCAGAAGCCGAACACGGTGTTGGCGCTGGTGTCGTGGTGAGCGTGGTCGTGCGAATGGTCATGGGCATGCGCCGGGGCGGCATGCGCGGAATGACTGTCTAGGACTTGTGTGGACATAGGTTTCAGGCCTGCGACGCGACGCGCTGGAAGTGAGTCTTTTCGACCGCCTCGACTTCGCGTGCGGGCACGTAGTAGTCGATATGGTCGTCGTTGCTGCGGAAGATGAAGGACACGATCATGCCCACCAGGCCCGCTGCGGCCAGCCACCAGATATGCCAGGTCGCGGCAAAGCCCAGCACGAAGCTGAACACGCCCATGTAGAAGCCGGCGCCGGTGTTCTTCGGCATGTGGATCTGCTCGTAGTGCGCTTGCTGCCTGGGCGCTTCGCCACGGGCCTTCATGTCGGCGAAGGCGTCCAGGTCACGCACCACCGGGGTGTGCGCGAAGTTGTAGAACGGCGGCGGCGACGACGTGGCCCACTCCAGCGTGCGGCCGTCCCACGGATCGCCCGTGACGTCGGCCAGCGCCTTGCGGTTGCGCACGCTCACCACGATCTGCAGCACCTGGAACACGATGCCCAGGCCGATCAGCGCGGCGCCGCAGACGGCCACGTACAGGAACGGGTTCCAGGCCGGGTTGTCGGTGTGGTTCAGGCGACGGGTCATGCCCATGAAGCCGAGCACGTACAGCGGCATGAAGGCCAGGTAGAAACCGACCAGCCAGCACCAGAAGGCGCACTTGCCCAGGCGCTCGTCGAGCTTGAAGCCGAACGCCTTCGGGAACCAGTAGGTGATGCCGGCCAGGTAGCCGAACAGCACGCCGCCGATGATCACGTTGTGGAAGTGGGCGATCAGGAACAGGCTGTTGTGCAGCACGAAGTCAGCAGCGGGCACGGCCATCAGCACGCCGGTCATGCCGCCGATCACGAAGGTGACCATGAAGCCCAGCGTCCACAGCACCGGCGTGGTCATGCGCACGCGGCCGCGGTACATGGTGAACAGCCAGTTGAAGATCTTCACCCCGGTCGGGATGGAGATGATCATGGTGGTGATGCCGAAGAACGCGTTCACGCTGGCGCCGGAGCCCATCGTGAAGAAGTGGTGCAGCCAGACCAGGAACGACAGCACCATGATCGAGCAGGTCGCGTAGACCATGCCCTTGTAGCCGAACAGCTTCTTGCCCGAGAAGGTCGAGATGATCTCGGAGAAGATGCCGAATGCCGGCAGGATCAGGATGTACACCTCGGGGTGGCCCCAGATCCAGATCAGGTTCACGTACATCATGGCGTTGCCGCCCATTTCGTTCGTGAAGAAGTGCATGTCGAAGTAGCGGTCCAGGCCCAGCAGCGCCAGCGACACCGTCAGCACCGGGAAGGCGGCGATGATCAGCACGTTGGTGCACAGCGCGGTCCAGGTAAACACCGGCATGCGCATCAGGGTCATGCCCGGGGCGCGCATCTTGAGGATGGTGACCAGGAAGTTCACGCCGGTGAGCAAGGTGCCCAGGCCGGAGATCTGCAGGCTCCACAGGTAGTAGTCCACCCCCACGCCGGGGCTGAACTGCAGGCCCGACAGCGGCGGATAGGCCAGCCAGCCGGTGCGCGCGAACTCGCCGACGCCCAGCGAGACGTTGACCAGCATGGCGCCGGCCACGAACAGCCAGAAGCTCAGCGTGTTGAGGAACGGGAAAGCCACGTCGCGCGCGCCGATCTGCAGCGGCACGACCAGGTTCATCAGGCCCGTCATCAGCGGCATCGCCACGAAGAAGATCATGATCACGCCGTGGGCGGTGAAGATCTGGTCGTAGTGCTCGGGCGGCAGGATGCCCGGCGAGCCGTTGGTGGACAGCGCCAGCTGGGTGCGCATCATGATGGCGTCGGCGAAGCCGCGCAGCAGCATGATCATGGCCACGGCCGAATACATGATGCCGATCTTCTTGTGGTCGACCGAGGTGAACCAGTCATTCCACAGCCAGCCCCACTTGCGGGTGTAGGTGATCAGCGCGAACAGCGCCAGCGCACCCAGGGCCACCACCGACAACGTGCCCATGACGATGGGCTCGTGGAACGGGATGGCATCCAAACTCAATTTGCCAAACATCATTACTCCTAGGAATTCGAGCCCGGCGCCGACGTAGCGGGCGCGGCCAGGGACACCTGGCTCTCGCCGAGGGTGTTGCGCGAGGTGCAGACAGGACCGAACGAGGTGCCGTTGCCGGCGATCGCGCCGCCGGCGCCGTCCATGTACTTGTGCAGGATGCCGTGGTACAGCTGCGGATCGACCTTGGCGAACAGGGTCACGGGATCCTTCTCGCTGGGCTTGGCCAGTTGTTCGTAGTCGGCCAGGTTCAGCTCGCGCGACGAGGCGCGGACCTGCTTGACCCATTGCTCGAAGTCGAAGTTCGACACGGCCTTGGCCTTGAACTTCATGCCCGAGAAGCCGCCGCCGCTGTAGTTGGCGGACATGCCGTCATAGGTGCCGGCTTCGTTGGCGATCAGGTGCAGCTTGGTCTCCATCCCGGCCATCGCGTAGATCTGGCTGCCCAGCTGCGGGATGAAGAAGGAGTTCATGATCGAATCGGACGTGATCTTGAAGTTCACCGGCGTATTGACCGGGAACGCGATCTCGTTGACGGTGGCGATGTGCAGTTCGGGGTAGATGAACAGCCATTTCCAGTTCAGCGCCACGGCCTCGATGGTGATCGGCTTGACGTCGGATTCGATGGGCTTGTACGGGTCCAGGTCGTGCGAGGACTTCCAGGTGATGATGCCCAGCACCAGGATGATCAGGCACGGGATCAGCCACACCACCACCTCGATCCCGGTCGAGTGCGACCAGTTCGGCTCGTAGCGGGCGTTCTTGTTGCTTGCGCGGTACTTCCAGGCGAAGGTGAATACCAGGATGATCACCGGCACCACCACCAGCAACATCAGCCAGGTCGCGATCAGGATGATGTTCTTTTCGTCGGCGCCGATCTGGCCCTTCGGATCTAGCACGGTCATGTTGCAGCCGGCCAGCAGCAGCAAGGCGCCACCGGGCAGGAACCGCGTCCAACGCGGAAGTTCGGGTATCTTCATGTCACGACTGGTTGAGTAAGCCACGGAACGACGGCGCGGCGTGGTTTTGCCGCCCGATGCGCAAGCAAGGGGCAACTTAAGGCTTGGGGGAAACTCGGTTCAAGCGACCTGCCGGCCCGGCGAGGCGCCAATCAGAGGCAGACTGGCTTGGTCCTTGTAGGACGGGGCAGGCAGGGTGGCTCGGTCCTTGCGGGACGGAGCGTTGTGGGACTGCGGCGGTCCACACAGGAGGATGCTGCGGTGGCGATGCTCGACACGCCTGCCTGTGCGGCAAACGTGGTTTCTTGATGAGGATCGGGGTACGTCAGACATCGTGGCGCGAATCTACCGCATCGCAACAACGAGGGTAAACCCGGAACCAGAAACACACTGTCCGATAAACCGGACAATGCACCATCTCGCGCGATCGTGCGGCGAACGGTGCGCTTGTTCAGAAAGTTCTGTAGTGCGGCAAGGTGTCGCAGGGTGCGCACCCTTGAAAGCGCTTGCACAAATCGCAACGCGCGCATGGCGCGCGCCGCGCCCCGCGCCATGCCGCCTCCCGGCGGCGGGCAGACCCGGTCTGACCGCCGCCGGCCCGGTCGGTTCTATTCAAATGCAATAAGCTTCCTTCCCCTGCCAGCGCGATTTCGCAACCATAGGGCCGGACCGGATCCTCCCGCTCCCCGCCACCCTCCCGGAGAAATCGCATGACCCTGCTGCGCAACTGGCCCCGCCGCCTTGGCCTTGCCCTGTCCATCGCCACCCTTGCGTGGTCCGCCTGCGCCACGGCCGCCGACCAGGCCGTGCGGGTGGGCTACCAGAAGGCCGGCCTGCTCGCCGTGCTCAAGGCCCAGGGCTCGCTCGAGAAGAAACTCGCGCCGCTGGGCTTCAAGGTCGAGTGGAAGGAATTCCCGGCCGGCCCGCAACTGCTGGAGGCGCTCAATGCCGGCAGCATCGACTTCGGCTACACCGGCGCGCCGCCGGCCGTGTTCGCCCAGGCCGCGCGCGCCAGCTTCGTCTACGTGGGGGCCGAGCCCGGCGGCAAGACCAACGAGGCGCTGTTCGTGCTGGACAAGTCCCCGGTGCACACGGTGGCCGACCTCAAGGGCAAGCGCGTGGCGCTGCAGAAGGGGTCCAGCTCCAACTACCTGCTGGTGCAGCTGCTCAAGAAGAACGGCCTGAGCCTGCAGGACATCCAGCCGATCTACCTGCCGCCGGCCGATGCCCGCGCCGCCTTCGAAAGCGGCAGCGTGGACGCCTGGGTGGTGTGGGACCCTTACTACGCGCTGGCGCAGAAGGCGCTCAAGGTGCGCACCATCGCCGACTACGAAGGCGTGCCCTCGCCGTTCAACTTCTACGAAGCCGCCGGCGGCTTCGTCAAGGCACACCCGCAGGTCATCAACGCCGTGCTCGAACAGCTGCGCGCCAGCGGCCTGTGGGTGGTGAAGAACCCCGGCGAGACCGCCGCCCTGCTTGCGCCGGCCATCGGCCTCGACGTGCAGGTGGTGGAAGCCTGGCTCAAGCGCGTGCCCTACGGCGCCACCCCGGTGACGCCGGAGGTGGTGGCCACGCAGCAGCAGGTGGCCGACCTGTTCCACCAGCAAAAGCTGATTCCGGCCCCCATCCAGGTCAAGGACAACGTCTGGCAGGCCAGCTTCCCGCTCGCCAGCCAGTGATCCCGGCGCGGGCCGGCAGCGCGGACAGCGGAAAGGCGGCGCAGAAGCGACCCGCAAACGACGCACAAGCGGCGCGGCCCGGTGCGAGGCCGGTGCGATCACCGGCCGCCACCGTGGCGGGCGCCCGCCCGCGCTGCTACCATGCCCGCTCCCTGCCGGCTTCCCGACACACATAAATCCAATAGCGACACCAGCGACACCATGAAACTCGAGACGATTGCAGTCCACGGCGGCTACTCCCCGGACCCCACCACCCGCGCGGTGGCGGTGCCGATCTACCAGACGGTGGCCTACGCCTTCGACAACGCGCAGCACGGCGCCGACCTGTTCGACCTCAAGGTGCCCGGCAATATCTACAGCCGCATCATGAATCCGACCAACGACGTGCTCGAGCAGCGCCTGGCCGCGCTCGAAGGCGGCGTGGGCGCGCTGGCGCTGGCGTCCGGCATGGCGGCCATCACCTACGCCATCCAGACCATCGCCGAAGCCGGCGACAACATCGTCTCGGCCAGCCAGCTCTACGGCGGCACCTACAACCTGTTCGCCCACACGCTGCCGCTGTCCGGCATCGAGACGCGCTTCGCCGACGGCCGCAACCCGGCCGCCTTCGGCGACCTGATCGACGAGCGCACCAAGGCCATCTTCGTCGAATCGGTCGGCAACCCGCTCGGCAATATCGTCGACATCGCCGCCATCGCCAAGGTCGCGCACAGCCACGGCATCCCGCTGATCGTCGACAACACCGTGCCCTCGCCCTACCTGTGCCGGCCGTTCGAGCACGGCGCGGACATCGTCGTGCATTCGCTCACCAAGTACCTGGGCGGCCACGGCAACAGCGTGGGCGGCGCCATCGTCGACAGCGGCAAGTTCCCGTGGGCCGAGCACAAGGCCCGCTTCCGGCGCCTCAACGAACCCGACGTGTCCTACCACGGCGTGGTCTATACCGAAGCGCTCGGCCCGGCCGCCTACATCGGCCGCGCGCGCGTGGTGCCGCTGCGCAATACCGGCGCGGCGCTGTCGCCGTTCAATGCCTTCCTGATCCTGCAAGGCATCGAAACCCTGGCCCTGCGACTGGACCGCATCACCGAGAACGCGCTGGCCGTGGCGCGCCATCTCAAGGCCAGCCCCAAGGTCGAATGGGTCAACTTCGCCGGCCTGCCCGAGCATCCGGACCACGCCCTGGTGCAGCGCTACCTCGGCGGCCGCGGCCCCGGCATCCTCTCGTTCGGCCTCAAGAGCGGCGGCCGCGAGGCCGGCGCGCGCTTCCTCGACGCGCTGCAGCTGTTCACGCGCCTGGTCAATATCGGCGACGCCAAGTCGTTGGCCACGCACCCGGCCTCCACCACCCACCGCCAGCTCGACGCCGCCGAACTGAAGGCCGCCGGCGTCAGCGAGGACATGGTGCGCCTGTCGATCGGCATCGAGCATATCGACGACCTGCTGGAAGACCTGGACCGGGCGCTGGCGGCGGCCTGAGGCCGGCGCCGCCTGCCCTGCCGTTTCCCGCCCGCCGGTTTTCTGCCCTCTCCCGCTTGCGGGAGAGGGACGGTGAGAGGGCCGGGGAGAGGGAAAGCGCATCAAATGCCACACCGCCGATCCGGGCTCCTTATTCGCCTGCGTTATATACCCATGCATATTTACTCGTTCCTTGCGCATAGCTAGCCCCCTACAATGGCTCCCTCGCCCGATGCGGCAACCGCGCGGGCACGCCACACACCAACGACACGGGGAGCTTTGATGAAAATGGGTTTCGGGATTCGACTGATTGCCGCGGTGCTTGCGCTCGGCGTGATCCAGACGGCCGGCGCGGCCGATCCGGACAAGAAGGAAATCCGCTTCGGCGCCACCGCCGGCCCGTACTCGGACCAGATCCGCTACGGCATCAAGCCGCTGCTGGAAAAGAAGGGCTACAAGGTCACCATCGTCGAGTTCAGCGATTACGTGCAGCCCAACCTGGCGCTGGCCGACGGCGCCATCGACGCCAATGCCTTCCAGCACGTGGCCTACCTGAAGAAGTTCGCCGGCGACCGCAACCTGCAACTGTCGGAAGTGCTGCAGGTGCCCACCGCGCCGATCGGCATCTACAGCCGCAAGCACAAGACCCTGGCCGAAGTGAAGCCGGGCGCCACCGTCTCGCTGCCCAACGATCCGTCCAACCTGGCGCGCGCCATCGCGATCCTGCAGCAGATCGGCTGGGTCACGCTCAAGCCCGGCACCGACCCGATCCGCGCCAGCGAGCGCGATATCGAGACCAACCCGCACAAGCTCAAGCTGATCCAGCTCGAAGCCGCGCAACTGCCGCGCTCGCTCGACGACGTGGACTACGCCTTCGTCAATGGCAACTTCGCGCTGTCTTCCGGCCTGAAGCTGACCGAGGCGCTGTCGCTGGAGAAGATTCCCGACTACTACATGAACCTGGTGGCCGTGCGCACCGCCGACCTCGGCAAGCCGTTCGTCAAGGACATCCGCGACGCCTACCAGTCGCCGGAATTCAAGGCGACCACGCAGCAGCGTTTCGCGGGCTTCCTGCCGCCGGCATACCAGCGCTGAGGCAGCGCCCGCGGCCCTTGGGGGCCGTGGAAGCAAAAAGCGCCCGGCCTGGTCCGGGCGCTTTTTTTGCCGGCGAGTTGCCGGCGAGTTGCCGGCGTCAACGATGACGACAAATCACCGCATGCAGCAAAACGCCCAGGCAAGCCCGGGCGTTTTCTCGTCTGCCGCCGAAGCGTGGCTGCCTACTTCGCCACCACCTGCCCCATCCCCTTCTTCCCGCCGTCGGCCAGCGTCGAAGCGCCGCCCCAGTCGCCGCCCAGCGCCTTGACCAGGAACACCGCGGTCAGCATCTGCTGGCCGCGCAACTGCGCCGCCGTGCGCTCGGCGCCGAGCAGGCCCTGCTGGGCGGTGATCACGTCCAGGTAGGCGGTGGCGCCGCCTTCGTAGCGGGCCGTGGCCATGTCGAGCACCTGGCGCGCGCTGCCCACGGCCCGCTGCTGCTGGTCGTTGGCGCGCGACAGCGCGGCCAGCCCGGTGATGCCGTCTTCCACTTCCTGCATCGCGGTCAGCACCACGCGGCGGTAGTTGGCCACGGTGCCGTCATAGCCGGCCTGCGCGAACGCCAGGTTGGCGCGCAGCTTGCCGCCGTCGAACAGGGTCACCGCCGCCGTGGCGCCGACCGACCAGACCAGGCTGGGCAGGTCGAACAGCGAGCCGAACGAGCCGCTTTCGCCGCCGAGCGCCGCGCCGAGTATCACGCTGGGATAGAAGGCGGACTTGGCCACGCCGATCTGCGCGTTGGCGGCGGCCATGGCGCGCTCGGCCGAGGCCACGTCGGGCCGGCGCTCCAGCACGTCGGACGGCACGCCGAGCGGCACCGCGGGGGGCACCAGCTCGGCTACCTCGGGGGCCAGCGCGAACAGCGGCGCCGCGGTGCCGGTAAGCGTGGCGATGGCGTGCTCGAACTGGCTGCGCTGCTTGGCAAGCACGTCCACCTGGGTGAGCGTGGCATCGAGCAGGGCCTGCTGCTGCGCCAGGTCCAGCCCGGAAGCGGCGCCGAGATCGTGGCGCGCGCTGACCAGCTCGAGCGCGCGGCGCTGCAGTCCGATCGAGCGGCGCAGCACGTCGAGCTCGATGTCGAGCGCGCGCAAGTTGTAATAGTTGGCGGCCAGATCGGTGGTCAGCAGCAGCCGCACGTTCTCGAAATCGGCCTGCGACTGCTGCGCCGACGCCTCGGCGCTCTCGATGGTGCGCCGCACGCGGCCGGCCAGGTCCAGCTCGTAGCCCACCGTGAAGGTCGGCGCGAGGTCGTTCTGCACCGTCCCGAAATTCGGCGCCGCGTAGTTGGTCAGCGGCCGGTTGGCGGAAATGGCCCCGCGCTGGGCGCGCGCGTTGACGCCGATCTGCGGGAACAGCCCGGCATTGGCCGCGTTGGCCTGCGCACGGGCCTGCGCCAGGCGGGCATTGGCCACGGCCAGCGTGGGGTTGGCCGCCAGCGCCTGCTGCTCGAGCGCGTTGAGGCGGGCATCGTCGAAGCGTTCCCACCAGGTGCCCTTGGCGACGCTGTCGCCGGGGGTGCTTTCGCGCCACGGCGGCTCGACCTTCCACGCCACCGGCAGGTCGGAATCCGGCTTGCGGTAGTCCGGGCCGGCCGCGCAGCCGCCCAGCAGAAGCGCCAGGGCAAGGGCCGAGGCAAGCGCCGGCACCGGGACCGGCAACGCACGCCGCAGCCTCATCGCCTGGCCTCCGCCGGCGCGGCGCCCTGCCCGCCATTGGCGCCCGCGTTCTGCGCCAGGGGCGCCATCACCACGCGGTCGCCGTTGGCGATCGAGTCCGACGGATTGAGCACCAGCCGGTCCTGCAGGCCGAGGCCATCCAGCACTTCCACGGTGGTGCCGTAATAGCGGCCCAGGCTGACCGGGCGCAGCGTCACCTTGCCCTGCGCATCCACCACCGCCACGCGCGTGCCTTCGCCGCGGAACAGCAGCGCATTGCTCGGCGCCAGCAGCGCCTGCGCGTTCTTCAGCGGCAGCGAGACGGTGACGTACGCGCCGGGCAGCAGCGCGCCTTCGCGGTTGGGCAGGTTGACCTCGACCTGCATGGTGCGGGTCGTGGTATCGATCGAGGCGGCGGTGCGCGCCACCTCGCCCTTGAAAGCCTGGCCGCGCAGCTCGGGCTGCGTCACCACCACTTCCTGGCCGGGCTTGACGAGGTTGGCGTAGCTCTGCGGCACGTTGACATAGACGCGCAGCGGATCGGTCTGGGAGAGCAGGAACAGCTGGCGGTTGCCGTCGATCAGGTCGCCCACGTCCACGCTGCGGCGCGTGATGATGCCGGAAAACGGCGCCACCACGCGCTTGAAGGCTTCGAGCTGGCGCAGGCGCTGCACATTGGCATCGGCCGCGGCCACGTTGGCCGCGCCCTGCGTCACCGCGCTGCGGCGTTCGTCCAGTTCCTGCTGCGAGACCACGTCCTTCTTGCGCAGCCCTTCCCAGCGCTCCACCGTGCTGCGCGCCAGCGCCAGGCTGGAGGCGGCCTGCTCGCGCGCGGCGATGGCCTGGCTGAGCTGCTGGTCGATTTCCGGCGTCTCGATCTCGGCCAGCAGCTCGCCCTTCTCCACGCGCGCGCCGATGTCCTTGGTCCAGCGCTTCACGTAGCCGTTGGCGCGCGCGGCGATGGGCGCCTGCACATAGCCCTGCAGCGTGCCCGGCAGCGCCAGCGACTGGCTGCTGCCGGTCTGCGGCAGCGCCGTCTGCACGTATTGCGTGGCGCGCTCCTCGGTGCCGGTCTTGAGCGCCTTGGCGTCGGCGTAGCGGCTGATCATGGTGCGGCCCGCGCCCAGCACCAGCAGCGCCAGCACCACCAGCGCGGCGATGCGCGTGCGCCGCGCCACCTCGCGCCGCTTGAGCTGCTCGTGCGGGTCCTGCCCGCCGGCTTCGTCGTCAGCCAGGTGCAGACCCAGCTCTGCATGGCGTTGTTCGGTCATCGCTTCAACCCTCTTGATGTGTGGGAGCCAGCGGCGGATGCGCCGTGCCACCGTGCGGCTTGCGGCCAGCCAGCCAGCGGTGCACGGCGGCGAACACCACCGGCACGAAGAACAGCGTCGACACGGTGGCGAACAGCAGCCCGCCGATCACCGCGCGGCCCAGCGGCGCATTCTGCTCGGCGCCTTCGCCCAGGCCCAGCGCCATCGGGATCATGCCGATGATCATGGCCAGCGCGGTCATCAGCACCGGGCGGATGCGGGTGGCGCCCGCCTCGAGCGCGGCCGCCAGCGGCGGCACGCCCTCCTCCAGGCGCTGCCGCGCGAACGACACCAGCAAGATACTGTTGGCGGTGGCCACGCCCATGGTCATGATCGCCCCGGTCAGCGCCGGCACGCTCAGCGTGGTGCCGGTGATGAACAGCATCCACGCGATGCCGGCCAGCGCCGCGGGCAGCGCGGCGATGATGACCGCCGCGTCGATCCACGACTGGAAGTTCACCACCACCAGCAGGTACACCAGCACGATCGCCATCGCCAGCCCGACGCCCAGGCCGATGAACGACGACTGCATGGTCTGCACCTGCCCGCGCACCACGAGCTGCGAGCCGCGCGGCAGCTTGCCCTGCATCTCGTCGACCAGCTTCTGCACCTTGCCCGCCACGCTGGCCAGATCGGTGCCCTGCACGCTGACGTAGATGTCGATGGCCGGCAGGATGTTGTAGCGCGACGCCACCGCTGGCTGGCGCGCGGTCGAGGCCTGCACCAGGTTGCCCAGCAGTTGCGATCCGCTCGGGGCGGCCGCCGCCGCGGGGCCGGCGGCGTTCGGGACATTGGCGGCACTGGCGGCGCCGGCCACCGGCAGGTTGAGCAGCGTGTCGAGCGAATCGATCTTGTACTGCGGCGTCTGCACCGCCACGCTGTAGACGATGCCGTTGTTCGGATTGAGCCAGAACGCCGGCGAGGTCTGCGAGCTGCCCGACAGCGAGATCAGCACGTTCTGCCCGACGTTCTGCGCCGACAGCCCGAGCTGCTGCAGCCGGGTGCGGTCCATGTCGAGGTTGATCGCCGGATAGTCGTTGCGCTGGTGCACGTGCGCGTCGACCGCGCCGGGAATCTGGCGGATCCGCTTGACCAGCTCGCCGGCGAGCTGCGCGTTGCCCTGCAGGTCGTTGCCGGTGAACTGCACGTCGATCGCCGCCGGCAGGCCGAAGTTCAGGATCTGCGTGACGATGTCGGCCGGCTGGAAGAAGAACTCCACGCCCGGGAAGCGCTTGGGCAGCTCGGCGCGCAGCCGCGAGATGAACTCCTCGGTGGGCCGGTGGCCCTCGCGCAGCGACATCAGGATCTCGCCGTCGAGCGTGCCGATGGTGCCGGCGTTGCTGTAGGAGAGGTTGATGCCGCTGTTGGGCACGCCCAGGTTGTCGAGGATGGTTTCCAGCTGGTCGGGCGGGATCATCTCGCGGATGGCCGCCTCCACCTGGTCGGCCACGCGCGCGGTTTCCTCGATGCGGGTGCCGGTCGGCGTGCGCATGTGCAGGCGGATCTGGCCGGCGTCCACGGTGGGAAAGAAGTCGCGCCCGAGGAACGGAATCAGCGCGCACGACAGCACGCAGAAGCCGAGGAACACCGTGGCGAAGCGCTTGCGGTTGGCCAGCTGCGCCGACAGCGCCAGCGTGTAGACGCGCCGCACGTGCTCGAAGCGGCGGTCGAAGCCGCGGTACAGCCGCTGCAGCAGGCTCGGCTTGCCGCCGTCGGGCGGCGCGTGCGCGCCGCCCATGAGCAGCATCACCAGCGTCGGCACCAGCGTGCGCGAGAGGATGTAGGAGGCCGCCATCGCGAACACCACCGCCTCGGCCAGCGGCACGAACAGGAAGCGCGCCACGCCCTCGAGGAAGAACATCGGCACGAACACGATGCAGATGCACAGCGTGGACACGAACGCGGCCACGCCGATCTCGCCGGCGCCGGCGTCGATCGCCTCCAGCAGCGGCTTGCCCAGGTGCATGTGCCGCTCGATGTTCTCGATGGTGACGATGGCCTGGTCCACCAGGATACCCACCGAGAGCGCCAGGCCCCCCAGCGTCATCAGGTTCAGGGTCTCGCCGAACGCGTGCAGCATCAGCACCGACGCCAGGATCGACAGCGGGATGGTCAGCCCGATGATCAGCGTGCTGCGCCAGTTGCCCAGGAACAGCAGCACCATCGCGGCGGTCAGGCCGGCGGCGATCAGCGCCTCGAACACCACGCCCTTGACCGCGGCCTTGACGAACACCGACTGGTCGAACAGCGGCGTGACCTTCACGTCGGACGGCATGATCTGCTGCGCGCGCGGCAGCATCGCGCGCAGGTTCTTGACGATGTCCAGCGTGGACGCGTCGCCGTTCTTCAGCAGCGACAGCAGCACGCCGCGCTGGCCGTCCTGGCGCACGATGTTGGTCTGCGGCGAGAAGCCGTCGCGCACGTAGGCCACGTCGCGCAGGTAGGTGGTGTTGTTGCCGATGGTGCGCACCGGCAGGTCGTTGAGCCCGGCGATCGCGTCGGGCGAACCGTTCATCTTGATGTTGAACTCGGTCTCGCCGAGCTTGGCGGTGCCCGACGGCAGGATCAGGTTCTGCAGGTTGACCGCGTTGACCACGTCGGCCGGCGCGAGGCCGCGCGCCTGCAGCGCCTGCATGTCCAGGTCCACCGACACCAGCCGGCTCTTGCCGCCGTAGGGGAACGGCACCGCCACGCCGGGGATGGTGATGAGCTGCGGGCGCAGCAGGTTGACCGCGGCGTCGAACAGCGACTGCTCGGGCAGCGTGGGGCTGGACAGGCTGAGCTGCACCACCGGGATGCTGGAGGCCGAGTACTTGATCACCAGCGGCGGCGTGATGCCGGGCGGCAGCTGCCGCAGCTGCGACTGCTCCACCGCCACCACCTGCGCGATCGCGGTCTGGATGTTGGCGGTGGGCTGGAAGAAGATCTTGATGATCGCCACCCCGTTGAGCGAGGTCGACTCGATGTGCTCGATGTCGGAGACGGTGGTGGTCAGGCTGCGCTCGTTCTGCGCCGAGATGCGCTGGCCCATCTCCTGCGGCGACAGGCCGTTGTAGTTCCAGATGATGCTGATGACCGGGATGTTGATCTCGGGGAAGATGTCGGTCGGCATCTTCAGCAGCGCGAAGGGTGTGGCGAGCACGATCAGCATCGCCATCACGATAAAAGTGTACGGGCGACGCAGCGCCAGCTGGACCATGGACACGGGGCGGGTCTCTTGTGGAAAGGACAGCGGGATTCCTGCAGGACGTCGACGCTGCCACCGGACCAAGGCGCGCTGGCGGCATGCCGGACGCGGAGCTTGCGCCCCGCCCTTGACATGCGCCGTACCGTCGACGGTGAAAGAATATAGCACGCCAATTTGCATTCGGCGGCACTCCGTGGGGCAAACTCGCAAGCGGCATGCCAGGGTGTTGCGCGCAGTGCAAATACATTCACGCAGACATTTATCCGGCGCCAGAATGCATGGACATTAGCCCGCACCGGGCCGGCCAAACGCATAAGCATGTGCGGCATTCTTCGTTCCCTGGCGGCCCGCGCTCGCCTACCCTGCTGCGCTTGTGCACAGACAACGCAGGAACGGCAATGACGCATGCATTCGACAAAGGCCGCCGCATGGCGGTGAACGCCGTGCTGGCGGCGGGCGCCGCCGCCACGCTCGGCACGGCGCTGCCGGCGCGCGCGCAGGCGCAGAAGCACACGCTGCGCATCGGCTACCAGAAATCGTCCACGCTGATGATCCTGCTGAAATCGCGCGAGACGCTGGAAAAGGCGCTGGCGCCGCTCGGCGCCTCGGTGCAGTGGTACGAGTTCACCTCCGGGCTGCCCCTGCTGGAGTCGCTCAACATCGGCAACCTGGACCTGAGCGCCGACGTGGCCGACGCCGTGCCGCCGTTCGCGCTTGCCGCCGGCGCCAACCTCACCTACTACGCCATCGAGACACCCTCGCCGGAAGCGCAGGCCATCGTGGTGCGCCAGGATTCGCCGATCCGGGAAATCGCCCAGCTGAAGGGACAGCGCGTGGCCTTCGCCAAGGGCGCCGGCGCGCACTACCTGCTGCTCGAGGCGCTGGCCGGCGCGGGCCTGACCATCCGCGACATCGAGCCGGCCTACCTGAGCCCGGCCGACGCGCGCGCGGCCTTCGAGCGCGGCAGCGTGGCCGCCTGGGTGATCTGGGACCCGTTCCTGGCCGCCGTGCAGCGCCAGGCCAACGCGCGCATCCTGCGCGACGGCAAGGGCCTGTCGAGCTACCGGCGCTTCTACCTGGCCGCCACGCCGTACGCGCAGAAGCACGCCGACGTGCTGGCGGTGGTCTACGACGAACTGCGCCGCGCCGGCGAGTGGATCAAGCAGAACCCGGCCGCCGCCGCGCAGTGGCATGCGCCGCTCATCGGGCTGGACGTGCCCACCGTGGAAGCGGCCAACCGCCGCCGCACCTACCAGGTGCAGACCGTCGACGCCGCCTCGCTGGAAGAGCAGCAGCGCATCGCCGACGCCTTTACCAGCCAGAAGATCCTGCCGAAGAAGGTGGTGGTGGCGGACTCCCCGGTGTGGAAGCGGGCCTGAGGGCCTGAGCCCCGCGCCTCAATCCCGCCGCCTCAGGCCGCCGCCCCCACCTTGAAGCGCGCCGCCGGCTCGCGCCGCGACAGATTGGGCCCCAGCGCCGCGCGCGCGGCCTCGAAGGCCTGCCAGTCGGCGGCCTCCGGCAGCGACGGAATCGTGACCACTTCGCCCTGGTCGAAGCCGGACAAGGCCGCGTCGACCATGTCCTCGGCGCTCATCACCCAGGCTTCGGGCAGGTTCTCCACCGGCTGGCCGGCCACTTCCCAGAAGTCCGTGCGCGTGGCGCCCGGCAGCACCGCCTGCACCCGCACGCCCTTGGCGGCCAGCTCGTGCTGGAGCGACTGCGTGAAGGCCAGCACGAAGGCTTTCGAGCCGCCGTACACGCCGTTGAGCACTTCCGGCGCCACCGCCACGATGGAGGCGATGTTGACGATGGTGCCGGTGCCGCGCGCCACGAAAGCCGGCGCCACGGCATAGGTCAGGCGCGTGAGCGCGGTCACGTTGAGCGCGATCATGGCTTCCATCTTGTCGACGTCCGACTGCAGCAGCGGGGCCGCCGCGCCGATGCCGGCGTTGTTGACCAGCATGGTGATGCTGGCGTCGTCGCGCAGCAGGGTTTCCAGCCGGCGCACGTCGGCGTCCTTGCCCAGGTCGGCCACCACCACTTCGACCGAACGGCCGGTCTCGGTGGTCAGGCGCCCGGCCAGTGTGTCGAGCCGCTCGCGGTTGCGCGCCACCAGGATCAGGTCGTAGCCGCGCCGGGCGAGCCGGTCGGCATAGATCGCGCCGATGCCGGAAGAGGCGCCGGTGATGAGGGCCGTGCCCCGGTGGGACTGGTCTGCGGTGTGCTGCGTGGTTGCCATGATGCTCTCCGTTATTGCTGCCGGCCCGATTGCCGGCAATCACGGAAGCAAGATTAGGCGTATAGTCCGATGGCACCAATGTCATAGATGCCACCTTTTATGCCATCAGCCATCCTTGCGGCCGGACGCGCCCCGCTGCGCACCGGCATCGTCGTCTACCCCGGCTTCCAGGCCATGAACCTGGCCGTCACCACGGTGCTGGAATTCGCCAGCATCACCGCCGGCCGCCAGCTCTACGACGTGGTGCTGCTGTCCGAGCACGGCGGCCCGGTGCTCACCTCGGGCGGCTTTTCCGTCACCACGATGCCGCTCGACGACCAGCCGTTCGACACCGTGCTGGTGGTCGGCGACAACGATGTCCTGCCCACGCCACCGGGGCTGGCCGCCTTCCTGCGGCGAGCGGCGCCGTCCGCGCGGCGCGTCGGCGCCACCTGCACGGGCGCCTTCAACCTGGCCGAGGCCGGCCTGCTCGACGGCCGCCGCGCCACCACCCACTGGTACTACGCCGCGCGCTTTCGCCGCGCCTATCCCAAGGTGAAGATGGAGGAGGACCGCATCTTCATCATCGATGGCCCGGTCTGGACCTCGGCCGGCATGAGCGCCTGCATCGACCTGGCGCTGGCGCTGGTGGAAAAGGACGCCGGCGCCGAGATCGCGCGCCAGGTGGCGCGCAAGCTGGTGGTCTACCACCGCCGCGCGGGCGGCCAGTCGCAGTTCTCCGCGCTGCTCGAGCTGCAGCCCAGGTCCGACCGCATCCAGTCCGCGCTGGACTTCGCGCGGCGGAACCTGCATGAGGAATTGTCGGTGGAGCAACTGGCGCAGGCCGCGCATCTCAGCCCGCGCCAGTTCAGCCGGGCCTTCCGCGAGGAAACCGGGCAGACCCCGGCCAAGGCGGTGGAGCATCTGCGCATCGAGGCCGCGCGGCTGATGATGGAGTCGGGCCGCCACCCGATCGACGTGGTGGCGCGCGACACCGGCTTCGGCGACCGCGAGCGCATGCGGCGCGCGTTCCTGCGCGCGTTCGGCCAGCCGCCGCAGGCCATCCGGCGCATGAGCCGGGCGGAAGCGGAAGCCGAAGCCGCAGCAGCCTGAGCGCCCGGCCGGCGGCGCTACCCGCGGCTGGCGGCGAAGCGGTCGGTGGCGGCCACCAGCTGGTCGAGGATGCCCGGCTCGGACCACGCGTGCCCGGCCCCTTCGATCAGGTGGAAATCGGCCGCGGGCCAGGCCCGGTGCAGCGCGTAGGCATGGCGCGCCGGGCAAGGCATGTCGTAGCGGCCATGCACGATCACGCCGGGAATGCCGGCCAGCCGGTGCGCGTCGCGCAGCAGCTGCCCCTCCTCCAGCCAGCCGCCATGCACGAAGTAATGCGTCTCGATGCGGGCGAACGCCAGCGCGAAATGCCCGTCGCCATGCGAGGCGGAGAACGCCGGGTCCGGCAGCAGCGTGATGGTCTCGCCCTCCCACAGGCTCCACGCCTTGGCGGCCTCGACCTGCTTGGCGCGGTCGCTGCCGGTCAGCAGCCTGCGGTACGCGCCCAGCATGTCGCCGCGCTCGGCCTCGGGCACCAGCGCCTGGAAACGCTCCCATTTCTCCGGGAACATCTCGGACACGCCGAACTGGTAATACCAGTTCAGCTCCGCCTTGCTGAGCGTGTAGATCCCGCGCAGCACCAGTTCGCTGACCCGCTCGGGGTGGCGCTGCGCATAGGCCAGCGCCAGCGTGGATCCCCACGAGCCGCCGAACACCAGCCAGCGCTGCGCGCCGGCCAGGCGGCGCAGCCGCTCGATGTCCTCGACCAGGTGCCAGGTGGTGTTGGCCTCCAGCCCCGCGTGCGGGGTCGAGCGGCCGCAGCCGCGCTGGTCGAACAGCAGCACGTCGTAGCGCGCGGGATCGAACAGCCGGCGGTGCTCGGCCGAGATGCCGCCGCCGGGCCCGCCGTGCAGGAACACGGCGGGCTTGCCGCCCGGCGTGCCGACCCGCTCGTAGTAGATGACGTGGCCGTCGCCGACGTCGAGCGTGCCGCTCTCATAGGGTTCGATCGGGGGATAGAGCGTGCGCAGTGCGGTCATGTCGGTTCCGGGAAGGCCGGGAGGGCGGGAAGGCTGGTGGACGCTGGTGGACGGAAGGCGCAGCGATTGTAAAGTAAACCGCCCGCCGCTCAGCGGCCCAGTTCCTTCGCCGTCTTGCCGGCAATGCCGAACTGCGTCTTCGGCACCTCGGTGATCATCACGCGCACGGTCTCGATCGGCGCCCCGATCGATTCCACCGCGGCGTCGGTGAGCGCGCTGATAAGGCGCGCCTTCTGTTCGTCGGTCCGGCCTTCGATGAGGAAAACCTGCATGATGGGCATCGCGTTGCTCCAGTCTGGTTGGATTCGGGGTTCGGTTGAACCTGTGCATTGTATTGGGGGACGGGCTTGCCTGCCGGGGCCGGAAAAACCAGGCGCGCCGGTGCTTTTTCTGGCACTGTGTGCACACCTGTGCCATTGGCGCCGCGCGGCCTGTCAAGCCGGCCGGATGTCGCCTATGCTGTCCTTGACAGGATTTCCCATACCGTTGTTGCCCTGCACCACGAACCATGGAAAAAACCGCATTCGTCTTCGCCGGCGGCGGCAGCCTCGGCGCCATCGAGGCTGGCATGCTGCGCGAGCTGGTCGCCTGGGGCATCAAGCCCGACATGGTCATCGGCGCCTCCGCCGGCGCCATCAACGGCGCCTACTACGCCTGCAACCCCCACGCGGCGGGCACCACCAAGCTCGAATCGCTGTGGCGCGGGCTGCGCCGCGCCGAGGTGATGCCGTGGTCGTGGCGCAGCCTGTTCGGCATGCTGCGCGGCCAGCGCGGTCACCTGGTGGAATCGCACGCGCTGCAGCGCCTGCTCTCGCACCACTTCGGCGACATGCCGATGGAAAGGGCCGAGCTGCCGCTGTACGTGGTCGCCACCGACATGCAGAACGGCTCGGAGGTGGTGCTGTCCTCCGGCAGCCTGGTGCAGGCGGTGCTGGCCAGCGCCGCCATCCCCGGCGTGTTCCCCCCGGTGAGGCTCGGCGGGCGCACGCTGATCGACGGCGGGGTGGCCAACAATACGCCGGTCTCCACGGCCATCCGCCTGGGCGCCACGCGCGTGGTGGTGCTGCCGGCCGGCTTCGCCTGCGCGGCCCGGCGCGAGCCGCGCGGCCCCATCGACCATGCCTTCAACGCGCTGTCGCTGCTGGTGGCGCGCCAGCTGGTGCAGGACCTGGAGCGCTGGGCCGGGCACGCGCACATCTCGGTGGTGCCGCCGCTGTGCCCGCTCGACGTCTCGCCGTACGACTACACCCAGTGCGGCACGCTGATCGACCGCGCGGCCGCCGCCACGCTGGCCTGGCTCAACGCCGACGGCCTCAGCAGCCGGCACATCCCGGGCGCGCTGACCCCGCATTCGCACGACGAGGCCAATCCGAGCTGCGACTTCGATCCCCGCCAGGCGCCGGTCATGCATGTGCACGAGGCCGCTCCCGGGCACGCGCCCCACTCGCACGCTTCCGCCCCGCCGTAATCCGGCTTTGGCATTGGTGAATTGCCTGAACGCGGGATCCGGCCAATGATGCCGGATCTCTTTTTTTGGGCGGCATGCACATGAGCGCAATCCTGGAAGGCATCAAGGTACTCGACCTGACGCGCGTGGTGGCCGGTCCCTGGGCCACGCAGAACCTGGCCGACATGGGCGCCACCGTCTACAAGATAGAGAAGCCCGGCGACGGCGACGACACCCGCAAGATGGGCCCCTTCCTGACCGACGCCCAGGGCAACCTCACCAACGACTCCGCCTTCTTCCTCGCCAGCAACCGCGGCAAGCAGTCCCTGACCATCGACATCGCCAGCCCCGCGGGCGCCGAGCTGGTGCGCCGGCTGGCCGCGCGCTGCGACGTGGTGGTGGAGAACTACAAGGCCGGCAGCCTGAAGAAATACGGGCTCGACTACGAATCCATCCGCGCGCTGCGCCCCGACGTGATCTATTGCTCGGTCACCGGCTTCGGCCCGGACGGCCCCTACAGCGCGCGCCCGGCCTACGACTTCATCCTGCAGGGCATGGCCGGCCTGATGAGCACCTGCGGCCAGCCCGACGGCAGCCCCGGCGGCGCGCCCATGCGCACCGCCATCCCGATCACCGACATCCTCACCGGCATGTACGCCTCGGTGGCGCTGCTCGGCGCGCTCTACCACCGCCAGGCCACCGGCGCAGGCCAGTACATCGACGCGGCCATGATCGATGCCTCGGTGGCCGCCAACGGGCACCTCGCGCTCGGCTACCAGATGACCGGCCAGCTGCCGCGCCGCGCCGGCAACACCAACCCGGTGGCGGCGCCCTCCGAGGTCTTCGCCTGCCGCGACGGCCACCTGATCGTGGCCGCCGGCAACAACGGCCAGTTCGCCGCGCTGTGCAAGCTGCTGGGCTGCCCCGAGGTCGCCGCCGATGCGCGCTTCGCGCAGAACGTGGGCCGCGTGGCCAACCGCGACGCGCTGCGCGAGCTGATCGGCGCGCGCATCGCCGGCTGGCGCAGCGCCGAGCTGCTGGAGACGCTGGAGCGCTGCGGCGTGCCGGGCGGGCCGATCAACGACCTGGACGAGGTATTCGAAGACGCGCAGGTCCGGCACCGCGAGCTGCTGATGCACCTGCCGCACGGGCGCGGCGTGACCGCGCCCAGCCTGCGCAGCCCGCTGCGCTTCTCGGCCACGCCGGTGACGATGAAAGCGCCGCCGATGCTGGGCGAGCATACCGACCGCGCGCTGCGCGCGGAGCTGGGGCTGAGCGAAACCGAGGTGGCGGGACTGAGGGAAAAAGGGATCCTGTAGCTGGCCGGGCGCCGCCCCCGCGGCGGGGGGCGGCGCCCGGCGTGGCTCAGGCGCGCGCGCCGTCGGTGTACGCATCGCGCTGGCGCGCCGGCGGCGCGGACGGGCCGCTGCGGTCCATGCCGGCCACGAGCGCGCCGTCCAGGTACGGATCGATGCGGCCGCGGGCGCCGTCGGTGTACGCATCGCGCTGGCCCGTGCGGGCAAGGGTGCCATGCACGGCGGTGTTGCGCGCGGCGTTGTCGACCACGCCGTCCACGTTGGCGCCGTGCGCCGAGGCGGCGACAAAGGCGGTGGCGAGGCTGGCGGCGGTGAGGAAGGTCTTGGCGTTCATGCTGGTTCTCCGTGATGTTGCGGCGTGGGGCATCCGCGACGCGGAGGCCCGGCGCGGCGCCCGGGATGGGGCCGGCGCTACGCTACGGAGCGGAGTATGGGCGGCCCGGGCCAGACGAAAAACAGCCCCGCGGACACAAGACACTTGAATCCGCGGCAACAATCGGGCCGCTTGGGGCGGCTTGGGGCGGCTCCGGACTGCCTCAGGCGATGCCGAAGCCGCCGTCCACCGGCAGGATCACCCCGGTCACGTAGCCGGCGTCCTCCGAGCACAGGAAGCGCACCACGCGCGCCACGTCGCGCGGCGCGCCCCAGCGGCGCATCGGCAGGCGCGCCATGATGGCGGCGCTGCGCTCGGGATTGTCCAGCGCGCCGGCCGACAGGCGCGTGCGGATCCAGCCCGGCGCCACCGCATTGACGCGCACGCCGTGCGGCGCCAGCGCCGCGGCGTAGGAGCGCGTCAGGCCGAGGATGCCGGCCTTGCTGGCGGCATAGGCCGGGTTGTTGGCCGAGCCGAAGTAGCTCCACATCGAGGCGATATTGACCACCGAGCCGCGCGCGCGCACCAGCCGTTCCTGCAGCACGCTGGTCAGGATCTGCGAGCCGTTCAGGTTCACGTCGACCACCGCGCGGAAGCCCTCGGGCGTGAACTCGCGGCCTTCGTGGCGGATGATGCCGGCCGCGTTCACCAGCACCGCCACCGTCTCCAGGTCAGCCGTCGCGGCGCGCGCGGCCTCGGCCGAGGTCACGTCGAGCTGGCGGAATGCCAGCCCGTCCGGCAGGTCCGCGTCGGCGTCCATGCCGAGGCAGACCACGCGCATGCCCGCCGCGTGCAGTTCCTCGGCGATGGCGCGGCCGATGCCCGTGCCGCCGCCCGTCACCACTGCTACACCTTGTTCCATCTTTCCTGACTCCTGTGGTTTTTATGTCGGTTCTTGCATCGGTTCTTGGGCCGGTTCTTGGGCCCGTTCCCGATCCGGCGGCCAGCACGCTAGACGCCGAGATAGGTTGCCCGCAGATGCGGATTGGCCAGCAGTTCCCTGCCCGTGCCGGCCAGCGCGATCGCGCCGCTCTCGATCACGTAGCCGTAGTCCGCCATGTCCAGCACCTGGTTGACGTTCTGCTCGATGACCAGGATGGCGAGGTCGCGCTCCTTGAGGCGGCGGATGCTGTCGAACAGCCGGTCGACCATGATCGGCGCCAGCCCCAGCGACGGCTCGTCGAGCGCCAGCACGCGCGGCATCGCCATCAGCGCGCGCCCGACCGCGAGCATCTGCTGCTGCCCGCCCGACAAGGTGGAGGCCGCCAGCTTCTGGCGCTCCTCCAGGATCGGGAACAGCTCGAACACTTCGCGCAGGGTCTGTGCGCGGCGCGCCCGCGCGCGCGGGTTGCTGGCGCCGACCAGCAGGTTCTCGAGGATCGACATGCCGAGGAACAGCTGCTTGCCCTCGGGCGACTGCACGAAGCCTTCCAGCACCACCTCGTGCGGGGCGAGTCCGTCGATGTCCTTGCCGTTCAGGCGCACCGTGCCGCGCTTGCGGCGCAGCAGGCCCGAGACCGTGCGCAGGAAGGTGGTCTTGCCGGCGCCGTTGGCGCCGATCAGCGCCGTGATCGAGCGCGGCGCGAGCGACAGGCTCACGCCGCGCAGGATCTGCTGCTCGCCGTAGCCCGACCAGATATCGCTGACTTCAAGCACTGGCGCCGACATAGCCGTCTCCAAAATAAGCCTTGAGCACCTGGGGCATCTTCACCACCTCGGCCGGCACGCCGTCGGCGATCAGCCGGCCCTGCTCCATCACGATCACGCGGTCCGACAAACCCATGATCACCTTCATCACGTGCTCGACGATCAGCACCGTGATGCCGCGGTCGCGCACCTTGCGCACCAGCTCCACCATCTCGCCCGCCTCGCTCGGCGTGGCGCCGGCCACCACCTCGTCCATCAGCAGCAGGCGCGGCTGGGTGGCCAACGCGCGGCCCAGCTCGAGCTTGCGCTTGTCGAACGCGGTGAGGTCGTTGGCATCGGTGTCGGCGCGCTGGGCCAGGCCCAGGAACTCCAGGCAGGCGTAGGCTTCGTCGCGCACGCGGGCGCGCCCGGCGCCGCGCGCGAAGCCGCCGACCATGACGTTCTCCAGCGCGCTCAGTCCGCCGAACGGCTTGGACAGCTGGAACGTGCGGGCGATGCCGCTGGCGCAGATCTGGTACGGCTCGCAGCCGCGGATCTGCTTGCCGCCGAACAGGATCTCGCCCTCGTCGGCCTTGATGAAGCCGGCGATCAGGTTGAAGGCGGTGGTCTTGCCGGCGCCGTTCGGGCCCAGCAGGCCCAGGATCTCGCCGCGGCGCACGGCAAACGAGAGGCGGTCGACCGCCTGCAGGCCGCCGAAACGCTTGGAGATGGATTTCACTTCGAGCAGGTTGTCCATGGCGTGGTCCTCCTAGGCCTTGCGCGCCGCGGGCGCATCGACCGTGGCGGCGCGCCGCGCGCGCGGCTGCAGCAGGCGCTCGAGCGGGCCGACGATGCCCTTGGGGAAATAGAGCACCGCGCCGATCAGCACCAGGCCGTAGATCACCAGGTCCAGCCCGAGGAAGCGCCCCGCGAAGTAGGTCCGCGCCAGCTCCGAGACCGGATGCAGCACGAAGGCGCCGATCACCGGGCCGATGATGGTGCCCTGCCCGCCGACGATGGCCATGACGGCGGCGTCGATCGACAGGTCCAGCCCCATGTTCCGCTCCGGGTTGATGTAGCGGAAGAACTGCGCGTAGAAGGCGCCGCCCAGGCCGGTCATGAAGGCGCTGATCGCCAGCGCGATGAGGGGGTAGCGCGTGGTGCTCACGCCCACCGCCTGCGCGGCCGCCTCGTCGCCGCGGATGGCCTTGAGGTAATAGCCCAGGCGCGAGCGCTCGAGCGCCAGCGTGGCCAGCAGCATCACCACCAGCATGGCGAGGATGATGTAGTAGTACGGCACCTTGCCGTCGAACTGGAACGCCGCCCAGCCCCCGGCCGAGGGCGGGATCACCAGCCCCTGCGCGCCCTTGAGCGGGATGCCGAGGAACTCGTCGGTGTTCTCCACCCAGATGCGCACGATCTCGGCAAAGGCGATGGTGGTCAGCGTGAAGTACGGCCCCTTGAGCTTGAAGGTGGGGTAGCCGATGCACACCGCCAGCAGCGCCGCCGCCAGCCCGCCGGCGCACATGCCGAGCCACGGCGACAGGCCCAGCCCCGTGAACAGCAGCACCGTGACGTAACCCGCGCTGCCGGCGAACACCGAGTGCCCGAGCGAGAGCTGGCCGACGTAGCCGCACACGAAATTCCACGCCGACGCCATGTAGGCGAAGTACAGCACCATGACGAGCGAGTGCAGCACATAGCTGTCCTTGACGAACAGCGGCAGCACCACCGCGGCGCACAGCAGCGGCATGCCCAGCACCAGGTTGATATTGGTCCTTGACGACTTCATGCGGTGGTCCTCCTCATTTGCGGCCTAGCAGGCCGTTCGGCCGGACCAGCAGGACAACGATGAACAGGCAGAACGAGAAGACCGACGCGGAAGTGGCGGTCACGAACTGCGAAGCGAACGATTCGAAGATGCCCAGCACGAGGCCGCCGAGCAGCGACCCGGGGATCGAGCCGATGCCGCCCAGCACCACCACCAGGAAGGACTTGATGCCGAAGCCGAGCCCGGTGGACGGCGACACCGAGAGGAACGGCACCAGCAGCGCGCCGAACAGGCCGAGGATGCCGGCGCCGATGCCGAACGTCACGTTGTAGACGCGCCCGACGTTGATGCCCGACAGCGCCGCGGCCTCGCGGTTCTGCGCGGTGGCGCGGATCTTGCGCCCGGTGTCGGTGCAGCGCAGCCAGTAGGCCAGCCCGGCCGACACGGCCACCGCCGCCGCGCACGCGATCAGGCGCGGCACGTTGACCGGCAGCCCGCCGATGTCGACCGAGCCGCTCAGCGTGTCGGTGGTGACCGTGCGCACGTCGGGGCCGAAGCTCATCAGGATGGCGTTGTCGATCACCAGGAAGATGCCGGTGGTGAGCAGCAAGGCGCCGAGCGGCTCCACCACCATGGTGGTCTCGCGCCGGAACAGCGGGGCGATGACCACGGCCTGGGTGACATAGCCGAGCAGGAACAGCACCGGCACGGTCACCAGCGCGGTGGCGTACGGGTGGATGCCGAACACCGACCACAGCAGGTAACTGAGATACATGGCGAGCATCAGGAAGGAGCCATGCGCGAAATTGATCACCCTCAGCACGCCGAAGATGAGGCTCAGGCCCAGCGCGATGCCCCCGTAGATCCCGCCGAGCAGTACGCCGTTGACCACGGCGTAGGCCAGAATGATTGGGTCCATATACCTACCTCGATTGGGCACGGCGGCCGCGGCCGCCGTGCGGGATGTGACGGTCCGGCAGCCACGCCGGACCGTGCGACTGCGTGCCCGGCTCAGCGCGCGGCGGGCGCCGGCAGCGGCCACACCGGCTTGACGCCGGCCAGCCGGTTCTCCACCGGCCAGATGGTGCGGCGCTCGCCGTTGAGGTTCTGCGAGATCACGCCGTGGGCATAGGTGTTCTGGCCCTGGTCGTCGAACTTGATGCGCTGGTAGCCGGTGACCAGCGCGGGGCCGCTGGAGATGTCGGTGGCGGCCAGCGCCGCGCGCAGCTTCTCGCGGTCGACCGAGGCGGCGCGCTCGAGCGCGTCCTTGACGATGTACACGTTGGACATGCCCTGCGAGCCGTAGGAGTTCATGCCGTAGCCGAGCGCCGCCTTGAACTTGGCGTCCGCGTCGATGATGGCCGGGTCCTTGGCCGCGCGCATGATGTCGACCTGGAAGTCATCCTGCACGAACATGTACTCGACCGCCTTGGGCGACACCGCCTTGTAGAAGTTCGGGTCCTCCGAGCCGCCGCCCACCGAATGCACGCCGTACGGAATGTAGAGGCGGCTTTCCGCCAGCTGGCGCGTGAAGAGGATGTGGTCGGGCGTGTAGGCCACCACGATCAGCGCGTCCGGCTTCGCGCTGCGGATCTTCAGCAACTGCGCCGAGAGGTCGGTCTGGTTGGGCGGATACGACTCGTCGAGCGAGATCGCATAGCCGCGCTCCTTGACCAGCTTCTTGATGTTGGCCGCGTGCGAGCGGCCCCAGTCCGTGCCTTCGTAGAACAGCCCGATGTTCTTCGGCCCCTTGCCGGTTTCCTTCTTGAGCAGGTCCAGCGCGTCGATCTGCTCGCGCGCGTCGTAGATGGCCTTGTTGTTGGGGCGGAACACGTACTTGAAGCCGCGCTCGGTGATCTCGTCCTTGACCGCGCCGGTCACCACCCAGGGTACCTTGTAGCGCTCCGCCACCTCGGTGGCCGGGAAGGTCACGGCGCTGTTGTAGGCGCCCACGATCAGCGGTACGTTCTCGCGCTGGATCAGGCGCTCGGTCTCGGCCACGCCCACGTCGGGCTTGGACTGGCTGTCGGCGAAGATCAGCTTGAGCCTGGCGCCGCCCAGCGAGCGGATGCCGCCGGCCTGGTTGATCTGCTCGGCGGCGATCTCGGCGCCCTGCTTGGTCTGGTTGCCGATGGTGGCGGCGCCGCCGGACAACGGCAGCACGAAGCCGATCGGGATCTCCTTCACCTGGGCCTGGGCCGATATCGCGCCGCACGCCATGGCGGCGCCGAGGCCGGCGGCAAGCAGGACCGCTCGCCGGGTTCTTGAAACGAGGTTGCGCATTGACTGTCTCCTGTGTCGAACCGTTCTGTCTTTATGACTTGTTATGCAATAGCTCCCTGCACCTCCACCTGCGCCGGCGCGGCGGACGGGAGCGGGGCCTTGTCCCCGCCCGCCGCGGCCGCCGCGGCCGGGTCCTGCTATGCCGCCATGGCCTGCCGCGCCAGTTGCTCGATGCCGTCCGCGTCGAGCTTGTAGTGCGCGTACAGATGCGTCGGCGGCGCGATCAGGCTGTACTCGTCGAGGATGCCGTGGCGCACCAGCCGCACGCCGGCGCCGACGTCGGCCAGCACTTCCGCCACGGCGCCGCCGAGGCCGCCCAGCACGTTGTGCTCCTCCACCGTCATCAGCACGCGCGAGCGCGCGGCGGCGCGCAGCACGGCGTCGCGGTCGAGCGGCTTGACGGTGGCCATGTCGATCATCCCGACCGAACGGCCGGCGGCGCCGAGCCGCTTCGCCGCCTCCAGCGCGGGATGCACGCACGAGCCGGTGGCGATCAGCGTCAGCTCCTCGCCCTGCTGGTGCTCGATGGCCTTGCCGAATTCGAACGGCACGCCCTCTTCGTAGACGTCCGGCTCGCGCCCGCGGCCGATGCGGAAATAGATCGGCTGCGCATGGCCGGCCGAGGCCTTGACCGCGGCGCGCAGCTGCGGGCCGTCGGCCGGCGCCACCACGGTGAGGTCGGCGATCGAGCGCATGATGGCGAGGTCCTCGGTGGCATGGTGCGAGGTGCCGTAGAAACCCAGCGAGATGCCCGCGTGGTGGCCGACCAGCCGCACCGGCAGGCCGCAGTAGGCCACGTCCATGCGGATCTGCTCGCAGCACAGCAGCGCCAGGAACGAGGCGAAGGTGGCGACGAACGGCGTGTAGCCCACGGTGGCCATGCCGGCGGCCGCGGTCACCATGTTCTGCTCGGAGATGCCGAACTGGATGTAGCGCTCGGGAAAGCGCTGGGCGAAGCGGGCCAGGCCGTTGGAGTACTGCAGGTCGGCCGAGCCGGCGAGCACCGGCGCGCCGGCCTCGACCAGGTCGATCAGGCCGTTGGACAGGTAGCTCAGGCCCGGCGTGATGGCGTTCAGGCCCCGGTACTGCCAGGAGTCCTTGGAAAGTGGCTGGTTCATGCTGTCGGTCCTCTTATTTGTCCCTGGCGAGAATTTCTTCGGCCGCGCGCCGCGCGTCTTCGGGCGCGAGGTAGCCCAGGTGCCAGCCGGGCTCGGTCTCCATGTAGGAAACGCCCTTGCCCTTGACGGTCCTGGCGATCACGCAGGCCGGCGTGGCGCGCGCGTCGTCGGCGCGCAGCCGGCGCAGCAAGGCGGTCAGCGCGGCCACGTCGTGGCCATCCACCACATGGACTTCCCAGCCGAACGCGCGCCACTTCGCGTCGAGCGGCTCGATGCCCATCACTTCGTCCACCGCGCCGTCGAGCTGGTAGCCGTTGCGGTCGACGATGGCGATCAGGCGGTTGGCGCGATGGTGCGCGGCGGACATCGCCGCCTCCCACACCTGCCCTTCCTGCATCTCGCCGTCGCCGAGCATCACGAAGGTGGTGAAGTCCAGCCCCGCGTGCCGGCCGGCCAGCGTCATGCCCAGCCCGGCCGAGAGCGCGTGCCCGATCGAGCCGGAGCTGAAGTCGATGCCCGGCACCTTGCGCATGTCGGGGTGGTCGCCCAGCGGGCTGCCCAGGCGCGTGTATTCGTCGAGCCAGGACTTGGGGAAGAAATCCAGGTCGGCGAGGATCGGGAACAGGCCCACCGCGGCGTGGCCCTTGCCCATCAGGAAGCGGTCGCGCTGGGGCCAGCCGGGCTCGCCGCGGCGCAGCTTCATCACGTCGTAGTACAGCGCGGCGAAGGTCTCCGCCGCCGAGAACACCGAGGTGTAGTGCCCGGTCTTGGCGATCTCGATCAGGCGGATGGTTTCCAGGCGCACGAAGGTGGCGCGCTCCCTGAGCCGCGCGACCTGCTCCGCGCTGGGCGCGAACGCGCCGTCGGCGGCCGTCGGCTGCGGCGCCAGGGCCGACACAATGGCTTGGCTCATCGGGTGCCTCCGTTGTTGATTGATGCACGATATATCATGCATTTTTTCAAGGGACTGGGGAAATGCATTGGCTTACGCTCCTCTCAATTACCGCCCGCGCACGCTGGCGCCGGGCTCCGGATAGTCTGCTTCGCCGCCGGCGGCGCCATCGCGCGCGGCCGGCCTGGCGTGTGTCCGCCTGGCGGCCTGCCCGCCGGGCCGCTCAGCGCGCGGCCTGCGCCGCGCGCGCGTCCACCTGCCGCATCGCATCGGCGATCGCGGCGGCGTCCAGTTCGCGCGGGAAATTCTTCATGTGCGGGGCCGCCAGCGACAGCGCCGCGGCCGCCTCCAGCTCCTCGCGCGAGGCATCGGTCAGGCCGAGGTCGGCCAGGCGCAGCGGCAGGCCGATGCGGCGATACAGCGCCTCGATCTCGGCGCGCGCGCCGTCCTGGCGCTGCTCCAGTTCGAGCTGGACCAGCAGGCCGTATGCCACCTGCAGGCCGTGGGGCGCGCGCTGCGCGTGGCGCAGCGCGGAGAGCCCGCGCGTGAGCGCGTGCGCGATCGACAGGCCGCCGCTTTCGAAGCCCAGGCCCGACATCAGGATGGTGGCCTCCACCACCCGCTCGAAGGCGGCATCCGGCACGCCGGAGCCGGCCACCGCCAGCGCGGCCTGCGCATCGGCCATCAGCACGCGGTGGCATTCGCGCGCCAGCGCCCCCGCCGACAGCAGCGGCCGGGTGCCGAACATGTTCGCGCCCCGGGGAGCGGCCGCGCATTGCGCCGCTTCGAAGGACTTGGAGATGGCATCGCCGATGCCCGCCAGCAGCATCGCCGCGGGCGCCTGCGCGATCAGCGCGGTGTCGGCAATGACGCAGGCCGGGCTGTAGGGAAGATGCCTGACCTCGAGCAGCCGGTGATGGGCGTCGTAGAGGACGTAGTTCTTGCTGGTCGGCGCATCGTTGGAGGCCACCGTCGGCACCGTGATGACCGGCGCCTGGTAATGGTCCGCCAGCGCCTTGCCGGCGTCGATGCTGCGCCCGCCGCCGGCGGCGACGATCACCGCCGGCGCGCTGCCGCCCAGTTCGCCGACGAGGCGGGCGACCAGCTCCGGCGTCAGGCCTTCGTCGAAGCTCAGCCGGCGCAGCGCCACCGCGGCGGCGCTGCATAGCTGCCCGACGCGTTCGCCGATCATCTCCATCACCATGCGGTCCGCGATCAGCACCGCGTCGCGGCCGAGCCGGGCCACATGCCCGCCCAGCGCGTCCAGCGCTCCCGCGCCCTGGACATAGCGTCCGGGCGAGCCAAATACCGCTTGCACGTTGTCTCCTCCTTGGTTTGCGCCGGCCTGGCGAATGCCGGCCCGCTGCTGCCGGGCCGGGCGGGACGCCGCTGCGATGGCGTCCCGCCCTTCCCAATACATGATATAGGATATATGCTACATCATTATCGGTGGCTGGCAAGAAGCTTTTTTGCCGCGGCCCGCTTGCAACCCCTCGGCTTGTTCTTCCGATTCTCCCTGGAGCACTACACGATGCCGCAAACCAACCAACCCGCCGTGGGCCCGATCGACGGCCGCACGCGGGTCGTCGTCATCCTTGCCTACCCCGCGCACCACGTGCGCACGCCGGCCTTCTTCAATGCGCGCGCCGCGGCGCTGGGACTGAATGCGGTGCTGGTGCCGTGGCAGGTCTCGCCGGCGCAATTGCCCGGCGCAGTGGCGGGCCTGCGTGCGGTGGAGAACCTCGCCGGCGTGATCGTCACCGTGCCGCACAAGCAGGAAGTGGCGCGGCTGTGCGATGAGCTCGAAGGCGTGGCGGCCGACCTCGGCGTGTGCAACGTGGCGCGCCGCACGCCCGACGGGCGCCTGGTCGGCAGGATGTTCGACGGCGTGGGTTTCGTGGCGGGCCTGCGCGCGCAGGGCATCGACCCGGCCGGCAAGCGGACCCTGCTGCTGGGCGCGGGCGGGGCCGCCACCGCGGTGGCCGCCGCCCTGCTCGATGCCGGCGTCGCCCAACTGGCCATCGTCAACCGCTCGCGCGGCAAGGCCGACGCGCTGGCCGCGCAGTTGCAGGCGAAGCGGCCCGGCGCGGCCGTGGCCTCGGCCGCGGATCCGGCGGGCGACTGGGACCTGATCGTCAACGGCACCTCGCTCGGCCTGAAACCCGACGATCCCCTGCCGCTCGACCCCGCGCTGCTGCGGCCGCAGGCCATCGTGGCGGAAGTCATCATGCAGCCGGCGCGCACGCCGCTGCTGCTCGCGGCGCAGGCGCGCGGGTGCCGCGTCCATCTCGGCGAGCACATGGTGACGGCGCAGATCGACCTGCTGGTGGACTACCTGCTTGGCGCGCCGCCCGGCAACGCCGGCAGCGCGGCATGACCGGAAAATCGACCCCGCACATCATATATGATGTGTCCCTGAACATTCCTTACCGAGGCAGGCTGTCATGAAAGAACTCGTGCGCGTGGAGAAGAGCAATCTGTCGTCACGCGTCTACGACCAGATCCGGTCCGCATTGATGAGCGGCAAGTACGTGCCGGGCGAGCGCTTGCGCGTGGCGGAACTGGCCCAGTCGATGGGGACCAGCACCACCCCCGTGCGCGAGGCGATCTTCCGGCTGGTGAGCGAGCAGGCGCTGGAAATGACGGCGGCGACCTCCATCACCGTGCCCGAGCTGGACCCGGGCACGGTCTCCGAGATCCAGCTGATGCGCACGCTGCTCGAAGGCGCCGCGGCCGAGGCCGCCGCGCTGCGCATCACGCCGCAGGAGATCGCGCGGCTGCGCAAGACGCATGAGGCCTTCATCAAGGCGGTATCGTCCAGCCCGCGCGAAGCGGCGGGCCTGAACCGCAAGTTCCATTTCGAATTGCTTGCCGCGTCCCACCTGCCGAACCTGTTCGCGGTGGTGGAAAGCATGTGGGTGCGGATGGGCCCGCTGCTGCATATCTTCCACACGGAACTGCAGGCCAGCAGGGAAAGCCTGGAAGAGCACCCGCACTACCGCGTGCTCGACGGCCTCGCCCGGAAGGACCCGAAGACCGTGTCGGCGGCGATCGGCGACGACATCCAGTGGGGCAAGACGGTATTGCTCGACTGGATGGCGTCGCGGGAAGAGGAACCGGTCTGACCGCGGGCCGGGCCTACCGGGCCTACCGGGCCTGCCGCAGCCGCGCGAGCAGCGCGTCGGCCACGGCCAGCGCGGAAGCCGGGTTCTGCCCGGTGATCAGCTCGCGGTCGGTCACCACGTAGGGCGTCCACGGCGCCACGTTGCTGCCGTAGCGCGCGCCGGCCAGTTCCAGCGCCGTCTGCGGGTAGAACTTCATCGTCCCGCCGCCGAGCAGCCCCTTGGCCTGCTCTTCTTCCTGGTTGCTGATCACCGTGAGCCGGTAGCCGGCATAGGTCCAGCCCGGCACGGCCTGCGCGCCGGCACCGGCCTCGAGCGCCCGCACGAAGCCGCGCGCGTCCGGCAGCGTGGAGAGCAGCGCGATGGGGCCGTGGCACACCAGCGCCGTGGTCTTGCCCCGGGCGTGGAAGTCCGCCAGGAGCTTGCCCAGCTCGGCACTGTGCGACAGGTCCTGCATGGGCGCGTGCCCGCCCGGGATATACACCGCGTCGAAATGCGCATAGCCGATCTGCGCCACGCGCGCCAGGCTGATCACCGGCGAGCCGCTGCGCGAAGTAATGTTCAGTTGCGCCATCAGCGCCTGGTGGGCCTGCAGCGCGGCCTCGTCGCCGCCGAAATACATCTTGTCGAGCGACGACTTGTCCACCGTGGGCGCCAGCCCCGCGGGCGTGGCGAAGGTCACCGAGTGGCCCGCGTCGAGCAGGCGCTTCACCGGCTGCATCAGTTCGTTCAGATAGAAGCCGGTCTGGTACACCTTGCCGTCTTTCAGGTCGAGGTGGTCGGCGTCGGAAAGCACCACGAGGACGTTGCCCGCGTGCGCGCTGAACGCGGTCATGGCGGCCACCGCGCCGGCGGCGATGCTGCTGGTCAGGTTCATGTTCTGTCTCGAAGATAGGAAGGGTTAGGGTCGAGCAAGGGCGAGGAAAGACGCTCACACTTTATTCACGCCGCCATCGGCGATAAACTCCTGCAAAGGGAAATCACCTGTTCTTCAGAGGCAAAAATGGCACGGCGATTCGATCACCTGGGCGATGTGGAAGCGTTTATCGCCGTGGTGGAAAAGGGCTCGGTCAGCGCCGGCGCGGTGGCGCTGTCGACCACGCCGTCGGTCCTCAGCCGCGCCATCGCGCGGCTGGAAGCGCGCCTGGGCATCCAGCTGCTGCGGCGGACCACCCGGCGGCTCAACCTGACCGAGGCGGGCCGCCTGTACCTGGAAAGCACGCGCACCGCCTTTGCGCTGATCGACGATGCCGAGCGCGCCATCCAGGGGCAGGACGGCCAGGTGGCCGGCCGCGTGCGCCTGAGCGTGCCCACCACCTACGGCCATTACCGCCTGCCGCCGCTGCTGCGCCGCTTCGCGCAGCGCCACCCGGCCGTGCAGGTCGAACTGAACATCACCAACCGCAACGTGGATCTGGTGGCCGAGGGCTTTGACGTGGCCATCCGGCTGGGCAAGCTGCCGGACAGCGGGCTGGTCGCGCGCCGCCTCGAAGATGCCGGGCTGTGCCTGGTCGCCACGCCGGACTACCTGGCGCGCGCCGGCACCCCGCAGGCCATCGCCGACCTCGCGGGCCATGCCTGCCTGCACTTCGTGATGCCCAGCACCGGCCGCGTGGCGCCGTGGGTATTCAGCGACGGCGGCAGCGAGGTGGACTGGACGCCATCGGCCGGCATGCAGGTATCGGACGACGTGCTCGGCGTGGTGTCGCTGGCCGAGCAGGGCCTGGGCATCTGCCAGACCTACCGCTTCATCGCCGGCGAGCGCATCCGGCAAGGCCGCTTCGTCGAAGTGCTGCCCCGCCTGAGCGGGCGCACGCGGCCCTTCTCGCTGGTCTTCGCGCCGCACCGGCGGCTGTCGGCCGCCTCGCGCACGCTGATCGACTTCCTCGCGCAGAGCACGCCGGCCGGGGAAGCCGGCGGCTGAGCGCAGGCTGCGCGGGCGCGCTCAGGCCGGCGCCACCTCGAGCAGGATCTTGCCGGCGTGCGTGCTCGACTCCATCAGCGCGTGGGCCCGGCCGGCCTCGGCGAGCGGCATCACGGCGTGGATCAGCGGCAGGCACCGGCCCTGCTCCAGCACCGGCCAGAAGGCCGCGCGCAGGCCCTCGATCAGCTCGGCCTTGTTCTGCGGCGTGCGCGCGCGCAGCGTGGAGCCGGTCACGTTGAGCCGCTTGAGCATGACCGGCAGCAGGTCGATGTCGACGCGGCTGCCTTCCAGGAACGCGATCTGCACCAGCGCGCCGTCCAGCGCCAGCGCGCGCAGGTTTTTCTCGATGTAGCGCCCGCCCACCATGTCCAGCACCACGTCCACGCCGCGGCCGTCGGTCGCCTCGGCGACGGCGTCGTTGAAATCCTGCTCCCGGTAATTGATCAGGTGCGTGGCGCCATGCCGGCGGCAGATCTCCAGCTTGTGCGCATTGCCCGCGGTGACGGCCACCTCGGCGCCAACCTCGCGCGCGAGCTGGATGGCGGTGATGCCGATGCCGCTGCTGCCGCCGTGGACGAGGACGGACTTGCCCGCCGACACCAGCTTGCCCGCGAACAGGTTGGCCCACACCGTGATGTAGTTCTCCGGCAGCGCCGCGGCCTGCGCCAGCGTCAGGCCGGCGGGCACCGGCAGGCAGTGGCGCTCGTCGGCCACGCAGAATTCGGCATAGCCGCCGCCGTGGGTCAGCGCGCAGACCTGGTCGCCGGCCTTCCAGCGCGTCACCGCTTCCCCGACCTGCTCGACCGTGCCCGCGACCTCCAGCCCCAGGTAGGGGCAAGCCGAGGGCGGCGGGTTGTAGAGGCCGAGCCGCTGCAGCACGTCGGGCCGGTTGACGCCGGCAAACGCCACCCGTATCAGCACTTCGTGGGCGCCCGCGCGCGGCGTGGCGGCTTCCTGCAATACCAGCGTGTCCGCCCCGGTTCCGGGGCCGTGCTCGATGTACTTCATGGCGACATCCTTTGCCTGACGGCGTTGTCTGTTCGTGGTGCGATGGGGAGAATGCGGGTCCGACGCCGGGGGCAACCCGCCCCGGCATGCCTGCGCCGCGTCCGGATTTGACGCGCACAGAATATATCATGCATGATATTACGGCGCAGGACAGCGCCGCGCGGCATCGGCGGGAACGCGCGCCGGCGGGACCGTCTAGACTGGGGACTGCGCGCCACCGATCACACCATATCGATCAGGGAGCACAACGCTCCCGCCCAAGGAGCAAGGCATGCCGATTGCCGGGATGAACCACTTCACCGTCCTGACCGACGCCCTCGAAGACAGCGTCGCTTTCTATCGCGAGGTGCTGGGCTTCGAAACCGGCCCGCGCCCGCCGTTTTCGTTCCCGGGCGCGTGGCTGTACGCCGGCGGCGCGCCCATCGTCCACCTCGTCGCGACCGCTGCGCTGCCGGCGCCCTCGGCCGGCGTGCTGGACCACATGGCCTTCACCGCCACCGGGCTGGAGCACCACGCGCGCGACCTGCGGCGCCGCGGCATTCCGTTCACGCTCGGGCGGCAGGCGGGCTCCGGCCTGTGGCAGTTGTTCCTGCACGATCCCAACGGCGCCAGGATCGAGCTCGATTTCGACGCGCGCGAGCCGCAGCCGGGCGAAGCCTAGCCGCGCGGCGGCGGGCTCACTCCACCGTGATGCCCCCCTTCTTCACCACCGCGCCCCAGCGCGCCGCCTCGTCCTTGATGAAGGACTGGAACTGGTCGGGCGTGCCGCCCACCGGATCGATGCCGTATTCGATCAGCCGCGCCTTCACGTCGGGCTGGTGCAGCACCGCGTCCATGTCGGCCGACAGCCTGGCCAGCACGTCCTTCGGCGTCTTCGCCGGCGCGATCAGGCCGATCCAGCTGCTGGCGGTCACGCCGGGATAGCCCGCCTCCGCCATGGTCGGCACGTCCGGCGCGGCGGGCCAGCGCGCGGGGCTGGTAATGGCCAGCGCCTTGAGCTTGCCGGCCTTGACCTGCGGCATCATGGTCTGCACCGAATCGAAGATCATCGCCACCTGGCCCGAGAACAGGTCCGGCAGCGCCGGCGAGACGCCCTTGTACGGCACGTGCGTCATCTTCATGCCCACGGCCTGCGAGAACAGCTCGCCGGCCAGGTGCGCGCCCGAGCCATTGCCGCTGGAGGCATAGGTCATCTTGTCGGGATGCGCCTTGCCCCAGCTCACCAGCTCCTTCACGCTCGACGGCGGCAACTGCGCGCTGGACACCAGCAGCAGCGGGATGCGGCCGATCTGGCTGACGCCGGTCAGGTCCTTGACCGGGTCGTAGGCCATCCTGGGATAGAGGCTGGGATTGATCGCATGCGCGGCCACCACCACCAGCAGCGAATAACCGTCCGGCGCGGACTTGGCCACGTTGTCGGAGCCGATCATGCCGTTGGCGCCGGGGCGGTTCTCCACCACCACCGGCTGGCCGATGCGCTCGGCCAGCTTCTGCATGACCAGCCGCGTCACGGCGTCCGACACGCCGCCCGGCGTGTACGGCACCACCACGCGCAGCGGCTTGCCGGGATAAGCCGCGTCGGCCCGCGCCGCGCCGGCCATGCCGCACGCCAGCGCCGCGGCGAGCAGGCACGCGCCGGCCCATCGGCCGCGGGCCCGGTTCGTCTTCGTCGTCTTCATGTCTCCTCCGTCAGGATGGAACCGGCGCCCTTGGTATCGGTTGGATGGCGGCCGGCGTTGCGCAAGCGCTGCGGCCGGGTCTACGCCCAGCCTGGCGGCACCGTCAGCGGGAAATCGAGCAGCATCTGCGCATAGCTCTTGCCGAGCGGGTCCGAGCGCAGGCTGGCCACGCCGCCGCCGCCCAGCGCGCGGTGCAGCAGGAAGTTGAGCGCGTGCAGGCCCGGCACCTCGAAGCGCTCGACCTCGCCTTCGACCAGATGCGCGAAGTACGCGCGCACGGCGGCGGGCGTCAGCTGCTCGCGCAACAGCGGCAGGAAAGCCGGTTCGCGCGCGATCACGCCGATGTTCTCGTCGTCGCCCTTGTCGCCGCTGCGCGCGTAGGCCAGCGCGACCAGCGGCACGGTCACGCGCGGACCGGCGGGAATGGCCGGAACGTGGGCCGCGGGCGGCAACGCCTCGGCCGCCGGCAGGTCGCCCACGATCGCCGCGCACGACAGCGTCTCGGCGCTGCCGTCGAGCTCCACCCGCATCGGCACCTCCGACTTCGGCACCAGGAACGAGAACACCTTCACCACCGGCTGGATATCCACGCGCCCCGCGAACGAGGAGCGCGTGCCCGCCGCCATCGAGGTGCCCGCCGACGAGCATTCGCGCTGCAGGAAGCGCAGCGCGCGCGCCTGCGCGTGGCGCGCGCCGATGCGCAGCACCACCTCGCGCGTGGGCAGCGCGCGCGCGTGCGGGCCGTATTGCGATTCGCAGCCGAGCAGCTCGACCACGGTGTCGGTGTAGTCCGGCAGGCCGTTGGCCGCCAGCATGGCGCGCGTGCGGGCCAGCAGCGCCTCGGCCGTGCGGCGGGCCTTGGCGGGCGCGTCGATGCCGCGGATCGCCATCATCAGGCTGAGCTGGTAACCGTCCTGCCAGGTGCCGTTGGCCTTGTAGTGCGCGCCGGGCGCGCGGCCGCGCGCGCCGTGCACGCGCACCCGGCCGGGCGCCACCTGCGCGGTGCGCACCATGCGGAAGTCGCAGGTCACGTCGGGCATCAGGTAGCTGGCCGGGTCGCCCACCTCGTACAGCACCTGTTCCGCCACGGCGGCGGGATCGACCAGGCCGCCGGTGCCGTCCGGCTTGGAGAGCACGAAGCTGCCGTCCGCGGCGCAGTCGATCACCGGATAGCCGATGCGGTCCCAGTCCGGCACGCGCCGCCAGTCGGTAAACAGGCCGCCGGTGGCCTGCGCGCCGCACTCGATCACGTGGCCGGCCAGCGTGCCGGCGGCCAGGCGGTCCCACTCGTGCCATTGCCAGCCGAATTCGTGCGCCAGCGCGCCGACCACCACCGCGCTGTCCACGCAGCGCCCGGCGATCACGATGTCGGCGCCCATGGCCAGCGCGCGGGCGATGCCTTGCGCGCCGGTATAGGCGTTGGCCGACAGCAGCTCCGCGGGCGGCGCGGCGCCGCTGTAGAGATCGGTCAGCCCGCCGGCGCGCCAGCCGTCGAAGCGGGCCAGCACGTCGTCGCCGCTCACCACCGCCACCCTGGGCGCCAGCCCCTGCTTCGCGGCCGCCGCCAGCAGCGCGGCGCGGCAGGCCTGCGGATTGAGGCCGCCCGCGTTGGCGATCACGCGGATGCCGCGCGCCAGTATCTGGCCGAGGTGCGGCGCCATCGCGGCCTGCACGAAATCGGTGGCGTAGCCCAGCGCCGGGTCCTTGGCGCGGGCGCGCGCCAGGATCGACATGGTGGTCTCGGCCAGGTAGTCGTAGACCAGGTATTGCAGGCCGGGCACGGCCAGCAACTGCGGCGTGGCGATGGCGGAGTCGCCCCAGAAGCCGGAGGCGCCGCCTATCCTCACGGTGCGCGCGGCGTCCGCGCCCGGGCTCATGCCTGTTCCTCCCCGCTACCCCGCGCGCCGGCCGGCGCCGCCACGCGCGCCAGCAAGGCGCCGGCGCGCGCCTGCCCGCCTTCGCGCGCATTGAGCTCGGCCAGCACGCCGTCGAACGGCGCGGCGATGGCGTGCTCCATCTTCATCGCCTCGAGCACCACCAGCACCTGGCCGGCCTGCACCGCCTCGCCGGCGGCGGCCTTCACCGCCACGATGCGCGCGGTCAGCGGCGCCAGCAGTTCGCCGGCGCTTTCCGCGCTGCCGCCCGCGCGCTGCTTGCGGCGCGGGTCCAGCCGGTCGAAGCGCCAGGCGCGGCCCGCGCTGAACAGGTGCAGGGCATCGGCCGCGCTCGCGAACACCAGCGGCAAGGCCATGCCGTCGCACTCCACCAGCGCGCTGCCGTCGCCGGCATCGGCGCGCAGCACGCGGGCGCGCACGGTGTGGGCCGCGTCGCCTTCGCGCAGCGTCACGTCCCAGCCCGGCGCGGCGGCGCGCACGTCCACGCGCCATTGCTGCCCGCCCGCCTGCAGGCCGAGGCTGAACGCCGGCGCCACCAGCCCGGGCCGCGCGCCCTCCGCCAGCAGCCCGGCGGCGGCCAGCGCCGCGCAGGCCACCTGCGGCAAGGCGGGGGACGCTGCCCGCAGCGCGTCCTGCATGTGCGCCTCGACAAAACCGGTATGCACATCGTTGCCGGCGAACGCGGCGTGCGCCAGGCAATCGGCCAGGAAGCCCTGGTTGCTGGCCACGCCCAGCAGCACGGTCTGCTCCACCGCGCGCAGCAGCTTGCGGCGCGCCTCTTCGCGCGTGGCGCCGTGTGCCACCAGCTTGGCCACCATCGAGTCGTAGTGGACCGGGATCTCGCCGCCCTCCTGCAGCGCGTGGTCGACGCGCACGTCATGCCCGTTGGCGGGCGGGCGCCAGCGCAGCACCGGGCCGCCCTGCGGCAGGAAGCCGGCGGCCACGTCCTCGGCGGTCAGCCGCACCTCGATGGCGTGGCCCCGCAGCGCGACCTGCTGCTGCGTCACCGGCAGCGGCTCGCCGGCGGCCACGCGCAACTGCCATTCGACCAGGTCGAAGCCGGTGATGGCCTCGGTCACGGCATGCTCGACCTGCAGCCGCGTGTTCATCTCCATGAAGTAGAAATTGCCGTCGCCGTCGAGCAGGAATTCCATGGTGCCCGCGCCCACGTAGCCGATGGCCTGCGCGGCGCGCACCGCCGCCTCGCCCATGCGCGCGCGCAGCGCGGGCGACACCGCCGGCGACGGCGCCTCTTCCACCACCTTCTGGTGGCGCCGCTGCACCGAGCAGTCGCGCTCGCCCAGGTGGATCGCGTTGCCGTGCGTGTCGGCGAAGACCTGGATCTCCACGTGGCGCGGCGCGATCACCGCGCGCTCGAGGATCAGCTCGCCGGAGCCGAACGCGGCGCCGGCTTCGGAACGCGCGCTGGCGAGCGCGCCCGGCAGCGCCTGCGCCTCGCGCACCAGCCGCATGCCGCGCCCGCCGCCGCCGGCCGCGGCCTTGACCATCAGCGGGAAGCCGATCTGCGCCGCGGCATGCAGCAGCGCGGCGTCGTCCTGCGCCTCGCCCTGGTAGCCGGGGATGCAGGGCATGTCGGCGGCCAGCATCAGGCGCTTGGCCTCGGCCTTGTTGCCCATCGCGCGGATGGCCGCGGCCGGCGGGCCGACGAAGACCAGCCCGGCCTGCGCCACGCCTTGCGCGAACGCGGCGTTCTCGGCCAGGAAGCCGTAGCCGGGGTGCACGGCGTCGGCGCCGCTGTCGCGCGCGGCCGCGACGATGGCCTCGATGTTCAGGTAGGAGGCGCGCGGCGCGGCGTCGCCGATGCGCACGGCGCGGTCGGCAAACGCCACGTGCGGGCTGTGGCGGTCGGCCTCGGAGTACACCGCCACGGTGGCAAGGCCCAGGCGGCGCGCCGTGCGCATGATGCGCAGGGCGATCTCGCCGCGGTTGGCGACGAGCAGGGTATGGAAGGGTCGGCTGGTGCTGGTAGCAGGCATGGTGCTCATTGGGAACGCGGGGATGCGAGGTGGGGATGCGAGGTGGAAGTGTCAGTCTTGCGTGGCCTGCGCGGCGCGCACGGCGGCGGCGTCGAAGCGCGCCACCCAGGCGGCGTCGCGCTTGTCGCGGAAGGCCTGGATGCCTTCGGCGCCTTCGCCGCGCATGCATTGCGCGAACAGCCGCGCGGCTTCGTCGAGCGCCTCGCCCTGCGGCAGCCGCGCGGCGCGCGCCACCAGCGGCTTGAAGGCGCGGTTGGCCTGCGGGCCGCAGCGGCAGATGCGCGTGAGCCATTCGGCCAGCAATGCATCGAGGGCGGCGCCGTCGGCGGCCAGTTCGTCGGCCAGGCCCAGCGCCACCGCCGCGTCGCCGCTCGCGCGCTCGCCCGACAGGCCGAGCCGGCGCGTGGCCGCGGCGCCGATGCGCGCCACCACGAACGGCGCGATCTGCGCGGCGATGATGCCCAGCGTCGTCTCCGACAAGGCAAAGCGCGCGTCGCGCGTGGCCAGCACGATGTCGGCGGCGCACGCCAGCCCCATGCCGCCGCCCATCGCCGCGCCCTCCACCGCCGCCACCACCGGCACCGGCAGCGCGGCGAGGCGCTGCATGAAATAGCCGAACTCGCGGTTGCGGCTGGCCACCGGGTCGTCGCCGCCGGGGCCGGCGTCGAGCCGCGCGCGGAAGTTGCCCACGTTGCCGCCCGCGCAGAAGAAGCCGCCCGCGCCGCGCAGCACCAGCGCGCGCACCGCGCCATCGGCTTCGGCGCGCGCCACGGCGGCATCGAGCGCGGCCACCACCTCGGGCGCGAGGGCGTTACGCGTGGACGGCGCGTTGAGGGTGGCGAACAGCACGCCCTGGACTTCGCGCACGATCACGGCGGGCGCGCTGGGCCGGGCGGCTTCGGGTTGGACTGCCTGGTTCATGGCTGGCATCGGAAAACGTGGTGAATGCGGGAAGGACGACAAAGGACGGCGGGCGGCGCGGCGCTCAGCCGCGCGACATGATCCCCATCTGCCTGGCGATCACGGTCAGCATCACCTCGTCGGCGCCGCCGCCGATGGAGCCCAGGCGGAAGTCGCGGTAGGCGCGCGAGGCGTGGTTGTCCCAGGTGTAGCCCATGCCGCCCTGGAACTGCATGCACCAGTCGGCCACCTCGCGCGACAGGCGCCCGGCCTTGAGCTTGGCCATCGACGCCAGCTCGACCACGTCGCCGCCGTCGATATAGGTCTTGGTGGCCATGTAGACCAGCGCGCGCAGCGCCTCCATCTCGGTCTTGAGCTCGGCCAGCTTGAACTGGATGAACTGGTTGTCCAGCAGCGGCTTGCCGAAGGCGACGCGCTGGCGCAGGTAGTCCGCGGTTTGCTCGATCAGCGCGGTGCAGGCCAGGCGGCGCGCGGCGCCGTTCAGGCGCTCTTCCTGGAACTGTTTCATCTGGTAGATGAAGCCCATGCCCTCCTCGCCGATGCGGTTGCGCACCGGCACGCGCACCTCGTCGAAGAAGATCTGCGCGGTGTCCGAGCACCACATGCCGAACTTCCTGATCTTCTGCACCTCGACGCCGCGCGCGCGCTTGCCGCCCTGCCTGAGCGGCACCACGATCAGCGACTTGTTCTTGTGCACCGGGCCGTCCGAGGTATTGCACAGCAGGCAGATCCAGTCGGCCTGGGTGCCGTTGGTGATCCACATCTTGGCGCCGCTGATGACGTAGTCGTCGCCGTCGCGGCGCGCGCGCGTCTTGAGCGAGGCCACGTCGGAGCCGGCGCCGGCCTCGGACACGCCGATCGCCGCCACCATCTCGCCGGCGATGGCCGGCGCCAGGAATTCGCGCTTGAGCGCATCGGAGCCGAACGCGGTCAGCGCCGGCGTGGCCATGTCGGTCTGCACGCCCACCGCCATGCCCACGCCCTGCGCGTCGACGTAGCCGAAGGCTTCGGCGGCCGCCACCGCGTAGGAGAAATCGAGGCCCAGCCCGCCGTACTCCACCGGCTTGGTGATGCCGAGGAAACCGAGCTCGCCCATCTTCCTGAACAGCGCGTGGGCGGGAAAGATCTCGGCGGCCTCCCATTCGTCCACGAACGGGTTGATCTCCGCATCGACGAAGCGGCGGATGCTGTCGATGATGTTGCGGTGGTCTTCGGTGTAGAGCATGTCGTTGTCTCCGTATGTCTTGTCTTGGTGGGCCGGCGGGCGGATCAGCGTGGGGATCGGCGGGCGGCTCGGCGGGCGGATCAGAAGCGCGCCACGCCGAACTGCACCGGGCGCGGTGCGCGCGCCTCGGCCTCGCGCGCGGTGGCCAGCACGAAGGCCAGCACCGCGCGCGTGTCGCGCGGGTCGATCACGCCGTCGTCGAGCAGCAGCCCGCTGGTGACGAAGGCGCTGGCCTGGCGCTCGAAGCTGGCCACGATCTCGCCGGTCTGCCGGGCCAGTTTCTCCTCGTCCACCGGCACGCCCTTGCGCGCGGCCTGCTGGCGCGCCACGATCTCCAGCGTCATGGCGGCCTGCTCGCCGCCCATCACCGCGGTGCGCGCGTTGGGCCACGAGAAGCAGAAGCGCGGGCGGAAGCCGCGCCCGCACATGCCGAAGTTGCCGGCGCCGTACGAGGCGCCGCAATAGAGCGTGATCTGCGGCACGGTGGAGCTGGACAGCGCCTGGATCATCTTGGAGCCGTGCTTGATCATGCCGGCCTCCTCCGAGGCGCGGCCGACGATGAAGCCGGTGGTGTTCTGCAGGAACACAATGGGCGTGCCGCTCTGGTTGCACAACTGGATGAACTGCGCCGCCTTGGTGGCGCCGGCCGGGTCGATCGGGCCGTTGTTGCCGATGAAGCCCACCGCGTGGCCTTCGATGCGGCCGCGCCCGCACACCGTGGCCACGCCGTAGTCGGGCTTGAACGGCAGCCAGGCGGAATCGTCGACGATGCGCCCGACGATCTCCAGCATGTCCACCGGCTTCTTCACGTCCAGCGTCATCACGCCGTCCAGCTCGCGCGCGTCCAGGCGCGGCGGCCGCGCGGGCCGCGGCAGCGGCGGCGCCACGGCCGGCCAGTCCAGGCTGGAGACGATGTCGCGCGCCAGCGCGATGGCATGCTCGTCGTCCTCGGCGAGGAACTCCGCCAGGCCGCTGACGGTGGCGTGCAGGTCGGCGCCGCCCAGCTCCTCGTCGGTGGCGATCTCGCCGGTGGCGGCCTTGAGCAGCGGCGGGCCGGCCAGGAAGGCGCGGGCGCGGCCGCGCACCATCACCACGTAGTCGGACAGGCCGGGCATGTAGGCGCCGCCCGCGGTGGACGAGCCGTGCACCACCGTGATCACCGGCAGGCCGGCGGCGGACAGGCGCGCGAGGTTGTAGAAGATGCCGCCGCCGCGCACGAACTTGTCGACGCGGTATTTGCGCAGGTTGGCGCCGGCCGACTCCACCAGGTGGATGAACGGCAGGCGGTTTTCCAGCGCGATCTCCTGGCAGCGCATCAGCTTGAGGTTGCCGCCTTCGGTCATGGCGCCGGCGTCGATGCCGGAATCGGTCGCCACCACCATGGCGCGCACGCCGCTGACAAAGCCGATGCCGGCCACCAGCGAGCCGCCGGGAATCGAGGTCTCGGGGTCGGGATCGTCCATGCCGTAGCCGGCGAGGCTGGCGATCGGCAGGAAGGCGCTGGCCGGGTCCAGCAGGCGGGCCAGCCGCTCGCGCGGCAGCAGCGCGCCGCGCCGGGCGAAGGACGGGCGGGCGCGCTCGGAAGCGGCGGCGGCGCGCTGCTCCAGCGCGCGCAGGCGCCCGATCAGGGCTTGCATGCCGTCGCGCTGGCTGGCGAAGACGGGACTGGCGGGATCGATCCGGGACTCGATGGGAAGCATGGCGCTCGGCAAGGGACTGGAATGCATCGATTGCAAACCAGGCGCCCGCGGCGGACAAGCGCAAACGCTCCATTTGTGCATAATGTGCACAAACCCGCTCCGACACCGCCATGCCGATGCCCCCTGCCCCCGCCCAGCCTTCCGCGCCCGCGCCCCAGGGCCCGCCGGCCGCGCCGCCCATGCCCGGCGTGCAGAGCCTGGACCGCGCGTTTACCCTGTTATGCCTGCTGGCCGAACATCATGAAGCCGGCATGACGCTGGCGCAGATGGTGGCGCGGACCGGCATCGACCGCACCACGGCCCACCGCATGCTGCGCTACCTGACGCACGCCGGCTTCGCCAGCCAGGACGAGCAAGGCAAGCGCTTCCGGCTCGGCATGGCGGCGATGGCGCTGGGCCTGCGCACCATGAACCGCTCGCCGCTGGCCAGCGCCTGCGCCACGCGCATGAAGGCGCTGGCGCGCCGCACCGGCGATACGGTCTTCCTGATCGTGCGCATCGGCGACCACGGCTACTGCATGCATGCCGAGGAAGGCAGCCACCGCGTGCAGCATTTCCACCTGCTGACCGGCAGCACGCGGCTGCTGGGCCAGGGCACCGCCAGCATGGCGCTGCTGGCCAAGCTGGCCGACGAGGAAATCGCCGCGCACTTCGAGCGCCACCGCGCCGGGTACGAGGCCAGCGGCCTGAGCCTGCTCAAGCTGCAGCGCGGCGTGGAACGCAGCCGCAAGCAGGGCTACGCGCTGGCCGGCGCCGGCGGGGTGGCGGGGGTGGGATATGCGTTCGCGCTGCCGCTGGCAGGCGAGGCGGCCATCAGCATCGTCTCGACCGCCTCGCGCATGCCGGTGGCGCGGCGCCACGAAATCGGCGCCATGATCCGCGAGGCGTTCGGGCCGGCCGGCTGATTCCGGCTGATTCCGGCTGACTCCGCTCAATGCCGGCGAAGGCCCGATGAAGGCCGGCCGGCGCCGGCGCGGCTCAGGCCTGCTGCCGCTCGCGGAACTTGGCCAGCGCGATGGCCAGCGCGGCGCTGCCGATGGTCTTGACCAGCGTGGGATGCTGCGCGTAGAAGCCGGCGATCTGGTCGACCACGCCCGGATGCGCCTGCTCGGCGTGGGCGGCGATCTCCTGCACCTGCGCCGGCGTCAGCTGGCTGGCCTGTTCCGGCGTGACCTGCGTGGCGCCGGGCGCCATCACCTTGCCCAGCGCGCCGCCGGCCGCGCCGGACAGCACGGCCGGCCCCAGCAGGGCCAGCAGCTGGTTGAGCATGCCGGCCTGCTGCGTGCCGCTGGACTGGCCGAACAGCTCGCCCACCATGTTGCCGAAGGCCGGCGTCTGGTCGGAGCGGAAGGCGCCCGCCAGCAGTTCGCCGAGCGCGCCGGGCGGCGCATTCCGGGCGAGGTGGTCCACCTGTTGCTCGGGGTTGCCGCCGAGGGCGGAGGCGGCGTTCTGCAGGATATCCATCAGGCTCATGATCGGCTCCGGGGGTTGCGTTGCGGGGGTTGCGTTGGGTCGGGAAAGAAGGCGGGGGCGCCGGGAAACTTCAGCCCTTGCGGGCAACCAGGTGATAAGCCACCAGCAGGATCACCGCGCCGACCACCGCGCCGATGAAGCCGGCCGACTGGCCCGGGCGGTACCAGTGCAGGAGCTGCCCGAGGAAGGTGGCGGCGAGCGCGCCGGCAATGCCGAGCGCGGCGGTCAGGAAAAAGCCGCTGGGGCCGCTGCCGGGCGTGATGGCGCGCGCCACGAGGCCGGCCACGAAGCCGATGAGAATCGTCCAGATCAGGTGCATGAGGTCAGGGGGCTGGATAAAAGAATGCGCCCCGGGCGAGGCGCATTCCGAAACGCCGCATTGCTTACTGCGCGGCGGGCTTGGCCGGCGTGGCGGCCTTGGCGTGCTTGGTGCCGTGTGCCTTGGCGCTCTTATGCGCGGTCTTTTCGACCTTGGCCGGCTCCTTGGCCGCCTCGGCGGCGGGAGCTTGCGCATAGGCGCCGGCAGCGAAGAGTCCGAGGGTCAGGATGGCGAGAACCTTTTTCATTGCAATCTCCAGGTAAGGCGCGCGGCTTGCGCGTTGCCTGTAAAAACGGCTTGCCGGTTTGCGCTGTTGACAGCCGGCCGGCGTACCCGTGTAACAGTTCGTATCCGGCACTTTTCCAGGCTCGCCGCCCGGCGTGACGACACGCGGCACGCATGCAGACTAGCGCAAGGCAGCCGCATGCGGCATGCCCCTGACAATCGTTTGCAATCGGCGCTGCGGCATAATGCCCGCGCACGAGGCGAAAGAAGACGGGCAGGCACCCGGGCACCCGCCGGCGCAAGAACAAGGCGGAAACAAGCCGAAAACAAGACAAGAACAAGAACACCGACAGGACGACAACCTTCACATGCGCGCTACCGCCGCCGGCAAGACCGGCCTCGACTGGACCACCCTCGGCCTGCTGACCTTCCCGCCGCTGAGCTGGGCCGGCAACGCCATCGTCGGCCACTACGCGGCCGGCGCCATCCCGCCGGTCACGCTGAACTTCGCGCGCTGGGCGCTCGCCGGGCTGCTGCTGGCGCCGGCCGTGTGGCGCGACTTGCGCGTGCACGCCGCCGCGCTGAAGCGGCACGCCGGCGTGATCGCCGCGATGGGCGTGCTGTCGGTGTCGGTCTACAACGCCATGCAGTACCTCGCGCTGACCACCTCGTCGCCGATCAACGTGACGCTGATCGGGGCCTCGGCGCCGATCTTCCTGCTGATCATCGGCGCGCTGTTCTTCCACGAGCGGGTGCGCGGCTGGCACGTGGCGGGCGCCCTGCTCTGCCTGGCCGGCGTGGGCGTGGTGCTGCTGCGCGGCGACCCCGCGCGGCTGGCGCAGCTCGATTTCGTGCCGGGCGACCTGTTCATGCTGGCCGCCACCGTCACCTGGAGCGCCTACACCTGGCTGCTGCGCAAGCGGCGCCCCGACCTGCCGCTGGCGGTGCTGCTGTTCGCGCAGATCGTGGCCGGCGTGCTGGCCAGCGCGCCGTTCGCGGCATGGGAACTGGCGGCGCCGCACGCGCCGCTGCACCTCGACGGCAAGGTGGCCGCCATCCTGCTGTACGTGGCCACGGTGCCGTCGCTGCTGGGCTACTTCGCCTGGGACCGCGCCATCGCGCGCGCCGGCGCGCAATTGCCGGTGTTCTTCTTCACCCTCACGCCGGTGTTCGCCGCGCTGATGTCGAGCGCGCTGCTGGGCGACTGGCCGCGCTGGTTCCACGCGGCCGGGCTGGCCGCCATCGTCGGCGGCATCTGGCTGGCCAACCGGAGGTGAGAGGAGATGGCGCCTGGGCCGGTCGCGTCGCAGCGACAAGGCTGCGCCAAGAAGGCTGGCGTCTGCGTGGCGTGACGGTTTTCGCCGTTGGCGGGCGCCGGCCCTCTCCCCCGGCCCCTCTCCCGCAAGCGGGAGAGGGGAGCAAAACGGGAGCAATGAACGAAGCCCCGAGCTGCGCCCACACCGCCCGAGCTAGCCCAAACAAGGTGTTCTCCCTCTCCCCTCACGGGGAGAGGGTTGGGGAGAGGGGCGGTTTGACTAGGAGCCACATCGAGCGGGGCCAACGGTGTGGTCCAGCATGGCGGCGAGGAACGAAGCCGCTGGCTTTTTCCAGCACGGCAGCATTCGCCGGCCCCCGCCCTCTCCCCCGCTACGCCTCCAGCCGGAACACCGCCACCGCCTGCTCCATGCGCTGCGCCTGTTCCTTGAGCGCGTCGGCCGCGGCGGCGGCCTGCTCCACCAGCGCGGCGTTCTGCTGCGTGACCTGGTCCATCTGCGCGACCGCCTGGTTGACCTGGGCGATGCCGTTGCTCTGCTCGTGCGAGGCGCGGCCGATCTCGTCCATCATGGCGGTGACGCGCCGGACCGCGCCGACGATGTTGTCCATGGTCGTGGCGGCGTCGCCGGCCAGCGTGGAGCCTGTCGCCACGCGCTGCACCGATTGCGAGATCAGCGTGCGGATTTCCTTGGCCGAGCTGCCCGCGCGCTGGGCCAGGCTGCGCACCTCGGTGGCCACCACGGCGAAGCCGCGCCCGTATTCGCCGGCGCGCGCCGCTTCCACCGCGGCATTGAGCGCGAGGATATTGGTCTGGAAGGCGATCGAGTCGATCACCGCGATGATCTCGACGATGCGCCTGGAGTCGGCCTCGATCTCGCTCATGGTCTGCAGCACGCGGCCCACCGAGGCGCCGCCCGCCTGCGCGATCTCGCGCGCCTCGCCGGCGAGCAGGCTGGCCTGGTCGGCGCTGCTGGCGTTCTGCTGCACGGCGGCGGTGAGCTGCTCCATGCTGGCGGCGGTCTGCTCCAGCGACGACGCCTGCTCCTCGGTGCGCTGCGACAGGTCCAGGTTGCCCTGCGCGATCTCGCCGGCGGCGGCCAGCACGTTGTGCGCGCCGGCCTTGGTGTCGCCGATCAGCGCGCGCCAGGTCTGCACCAGCGACAGCAGGTGGCGCTTGACCTCGCTCAGCTCGTCCTTGCCGCGCACCTCGGCGTGCACGGCGAGGTCGCCGGCATTGATGCGCTCCACCATCCCCGCCACCTCGCGCACGTCGCCGCGCATGCCGGCGGCGAAGCCGGCGAACAGGTAGAGGGCGGCGCCCACGGCCACCAGCGCCACCCCGCCCAGCACTTCGAGCCGCAGGACCTCGGCGGCGATGCGCTGCTCCAGCATGGCATGCGTGATGTCGGAGAACTCCTTGTTGACCGCCGACACCGCCTCGATGGCGGCGCTGGCGTTGTCGAAATACGCCTTGGCGTCGATGGCGATGCCGCCGGTGCCGAGCATCTTGTCCTTGAGCGTGGCGTAGAAGGCGTCCATGGCGGACAGCTTGGCCTGCGCCGCGTCCACCCGCTCGCGGTAGCCGGGCGCCGCGCGCGTGACGCGGCCGATATCGCGCCGCACCGATTCCAGTCCGTCATGAATCTGCTCGGCCAGCGCGGCCAGTTCGGCCTGCTGCGCCGCATCGGAATAGCCGCCCTGGGTGATGATGGCCGCGCCCCTGCCGCGCGCCAGCGCGCTCAGTTCGGCCAGCTTCGGCATGGGACCCACCAGCAGGTTGATCAGGTAGTAGGAGCCGCTGTCCGGGTCCAGCGCGAGCGACGAGCGGTCCGCCACGTCGGCGATGAACAGGCGGGTCTGCTTGACCAGCGCGCTGTGCTGCTCGAACAGCGGCGCGGCGGTGCCTTTCAGGCCCGATTCATGCATGGCTTGCCAGGCCTGCGCGAGCTTTTCCGCATCGGGCATCACATCGAAACTGCCGCTTGCCCCGGCGTCCTGCCGCAGCTGCGCGAGGTGTGCCGCTGCCTTGGCATCGGCGGCGTCGAAGGTGGCGCGGAAAGCGGCGTTGCCGGCCAGCACCGCGTTGGCCGCGCCGCGCCTGACCTGGGTCTCGCGCATGAAATCGAGCGCGCGGTCGACGATGACCAGGCCGCGCACTTCGTCGCGCGCGGCGCCGATGGACTGCACCGACATGCTGAGCACCGCGTAGAGCGAGCCGCATAGCGGGATCAGGAACAGCACGGCAAGCAAGGCGAGCTTGCGGATGATGTTCAGGCGCGCCATCACGCGCACCGCGGGGGAAAGAAAGGTCGCCACGAAAGTCCTCGGGAAAAACGCTCGCATGCGGCTTGTATCGGCTGCTTGCCCGCATCCTGAAGGCTCTTGTTACAGCTTATTTTCAGCCGCACAACGGCGGGGCGAGAACGGCACAAGCGCGGTGCAGCATGCCCGCAAAGCGGGCGCCGGCAAGGAGGGGCGAGCACCGACAGGCAAGGGGGACGACGCGGGGAACGGGTACGCCGGGGGCAAGACAGCGGGAAGATAAACAAAGCGGACACAAAACGGACGCAAAGAAAACGTACAACGAAGCCAAGCGAAGCCGGTGGGCACACCGGCCAGGAGGCACGCCGGGAGGCACGAAAGACCTTGAACCAATTCGCGGCAACGCTGTCTTCTGGTCAGCGATTTTGTCCTCGAAGGCCTGCGAGCGCAGGCTTCCCACCCAGGAGTCACTGATGCTGAGTCCCCATGAATTTGCCACCTTGCTGCTGGTCCGCGATGCGCAGGACTGCCTGGAACTCGACCCCGTCGATCTGGACACCCTGGTCGAGCGCGGCCTGGTATCGCTCGAGGATTGCACCAACGGGCATCGCTGCCCGCGTGTGACGGCACATGGCTTCGCCGTGCTGAAGGCAGTGGGCTGGCGCGACGAGGTGCCGCGCCAGGCTCAGTGGCAGACCCCGGCGCAAGGCACGCGCGCGCTGTAGCGCCGCAGCCATGCCCGCATGCCGGCGGCGTGCGGGCATGCGCCTGAGTGAACGGCCCGGGCAGAGGGAACAGGCCGCCGCCGGCACAGGCAAGACAGGCAAGACGTGCGCGCGCCGCGGGCACCGCCTCAGTGAAAATCCCGGCTCATCACCATCAGGCGGCCCAGCAGCGGGCTGAGATCCACCAGTTGCTGCGCCACCAGGTGCCTGACCTCGCCCTGCCGCTGCCAGGTGCCGATCACGCCCAGCATGGTGGCCCCGAGCACTTCCTTGCGCTGGCGCTCGACCAGGTCCGGCCACAGGATCACGTTGACGGCGCCGGTCTCGTCCTCGATCGAGACAAAGATGGTGCCGCTGGCGGTGGCGGGCCGCTGGCGCACGGTGACGATGCCGCAGGCGCGCACGCGCCGGCCGTTGCCGCACTGCGCAAGCTGCTGCGCGGTGGCGTATTTCATGGCCTCCAGGCGCGGGCGCAGCAGCGCCAGCGGATGCGACTTCAATGACAGGCCCGTGCTGGCATAGTCGGCGGCCACGTCCTCGCCCAGCCGCGGCGCGGGCAAGGTGAGTTCGCTCTCGGCCGGCGGTGCCGCATAGAGCAGGTCGCGGTGGGCCGCCTGCAGCGCGGCGGCGCGGGCCTGCCAGCGCGCCTGGCGGCGATGCCCGGCGAGCGCGGACAGCGCGTCGGCGGCGGCCAGCGCGTCGATGTCGTGGCGGTCCAGGCAGGCGCGCAGCACCAGGTCTTCCACGCTGGCGAAGGGCCGTTCGGCGCGCGCCGCCTCGATGCGCAGCGCCACGTCCTTGCCCATGCCTTTCACGCGATTGAGGCCGAGCCGCACGGCCGGCTGCGCGCGGCCATCCTCCGCGTCCACATCCGCGTCCGCCTCCGCTTCCGCTTTCACATCCGCTTCCACATCCGCTTCGAGCGTGCTTTCCCAGCCGCTCACCGTGACGTCCGCCGGGCGCGTGCGCACGCCGTTGCGGCGCGCATCCTGCACCAGTTGCGAGGGCGAATAGAAGCCCATCGGCTGGCTGTTGAGCAGCGCGCACAGGAAGGCGGCCGGATGGCGGCACTTGATCCACGCGCTGATGTAGACCAGCTTGGCGAAGCTGGCGGCGTGGCTTTCCGGGAAGCCGTACTCGCCGAAACCTTCGATCTGCTTGCAGATGGCCAGCGCGAAGGACTCGGGATAGTCGTTGGCGGTCAGTCCCCTGACCAGCTTGTCCTGGTACTTGCGCAGGTCGCCCTTGCGCCGCCACGCCGCCATCGAGCGGCGCAGATGGTCGGCCTCGCCGGGCGTGAAGCCGGCCGCGTCGATGGCCAGCTGCATCACCTGCTCCTGGAAGATCGGCACGCCCAGGGTACGGCCCAGCACGTCCTGGATGATCTTGTCGTGGTACACGGGCTGCTTGCCGGTGCGCCGCACCAGCTCGCGCCGCTTGAGGAAGGGATGCACCATGCCGCCCTGGATCGGGCCGGGCCGCACGATGGCCACTTCCACCACTAGGTCGTAGAAGTTGCGCGGCCGCAGGCGCGGCAGCATCGACTGCTGCGCGCGCGATTCCACCTGGAACACGCCGATGGTCTCGGCCGCGCAGATCATGTCGTAGGTCTTGCCGTCCTCGCGGGGAATCTCCGCCATGCGCATCGGCGCGCCGGACGGGCCCGGGATCATTTCCAGCGCGCGCCGGATCGCCGACAGCATGCCCAGCGCCAGCACGTCCACCTTGAGCAGGCCGAGCGATTCGAGGTCGTCCTTGTCCCACTGGATCACGCTGCGGTCCACCATGGCCGCGTTCTCGATCGGCACCAGCCGCGACAGCTTGTCCCGCGCGATCACGAAGCCGCCCACGTGCTGCGACAGGTGGCGCGGAAAGCCGCGCAGCTGCATGGTCAGGCTGGCCCACTGCCGCACCGCCAGCGATTCCGGATCCAGCCCGTACTGCGAGATGCGCTCGAGAAACCCGCGCGGGCCGTCCCACCACGCCTGGCCCTTGACCACCTGCTCGATCACGCTGGCATCGATGCCCAGCGCGCGGCCCACGTCGCGCAGCGCGCTGCGCGAGCGGTAGGTGATCAGCGAGGCGGCCAGCGCGGCGCGGTCCCTGCTGTATTTCTCGTAGATGTACTGGATGACATCCTCGCGCCGCTGGTGCTCGAAATCGACATCGATGTCGGGTGCCTCGTCGCGCTCGCGCGAGAGAAAGCGGCCGAACAGCATGTTGGTGTCGGCCGGGTGGACCTCGGTGATGAACAGGCAATAGCAGACCAGCGAGTTGGCCGCGGAGCCGCGCCCCTGGCACAGGATGCCCTCGCGGCGCGCGAAACGCACGATGTCGTGCACGGTGAGGAAGAACGATTCGTACCCTTTTTCCTGGATCAGGGCGAGTTCCTCCTTCAACTGCTTTTTCCACTTGGGATCGAGGCCATCGGGAAACCGCATCCTCATGCCCTTGATGGTCTCGCTGTACAGGTGGCTGAACGGCGTCAGGCTGACGGGCACCAGCTCTTCCGGATATTCGTAGCGCAGCGTATCCAGCGAGAAATCGCACAGGCCGGCGATGCGCAGCGTCTGCGCCAGCGCCTCGCGCGGATAGAGCCGCGACAGCCGCTGGCGCATGCGCAGGTGCTGCTCGGCATTGGGCGCCAGCGCCATGCCGCACTCGGCCAGCGTCTGCCCGGCGCGGATCGCGCTGAGCACGTCGGACAGCGGCTTGCGCGAGCGCACGTGCATGGTCACCGCGCCCGCCGCCGCCAGCGGCACGCCGGCCTGCGCCGCGGCGTCCTCGAGCCGCAGCCGGTGCAGCGCATCGGCATGGCCCTGCAATTGCTCGAGCGCGATCCAGGCGCGCTCGCCGAAGACCTGCCGCATCCAGCGCGCCTGCCGCAGCAGCGCCTGTGGCTCGGGGCAATACGCGGGCAGCAGCAGCGCCACGCAGTTGGGCATGCCGCGCAGGTGCGCCTGCTCCCCCGTGGGCGCGGCGATGTCCTCCGGGTGCAGGCGGTAGGCCCCTTTTTCCGCGCGCCGGCGGCCCAGCGTGATGAACTCGCAGAGATTGCCGAAGCCCTCGCGGTCCTGCGCCAGCAGCACCAGCCGCAGCGCCGGCTCGCCATCCTGGCCGGCAAGCGTGAAACGGCTGCCGATCAGCAGGCGGAATGCCTGCGCGGCGGCCGCGATGGCGGACAGTTTTTCGTGGCGCCGCAGGCGGGCCTCGGCGGCCTCGCCGGGGCCGGCAGCGTCCAGCAGGACGTCCTGCGCGCCCGGCTCGTGGCTTTCGCCCTCTTCCGCCTCTTCCGCGGCCAGGGCATCCAGGTCGTCCTCGTCTTCTTCGTCCTCGCCCGCGTCGAGGCCCGCGGCCAGCCGCGCCGCGCTGCGCGCGAGCGCGTCGCTGGCGCGCTCGCGCAGGTCCTTGAGCGCGTGGTGCGCGCGCGCCGTGCCGGCCACGGAGCATTCGTCGGTCAGCGCGAGGCCGCCATAACCGAGCGCGAACGCGCGCTCGATCAGCTCGACCGGATGCGAGGCCCCTTCAAGGAAGGTGAAGTTCGAGATGCAGTGCAGCTCCACGTAATCGGGTAGCGCGGGCAAGCCCGGCAGCAGCGCCGAGAGCGCGGCCGGCAAGGCGGAAAACGAAGGAGCGGCTGGCTGGCTGGACATGATGGAGACGGATACCGAATGTGAAGCGACGCGTGAGGCAAAGCGATGAGGCAAAGCGATGAGGTGAAGCCGTGAAGCCAAGCCGCGAAGCGAAGCGGCCCTCAGAACAGCCCGTGCAGGAACCAGCGGTATTCACCGCCCTCCTCGCGCCCCGGGCGCTGGCGGTAGACCCAGCAGCGCAGGCCGTCGGCGCGCTCGGCGACGAAATAATCGCGCGTGGCGAGCGCGTCGTCCCACCAGCCGGACTCGATGCGCTCGGGCCGCGACAGCAGGACCAGCGGCCCGCCGTGGCAAGGCCGGTGGCGCTGCACGGCCAGCGGCAGCGGCTGCGCCAGCAGCCACGGCGGGCGCGCGGGCCAGGCCTGCGGGGCCGCCGCCGCCGCCGCGCGCGCCGGCATCTCGTCCACCGGGCACCAGCGGCTGGCGCACTCGGGCCGGTGGTCCGCCAGCGGCCGGGGCTGCAGCACGTTCTCGCGGCCCAGGCGCGCCATCAAGGTATCGAGCAGGCGGCCCAGCCCGGCCGGCGTGCCGCCCGGGTCGGGAAACAGCGCCGCGCTGCGCGGCAGGCAGTCCTGCATGGCTTCCACCGCCAGCAGCAGCCCCACCGCCGGCACGGTGAACTGCACCTTGTCCAGCCGCTCCTGCAGCAGCCGGCCCAAGTGCGCCGGATCGCGGCTGGGCTCGGCCAGGCTCACCGTCACCGGCGTGGCCGGGGTCTCGCAGCCCAGGCGGTAGCGCTCATGCTCGAGCCGCAGCGCCAGGCGCGTCACGCCGGCCTGCCGCACCGCCAGCCAGCCGCCCAGCGCCAGCAGCAGGCGCTGCGCGCCGGCCATCACGCCCTGGACCGATTCGGTGCGGCCCGGCAGTTCCATGCGCTGCGCGAACGCGGGCGGCGCGCTGAACCAGGTAAAGCGCACCGGCACCGCGCCATAGGCCTGGTCCAGCCGCACCAGCACGTCCGCGCCGAGGCGGCGCCGCAAACCGGCGCGCGGCAGGCGGCGCACCTCGCCCACGGTGCGGCAGCCGATGCCGTCCAGCCAGCCTTCGTCGGCCACGTTATGCAGCATGCCCACCGGCAGGCGGTCCAGCAGCCGCGCCATGCGCGCCGGCCGCAGCGCGCGCCGCGCCGGGCGCACCATGGCGCCGCGGCGGTCGCGCCGGAACGGCTGCGCCGCCAGCCACGCCGCGCCGAAGGCGGTCGGCGCGCAGCCGAGCTGGAGGAACACGCCCAGCCGGCGCACCCGCGCATAGACCGCGCGGCACAGCGCGCGATGCCCGCCGAACAGCCGCACGCTGGCGCCCGCATCGATCATCACCGTGGCCGCCTCGGGGTCCGGGTGCAAGGTCACGTGCGGCGAGAAATGCAGCAGCGCCAGCGCCAGCGCCGTCATCAGCTGCGCCTCCGCCGCCGGCTCGCGCTCGAGCTGCACCACCCGCGCCGACAAGGCCTGCACGCCGCCGCGCCGCATGCCGGCCTGCACGCCCAGTGCCAGCGCAGGGGTATTGGCCAGCACCACGCGCTCGCGCTCCATCACCGCCACCGGCACGCCGTGATGCAGCACGCCGGGGACCGCGGCGGCCGCGTCCGGCTCAGGCCAGTTCGGCTGCAGCGCGTCCAGCGACAGGCGCGGCAGATGCACCGCGATCCAGTACGACATGGTCTTGCTCTCCCGCAACGGCCGGTGAAACGCGCGGCGCCTGCGCCGGCGCGGGCCGCCGCGCGGACGGACGGCCCGGCACCGCCACCATCTCGCCGAGCGGCAGCACCAGCGGCTGCTCGCGCACCGGCCCGCGCCGCTTGTGGAAGGTGATCGACAGCGCGTTGCCCGGCGCCGGCGCCAGCAGCAGCCGCAGCACCGCCGGCGACGACTCGCGCAGCACGCTGGCCGGGCGCATGGCCCACACCACCGCGTCGCCCGCCTGCGCCAGCACCTGCAGGCGGCGCAGCGCCTCGGGCCGCGCCGCGGGCAGCCACACCATGACTCCGCCGAAGGCCTGGCTGCGCAGCACCTGCTCCGCCGCCCACAGCACGTCGGCCTGCGCCGCGGCCTTGCCCGCGCCGGCCGGCGCGCGCACCCAGAACACCTGCCGCGCCGGCAGCTCCCAGCCGGCCAGGCAGGCGGCATTCGGCAAGTGCGGCGGCCCCACCAGCGCCAGCCGCCGCTGCGCCGCCGCCAGCGCGGCCAGCGCCGGCCGCAGCAGGCGCAGCTCGCCCACGCCGGGCTCGGCCAGCAGCAGCTCGGTCAGGGCTCCCAGCGGCCAGCCGCCGCCCGGCAATTCGGCCGACAGCGCCGCATGGCCCGTCTCCAGCGCCGGCACGCTGCCCGCGTGGCCCGCGCGGCCAAGCTGCCCGGCGCGCCACAGGCCGGGATGGCGCCGCGCGAGCGCGTTCAGCGCCTCATGGCGGTCTGCCTCGGCAGGCCGGTCCAGAAGGCAACCGGGCGACGACGCATCGGGTGGCGGCTCGTGCGAGCCGGGAAAAACAAGGGAATTCATGTGACGCTTGCGGCCTCGTGGCTGCCTTATCCGGCGGATGAGGCGAAATCTCCGAATACTGTATGTTTATACAGTATTCGGATTGGCGCAAGGGGAGATGGGAGGGAGTGCCGGAAGCGCCGCCCCGTGGCGGGACGGCGCCGAGACGAGTGGCAGACGCGAGGCCCCGCCTACGAGAAGCGCGCTTCCGGATCGGGCACGGTGCCCTGCTTGGCGAGGAAATCGAGGTCGCAGCCCTCGTCCGCCTGCAGCACGTGCTCGATATGCAGCAGGCCGAAGCCGCGCTCGTAGTGCGGCGGCGGCGCCACCCAGGCCTTGCGCCGCGCTTCGATCTCCGCCTCGTCGACCAGCAGGTCGAGGCGGCGGCCCTCGGTGTCGAGGCGCACCAGGTCGCCGTCGCGCACCAGCCCCAGCAGCCCGCCCACGCGGCTTTCCGGGCACACGTGCAAGACGCAGGTGCCGTAGCTGGTGCCGCTCATGCGCGCGTCGGAGATACGCACCATGTCGCGCACGCCGGCCGCCAGCAGCTTCTTCGGGATCGGCAGCATGCCCCATTCCGGCATGCCGGGCGCACCAGTCGGGCCGCTGTCCTGCAGCACCAGCACGCTGTCCGCGGTCACGGGCAGGTCGGGGTCGTCCACGCGCGCGAGCATGTCCTGGAAGTTGCGGAAGACCACGGCCGGGCCGGTGTGCTGGAGCAGGCGGGGCTCGGCGGCGGCGCGCTTGAGCACCGCGCCGCGCGGCGCCAGGTTGCCGCGCAGCACCACCAGCCCGCCGGCGCCGTAGACCGGGTTTTCCTCGGTGCGGATGACGTCGTCGTTATAGACCTCGGCCTGCTCGATGTTCTCGCCCAGCGTGCGGCCGGTGACCGTCTGGCAGGACAGGTCGAGATGCGGGGCGATGCGCTTGAGCAGGGCCAGCAATCCGCCCGCGTAGAACAGGTCCTCCATCAGGTAGGTGCCGCTGGGCTGCAGGTTGCACAGCACCGGCACCGTTTCGCTGGCGCGCGAGAAATCGTCCAGCGACAATTCGACGCCGAGGCGGCGCGCCATCGCCACGAGGTGGATGAGGGAGTTGGTCGAGCCGGACAGCGCCATGTCCGTGACCACGGCGTTCAGGAAGCTCTGGCGCGTCACGATGTCCTTCGGCCGCAGGTCTTCCCACACCATCTCGACGATGCGGCGCCCGGACGTCGACGCCATCTGCGAATGCGTGGCGTCGACGGCGGGGATCGAGCTGGCGCCCGGCAGGGTGAGCCCCAGCGCGTCGGCCATGCTGGTCATGGTCGAGGCCGTGCCCATGGTGTTGCAGGTGCCCGGCGAGCGGGCCGTGCCCTCGCCGACCTGCCGCCACGATTTCTCGTCGAGCTTGCCGGCGCGGTAGTCGGCCAGGGCCTGCCAGGTGCTGGAGCCGGTGCCCAGCATCTGCTGCCCGCGCCAGTGCCCGCGCAGCATCGCGCCGGCGGGCACGAAGATGGCCGGGATGTTGACCGAGGCGGCCGCCATCAGCAGCCCGGGCGTGGTCTTGTCGCAGCCGCCCAGCAGCACGGCGCCGTCGATCGGGTGCGAGCGCAGGATCTCTTCCGCGTCCATCGCCAGCAGGTTGCGGTAGATCAGCGTGCTGGGGCGGACGTAGGTCTCGCCCACGCTCAGGGTCGGCATCACCACCGGGAAGCCGCCGGCCTGCCAGACGCCGCGCTTGACCTCCTCGATGCGCTGCGGGAAATGCGTGTGGCAACTGTTGAGGTCGGACCACGTGCTGAGGATGCCGATGACGGGCTTGCCCTGGAAGTCCTCGCTGGTGTAGCCCATCTGCTTGGTGCGATAGGACTTGTGGTTGCCGGGCTGGCCGGCCGCTCCGAACCACCGCTGGCTGCGCAGCTGGGACAGTTCAATTCGCTTTCTGCTCATGGCGGGTGGCTCTCAGGCGGCGGTGATTTCTGCGAGCAGGGCTTCGCTGCGCCGCGCCAGGATCGACAGGTCGGAGCCCACGGCGATGAAGTCGTAGCCCATCGCCAGCAGCTCGCGCGCCTGCGCGGGGTTGAAGTTCAGGATGCCCGGCGCCTTGCCGGCCGCGCGGATGTCGGCCAGGATGCGCGCGATCGCCGCCTTCACCTCGGGCGCGCCCGGCTGGCCGTACAACCCCATGTTGGCGGCCAGGTCGTTGGGCCCGACGAACAGCCCGTCCACGCCGTCGACCGCGCCGATCTCGCGCACGGCCGCGGCGGCCACCGGCGACTCGATCTGCACCACGATGCATTGCGCCTCGGCATAGCGCTCGCTGTAGTCCTTGATGCGCGAGAAGCCGTTGGCGCGCATGTTGCCGCTCACGCCGCGGATGCCGTGCGGCGGATAGCGCGTGGCGGCCACGGCCTGCTGCGCCTCCTCGGCCGACTGCACGAAGGGCACCATGAACGAACGGATGCCGGCATCGAGCAGGCGCTTGAACACGACCGGCTCGTTGGACGGGATGCGGACCACCAGTTCGGCCGTGCCGCCCTGCGCGGCGCGCAGATGGTCGATGACCTGGGAGACGTCGACGCAGGTGTGCTCCATGTCGAGCAGCAGCCAGTCGTAGCCGGAGCCGGCCAGCACCTCGGTGGCATGGGGGCTTTCGAGCGTGAGCCACAGGCCGGGCTGCTTGCGCCCCTCGCGCAAGCCTTCCTTGAAGCGGTTCGGACGCAGGGTGTCAGGTGTTTTCATGTCAGTCGGCCTTGATGTTGGCGGCTTTGGCGAGATTTGCCCACTTGGGCGCTTCGGTGTGCACGAAGGCCCGGAACGCCTTGGCGTCCATGCCCGCGGGTTCCAGTCCCTGCCCGCGCAGTTGCTGGATCACCTCCGGTTGCTGCAGCGCCTTGAGCACCGCGCGCGACACCGTGTTGACGATCGCGTCGGGCGTGCCCGCCGGCGCGAGGAAGCCCTGGAAGCCGGTGGCGTCGATGCCCGGCAGGCCGGCTTCGGTGAAGGTCGGCACGTTCGGCAGCGTGGCCAGCCGCTTGCTTCCGGTGACGGCAAGCGCGCGCAGGCGGCCGCTCTGGACGAACGACTGCACCACGGGCGGCGCGTCGACCATGAACTGGACCTGCCCGCCCAGCACGTCGTTGAGCGCGGGCACGCTGGCCTTGTAAGGCACCATCAGCATGTCGACGCCGGCGCTGCGCTTGACCATCTCCATGGCGAAATGCTGCGACGAGCCGACGCCGGCCACGGCCGCGCTGATCTTGCCGCCGCTGGATTTGCTGTAGGCAATGAACTCCTTCAGGTCATGGGCGGGCACGCTGGGATTGACCACGGCGACCAGCTCGTTGGTGGTGGCGCGGGCCACCGGCACGAAGTCCTTCAGGGGATCATAGGAAAGCTGCTTGTAAATGGCCGGGTAGATGACGATGACGCCGGTATTGGCAAGCAGCAGCGTATAGCCGTCGGCCGGCTGCCGCGCGGCGTAGGATGCGCCGAGGATGCCGCCCGCGCCGGGCCGGTTGTCGATCACCACCGACACGCCCAGGTATTCGGACATCTTCGATTGCAGGGTGCGGGCGATGAAGTCGATGTTGCCGCCGGGCGCGAAGGGCACGACCAGCTTGATCGGCTTGTCGGGATACTGGGCCGCTGCCACGGTAGCCCACAACATGGCAATGCAGGCCAATAAACGCTTCATGAATGTCTCCGTATGGTTTTATAAGTCAGCAGGGAAAGTCTAGGTGCGGCCCCTCAGATTGTCAATAATCTAATCGATAATTCAGGGGCCGAGACGGACGCACCTTATGCGTCCTGCACGTCGCCCTAGGCGGCGTGCCGGTGGACGAACTTGGTGTTGAGGTATTCCCGCACGCCGATTTCGCCGCCCTCGCGGCCGAAGCCGCTTTGCTTGATGCCGCCGAACGGCGCCTCGGGCGTGGCCACCGCCGTGGTGTTCACGCCCACCATGCCGGACTCGAGCGCATCCGACACGCGCTCCGCGGCCTCTCCGGAGCGCGTGTAGAGATAGGCCGCCAGCCCGGCTTCGAGCGCGTTCGCGCGCGCCACGGCCTCGTCGGCGCCGGCGACCGGGACGATCGCCATCACGGGCGCGAACGGCTCTTCGTGGAGGATCTCGGCGTCGTCGGGCACATCGGCCAGCACGGTGGGCTCATAGAAATAGCCGCGCAGCAGCTCGGGCGGCCGCCGCCCGCCGCACAGCAGCCGCGCGCCCTTGGACAGCGCATCTTCCACCAGCCGCTCGGCGCGCGCGCGCTGCCGCCCGGTGGCAAGCGGGCCCATGTCGACGTTCTCCTGCTGGCCGTTGCCCACCCGCAGGCGGCGCGTGGCCGCCACCACCGCGGCCTCGAACGCCGCCAGCACCGGGCGCGCGACGAAGAAGCGGCTCGGCGACACGCATACCTGGCCCGCGTTGCGGAACTTGCCCTGCACCGCGGCGGCGGCCGCCACGGCGACATCGGCGTCCTCCAGCACGATGAAGGGAGCGTGCCCGCCCAGCTCCATCGTCAGGCGCTTGACGGTATCCGCGCTCTGGCGGATCAGCAGCTGCCCGACGCGGGTCGAGCCGGTGAAACTGATCTTGCGCACCGCGGGCGCGGCCATGAGCGGCGCGACGACGTCGTCCGGCGTGCCGATCAGCATGTTGACCGCCCCGGCGGGCAGGCCCGCGTCATGGCAGCACCGCACCAGCGCGGCCACGCTGCCGGGCGCCTCTTCCGCCGGCCGGACGATGACCGAGCAGCCCGCGCCCAGCGCCATGGCGAGCTTGCGCGCGGCCAGGTTGACCGGGAAGTTCCACGCCGTCAGCGCCAGCACGACACCCACCGGCTCGTAGCGTACCTCCAGCCGGCTGGCCGGCGTGCGCCCGGCCAGCACCATGCCGTACAGGCGCCGGGCCTCGTCGGCGCACCACTCGAAATGCTCGGCGGAGACCGCCACCTCGGCACGCGCCTCGGCCAGCGTCTTGCCGATCTCCAGGGACAGCACGCGGGCCATTTCCTCCTGGCGCTCGCGCATCAGGCGGGCGATCTCCCGCAGCACCTCGGAGCGCGCCCACGGCGCCGTCTTGCTCCAGCGCGCCAGGCCGCGCTGCGCGGCCCGCAGCGCGGCGCTGACTTCCGCCTCGCCGGCGCCGGCCACGGTCCCGAGCACCGTCTCGGTGGCCGGATCGATGACCGGAATGGCGGGGGCAAAGGGCGCCGCGGCAAAAACCTCGGCTCCGTCGATGAAATGTGTGGGTGTCTTGTACATGATGCCTCTCAGTGGATCGGGTGGAGCGAGGACGCAGCGTCCTGGCCGCGATTCTGAGACGCGCGAAACAGATTGTCAATAATCGTATTGATATTAATATGGAGGCAAGCAGCGCCCGCGCCGGCCAGGACCGCCGCCGCATTGACCACGCGCGGCGGCCCCGCGTAACCTCTGCCCGGGGCGCATGTAGAATTGCCGCGATCCACGCCCTGCGGGAAGGCGTGCGATGCGGCCGCGGCGCCGGGCGCCGCACCCTTGCCTGGCCTTGCCCGACTGGCAACGCCGCGCCCTGTCCCGTCTTACTTACGATCCACTCATGTCCGTTGCGCAAAACCGCCATATCGAATCCGCCAGCAAACCCTATGACGTTCCCGCCGCCGTGTGCGAACTGGAAGAGGACATCGTGCTCGGCAGGCTGCATCCGCGCGAACGGCTGATCGAAGACGACCTGATGCGCCGCTTCGACCTCAAGCGGCATGCCGCGCGCGAGACGCTCTCGGAGCTGGCGCGCCTCGGGCTGGTCGAGCGCCGCAAGAACATCGGCTGCGAGGTGCGCGCCTTCAGCGCGCGCGAAGTGGCCGAGCTGTACCAGTTGCGCGAGCTGCTCGAGAGCGAGGCCGCGCGCATCCTGCCCTGCCCTTTGCCCGAGGCGGACTTGCGGCATCTCGTCGAGATCCAGCGCGAGCACGACGCCGCCGTCGCGGCCAACGACCCGCGGGCGGTGTTCCGCACCAACCAGCGCTTCCACGAGACGCTGTTCGGCTTCTGCGAAAACGCCACGCTGCAGCGCGCCATCCAGGAATACGCGCGCCAGACGCACCCGATCCGCTTCAGCTCGCTGGTCGATCCCGCCTACCGCACGCGCGCCAGGGACGAGCACTGGGCCATCATCGAAGCGCTGCGCGAAGGCCGCCGCGACGATCTCGTCACGCTGTGCCGCAACCACCTCGCGCCGTCGCGCGACGCCTACCTCGCGCTGAACCGGCACCTGTTCGCCAGCGCCTGAGGCGCCGGCGCCACCTTGCCCGCCGCCGCGCCGTGCGCGGGCGCCAGCCGGCGCCCGGGCGCGACGTGTGCCGCGCGCCCGGGCGGCACCGGCCCCGCCGCTCTCTCCGCCGCACGATCTCCTCTCGACAAGCCCCGAGGTTCGTGCCAGAATCCGTCAATAGTATTATTGATAATTATCCGGAGAGCGTTCACCATGCCCCAGACTCCCAAGGACGGCACCGCCGTCGTCCTGCCGCGCGGCCTTCGCAAGGGCCTCACCAACTACGGTGACACCGGCTTCTCCCTGTTCCTGCGCAAGGCCTTCATCAAGGGCGCGGGCTACACCGACGAGGCGCTCGACCGCACCATCGTCGGCGTGGTCAACACCGGCAGCGGCTACAACCCGTGCCACGGCAACGCGCCGCAACTGATCGAGGCGGTCAAGCGCGGCGTGATGATGGCCGGCGGGCTGGCGATCGACTTCCCCACCATCTCCATCGCCGAGAGCTTTTCCGCGCCCACCAGCATGTACCTGCGCAACCTCATGTCGATGGACACCGAGGAAATGATCCGCGCGCAGCCGATGGACGCGGTCGTGCTGATCGGCGGCTGCGACAAGACCGTGCCGGCGCAACTGATGGGCGCGGCCTCGGCCAACATCCCCATGGTGCAGCTCATCACGGGCTCGATGCTGACCGGCGGGCATCGCGGCGAACGCGTGGGCGCATGCACCGACTGCCGCCGCTACTGGGGGCGCTTCCGCGCCCAGGAAATCGACGAGCAGGAAATCGCCGAGGTCAACGGCAAGCTGGTGGCCAGCGTCGGCACCTGCTCGGTGATGGGCACGGCCAGCACCATGGCCTGCCTGGGCGAGGCGCTCGGCATCGTCCTGCCGGGCGGCGCCTCGCCGCCGGCCGTCACGGCCGACCGCATCCGCATCGCCGAGCTGAGCGGCAAGCAGGCCGTCGAGATCGCGCGCGCGGGGCTCACGCCGGACCGCATCCTCACCGCCAAGGCGTTCGAGAACGCGCTGCGCGTGCTGCTCGCCATCGGCGGCTCGACCAACGGCATCATCCACCTGACCGCCATCGCCGGCCGCCTGGGGTTCGAGGTGGACCTCGACGCGTTCGACCGCATGAGCCGCGAGACGCCGGTGCTGGTCGACCTCAAGCCGTCCGGCCAGCATTACATGGAGGACCTGCATTTCGCCGGCGGCATGCCCGCGGTGCTGCGCGAGCTGCGCCCGCTGCTGCATCTCGACGCGCTGACGGTCACCGGCCGCACGCTCGGCGAGGAGATCGACGCGTTCCGGCCGTTTCCGCAGACGGTGGTGCGGCCCATCGCCGACCCGATCTACCCGGCCGGCGGCATCGCCTTCCTGCGCGGCAACCTCGCGCCCGGCGGCGCCATCATCAAGCAGTCCGCCGCCAACCCCGAGCTGATGGAGCATGAGGGCCGCGCCGTGGTGTTCGAGGATTCGGCGGACCTGGCCAGCCGCATCGACGACCCCGGGCTCGACGTGCATGCCAGCGACATCCTGGTGCTCAAGCACATCGGCCCGGCGGGCGCGCCCGGCATGCCCGAGGCCGGCTATCTGCCGATCCCCAAGAAGCTGGCCAGCGCCGGCGTCAAGGACATGGTGCGCATCTCCGACGGTCGCATGAGCGGCACCGCGGCGGGCACCATCGTGCTGCACGTCACGCCCGAGGCGGCGCTCGGCGGGCCGCTCGCGCTGGTGCGCAACGGCGACCGCATCCGCCTGAGCGTGTCGGCCCGCAGCATCGAGTTGCTGGTCTCGGACGAAGAACTCGCGCGCCGCCGCGACACCCTCGGGCAAACGGCGCCGGCCGCGCCCGCCGCCCCTCTGCGCGGCTACCGCAAGCTGTTCCTCGAGCAGATCACGCAGGCCGACAAGGGCTGCGATTTCGAGTTCCTGCGCGCCACCGAGATGGTCGGCCGCGTGCCGGGCCAGGCGGCCGATGGGGCGACTGCGGCGGATGCGCCGGACCGGCAATGACCCGGGCCACGCACGAATGAACGAGGCCGCGCCCGAGGCGCGGCCAGTCATGCCGGGCGCGACGACGGAACCCACGCGCCGCGCCGTGCGCGGCAGCGCTTGCCCGCCGGGCCGGCGCTACCGCAATGCCAGACGCAGCGGCTCTTGCCAGACCTCCGCTTCCAGCAACGGCGACAGATGTCCGTAGCGCCCATGCACGGTGGTGCGCACGATGGAAGCCGGATAGTGCGCGCCGGCCGCCGCTGCCGCGGCATCGGCGCCGGGGGGAAACAATACGTCGGACGTACAGCGCAGCCAGTGGACCGGCATGGGCGCGGCCGCCAGCGCCGCGCTCGCGTCGAAGCGGCGGGCGGCATCGCGCAGGGCCGCCAGCGACCACGGCGAGAAGCGCGCGGCCCAGGCTTCGGCCTCGCCCTGCAGGCGGGCTTCCACGGCGGTCATGTCGTGCGGCTGGCGGTCGGCAAGCCACGCGGCGTAACCGTAGCGCTGCAAGGTCGCGCGCCGCATGGCGACCCAGGCTTCGCGCGCGGCTGGCACGCCCGCGTCGAGCGCGGCGGCGAGCTGGCGCAGCTGGGCCACATCCTGCGCGGTGCCGTTGCCGCGCGGCGCCGAGGCCAGCACCACCACCCGCGCCGCCGGCACGGGTCCGGCCACCGCCCACTGGAACGCCTGGTATCCGCCATAGGAAAAGCCGAGCACGGCATCCACGCGCGCCACGCCGAGCGAGCGCAGCCACAGCCCCTGCAGGCGGACCGTGTCCGCGATGGAAACCGGCGGGAAATCCGCGGCAGACGTGGCAGACGTGGCGGGAGAATCGGCCGGGCCGCTGCTGCCGAAGCAGGAGCCCAGTGCGTTGGGCACCAGCACGCAGGTCTGCCGCGTGTCGAGCAGCGCGTCCGGACCCAGCCAGGCGCTGGCCCAGCCGGCATCGGGATGCGCCGGTCCGCTGGCGGGCGCAAGCGCCTGATGGCTGCCTGAAATGCCGTGCAGCAGCACCACCACCGAACGCGCGTGGGCGGGCTCCGGCCCGTAGCGCGACCACGCCAGGCGCACCGGCGACAGCGTGCCGCCGCCGTCCAGCGGCAGGCCGTCGAACGTGGCAATACCCGCCGCGCTGGCAACGGATGGCATCGGGGATGGCGTCGGGGATGGCGTCAGGAATGGCGTCTGGCTGGCGGACTCGCTCATGGACATGGGAGATTCATGGACATGGGAACTGCCGGCGCGGCCGCCTGCCCGTCACGGTGATGCGACAGATGGCGTGGCGCATGGCGGCGGGCAGCTCCCGCGTGGTGGATTTGTGCATCACGCGGCGATTGTCCCACAGCATGGCATCGCCCGCCGGCCGCCCGGTCGTTCAGTTGATGCGGTACCGCTTGACCATGTCCCAGTCCAGCTCGATGCCGAAGCCCGGGCCTTGCGGGATCGCCATGATGCCGTCCTTGATGCGCGGCGGGTTGGCCCACATGCCCGGGAAGATGGGATCGCGGTCCGGGTCGGGGAAGCACTCCACGCAGATGCCGTGCGGCAGCGCGCCCAGCATGTGCGAGGCGATCTGCGGCTCCTCGTGGTGCGCCATGCGCACGCCGGCCAGCGCGCAGGCGGCCGCCGCGCGGCGCCATTCGGTGATGCCGCCGCCCTCGGAAGCATCGAAGTTGACGATGTCCACCGCGCCGGCGTCGAGCAGGCGGCGCACGCCCGCCGCGCTGACCTCGCTCTGGCCAGCGTTGATGGGAATCGAGGTGGCGCGCCGCACCTCGGCCATGCCGCGCACGTCGTCGTGCCAGTGGCACGGCTCCTCGAACCAGGCGATGTCGTAGCGCTCGACGAGGCGGGCAAAGCGCGTTGCCTCCTCCACGCTCCAGCCGCGGTTGGCGTCCACCGCCAGCAGGAAGTCGTCGCCGCCGCCTTCGCGCGCGTACTTCACGCGCTCGGCGTCCTCCTCGGGCGTCGCCCCGCCCACCTTGACCTTGCAGCCGGCCATGCCCACCGAGCGCAGCCACGCCATCTCGCCGGCAAGGTCGGCCGGCGTCTTGCCGGGCAGGTAGTAGCCGGCGATGGCGATGATGGGCAGCTCCTGGCGGTAGCCGCCCATCAGCCGGCACACATTGATGCCGAGCGCCTTGCCGGCCAGGTCCCACACCGCCGAGTCGACGCAGGCGATGGCGTTCATCACCAGCGGCCGGTCGGCCGCGCGGATGGTCAGGCGGAACAGCTTTTCCCAGATGCGCTCGCACGCATGCACCGATTCGCCGACCAGCAGCGGCGCCATGTCCTGCTCGATCATGCGGGCGATCTCGGGGCCGTGCTCGCGCGGGTCGCCGTTGTAGACCTCGCTGACCAGCCCCGAGCTGGTATGGATGCGGGTGATCACCGTGGCGCGGCTGTCGACCTTGTACGAGCTGCCGGAGAACACCTTGTTGAGCGGGATGCGGACGGCAATCGCCTCTACGCGTTCGATCTTCATCGTTGGAATTCCTGTGGTCCTGGATATGTCTTCGTTGGTCTTTTCAGGGAGCGGGCGCGTGGCAAGGCTCAGTCGATCGTCGCGCCCGAGCGCTTGACGATGGCGGACCACTTGACGCTCTCGGACTGGATGTACGCGCCCAGCGCCTCGGGCGTCGAGCCCACCGGCACGATGCCGTCGAACATGAAGCGCTTGCGCAGGTCCGAGCTCTTGATCAGCTCGGCAACCTCCGCGCTGAGCTTGTCGACGATGGGCCGCGGCGTGCCGCGCGGCGCCAGCAGCGCGTACCACACGTTGGACTCGTAGCCGGGCACGCCGGCCTCGGCGATGGTGGGCACGTCGGGCATGGAGGCCGCGCGCTGCGCGGTGGACACGGCCAGCACGCGCAGCTTGCCGGCCTTGATCTGCTGCGAGGCCACGCCGTAGCTGGCGAACATGGCGCTGACCTGCCCGGCCAGCAAGGCCGGCATGGCCGGCCCCGTGCCCTTGAACGGCACGTGCACGAGATCGAGCCCGGCCATCGACTTGAGCAGCTCCATCGACAGGTGCGGTCCGCTGCCGTTGCCGGACGAGCCATAGGTGTACTTGCCCGGGTTCGCCTTGACCAGCTTGATGAATTCGGCCAGCGTCCTGGCCGGCACGGACGGATGCACGACCAGGAAGTAAGGCGCCGAGGCCAGCAGCGAGACCGGCTCGAAGTCCTTGACCGGGTCATACGGCAGGTGGCGGTACAGGCTCTGGTTGACCGCGAGCTGCGAGGTCAGCGCGAGCGCCAGCGTGTAGCCGTCCGGATCGGACTTGGCCACCAGGTCCATGCCGATATTGCCGTTGGCGCCGCCGCGGTTGTCGACGATGATGCGCTGGCCCATGTGCTCCGACATGTACAGCGTCAGCGGGCGCGCCACGGTATCGCCGCCCCCGCCCACCGGATAAGGCACCACCAGCCGCACGGGGCGGTTCGGGTAGGTGTCGGCCTGCGCGGGGGCCGCCAGCGCGGCGCCCATGCACAGCAGCGCCAGCGCGGCCATGCGTTCCAGTATCCTGCCAATCCGGTTCATGGTTTTGTCTCCTGTCTGTTTGTCGTGTGTTTGTTGTGCGTGGCCCTGGCGCGCGGGCGCCGTCAGTCCAGCCAGCCGCTGGCCCGGGTCTCGGCCAGGAAGCGCTCGACGATGCGCGGCGCCAGGCCGACATAGGTAGCCGGGTCGAGCAGCGCCTTCAGCGCGGCCGGCTCGAGCGCGGCGCGGATGGCCGGGTCGCCGGACAGTGCCTGCTCGAAGGTCATGCCGCCCTCCATGCCCCGCATGGCGGCGGCGTAGACCAGTTCGTGCGCGCTCTGCTTGCCGACCTTGTCGGCCAGCGCGAACATCACGCGCTCGGACATCAGGAAGCCGCCCAGCAGGTCGAGGTTGGCGCGCATGCGCGCCGCATTCACGGTGAGGCCGGACAGCGCGTACTGCATCATCTGCAGCATCGCCGCGGCCATCATGCAGGCCTCCGGCACCGCCTTCCACTCCATGCGCACCGCGGCCACGTCGCGCTCGTGCTCGGCCATCTGGGCGTCGTGCATCATCGCCACGCTGTAGCGGATGGCGCGGCTGAGCGTGACCACGGTTTCCACCACGGCCGGGTTGCGCTTGTGCGGCATGGTGGAGGAGCCCACCTTGCCCTCGCTGAACGGCTCGGCCAGCTCGCCGGTCTCGTCGCCCTCGAGGTTCATGATCTCGTTGGCGATCTTGCCCAGCGTGGCGCCGGCCAGGCCGAGGACGCTCACGTACTCGCCCAGGCGGTCGCGCGCGGGCTGCCAGCTGATCGGCGCCACGCCCAGCCCGAGGCGCGCCATCACGCGCGTTTCCAGTTCCCCGGCCTGCTCCCCGAACGAAGCCTGCGTGCCGACCGCGCCCACCATCTGGCCGACGAAGGTGCGCTGCTCCAGCGCGCGCATGCGCTCGTGGTGGCGGCCGAGCTCCGACAGCCAGATCGCGCACTTGTGGCCGAAGGTGATCGGCAAGGCCTGCACGCCGTGCGTGCGCCCGGCCATCGGCGTGTGCTTGTGCTCGTCGGCCAGCCGGTACAGCTCGCGCGCCACCGCCGCGAGGTCGCGCATCAGGATGGCGTGGGCCTGCCGCACCTGGAGCATCAGGCCGGTGTCGTAGACGTCCTGCGAGGTCGGGCCGAAATGCACGAACTCGCCCAGGCCGCCCGCGCACTGCCGCTGCAGCGCGCGCACCGCCGGCACCAGCGGGTGCTTCACGCGGCGCGTCTCGGCGGCCAGCGCGGGCAGGTCGATGTCCGCCACGCGCGCCTTGGCGGCGATCTCGGCGGCGGCCGCCGCGGGAATGATGCCGAGCTCCGCCTGCGCGGCCGCCAGCGCGGCTTCGAAGTCGAACCACTTCTGCACGCGGTTCTCTTCCGAGAACACCGCGCGCATTTCATCGGTACTCCACATGTGCTGCTGGAGCGGCTGGTCGAACACGCTGCTTGTCATAGCGGGAAGCCTTTGTCTCCTCGATCGGTGAGGCCATTCTGGGCTTCCGGCTTCTTTCTGTAAAATGACATGTTCGTAGACAATCATTACCGGAATGGCATGATATGACCCTCCAGCAATTGCGCTGCCTGCAGGCGGTCATCGCCAGCCAGCTCAGCATCTCGCGCGCCGCCGATGCGCTGCACACCACCCAGCCGGCGGTCAGCAAGCTGATCCGCTCGCTGGAAAACGAGATCGGCGTGGAGCTGTTCGTGCGCCGGGGCAACCGGCTGGTGAGCCTGACCGACGCCGGCCAGGAAGCGCAGGCGCTGTCGCGCCGCGTGCTCAACGACACGCGCGCGCTGGCGGGGCTGGCCGGCGCGGGCCAGGGCGGCGGCAGCGGCACGCTGCGCGTGGGCACCACCCACATCCATGCGCGCTACGGGCTGCCGGACGTGATCCGCCGCTTCAGCAAGGCCTATCCCGCGGTCGGCCTGGAACTGCTGCAGGGACACCCCGCGCAGATCCTGCAGTGGGTCAGCGACAACGCCGTGGACCTGGGCATCTCCACGCTGCCGGACAGCACGCCGGAAGGCATCGTCGCGCAGCCGGCCTACCCCATCCCGCGCTGCCTGATCGTGCCGCGCCGCCATCCGCTGCTCAAGCTCGCGCGCGTGAGCGTGGAGGACATCGCGCGCTATCCGCTCGTGACCTATGACGAGCACTTCAACTCGGGATGGATGGTCACGCGCGAATTCCAGCGCCGGGGCCTGTCGCCGCGCGTGGTGGTGCGCGCCACCGATGCCAACGTGATCAAGGCCTACGTGGCCGCCGGCCTCGGCGTGGCGGTGGTGCAGCAGATGGCGGTGGAGCCGCGGCGCGACACCGACCTCGCCGTGATCGACACCGGCGACCTGTTCCCGCCGTCGATGGCCTCGGTCAGCCTGCGCGCGGACCAGTACGTGCGCGGCTACATGCAGGACTTCATCGACATGATCGCCGCGGGCGGGCCGCGCTGAAGCTCCCGCGGCCGCCATCGCCCGCAGCTCCCGCCGCGCCGCCCTGGCGCGCTCCCGAATCCCCCGCGCTTGCCCGCCGGCCGCCGCCGCGCCCGGCCTGCGGGCCGCGCGCGGGCGGCGCCGTTGAAATACCACTCGTGCGGGGGGATTTTAGGTGCATGTGCTTTCTACACGAATACTATAAAACTAGAGTCTGTTTGAAATACAGTTTTTTGCAGACCGGATTATTCAATCTCCAACAGTATCAGCCTTGCATTTAAAAAGGCCCGCCGCAATTCGACGCAGTTGAACCAGGGGGGAGACGCAGATGCAATTCAAAGTGCTTTTGGCTTTAGCTGTTTTCACGGCAGCGACCGCGCTGGGGGGATGCGGCGGGGGCGGCGACGGCCCGGCCGGCCCGGCCGACACAATCGCCTCGCCCACGCCAGCTCCGACACCGGCGCCCGTCGCCGACAACCCCGCCAACCCCGCCAACCCGCCCGCCACGCCGACCCCTGGCGGCTCCGACGCCCAGGCGCACACGCTGGTGCTGGCCGGCATCGACGGCCTGACCGAAGGCTCGCACGGCAGCACGTGGCGCACCTACTTCCTCGACGCGACCCGCGGCGGCCTCGGCGACGGCGGCCCGGGCTACATCGGCTTCGGCGACTCCGCCACGGTCAGGACCGCCGACCTGCAGCGCTTTCGCATCCGCGACGCCATGGGACGGCTCTCGCTCGACGGGCGCGGCCTCGCGGTCGCCGCGGGCACCGGCAGCGCCGCCTTCTCGCTGACGCCGCCCAGCCTGTGGTCGAGCGCGCGGCTGTTCTATCTCAGGCAGCCGGGCGGCGGCTCGATGCAATGCCAGGCCACCGCCGCCGACGCCGCCAGCCAGGCCGTGCAGACCGATGCCGCCGCCAACACGCTGGCGTGGATCGACCTGGCCTACCAGCCGGCCGCCGGCGGCGGCGGCACAGGCGTGGGCTGCAGCCAGATCACCGGCAAGGTGACGGTCTTCGGGACCCTGTTCTCGCTGGGCAGCGCCGGCATCCAGCTCAGCAACCTGGGCCGGCGCGGCGAGTGGCTGGCCTCGGTGGCGGCGCAGGACAGCGACATGCGCCGGCAATGGTTCGCCGCGCTCAAGCCGGCCGCCTACCTGCTCAACGGCGGCCTGAACGACCGCGACGCCCGCACCCCGCAGCAGCACGAGTCCGACCTGCTCGCCATCGTCCAGGACATCGTGGCGGCCAGCCCGGCCACCCGCATCCTGATCGTGCAGGCCAACGAGACCCGCGACTGGTACACCTCCGCGCTGGCCGCCTTCGCGCCCCGCAAGCAAAGCGTCGCCACCCGGACCGGCGCGGCATACGTCGATCTGCGCAGCCTGCTCGGATCGTTCCCACTGGCCACGGCCAGCGGCTACATGGCGGACGACTACCACCCCAGCGACGCGGGCAACCGGCTGATCGGCCCTTACCTGGCGGACCAGCTTGGCCTGCGGTCGCTGCTGCCCGACCCCGGACCCACGGCATTTCCCTCTTTGGCCACGCCGTAACCTTGCCAGGAGCCCACCATCGGTGGGCTCCTTTCACAAAGGACGCCGGGCCGGCACGGCCGGCGGTCCGCGAATGCCGTAGACCCGCAAATGCCTGTACCCAGGCTCTCCGAGGGAACGCATGAAAAACTCGACCGTGTTCACGAGCCAGGAACTAGACGCCTACTTTTCCTCCTACGTGGGGATGGAAGGCGGCAACCCCGGGGCTGCCGTCTGGTTCTGCGACAGCAGCCCGCAGCGCTGGACCGAGCCCCTGTCCGCCCCCCTGCTGCCGCGCCCGGTGCCGCACGCCTGGGACGCGGCCTTCCGCGCCGCGCACCGCGACAACATGGCCAGGTGGCTGAGCTACCAGCGCATCGCGCGCATCATGGCCGCCGCGCGGGCCGAGGTGCTGGGCCGGCGCCTGAGCGACACCGACTGGAAGCCGTACTTCGAGCAGGAGCTGTTCAGCCCCGACGGGGCCGAGTTCAAGCTCAACCTGTTCCCCGTGCCGGACCAGCTCGACGGCGTCACCAGGTGGTCGGCGATGTTCCGCGGCCAGCCCGCCCTGCTGCCCAAGGAGCGCTACCTGGACCTGTGCCGCCTCGGCGGCCGCTTCCGCTTCCTGGCCCGGATATGCGCCTGCTGGCAGCCCAAGGTGGTGGTCTGCTTCGGCCAGCGCCATGCGCAGGATTTCATCCGCGCGTTCGGGCTCGGCAAGGCGGTGGCCGAGGAGTGGCGGCTGCAGCCGGCCGACCAGGTCATGTCCCTGCGCGTGCTGCGCGGCAACGGCACCACCTGGATCATCTGCCCCGCGCTGGCGGGCGCCAACGGCCTGAATTCGGACGTGCTGCTGAACGCCTTCGGCAAGCTGCTGGCCGCCAGCCTGGCGCCGGCCGACTTCGGCGCCGCCCGCGGCGATCCGCTGGATGCCGCGCTGGGCGGCGCGCTGGACGCGCGCGCGCCGCAGTGGACCCCGCCCAAGGACGCCGGCGGCCACCGCTGCACGTGACCGCCGGCGGCAGCGCCTACAGCAGGGGCTGCGGCCCCTCGTCGTAGACCCTGGCGGCGGGCGCGCCCGCGCGCACCAGGTAGATGCTGTGCAGGGCCACCCGCTTGGTGGTGTAGCTCGTCGCGCTCGCGCAGATCACCTCATGGCTCGGCGCCCGGTATGTCCAGCGCCAGAAGCCGTGATCGTCCCTGTAGAGGACGAAGTACATGATCCCCTCCCGTTCATGACAAGACGCCGCTTGCCGTGCGCCTGCCGGCGCGCGGCATGCCTCATTGAGGCGCGCCGGAAATAAATGGATTGCCATTTATGAAATCACCGGCTTAGTGCATATTCCCCTGCCCTTGCCGGCCCCCTTTTCAGCGAACTCTCCGCGACCTTTGAGCGGCCTTATTGCCCCGCTATTTCTCCATTATTTACCTAAAAACAACTTAGTAGCTTGGTGGGGTATTTTCCATTCTCCCCGCATGGCAGCCGGACACCATGTATCCATATTAAGCGTTGGACGCCATATCGCCACTCTTTTGAAACAGAACGAGCGCCGCGCACCCCGGCCGTTGGGATGGCCGGCCATCCTGAAATGCCTGCGCAACGCCGGCGAAAAACCAGCCGCGCGCCCGGCCCGGCCATCCTTTTCGCCCAGCCCGCGCGATGCCGGCCGCGCCGCGCGGTTGCAGACAATGCCCGTGCCGCCGCGCATGCCCGTGCCGCTGCCGGTGCCACTGCCCGCCGCGCCCTCGCGCCGCGCCCGCGCGCCATCGCGCAGCCGTTGAGCCGGCCCGCCGCAAGCGCCGCCCGGCCCCCGGGAACAAGGCCACCGGGGCCGGCGGCGCGTGGATGTCTCCATCTTTCCGGCCATCCGAGAGCCTAGTGCTTTTAGCCGCTGTCGCAGCCGTGCCGCATCGCCAAATACTGCTTCGCGTGTGCCAGCAACGTGACATCCGGGTTTCAGGCGGCAAGCGATCACGGCAGGCAAGCAACAAGTGGCAGGCAAGTGCCCGCGGCGCCGCGATGCATGGCGCGCAACACGCGCCCGCCTTGGATGGGAAACACGGGCGTGGCCGGCGACGAGCCGGCAGCGCCTTCGCATCTGGTCGATGCAGCAGTCATGGCCCGGCAGCGCGGATCGCGCGCCGCCGCGCCAGCACCGTCCCCTCGCTTCACCGCAGCGGCGCCGGCAAACATATGCCGGGCACCGACGGGGACGCTTTTTCTGTAGTCGCAGCGCACTCCGGGGGAATCAACGTGAACTCATCGCAGCACAGCCGCAAGCGCTTGCGAACCACGCTCAAGACGACCGCCGTCTTGCTGGCGCTGTTCGCTCGCGAGCATTGCGCCACCGCCGCGGCCAGCCAGCCGGCGCCGGCGCGGCCGCCCGCGCCCGGCGTGGCGCAGCCCGCCATGGCCGGCGAGCATGACCGGCTCAGGCAACGCCTGTTCGACCTCGCCGAAGGCGGCTCGCCGGCCCTGGCGCTGGAGCAGGCCGCCGCGCGCCCGGATGTCTTCGGCACGCGCGACCTGCTGTTGCTCGAGCACCTGCGCCTGGCCCAGCAACTGCGCTGGGCGCGCCAGCAGGCCAGCGCCTCCAACGACCCGGACCGGCTGGAGCCGGCCGACCGCGCGCTGGCGGCGGCCGACGCGCTGCTGGCCCGCATCCCCGCCGACGCGGAGTACGACGCGGTGCGCCGCGCCGCCATGACCGACCGCCTGGTCGCGCTGGCCGTGCGCGGGCGCATGAAGGCCGCCACCGCGCTGTACGTGCAGCTCGCGCAGGCGCCGGAACCGCTGCCGGCCCCGGCCTACGCCGCCGCCGGCGACGCCTACAGCTACCTCGACAAGCCCGACCTCGCCGCGCGCGCCTACGAGCAGGCGCTGCAAAGCCAGGTCGATCCGCTCAAGGACACCACCGAGCCCTATGCCCTGTCGCTGCCGGACGTGGAGGAAAGCCTGTTCTTCGCCTACCTCGACCAGGGCCACTACGAAGCCGCGCGCGCGCTGATCGCCACCATGGCGGGCAAGACGCCGCAGCACGACACGCTCTCCGAGGACGCCGACAAGGTCAATCCGGAGTACGGCCGCGTGCAGAAGCTGCAGGCGCAATACCTGCTCTACACCAACCGCGTCAGCGAAGGCGTGGCCGCGCTGGAAGCGCTGCGCAAGGACGCCCCGTTCGATCCCACCCTGCTGAGCGCGCGCGCCGACGGCGCGCTGGTGCTGGAGCGCCCCTACGGCTCGCTGGCGCTCTACGAGCAGGCGCAGGCCGACCACCCCGGCGACATCGAAAGCCTGGCCGGGCTCGGCAAGAGCGCGCTGCAGATCTACCAGTACGACAAGGCCCGGGCGGTCGCGGCCGCCTTCGACGGCAACTTCCCCGACAACAACGCCGTCAAGAACTTCCAGCGCGAGTACCGCGCCTACGACAGCCCGCAGCTCATCGTCAACGCCACCGGCGAGCACGGCAACTCGGTGCTCGCCGACACCGCCTGGGGCATCGACACGCAGCTCTACTCGCAGCCGCTGGGCAGCTACTGGCGCGTGTTCGCCCACCAGTTCTCCGGGCGCGCCAATACCGGCGACGGCCAGAGCGTGAGCCGCGTGCGCAACGGCATCGGCGGCGACTTCCGGCGCGACGGCTGGGAAGCCGCCGCGGAAGTGCACCAGTCCGCCGGCGGCAACGGCAGGACCGGCGGCACCGGCACCGTGGCATTCCAGCCCAACGACCACTGGCGCTTCGGCGCGGGCGTGGACTCCGACGACAACACGCTGCCGTGGAAGGCCTACCAGGCCGGCGTCACCGGCCGCAGCGCCACCGCCTCGGCGCGCTACATGCAGGACGACACGCGCTACCTCAACGTGATGTACGGCGTGGGGCGCTACAGCGACACCAACCTGCACCAGCTCTGGGAAGGCACCTGGTACCAGCGGCTGATGAACCAGCCGCGCCACCAGGTCTCGATCTGGCTCGACGTCGGCACCAGCAGCAACACGCTGGCCGACACCGCCTACTTCAACCCGCGCCGCGACTACACCGCGCAGGTGCGCTCCATGTACCAGTGGACGCCGTGGCGCTACGCCGAGAAATCGTTCAGCCAGCGCGTCTACGCCACGGTCGGCGGCTACCGGCAGAACGACTTCGGCACCAGCATGCTGTGGGAGGTCCGCCTCGAGCAGTACTGGCAGCTCGGGCGCAAGGCGTCGCTGGCCTACGGCATCGGCGTGGGCAGCAAGCGCTACGACGGCACCCGCGAGACCTCCAAGCTGATCTACCTCAACCTCAACGTCCCGCTATAGGTCATCATGAGCCAATTCAATCGCCGAAAATTCCTGGGCCTGGCCGGCGCGCTGTCGGTGACCCAGAGTGTCCACGCCCGCTACGGCCTGCCCCTGCTGCCGCCGCCGGACCGCGACGACGGACTGACCTTCCGCGTGCTCGCCTTCCACGACATCCGCGACGACCTGCGCGCGGACGTGGACACGGTGGCCGATACCTGCGCCATCAGCACCGCCACGCTCAACAACATCTTCGCCTGGCTCAAGGGCAACGACTTCCACCCGGTCAGCGTCGACCAGATCATCGCCTCGCGCGGCGGCGGCGCGCCCCTGCCCGCGCGCGCCGTGCTGCTGACCTTCGACGACGCCTACCAGAGCCAGTACACCAAGGCCTTCCCGCTGCTGCGGCAATACAACTACCCGGCGCTGGTGGCGGTGGTGTCGAGCTGGACCAACGCCTCGGCGCAGCGGCCGGTGCGCATCAGCCACAAGTCGGTGATGCCGAGCGGCTACTTCATGAGCTGGAGCAACCTGCGCGAGATGGCGCAGTCCGGCCTGGTGGAGATCGCCTCGCACACGCACGACATGCACTACGGCGCGGTGGCCAACCCGCAAGGCAACGAGCTGCCGGCGGCAAGCACGCATCTCTACCTCGCCGCGCTCAAGCGCTACGAGACCGACGCCGAATACGAAGGCCGCGTGGGCGCCGACCTCAAGCAGAGCGCCGACCTGATCCTGGCCAATACCGGCGTCAAGCCGCGCTCGATGGTGTGGCCCTACGGCATGTACAACGCGGTGCTGATCGGCGCCTCGCGCAAGCTCGGCATGCACGTGCACTTCACGCTCGACGACGGCCCCAACACGCCCGACGTGCCGCTGAGCAAGATCCGCCGGCTGCTGGTCTCCTATGACTGGGACGCCGGCATCATGCTCGGGCAGTTCCGCCAGCAATCGGCCTACCGCGGCGACAGCGAGCCGGTCGAGCGGGTGGTCAACGTGGCGCTCGACGACGTCTACGACCCCGACCCCGAACGCCAGGAAGCGCGGCTGTCGCGGCTGCTCGACCGCATCAAGGACCTGGAGCCGAAATCGGTCTACCTGCAGGCCTACCACGACCCCGACGGCAGCGGCACCGCGCAGGCGCTCTACTTTCCCAACCGGCACATGCCGGTGCGCGCCGACCTGTTCTCGCGCGCCGCATGGCAGCTGATCACGCGCGCCGGCGTGCAGGTCTACGCGGCGATGCCGGTGCTCGCCTTCCGGCTGCCGGCGGGCCATCCGGCGGCGGCGCGGCTGGTGGTCGCCGCGCCGGCCGCCACCACGCCGCGCGACGGCTCCGGGCCGCGCCAGCGCACGCGGCTCAGTCCGTTCGACCCGCTCGCGCGCAACACCATCCGCGAGATCTACGACGACCTCGCCCGCTACACCAGCTTCAACGGCATCGTGTTCGGCGAAGACGCCAGCCTGGGCATGGACGAAGACGCCGGCGAAGCCGCGCTGGCGGCCTACGCCGACTGGGGGCTGCCGCGCGGGCTGGCCGCGATCCAGGCCGACCCCGAGCTGCTGCGGCGCTGGTCGGACGCCCGGCTCGAGCACCTGGTCAGGTTCACCGGGCAACTGGCCGACGCCATCAAGGACTACCAGGGCGGCGGCAACGTGCTGACCGTGCGCAGCCTGCCGGCGGACGCGGTGCTCCGGCCCGGCGCGGCGCTGCGCCTGGCCCAGGACCTCGACGTGTTCGCCGCGCGGTACGACTTCGTCAACCTGATGGCCTATCCCGACCCGGGCGGCGGCGCCCCGCCGGCGCCCTGGCTGGACAGCCTGGCCGCCGCCGTGGCGGCGCACCCGGGCGCGCTGTCCAGGACCGTCTTCGCGCTGCTGACGCTGGACGCGCGCACCCGCGCGCCGGTGCCCAGCACGGCGCTGCGCGCCCAGATGGAGCGCCTGCGCGTGGCCGGCGCGAAGCACCTCGGCTACTGCCCGGACCAGTTCATGGCCGGCCAGCCCGACCTGGCCGTGCTGCGCGACGTCATGTCCATGCAGAACCTGGTCCGGCCGCGCGTGGGCATCAAGGCCTAGGCGCGCGGCAACGAAAAAGGAAGCTGGGAGATACCATGAAAAGCACCGCGAGCCTGATCTCGAATTTCGTCTTCTATTACCCGCTGTTCATGTCATACCTGTGGATGACCGGCGGCCTGCTGCATTACTTCCTGATCGAACGGCGCGAGCGCAAGAAGCCGCGGGCGGACGACCCGCCCGAGTTCCCCAAGGTCTCGGTGATCGTGCCCTGCTACAACGAGCAGGACAACGTGCGCGAGGTCGTCGCCAACCTGGCGCGGCTGCGCTATCCCAACTACAACATCATCGCCGTCAACGACGGCAGCAGCGACGCCACCGGCGCCATCCTCAACGAGCTCACCGAGCAGTATCCGCAACTGCTGGTGATCCACCAGAACAACAACGAAGGCAAGGCCATCGGCCTGACCACGGCCACCATGCTGACCGATGCCGAGTACCTGCTCTGCATCGACGGCGACTCGCTGCTCGACCCCGACGCGATCGGCTGGATGCTGCGCCACTTCCTCAAGGACCCCGGCGTGGGCGCGGTCACCGGCAACCCGCGCATCCGCAACCGCACCTCGCTGCTGGGGCGCATGCAGGTGGGCGAGTTCTCCTCCATCGTCGGGCTGATCAAGCGCACGCAGGAAATGTACGGCCGCCTGCTCACCGTGTCCGGCGTGATCTGCATGTTCCGCAAGAGCGCGCTGCGCAGCGTGGGCTACTGGAGCCCCGACATGCTGACCGAGGACATCGACATCAGCTGGAAGCTGCAGGTCAACGGCTGGCGCCTGCATTTCGAGCCGCGCGCGCTGAGCTGGATCCTGATGCCGGAGACCTTCCGGGGCCTGTTCCGCCAGCGCCTGCGCTGGGCGCGCGGCGGCATCCAGGTGCTGCGCCGCTACGCCGCGCCCATCGTCGCGCGCAACCGGCCGATGATGTGGCCGATCTTTCTCGAATACTCCATCAGCGTGGTGTGGGCCTACTGCATGCTGTTCACGCTGGCCATGACGGCGGCCACCGCGCTGTTCACGCTGCCCGATTCCTGGCGCTTCGCCAGCATGCCGCGCGGCGCCGGCGTGTTTCTCTTCCTGACCTGCTGCCTGCAGATCGTGGTCGGCTGCGCGATCGACCACCGCTACGACACGCGGCTGCTGCGCTATCTCCTGGACACGATCTGGTACCCGGTCGCGTTCTGGACCATCAGCATGGTCGCCTCGGTGATCGCCCTGCCCAGCGTGCTGCTGCACCAGCGCCGCACCCGGGCCAGGTGGGTCAGCCCCGACCGGGGCATCCGCGCGGACACGCCGGCATCCGCGCCGCCGCAACCGCCTGCGCCGGCATCGTCGTACGTCACGCAACTTGAGAAGCACCATTGAGGAGGAAACCATCATGGAAAATCCGATCATCGACGCCTCGGGCACCACGCTCAGGCATTACCTGCAGCGCCATGCGCGCAGCGAGGCGCTGCGGCGCTATCTCTGGTACCGCCTGGCGCGGCCGCTGCTGGTGGCCTCGATCTGGGTGATGGCGGCGCTCTACATCCACTGGTGCGTCACCTCGGCGGGCAGCAACGAGTTCACGCTCAGGGGGATCGTGCCCGACGTGCTGGTCGTGCTCGGCATGGTCCTGTCGCTCACGCTGTGGACCACGGTGCGCCGACTCGAGCAAAGCGTCTCCGGCGCGATGCGGCCCGCCCGCGCGGCGCCGGCCGCGACGCTGGACCTGGCCCGCGACGTGGTGCTGGCGGTGGGGCCGAGCCGCCGCCTGGTGGCCTACCACGACGACGACGGCCTGATCTCGCACGTCGCGCCGCTGCAGCAGGAACTCGCCTGATCCGCGCGGCCCGTCCCGCTGCGCGCGGCCGTGCGGGCCGCAGCCGCGCGCAGCCTTCGCCGGGCACGGACTCGCCGCCGTTGCCGTGGTTGCCGTGGCCGCTGAATTGCTGAAGTTGCTGAAGTGGCTGAATTGCTGAAGTTGCCGAACTTACATATCCCGGGGGAACCATCATGTGTGGCATTGTCGGTGCAGTCTCTCAACGTAACGTGACGCCGGTCCTGCTCGAAGGACTGCGGCGCCTCGAATATCGCGGCTACGATTCGTGCGGCATCGCCGTGCTGCAGGAAGGCGAGCCGCGGCGCGCGCGCAGCGTGGCGCGCGTGACCAACCTGGCGCAGCAGGTGCGCCGCAGCCAGCTGGAGGGCACCGTGGGCATCGCCCACACGCGCTGGGCCACCCACGGCGCGCCGCTGACCCATAACGCGCACCCGATCTTCTCCAGCGGCGAGATCGCGCTGGTGCACAACGGCATCATCGAGAACCACGAAGCCCTGCGCGAGACCCTGCGCGCGCGCGGCTATGTCTTCGAGTCGCAGACCGACACCGAGGTGATCGCCCACCTGATCCACCATGCCTTCCACCACGAGGGCGACGGCGACCTGTGCCGCGCCGTGCAGCTCGCGCGCGCCCAGCTGCAGGGCGCCTATGCCATCGCCGTGTTCACGCGCAGCCAGCCGGACCTGGTGATCGGCACGCGCTCCGGCTCCCCGCTGGTGGTCGGCCTGGGCGAGGACGGCAACTACCTGGCCTCGGACACCATGGCGCTCACGGGCAATGCCCAGCGCTTCATCTATCTCGAAGAGGGCGACCTGGTCATGCTGTCGCGCGCGGGCGTGTCGATCGTCGACCGGCACGGCGAGCCGGTCACGCGCGAGACCCACGAACTCGCCGCCACCGCCGCCGCCATCGAGCTCGGCCCGTACCAGCACTACATGCAGAAGGAAATCTTCGAGCAGCCGGCCGTGATCGCCGACGCCACCGAGAACCTGGCCGCGTTCGACCCCGCCCTGTTCGGCGCCGACGCGGCCGCGATGTTCTCCCGCATCGACTCGGTGCTGATTCTGGCCTGCGGCACCAGCTATCACGCCGGGCTGACCGCCAAGTACTGGCTGGAGTCGATCGCCCAGATTCCCACCAGCGTGGAAATCGCCAGCGAATACCGCTACCGGGACAGCGTGCCGAATCCCCAGTGCCTGGTGCTGGTGATCTCGCAGTCGGGCGAGACCGCCGACACCCTCGCCGCGCTCCGGCACGCGCAGCGCATCGGCCATCGCCACACGCTGGCGATCTGCAACGTGGCGGGCAGCGCCATCACGCGCCAGGCGGGCCTGCGCTTTCTCACGCGCGCCGGCACCGAGATCGGCGTGGCTTCCACCAAGGCCTTCACCACGCAGCTGGTGGCGCTGTTCGTGCTCACCGCCACGCTGGCGCGGTGCCGGGGCTGGCTGGGCGCCTGGCAGGAAGCCGTCATGCTGCAGCAGTTGCACCACCTGCCCGCGGCGCTCAACGGCGTGCTCGCGCTGGAGCCGCAGATCAAGGCCTGGGCCGCCACGCTGGCGCGCTACGAGAACGCGCTGTTTCTCGGCCGGGGCATCCATTACCCGATCGCGCTCGAAGGCGCGCTCAAGCTCAAGGAGATCTCGTACATCCATGCCGAAGCCTATGCCGCCGGCGAGCTCAAGCACGGCCCGCTGGCGCTGGTGACGGAGCAGATGCCGGTCATCACGGTCGCGCCCAACAACGCGCTGCTGGAAAAGCTCAAGTCCAACCTGCAGGAAGTGCGCGCGCGCGGCGGCGAGCTCTACGTGTTCGCCGATGCCGGCACCATGATCGAGAACGCGCCCGGGCTGCACGTCATCCGCATGCCGGAGCACTACGGCCGGCTGTCGCCGATCCTGCACGTGGTGCCGCTGCAATTGCTGGCCTACCACACCGCCTGCGCGCGCGGCACCGACGTGGACAAGCCGCGCAACCTGGCCAAGTCGGTCACGGTGGAGTGACCATGGCCCGGCGCGCCACGCCCCGCCTGGCCGGCCTGCTGCCGCTGCTGGCCGCCGGCGCCCTGTGCGGGGCGCCGGCGCTGGCGCCGGATGCCGCGGCGGCGGCCGGCATCGACCGGCGCGCGTACATGCACGGCATCGGCGCGGCGGCGGGGCCGGCCGGCCAGACCTACGTCTTCTTCAGCAGCTCGGGCCTGCCGCCGCGCGGCCCGGGCCGCGACCGCAACTGGACCCACGACATCTACGTCGCCGCCTGGGCGCCCGGCCAGCGCGCCCTTGGCGAGCCGCGCGTGCTGTTCGCGCGCAAGGAGGCACAGGAGCCGGTCTCGGTCGCGCAGGCCGCCGACGGCCGCATCATGCTGACCTTCGAGGACGGCTGGAACACCGCCCGCAGCGTGAGCCAGCGCTACCTGGTGTACGGCGCCGACCTGCAGCCGCGGCGGGCGGGCGTGCGCGACGTGCGCTCCGGCGGCCACTCCGGCCACGTCGCGGCGGTCGGCAACCGCTTCGTGGTGTTCTATTCGGACGACTGGGTCGACGGCGGCGGCGTGGACGACCTGGGCACCGGCAACGGCGTCTATCTCAAGACCTACGACAGCGCCGGCAAGCTGCTGCGCAGCGCCGACGTGGCGCGCGACGCGCGGCAGTGGTGGCCGCTGCTGGCCGCCTCGGACAACGAAGTCCTGCTGGCCTGGCAGGAATACGTGCCGGACCGCACCTATGCCAGGCTGAAGACGGCGGTCTACCGGCCGGGCGACGCGGCGCCGCGCGCGGTGCAGGTGCTCGACGAGCGCCTGGCCTACTACACCTACGGCGTGGCATACGTGCCGGCCCTAGGGCGCTTCCTGGTGGTCGGCACCGGCGACGACGGCAAGGGCTTCGCCCACCTGCTGGACACAGCGGGGCGCGTCGCCGCCTCGCTGCCTTGCATGCCGGCCAGCGTGCGCGAGGCCGGCATCGCGGTGATCGGGGACAAGGCCTTCACGCCGGCGCGCGACGGCCGCCTGCTCCACCTGGCGCTGTCCGCCGATGCCGTCCGCCTGGCCGGCAGCCAGCCCTCGCCGATTCCGTGGACCATCCAGGGCAGCCTGGGCCTGGCGCACTCCGCCGCGTCGCTGCACTGGATCTCGCTGACGCCGGCCGGCCTGCGCGAAGCCGATTTCGACCTCGCCGCGGCCACGCCGCCCTCGCCGGCCGATCTGTGCCGATAGCGCATGGCGCGCGCCCGCCACGGCGCGCCATGCGCTAGCCGCGGTGCCCGCACGACGCCAGGATCTCCCGGGTCTCGATGGCCGCCCGCGCCAGCGCCGCCGCTTCCTCGATGGCTTCGTCCTCATCCAGGGCCAGCCGGTGATCGAGGCCGTCGCAGACGAACCTGCCGCTGAGCACCGAGCCGAGGTCGATCGCGCCCGGCTCCCTGACCGCGAAGGCTTCGTATGCGCTGATCCACAGGCCCGTGGAACTGCGCTGCGCGAATGCCCGGATCTCGAAGCCGCGGTAAGCGAAGTACCTGGCACGCATGTCCCCACCCTTTCCTTTGCGGGCCCGCGGCAACGCCCGCGCGTCAGCCGTTGGCCGCGCGGCGCTCGCCCCGCTCGGCGTCCAGCCGGGCCCCGCGCTGGCGCGCGGCATAGATGGCTTCGGTCTTGTTGCGCACCTGCAGGCGCTGGTAGATCAGCGCCACGTGGCTTTTCACCGTGGCCACCGAGATATTGAGCATCCGGCTGACCGTCTTGATCGGGTAGCCCTGCGACAGCAGCACCAGCACCTCGTACTGGCGCGGCGTGAGCTGCAGGAGCTGGGCCTCGCCGATCAGGTCGGCGCCGCCTTGCGCGGGCAGCGTCGCCAGCGACAGGTGCCGCTCCGGCTTCGGCTCGCCGGCGCCGCCGCGCACCTTGCCGGCCAGCGCCAGGCGGATGACCGCCTCGATCGCGCCCAGCGATGCCGAGCGCGGCAGCCAGGTGCAACTGCCGCGCGCCAGCCCCGGCGGCAGGATGCCGGGCAGCATGGCGTCGGCGAACAACAGCAGGTATTGCGGCGACAGCAGCGTGCACGCGGTTTCCAGCAGCCACTGCTGGCGTTCCGCTTCGGCGGGCACCCCCAGCACCACCAGCGCGATGTCGCCGATGGGGCCGCGCAGCATCGCCAGTTCGGCCGGCGCCACGCAGATCACCTCGCCGACCCCCTCGATACTACCGAGCATGTGGAGCAATCCCAATCGGAGCAGAGGATTGTCTTCGATCAGCAATGCGTTCATGGCCCCGTGGCCAATGATGTCGGTTCTCATATGCTCTGCCTCTTATGGTTCGGCTCAAGCCCGATGCGCCGTAATAATCAGAAATATTCAATCGGCCCGATATGGAACTGGATTTACTTCCAGCCCGGCGATTGCCTGGATTTTTCGGCGGAAAGAAATTCATTGCACAGCGGCATTCCGGCCGCGCGCGAAAATCGGAAGATCGTGAGGATGGCATGCATGCGCGGCCCCCGGGGGGCGGGAAAAAATCGCCCCCATCCGGGTCCGGGATTGCGCGAAAAGGGCGGTACAGGCCCGTTTTCCCGCATCGGTGGAAAAGCTGCGCCATGCCATCTATCCTGGCGGGCCGGATGCCACCTGCATCGGAGGCCAGCAGCCGGAGGCGGGGCAAGGGCCCCGGTCTCCCGCCATTTCCGTTTTTGGAACCTGAGCCGTTATCTGTCGGCCCTTCGCTCATCCACCCGCCCGCCACCCGGCGAAATCAAGCGTGGCCGGATGCGATCGGCCCGCCGTCAATTCGCAATTTATATTCGCCCGCCTTTGCGCGGCGCCGGCGAATATATTCGATTAACAATTGATATCTTTACATGGGGAAGAATATGTCGCAGCTAGCGTTTTTTCTCCCCACTAAGGCGGGGTTTCTGGAAGTTTTATGGATGAGTCCGATTCTCCCATTTCCGCCGCCGCAATCTCCGGGTATACGTGCCCGTCCGCGGCCGATGGCATTTCCCGTCCCGGGACAAGGAGATTATCCGGCCGTGCCCGCGCTGGCGCCTCAGTCCGGCGCGCGCGCGGGCCGGAACGCGTCGCGCAGCTCGCGCTTGAGCACCTTGCCGATGGCGCTGCGCGGCAGCCCCGCCACCAGCTCCAGCGCGGCCAGGCGCTGGGTCTTGCCGACCTGCTCGTTGGTCCAGCCCATCAGCGCTTCGGCCGATAGCGAAGAGGCGCCGTCGCGCGGCACCACGAAGGCCACCGGGGTCTCGCCCCAGCGCTGCGACGGCACGCCCACCACGGCGCAGTCGGCCACGTCGGGGTGCCGCTGCAGCACGGCTTCGAGATCGCTGGGATAGATATTGAAGCCGCCGCTGATGATCATGTCCTTCTTGCGGTCCATCAGCGTGAGGAAGCCGTCCTCGTCGAAGCGGCCCACGTCGCCGGTGCGGATGAACAGCTTGCCGGTGGCGTCGCGCCAGTGGGCGGCGGCGGTCTTCTCGGGCTGCTTGTGGTAGCCGCTCATGATGGTGCTGGAACTGCCCACCACTTCGCCGATCTCGCCCACCGCCACTTCCCTGCCCTCGTCGTCGATCAGGCGGATGTCGTGCCCTTCCATCGGGCGGCCCACGGTATGCAGCTTGTGCGGAAATTCATGCGCGGCCAGCACGCAGCTGCCGCCGCCCTCGGTCATGCCGTAGTACTCCACCAGCCCGCCGGGCCAGCGCCTGAGCACGTCGGCCTTGAGCGCGGCGCTCAGCGGCGCGCTGGTGGAAAACTTCATGCGGTAGGAAGACAGGTCGTAGCTGTCGAAATCCGGGCGCGCCAGCAGGCGCTGGTACTGCACCGGCACCAGCATGCTGTGCGTGACGCGGTGCTGCGCGGCCAGCTCCAGGTAGCGCTGCGCGTCGAACTTCGGCATCAGGATCGCGGTGCCACCCAGCGCCAGCGTGGGCAGGAAGCTCACCAGCGTGGTGTTGGAGTACAGCGGCGTGGAGATCAGCGTGATGGCGTCCGGGCCATAGCCGCTGCTTTCCTGCACGCGGCGGATCTGGTTCCAGCGCAGTTCGTGCGGGTGCACGATGCCCTTGGGCGTGCCCGTGGTGCCCGACGAGTAGATGATGTTGAACACCTGCTGCGGCTCGACCGGCTGCTCCCGCGGGCGGCTGCCCGCGGGCGCGAGCCAGGCCTCGAACGACTGCCCGGCGGGCGCGCCGGCCAGCCCCACCAGCGGCACCGCGATGCTGCCGCGCACCGGCGCGAGTTCGCGCAGCACGTCCGCGTCCACGAACAGCAGCCGGGCATCGGCATCGGCCACCATGCCGGCCAGGCTGGCCGCGGTGGAAGACGGCGCCAGCGGCACCAGCGCCACGCCCGCGCGCAGGCCGCCGACCAGCACCGCCGCGTACTCGGCAGACGCGGCCGCGCAGATGGCCAGCGCCGCGCCGGGCCGCAGGCCGTCGCGCTGCAGGGCGCTGGCGACCCGGTCCGCCAGCGCGTCGAATTCGGCGTAGGTCAGCGTCCGGCGGCTGTCGATCACCGCCAGGTGCGCGGGACGCTCGGCGGCGTGCAGCCGCACGCAGTCGGCCAGGTTGCCGACCGGCCGCGCGAGAAGTTCTGTGATGCCGTCTGTGATGCCCATGGGAATTCCTGTCTCCACTTGGCGCCGCGATCGGCCGCCGCGGCGGCACGGGCCGCGGCGGCTTTCGCGAACGGATTCATGTCGCCGAACGGGCAAGGGCCGCGCCGTTCGTCCGTGCGTCCGCCCGGTTGCGGCGGAACCGGGGGATTCTCGCATGGACACGGCGTTATGTTTTGCGGCCGCGGAAACAGGAAGGCCCCGGGATTTCCCGGGGCCCTTTACCAGAATGGCATGCCGTATGCCCTATGTTCTCAGAGCGGCCCGCCCTCGCCGATCCAGTACGGCGAGCGCCCGTAATACTCATGCAGCGTGGTGCCCCACTGCGGATCGGCCATGGACGGCCAGCTATCCTTGTCGAAGCCCGGCGCGCTCTTGATCCGCTCCGCCGTGATGCCGATGCGGAAGCACTTCTCGTCGGTGTCCAGCGTCAGCGCGCCCCACGGGATGGCGTGCAGCGTGTCGCCCATGCCGAGGAAGCCGCCGCTGGTCAGCACCGCGTAGGCGATGCGCCCGCCGCGCACGTCGAGCATGATCTCGGAGATCTTGCCGACGTGCTCGCCGTCCGAGGAATAGACCTTGTTGCCGTCCAGCGTGGAAGCCGCCATCACCTCCGGGCCGGGACCGTCGCCCACGCCGCCGCCGACAATGGCCGCGCCGCCGGCGGGATCGAGTTGGTTCATGTTCGTCTCCTCAAGAAAGTAGGACGTTACGTGTGAGCGCAACGAACATGCCAGAGCGCGCCGGCGCCACCGCGCGCGCTGTCGCGGCGGCGCGGCCCGGGAAGAATTACAAAGGCGGTAACTTTCTGTGCGCGCGGCGCGGCGCGCCCCGCGCCCGCGCGGCGCCGCGGCATGGCACGGAACCTGCGCCTTGTTCCTTCCCGCCGGCGCACGTCTTGCCCGCGCCCGGCCAGGATTCCCATGCACATATCCCAAGGAGCACTCCCCATGGAAAACGAAGCCAACGCCATCCCGGGCATCGCCGGCAAGGTCGGCACCGCCACCGCCAACGTGGTCGACGCCGCCAAGGACGCCGGCAAGCAGGTCGGCACCGTGGCCCGCATCGAGGCGTCGGGCCTGAAGCGCGAGCTCGACGACCTGATCAGCCGCATTCCCGCCATGTCGGCCGACGCCGTCAACGAAGCCAAGCAGGAGTTCCTGGACAAGGTGGAATCGGCCCGGGACAAGGCGCGCGGGCTGTCCGACAACGTGCGCCAGCAGTTGTCGCAGCGGGCCGAAGACACCGCCGCCTACGTCAAGGAACAGCCGCTGCGCTCGATGGGCATCGCCGTGGGCATCGGCATCATCCTCGGCTTGATGATGCGCGGCGGCGGCCGCGACTACGACTGAAGCCACGCGCCGCGCTGCCGGCCGCGGTGCCGGCGCCCTCCGCTTGTAGGCCATTTCCCTACGCCCGATTCCGCCGCCGCCGATACGCATTTGCCGCCCCGCCGACGCCGCCGCGCGCCCCGCCCGCCTACGATGGAATCAAGGCATGCCGCGACGCCCGGCCAGACAGCAAAGACCGGAGCGCCAAGGCTGCCGCCGATGACACGGAGGACGAAATGGGCCCGGACATCACCACCCTGCACGCGATCGTGGCCAAATGGATCGCCCCCGCCGAGGGCCTGCCGGTGCATGTGGCGCGCTTCGGCAGGACGCACGGCGGGCGGGTACCTTACGTATGCGTGCAGCGCGCCGCCGACAAGCTGTTCTTTTTCCGCCACGGCGATGGCTCGTGGCGCGTGTTCCCGCCGGCCGCGCAGTTCACCGCGCGCGGCTGACCGGGGCCAGCGGCCGAAAAACGAAGGGGGGCCACGCCCCCCGCCGCTTTCGCCCCCGCTTCAGGCCGGCGCCTAGGCCGGCGCCTCATAGTCGACCTGGTGCCGCGAGATGCGCAGGTCGCCCAGCTCTTCCTTCACGCGCAGATGCTCCGGATGCGTGGCATAGCCCTCCAGCGCGCTCTGCGACTCGAACTCCGAGTACAGCACCACGTCGCAGGCGTAGTTGACCCTGCTCGAATCCACGCCCACTTCCAGGTGCCGCAGGCCCGGTATGCGCCCGCGCAGCCCTTCGAAGGCCTGCTTGAGCCTGGCCACGGCGTCGCGCTTGTCCCGCTCGGTCTCGCCGCGCAGGTTCCACATCACGATGTGTTTGACGATGGACACGATTCCTTCTCCCCTAGGTCTTCGTTCGGCCCGGCCAGCCTCAGGCCGGCGGGAAGCCGGCCTTCTGCGGCCACAGGTTGGCGAAGGCGTGGATGGTGGACTGGCCGTATACGCCGGCCCGCGTGAACGGCTCCTGCGCCAGCCAGGCGCGGGCCTGCGCCTGCGAGGGGAAGTCGATCACCAGCAGGCTGCCGACCATGGTTTCGCCGTCGTCGCCGAGCAGCGGGCCGGCAAAGGCGATGCTGTCCGCCTTGGCGCCCAGGTAGACCTTGTGTTCGGGGCGGATCCTGGCGCGCAGTTCGCCGGCGCCGGGCTTGTCGAGCAGATGGAATACGAACAGCATGGGAATTACCTCCGGTTGGATGGGGTTGCCGCCGGCGCGGCCGGCGTCGGGTTGAGGATGAAATCGAAATCGAGCGTGTAGAACGGCGTGGCCGAGACCGTGCCGTCCGGCGCGGTACCCGCGTCGTGCCGCACCCAGTCGCCGATCAGCGAGCTGCGCACGCCGAACACGGCGTCGGAATCGAGATACTCGCCGCCCTCGCGGAACACGTGAGTGATGAGCGTCTGGTAGCCGGGCGCCGAGATCATGAAGTGCAGGTGGGCGGGGCGCCACGGATGGCGCCCGAGCGCGTCGAGCATGCGGCCCACCGGACCGTCGTGCGGGATCGGGTAGCACTCGGCCACGATGGACTTGAAATGGAAGCCGCCGTCGGCGTCGGCGCGCAGCGCGCCGCGGCCCCGATGCTCCTCCAGCCCGGCCTGCTGCACGTCGTAGAAGCCCTCGGCGTCCGCCTGCCACACTTCCAGCCGCGCGCCGGGCACCGCCTCTCCGGTGATGCTCCGGACCCGGCCGCTGACGTAGCACGGCTCGCCCGCCATGCCGTTGCCCACGTCGGCGCCGAGCTCGTATTCGGGCGCGCCGTCCACGTAGAACGGGCCGAACACGGTGGACTCGGTGCAGCCGCGCGGCTTCTTGTGGTTCTGGGCGGTCACCAGCGTGGACAGGCCCAGCGTGTCGGACAGCAGGATGAACTCCTGCCGGGTGCCGCTGCAGGTGTGGCCCACCTCGGTGAGGAACTGGATGCCGGCGGCCCATTCCTCTTCGGTGAGCTGCACCTCGCGCGCGAAGGCGTGCAGATGCTGGACCAGGCTGGTCATGATCTGCTTGAGCCGGCCGTTGGGCATGTCGGCATGCCGCGCGAGCACGGCCTGGGTGATGGTCTCTTCGTCGAGGTTGCGCATGATGTCTGTCCTGTCGTTGAAAGTGTGCGTGCGCCGCTCAGGTCTTGGCGGCGTCTTCCCAGCGCGGGCAGGCACGCTTTTCCACCGGCACGTCGAGCGCCTGGTAGTTGGTCTTGTCGATCACGGTGGCGGGCAGCACGATGCTCTGCGTCACCGGCATGCCGCGCAGCTTGCGGATGGCCGCCATGGTGCCCAGGCAGCCCTGGGCGAAGCCGTTGTAGTCACCGGTGGCCAGCAGGGTGCCGGCCTTGATCGCGTCGATGGCCTCCTTGGTGCCGTTGATGCCGGACACCAGCGCCTTGCGGTTGGCGCCCTGCAGCGCCTCGATGGCGCCGATGGCCATGGCGTCGTTGGCGGCGAAGATGCCGTCGATCTGCGGGTACGACTGCATCAGGTTCTCCATCACCTGCAGGGCCTGCAGGCGCTGGTAGTTGGCCGGCTGCGACGCCAGCAGCTTGACGTTGGGATAGGCCTTGAGCGCATCGTGCAGGCCGCGCACGCGGTCGATGTTGGTGAGCGAGCCCTTGATGCCTTCGAGCACGATCACGTTGCCCTTGCCGCCCATCGCCTTGAACAGGTGGCTGGCGGTCTTCAGGCCGAGGTCGTAGTCGCTGGCGCCGACGAAGGACACGAAGCTGCCCACGTCGCTTTTGTCGGTGACGTTGATCACCGGGATATTGGCCGCGTTCATCTTCTTCACGCCAGGGCCCATCGCCTTGTAGTCCACCGGCACGAAGACGATGGCGTCGGCCTTCTTGACGATCACGTCCTCGATCTGGCTCATCTGCTCGGGGATGCTGTCCGGCTTGGTGGGAATGTAGTGCGTCACGCGCGCGTTCATGCTCTTGGCTGCCGAGTCCGCGCCCTGGCGCAGCACCTGGAAGAACGGGTTGGTCTGGTTCTTGGTGAAGACCGCGATGCGTTCGCCGTCGGCATGGGCCGGCAGGGCCAGCGCGGCGGCGGCGAGGGCCAGCAGGCCGGCCAGTTGCTTGAGCTTGGGTGCGTTCATCATGTCTCCTTGTGTGGTCTGTGTTGTGTTGCTGCGAAAGCCGGTGATGCGAAACGAAACCGCCCGAAACCGCCCTGACTAGCCGCGCGTGCCCAGCCGCTTGCGCGACAGCGTGTCGAGGAATACCGCCAGCACCACGATCACGCCGGTCACCAGCGGCTGCCAGTTGGCGCTCACCGTGAGCAGGTTCATGCCGTTGAGCACCAGCGTGAGGATGATGGCGCCCACCAGCGTGCCGGACACCCGCCCCACCCCGCCGAACAGCGAGGTGCCGCCGATCAGCACCGCGGCGATGGCCGGCAGCGTGAGCGATTCGCCGATGTCGCCCTCGGCCGAGTTCAGCCGCGCCAGGAACACCAGGCTGGCGATGCCGGCCATCGCGCCGCTGACCAGGTAGACCAGCACCAGCCGCTTGATCACCGGCACGCCCGACAGGCGCGCGGCCACCGGGTTGGCGCCGATGGCGTAGATCTCCTGCCCGTAGGTGGTCTTCTGCGACATGGCGGTGCCGGCCAGCAGGAACAGCAGCATCAGGTAGACCGGCACCGGCACGCCCAGCAGGTAGCCGCTGCCGATGGCGCGGAACCCGGGCGGGAAGCCGTGGATGGTCTCGCCCGCCATGAACCAGTAGGTCACGCCGTGCAGCACCCACAGCATGCCGTAGGTGGCGATGAACGGCGGGATGCGCAGCAGCGCCACCAGCAGGCCGTTGGCCAGGCCGATCAGCGCGCCGGTGCCCAGGCCGGCGCCCATGCCCAGCATGGTCGAGCCGGTGGCCTTCATCACGGTGGCCGCCACGCACGCCGACATGGCCACGTTGGCCCCCACCGACAGGTCCAGCCCGCCGGTCAGGATCACCAGCGTCAGGCCCGAGGCCAGCAGGAACAGCAGGCTGGCCTGGCGCAGCACGTTGAGGATGTTGCCCAGCGTCAGGAACGCATCGGACGCCAGCGCCAGCGCCAGGCACAGCAGCCCGAGCGCGAACAGCCGGTAGGCGAACGAGCGCGCGTCCGCCGACAGCGGCGGGAACAGAGTGGCCGTGTTCATGCTTTCTCCTTGCCCTTGCCGGTGCCCTTGAACGATTCGATCAGCAGCACCACCAGCACCAGCAGGCCGATGGCCGCCACCTGCACCGACGACTGCACGCCGACCAGGTTCAGCCCGTTGCGCAGCACGCCCACCGCCAGCACGCCCAGCACCGTGCCGGGCAGCCAGCCGTTGCCGCGGTCGAAGGTGGTGCCGCCCACCGCCACCGCGGCGATGGCGTCGAACTCCATGCCGATGGCGGCGGTCGGGTGCCCCGCGTTCATGCGCGCGGTCAGCAGCAGCGCCGCCACCCCGGCCATCAGGCCGCCCAGCACGTACACCAGGATCAGGTACGCGTTGACGCGCACGCCGGAGAACTTGAGCGCCTCGCGGTTGCCGCCCAGCGCGAACACGTAGGCGCCGAAGCGCGTGCGGTACAGCAGCCAGTGGAACAGGCCGTAGAAGGCCACGCCGATCCACAGCGGGAACGGAATGCCCAGCCACTCGCCGGAGTAGATCAGCGGGATGGTGTCGCCGATGCCCACCACGCTCTGGCCGTCGGTGACCACCAGCGCCAGCCCCTGCGCCACGCCCAGCGTGCCGAGCGTGGCCACGAACGGCGGGATCTCCAGCCACGACACCAGCGCGCCGTTGAGCAGCCCGAACGCCAGCCCGGTCAGCAGCGCCGCGCCCAGCGCCAGCGGCAGCGACCCGGTCGCCACCATCACCATGGCCAGCACCACGCCGCACAGCGTCAGCACGGCGCCCATCGACAGGTCCAGCCCCTCGGTCATGATGATCAGCGTCATCGGCAGCGCGATCAGCAGCAGGATGGTCGACTGCGTGCCGATGTTGAGCAGGTTCTCCACGCTCAGGAAGCCGGAAGCCGTCAGGCTGAAGGCCAGCCCCAGCAGCAGCAGGACCCAGACCGAGCCCGGCATCCTGCCGAGCGGATTGCCGAGGGCCTGGCCCGGAAGCCTCGTCATTGCATGTGTATCAGGCATCGTTCATCCCCAGTTGCAGAATGCGTTCTTCGGTCATCTCGCCATGGGCGACCTCGCCGGCGATGCGGCCGCCGCGCATCACGTAGGCGCGGTCGCAGACATTGATGATCTCCGGCAGTTCGGAGCTGATCAGCAGCACGCCGGCGCCCTGCCTGACCAGGCTGTCGATCAGCGCAAAGATCTCGGCCTTGGCGCCCACGTCGATCCCGCGCGTGGGCTCGTCGAAGATGAACAGCCGCGCCTCGGCCGCCAGCCACTTGCCGATCACGATCTTCTGCTGGTTGCCGCCCGAGAGGAATTGCGCGAGCTGGTCGCCGCTGGGCGTGGCGATGCGCAGCCGCGCGATCTCGCGCGCGGCGATCTCGCGCGCGCGCTCGCCGCGGTACCAGCGCGACGGGAACGCGCGCTGCAGCCCGGCCAGCAGCAGGTTGTCGCGCACCGTGCGGATCAGCGCCAGCCCTTCGGCCTTGCGGCTCTCCGGGATCAGCGCGGCGCCCAGCGCCCGCGCGCGCTCCGGCCCGCCGCTCATGCGCTGGCCGAAGATGCGCACCTCGCCGCGCGTAATGGGGTCGGCGCCGAACACGGCGCGCGCCACCTCGCTGCGGCCCGAGCCGACCAGCCCGGCCAGCCCGACGATCTCGCCGGCGCGCACCTGCAGGTCGATGTCGGCGATGCCGGTGGCGGCGCTCACGCCGCGCACCTCCAGCGCCAGCTCGCCGAGCCGCACGTTGCGCTCGCGGCTGTAGCTCATGTCCACCTTGCGCCCCACCATGCGCGCCACCAGCTCGTCCGGCGTGGCGTCGCCGGGCAGGCAGGCGCCGACCTTGCGGCCGTCGCGCAGGATGGTGATGCGGTCGCCCAGCGCGAACACCTCGGCCATGCGGTGCGAGATGTAGATCATCGACACGCCGTCCGCCTTGAGCCGCGCGATCACCGCGAACAGCTTCTCGGTCTCGCGGTCCGACAGCGCGGCGGTGGGCTCGTCCAGCACCAGGATGCGCGCGTTCTGCGACAGCGCCTTGGCGATCTCCACCATCTGCTGCTGCGCCACGCCGAGCTTGTGCACCGGCGTGTGCGTGCCGATGTCCATGCCGAGGATGTCGAGGATGCGGCGCGCCTCGGCATGCATCTTCGCGCGGTCGACGGTGCCCGGGAAGCGGCCGCGCGGCTCGCGCCCGAGGAAGATGTTCTGCGCGATGTCCAGGTAGGGCACCAGCGAGAACTCCTGGAAGATCACCGCGATGCCCATGCGCATGGTGTCGGCCGGACCGCTGACCTTGACCACCTGGCCCTCGTGGTAGAACTCGCCGGCGTCGGCCACGTAGACGCCGCACAGCACCTTCATCAGCGAGGACTTGCCGGCGCCGTTCTCGCCCAGCAGCATGTGCACCTCGCCGGGATAGATGGCGAAGGACACGTCGTCGAGCGCCTTGACGCCGGGAAAGCCCTTGCAGATGCCGCGCATCTCGAACAGCGGCGTGACTTCTGTGATTGCGTTCATGATTCGAGCCTGAAGATCTTGCCGGGATTCATGATGTTGCGCGGGTCGAGCGCCCGCTTCACGCTGCGCATCACGTGCACCGCGTCGCCCAGCTCGGTTTCGAGGAAGTGCATCTTGCCGGTGCCGATGCCGTGCTCGCCGGTGCAGGTGCCGTCCAGGCGCAGCGCGCGCTCCACCATGGCGTCCTGCAGCCGCATCGCGCGCGCGACCTCGGCCGGGTCGTCCGGGTCGATCAGGATCAGCAGGTGGAAGTTGCCGTCGCCCACGTGGCCGACGATGGGCACGATCAGGCCGCTGGCGTCGATGTCCTGCTTGGTCTCCAGCAGGCAGCGCGCCAGCTCGGAGATCGGCACGCACACGTCGGTGATCATGGCGCGCGCGCCGGGGCGCAGCGCCATGCCCGCGTACAGCGTGTTCTCGCGCGCATGCCACAGGCGGCTGCGGTCCTCGGGCCGCGTGGCCCACTGGAAGGCGTCCGCGCCATGGCCGGCGGCAATCGCCTGCACCTGCCCGGCCTGCTCGCGCACGGCCGACTCGCTGCCGTGGAACTCGAAGAACAGCGTGGGCTTTTCCGGGTAAGCGAGGTGGGAGTGCAGGTTGACGCCGTGCATCATCACGCTGTCGAGCAGCTCGATGCGCGCCACCGGCACGCCGGCCTGCATGGTCTCGATCACGCAATCGACCGCGTCTTCCAGCGTGCCGAACGGGCACACCGCGGCGGACACCGCCTCGGGCAGCGGATGCAGGCGCAGCGTGATCTCGGTCAGCACCGCCAGCGTGCCCTCGCTGCCCACCAGCAGGTGCGTGAGATCGTAGCCGGCGGCGGACTTGCGCGCGCGGCGGCGCGTGCGCACCACGCTGGCATCCGGCATCACGGCCTCGAGCGACAGCACGTTCTCGCGCATGGTGCCGTAGCGCACCGCCATGGTCCCCGAGGCGCGCGTCGACGACATGCCGCCGATGGACGCATCCGCGCCCGGGTCGATCGGAAAGAACAGCCCGCTGCCGTGCAGCTCCGCGTTGAGCTGCTTGCGCGTGACGCCGGGCTGCACGCGGCAGTCCATGTCGCCCTGGTTGACCGCCAGCACGCGGTTCATGCGCATCATGTCGAGGCAGATGCCGCCCTGCGGCGCCGAGGCATTGCCCTCCAGCGAGGTGCCCGCGCCGAACGGCACCAGCGGCACGCGCGCGCGGCCGGCCACGGCCACGATGCGCCGGACCTCCTCGGTGCTTTCCGGGAACACCACCGCGTCGGGCAGCTTCACCGCGTGGTACGCCTCGCTGCGGCCATGGTGCTCGCGCGCGGCGAGGCCGGTCGAGCAGCGCTCGCCCAGCATCAGCCGCAGTTCGGCGAGCGCGCGCTCGCGCTCGTCTGGTGTTGCATGCATGGTCTCCTCCTTATGGTTTTGTCGATCCTGCTGGCGAACCGGCCGGCGCCGGCCGGAGCCGCCGCTCCCCCACTACCCCACTACCCCGCCATCGTCGCCACCAGCCGCTCGCCCGACTCGCGCAGCGCATCGAGCTTGCCGGCCAGCCCGTCCACCAGCAGCCGCCCGTGCCGCTTGCGCGCCTGGCCGGCCACGAACACGCTGTCGATATTGGCCAGGCTGGCCTGCATCACGATGGCGCTGACCGGGTCGTGCAGCGGCATCATGTTGAGCCGGCGCGCATCGATGAGCACGAAGTCGGCCTGCTTGCCGGCGGCCAGCGAACCGATGCGGTCCGCCATGCCGAGCATGCGCGCGCCGGCCACGGTGACCCAGGCCAGCGCGTCGCGGCAGCTCGCCGCGTGCGCCGGCGCGATCTCGCCGTGCGCCTGCCGGTAGGCGGCATGGTCCAGCGCGCGCTGCACGCCCAGCGCGATGCGCGCGGCCACGAACATCTCCCCGGACAGGCCGGACTCCAGGTCCACGCCCAGCGACGGCATCACGCCGAGCCGCGCGAGCCGCCCCGTGATCGGGAAGCCGTGGCCCTGCGTCAGCTCGTTCTCCGGCGTGAGCGAGAAGCTCATGCCCAGCCCGGCGAAGCGCGCGAGCTGTTCGTCGCTCAGGTTGTTGCCGTGCACGATATTGATATGGGGGCCGAGCAGCCCGGCCGCCTCCAGCCGCGCCCAGCCCTCGGGCGTGCGCGCGCTGCCGCCGCCCTGGTGCATGCTGGCCAGCAGGCCGAACTCGCGCGCCAGCGCGAAGTCGTGCAGCGCCACCTCCAGCGTCGAGTAGTGCGGGCCGAGGATGGCCAGCCCCAGGCTGAGCAGCTCCGCGCCCTGCAGGCGCTTCGCCAGCCGCTCCACCTCGCCGCGCGGGTGCGGCATCTCCCAGAACGGCAGCGCGCCGGGCTTGGGGTCGGGCTTGGGCGAGCCGTGCAGGAAGGCGGCGCGGATGCCGGACTGCGCCAGCGCGTCCAGCGCGGCGTCGCTGTGCGCCGGCGTGGGATTGTTGTGGCACCAGTCCACCAGCGTGGTGGTGCCGCAGTCGAGCTGGTTCCACGCGCCCACCAGCGTGGCGATGCCGATGTCCGCCGGCGTGAAGCGCGTGGCCAGTCCCGCGTGCATCTGGCGGAAATACTCGGTCAGCGTCCAGCCCGCGGCCACGCCGCGCAGCGCGGTCTGCCACGTATGCATGTGCGCGTTGATGAAACCGGGCGCCGCGATGAAGCCGCGCGCGTCGATGATCTCCGCGTGGCCGGCGCGCGCGGCGTCGATGCGCGGCGCGATGGCGGCGATGCGCGTGCCTTCGACCAGCATGTCGCCGGTGAACTCGCCGAGCGACGGCTCCATCGTGACCAGGGTGGCGCCTTGAACCAGGATGCGTGACATGGCCGCGGCCTCCTCAGCCAAGGTCGACGCAGGCAGAGACGACGCAGGCGGCACAGGCCGCAGAGGCGGATCGGGCGCGGGTCGAAGCGAGATGGATTGCGGGCATGAAGCTGTCTCCGTAAGCGGCGGCACTGCCGGTGCCGGCGTGCCGCTCTGTCTGTCGGTATGCGCGCTGCCGGCCGATGGCCCCGGGAATGAGGCGGCTGACATGCGCTGGAACAAACTCTATACTCCCGGCAAACGGAAAAAAACGACGGACAAGGAAATCTTCTTTCCGCCAGGCGAGAGAATCAAGCAGCGCCCGGCAGCCATGTCCGCACGCCGGAATCCGTACCGGGTCAAGAGACTCAAGGCATCGGGGAGACCAAGATGGACCGCTGGACCGAACTCGAACTGTTCGTGCAGACCGCCGAACTGGGCAGCATCACCAAGGCCGCGGAGAGCCTGGACATTTCCAACGCGGCGGCCAGCCGCTACCTCGCCTCGCTGGAGCAGCGCCTGTCGGCGCGGCTGATCGAGCGCAATACGCGGCGGCTTTACCTGACCGACGTGGGCCATGAGTTCTTCCGCCGCTGCAAGGGCGTGCTGGCGGAGATGAAGGAAGCCGAGGCCGCGGTCAACGCCAACGTGCTGGAGCCGGGCGGCACGCTGACCATCACCGCCTCGCTGTCGTTCTCGATGAAGCACCTGGCGCCGCTGCTGCCGGAATTCACGCGCCTCTATCCCAAGGTGGACGTGAACATCCTCGCCGCCAACCGCTACTACGACATCATGGACAGCGGCATCGACGTAGCCATCCGCACGCGCGAATTCGAGCCGGACTCCGGGCTGACGGTGCGCCGGCTGGCCGAGACGCGGCGCGTGCTGGCCGCCTCGCCGCGCTACCTGGACAGCATGGGCACGCCGCGCCAGGTGGAAGACCTGCTGCGCCACCACATGCTGATCTACTCGTACGCCAACCGTCCCCACGAACTGAACTTCACGCGCCGCGGCAAGGACGCCGAGGAACGGACCGTGACGGTGCGCAGCAAGCTCGAATCCAACGACGGGCAGGTGATCCGCGCGGCCGCGCTGGAAGGCCTGGGCATCCTGGTGCAGCCCAAGTACATCATCTACGACGATATCGTCTCAGGACGGCTGATCCCGGTGCTGGATGACTGGGATCTGCCGCGGCTGACCATCAATGTGGCGTTCCAGAGCCGCCGTTACCTGGCGGCGAAGGTGCGGCTTTTTATTGATTTTTTGGTGGCGCATTTTGAGAGGATGGATTATGAGAGGAAGTGGACTTCTTGATATTTTATTTTTACTATATTTCTTAAAATTCTAAATCTTAAATTCAAATACTTAAATTCAAAGTCAACTTCAAAGTCAAAGGCTTTCGCTCCCCCGGAGCGACCTACTTTCTTTTTTCCGAAAAGAAAGTAGGCAAAGAAAGCGGACTGCCTGGCCGGCAGGGGCAGAAACGTTGGAATTGCTGATTGTTGGGGGTTTCGTGGTGGGGACTGCGGTTCTGCTGGCATCCTGCCGGTACCGGTTCGGCTCGCCACTATCTGGCTAGCGGTATGGGTTTCGGGGTCAGACCTATGATGGCGGGCGCACTGCTGGTTCGGGTATCTGCCGTTACCGGTTTTGGTGGCCACGACGTAGCACCCTCATGGTTTCGTGGTGGGCGTGGTGGACCGGGGCGCGGGTGTATGCGGCTACGTTTCAAACTGGTGCCACCGCGCCCACCACGAAACCAGTGCCGTGCCTATGGCGTGGCATTCGCTCCGGTCGCGGCAGCAGCCTGAACCACCTGGACTATCGCCATCATGCAGCGCCACCACGAATCCAGCACCGCTTGCAGAATAGCGGCCATTAAAACCGGTAACGGCAGGATGCCAGCAGAACCACAGGCCCCACCACGAAACCACCAACAATCAGCAATTCCAATGTTTCTGCCCCTGCCGGCCAGGCAGTCCGCTTTCTTTGCCTACTTTCTTTTCGGAAAAAAGAAAGTAGGTCGCTCCGGGGGAGCGAAAGCCTTTGACTTTGAAGTTGACTTTGAATTTGAATTTAAGATATCAAAGCCACCGTCTTTAAAACTCTTACTCCAAACCCCTTAACCCCGCCCCCACCCGCGCCGCCTTGATCACCGCCGCGTAATCATCGCCGGCCATTCCCTGCGCCGCGGCGCCCTGCAGCATCTGGCCGAGCAGTGCGGTCAGCGACAACGGCACCCGCAGGTCTGCCCCCGCGTCGAGAATCAGCCCCACGTCCTTGAGCATCTGGTCCACCGTGAAGGTGGGCGTGTAGTCGTGCTCCACCAGTTGCACCGACTTGGCCTTGACGATGGGCGCGGCCACCGCGCTGGCGGTGATGACCGACCACATGTCCTGCCACTTGAGGCCGCCCTTGGCGCCCAGCGTCAGCGCCTCGGCCAGCATGCCGGAGGTCAGGCCGATCATCAGGTTGACCACCAGCTTCATCAGGCGCGCCTGCTCGGCGTCGCCGAGGTAGAACTGCACGGGGCCGAGCGCGGCGAGCAGTGGTTTGGCCTGTTCGTAGGCGTCGGCGGGGCCGGACACCAGCGCCGTGAGTTGCGCGGCTTCGGCCATCTTGTTGTTGCCCGAGACCGTCACGCGCAGGTAGCGCACGCCGCGCTGCGCCAGCGCCGCCGCCACGCGCGCGGACGCCTGCGGCGATACGGTGCTGGTGTCGATGTAGAGCGTGCCCGGCGCGGCCAGTTCGGCCACTTGCCCGCCCACCGCCTCGAACGCGGCGTCGTGCGGCAGCGAGCTGAATACGACGTCCTTGCCGCGGCTCGCCTCCGCCATCGAATCCGCCGTCTTCAGCCCGGCCTGGCGGGCGGCGTCGAGCACCGCCGGGGCCAGGTCGAAGCCCGTGACCTCATGCCCGGCCGCGGCCAGGTGGCGCGCCATGGGCAAACCCATTTTTCCGGTTCCGATAAAGCCGATCTGCATTGCTGTCTCCTGTGTGTGGTCTTGTGTCCGGTCTTGTGTCCGGCGGTGAATCCGGTGCTGCGGTGCTTCAGTCGGGGCGCGCGCCTTCGAAGGCCGCCTGCAGCAGTTCGCGGATCGGCGCGCGCTCGATCGGGCGCGGGTTCCAGTACGGATTGGCCAGCGCGATGTCGGCGGCGCGGTCGAGGTCTTCCGCGCGCATGCCGAGGTCGCGCAGCGCGGTGGGCGCGCCGTGGCGCGCGCCGAGGTCGTACAGCGCGCGCGCCGCCGACGTGGCGCCGCCGCCGGTGGCGCGCAGGATGCGCGCCATGGCCTCGGGCGCGGCGCCGGCGTTGTAGGCCAGCGCGTGCGGCAGCACCACGGTGTGGGTCTCGGCGTGCGGCAGGTTGAAGCTGCCGCCCAGCGTGTGGCACAGCTTGTGGTGCAGCGCCACGCCCACGCTGCCGAGCACCGTGCCGCACAGCCACGCGCCATAGAGGCAATCGGCGCGCGCGCCGAGGTCTTCGGGTGCCGCGAAGACGCGCGGGATGCCGCTGGCCAGCGCGCGAATGCCCTCTTCCGCCATCAGCGAGGTCACGGGGTTGGCATCCTCGGCATACAGCCCTTCGGCGGCGTGGGCGATGGCGTTCAGGCCGCTGGTCACGCTCAGCGCCAGCGGCAGGCCGAGCGTGAGCGCGGGGTCGTAGATCACGGTGCGCGGCAGCACGCGCGCGTCGCGCCCGGTCTTCTTCAGGCCGGCGTCGGTGATGCCGTAGATCGGCGTCATCTCGGAGCCGGCGTAGGTGGTGGGAATGGCCACGATGGGCAAGCCGGCGGTCAGCGCCACCGCCTTGCCCAGGCCGGTGGTGGAGCCGCCGCCGAGCGCCACCATGCAATCGGCGCCCACCGCCTGCGCATGCGCGATGGCCGCGCGCGCCGATTCCAGCGGCACGTGCATGACCGCGCCGTCGTAGACGCCCGCGGACAGCGGCCCCAGTTGCTCCGCCACCCGCGTGGCTTGCGCCACCTGGTTGGGCGTGCACAGCACCAGCGCGCGCCGGGCGCCCAGCCGCTCGATCTCCGCGCCAAGCTGGCCGAGCTTGCCGGCGCCGAACAGGACGCGGGCGGGCAGGCCCGTATAGACAAAGGATGTCTGCATGCGTGTCGTCTCCCTGCGCTGGGTCGGGGCCGCGCCCGCCCGGTTGTATTGGGGCGTGCCTGCCGGGCCACGCCGGCGGCATGGCTCGCGCCATGCAACGCCTGCCTGCACGTTAGCCTTCCGCTGCGCGGAAAGAAATGCCGGAACGGGAAAACACTCTTGATGTGGGCGGAAGAATCGCCGGGCCGACGGCGCCCTCGGCCAGTTGCGCGCTACGGCGCCAGCCAGCCGTCCAGCAGCGCGTTGACCTCCGCGTGCGCCTCGTACTGGACCCAGTGCCCGGCGCCGGGCACGATGCGCACCTGCCGCCGCGCGCTGCCCTGCGCCATGGCCTGCCCCGCCGCCACCGGGTCGGCCGTCACGTCATGCTCGCCCCAGGCCAGCAGCACTTCGCCGCCGAAGGCGTCGAGCGCTTCGCGCAGGCCGCCCGCGCGCGAGATCGGCTTGCTGCGAAAGCGCGTGTGCCGGCACGACACGGTATGCGCGTGCAGGGCCATGGCGTCGATCCGCTCGGGGTCGGCAATCATGAAGGCCGCGAGGTTGTGGCGCATGGCCTGCGCCAGCGCCGCGTCGTCGGGCGCGCGGCGCCAGTCCACCAGCGCCTGCTGCTGGCGGCGCACGCCGCCGTGCCCGCCCGGGCCGAACAGCGCCAGGCGGCCCACGCCGCCGAGCGAGGCGGCCACGTTCGCCGCCACCAGTCCGCCGAACGAGAAGCCGGCGAGGTCGAAGCCGTCCGCGCAGCCCGGCAATTGAACGGCCGCCGCGCCCAGCGCGGCGACGAGCGCCGCCAGCTCGCCGGGAATGTCGCCGGATTCGCCGAAGCCCGGCATGTCCGGCGCCCACACGGTGCGCCGCGCGGCCAGCGCTTCGACATTGCGCACCCAGTGCAGCCAGCTGCCGTGGCCGCCGTGCAGCAGCACCAGCGGGCGGCCCTGGCCGAAACCGCGCCACACGATGCGGCAGCCGCCGGCCTCGGTGACGACGCGCCGGGCCTGGCGCTCGAGCGCCGCGACGGCGGCCGCGGCGCAGGGAAGGGAAAGATGGGGAATCGTGCCTTGCATGGCGAGCCTGCGGAAAAAGCGGTGGACGAACGATGGACGAACGGTGAATATCCGCCGGCGCGGGCCGGCGGCGAGCCAGGCGGCAGTGTAGCGCCATGTGCCGCCATGCCGCGCGCCTGCCGCGAACGCGCCCCGGCGCCGTGCCGATGGCGCAGGACCAACACCCAACCGAAGAGGGGATTGGATTCCCGCAAGCGGGGCGGCGCAACGGTTCCCGGCGCGCGCGGTCCATGGCGCCGCGGCCATGTGGCGCAATTTCCTCATGGCAGCCGGCCGCGCCGATAGAATACCGCCCCGGAACGCCGCCTCCTCGCCTCTGCGCCCGCGCAGCCGGGCGGCCTCCGGGCCGGCAGTCCCGTCCGGGACTGCCGGCCCAGCAGGGTCACTGCGCCATCGGGCGCGCCAGAAAACACAACGGCAAACACAGACGCCCGGCCCTTCGGCGGCGGGGCGCGCAGCCAATCGGGAAACCAGGGGAACATCATGAAGCAAGCCAAGACACGTTCGATCTATCTGTCGGTCATCGCCGCCTCGGTGCTGAGCGCGTGCGGCGGCGGCGGCGACGACGGCGTCCAGTCCGCCGGCGCCTCCGCCGGCACCGCGCCGCCGCCGGCCACCATCTCGGGCGTGGCCGCCACCGGCGCGCCCATCGCCAACGCCGTGATCGACATCAAGTGCGTGGCCGGCGCGGCCTCCGCCACCACCTCCGCCACCGGCGCGTGGAGCGTCTCCGCGGCAGGGCTGGCGCTGCCCTGCGCGGCCCGCGTGACCGGCCCGAGCGGCGTGCTGCACACCCTGATCACCGGCCCGGGCACCACCAACATCACCCCCATCACCGAACTGGTGGTGGCCAGCGCTACCGAGAATCCGGACACCGAAGCGTTCTTCAACACCTTCTCCGCGACCGCCGGCAACGCCGCCATCAACCGCCTGCCGACCGCGCTGACGCTGACCAGGCAGCGGCTGGCCAACCTCGGCGTCACGGTGGACACGCTCAACCTGATGAACCAGGTGTTCCAGCCCCAGGCCGGCGACGCCTACGACGACAAGCTCGAAGCGCTGATCGTGCGCCTGAGGGCCACCAACGCCACGCTGACCACGGTGGCGCAGGATCTCGCCAAGGGCGACGTGGGCGCGCCCGGGCCGCAGGGCCCGACCGGCGCCACGGGGGCGGCGGGCGCCACTGGCGCAGACGGCGCCCCGGGCGCGCCCGGTGTTCCGGGCGCCACCGGCGCGACCGGCCCGCAAGGCAGCACGGGCCCGGTGGGTGCGACGGGCGCGACCGGCGCCAACGGCAATGACGGCGCCACGGGGGCCACGGGGGCGACGGGAGCCACGGGCGCGGCGGGCGCCACCGGACCTGCCGGGGCAACCGGCGCGACTGGCGCGACTGGCGCCACGGGCGCCACGGGCGCCACCGGCATCACCGGCGCGACGGGCCCTACCGGCCCCCAGGGTAACAACGGCGCTACCGGCGCGACGGGCGCCCCGGGCGACGCAGGAGCGACGGGGGCCACCGGGACCACCGGCGCGACCGGACCCACCGGGGCCACGGGTGCCACCGGCGCGAACGGGGCCACGGGCGCGACGGGTGCGACCGGTCCCAAGGGAGCCACGGGCGCGACCGGGGCCACCGGTGCGACCGGCGCCACGGGCAGCGTGCCTGGCCTGGGCACCCCGGGCAATGCCGCCGAGGGATCGAGCGGCGAGGATTGCACGATCGGGACCGTCTGGCTGACCGCCGCCACGGTCGGCCCGGGCATGGTCGCCAACGGCCGCCTGCTGCCGATCAACGCGTATCAGGCGCTATTCACTTTGCTGGGCACCAACTTCGGCGGCGACGGCGTCACCACGTTTGCGCTGCCGAACCTGACGTCCGTCACGCCCAACGGCCTGACCTACATGATCTGCGTCAACGGCCTCTACCCGAGCCGCCCCAACTGATAGTTCGCCACGACGGGCGGATGGCCTGACCCGAGGCCATCCGCCCGCGCCGGCTTGCCTGGTCGACGCGCCAGGAAACTCACGGACTCAGCAGCTTCCCCGTGCGGAACGCCCGCGCGCCCGAGACGCGGCCGATCTGGTCGCCCGGCTTCACGTAGCGCACCTCGCGCCCCATGTAGAACACGCCGTCGGTATGGCTGACGGTGGTGGCGCGCATGCCTTCCACCGGGTCGACGATGTCGAACAGCGGCTGCCCCGCCGTCACCCGCTCTCCCACCTGCGCGCGATACACCAGCAGGCCCGCCGCGGGCGCCACCAGCTGCTCGCTGCCGGCCAGCGGCGTGGCCGGCTGCGGCAGCGGCGGCAGCGGCGGCGCTTCGCCGGCGATGGCGCCGATGTGGGTCAGGTAGTCGAGCAGCGCCTGCGCGTCCTGCCGCGCCAGCGCGTCGGTCACGTCGCGCTGGCCGCGGTGCTCCACCGTCACGGCGATGCTGCCGTGCGGGATCGGGAAGCGCGCGCCGAATTCCTGCTGCAACTGCCACCACGTATAGCTGTGCGCTTCGTCGAACGAGTGCGCGCCGGAATCGAGCGCCAGCAGGCTGGCGGTGGCGCCGAGATAGCGCGCCAGCGGCTCGACCTCGGGCCAGATCGCGTCGCCCGTGTAGACGTGCATGGCCGCCTCGCGCGAGCAGTGCAGGTCGAGCACCACTTCGGCATCGTGCGCCAGCAGCATCAGCGCGTGCTGCAGCGACTGGAAAGCGTTGACCGGCGGCTGCGCCAGCAGCGCCTCGCGCCAGGCCGCGCGGATGACGCGCAGGTTGTGCGCGCCGTCCTGCGTGAGCTTGCCTTCCACCGCCGCGGCGATCGGCTTGAACAGCATCGGGAAGCCGCGGTTGAAGTTGTTGCCGCTGGACAGCTCGAAGCGGCCGATGAAGCCGCCCAGCACGGCCTGCCCCAGGCCGATCGGGTTGGCGGCGCTGACCAGCACCACCTGCGCGCGCAGGCGGCCCTGCGCTTCCAGTTCCTGCAGGCGCGCCTTGAGCGTGACGGCCACCAGCATGGCGGGGATCTCGTCGGCATGCAGGCCGGCCTGCAGGTAGATCTTGCGCGCGGCGCCGGCGTCGCCGAAATGGTGGCTGGTGAGTTGCAGGGCTAGGCCCGGCGCCGGGGCAATCAGGGGATGGATCTGGCTTTTCATGGTGGGGCTTCGCTTGGTCGGCGCCCGGCGGGCGCCCGGTTGATGCTCGGTTGATTGCTCGATTGGTGCTCGATCGGTGCTCGGTTGTCGCCTGGCCGGTCACGGGGCGGCAGCGGTGGCGCCCTGTTCTGCCAGCGTCTTCTGCAGGATCGCCGGAATCACGCCGCCGCGCCGCAGCAGCTCGACCTCCAGCCGGGTTTCCACGGCGGCCGTGGCGTCGAAGGTTTCCACCGTGCCGTCGCCGCGCACGATGCGCACGGCCACCGCGCAGCGCGGCGCGAGCCGGTCCGGCGCCGCGCTGACATGGATCCGGTCGCCGGGCCGGATGGCCAGCGTCCGCGGATGCGCGCCGGCCGGCAGGCGCAGCGGCAGGATGCCCATGCCGATCAGGTTGGAGCGGTGGATGCGCTCGAAGCTGGCCGCGATCACGGCGCGGATGCCCAGCAGGCGCTGGCCCTTGGCCGCCCAGTCGCGCGAAGACCCGGTGCCGTAGCGTTCGCCGGCCACCAGCACCACCGCGTCGCCATCCTCGGCGTAGCGCCGGGCCGCTTCGAAGACCGGCAGCACGGCGCCGCTCGGCGCGTGCACGGTATGCGCGGCCGGCGCATCGGGCTTGAGCAGGTTGACCAGCGTCTTGTTGTAGAACGCCGCGCGCACCATCACTTCCCAGTTGCCGCGCCGCGACGCGAACACGTTCAGGTCGTCGCGGTCGTCGCCGCGGCTGACCAGGAAGTCGGCGACATGGCAGTCCTTCGGGATCGCGCTGGCCGGCGAGATGTGGTCGGTGGTCACGTCGTCGCCCAGCACCAGCAGCGCATGGGCGGTGTACTCGCCCAGCTGCGTGCCCTGGTCCGCCGCGGCGAACGGCGGCCGGCGCAGCGCCGTCGAACACGCGTCCCACGGATAGCGCGGCGCCCCGGGCGACGGCAGCGCGGCCCACACCGGGTTGCGCGACGCCTCGGCGAACGCCTGCCGGTAGTCGGCGGCTTGCGTGCCGGCGGCCAGCAAGGCCGCCACCTCCTCGCGCGTGGGCCACAGGTCCTTCAGGTACACGGGCATGCCGTCCGGCGCGGTTTGCACGGGGTCCTGGCCCAGGTCGCGCGCCGCGTCGCCGGCCAGCGCGAAAGCCACCACCAGCGGCGGCGACATGATGAAGCCGAGGTCGAGGTCCGGATGCACGCGCCCCGGGAAATTGCGGTTGCCGGACAGCATGGCCACCGGGCGCGCCGCCCGCTGCGCGATGGCCTCGCGGATCGGCGCGGTCAGCGGCCCCGAGTTGCCGATGCAGGTCGTGCAGCCGAAGCCGACGATATCGAAGCCGAGCGCCGACAGATCGCCCAGCAGGCCGCTGCGCTCCAGGTAGACGGCCGCCGCCGGCGAGCCCGGCGCGAGCGAAGTCTTGACCCACGGCGCCGCCGACAACCCGAGCGCGCGCGCCTTGCGGGCCACCAGGCCCGCCGCGATCAGCAAGGCCGGGTCCGAGGTATTGGTGCAGCTCGTGATGGCCGCGATGGCCACCGGGTGGCGGGGCAGGCCACGCCCCTGCCCCGCCTGCCCCGCCTGCCCTGCCTGGTCCGGGGCAAACGGGGCAAGCGCGCGGGCGGTCTCCGTATAGGACAGCAGGTCCTGCGGCCGCCGCGGGCCGGCCACGTGCATGCGCACGGCCGACAGGTCGATGTCGAGCACGCGCGTGTAGCGCGGCGCGGCGTCCGGCTCGAACCACAGGCCGGCCCGCCTGGCATGGTCGCCGGCCAGTGCCACGCTGGCTTCGCTGCGGCCGGTGGCGCGCAGGTAGTCCAGCGTGCGCGCGTCGATGGGAAAGAAGCCAGTGGTGGCCCCGTACTCGGGCGCCATGTTGGCCACCACCGCGCGCTCTGGCGCGCTCAGCGTCGCCACGCCGGGGCCGAAGAATTCGACGAACTCGCCCGCCACGCCGATCGCGCGCAGGCGCTGCGTCACCGTCAGCGCGAGATCGGTCGCCAGCGCCCAGGGCGGCAGCGCGCCGCTGAGCCGCACGCCGATCACGTCGGGCAGGCGCTGCATCACCGGCATGCCGAACATCACGGTCTGCGCCTCCAGCCCGCCCACGCCCCAGCCGAGCACGCCGATGCCGTTGATCATCGGCGTGTGGCTGTCGGTGCCGATCAGCGTGTCGGGCACGGCCCAGGTCTGGCCGTCGCGCTGCACCGTGGTCACCACCGTGGCCAGCTGCTCGAGGTTGATCGTATGCATGATGCCGGTGCCGGGCGGGTGGATCCGCACGCCGCGCAGCGCCTTCGACGCCCAGCGCAGGAAGCTGTAGCGCTCCGCGTTGCGCCGGGCTTCTATCTCCAGGTTGACGGCCGCGGCGTCGGGCCGGGCGAACGCTTCCACGGCCAGCGAGTGGTCCACCGACACGTCCACCGGCAGCCCGGGGTTGAGCACGGCGGGATCGACGCCGGCCTCGGCCAGCGCATCGCGCATGGCGGCGATGTCGACCAGCGCCGGCGTGCTGGTGGTGTCGTGCATGAGCACGCGGCCCGGCTGGAACGCGATCTCGGCCTCGCTGGTGCCATGGTCCGGCCATGCCACGATGGCGGCGATGGCGGCATCGCGCTCGGCGCCCTCCATGTTGCGGGCGACGTTCTCCAGCAGCAGGCGCAGCACCACCGGCAGGCGCGGCAGGCGCTCGCCCAGCATCGCCGGCAGGTCGACGTAGCGGTAGGCCAGGCCGCCGGCGCTGGACTGGCCGGCAAGGGGACGGCAGGGCGTCATCAGGGCAGCGGGTGGGCAAGCTCGGCCGCGGGCGCCGGCGCCGGCGGCGCCGCCAGCGACAACTGCGCGAACAGGTTCTTCGGATCGTCCAGCGCCGGGATCAGCGCGACGCGCTCGCCGACCTGGAGGGCCGCGGCCTGGTCGCGCAGGTAGCGCAGCGCGGAGAAGTCCTCCAGCGCGAACCCGACCGAGTCGAACACCGTGATCTCCCCGGCATCGCGGCGGCCCGGCGCCTGGCCCTTGAGCACGCGCCACAGCTCGGTCACCGCGAAGTCCGCGGGCATCTGCTGCACGTCGCCCTCGATGCGGCTTTGCGGCTCGTATTCGACGAACACGCCGGCGCGGCGCAGCACGTCCGGGTGCAGCTCGGTCTTGCCGGGGCAGTCGCCGCCCACGGCATTCAGGTGCATGCCGGGCTCGAGCATCTCCGGCGTGACGATGGTCGCGTAGGCCTTGTCGGCGGTGACCGTGGTGACGATGTCGGCGCCGCGCACGGCTTCGGCCGTGCTCGCGCACACGCGGAATTCGAGCCCCGGCACGTCGGCCAGGTTGCGGCGCAGCTTGGCGGTGGCGGCGGCATCCACGTCGTAGGCCTGGATGCGGCGGATGCCCAGCAGGTGATAGAACGCCAGCGCCTGGAATTCGCTCTGCGCGCCGTTGCCGACCAGCGCCATGGTGGTGGCATCGGCCCGCGCCAGCAGGCGCGCCGCCACCACCGAGGTGGCTGCCGTGCGCAGCGCCGTGGTCAGCGTCAGCTCGCTGAGCAGCAGCGGCATGCCGGTGGCGACCTCGGCCAGCACGCCGAAGGCCATCACGGTGGGCAGGCCGATGCGCGTGTTGCCCGGATGGCCGTTGACGTACTTGAAGCTGTAAAGGCTGGCGTCGGCCGTGGGCATCAGCTCGATCACGCCGGTCGGCGAGTGGCTGGCCGAGCGGGCCGACTTGTCGAATTCCTGCCAGCGGCGGAAATCCTCCTCGATGTACCCGGCCATGCCGCGCAAGGCATGCGCGATGCCGCGCGTGGCGATGATGCGGGACACATGCTGGGTGGAAAGAAACTGCGTCATCTGTGACTCCGGTGATTGGATCTGGAAAGCTGCAAGGCAAACGCTGCAAATCGGTGCAGACCATTCTCACCGCCGTTTCACCCAAAATGAAGTGGTTATTGTGCTCACAAAATACTATCATCACGTCAAACCGAGCACAATGACTTTCATTTCGACACATGGATGACTTCGACCACAAGTTGCTGGGACTGCTGCGCGCCGATGCCAGGGCGAGCGTCGCCCTGCTGGCGCACCGGCTCGGCGTGGCGCGCACCACCATCACCAACCGGATGGCGCGCCTGGAAAAAGCGGGGGTGATCGTCGGCTATACGGTGCAGGTGCGTCCGGCCGCGCAGCGCGACACGATTGCCGCGTGGATGAGTATCGCCGTGGATGGCAACCAGGCCAGGGAGGTGATCGCCCGCCTGCTGGGCGAGCCCGGCGTGGTCGCCCTGCACGACACCAACGGGCGCTGGGACCTGCTGGCCGAAGTGCGCGCCGCCACGCTCGACGGGCTGGCCTCCGTGCTCGAGCGCGTGCGGCTGATCCGCGGTATCAGCGCCACCGAGACCAGCATCCACCTGACCAGCTACAAGGTGTCGTGAATCTGGCGTGAATCTGGCGTCGATCTGGCGTCGATCTGGCGTAAAGCGCGGCCAGCCGTTGCGGCGGCCGCGCTCAGGCGCCCGCCGGCGCGGCGCCCTCCGGCGGCGGGGTCTCGCTCGCGCCGGGCCGGCGCAGGCGGCTGGCCACGTCCAGGTGCCGGCGCATCAGTTCCGCCGCGCCCTCGCGGTTGCCGGACTCCAGCGCCACCAGGATGCCCAGGTGCTCGTGGCAGCTCACCTCCGCGCGCTCCCGGCCGTGCTTCCAGTCGTAGTTGGAAAGCCGCCGCATGCGGTTGAGCCGGCGGATCGCGTCGACGAAGAAGCGGTTGCCGGAAGCCACCGCGAGCCCTTCGTGGAACGCCGCGTTGGTCTCGAAGAACGCCACCGGCGAGGCCTCGGTCCACGGTTGCGTGAGAAATGCCGAATGCTGGATGCGCATGTGCGCGGCCCATTCGGGCGCGAGCGCGAAGGTCGGCTCCAGGATGGCGGCCGGCTCGATGACCATGCGGAAGCGATAGCCTTCGATGCGCGCCTCGCGGTGCCACATCGCATCCTGGAATTTCCAGCGGTAGCCCAGCCGCCGCTCGACGATGCCGAGGTCGGCCAGCCGCACCAGCGCCTGCTTGATGGTGGCGCGCGTCTCGCCGTAGGTCTCCATCAGGTCGCGCTCGGACACCTCGTCGGCCAGCGCGCCGCGCTGCCGGTCATGGGCGATGCGCGTGAGCAGCTGGTCCTCGCTGGCCGGCGCGGTCTCCTCGGCCTGGACCACGGGCGGCGCCGACAGCAGCGCCACGCCCTTGTTGCGCCGCCGCTCCACGAAACCCTGCGCCTCGAGCTGGTCGAGCGCCGCCCGGATCGGCGTGCGCGACACCCCCAACGACTCCGCGAGCTTCTGCTCGTTGAGGCGGTCGCCCGCCGCCAGGGCTTCGTCGCGGATCCACTGGGCGATCCGGTCCCGCAGCGCCAGGCGCGCGCGGCCCGCCGACTCGTTCGGAATATTCATTTATTTTTGTATTGCCAAAATACATTTAGAATTGTACATCACCGCCACCCACCTGCCCGGCTCGCTCGTGGTCACCTCGCGCTTGCCGCGGTGGCGGCGCCCCCTCCGCCAACGGCCAGCCGCAAGCTTAGCCGGAAAGTGGCGCACAGGCGCACAGGACAGGCGCGCAGGCGCGTGCGCGCGTTGGCCGCGCGGACGATGAAGCCGGCCGGTCATGGCCCCGGCGCTATCGCCTCGGCCATGATGCGGTCGCGGCCGGCCTGCTTGGCCTGATACAGCAGCCGGTCGGCGCGCTTCATCAGCCCGTCCGCGTCCTGCGCCTCGCCCGGCATGACGAAGGCGGTGCCGAAGCTGGCCCGGATGCTGAACCGTTCGCCGCTGTCGGCCACCAGGGGCGCCGCCGCCAGGCGCTCGCGCAGGCGCTGCGCCATGTCCAGCGCATCCTGGCACGCCGGCACGCAGGCCAGCACCGCGAATTCCTCGCCGCCGATGCGGGCCACGATGTCGCCTTCGCGCCATACCTCGCGGCTCAGCTCGGCGATCCGCCGCAGCGCGCGGTCGCCCGTGGCGTGGCCGTACTTGTCGTTGACGCGCTTGAAGTGGTCGACGTCGAACAGGGTCAGCGAGAGCAGCTGCCCGCCCGCGCGCCGTCCCGCGCCGGAGCAGGCGTCCTTCAGCCTGGTGTCGAAGGCGCCGCGGTTGAACAGCCCGGTCAGCGCATCGGTCTGCGCCATTCTCGACAGCTCGGCGATCAACTGGCGGCGCTCCTGCTCCAGCCGGGCCCGCTCGACGGCGTTGCCGCGCAACACCTGCACGGCGTCGAACAGCTCGCGGATCTCGCCGCGATAGGGATAGGGCCTGGACGACAGCGCCACGGCGAGATCGCCGGCCGCGATGGCGCGGATGGCGCGGGCGGCGTCCGCGAACGGCCGCACCACCTGCCGGCGGAACAGCCACACGCCCAGGCACAGGAACACGATCATCCCCGCCAGGATGGCCACGATGCCGCCCAGCCACGCCAGCCTGGTATCGCGCTGTGCCTGCACCTGCCGCTCGACCAGGGTGAGGATCTCGTCGCGAAAGCGCGTGATCGAGCCCATCGTGGGCACATAGTGCTGGACGAACTCGCCAGTCGAGACGCCCGCCTCGCCGGGCAGGCTCGCCAGCGCGTGCACGCGGGAGAAATAGTCCAGGCCCGCGCCGAAGTACTGCCGCTCCACCACCTGGAAGGCCCCCTGCGGCAGCGCCTGGTCGTTCAGCACGCGCGGCTGGAGCAGCGCGCGCAGTTGCGCGATGGTGCCCAGCGTGCGCTCGATGGCGAACTGCTCGGTGCTGTTGAGCTGCCGGTTGGTGCCCAGCGCCGGCGTGAGCTGCGAGCCGAGCAGCCCGGCCTGCTCGCGCAGCAAGGCCGCGAGCCGGGCCGCCAGCAGGCGGCTGAGCGCGCCGGGCACGCCGCGGTCCACCTTGGCGGCGCTGACGTCGGCGATGGCCGTCAGGGGCGGCATCACCCGGATCATGCCTTGCACCGCGCGATGCAGCGCCTCGCCGGTGCGCTGGCCGTGCGGCTGGCGCAGCAGGCCGTCGATGTCGGCGCGCGCCATGACGAGGTCGGCGCGCGCCCGCAGCACCGTGTCGCGTTCGCCGAGGCAGTTGCGGCACGCCGGCGCCTCGAGCAGGACCAGCAGCTCGGCGATGCGCCGGTCACTTTCCGCGCGCGCGGCCAGCAGCGCCTGCTCGCGCGCCTGCGGCAGCGGCAGCGCCTCGCCCAGGGCCGCGTTGCTGGGGCCGCGTTCGACCGAGACTTTCTCCATCGCGAGCAGGATCGCGCGAAAGATGCGCAGGTCGGCGACCGCACCGTCGGCATTCGCATAGGCGGACCACTGATATTGAAACAGCCAGCCGGACAGCGTCAGCAAGACGAGGCCCAGAGTGGCGGCAAGCAGCGCAAAGCGGCGTTCCAGCGGAGAAGCTGGCAAGGGGATCTTTAGCATCGTGGGCGGGGCACTGCCGGGGCCGGCGCAAGCGCTGCGCGCAGCGCCGGTCCGGGGCTTCGTGGCGTGTCGAGGTCGCGCGGCGCCCGCATGCGGGCGTTGCCGCCCGGCGGGCCGCAATGTCGAAAATCCTCGGAACAAGGACTGCATTCTAGCGGGCGCGGTCCCCGCGGTGTTGCGGATGTCGCCCTCGCGCCCACCGGTGTGCGGTGCCCCGGACATGCTTCCCGCATGAGAAAAGTGTCTCTTCAGCCTCCCATCACGGGGAATGCCCCCGGCTCCCCCGCCTCCCCGGCACCCATGCGAGGCGCGCCGGGCGCACGGGTCAGCGCCCGCCGGCCTGCGCCCGCACCCAGCCCGCCGCCTTCTCGGCCATCATCAGGGTGGGACTGTTGGTGTTGCCGCTGGTGATCGACGGCATCGCGCTGGCGTCGACCACGCGCAGGCCGGCCACGCGGCCGCCCCGGCCGTCGCGCACCCGCATCCGGCTGTCCAGCACGGCCATGGGGTTGTCGTCGTGGCCCATCGCCGCGGTGCCCACCGGATGGAAGATGGTGGTGGCGATGTCGCCGGCCAGCCGGGCCAGATCCTCGTCGGTCCGGTATTGCGGGCCGGGCTTGTATTCCTGCGGGCGGTACCGGGCCAGCGCCGGCTGCCCGACGATGCGGCGGGTCACGCGCAGCGAGTCCGCCGCCACCCTGCGGTCCTCGTCGGTGGACAGGTAGTTCGGCGCAATGGCCGGCGCCTGGCGGAAATCCCCGCTGCGGATGCGCACGGTGCCGCGGCTGGTGGGGTTCAGGTTGCAGACGCTGGCCGTGAAGGCCGGGAAGGCATGCAGCGGCTCGCCGAACGCCTCCAGCGACAGCGGCTGGACGTGGTACTGGATATTGGGCCAGGCATGGTCCGGCGAGCTGCGCGTGAAGGCGCCCAGCTGCGAGGGGGCCATGCTCATGGGGCCGCTGCGCGACAGCAGGTATTGCAGGCCGATGCGCGCCTTGCCCCACCGGCTGGACGCCAGCACGTTGAGGGTGGCCGCGCCCTCGATGCGGTACACGGCGCGGATCTGCAGATGATCCTGCAGGTTCCCGCCCACGCCGGGCAGGTCGGCCAGCACCTCGATGCCGTGTTCGCGCAGCAACGCGGCCGGCCCCAGGCCCGAGAGCTGCAGGATCTGCGGCGAGCCGATGCTGCCCGCGCACAGGATCACCTCGCGCGCGGCGCGTGCGGTGACCATCTGCTTGCCGTCCCACACGCGCGCGCCGGTGCAGCGCAGGCTGCCGTCCGGCCGCCGCTCCACCAGCAGGCGCGCGACCTGCGCGCCGGTCCACAGCGTGAAGTTGGGCCGGCCGTGGCAGGCGGGCCGCAGGAACGCCTTGGCGGTGTTCCAGCGCCAGCCGGCTTTCTGGTTGACCTGGAAGTAGCCCACGCCCTCGTTGTCGCCGCGGTTGAAATCGCCGGTGTGCGGCACGCCGGCCTGCGCCGCGGCTTCGGCGAAGGCGTCGAGGATGTCCCAGCGCAGGCGCTGCCTTTCCACCCGCCACTCGCCGCCGTGGCCGTGGTACGCGGCGAACGCCGCGTCGGCCTCCGGGGTGTCGCCCAGGTAGTGGTCCTCGTGCTGGCGGAAGGCCGGCAGCACGTTGTCCCAGCGCCAGGTGTCGTCGCCGGTGAGCCGCGCCCACTGCTCGTAGTCGCGCGACTGCCCGCGCATGTAGATCATGCCGTTGATGCTCGAGCAGCCGCCCAGCGTCTTGCCGCGCGGATAGCGCAGCCGCCGGCCGTTGAGGCCCGCGTCCGGCTCGGTATGGTAGAGCCAGTCGGTGCGCGGGTTGCCGATGCAATACAGATAGCCGACCGGAATGTGGATCCAGTGATAGTCGTCCTTGCCGCCGGCTTCGATGAGCAGCACGCGCCGGCCGCGGTCCGCGCTGAGCCGGTTGGCCATCAGCGCGCCGGCGGTGCCGGCGCCGATGACGATGTAGTCGAAGGTGGAATCGGTGCGGTGGGTCACGACGCTGTCTCCGGATGGCAGCTTTATTTGCCGCGCTAAAATCGTTATGTCGGTGCGTGTAGTTTCCTCCCGCGATATCCCGAAATCCATTGAGTTTCGGCAATCTGAGATATAGGTTTAGCAAATATGAATCCGGCCAATCTGGATCTGCAGACGCTTCGGGTATTCGTCGCGGTGGCGCGCGAGGGCAACGTCTCCAAGGCGGCCGGACAGATGCACCGCTCGCAGCCGGCGGTCAGCCTCCAGCTCAAGCGCATGGCGGAGATCACGGGCCTGACGCTGTTTCACCGCACCGCCCACGGCCTGGTGTTGAGCGCGGACGGCGCCGCGCTGCTGCCGCAGGCAGAGCGCGCCTTGCATGCGGTCCAGGACCTCGCCAATGCCGTGAGCCGGCTGCACGGCACGGTGCGCGGCAAGCTGCGCATCGGCACCATCCTCGAGCCCTCGTTCATCCGCCTGGGCGACTGGCTCGGGCAACTGGTCCGGTCGGCGCCGCAGATCGAGACCGAACTGCGCCACGGCATGAGCGGCAGCGTGATGGCCCAGCTGCAACAGGGCAGCCTCGATGCCTGCTTCTACCTGAGCCCCGACCGGGAAGCCACGCACCAGCTGCAGCCGGACCTGATGGTGCGCACGCTGACGCGCTTCGAATACCGGGTGGTCGCCCCGGCCGGCTGGGGGCCGCAGGTCGCCGGCTGCGACTGGGAGACCCTGGCCGCCCTGCCCTGGCTGGCGACGCCGCCGGAATCCGTGCATTCGCGCCTGCTGGCGGGCATCTTCGGCCCGCGCGGACTGGCGCCGCGCCGCACCGCGCTGGTGGACCAGGAGCCGTCCATGCTGGATCTCATCAAATCGGGGGTCGGGCTCAGCCTGGTGCGCGACGCCACCGCCATGCGCGAAAGCCAGACCTCGGGACTCGCCGTGGCGGACCGGGTGCGCATCGGCTGCGAGCTGCAATTCGTCTGCCTGGCGTCCCGGCTGCAGGAGCCCCTGATCGTGGAGGCGCTGGGCGCGCTGAACCGGGTGTGGCTGGATTGACGCACGGGGCCCGCGCTCCGTGGCGCCTCGCCCGCCGCTTCACCCATATGTGGCGCGCACGGCGGCGAAGGCCGCGCTCACCACCGGGTCCTCCATGCGCCGGGCCAGCGCGATGAACGAGAGATCCGCGGTCAGCGTGAGCGCCTGCGCCACCACCAGCCCGTGCGACTGGGCGACGCGCAGCGCCACCGAATCGCGGGCCAGCGAGAGGCCGACGCCCGACACCACCAGGTCCACCATCGACGCCTCCAGGTCCACTTCGGCCGCCACCAGCGGACGCACGCCCAGCTCGCCGAACTTGCGGCTCAGCATGCGGTGATGGGTCGAATGCTCGTGCGTCCAGACCCACGGCAGCAGCGCCACCTCGGCCCAGCTCTTGCCGGCCACCCGCGCATCCCAGCCGCGCGGCGCGATGACGTAGTAGTGGATGGCGCGCAGCTTGAGCGCGCAGATGTCGTCGCCCGAGCCGACCTCGCCCGGCGGGCCGAGGTAGAACGCCGCGTCCAGCGCGCCGCCGCGAACCTGGCTCAGGACCCAGCCCGACATGCCATGGCGCAGCCGCGGCTGCACGTTCGGATGATGCGCCACCAGGTACTGCAGGCAGGCGCCCAGGCGGATGACCTCGGGGTTGAGGATGGTGCCCAGGCCCAGCGTCCCGTAGGCGGCGCTGCGCATGGCCTCGGCGGCGCGGCCGAATTCCTCCACGGCCTCCAGGATCTTGCGCGCGGCCGGCACCAGCGCCTGGCCCTGCGGGCTGAGCATGAGCCCGCGCCCGGTGCGCACGAACAGGGTCACCTGCAGCAACTCCTGCAGGCTCTTGATCTGCATGCTCACCGCCGGTTGCGTCAGATGCAGGCTTTCGGCCGCGCGGGTGAGATTGCCCTCACGCGCGATCGCCTCGAAGGCGCGTAAGTGCTGTAGGTCCACGGGCGTTCCCATGTGGGCGGGGGGTTGGAAGTCGTTGCAAGAAAATCCCGGCGCCGTTGCGCGGCACGGCAAGCAAGCCCGCGCTGGCCAGGACCCCTGCGTGCCATTCTGAAACAACTTCCCGGCCCTGCAAACCCGGGCATCCCCCATCAGGCGGAGGCGGAGGCGGAGGCGGCTAGCCGGCCGCCGCCAGGACCCGCCGCGCCTGCTCGATGATCGGCGCATCCACCAGCCGGCCATCGACCTTGACCGCCGCCCCGCCGGCGCCGGCTGCCGCCTCGACCACGCGGCGCGCCCATTCGCATTCGGCCGCCGGCGGCAGGAAGCCCCGGTTGACGGCGTCGATCTGGGTAGGATGGACGCACAGCTTCGCGCCGAAGCCGAAGCGCTTGGCGCGCCCGATCTCCTGCTCCAGCCGCCCGGGATCGTCCAGCGCCAGGCACACGCCATCCACCGGCGGCGGCAATCCGGCCAGCCGCGAGTGCAGCGCCAGCTGCGAGCGGAAATGATGGAGTGGCGCATCGTCGTCGGGCAGCCCGATGTCGAGCATCAGGTCGGCCGCGCCCAGCATCAGCCTGCGCACGCCGGGCGTGCGGGCGATGTCGGCCAGATGCAGGAAGCCCGCGGCCGACTCGACCAGCAGGTAAAGCGCGCGCGCCGTCCCCACCGCCCGCGCCAGGGCCGCCAGCACGACCAGGTCGTCCGGCTTGGGCACCACCACGCCGTGGACCGGCAGGCCGGCGCAGGCCTGCACGTCCTGCGCATGCCATGCGCTGCCGTGGGCATTGATCCGCACCAGCAGCTCGCAGCCCGCGCTGTCGCACAAGGCCCGCAGGGCCGCGGCCTCGGCCGCGAAGACGGCGCGCGCGCGCTCCTTGTCGGGCGGCGCCACGGCGTCCTCGAGGTCGACGATCACGGCATGCGCGCCGCTGGCGGCCGCCTTGGGGAAACGCTGCGGCTGCGTGGCGGGGACAAACAGGAAGGAATGCTGGGCCGGCATGTCTGTGCGCTACTCCACGGTGATGTGGGCGGACTTGATGAGTTCGCCCCACTTGACGATTTCCGAATCGATGAAGCGGCTCCAGTCGGCCGCGCCCCGGGGATCGGGCAACAGGCCGCGCGAGAGCATCTGCTCGCGCACCGCCGGATCGTTGACGATGGCGCGGGTGTCCTCGCCGATGCGGTCGATGACGGCCTGCGGCGTGCCCCTGGGCACGGCCAGCCCGCCCCAGCTCACCGCCTCGAAGCCGGGATAGCCCGATTCGGCGATGGTGGGCACGTTCGGCAACTGGGGCATGCGCTGCGCGCTGGCCACGGCGATGGGGCGCAGCGCGCCTGCCTTGATCTGCGGCAGCGCCGAGGCCACGCTGTCGAACAGCAGCCCGACCTGGCCTCCCAGCAGGTCCTGCATGGCCGGCCCGCTTCCCTTGTACGGCACGTTGATGACCTGCAGGCCCGCCCGGAAGCGGAACAGCTCGGCCGAAAGATGCTGCGTGGTGCCCGGCGGCCCGCCGATGGCGATGGCCAGCTTGCCCGGCTCCTTGCGCGCCGCCGCCACGACGTCGGCCAGCGAATGGTATGGCGAGGCATTGCCCGCCACCAGCATGATCGGCGCCAGGTAGATGCCGCCCACCGTATCGAAATTCTCGCGCGGATCGTAAGGCAGCTTGGGATAGAGGCCGGGGTTGATGGCCATGGTCGACGACGGCGCCACGATGATGGTGTAGCCGTCCGGGGCGGCGGTCTTGCCCGCGATCATGGCGGGCAGGCCGCTGCCGCCGGGCCGGTTGTCGACGACGACCGCCTGCTTCCAGCGCTGCGCCAGCCGGTCGCCCAGCAGCCGCGCCGAGATGTCGAGGGCGTTGCCGGGCGGCGTCGGCACCAGCAGCCTGACCGGCTTGTCGGGCCACGTCTGCGCGTGCGCCGCCCACTGGCCGAGCGGCGCGACAAGCGCGGCGGCGGCGGCCCGCATGAACCTGCGTCTTTCCATGGTTTGTCTCCTGATGCGTTTTATTTGTCCTGGCGCCGCCGCGCGGCGGTGTTACATGATCCCGGCCTCCCGCATGGCATCGAGTTCGCCGGCGCTCATGCCGAGCAGTTCCTGGAAGACCGCTGCGTTGTGTTCCCCCAGCGCCGGGCCCAGCCAGTTGATCCCGCCCGGCGTCGCGGACAGCTTGGGGATGACGTTCTGCACGGCCACCGGACCCGCGCGCGACGGCACCGTCTTGATGTTCTCGCGCAGCGCGTACTGCGGGTCCTCGAAGATGTCGGCCACGCTGTACAGCGTGGCCGCGGGCACGCCGCCCGCGTCGCATTGCGCGAGCAGGTCGGCGCAATCGACCGACGCGGCCCAGGACGCCACGCGCGCATTGACCGCCGCGCGCTGCGCCAGGCGGCGCTCGACCGGGCCCCAGCGCTCGGGCTCCGCCAGTTCCGGCTCGCCCATGACCACCGCCAGCCGCGCGAAGATCTTGTCGTTGGTGCAGGCGATGGCCACCCATTTGCCATCGCGGGTCTGGTAGTGGCTGTGCGGCACCACGTTCACCGTGTCCGCGCCCTGCCGCTCGCGCACGACGCCGGTCTGCTGGTAGACCGGCACCATCTCGTCCAGGACCCGGAACATGGACTCGTAGAGCGCGAGATCGACCACCTGGCCCACGCCCGTGCGCTCCCGCGCGCGCAGCGCCAGCAGCACCCCGACGGCGCCATACAAGCCCGAGCCGTAGTCGGCAAGCGACGTGGACCCCGGCGTGACCGGCGTGCGGCCCGGCTCGCCGGCGAGATAGGCGAGCCCCGAGAAAGCGTGCGCCACCCGCGCGAAACCCGGCCGGCCGCGGTACGGGCCTTCCTGGCCGTACGCCGAGATGCGGACCAGGATGGCGCGCGGGTTGAGCCGCTGGATCTCCTCCCACGGCAGGCCCCAGCGCTCCAGCACCCCGGGCCGGTAGTTCTCCACGATCACGTCGCTGCACGCCGCCAGGCGCTTGAGGACCTCCTGCCCCTTGGGGTCGCGCAGATTGAGCGTCACGCACTTTTTGTTGCGGCTCTCGTTGAGCCACATCAAGGTGTCGCCGCAGGCGGTGTGCGTGCCGAAGCGCCGCAGCGAATCCCCCGTTCCGGGCGGCTCCACCTTGATCACCTCGGCGCCGAATTCCGCCAGGATGGTCGTGCAAAACGGGCCAGCGACGAACGTGCCGAGATCGAGGACCCGAATGCCATCCAGCGCCTGTGCCTGGTTCTTCTGGGATGTCTGCTCTGTCATGTGTTCTGTCTTGTTCCCTGTCTCACCCGCAAGCCCTGCGGTTGGCAGGATTCTAGGTAGCGGTATCAAGGCAGTCCAATGACATTCCATGAATAGCTTTATCAACGATGCTTAAGAAGCCGTCGATACACGGCGCCGGCATGCCGTCGAGGGACGAGGGGCGGACCGGGGAGCGTAGCGGCCGCGTGTCCGGGATGCGATGCAGGGGAGAATAGTCGACACCGTGCTTGCCGACGATCCGCGGCGCACGGCGCCTGGGCCAGGTTCCCGCCGCGCGCGAGGCGCGGCGAACCTGACCCGCCTTCATTGCGCCGTCAGAACTTCTGCCGGATACCCAGCAGCACGCCGGTCTGGTTCTTGCCCGGCACGGTCGAGCCGAAGCCGCCGGTGCCCAGGTCGGAGCCATCCTTGTTGCGCGTGTAGACCACGTTCAGGTAGACGTCCGTGCGGCGCGAGAACGAATAGTCCGCCGACACGATGAACAGCCACGGATCGGCGCCGGAGGCGCGGAAGTCCTGGTAGTAGGCGGCACCCGTCACCGACCATGCCGAGGTGATGTCCCACTGCACGCCCGCCCAGTACAGGTTCGAGGTCTGGTTCAGGGGCGCCGTCATGGTGCGTCCGTAGCGGTAGCCCAGGTAGGTCTTGGTGGGCCCGATGACGTAGGTGCCGACCAGTGCCGTCTTGCGCGTCTTGTCGCTCTCGGTCGCCACGGTGTCGCCGTTCTGCTCGTCGTAGACGGCGGCCACGGCCAGCGGCCCGCTCTCGTAGGCGAGGCTGGCGCCGTATTCGCGACCGACCTTGAAATGTCCCGGCACTTCGCCATTGGTGCCGGCGGTGCCGTCCGCGCCGAAGCTGTACAGCAGCTTGGCCGTCACCGGGCCGAACTTGCCCGTGTACTTGAGCGAATTGTCCGCGCGCGACTGGAAGACATCGTCCTGCACCCCGATCGAGTAGCGCGTGGAAATGCCCATCGGATCGTACTGGACGCCGATGTCGTACATCGGCGTGTTGTGCCGGCCCAGCGTCAGCGAGCCATAGGCGGTATCCAGCCCCACCCATGCCTGGCGCCCGAACAGCCGGCCGCTCTGCCCGCTCTTGCCGTCGTCGACGTTGTAGCCGCTTTCCAGCGCGAAGATGGCCCGCATGCCGCCGCCGAGGTCTTCCGCCCCGCGCAGCCCCCAGCGCGAGCCGGACAGGTTGCCCGACTGCATCCGCACCACGCTGTCGCCGGCGCCCTTCTGATGATTGGCAAATTCCACGCCGACGTCGGCCACCCCATACAGCGTCACCGACGACTGCGCGAACGCGCCGCTGCCAAGCAGCCCCGCAAAGGCTGCCACCACCAACTTGTCTTTCTTCATGCTCTCGGTTTCCCCTCGTTGTAAAAATCGAGTGCCGGTCTGGCTCGTGCCGGCGTGTGCAAGCCCCTGTCCGGCGCAAGCCACACCGCGCCGGTGAGACCCCGGCGTCATGTGTTTTTTTGCGTGACAGGATGTTCTATTCAGAGGACAAGGACGCACGAAGGAAACTGGCATGCGCCCCAAACGGCTCATGCCGGCATCCCAGTCCCCCGCAATGTCGTGATTTCGTCAATTGACGCGTCCATTGTTTCAGCGAGTGACGCCAATATGAAGTGTCTATTGTGAAAACAAAATACTATAAATACTGCATTTCGAGCGCGGGACGCTACGAAATGACAGGTCGGGAGGGGAATGAAGGGCAGGAAGGGAGGGCCGCCACGGGGCGCCGGCAAGAATCCCGGCGGGAGCGCCATCTGATGTCTTTACATTGCCGCAGGGGAAATGTCGCGCGCCGGGGCGCCGGTGGCGGCTTGCCGGGGTCCGGGCTGCGCGGCGGCGGGCGCCGGCAACATCGGTGAAGTATCCATTGATTTTTTTATAACGACAAAATACACTTCTTCGCAGCACAACCCACAGCACACCGCTGTTACACCATAGCGACAGCGCCGGACCCGCCGACGCTGCCGCGATACCCGACTCCGAGAACGCTCCCATGCCCAGCCGTCCCGACCATCCCGACTTCCATGACACTGTTCCCCACTGCCCGCTGATCGAGGTCAGCGGCGCGCCGCGCGAACGCGGCCGGCAATATGGCGAGCAGGCCGCGGCGCGCATCAAGCGCGGCATCGAGCACTATGCGCGGCAACTGGAAAGCAACAAGCTGGGCTGGCCCGAGCTGCGCAAGATCGTGGCGACCTTCGAGCCCACCATTGCCGCGTTCGACGCGACCTATATCGAGGAAATGCAGGGCATCGCCGAAGGCGCGCAGGTGGAGTACGCCGCCATCGTCATGCTCAACGCGCGCACCGAGGTGCTCAAGCTGGCCGACCGCATGCGCAACCAGCAGCCGGTGCCGCTGGACCCGGACGGCTGCACCGGCGTGGTGGCGCTGCCCGGCGCCACCGCCAGCGGCCGCGTCATCCACGCCCAGAACTGGGACTGGAAGGCGGAATGCGCCGAATCGTCGGTCGTGCTCAAGGTGCACCGCGAAGACGGCCCCGACTACCTCACCTTCACCGAAGCCGGCGCGCTGGCCCGCTCGGGCATGAACGCGGCCGGCATCTCGATCACCGCCAACTACCTCGAGTGCGAGCGCGACTACCGCACGCTCGGCGTGCCGCTGGCGTTGATCCGCCGCAAGGTGCTGGAGCAGCGGCGCCTGGCCTTCGCCATGCAGTCGGTGTACGTGACCGCCAAGTCGGCGGCCAACAATATGATGGTGGCGCACGCCGGCGGCGTGGCCATCGACTTCGAGTGCGCGCCCGACGAGACCTTCCAGGTGCTGCCCGAGCGCGGCGTGATCGTGCACGCCAACCACTGGCAAAGCCCGGTGGCGCTGTCCAAGCTGCGCGACCTCGGCATCCAGAAGATGCCGGACTCGCTCTACCGCGACGAACGCGTGCGCCAGCTGGTGCAGCCGCATATCGGCAACATCACCGTGGACACCATCAAGCGCGCGCTGTTCGACGATTTCGAAACCCCGTATTCGGTGTGCCGCCCGCCGCGCCCGAACGCGAGCAACAACCTGTCGGCCACGGTGGCGATGATCGTGATGGAGCCGGAACTGGGCGTGATGGAGGTATCGATGCTGCCTGCGCTGCATCCCGCCTTCGCCACCTTCACTCTGGACATGGAAATTCAACCGCCGCGCGCGGATGGCGCGGCCCCCGCCCACCGGCGGGCAGTCGCCGCCTGAGGCGGCCGGAGGAGAGATGGAGACGAGACGAAAAACCGCCGCACGGCCGCTGACGCGGCTGCTGACGGCCATATTCACCGTGGCGGCGTGCCTGGCCGCGGGCGCGCCCGCCCTGCACGCCCAGCCGGCGCAGGACACCCTGCGCATCCGCCTGAACGCGGATATCCGCTCCACCGACCCCGGCATCAACCGCGACGCCAACACCGATGCGGTGGTCTCGCACATCGTCGAAGGCCTGGTGGCGTTCCGCGAGGACACCAGCGTGGGCCCGCTGCTGGCGCAGAGCGTGACCGCCTCGCCGGACGGTCTGACCTACACCTTCGCGCTGCGCCCGGGCCTGAAATTCCATAACGGCGCGCCGGTCACGGCCGACGACGTGGTGTTCGCCTGGAACCGCTACATGACGCCGGCCAACAACTGGCGCTGCCTGTCCGAGTTCGACGGCCGCGGCCAGGCCAAGGTGCTCAAGGTGGAAGCGAAAGACCCGCTGACCGTGGTCTACACGCTGGACCGCCCCTCCGCGCTGTTCCTGGAAACGCTGGCGCGCCCCGACTGCGGCGGCACCGGCATCTACCACCGCAGCTCCGTCGGCCCCGACGGCAAGTGGCGCGAACCGGTCGGCACCGGCCCGTTCAAGCTCGCCGAGTGGAAGCGCGGCCAGTACATCGACCTCGTGCGCAACCCCGGCTACGCGGCGCTGCCGGGCAAGCGCGACGGCAACACCGGCAACAAGACCGCCGAGGTGGCCAAGGTGCGCTTCGTCGTCATCCCCGACGTGGCCGCCTCCAAGGCCGCGCTGCTGTCCGGCGGCGTGGACCTGATCTTCGACGTGGAAGACAACGACCTGCCGGAATACCGCAGGCACCCCGAGCTGGTGATGCAGAGCATGCCCACCATGACCCTCAACGGCCTGCTGTTCCAGACCCGCGACCCGCTGCTCAAGGACGTGCGCATCCGCCGCGCGCTGGCGCTCACGCTCGACGTGCCGGAGATGGTGGACGCCCTCACCGAAGGCACCGCGCTGCCGAACCGCTCCGTCATTCCGCGCGCCAGCCCCTTCTACAGCCGTGCGCAGTCCGCCATGCCGGGGCGCGACATCGCCGCCGCGCGCAAGCTGCTGGCCGAGGCCGGCTACCGCGGCCAGACTATCAAGATCCTGGCCACCAAGCGCTACAACTCGCTGTTCGACATGGCCGTGCTGACGCAGGCCATGGCCGGCGAGGCCGGCCTCAAGGTGGACGTGGAAGTGCTGGACTGGGCCACCCTGCTCGACCGCTACAACCGCGGCGACTTCCAGGCCATGGCCTTCACCTACTCCGCGCGGCTCGACGCGTCGCTCTCCTACGAGATGATCACCGGCCCCAAGGACAAGCAACCGCGCAAGGTGTGGGAGACGCCCGAAGCCATCCGCCTGGTGGGCGAGAGCATGAACACCACCGACCGCGCGCAGCGCCAGGCCATCTTCGACAGCCTGGACGCGCGCCTGATGCAGGACGTGCCGGCGGTGTTCTTCTACTCGGAGATGCGCACCAGCGCCGCGCGCGACTACGTCAAGGGCTACAAGGGCTGGCCGATGGGCCAGCCGCGCGCCTGGGGCGTGTCGCTGGCCGGGCGCTAGCGCCGCCTTCGCCCCGCATGCCTTACAGCCAGATGCAATAACCGGAGCCCCCCTTGTCTTCGTCCTTCCTGCTGTACCTGCTCAGACGCGTGCTGTGGACGCTGCCCACGCTGCTGCTGGTCGCGGTGCTGGTGTTCGTGCTGATGCGACTGATCCCCGGCGACCCGGCCCAGATCATCCTCGGCGACGCCGGCACCGCCGAACAAGTGGCCGACCTGCGCGCCCAGTTCGGCCTCGACAAACCCATCCCCGTGCAGTTCGGCCTGTGGCTCTCGCACATGGCCAGCGGCGACTTCGGCCACTCGCTGAGCAGCGGCGAGGCCGTGCTGCCGCTGCTGCTCGAGCGCTTCCAGGTCAGCGCCGCCATCGTGCTGGTGGCGGTGGGCGCGGCCGCCCTGCTGGCGGTGCCGGCCGGGCTGTTCGCCGCGTGGAAGCAGAACTCGCTGACCGATACGGTGATCGTGGCCGGCGCCACCTTCTTCCTGTCGATCCCCAGCTTCTGGCTGGGCCTGCTGTTGCTGCTGTTCGTCGGCCTCAAGCTGGGCTGGGTGCCGGTGGTGGGCTACGTCACCTTCGCCCAGGACTGGCGCGCCGCCGCCAGCTACCTGGTGCTGCCGGTCATCACGCTCACGCTGATCGAGATGGGCGTGCTCACCCGCATGGCCCGCTCCAGCGCCATCGAGACGCTGCGGCTGGAATACGTGACCCATGCCCGCGCCAAGGGCCTGTCCGAGTTCCGCGTGCTGCTGCGCCACGTGCTGCCCAACGCGTTCGCGCCCACCTGGACGCTGATCGGCCTCGTGCTGGGCAACCTGCTCGGCGGCATCGCCGTGCTGGAGACCGTGTTCACGCTGCCCGGCCTGGGCCGCCTGCTGGTGGACGCCATCTTCGCGCGCGACTACCCGGTGGTGCAGGGCTGCCTGCTGTTTACCGCGGGCGTGTACGTGCTGGTCAACCTGGTGGTGGACCTCTTCTACCCTCTCTTCGATCCGCGGGTCGCGACATCATGAAACTACGCACCAACGCACTGGTGGGCGGCCTGCTGGTGGCCACGGTGACGGCGATGGCGCTGCTGTCCGTGCTCTGGACGCCCTACAACCCCCTGCGCCTGAACCTGCGCATGCGGCTCAAGCCGCCCAGCAACCTGCACTGGCTCGGCACCGACGAGTTCGGCCGCGACATCCTCTCGCGCCTGCTGGCCGGCGCCGGCGCCAGCCTGCTGGTGGCCGCGCTGACCGTGCTGGTGGCCCTGCTGCTCGGCACGCTGCTCGGACTGATCGCCGGCTACTTCCGCGGCCGCATCGACCGCGTGATGATGGTCTTCAACGACGCCCTGCTCGCCTTCCCCGGCATCCTGCTGGCGCTGGGCATCATGGTCATCACCGGCGCCAACAAGTACGGCATCGTGCTGGCGCTGGGCCTGGCCTACACCCCCACCGCGGTGCGGCTGGTGCGCGGCACCGTGCTGTCGCTGCGCGAGAAGGAATACGTGGAAGCCTCGCGCGTGATCGGCAACAGCGAGCTCGTCACCATGCTGCGCCACATCCTGCCCAACTGCGCCGCGCCCCTGATGGTGCTCGGCACGTCGATGTTCGGCTGGGTGGTGCTGGCCGAAAGCGCGCTGAGCTTCCTCGGCCTGGGCGTGCCGCCGCCCGCGCCGACGTGGGGCAACATGCTGTCCTCGGGCCGCCCCTACATCGAATCCGCCGCCTGGCTGGGCATCGCGCCCGGCGTATGCATCGCGCTGACGCTGCTCGGCATCAACCTGCTGGGCGACGCACTGCGCGACTGGCTCGACCCCCGCATGGAGCAAGGATGAATTCCAGGATGGACTCCCACACGCTCGACCCGCAACCGGCGCCGGCGCCCGCCCAGGGCGGCCCGCTGCTCAGCGTGCGCGGCCTGACGCTGCGCAGCGCCGCCGGCGCGCGCATCCTCAACGGCGTCTCCTTCGACATCGCGCAGGGCGAGGTGCTCGCGCTGGTGGGCGAATCCGGCAGCGGCAAGACGCTGGCCGGGCGCGCCGTGATGCGCCTGCTGCCGTCGCAGGTGCGCCAGACCGGCGGCACCATCATGCTGGCCGGCCACGACATCGCCACGCTGCCGGACCGCGGCATGCGCTCGCTGCGCGGGCAGGTCGCGGGCATGGTGTTCCAGGAACCGATGGTCTCGCTCAACCCGGCCATGACGGTGGGCGCGCAGCTCTGCGAAGGCCTGATGCTGCACGAGAAGATCCCCGTGCAGGCCGCGCGCGAGCGCGCCGTGGCCATGCTCGCGCGCGTGCAGATCGCCGACCCCGAAGGCTGCATGGCGTCCTACCCGCACGTGTTCTCGGGCGGCATGCGCCAGCGCATCATGCTGGCCTCGGTGATGCTGCTCAAGCCGCGCCTGCTGATCGCCGACGAGCCCACCACCGCGCTGGACGCGCTCAGCCAGCGCGAAGTCATGCAGATCATGGCCGACCTCACGCGCACCAGCGGCACCGCCGTGCTGCTGGTCACGCACGACCTGCAACTGGTGGCGCACTACGCGGACAGCGTGCTGGTGCTCAAGCGCGGCGACCAGGTCGAGTCCGGCCCCGCCGCCGAGGTACTGCGCAACCCGCGCGAGGCCTACACCCGCAGCCTGATCGCCGCGCTGCCCCGGCGCGACGACGGCCGCCCCGCCGTGGCCGACGCGCCGCCGGTGATCGAAGCGCGCAACGTCTCGGTGGGCTACCCCGGCACCCAGCGGCTGTTCTCGCGCAGCGCCGCCAAGCGGGCCGTGGACCAGGTCTCGCTGGCGATTCGTCCCGGCGAAGTGGTGGCGGTGGTGGGCGGCTCGGGCTCGGGCAAGACCACGCTCGGGCGCGCCATGATCGGCCTGCTGCCGCTCGAAGGCGGCGAGATCCTGTTCCGCGGCCAGCCGGTCGGCAGCGGCGGCCGGCAAGGCCGGCGCGACTTCCGGCTGGCCTGCCAGATGGTGTTCCAGGACCCGTACTCGTCGCTCGATCCGCGCCAGCGCATCGGCGACATCGTGGCCGAGCCGCTCAACCACGGCGAGCCGCTCACGCGCGCCCAGCGCCGCGAGCGCGTGGACGCCATGCTGGCCGAAGTGGGGCTGGACGGGCTCGGCGAGCGCTATCCGCACGCGCTCTCCGGCGGCCAGCGCCAGCGCGTGGCCATCGCGCGCGCGCTGATCCGCCGGCCCGCGCTGGTGGTGGCGGACGAACCGGTGTCCGCGCTCGACATGACCATCCAGAAGCAGGTGCTGACCTTGTTCCGGCAACTGCAGGCGCAGCACGGCTTTGCGTGTTTCTTCGTCTCGCACAACCTGGCCGCGGTGTCGGAGGTGGCGGACCGCATCGTCGTCATGCATCAGGGGCGGATCGTCGAGCAAGGCAGCGTGTCCGACATCTTCGACCGGCCGCAACATGACTACACGCGCGCGCTGCTGGAAGCGGCCTATGTCGCGCCGGGGCAGCAGGCGCCGTTGTCGGTGCCGGCCCGGGGCGCGGAGGACGGCATGGGCTCGCTGATGCTGGGGGCGACGGCTTCGTAGGGGCGCCGGCCCTCTTCCCCGGCCCCTCTCCCACAAATGGGAGAGGGGAGCAAACCCCCGACACTGCCCGACCGGCCAAAGTCAGTCGACGATCGAAATCTTGTCCACCACGCGGCAGACGCCGGGCGTGCTCCACGCGGCGTGCGTCAGCAATTCGCGCTCGGACCAGGTGTGGACGGTGCCCGTCAGCGTCACCTCGGTGCCCTTGACGGATACCGCGATATCCCGCGCCTCCGAGGTGGAGCGCCGGGTCAGCGCGGCCTCGATGTCGGCCCTGACGGCGCCGATCGATACCGGCGAACGGACTTCGATCTGGTTGCTGACCCCGCGCACGCCCATCAGGTCGCGCACCGCGGCGACGGCGGCCTGCTTCTGATGGTCCCAGCCGACCAGCCCCGACAGCGTGATCCACCCGTTCTCCACCATCACGTCCACGCTGTCCTTCGGCACGAACGAAGTCCACTCCAGGACGTTCTTCGCCGTGCGCGCGATGTCCACGTCGTTTCTCTCGCTGGCGCCGGTCAGCCGCACGTCGATCTCGACGGCCAGGGCCTTCACCCCCTTGACGCGCTGGACCGCGCGCTCCGCGCTGTGCTTCTCGGCAAAGCTGCCCACGTGGCCGGCCAGCGTCACGACGCCGTCGCTGACCTCCACGCCGATCTGCGCCGCGTTGATCGACGACTCCCAGCGTAACTCGGCCATCACATCTCGCTGCAATTGCGTATCGGTTCTCATCATGGTCTACCTTTCATGTCAGGGAACCGTAGCGTGCACGGCATCGGCGCCGCCGTCTGTACGGTAGCGGCGCCGGGCCCGCCGGCAAAGGCGGCCGCGCGGTACCTGGTACGGCTGCGTACCGACGCGCACATCGTTGTCGCGCATGGTGCCGGCTGTTGTCTTCCGATGCCCGTCGATGTTCCTCGATGTCCCTGAATGTCCTCAAGCGACCCGCCATGACGCCTGCCCAAAATCCGCTTTCGCCCGCCCTGCTCGCCGGCATGCACGCCTACTGGCGCGCCGCGAACTACCTGTCCGTGGGCCAGATCTACCTGCAGTCCAACGCGCTGCTGGAGGTCCCGCTCACCCTCGCGCACACCAAGCCTCGCCTGCTGGGGCACTGGGGCACCACGCCGGGCCTGAACCTGATCTACGTCCACCTCAACCGGCTCATCAACGAACATGGCCTGGACATGATGTACGTGATGGGCCCGGGCCACGGCGGCCCCGGCATCGTGGCGCAGACCTACCTCGAAGGCTCGTACACGGAGCGCTACCCGGCCATAGAGCGCAACCGCGGCGGCATGGAGCGGCTGTTCCGGCAGTTCTCCTGGCCCAACGGCATTCCGAGCCATGTCGCGCCGGAAACGCCCGGCTCCATCCACGAAGGGGGCGAGCTCGGCTACGCGCTGGTGCATGCCTACGGCGCCGCCTTCGACAACCCCGGCCTGATCGTCGCCTGCGTGGTCGGCGACGGCGAGGCGGAGACCGCCACGCTCGCGGCGAGCTGGCACTCGAACAAATTCCTGAACCCGGCGCGCGACGGCGCCGTCCTGCCGATCCTCCACCTCAACGGCTTCAAGATCGCCAATCCGACCATCCTGGCCCGCATCGGCCGCCAGGAACTCACCGAGCTGCTGCGCGGCTACGGGCACGAGCCCTGCTTCGTCGAGGGCAGCGATGCCACGCTCGTGCACCAGGCGCTCGCCGCCGCGCTCGACCAGGCGCTGGCGCAGATCCGGCGCATCCAGGCCGAGGCGCGCGCCCCGGGCCGCGCGGGCGCCTGCGCGCGGCCGCGCTGGCCGATGATCGTCATGTGCACGCCGAAAGGCTGGACCGGCCCGAAGTTCGTCGACGGCCTGCCGGTGGAAGGCACCTGGCGCGCGCACCAGGTGCCCATTGCCGATCTCGCCAGGCCCGGCCACCTGCATCAGCTCGAGGCATGGATGCAAAGCTACCAGCCGCGCGAGCTGTTCGACGAACAGGGGAAACTCCGCGACGAACTGGCCCGCCTGGCGCCCACCGGCCACCGCCGCATGGGCTTCAACCTGCATGCCAACGGCGGCGAGCTGCTGGTGCCGCTGTCGATGCCGCACATGCGCGACTACGCGGTGGCGGTGCCGCTGCCCGGCAGCGTCAAGGCCGAGGCGACGCGCAACCTCGGCGGCTTCCTGCGCGACGTGATGCGCCTGAACCTCGCGCAAGGCAACTTCCGCCTGTTCGGCCCGGACGAGACCGCCTCCAACCGGCTCGAAGCGGTCTTCGACGTCACCGGCAAGACGTGGATGGCCGAGGTGGAGGAGGTCGACCTCGACCTGAGCGCCGAGGGCCGCGTCATGGAGGTGCTCAGCGAGAACCTGTGCCAGGGCTGGCTGGAAGGCTACCTGCTGACCGGGCGGCACGGCCTGCTGTCCTGCTACGAAGCCTTCATCCACGTCATCGACTCGATGTTCAACCAGCACGCCAAGTGGCTCAAGGTGAGCAAGCAGGTGCCGTGGCGCAAGCCGGTCGCCTCGCTCAACTACCTGCTGACCTCGCACGTCTGGCGCCAGGACCACAATGGCTTCTCGCACCAGGACCCCGGCTTCATCGACGCGGTGGTGAACAAGAAGGCGGAGATCGTCCGCATCTATCTGCCGCCCGACGCCAACTGCCTGCTCGCGGTGGCCGACCACTGCCTGCGCAGCCGCAACTACATCAACGTGATGATTGCCGGCAAGCAGCCCGAGTGGCAGTGGCTGGACATGGACGCCGCCGTCGGCCACTGCGCCGCCGGCGCCGGCATCTGGCAATGGGCGAGCAACGACGGCGGCGACCCGGACGTGGTGATGGCCTGCGCGGGCGACGTGCCCACGCTGGAGACGCTGGCCGCGGTCAGCCTGCTGCGGCAGTACGTGCCCGACATCCGCATCCGCGTCGTCAACGTGGTCGACCTGATGGTGCTGCAGCCGGTCTCGGAGCACCCGCACGGCCTGAGCGACCACGACTTCGACGCGCTGTTCACCACCGACCGGCCCATCATCTTCGCGTTCCACGGCTATCCGGCCATGATCCACAAGCTCACCTACCGCCGCCGCAACCACGGCAACCTGCACGTGCGCGGCTACAAGGAGGAAGGCACCACCACCACGCCGTTCGACATGGTCGTGCTGAACAATCTCGACCGCTACCAGCTCGCGCTGGACGCCATCACGCGCATCCCGCGCCTGAGCGGCGAGGTGGAAACGGCCACGGCGCGCTACTGGGCAAGCCTCCAGCGCCACAAGCTCTACATCGGCGAGCATGGCGAAGACCTGCCCGAGATACGGGACTGGCAGTGGCAGCCGCGATCGTGACAGGGCTGCGGGCGCTACGGAATGCCGCGGGCGCGGCCGGGGGCACCGCAGCGGGCACGGCGGGCGGCGCCTAGCGCCACAGCACCGCCACGGTTTCCGCGCCGTGGCAGGCCGCGTAATTGTCGCAGCCGGCGCAGGCCGGTTCGGGGCAGGGATGGAGGTCGAGCCGCAGGCACAGTTCGTGGTAGAAGAACTTCTTCCACTTCATGTCGGTGGTGTTCGCCGCGTAGAGCGCGGGGAAATATTCCTGCAGCAGGCGCGAGACGTCGTGCCGCCCGGACAGCCCCATGTCGTGCCACAGGTGCGAGCCGCCGAAGCAGCCGCTGGCCAGCGCGTGGGCCGCCCAGCGCATTTCGGGGCGGCTGGCGTCGCCAGTGGCGATCAGCATCGCCACCAGGTCGGGAAACTCGCAAGGCAGCGCGGCGGCGTCCACGGGCGCGGATTCCGGCGCCCATCCCGCCGCCCGCGCGCCGGGAAAGCACTGCTCCAGCATCTGCCAGAACTCGGCCTCGGCCAGCCCCAGCCATTGGGCAAAACGGGGCAGCTTGCCGGCGTTGGCATTCTCCAGCACCCCCGCCAGCGCGCGCGCCGCGGGCTCGCCGGGAGACAGCGAAAACGCATCCAGGATCAGCAACGACTGGTTCACGGCACCGCCTCGTGGGGACAGGCGCCGCCGTGCCGGCGCCGCCCGGGTATGGTTCAACCCCGGGTCAACCCCGGGTTCAACCCTCGGTCCGGCCCTCGGCCCGACCCTCGAAATATAGCGTCGTATATAACGGTAGTCAAACCCGCGCCGCCTGCCCCGGAGGTCACACCGCGCCGGCGATGTACTCGCGCAGCCACTGATGCGCGGGGTCGCGGTGGGAGCGTTCATGCCACAGCATGGCCAACTCGTAGCCCGGCACCGCAACCGGCGGCTCGACCACCCGCAGCGCGCCGGCGCCGCGCACCAGGCGCTCGGGCAGCATCGCCACGAGGTCGGTGCTGGCCAGGGCCGACATGACGAACAGGAAATGCGGCACCGACAGCACCACCCGCCGCGCGAGCCCCGCCTGCGCCAGCGCTTCGTCCGTGACGCCGCGAAATCCCCCGCCGTCCGGCGACACGATCACATGGTCGAGCTCGCAGAACTGCGCCAGCGTCGGCCGCCGCTTCAGGCGCGGATGGCCGGCGCGGCCCGCCAGCACATAGCGCTCCGTGAACAACGCCCGGCGGTGCAGGCCGGCCGGCGCTTCGTCGCTGATATGGAAGGCCAGGTCGATCTCGCCCTGCTCCGCCTGCCTGGCGATGCGCGGCGGCGCGATTTCGAGCACGGCCAGCCGCACGCCCGGCGCCGCCGCGCGCAGGCCGGCCAGGACCGGCAGCAGCACCGTCGACTCGCTGTAATCGGAAGCGGCCACGCGCCACGTGTGGCTGGCTTCGGCCGGGTCGAAGGGGCTGGCCGGCGCGACCGCGCGCGCCAGCGCGTCCAGCGCTTCGCGCAACGGTTCGCGCAGCGCCTCGGCCCGCGCGGTGGGCCGCATCCCGCGCGGCCCCGGCAACAACAACGGGTCGCCGAAGATGTCGCGCAGCTTGGCGAGATGGACGCTGACCGATGGCTGGGAGAAATTCAGCCGTTGCGCGGCGCGGGTCACGTTGTGCTCGGAGAGCAGGACATCCAGCGTCAGCAGCAGGTTGAGGTCCAGCCGTCGCAGATTATTCATGGCAATACCTAGAATATCAATTATTCATTTCCAATATACCGGACGAGGGCCTACCTTGCAGGTTTCCAGCAACGAAAGGCCCAGCCATGCATGTACTTCTGGTCTACGCCCATCCCGAGCCCCGCTCGTTGAATGGCTCGCTCCGGGACTTCTCCGTCAAACGCCTGCGCGATGCCGGACACACCGTCCAGGTATCGGATCTCTATGCCATGAAGTGGAAAGCCGCGCTCGACGCCGACGACAACCTGGACCACCAGCCCGGCGCGCGCTTCGACCCCGCCCTCGATTCGCAGCACGCGTTCGAGCACGGCCGGCAGAGCGCGGACATCGCGCGCGAGCAGGACAAGCTGCGCTGGGCGGATGCCGTCATCCTGCAATTTCCGCTGTGGTGGTTCTCGATGCCGGCGATCCTCAAAGGCTGGGTCGAGCGCGTCTACGCGTATGGCTTCGGGTATGGCGTGGGAGAACACTCCGACCTGCGCTGGGGCGACCGCTACGGGGAAGGCACGCTGGCCGGCAAGCGCGCGATGCTGGTGGTCACGGCGGGCGGCTGGGAATCGCACTACGGCCCGCGCGGCATCAACGGCCCGATCGACGACCTGCTGTTCCCGATCCAGCACGGAATCCTGTACTACCCGGGCTTCGACGTCCTGCCCCCCTTCGTGGTCTATCGCACCGGCAGCCTCGACGAAGCGAGATTCGCGGACATCCGCGGCGCGCTCGGGCAGCGCCTCGACGATCTCTGGCAGACCGCGCCGATCCCGTTCCGCCCGCAGAATGCCGGCGACTACGACATCCCGGCGCTCACGCTGCGGCCCGGCATTGCGCCGGGGCAGACCGGCTTCGCCGCGCACCTGGACGTGTAGCGCTGGCTGGAGCGCCAGCTAGAACACCAGCTCCCCCAGCCGCTCGAACGGCACCGGCGCCGAGATGGCGTAGCCCTGCAGCAGGTCGGCGCCCAGCGACTTCGCCAGCGCCATGTCTTCGTCGCTCTCCACGCCTTCGGCCACGGTCTGCAGTTCCAGCGAGCGCGCCAGATCCATCGACAGCGAGAGCAGCCGGCGCGCGCGCTCGGTGTGGCGGGCGCGGTGCAGCATGGTCTTGTCGATCTTGACCTGCTGGAACGGCAGCAGGCCGAGCGCCTGCAGCGAGGCGTAACCGGCGCCGAAGTCGTCCTGCGAGATCATCATGCCGCGGCCCGAGAGCGCGCTGAGGTTTTCCAGCAGGCTGGCCTCGCCGCCGCGCGCCAGGCGCGTCTGCTCGGTCAGCTCCAGCACCACGCGCGCGATGTCCAGGCCGCGCGCCATGCTAGCGCGCAGCAGCACCGGCACGAAATCCGCGGCCGCCGCGGTGCGCGGGTTGACGTTGAGCGAGAAGCGGCCGCGGTAGTGCGGAAAGCGCGTCTGCACGCGCGCGCAGGCGCCGAGGAAATGATCCATCAGCAGGATCTCCACGCCGTGGCCCGCCATGCTTTCCACGAACTTGTCCGGGGCCTGCTGCCGGCCCTGGTCCGACCAGCGCGCCAGCACCTCGAGCCCGACGATGGTGCCGTGCCGCGCGCTGATCTGCGGCTGGAACACCGGATAGATATGCCCCAGCTCGATGGCGCCGACCAGCTCGGCCCGGGTGAGCGCGAGCAGGTCGTCGCCCTGCAGGCTGCGCTCGGCCGTGTCCGCGCCGGGCGGCGCGAGCGCGGGCTGTCCCAGCCTGTGCCGCAGCCGCGCCATGCGCTCGGCCACGCTATCGTGCGGACCGTCCTCCGGTCCCGTGACTGACGCTGGCTGCCATGCCGGCGCCGGACAGGCCCCCTCCTGGCCACTGATTAACGCGAAGTGCAATTCAAGCTCCCGGAAGCCATACCCGCTCTACCCTGACCCTAACCACGGTTCGTTGTTCTCGATGTTCCGTTCTTCTTTTTTTTTCTGTTTTTCTTCTGTTTTATCGCTCTCGTTTCCGGTGCTTTCATGCCGCCTCTGCGGGGCGGCTTGCCTGCGGCAACGCTACGGCAACGCACGGCACCGATGCACGGCGCGAACGTGCGCGGCGCGAAAGACCAGCCCGCGGGCGCCCCGGCATCCGCATCCGCATATCGATGCGCGAGTACCTCATTCTTTCAGTACATGGCCGGCTCGTGGTGCCTGGAATTCCCCTCCGAAGCGGGACCACCCCCCAATGCAGGGTACTGATGCGATGCAACACCTACCACAATGCACTTCAGCAAGACTGACCCCTTGCTAAACACTCAAGGGGTGCAGGGGCGCCCTGCACCTGCACCCCTCTTTTTCGCTGGGCGGCAACGCACCCGCGAAGCCGCCGCCGCACGGCCGCCAAGCCGCCTGCCCGCGCCCGCCTCAGAACCCCGAGAAACGAATGCCGATCGAGCCATAGCCGTAATAACGGTCCAGCTTGCCCGCGGTCGCCGCATTGTAGAGAAACGGGATGGTCCCCACGAAGTTGTGCAGCGATGCCTGCCCGCGCAGGAACACCTCCACGTTCTTCACCACCGCGTACGACAACTCCAGCCCCAGCGTATGGTTCGAACGGATCGGCGAAGTGCCGTAGGCCTGCGCGCGGTTATCGACGTTGCTGCGCAGCAGGTACTGGAACTGGTAGCCCAGCCGCGCGCTGAAGTCCTTGTACTTCCAGCGGTAGGCGCCGCCCAGGTTGAGGTAGCCCGCCACGTAGTTGAAATCGTCGTTGATATTGAGCCCGTACTGGCTCGCGTCCGTGGAGAACGACGCCGACGTCAGATTGACGTTGCCCGCGCGGCAAGGCGCGGCCAGCGAGCCGTTGGCGATATTGTCCGAGCCGATGGCCACGTTGAAATTGCAGCCGCCCTGCTGCAGGCGCGTATTGATGCCGCCGATGGTCACGCGGCTCGCGCCCAGGCCGAAGAAGCCCGTCAGCTGGCTGCGCTCGGTCAGCTCGCCGGAGAAGATCACGTCGGCCTGCGCCTGGATGTCGTTGGCGTCGTTGACGGTCACGCCGTTGAAGGTGGCGCTGCGCACCTTCAGCGCGGCGGAGCGGTCCAGCGTGCCGGAGCGGTCGCCCCACAGCGAGAAGCGCATCATGACGCGGTCGCGCGCGCCCGGCTCGGCCAGCGGGTCGTAGTGCAGCGCCACCATCCAGGTGTCGATCTGGTTGTTGTCGGGGCCGTAGTCGATGCCGCGCCGCCAGTAGGTGGCCGAGGCCGACCACCGCGGCGAGAACTTGTAGCCCAGCATCAGCCGCCCGCCGCGATAATCGCCGGCGTTGTCCGGCAAGCTGCCGCCGCCCTGGTTGAACACATCCATCGAGCGGTTGACCATGTCATAGCTGGCCTCCACGCGCACGGACGTGAACTCGCCGGTGGCGGGTTCGGCCTGCATGAACACGTCGTCCGGCGCGGCGCTGGCCGCGCCCGCGCAGGACAAGCCCACCATCAGGGCGCCGGCCTTGCCGAGCCGGCGCGAGCGAAACAACAGCATAGGAGACTCCGAGGCCGTGGGCTGGCCTCATGCACGGCATGCGCCCGCACCCCACCCGCGGGAGCCGGCGCACTGCACACAAAAAGAAGCCGGCCACCCGCCGCGCGCGCCCGCGGGCGCGCGTGGCGGATGACCGGGCATGCCCTCCCCGTGCGGGCGGAAGGCGTGGCTGCGCACCGGTCAGGGGTTCAGCGTGACCGAGGTCTTGATGCCGTTGCCGCTCACCGTGGCCGCGCTGGTCTGCACCGACTGCACCTGCGTCTTCTGCGGGCTGCCGCCGGCCAGCGTGCCCACGCTCACGGCCTTGCCGCCCTGGCCCGCCACCGCGAACGTCACCGGGAAGGTGGCGGTCGCCTTCGGCGTGAGCGCGTCGATCTGCGGCTGGCTCAGCGCGCCGGCGCTCTTGAGCTTGGCGAGGAAGGTGGTGAACGGCAGGCTCAGCGAGCCGCCGTTGGCGCTGCTGAACAGGTTGTCGGGGGTGGCGTTGGTCAGGCTGACGTTGGCCGAGGTGGAGCCCGAGATGCTGAACGAGTAGGCCGTGTTGGCCGGCACCTGCACCGCGGTCAGCGCCGAGCCGCTGAAGGTCAGCGAGACCTTCTCGATGATCACGCTGACCGTGCTGCCGTTGTAGGTGTAGCTCAGGCCGGCACGCACGTCGGCCGCGCCGCCGGCGAACGGGTCGCCGTCCTTCGACACCGCCACCGTGATGGCGCCAAGCGCGCCGCCGCCGGTGACCGTCACCGCATCGCTGACCGGGAACGTCTGGCCGTTGATGGTCATCGTGGCCAGCTGGATGAAGTTGGCCGGCTTGACGGCATTGGCCACGTTGTCGATGGCACCGCTGTCCACCGCGCCGCTGCCCAGGCCCGTGGCGGCGGTCTGGATATCGGCCGCGTTGCCGCTCGCCACCGCGCCGCCCAGGTCCGACAGGCCCGCGGTCTTCGACGGATCGGACAGCGTGGCCGGCGTCACCGCCGCCACCAGGTCGCTGGTCGTGGTGGACTTGGCGCTGTCCACCACCGCGTTGACCGCGCCGGCCGACTGCAGCGCCGCCAGCGTGGCCGCCGGGCTGGTGCCCAGCACGATGGTGCCCAGCGACGCGCTCACGTTCGCCACCTGGCTGGCCACCACCGGGCCGGCCAGCGCGCCCACGTTGGCCGCCACCGTATCGATGTTCGCCTGCAGGGTGGCCGGCAGGCCGGCCTTCGCGTTCTGCACGGCGGAGGTGACCACCGTGGTCACCAGCGTGCCGCTGGTCAGGTCAGCCGTGCCCGACGCCGCGTTCACCGCGTTGGCCACCGCCTTGGACGCCGCCGCCGCCGCGTCGCCCGCGCTCAGCGTGCCGCCCTTGGCCAGGCCGGTCAGCGTCTTGGCGACCTGGTCCACCAGCTGCTGCACCACCACCGCGGCCTTGAGCACCGCCACGTCCTGCATCGGGTCCAGCGTGGCCAGGTCCTTGCCGTCCAGGCCCAGCTTGGTGGCCAGCGCGGCCGCCTGCGCGGCGCCGAGCTGCGCCACCAGCGTGGTCAGCGGCGAGATCACCGGCGTCACGCCCGCCTTGTAGGCCACGGCCGGTGCCTGCAGCACGCCGGTGAACGGCTGGCTGGTGCCGATGTCGGTACCGCCGGACACCTTCAGCGCGCTCGTGGAGCAACCGGCGGGGAACGTGAAGTCGCCCGTCGCGTTGGTGGTCGCGGTCTGGTTGCTGCAATCGAGGAAGGTGACGGTGGCGCCCGACAGATAGAAGTCGACCGCCTTGCCGTTGACCGTGACCGACGACGGCGTGGATGGCGAGGGAGAATCCGAGCCGCCCCCGCAGGCAACCAGCGCTGCCGCGGCGGCAGCCATGATGCCGAGGGTAAAGATGTTCTTGATGTTGGTTTGCACTCTTCTCGCTCCTGAAATCGTTACGTCGATACGTGGTCTTTGGATTCACGCGCCGGGCAATCTCCGCGCGCCGTTGCCGGCGCCCTTCGCTGCCGCGTCCTGCCGCGCATCACGGATACCCTTGCCGGCCCTTGCAAGCGCAATCGGCAGCCGCGCAATTGATGCAGTGCGTTACTGCGTCCTGCCAGCACACTAGATAAACAATCCCCACCATCGTGTCACCCCTACTTGGAGGGGGAAAGCATGGACTTGCGCGGCAGGCGGTATCGGGGGCGCCCCGCCTGCCTTGCGGCGCGGCCCTGTCCGGCCGCGCCGCGCCCTGCCCGGTGGCGGGGCCTGCCGGCTACCCGGCAGCGCCCTGCGCCTGGTCTACATCGGCCGCATCGACCGCTATCGCATCGCCTGCGCCGAGCGCACCGGCTAGATCGGCTAGATCGGCTGGCACACGCGCAACGCGGGGAAATCCTCCGGCACGAGCCAGCGCGCCACGTAGCTGCCCATGGCTTCGAGCAAGACGTCCGACGTCAGGCCCGACGCGCCGGCCAGTGCCGGGCAGACGATCCACGTGGTGCCGTCGCGCTCCAGCACCCGCAGCGTCTTCGCCAGGTCCGCGGGCTGCAGGATGAAGCTGGACGCGCGCGCGTCCTCGAGCGCAAACGCCTGTACGAAATCGTCAAGATGGCGCTCGCCCAGGCAGACCACCACCTTCGGCTTCCAGTGCCGGCGGATGCCGTCGATGAAATCGAAGCGCTGGCCGTTGCGGCACAGATCCAGGTAGCGCTGCTTGGGCACCAGCGCGGGCTGGCCGCGGAACGCCTTCGACCACGGCGTCTGCCCGATCAGGTGGGCCGGCAGCGGGAACAGGCTGAGCTTGAACTCCGCGCCGTGCGGCGCGTAGAGGTGATGGTCGAAGTAATGCTTCCAGTCGCATTCGCTCAGCGAGCTGCCGAAGGTATGCGCGCGCGCCGCCGCCATGATCCGTGCGATCTTCTGGTGCGACTGCCATCGCTCCATGCTCTGGCGATGCTTGTCGCGGTACGCCTCGTCCCACGCGCCCGGCTGCGCGCGCGGCACCAGCGGCGCCACCAGCGACTCCACCCACGGATGTGGCGTGCTGTCGCAAAACCACACGGCCGCAGCAGGATTTCCCCCTTCCATACCCACGTAGGACGCGAAATACGCATCCAGCTGCTCTCGCGAAAACACCGTCTTCTGTTCTATTTCCATCGCCTCTACCGCTTGGTGGAGTTAAAGATGCCCACACGCAGAGGCCATACTCACCTGTACGACGTGAAGAGCAAGGAGACGCCCCGAATGCATCGGCAAATCTCTAATAGAACCTGGAGACAACCCGCTGAGTGGGAAGCAGAGCGGCGCCGGCGATCCGGCGCCTCCCATTGCGCTTCGTATCGGCGAGCCAGCCAGCCCGACGCTAATGCTGGCCCACACGGATTTGACCTTCCTGCAACCAATCTGAATCAGTCTTTCCCCATGGAAGAACCTCTCCGGCGCCATGTCTGTACAACCCGCGAGCCACCGGATACCGCCCCAAGGAAACCTGATCACGTTTGCGCGAAACACTAACTAGGCGGACCGAGATTTTGCGTGAGAATCGACCGATGCGCGCCCCCCTTTGGAGGGATTCGTTGCAGTCTTCTATCCCTTCTTGAGCGGGGTAACAATCAACGCCCGCCTTGCCCGCACGCGCGCGCGGGAAAGCGCAATCGCCTAAAAGGATGAGGAAGGATGAGGCCGCCGGCGCGGGCGCGCGCGGCCAAACTTGGATAGAGTCATGCCGGCGCGCGGGCCCTTTTTCGTGCCGCCCGCGCGCCCACCATGCCCGCCCAGCCCACTGTCCGCAACACCGCCCCGCCCACGGCCGGGCCGCCGCAGCACAGCCGCTTCGAAGTCGGCGGCCACGCGCAAGCCAATGTAACAAACCAGATACTTCGCTGGCGCGAACGCGTGGGCCACGTCATGGACCTGCAGGTGACCCGCGACGACCTGCGCGCGCCGTTCCACGCCGCCATCGACCGCTACCTGCTCGGCGACATGGTCTTCACCGACTGCCGCTGCGACGGCGTGACGCTGCAACGCAGCCTGGCGCGCATCTCCACCGACACCATGCGGCACCACGTGCTGCAGGTATTCGTCGAAGGCAGCGCGGGCACCGTGGAAGGCATGCGGCGCAACCCGGTGCCGCGCCACGGCGGCATCCTGCTCACCGACCTGGGCCAGCCCATCGCGATGCAGCGCGGCGCCACCCGCGCGCTCTCGTTCTTCGTGCCGCGCGCGATGATGGACACCATCTTTGCCGACACCGAAGCCGCCCACGGCCGCATTGCCGAGGCCAACACCCCGCTCACCCGCCTGGCCGTGGAACACGCCATGATGCTCAGCCGCGAGATGCCCGGCATGAGCGCGCAGGCCGCCGCGCAGGCCACGCGCGCAGGCGTGGAACTGCTGATGGCCGCGTTCCGGCGCGGCGCCAGGCTCGAAGGCAGCGCCCGGGCGGCCGCGCGCACCGCCATGCTGGCGCGCGCGCGGCGCCTGATCGATGCCGACCCCGGCCAGGCCGGCCTCTCGCCGGGAACGCTGCTGGCCAGCATGCAGATCTCGCGCCCCACCCTGTACCGCCTGTTCGAAGACGAAGGCGGCGTGCAGGCCTACATCCGCAAGAGCCGGCTGCGCGCCGCCGCCCACGACCTGGTGCGCTTTCCGCGCCTGCCAGTCAACGACATCGCCTACGGGCTGGGGTTCAACAGCGCGTCGGACTTCACCCGCGCGTTCCGCCGCATGCTGGGCATGTCGCCCAGCGACCTGCGCGCCTACGCCACCGAAGCCGGCAACGACGGCTTCCAACTCAGGCAGGCCGCGCTCGCCGTGCAGGACGAAGCGTACCGCCAGTGGCTGCACCGGCAGGCGGCCTGAAACGCGTGGCGGCCCTCGCGCGGCACCTCAGGCCGCAATGCCCGGCGCCTGCCGCACGCGCGGATCATGCGCATCCGGGCGGGCCTGGAAGTCGGCCAGCGTCAGCCACTGGCTGATGAACCGGCCCATCGCATTGAGCAACACGTCCGACGCCAGCCCGTCCACGCCGGCCACCGCCGGGCAGATCACCAGGTGCGTGCCCTGGTCCGCGTAGACCCGCAGCACCCGCGCCTGGTCCGCGGGCTGCAGCGTATGCGTGGCGCACGGCAGCCCGCGCATGCCGAAGGCGTGGACGTAATCCGCCTCATGGCGCTCGCCAAGGCAGACCACCACCTTCGGCCGCAGGCGCCGCCGCAGCCCCGCGATAAAGCGGAATCGCCCGCCTTCCTGGCACAGCGCCAGGTACCGGCTCTTCGGGTTCAGCTCCGGCTGCGCGCCGTGCAGGTACTTCCACGGCAGCCCGCTCTCCGCGCGCACCGCCAGCGGAAACAGGCTCAGCTTGAACTCCCAGCCGCGCGGCCGGTACAGATACTCCGCCAGATAGCGCTGCCAGTCGCCGCTATCGTCGCGGCCGAACAGCGCCACCTCCCGCGCCGCCGCCATGATGCGCGCGATGCGCTGGTGCGACTGCCATTTCGCCATGTCCCGCGCGTGGCGCCGGCGGAAATCCGCGTCCCACGCCGGCGCCGCGGTCAGCGGCGCCAGCACCGGCTCCAGCGGCCGGCCGTCCGCCACCGGCATCGCGTCGCAAAACCAGACCGCCGCCGCCGGGTTGCCCCCCGTCATCCCCACGTACGACGCAAAGTAAGCATCGAGCTGCTCACGGGTAAATACGTGCCCTTCCATTCCCGACCATCCCGCTGGTAGATGTCATGGCGGCCCGCAAGCGTGCGTGCCATCGGGGCGCCATTGCCGGGGCGCCTGCGCGCAATACCGGCACGCACAGCGTAGCCCGGCCGGCGCGGCGCGCTTGACCGTGCGTCTCAAAACGACGGCGCGCCACGCGCCTGCCGCGCAGAAACGACGCGCCCATTCGCACGCTAGCCACGCCCTGAACGCGCACTGAACGCGCACCGGCCACACACCACGCGCGCGCAAGCCGCCAATCCCCACGCATTCCCTTCTCACGCAGGGTACCGGTAGTTCTCGCTGCACCGCATTATCCGCTCCAATGCAAAGACAGAAGCACGCCGCCGCGGCCAGCGCCGCCGGCCAGGCACGAAGCGTTGCAGCTCCAATGGGCAGTCCGCAAAGGACGCCGCAGGTGGCTCCGGTCAGCCACCGCGCAACACCCGCCATGGAGCGACTGCCGCGGAAGCAGTCCAGCACGACTTTGCCTCTGTCTTGCCGTGGCCACGCCGCGGCATTGTGCATGGCGCCGGCCTGACCGGCCGCCACACAACGTCATTTTCCAGCAGGGGGAAAAGCGCGGACGCACGCGGTGCGCCCGCTACGCGAACGCTTCGGGGGGAGCCATGGGAGTCTATCGCGACATGTTTGCCAGGCATCACGATCAGCTAGCGCTGATGGTGCGCCTGTTCGATGTAGGTGCCATCTGGATCGCCGGCTACGTTGCCGCCGAACTCCGCTTCCCCGCCGATCCCGGGGCGGCCGCACCCATCCACCAGTTCATCCAGTACTTCGGCTGCGCGGTCGCGTTCATCGTGCTGCCCGGCTTTGACCTGTACGCCTCCTGGCGCGGGCGCAGCTTCGCCGCGCTGGCCGCGCGCCTGATCGCCGCCTGGACCCTGGTCTGGCTGGTCAGCCTGCTGCTGTGCTACTTCATGCATCAGATCGACGCGCTCTCCCGCCTGTGGATGATCTACTGGTACGCGCTGTCGCTGGCCGGCCTGTTCGTCCTCCACCTTGCCACCCGCTCCATGCTCAGCATGGTGCGCGGCGCCGGCATCAACCACAAGCGCGTGCTGATCGTCGGCTACGGCCGCACCGGCCAGGAGATGTACCAACGCGCGACTGCCAGCCACCGCACCGGCTACAAGATCAGCGGCATCTACGCCCCCGAAGGCGAGCCCACGCCCGAAGGCCGCCCGCGCATCACGGACAGCGCCGAGATTCCCGCCTTCTCGCGCTCGCACGGCATCGACGAGATCTGGCTCACCCTGCCCCTGTCCGAATCCCGCCGGATGCAGGAGATCGCCTTCTCGCTGCGCAACGACTTCATCGACATCAAGTGGATGCCCAGCGTGCTGGACTTCGACCTGCTCAACCACAACGTGGGCAACTTCCTCGGCATGCCCGCGGTGGAAATGAACCGCCCGCCCTCGCTGGGCGTGCGCGGCGTCGTCAAGGCCATCTTCGACCGCACCTTCGCCGCCCTCGTGCTGCTGGCCCTCTCGCCCCTGTTCGTGGCGATCGGCATCCTGATCAAGCGCGGCTCGCCCGGCCCGGTCTTCTTCAAGCAGGAACGCCTGGGCATGGACGGCCGCGTGATCCACGTCTACAAGTTCCGCAGCATGAAGGTGCACGCCGAGCACGGCACCGTCACCCAGGCCAGCAAGGGCGACAGCCGCATCACGCCCATCGGCGCCTTCCTGCGCCGCACCAGCCTGGACGAGCTGCCGCAGTTCATCAACGTGCTCAAGGGCGAGATGAGCGTGGTAGGGCCGCGCCCCCACGCCATGGCCCACAACAACATCTACAAAGAACAGCTCGACTTCTACATGCTGCGGCACCGCGTCAAGCCCGGCATCACCGGCTGGGCCCAGATCAACGGCTTCCGCGGCGAGACGGACACGCTCGACAAGATGGCCAAGCGGGTGGAGCACGACATCTTCTACATCCGCAACTGGTCGTTCTGGATGGACCTGCGGATCATCTTCTGGACGGCGTTCAAGGGGTGGACCGGGCAGAATGCGTACTGAACCGTCGCGCCCGGGCAGCACCGCCGCGACGCTGTTCTCGCCCCAGGGCAGGCTCTGGCTCGCGGCCGCCGCCGTGTTCTACCTGACCATGCTGGTGGTGGGCAACCTCCCCGGCAAGGCGCAGGCGCTCAACCAGGAATTCGGCGACAAGGTCATGCACCTGAGCGCCTACGCCTGCCTGGGCGGCGCCATCTACCTGGCTTTCTCCCGGCACAAGGCCGCCATCACGCTTGCAGGCATTGCCGTGCTCGGCGGGCTCGATGAAGTCATCCAGTCGTTCTTTCCCTACCGCTCGTCCGACCTGGCAGACCTGCTCACGGACCTGACGGCAGCCGTACTCGCCATTGCCCTGCTCTCCCTGGCCAGCGCGCTGGCAAACGCCAGGGCGCGCAAAGACGCAGGCGATGCAAACCGATCTCTACCCCCTTCGACACGCGCTCATGAAAATCACCATCATCGGTAGTGGCTACGTTGGCCTGGTCACCGGCACCTGCCTGGCCGAGCTCGGCAACGACGTACTGTGCCTGGACCTGGACGCCACCAAGATCGGCATGCTCAACGCCGGCGAAGTGCCCATCTACGAGCCCGGCCTGAAGGAGCTGATCGAGCGCAACCATGCCGCCGGCCGGCTGCGTTTCACCAGCGACATCGAAGCCAGCGTGCAATTCGGCGACGTCCAGTTCATCGCCGTCGGCACCCCGCCGGACGAAGACGGCTCGGCCGACCTGCGCTACGTGGTATCCGCCGCCCGCAATATCGGCCGCTACATGACCACCCCCAAGATCGTGGTGGACAAGTCCACCGTGCCCGTGGGCACCGGCGCCAAGGTCAGGCAAGCCATCCAGGCCCAACTGGACGAGCGCGACCTGCCGGCGCTGGAGTTTGCCGTGGTGTCCAACCCCGAATTCCTCAAGGAAGGCGCCGCCATCGAAGACTTCATGCGGCCCGACCGCATCGTCATCGGCACCGAGCCCGGCGCCGCCGGCCAGCGCGCCCGCGAAGCCATACGCACCCTGTACGCGCCCTTCACCCGCAACCACGACCGCATCCTCAACATGGACATCGCGTCGGCGGAATTCACCAAGTACGCCGCCAACGCCATGCTGGCCACGCGCATTTCCTTCATGAACGAGCTGGCCAACCTGGCCGACGCGGTTGGCGCGGACATCGAGCTGGTGCGCCAGGGCATTGGCTCCGACCCGCGGATCGGCTACAGCTTCCTGTATGCCGGCACCGGCTATGGCGGCTCCTGCTTTCCGAAAGACGTACAAGCGCTGGAACGCACCGCAGCGGAATACGGCCAGGCGCCGCGCATCCTGGCCGCGGTGGAAGCGGTCAACCAGGACCAGAAGCGAGTTCTGGTGCGCAAGATCGTTGCGCACTATGGCGAGGATCTGAGCGGCCTGACTTTCGCGCTGTGGGGGCTGGCCTTCAAGCCGAATACGGATGACATGCGGGCTGCGCCCAGCCGGGTTGTGATCAAGGAACTGCTGGCGCGCGGGGCTAGCGTGCGGGCGTTTGATCCGGTGGCGATCGAGGAGGCCAGGAAGGCGATTCATGCGGATCTGGGCGGCGATCCCGCAGCCACCTCGCGCATCCATTTCGTGCCAGATCAGTCGGCCGCGCTGGAAGGCGCCGATGCGCTCGTCGTCGTGACTGAGTGGAAGTCCTTCCGTTCACCTGACTTTGCTGCCATAGCCGCTGTGCTGCGGGAGCCGGTGATTTTTGATGGGCGGAATCTTTATGAGCCGGCGGAGGTCAACCAACTGGGATTCAAATACTACGCAATTGGTCGTACCGGCGAAGGACGACAAGGAGAACGTCTCAGCATCGCCCCGGCAAGCGTAGGGACACCAAGCGGCATGGTTGCCGGGGCCGCCCAATGAAAGCGCTACGTGGGGGGCGCGTGCTGGGTGCATTTATAAATGCCGTAAGCTGGGATGAAGCCGTCACGGCAATACACCAATGGGCGACACGGCGCGAGTCACGCTATGTCTGCATATGCAACGTCCATTCTGTAGTCACGGCACGATCGCATCGGGATTTTTCCCAGGCTATCAGCAACGCGGACATGAACACTCCGGATGGCGCTCCTGTCGCATGGATGCTTCGGTGTCTCGGCTACCCAACGCAGGAGCGCATCAATGGCCCAGACCTGATGCTGCGCTACTGTTCCCACGCTGAGCAGACCGGTGAGAGCATCTTTCTCTACGGTGGCCGCATCGAAACACTTCTTCTCCTTGAACAGCGCCTAAAGGAGGATTTCCCTTCGCTGCGCATTGCAGGCATGCACAGCCCCCCGTTTCGCAAACTGACAGAAGAGGAAGACCGCGAGATAGTCGAAAAGATCAACAACAGCGGTGCCAGCACCGTCTGGGTAAGTCTTGGCTGCCCAAAGCAGGAGCAATGGATGGCCGATCATCGAGGAAGGATCAAGGCCGTAATGATCGGCGTCGGGGCCGCCTTTGACTATCACGCGGGAACCGTACGCCGTGCGCCGCTATGGATGCAGATGCGCGGACTGGAGTGGCTGCACCGGTTGTGCTCCGAACCGTCAAGACTGTGGAAAAGGTACCTCGTGACAAATTCGATCTTTGTCGGACTCGCTCTCAGCCAATTGCTCTTGGCACCTTTGACGAAGCGCTCGCGAGTCTGACCAACGACGGTCTCCGCCCATGCGGACTTCTACCGTGGGAATCATCAGTACACTAAGCGGCAATTCCTATTCTCAATCTGCCCAAAGGTGTCATCCATCCAGGACTGACAACGCATGAGTTCGCCCACACAGACAAATTTTCGGCCCGACATCGAGGGGCTGCGAGCAATAGCAGTACTTTCGGTCATTACATTTCATGCATGGCCTGACATGCTCGCCGGCGGCTTTATCGGTGTCGATATTTTTTTTGTATTGTCCGGTTTCCTCATATCGCGCAACATTCTGAAAGATCTCGGTCAAGGTAATTTTTCTATCACCACATTCTATGAGCATCGAATCCGACGCCTTTTCCCGGCCCTCTTCTTCGTGCTTATCGTGTGCTCTATCCTGGCGTATCAGTTGTTCGCGCCAGCACCTCTAGTTCGCTTTGGCCAGAGCCTTGCGGCAACAGCCCTTTTTTCCTCGAACATCTATTTCGGTACACATACAGGCTACTTTGACGAAAGCGCCCAATTGCAGCCGCTTCTTCATACTTGGTCGCTTTCCGTCGAGGAACAGTTCTATGTATTATTTCCGATATTTCTGGCATTCCTGTGGAAGAAGAAACGATCCGCACTACCCGCAAGCCTGATTTCTCTCGCAGTCCTGTCTCTCGCTTTCAGTGTCTGGGCGGCTCACTTTCATTCTTCTGCCGGATTCTTTCTACCCTTGAGCCGCGGATACGAATTCCTCCTTGGAACTGCAATTGTATTCGCCAAGCCGGAGCGGATATCGGCTCGTACCACTGATGCATTATCCGTCGTCGGCCTTTGCCTCGTAGCTGGCAGCATCGCGCTGATAACGGAACAGATGCCATTTCCTAGTGCCTTGGCATTCCTGCCCGGTCTTGGTGTAGCCTTGCTGATTCTTACGGGATCCACAAGGTCAACGGCGATCTCCAGGCTTCTGGGAATGCAACCGCTTCGGTATGTCGGTAAGATTTCGTACTCGCTGTATCTGTGGCACTGGCCAATACTCGCTTTCTCCAAGCACTACTTCCTCACTGACAGTCTTTCCGAAATTCAAACACGCTTCGCCGTTGCGCTGGTATTCCTAATCTCGGCGGCATCGTATCAATATATTGAGAAACCCTTCCGGTACGGTAGCTTCGGCAAGACAGCCCTGTTTAGCTCCGGAGTCGGCCTCATCACTGTTACTTGTGCTTGGTCAGCCTCCCTCGTCATGGCAAGTGGTTTTCCTTACAGATTTTCCCCGACGTCGCTCCAGCTGTTCTCTTATGAAGGCGACTTCAATAAAAGAAGAAACCAGTGTCACGGCAGCAATCACCAGCACATTGCCTATGACAAGAACTGCATATACGGGAATGCATCCGATCCGCCCACCCTCGCAGTCTGGGGAGACAGTCACGGCGCCGAATTGTCACTGGCGCTCGGCGAGCATATGTCGCACCGGGCCCAGTCTGTGCTGCAGATCACGTACTCTTCGTGCCCGCCTGCGCTGAATTACACTCCCAAAGACCGTCCCGACTGCAGAACTCACAACGAGGAGGCACTACTCGGTCTGAAATCAGATCCAAGGATTAGAACCGTAGTGCTCGTCGCCTACTATCGCAAGTACTTGGACGACCAGTGGCCCACGATGACGGCGGGCCTGGAGCAGACCGTGCGAGAACTACGGCAGGCCGGCAAGGCAGTCATCCTTGTCAACCCAATACCGACCTTCTCCTACAACGTTCCTGATGCCCTCGGCCTCCGGGCTTCGCGCAACGATGGCGTGCCGAACGTGCAGATGCCTCTCAACGCCTATCTGCGGGAAAATGCCTTGCCGCTGGCAAGCCTGAAGATGATCGCCAATGCGACCGGTGCGCGCCAAGTCCGACCCGAGGACATCCTGTGCACGGGTGGCAGTTGCTTCGCGACTGTCGGTGGCATGCCGGCCTACTTTGACAACAATCACCTGAGCCTGCAAGGCGCCCGGGCGCTCACCGTCGCATTTGACTGAAGAAACTTGACTAAGAAAGCGGCCTGCCACTCAGCGCCGCATCTTCACCACCCGGGCCGGATTGCCGGACACGATCGCAAAATCAGGCACATCCGCCACGACCACGGCGCCAGCGGCAACCACCGCGTTCCGGCCGACGGTCACGCCTGACAGCACAACTGCGCCGTAGCCCAGCCAGGCGCCCTCGCAAATCCTGGTCGGCAAGGAGAGCTCCCTGCGCTCGCGGACCGTTGCCGCATCAAATGCGCGCGTCTCGAAATGGGAGACGTCATGATCCCGCCGTCCAACTATACCGACGTTGTTCCCGATCAGAGTGCCCGATTCGATGACCCCTTCTACCTCAATCGTGACGTATTTTCCAATATAGACATCAGATGCGATGTCCAAAGAATATATTGCGTTTATTACGCAACCCTTCCCTATATACACACCCTTGTCGATCCTGAGCCCCTTCGAGCGCCATTGGAACCAGGTGCGCCGCAGGAACGCAACCCCTCTCTGTCTAGCTGAAAATTTCATCATAAATTACCTGGATATCTTCACCCTTTCGGCTCCATGAATGGTTGAGCGAAATGTTTTTCAAACCTGCCTCACTCAGTCCGCGAAGATCCAGCTTGCCGTCAAGGGCCGCCTCGATATACTGGCTGAAGCCTTCCACCACCTTTCCATAGTTCTCCGGTTCAACCAGCAAGCCACCGCCGTCGCGCAGGATTTCCTTCGCACCCTGATGGTTGATTGCGACAACCGGCAGCCCATGTGAGAGCGCTTCCAGTATTACGTTTCCAGACGTGTCCTGAACGCTGGTGAACACGAACATATCCGCCCGGGCGTAGAAATCGCCCATTTTGTGGAATGGCTGAGGGCCGAGGAAATTTACCGTGCTGCGAATGCCAAGCGTCTCGGCCCGTTGAATTTCACGCTGCATGTCGGGGCCTTCGCCGATCACGTCGACCGTGATGCCGTCCGTACTGCCCCTGCGCAGCGAGAGCGCCGAAATGGCATCTAGCAGAATGCCAACCGCCTTGCGCCTTTCGATCTGACCAACCCACAGCAATCGCACCGTTTGCCCGGAGCTCGCATTAGCGATTCTTTCCGCCCGTCCCGGAGGGACATTGATCGCGGTCTCCAGCATCTTCTGGCATTTCCCCCTGAATCGCTCGGGAATTCGCGCAAGCGTTTCATCGTTCGCCACAAGGACAACGGACGCCCGCCAGATCCCCAGGAGGACCAGCGGGTTATATCTGATCGTTGCCTTGATGAAACGACGCAGACGTTCCCTGTTCCAGCCGGAACCATATATGCGACTCGCCCATTCAGGCGGGCACTGGCCGCCACCGACAGGCCCCCAGACGAAGCGACTGCCTGGGATTGCCCAGAGGAACCCCGGGAAATCCACCACATTGTAGGTACAGTGATGGATTACCTTCACGCGATTGGTCAAGCAATAGGTCAGCACGCGAAAATAGGCAAGAACCTGCCATGCAATGTAGTATGCCTTGATGCCTCGGCCTCTGTGCCCCATCCCGCCGATGACGGGAAGATCGAAGAATATGAATTCGACGTTCCACATCTGGTTTTTCTCGACGGCCTGCCGCAGTACCTCCTGATGAACACGCCGGGTCAGGACTGTCAACTTCGAATGGCGGGCACTCAGCAACTTCAACCAGTTCCAGCCGACGTATGGCTCGGAGCCCGAATTCGGGTCACACGCAAAAGCCGATAACAGGATTTTCATTTAGACTAGCCACCAAGAAGACAATTACCGAAATTCAAGAGGCAGCACTCAGGCGCATAACCCGATAGTTACGGGCACCAGCAGCCCCAGCCGATCCGGTCTTTCTCGTGAGCGCAAACAGTATTCCTGCCAACATGTAAAATGGGAATGCAAAACACGGCTTTTCAAATGCATCCTCTGCAGTGGAAAAAATCCACGTATTGATGAGAAACAGCGATATCGTTACAACCACATAGTCATGCTGCTGCACCCGCTTCTTTATCTTCATCATTGTTGCGGCAATCCGCACCGCCAAGACGGCCCAGATCAGCCCCACAATGGAGAGTCCAAACACACCTTGCCGGCCGGCGATGGAAATAACGGAGTTGTGCACTTCCCTCACCGCGATCCCGCCAGTTATCTCGAACGGTGTCAGCGGCATGCCAAAGCCCAGTCCAAATGTCAGGTTGTAGGGAGATGCCATCAGCTTGTTGAAGATGTCCCGCCACCATTCAAAGCGCAGGTCCACGCCGGATGCCGATGCGGCGAAGGGCCCTTCCTCAATGCCGAGAATCGAGAGAAAGTGGGATCCTAGGGTATCGATGTCCAGCGAGACTCCAAGACGACCAAACTCCTGCCCCAGCGGGGCCATCACCACCAGCAATGCGAGCGACGCGAGAAGCATGTATGGGGCGTAGAGCATCCAGCGAGGGCGCAGATATATCCCCACGATGAGACAGGCGAATAGTTGAAAATATAGGATTCGCGCCTGGAACAACTGGACCGCTAGGATGATTGCAAAGAACGCAACCAGCGCTCTCTTGCGGCCGCCACCCATGACCGCGGGGCTCCGGATGAGACTGGCGAATCCCACTGCGAACATTACGGAAGGGAATGCCACGTAGGACAGCAGCGAGACGGACTCCCCATGAGGATTCGACACCTCCGGCACCACGCCTGGCGCAATGGCCTTCAGGAAATAAAAGCAGAAATACAGCGCCATGATCCAGAAAAAGCGGCGAGTCAGCTTGCCCCAGTCCAGGGACGGATTTCGCAGAACGCAGCCATAGCCAACGAAGAAAGCAAACATTTCGATGTAGTGCGAGGCGTCGCGGATGGCGAAGAAGCCGTTCTCGTCGATGTCGAAGCTCAGCTTTATGGCCGCATAGAGACCGGAGACGAGAATAGCCATGCTCGCGATTTTCGTACCCTTGTCCATCTTCTTCGCGAGGATATCCTTTAGATAGATCATCCCTCCAAAGGCGATGACAATCTCCGCCATCGGAATCCCGCCGATCGTGACGACTTGTGCTGAATATCCAAACATCAGATAGAAAACCAGCACACAAAGGAGCAATCGGTCTGTGAATCTCATTTTCATTTCGCGGATATCTTCAAGGTAATACGCTCCACCGTGAGCGCTACAACCTCAAGGCAAATCAGAGGCCGAGATAGCACACTACCAGCCAACAACCAGAACAGGGAAAAGAACTTCCTGTCCTGAAACAACCGGTAGGCCAGAACATTGATGCGGAATCCCATTTCCGCAGTCTTGTCAAACCGATCCCGCCGCTCCCGAACCCAGCGTGCCGACTTTTCGTAGCTGTCCCGCTTCGCTCTTCCGCGCGAGGGACGTACATTCCAGACACCCAGGGTCTCATCCAGGTACACGAATGCGGCACCCGCCTGTTCCAGGTTCAATACAAAATCCCAGTCTTGATGGCGCTCCAACTCAGCGGGAAAGCGGCACGACTTCAACAAGGCCGCCGAGCAGATCAAGGTGCTTGTCTGCATCAACCCCGAACGGACGAAAAGATATTGGGCGACAGACTCTCCCGGCTTGATGCCACGGGGTGGATAAAAGAACATCTTTCCGTCGGGATACTCACAACGCAACCGATGATAGAGGCACAGGTTCTTGCCTCCATCCATGGAGATACGCCGAACCGCTACCTCCAGCTTTTCCGGAAACCAATAGTCATCGGCATCCAGAAAGCATATGTAACGCCCTACCGCCGTTTCGATCCCGACATTCCTGGCCGCGCCGCCGTTCGTCCGATGAGGCTGGCGTACCAACTTTATGTTTTCCAGCCCGGATTCTCTGACCTTCTCCGCCAACACGTCAAAATCGTTGGAGTGGTCATCTACAACGATGACCTCGAAATCCTTGAACGTCTGCGCCCCGAGTGAATCCAAGGCTGCGGAGATTTTTTCTGCACCATTGAAAACCGGTATGACGACAGAAAAAAAGATATCTGACTTTATAAGCATGATGACGTAATGATGGTTTGATCGGGTCGATCTCCACGATGCCAGGATTAAAATCCTATATTGCCTTTCGCATTGTGTTCAGGCTTCTGGCTATTCTTGCCACCGAGAGCGGCAAGACCAGGGATTTCATGACCATCGAGAAATGAGGAATCCCCCCGGATCTGATCGACAAGAACAAAACGGATGTAATCGACTGGCTTAGCAGCATTGCCCAGGCAGCCCCGACGGCCCCGTATGACGGCACCAACGCAAGATTGAGCATGATGCTGAACAAGACCAGCGCCGCCACTCGCCACATCGTTTCACGAGATCGCGCTTCGGCCACCAGCCCAATGGTATGTATCTGCAGCAAGGCGATCGGGAGCGTTGCCCACATGAGCAGTTCAAAAACCTTCCCCGCATTCAGATAACCACCGCCAAAAAGCAGATGGACCAATCCCGCTCCGAATATGCTTACCCCGATGCCCAGTAAAATTCCGCCCATGGAGGTCAGATCATATACGGCCTGCAATCGGCGCGTATAAACCACATTTCCGGCAAGCCTAGCATCAAAAATCGGAGCCCCAACAACGCGGGTAACGGCAATGGCTAGGTAACAGGTACTTTCGAAAATTCTCGCAGCCACAGAAAACTCGCCGACGACTGTCGAACCCCAATAGTGATTCAACGTCACCTGGCTGATACGCAGGCATAGGGAAAAACCGATGCCCGCGAATATCAATGGCCACGATTCTTTCAGCATCGACATCGCGGTGGCGCCGGAGAACCGCCACTGGAAGATTGGCGTTCCGCCCGTGGTTCCCACGACATACAGCAACCCGGCCAAGACAACAGCATCCGCAACCACGCTCCAAACAAAGAACACCGGCGGCGCATTGAGCAATGCGAGCATCAACTTGACGACAAGCGAAACAACGACCTGGATAATCTGAGCCCGCATCACCGGCCCCATCTTCGAATCCGCTTGGAAGGCGTACGACACGGTACCGACGACCTGCAGGGGAATCGAAATGGACAGGATGCAGATATATTGGGCCTGTTGCGCATTCTTTACAAAAAGCAATGCGAACACGAGGACCAGCATCACGCTGACCGTTGCCGCGGCGAGGCTGGAAAGAGCGGCGCTTCCCAGCACCAGCTCCGGGGAGTCGATACGTTGAACCAGCCGCCTGACCACTACGGCCTCGAGGCCCAGAGTGATGAAGATGGCAAGCAGGCCAATCACACTCTGTGCGTAGCTCAAGTCGCCAAAGTCGGCCGGACCAAGGTAGCGCGCGAGAACGATGCCGACAGCCAGACTGGAGAAAAGGCGGATCGCCTTTTCGATAAAAACCCAAATTCCGCTACGGGCGTACGCTCGAACGCTACTCATCTTGTCGACACCGGGTCAGTTGTACTCATGACTGCAGAAGTCCTGATAGGCCAACTGCAGACCCGACGGAAGATCGACCTTGCGAGTCCAGCCGAGATCATTGATGGCCGAGACATCCAGCAGCTTCTGAGGCGCTCCGTCCGGCTTTCGGGTGTCGAGACGTATCTCGCCTTGGTAGCCGACGACCTCCTTTATCAAATGGGACAGTTCGAGAATGGTGATGTCCTCGCCGCATCCGACGTTGATGTGGCTTTGCATCGGACTGGTGGTGCTGCTATATGCGTCATGACCGAGCGACATAACATAGATGCTGGCTGCCGCCATGTCATCGACATACAGGAATTCCCGCCGCGCGGCTCCCGTCCCCCAGATCGTGACGAAGGGGGCCCCCGATAGCTTGGCCTCGTGAAATCGGCGAATCAGTGCCGGCACCACGTGGCTGTTTTCCGCGTGGTAGTTGTCGCCGGGCCCGTACAGATTCGTTGGCATCACGCTGCGGTAGTCGGTGCCGTATTGCCGGTTGTAGCTCTCGCATAGCTTGATTCCCGCGATCTTGGCTATCGCATAAGGTTCGTTCGTCGGCTCCAGCGGACCGGTAAGCAGAGCGCTTTCATCCATCGGTTGCCTGGCGAGTCGCGGATAGATGCAGCTGCTACCGAGAAGCAGCAATTTTCGCACTCCCGCGCGCCAGGCCTCGTGAATGACGTTGGCCTCCATCATCAGGTTCTCGTAGATGAACTCGGCGGGATAGGTATTGTTGGCATGAATGCCGCCGACTTTGGCCGCCGCGAGATAAACCTCGTCCACCTTCTCGATCGAGAAGAAATGGCGCACGGCCTGCTGATCCGTCAGGTCGAGTTCGCCGTGGCTTCGGGTAATCACCTCGGCCTTGTCGTCGCCCGCCTTCAAGAGGCGGACAATGGCGGAACCCACCATGCCACGATGGCCCGCGACATATATCCTGGAGCTATGCGTCATGGTCCGTTACTCCACGCTCACGGCAATCTCGTAGCCGTGCTTCTTCAATAGCGCGTAGCGGCGCGCCACGTCCAGATCGCTCGCCACCATCTCCGAGATCATCTGGTCCAGGGTAATTTCCGGCTCCCAGCCAAGTCGCTCCTTGGCCTTTGCGGGATCCCCCAGCAGGGTCTCCACCTCCGCTGGGCGAAAATAGCGCGGGTCCACTTTCACGATTACGTCACCGCAAGCCAGCGCGGGAGCCCTGTCACCGTCAATGGCGCTGACAATGCCGACCTCGTCGACGCCATGCCCCTCGAATCGAAGCGTGATCCCCAGATTCGCGGCGCTGCGTGCAATAAACTCCCTCACGCTCACCTGCTTGCCCGTGGCGATGACAAAGTCCTCCGGCTGCTCCTGCTGCAGCATCAGCCATTGCATGCGCACGTAGTCACGCGCATGCCCCCAATCCCGCAGCGAATCCATGTTGCCCATGTACAGGCAATTCTCCAAGCCCTGGGCAATATTGGCCAGCCCGCGCGTGACCTTACGGGTCACGAAGGTCTCGCCACGGCGCGGGCTTTCATGGTTGAACAGAATGCCGTTGCAGGCGTACATGCCGTAGGACTCCCGATAATTCACCGTAATCCAGTAGGCATAGAGCTTCGCGGCGGCATACGGGCTGCGCGGATAGAACGGGGTGGTTTCCTTCTGCGGAATTTCCTGCACCAGGCCGTACAGCTCGGAAGTGGATGCCTGGTAGAAGCGCGTCTTCTTTTCCAAGCCGAGAATGCGGATCGCCTCAAGCAACCGCAACGTGCCAAGTGCATCTACGTCCGCCGTGTATTCGGGCGACTCAAAACTTACTGCCACGTGGCTTTGCGCGCCCAGGTTATAAATTTCATCGGGCTGCGTCTGCTGAACGATCCGGATCAGGTTGGTACTGTCGCTCAGATCGCCGTAGTGCAGCACGAAGTTCCGATGACTGACGTGCGGGTCCTGGTAGATATGATCTACGCGCGACGTATTGAACGAGCTGGCCCGACGCTTAATACCATGGACGATGTATCCCTTTTCCAGCAGAAATTCGGCCAGATAAGATCCATCCTGGCCCGTGATGCCGGTGATGAGTGCGGTCTTTTGGTTGGTCTTGGTCATGGTAGGGGTTCAGTTCCGTGATTCGAATCGGTCAAGCCAGTTCGGCTTTGGGTCCGGTGGCGGGTGCGCGGCCATACGCATCGTCAAAGCGGACGATGTCGTCTTCGCCCAGATAGCTGCCGCTCTGCACTTCGATCAGTTCAAGGGGGACACTGCCGGGGTTTTCCAGCCGGTGAACAGTGCCGAGCGGGATGTAACTGGACTGGTTCTCGCTGAGCAGGAACGTGTCATTGCCGCATGTCACACGGGCCGTGCCCTTGACCACGATCCAGTGTTCGGCGCGGTGGTAATGCATCTGCATGGAAAGCTTCGCGCCGGGCTTCACGGTGATGCGCTTGACCTGGTACCGCTGGCCTTCGTCAACCGCGTCATAGCTGCCCCACGGGCGATAGACCTTTCGATGATCGGCAGCCTCACTGCGGCCTTGCTTGCGCACCATATCCACAATGGCCTTGACGTCCTGGCATTGGTCCTTGTGCACCACCAGCACGGCATCAGGTGTCTCGATCACCATCACGTTTTCCACGCCGGCCACGGCAACCAGGCGGTGTGATGCGTGAACTAGACAATCCTTGGCGTTGTGCGTCAGCACGTCGCCAACCGTAACGTTGCCACCTTCCTGCTTTGCGCCGAGTTCCCAGACGGCATCCCATGCGCCGACGTCGCTCCACTCGGTGGCAAACGGCACCATCTGCGCGCGAGTGGTGTGCTCCATGACGGCATAGTCGATGGAATTGCTCGGGCAGCGCGCGAACGCGGCTTCGTCGAGGCGGAAGAAATCGAGATCCTTTTGCCCGAGGCTGACGGATTCCTGCACCGCGCGAAGGATCTCAGGCGAGAACGACTCCAGCTCAGCCAGGAACGTGGACGCGCGGAACAGGAAGATGCCGCTATTCCAGAAGTAACCGCCCTCGGCCAGGAACTGGCTCGCGCGGGCCTGCGACGGCTTTTCTTCGAAACAAGCAACGTCGAAGCTCCATTGCGTGCAGCTTGCGCCGGCCTTGATATACCCGTACCCGGTAGCAGGCGCCGTTGGCGCGATGCCGAAGGTGACAAGCGCTCCGGCTTGTGCAGCCATCACGCCTTGCTTTACGATCTCGGCGAACGCGGACGCATCCCGGATCAGATGATCGGAAGGGAGCACCAGCATCAGCGGATCCTGCCCCGCCGCGAGGGCATGGAGCGCGGCCGCCGCTGCGGCCGGTGCCGTGTTCCGGGCATGCGGTTCAAGGATGAAAGCGGCGTCGCTACTTCCGATCTCGCGGGCTTGCTCAGCCACCATGAAACGATGCGCATGGCTGGTAACCAGCAGAGGGGCTCCAATTCCCTGGATTTCCCTCACACGCAACAGCGTGTCCTGCAGCAGCGAGCGGTTGCCCAGGATGTTGAGAAATTGCTTGGGATAGCCTTCGCGTGACAGCGGCCAGAGACGGGTTCCAGATCCCCCGCACAGAACAACGGGAATGATCACAGCAGGCTCTTCCATCTGACTTCTCCTTGTGCCAATTCAAACTTCGGTCAGCCCGTTGCTCGTCGGCATGACGAGACAGGGCACGCCGCCAGATGGCGGCGGCTTACCCCTGCAATTGGAGAAATCCCCTGAATGCCAGATCGCGTTACCGCAATCGATCCGCTTTCACGGGTGGCCGGTGGAAAGGCGGTAGCCAGACGCGTCCACGACTCTGTGCTTACTACCCCATCACGCGAAATTCGCCGGCTTCATAGAACTGGCTGATATATGATCGGTCAGTTGCCGATTTAGTCGCTGGCATGATTGGCCAGCGTTTGACCCCATTCCTATTCTCTAGAATTTCCCTCCACCATCACACCTCATTTGCTATCTGCAGTAATCTGCGGCGGCGAAACCTCCGACGCGTAACCGTAGTAAGCATACCGGTAACGGCCATATTTCGATCCATAGCCGTACCGATACGCGTTCGGGTCCAGCCCATTGAAGACCACACCATTGACATCAGCATTGGCTTGCCTCAGTTGTTTGGCGGATTCCGTCACTTCGCCGATGGTCGTCTTCTCGAAACGGGTCACGAGAAATACTGTGCCGCAGCGTGCCGCCAAAATCGCAGTGTCAGAAACGGCAAGAACCGGTGGGGTATCAATTAGCACAAGGTCATACTGTCCTCCGACCTCATCAAGAAGGCGCGCCATACGCTCATTAAGCAGCAACTCAGCAGGATTAGGCGGCAAGCCACCGGTACTAAGAAAATCCAGGTTCTCGAATATGTCGCGATGCACCGCCTCGCCAAAACTCAAATTACCGATTAATACATCAGACAATCCATTATTCCTATCCTTTCCGACATACTGATTAAGGTGCCCTTTTCGCATATCAGCATCAATCAAAAGGACCCGCTTCCCACCAGTTGCCATTACTACAGCAAGATTGGCGGATATAAACGATTTCCCCACCCCCGGCGTCGGCCCCGTCAATAAAACACGATTATTTTCGGCATCAAGCATTGCAAACTGCAGCGCAGTGCGAAGGCTACGCAAGCTCTCAATGGAAGGCTCATTTGGGTTGCGTTCTGCAAGTACGAATTTCCCGCGCTTCCGCTGACGGATTTCCTCCGTGAGGAAAGTCTGTGCAGTAGACAATGGCACTGTGGCGTATACATTCAGGCCTGTATGCTGCTCAATGTCCTGTGAGTCAGTGATACCACCGTATAGTGCATTGCGCACAAATGCTGCAACGACGCCCAACAGCATTCCGAGCACAGCCGCCAGCACAATAGTCAGCCCCTTCTTTGGCTTAATGGGCTGTTCCGGGACCGGCGCGCCGTCGAGCAAACGAACATTACCAACTTTGCCTGCCTTGACAAGCTTGAGTTGCTGCATGTTATTCAGCAAGCCGACGTAAAGATCATTATTTACCTGTACATCCCGCATCAGCCTTAATGTATCCTGCTCAATGTTCGGAAATGTCTTCATGCGAGCGGCCATGGCTGCCACCTTGGCATTTAACGTTGCAATCTGCTGCTCAATTGCCTGCACACCAGGATGAGAGGGCGTAAAGCGCGTCAGCAACTCCGTTCGCTTCTGCTTGAGTTCAAGGAGAGTGGTTTCGGCTGCAACACTTTCCTGGAGAAATGCCTTGCCTTCCTCGCTGAGATTGAACGTATTGCGTTTATTTCGCATTTCGTTGTACTTAACCTCGGCTCGCTCCAACTCCGCCTTCAGCTGAGGCAACAGATTGCCAAGGAAAACCAATGATTTTTCCGCCTCCGCAGCCTTACGTTTGATATTCTGGGCAACGTACTCTTCGCCAATCTCATTCAGAATGCTCGCCGTAAGTTTCGGATCGGTTCCATCTAGCGAGGCACCAATAATTCCGCTTTGCTTACCTTTTTCCGCAATTTTCAGCAAATCCTGTAGATCTTCAATAGTCCGAAGATGTGAATTCCTGACTAAATTAAAAGCAATTCCCGGTTTCGCTTTCATTGCGGTAACAAGCAGCGTAATCGTCCCTACGCTTTGTTCCGCCTTCAAAATTTGTCCGACGCGTCCCTCAAGAGGAGCATCCAGGCTACTGTTTTCCAGACGGAAACGATCATTACCTAGAGAGATTAGTTTGAACTCGTCTCCTTCGACTGACTCCGGAACATCGAACTGCTTGACCTCAATGGATTCCGTCGCCCAAGCATAGCCGCCGAAACCAAACAGACCCGGTTCTGATAACCCTTTAGCACGGCTAGCAACCCAGGGACCGACAATGGGAAAATAGTTAGGTTTTGCAGAGATATACAGGCGTAGGTTATCGACCGCCTTACTCACAACCATGCGGGAGCGGATGATTTCAATTTCAGCCGTTGCTTGCGTCTTGAGATCGAACAGGCTCGACACGTCTCCCAACAGACTATTTGCGCTGCTAGGACTATCCTCCACCTGCACGAGGATATCGGCCTGATAGACGGGACGCACCAAGAACGCGTACGCGACGCCAAGCGCCAACACCGCGCCGGCAATAGAAGCGATTAGCCAACGGCTTGCGAGTAGTACATCCAGATAATGGACGAGGTCGATCTCGTCCTCTGGCGGACCAGCAACAACGACGGAAGGTGGGGTCTGGTTCATCAGCGTCACTACCAAATCAGTTATCGAAGAGCCTGGATGCGCGGCACCCAGGCTGCCACGCCACGCTGTATCAACTGCAGCGCGTTCTCGAATGCGGGGCGAGCCTCCCGAAAGGGGTCAGGCACGTCGAACTTTCCCAGTTCTCCCATACGGAAAACCCGGCCGGTGGTAGCCGGATATAGCCGCTGGATCTCCTGTCGTTGCGTGTTGTCCATCACGAGGATTAGGTCTGCGCTCGTCGCCATAGAGCGGCTAAGTTGTTGAGCGCGATGGCCAGTGATATCCACTCCGCGATCACGCATGAGCTCGACGGCGTAGGGTTCAGCGGGCTGTCCAGTCAATGCGGCAAGGCCGGCAGACACGACATTGATGTCAGGCAAATCTTGCTTAAGCAGCCCCTCTGCCATGGGGCTGCGGCAGATATTTCCAATACACACTACGAGAACAGTCTTGATCATTTGGCGACGTTCGCAGTGGAGGTGACAAAATTACCACTAGGCAGTAGTTGATTTATCACCCGGCTCCATCGAACCACACCTGCTGCGTCTACATAAACGACATCCTTTGGCTTGAGTTCGAAAGATTCTGCCAAAGCAAAAGAGACCGGCGATTTTCCATCCAGATGGAAAATCTCAGCCTCGCCGTCGCTCCCTTTGCGGATAACATACAACTCCTTGGCATTCGCAGAAGTTGGATTTACACCCCCAGCTTCACCAATGGCTTCGTTAAGAGTAAGTCGTCCATTGCGAGGCAAGACCGAAGCCGGACGAAGAACTTCTCCTGTGACAAAGACTTTGCTGTCTTCACGTTGCTCCACACGCACGATGTCGCCATTACGTAACAGGATGTGCGACGGGTCGACACCTTGCTGCAGCAAGGCAGGCAGGTTGACATGGTAGTTCCTACCCCCGCGTGAAATGCTAACGCGGCTGTTGTCGCCGGTGAGCACGTTGATACCACCCGCGCGATTGAGCGCCTCGACCAAAGTCATGGGCACGTCGTCGATATTCTGCGGCCCAGGTGTCTTAACTTCTCCATCGAGATATACGCGCTTGCTACGAAAAGCGAGTACGCGCACGGTGACCTGGGGCATAGAAACAAACGGTTTGAGCTGCGCTGTGAGCTGTCCTCGAATGTCGTCCGCTGTCTTACCGACAACTTCTACTCGACCGGCATAAGGAAACTGAATGGTCCCGCTAGGGTTGACCACATAGCCAGGCACATTAGCCGCTCCGCTGTAGTTTGGAATCTCGTAAGCGGAGCCAATGGAATACGTCTGCGTGGGAAACACCAACTCAGGATGGTCCCACACAACGATAGAGAGGATATCCCCCACACCGACGGTGTACGGCTTTGCCTCGCCAAACAGATCGCTAACGTCTGCATTGGCTGGCTTCGCTGCCGCCTTCAACGCCTTCACCAACGCCGGCGTGATCTGCGTAACCTTAGGCACCGATTCTGGGTCTTCAGGATCGAGCGGGCGCTGCGGATCGAAGCGCATACCTGGTGCGAGTGCGCAGGATGCCAGCAACGGGATCATTCCCAGCCACAGTACTGCTCTGCCAAAAGGCAGCTTGCTTGGAAGCTTGAACACGACTTGATGATTTCCTTGATACCCGAAATGTCCGCATTGCCCTGCCGTCTCCAGGCGGGCCTTGTTGCGGCAAATCCGCTGGTCCGTCATGACACTCGTTGTGTTGTCTCTCCGCCTTGTTTGCACTGCTGGCGGATATGGTCCTTGCGGCGATGGTTTCGCGACGTCTCTACGCTGGCTCTCTTGCAGTGCACCACCGCAGGAGGACCGGCGAAGTGTATGGCCGCTCGGGGTCAATCTTCAAGGCAATACGGGCGTTTTTACCGTGTTTTCTATCCCCACTGAAGGGTGGACCCGACAAAGGTGGGGATGCCCCCGGAAGGGGTATTGCGGAAGAATTCGAACCCTGTTGAAGATGGGTCATTGCGTCGATCTTCCGGGTATTTAACCCAATTGGGCGAGGTGAATTTTTTTGATTTGTCCGGGATTTTTTTGATTTTTTCGCGATCGGTTTTCCCGATATTTTCGATTATCGTTTTTCGCGATGCGGGTACCCTCCGGAGGGAGGGAAAGTTTGGCGGGGTGTGCGGTACTTCGTTGGGGGCGCTGGCCCTCTCCCCCGGCCCCTCTCCCGCAGGCGGGAGAGGGGAGACAACAGGGGCTAGCTGTCAGTCGGAGGGGGACTGGTCTTGCGTTTCATGCTCATGCTGTGCGGCCAGTTCGCTCAGGACGAGTGTCTCGTGGGCCAGGCCGGCGGCCAGGGCGAGCAGATGGTCCTGGAGGTCGGGCGCCGGATCGCTGGCGATGCCGGCAGCGACGCTGTCGCGGGTGACGGACAGTAGCGCGTGGAGCTGGGCCGCTTTTTCGCCGGCTAGGCTGAGAGGATCTTCGCACGGGGAATGGGCGGTGATGAACATGTCCCTGCCGGTGTGTTCGGCGGTAACACCATAGCGAGCGTGCTTAGACATGGCTCGCCCTCCCTTGCCTGACGCGCGAGCGCATAGCGGCGAAAGCATGATTGGAGAGCGGAAATTGCCCAGGACGGGCGAACAAGAGCTTCGGCATGATTGCCTCCTGTGAGCGGAACATCAATCCCGCATCCCCGCTGCTAGTCGGGTGGGCGGGCGCAAGGCAGGGTTAGCAGACCGACACAGGACCGGCGAGCCCGAAGGCTCCCCCACCAAGGCCCGCCCATAAGGGCGTGCAAAGGCAAGACGGACGCAAACGGCCGCCAGAGGCGACCGTCCGCCTGTGTCCGGGCTGCTAAACCCGATCGCTGTAATTGCATCTACAGCGACGGTTCCACAGTACCTTGGCCCGGACTCGGCGGTAATGTCCCGTTGTCTCATTCGAGCGAATGAAGACGACACGCAGCGCGACATTGTAGCCGCATGCCTGGCAAGCCCCTGTTCGTGCCGGTTCCCGGAGTTTCCGGCCTGGTGCCGCAAACCCAAAAAAAGAGGGTGTAGGCGCGGGGAGTGCCTACACCCTATCGGGAATTAGCAAGGGGTCACGCTTGCCGGGTTGGATTATTGATGGAGGCCTGGCTCCACGCTTACCCTGCTTAGGTAGGCCCCACGCTTTGGTGGGGAAAGAACGGTGACGCCGCGCCCGTGGGCGCCCACGGGGCGCGGCCGGCGGTGCCTGGCCGATGCCTGGCCGAGCCCGTGCGATACCCACCAAGGCGGGGTACCGGCGCGCGGGGGCGCGCACGAGAATGCAGCGCGGGCATGGCGCGGTCCTCGTGGTGGGCCGGGCGGCCTGCGCTGGCCGCGGTGGGTGGCGTATGTTCGAGAGGCAGGCATGATGCGCAAGGCGATGGTGAATGGCGAAGCGGCGGCGCCGGGCATGCCGGATATGCTGGATATGCTGGATATGCCGGGTACGCCTGACATGCCGGCTTCGGCCGAGGCCTGGATCGAGGCGCACCTGACGCCGTCTGGCTGGACCTACGGCAGCTACAAGAACCGGGACGCGCACCCGGTGCTGATCCCGGCGCCGCATGAGTCGTTGCTGACGATGCGGCGGCATTTCGTGGAGGCCGGCGGCGCCGCGCCGCGCCGCCTGAGCGAGATCCGCGCCACGCGCGCGAATTCGGCGCGCGAGATCGCGCGGCTGCTGGAGACGTTCGGCGAGCCGCATTTCAACATGCGGCCACAGCGGGCGCCGCGCGCCCGGCCTTGAGCTTTGGCGCCCACGGTCGCCTGTCTGCCGGGCCGCCCGGGCGCCGGCGCCCTGCTCTTCCCGTCCTGTGCCGGCTGCGCGCCGGATTGCGCATGGCCGGCTGCGGCCGCCTGCGTAACCTGACATAGCACTTCCCCCCAATGCTTATTGGCGGCCGGGCGTATACACTGCCTGCATGCCCCGCATGCCTGCCGTGCGGCGCGCGAGACGAAACGAGACACGAAACGAGACGTTTAAAACAATGAAAGTTTCGACCACCAACGTCCTTAACGTCCTGGAGCAAGACGAGATCGACGCCGTGCGCGCGCTGGCCCGCCGTGTTTCGCACCCGCGCGTGTTTGTGGTGCTGCGCGCGGTGTTCATGCTGATGGTGGCGGCCGCGGTGCTGTGCTTCGCGGCGAGCAGCTTCCATCTGGAGGACTTCCAGAACGTGGGGATCGGCGCGACGGTGCTGGCGGTGGTGTTGTTTGCCTTCGAGCGCCGCGTGTTCGGCAACCGCGACGAGGTGCCCGTGCCCGCGTCCGCGCTGGCGGCGCTGCGCGGGCAGCTGCGCCCGGAGATGTTCGCCAAGCTGGAGGAGGTGGCGAGCCGCCTCACGCACGACGGCCCGGGCGACGGCGTGATCCGCGTGAGCACGCTGTGGCTGTTCTTGTCGGAATCGGTGGCCAGCGAGACCTTGCGGCGGCGCAACGCGCGCGGCCCGGCCAAGGAATCGCAGACGGGATAATGCGGAGATAATGCGCGCGGGCATGCGCGGCGCGGTATTCGCGGTATTCGCGCGCGCTGCCGGCGCGGTGTCCGGGGGTTATCTCAGGGTTTCTTGGTGGCGTTGACCAGGCATTCGGACAGCCGGTCGAAATGATGCAGCGCTTCGGGCGTCAGCCCTAGCTGCTTGCGGCGGGCGTCTTCGGTGTCCGTCAGCATGATCCAGCCTTTCTCGCGCATGGATTTCAGGCGGGCGTGCAAGGTGGCGGGCGAGCCCAGCTCGCTCCTGGCCATCATGTCCCTGACCGACAGGCGTTCCTGCGCCTGGCTGGTACGCGCAATCAGTTCGAGAATCCGTTCCTCCAGGGGGTCGAGCGCGGGCAGCGAGGGCAAGCCCCGCAGTGCCTCGGCCAGTTGGAGAAAGCGCAGGTAAATGTCCGCCGGACGCGTCACGACGGCATCCTGCGGTAAATGGGTCGCGGTATGCGGCGCGCGGGATCGACTATCATCAGGCCCCAATTTTTATATGCCCCGATGCATTTTACGGCAATGCCCCATGTTCGCCTCCAATTAAGTATGGTCTTCGCCACAATTGTTTTGTTTGTTTTGACGCTGGCCGTTAATGAGTGGCTTTTCCGGCATTTTGAATTTGTGCCGGGAATTAATTGGGTTTATCTACCGGCGGGTATCCGGCTGTTGAGTACCTTGCTGTTTGGCGCGGCCGGCGCGGTGGGGTTGCTGATTGCCTCCTTGCTGGTGAACGTCTTTTATATTTTCCCGGACGACTTCGCGCGCGCGTTCATGGGCGCCATCCTGGCGAGCGTGGCGCCGTACCTGGTCTACCGCGTCGCCCGCCAGGCCTTTGGTTTGCGCGCCTCGCTGACCAACCTCACGCCGGGGCGGCTGCTGGCGTGCGTGCTGGCGTATTCGGTCGCAAGCCCGCTGCTGCACCATATCTGGTTTGCGCTGCGCGGCAACCGCGGCGGGTTGTTCCACGGCTTCCTGGTGATGTTTGTCGGCGACCTGACCGGCACGCTGATCGTCGTCTACGCCATGCGGGCGCTGCTGGGCCTGCTGCCCGCGCGCGCCGTGGGCGCGCGGGCGCAAAGCCGCTAGCGCGCGCCTTGCGTGCGGACTGCGGCCATGCCCGCGCCGGGCCTTACATGAAACCGGCGATGAACCTGCCCAGCGCGGTTTGCAGTACGTCGGAGTTGAGCCCCGAGGCGCCGCTCAGCGGCGGGCAGACCAGCAAGGTGGTGGGGCCGTCCGCATAGACCTGGATCGGCTTGCCCTGGTCCGCGGGCTGCAGGACGTGCTGCCGCTGGCGGGCTTCGCCGAAGCCGAACGCGCGCAGGAAGTCCTCGGTGTTGCGCGTGCCCAGGCAGACGATGACCTTGGGCTGGCGCTGGCGGCGCAGCGCGCCGATGGCGCGGAAGCGGCTGCCTTCGCGGCACAGGTCGAGGTAGCGTTCCTGCGGGTTCAGCGCCGGCTGGTTGCCGTAGACGCGGGTCCAGCTGCGCGCGCCGGATTCGCCCGTGGGCAAGGGGAACAGCGTGAGCTTGAACTCCCAGCCGGAGGGGCCGTAGAGATGGCGCTCGAAGTATGCCTGGGCTTCGCACGGTGCCACGCTGCCCAGCGTGTTGCGCACGGCGGCCGCGATACGCGCGATCTTCTGCTGCGTGGCCCAGCGGGCAAGCAGCTCGCGCTGCCGCTGCCGGAACGCGGCGTCCCACACCAGCGGCGCCGCCACGGGCGAGAGCATGCTGGCCAGCGGCACGGGCTCGCCGTTGGAGCGCACGTCGCAGAACCACAGGTCGGCCGCGGGATTGCCTTCCATGCCGACGTACGAACCCAGGTAGGCGTCCAGGCAGTGGCGCGAGATGGCGATCTGCGCGCGGTCGTGCGCGCGGTCTTGTACGTTGTCCTCCGCCGCTGCCCCGCGCTCCCGGCTGGCTAGCACCCTCGCTTCCCGCCACGCGGGCGCCTGTGCCCAGGCCCCCGCCCCGGACCACGCCGGCAGTCCATCTCCCCTGTCGCTCATGCCGCTCCCCAGGAATTGCCCGCACCGTTGATGTCGGTGCGTCGTCCAGCGCGCGTATATCGTTGCGATACGCTGCGATGGTCGTTTTTGATATAAAAATTATAGCAATAACGCGTGAGCGGCTACCGTGCAGCGCCCCCCTCGCAAGGGGGAGATGACAAAGCGCGCGATTGGGCCCAGGGTTGGCAACCGGCCCGGCCGACCGCGCCGCAAAGCCGCCTGTGCCGTGGGCGCATGGCGGCGGCGCGATGCCGTTGGCGCGGGTCTTTGGTAGCATAGCCGCTTGGCCCCCTGCCTGGGATACACACCCACGATGCTGCAGCTCGATCTCAAGACAACGGTCTTCCTGGCATCGATCATGTCGGCCTTGATGTCAGTGGTGCTGCTGTCGGCGTACCACAGCTTTCCGCGCAGCATCCGGGGCATTGGCCAGTGGGTGGCCGGCTCGCTGGTGCTGGTGGTGGCGCCCATGCTGTTCTGGCTGCGCGACATCGCGCCGGCCTGGATCTCCATCGTGCTGGCCAACGGCCTGCTGCTCGCCGCGGTGGCGCTGTGGACGCTGGGCACGCAGGCCTTCTACGGGCGGCCGCCGGCACGCCGGCCCGCGGCCATCGTGGTGGTGGCGGCTACCCTGGCGGTGACGTGGTTCGTCTACGGGCGCGAGAGCTACGAGGCGCGCGTCACCATCGTGACCTTCGCCATGGGCATCTTCTTCGGCGCGCAGGCGCTGCTGGTGCTGCGCCACGGCGGGCGCGACTTCAGCGCGCGGTTCTTCGGCTTCCTGCTGGCGGTGCAGACGCTGGTGGTGCTGGCGCGCGGCATGGCGAGCCTGTTCGCGGGCCTGGGCGGGCAGACGCTGTTTGCCGCCAACGACGTGATCCAGACCGTCTACCTGGGTTCGTACACGCTGATGGACCTGGGCTTGTCGGTGGCCTTCATGCTGGTGATCACGCGGCGGCTGCACGTGGAGCTCGACATCCTGTCCCGCACCGATCCGCTCACGCAGCTGCTCAACCGCCGCGCGCTCTACGACGCCGGCCAGCGCGAGCTGGCGCACATGGCCGAGCACGGCGGCGAGATGGCGCTGCTGCTGATCGACCTGGACCACTTCAAGCACATCAACGACAGCCTGGGCCACGCCGAGGGCGACCGCGTGCTGACCGCGTTCTCCGCCATGCTCAAGCGCGAGCTGCCGGCCGGCGCGCACCCGGGCCGCTTCGGCGGGGAGGAATTCCTGGTGCTGCTGCCCCGTACCACCATGGCCGCGGCGCTGGCGCTGGCCGAGCGCCTGCGGGCCACGTCGTCGCGCTTTTTCGGCAGGCAGGTGGCGGACCTGACCATCAGCATCGGCGTGGCCAGCGTGGACAAGGCGGAGCACCGCCTGGACGGCGCCGTGCGGCGCGCCGACCTGGCGCTCTACCGCGCCAAGAGCGCGGGCCGCAACCGCGTGGAGGCGGTGATGGAGGCGGCGGCCTGAGGCATCGCCCGGTGCCGCCTGGCGCCGCCTGGCGCCGCCGGGTACTGTTCAGCGCAGCAGCTGGCCGAGGGTGGCGATCGCGATGGTGAGCACGCCCAGCAGCAGGTTCAGGCCCACGGCCTGGCGGATGCGCGCGAGCGCGGCGCCCGCGGCCGGCCAGTCCTGCGCGTCCACGGCGCGGCGCAGCGCGCCGTACGGCCCGGCGAACACGTAGACGAAGATCACGATCATCAGCAGGCCGGTGCCGAGCATCAGGTGCCAGTGGACCGGCGCGGCGGCCATGCCCACCTGCGCGATCATCACCGCGCCGCTGGCGGCGATGACCACCACCGCCACCCACACCCAGGCCAGGAACCTGGCGAACACGCCGCGCCACAGGCGCAGCCGCTGGGGCGGCTCCAGCAGCGTGCCGGCCGCCGGGCGCAGGCAGACGTAGGCGAAGAACATGCCGCCCACCCACAGGGTGGCGCCGGCAATGTGCAGGAAACGCAGGACGGGATCGAGGCTCATGGGTGGCGGGCTTGGCAGCAGAGGTGGGGAACGGCCGATGGGGGCAGCGGCCGGGACTGTTGGAAGAATGCCGCATTCTAGCCCCGGCCGCCGGGCCGGTGAGCAGGTTGCGTCACCGAAACGGATCACCTGCCCGCTTATCGCACCGCCGGGCCGCGGCATGGCCGGCCGGGGCTACCGCTTCTGCTAACCTGTGCTCCGGGTCAGCCGCTCGCGGCGGAGGACGGGCAGCCGGGCGGTCGCGCCAGGCAAGATGGCTGATCCGCACACCAAAAATAAGATAATCATGCGGCACTCCTTAAAGTATCGGGTAGCCATTGCGACGGCCGTCGTCGTGACGCTCATCGTCCTGGCCCGCGCGCTCTTTGCGCAGTATTACGCCTTCCAGGGCCTCAGGGATCTGCGCCAGACCCAGCAGGACACCCTGGTCAAGATGGTGGCCGAACAGCTCGACGAGAAGTTCGAGACCCGCGCGGTCGACCTGCGCCGGCTGGCGAACCAGCTCCAGCCCATGCTCGGCCAGCCGCCGGCGGCCATGAAGCGCTTTGCCGCGCAGGCCGTGTCGATGCCGCAGAGCTTCAACGCGGTATTCCTGGCGTGGCCCGACGGCGACATGGCCTTCAGCACCGCCGTGCCGGACGGGCAGCGCATCCACCTGGCCGACCGCGATTACTTCCGCGAGGTCATCGGCGGCGCGGGCTTTGCCGTGTCGGATCTGCTGCGCGGGCGCATGAGCGATTCCCCCGGCGTGGTGATGGCCGTGCCGCTGCGCACGCCCGACGGCAAGCTGCTGGCGGTGGTGGGCGGCGCGCTGAACTTCTCGGAGAGCAATTTCCTCGGCCAGCTCGCGCACAGCCGGGTGGGGCTGACCGGCAGCTATTGCCTGGTGTCTTCCGGCGACAACCCGCGCTACGCCATGCATGCGGACGCGTGGAAGGTCATGGCACAGGCCCGAGCGCTGGGCGACAGTTGCGGGGTGGAGGCACCGCGCTCCGCATGGGAGGCCATGAACCCCAGCCAGCCCATCGTGGCGCGCTACCTGCTGGAGACCACCGGCTGGGAGGTGGTGTCCGTGCTGCCCGCGCGCGAGGCCTACGCGCCGCTGATCGAGGCGCGCAGCAAGACCATGCTGAGCGCCGGCTTCTCGCTGGTGCTGGCGGCGCTGCTGATGTGGCTGGTGATCCGCCGGATGCTGGCGCCGCTGGAGCTGCTGCACCGCGTGGTGGGCCAGGTGCCCAAGGACCCCGCCGCGCTGGCCGCGCTGCCCACCGGGCGCAATGACGAGATCGGCGAGCTGGCGACCACCTTCAGCACGGTGATGCAGCAACTGTCCGAGCGCGAGGCGGCGCTGTCCGCGGCCAAGGACCAGGCCGCCGAGAGCGAGAAGCGCATCGAGGCCATCGCCAACCATGTGCCGGACTTCGTCTCCTTCATCGACACCAGCGAGCGCTATGTCTTCGTCAACGAAGCCTACGCGCGGCGCTTCGACCTGCCGGTGCGGCAGATCGTGGGCCTGACCGTGCGCGAGCTGTGGGGCACGCCCACCTACGTGGCGTGGCAGCCGTACCTGGCGCAGGCTTACCTGGGCGCCTCGGTCACCTTCAGCCTGGAAGGCCCGGACGGCGGCGAGTGCATGGAGGTCACCTACCAGCCGGCGTGGAACGATGCCGGCGACGCCGTGCAGGGCCTGTACATGTTCGCCCGCAACGTGACCACCGAGCGCCAGAAGATCCGCAGCCTGGAGGCGCAGACGCTGACCGACCACCTCACGCGCCTGCTCAACCGCAAGGGCTTCGACCGCTGCCTGGCCGAGACCATGGCGCGCGCCGGCGCCGCCGGGCGCAACGCGGCGCTGATGCTGGTGGACGTGGACGACTTCAAGACCATCAACGACAGCTACGGCCACGCCGTCGGCGACCAGTTGCTGGCCGCCTTCGGCGAGCGCCTGTCTGCCTGCGTGCGCGCCAGCGACAGCGTGGCGCGCATCGGCGGCGACGAATTCGGCATCGTGCTCGACGACGCCGCCAGCCCGGCCAGCCTGGAGCGCATCGCGCAGGCCATCGTGCACGCGGCGCGGCGCCCGCACTTCATCGAGGGCCACACCATCGTGGCCACCGCCAGCGTGGGCATGGCCGTGCACTGCCCGCGCGACGGCCAGACCGCCAACGAACTCTTCATGCGCGCCGACATGGCGCTGTACGAAGCCAAGCGCGGCGGCAAGGCCCGCTACACGCCGGCGGCATCGAACACGCCGGCCTGACGGATGGCCGCGGCAAGGGCCGGCGCGGCGATAGCGATGCCATACTACGGCCCTCCCCCAAACCCGAGGACCTCACCGTGACCGACCCGATCCTGATCCGCCCCGCCAGCCAGCCAGGAAGACTATCTCTCACGGCCTGACCATGGGTGGCATGGGCGCCGCCATACGACTAGGCCAGCTTGGCGTATTGAGTGCTTCCTATGCCTCCAGCAGCTATAGCCAGCAACGCGGTCAGCAATACGGCGCTGGCTACGAATGGCGCGGGTACGGATTCAGCATCAAACTCGCGACCTTGCGCGGTGACAGCAAGTTCCGAGATATCGGGACGCTCGAAGGTTCGACGCTGCCTCTAAACAGTTCACAGGCATTCCTGGGCTGGGACCTGGGAGGTGGCCAATTGGGTGCGAGCTATATACGTCAGAGTTATCAGAATATTCAGCCCGCCAGCTATGTAGGCCTGAGTTGGTCGCAATCTCTCGGCCGCTTTGGCAATCTCAGCATGGGCACGAATCGTGACCTATATGGTCACGGTGGAACCACTGCATATGTCTATTGGTCGCTACCCCTCGGCAACAGAGTTCAGACATGGGCTAGCGGCACGCATCAGGCGCAAGGCAATACGGGCACTATCGGCGCTGTGCGCAGCGTGCCCGGCGACTCCGATGGCTGGGGCTGGCGTGTCCAGGCAAGCGCGGGAGCAAACGCGGGCGGCGAGGCCGAGATCAGTCAACTCACCCAGTTTGGGGAGTGGCGAGTCGGTGGCCAGTACCTGGAAAGCCAGAGCACAGGCAGAAGTACGATGTATGCCGACTTGACCGGGGGACTGCTGCTGATGCAAGGCCATGTGTTTCCCATGCGCAGGGTATACGATGCCTTTGCGCTGGTATCGACCGACGGCGTAGCCGGAGTGCCGGTCAAACTGGAAAGTCGGCCGGTTGGCACCACCGACGATCATGGCTTGCTGCTGGTGACGCCACTCAATGCATGGCAGAACAACGATCTGTCCATCGATCCGCGAGCGCTTCCTGCTGACGTGAGCGTAGAACAAGTACGCATGCAGGCGGTACCGTCGACCGCAAGCGGCATGCTGGCGCGCTTCGAGATGCGAAGCATGCTGATGTTGGATTTTTCCGTCCGCAGCGAGGACGGCGAAACCATACCCGCAGGCACGCAAGCCGTGCTCAGCCCAGGAAACCAACCCGTCGTGATCGGCTACGATGGCCGCGTTTACCTGGAGAATCCGCCCGCGGGCGCCCGGTTGTCCGTGCCTTTGAGCAGCAGGCAATGCGTTGTGACGCTGCCGGACAATCTACCGCAACGCGGTCGGATCGACCTCGGAGTCCAGCCATGCAGATAGGCTGCGCCTCCCGGCTGAGCCGGGCTGCCCTCATGATTTGGCTTGTGGCGCTTCTCGCCCTCGCGCTACATGCGCGACCGGCACACTCTCAGTCCTGTTTCGTCAACGGCGCATTCGGCATGAACTTCGGCACCGTCACGAGCAGCGGCCGCGCGGCAACGTCCTCGCTGACTGTCACCTGCCAGCCGGATTTTTCGAGTGGACAGACCAACTACTACCAAGTCTGCATCTATTTGAACCCAGGCAACTGGAGTGTTGGGCAACCAACACGGCGCATGAGCAACTACAACGGCGCATATCTCAATTACGACCTGTTTTCCGATCCCGCCCACACACAAAACATCGGAGCACCGGGGACTACGCCCGTCTATTCTGTGCAAGTTGCGGCAGCGCCAGCGACACCACAGACCGTCGATATCCCCATCTACGGCTGGACGTATCCAGGGCAAGCGGTTCCAGCAATCCAAGCCTTCGAGGAGCAAGGCACACTAGGCCTCCTGCGTTTCCGATATAGCACCGCGGGCTTTCCCAGTTCAGCCGATTGCACCACCGGGGGCACTGCGGGCGGCAGTCTATCTTTCAGTTCTTCAGGCGTATATGCGGCGTTCGAGCACGCATGCTGGGTCACGGCCACCGATATCGACTTCGGAGCAGTGGCCCCCCCTCAAGCTCCATTGCGCGAGAACGGCAACATCCGTCTCCAATGTGCCCCTGGCACATCCTGGCGTGTGGGCCTCGACAACGGCCAGAGTTTTGACGGTTCCATGCGCCGCATGGCCGGGCCGGGTGGTTACGTCCGTTACCAGATCTATCGAGACCCAGGCAACACACAGGTCTGGGGAAATGATGATGCAAGCATGGTTAGCGGAACGACCGACTCGGCGGGCAACACAGCATCCGTGACCGTTTATGGCCAAGTGCCAGCGCAACCCAACCTCGCGGTCGGCAACTACGTCGATACGATCGTCGTCACGCTGTACTACTAAAGAATAATGGGCCTTCAAAAAGGAATTGTTCGGGTTGCCAACCGAACGGCCGCCTACTGCCGCGGAGCCGGCGTCTGAACATCCGAGCGACCCGCCGGGCGAATGGCGCTTGCTGGCCGATTCAGTTGAAAACTCGATGGCAGAGGCTTGTAGACCATAATCGCCAGAAGTCGACCTCTCATATCGGCTTGCATTGCATGATTGTCCGGCGATTGAGGGATAAGGTACGCTGGAATCGCCCGCAAACGGCCCTCGGGGAGTTTTTCAACACTATCGGCCAATGGTGGCCATTGTAGCGGCGTGCCCGGATACCCTCCCCGCTTGCGCTGCTTGAAGCACCACGCGCGGCTCGTGCGGTGCCCGCCCGCGGGCGGGCCCGCCAGTTGCCACGGCACCGGAGCGAACCGTTCATTCGCGAGCCGGCCAGAGACCGCACGGGGGCTCACAATGAAAGAGCCGAGGCGGCGCCCGCGCCGGCCGACCAACCTCGAAGCTGGGACCGCGCAGGCATGGATATCAGAGCAGGCCGAGATAGCGTTTGACTCCGTCCGTAGCCTCCACCTCAATCAATTCCGGACATGAAAACAAATCGAGATGCACGCTGAGCACGATAGTCCCTCTACGGCATGGGCTCAATGGGGGATAGGCCCGATAACAACAAGCGCTTCGATCTCGTGCCCCCCCAAAAACGCATTGCGGCTCTTCCCTGCGATCTAGCACACACGCTTGACGCTCGATAATCCTGGAATGCTCCTTCCGTCATGCCCGCGCATAAGCTCAACGGTAGTCACAGCCTACCGTCTCTCCTCGAGCGAGCTTCAGTGACATCAAACACAGCGCTCTAGCCATCCCTTGGCGCCGCCTTACCCAAAAAACCAAACTCGACAGGAAATTTTGCGTAGAACACCTTCACGTCCTCGGTAGCCAAGTGATCGAACAGCGCCTGCATCTCCGTCTCGGTCGCGATCATGGTGATCTCCTCGGGGCGATCGGCGAGCTCAACAAAGTGCCAGCTATGGAATCGGTGATCGTGTCCAATCCCTTCCGCTGCGACCAGGTGTGTTGCCCCGCGAAAATTGAGCTCGCGCATGATCTGGAGGAGCCAGTGCGACAGTTGCTTTCCGTGATAGCGACGATTCTCGACCGTGTACAGGGTAACTTGAAAGCCACGCACGATACACTCCCCACACATTGTTGCGATGCGTCACGCGACGCACATATCGCCTGCTTCAGTTTAGGCCACCGAGCCAGGGTTGCTGCGAAGCTGCCCGGTTTTCTCATGCGTTGACTTGCGGTTCAGCATGCCGAACGCAGATAACCGGCCGCCGAGGCCAAGCCGAAGATCTCACAAGCACCGTACTGGTCTCCAGTCTCGCCTCGTGCCTTAAGGCCCAGGACTAGCTAGAGCATCTGGCTTCCTTGCTGGAAAGCTCGGTTCTCTCGAACGGCGATGCGGCAGTCCAGAAGTTCCAGAGCTGGCCCCAGCCAGACACCCAACCTGCCGCGGCGAGACTGGAATTCCGCGGGAAGACTTGCCGCAGGAGATGGGCTTCGGTAGCGGCATGGCCTGCGGGCGTCGCTTGCGTGAGCATGACCAGATCGATTGGTGTCGCAGGAGCATTGATGGTGCGGCAGTGGTCAGCCCCCGGGGGCAGAAGACCGGCCCAAACACCACCGACCGCGGCAAACTCGGCAGCAAACGACATCTCGTTGGAGACCGGTGCAGCGTTCCCTGCTCGTGACTGGCGCCAATCGGCACGACTCAGTTGTCTTCGAGGCCTTGACCGATACGATTCCATCTGTGCCAGGCCTCTGCAGCCGACCGCGAAACCGCCGAACAAGCCCCACACCGACAAGAGGTAGGACTTCGCGACGGTGTCGTCGGTATTTTCGCAAAACGAGGCATCGATCCACGAATCGCTCGCCGTGGCATCGAGAAAAACATGTCGCCTGCTAGCTAGACGGCCGATCCTAGAAATTTTCAATTCCATATCACTGACACGAGCCTGCTCCGGTATTGCCATGGGGTGGCTTACCCATCGAATCTTCTCTTCATGGAGTCAGCGTGATATCCATCCAACCGCTTTACCGACCGCTTCTGGTCATCGTTACCCTAGAGGCCAGCCGGCAACGCCTTCGCTTCGGCAAGCTCACCAGGCAAACGACGGCCATCTCATGGCATCCACCGCGCTGCCGACTCACGGATAGCAGCACGGCAGTGCGCCTGGCTTGCCTGATCCCACGGAGCCCGCAATGACGCCGCCCTGCCCTCTGTGCAACTCCCTTTGCATCGAGACGCGTGACTACGCCCGCAAGGGTGCTGGCGTCATCGGCGGCATCGCCGGCGCCGTAGGTGGTGCCTCGGCTGCCATCAGCGGCGCGGAGGCCGGGGCCCTCATCGGCTCTGCAGGCGGTCCCTTCGGCGCGATTGCCGGCGCCATCATTGGCGGACTCGTGGGCGGTGCCACGGGTTGCGTCGCCGGCGCGCGGATCGGCCAGACGATCGACGATACCGTCCTCGACAACTTCCGCTGCCTGAATTGTCAGCACGTCTTCAGCGTGGGCCAGAGTCAGTAGCGCTCTTGGCGTGACACCACGCCGACCATATTGGCTTTTTCCATCCCGCCTAAAGCCCGGCCCCAGCGCCGGGCTTTAGGCTTTCTATGCCCTGTAATCATGAACACGATCACCCTCGCCCATACGCGTGAGCATCCCGACTGCGCGGTCTTCTTCGCGCTCATCGACCAACTGGAGAAATGACTCTCAATCACTCGCATCCGAAATCGGGCATGCCGTCTGGCAGCCGCAGGGATGTAAACAAAAAGGACTGACATGGGCTGGACCGAAACGCACAAACCAAAGGGCGAACCGCTCGCTGACTGTTTCCACCGACACGGGGCCACTCGCTGGAGCGAGGACTCGCCGTATCGCTATCGGGTTCTAGCGAGCGCGCTCGTTCATGCTAGTACCTGGTATGCCGCTGTCGAACGCGTGGAGAAAACGACAGGCGAGCGAATCGTCTTCGCACTGATCTTCCTCGTGCGCATGTACAAGGCGAAGCATCCGGGCGGTTACAACTTCGGCTACAAGGACATGAGCGAGGACATGGGACCCATCGAGGCGCGTTGCCCCGAGCGAATCCTGGACCTGCTCACCCCCACCGAGAGTGCGCATGCAAACGCGTGGAGAGCAGCCTGCCGGCGGTACCACGCCACGCGCAAGCTCATCCCCCGGATGGCGCCAGGTACGGTGTTGCGCTTCACCGAACCACTGATCTTCGGCGCACATGGCAAGGCCACCGAGTTCACGGTACTCCGCACTAGCGCCACCAGGCTCGTCTGCTCGGCGGCGGGGCTCTCCATCCTCGCTGCCGTACCGCGCTCGCTTGTCAGGAAACGCCTGGCCGCATCGGGGGTGACATTCTCGTGAAGCAAGCCTATGTGAAGGGCACCGATCTGCGTATTGTCGGCACGCTCGAGCAGATCCCGGGCTGCGCCTTCGTGAACGGCTTCGACTCCTGCGGTCAACCCGTCTACTCCGGTGACACCGAAGTGTGGTGGAACGGCCAACAGACGGAAACCGATCCCGGCAACAACCGGCCCATCTATGTCGACCAAAACCTGGAGACACGTGGCGCCAACGAAATCGAACTCCGGGACGCCTGATCGCCCACTACCGCATTTACCTCTCAATCCACCTTGAAGCCCGGCCTCGCACCGGGCTTTTTGCATTCTTTTCATCGAAAGGATCTCTGTCACGCATCCCGTACCCACGATGGCTCACGTCCCCTAAGGACTTGGGCGCACCGCGTCACACCTCCCCTTCGCCTTCCCACAGAGCCCGGCTACTGCCGGGCTCTGTGCATTGATCAGCAACCAAACAGGAATACCCCATGACAATCATCAAAACGCTCGTGCCGAGCGCCAATCGCATTGGCTTCCTGCCCCAGCATTTCGGCTTGCACGCCGCGATGTTGGTCGAGCCGAACATCTATGCTCAACTGGGCTCGCTCTGCAAAGCCTATGACGGCGGCCTCTGGCACTTCTACGAACTCGACAACGGCGGCTGCTTCATGGCGCCGAACTCGGACAAGCCCTTCCACCTGGAAAATCCCGACAACGATTCCAGCGAGACCATGAGCGCAGAGGCAGCCGGCATTGTGGCCTGCCTCTACACCTTCAGCTTGTTGTCATTCCGCCCCGGGATGGAGCCGCTCGGCGACAAGTACCACCAGTTGCGCGAATTCGCGCTCGAGCACCCCGAGTGCGCAAATATCTTCGCGCTGATTGACTGAGGCGTCTCGTCGCCGCCAGAAGCATCGCCCCATTTTCCCCTCCCTATTTCGACAGCCCGGCCAATGCCGGGCTTTTTCATTCCCCCCTTCAAGGAACCCGTCATGCATCTCGTTCAAACCATGGCTTACATCAACGAAACCCCGTGGCACGGCCTGGGCAACAAGCTCGCCCCCCATCAACCGCTGGAAGTCTGGGCCGAACGCGCCGGCATGAACTGGCGCATCGAGCAGGCCCAGGTCCGCTTCGTCACCGATGGCGACGATGCCACACATATCCACGCCTTTGCAGATCAGAAGGTGTTGTACCGCTCGGACACGAAGGCACCGTTGTCCGTGGTCTCCAATCGCTACCAAGTCGTCCAGCCGGCGGAGATCCTCGAGTTCTACCGCGACCTCACGGAAGTCGGGGGCTATCAGCTGGAGACGGCTGGCGTGCTCAAGGACGGCAAGAAGCTGTGGGCCCTGGCCCGCACCGGCCAGAGCGTCTCCCTCGCCGGCCGAGACGAGGTCAAGGGCTATTTGCTACTCGCCACCGCATGCGACGGGTCCCTCGCGACCACCGCGCAATTCACTTCCGTCAGGGTAGTTTGCAACAACACCCTTGCCATTGCGCTCGGCGACAACGCTGGCGCGGTCAAGGTCCCCCACCGCAGTCAGTTCGATGCCCAGGCGGTCAAGCGTCAACTGGGCGTCGCGATCTCGTCCTGGGATGGCTTCATGGAACGGATGAAGGCGTTGTCCCAGCGCAAGGTCACCGGCTACACGGCCGAGAAGTTTCTCCAGCGCGTCCTGAGCAACCCGGTCATCCCCGCCGCCGAGCGTACCGGCAAGGTAAACAACGACCGCGCCATCCGAGCTGCTCTGGCGCTGTTCAATGGTCGCGGCATGGGGTCGAACCTGGCCTCAGCGGAGAGCACGGCTTGGGGCCTGGTCAACAGCGTGACCGAATTCGTCGATCACCAGCGCCGTGCCCGCAGCACCGACCATCGGCGCGACGCGGCCTGGTTCGGCCAAGGCGCTTCCATCAAGCAGAAGGCTTGGGAAGAGGCGCTCAAGCTGGTTGCCTAGCGGCGACTTCCCGCCCTCGCCCCCTCCCCCTTTTCTTTCTCTCTCACACCTCGGTCTGGTGCGGCATTCGGCACCAGACCACCCTTTATTTGGAGTACGACATGAGCACTCTCGCTTTGGATCTACCCTCCAGCAAAGCACGGTCCGCGCTGCGCCTGGTGGACACCAAAGGGCTCAGCCACGACGACTGGCTGGCGGTACGTCGCACCGGCATTGGCGGCTCCGACGCCGCCGCCGCGGTCGGGCTGAACCCCTACATGAGTCAGCTTGAGCTGTGGATGATCAAGACCGGGCGCGACGCGGATCTTCCGCGGCCGGATTCGACCGACACGTCGGAGCCGGTCTACTGGGGCGCCATGCTCGAACCGGTCGTGGCCGCCGCTTATATGCGTCAGACCGGTCATCGCGTGCGACGTGTCAACGCCGTCCTGCGCCATCCGACCGTCCCCTTCATGCTGGCCAACCTCGATCGGGAGATCGTTGGCGCACCGGACGTCCAGATCCTCGAATGCAAAACGGCTGCGGATTTTGGGGCGCGCCTTTGGCGTGATGGCGTACCGGAGTACGTGCAATTGCAGGTACAGCACCAGCTTGCCGTGACTGGCAAGCCAGCGGCCGACGTGGCCGTGCTGCTCAACGGTCAGCGGCTGGAAGTGCATCGGATTGAGCGAGACGACGCGCTGATCTTCCGCTTGATCATGCTTGAAGCGCAATTCTGGCACTTCGTCAGCAGCGATACTCCGCCCCCGGCTGACGGTTCCGAATCGGCCGAACGCGCATTGCGCTGTCTGTATCCGCGCGATGCCGGCAATACGCTGGACTTCACCGAAAACCCACGCTTGAGCGCGACATTCTCCGAGCTCGTGGCAATCCGCGCCGAACTGGAAGCCAAAAGCAAACAGGAGGCCCAACTCAAGCAAGAGATTCAGCAGGCCATGGGCGATGCCTCCCGCGCCCGGTTCGAAGCCGGCGAAGTTTCCTACAAACGCAGCAAGGACGGGGCAGGCGTCGACCTCGAACGTCTATTTACCGACGACCCGGCCCTGAGGACCCGATATGCCGTCACCAAACCGGGAAGCCGCCGCTTCCTCATCCATCTCGACAAGGAACAATAACCATGCTCAAAGGCCTCGCCATTACGCCACCGGTCATCGGGCGCATTTCCATCGGGCACATCGTCGAAAAGGACGGTGAACGTCTGCCGGAAAAAGATGATCAGTTCACCCTGACCAGCCAGATTCAGAACCGCGATGGCTGGATTCTTCACCCGCTCGACGAGACGCTGCGCAAGGCGGCAAACGGCAAACTGCGCGCCATTCCCGTGCGTGTACTGTTCAACGACCCGGCGCTCAATCTGCGAGCAGACTACTGCCTGTTCGATCGGCAGACGGGTCGTCAATTGTGCGTGGGCAATGGCGAGAGCTGTCGCCGAGTCTCCGATGAAGGCATGGTCAGTCTGCCCTGCCCCTCGCCGGCTGCCTGCCAGACCGGACGCGAAGGCGGTTGCAAGCCCTATGGCCGGCTCAATGTCGTGATCGGGGATGAGGACGAGCTCGGCTCGTTCATCTTTCGGACAACTTCATACAACTCAATCCGGACGTTGACCGCAAGGCTCAGCTATTTCCATGCTGTCTCGGGCGGGCTGCTGGCCTGCCTGCCGCTGGAGTTACGGCTGCGGGGCAAGTCGACGGCGTTGAGTCATCAGGTGCCGATTTATTACGTCGATTTGACGATCCGCAGTGGCCTTACCTTGGAGCGGGCCATCACAGAAGCCCGGGAGGTCGATATGAGACGGCGGAGTGCTGGATTCGAGCAGGCCGCTCTCGATTCCACGGCGCAAAGGGAGCTAGCGCGCGGAATGCTGGAAGAAAATGAGGAGGAGGCTCCGGCTTTGATTAGCGAGTTCTTTCTACAACCCTTCCACGAAAAAGCGGCCCCTCTTGGACAGCGGCGCAAACCGTCGACGTTGAAAGACAGACTGGACGACAAAATAGTAAGGGAGAGCAGCGAGCAAATGCCGCAAATTGAGGCGCGTCCGTCAGCTTCGTGGTAGTGATGCCTCAAACTGAGGTAGCAAATTGTCCAGAAACGACCGCGGCTCCACATCTAGCACCTGCAATATGTCTAGCAGCTCGATGACGTCCAGCCGTCGCGCACCGCTTTCGTATTTCGAGACGAACCCTTGGGGGCGTCGCAGGCGGTCCGCGACATCCTGCTGAAGAAGGCCACGCTTCCTGCGTAGCTCTGCCAAATACTGCGCGACTAGCTGATAACGGTGGTCATGGAGAGGGTGTGCCATGCCACAAATTCTAAATGCGTATAAGATATATACCATATCCGTATATGGAATATTGCAAATGTACGTACTTTTGGCCATTTGGCTAGTGAGCGGGGCCCTTGCCGGGGCAGCGATCAAGATCGACATGCACTATCTACGAGTCAACCGTGTGGGGATGTCGCGCTTGCAATGGATTCTTGTCTGCGCAGGGACGGGACCGATTGGCGGCGTGATCTATCTGCGCCTCCGTCGCACGGTACGAACGCGATTGATGAGAGCGGCCTGGCAGTTCATTGGCGATACGAACTGCCCACTCAACTCGAGGCGGCGCCTCTTGGGCCTCCGTTCTACCAGCATGGTTAGCACGTCCATCTTCGAGGAGTGCGAGGCAAGACTAGATGGTGAAAACATTGCCAACCAAGACCAATCGCAAAGTCATATCGGATGAACTGGCAACACGTCAGCGCAGGCTCATTGAGCCATTTCTAATGGAGATTCGACGTATTTAGGGTCACTACTCGCATAAGCCCGTTGACGGGCATCTCTCTGCGCGCTCGCGCCTACTTAGCTTCGCGGTTACGGCCACGGGCTCTTTCTTTACAGGGGAAACCACTAATGAACAGATTCAACCTCAAACCAACTCTTCTTGCTGGCGTCTGCGCCTCCATGCTGGCCGCCTGTGGCGGCGGCGGGGACAGCAGCAACCAGCTTGCACCTTCCGCGCCAGCCACGCCCACGCCCGCCATCACCGGCAAAGCCATCGATGGCTACCTCGTCGGCGCAGACGTCTGCCTCGACCTGAACAGCAACAACGCCTGCGATGCGAATGAGCCAAGCGCGATCACCGATGCCGATGGCAACTTCTCGCTGCCCTACGATGGCGACGCCAGCGGCAAACGGCTGCTCGTGCAGGTCACCCCGTCCACCCGCGACCTCGCCCGTCCCGCCGGCTTCCAGTTCCCGGCAAGCTTCACCCTCTCCAATGTCGTGACAGGCTCTGCCGCCCAGATCGTCACGCCCCTGACCACCATGGTCGCGGCGCAGGTGGAAGCCGGTTTCACCCAGGCCGAAGCCATTGCCGCCATCCAGGCACTGCTGGGCAGCAAGGTCGACCCGATGGCCAACTATGTCGCCGACGGCGACACCGCAACGGCCACGGCCGCCAGCCAGATCGTCGACAAGGTGACCGCCTTTGCATTAGCGGGCAAAGCCGACCCGGCGACGATCCGCCACGTACTCAACGCCATCCTCGCCAAGGGCGACATCGCCTCCATCACCCAGGCGGATGTCGATGCCCAGGCCAACAAGCCCGTGTATGAACAGGCCAACGCCGCGGAAGTCCTTACCAAGCCGGTCTACAGCCTGGTGGATGCCCAGAATACAGTCAATCTCGATGGCGCCACCCAGGCCATCCAGCAGATCGTCAACGGCATGCTCCAGACGACCTATCAGGAGCGGAAAGTCGGCGACGATACCTGGACGGCAGTGCCTACCACCGCCCCTGTAAGCTACATGGATCCGCGCGCCCAGTTCGTCATGAAGGCCGACGGCACATGGTCGGGCATGCTCACGCCCGACCAATGGCATGCGCCGCAACCGCTATCGGCGGCTGGGGTCACGCTGTCGGGAACCGACCCGGTCACGGGCATCGGCTTCACCCTTGAGGAGCGCCGCGTTGACCTGAGCCATCAACCCATGACGATGGCCGTCGCGGGCACGCAGTTCGGCCCCGACGTCTCGCTTTACCCGGCGCTCAGCAAGCCATTTCCTGCGGGGACAGCCGGCTATATGGGCATCCAGTCGTATGCTGGCGACCGCATCGTGCTACCGCTGGGTCTGAGTGGCGAGTGCGACTTCCCCTACCTGAAGGATGGCGCGTGCCCCACGGGCCCCGCGTGGATGCCTGGCACCGGGCTCAACCTGCCGCCGTACGACCCGAGCCGCCCCCCATACGACCCGAACCAGCCGCTCAATGACGCCAAGCTGCCAAGCCCCCTCACCACGGTGCAGCAGTTGGTCGGCCGCACGCTCATCGAGCCGGTGATTACGGGCGCCGATGTCCAGATCGCCCAGGATGGCAAGGCGCAGCTGACTGTGCGTGACTGGTCGTCGGGAGGGACGCCGAAGGTCATCAACGCGACCTGGACGGTCTACGCGCGCAACCCGAACGTGATGGTGTTTGACATGTCGCGCTCGGATGCCGCGGCCGTGGGAGAGCACGATAACGCCTGGCCCCTCAGCCAGGGCGCCAAGCTGGTCATGGCGTTGCGAGGTGGCCAGCTGCAGAGCGGGGTGCTCTTCCCCGCAGGCTATGCACAGCGAACCGTGCAATTTGCCAATGCCCTGCCCAGCCAACTCCTCACCCCGGTGGATCTGAGCCGCTTGCTGTCCAAACAATCCAGGCAGCCCAAGTAGTTCTTCCCGCACCAGCGCTCGCTACTCGCTGGGTTAAAGACCGACCGGTACGTCGTTGACGAGGTCGGTCTTTTTTTTGCAACACTTCGACAAACACGCCTCCCTTCTTCTTTCGCCATGACCGACTTTGACGACGCCTTGCAGGCCCATCGCCGGGGCAACGTGGTGGCGGCCGCGCAAGGCTACCGCGCCGCCATCGCCCAGAATCCCGGCCATGCCCAAGCGCTCCACCTGCTTGGGCTGCTATACCATCAACAGGAGCAACACGATCTCGCCATTGAACACATCGAACGGGCCGCCGCACTGCAGCCAGAGGACCCGACAATCCAGTTGAACCTCGGGATTGCACTCCGCGCGGCCGGCCACACTGACCAGGCCATCGCGTGCTTTCACAAGGCATTGGCACTGTCTCCGGCCATGGCCGCTGCCCACTACAACCTGGGCAACGCCTATGCGGCCGGACAACGTCATGCCGAGGCGGTCGAGTCATTCCGCACCGTGGTCAGGCTGCAGCCCGATGACCTGGCGGCGCTCAACAACCTCGGTAACGCGCTGTTGGCCCTCCAGCGCCATCGGGAGGCGGTGAACGTATTGGAACGGGCGCTGCAGTTCGCACCTGGCCATGCCCTGCTGCATAACAACCTCGGCATTGCGCATCACGTCCTCCAGGAGACGGACCGGGCCATCGGGCACTTTACGGCGGCCGCTGCCGCGGATCCCGGCTATGTGCCTGCCCACATCAATCTGGGCAACCTCCTCCATGCGCAAGAGCGCAACGCCGAAGCCGCCGTGGCCTTCCAGACCGCGCTGGCATGTGAGCCGACCTCGGTTGCCGCCCTGTTGGGGGTCGGCAACGCACTCAGCGCGATGGAGCGCTATGCCGAGGCCGTCGTTCACCTGGAGTCAGCGGTTCGTCTTCAGCCACAGTTGGTGCCGGCCTGGTACAACCTGGGCTGCGCCCGGCTTGCCCTGCGTGCCTACGGCGCTGCGCTCGAGGCCTTCGACCAGGTCCTGCGCCTTGCCCCCGGCTTTGCCCCGGCCCATCTCAATCGGGCCCACACCTGGCTGGCCATGGGGGACTACCAGCGGGGGTGGCCTGAATATGAATGGCGGTTCCAGACCATCCATCCCGTTCCATCCTCTCCCACTTCCGACCTGCCCCGCTGGCACGGTGAAGCGTTGGACCATCAGGTTCTGCTCATCCAGGCCGAGCAAGGCTTGGGGGATACACTTCAGTTCGTCAGGTTTATTCCCCTGGCGGCACAACGCGCTCCCCATCTCGTCCTGGCCGCGCAACCAGAGCTTGTTCCGCTCTTGGAGCCCAATGCCAAGGCGTGGGGCATCCGGCTGATCGCCCAAAATGACGCCTGTCCCGACGCAGCCGTCCAGTGCCCGCTCCTGAGCTTGCCATACGTGCTCGGCATGACATTAGAGACATTCATTCCAGATCTTTCACCGGCGCCTTACCTGGCGGCCCCGGAAGACTATCGGGCCAAATGGCGCCATGTATTACATGGCCTCAAGGGGCGCAAGATCGGACTCGCATGGTCTGGCCGCATCAGGCACAACGAGAATCGGGCCATACCGCTCGCGCGGCTCACCCCCTTGCTAGCGCTCGACGACATCGACTGGGTCATTCTCCAGCGCGATATCAGTGAGGCCGATCTCGGTATGCTCAAAGACCACCCGCATGCGGCGCGCCTGCATCGCTTTGATGACAGGGTGGAGAATTTTGCGGATACTGCCGCGCTGGTGGAGCAGCTCGACGCCGTCGTCTCCATCGACACGTCGGTGGCCCACTTGGCCGGAGCAATGCATAAACCGCTGTGGCTCATGCTGCCGTTTGCGGCCGATTGGCGCTGGTTTGCAGGGTCCGAGTCCAGCTTGTGGTACCCGACAACCCGACAGGTTTATCAGTCACAGCCGGGCGACTGGGATGTCGTGATTCAGCAAATCGTGGCTAACCTGGCGAGACCAATTCCCTCCCAATAACGTATCCGCATTACCCTGAACAGCCTCCACCTTCCCCATACGACTTCATACCGTCTCCCTTCTAGTAGCCATTCTTCCCCAACCAAGTCATACCAAACAGGCTGCGCCATATTCAGGGCTGCAGTCTGTTTGGCAGCCTCTCTTCAACGTGATTATTTTTTACATCCTCAGGCATTGCTATGGAAGACAGGCATCACCTGGTGGCATCTGAAGATAAGCGACTGAGGGGAGAATAAGGGACGCGCACTTACCGTTTCTCCTTGAGCACCGGAAACCTCCGAAGTCTTCCGTCTTTTTTTCATCAACGGGAGCCCACACGAATGGCGACTTACCATCTCAGTCTCAAAAGCGGCAAGAAAGGAAAGGCAGCGGATCACGCCGCCTATATTTCACGCACCGGCAAATTCAGTAAGGCGGAGGGCCGATCCGATCTCATTCAGTCAGGCTATGGGAATCTGCCGGACTGGGCATCCGGCGATCCGCTTCGCTTCTGGAAACTGGCCGACAAATACGAACGAGTAAATGCCGCGGCATATCGCGAGTTTGAGGTCGCCTTGCCGCGCGAACTTACCCTTTCCCAACAGCAGCAGATTCTGGAGGAATTTATCCGCCAGGAAGTGGGAAACAAGCCTTACCAGTTCGCAATTCATGCCCCAACCGCAGCCCTTGGTGGCGAGGCTCAACCTCACTCTCATGTCATGTACTCGGATCGCTGCCCGGATGGCATCGAACGCTCTGCCGAACAGCATTTTCGGCGCTATAACGGCGCGAATCCGGAACGCGGTGGCTGCAGAAAGGACAGCGGTGGCATGAGTGCCTTCGAGCTTCGAGAGAAACTCATTTCTACCCGGAAAAATTGGGCAGACATACAAAATGCCGCGTTGGAAAAGCATGGCCATCCTGAGCGAGTTGACCACCGTAGCCACGCAGCACGGGAGATAACCCGGCAGCCAGAACGCCATCTGGGACAAGCGTTGGTGAAGAAGATGACACCGACGGAAAAGGAAGCCTACGTAAAGGGACGTGCGCAAACGTAACCAAGCCCAACAAGAAGGTCTACGCTAGGCTAAAGATGCTATTCCTGCTACCAGGTAGCAGGAATAGCATCTTTAGCCACAACTTTGACAAATCAGACCTTGGGTATATAGGGGGGAGGATTATTGAGATACACCATTTTAGGAGATCTCGCGGAATAGCTCCCAAATCGGATCTTCTGGTTACGAACGAGATAGTCCAGGGCCTGCTCTATCCTTAGCTTCTGATGACGTAGTGGCCCCGACTGCAGAATCTCATTCTTCCTGATACCGGGCCCCATTGCATGGCCGCTCGCTATGACCCGCTGACGAATCCAACGCTCCAGCACCTCGGCATCCAACTTCTCACGTGATGCCTTCTGATCCACAAATACGGCAATAAATTCGCCGCCAAACCAATTACAAATATTAATTGCACGATTAACATTCTCGCTCGATATGAATCCAGACGACCTTTCAAATATGTGGAAAAGTGCAGCCATACGCGCCACATTTTCTGCCATTTTTGCCGCCGCCTCCTTCACACTGTAAAGAACACCCCATGGCAATATTTCAGACTCCAGATTATTATAATAATCTCTCCATATTTTTTGCGCTTCCACAGACAACTCAACAACAGGACGCCCTTGACATCCCCTATTGATATTAGATCGATTTTGATGAAGCAACTCCTCGACCCGAACCCCAAAATCCTCAATACCCGATGAAAAATTGATACCAACATCAGATTCTGACGTATCGAGAAGATATCGAGTACCCTGCGTAGATTCAGGATATGCAACGAGAAATCGCGCGAAAAATCCGATCTCACGTGCCGCATCTCCGTGCGCATGCATAAACTGCTCAAAAATTCCTGGCTGCACCATCAGAGAAATCGTGAGTCGTGCATTATGCACAGTAAAACTCTCACTACTTCTCCTGTCTACACTTAGCGATGCGCCATCCCAAAGCTTATTTAGCATTGCTAGGCCACTAGCGGCTCGCCCATTCAGAATGGCCCCTGCTTCATCCGACACGATACCGGCCGCCGGCCAGTTCTCGTACAAACCGAAAGCAATGGCTTCCGGTGTTGCATCTGAGTACAGCAATCTCAGCGACAGTGGCTTTACCGGCTTCTCGACCTCCAGACCCTCAAGGCGTTTTTCAAGGCCCTCTGTCTGCTTACCTTGTTTCACCGCCTTCCGATACTCTTCCCTCAGGACATTCTTTTTTATGGACCACCCCTCCATACGTGCGTTATGTCTGCGCTCACGCTCATCGCGGTCCACCTCCATCCGGTCATCAGATTCTCGAATAGCTTTCATGAGATATTTATCCAACTGCGTCTTACGCTCGCCGGACACCCCAAAACCAAGCATATACAAAGAACAGGGTGATTCCAGCCCCTGCATTCGCCTGACATCTGCGAGATCCTGGCAAACCACCGACACAGCAGATAACGCAGATAGTGCAGCTAGTCCCATTGGGGCTTGAGTTTTGCTCTGGGCATTCAAAACAGCGTTTCGAATCAGCGGAGGAAGTGCCATAACGGGGAATGCTTGATTCATTACAGTAGACCTCTCTTCCTAAAAATCTCTTTTTCAATCACATTAAAATAAAAAATACAATTCATATACAAAATACACACAATGTCAACGGCACAGAAAATTTTATCAAGGCTTCGGCATAGAAAAATTTAAATTATCAATCTAATATAAAATTGATTTTTTCAAAAAATAACTATAAAGTTCTTCGTTAATTTGCCGCCCCCCCCCCCCCCCCAAGAAGGCCCAACGAAGTGACCTCCTGAGATGACGCCAGCAGATGTGCAACAGGCGATTTCAGGAAGGCTTCGTGGATCAAGGCGAGGCGCTCGAAGCGCACGCGCAATCTCTTGAAGTTGTGCAGCCAGGCGATCGTTCGTTCGACGACCAACGGGTCTTGCCAAGGCCATTGCCATCCGCTTCACCGCGATGGACGATCTCGGTGGTGATGTCGGCGGCGTGAAGAGGCTTACGGTATTTGTCGTGGTCGTACCCGCGATCACCCTACCCTGGACGATGCGGGGCTTGGACAATGGACGGCCGCGTTTGCCGCGGATAGGCGGAATCGCCTCAACCAGCGGCAGCAGTTGGGTGACGTCGTTGCGATTGGAGCCGGTCAGTATCAGCGCCAGCGGTATGCCTTGGGCCTCCGTCAGGAGGTGATGCTGAACCGGGTCGCGCGCGATCGGTGGGGTTGGGTCCTGTTTTTGACCCGCCCCCAACGCACGAATGGAAGAACCGCCTGACCGCCGACGAATTCGCCGTGCAGTACGTTCTATGGCCTGCCTTGGAACGATTCCTGCCAGACTACCCGGATATCCGTGTCGAGCTGACGACAGACTACGGCCTGACCGACATCGTGCAGGCGCGCTATGACGCGGGCGTGCGCTGCGGTGGTCTGATTGCCAAGGACATGGTGGCCGTGAGTATCAGCCCCGACATCCGCATGTCCGTGGTGGGGGCACTCGCCTATTTCGCGAACCACCAGGCCCGCAGGATCTGACGGCCCATGCCGGCATCAACCTGCGGCTGCCGCCCCCGGGGAGCTTTTATATGGACCTTCAGGAAAGGAGGCAGAAGCTTGCGCATCCGCTGCGACGGACCGCTCGTCTTCAACAGACTGCCGCCGATGCTCAGCGCTACGCTCGGCCTGGTCTGACTACCCGAACCCATGGTGAGGACCCAGGTGGAAGCTGGCCGGCTGGTGCCTGTACTGGAGACTGGGCCCAGACCTTCGAGGGCTATCACCTTTACTATCCGCATCGCCACCATGACGTCCGCTCTCTCGCTGCTGCTAAAGACGCTGCGTGTCGAAAGGTAATCGTGCCCCGACCGGCACATTGGGGCGAAATAACCGGATTCCACGATTGACCATGCAGCGTTTCTAGTAGCGCCCTCGATTTGCTTCAGCGCTTCCCTGGCGGCCTCAGGATTTTGTCTCCACCAGCATACGCCTTGCGTGTCAGGCGAATATAGGTCCGCTCAAGTGCACGTTCTTTCATCCGTCGCACCGCTCTGCCAGCAAGTTCCGGCGACGCCGGCTACGCCTTCCCGGCGGCCGCCGTGTCGACGCGCGTCCGCCTCGAGATGTCGGCCCCGGCGTTGTCGGCCAGCCGGCGCGTGACGGGAATCGAGGCGAACGAGCACAGCCCCACCACCACGAAGGCCGGCCAGAAATCCGACCACTGCAGCGTCGCGTGGCCGTTCACCGAGCGCGTGATCTCCAGCACGATGCCGCTGATCGTCACCCCGAGGCCGAGCGAGATCTGCTGCACCACGCTGCCCAGGCTGGTGGCGCGGCCCACGTCGCTGCTCTTGATCTCGGCGTAGGTCATCGAATTGAGGCTGGTGAACTGCAGCGCGGGGAAGAAGCCGCCCAGCAGCACGACCAGCCAGATCACCCAGGTCGGCGTGCCGGGAAAGAACGCGCCGCATGCGGCGATGGCGATGCCCGACAGCGCGGCGTTGTACATCAGCGTGTTGCGAAAGCCGAAGCGCCCCAGCACCTTGGAGGCGAGCGTGCGCATGAAGATGCCGCCGAACGCCGACGCGCAGGTAATCAGCCCGGAGCGGAACGCGCTCATGCCATGCCCTTCCTGCAGCACCAGCGGCAGCAGGAACGGCACCGCGCCCAGGCCGATGCGGAACAGCGAGCCGCCCAGCACGCTGGCCTGGAAGGTCGGCACGCGGAAAAAGCGCAGGTCCAGCAGCGGCCGCGGCGTGCGGTACGCGTACCAGGCGTACACCAGCAGCATGGCCGCTCCGGCCGCCGCCATCGCCAGCGCGGCCGTACCGGAGGCCAGCCCGCCGTCCACCAGCGACAGCCCCAGCAGGAACAGCGAGGCGCCGCCGGCCGACAGCACGAAGCCGATCCAGTCCAGCGGCCCGGGATGCGGCTCGCGCGTGTTCTTGATGTAGCGGTTGGCCAGGTAGATGCCGAGGATGCCCACCGGGATGTTGATCAGGAAGATCAGCCGCCAGTGCAGGTAGGTGGTGATGAAGCCGCCGAGCAGCGGCCCCGCCGCCGGCCCGAGCATGGCGGGCACGCTCAGGTAGTTCATGGCGCGGATGTACTCGGAGCGCTCCACCACGCGGAAGATGATGATGCGGCCCACCGGCACCATCATGGCCCCGCCCACGCCCTGGATGAAGCGGGCCACCGTGAACGCGAGCAGCGAGGTGGACACCGCGCACAGGATGGAGCCGGCGACGAAGATGCCGATGGCCGCGCGGAACACGGAGCGCGCGCCGTAGCGGTCCGCCAGCCAGCCGCACACCGGGATGAACACGCCGAGCCCGAGCACGTAGCTGGTGACGGCGATCTTGAGGGTGACCGGATCGTGGCCGAAGGCGCGCGCCATCTCGGGCAGCGCGGTGACGATCACGTTGGCGTCCAGGCTTTCCATGAACATCGCGCACGCGACGATCACGGGCACGATAAAAGCCTTCAGAGCAAGTAGCATGGGGGCGCGGGGAAAAAACGAAAAACAGAAAGTAAGCAGCCGCTGAAGAAACGCGATTATCGCACCGATATGGGTCACGCGCCCGCGTGCCCGTCCATGGCGCCCCACCGGCGAAGTGCCCTGCGAGCCAGGCGCGCGCGCCCGGTGCACCGCCCCGGCGCATCCCGCCCCGCCTAAATTTCCGCTCCCCGGCTTCGTCCAGTTGAGTGATGCATTGCACCACCGCCACGACAGACACGGGAGCCACCATGAGTTTCGACCGCGACGACGCCACCTTCCTGGTCCTCGTCAACCATGAAGAGCAGTACTCCATCTGGCCCGACTACAAGCCCGTGCCGGGCGGCTGGCGCGCCGCCGGTTTCAGCGGCAACAAGCAGGCGTGCCTGGACCATATCGAGCGCACCTGGACCGACATGCGGCCGCTGAGCCTGCGCCGCCATATGGAGGCACAGGCCGAAGCGCAGGCGGCGGCGCCGGCGAAGGCACAAGCCCCGGCAGACGCCTGAGCATGCCCGGCCTGCTGCTGTTCTGCCTGCCCTATGCCGGCGCCAGCGCCACCGCCTACCTGCGCTGGCGCCGGCTGCTGCCGGCCGGGGTGGCGCTGGTGCCGCTCGAGCCGCCGGGGCGCGGCGCGCGCCTGGCGGAGCCGCTGCTGCGCGATTTCGAGGCGCTGGCGGCCGACCTGGCCGGCGCCGCCGGCGCGCGGCTGGACCAGCACGCAGACCGCGGCGCGCCCGCCCGCTACGCGTTGTTCGGCCACAGCATGGGCGGCCTGCTGGCCTACCGCGTGGCCCAGTTGCTGCGCGAGCGCGGCCACGCGCTGCCGCAGCGCCTGGTGGTGTCGGCCTGCGCGGCGCCTAGCCGGCGCGATCCGCGGCGCCTGGCCGCGCTGCGCGGCGACGCGGCGCTGATGGCCGAGCTGCGCAAGCACGGCGGCACGCCCGAGGCGGTGTTCGCCGATGCCGAACTGCTGCGCCTCACGCTCGACGTGCTCGACGCCGACTACCGCGTCTGCGAGAGCTTTCGCCACACCGACGCGGCGCCGCTGCCGGTGCCGCTGCACGTGCTGGCCGGGCGCGACGACGCCATCGGCGCGGCCGAGCTGCAGGCCTGGGCGCTGGCCACCAGCGCCGGCCACACGCTGGACTGGTTCGCCGGCGGCCATTTCTTCCTCCACCAGCAGCAGGGCGCCGTGCTGGCCAGGCTGGCCGAATTGCTGGCCACAGTCCTGGCCGCAGTGCCGACCGAGCCGCCAGCCGAACCGCCGGCCGCGTTGCCGCCCGGACACGCCCGCGCCGCCCGCCCGGTGCCCGCCTGAACCCCGCGCGCGCGGCGCCGCCCTCCCACGCCAACCGTTTTCCTGGAAAGCCGATCCAAGCATGCAGCCCGATCCGAACGTCCCGGCCACGCTGGTGGCCCACCTCTGCCGCCTGGCCGCGCAGCGCGCCGGCGATACGGCCCTGATCACCATCGACGAGACCGGCGAGCAGCGCCACGACTACGCCGCGCTGGACACCCGCGCGCGCGCGCTGGCCGCCTGCCTGGGCGGGCATGCCGCGCCCGGCGAGCGCGTGCTGCTGCTGATGGACAGCGGCATCGATTACGTGGCCGGTTTCTTCGCCTGCCTGTACGCCGGCCTGGTGGCCGTGCCCGCGTTCGAGCCCGGCGCCATGCGCGCGGCCCAGGTCAGCCGCCTGCGCGCCATCGCCGGCGACGCCGCCGCCGGCGTGCTGCTGACCACCGCCGCGCAGGCCGCGGCGCACGGCGACACGCTGGCCGCCATCGCCCCGCGCGCGCGGGTGGTGCTGGCCGACGCGCCGCTGGCGCCGCCGCCGGCCGGCTGGCGGCCGTTCGCGGCCGGCCCGGACACCCTCGCCTTCCTGCAATACACCTCCGGCTCCACCGCCGCGCCCAAGGGCGTGATGGTCAGCCACGGCAACGTGATGGCCAACGAGGCCGCCATCCAGGCCGGCATGGCCGTGCGGCCCGGCGACGTGATGGTGAGCTGGCTGCCGCTGTACCACGACATGGGGCTGATCGGCGGCCTGCTGCAGCCGCTTCACACCGGCACGCCGCTGGTGCTGATGCCGCCGCGGCTGTTCCTGGAGCGCCCGGCGCGCTGGCTGCAGGCCATCGCGCGCCATCGCGGCACGGTCTCGGGCGGGCCCGACTTTGCCTACCGCCTGTGCGTGGAGCGCGTGCGCGACGCCCAGCTCGACGGGCTGGACCTGTCGAGCTGGGCGCTGGCCTTCTCCGGCGCCGAGCCGGTGCGCGCCGACACCCTGCGCGCGTTCGCGCGGCGCTTCGCCGGGGCCGGCTTCCGCGCCGGCGCGCTCTACCCCTGCTACGGCCTGGCCGAGGCCACGCTGTTCGTCAGCGGCGGCGAGCGCGGCAAGGACATGGCCAGCACGCGCTTCGACACGGCGGCGCTGGCGCGCGGGCAAGGCGTGCCGGCCGGCGCCGACGTGCCCGGCGGCCAGGACGCCGAAGCGGGCATCACCGAGCTGGTGGCCTGCGGCTTCGCGCGCGCCGGCCACGCGGTGCGCATCGCCGATCGCGGCGGCCGCGCGCTGCCCGACGGCGCCGTGGGCGAGATCCAGGTGCGCGGCGCCAGCGTGACGCGCGGCTACTGGCGCAACCCGCGGGCCACGGCCGAAAGCTTCGCCGCCGACACCGGCGGCGCCTGGCTGCGCACCGGCGACCTCGGCCTGCGCCACGACGGCCAGCTCTACATTGCCGGACGCCGCAAGGACCTGATCATCGTGCGCGGCCAGAACCTCTATCCGCAGGACATCGAGCGCGCCGTGGAAGCCCACGTGGCCAGCGCGCGGCCGGGCCGCGTGGCGGCCTTCGCGGTGGCCACGGACCACGGCGAAGGCATCGGCGTGGCGGCGGAAATCTCGCGCCCCGAGCAGCGCCGCGCCGGCCACGGCGCGCTGGTGCAGGCGCTGGCCGAGGCGGTGGGCAATGCCTGCGGCGAGCCGCTGGCGGTGGCGCTGCTGCTCAATCCGGGCGGCCTGCCCAAGACCTCCAGCGGCAAGCTGCAGCGCGCCGCCTGCCGCCAGCGCTGGCTGGACGGCAGCCTGGATGCCTGCGCGGTATGGGCGCACGGCGCGTTCACGCGCGGCGGCGCGCCGGCCGAAGCCGGCGGCGCCACCCCGGCCGAGGCGCCGCGCGGCGCCACCGAGCTGGCGCTGGCCGCGCTGTGGCAGGAACTGCTGGGCGACGCCCCCGCCGGCCGCCACGCGCATTTCTTCGCCAGCGGCGGCAACTCGCTGGCCGCCGCCCGCCTGGTGGCGCGGCTGCGCGAGCGGCATGGCGCGGCGGTGCCGCTGCGGCTGCTGTTCGACCACCCCACGCTGGCCGCCTGCGCGGCGGCGCTCGACCGCCTCGGCGGCACGGCCGGCGATGCGCCCGGCGACGGCGCGCACGGCATCCACGACGCCATCGCCCCCGCCCCGCGCCACCCGGCCATGCCGCTGGCGCCGGCCCAGCACCGCCTGTGGCTGGTCGACCGCCTCGGCGGCGCCGACGCGCGCTGGACCTACAACATGGCCGGCGGCCTGCGCCTGGCCGGCGCGCTGGACGCCGACGCGGTGCGCGCCAGCCTGAACGCGCTGGTGGCGAGGCACGAGATCCTGCGCACCGCCTACCCCGCCGACGCCCAGGGCGAGCCCTATGCGTGCATCGCGCCCGCGCTGGCACTCGACGTGCCGCTCAGCGATCTCTCCGGCCTCGGCCCGGCGCAGCGCGAGCTGGCCCTGCGCGAGCTGGCCGAGGCGCAGGCGCGCCAGCCGTTCGACCTGGCCCAGGCGCCGCCGCTGCGCGCGCGCCTGGTGCGCCTGGCCGCCGACGACCATGCGCTGCTGCTGACGCTGCACCATATCGCCGGCGACGGCTGGTCGGTGGGCGTGCTGCTCGACGAATTCGCGGCCGGCTACAACGCCGCGCGCGCCGGCCGCCCCGCCGCATTGCCGCCGCTGTCCATCCAGTACGCCGACTACGCCGTCCACCAGCAGGCCGCCGCGCGGCAGGCGCAACTGCACGCCGACGCCGGCTACTGGCGCGGCGCCCTGCAAGGCGCGCCGCAGGCGCCCACGCTGCCAACCACCTACCCGCGCCCGCCGGTGGCATCCACGGCCGGCGCCGCCTGCCACGCCACCCTGCCCGCCGCGCTGCTGGCGCAGGCCGACGCGCTCGCCCACGCCCACGGCGCCACCCGCTACATGGTGCTGCTGGCCGCCTTCCACCTGCTGCTGCACCGCCTGGGCGGCGCCAGCGAGCAACTGGTCGGCATCGACGTGGCCGGCCGGCCGCGCCGCGAGCTCGAAGGCCTGATCGGCTTCTTCGTCAACGTGTTGCCGCTGCGCGCCCACTGCGCCGCCGACCTGCGCTTTGCCGACCTGCTGGCGCAGGTGCGCGCGCGCACGCTGGAGGCGTTCGACCACCAGGCGCTGCCGTTCGAGCGCATCGTGGAGGCCGCCGGCCAGGGCGCGGCGCGGCGCGAGCGCGGCTGGCACCCGCTGGTGCAGGTGCTGTTCGTGCTGCACAACACGCCCGCCGGCACGCTGGCGATGGACGGCGTGACGGCCAGCCGCCTGCCCGCGCCGGCGCATGCCGCCAAGTTCGACCTCGCCGTCTTCCTCGAACCCCACGCCGGCGGCGTGCGCGCCGAGTGGGTCTACGCCACCGCGCTGTTCTCGCCCGCCGCGGCCACCGCGCTGGCCGACGCCTATGCCGCCGTGCTGGCGCAGGCGGTGGCCGACCCCGCGCGCCGGCTGCCCGCCTTCGTCCTGCCGGGCGCGCCCGGCCACGCCATCCACGCCATCCGCTCCACCGAAGCCAACGACACCGTCCATCCCGCCATGACGCCCAGCCCCAGCCCCAGCCCAAGCCCAAGCCCAAGCAGCAAGCTCGACAAGCTCAAGCAACTGACCCGCCGCGCGCCGGCGGCCGCGCCCGCCCCGGCACCCGCCGCGCGGCCGCTGGTGACGACCTCCTTCCTCGCTCCCGGCAAGACCTTCCCCATCGTGATCGAGCCCGGCGCCGGCGACATCGACGCGGTGGGCTGGGCGCGCGCGCAGCGCGACTACCTCGAGTCCACGCTGTGCCGCCACGGCGGCATCCTGCTGCGCGGCTTCGGCCTGCGCACGCCGCAGGAATTCGAGGCCTTCGCCGAGGCCATCGAGCCCGGCCTGTACGGCGCCTACGGCGACCTGCCCAAGAAGGAGGGCGGGCGCAACACCTACCGCTCCACGCCCTACCCCGAGCGCGAGATGATCCTCTACCACAACGAAAGCGCCCACCTGTCGCGCTGGCCGCGCAAGCAGTGGTTCTTCTGCGAGCTGCCGGCGCCGGTGGGCGGCGCCACGCCCATCGTCGACTGCCGCGAGATGTACCGCCGCCTGCCGCGCGCGCTGGCCGAGCAGTTCGAGCGCAAGCAGCTGCGCTACGTGCGCACCTTCAACGACAAGCTCGACGTGAGCTGGCGCGACTTCTTCAAGACCGCCGAGCGCGCCGAGGTGGAAGCGCGCCTGCGCGCCTCCGGCACCGATTTCCGCTGGCTCGACGCCGACACCCTGCAGACCCGCGAGTTGTGCCCGGCCGTGATCGCCCACCCGGTCACCGGCGAGCGCAGCTTCTTCAACCAGGTGCAGCTGCACCACACCGCCTGCCTGGACCCCGAGGTGCGGCGCGACCTGCTGGAGATCGTCGGCGCCGAGCGCATGCCGCGCCAGGTCACTTTCGGCGACGGCAGCCCCATCGGCGACGACACGATGGCCCTGCTCGGCGAGCTGTACGAGGCCTGCGCGGTGCGCTTCGACTGGCGCCAGGGCGACGTGGTGATGCTGGACAACATGCTGGCCGCGCACGCCCGCGACCCCTACCAGGGCCCGCGCAAGATCGTGGTGGCGATGGGCGAGATGTTCGAGCGCCGCGCGCTGCGCCCGCTGGCCGACAGCGCTGCGGCCGATGTTGCCGACGCCGCCGCGACCGCCGGCACGGAGGGCTGACGCGATGAACGCCATCGTCCACGACTTCTCCGCCGCCGCCCAGCCGCTGGGCCGCGAACAGCGCGCGCTGGAAGGGCGCGCCGACGCGCCGGTCACGCTCGCCGCCACGCTGCGCGGCCCGCTGGACGTGCCGCGCCTGCGCCAGGCGCTGCTGCGCGTGGCCGCGCGCCACCCCAGCCTGGGCCTGGCCTTCGGCCACGCCGAGGGGCTGCGCGGCCTGCGCCAGCGCTTCGAGGGTGTGCCGCCGCTATGGGCGGACGCGCGCGGCGATGCCGCGCATGCCGCCGATAAAGCCGACGGCGCGGATGCCACCGATGCCCTGCCCGCGCTGCGCGCCACGCTGCTGCCGCTCGGCCCGGACCACCACCAGCTGCGGCTGGCCGCCAGCCCGCTCGCCGCCGACGGCGCCAGCCTGGCCACGCTGTACCGCGAGCTGGCGCAGGCCTATGCCGGCGGCGACATCGGCGACATCGGCGGCGCGGACGCGCAAGAAGCCCCGCTCGCCTACGCCGACTACCTCGAATGGACCGCCGGCCTGGCCCAGGACAACGCGCAGGCCGGCCGCGACTACTGGCACGGCGCCGGCGGCGCGCTCGCCGGGCTGGACGCGCCGCGCCTGCCGTGGCGCCGCGCCGCGCCGGATGCGGCGCCGTCGCCCGCCGAGCTGAGCGTGGCCATCGGCAGCGGCGAAGCCGCCGCGCTGCAGGCATGGGCGCGGGCGCTGGGCCAGCCGCTGCCGCTCGCGCTGCAGGCCGCGTGGTGGCTGCTGCTGTGGCGCCTGGACCCGGCCGAAGCGTTTGCCGCCGGCTGGCTGCACGACTGCCGCCGCGACTTCGACGCGCTGGCCGGCGCCGTGGGCCGCTACGAGGCGGTGCTGCCGCTGGCGGTGCGCCCCGACCCGGACGCGCCGTTCGCGGACTGGCTGGCGCTGCTGGCCGCGCAGGCCGGCAGCCACCTGGACTGGCGCGAGCACTGCCCGGCCGACGCCGCCGCGGGCGCCGCGGGCCGCATCGGCTTTGTTCTCTCCACCCTGCCGCCGGCCATGCCGGCGCGCGGCGGCCTGCACTGGCAGGCGCAGCCGCCGCAGGCGCTGCCCGGCTTCGAACTGGCGCTGGAAATCCGCGAGGACGAGCACGGCGACGAATGCGGCGACGAATCCGCGCACGAACGCGGCACGCCGCGCCAGCTCGCCCTCCACTACGACGCCGCGCGCTACCGCGCCGACGCCATGGCCTGCCTGCTGGACCAGTACCGCACGCTGCTGGGCACGCTGCGCGCGCAGGCCGCCACCGCCATCCGCGCGCTGCCGCTGGCCACCGCCGCCGACGCCGCGCGCGCCGCCGCCATGCATGCCGCGCCGCTCGACGCGGGCCCGCTGATGCTGCCGCAGCGGCTGGCGCAATGGGGCCGCGAGCGCGCGCGCGAGCCCGCGCTGTCCGCCGTCGGCCTGCAACTGGACTACGGCGCGCTGAACCAGCGCGTGGCGGCGCTGGCCGCGCGCCTGCCCGCCCTTGGCCTGCGCCGTGGCGCGCCGGTCGGCCTGCTGCTGCCGCGTGGCGGCGAACTGGTGCTGGCCCTGCTGGCCGTGCTGCGCGCGGGCGGCGCCTACCTGCCGCTGGACCCGTCGTGGCCGGCGCCGCGCCGCGCGCAGGTCCTGGCCGATGCCGGCGCCACGCTGGTGCTGGCCGGGGCGCGCTACCTGCCCGGCGGCACCGATGGCGCCAGCCTGCCGCCGCACGTCGACGTGGCCGCGCTGCTGGCGGACAGCGCCACGGCGCCGGCCAACGCCGGCGAGCCGGACCTCGCCGCCGGCCAGCCCGCCTACGTGCTCTACACCTCCGGCTCCACCGGCACGCCCAAAGGCGTGGCGATCGGGCACGGCCAGTTGCTCAACTACGCCGCCGCCGCCGGCCACGCGCTGGGCCTGGAGCGCTGCCGGCGCTTCGCGCTTACCTCCACCGTGGCCGCCGACCTGGGCAACACCACGCTGTTCGGCGCGCTGTGGCACGGCGCCTGCCTGTGCGTGGCCGACGACGCCGACATGCAGGACGCCGCCGCCTTCGCCCGCTTCCTCGCGCGCGAGCGCCCGGACTGCCTGAAGATGGTGCCGTCGCACCTCGATGCGCTGCTCGGCGACAGCGATGGCAATGGCAATGGCGCCGGCGACAGCCTGCCGCTGCCCGCCGGCGCCACCATCGTGCTGGGCGGCGAAAGCGCCCCGCCCGCGCTGCTGGCCCGCCTGCGCCGCCACGCGCCCACCGCGCGCCTGTGCAACCACTACGGCCCGACCGAAACCACGGTGGGCATCCTGGTGCATGTGATCGATGCCGACGATGCCGCCGCTACCGACAATGCGGGCCTGCCGCTCACCACCGTGCTGGCCAATTGCGAGGCGCACGTGCTCAACGCGGCCGGCGAACTGGCGGCGGCCGGCGAAACCGGCGAGCTTTATCTCGGCGGCGCCCAGCTATGCGGCGGCTACCTGGGCCGCGACAGCGATGCCTTCGTGCCGCATCCGCGCCGCGCAGGCGCGCGCCTCTACCGCAGCGGCGACCTCGCGCGCTACCTGCCGCGCGGCGGGCTGGAGCTGGCGGGCCGCGCCGACGGCCAGCTCAAGGTGCGGGGTTTCCGCATCGAATGCGGCGAGATCGAGCACGCGCTGCTGGCGCTGCCCGGCGTGCGCCAGGCCGCGGTGGTGCCGCTGGCCGGGCCGGACGGCGCCGGCGGCGACACGCGCCTGGCCGCCTGGCTGGTGCCCGACGACGACGGCGCCATCCCGCTCGGCGGCGCCCGCCGCGCCGCCCTGCGCGCGGCGCTGGCCGCGCGCCTGCCCGAGGCGATGGTGCCGGCCCACTGGATCGCCGTGGCCGAGCTGCCGCGCCTGCCCAACGGCAAGGTCGACCGGCGCGCGCTGTCCACGCGCGCGCTGCCCGGGGACGATGCGCCCGCCGGCTCCGTGGCCCGCGAGCCCGCCGACGCGCTCGAAGCGCTGCTGCTCGAACAGATGCGCGAGCTGCTGGACGCCCCCGCGCTGCGCGTGACCGACGACCTGTTCGAGGCCGGCGGCCATTCGCTGCTGGTGATCAAGCTGGTGGCGCACATCCGCAAGCTGCTCAAGCTGGAGATCGCGCCGGGCGCGGTGTTCGACGCGCCCAGCGCCGCCGCGCTGGCCGCCGCGCTGCGCGCGGCCAGCGCCGATCCGGCGCAACTGGAAACGCTGGCCGGCCTGCAGCGCACGCTGGCCGCCATGTCGCCGCAGGCGCGCGCGGCCCTGCGCGCCTCGGCCGGCACCGGCGGCGCGCCCGCGCCCGCGGCCGGCTGAGCGCGCCCGCACACCGTATCGCCAAGCCCACCGTACAGGACAGCCCCATGACGCAATCCCCGACCCGCCAGCAGGACGCCGCGCTGCTGGCGCTGCTGCTGGAAGACGAGGCCGAACAGGCCGCCGCCGGCCTGGGCCATGGCGGCGGCAATGCCGATGCATCGCCGTGCGCCGTCGCTTCGGAGCCGGCCTCCTCCGCACCAATGTCCTCGATGTCCGCGATGTCCGCGATGTCCGCGATGTCCGCGATGTCCTTCTCCCAGCAGCGGCTCTGGTTCCTGCTGCAATACGAGCCCGGCAGCACCGCCTACAACCAGACCCGCGCGTTCCGCCTGCATGGCCGGCTCGACCGCGACGCGCTGGCCGCCGCGCTGCGCGCCGTGCTCGACCGCCATCCCGCGCTGCGCACCCGCTTCGCCGCCGCCGGCGCGCCGGGCCAGCCGCCGCTGCAGGTGGTGGAAAGCGCGCCGCCGTTCGCGCTGCGCCACGAGCCGCTGGCCGCCGGCGCGCAGGCGCTGGCCGAGCGCATCGACGCCGAGGCCGCGCGCGCCTTCGACCTGGCGCGCGCGCCGCTGCTGCGCGCCACCCTGCTGGCGCGCGCCGAGGACGAGCACGTGCTGCTGCTGTCGCTGCACCACATTGTCTCCGACGCGGTTTCCAACGCCGTGATCGCGCGCGACCTCGCCACCGCCTACGCGCAGGCCGCCGCCGGCGCGGCGGTGCGGCTGCCGGCGCCCGCCGCCACCTTCGCCGCCCACGCGCGGCGCCAGCGCGACCGGCTGGCCAGCGGCGCGCTCGACGCGCAGCGCGCGTGGTGGCAGGCCAGCCTGGGCAGCCATATTCCCGCGCTGCAGCTGCCCACCGACCGGCCGCACGGCGCGCCGGCCCACCTGCACCTCGCGCGGCGCGTCGACATGGCGCTGCCGCCCGCGCTGGCCAGCGCCGTGCGCGCGTTCTGCGTGGCCCGCCGCTGCACGCCCTTCGTGGTGATGCTGGCCGCGTGGCAGGCGCTGCTGGCGCGCCATGCCGGCCAGCACGATTTCGCCGTCGGCGTGCCACACGCGGGCCGCGGCGAGCCGGGGCTGGACGAGGTGGTGGGCTTCTTCGCCAACACCCACGTGTACCGCTCGCGCACCGAGCCCGGCATCAGCGGCGGCGCGCTGTGCGAGCGCGTGCGCGCCGACGCGCTGGGCGCGCTGGCCAATGCCGAGCTGCCATTCGAGGTGCTGCTCGACAGCATGCAGGTGCCGCGCGACGCGGGCCGCAGCCCGCTGTTCCAGGTCATGTTCAACCTGCGCGCCGGCGCCGGCGCGCAGGCGTTCGCGCTGCCCGGCCTGCGCACCGAGGCCGTGGAGGCGCGCCAGACCGGCGCCAAGTTCGACCTGATCCTCGATGTCGAGACGCACCCCGACGCCATCCGCCTAAGCCTGGAATACGACAGCGCGCTGTTCGACGCCGCCACCGCGCAACGCCTGGCCCGCCACTACGTCGCCCAGCTCGGCGGCATGGTGCGCGCGCCCGACCTGCCGCTGACCGCCACGCCGCTGCTGGAGGCGGATGGCCATGCCGACGACCGCGCCGCGCTCGCCATGCAGCACGCCGCCGGCCGGCCGCGGCGCCGCTTTGCCGGTCCCGCGCCCGCGCACCGCCTGATCCAGCGCCAGGCAGAGGCGCGCCCCGGCGCGGTGGCGCTGCGCCATGGCGACGCCGCCGTCAGCTACGGCGAACTGGAGCGCCGCGCCAACCGCCTGGCGCACCGCCTGATCGCGCTGGGCGTGGGCCCGGAAGCGCGCGTGGGCATCGCCGCCGAGCGCTCGCCCGAGATGATCGTCGGCGTGCTGGCCATCCTCAAGGCGGGCGGCGCCTACGTGCCGTTCGACCCCGCCTATCCGGCCGAGCGGCTGGCCTACCTGTTCGACGACAGCGGCATCGCCGCGCTGCTCGTCCAGCCCGCGCTGCAAGACCTGCTGCCGCGGCGCGCGGGCCTGCCGGTGGTGCTGCTCGACGCCGCCGAACCGGAGCGCGCGGACTGGCCCGAACATGCGCCGGACGTGCCGGTTCGGCCCGACCACCTCGCCTACGTGATCTACACCTCGGGCTCCACCGGCCGGCCCAAGGGCGCGCAATTGCAGCACGGCAACCTGTCGCGCCTGCTGGCCGCCACGCAGGACTGGTTCGGCTTCGGCCATGACGATGTCTGGACGCTGTTCCACTCCTACGCCTTCGATTTTTCCGTGTGGGAAATCTTCGGCGCGCTGTGCCACGGCGGCCAGCTGGTGATCGTGCCGTTCCCGGTCAGCCGCGCGCCGCAGGACTTCCTCGCGCTGCTGCGGCGCGAGCGCGTCACCGTGCTCAACCAGACCCCGTCCGCGTTCCGCGCGCTGCTGGCCCAGCCCGAGGTCTACGCGCAGCCGCTCGCGCTGCGCCACGTGATCTTCGGCGGCGAGGCGCTCGAGCCGCAGGCGCTGCGGCCCTGGCTGGCGCGCTTCGGCGACGCCGCGCCGCGCCTGGTCAATATGTACGGCATCACCGAGACCACGGTGCACGTGACCTTCCGCCCCATCGCGCTGGCCGACCTCGATCCGCGCCACGGCGCGCGCAGCCCCATCGGCGAATGCATCCCCGACCTGGGCGTGCGCGTGCTCGACGCCAGCCTCAACCCGGTGCCGCCGGGCGTGGCGGGGGAGCTGTATATCGGCGGCGACGGCCTCGCGCGCGGCTACCTGAACCGGCCCGGCCTGACCGCCGAGCGTTTCGTGCCCGATCCGTTCTCCGATGACGGCGCCCGGCTCTACCGCAGCGGCGACCTCGCGCGCTGGCTGCCTGACGGGCAGCTCGAATACCTGGGGCGCATCGACCAGCAACTCAAGATCCGCGGCTTCCGCATCGAGCCGGGCGAGATCGAGGCGCGCTTGCTGGCGCAGGCAGGTGTCGCCAATGCAGCAGTGATTGCGGTCGATGGCCCGACCGGCGCGCGGCTCGTTGCCTATGTCGTGCCAGCGGAAGGCGGTGCCATCGACGTAGCGTCGTTGCGCACCGCGCTGGCCGCGCAATTGCCCGACTACATGGTCCCGGCTGCCTTCGTTTCTCTCGCCGCGCTGCCGCTCACGCCCAACGGCAAGCTCAACCGCCATGCGCTGCCCGCGCCCGAGTTCGGCGGCACGCAGGCATTCGTCGCGCCCGAAGGCGAAGTAGAAACAGCGCTTGCCGCCATCTGGGCCGACGTGCTCGGCCTGCCGCGCGTGGGCCGCGCCGACAACTTCTTCGAGCTCGGCGGCGACTCCATCCTCAGCCTGCAGATCGTCGCGCGTGCCCGTGCCGCCGGCTGGCTGCTCACGCCGCGCCAGTTGTTCGAGCGGCAGACGCTGGCCGAGCTCGCCACCGTGGCGCAGCCGCTGCCGCGCGATGCGGCAGCCGAGGAAGCGGTGCCGGCCGGCGCCGTGCCGCTGCTGCCGATCCAGGCGGACTTCTTCGCCATGCCGATGGCGCGCCGCGAGCACTGGAACCAGTCCGTGCTGCTCGATTGCCGCGAGGCGCCCGATACGGCGACGCTGGCGCTGGCGCTGGGCGATCTGGTGGCGCGCCACGATGCGCTGCGGCTGCGGTTTTCGCAGGCGGACGGCGCGTGGACACAGCAGTACGTGCCCGCCCAGGCCTCGCCGGATTTGCTGTGGGTGCGCGCCTTCTCCGACGAGGACGAACGTATCGGCCACTGCGAGGCCGCGCAGCGCAGCCTCGATCTTGCGCACGGACCGCTGTTGCGCGCCGTCGCGCTGCAAGGCCAGACTGGGCAATGGCAACTGCTGCTGGTGATCCACCATCTCGTGGTCGATGGCGTGTCCTGGCGCATCCTGATCGAAGACCTGCTGGCTGCTTACCGGCAGCGCGTTGCCGGTGAGTTCGTCACGCTGCCCGCCCGCACGGCTTCCTATCAACGTTGGTCCGAAGCGCTGCGCCGCAACGCCGCTTCTCGTGCGGATGAACTGCCGCATTGGCAAGCATTGTTGGATACGGCCGCTGCGCTGCCTTGCGACGATCCCACCGGCCCGCTCACCGTCGCCGAACGCGACAGCATCACGCTGACACTGCCCGCCGACGCCACCCAGGCCCTGCTCCAGCGCGCGCCCGCCGCCTACCGCACCCGCATCAACGACCTGCTCCTCACCGCGCTCGCGCGCGTGCTGGCCCGCTGGAGCGGCAAGGCCCGGGTACTGATCGACCTCGAAAGCCACGGCCGCGTGGCCGGTGTCGACGACGCGCTCGACCTGAGCCGCACCGTCGGCTGGTTTACCACGCTGTTCCCTGTCGCCCTCGACGGCGCCGGCGACCTGCCGGACGCCATCAAGGCTGTCAAGGAACAACTGCGCGCCGTGCCCGGCGAGGGCATCGGCTTCGGCCTGCTGCGCCGCTTCGGCACCATCGAGCAGCAAGCCGCCATCGCCGCGCTGCCCAGGCCCGAGGTGGTCTTCAACTACCTCGGCCAGTTCGATGCCAGCCTGGCGGAAGGCGCGCCGTGGCAGCCGGCTTTCGGCAATGCCGGCGCCAACCAGGATGCCAGCGCGCCGCTGTCGCATCCGCTGTCGGTCAGCGGGCAGGTGCATGGCGGCGAGCTACGTCTGTCCTTTGCCTTCAGCCGCGCGCGGCACAAGCACGCCACCGTGCAGCGGCTGGCCGAGGACTACCGCGTGGAACTGCTTGCCCTCATCGCGCATTGCACGTCGAACGAAGCCGCCGGTTTCACGCCATCGGACTTCCCCCTCGCGCGGCTGTCGCAGGCGCAGCTTGACGGCCTAGGTCTCGATCCGGCGCAGGTGCAGGATCTCTATCCGCTCTCGCCGATGCAGGCCGGCATGCTGTTCCACAGCGTCTATGCGCCTGCCGCCAGCGCTTACATCAACCAGTTGCGCGTCGACATCGACGGCCTCGATGCCACGCGCTTCGCCGCCGCCTGGCACGCCGCGCTCGCGCGCCACGACAGCCTGCGCTGCGGTTTCCTGCACCGCGGCGAGCAGCCATTGCAATGGGTCGCGCGCCATGTCACGCTGCCGGTCGTCGTGGAGGACTGGTCGGAGCGCGACGCTGCTCAATGCCAGCACGATCTCGACCAGCTTGCGGCCGATCAACTGGCCCAAGGCTTCGACCTCGAACGCCCGCCGCTGATGCGCGTGGCGCTGATCCGCACCGGCGCCAACCGCCATCACCTGCTCTGGACCGTCCACCACCTGCTGCTCGACGGCTGGAGCACATCCCAGCTGCTCGGCGAAGTGCTGCGCCACTACGCCGGAGAAACCCTGCCCGCCACCGGCGGCCGCTTCGCCGACTACATCGGCTGGCTGCAAGGCCGCGACGCCGACGCCAGCCGCGCCTTCTGGGCCGCGCAACTGGCGCCCCTCGATACGCCGACGCGTCTGATGGCCGCGCTGCCCGCGCCCGAGCATGGCAAAGGCCACGCCGAGCAGCATCATCTGCTCGATGCCGGCCGCACCGCCGCGCTGGCAGCGTTTGCCCGCGCGCAGAAGGTCACGCTCAACACGCTCGTGCAGGCCGCGTGGCTGTTGCTGCTGCAGCGCTATACCGGGCAAGACTGCGTGGCCTTCGGCGCCACCGTCGCCGGGCGCCCCGCGGACCTGCCCGGCTCGCAACAGATGCTGGGGCTGTTCATCAATACGCTGCCCGTCATCGCCACGCCGCGCCCCGAGCAAGCCGTCGGCGACTGGCTGCGCGAGGTGCAGGCGCTCAACCTCGCCACGCGCGAGCACGAGCACACCCCGCTCTATGAAATCCAGCGCTGGGCTGGCCAGGGCGGGCAGGCGCTGTTCGATGCCATCCTCGTCTTCGAGAACTACCCGGTGGATGCCGCGCTGCGCCGCGCGCCGGGCGGATTGGCCTTCTCCGACGTGCGCAACCGCGCCGAAACCAACTACCCGCTCACGCTGGTGCTCGCCCACACCGACACCCTGCGCCTGACCTGCCGCTTCGACCGCGCCAGGCTCGGCGAGCCGCATGCGCAGAGGCTGGCGCAGAGCCTGTTTGCGCTGATGGCGCAGATGAGCGAGGACGGCGCCCGCCCGCTCGGACAACTCGCGCCGGTGCCGCAAGACCGGCAGGCCCGCCTGCTGGCGTCGGGACGCAACCCGCAGGCTTGCCCGGCGCTCGCGCCGGTGCATCGCCTGTTCGAGGCGCACGCCGCCGGGCAGCCGGATGCCATCGCGCTGGAGGCCGACGGCCAGGCGGTCACCTACGCCGGGCTGAACCGCCGCGCCAACCGCCTCGCGCACCGGCTGATCGCGCGCGGCGTGGGGCCCGACGTGCCGGTCGGCGTGCTGGCCGAGCGCTCCGTGGAAATGGTCGTCGCGCTGCTCGCCATCCTCAAGGCCGGCGGCGCCTACGTGCCGTTCGACCCGGACTATCCGGCCGAGCGGCTCGGCTACATGATCGGCGACAGCGGCGTGGCCCTGCTGCTGGCGCAACGCGCCGACGCGCTGCCGCCGCTGCCGCGCGCGGTCGAGGTCATCGACCTGACCCGGCCCGTGCAGGATGCGGACGGCGCAGACCACGACCCGGCGCCGGCGCTCTTGGCCGACCACCTGGCCTACGTGATCTACACCTCCGGCTCCACCGGCCAGCCCAAGGGCGTGGGCATTTCCCACCGTGCGCTCGGCAACTACCTGCATGGCGTGCTGGCGCAACTCGCGCTGCCGCCCGGGCTGCGCATGGCGATGGTGTCGACCCCGGCGGCCGACCTCGGCCACACCGTGCTGTTCGGCGCGCTGGCCAGCGGGGCCGCGCTGCACCTGCCGCCGCGCCGCTGCGTGTTCGACGCCGCCGCCTTCGCGCGCTACATGGCCGGCCACCGCATCGACGTGCTGAAGATCGTGCCCAGCCACCTGCAAGCGCTGCTGGACGGCGCCGCCGCCGCGGGCGCCAGCCCGGCCGACGTGCTGCCGGCCCACACGCTGCTGCTGGGCGGCGAGGCCACCGGCGCCGCGCTGCGGGCGCGCCTGCACGCGGCGCGCCCGCAGTGCCGGCTGGTCAACCACTACGGCCCCACCGAGAGCACCGTGGGCGTGCTGCTGCACGTGGCCGGCAGCGCGCCGGCCGGGCGCGCGCAGGCACCGGGCCTGCCGCTCGGCACGCCGCTGGCCAACGCCACGGCCTACGTGCTGGACGGCGCGCTGCAGCCGCTGCCCGACGGCGTGGCCGGCGAGCTGTACCTGGGCGGCGCGGGCCTGGCGCGCGGCTACCTGGGCCGCGCCGCGCTCACCGCCGGGCGCTTCGTGCCCGATCCGTTCTCGGACGGCGGCGCGCGCCTGTACCGCAGCGGCGACCGCGTGCGGCGCGGCGCCGGCGGCGTGCTGGAATACCTGGGCCGCATCGACGACCAGGTCAAGATCCGCGGCTTCCGCGTGGAGCCCGGCGAGATCGCCGCGCGGCTGCGCGCGCTGCCGGGCGTGGGGCAGGCCGTGGTGGTGGCGGAGCCCGCCGCGGCCGGCGGGAGCGGCGGAACAGGCGCGACCGGCGGCGCGCGGCAACTGGTCGCCTACGCCGTCGCCGCGGCCGGCCACGCGCCGGCGCCCGCCGCGCTGCGGCAGGCGCTGGCCGCCGCGCTGCCCGCGCACATGGTGCCGGCCGCCATCGTGATGCTGGACGCGCTGCCGCTCACCGCCAACGGCAAGCTGGACCGGCGCGCGCTGCCGGGGGCCGGCGCCGGCGCCGCCAATACAGCCAATACAGCCGATGCAGCCGATGCAGCCGCGCAGGCGCCGCAAGGCGAGCTGGAAACGCGGCTGGCGGCGATCTGGCGCGAACTGCTGGACCTGCCGCGCGTGGGCCGCCACGACAACTTCTTCGCGCTGGGCGGCCACTCCCTGCTGGCCGTGCAGTTGCTATCCCGAATCCAAGGCGAACTGCGCATCGATGCGCCGCTGCACCTGCTGTTCGGCGCCGCCACGCTGGCCGAGCTGGCCGCCGCGCTGGCCGGCCAGTCCCGCCACGCCGACGAAAGCGCGCTGCTGGAACTGGAAGCGTTCGCCAATACCCTGGAGGCAGTCTGAATGATCGAAGCCAACACCGCGGCCCGCCTGGCCGCGCGCTTTGCCACGCTGGCGCCGGCGCAGCGCCGCGCGTTCCTGGACAAGATGGCCGGGCAGGGCATCGCGTTTTCTCAGTTGCCGATTCCCGCCGCGCGGCCGGCCGACACGGATGCCGCCGTCGACTCGCCGCTGTCCTACGCCCAGCAGCGCCAGTGGTTCCTGCACCAGTTCGAGCCGGACAGCGCGGCCTACCACATCAGCAGCGGCGTCAGCCTGCGCGGCCGCCTCGACGTGGCGGCGCTGGACGCGGCCTTCGCCACGCTGGCGCGGCGCCACGCCGCGCTGCGCACCGCCTTCGTGACCGATGCCGCCGGCGCGGCGCGCCAGCGCGTGCTGCCCGCCGCCGCGCTGGCCATGCCGCTGCTGGACCTGTACCGGGGCAGCGCGGCCGAGGCCACGCCGCAGGCCCGCGCCGCGCGCGCCGACGCCATCGCCGCCGAACTGGCCACCCAGCCCTTCGACCTGGGCACCGCGCCGCTGCTGCGCGTGCGCCTGCTGCGGCTGGGCGAGGAGGAGCACCGGCTGCTGCTGGTGATGCACCACATCGTCTCGGACGGCTGGTCGATGCAGTTGCTGATCGACGAGCTGGCGGCCTGCTACCGCGCGCACCTGCTGGGCGACGCCGTCAGCCTGCCGGCGCTGCCGGTCGGCTATGCCGACTATGCCGTGTGGCAGCGCAACTGGCTCGAAGCCGGCGAGCAGGAGCGGCAACTGGCCTACTGGCGCGCGCAGCTGGCCGATGCGCCCGCCGTGCTGGCGCTGCCCACCGACCGCCCGCGTCCGGCCGCCGCCGTCTACCAGGCGCACCGCCACGACATCGCGATCCCCGACGCGCTGGCGCAGGCTTTGCGCGAGCGGGCGCGCGCGCATGGCGCCACGCTGTTCATGGCGCTGCTGGCCGGCTTCCAGGCCCTGCTCTACTGCCACGCCGGCAGCCGCGACCTGTGCGTGGGCGTGCCGGTGGCCAACCGCAACCGCATCGAGACCGAGGGCGTGGTGGGCCTGTTCGTCAACACCCAGGTCGTGCGCGCCCGCCTGGACGGCCGCCAGCCGCTGGCCGCCGCGCTGGAGCAGGCGCGCGCCGCCGTGCTGGGCGCGCAGGCGCACCAGGACCTGCCGTTCGAGCAACTGGTGGAGGCGCTGCAGCCCGAGCGCAGCATGAGCTACAACCCGCTGTTCCAGGTGGTGCACAACCACCGCCGCAGCGACCGCGCCGCGCTGGCGGAACTGCCCGGGCTGGTGCTGGAGACCGCGCCCATCGGCGCGCGCAGCACCGCGCTGGAACTGACGCTGGACACGCGCGAAAGCCCCGACGGGCATATCAGCGCCTGCTTCCACTACGCCGCCGAACTGTTCGACGCCGCCACCGTGGCCCGGCTCGGCGCGCACTACCTGCGGCTGCTGCGGCAACTGGCGCAGGCGCCCGAGGTGGCGCTGGACGCGGTGGCACTGCTCGATGCCGGCGAGCGCGCCGCGTTGCTGGCGCTGGGCCAGGGCGCGGCGCCGCCGGCCGACGGCCTCGCCGCCCACCAGCGCATCGCCCGCCATGCCGCCGCGCGGCCCGACGCCACCGCCGTGATCTGCGGCACCCGCACCCTGCGCTACGGCGAACTGCTCCACCGCGCAGACCGCCTCGCCGCCGTCCTCCATGCGCGCGGCATCGGCGCCGAGAGCCGCGTCGGCATCGCGCTGTCCCGATCGCCCGACATCGTCGTCGCGCTGCTCGCCGTCATGCGCAGCGGCGCGGCTTACGTACCGTTCGATCCGGCTTACCCTTCGGAGCGCCTGGCTTACCTGTTCGGCGACAGCGCGATCGCGCTGCTGATCACCGAAGCGGCCTTGCTCGACACGCTGCCCGCGCCCGCCTCGCTGCCGGTGCTGACGCTCGACATGGTGCCCGAGGATATCCCCGCGCTGCCCGAACAACCGGTGCATCCGGACCAGCTCGCGTATCTCATCTACACCTCCGGCTCCACCGGCCAGCCCAAGGGCGTGTGCGTCTCCCACGGGCCGCTCGCCATGCATGTGGCCGCCACCGTCGACGCTTACGAGATGGGCGCCCATTCGCGCGAGCTGCATTTCCTGTCTTTCGCGTTCGACGGCGCGCACGAGCGCTGGCTGTGCGCGCTCGCCTGCGGCGGAGCGCTGGTGTTGCGCGACGATGCGCTATGGACGCCCGAGCAGACCTGCGAAGTGCTGATCCGCCATCGCGTCACCAACGCCGGCTTCCCGCCCGCTTATCTGAAGCAGCTCGCCGAGTGGTGCGCGCAGAGCGGCCAGCGGCCCGAGGTCTCGCTCTACTCCTTCGGTGGCGAGGCGATGCCGCGTCCGGCCTTCGAGCTGGCGCGCCGCGCGCTGGCGCCGCGCACCTTCATCAACGGTTATGGCCCCACCGAAACGGTGGTCACGCCGATGGTGTGGAAGGTGCGAGCCGACAGCCCGGAAGCCGACTTCGCCGGCACCTACGCCCCAATCGGCCGCCCGGTCGGCGCGCGCTGCGCCTACCTGCTCGACGCCGAGCTCAATCTCGTGCCGCCGGGCGTGGCGGGGGAGCTGTATATCGGCGGCGACGGCCTCGCGCGCGGCTACCTGAACCGGCCCGGCCTGACCGCCGAGCGCTTCGTCCCCGATCCGTTCTCGGACAGCGGCGCGCGCCTCTACCGCAGCGGCGATCTCGCGCGCTGGCTGCCTGACGGGCAGCTCGAATACCTGGGCCGCATCGACCAGCAGCTCAAGATCCGCGGCTTCCGCATCGAGCCGGGCGAGATCGAGGCGCGCTTGCTCGCCCACGATGGCGTGGCCAATGCCGCCGTGATTGCGGTCGATGGCCCGACCGGGGCAAGGCTGGCGGCCTACGTGGTGCCGGCCGAAGGGAGCGCCATCGACGTAGCGTCGTTGCGCGCCGCGCTGGCCGCGCAATTGCCCGACTACATGGTCCCGGCTGCCTTCATCGTGCTCGCCGCGCTGCCGCTCACGCCCAACGGCAAGCTCGACCGCCATGCGCTGCCCGCACCCGAATTCGCCGGCACGCAGGCATTCGTTGCACCCGAAGGTGAAGCGGAAACAGCGCTTGCCGCCATCTGGGCCGACGTGCTCGGCCTGCCGCGCGTGGGCCGCGCCGACAACTTCTTCGAGCTCGGCGGCGACTCCATCCTCAGCCTGCAGATCGTCGCGCGTGCCCGCGCCGCCGGCTGGCTGCTCACGCCGCGCCAGTTGTTCGAGCGGCAGACGCTGGCCGAACTCGCCACCGTGGCGCAGCCGCTGCCGCGCGATGTGGCAGCCGAGGAAGCGGTGCCGGCCGGCGCCGTGCCGCTGCTGCCGATCCAGGCCGCGTTCTTCGACACGCCGATGCCGGTGCGCCGTCACTGGAACCAGTCGGTATTGCTCGATTGCCGCGAGGCGCTCGATACGGCGGCGCTGGCGCTGGCGCTGGGCGATCTGGTGGCGCACCACGATGCGCTGCGGCTGCGGTTTTCACAGGCGGATGGCAGCTGGGTCCAGGCTTATGCGGACACGGAAACGGCATCGGACCTGCTGTGGATGCGCGCCTTCTCCGACGAGGACGAACGTATCGGCCACTGCGAGGCCGCGCAGCGCAGCCTCGATCTTGCGCATGGACCGCTGTTGCGCGCCGTCGCGCTGCAAGGCCAGGCGGGGCAATGGCAACTGCTGCTGGTGATCCACCATCTCGTGGTCGATGGCGTGTCCTGGCGCATCGTGATCGAGGATTTGCTGGCTGCTTACCAGCAGCGCCGCTCCGGTCAGCCTGCCGCTTTGCCCGCACGCACGGCTTCCTATCAGCGCTGGTCCGAAGCGCTACGCCGCAACGCCGCTTCTCGTGTGGATGAGCTGCCGCATTGGCAAGCATTGTCGGATACGGCCGCTGCGCTGCCTTGCGACGATCCCACCGGCCCGCTCACCGTCGCCGAACGCGACAGCATCACGCTGACACTGCCCGCCGACGCCACCCAGGCCCTGCTCCAGCGCGCGCCCGCCGCCTACCGCACCCGCATCAACGACCTGCTCCTCACCGCGCTCGCGCGCGTGCTGGCCCGCTGGAGCGGCAAGGCCCGGGTACTGATCGACCTCGAAAGCCACGGCCGCGTGGCCGGTGTCGACGACGCGCTCGACCTGAGCCGCACCGTCGGCTGGTTTACCACGCTGTTCCCTGTCGCCCTCGACGGCGCCGGCGACCTGCCGGACGCCATCAAGGCTGTCAAGGAACAACTGCGCGCCGTGCCCGGCGAGGGCATCGGCTTCGGCCTGCTGCGCCGCTTCGGCACCATCGAGCAGCAAGCCGCCATCGCCGCGCTGCCCAGGCCCGAGGTGGTCTTCAACTACCTCGGCCAGTTCGATGCCAGCCTGGCCGGCAATGCCCCCTGGCGCCCGGGCGCTGGCGAGACCGGTGCCAACCAGGACCCCCGAACGCCGCTGTCGCATCCCTTGTCGGTCAGCGGACAGGTCTCCGGCGGGCAGTTGAAGCTCGCGTTCGCCTTCAGCCGCACGCGGCACCGGCATGCCACCGTGCAGCGGCTGGCCGAGGACTACCGCGTGGAACTGCTTGCCCTCATCGCGCATTGCACGTCGGAGCACGCTGCCGGCTTCACGCCGTCCGACTTCCCGTTGGCAAAGCTGTCGCAGGCGCAGCTTGATGGCCTCGGTCTCGATCCGGCGCAGGTCCAGGACCTCTATCCGCTCTCGCCGATGCAGGCCGGCATGCTGTTCCACAGCGTCTATGCGCCTGCCGCCAGCGCCTACACCAACCAGTTGCGCGTCGACATCGACGGCCTCGATGCCACGCGCTTCGCCGCCGCCTGGCACGCCGCGCTCGCGCGCCACGACAGCCTGCGCTGCGGTTTCCTGCACCGTGGCGAGCAGCCGTTGCAGTGGGTGGCGCGTAATGTCACGCTGCCGGTCGTCATGGAGGACTGGTCGGAGCGGGAGCCGGCGCAGATCGCCGGCGCGCTCGATGCGCTGGCCGATAGCCAGCTTGCGCAGGGCTTCGACCTCGAGCGCCCGCCGCTGATGCGCGTGGCGCTGATCCGCACCGGCGCCAACCGCCATCACCTGCTCTGGACCGTCCACCATCTGCTGCTCGATGGCTGGAGCACCTCTCAACTGTTAGGCGAAGTGCTGCGCCACTACGCCGGAGAAACCCTGCCAGCCACCGGCGGCCGCTTCGCCGACTACATCGGCTGGCTGCAAGGCCGCGACGCCGACGCCAGCCGCGCGTTCTGGGCCGCCCAACTGGCCCCGCTCGATACGCCAACCCGCCTGATGGCCGCGCTGCCCGCGCCCGAGCATGGCGAAGGCCACGCCGAGCAGCATCATCTGCTCGATGCCGGCCGCACGGCCGCGCTGGCAGCGTTCGCCCGCGCGCAGAAGGTCACGCTCAACACGCTCGTGCAGGCCGCGTGGCTGTTGCTGCTGCAACGCTATACCGGCCAGGACTGCGTGGCCTTCGGCGCCACCGTCGCCGGGCGCCCCGCGGACCTGCCCGGCTCGCAGCAGATGCTGGGCCTGTTCATCAACACGCTACCGGTGATTGCCACACCGCGCCCCGAACAGGCCGTCGGCGACTGGCTGCGCGAGGTGCAGGCGCTCAACCTCGCCACGCGCGAACACGAGCACACCCCGCTCTATGAAATCCAGCGCTGGGCCGGCCAGGGTGGGCAGGCCCTGTTCGACGCCATCCTCGTCTTCGAGAACTACCCGGTGGATGCGGCGCTGCGCCGCGCGCCGGGCGGGCTGGCCTTCTCCGACGTGCGCAACCGCGCCGAGACCAATTACCCGCTCACGCTGGTGCTCGCCCACACCGATACGCTGCGCCTGACCTGCCGCTTCGACCGCGCCTTGCTGGGCGAGCCGCATGCCGCCGACCTGGCGCGCGCGCTGCTTGCCGTGATGGCGCAGATGAGCGAGGACGCGGCGCGGCCGCTGGGCGAGATCGCGCTGGTGGCGCCGGCGGAGCGGCCCGCGCTGCTGGCGCTCGGCTGCAACCCGCAGCCTTATCCGGCGCCGGTGCCGGTGCACCGCCTGTTCGAGGCGCGCGCCGCGTCTCGCCCGGACGCCGTTGCGCTGGTCTGCGGCGAGCGGCAGCTTGACTATGCGGAACTGAACCGCCGCGCCAACCGCCTCGCGCACCGGCTGATCGCGCGCGGCGTGGGGCCCGACGTGCCGGTCGGCGTGCTGGCCGAGCGCTCCGTGGAAATGGTCGTCGCGCTGCTCGCCATCCTCAAGGCCGGCGGCGCCTACGTGCCGTTCGACCCCGATTACCCGGCCGAGCGGCTCGGTTACATGATCGGCGACAGCGGCGTGTCGCTGCTGCTCGCGCAGCGCGCCGACGCGCTGCCGCCGCTGCCGCGCGCGGTCGAGGTCATCGACCTGACCCGGCCCGTGCAGGATGCGGATGGCGAAGACCACGACCCGGCGCCGGCGCTATCGCCCGGCCACCTGGCCTACGTGATCTACACCTCGGGTTCCACCGGCCGCCCCAAGGGCGTGGGCAACTGCCACGGCGCGCTGCACAACCGGCTGTGGTGGATGCAGGCGCAGTACGGCCTCGGCGCGCAAGACACGGTGCTGCAGAAGACGCCGTTCAGCTTCGACGTCTCGGTGTGGGAGTTCTTCTGGCCGCTGATGGCCGGCGCGCGGCTGGTGCTGGCCGCGCCCGGCGACCATCGCGACCCGGCGCGCATCGCCGCGCTGATCGCGCGCCACGGCGTGACCACGCTGCACTTCGTGCCGTCCATGCTGCAGGCCTTCGTCGCCCACGACGAGGTGGCGGACTCGTGCGCCACGCTGCGCCATATCGTGTGCAGCGGCGAGGCGCTGCCGGCCGCGCTGGCGCGGCGCGCCATGGCGCTGCTGCCGCATGCCGGCCTGCACAACCTGTACGGGCCCACCGAGGCGGCCATCGACGTCACGCACTGGACCTGCCGCGACGACGGCGGCGGCGCGGTGCCGATCGGCAGCCCCATCGCCAACGTCAGCGCGCACGTGCTGGACGGCGCGCTGCAGCCGCTGCCCGACGGCGTGGCCGGCGAGCTGTACCTGGGCGGCGCGGGCCTGGCGCGCGGCTACCTGGGCCGCGCCGCGCTCACCGCCGAGCGCTTCGTCGCCGATCCGCACGGCGCGGCGGGCGCGCGCCTGTACCGCACCGGCGACCTGGCGCGCCGCCGCGCGGACGGGCAGATCGAATACCTGGGGCGGCTGGACCACCAGGTCAAGATCCGCGGCCTGCGCATCGAACTGGGCGAGATCGAGGCGCGCCTGCTGGCCCACCCGAGCGTGCGCGAGGCGGTGGTGGTGGCACCGGCCGGCGACGGCCCGGCGCGGCTGGCCGCCTATGTGGTGGGCGCCGCCGGCGCCAGCCCCGACGCGGCCGCGCTGCGCGCGTGGCTGGCGCAAGCGCTGCCGGACTACATGGTGCCGGGCGCGCTGCTGGTGCTGGAGGCGATGCCGGTCAGCGCCAACGGCAAGCTGGACCGGCGCGCGCTGCCGTCGCCGGCGTTTGCCGGCAGCGCCGCCTTCGAAGCGCCCGCCGGCGCCGCCGAGACGCAGCTGGCCGGGGCCTGGGCGCAGGTGCTGAAGGTGGCGCGCGTGGGCCGCGCCGACAATTTCTTCGAGCTGGGCGGCGATTCCATCCTGAGCCTGCAGATCGTGGCCCGGATGCGCGCCGCCGGCTGGCTGCTGACGCCCAGGCAATTGTTCGAGCGGCAGACGCTGGCCGCGGTGGCGGCGGAGCTGGTGCCGCTGGCCATGCCGGCCGCCAGCGCGCAACCGGCGCCGCGCCCGGCCGCGCCGCGCACGCACCTGCGCAGCGAGGACTTCCCGCTGGCGGGCCTGCGGCAGGACCAGCTCGATGCGCTGCAGGCGCAGGGGCTGGCGCCCGCCGAGGTGGAGGATCTGTATCCGCTCTCGCCGATGCAGGCCGGCATGCTCTATCACAGCGCCGGCGCGGCCGAGGGCGGCGGCGCCTACGTGAACCAGTTGCGGGTGGACATCGAGGGCCTCGACGCGGATCGTTTCGCGCTGGCCTGGCGCGCGGCGCTGGCGCGCCACGACACCCTGCGCAGCGGCTTCCTGCAACGCGGCGAACAGCCGCTGCAATGGGTGGCGCGCGAAGTGGAATTGCCGGTGACGCACGAGGACTGGTCCGCGCGCGCCGACGCCGACCGCGAACAGGCGCTCGACCGCTTCGCCGCCGGCGACCTGGCGCGCGGCTTCGACCTCGAGCGCGCGCCGCTGATGCGCCTGGCGCTGATCCGCACCGGCGCGCGCCGCCATCACCTGGTCTGGACCGTGCACCACCTGCTGCTCGACGGCTGGAGCACCGCGCAACTGCTGGGCGAGGTGCTGCGCCACTATGCCGGCGAGGCGGTGCCCGCCGCCGCCGGCCGCTTTGCCGACTACATCGGCTGGCTGCAAGGCCGCGATGCCGGCGCGGCGCAGGCGTTCTGGAGCGCGCAGCTGCGCGGCTTCGATACGCCGACGCGGCTGGCCCAGGCCGTGCCTGCCCCGGCGCGCGGCGCCGGCGGCTACGGCCTGCTGCAGCATGAATGCGACGCGGCGCAGACGGCGCGGCTGGCGGCCTTCGCGCGCGCGCAGAAGGTCACCGTCAACACCCTGGTGCAGGCCGCGTGGCTGCTGCTGTTGCAGCGCTATACGGGCCAGCGCCGCGTGGCCTTCGGCGCCACCGTGGCCGGGCGCCCGGCGCAGTTGCCGGGCTCGCAGCAGATGCTGGGGCTGTTCATCAACACCCTGCCGGTGATCGCCGCGCCGCGCCCGCAGCAGGCCGTGGGCGACTGGCTGCGCGAGCTGCAGGGCTTCAACCTGGCCGCGCGCGAGCACGAGCACACGCCCCTGTCCGACATCCAGCGCTGGGGCGGCCAGCCCGGGCAGCGGCTGTTCGACAGCATCCTGGTGTTCGAGAACTTCCCGCTGGAAGACGCGCTGGCCCCGGCCGCGCGCAGCGGCCTGGCCATCGAGACGCGCGCCAGCACCGGCCTGACCGAATACGAGATGGACGTGGAGGTAAGCCTGCGGCAGACGCTGCGGCTGGGCTTCACCTATATGCGGCGCGCCTTCGACGCGGCGCAGGTCGAGCGCATCCGCGCGCAGTTGCTGGCGCTGCTGGAGGCCATCAGCACGCGGCCGGAGCAGGCGGTGGGCGCGCTGGGCCTGCTCGACGCCGGCGAGCGCGCCGCGCTGCTGGCGCTGGGCCAGGGCGCGGCGCCGCCGGCCAGCGGCCTCGCCGCCCACCAGCGCATCGCCCGCCATGCCGCCGCGCGGCCCGACGCCATCGCCGTGATCTGCGGCGCACGGACCCTGCGCTACGGCGAACTGCTCGACCGCGCCGACCGCCTCGCCGCCGTCCTCCATGCGCGCGGCATCGGCGCCGAGAGCCGCGTCGGCATCGCCCTGTCCCGCTCGCCCGACATCGTCGTCGCGCTGCTCGCCGTCATGCGCAGCGGCGCGGCTTATGTGCCGTTCGATCCGGCTTACCCGGCCGAGCGCCTGGCTTACCTGTTCGGCGACAGCGCGATTGCGCTGCTGATCACCGAAGCGACGCTGCTCGACACGCTGCCCGCGCCCGCCTCGCTGCCGGTGCTGACGCTCGACATGGTGCCCGAGGATATCCCCGCGCTGCCCGAACAACCGGTGCATCCGGACCAGCTCGCCTACCTCATCTACACCTCCGGCTCCACCGGCCAGCCCAAGGGCGTGTGCGTCTCCCACGGGCCGCTTGCCATGCATGTGGCCGCCACCGTCGACGCCTACGAGATGGGGACCCATTCGCGCGAGCTGCATTTCCTCTCCTTCGCGTTCGACGGCGCGCACGAACGCTGGCTGTGCGCACTCGCCTGCGGCGGAGCGCTGGTCCTGCGCGACGATGCGCTATGGACGCCCGAGCAGACCTGCGAGGCACTGATCAGCCATCGCGTGACCAACGCCGGCTTCCCGCCCGCCTACCTGAAGCAACTGGCCGAATGGTGCGCGCAGAGCGGCCAGCGGCCCGAGGTTTCCCTCTACTCCTTCGGTGGCGAGGCGATGCCGCGCCCGGCCTTCGAGCTGGCGCGCCGCGCGCTGGCGCCGCGCACCTTCATCAACGGTTATGGCCCCACCGAAACGGTGGTCACGCCGATGGTGTGGAAGGTGCGGGCAGAGAGCCCGGAAGCCGACTTCGCCGGCACCTACGCCCCAATCGGCCGGCCGGTCGGCGCGCGCTGCGCCTACCTGCTCGACGCCGAGCTCAATCTCGTGCCGCCGGGCGTGGCCGGCGAGTTGTATATCGGCGGTGACGGCCTGGCACGCGGCTACCTGAACCGGCCCGGCCTGACCGCCGAGCGCTTCGTCCCCGATCCGTTCTCCGCTGACGGCGCGCGCCTCTACCGCAGCGGCGACCTCGCGCGCTGGCTGCCTGACGGGCAGCTCGAATACCTGGGACGCATCGACCAGCAGCTCAAGATCCGCGGCTTCCGCATCGAGCCGGGCGAGATCGAGGCGCGCTTGCTCGCCCACGATGGCGTGGCCAATGCCGCCGTGATTGCGGTCGATGGCCCGACCGGGGCAAGGCTGGCGGCCTACGTCGTGCCGGGCGAAGGCGAAGTCATCGACGTAGCCGCGCTGCGCGCCGCGCTGGCCGCGCAGTTGCCCGACTACATGGTCCCGGCCGCCTTCGTCGTGCTCGCCGCGCTGCCGCTCACCCCCAACGGCAAGCTAGACCGCCGCGCCCTGCCCGCGCCCGCCGCCGAGGGCGCGCGGCCCTACGTGGCGCCGCGCACCGAGGCGCAGCGCTGGCTGGCGCAGGTGTGGCAGGAAGTGCTGGGCGTGGAGCGGGTCGGCCTGGACGACCATTTCTTCGAGCTCGGCGGCGATTCGCTGCTGAGCCTCAAGGTGATTTCGCGCGTGCGCGCCAACCAGGCGCTGGGGCTGGCGCTGAAGCTGCGCGACCTGATGCGCACGCCCACCATCGGCCAGTTGCTGCCGGACGCCGCGGCGCCGGTGTCCGCCGCCACGCCGCCGGCCGCGCTGCGCGTGCTGGCGCCAGGCCCGGCCGGCGCCGCGCCGGCGCCGCTGTGCTGCGTCCACGCGGCGCTGGGCACGCTGTTCGACTACGACCAGATCGCGCGCCGCCTCGGCGGCGAGCGCGCCGTCTATGGCCTGCAGTCGCGCATGCTGCTGGACGCGGGCTGGCGCGATGCCTCGCTGGCATCGATGGCGCGCGACTACGTGCGCGAGCTGCGCGCGGCGCGGCCGCAGGGGCCGTACCTGCTGCTGGGCTGGTCGCTGGGCGCCACGCTGGCCACGCTGATGGCGCGCGAGCTGGAGGCGCAGGGCCAGCAGGTGGAGTGGCTGGCGCTGATCGATCCGTTCGTGCCGCAGCCCGAGGCAGTGCAGGCCAGGGCTGCGCAGGCCGAAACGGGGGAAACCGCGCCGCGCTGGCAGGCCGCATTGGCCGATTTTGCCCGGCGCATGCTGCCGCACGCGCCGCCGCTGCGGGTGCCGGCGGGCTTGGATGCGGAGCCGGACGCCGCGGCCGTGCGCGCCCTGCTGGCGCCGCTGCTGGCCGGTGCGCCGGCGCAGCGGCAGGCGCTGGGCGCCGACGAGCTGGCGCAGATGTTCGTGGCGGCCCACCACCTGGGCACGCTGGCCGGGGCGCTGCGCGCGCTGCCGCCGGTGCGCACGCCGCTGGCGGTGTGGTGGCGGGCCGGGCGCGCCGATGCCGCCGCGCGGCTGGCGCAATGGCAGGGCGCGCCGCTGCGCGAGGCCGTGCTGGACGGCGTGGACCATCACGCCATCGTGCGCGATGCCCGCGTGGCCGAGGCGCTGGCCGCGCTGGGCGGCGGCCCGCAGCCGGCCCGCCGCGTCCACGGCGATGGCGATGGCGATGGCGATGGCGATGGCGATGGCGATGGCATGCAAACCACAACCCTGCTCATGGAGTAGTGCCTCGATGAAATTCTAGATGCGAATGTTAACGATTTGCATTTAGAATTACGCACGACATAAAACCGCCAGGCGCCACGGCGCCGCCGGCCCGGCCGCCATGCCTCGCATGCGCGGCCGGTGCCATCGAGGCGGGCCGCACCGGCTCCCCCCACGCCAAATCGCGGCCACCACGGAACTCCAAGGACCGCCCGCAAGCCGCGCCGCCCATCCCGGCCCGGCTGCCGGGACGTGTCTGTCTGTCGGGCCGCCCGGCCGCCAGGCCCGGGCACTGCCCTCCAGCGGTTTTGCGCGCCGTGTGGCGCGCTGTTTCGCCATCGCGGGACGAGCGGCGCCACGCGCCGCCGCCGCGGTGATTTTTGACTTAGGGGAGAAACATGAAAACGGGCAAATCGGTCAGGCCGCGCCAGGCGCAGGCCAATCACCGACATCTTGCGCTGAGCGCGCTGGCCATGGCGGTATCGATACAGGCAGCGCACGCGCAGTCTGGCACCGCCGCCACCGCGGCGGCGGCTCCGGGCGAGGTGCAGTTGCCGGTGGTCAGCGTGCGCGCCGACAGCGCGGCCGGCCCGGCCTACGGCGCCAGGAACACGGTGTCGGCCACCAAGACCGACGCGGCCATCGCCGAGACGCCGCAGTCCATCAGCGTGGTGACCGCCGACCAGATCCGCGCCCAGGGCGCGCAGCGGGTCGAGGAAGCGCTGCGCTACACCGCCGGCGTGCGCACCGAGCCGATCTACGACACGCGCCGCGGCAACTACCTGATCCGCGGTTTCCTGGCCTCGCAGCAAGGCCAGTACTGGGACGGCCTGAAGCTGCCGCACTCGGGCGGCTACGGCGGCTGGGAGCTGGAGCCCTACAGCCTGGAGCGCATCGACATCGTGCGCGGGCCGGCCTCGGTGCTGTACGGCCAGAGCTCGCCGGGCGGCATGATCAACCAGGTCAGCAAGCGCCCGCAGGACACCCCGGAGCACGAGCTCAACGTCAGCGTGGGCAACCACGCGCGCAAGGAAGTCTCCGGCGACTTCACCGGTCCGATCGACCAGGACGGCAAGCTGCTGTACCGCGTCACCGCGCTGGCGCGCGACAGCGGCACGCAGACCCCGCACGTGGACGACAACCGCCTGTTCATCTCGCCGCAGATCACCTGGCGCCCGACCGACGCCACCAACCTCACGCTCTACGCGCAGGCCTACAAGGACCGCTCGGGCAACAGCGGCAACTTCCTGCCGGCGGTGGGCACGGTCAGCCGGCTCGGCAACGGCCAGCGCATCCCCAGCGACCTGTTTACCGGCGAGCCGGACTTCGACCTGTTCAAGCGCGAGCAGTACATGGTGGGCTATGAGTTCTCGCACCGCTTCAACGACGTGCTCACGGTGCGGCAGAAACTGCGCTACGCCCACATGCACGTGAGCTACGAGGACATCGGCGGCAGCGGCGGGCTGACCAGCTACACCACCGGCCCGTTCAACCTGCGCCGCATCGGCCTGATCTCCAACGAGTCGTTCAGCCTGTTCACGGTGGACAACCAGGCCCAGGTCAAGCTCTCGCACGGCATCTTCGACCACACCTTCCTGCTGGGCGTGGACTACCAGCGCTCGACCTTCGACCGCCTGCTCGGCCAGAGCGCCAACGAGCCGCCGCTCAACGTGTTCAACCCGGTCTACGGCAACTTCGTGCGCCCGACGTACCAGACCGACACCAGCACCACGCGCGACCAGGTCGGCTTCTACCTGCAGGACCAGGTCAAGATCGACAAGCGCTTCGTGGTGCAGCTGGCGGGCCGCTACGACAAGGCCAAGGTCGATATCGACACGCGCACCATCGCCACCAACGCCACCGCCGTCACCGGCACCGACGACGGCCGCTTCACCGGCCGCGCCGGCCTGCTGTACGAGGGCCCGTTCGGCCTGTCGCCATACGTCAGCTACTCGACCTCGTTCGAGCCCGCCATCAGCACGCTGATCTACGGCGGCGGCACGCCCCAGCCCACCACCGGGCGCCAGTACGAGGCGGGCGTCAAGTGGCAGCCGGCCAACTCGCGCAGCTTCGCGCAGCTCTCGCTGTTCGACCTGACCCAGCGCAACGTGGTGACCACCTCGCCGGTCAACGGCCTGTTCTCGCAGGTCGGTGAAATCAGCTCGCGCGGCATCGAGCTCGAAGGCACCTGGGCGGTGACGCCGAACTTCAACGTGCTGGCCTCCTACACCTACACCGACGCCGAGGTGACCAAGGCCGGCCCGGGCGCGCCCAACGCGGGCAAGGTGCCGCCCTACGTGGCCAAGCACATGGCCTCGCTGTGGGCCGACTACCGCCTCTCCGGCGGCCCGCTGGCCGGCGTGTGGCTGGGCGGCGGCGTGCGCTACGTGGGCGGCAGCTACGACGCCACCAACACGGTCTCGGTGCCGTCGTTCACGCTGGTGGACCTGGCCGCCAGCTACACCATCGCCAAGCACTACACGCTGCGCGTGAACGTCAACAACCTGTTCAACAAGACCTATGTGGCGGCCTGCGACAGCGCCACCAACTGCTACTACGGCCGCAACCGTACCGTGGTGGGCACGTTGAGCTACCGCTGGTAAGCGCCGGCGGCGGCCCGTCCGGCAGCGGACGGGCCGGCGGCAGGCACCGGCACGCATCAGAAAGGATCCCCATGAAAGCGCCCACGCTGCGCATCTGGTACGCCATCCACCGCTGGACCAGCCTGCTGTGCACGCTGAACCTGCTGGTACTGTGCGTGACCGGCCTGCTGCTGATCTTCCACGAGGACATCGACGCCATGCTGGGCCAGGACCACCACGGCAGCGTGGCGGCCGAGCGCGCCGCCGCGCCGCCCGCGGTCCGCCCGCCGCTGCAGGCGCTGGTGGACGCGGCGCGCGCCGCCCGGCCCGGCTGGGCGCCCAAGTCGGTCTCGTTCAGCGACGACGACCCCGACGCGGTGGGCGTGCGCGTGGGCCCGCCCGGCGAGCCCAGGCTGCGCAACGGCGCCACCGTGCAGTTCGACGCCGCCACCGGCGCCACGCGCCGGCCCGGCCCGCCCGGCGAGACCTTCAGCGGCTTTATCCTCAAGCTGCACCTGAACCTGTTCCTGGGCCTGCCGGGCCAGTTCTTCATCGGCTTCATCGGCGTGCTGCTGGTGGCGAGCCTGGTCAGCGGGCTGGTGCTGTACGGCCCGTTCATGCGCAAGCTGGCCTTCGGCCTGCTGCGCTTCGGCAAGCCGGTGCGCGTGGTGCAGGCCGACCTGCACAACCTGTTCGGCATCGTGGTGATGGTGTGGGCGCTGGTGGTCGGGCTGACCGGCACCTTCCTGTCGTTCTCGCCGCTGATCATCGGCCTGTGGCAGAAGACCGAGCTGCAGCACCTGATCGCCACGCTGCCCGGCCCCGCGCCGCGCGCGCTGGTGCCGGTGGACGGCGCGCTGGCGGCGGCGCGCGCGGTGGTGCCCGGCAAGGACCCGGCCTTCGTGTTCTATCCCGGCACCGAGTTTTCCACGGGCCGCCACTACGGCGTGGTGCTGCGCGGCCATGGCGAGCTGCAGAAGCGCGTGTACGCCATCGTGCTGGTCGATGCCGGCGACGGCAAGGTGGCCGCGGTGCGCGGCATGCCGTGGTACCTGCAGGTGCTGCTGCTGTCGGCGCCGTTCCATTTCGGCGACTACGCCGGGCGGCCGCTGCAGGTGCTGTGGGCTCTGCTCACGGTCATCACCGCGGGCGCCACCGTCACCGGCTTCATCTTCTGGCTCAAGCGGCCACGCCGCGGCGCCGGCGCGCGCGCGCCGCAGTTGCCGCAGCTTTCCGGAGACCAGGCATGAAGGACACGGACGGGGAAGACCTGGGCGGCGGGCGCCTGATGCGCGATACCTGGCCGATGCCGGCGCTGCTGGGCCTGCTGTCGCTGGGCGGGCTGGCGGCGGGCATCTTCGGCGACGGCGCCTGGGACTGGCTGTGCTGGCTGGGGCTGGGCGTGCCGGTGGGCGTCACCGCGCGGCTGCTGTGGCGGCAGTGGCGCCGGTTCCGCGCGGGCCGCCGCGCACCCGGCAACATACCGGGCAGCGCGCCGGCGCGCGCCGACGGGACGGAAGGGTCCGAGATCTGAGTTCCGCGGGGACCGGCGCGGCGGGCGGCAAGGCGCGGCATCAGCCGGCAGCCACCACGGCCGTACCTGTCTGCGCGGTCGCGGCGCGCGCCCGCGGCAGCGGACAGGTGCCGCAGTGCCCCTCGCCCGGCAGCCGGTGGTTCAGGCAGCAGATGCGCCGCAGCGGCGCCACGCCCGGCGTGCCGGGCTCCCGGCCTGGCCGGAAGGCGCCGTGGTACGGGTTGGCGATGCCGCCGTCCGACACCGCCTGGCCGATCCACGCCGCCACTTCCGCGCGCGCCGGCGCGCCCAGCGCCGGGTGCGCGGCCAGCTGCCGCGCCACGCCGGCCGCGGCGACACCGCCCGTGCACCACAGCAAGCGCGGCGACACCTTCGCCGCGGCCGACAGCGCGGCCACCACGTCAGGCAGATGCGTATTCACCAGCGGCGCCAGCAAGGCGGGCAACGGCACCGGCAGGCGCTCGCCTTCGTGCGGCAGCAGCAGGCAGGCCAGCAGGCCGTCGGCGGCGCCGTGCCAGGCCGCGCGCGGCGCGTCGAACGGCAGGCGCCGGCGCAGCAGCGCGGCCGCCACCAGCGCGCTGGGCAGCAGCGCCAGCGTGTAGTCGCGGAACCAGGCGGCGGCCAGCGCGCGCAGGTCGTCGCAGCCCAGCGCGCGCGCCTGGCGCGCCAGGCAGTCGCGCGCCTGCGGCTGGCCGAACGCGCCGAGCCACAGGGAGCCGCCGGCCGCGGCTGCCTGCGGCGCGCCGGCCGCGGCAATGCCCACGCGCTCGCCGAACGGGCGCAAGGCCCCGGCGAAGAACGGGGCCAGCGAAGCGATCATCGGGTCTCCTGAGGTGACGGCGCGGCCCTGCCGGCGAGGCCGCCCACGGTAGCGACGACGAAGCGCGCCGCCGGAAATTTAGGGCGCGCCGCCGCTAACTTTCGCCGCGCGCCGCACGTCTATCCAGCAGTGCCCGCCACCTTCGCCACCTTCGCCACCTTCGCGACCTCATGACGCTTCTCTCTTCCCTGCCGCGCAAGCTGCGCTTCACCATCGTCCTGGCCGCCGCGGCCAGCTTGGCCGCCGGCCTGTGCTCGGTGGGCATGATCGCGGTCATCAACCGCGTGCTGGCCACGCAGGGCGCCGGGGCCGCGCGGCTGGCGCTGCCGTTCGCGGCGCTGGCGCTGGCCGTGCTGGCGTGCCGCACGCTGGCCTCCACGCTGTTCGTGCAGGTCAGCCAGAGCGCGCTGGCGCGCATCCGCGCGCAGATCTGCGCGCGTTTCATCGGCGCGCCCTACGCGCATATCGAGCAGACCGGCAACGCGCGCGTGCAGGCCGCGCTGGCCGACGACAGCACCCACGTGGCCAACGGCCTGTCGGTGATCCCGGTGGTGCTGACCAACGCGATGGTGGTGCTGGGCTGCCTGGCCTACCTGGCGTGGCTGTCGTGGCAGACTTTCGCCATCGCCTGCGCCATCATCCTGGCGGGCTCGTGGTTCTACCACCGCAACCACCGCCGCGCGCTGGTGCACCTGAAGCAGGCCAGCGCCGCGCAGGACGTGCTGCACGGCCAGTTCAAGGCGCTGGTGGCGGGCGCGCGCGAGCTCAAGCTCAACCAGGACAAGCAGCACGGCTTCCTGCACGGCGCCCTGGAGGCCTCGCTGGAAGCCGTGCGCGCCGCGCGCACGCGCGGGCTGTCGATCTTCTTCGTGGCGCTGGGCTTCGGCAGCTTCCTGTTCTTCGCGGTGATCGGCGGCGTGCTGTTCGCGCCGCGCGCCACGCCGCTGGCGCCGGCGGTGATGACCGGTTTCACCATCATGTTCCTGTACATCATGTCGCCGCTGGAGTCGCTGCTCAACGCGCTGCCGGCGCTGAGCATGGCTCGCCTGGCCTACGCGCGCATCGAGGCGCTGGGCGCGGACGCCGAGCCGGAAGCGCCGGCGCGCCCACTGCCCGCGGCGCCGTTCGTCTCGGTGGCGCTGGCCGGCGCCAGCCACCGCTACTTCCACGAGGCCGAGAACAGCTTCTTCGCGCTGGGGCCGGTCGACCTGGAATTGCGCGCCGGCGAGATCGTGTTCCTGGTGGGCGGCAACGGCAGCGGCAAGACCACGCTGGCCAAGCTGCTGGCCGGGCTCTATCCGGCGCTGGCCGGCGAGGCGCGCTACAACGGCGCGGCGGTCGACCCGACCCACCTGGCGGACTACCGCGCGCTGTTCTCGGCGGTGTTCTCCGATTTCCACCTGTTCGAGACGCTGCTGGCGCACGACCCGCGCGACGACGCGCTGGCCAACCGCCTGGTCGAGCGCTTCCAGCTTGGCCACAAGGTCAGCGTGCGCGACGGCCGCTTCACCACGCAGGCGCTGTCGCAAGGCCAGCGCAAGCGGCTGGCGCTGATCGTGGCCTGCCTGGAAGGGCGCCCGGTGCTGGTGCTGGACGAATGGGCGGCCGACCAGGACCCGCTGTTCAAGGAGATCTTCTACCGCGAGGTGCTGCCCGAGCTGCGCGCGCAGGGCAAGGCGGTGCTGGTGATCTCGCACGACGACCGCTACTTCGGCGTGGCCGACCGCGTGATCCGGATCGAGAACGGCCAGATCGCGCAGCCCGCGCGCGACGGCGGCGCGCCGGCGCAGGCCCCGCAGGCGCCACCGGCGCGCCGGCATGACGACGCGCTGGCGGCGCCGGCCGCCTGAGCGCCTGCCGCCGCGCCACCCCGCAACACCGCAACCCCACGGACCCGACTCCCATGCCACTGCATCCCGACCTCGAAGCCCTGCTCGACATGGTGGAAAGCGCTACCGCCAGCGGCAAGCGCCCCGCCATCCATCACCTCGCGCCGGCCCGGGCGCGCCGCGAATTCGACGACGCCTCCGGCGCGCTCGACCTGCCGCCGGTGCCGCTGGCGCGCGTGGAAACGCTGACGCTGCCCACGCGCGACGGCGGTCGCATCGGCGCGCGGCTGTTCGCGCCGCGCGCGCCGCAGGCGGGGCCGCCGCTGCCGGTGCTGCTGCATTTCCACAGCGGCGGCTTCACCGTGGGCAGCCTGGATTCGCACGATTCGCTGTGCCGCTCGCTGGCCGCGCGCACGCCGTGCGCGGTGCTGTCGGTGGCCTACCGGCTGGCGCCGGAGCACCGCTTTCCGTGCGCCGCCGACGACGCGGTGGACGCGCTGGCCTGGCTCGGCGCGCACGGCGCGGCGCTGGGGCTGGACCGCGCGCGCATCGCCATCGGCGGCGACAGCGCCGGCGGCACCCTGAGCGCCATGCTGGCGCTGGCCGCGCGCGACGACCCGGCGCTGCCGCAGCCGTGCCTGCAGGTGCTGTGCTACCCGGGCCTGGGCGGGCGCCAGGACACGCCCTCGCACCAGCGCTATGGCCGGGGCTACCTGCTGGACACCGAGACCATCGACTGGTTCTACCGCCAGTATCTGCGCGACGAGCGCGACCGCCTCGACTGGCGCTTCGCGCCGCTGCTGGCGCCCGACCACCGCGGCGTGGCGCCGGCGCTGATGGTGCTGCCCGAATGCGATCCGCTGCGCGACGAAGGCCGCGCCTACGCGCGCAAGCTGGCCGAGGCCGGCGTGGCGGTGACGCTGCGCGAATACCCGGGCATGGTCCACGAGTTCCTGCGCATGGGCAACATCGTCGGCGACGCCGAGGCCGCGCACGACGACATCGCGCGGGCGCTGGCGCAGGCGTTCGGGCTGGCCGACGCGGAGCCGCATGCCGTGGCGCAAGCGGCCTGAGCATGCCGGCCGCCAGACTAAATTCGCGCATGCGCGCCTCGTCTCGGTAGAGAAGGCGCGCATGGCATGCCACCGCCGCGCGCCGGCCCCTATCGGAACACAACGCAACGCAACGCATTCGATTGCCTCGCCAGGATTCGCCATGTCGACCCCGACTTCCGCAGCAACGCCCGCTATGACGTCCGGCGCCACATCCGATGCCACATCGGGCGCCACATCGGGGGGCGCCACATCGGGCGCCACCCCCGGCGCCGTCCAGCCCTTCGAGCGCTTCCGCTCGTTCGCCGCGCAGCCCGACGGCGGCTGCGACAGCCGCTTCGACGGCGCGCGCCTCGACGTGTCGCGCGGCGGCGCCGCGCTGGCCAGCTTCGCCTTCGACGGCGCCACGCTGCGCCTGCGCGAAAGCGCGCTGGACGACGACGCGCTGGCGCGCGCCACCATGGCCGCGCTGGATGCCTGCTTTGCCCACGGCGCGCCGCGCACGCTGCGCGTGCGGCTCGAAGCGCCCGGCTGCGAGCGCGCGCTGCTCGAGCGTGGCGCGCTGGTGCAGGATGCCGCGCGCGGCACGGTGGCGCCGGCCGAGATGCTGTGGCAGCTGCCCGAACTGTGGATGGCGCCCGCGCCGGGCGCCTACCCGCTGCGCTACGCCCTCACCGCGGGCCGCCGCCATCCGCAGCGGCGCCCCAAGCCGCGCGGCGTGGTCTACGCCCGCCACATCCCGTGGCTGGGCCAGACGCTGACGCTGCGCGCCGCCACCATCGGGCAGGACCTGCCGCTGCTGCACCGCTGGATGAACGATCCCGACGTGGCCTACTTCTGGCAGGAAGACGGCGACGAGGCCAGGCACCGCGCCTACCTGCAAGGGCTGCTGGACGACCCGCACATGCTGCCGCTGATCGCCGCGTTCGACGGCCAGCCGTTCGGCTACTTCGAGGTGTACTGGGCCAAGGAGAACCGCATCGCGCCGTTCTACGACGCGCACGACCACGACCGCGGCTGGCACGTGCTGATCGGCGAGCCGGCGTTTCGCGGCAAGCCGTTCCTGACGGCGTGGTTTCCCGCCATCCAGCACTATCAGTTCCTGGACGACGCGCGCACCCAGCGCATCGTGGGCGAGCCGCGCGCCGACCACGCGCGCCAGATCGCCAACCTCGACAAGGCCGGCTTCTCCAAGATCAAGGAGTTCGACTTCCCGCACAAGCGCGCCATGCTGGTGATGCTGCTGCGCGAACGTTTCTTCGGCGAGCACCTGCTGCTGCCTGTTGCCACCCCCGCTGCCGCGCGCGCGCCCGGCGCCTGACCGGCGCCGCCACGCCGCGCTTTTTTTTGCGCCCCATCCCGCGCCCCATCCCGTGATCCATCCATCAAGGACCGAACTCATGACGCTACGCGACGCATCCACCGCCGTCCACGACCTGGTCGGCATCGGCTTCGGGCCGTCCAATCTCGCGCTGGCCATCGCCCTGCAGGAGCAGGCCGGCGCGGGCCGCGCGCTCGACGCGCACTTCCTGGAGAAGCAGCGCACCTACCACTGGCACGGCAACACGCTGGTGGCGCAGAGCGAGATGCAGATTTCCTTCCTCAAGGACCTGGTGTCGATGCGCAATCCCACCAGCCCCTACAGCTTCGTCAACTACCTGCACCGCCACGGGCGCCTGGTGGACTTCATCAACCTGCGCACCTTTTACCCGAGCCGGCTGGAGTACGACGACTACCTGCGCTGGGCGGCCGGCCACTTCGCCGGGCAATGCAGCTATGGCGAGGAAGTGGCCCGCATCGAACCCGAGCCCGGGCGCCACGGCGAGGCCGTCACGCGCGTGCGCGTGGTCTCCACCGACGCCGCGGGACGCGAGCGCGTGCGCAGCGCGCGCGCCATCGTGCTGTCCACCGGCGGCACGCCGCGCATTCCCGAGGTCTTCGCCGGCCTGCGCGACGACGCGCGGCTGTGCCACCATTCCGGCTACCTGGACTGGATCGGCCGCCAGCCGTGCGCCGGCGGCAAGTCCATGCGCATCGCCGTGATCGGCGCCGGCCAGAGCGCGGCCGAGGCCTTCATCGACCTGCACGACAGCTATCCCGGCGTGAAGGCCGACCTGATCGTGCGCGGCGCCGCGCTCAAGCCGGCGGACGACAGCCCCTTCGTCAACGAGATCTTCGCGCCGGCCTACACCGACGTGGTCTACGAGCAGGCCCAGGCCGGGCGCGACCGGCTGATCCAGGAATACCTGAACACCAACTACTCGGTGATCGACGCCGACCTGATCGAGCGCATCTACGCCCTGCTGTACCGGCAGAAGGTCAGCGGCCAGTTCCGCGTCAACCTGCTGACCTGCAAGACGGTGGTGGCGGCCCACGCGGTGGCCGCCGGCATCGAGCTGACCATCGCCGACACCGCGCCGGCCGGCGGCGAAGCCACCGAGACACGCCGCTACGACGCGGTGGTGCTGGCCACCGGCTACGAGCGCGAAAGCCACCGCCGCCTGCTGGCGCCGCTGGCGCCCTACCTGGGCGATTTCGCCGTGGACCGCAACTATCGCGTGCAGGCCGCGCCCGAGCTGGCGGTGCCGGTCTACCTGCAGGGCTTCTGCCAGGGCAGCCACGGCCTGAGCGACACGCTGCTCTCGGTGCTGCCGGCGCGCGCGGAGGAGATTGCCAGCGCGCTGCACGACGCGCTGGCGCCGGGCTGGCAGGACGGCCGCCATGCGCGCGCGGCCGAGCTGGGCGCGCTGCGGGCCTAGTCTTGCCCGTCGGGTGGCGCATCCGGCGGCGCATCCGGCAGCGCAGGTGATCCGACGCTGCGCTGCCGGCTAGCCGCCGGGCGCTTCCCCCGCTTCCCCTGCTTCAGCTGCTTCCCCCGCCTCCCCGCCCGGCTGCGCCGGCGCCAGCCATGCCACCGCCGCGGCGTAGCCCGGCGGCGCCGGCAGCGCGTACAGCCGCGGCACCCGGCCATCGCACAACAGGGCCGCCGCTTCCCGCGTCTCCGGCATCACGGCGAAGCGCGCTCCGGCGCCGGCGGGCAATACCGACACCTGCTGCAGATGCGCGGCGATGCCCACGCCGGGCGCCTTGAGCAGCGCCTCCTTGGCCGTCCACAACGCATGAAAGGCCGCCGGCCATTGCGCCGCGGCCCGCGCCGCCAGCCACGCCCGCTCGCGCGGCGTGAAGCACACCCGCGCCATCTCGCGCAACGCCGGCGGGTCCAGCGCCGCGTCGATGCGCTCCACGTCCACCCCTACCGCCGTCACCTGCGGGGCCTGCGCCAGCGCCACCAGCCCGTGCGCGCCGGCATGCGAGACATTGAAGGCCGGCGCGCCGGGCAGGCCGAGGCAAGGCTTGCCGTGGGCGCCCGCGCCCAGCGGCAACGCCTGCGGCGGCAGGCCAAGCCGTCCGGCCAGTAGCAGGCGCAGGCTGGCGCGCGTCACGGCGAAGCGCAGGCGGTCGGCCGGCCGGCGCAGCGCCGCGCAGCGGGCCTGCTCGGGACCGCTCAGGCAGGTCAGCGCATCGGCCAGCGCCATGCCGCGCCCGGACAGGTCGAGCCGCCACAGCGCCAGCGCCGGGCCGGGGCTGGGCAGGCGCAGCGGCAGGGCGGCTGGCGGGAGGGCGGCTGGCGGGAGAGCGGGCAAGGTCATCGGGCTCCTGGGTGGCCGGGCCGCACGCCGGCCCGGAACAGGGAAGACGAATGAAAGCGGCGCGAATTTAAGCGCTGGCCGCCGCCGGCCAACTGGCCACTCTCCCCGCTCCGGCCCTGCGCCGCGCCGGCATGACAGTGTCCCGCAAATGCCATGCAATCGTCGCCGGATCGACACGGCTCCGTCATAAGAGTTGTCCTAGACGAGCATCGCCACGTGAAATTTAATGCTTTTCATAACGCGAAATCGTGGCACAAAAGTATAGGAATGCTAACTACAGCGTTACTTTTTTCTTAATTGACAATCATTCGCATTCTCATTAACTTGTTTTGCCCGTACTCGCCAACGCGCCAAAGGAGTTTCCTGTGGACCACGCTTCCGATCTGTGCGCCGATCTCGCCAATCTCGGCTGGGATCCCGGAAACGGCCTGCTGGCCCTGTTCCTGGAACATCGCGGCGCGCTGGTGGGCGCCGCCGCGCGCATCGTCGGCTCGCGCCACCACGCCGAGGACGTGGTGCAGGACGCGTTCCTGCGGCTGCGCGGCCTGGACGGCGGCGCGCCGGCGATCCGCTCCAAGGTGAGCTACCTGTTCCAGATGGTGCGCAACCTCGCCATCGACGCCTACCGGCGCCAGAGCCTGGAGCTGAAATGGATGGCGCCGGAGGAGGACGGCATCCATGCGCCCTCGCCCGCCACGCTGCCGGACACGATCGCGATGGACCGCCAGGCGCTGTGCGCGCTGTCGGGCGCGCTGGCCGAACTGCCCGAGCGCACCCAGCAGGCGTTCGAGATGTGCCGGCTGCAGGGCATGACGCAGAAGGAGATCGCCACGGTGCTGGGGGTGTCGCCCACGCTGGTGAACTTCATGGTGCGCGACGCCTGCATCCACTGCCGCGCGCGGCTTACCCGCCAGCAGGTGATCTGACGGCGGCGGCAGGTACGCCGGACTGGCCGGCCGCCTGCCGCGCCGGCCGCCGCCGGCCGTGCTCGCGCGCGAAGGCGGCCGGCGTGCAGCCGATGTGCCGGTGGAAGCGCCGCGTGAAGTGGCTCTGGTCGGCGAAGCCGGCCATCAGCGCGACTTCGGTCAGCGGCACGTCGGTCTCCAGGATCAGCGCCTGCGCGCGGCGGATGCGGCATTGCTCGACGAAGCTGATGGCGGTCATGCCGGTGCTGCGCTTGAACAGGCGCGTGAAGTGGAAGCGGCTCACCTGCACCAGGTCCGCCAGCTCGGCCAGGCCGATGGTCCGGTCGATGTTGTCCTCGATGAATTCCGTCAGCCGCGCCAGCTCGCCGCGGCCCAGCGGCGGCACCTCCTGGCACGCGAGCGGCTCGAACGCGTTGTAGCTGCGCAGCAGGTGCGCCGCGAGCGCCAGCGAGACCTGGTCGGCGATCAGGGCCTGCGCCGGGTGGGGCTTGCGCTCCAGCTCCGCCAGCAGGATCTGCGCCAGGCGCTCGATCACGGCGTCGCGCGTCTCGAACACGTTGCGGATCTCGATGCGCGAGGTGCTGCGGGGGCCGAGCTGTTCGCCCGCGCTGGCGACCAGCGAGGCGGGAACGCGCAGCCGCGCCGACGCCGCCGAATCGCCCTCCCAGGCCGACTCGTACCCGGCCGGCATCAGCAGCGACACGCCCGCGGAGATCCAGCCGTCATGCACCGCGCCGCCGCGCCGCTGGACCAGCCGCGCGCGGCCCGACGGGCAATAGCAGATCAGGTGATGGTCGAGCGCGGGATAGGCGACGGCGCAATCGGGCTGCGGCGGATACAGGTCCACCGTCACGCCGCTCCAGCCGCGCTCGCGGGTGGTGGCGGATGGCCGGCGCGACTTGATGTCGACGATCTTGTCGATGGAGACCGGCTGCCCGGGTGAACGCGCCGATGAGGGCGCCGATGCGTGCGCCGACGAGTGCGCTGAGGTGTCGGAGTGCGGCTCCGCCATTGCAGCCTCCTGCCCGGATGAAGGTTGGGATACGGATACGCCTGGATATGCCTGGATATGCCTGGATACCCCTGGACTGGCCGGCGCAGTCTCCCATTTCCCCCGTGAAAGCGCAAGTTCCGCGCGCGGCGCGCTACTCCGCCGGCACTTCCTGCCGGCGGGCGATTTCGATGCCGGGCAGCAGCAGCATGGCGGCGATGGCGCCGAGCGCGATCAGCAGCATCGCGATGAAGGTGACGTGCAGCGAGTGGTGCAGCGCCTCGCGCACCAGCGTGCTGCCGGCCAGATGCCGGCCGGCGCCGTCCAGCACCTGGCGCAACTGCTCGGTGCTGACCACGCCCAGGCCCGCGGCATGGTGCATGCCGAAGTTCTGCACGGCGCCGAGCAGCGCCGCGCCCAGCGTGTTGCCGAGGTTGCGCGCGAACAGGTTGGAGGCGGTGGCGCTGCCGCGGTCGGCCAGCGGCACGATCTCCTGGATCAGCACCAGCGAGCACACGCTCTGGATGCCCATGCCGAAGCCCATCACCAGCGAGCCCAGGCCCGCCAGCGCCGGACTGCTCCCGGGCGTGAGCAGCACGAAGACCAGCGCGCCGGCCGGCAGGAACAGGCTGCCGCCGATCAGCAGGCGGCGCAGGCCGATGCGGTGGAAGGTGCGCGACGAAATGGTGGCGCCCGCGGGCCAGCCCACCATCATCATGGTCAGCGCGAAGCCGGCCACCACCGGGCTGCGGTCCATCGCCACCTGCACGTACATCGGCAGGAAGGTGGTCAGCCCCATCAGTGCCATGCCGGAGAACAGCGTGGCGCCGTTGCAGGCCAGCACCGGGCGGTGGCCCCACAGGCGGAACGAGATCATCGGATCGGCGGCGCGGCGCTCCTGCCGCACGAACAGCAGCACGCTCGCGCACAGCACGGCGACCTCCGCGGCCAACCGGGCCGTGCCCGCCGTGCCGGCGTCGGTCAGCGCCATCATCAGCGCCGCCACCGCCGCCGTGAAGTACGCGGCGCCGGCGATGTCGATGGCCGGGCGCTTGCGCACCGGCTGCTCGTGCAGGAAGGCGATGAAGCCGAGCGCGGCCAGCGCGCCGATCGGCAGGTTGATCCAGAAGATCCACGCCCACGACAGCTTGCTGATGATCAGGCTGCCCGCCATCGGCCCGAGCACCGCCGACACCGCCCACACGCTGGCCAGGTAGCCCTGCACCTTGCCGCGCTCGTGCGCGGGGTAGAGGTCGCCGACGATGGTCAGCGTGACCGGCAGGATGGCGCCGGCGCCGATGCCCTGCAGCAGCCGGAACACGATCATGGACGGCATCGACCACGCAAAGCCCGCCAGCACCGAGCCCAGCAGGAAGATGGCGATGCCGGCCAGCGTGACCGGCTTGCGCCCGTAGAGGTCCGCCAGCTTGCCGAACACCACGGTCATGGCGGTCTGGGTCAGCAGGAACGACGAGAACACCCAGCTATACAGGCGCAGGCCGCCGAGCTGCGTGACGATCTGCGGCATGGCGGTGGAGACGATGGTCGCTTCGAGCGCGACCATGGCCATCGACGCCATCACGGCCACGATGACCATGGGGCGGTTCGTACGGGGAGCTTGGGGCATGGATACGGGAGAAAGGAAGCCTGGGCGACGCGGCGGCGCGGCGGGCCCGCAAGGGACGCAGGCCCACATGCTAGCGGCAAATCGCCAAACGTGCTGGGCGCCGCCCCGGCCGCTCTGTGCCGGAAACGGGCGCCAGCGGCATGGCCGCCCGCATCGACCCTCGATACATAGGCCTTGATAAAGCGAGGCCGGATGGCCGACACTGATCCAGCAGCGAACCGATGACCGGCCGGAGCCAGGCATCTCCCGCGTGCCGGAAAAGCGTGTGCATGGAAATCGACATGCGCGGAAAACCAGCGGCGCAATGCGGGGCCGGCGGTCGCCAGACACCCTGCACAGCGCGGCGCCATGGCGCGCCGGCCTGCCCAAGACCCATGCGCCCGTGGCCGGCGCAGCCACCGCCTGAGAGCGCAACATGCCATCTGATTCCGATTCCCTGCCGCTGGCCGGTGTCCGCGTGGTCGAGTTTACGCAGCTGGTGATGGGCCCCACCTGCGGCATGATCCTGGCCGACCTGGGCGCCGAGGTCATCAAGGTGGAACCTCCCGGCGGCGACAAGACCCGCACCCTGCCGGGCTCGGGCATCGGCCTGTTCCGCGCCTTCAATCGCAACAAGAAAAGCGTGGTGATCGACATCACCACGCCGCAAGGACAGGCCACCGCCACCGAGCTGGCGGGCCAGTGCGACGTCTTGCTGGAGAATTTCCGGCCGGGGCTGATGGCCAGGCACGGCCTGGACTACGGCACCCTGTCGGCGCAGTATCCGCGCCTGATCTACGTGTCGCACAAGGGATTCCTGCCCGGCCCGTACGAGCACCGCCTGGCGCTCGACGAGGTGGTGCAGATGATGGGCGGCCTGTCCTACATGACCGGCCCGAAAGGCCGTCCGCTGCGCGCCGGCACCTCGGTCAACGACATCATGGGCGGCATGTTCGGCGCGATCGGCGTGATGGCCGCGCTGCGCGAGCGGGACCGCACCGGCCGCGGCCAGGAGGTGCAGAGCGCGCTGTTCGAGAACTGCGTATTCCTTTCGTCGCAGCACATGCAGCAGTTCGCCATGACCGGCGAGCCGCCCTCGCCCATGCCGTCGCGCGCCGCGGCATGGAGCGTGTACGACGTGTTCTCCCTGGCCGACGGCGAGCAGCTGTTCATCGGCGCGGTCAGCGACAAGCAATTCGTCACGCTGTGCCATGTGCTGCAGCGCCCGGACCTGGCCGCCGAGCCGGCGTTCGCCGACAACGCCAGCCGCGTGGCCGTGCGGCCGGCATTGCTGCAACGGCTTGGCGACATCCTCAAGGATCACCGTCTCGGCGAGTTGATGCCCAAGCTCGAGGCCAATGGCATCCCCTACGCGCCAATCGTGCGCCCGGAGCAATTGATGGAAGACCCGCATCTGCGGGCAAGCGGCGGCCTGGCGCCGATGCGGACCGAGGACGGCGGCACGACCGACGTGGTCCTGCTGCCCTTGACGATGGATGGCCGGCGGCCGGGCGTGCGCATGCCGCTGCCCGGCATTGGCGAGCACGACGAGGAAATCCTCTCCGGCCTGCCGTCGCGCAGGACGGACTGAAAAGTTGTGCCAGGATTTCCTCCGCGATCAAAGATAGCGCAGCGCCCGCGGGCCTCGGCGCCGCCTGCGCGGCTTGCCGAAGAAAGGCGCCTCGGCTGCCGGTACAGGTCAGGCGCCGCCGCCCGGGTCCGGAATCAGGCTGACGTGCGCGGCCACGATCTTCCAGCCGCCGGTCGCGTCGGCCGGCGCGCCGATCCTGGCCCAGGTCTGCATCTGCCGCCCCAGCAGCGGCGTGGCCGCGCTGGTGAATTCGGTGCTGACGGTGGCATGGCCGGTGCCGAACGTGGTGACCACGGTATGCCGCAGGCGCCGGCTGCGCGGCACCGGTTCGCACGTCTGGCGCCAGGCGCGGATCTGCGCGCCGCCGTGCTGGACTTCGGCAATGCCGTAGCGCACCGTTTCCGGGGCGTCCCAGAACAGCGCGTTCATGGCGCCGATGTCGTTGTCCACCAGCGCGCGCTCATACTCGGCGAAGGCCGCCGCTACCTGCGCCACCACCTCGGGCCGGTTCACTTCCATCTTCACGCCTCTTTCTTCAGTTGGCATCCCGCATGGCCGCGCGCAGCGCCGCCAGCGGCGCGGTCCAGCCGACGATGCCGCCCTGCGAGCGGATCATCTCCAGCGTGGCCTGCTTGAACGCGGGGAAATAGCTGGCGGTGGCGTCCTCGACCAGCAGGCATTCGTAGCCGCGGTCGTTGGCTTCGCGCATCGAAGTCTGCACGCAGACTTCGGTGGTCACGCCGGCAAACACCAGCTGGCGGATGCCGCGCGCGCGCAGCGCGTCGTCGAGCGCGGTGGCGTAGAACGCGCCCTTGCCCGGCTTGTCGACGACCAGTTCTCCCGGCGCCGGCGCCACCGCATCGACGATGGCGTTGCCCGGCTCGCCGCGCACCAGGATGCGGCCCATCGGGCCGGGGTCGCCCACGCGCAGCGACGGCGCGCCGCGCAGGCGCTTGGCCGGCGGGCAGTCCGACAGGTCCGGCGCGTGCGACTCGCGCGTATGCACCACGAACCAGCCGGCCCCGCGCGCCAGCGCCAGCAAGGCGGCCACGTCCGGCACGATCCCGGCCAGCAGCGCGACGTCGTTGCCGAGCGAGCTGCCGAAGCCGCCCGGCTCGATGAAGTCGCGCTGCATGTCGATCACCACCAGCGCCGCGTGCGCGGAGTCGAGCGCGAACGGCGCCGGACTGGCGTCGACGGCGATCCCGCCGGCCGTCGTGCCGCCGCTCTCGTCCGTCCCTGGATTCTCCGCCGTCATCGGCTCATCTCCGTCAGGACCGCCGGCCGCGGCGCCGGGGCCGCCGGCGCGTGCCCCGCCATGTAGCGGCCGAGCTCGGCGCGCCCGGCGCCAGCGGCGGCGGTCTCGTGGACGATGCGGCCCTCGGCCATCACGGCGATGCGGTCGGCCAGCGCCAGCAGCTCGTCCAGGTCTTCGCTGACCAGCAGCACCGCGGCGCCGGCATCGCGCGCGGCCAGCAGGCGCGCGTGGATGTCGGCGACCGAGGCGAAGTCCAGGCCGAACACCGGGTTGGCGACGATCAGCACGTCGACCGGCTGGCCCAGTTCGCGCGCCAGCACCGCGCGCTGCACGTTGCCGCCGGAGAGCGTGCCGATCTGCCGCTCGGGCAGCGGCGGGCGCACGTTGAACTCGGCGATGCGCCGCAGCGCGCGCTCGCGCATGACGCGCCGGTCCAGGCGCCAGCCGCCGCGGCGCAGCGGCGCGCGGTCGAAGTCGCGCAGGGCCAGGTTCTCCGCCACGCTCATGCCGGCCACGCAGGCATTCCTGAGCGGCTCCTCGGGAATCGCGAACACGCGCCTGGCCGTCATCTCGGCGCGCGTGGCATGGTACGGCTGGCCGCCGACCCGCATCTCGCCGCGCGGCAGCGGCCGCTGGCCCACCAGGGCCTCGACCAGCTCGCGCTGGCCGTTGCCGGAAACGCCGGCCAGGCCGAGGATCTCCCCCGCGCGCACGGCAAGGCTGACGTCGCGCACCGCCATGTGGCCGCGCTCGTCGGCAATGCTCGCGCCGCTGACCTGCAGCCTGACCGGCGCGCCGGCGGCGACCGGCTTGCGCGCGGCGCGCGCGGCTTCGGCTTGCGGCCGCATGGCCGGCGCCGCGGCGCCCATCATCCAGCCCGCCAGCTGCGCGGGACCGGTGGCGGCCACCGCGCTGGTGCCGGCCTGCCGGCCCTTGCGCAGCACCGTCACGTCGTCCGCGTAGGCCATGACCTCGCGGAACTTGTGCGTGATCATCAGCACGGTCAGCTCGCCGGCGGCGGTCAGCGCGCGCATCAGCCCCAGCACCTCGTCGGCCTCCTGCGGCGTCAGCACCGAGGTCGGCTCGTCGAGGATCAGGAAGCGCTGGCGCAGGTAGAGCTGCTTGAGGATCTCCAGCTTCTGCTTCTCGCCGGCCGCCAGCGCGGATACCGGGCGGTCGAGCGGCAGGCGGAACGGCATGCGCTGCATGAACTCGGCGAAGGCCGCCCGCTCGCGCGCCCAGCTGATGCGCCAGGGCAGGCTGCCGCGCGCGAGCAGCAGGTTCTCTTCCACCGACAGCCCCTCGGCCAGCGTGAAATGCTGGTACACCATGCCGATGCCGAGCGCCTGCGCGTCGCGCGGCGAGGCGATGCGGACCTCGCGCCCGTGCGCCAGTATCTGGCCGGCATCGAGCACGCCGTAGCCCGCCAGCCCCTTGACCAGCGTGCTCTTGCCGGCGCCGTTCTCGCCGAGCAGCGCGTGGATGGTGCCCGGCGCGACCTTGACCGAGGCGTCGTCGAGCGCGCGGAACGCGCCGAAGGACTTGCAGGCGCCGATCACTTCGAGGCCGAGCGCGCGCTGCCCGCCCGATGAGGAGGAAAGGGCCGCCATGGTCAGCCGCCCAGCGTGGCCAGCAACGCGCGCGAGTCGGAGACGGTGCCGAACACGCCGCCCTGCATGGTGACCATGTGCAGCGCCGCGTCGTGGTTGCCGCGGTCGGTGGCGCCGCAGCAGTCGGCCAGCACGGTGCATTCGAAGCCGCGGTCGTTGGCTTCGCGCATGGTGGTGTGCACGCATACGTCGGTGGTGATGCCGGTCAGCACCAGGTTGGCGATGCCGCGCGTGCGCAGGATCAGCTCCAGGTCGGTGGCGCAGAACGAGCCCTTGCCGGGCTTGTCGATGACGATCTCGCCGGGCAGCGGCGCGAGTTCGTCGATGATCTCCCAGCCGCGCTCGCCGCGCACCAGGATCTTGCCGCAGGGGCCGTCGTCGCCGATGCCCACGCCGCCCTCGCCCGCCCGGCGGCTGCGCCAGCGCTTGTTGGCCGGCAGGTCGGACAGGTCCGGGCGGTGGCCCTCGCGCGTGTGGATGATGGTGAAGCCCTGCGCGCGCATGGTGTCCAGCACGCGGCGGATCGGCCCGATCGGCGCGCGCGTGAGCGACAGGTCGTAGCCCATGCGGTCCACGTAGCCGCCGTAGCCGCAGAAGTCGGTCTGCATGTCGATGATCACCAGCGCCGTGTTGTCCGCGCGCAGGTTGCCGTCGTAGGGCCAGGGGTAAGGTCTGGCGTCGATGGTTCGGGTCATGGTGTCGGCTCCGGGTTGGCTGGGATCTCGGTTCGGTTCGGCGCGCTCAGCGCGTGAGGCTCAGTTCGCCGGGCGCGCCCGCCAGGGCGCGGTCGGGGCGGCAGTTGACGGCCATGACGACGAGCGTCAGCACGTAGGGCGCCGCGTTGTACAGGTAATAGCCGCCGGTCACGCCCACCGCCTGCAGCGCCGGGCCCAGCGCGCCGGCCGCGCCGAACAGCAGCGCCGCCCACAGGCAGCGCAGCGGCTGCCAGCGCGCGAAGATCACCAGCGCCACGGCCATCAGCCCCTGCCCGCTGGACAGCCCCTCGTTCCAGCTGCCCGGATAGACCAGCGACAGGTAGGCGCCGCCGATGCCGGCGAACAGCCCGCCGAGCGCGGTGGCGGCGATGCGGATGCGGGTGAGCGGATAGCCCATCGCGCGCGCGGTCTCGGCATGGTCGCCGACCATGCGCAGCATCAGCCCCCAGCGCGTCGCGCGCAGGCCCCACTGCAGCACGAAGGCCAGCGCCACGCCGGCCAGGAACAGCACGTTGATGCGCAGCACGTGCTGCAACTGCGCCGACGCCACCCACTTGCCCAGTTCCAGCCAGGGCAGCATCGGCGCCTGCGGCGCGATGAAGGGCTTGCCGAGGAAAAAGGCCAGCCCGGTGCCCAGCAGCATCAGCGCGATGCCGAAGGCGATGTCCGACACCCGCGGCAGCGAGCACACCAGCCCGTGCAGGCCGCCGAGCAGCAGGCCGGCCAGCGCGGCGGCCAGCACGCCCGTCCACGGCGAGCCGGAAAGGCAGGAGACCGCGTAGCCGCTCATGGCGCCCGACACCAGGATGCCTTCCAGCCCGAGGTTGACGCGGCCGCCCTTCTCCGTCAGGCACTCGCCCAGGCTGACGAACAGGTAGGGCGTGCTCACGCGGATGGCGCCGCTGGCCAGCGACAGCAGCAGGATCATCCATGGCGATTGCAGGTCAGGCATGGTGCGCCTCCACTTCCGGCGAGGCCGGGCGCGCGGCCGCGGCGGCCGCCTGCAGGCGCAGGCGCCACGCGGCCAGGCGCCCGCCCAGCGCTTCCCAGGCCAGCAGGTTGGCGAACAGCAGCCCCTGCAACACCAGCGTGGTGGCATCCGGCAGGTCCAGGCGGCGCTGCAGCAGGCTGCCGCTGCTTTCGATGCCGCCGACCAGCAGCGCGCAGCCGACGATGGCAAGCGGATTCTGGCGCGCCGCGAAGGCCACCAGGATGCCGCTGTAGCCATAGCCGGCCAGCAGCGCCGCGTTGGCGCTGCCCTGCACCGCCGCCACCTCGAACATGCCCGCCAGCCCGGCGGCCGCGCCGCCGAGGATGCAGGCGATCAGGGCCAAACGCCCCACCGGCAGGCCGACCAGGCGCGCCGCGCGCAGGTTGCCGCCGGTCAAGCGCAAGGCAAACCCCAAGGTGCTGTGCCGCACCAGCACCCAGGCCGCGACGCAGGCCAGCACGCCCCACAGCAGGCCCCAGTGCACGTCCAGCCCCGGCAGCGCGCCCACCATCAGCGCGTCCGGCACGGGCGGCGTGGACGGCTTGTTCAGGCTGGCCGGGTCCCGCAGCGGCCCTTCGACCAGATGCTTGAACACCGCCACGGCAATGTACGACAGCAGCAGGCTGCCGATGGTCTCGTTGACGCCGCGCCAGTGGCGCAGCGCGCCGGCCAGGCCGATCCAGGCGCCGCCGGCCAGCATGGCCGCCGCGGCCATGGCCGGCGCCGCCGCCAGCCACGGTGCGCCGGCCGGCAGCCATTGCGGCACCACCGCCGCGGCCAGCCCGCCCAGCGCGAGCGCGCCCTCGCCGCCGATCACCACCAGCCCGGCCTGCGCCGGCAGGGCCACGCACAGCGCGGTCAGCATCAGCGGAGCGGCCCGCATCAGCGTGCTTTGCCAGGCGAAGGCGCTGCCGAACGCGCCCTGGAAGATCAGTTGCAGGGCATCCAGCGCGGGCGCGCCCTGCACCAGGAGGAACAGCGAGAACAGCGCCAGCGTGCCCGCGACCGCCAGCGCGGTGGGCAGCGCGGGCAGGACGCCGAGCATCAGGGCCGCCGGGCCGGCATGAAGGCGCATGGGCGTGCTCATGGAAGTGCTCCTTGAAGACCCGTTGACGAAGCCACGTCGACGCGCAGGTACGCCGTCAGCCCTGGCCGGCCACGCCGGCGACCAGGTAGTTCATGCTCTCGAGCACGTAGTCGGTCTGCGCGAGGCTGGTGCCGGCGGGCACGGCCACGCCGCCCTTGTTGTCCTTCAGCGGGCCCTTGAAGATGACGAAGTCGCCGGCCGTCATCCGGGCCTTGACGGCGTCGGCCTGCTGGCGCGCGGCCGCGGAGACCCGCGCGCCGTACGGCGACGTCTTCACGAAGCCGTCCTTGAGCCCGCCGCGCAGCACGTTGGGCGGCGCCTTGCCGGCCTGGGCGTCGCCCACCAGCGTCTGGTAGGGCGTGGCCCAGTCCCACTCGGCGCCGGTCAGGTAGCCCCTGGGCGCCAGCGCCGCCTGGCTGGCGTGGTAGCCGCAGCTCATCGCGCCGCGCTTCTCGGCGGTCTCGATCACCACCTTGGGGCCGTCCACGTGGCAGGTCAGCACGTCGCAGCCCTGGTCGACCAGGCCGTTGGCGGCCTCGGCCTCCTTGACCGGCATCGACCAGTCGCCGGTGAAGATCACGTGGGTGGTGATGGCCGGATCGACCGACTGCGCGCCCAGCGTGAAGGCGTTGATGTTGCGCAGCACCTGCGGGATCGGCTTGGCCGCCACGAAGCCGAGCTTCTTGCTCTTGCTCATGTGGCCGGCCACCACGCCGTCCAGGTACTGGCACTCGTCGATGTAGCCGAAGTAGCTGGAGATGTTGGCCGGGTTGCCCGGCTTCCACAGCCCGCCGCAATGCGCGAAGCGCACCTTGGGGTATCTGGCCGCGACCTTGAGCACGTGCGGGTCGAAGTAGCCGAACGAGGTGGCGAAGATCAGCGTGGCGCCGTCCTGCTGGATCATCGCCTCCATGGTCTTCTGCGCGGCGATGGTCTCGGGCACGTTCTCTTCCTCCACCACCTTCACGTTGGGCAGCTTGCGGACGATGGCGGTGGCGGCGGCCTGGGCCTGGTTGTAGCCGAAGTCGGAGCGCGCGCCGACGTAGAGCACGCCCACGGTGAGCTTGTCGGCGGCCAGCAGGGTTTCGAGGGGCAGCGCGCTGCCGAGCGCGAAGAGGCTGGCATGCTTGAGGAAGTCGCGGCGATCGGTCATGGCAGTGTGCAGTCGCAGGTCGGGTGGATCGGGGTGGGGAACGGAGATGGAGCGCGGAGGGAACGGGTGGTGCCGTGCCGGCGCGTCAGCCGCCCGGCTGCGGCGCGTGCGCCGTGCCCTGCAGGTAGGCGCGCCAGCCGCCGAAGGCGGTGATGTCGCGCGCGCCGCCGTCCTCGGCCAGCGCGCGCGGCTCGCAGATGAAACCCTTGACCTGGCGGCCGTCGGCAAGCGTCACGGTGCCGATGCCCAGCGGCGCCGGCACCTCGGCCACGAACTTGCCGAACAGGCGCAGCGGCAGCTCCCACAGCTCGAGCCCGATCGCCGCGCCCTGCCCCGGCGCCACGCGCGCCAGCCCCGGCTTGGGCGGCGTGGTGCCCGCCAGCGCGTAGAGCCGGTAGGCGGGCGCGGTATGCGCATCCTCCAGCCAGCGCGCGCCGGCTTCGCGCAGTTGCCAGTTAAGCGGCTGCCCGCGCAGGTGGGCGCCCACCACCGCCAGCGTGACGGTGGGTTCGGCGAAGGGCAGCGGCGTGTCCTCGAGGCCCGGCGCGGCCGTCGCGTCGTCGAACAGCGACTGGATCTGCGCGCCCAGCACGGCCAGCCGGTGGTCCGCGCCGCGCGGGCCGATCAGCGTGATGCCCGCCGGCAGGCCGTCGGCGCGGCGCGCGCACGGCACGGCCAGCGCGCACAGGTCGAGCAGGTTGACGAAGTTGGTGTAGCGGCCCAGCTTGCTGTTCAGCCCGATGGGATCGGCCTGCAGCGCGGCGATGGTGGGATGGGTGGGCGCGGTCGGCACGATCAGCACGTCGATCTCGTCGAACAGCGCGCGCGCCTGCCGCTTGAGGTCGGCGAGCCGGTATTGCGCGTCGAACGCGTCCACCGCGCTATAGCGGTCCGCCTTCTCGATCACCGCGGCGACCACCGGGTCGATGGCGGCGCGGTGCGTGTCGAAGAAGCCGCCGAGCGCGGCGCGCCGCTCGGCCACCCAGGGGCCGTCGTACAGCAGCAGCGAAACCTGGCGCAGCGGCTCGAAGTCCACCGCCGCGGGCGCCAGCGACAAGTGGGTGCGCAGCATGGCGAGCGTCTCGGCGAAGGCTTGCGCCGCCTGCGCGTCGCCCTCGAATTCGAGCGCGTCGGGCACCCCGGCCCGCGGCGCGCCGCGCAGCAGGCCCAGCGCCGGCACGCGGCGCGAATAGCTGTCCAGCGCATCGGGCTGCGCCATCTGCGCGAGCACGCGCCAGGCATCGGCCACGTCGTGCGCGAACACGGAAATGGTGTCCAGCGTGCGGCAGGCCGGCACCACGCCGCGCTTGCTCACCAGGCCCAGCGTGGGCTTGAGCCCCACCAGGCCGTTGAAGCCGGCCGGCACCCGGCCGGAGCCGGCGGTGTCGGTGCCCAGCGAAAACGCCACGCAGCCCGCCGCCACCGCCACCGCCGAACCCGAGCTGGAGCCGCCGGAGATGCGCCCGGGCGCCTCGAAGTGCCGCACGGCCCCGTATGGCGAGCGGGTGCCCACCAGCCCGGTGGCGAACTGGTCCAGGTTGGTCTTGCCGACCAGGATGGCGCCGGCGGCCAGCAGCCGCTCCACCGCGAACGCGGACACCGCCGGCACATAGGCGAATTCCGGGCAGGCGGCGGTGGTCGGCATGCCCGCCACGTCGATGTTGTCCTTGACCGCGAACGGCACGCCGAACAGCGGCATGCGGGCCAGCGCGCCGGCGCCTTCCCCGGCCAGGCACGCTTCGAGCTGCGCGGCGCGCGCCCGCAGGTCGGCCGCGCCGACGCGGTGCGTCCAGATCTCCGGGCGGTCGATCTCGTCGATGCGGCGCAGGACTTCCGCCACGCACGCGGAGGGCGAAAACGTGCCGCGCGCGTATCGGCCGATCAGCGTGCCGATCGGGTGCAAGGGGGTGGCTGGGCTCTGGATTTCCATGCGTTCAATCTTGTATCCAAGTTTGAACGCATTAACGCAAACGTCATGCCAAGGCCGCCCGGCCGGCCTGCGCCGCGGGCCGGAAAGCCTTGCCTGTCAATGCCTGGAGGGTAATCCACCGGTGCCGCGCACCCGGCATGCGGCGCCGCCCGGGAGGACATCCCGGGCTTCGCCATGGTGCGACAGGCCCCACGAAAGGGCATGCCGCAGCGGTTGCCGTGCACGCTGGTGCGGCGCCCGGAGGGAGCGCCGCCGCGCGCCTTACTCGAACGGCTGGGGCCGGCGGGTGCTGTCGCTCGAGGGCGGCAATATCGGCAGCACGAGCTTCGGCTGGTCGCCGGTCAGCGTCTTGAGAAAGGCCACGATATCCGCGTTCTCCGCCTCGGTGAACTTCCGGCCGAGCTGCAGGCGGCCCATCGTGTCGACCGCCTGGCCGAGCGTGTCCGCCGCGCCGTCATGGAAATACGGGTAGGTCAGCGCGACGTTGCGCAGCGTGGGCACCTTGAAGTTGAAGCGGTCGGCGTCGCGCCCGGTCACCGCGTAGCGGCCCTCGGCCGGGTTCGAGGTCTTGTACGGCTCCACGATCCCCATCTTCTGGAACGAGTTGCCGCCCAGATTGGGGCCGTTGTGGCAGGCCACGCAGCCCGCGCTCTTGAACAGCTGGTAGCCGCGCAGCTCTTGCGCGTCGATGGCGTGCTTGTCTGCCTTGAGCCATTTGTCGAAACGGGCATTGGGGGTGACCAGCGTGGCCTCGAACGCCGCGATGGCGGTGGTCACTTCATCGATGGTGAGATTGTCGTTGCCGAAGACCTGGCGGAACTCCGTGACGTACTGCGGAATGGACTTCAGCATGTCCACGGCGAGCTCGTGCGAGAACGCCATCTCGCCGGGATTGGCGATGGGCCCGCCGGCCTGCGCGCGCAGGTCCTTGGCGCGGCCGTCCCAGAACTGCGCCAGGTTCAGGCTGGAGTTCAGCACCGTGGGCGAGTTGATCGGCCCCTTCTGCCATTTGTCGCCGATCGAGGTCTTGAGATTGTCCGAGCCGCCCATGCTCAGGTTGTGGCAGGAGTTGCACGAAATGAATCCCGAGCGCGACAGCCGGGGATCGAACCAGAGCCGCTCGCCCAGCCGCACCCGCGCCGGATCGGTGACCTTGGCCGGAGCGATGGGCTGCACGGGTTCCTGCGGCGCGGCCGGCGCCGCGCCAGACAGCAGGACAAACGCCAGGCCGAGAATATCCCGGACGAGCGGACTCGGGAAAAGCCGTTTCATGGAGGACTCCGTTTTCTTGTTTGACTGGCCGGCATGCGCCGGGCGGCGCTGCGGCAAGACGCTGTGGCAAAGCGCTTCGATTAGGCGCCCGCGGCCAGCGCGGGGCTTTGACGTCAATCAAGAAAAGGGGTGGGGTCCGGGCGGGATTCGCGGCGCCGCCTCCCCCTCACTCCGGCTCGATCCCCGCCGCCTTGATCACCCGCGCCCACTTCAGGGTTTCGCTGCGCACGAACGCGGCCAGCTCTTCCGGCGACGACGGCGCGGGCTCGCCGCCCGAGCGGCCGAAATAACCGGCTGCCTTCGGGTCCGCCAGTCCCTTGCGCACCAGCGCGTTCATGCGCTCGACCACCGCCTTCGGCGTGGCGGCGGGGAAGAAGGCCGCCGACCATGCCACCATCTCGTAGCCGGGCAGGCCGCTTTCGGCCATGGTGGGCACGTCCTTGAGCACGGGATGGCGCTGCGCGGTGGTGACGGCGATGGCGCGCAGCTTGCCGCCCTGGATCAGGGTCATGGCGGGCGACACGTCGGAGATCATGAAGTCGACCTGGTGCCCCATCAGGTCGGTCAGCGCGGCGGGCACGCCTTTGTAGGGCACATGCAGCGCCTGCACGCCGGCCATCATCTTGTACAGCTCGCTGGCGATGCGGGTGGAGGAACTGCCGCTGGCGAAGGTGAGCTTGCCAGGCCTGGCGCGAGCCAGCGCGGTCAGGTCGGCCACGGTATGGACGGGGCTGTCGGGCGGCACCACCAGCACCAGCCCGCTGCGGGCGACCAGCGAGACCGGCGCGAAATCCTTGACGGGGTCGTAGGGCAGCGTCCTGAACAGCGATGCGTTGGCGGCGTGCGTGGTGTTGGTGGTGACCAGCATGGTGTAGCCGTCGGCGGGCGCGGTGGCCACGGCCTGGGCGGCGATGAAGCCGTTGGCGCCGGGCCGGTTGTCCACCAGCACGGCCTTGCCGGTCTGGCCGGCGACGGCTTCGGCCACGTAGCGCGCGCTGCTGTCGGTGCCGCTGCCGGCCGGGAACGGCACCACCACGCGCACGGGCCTGGCGGGGTAGTCGGTGGCGGCGCCGTCGGCTTGCGCGGACGGCGCGCCGGCCAGCATGAGAAACGGCAGCAGCAGGCCGGCGAGCCCGCGCGAAGGGTAAGGCTGGTGCATGTTGTCTCCTTGCGTGCCTTTGCGGCATCTGTTGGCGTTGCCTGCCGTGCCCGCGCTGGCTACCGTGCCTGTCAGCTGCGGCTGTCGGGCACGGCCAGCGCCGGATAGCGCTCGGTGAGCCGGGCCGGGAATTCCACGTCGAGGATGAAGCGGTCGCCGCGATACCAGAAGCAGCCGGCCGTGAGCACGTTGCCGTCGACGTCGAGCGTGGTGCGCACGATCTTGGCGATGGGCGCGGCAAAGCCGCAGGCCAGTTCGCGCGCGAGCGCGTAGTCGGCCGGTTCCACCGTCATGCTCTGGTGCAGCATGCCGAGGCGCTCGCCCACGGCCTCGCGCAGCAGGCGGGCGATCTTGCGGTGCTTCTCGGCGCCGCGCGGGAAGCGGTTGAAGACGGCGGAGGCCACGTACAGCTCGATCAGGCAGAACGGCTCGCCGTCGTGCAGGTGCAGCTTGCGCAGCAGCACGTACTGGTCGAGCGGCTTGCCGCGCGTGGGCAGGCCATCGGGCAGGCGCACGTCCTTGTGCTTTTCCAGGATGCGGATTTCCAGCTCGCTGCCGCCGACCAGTTCGTCGTTGATGACGGAGCGCATGCCTTCGCTGGGGCCGGGCGGCTGGCCGGTCACGTGCGTGCCGCGCCCGCGCTGGCTGCTGACCAGGCCTTCCTCGGCCAGCACGGCGAAGGCCTGGCGCACCGTGACGCGGGCAATGCCATAACTTTGCGCGAGCTGCTCCACGGTGGGCAGCTGGTGGCCCAGCGGCCATTCGCCGCAGACGATGCGATGGCGCAGCACGCTGGCCAGCTGGCGGTAGCGCGCCACGCCGCCGCCGTCCTCGGGCAGTTGCGCCGGCGGCGGCGCCGGCTGTGGCGCGGCCCGGGTCATGGCAGCAGGCCGCGCGGCACGCGCACGGGCATGGCCAGCAGGATCTGCGCCATGCCCTTGCCGAGCGGGTCGTTGCGCAGCGAGGCCATGCCGCCGCCGTCGAGCGCTTGCTCGCAGACCAGGTTGACGGCGTGGATGCCGGGCAGGTCATGGCGCGCGACGGGGCCTTTCACCAGATGGCCGAGCCATTGCGCCACGCGCTCCGGGGTGGCGCCCGCGCGCAGCCACGGCAGGTATTCGGGCCGGCGCGCCATCAGGCCGATGTTGGAGATATCGCCCTTGTCGCCGCTGCGGCCGTAGGCCAGGCGGATCAGCGGGACTTGCTCGAAGTCGGCGGCGCCCGGCGGCGCATCGGGAGCCGGCGCGGGCGCGGGCGCCGGCGCGGGCGCGGGAGCAGCGGCGGCAGGCACCGCCGCGGGCATCGCCACCGGGCGGTGCTCGCCGTCGATCAGCACGGTGGGCGACAGCTTGTCCTTTTCCAGCAGGAAGGCGTACTGCCGGATCGACGGCGAGGGGCTGGGCCGGCCGCCGCCCGAGCCGGTGGTGCCGGGCGACCAGCTGGTGCCGGCCGCGGAGATCTCGCGCGCGAACAGTTCGAGTGCGGCTTTTTCCGGGTGCATCACGGCCAGCCGCATGATGGCCTCGCGCGTGTGGCGCGTTTGCGCGTGGGGGCCGTAGCACGACTCGGCGCCCAGCACTTCGACGTGCGTGCGGCTGTAATCGCCGAAGCCGTGCGCGGCGAACAGCGCGCGCGTGCGCGCGAGGATGGCCTGCGCGGTGCGTTCGGCCTTGGCCACCGCGTCGAAGCCCACGATGGAGAGCTGCGCGTTGCAGCGAAAGCCGTCGACATAGGTGGCCGAGACCTTGTAGCGGTCGCCCGGCGCGCGCCCGCGCGCGCCTTTGACTTCGACCAGGTCCGGGCCGGCCTGCGCCAGCGTCACGGCGGTGAAGTCGCAGGTCACGTCGGGCAGCAGGTAGGCGGCGGGGTCGCCGATCTCGTAGAGGATCTGCTCGCCCACCGTGGCGGTACTGACCAGCCCGCCGGTGCCGGGCGGCTTGCCCACCAGGAAGCTGCCGTCGGCGCGGCACGCCACCACCGGGTAGCCGATATTGGGCCAGTCCGGCACGCTTTCCCAGTCGGTATGCAGGCCGCCGGTGGCCTGGCAGCCGCACTCGATGATGTGGCCGGCCAGGCTGCCCTGCGCCAGCAGGTCGTAGTCGCCGGGCTGCCAGCCGAACTCGTGCATCAGCACGCCAAGCGTGACCGCGCTGTCCACGCAGCGGCCGGTGATGACGATCTGCGCGCCCGCGTCGAGCGCCTGCCGGATCGGCAGCGCGCCGAGGTAGGCGTTGGCGCTGACCAGCTTGTCCGGCAGTGGCCGGCCCTTCTGCATGTCCTGCACGCCGGACTCGCGCAGCGCGGGCAGCAGCGGCATGACGTCGTCGCCCTCCACCACGGCGATGCGCACGTCCACGCCCTGCTCCGCGGCGATCGCGGCCAGCGCCTGCGCGCAGCCTTTCGGGTTGATGCCGCCGGCATTGCTGACCACGCGGATGTTGCGCTGCGCGATTTCCTTGAGCAGGCTTTTCATCGTCACGGTGACGAAGTCGGTGGCGTAGCCCAGTTCCGGCTTGCGCAGGCGCGCGGCGGCCAGCACCGACATGGTCAGCTCGGCCAGGTAGTCGAATACCAGGTAATCGATCTCGCCATGGCGCACCAGCTGCGGCGCGCCCACGCTGCTGTCGCCCCAGAAGCCGGAAGCGCCGCCGATGCGCACGGCGCGGCCGGCCTTTGTCCTTGCATCCATTTCGCCTGTCTCCTTTGTCGTGTTTTGCATTGCGCTCAGGCCCCGGCCGGCCCGCGCGTGCTGCCGGCGGCCATCATGCGGTCGATCCGCGCCTCGTCGTAGCCGGCCTCGCGCAGCACCTCGCGGCTGTGCTCGCCCAGCGCGGGCGCGTGGCGCCGGCTGGTGGGCGGCGTGCCCGACCATTCGCTCGGCACGGCCATCTCGCGGATGCGGCCCACGGCGGGGTGCTCGCTCTCGCGGAAGAAGCCGATGTCGCCCAGGTGCGGGTCGTCGAGCAGCGACTCGAAGGTATGCATGGGGAATACCGGGATGTCGGCCTCCTTGAGCAATTCGCGCCACTCGGCGGTGGTGCGCGTGGCCATCTCGTCGCTGACCATGCCGTACAGCTCGGTGATGTGCGCGGTGCGCGTGGCGATGGTGGCGAAGCGCGGGTCGGTGTCGAACAGGTCCGGCTTGCCGATGGCCTTGAGGAAGGTGCGCCAGTGGCGGTCGTGATAGATCAGGCAGCAGACGTGGCCGTCGCGCGTCTTGTACGGCCGCCGCTGCGGCGACAGCAGGCGCGGGTAGCCGAAGCCGCCGCGCGCCGGCACGAAGGTCTCGCCGTAGAGGTGGTCGCCCAGCACGTAGGGCACCATGGTCTCGAACATGGGCACGTCCACGCGCTGGCCGCGGCCGGTGCGCGCCTGCGCGTACAGCGCGGCGCAGATCACGCCGAACGCGTACAGCCCCACCGAGCGGTCGGCGATGGTGATGGGCAGGTAGCGCGGGATGTCGCCGCTGCCCATCGCCACTGCCTGGGGCAGCCCGCTGGCAGCCTGGATCAGGTCGTCGAAGGCGGCCTGCGGCGCGTAGCGCCCGCGCTGCGAGAAGCCGAACATGCCGACGTAGACCAGGCGCGGGTTGAGCGCGGCCAGCGTCTCGTAGTCCAGCCCCAGGCGCTGCATGGCCTGCGGCCTGACGTTGTAGGCCAGCACGTCGGCGTCCTTGACCAGCCGCAGCAGCGCTTCGCGCCCGTCGGGGCTTTTCAGGTCCAGCACCACGCTGCGCTTGTTGCGGTTCAGGCCGAGGTAGAGCGGGCCCATCTTCTGGTCGCCGGCCGGGCCGATGCCGCGCGTGACGTCGCCCTCGGGCGGCTCCACCTTGATCACGTCGGCACCCAGGTCGCCCAGCATCTGGGTGGCCGACGGGCCCATGAACACGGCGGTGATGTCCACCACCTTGACGCCGCTCAGGGCGCCCGCGGTCATCTCCATTGTCTCGCTCCGGTCGTTGCTTTAGTTCTATTAATGGAACTATAGGCGAATAAACCTGGAGCGGACAAGAAATGGAACCGCGGCGAACGCCGGACACGATGCTTGACAGGCCCGCCGGCCCTGTGCAGCGCGCCGTTTTTTTGGGTCGCGTTATCCACAATTACTGTGGATAACAGCCCCTTCGGAACCCGCAAACCCGCTTGCCGACGCCAAACCGTTCGGACTGCCTAATGTTTCAGCAAATTGACGATTCAATGTCATGGCCAAGACAGCGCGGGCCAGTCCGGGGGCGCCGCGCGCCGGCCGCGTCACGCCCGCCGGCGGCTTCCGGGGGCCCGCCGCCGCCAGCGCGCCCTATGCCGGCGCCCACCAGCGCTGCAGCCAGCGCGCGCCGCTGTCGAGCAGGAAACCCAGCAGCCCGATCACCAGCACCGTGGCCAGCAGCTCGGAGTAGGCGAGCCGGTCGCGCGTGTCGAGGATGAAGTACCCCAGCCCCGCGTTGACGCCCAGCATCTCCGCCGGCACCAGCACGATCCACACGATGCCGATCGACAGCCGCAGCCCCGTCAGCACGTTGCCGACCACGCCCGGCAGCACCACGCGCGTCAGCAGCTCCCAGCGCGTGGCGGCCAGGCTGCGGGCCAGCATGACCCAGCGCGGGTCGAGCTGGCGCACGCCGGCGGCGGTGTTGAGCAAGATCGGCCAGACCCCGGCGAAGGCCAGCAGGAACAGCACCGGCCGGTCGCCCACGCCCAGCACCATCACCACCACCGGCATCCACGACAGCGGCGAGATCATGCGCAGGAACTGGAAGGCCGGCGACAGCGCGGCATCCACCCGCCGCGCCGCGCCCACCAGCAGCCCCAGCGGCACGCCGGCGGCCAGCGCCATGGCCAGGCCCAGCAGCACGCGCCGCAGGCTCACCAGCACATGCTGGGCGAAGTCCGGCTGGCGCAGCAGTTCCGCCGCGCTGGCGAGCGTGGCGGCCGGCGCGAAGCGCGCGGCCAGCCCCTGCGCCTGCCCCGCGCCGGTGGCCGCCCACCACAGCGCCAGCAGCACCGCCAGCCCGGCCAGGCCCAGCCACGAGCGCGCCGCCAGCGCGCGCACCGCGCCGGTTGCGGGCCCGGCATCGCTGGCAGTCTGTCTCACTCTCACGCTGCAATCTCCTCCTGCCGCGTGAAGCCGTCGGCAAAACCGAAGGCCTTGAGCCCGCCCACCTCGGCCAGGCTGCGCCGCACGAAGCGGTCGTCCACCAGCTCGCGCGCGGCGCGCTGCGGATCGAGCCCGGCCAGGAACGCGCTGTTGCCTTCGATCAGCGTGCCCTTGAGGCGGCGCACCAGTTCCTCGGTATAGCTGGGATAGGGATAGGGCTGGAAATCGATGCGCTTGTCGTGCCAGTCGGCATGACGGATGGCGCCGCTGGCCAGGTAGCGGCCGCGCTCGCCGGCGTCCGGCGCCAGCACGCGGCGCAGCGCGTCCAGCGTGTGCGGCGTGTAGCGGTTGGCGCCGTCCCGGGACAGCAGCGCGGCGGCCTCGGCGCGGTTGTCCTGGGTCCAGCGCTGCGCCTTGACGATGGCGTTGACCACCTTTTGCGACCACGCCGGGCGCCGCTCCAGGTCCTGCTCGTGCATGAACACCACGCAGCAGGCATGGTTGCGCCACACGTCGCCGGTGAAGCGCAGGATCTTGCCGATCTTCATGGCCTCGGCGGCGGCGTTGAACGGCTCGGCCACGATATAGCCCTCGATCTGGCGCGCCGCCAGCGCGGGCGGCATGTCGGACGGCGCCATCACCACCAGGTTGACCTCGTTGGGCGCCAGCGCGCCGCTCTTGCGGCTCACCGGCACCAGGCCGTCCTTCTTCAGCAGGGTCTGCAGCACCACGTTGTGGATGGAATACCAGAACGGGATGGCCACCGTCTTGCCGCCCAGGTCGGCCAGCTTGTCGACCTGCGGCGCCACCGTGAGCCCGGAGCCGCCCACGTGGTTCCAGGCCACCACCTTGGCCGGCACCTGGCTGCCGAAGCGCGCCCACACCGTCATCGGCGACAGCAGGTGCACCACGTTGACCTGGCCCGAGATGAAGGCTTCCACCAGTTGCGCCCAGCTGCGCAGCAGCGTGGGCTTGTCGGCCTGGATGCCTTCCTTGTCGAAGTAGCCGTTGTTGTGCGCCACCAGCAGCGGCGTGGCATCGGTGATCGGCAGGTAGCCGATGCGCACCGGCGCATCGGGCTCGCTGGCCGCGCGGGCGTTCAGCGCGTTGAGCAGCGGCAGCGCGCCGCCGGCGGTAAAGAGCGCGGAGAGCTTGAGCAGCTCGCGCCGCGACATGGGAACCTGGCACATCGTAGACCTCGTCTGGGTTCGTCTGGCTAGTTGCTTGGCTAGTTGCTTGGCTGGTTGCTTGGCTGGTTGCGTGGATTGCTTCGTGTCATGAGGCGCGGCCTCAGACCGCGATGGTCCGGGGGTGCGGCGCCGCCGATGGCGATGCCTCCGTGTGCTGCGTGCCGCCGGCGCGCAGCAGCGCGCGCAGCGCCCGCACGATCTCCACGCGCAATGCGCCCAGCGCCTCCACCTGGGCTTCGCGCGGATGCGGCAGCGCGATGCGCCACTCGCGCGCCACGCCGGCCGGCTCGCCGGGCGCGGCGCCGAGCAGCACGATGCGGTCGGACAGCAGCAGCGCTTCGTCGATGTCGTGGGTGATCAGCAGCGTGGCCGGGCCGTACTCGCGCACGATGCGCAGCAGCAGGGCCTGCATGTCGGCGCGCGTGATCTCGTCGAGCGCGCCGAAGGGCTCGTCGAGCAGCAGCGCCAGCGGCTGGCGCGCCAGGCAGCGCGCCAGCGCCACGCGCTGCGCCATGCCGCCCGACAGCTGCGCGGGAAACAGGTGATGCGCATGGCCCAGGCCCACGGCCGCCAGCGTGCGCGCCACGCGCTCGTGCCGTTCGGCGCGCCCGAGCGCCGGCTGGCGCCGGAAATCGAGGCCGAAGCCCACGTTGTGCGCCACTGACAGCCACGGCAGCAGGCAGGCATCCTGGAACGCCACGGCAATGCGCGGATGCGGCGCGTCCAGCAGCTCGCCCTGCATGCGCACCGTGCCGTGCGTGGCCGGCTGCAGGCCCGCCAGCAGCCGCAGCACGCTGGACTTGCCGGCGCCGCTGGGGCCGATCACGGACACCACTTCGCCGGGCGCCAGGCTCAGGTCCACCGCGCGCAGCACGGCGCGGGCCGCGGCGCCGCTGCCGTAGGCCAGGGCCAGGCCCCGCGCTTCGAGCAGCGCGCCGCTCATGCGGCCGCCTGGCCGGATTGCGCCGCCTGCCGCGCCAGCTCGGTCTTCAGTTGCACCAGGCTGGGCGTGACGATGGGCAGGAAGGCCGCCTCGCGCCAGCGCCGGGCAAAACCGTCGGTGCGCCCGTGCAGGTAGCCGGCGCCGCCGCGCGCCTGCAGCTCCAGCTGCACCGCCGCCATCGCCAGCTCCACCAGCCGGATGCGCAGGCCGAACAGCGCGCGCGGCGCGGCCAGGAAATCGCCGCGCTCCAGGCCGTCGTGCAGCGCGCGGGCGGCGCCGGCCAGTTCGGCGGCGAGCGCGTCGCGTTCGCCGTCCAGCACCGAGCGGCCGCCGTCGGGCCGGCCCTGCGCCGCCGCGATGGCGCGCCGGGCCAGCCCGATGGCCAGGCCGCACTGCAGGCCCAGGAAGGCCGGCCGCACGCGCGGCAGGAACTGGTGCGCGTCCTCATGCAGCAGCCAGCCGGCGTCCAGCGCCACGCCGTCGAAACGCACCGACGCGGTATAGCTGCTGCGCAGCCCGATCAGGTCGAGGTCCGCGCTGCGCAGCACGCCGGGCAGGCCGGAGGGAATCGCGTAGACGCCGGCATGCCCGGCCGTGTCGGCGGCCGCCACCGCCACGGCGAAGCCCGCCGGATGCAGGTTGGTAGCCCACGGCACCACGCCGCCGACCAGCCAGCCGGCGTGCGTGTCGCCATCCTGCGCGCGCGCCTCCACGCTGACCTGCAGCGCCTCGATGCCGCCGAGGAATTTCATGGCGTTGGACAGCCCGGTGGCGCCGGCCAGGCTGCCGTCGAGCAGCGCCGGCAGCAGCCGTGCGGCCAGCGCGCGGTTGGGGGTGTGCAGCACGTACTCGATGAAGGCGCGCTGCCCCCACAGCACGAACGCCGCCGTCTGCGAGTATCCGGCCACCGCCGCCACCGCCTCGACCGCATCCGTGGTCGTGCCGCCGCTGCCGCCCTGCGCCTGCGGCACGCCGATGCGGAACAGTCCGGCCTGGGCCAGGCGCGGCAGCACGCCGGCCGGATCGGCGGCGCCGCTGTCCAGCCCGTCGGCATGAGCGGCCAGCCACTGCGCGAGATCGGCCGGCAGCGCGCCGGCGGATGGGGAAGAAGTCATCGGGCGTTCCTGTGGGAAATCCAGCGGAAATCAGGCCGCGCGGGGCGTCCAGCGATACGCGTCCAGCTCGGGGTTCAGCGGCGTCTGCGCCAGGCTGTTGCCGAAGTTGCACAGCGTGGCCAGGCTCACGCCCAGCACCACGTCCAGCGATTGCGCGGCCGTGAAACCGGCGGCGACGAAGGCGTCGAACTCGTCCTGCGGCACCGCGCCGCGCGTGCGGATGACGGCCCGGGTAAAGGCGGCCAGCGCCTCGAGGCGAGCCTCCGGCAAGGTGGCCTGGGCGCGCAGCGCCTCCACGGTGGCGCCGTCGATCCTGGCCTTCTTGACGGCGATGGCGGTATGGCCCGCCACGCAGAAGCCGCAGCCGTGCGTGGTGGCGGCGGTGATCTGCACGACCTCGCGCTCGGCCAGCGTCAGCGAGCTGCGGCTGTTGATCTCCGACACGGTCAGGTAGGCCTCGAGCGCCGCGGGTGCGTTGGACAGCGCGGCGATCAGGTTGGGCAGGTAGCCATTGCTGGCGATGGCGCGCGCCACGAACGGGCGGCTGGCTTCGGGGGCGGTCTCGGCGGATTGCAGCGGAATGCGGCTCATGGCGTCACATGGAAAGGGGTGGAACACCGGCCCATTGTGCGGCGCGCCGCCGCCGGCGGCCATGCGCGAGCGTCGCGATTCCCTGCTGATTCGTCTGAGTTTGCGCCCGGGCGCGCCGCCGCGGCCCGCGCGCGCCCTCCGCGTAGTCCGCGCCCTCCGCGTAGTCCGCGCGGCGCGGCTACGACAGCGACAGCCGCTGCCCCTGCCGCCGCATCGCCCCCGGCTGCACGCCGGTGGCCTTCTTGAAGGCCCGCGCAAAGGCCGCTTCCGAGCGGTAGCCCACGCGCTCGGCCGCCTGCGCGATGCTGCAGCGCCCGCCCAGCAACTGCTCGGCGACCTTCATGCGCAGCAACAGCAGGAACGCGGCCGGCGACTGCCCGCTGGCTTCGGCAAAGCGCTTGCAGAAAGTGGCGCGCGACATGTGCGCCAGCGCCGCCATGGCCTCCACCGTCCACGTGCGCTCGGGATGCCGGATCAGCGCCAGCATCAGCCCCGAGAATTCGGCGCTGCGCAGCAGGGGCCACAGGCCCTTCGCCACGTCGTCGCGCGCGGCCAGGTGGCGTACCACGTAGAAGAACAGCAGGTCGACCAGCCGCGCGATCAGCGGCGACGGCTCGCTGCCGCCGCGGCGCGCTTCGGCCACGATCAGGCCGAACAGCGCATGCGTGCCCGCCAGGTCGCCGTCGCCCTCGCCGTCGCGCGCGCGCAGTACCAGGTAGTCGGGAAACGGCGCCAGCAGCGCCTCGCTCAGGCCGGGACGGAAGTCGAAGAAACCGCAGGCCAGGCCGGTGGCCGACTGCGCGGGCGGGATGTCCACATCCAGCGGCAGCATCGCGCTGTCCGCCAGGCAGGCCTGCGGCTCGGCGTGGGGACCCAGGTGATGCGGGACGTCGCGCAGGAAGAACACCGCGTCGCCGGGCTGCAGCCGCGCCGGCGCCGCCGCGCCGGGCAGGTGCAGCCAGCATTCGCCATGCAGCACCACGTGGAAGCCCGCGCGCAGGCGCCCGGCCACCGAAGCGCGCCAGGTGCCGCAATACTGCCCGAGGTGAAACAGGGTGGTCTCGAGTTCCAGGCTGCTCAGAACCCAGTGGACCACGCGATCCGTGTGGTTCATGGCGTGCAACGACGTGCGCCGCGCCGGGAGACGCGGCCAATGTTGCGGACATTAGCGCAGCCGGCGGAAGGCGCGGAAGGAAAAAATCGGCATTTGCTTATGCAAAAAACAGCACCGGGCGCGCCGCGCACGCCGGGCGCTCCCGCCATGTGGCGCGGGTTGCCCACGCGCCCGTCTTCCCTTCCCTCTCCTTCCTCCCTGCGCGCCTCAGGCTGCCTTGGCGCCGACCGACCAGTAGAAGGTGGGCGCGGTGCCGTTGATGGCATGGTCGCCGAGCACGCGCGCCTTGTAGATCACGGGATTGTGCGAGGCCAGGGTGCGCGCGTTGCGCCAGTGGCGGTCCAGCCGCCGGTCTTCCAGCAGCGCCGAGGCGCCGCCCACGTCGAACAGGCGCGTGGCGGCATGCAGGACGGCCGGCACCACGCTCACCTGCGCCTGGGCGGTCTCCAGCTCGACCTGGTTCAGCAGGTCCACGGGCAGGCGGCCGTCGCGCACGCGGATGCGGTCGGCCTCGCCCAGCGTGCGGGCCACGGCCCGCACCGCGGCGGTGGCGGCAAACGCCGCGGCCGAGAGCTCGCCCACCACCTGCTGCACCAGCGGATCGTCCGCCGGCACCGCCCCCGCGCCATGGCTGAAGACGCGCTTGCGCGGGCGGACGAACGCCACCGCGTCGCGCACGATGGCGCGGGCGATGCCGGCCAGCGTGGCGAGGTGGGTCAGCTGGAACACCGCGGTCATGGGCGTGGGCACGGCGCGCGAGTACGAGAACACCTGGTCGTCCTCCACCCGCACGTTGTCGAAGCGCGTGGTGCCCGAGGCGCTGAGCCGCTGGCCGAAGCCCGCCCAGTCGTCCAGGCACGTCACCCCGCCGGCGCGGGCGGACACCACCACGAAGGTCTGGTGGTTCTCGGGCACCGGCCCTTCCCGGCTCGCGGTGACCTGGATCCAGTCGGCATAGAGCGTGCCGGTGCTGTAGAACTTTTCGCCGTCCAGGCGCCAGGCGCCATCGTGGCGGCGCAGGGTGGTGCCCAGCTTGCCCAGCGCATGGTCGCCGCGCTCGGTGGTGGCGTTGCCGAAGATGGCGCCCTCGGCGATCTTGCGCAGCCATGGCGCGTGGCGCGACGGATCGACCTCGGCATAGAGCCGTTCGACGAAGCCGAAATGCGAGCGCAGCGCCTGCGGCAGGTTGGAATCGGCCTCGCCCAGCTCGATCAGCAGGTCGAACAGTTGCTCGACGGACGCGCCCAGGCCGCCGTGGACCACGGGCACGCGCAGCGCGCCGAAGCCCGCCTCGCGCAGCCAGCCGATGGCGTCGTGCGCGAGTTCGCGTTCGTGGTCGCGGCGCGCCGAATCGACGGCGATGCGGTCGAAGACCGGGCGGAAACGGGCGGACAAACGGGCGGACAGTTCCGCATAGGTAGGAGTGGTGTCAGGCATTGGGGGACCTTGCTTGGAAAAGACCTGCCGCGAAGCGGGAAGCGGGAAGCGAAAAGTGGGAAGCGAAAAGCGGGACAGGAGATACGTACGGCATCCGGCGTGCTCAGGCCCACGGGCGCAGGCGGCGCGCCGCGTGGGTGTCGGGAAGATGGGCGGCGCGGCCGAACAGCTTCTGCCGCAGCGTGCCTTCGGCGTAGTGCTGCTGCATGAGGCCGCGCCGGCGCAGCACCGGGACCACGGCGTCGGCGAATTCGCCGAACCACTCGGGCGTGACGACCGGGATCAGGTTGAAGCCGTCCACCCCCGCCTCGACCCAGTTCGCGATGGTGTCGGCGATCTGCTCGGGGGTGCCGGCCACGGCCTTGTTCAGCCGCTGGCGCATCACGTCGCCGAAGCGGGCGCGCTTGTCCGGCGCGGCGTCGATGACCGCACGTATGCCGCCCTGCATGTACTCGGTCCTCACTTCGTCGAGCGGCGTGTCGGGATCGATCGCGGACAGGTCGAAGCCGATGGTGCCCGAGGCATGCGCCAGGTAGCCGGGCTCGCTGCGCCAGTGGAGGAATTCCTCGTAGCGGACCCGCGCCTCGGCCTCGGTGCTGCCGATGACAGGATGGATGCTCACCAGGTACTTGAGGTCGCCGGGCGCGCGGCCCTGCCCGGCCAGCCGGCGGTTCAGGTCGGCGATGTCCGCGCGCGCCGCGGCCGGCGTGATGGCGGGCAGGAAGGTCAGTTCGGCGTGGCGCGCGGCAAAGCCGCGGCCCGCGGGCGAGGCGCCGGCCTGCGCCAGCAGCGGCGTGCGCTGGGGCGAGGGCTGCGGCAGGTGCGGCCCTTCCACGCGGTAGCGCGGCCCCTCGTGGTTGATGGCGTGGATGCGGGCCGGGTCGGCATAGATGCCGGCGGCCACGTCGGCCGCCACGGCATCGTCCTGCCAGCTCGCTTCCCATAGCTTGTAGACCACCTCGGCATATTCCTCGGCCCAGGCGTAGCGCTCGTCATGGCTGGCCAGCGCCGGCTGGCCGAAGTTGCGCGCCGCGTTGTCCAGGTAGCTGGTGACGATGTTCCACCCCACCCTGCCGTCGGTCAGGTGATCGAGCGTGGAGAGCTTGCGCGCGAACGAGAACGGATGCTCCTGCAGGATGGAGCTGGTGACGATGAAGCCAAGGTGCTCCGTCACGTATCCCAGCGCCGACACCAGGCTGGCCGGGTCGTTCGACGGGAACTGCATGCCCTCGCGCGCGGCGGTCGCCCAGCCTTGCCGGTAGGTGTCGTAGACCCCGACCGTATCGGCCAGGAAGATGGTGTCCAGCCCGGCGCGCTCGGCGGTCCGGGCCAGCTTCACCCAGGGATCGAGCCGCGAGAAATTCCGCTGCGACTGCGCTTCGGGCCGGCGCCATTGCCCGTGCGTCTGGTGCGACGGCGTGACATGCGTGAACGCGTTGTAGATGATCTTCCGGCCTGCCATGTTCGTGTTTCCCTTCACGTCTTTCGCGTCCTTCGCGTCTTTCATGCCGCGGCCGGACGCCTGCCTGCGCCGCCGGTGGACCTGTGCAGCGGCAATACCGCCTCCAGCAGCCGGCGCGTGACCGGGTGCCGCGTGTGTTCGTGCAGCGCGCCGGCGTCGAAGGTCTCCACGATGGCACCGCGCTCCATCACCGCCACCCGGTCGCACAGCGACTCGATGACCGCGAGGTCGTGGCCGATGAACAGAAAGGTCAGGTTCAGCTCCGCGCGCAGATGGCGCAGCAGGTCCAGCACCTGGGCCTGGATCGACACGTCCAGCGCCGAGGTGGGCTCGTCCAGGATCACGAACTCCGGCCGCGTGGCCAGCGCGCGCGCGATGCCGATGCGCTGGCGCTGGCCGCCGGAGAATTCGTGCGGATAGCGCTCCAGGTGCGCCGCGGCCAGGCCCACGCGCTCCAGCGCCTGCACCGCGAGGTCACGCGCGGCGCGCGCGTTGGCGGCAACCTCCAGCCGCGTCAGCGCGTCGGCCAGTTGCGCGCCGACCTGGCGCCGCGGGTTCAGCGAGGCGCCGCTGTCCTGGAACACGAACTGCACGCGCCGGCGGAACGCCTTCAGGGCCGGGCCCTGCAGCCGCGTCACGTCGACGCCGTGCGCGCGGATGGTGCCGCCGGACGGATCGATCAGCCGCGCGGCCAGGCGGGCGAGCGTGGACTTGCCGGAGCCGGACTCGCCGATCAGCCCCAGGATCTCGCCGCGCCTGACGCGCAGGTCGGTGGGCCGCACCGCCGCGACCTCGGTCCCCTTGCCCCAGAAGCCGCCGCCCAGGCGGAAATTGCGCGACACCTGCTCGAGCACCAGCACCGCGCCGGCATCGCGCGCATCGGCCGGGGCGCCGGCGGCGGGCGGCTGCGCCGGCGCGAGCGGGGTCACGGGCGCCGCGGCCAGTTGCCGCTGCGCGCGCCGGATCTCGGCGGAGTCGGGCACGGCCCGCACCAGCGCGGCGGTATAGGGATGCGCGGGCGCGTCCAGCACATCGCGGGTGGGGCCCTGCTCGACCACGGCGCCGGCGCGCATCACGGCCACCCGGTCGCTCAGGTACGACACCACGCCGAAATCGTGCGTGATGACGAGCAGCGCCGTGCCCTCCTCGCGGTTGATGTCGCGCAGCAGGTCCAGGATCTGCTTCTGGATGGTGGGGTCGAGCGCCGTGGTCGGCTCGTCGGCAATCAGGAGTTTCGGGCGCCCCATGACGGCCATCGCGATCATCACGCGCTGGCGCATGCCGCCCGACAGCTCGTGCGGATAGGCGCGCAGCACGCGCTGCACGTCGCGGATGCCCACGCGCCCGAGCCACGCCGCGGCTTCGCCGCGCGCCGTCGGCGCATCCAGCCCGAGCCGGAAACGCAAGCCTTCGGTCATCTGCTCGCCGACCCGGAACGACGGATCGAGCGAGCTCAGCGAGTTCTGGAAGATGATGCCGATGCCCGCCCCGCGCACGCCGTTCAGCGCGGACTCGGGCAGGCCGAGCAGTTCGCGCCCCTCGAATCTCACCGAGCCGCGCGCGCGGCTGCCGCGCTCCGGCAGCAGCCCCAGGATGGCGGCCGCGGTCACGCTCTTGCCCGAGCCCGATTCGCCGACCACCGCCAGCACCTCGCCGGCGCCGATGTCCAGGTCGATGCCGTGGATCACGCGCTGCGGGCCGCCGGCGCCGTCGAACTCGACTTCGAGATGTCTGATGGATAGTAGGTTCATCGCCTTGTTCCCGGCACCGGACCCGGCGCGTCAGCCGCGCGGGTCCAGCACGTCCCGCAATCCGTTGCCCAGCCAGTTGAATGCCAGCGCCAGTGCCACGATGACCAGCGCCGGCGCGGTGGCGACGTGCGCCGCGCCCAGCACCAGCACCTGCGCGCCCTCGGCCACCATGCGGCCCCAGTCCGCGTCCGGCGGCTGCGTGCCCAGCCCGAGGAAGCTCAGGCCGGCCTGGAACACGATCATGCCGCCCGCCAGCGTGGTACCGTACACCACGGCGGCCGTCGCCACGTTGGGCAGGATCTCGCGCAGCAGCACATCCGGCGTGGTCGCGCCGCAGGCGCGCGCCGCTTCCACGTATTCCTTGTCGCGCTCCGCGCGCACGCCGGCATAGACCACCCGCGTGAGATACGGCGTGGCCGAGAACACGATGGTCAGCGCCACGGCCCAGATGCCGGGCCCGAGCGCGGTGGCCAGCCCGATGGCCAGCAGCACCATCGGGAAGGCGAACAGGATGTCGATCACGCGCATGATCAGCGCCGACCAGCGGTTGCGGTGGTAGCCGGCCAGCAGCCCCAGCGCCAGGCTGAGCACCACGGCGACCGCCACCGGCGGAATGCTGGCCAGCAGCGCGCGGCGCCCGCCCCACAGCAGGCGGCTGAAGATGTCGCGCCCCTGCGCGTCCAGGCCCAGCCAGTAGCCGGGCGTGCCCGGCGCGGCCAGCCGCAGTTGCGGCTCGGCCACGTTCGGATCGTGCGGCGCGAGCCACGGCGCCGCGCCGCTGACGAGCAGCGCCAGCACGATCACGACCAGCCCGAGCAGGGCCAGCCGGTTGGCAAGCAGGCGGCGCCAGCGGCCGCGCGCGGCGGGACGGGGCGCGTGCTGGCCGCCTTCGGCGGCGGCCGCGTTGGGGGCTGCGTAGCTCATGCCGGCCCGCCTCCGTTGCGCAGGCGCGGATTGAGCAGGTCCAGCACCACGTCGGTGGCGAGGTTCACGGCGATGAAGCAGCCGGTCACCAGCATCACGCCGGCCTGGATCATCGGGTAGTCCTTGCCGGCCGCGGCGTTGTAGAGCTGGGTGCCGATGCCGGGCCAGTTGAACACGTTCTCGACGAAGATCACGCCCGACAGCAGGTAGCCGACCTGCAGGCCAGTGATGTTGATCACCGGCGACAGCAGGTTGCGCCCCAGGTGGCGGCGCAGCAGGAAGGACCTGGGCAGGCCTTGCGCGCGGAACGTGCGCAGGTAGTCCGAGCCCATGATCTCGATGACCTGGGCACGCACCAGCTGGGCCAGGATCAGCATCGAGATCACCGCCGCGGCGATGGCCGGCAGCACGAGGTGATGCAGCAGGTCGAGCCAGTCCTGGTCGCCGCGCATGTCGTACATGCCGGAGACCGGGAACCATTGCAGCCGCACCCCGAACACCCAGATCAGCAGCAGGCCGGACCAGAACACCGGGAAATTGTGGCCGACCTGGATCACCAGCATGGCCGCGCCGTCCATCCACGAGCCGCGCTTCAGGCCGCTGAGCACGCCCACGGCCACGCCGCCGGCCAGGCACACCACGACCGCGGCGGCCGCCAGCAGCAGCGTGTTGCCGAAGCTGCGCGCCAGCACCTCGAACACCGGCGTGCGCAGCACCAGCGAGGTGCCCCAGTCGCCCGCCATCAGGTGCTCCAGCCACAGCCCGTACTGCACCAGCACTGGCTTGTCCAGCCCGTACTCCCTGCGGATGGCGTCTATCGATTCCTGCGGCAGCGAGCTGGCCAGCGCGTTGGTGATGGGGTCGCCGTCGCCCGCGTGGGCGATCAGGAAGACCAGCACCGACACCACCAGGAAGATCGGAATGGCCTGCAGGAAGCGGTAGACGATCGCGCGCGTCATTTCTTCAGCCAGACCTTGCCCAGATCGTAGAAGTTCTGCGCCGGCACGTTGAAGCCCTGCACGTTCTGGCTGTTGGCGAAATGATTGCGGAAGGTCACCAGCGGCAGGAAGGCGGCGTCGCGCTGCGCCAGCGCGTTGGCGGCCTTCCACGCGGCGACCGCCGCGCGCTCGTTGGTCTGCGTGGCGGCCTTGGCGATGGCCGGCGCGATGGCCTGGTCCACCACCTTCTCGCCGCCGCCGCGCGTGACCACGTAGCCGTCGAAGGCCAGCTTCAGCCAGTACGGCGTGACGAAGCCCCACTCCATCGTGAACAGGCCGGTGTCCGGCGAAAGATTGGCGAGCTTGCTGGTATAGGTCAGCCACTCCTGCGAGATCACGTTGACCTTGATCCCGACCTTGCCGAGGTCGCGCTGGATCCATTCCACGGATGGCTGGTTGGCCACGTCGGTAATGATGGTGAAGTGGACGTCGCCCTCCTTGTAGCCCGCCTTCTTCAGCAGGTCGCGCGCGCGCGCCGGGTCGTAGGCGAAGTCCTTCTGCGCGGCGTCGTAGGCGGTGTTGCCGATATTGAAGATGCTGTAGGACGGCACCGCGCGGCCCTTGAAGATGGTGCGCGCCAGCCCTTCGCGGTCGATCGCCAGCAGGATGGCCTGGCGCACCGCCAGCTTGCTGGTGAATTCGTTGCGGAAATTCCAGCCCAGGAAGAGCTGCCCGGCCGTGGTGCTGTCGCGCACCGTGTAGCCGCTGCCTTCCAGCCCGTCCGCGGCGTCGGCCGGCACGCGCGTGAGGATGTCGATCTCGCCCGAGCGCAGCGCCGCCAGGCGCGTGGCGTCGTCCGGGATCGGGCGGAAGATGATGCGGTCGAGGTAAGGCCTGGCGCCCCAGTACTTGTCGTTGCGCACCAGCACCGTCTTTTCGCCATGCACGCGCTCGACGAACTTGAACGGCCCGGTGCCGGTGGGATGCAGCGCCAGCCCGTCCTGGCCGTACTTCTTCAGCGCGGCCGGGCTGAAGATGCCCGACACGTAGTTGCCTTGCGGCAGCAGCCGCGGGAAATCGACGAACGGCGCCTTGAAGACGAACTGCACCGTGTGGTCGTCGACGACCTTCACTTCCTGCAGGTTGCCGTAGACCGGCTTCATGGTGGCCGCGGCGCGCACGTCGTAGAACTCGAACGACGGATCCGTGTAGCGGCGCACGTTGAACTGCACCGCCTGCGCGTTGAAGTCGGTGCCGTCGTGGAACTTGACGCCCTGGCGCAGCTTGAACGTGAAGGTGCGCGCGTCGTCGCTGACCTGCCAGCTCTCGGCCAGCGCCGGCACCAGCGGCGGCGGGCCGTCCTTGGCCGGCCGGGAGAGGTCTTCGGCCACCAGCGACTCGTAGATATGCTTGTCTACGCGGTAGGTTTCCCACGAGTACTGGCGGTTCGGGTCGTAGACCGTGGGCTCCTGGTACTGCCCCACCACCAACGTGCCGCCCGAACGCGGCGCCGGCTGCGCCTGCGCGCCGCCGTGCGCGCTCCAGGCCACCACGCCGGCAAGCAGCGCCGCCGCCAGCCGCAGGCCGCCGCGCCGGCGGATCTCCGCGCCTGAACGCGGAACAGAAGGTGAAACACGTCCAGGCACCGTCATCGCAGTCTCTTGGTATCGATCTTGAGGAACGGAAATTCTATGGGCGCGCGGCGCAAACGCGAACGACGCATTTCGCATGTCGTCATAGCAAACGGGCGGCGAGGCGGCGGGCCCGGCGCGCGCGCATGGTGCGGGATGGCGCGCGCCGCGCTCAGGCGGCGTGGCGCCCGCCGAGATAAGCCGCCAGCACGGCGGGGTCGGACGCCACCTGCGCGCCCGTGCCCGCCAGCACGATGCGGCCGTGCTCCAGCACGTAGGCCCGGTCGGCCAGGGCGAGCGCCTCGCGCGCATTCTGCTCGACCAGCAGGATGGTCGTCCCGGCGGACCGGATGTCCGCGATGATGTCGAAGATCGAGGCGATGATGCGCGGCGCCAGGCCCATCGACGGCTCGTCGAGCAACAGCAGCCGCGGGCGGGCCATCAGCGCGCGGCCGATGGCCAGCATCTGCTGCTCGCCGCCGGACAGCAATCCGGCGAGCTGCTTCTCGCGCTCCCTCAACCGCGGGAACAGCGCGTAGATCCGTTCGATGTCGGCGCCTACCTGCGCGTCGCGGCGCAGGTAGGCGCCGATGCGCAGGTTCTCCGCCACGCTCAGGTTGGGCACCGTCTGACGCCCCTCCTGGACCAGGCTGACGCCGCGCGCGACGCGCCGCTCGACCGCGAGGCCGTCGAAACGCGCGCCGTCGAACGCGATCCGCCCGGCCGTGGCCGGCACGAGGCCCATCAGCGCCGACAGGACGGTGGTCTTGCCGGCGCCGTTGGCGCCGATCAGGGCAACGATCTCGCCCTCGCGCACCGCCAGGCTGACGTCGTGAACGACGGCCAGCGCGCCATAGGCGACCGACAGGCCTTGCACCGAAAGCATGGCCGCGGGCGGGGCCGCCTCGCCGTCACCGCGCTTCATGGCGCACCTCATGCCGCACCTCATGCCGTACTCCCAGATAGGCTTCGATCACCGCGGGGTCGCTCTGCACCGCCGCGGGGAGGCCCGACGCGATGGTCTGCCCGGCGTTCATGACGACCACGAAATCGCTCACCCCCATGATCAGGTCCATGTCGTGCTCCACCAGCAACACCGTGATGCCCTGCGCGCGGATGTCGCGCAGCAGGCTTTCCAGGTCCCGCTTCTCGGTCGGATTCATGCCGGCCGCGGGCTCGTCGAGGATCAGCAGCGACGGCTCGGCCGCCAGGCTGCGGGCGATCTCGAGGCGGCGCTGATGGCCGTATGACAAGGCCTGTGCCGGCCAGTCGCGCGCATGGAACAGGCCCAGGCGCTCGAGCAGCGCGTGCGAGCGCTGCTGCGCCCCTTTGCCGCCCTTGCGCTCGGCCCCGATGCGCACGTTGTCCAGCACGCTCAGGTCGGCAAACAGGCGGATCTGCTGAAAGGTGCGGCCGATGCCGAGCCGGGCGATGCGGTGCGGCGGCAGGCCGCGCAGCTCGACGCCGTTGAAGCGCAGGCTGCCGCTGTCGGCCTGGTAGAAACCGGTCACCAGGTTCATCAGGCTGGTCTTGCCCGAGCCGTTGGGTCCGATCACCGAGGTGATGGTCCCCGGCGCCACGTCGAACGACAGGCCGTCGAGCGCGGCGACGTTGCCGAAGCGCTTGCGCGCGTCGCGGACCGACAATACCGGGCTCATCGCGGCACCTCCGCCGTGGCGGGCTGCGGCGCGCGCCGGCGCAGGCGCCGCGCGGCCTGCCCGCCGATCGACAGCATGCCGCGCGGCAGGAACACGATGGCCAGCAGCAGGATCAGCGCCATCAGGATCTCGCGCGCCTGCGCGGAGAACCGCAGCACCTCGGGCAGCACGGTAAACACCGTCGCGCCCGCGATCGCGCCCCCCACCTGGCCCAGGCCGCCCAGCACCGCATAGGCGACGGCGTCCAGGCTGCGCTGCAGGCCGAAGTCGTTGGGACCGATGAACGAATTCATGTGCGCCGCCAGCGCCCCGGCCAGCCCGCACACCGCGCCGCTGAACACGAACACGGCCAGGCGCACGCGCGCGACGTCGATGCCCAGCGACTGCGCCGGCATGTCGTCCAGGCGCGTGGCTTCCATGATGCGCCCCCAGCGGCCGCCGCGCGCCGCGAGCACGATGACCACCAGCGCCGCGAGCACGGCCACGAGCTCAGGCAAGGTGGTCTTGACGGGAATCGTATCCAGGCCCAGCGCGCCGCCGGTCACGCTGTCCCAGTTGAATGCGATCACGCGGAACACCTCGGTGAATGCGAGCGTGCCCAGCGCGAAGTAGTCGCCCTCGAGCCGGAGCACCGGGGTGCCGAGCAGCAGTGCCACCAGCGCCGCGGCCAGCGTCCCCAGCCCGATGGCGGCCGCGAACGGCAGGCCGGTGTGCAGGCTTGCCAGCGCCGATACGTAGGCGCCCATGCCCATCAGGCCGCCCGTGGCCAGCGAGAAGCGGTTGACGCTGAGCATCAGGTACACGCCGATGCCGAGGATGGCGTTGACGAACACGAGCGCGATGACGTTTTCGTAAGATTGCAGCCAGCCGATCATGCGCGCTGCCTCGTTGCGGTGCCGAACAGGCCGGAAGGCCGGCACACCAGCACCAGGAAGATCGCGCCGAACGCCACCGCGTCGCGCAGCGACGACTGCAGGTACGCCACGCTGTAGACCTCGGTCAGGCCCAGCACGAGGCCGCCGATCGCCGCGCCCGGCACGTGGCCGAGGCCGCCGAGGATCAGCGCCGAAAGACCCTTGAGCAAGATGTTCTCTCCCATGAACGGGGACACGGCGTCGTAGAGCACGCCGAGCTGCACGCCGGCGGCGCCGGCCAGCGCGCCGGTGATGAAGTACGTCAGCAGCCGCAGCCGCGCCACCGGCACGCCGACCAGTTGCGCGACGCTGGGCTTGAACGCCATCGTGCGGATCGCCAGGCCCGCGCGCGTGCGCCGCAGCACCCAGGCCAGCACCGCCATCAGCACCACCGCCGCGACGATCACCGCCAGTTGCAGGCTTTGCACCCGCACCGCGCCGAGCTGCCAGACCTGCCCGGTCCAGGGCGTCGGCGGGAAGCGCCGCACCTGGGTGCCGAACACCTCCTGCACGATGGCGATGAGCAGCCGCGACAGCGCAAGGCTGGCGACCAGCCCCATCCAGCGGTTCGCGCCGCGCCGCGCGAGCGGCCCGAAGACGATGAGTTCGCTGAGCAGCGCGATGCCGCCCGCGATGGCCATCGCCGCGAGAAACGACGGCAGCAGCGGCCAGTGCAGGGCCAGTGTCAGCTCCAGCCCGGCAAACGCGCCCACCATCAGGATCGAGCCCTGGGCCAGGTTCAGGACGTTCAGCACGCCGAACAGCAGCGTGAAGCCGACCGCGAAGACCGCGTAGGTGGCGCCGAGCGCCACGCCGTTGATGGTCTGCTGGAGGAAGACTTCCATGTCCGCGCCGCCTTTACTTCGCCTCGAACGGCACGAACCGCCCGTTCTTGCCGACCAGGATCTTCGGCTGCACGGTCGGATCGCGGTTGGCGTCGAAGCCGATCGGGCCGAGCACGCCCGGATAGTCCTTGATGCCGGCCAGTTCCGCGCGGATGCGCTTGCTGTCGCCAGACCGCGCGCGCCGGACGGCTTCCACCAGCAGCGACGCCGCGTCGTGGCCGTACGCCGAGTAGATGTCGGGCGGGTGCTTGTAGCGGCTGGCGTAGCTGGCGATGAAGGCCTTGCTGACCGGATTGTCCAGCTCGCTGAACCAGGCCGTGCCGACGATCACGCCCTCGGCGCCGGCGCCGCCGAGCTCGAAGAACTTGGTCGAGATGGCCGACTGCGTGCCGACGAACACCACCTTCTGCGCAATGCCGAGCTGGCGCGCCTGCCGCACGATGCCGGCGGCTTCCTCGGCCAGCGCGCCGATCACGATGAGATCCGGGTTCTGCGCCTTGATCTTGGTGAGCTGGGCGGCAAAGTCGACGTCGCCGCGCTGGAAGGTCTCGGTGGCGACGATGGCAATGCCGTTGTCCTCCAGCGCCTTCTTCTGCACGCCATAGGCGGACTTGGTCAGCTGGTCGTCGATGCCGTAGATCTGCGCGGCCCGCTTGACCCCGTAGCGGCCGATCACCGTCTTGAGCACGTTCGGCGTGACGTTGTCCTCGGGCGGGCTGACGCGGAAGATGTAGTCGCCCAGCTTGGTGGTCAGGCCCGCGGCGGTGTTCGACGACGCCACCACCGGGATGCCGGCCTTCTGCGCCAGCGGGTCGGCCGCGTAGGCGGAGGTCGCCAGCGTCGGCCCGAGGATGGCGGACACCTTGTCCTGCGCGATCAGGCGCTGGAAGATATTGACGGTCTGGTTGCGGTCGGCGCCGTCGTCGTAGTGGATCAGTTCGAGCTTGAGGTCGCCCAGCTTGCCGCTGGCGTTGGCCTCGTCGACCACGAGCTGGATGGCGTTCTTCTGCTCGATGCCGTACAGCGCGGCGGAGCCGCCCGTCGTGGTCTGCACCAGGCCGATCTTGACGACTTCCGCGGCCGCGCCGGCCGGCATGGCCGAGATGGCCAGGCCCAGCACGCCAAGCGCGAGGAGATGTTTCTTGAGGGGCAACATGGGGGGCTTGGTCCTGGATCTTGTTGCGGAACGATGGATAAGAGGGATAAGAGGGGGAAAGCGGAGAAGGAAAAACCCGCGGCGCGCGCCCGGCATCACGACTGCGCGCGCCACGCCGCGTCGCGGTCGCGCGTCCAGGCGGAGGTCACGCCGGTGTCCGCGCGGCGGTCCACGGGCAGGTGCGGCAGGACCAGCTCCGCGAAGCGGTATGCCTCCTCCAGCAACGGCATGCCGGACACGATCAGCACCTCGATGCCCGCCTCGCGGTATTCCCGGATGCGCGCCAGCACCTGGGAGGGGCTGCCGATCAGCGCGGTGCCCGGCCCGTGGCGCACCAGGCCGATGCCCGACCACAGGTTGGGCGCGATCTCGAGCGCCCGGATGTCCTTCGGCTTCTTGCCGCCATGGAGCGCCGACATGCGCTGCTGGCCGACCGAATCGATGCCGGCGACATAGGCCTGCGCGCCTTCGATCGCGGCGTCGTCCATGTGGTCGTACAGATCCTGCGCCGCGGCCCACGCCTCGGCCTCGGTCGGGCGCACGATGACGTAGAGGCGGATGCCGAAGCGGATCTTGTCGGCGCGGCCGTGCGCGCGCGCCAGTTCGCGCACCTCGCGGATCTTGCTGTCGGCCTGCTCCACCGTCTCGCCCCACGACAGGTAGGTGTCGATATGCTTGGCCGCGACCTCGTGCGCCGCGCGCGACGAGCCGCCGAACCAGAGTTCGGGAACGCGCCCGCCATAGGGCGGCAGCGGCAGGCCCGCATCGACGACATGGATATGGCGCCCCTTGAAGGTCACCGATTCGCCGCGCAGCAGGCCGCGCAGGACGGTGAGGTATTCGTCGGTGTAGGCGTAGCGCTCGTCGTGGCTGAGATGGACGCCGAACTGCGCCATCAGCCTGGCGTCGCCATTGACGATGTTGATGCGCAGGCGTCCCTTGGAAAACTGGTCGAAGGTGGTGATCATCTTGCCCAGCAGCGTGGGCGAGAGCAGCGGCGGATGCGCGGCGATGAGATGCTGGAACTGGTCCGTGTAGGGAATCAGCGATGCCCCCTGCACCCACGCATCGTGCGTGCCGGTCGCCAGCAGCGCGCCGGTGAAGCCCAGGTGGTCGACAGCCCTGGCCAGCTGCTGGAAATACGGGTAGCTCAATGTGCGCGCGCCGTCGGCGCGCCATGGGTAGCGGCCATCGGGGCCGGTCAGGTACCACAAGACTTCCATGAAATTCGTCCTCGCTGTCAGGCCGCCGCAAAGGCGGGGTATTTCTCGGTCACCGTGTCGGCGACGTCGATCGGTTCAGGGATGAGCCCAAAGCGGGCAAAGATGTCGGCATGGCGCTGCTGCTCCGCCAGGAAGCCGGCGTCCGGCACGTGCACGCCCCAGGGGCGCGCGGCCAGCGCGGGCAGCCATTGCACGGCGCTGTTGCCGTTGACGCCGTCGAGCAGGCGCGCGGCCGCTTCCGGATCGGCCGCCGTCAGCCGGTCCGAGTCGGACAGCGCGTCGACCAGGGCGCGCACCGCGGCGGGCCGTTCGTGCAGCACGTCCTGGCGGCCCCAATAGACGGACCGGTTCGAGAATGCGTTGCCCGGCCGCGCGACGATGCGCACCGGCACGGCCTGCTCGATCTGCCCGAGCAGCGGGTCGGTGGCGACGATGGCGTCGAGCAGCCCCGCGACGAACGCATCCCTGGCCGTGGCGGGCGTCAGTTCGACCGCGTTCACCTCGCGCCAGTCGACGCCGGCCCCGTCGAGCTCGGCGGCCAGGAACTGGGTGTGCCAGGAGACCGGCATCAAGGCCACGCCGCGCCCCCTGAGATCGGCCAGCGCGCGCACCGGGGAATCGGCGCGCACCACCAGCCCGCCGCGCTCGTGCCGCGGCTCCGACATGCCGAAGGCGGCGACGTCCAGCCCCTGCGCCTTGGCCAGGATGGGCGGCGTCGCGCCGGTGCCGCCGAGATGGATCGCCCCGAGCCGGATCAGCGGAATCGTGACCGCGCCGGCGCCATAGACAAAAAAGGAAAGTCCTTCCGCGCGCAGCGCGGCGACATGCTCTTGCCGCCTGGCAAGAATCGACAACGAAGGATTCTGGGGGTGCGCCCCCACGACCAAGGCCATCCGTGACACCTATCGAAAGCAGCAGGAAGAAACGGCGCCGCAGACCGGCGCCGAGCGGGAAGCCATGACGCCGGGCGATCCTTGTCATGGGTTAAACTCATGACAGAAAGTCTACGCACAAGGCACTTGGCCAACAAGCGCGCATTTCGAATATGCATATCCGGTGCCGCCTCCGCACAGCGGGAAAGCACGGAGAGAGCGTGGGAAGAACGCGGGAAGAACGCGGACGGAGCATAAGCCTGTGCTTTTTTTTCGGAGACGTAACTGCGATGATATGGACCCCATCCATTGCGACGACCTGCCATGAACGCACCTGAACTGACCATGCCGGGGGAAGCCGCCGCCGCGGCGCCCGCGCGGCCAGTGACAAAGAAGGAGTTGACCCTCAAGTTCCGCGGCGGCGTCGCCAGCCTCTATCTGGTGGAGACGCTGGGCGAGTGGACCGGCCGGCAATACGAGCGCATCCACAGCGCGCGCCGCTGGGACGAGTGGCTGCGCGGGGCCGGGCTGCCGAAGCCGCCCCAGCGGGCCACCGAAGACGAACTGGCGCGGATGCGCGAGCTGCGGCGCGCGATCTATGGCGTGGTGCAGGCGGTGCGCGCCGGCCGCGCGCCGGCGCGCGGCGATATCGAGGCCATCAACGCCTTCGCGCGCGAAATGCCGCCCCCGCCCCAGCTGTCGGGCACCGGCGACAAGAAGCGGCTGGGCAGCCCGATCACCCACGCGCAGGTGCTGGGATTGATCGCGCAGGATGCGATCGAGCTGCTGACCGGCGATCTGCGCCACCGGATACGGGCCTGCGCGAGTCCGGTGTGCCCGGTCCTGTTCGTCGACAAGTCGCGCCGCGGCGACCGCCAGTGGTGCTCCGCCGCGTGCGGCGCGCGCAAGGCAACCGCCAGGTACCGGCTGCGCCTGGCCGGGCAGGAATTCGACGAGGAGTCGGCGTTCTGCGTCGAGCGCCACTGAGCGGGACGCGCGCCGGACGCCCCGCTTACCGCGCGGCCGCCATCTGGCCGGCGAGCTGCCCCAGCCGCAGCAAGCCTTCGCGCGCCTTGGGCGAGTCGGGCACGCCGCAGTTCATACGGATGAAATTCTTGTAGTCTCCCTGGGGCGAGAACAGAACGCCCGGCGCCACGCCCACGCCGAGCCCGACGGCGCGCTCCTGCAGCTCGAGCGCATCGACCTGGCCCGGCAGTTCGACCCAGAGCAGGAAGCCGCCGCTGGGCAGCGCGAACGAAGTGCCCTCCGGGAACACGCGCGCCACGCTCTCCGCCATCCGGTAGACCTGCGCCTGCATGGCCCGGCGCGTGCTGCGCAGGCGCTTGGCCATGCCGCCGCTGGCAAGGTACTCGGCAAGTGCCAGCTCCATCACCTGCGGCTGGCCGATGCTCGATACCCGCTTGAGAAACGCGATCTGCTCGCTGAAGCGCCCGCCGTCGACCCAGCCGACGCGCATGCCGGGCGCGATGGTCTTGGTGAGCGACGCGCACAGCATCACCAGGCCCGATTCGTCGAAGCCCTGCGCGGCATGGCATTCGCCGGCGAAGTGCAGGTCGGCGAAGGTCGCGTCCTCGATGACCGGGATCTGGCAGCGGTTCGCCAGCTCGGCCAGCTGGCGCTTGCGCGCGAGCGGCATGGTGGCGCCCGACGGATTGCTGACGGTGGTGGACAGCAGCACCGCGGCGATCTTGCCGTTTTCCACGGCGCGCGCCAGCGCGTCGACATCCATGCCGTCCCGGTTCGCGCTGACCACCGGCCGCGCGCGCAGGCCCAGCATCTGCAGCGTCTGCAGGAAGCCGTAGTAGGCGGGCGCTTCCACCGCCACCGTGTCGCCGGGCTTCGTGACCGCGCGCAGGCATAGCTGGATGGCTTCCACCGCGCCGTTGGTGATGGTCACGCGGCGCGGGTCCACGCTCGCGCCCCACTCCACCACGCGGCGCGCCACCTGCTGGCGCAGCGCCAGCGAGCCGGGCGCGAAGTTGTAGTTGCCGATCAGCGCCGGCGTCTTGCGCAGCAGGTTGGCGATGCCGGTGGCCAGGCGCCCGCACGGGAAGAACGACGCATCGGGGATGGCGGCGCCGAAGGGAATCAGGTCCTCGCGGTAGGCCAGCGCCGAGGCCGGGCCGGTGGCGGCGATATACCGCGTGACGGCGGCGCTGCCGGATATCGGCTCAGGGCGCGCGATATCCGGCAGCCGCGGCGCGACATAACAGCCGCTCTGCGAGCGCACGACCACCCACCGTTCGTCTTCGAGCTGCCGGTAGGCTTCCTGGACCGTGTTGACCGAGAGCTGCTTCGACCGGCTGAGCGCGCGCACCGAAGGCAGCTTCTGCCCCGCCGCGAAGACGCCCTCGAGAATCTGCTGCTTGAGCTCCTCGGCCAGGCGCGCGTACAGCGTGGTGCGCACGGCGCCCGCCCGCTTCGGCGCCGCTGCGGCCCGCTCCGGCCGCTCCGGCTGCCCCGCCGCGGGTGCCGCCCTGGCGTGCTTGTGGTTCGCATTGGCGCTCATGCCAGGTTCCTCGCGTTGCATTCACGGCCCGGCATTGGCGCGGGCCCGGCAACGATTATCCCCGACCGGAACCGTTGGCGCCCACGTGCCGCCTCAGGCGCCCGCCGCCATGGCGCGCGCGACGGACACCATGGCGCGCGCGGCCAGTTCCGCGTCGTGCGGCGCCACGTCCAGATGCGTGGTGGCGCGGATGAAATTGTCCCCGAGCGCGCGCACGCGCACGCCTTCGGCCAGGCATCGTGCGGCGAATGCCTCGGCCCGCAGGGCGGGCGCGTCGAAGGTGAAGCGCAGGATGTTGGAGTCCGGCCGCGGCGGGTCGAAGCGGAACAGCGCGCTGGCGGACAACGCGCGCCAGATCGCCCGCGCGTTGGCGTGATCGGCCTGCAGCTGCGCGACGTGGTGCTCCAGCGCGTACAGGCCGGCGGCGGCCAGCACGCCCGACTGCCGCATGGCGCCGCCCAGGCGGTACTTCCATTGCCAGGCGTCGCGGACGAACGCCGCGCTGCCGCACAGCACCGCGCCCACCGGGCAGCCCAGTCCCTTGCTGAGGTCGATCCAGGCGCTGTCCCAGCCGGCCGCGTAGTCGGCGGCGGCGATGCCGGTGGCCGCGCTCGCGTTGAGCAGCCGCGCGCCATCCAGGTGGCACTTCAGGCCGTGGGCGCGGGCGGCGTCCCGCACCTCCCGCAACTGCGCCAGCGGCCACACCGCGCCACCCGAGAAGTTGGTCGTCTGCTCGACGCACAGCAGGGCCGAGCGCGGCGCCGTGCGGGTGCGCGGGCGGATGCCGTCGACCACCTGCCGCGCCGCGAAGATGCCGTGGGGACTCGGCAGCGCGCGGATCGACACGCCGGCCAGCGCGGCGGCGCCCGCCGCCTCGGTGCCGTAGATGTGCGACTGATGGTCGCAGATCACCTCGTCGCCGGGCGAGGTATGCACCAGGATGGCCACCAGGTTGCACATGGTCCCCGACGGCATGAACACGCCCGCTTCCTGCCCCAGCAGGCGGGCCACGTCGGCGCACAGCCGCAGCGTGGTCGGATCGTCGCCGGACTGCTCGTCGCCGACTTCGGCCTGCGCCATCGCGGCGCGCATGCCGGCGGTCGGCCGGGTCTGCGTGTCGCTGTAGAGATCGACGAGGCGCGGCTTCATGCGGCGCCACCCGCAACCGCTTCGTCGGCCAGGAGATCGGGGCCGGCCGGCGGCAACGGCGCGAGGTCGTGGAACGCCGCCGGCTCCAGCGCCGCGCGGTTCACCTGCAGCGTGAAGACATCGAAGCGGTTGTAGTTGCCCACCACGTCATGGAATTGCTTGGGCACGATGCAGTCGTCGAGGTCGATGTCGGCATAGACGATGCCCTCTTCGTCCTGCAGGGTGTCGCTGATCACCGCGCCGGTCGGGCCGATGATCATCGAGACGCTGCGCGGCGCGCTTTCCACCAGCGCCCGCGCGGCGGGCTCGCCGCGGCAGACCAGGTCGGCGGCGGCGTCGCTGAAGAAGCCGGAGGCCACGATGGTGAAGCACTTCGCCTCGAAGCTGTGCGCGCCCGAGCGGATGCGGATCGCCGCGGCGAGGTCGTAGCGCTCCTTGCTGCCGGCCGGATGGGTTGGCCAGCACGGCGAATAGGAGGCGACGTGAATCTGCTCGCCCTGCGCCATCAGGCTGTAGCGCGCCAGCGGATTGGTATTCTCGCCGCACACCAGCGCGCCGACCTTGCCGACCGGCGTGTCGACCACGCGCAGGCCGCTGCCGTCGCCGTTGGCCCAGGTCAGCTTCTCCCAGTAGGTCGGCACCAGCTTGCGGTGGCGGTTGAGCAGGCTGCCGTCCGCGCCGAGCAGCAGGTTGGTGTCCCAGATGCAGCCCACGCTGGCCCGGGAGGCCTCGTTGATGCCGAGCGAGACCACCACGCCGTGCGCGCGCGCGGCGCGGCGGATGCGGTCGATGGCCGGGTGGTCGATGGTCACCGCGCTCTTGGCCATGCGCACGAAGAACTCGTGGTTCTCCACCGGCGCGCGCACGCCGGACCATACCGGAAACGCGCACAGGTGGGCTTCCGGGAAGGCCACGATCCTGGCGCCGTGGTCCGCGGCCTCGGCGATCAGCGCGCAGGTCTTGTCCACCGTGGCGTCGAGGTCGAAGTAGATCGGGGAAACGTGGCAGGCGGCGGCCTTGAACCGGCTGAGAAGGGACATCGGGAAGCTCCGGGGAAAGCGGCCAAGTTTGCCGGCGCGGCCGCCGCTTGAGTAGAAGCAGTTGGGACGATCGGCATGCCATACAGTTGGCAGCCAAGCAGCAGGCACGTGGCGCCGTTGCGGGCAGGCGGGGCGTGGTGGCGGCGCGGCGCCACATATCGCCATAACTTAATAATCCATCTTTATTTTTCATTGGCCTTTGTTAATGGCCATTTTTATCATGCCGGCATGAACTCCGAAACTTTCGAACACGCCGGGAGCGTCCTGTGACAACGTGGGCAATTGGTATTGATATTGGGGGCACCTTTACGGATGTCGTCGCGCTGGACTATGGCGCCGGCAAGCTGCACAGCCTGAAGGTGCTGACGACGCACGGCGATCCCGCCCAGGGCGTGGCGGACGGCGTGGGCCAGCTGATCCGCTCGTGCGGCATCCGCGCGGAGCAGGTGACCCGCGTGGTGCATGCGACCACGCTGTTTACCAACGCGCTGATCGAGCGGCGCGGCAGCGTGACCGGCCTGCTGGCCACGCGCGGCTTCAAGGACGTGCTGGAGATCGGCCACGAGCGCAAGTACGACCTCTACGACCTCGCCATCGAGCCGGCGCCGGCGCTGGTGCCCCGCAGCCTGCGCGCCGAGATCGGCGCGCGCGTGGACGCCCGCGGCAACGAGATCGAGGCGCCGGACGCCGGCGAAGTCCGCCGGGTGGTGGCGGGCCTGGTCGAGAAAGGCGTGGAGTCGGTCGCGGTGTGCCTGCTGCATTCGTATGCCAGCGCCGCCCATGAGCAGCTCGTGCGCCAATGGATCGAGCGCGATTTCCCGGGCCTGCACGTGACGCTGTCGTCGGACGTGGCGCCGGTCATCCGCGAGTTCGAGCGCAACTCCACCACGGTGGCGAACGCCTACATCAAGCCGCTGGCCGAGCGCTACCTCGACGCGCTGGCGTCACGGCTGAACGCGCTGGGGCTGCCCGCCGGCATCCTGATGATGCTGTCCAACGGCGGGCTGTCCCATATCGAGGAGGCCAAGCGCAATCCCATCGAGCTGCTGGAGTCTGGACCGGCGGCCGGCGCGATTTCCGCGGCCCACTACAGCCTGCGCGACCGGCAGGCCAACCTGCTCGCCTTCGACATGGGCGGCACCACCGCCAAGCTCTGCCTGGTCGAGCACGGCAAGCCGTCGATCGCGTTCGGCTTCGAGGCGGCGCGCCGCAAGCGCTTCGCCGAGGGCAGCGGGCTGCCGATCCGCATCACCACCATCGACCTGATCGAGATCGGCGCGGGCGGCGGCAGCATCGCGCACCAGGACCAGCTGGGCCTGCTCAAGGTGGGCCCGCAGAGCGCGGGCTCGGAACCCGGCCCGGCCTGCTATGGCCTGGGCGGCACCGAGCCGACCGTCACCGACGCCAACCTGGTGCTCGGCTACCTCAACCCGGACTACTTCGCCGGCGGCACCATGTCGATCGACCGCGACAAGGCCGCGGCGGCGCTGGGCCGCGCCGGCGAGAGCCTGGGCCGCGACGTGACCGGCGTGGCGTGGGGCATGCATGACATCGTGGCCGAGAACATGGCCGGCGCGGCGCGCGTGCACGTGGCCGAGCGGGGCCGCGATTCGCGCGACTTCGTGCTGCTGTGCACGGGCGGCGGCGGACCGCTGCATGCCTACTACGTGGCGCAGAAGATCGGCGTGAACACCATCATCTGCCCGCCCGCCGCGGGCGTGGCCTCGGCCTACGGCCTGCTGGTCGCGCCGGCGCGCGCCGACCGCTCGCGCACGGTGAGCTTCCGCCCGGCGACCGACTCGCTGCAGACGCTGGAAGACGCCTTCGCCGCGCTGGAGGCGCAGGCGCGCGGCTCGCTCGACCAGCTCGCCGGGACGTTCGGGCCGGTCGCGCTGGCCCGCCACGCGGATGGCCGCTTTGCCGGCCAGGGCTTCAACCTGTCGGTCGCCCTGCCGGCCGGACCCTACGCGGCGGCAGGCGGCCGCACCGAGCAGGAAGTGCGCGCGGCGCTGGTGGCGGCTTTCGAATCCGGCTACCGCGAGAAGTTCGGCCGCACCCCGCCGGACGTCCCGGTGGAGCTGGTCAACCTGCGCGTGACCGGCGAGGCGCCGCCGCGGCAGGCCTTCGCCGCCCAGGCGCTGCAGCGCGGCGAGGCGCCCCGGCCCAAGGGCTCGCGCCAGGTCTATTTCAAGGAAGCCGGCGGTTACGTGGAAACCCCGATCTTCGAGCGCAGCGCGCTCCAGGTCGGTTTCTCGGTCGCCGGGCCGCTGCTCGTGGAGGACGCCAGCTCGTCGCTGGTGGTCGGGCCGAAGGGCCATGTGGAACAACTCGCGAGCGGCAATCTGGTGATCACCATTCAGGAGCAGGCAGCATGACAAGCGCCACGCAAACCCACAGCGGCAGCGTTGCCGCGGATCCGATCTTTCTCGAAGTCTTCTGGACGCGCGTGCGCTCGGTCGTCAACGAGGCCGCCAAGCTGATCGTGCGGACTTCGTTCTCGACGCTGTCCACCGAAGCCAACGATTTCGCGGTGGTCATCACCGACTCCCAGGGGCGCGCGCTGGCCGAGAACAGCGGCAGCATCCCGTCGTTCATCGGCACGCTGCCGCGCACGGTGCAGGCGGCCATCGCCCGCATCGGCGCGCAGGCGATGCGCCCGGGCGACATCTACATCACCAACAACCCGTGGATCGGCACCGGCCACCTGAACGACGTGTGCCTGGTCAAGCCAATCTTCCACCAAGGCGCGCTGGCCGGCTTCGCGGCGACCGCCGGCCACGTGCCGGACATCGGCGGCAAGATCCGCTCGGTCGACGCCCGCGAGCTGTTCGAGGAGGGTTTCCACATCCCGATGATGCACCTGCTGCGCGAAGGCAAGGCCGACGAAACGCTGCTGTCGCTGATCCGCACCAACGTGCGCACGCCGGAGCAGACCGTGGGCGACATCTGGTCGCAGGTGGGCGCGGTCGAGCTGATCTCGCGCCGGCTCGACGAGATCCTCGCGGAATACGCGCTGCCGGGCATCGACGACCTCGCCCACGCGCTGTTCGAGCGCAGCGAGGCCGCGATGCGCCAGGCCATCGCGAAGCTGCCCGAGGGCGAATACCGCTACGAGATGGAAACCGACGGCTTCGACCAGCGCTTCCGCTATGCCGTGGCGGTGCGCGTGAAGGACGGCGAGATCGAGTGCGATTTCGCGGGCACCTCGCCGCAGCAGCCGCGCGGCATCAACTGCGTGCTGTCGTACACCAGCGCCATGACGGTCTATGCCATCAAGTGCCTGCTGCTGCCGGACCTGCCCAACAACGACGGCCTGTTCCGCCCCATCCGCGCCGTGGCGCCGGAAGGCAGCATCCTGAATCCGCGCTCGCCCGCGCCGGTGGGCGGACGCTCGTGCACGGGCCACTACGTGCCGACCGTGATCTTCGGCGCCATGTACCAGATCCTGCCCGACAAGGTCATGGCGGGCGTGGGCTCGCCGCTGTGGATCGCCAACCTCAGCGGCACGCGCGACGACGGCAAGCCCTTCGCCACGGTGCTGTTCTACAACGGCGGGCTGGGCGCGACGGCCGGCAAGGACGGCGCTTCGGTGATGTCGTGGCCGAGCAATATCTCGCCCACGCCGGTCGAGGTGGCCGAGCGCGATGCGCCGCTGTTCTTCAAGTACAAGACGCTGCGCGAAGGCTCCGGCGGCGCGGGGCGCTTCCGCGGCGGCCTGGGCGAGGAGATCTGCTTCGTGAGCCGGCACGGCACGCCGCTGTCGATCGTGTTCCTGACCGAGCGGCTGCAGGTGCCCGCGCCGGGCCTCGGCGGCGGCGCGTCCGGCGCGTGCGGGGAAGTGCTGATCAACGGCCGCGCCATCGACTCGCGCCGGCCCCAGGTGCTGGAGCCGGGCGACGAAGTCATCCTGCGCACGCCCGGCGGCGGCGGCTACGGCCCGCCGCAGGCGCGCGACCCGCGCCTGGTGTCATACGACCGGGAGCACGGCTATACGGCCTGAGCCAGGCTCCGGCTAGGCCGTCTTCGCGGCGCTCTTGCGCGAGCGCCGCTCGCCGGGCGCCTCGATCATCGCCACGCCATCGGGCAGCGGATGTTGCCCGATGGTGTCCAGGATCACATCGAGCATGCGCTGCGAACTGGGCGACAGCGAGCGCAGCCGCCGGGTGATCAGGCAGATCTCGCGCGACAGCACCGGCGCGCGCAGTTCGCGGAACGACAGCTCGGTGAAGCCCGCCACCTTGGCCGCCAGCGCCGGCACGATCGAGAAACTGCCGCCTTCGCTCAGCACCGCGAACAGCGAGGTGGTGCTCGAGATCTCGTCGTGGCTGCCCTGGAACACCGGCCACTGCCCGGCGTTCTGCGCCAGGAACGTGCCGATGCCGGTATCCGCCGTGAAGGCGACGAAATCCTTCGCCTCGAGGTCGGCCCAGCGCAGCGGCCCGGTCCCCGACGCCAGCGGATAGTCGGCGCGGCACACCACGCCGAAGCGATCCTCCAGCAGCGGCGCGTAGTTCAGGTCGTCGAAGCCCTTGTGCTTGCTGGTGATGGCGAAATCGAGCTCGCCGTCGATCACCATCTGCTCGACCTGCTCCGCGCCGGCGTCGCGCAGCGAGAAGGTGACGTTGGGATATTCCTGCCGGAACGTGGCGATCGCCTTGACCAGGAACTGATAGATGACCGAGGCCGCCGCCGCGATGCGGATGTGGCCCTGCTGGCCCTGCGCGAACGATTGCAGGTCGGCGATGGCGCTGTCGAACTCCTTCAGTATCTTGTCGGCCTCTTCCTTGAAGCGCATGGCCTCCTGGGTCATGACCACGCGCCGCGTATTGCGGTCGAACAGCTTGAGGCCGACCGCTTCCTCGAACTGCTGGATGGTGGCGGTCAGCGCCGACTGCGTGACGAACAGGCGCGCCGAGGCCGTGGTGAAGGAGCCGGCGTTGGCCACCTCGACGAAGCAGCGCAGGTGGCGCAGGGAGATATTTCTGTTCATGGGGAAGAGGGGCGCCACGGCGCGCGCATGGACGGGCATCGACAAATATGCGGCCGATATTATATCGCTGAAAACGAACAATCAACAAAAACTAATAATTTGTTCCGAATACCTCGCGGACTTAGACTGCAAGCCATGGAGCCGCCGCAAGGTCCGGCAAGCCCAGTCCCCAAGACCCAAGGAAACAGCATGTCCATCATTGCCGCGCGGCTGAACCGCATCAAGCCGTCCCCGAGTTCCATGGCGGGCCAGCGCGCCCGCGAGCTGCGCGCCACCGGCCGCGACATCGTCGGCCTGACCTCGGGCGAGCCCGATTTCGACACCCCCGCCAACGTGGCGGAGGCCGTGGTGCGGGCGATGGCGGCCTCGAAGACCAAGTACACGGACGTGGGCGGCACGCCCGAGCTGAAGGCGGCCATCCGCGAGAAATTCCGCCGCGACAACGGCCTGGACTACGCGCCCGGCGAGCTGATCGTGGGCACCGGCGCCAAGCAGATCATCTTCAACGCCATCATGTGCACGGTGGCCGCGGGCGACGAGGTCATCGTGCCGGCGCCGTACTGGGTCTCGTACCCGGACATCGTGCTGCTGGCCGGCGGCACGCCCGTGTTCGCGCCCTGCCCGCCCGAAAACGGCTTCAAGCTGCGCGCGGAGGATCTCGAGCGGGCCATCACGCCGCGCACCAAATGGCTGATCCTGAACGCGCCGAACAACCCCAGCGGCGCGGTGTACTCGCGCGCGGAGATGCAGGCGCTGACCGACGTGCTGGTGCGGCATCCGCATGTGTGGGTGATCGCGGACGACATCTATGAGCACCTGATCTACGACGGCCGCGCATTCGTCACGCCGGCCCAGGTCGAGCCCGCGCTGAAGGCGCGCACGGTGACGGTCAACGGCGTCTCCAAGGCCTATGCCATGACCGGCTGGCGCATCGGCTACGCGGGAGCGCCGGCCGAGCTGATCAAGGCCATGGTCAAGCTGCAGTCGCAGAGCACCTCGAATCCGTCTTCGATCGGCCAGGCCGCGGCGGTCGAGGCGCTCAACGGCCCGCAGGATTTCATCGCCACGCGGCGCGACATCTTCCAGGCGCGGCGCGACCAGGTCGTGCAATGGCTGCGCGCCGTTCCCGGCCTGGCCTGCCATGTGCCGGAGGGCGCGTTCTACGTGTTTCCGTCCTGCGCGGGCGTCATCGGCAGGAAGACACCCGGCGGCCAGGTGCTGCGGACCGACGAGGATTTCATCCTCTACCTGCTGGAGTCGGAAAACCTGGCCGTGCTGCAGGGCGCGGCCTATGGCGTGTCGCCGTTCTTCCGCATCTCCTATGCGACCTCGCTGGAAGTCCTGGAAGAAGGCTGCAGCCGCCTCCGGCGCGCTTGCGAGCGGCTGCTGTAGCCGGGCCGCGGACAACGGCGAACTTATCGCCAGCGGCGATTAGTTCATCGAAAGTTTTCAGTAGTACTCATTAGTCAAACTCCCTAGAATCGACCTGGCTGATGAAGCAATCCGGTGCCGGCCGCCCCTCCCCAGGCGGCCGGCACGGGAATTGCGCGCAGATGGTGTTGCCCAAAAAAGAGAGCGGCCGCCCGGATTCGCGGGAAGGCCGTCTCAAGATACTCCAGCACTTCTTTCCAGTTCCTAACCCCCTCCGGGCTTGATGGACAGCCCGGGCCGCATCACGGAGAGAAAGTCATGTTTGGAAAGATTGCCCCCCTGCTAGTGGCGCTGGCCTGCGCAGGCTGCCTCGCAAACGCCGCTGCCGCCGCGGAGGCGCCCGCCGACTATCCCAACAAGCCGGTGAGGATCATCGTCCCCTATCCGGCGGGCGGCTCCACCGACCTGCTGGCCCGCGTGCTGGGACAGAAGGTCGGCGACCAGATCGGCCAGACCGTGGTGGTCGAGAACCGCCCCGGCGCCAGCGGCAACATCGGCGCCAGCTACGTCGCCAAGTCGCCGGCCGACGGCTACACCCTGTTCCTCGGCACCTCCACGGCGCTCGCGGTGAACCCGAGCCTGTACAAGAACCTGCCCTACGCGCCCGACAAGGACTTCTCCCCGATCATCCTCGCCACGCTGCTGCCGAGCCTGGTGGTGGTCGGCAACTCGGTGCCGGTGAAGACCATGAAGGAGCTGCCGGCGTACCTCAAGGGCAAGGCGTCGCAGGTCGCCTACGCCTCCTCCGGCAACGGCACGCCCGCGCACCTGGGCGGCGAACTGTACAAGAAGACCGTGGGCCTGCCGACGCTGGCGCATGTCCCATACAAGGGCGGCGTGCCGGCCCTGACCGACCTCGTGGGCGGGCAGACCACGGTGATGTTCGCCATTCTTCCGGAAGCGTATCCGCTCGTGAAGGAAGGCAAGCTGCGCGCGCTCGCCGTGACCACGGCAAGCCGCCTGCCCCAGCACCCGGAACTGCCGACCGTGGCCGAATCGGGCGCGCCGGGCTACGAACTGGTGGGCTGGTATGGCTTCCTGGCGCCGGCCGGCACCCCCGCGCCCATCATTGCCCGGCTGAACAAGGCCTTCGACAACGCCCTGAAGGACGAAGAAGTAAAGACCAAGCTGGTCGGCATGGGCTTCGAGATCGCCGGCGGGCCGCCGGACCTGCTGGCGAGCAAGATGCGCAGCGAAACCGCGAAGTGGAAGAAGGTGATCAACGACTCGCACATCACGCTCGATTGAGGGTGGGGTGCTGGTCAAAGGCTTAAATTCAAAGGTTTAAATTCAAAGGCCACTTCAAAGTTAAAGTCAACTTCAAAGTCAAAGGCCACTTCAAAGTCAAGATCAACTTCAAAGTCAAAGGCTTTCGCTCCCCCGGAGCGACCTACTTTCTTTTTTCCGAAAAGAAAGTAGGCATGTGGTGGTCAAGTAATCGTGGACACTTTTCTGGCCACTTCCACCTTTAAATTCTCGTACTCGGCTGGCGGCATGTTCATCGCGGCCGAGTGCAATCTCTGTTGGTTGTAGAAGAACAGCACGTAGTTCGTGATGTCCGCCTGTGCCTCCGCGCGGTCGCAGTAGATCCGGTCGCGGATGCGCTCGCCCTTCAGGCTGCAGAAGAAACGCTCGACGACCGCGTTGTCCCAGCAGTTGCCCGCCCGACTCATGCTCGGTGTGATCCCTTCCTCGCGCAACAATTCCTGGAACGCATGGCTGGCATACGGGCTGCCCTGATCCGAGTGAAACATCAGGCCCTCGGCCGGCTGCCGGCTCGACAGCGCGATTCTCAGTGCCCTCACCACTAGCCGCGTGTCGGCCGAATTCGAGTAAGCCCAACCCACCACCCGCCGCGAGAATAGGTCCATCACCACGGCCAGGTACAGCCAGCCTTGCTGCGTCCAGATGAAGGTCACATCTCCAGCCCACACCCGGTTCGGTTGCGCGACGGCAAACTGCCGGTTCAATCGGTTCGGCGCTATGGCCGAGGACTTCCCGCCCTTCGAGTAATAATGCTTGCGAGCCTTCCGGACCGCGACCTGGGCTTCCCGCATCAATCCTCTGGCTCGATGGCGTCCGACAGCATGGCCTCGTCTGCGCAGCTCCTGCGACATGCGGCGGCTGCCGTAGCTTTGCCCACTCGTCTCATGAATCGCCTGGACCTGACCCATCAGCGCCTCACGTTGGGCACGCGGCTTGGCTTGCCGGGCCTTCCACGCGTAGTAGGTGCTGCGCGGCATGCCCAGGGTCTCGCACACCACCGCCACCGGCCAGACCTTCTCCGCCTGTTCGATCACTTCGTATTGCGATCGAGTTCCTTGACGAAGAAGGCCGTGGACTTTTTTAGGATGTCACGCTCCCGCTCCAGCCGGGCCACTTGCCGCTCCAGATCCCGGATGCGGCGCTGGTCGGGCGTCAAGCTCGTCGGGTCACTTGTGGTCGGTACCGGCTTCGCCTGGCGATTGCCAATCCAGCGACGAAGCGCTGTCTCACCAATGTCCAGTGCCTTGGCGGCATTGGTCACTGAATACCCCTGCTCTAGCACCAAGTTCACTGCGTCGGCCTTGAACTCGTCGGAGAAATCTCTGCGTCCCATCATCACCTCTCTAGTTGACCGGAAGTCTACCTTTTGAAGTGTCCAGGATCATTAGACCACCACATGCCTACTTTCTTTTCGGAAAAAAGAAAGTAGGTCGCTCCGGGGGAGCGAAAGCCTTTGACTTTGAAGTTGACTTTGAATTTGAATTTAAGACTTTGACTTTGAAGTTTAATAAAAATCCAAATACAAAAACCTTTAACCCCTCTACTCCAAATAATCCCCATACCGCTCCCGTATCTCCTCGAGATTGGCAAGCGTCCCCGACAGGTGCCGCCGCAGGCTGACCTGCGCCGCTTCCGCATCCCCCCGCGAGATGGCATCGACGATGGCGGTATGGTCAGCCACCACGGCATCGGCCTTGCCGGGAATCGGCAGATGCAGACGGCGCAGGCGGTCCAGGTGGCCGCTCTGGCGGCGCACCAGCAGCCACAGGTCGGGCACCTGGGCCGCCTCGTACATCTGGCGGTGGAAGGCCTGGTCGAACTGGGCGAATTCGGCGAAGTCCGGGGCGGCGAGCAGCGCCTGCTGGCGCGCCACCATCAGGCGCAGGCGCTCGACCAGCGCCGGGTCCGGCGCCGCGGCCAGCGTGCGCACGATCTCCACCTCCACCGAGCGCCGCAGGAAATGCGCCTGCCGCGCCAGCGCGATGCTGATCGGGCTGACCACGGTGGCGTGCTGGGGGAAGATGTCGACGAGGCCTTCCTCGCTCAGGCGCATCAGTGCATCGCGCACCGGCGTCTGGCTGATGCCGTACTGCGCGGCGAGATCCGTGCGCGACAGCACCGTGCCGGGCGTGAGCGTCATCGAGATGATCAGGTCCCGCATGTGCTCGAACACCTGCGGCGCGGCGTGGCGCGTGCGGTCGAACTGGAACTGGATCTGCGCGGCGGTGGCTTCCATCTGGCGGCGGCGGTCTTTCTCCGGTGGTATGCGAATCCGGAATATCAGGTTTGGCGAAAAGCGGGGGTGCAGCGCGGCGTGCTGTGGTGCACTTACGCTCTGGCGTGCGCGCGGCGCAGCCGTGGCAAGGGCCCGCTGCCCCGCATTCTAGAGCAAACGTTCGCGGTTTGACACACTAATATATTAGTGCTTTAATTGGCCGCACCGATATCAGATGTCGTACCTCTGCTGCCGGCGGAGGGCCCATAACAACATCCAGGAAGAGACAATGACGTCCCGAAAGAAGACGCCCGAGACATTGCGCAGCGCGCGCTGGTTCGCGCCCGACGACCTGCGTTCCTCCGGCCACCGCTCGCGCATCATGCAGATGGGCTACGCGCCCGAGGAATGGCTGGACCGCCCGATCATCGCGATCATCAACACGTGGTCCGACATCAATCCCTGCCATTCGCATTTCAAGCAGCGCGTGGACGACGTCAAGCGCGGCATCCTGCAGGCCGGCGGCTTCCCGATCGAGCTGCCCGCCATCTCGCTGTCCGAGAGCGCGGTCAAGCCGACCACCATGCTGTACCGGAACATGCTGGCGATGGAGGCCGAGGAGCTGATCCGCTCCCACCCGGTCGACGGCGCCGTGCTGATGGGCGGCTGCGACAAGACCACGCCGGGCCTGTTGATGGGCGCCTCCAGCGCCGGCGTGCCGGCCATCTACGTGCCGGCCGGGCCGATGCTGCGCGGCAACTACAAGGGCAACGTGCTGGGCTCCGGCTCGGACGCGTGGAAATACTGGGACGAGCGCCGCGCCGGCAATATCAGCAAGACCGAGTGGATCGGCATCGAGGGCGGCATCGCGCGCAGCCACGGCACCTGCATGACGATGGGCACGGCCAGCACCATGACGGCCATCGCCGAGACCATCGGCATGACGCTGCCGGGCGCGTCGTCGATTCCGGCCGCCGACGCCAACCACATCCGCATGTGCTCCGAGTCGGGCCGCCGCATCGTCGACATGGTGTGGGAGGACCTGACCCCGGCGCGCATCCAGACGCGCGCCTCGTTCGAGAACGCCATCGCCGTGGCCATGGCGATGGGCTGCTCCACCAACGCCATCATCCACGTGATCGCCATGGCGCGCCGCGCCGGCTGCGAGATCGGCCTGGAAGACTTCGACGCAGCCAGCCGCCGCGTGCCGGTGATCGCCAATATCCGGCCCAGCGGCGACAAGTACCTGATGGAGGACTTCTTCTACGCCGGCGGCCTGCCCGCGCTGATGAACCGCATCCGCGACAAGCTGCAGCTCGGCGCGCTGACCGTCACCGGCCGCACGCTGGGCGAGAACATCGCCGGCGCCGAGGTCTACAACGACGACGTGATCCGCACGCCGGAGAACGCGCTCTACCAGGAAGGCGCGCTGGCCGTGCTCAAGGGCAATATCGCGCCGGACGGTTGCGTCATCAAGCCGAGCGCCTGCGAGCGCCGCTTCTTCAGGCACACCGGCCCGGCGCTGGTGTTCGACGACTATCCGTCGATGAAGGCGGCGGTGGAAGACGAAAACCTCGACGTCACCGCCGACCACATCCTGATCCTGCGCAACGCCGGGCCGCAGGGCGGCCCCGGCATGCCGGAATGGGGCATGCTGCCGATCCCCAAGAAGCTGGTCAAGCAAGGCGTGCGCGACATGCTGCGCATGTCGGACGCGCGCATGAGCGGCACCAGCTACGGCGCCTGCATCCTGCACGTCTCGCCGGAGTCGTATATCGGCGGCCCGCTCGCGCTGGTGCGCAGCGGCGACCTGATCTCCGTGGACATCGACCGCCGCAGCATCCACCTCGAAGTCTCCGACGAAGAGCTGGCGCGCCGCCGCGCCGCGTGGGTGCCGCCGCCGCCGCGCTTCGAGCGCGGCTATGGCTGGATGTTCTCGAAGCACATCCGCCAGGCCAACGACGGCTGCGACTTCGACTTCCTCCAGACCGATTTCGGCGCGCCCGCCGGCGAGCCCAGCATCTACTGACGCCATGACCGAAGCCAGCCCACTCAGCCAGCAGACCCGCGACCGGCTCAAGGCCGTCAGCACCGCCACGCTGTGCACCGCGCTGTTCAAGCGCGGCCTGCGCAACCAGTTCATCCAGGACGTGCATCCGCTCAACCCGGCGCACGGCAACATGGTGGGCGAGGCCTTCACGCTGCGCTACATCCCCGCGCGCGAGGACCTCAACCCGATCACCGTGTTCCTCGATCCCGGCCACCCGCAGCGCCAGGCCGTGGAGCAGTGCCCGCCGGGCGCGGTGCTGGTGATCGACAGCCGCAAGGACGCGCGCGCGGCATCGGCCGGCTCGATCCTGGTCACGCGCCTGATGCAGCGTGGCGTGGCCGGCGTGGTCACCGACGGCGGCTTGCGCGATTCCCCCGAGATCGCGCAGCTCGCCATCCCCGCCTACCACCACCGCCCGTCCGCGCCGACCAACCTGACGCTGCACCAGGCCATCGAGATCAACGGCCCGATCGGCTGCGGCGACGTGGCCGTGTTCCCCGGCGACGTGATCGTGGGCGACGCGGAAGGCGTGGTCGTGATCCCGCGCCACCTGGCCGCGGAAATCGCCGCCGAGGCGGTCGAGATGACCGCGTTCGAGGATTTCGTCACCGAGGAAGTCAACAAGGGCCGCTCCATCATCGGCCTCTATCCGCCGACGCAGGAACAGAGCCGGCTGGATTTTGCCGCCTGGCGCGAGAAGACCGGCCGCTAGGCGGGGCAAGACACAAGAAGAGAAGAACACGAACAAGGACACACAGCGGCCGACATCGTGGCGCAGGCCTGCCGGACACCCTCGGCCTGCTCCCCTCTCCCGCTTGCGGGAGAGGGGCCGGGGGAGAGGGCGGGGCTGGCGAATGCCGCCGTGCTGGAAAAAAGCCATCGGCTTCGTTCCTTGCCGCGATGCTGGACAACACCGCTGGCTCTGCTTGATGTGGCTCCTGGCCGAACCGCCCCTCTCCCCGGCCCTCTCCCCGTGAGGGGAGAGGGAGAACACCTTGCTTGGGCTAGCTCTGGCGGTGTGGGCGCAGTTCGGGCTTCGTTCGTTGCCCCGGGGTTGCTCGCCATACGCCATACGCAGCACCACGCGCAGCACCATTAAAAAAGCCGCAAAGGCAGGAGACATCATGCACCGCATACCCCGCGCCATCCTCGCCGCTGCCGTGCTGGCAGGCGGCACCACGGCACACGCCGCCGAGCCGAACTACCCCGCCAAGGCCATCACCATCGTCGTGCCGGCCTCGCCCGGCGGCGCCATCGACCTGGTGGCGCGCCTGGTCGGCCAGAGGATGACCGAGGACTGGGGCCAGCCGGTGGTGGTGGACAACCGGCCCGGCGCCACCGGCATCATCGGCACCGACCTCGTCGCCAAGGCTCCGCCCGACGGCTACATGCTGGCGCTGGTGGCCAGCAGCCACGCCATCAACCCGAGCATGGTGAAGAAGCTGCCGTTCGACACGCTCAAGAGCTTCGAGCCGGTGGCGCTCACGCACGTGGTGCCGCTGATGCTGGTGGTGTCGCCCTCGCTGCCGCCGAAGACGGTCAAGGAGCTGATCGCCTACGGCAAGGCCAACCCGGGCCAGTTGTCGTTCGCCTCGAGCGGCTCGGGCGGGGCGCCGCATTTCTCCGCCGAGCTGTTCAAGAGCATGGCCGGCATCGACATGGTCCACATCCCCTACAAGGGCAGCACGCTGGCCCACCCCGACCTGACCAGCGGCCGCGTGTCGCTGATGTTCGACACGGTGGCCGCCATCGGCCCGCAGGTGAAGGCCGGCAAGGTGCGCCCGCTCGCGGTCACCACCGCGAAGCGCTCGTCGATCGCGCCGCAGGTGCCGACCATGGCCGAGGCCGGCCTGCGCGGCTACGAGACCAGCACCTGGGGCGGCGTGCTCGCCCCGGCCGGCACGCCGCGCGCGGTGGTGGACAAGCTCAACGCCGAGATCAACAAGGCCTTGGCCGCGCCCGACCTGCGCGAACGCCTGCTGCATGCCGGCATCGAGCCGGCCGGCGGCACCCCGGCGCAGTTCACCAGCTTCCTGCAGGTGGAAATGGGCAAGTGGGCCAAGGTGGCGAAGGATGCCGGCATCCAGCCCGAATAAGCCGTGAGCGGCGACAGGTGACGGCAGGCAAGGCAGGCAAAGGCAACGAGCGGCCGGCGTGCCGCACAAGGCAATACCCACGGAGACAGACCACATGCGTCCCTTCCCCACTCCCTCCCCGCGCCGCCGCGCGCTGCTCGCCACCCTGGCGGCGCTGGCCGCCGGCGCCTGCCTGCCGGCCGCGCAGGCCCAGCCCGGCGCTGCCTGGCCGGCCAAGCCGGTCACCATCGTCCTGCCCTTCACGCCCGGCGGCGGCACCGACATCGGCACGCGCCTGGTGGCGCAGCGGCTGTCGCAACTGTGGGGCCAGCCGGTGCTGGTGGACAACCGGCCCGGCGCCGGCGGCAATGTCGGGCTGGAGCTGGTTTCCCGCGCCAGGCCCGATGGCTACACGCTGGTAGCCGGCAACGTGGGCACGCAGTCGATCAATCCCACGCTGTACAAGAAGCTGAACTACGATCCCGGCGCGCTGGTGCCGGTCAGCCTGATGGCCGAGCTGCCGTTCGCGCTGGTGGTCACGCCCGGCCTGCCGGCCAGGACGCCGAGGGAGCTGGTGGCGCTGGCCAAGGCGCGGCCCGGCAAGCTGACCTATGCCAGCTCCGGCACCGGCGGATCGCCGCATTTGTCGGCCGAGATCTTCAAGATCGTCACCGGCACTGATATGCTGCACGTGCCTTACAAGGGCGGCGGCGCCGCCATGAGCGACCTGATGGCAGGCAACGTCGACATGCTGTTCGCATCCATCCTGGAAACCGCCGGCCACGTGAAAGCCGGCAAGCTGCGCGCGCTGGCGGTGACCAGCACGGTGCGCTCGCCCGCCATGCCCGACGTGCCGACGCTGGCCGAGGCCGGCATCGGCGGCGCCGAGTCGGGCTCGTGGGTAGGCCTGCTGGCGCCGGCCGGCACGCCCAGGGAGATCGTCGACAAGATCGCCGCCGGCGTGCAGCAGGTGGTGGCCATGCCGGCGGTGCGCGAGCAGCTGGTCGCGCAGGGCGCGATCCCGGCCGGCAGCACCCCCGCGCAGTTCGCCGCCGTGATCGCCGCCGACCGCAAGCGCTACGCCAGGGTCATCATCGACAACAAGCTCAGCGCGGACTGAACGCGCGCACGGCAACGACAAGGCAGACTACCGCTTTCAGCAAGACGGAGCCGCCGCGGCTCCGCTCAAAACAACCCGACGACAACAAGGGATCTCTTCTCATGAAACACCGCCTTCTCCAGCACGGCCGCCTGCCGGCCGCGCTCGAAGCCAGCCTGGCCGAGCACTATGACGTCCACCCGCTGTGGGCCGAGACCGACCCCGCCGCCTTCCTGGCCGCCCACGGCGGCGAGTTCGTGGCGATGACCACGCGCGCCGCCAACGGCGTGGACGCCGCCATGATGGCCGCCATGCCGGCGCTGAAGGTCATCTCCAGCTTCGGCGTGGGCCTGGACAAGATCGACCTGGACGCCGCCCGCGCGCGCGGCATCGCCGTGGGCTACACGCCCGACGTGCTCAACGACTGCGTGGCCGACACCGCCTTCGGCCTGCTGATGGACGTGGCGCGCGGCTTCAGCGCAGCCGACCGCTTCGTGCGCCGCGGCGAATGGCCCAAGGGCCCGTTCCCGCTGACCACGCGCGTGAGCGGCAAGCGCATGGGCATCATCGGCATGGGCCGCATCGGCCGCGTGATCGCGCGGCGCGGCCTGGGCTTCGACATGGAGGTGAGCTACCACAGCCGCCGCCCGGTGGCCGACCTGCCCTACCGCCACGAGCCGTCGCTGGCGGCGCTGGCCGAGTGGGCCGACTTCCTCGTCATCGCCACCGCCGGCGGCGCGGAAACCCGCCACCTGGTCTCGGCCAGCGTGCTCGAGGCGCTCGGGCCGCAGGGCTTCCTGATCAATATCGCGCGCGGCACGGTGGTGGACGAAGCCGCGCTGGTGGACGCGCTGGTGCACAAGCGCATCGCCGGCGCCGGGCTCGACGTGTTCGAGCACGAGCCGCAGGTGCCGCCCGCGCTGTTCGCGCTGGACAACGTGGTGCTGCTGCCGCACATCGCCAGCGGCACCAACGAAACCCGCGTGGCCATGGCCGACTTGGTGTTCGAGAACCTGCAGAGCTTCTTCGCCACCGGCGCGGTGAAGCGCGAGGCGACCTGACGTAGAACGGGCAGGTCCGCGCGCCGGCGCGGACCTGCCGCCGCACGCGCAAGTGTGCCCGCGACGCACCGTGAAAAGTGTTATCGGGGTCCGCGAAGAATGCCGCGCGCGCTGACCGGCGCCAGCCCCGCCCCGCCCCGCCCCTCCGGCAAGTCTGGCACACGGCACTCCCACGGGCGGCCTTCCGCCGATCTCTCCTGCCGTCCCGCGACCTTCGTTTGCGGACCCCGACGTCCGCATATTGCGGACCCCGACCCCGCTTGATGGGGCTGTCGGCGCGGACCTAAGATTCCGCCACCCTCACTCAACGGTAGTCCTCCATGAACAGCACCATGCATCGCTGGGAAATCCCCTCGGCCGGGATCGGCAAGCTCGCACGCAACGAAGTCCGGCGCCCGCAGCCCAAGGCCGGCGAAATCCTCGTCGAGGTCGAAGCGGTCTCCCTCAACTATCGGGACCAGGTGATCGCCGAGGGCGGCATGGGCGCCAACCTCGTCTTCCCGTTCACGCCGGCGTCGGACATGGCCGGCCGCGTGGTCGCGCTGGGCGAAGGCGTCACGCGCTTCGCCGTGGGCGACCGCGTCATCTCGACCTACATCACCGGCTGGATCGACGGCGCGCCGCTGTCCTGGGCCGACTCGCCGACCCAGGGCGGCCCCATCAACGGCATGCTGTCGCAGTACGTGGCGACGCCGGCCGACTGGTGCGTGCAGGCGCCAAAGTCGCTGACGCCGGAAGAAGCCAGCACGCTGCCTATCGCCGGCCTGACCGCATGGATGGCGCTGGTGGAGCTGGGCAACCTGCACGCCGGCCAGACCGTGGTGGTGCAGGGTACCGGCGGCGTGTCGCTGTTCGCGGTGCAGATCGCCGCGGCCAACGGCGCGCGCGTCATCGTGACCAGCAGCAGCGAAGACAAGATCGCGCGCGCCATCGCGCTCGGCGCCACCCACGGCATCAACCGCAGCGCCACGCCCGACTGGCAGGACGCCGTACGCGCGCTGACCGACGGCCGCGGCGCGGACCACATCCTGGAAATGGCCGGCGGCGACAACCTGCGCCGCTCCCTGCAGGCGGTAGCGCCGGGCGGGCGAATCTCCGTCATCGGCCTGCTGGAGTCGGACGAGGTCAGCCTGCCGATCATGCCGCTGCTGGGCTCGCGCGCCTCGATCGTCGCGGTCGCGGTCGGCCCGCGCCGCGTGCTCGAAGACCTCGTGCGCATGGTCGACGTGCACGCGCTCAAGCCGGTGATAGACGCGACCTATTCTTTCGCCGAGGTGCCGCAGGCCTTCGAACACCTCAAGCGCGGCGCGTTCGGCAAGATCGTGGTGACGGTGCGCGAAGCATAAGCGCGGGCGGCAGGCGCGGGCGCCGGGCCTTGCGTCAGGCGGCCGGCCGCGGCGCGCCTGGCTGCTGGTGCGGGAACAGGTTGGCCACCAGGAAATCGATGAACACCCGCAGCTTGAGCGCCGGGTGCTTGCCCGACGGCCACATGATCCGGTACACGCTGCTCTCGGTGTAGTCGTCCAGCACGGCGACCAGCTTGCCCGCCGCCAGCCACTCGCGGATGGCGAAATCGGGCAGGTAGGCAATGCCCACGCCCTGGACCGCGAAGCAGATGCGCGCCTCCAGGTTGTTGCAGACCATCGAGGTGGGCAACTGGATATCGGCCACGTCGTCGTCGCGGTGCAGGCCCCAGGCCTGCAGTTTGCCGGTGTTGGGAAAGCGGAACTGGATGCAGGCATGGTTCACCAGGTCCCGGGGCCGCGCGGGCTTGCCGTGTTGCGCGAAGTAATCCGGCGCACCGACGATCAGCATGCGGTACGCGCCGAGCCGGCGCGCGGTCAGGCGGGAATCGTCGGAGTCGCCGCTGCGCAGCACCGCGTCGAAGCCCTCCTCGATCACGTCGACCTTGCGGTCGGAGAAATCCAGGTCGAGGTCGACGCTCGGGTATGCCTTCTTGAATTGCGCCAGCACCGGCAGGAAGGGCTCGCTGACCAGCGGCAGGCTCACCCGCAGGCGCCCTTGCGGCGTCACCACGGTCTGCGACAGCTCCTGCTCCGCGGCTTCGATCTCAGCCAGGATGCGCCGGCTGCGCTCCAGGAACAAGGCGCCTTCCGCGGTGAGCGTGACGCTGCGCGTGTTGCGGTTGAACAGGCGCACGCCCAGCCGTTCCTCCAGGCGCACGATGCTCTTGCCGACCGCAGACGCCGACACGCCCAGCACCCGCCCGGCCGCCACGAAGCTCCGGGCCTCCGCGACCTGAACGAAGACGTTGAAGCTGCTGACGCTATCCATTGGCTGCTCCATTGCGGACTGTCTTGTCCGCGTTGTGCTGAACTATAGCCCAGCCACGCAAAGCGCGCAGCGGACTCCACGCGGCCCGCGTCGATCCGCACCATCCCGCACGAAAAACATTACGGAACTCGGCGTCCGTAGTGTGCGGACCGCCTCCCCCCTTTTTCCCGGCCGCGGGCACGCCTATCTTCTGCCCGTGATCCGATCCGACCGAACAGGATGCAGCCATGACCCATGTCACAACCCGGAGGCCGGGAACGCGCGCCGAGGCCCGCGCCGTCCCTGCCTCGCGCAGCAAGGCAATACCGTGAATATCTCCAAGTTCTTCATCGACCGGCCGATCTTCGCCGGCGTGCTGTCGCTGCTCATCGTGCTGGTGGGGGCGGTGGCGATCTTCCGGCTACCCGTGGCCGAATACCCGGAGGTGGTCCCCGTCTCCGTGGTGGTCCACGCGCAGTATCCCGGCGCCAACGCCAGGACCGTGGCCGAGACGGTGGCGGCGCCCATCGAGGAATCCGTCAACGGCGTGGAAAACATGCTGTACATGCAGTCCCAGGCCAACGGTGACGGGCACCTGTACCTGACCGTGACGTTCCGCCTCGGCACCGATCCGGACAAGGCCCAGCAGCTCGTGCAGAACCGCGTCTCGCAAGCGCTGCCGCGCCTGCCCGAGGACGTGCAGCGCCTGGGCGTGACCACCACCAAGAGCGCGCCCAACATCACGCTCGCGGTGCAGCTGACCTCGCCCGGCGGCAAGTACGACGTCAACTACCTCAGCAACTACGCCATCCTCAACGTGCGCGACCGCCTGCAACGCGTGCAGGGCGTGGGCCAGGTGCGCCTGTGGGGTCCGGGCGGCTACGCCATGCGCGTGTGGCTCGACCCGCAGGCCGTGGCGCAGCGCAACCTCACCGCCACCGAGGTGGTGGAGGCGGTGCGCAAGCAGAACATCCAGGTCTCGGCCGGCGCCATCGGCTCCGCGCCGGCGCCCCGGGACACGGCGATGCAGTTCTCGGTGACCGCGCAGGGCCGCCTGCGCACGCCGGAAGAGTTCGGCAACATCGTGCTCAAGACCTCCGACGACGGCGGCGTGGTGCGGCTGAGCCACGTCGCCCGCGTCGAGCTGGCGGCGGAGGACTACGGCATCCGCGCGCTGCTCGACAACAAGGCGGTGCTGCCCATCGCCATCATGGAAGCGCCGGGCGCCAACGCGCTGGACATCGAGAAGAACGTCCGACTGACCATGGAAGAGCTGAAGAAGAACTTCCCCGAAGGCATCGAATACGGCATGACCTTCAACCCCACCAAGGCCGTGCGCGACAGCATCGACTCCGTGATCCACACGCTGTTCGAGGCGATCGCGCTGGTGGTGCTGGTGGTGTTTCTGTTCCTGCATACCTGGCGCGCGTCGATCATCCCGTTGCTGGCGGTGCCGGTGTCCATCATCGGCACCTTCGGCTGCCTGCTGGCGCTGGGCTTCTCGGTCAACACGCTGTCGCTGTTCGGCATGGTGCTGGCCATCGGCATCGTGGTGGACGACGCCATCGTGGTGGTGGAAAACGTCGAGCGCAACATCGCCGCCGGCCTGTCGGCCAAGGAAGCGACCTACGCGGCCATGCGCGAGGTCAGCGGCCCCATCATCGCCATCGCGCTGACGCTGTCGGCGGTATTCGTGCCGCTGGCCTTCATCAGCGGCCTGACCGGGCAGTTCTACAAGCAGTTCGCGGTAACGATCTCGGTCTCCACCATCATCTCGGCGATCAACTCGCTGACGCTCTCGCCGGCGCTGGCGGCGCTGCTGCTCAAGGGCGAAGGCGCGCGGCCGGACCGGCTCACGCAGCTCATGGAGCGCGTGTTCGGCCGCTACTTCCATGCCTTCAACCGCTTCTTCGAGCGCGGCTCGAACCGCTACGGCGGTGTGGTGTCGTCGCTGCTTGGCCGCAAGGCCGTCACCATGGCGCTGTACGCCGTGCTGGTGGGCCTGACCGTGCTGCTCACGCGCACCGTGCCGGGAGGCTTCGTGCCGATCCAGGACAAGAGCTACCTGGTGATGTACGGGCAGTTGCCCGCGGGCGCGTCGCTGGACCGCACCGAGGCCGTGGCGCGCGAGATGACGCGCATCGCGCTGGACACGCCGGGCGTGTCGAACGTGTTCATCTATCCGGGGCTGTCGCTCAACGGCTCGACCACCAGCTCGAGCGCGGCCATCGGCCATGTGCTGCTCAAGCCGTACGGCGAGCGCAAGTCCGGCGATCTGAGCGCCGACGCCATCGCGGCCGAGCTGAACCGCCGCTTCGGCGCCATCAAGGAGGCCGCGCCGGTGGTGTTCGCCGCGCCGCCGGTGATGGGGCTGGGCACGCTGGGCGGCTTCAAGCTGCAGCTCGAAGACCGCGCCTCGCTGGGCTACGACGCGCTCGACAAGGCGCGCCAGGCCTTCATGGAGAAAGCCGCCAAGGCGCCGGAACTGGCCTCGCTGTTCTCGACCTACCAGATCAGCTTCCCGCAACTGGCCGTCAATGTGGACCGCGTCAAGGCCGAGCAGCTCGGCCTGGCCGTGGCCGACATCTACGACACCATGCAGATCTACCTGGGCTCGCTCTACGTCAACGACTTCAACGAGTTCGGCCGGGTCTACCAGGTGCGCGTGCAGGCCGACGGCAGCGCGCGCGCCTCGCCCGACGACATACTCAGGCTCAAGGCGCGCAGCCGCAACGGCGAGATGATCCCGCTGGCCGCCGTGGCCACCATCGCGCAGGGCTATGGCCCCGAACTGGTGGTCCGCTACAACGGCTATACCGCCGCCGACGTCAGCGGCAGCCCCGCGCCCGGCTATTCGTCGGGCCAGGCCAAGGAAGCCATCGAGCGCATCGCCGCCGAGACGCTGCCGCCCGGCATTTCGTACGAATGGACCGACCTGGCCTACCAGCAGATCATCGCCGGCAATTCGGGGCTGATCGTGTTCCCGATCTGCGTGCTGCTGGTGTTCCTGGTGCTGGCCGCGCAGTACGAGAGCCTGACGCTGCCGCTGTCGGTCATCCTGATCGTGCCGATGAGCATCTTCGCGGCGCTGGCCGGGGTGTGGCTCACGCGCGGCGACAACAACATCTTCACGCAGATCGGCCTGATCGTGCTGGTGGGGTTGTCGTCCAAGAACGCCATCCTGATCGTGGAGTTCGCCCGGCACCTCGAGTTGCAGGGCCGCTCCGTGGCCGAAGCCGTGGTGGAAGCCTGCAAGCTGCGCCTGCGCCCGATCCTGATGACGTCGATCGCCTTCATCATGGGCGTGGTGCCGCTGGTGCTGGCCACCGGCGCCGGCGCCGAAATGCGCCGCGCCATGGGCATCTCGGTGTTCTTCGGCATGCTGGGCGTGACGCTGTTCGGCCTGCTGCTCACGCCGGTGTTCTACGTCGTGGTGCGCAAGCTGAGCAACCGCCCGCTGCACGCCGTGGTGGCGCCCGAGGCCGTGCACGTGCCGCTGGAGAAGGCGGCCCGGCACTAGGCGACATCCTCCCCCGTTTTTCCCGCGGTGCCGCCGGTCGGCGCCGCGGGACACAACCGATACGACACCCCATCATGTACGAACAAGCCCGACGCAAGCGGATCGCGCTCGCCGTTCTCGTCCTGGCCGGCGCCGCCCTGGCCACATCCCTGAACCACGTCCGGCACGCCGGCGAAGCGCAAGCCGTGACGGCGCCGCCCGCGGCGCCGGTGGAAGTGGCCACCGTGGTCAGCCAGACCATCACCGAGTGGGACGAATTCTCCGGCCGCCTCGAAGCGGTCGACCGCGTGGAGATCCGCCCGCGCGTGAGCGGCACCATCGACGCCGTGCACTTCCGCGAAGGTACGCTGGTCAGGAAGGGCGACCCGCTCTTCACCATCGACCCGCGCCCCTACGCCGCCGAAGTCGCGCGCGCCGATGCGGCACTGGCCGCCGCGCAGGTGCGCGCCTCGCACGCCCTGACGGAACAGACGCGCGCGCAGCGCCTGCTGCAGGACAACGCCGTCTCGCGGCGCGAGTTCGACGAGCGCGACAACGCCGCGCGCGAAGCCGCCGCCAACGTGCGCGCGGCCCGGGCCACGCTGGAAGCGGCCAGGCTGAACCTGGCCTATACCCACATCACGGCGCCGGTTTCCGGCCGGGTTTCGCGCGCGGAGATCACGGTCGGCAATCTGGTGGCGGCGGGCGCGAGCTCGCCGCCACTGACCTCGGTGGTGTCGGTGTCGCCGGTGTACGGCAGCTTCGAGATCGACGAGCATGCCTACCTGCGCTATACCGCGCCCGGTGCCGGCGGCGGCAATGCGGACGCGCCGGTCTTCCTCGGCCTGAGCGACGAGAAGGGCCATCCGCACCGGGGCCGCATCCAGTCGGTCGACAACCGGCTCGACACGCGCAGCGGCACCATCCACGTGCGCGCGGTGTTCGACAACCCGGACGGTCGCCTGCTGCCGGGCCTGTACGCGCGCGTCAAGCTCGGCGGCGGCCCGCCCCACGCGGCGGTGCTGGTCAGCGATATCGCCGTCGGCACCGACCAGGGCAAGAAGTTCGTGCTGGCGCTGGACGGCGCCAACAAGCTGGCCTATCGCGAAGTCACGCTCGGGCCGTCGTACGGAGGCCTGCGCGTGGTCCGCGCGGGCCTCGAGCCCGGCGAGCGAATCGTGGTGAACGGCCTGCAGCGCGTGCGCCCCGGCGACACCGTGGCGCCCCGGCAGGTGACGATGGCGCTCCGGCCCGAGGCGGCCACGCCCGCCGCGCCCGCGGACGGCAAGCCGGCTACCGCCGGGAAGGGCGCGTGATGAAACGGCAAGGACGCTCGCGGGCGCCCGCCTACCAGGCGCCCGAGGCATCCAGCGCCTCGGCCTTCAAGGAAGCCGCGGTCGAGCGGCGCCGCGCCACATCAACCACGACCATGAGGACAGGCGATGCTGACCAGGGACCTGATGAACCGGGGCGACTACGCCGAAAGCCTGAACCTGCCTGAAGAGATGCTGTGGAGCCAGGACGCGCTCGACGGTTCGCTCGCCGCCATCATGGCGCGGCGCCCGCGCGGCGGCGTGTGGCTGTTCTGCTACGGCTCGCTGATGTGGAACCCGCTGCTGCACTTCGAGCAGCGGCAGGTGGCGACGCTGGACGGCTGGCACCGCAGCTTCTGCCTGCGCATGACCGCCGGCCGAGGCAGCCCGGGCACGCCCGGGCGGATGCTCTCGCTGGAGCCCGGCGGCTCGACGCTGGGCGTGGCGCTCAGGCTGCCCGAGGCCACCGCCGAGGCGGAGCTGCGCCTGGTGTGGATCCGCGAGATGGTCACCGGTGCCTACCTGCCGTCCTGGCAGACGGTCACGCTGGCGGACGGCACGCGGGCCCGGGCGATCGCCTTCGTCGCCAACCCGCGCCATCCCGAGCACGAGACGGATGCGAGCGTGGCGCGCGTCGCGCCGATCGTGGCCGCCGCGGCCGGCCCGTTCGGCAGCAACGCGGACTATGTGCACCGGCTGGAGGCCGCGCTGGCCGCGTGCGGCGCGGCGGACGCCTACGTCAGCGCGCTCGCCGCCGCGCTCAGGCGCCTGCCCGCGGCAACTGCCCGCTGAACCACCGGCGCCGCCCCGCGCGCGCTTCAGCGCCCGGCGGAGAGCCGGCCGATCTCGCCGTGCAGGATGTCCTTGCACTTGAGCAGTTGCTTCGAGATGCGCGCCTGCTGCCCCTCGAAGCGCGCGCTCGGCACCACCACCGAGACCGCATAGCGCCCCAGGATCGTGTCGATCGCCACCGCGACCGCGGAGATGCCGATGGCGGTCTCCTCCCTGTCGACCGCATAGCCGTCCTTGCGCACCTTGCGCAGCTCGCGCAGCAGCGCCGCCGACGTATGCAGCGTGTGCGGCGTCACGCGCTCGTAGTTGTCGCCGAGCATCGCCACCACCTCCTCGTCGGTGCTCATGGCCAGCAGCGCCCTGCCGGTGCACGTGCTGTGCAGCGGCAGGTTGGTGCCCACGCGCGGCACCACGCGCAGTTCCCGCTCCGCCACGATCACGTGCACGAAGACCAGTTGCTGGCCACTGATGCGGGTGAGCACCACGGTCTCCCCCACCTCTTCGCTCAATGCCTGCAGATGCGGCGTGACGACCGCGACCACGTCGGTGTGCTGCCGGCCCACCAGGCGCAGCAGCGCGGGCCCCAGCCGCACGCCGTCCGAGCGCTCGGCGCGGACCAGTTCCTCGGTGCCGAGCGCATTGACGATGCGCTGCACGGTGGAGCGCGGCAGGTCCACCGCGCGGGCGATCTCGCCCAGGCTCATGCCGGCCGACGAGCCGCCCAGCACGTCGAGAATCCTCGCCGCGCGGGCGATCACCTGGATGCCGTTGCCGCGTTCGTCGTCACCTGGCGTTTGGGTCATGTCGTTCCTTGCTTCATCCGATGGGCCGGGGCGAAGTGTACCGCACCGGCATGTCTTCCCCCGACAAAAACCCGCAATACGGTACGACGAATCGTATGGTAGACTTCGCCCGGATTCGAAATCTGTACCGTATAACGATATATTGAATCGTATTACGGTAGCACAAGCCAGCAGCATCGAAGGCGGGCGCGAGCGCGGCGATGCGTGGCCGCGCGCTGTCCGTCGCGATGCCCAGCGAGAGAAACATGACCCAGACACCCCCGCCGGCGCCAGCCGGCCCACCCGTACCGCCGCCGTTCGACCGGCGCCTGGCCATCGGCCTGTCCGGCGTGCTGATCGCCGCGCTGGCCTCCGGCCTGAACAACCGCGTGACGGATATCGCGCTGGCCGACGTGCGCGGCGTGCTCGGCATGGGCTACGACGAAGGCACGTGGATCCACAGCGCGTATGCCGCTGCCGAGGTCTGCGCCATGATGGTCGCCGCGTGGTGCGCGATGACCTTCTCGCTGCGGCGCTTCGCGGTATGCGTGGTGCTGGGGTTCGCCTTGCTCGGCGCGGTCTTCCCGTTCGTGCGGGATGTCGATGCGCTCGTCGCGCTGCGCATCGCGCAGGGGCTGCTGGGCGGCGCGCTGCCGCCGCTGCTGATGACGGTGGCGCTGCGCTTCCTGCCGCCCGGCATCAAGCTGTATGGCCTCGGCGCATACGCCTTGACGGCGACCTTCGGCCCCAACCTGGCGACGCCGCTGGCGGCGCTGTGGACCGACCACGCCGGCTGGCAGTTCGTCTACTGGCAGATCATCCCGCCGAGCCTGCTGGCCGCGCTGATGATCGCCCACGGCATCCCGCAGGACCCGGTGCGGCTGGAGCGGTTCCGGCAGTTCGACTGGATCGGCGTGCTGACCGGCTGCGGCGGCATGGCCGCGCTGGTGGTCGCGCTCAGCCAGGGCGAGCGGCTGGACTGGTTCCACTCGCCGCTGGTCTCGGCGCTGCTGGCCGGTGCCGCGGTGTCGCTCGCCATCTTCTGCGTCAACGAGTGGCACCATCCGCTGCCGCTGTTCAAGCTGCAGATACTGGCGCGGCGCAATTTCTCCCACGGCCTGCTCGCGCTGGCCGGGCTGCTGATCGTGTTCATGTCGGGCTCGATGCTGCCGTCGCTGTACCTGATGGAAGTGCGCGATTTCCGCGCGCCGGAGATCGGGCCGCTCGCGCTGAGCATCGCCATCCCCCAGTTGCTGGCGGCGCCGGCGGCGGCCGCGCTGTGCAATATCCGCGGCCTCGACAGCCGCATCGTCATGGCGACGGGCCTCGGCCTGCTGGCGGCTTCGTGCCTGGGCGGGTCGTTCCTGACCTCGGCGTGGGGGCGCGACAGTTTCTACCTGCTGCAAGCCATGCAGGCGCTGGGGCAGCCGCTTGCGGTGCTGCCGATCCTGATGGGCGCCACCGGCGCGGTGCAGCCGATGGAGGGGCCGTTCGCCTCGGCCATGTTCAATACCGTGCGGGGCTTGAGCACGGTGGTCGGCGGCGCGCTGATCGAGACCTTCCTCGCGCACCGCGGGCATTTCCACTCGAACATGCTGCTCGACCGCGCCGGCAACATGGCGCGCCTGCTGCCCGCCGGCCCGGACGGCACAGCCGGCACGCCGGCGCATTTCGGCGCGCTGCTGCGCGAGCAGGTGCTGGTGTTGAGCCTGGCCGACGCCTACCTGCTGCTCATGGGCATCGCCCTCGCCCTGATCCTGCTCCTGGCGGTGCTGCCGGTGCGCGCCTTCCCTCCCCAACCCCCATCCCTTCAGCCCTCGAAGTGAGGTCAACGCTCATGAAAAAGAATCTTGTCCGCATTGCCGCCATCGCCGCGGCGATCCTGGCCGCCGGCGGCACCGTGCTGGCCGTGACCGGCGGGCGCACCGGCGAGCAGTCCACCGACGACGCCTACGTATTCGCCGACTACACGCTGGTGGCGCCCAAGGTGTCCGGCCACATCGCCCAGGTACTGGCCGAGGACAACCAGGCCGTGCGCGCGGGCGACGTGGTGGCGCGCATCGACGACCGCGACTTCCGGACCGGCCTGCGCACGGCACAGGCCGAACTGGCCGCCATCGAGGCTCGCCTCGCCAGCGTGGACGCGCAACTGCAGAAGCAGCAGTCCGTGATCGGCCAGGCCAGCGCGACGCTTTCCGCGGACGAGGCGGCCGTGACCTTCGCGCAGCAGAACGCCCGCCGCTACGAGCGCCTGTCGGAAGACGGCGCCGGCACCATCGAGCAACAGCAGCAGGCCCGCTTCACGCTGCGTCAGCAAATGGCCGTGCGCGAGCGCGACACCGCGGGCCTGTCGGCCGCCCGGCGGGAAGTCACGGTCCTCGCGGCCCAGCGCACCGAGCTGGCCGCCGCGGCGGCCCGTGCCCAGGCCGCGGTCGAGCAGGCGCAGCTCAACCTCTCCTACACGCGCGTCACCGCGCCGGTCGACGGCGTGGTGGGCCAGCGCTCGGTGCGGGTCGGCGCCTTCGTCAACGCGGGCACCGCGCTGCTCGCCGTGGTGCCGCTGAAAAACGCCTACGTGATCGGCAACTTCCGCGAAACCCAGCTCACCCACGTGCGGCCCGGCCAGCGCGTCAGCATCGAGGTCGACGCCTATCCGGACATGGCGCTGCACGGCCACGTGGACAGCGTGGCGCCCGCCACCGGCCTGACCTTCTCGCCGGTCGCGCGGGACAACGCCACCGGCAACTTCACCAAGGTGGTCCAGCGCATGCCGGTGAAGATCGTGCTCGACCCGGGCCAGCAGCATCTGGACCGGCTGCGGGTCGGCATGTCGGTGGTATCGCGCATCGATACCGCCAGCGTGAAAACCAGCGCGGAGTAAGCCATGACACGCAGGCATCATCCACACCACAAGACATGGCGGCCGGCGGTGCGGACCGCCGCCGCCGGCACGCTCGCGCTGCTGCTCGCGGGCTGCGCGGTCGGACCCGATTTCGTGCCGCCCGGCGCGCAGGTCCCGCACCGATGGGCCACGCATGCGAGCGCCGGCGCGGACAGCCGTGCGCTTGACCAGCCGGCCGACGCGCAATGGTGGCGCCTGTTCGGCGACCCGCAGCTGACCGCGCTGGTGCAGCGCGCGGTGGCCAGCAACCTGGACATCCGGGCCGCCGCCGCGCGGCTGCTGCAAAGCCGCTGGGAGCGCCGCATCGTGAGCGCCGCGGGCCTGCCTTCGGTGGGCGCCAATGCCGGCTACCAGCGCTCGGGCGCCAGCGACACCGGCCTGATGAGCCTGCAGGGCGTGTCGTCGGCCGGCGTGCCGGCCGCGGCAATGGCCGACGGCACCGGGACCGGCAATGCCGGCATTCCCGGCGCGGACGCCAGCGCGCCCTTCAACCTGTACCAGGCCGGCTTCGATGCCTCGTGGGAACTGGATCTGTGGGGCCGCAACCGCCGCGCGGTGGAATCCGCCGAGGCGATGGCCGCGGCCGCCGACGAAATGCGGCACGGCGTGATCCTCGCCGTGCTGACCGAGACCGCCACCGACTATATCCAGCTGCGCGAAACCCAGGCCACCATCGCCACCGTGAACGCCTCGCTCGCGCTGGCGCGCCACAGCCTGGCGCTGACGCAGAAACGCCGCGCGGAGGGCGTGGCCACTGACCTGGAGGTATCCGAGGCCTCGGCGCTGACGGCTTCCATCGAGGCGCGGCTGCCCATGCTGGAAGAACGGCAAGGGCGCCTGGTCAATGCGCTGAGCCTGCTGGTCGCGCAGCCGCCGGGCGCGCTGGCCGGCGAACTCGACATGGCCCGGCCCGTGCCGCCGGTGCCGGCGCAGGTGCCGGTCGGCGTGCCCTCCGAGCTGGCCCGGCGCCGGCCCGACATCCGCCAGGCCGAAGCGCGCCTGCATTCGGCCACGGCCAATATCGGCATGGCGCAGGCGGACTTCTATCCGCAGGTGTCGCTGTCGGGCAGCTTCGGCCTGCAATCGCTGTCCTTCGCCTCGGTCGGCTCGTGGGCCTCGCGCCAGTTCGCCATCGGCCCCACGCTGAGCCTGCCGATCTTCGAAGGCGGGCGACTGCGCGGCACCCTGAAGCTGCGCGAGGCGCAGCAGCAGGAAGCGGCGCTGCTGTACCAGAAGACCGTGCTCAATGCCTGGCACGAGATCGACGATGTGCTGCTGGCCTACGATGCCCAGCAGCGCCGGCGCAAGAGCCTGGCCACCACGGTGGAGCACAGCCAGGCGGCGTACCGCGCCGCGCTGTCGCGCTACCGGGCCGGCGCCACCACCTTCCTCGACGTGCTGGTGGTGCAGCGCGCGCTGCTGGAGGCCGAGACCGAATTCGTGCGCAGCAACGCGGAGGTGTCGCTCACGGCGATCCGCCTCTACAAGGCGCTCGGCGGCGGCTGGGAAGAGCAGCCGGCCTGAGCGCGGGGGCCAGGGCCGGCGCCGGAAAGCCCCCCACCACTGTGTGGTAGCGCGCCGGCCGCCCCAATGCGCATACTCCACGCTCGACAGAACAACAACATCAACAAGTGGGGTCGAACATGGAAGCCATCACCTTTGCGGCATATATCCTGGTCTTTCTCCTTGCGCTGGTGATCGGTGCGCGCAGCGTGAGCCGGCACCACCCGGCTTTCCGCCAGGATGCCTCCCCCTCGCTGAAGAGCCGGCGGTCCTGACGCCGCACGCCTGACGCCGCCTGGCGCGGCGCTGGCCTCCTCAGGCCTGCGCCGCGCCCTCGTCCGCGGCGGACTGCGCCATCACCCTGAGGCGCGCCATCGAATTGCGGATGTGCAGCCGCGCCACCTGCTCGGCGTGGTCGCCGTCGGCGCTCTCGATGGCGGCCACGATCTGCTCGTGCTCGCCGATGGCCGCCAGCGCCCGGTCCTGCGGGAACACGTTGCGCGGCGCGAATACCTGCGACGTCATATGGACGATGGGCACCTGCCGCGCCAGGTATTCGTTCGACGCCAGGCCGATGATCCTGGTGTGGAATTCCACGTTGGCAGCCGTGTATGTCTCTGGCCGCCACGGCGCCAGGCTGCCTCGCTGGGCCTCGACGATGGCGCGCAGCGGCGCGCCCGCCAGCTTGCCCGCGCGCTCGGCGGCCAGCCGCGCGGCCAGGCCGTCGATGACTTCGCGCAAGGCGTAGGCATCCATCAGCTGCCGGAAATCGGCGCTGACCACGGTGACGCCGCGCGCGGTCTCGGCGCTGACCAGCCCTTCGCGCTCCAGCATGCGCAACGCTTCGCGCAACGGCGTGCGGCTGATCTTCAGGTCTTCGGAAATCTCCACCTGGCGCAGCGCCTTGCCCGGCGGATAGACGCCGCGGTAGATGCGCTGGCGCAGCACCTGCGCCACTTCTTCCACCAGCCGCACCCGCCCCTGCCATTCGAACGTTTCTGCCATTTGCCTCTCTGAGCGCCGCGGCGCAGTGGAAGTGCTGATTTTGTCGGCGCAGTTTACAAGCGCATGACACACGTCTACTATAGCCGCAAAGAATGGATTCTGGATCCAAAAACCAATGACGTGGGCGCCCCGGCGCGGCCACGCCATGGCGGCGCCTCCGATCCGCTCCGAGACGTTTTCTGGAGAAGCCCGCCGATGAGCGATGCGCTTTGCTTCCTGTCCGCCACCGAACTCCAGAGCCGCATCGCGCGCCGCGAGATCTCCCCGGTGGAACTCATGCAGGCGGTGCTGGACCGCGCGGCGCGCCTGCAGCCCGAACTGAACTGCTTCATCACGCTGTGCGCGGAACAGGCCATGGACGCCGCCCGCGCGGCCGAGCAGGCCGTCATGGACGGCAGGCCGCTGGGGCTGCTGCACGGCATTCCGTTCAGCGCCAAGGACCTGGTCAACACGCAAGGCGTGCGCACCACCTTCGGCGTGGCGCCCTACCGCGACAACATCCCCGACACCGACGCCGTTTCCGTGGCGCGCCTGCGCGAACAGGGCGCCATCCTGATCGGCAAGACCACCACGCCGGAGTTCGGCTCCAAGTGCCTGACCGACTCGCCGCTGTTCGGCCGCACGCGCAATGCCTGGAGCGCGGCGCGCACCAGCGGCGGCTCCAGCGGCGGCGCGGCGGTGGCGGTGGCCAGCGGCATCGCCCCGCTGGCGGTGGCCACCGACGGCGGCGGCTCCACGCGCATCCCGGCCGCGTGCAACGGCGTGGTCGGCATCAAGCAGAGCAACGGCGTGATCCCGCACAGCCAGGCGCAGGACCTGTTCGGCAACCAGACCTACGTCACGCCGACCACGCGCACGGTGGCCGACACCGGCCTGATGATGCAGGCCATGGCCGGCGAGCACGCCTGCGACCCGTGGTCCATCGGCGTGCCCAAACCCGATTACGCCGAGGCGGCGCAGGCGCGCGGCGACCTGCGCGGCAAGCGCATCCTGTATTGCCTGGCGCCGCCGGGGCGGCCCGTGGCGGCCGAGGTGGCGCGCGCGTTCGAGGCCAGCCTGGCCAGGCTGGCCGGCATGGGCGCGGAGCTCGAGGCATTCACGGGCGAAGGCTTCGACGTGGAGCCGATCTGGCGCGCCATCAACCATACGGTATGGCGCGCGCGCTTCGCGGCCATCGCCGCCGAGCACGGCGAGCAGCTCAGCGCCACCTTCCTGCGGCAGGTGGCCTCGGCCGCGCAGGTCAGCGGCGTGGAATACCAGCAGGCCATGTTCGACCGCTCGAAGCTGTTCCAGCGCGTGCAGGCGCTGCTCGCGCGCGCGGATTTCCTCGCCATGCCCACGCTCACGCGCACCGCGCTGCCGATCGGGCAGGACCTGTTCGGCACCATCGACATCGACGGCCGGCAGTACGAGAACGTGCGCGCGCACTGGTTCCCGTGGACCATGCTGTTCAACATGACCGGCCACCCCGCCATCAGCCTGAACTGCGGCCTTGCCGGCGACGGCCTGCCGGTCGGCTTCCAGCTGGTGGGCCAGTTCCGCGGCGACGCGGCGCTGCTGCGCGCCGCCGCGCTGTTCGAGTCCGCGCACGGCCTGCTGGACCAGTGGCCACAAGCCTGACGCTTCCTCCCCCACCCACGGCCCGCCCGTCCCTATCCCTACCTGCCCGCGCCATGATCCAAGCTTCCCGCCGCAAACTCGTGCTCCACCTCCTGGCGCTGCCGGCCTGCGCCGCCGTGCTCGCCCTGCCCCGGCCGGCATCCGCCGCGGACCCGGGCGAGCCGATCCGCATCATCGTCGGCTACGCGCCCGGCGGCGCGGCCGACAGCCTGGCGCGCCTCTACGCCGAGCAACTGCGCCAGGACGGGCAAGGCACCGTGATCGTGGAAAACCGCCCGGGCGCCTCGGCGCGGCTGGCGCTGGACTACGTCAAGCGCGCGAAGCCGGACGGCAAGACCGTCTTCATCGGCCCGTCGCCGCTGTTCACCATCTTCCCGCTGACGTACAAGAAGCTCGGCTACGATCCCGACAAGGACCTCGTGCCGGCCGCCGTGCTGACCGACGTGCCCACCGTGGTGGCCGCCGGCGCGCAGCAGCCGTACAAGAACATGAAGGAATACGTGGAGTGGGCGCGCCGCAACCCGGCCGGCGCCAGCCTGGGCCTGGCCACCATCGGCAGCGCCGGCCACCTCGGCACCGTGGCGCTGGGCAAGTCGGCCGGCATCGCCATCACGCCGGCGGCCTACCGCGGCGCCTCGCCGATGCTGGTGGACGTGATCAGCGGCAATGTCTCGATCGGCTGGGACGCGGTGGCCAGCATGATGACGCTCTACAAGGGCGGCAAGCTGCAGTTCCTGGGCGTGAGCGGCACGCACCGCGCCAAGGCGCTGCCCGAGGTACCCACGCTCAAGGAACAGGGCTTCAGCCAGTACGAGTACGCCACCAGCTGGTACGGCGCCTTCCTGCCGGGCGGCACGCCGCCGGACGTGGTGGCCAGGGTGGAGAAGATGTTCGTCGCCGCCTCGGGCAATGCCGCCACCGCCGCCAAGCTCGAAGCGCTGGGGCTGGAAGTCGCGCCCAGGTCCGGGCAGGAAGCGCGCCACCGCATCCAGGTCGAGCGCGCCGCGTGGAAACCGATCGTGGAGGCCACCGGCTTCGTGGCCGAGGACTGAGCGAGGGCGCCGCCGGGCGTCGGCGCCAAACCACACCGCGCGCCTGCCGCGCTCATACGCTGGCGCGCCGGCGCGGGGGCCAGTATGCTCTATGCGCTACCTTCGCCAAGCGCCCTCAATGAGAACAAAAGCCGAAGTCGTCGTGCTGGCAGCCGATCTGGCCGGAACCACCGTGTTTGCGCTGGAAGGCGCCATCGTCGGCATGCGGCACGGGCTCGACCTGCTGGGCGTGCTGGTGGTGTCGCTGGTCACCGCGGTGGGCGGCGGCATCCTGCGCGACCTGCTGATCGGCGCGGCCCCGCCCAATGCCATCCGCGACTGGCGCTACCCCGCGCTGGCCATGCTGACCGGGGTGGCAGCCTTCGTCTTCCACGCGGCGGCGCGCGATTTCGCCGGGATGCTGCCAACGATGCTGGACGCGGCCGGCCTGTCGCTGTTCGCCGTGGCCGGCGCGCAGAAGGCCCGGCTCTACGGCGTGCGCCCGTTCATCGCCACCCTGATGGGCGCCGTCACCGGCGTGGGCGGCGGCGCGGTGCGCGACATGCTGCTGGCACAAGTGCCCGTGGTGCTGCATGCGGACGTCTACGCCACCGCGGCGTGGCTCGGCGCGGCGGTGGCGGTCGGCACGCGCTCACTGGGCCTGCCGCCGGTGGCGGCCGCCGTGGCCGGCGGCGGCGCCTGCTTCGTGCTGCGGCTGCTGGCGGTCTGGAACGACTGGCACCTGCCCACGGTGCCGGTCTGGTAGCCGCGTGCCGCGTCAGGCGGCGCGGTACCAGGCGATGCCGGCGTCGTCCGTCTCGGCCACGGCTTCGCCCCGCTGCAGCAGGTAGTTCAGGTGCGCGATGCTCTCGCCGGTGGCCATGCCCAGCAGCCCCGGCTCCGCGCCGATGGGCCGCGAGAACAGTTCGCCGAACACGTCCACCGCCCGCTTCGGCGTGCCCAGCGCCAGGCGCAGCCGGTCCAGCGCCGCGTGCTGGCTGCGCGCCAGGTAGTCGATGCGGGCATGCAGGCCGCGGAACGGCTCGTTGTGGGCCGGCAGCACCAGCACGTCGTCCGGCACCTCGCGCCGCAGCTTGGCCAGCGAGGCCAGCCAGTCGCCCATCGGGTCGGCATCGGGCTCGGTCGGGAACACCGACACGTTGGACGAGATGCGCGGCAGGATCTGGTCGCCGCTGATGAGGATCTTCAGCGCTTCGCTGTAGAAGCAGGCATGCTCCGGCGAATGGCCGTTGCCCACCACCACGCGCCACTCGTGCTCGCCGATCCGCAGCGACTCGCCGTCGCGCAGGCGCCGGTAGCTGTCCGGCAGCGCGTGCACGAACTTGCCGAAACCGCCGAAGCGCGCGCGATAGGCCTCGATGGCCTTGTCGTCCCAGCCGGCGCGGCGGTAGAAGCGCACGCCGTCCTGCGGCGCCTCGCGCCCGGTGTCGGCCGCCAGCACGCGGCAGTTCAGGTATTCCAGCCGCGTCATCCACAGCCGGCAGCCGAACTTGCGGGTCAGCCAGCCGGCCATGCCGATATGGTCGGGATGCATGTGGGTGACGAACAGGCGGGTCAGCCCGTCGGACAGCGCGCCCTGCGCGGCGAACAGATCATGCCAGGCGGTGGCGGTCTCGGTGGTCTGCAGGCCCGCGTCGAAGCCGGCCCAGCCGCTGCCGTCGCGCGCCGCCCACAGGTTGATATGGCTCAGCGCGAACGGCATCGGCATGCGGATCCACAGCAGGCCGGGCACGATCTCGCGCACGGTGCCGGGCGCGGGCGCGTCGCCGCAGGGGTATTCGAGCACGGGCCTGGCGTCCGCCGGGGCGGACGGCGCGGGGGTGGCTGCGGGGGCGGGCTGGCTGCTCATCTTGTCTCGTTCCTTTGGTGCCGCGGGCATGCCGGCACCGGGGCCGCCGCGCTTGTGGGGTTGATGGATTCTACCGAGGTCCGGCGGTTCGCATCGGCCGATGCGGGCCGCGCGGCCAGCGTTGTGTGCGGTAGCCGCCTGGACAGCATTTGCCGCCCTGCGGACCGCCGCGCATGGGCCGCGGGTGACGTGCCGGCCCCAGCGCCGGGCCGGCTGGCGGGGCGGGGAAAACCGCATTTGCGCCCGGGCACCGGCTTGTGCGAATATCGCGCGTTTCACGCCATACCCCGACAGGCCACGTCCATGAAACGCTCGTCTTTCCGCCCGTCCTTCCTCGCGCCGCTGCTCCTGCTATCGCTGGCCGCCGCGCCGCAAGCCTTCGCCGACACGCTGAAGAAACCCGGGCTCGACGCGCTGGTGGCCGCCGGGGCGGCGAGCGCGCCGGCCAGCCTCGACGCCTTTCTCGACCAGGCGGTCAAGGCCGAGCCGATGCTGGCGCGCAGCGTGGCCGCCTATCGCCGGCACCAGCCGCTGCGCGGCGACGACCTCGTCAACGTCGGCCGCCTGCTCGGCGTGTACAACCGCCTGCACAACCATGACGCCGTGCTGGGCGCCATCGGCCGCATGGTGGCACTGCGTACCGTGCGCGACGACAAGGTGCCCCAGCACGAGAACCCGGCCATCGTCGCCTTCGGCAAGCTGGTGGAAGACATGGCGCGCGACTTCGGCCTGCAGTTCCGCAACGTGGACAACCGCGTGTTCGAAGTCACGCTGCCGGGCCGCGGCAAGGAAGCGTTCGGCCTGCTGACGCACGCCGACGTGGTGCCCGCGGCGGCCGGCGAATGGGTGCTCGACGACGGCACCCGGCTCGACCCGTTCAAGGCCACGCGCGTGGGCGACTACCTCTACGGCCGCGGCACCATCGACGACAAGGGCTCGATCGCCACCGTGCTGTACGCGATGAAGACCGTGAAGGACAGCGGCCTCAGGCTCGACCGCACCATCCGCCTGATGATCGAGACCACCGAGGAAACCGGCGGCGACGGCATGAAGTACTACCAGCAGCGCACCACGCTGCCCGCCTACAACATCGTGCTCGACAGCAAATACCCCGCCGTGGTCGCCGAAAAAGGCTCGGGCGCGCTGAAGGTGTCGTTCCCGCTGCGGCCCGCCGACGGCAAGGCCACCGCCATCGTCGCCATGAGCGGCGCGGCGGCCGCCAACGCCGTGCCGCAGACCGCCACCGCGCTGCTCAAGGGCGGCGACCTGGCGGCCGCGCGCACGCGCCTGGAAGCCGCGCGCGGCGCCTTCGTCGCCAGGTACGCGGCGCAGGGCAAGTTCAGCATCGACATCGCCCAGTCCGGCGACGGCCTCGAAGTGAAGGTCACCGGCACCTCCGCCCACGGCTCGCGCCCCGAGGAAGGCGTCAACCCGCTGCCGCGCCTGGCGCTGTTCCTGCGCCAGTCCGGCGTGCCGCTGGCCGACAACCACTACGCCCGCGCCGCCTGGTACCTGGAAGACCTGTACGGCCTGGACTATCTCGGCCAGAACATGGGCGTGGCCTACCAGGACGACTTCATGGGCCCGCTCACCGTCTCGCCCAACCTGGTGCGCGAGAAGGACGGCCAGCTGGAAGTCACCGCCAACGTGCGCATGCCGCGCGGCAGCACGCCCGAGGCGCTGCGCGCGGCGGTGGCGTCCAAGATCGACGCCTGGGCCGCCGCCACTCACACCACCCTGGCCGTCAGCCATGAACAGGGCAACTGGATGGCGCGCGACCCCAAGGGCGCATGGCTGTCCACGCTGCTGGACATCTTCGGCGACACCACCGGCCTGCCGGCGCAGCCGGTGTCCACCGCGGGCAGCACCACGGCCAAGCTGATGCCCAACGCCATCAACTTCGGCCCCGCCATGCCGGGCAAGAAATACACCGCGCACAACGCCAGCGAGTACAAGGAAGTGGCCGACCTCGACCTGGACATGCAGATGTTCACCGAGATGCTGGTGCGCGTCGGCGACCTCAAGGCCATGCAATGAGCAGGGCCATGGACCGGTACAACCGGCCAGCCGCGAGGCAGGGTAAAGTAGCGGCCATCATGAGATATCCGCTACTCGCGGCACTGCTGGCCGCCATGCCGGCGCTGGGCAGCGCCGCCTCGTTCGACGCCTTGCTGGCCTGCGGCGACACCGCCCACCAGTTCGTCGCCGGCCTGCAGCAGCAGCGCCTGATCGACGCCAGCCCGATGCGGGTGGAAGACAACTCCGTCAACGCCTTCTGGCCCAAGAGCGACGCCGGCATGACCGTGCTCGGCCGCAGCGTGTTCGCCGTGTTCGGCTACCAGCCCGGCGACGCGCTGTTCAAGGCCGGCAAGGGCACGCCGCTGGACAAGCCGCTCTACGGCGTCGCCGTGGTCGGCAGCACGGAGGCCATCGCCAAGACGCTGTCCACCTCGGGCAGCAAGGCGCGCGCCGAGCATGCGGCGCCGTTCATCACCGCGATCATCTGCGACTGACCCCGCGCCCCGGGAAGCCCCTGCTTCAGCCGCGCTCGATCACCACCTCCAGGTATTCGGACGGCAGCACCAGCGTGTGATCGTCCGAGCGGTTGCGCTCGTGCATCAGCACGCGCAGGTCCTCGGTAAGGGCAGCCTGCCCGGCGGCGTCCAGCGCGCCGAAGGCCTGTCGCGCTCCGCGCTCGCGCAGCGCTTTACCGACCTGCTCGACCAGCCGCCCATGCAATACCTCGCGCACTAGCGGCCTGCAGATCGCCGCCAAGGAACTGCTCGGCAGCGGCCGCCCGCTCGCCGCGGTCGCCGAGCAGGTTGGCTACGATTCGGAAGCGGCGTTCAACCGCGCATTCAAGCGCGAATTCGGCATGCCGCCGGCAAGCTGGAAGCGCAGCCGCGGCGCTGGCGCCGCGGCCCGGACAACCGGGCCGTCATGAACACACGAACGCAGTGGCGCCGGACATGCGCAACCCATGCCGGCGGCACGATTTCTGCCACGGCACCGCGTGAAGCGTAAAGGGAAATGGTGCCCATGGGCAGGATCGAACTGCCGACCTCTCCCTTACCAAGGGAGTGCTCTACCACTGAGCCACATGGGCGATCTTGCTGCTGTCGTGCTGACGCACTGGCGGGTGAGAGGGACATGGCTTTCCATCCCGACTCATTGATTTCCCGGGGAGTTTTCATACCGCCCCGGCAAATCGATGGGCCGAATAATGGACTAATCCACTCGCCTTGGCAACTTCTTTATCAAGAAAATGGCTGGGGAATGCTGGGTTGCCTGATTTGTAATCAGGGCAAGCGCAGGCCTGCCAAGACAAGCAGTTGCTGGTTGATGCTCATCAAGACGGCCTGCCGGGCTTCGCCGCGTGGCGAGCGACTGGGAACTGCAACCGCAGGAATGGGCGCGCTACCGCGAACTGATGGAGGGACCGCTGGGCACCTATTCGCCCAACCTGGACCCGCTTTCCGCGCTGGGCGTCGAAGCCCGGTCGGACGAAGAACGGCGTCGCTACGACGAATTGCAGGTGAAGGCCGAAGCGCGCCGCGTCGAGAAGCTGCTCGCCTACTGGACGGATTGCGCTACCTGCCCAAGGAAGAGCACTAACCGGGGATGCGACGCAGCACATTGTTGTTCCGGAGCAGAAGGTCACTGTTCCGAACAAAGCCCAAGTGTCTGGTGAACACTTCATGGATTGGCTCAAGAGGCCATCCAAAGCCGCAAACTCATCATCAACGACGCGCGTGCGCTGGTGCATACCGTGGACGGTACGGCCTTTCTAGTCAGTCCTGGGCTGTTTCATCGGTATGCCCGGGAACATCCGCAGGTCGCCAGCCTGGCAGGGCTGGAGAACGTGGTTGACTGGCAGTGGGTTCAGAAACAGTTCGAGCGGGTGCATCTGCATCGCAAGCAGGCGAGCGGCCTCAACATCTGGACGTGCGATGTGACCGGCCCGCGCAAGGCGCGCCGCTTGCACGGCTACTCCTGGATGCCCCTTCGGGGCTGTTTGAGGAACTTCCGTCAGACAACCCATACCTGTCGGTGCAAGTACGTTCGTCGGCTATCTGACCCGCTTCCAGAGCGCCATCGGTGAAGGCTTCGAGGCGGCACGGAAGCATCTCCGCCCGAGGAGTAGCGGAAGTCGACGGCAGCTCCGCGCACACAGAATTCTCGATCCGAAGCCGTCAAATGAAACTCCACGATCCTCCGAGAATTAAGTACTATTTTCCGAATTTGTAAACTTCCTGGAGCATGGATAGCCAGTATTGTGTAAATTGTGATGGCACATTCCTAGGCTAAATAGTATGGATCTACTAGATCATAAAACGCCGCTGACCTCCCGGGAGACCATCTCCAGCGAGCTCGCCTCGATCGTGGAGCGCTTCTCGCCCATCGATGGCGAGCATCGCGTTGCGATCCCATCTCTGACGTTCTGGCGCTTCTCCGCACCGTCCAAGGAAGAGTCAGCCTTCAGCAAAGTGGCACTTATCTTCGCCGCGCAAGGAGCAAAGACTGTTACTGCGGGCGATATGAGTTACGACTACGACTCTGAACGGTGTTTGGTCACATCGATTGACATCCCGATCATCGGACGAGTGACCAAAGCGAGCCGCGAAAAACCTTACCTGTGTTTCTCCTTTGAGATTGACATGGAAAAGGTCGCACATCTGGTTGCCACACGTGAACTACCACCTCCCGATGAGACCCCGCTCGGGCTCGGCATCAGCGTAGGGGATCTATCGCTGGATTTGCTGGATGCCGCATACCGGCTGGCGAGGCTCCTTGACACGCCCAAGCACATCCCAGTATTGGCGCCGTTGATTGAGCAGGAAATCATTTATCGGCTGCTGATGAGCAGTCAGGGGATGCGCCTGCGCCATGCTCTAGTGGCCGACAGCCGCGCGTTCAAAGTGGCCAAGGCTGTCGAGTGGATTAAGGCTCACTTTGATGTGCCTATGAGGATCGACGATCTGGCAGAGCACGTAAACATGAGCGTTTCCTCATTGCATCAACATTTCAAAGAAGCGACGGCACTGAGTCCTCTGCAATATCAGAAACGGTTGCGACTCTTCGAAGCGCGCCGTCTTATGCTTAAGCGCGCAAGCGATGTGGGGGTCGTTGCTTCGATGGTGGGCTATGACAACCAGTCGCAGTTCCATCGTGAATATAAGAGGCTGTTCGGTGCGCCCCCTATGCAGGATGCGATGAGACTCCGAGCGGAGTCTTGAAACATGTCGCGCCAACGTGCCATTTAGTCAACGACTTCTCCCTGGCGAACTCTCGCGGGGGCTGGACTGGTTGACTACACGTGAGGCGTCCACCGATAGCGCCACGTAGAGACAGGCACTCAGCGGGATGCGCCACGCCCGCGAGGACATGGACAACATGTTGGCAAAGAATTTCACATTCGGCTCGCATCTGCGCGATGGCAAGACCTACTACGGGATGCTGTTCGGGGCGGCAGCGCCCTGCCCATAGATCCCAGCAGCCACAGGCCGCACAGCAGCCAGCTGGCAGAATCCATGTCCTTAGTTAGCTAGCTGCCTCGTCCTCGCTCGTAGATTACCTGATCACCGTAATGCCGCTGACTTCATGAGGTGTATATGGCGCCTCCAGGTCCTTGATCTCTTCATCGGTCAGTTTCACCGACAGCGCGGCGACGGCATCCACCAGGTGTTGCGCGCGAGTGGCGCCGATGATAGGTCCCGTGACACCCGGTTTCTGGAGTAGCCAGGCGAGCGCGACCTGAGCTCGAGAAATTCCGCGCGCCTGCGCGATTGCTCCGACTCTCTCAACGATCTGAGCGTCGCTTTCGACATAGAGTGATCGTCCGATCTTGTCGGTCTCCAGTCGACTGGTGGTCTCGTCCCATGCCCGAGTGAGCCGACCGCGCGCCAAGGGACTCCATGGGATTACCGCCAGCTCCTGGTCGCGGCAGAACGGCAGCATTTCGCGCTCCTCCTCGCGGTACAACAGGTTCAGGTGATTCTGCATGCTGACGAAGGGCGTCCATCCATGGAGGCGAGAAGTGTAGACTGCCTTGGCAAATTGCCATGTCGCCATGGAAGACGCCCCAATGTATCGAGCTTTACCTGCTTTCACCACATCGTGCAGGGCCTCCAGCGTTTCTTCGATCGGCGTATCGAAATCCCAGCGATGGATCTGGTACAGATCCACGTAATCAGTGCCCAGCCGTCGCAGGCTGTTGTCGATTTCCGCGAAGATCGCCTTACGTGACAGTCCGGCACCGTTCGGGCCAGCGTGCATGCGCATGAACACCTTCGTTGCCAGTACGATCTCGTCGCGCCGAGCGTAGTCCTTGATCGCCCGGCCAACGATTTCCTCCGACGTACCGTCGGAGTAGGCATTCGCCGTATCCAGAAAATTTATGCCAGCCTCCAGCGCTTGTTTAATGATCTCCCGGCTAGCGGCTTCGTCCAGTGTCCAGGCGTGATCGCCGCGCGAGGCGTCGCCAAAGCTCATGCAGCCGAGCACCAAGCGCGACACATCCATTCCCGTCCTGCCGAATTTCACGTATTCCACGTCTGTATCCTTAAAGATGTGTGGCGCCTTAGATGGCTAGTCAGGCCGTACCTGGACGCCAGGGTTGATCAAGCGCAGTTCCCGAAAGGGGCGCGCGAAAAGTGCTCAAAGACTTCGCGCACCAGATCGACCGAGTGGACATGATCCGCTCCTGGACGAATACGGTGTTCGTCTACGAACGGTTTCATGCAATCGACGGGGATGGCAGCGCAGCCACGATACTTCGCAAGGCAGTACTCGTATCGGCCGTAGTGCGCTCGTGCCGTTGCTCACGACCGCCCACTGAATGTCTGGATCTGTACCGCCCGCCCCTGAAGCCACCAGGCAACCTGTGTGGGCCACGAGGCGAATGGGGCTTTGGGATCAACAGTGCCAAGTTCGGCTTCGGCATGTAGAGCGAAGTTCGGATCGGCCAGCGCCTCTCGGCCGATCGCGACAAGATCTGCCTGGCCGCTTTCCACGATAGCTTCCGCTTGACGACCATTGACGATCAGACCGACCGCAGCGGTGCCGATGCCTACTTCGCTGCGCACCTTCTGAGCGTAGGGCACCTGGTAGCCATAGCTCGACGGGTACTCGTAGCGCGGGGCGATACCGCCCGACGAGCAGTCGACGATGTCTACGCTGAGTGCTTTGAGACGACGGGCAAAGACTATCGTGTCCTCGATAGACATGCCCTCACGCAGGCCATCGACGGCAGAGACCCGCACGAAGAGCGGCTTATCCTGCGGCCAGATCGCCCGCACTGCTTGTATGACCTCCAGGGGAAAACGCATTCTGCCTTCGAGATCGCCGCCGTACTCATCCTTTCGGTCGTTGGTCACGGGCGACAGAAAACTGTTGAGCAGGTAGCCGTGCGCGCAATGCACCTCGATCACATCGAAGCCGGCTGCGTCGGCGCGTCGCGCCGCGTCGACGAAAGCCTGTTTAACCTCAGCCATTGTCGCGCTTGTCAAAGCCGTAGGCTTTAACCAGCCATCGGCATACGGCTTGTTGGAGGCAGAGACCACAGGCCACGGCTGCTCGCCGCGCTGGAAGTCGCTGTCATCGAGGGCCCCGTTGCCTTGCCAAGGCCGCTGGCTGGCCGCCTTCGGTCCGGCATGCGCGATCTGGATGCCTGCCACGGCGCCGTACATCTTGAGCGCCTCCGCAATGCGCCGCAGGCCGGGGATGTGATCGTCCGACCAGAGGCCGAGATCGCCATGGGTGATACGGCCCCCGGGAACGACCGCCGTCGCTTCGACCATGATCAGGCCAAAGCCCCCCATAGCGAATCGCCCGAGATTGATGAGGTGGTGATCGTTGACATGGCCCCCCTGCGCCGAGTATTGGCACATCGGGGAAACGATCAAACGGTTGCGCAGTGTCACGTCGCGCAGCGCAACAGGTTCGAAGAGCTTCACTTTTCCGATCCTTTTTAATGAGGTTCTAAGTTGCGTTGGTTATCCGGCGATATTGGTGACCATTGCGCAACGGCGCAGATCCATTTCACCTTCCAGCACTTCGGGAAGTGCCGCGACGAATGCCTTCATGTAGGGCTGCTCGAAATGCAACGTCAGATCAGCTTCTGCCTTCCAGTTTTCGTAGAGCACCCAGACATCCGGATCGTCATTCGAACGATGCAGGTCGTAATTGATGTTGCCAGCCTCGGCGCGCGAGGGTTCGACCAGGGTGCCGAGACGGCGTCCCAGTTCGTCACCGAGACCGGGCTTGGCTCGAATGAATGCGATGAGCGTGAGTTGTGCGCCGTATGTCGGCGCCGGCGTGGCGAGCGTGGATTGTGCGGTCATGATCTTCTTCCGAATCAGTAGAATTACGCTGCGTGCCTCCAAGTAGCGGCATCCTGCAGCCTTTAGTCAGGGCAACGCGCGTGGGTGTATCCAGCTTCCCGGGTGCGCTCCGCCCCCTGGGCTCAACGGCATTCGGCGGCAGAGGTGGGGTCCGTCGTCGCGGGCGCTGGGCGCGGCGCCGGGGCGAGGTCGGCGACGAAGTGCAGGCCGCCCGCGCCTTCCGTGAGCGGACGCGCCAGGTTCCGCTCGAACATCGCAAAGAGCGCCTTGGTATAGGGACGCTCGAAGTGGCTGTCCAGAGCCTCCTTGTTGCGCCAGATTTCGTAGAGAACATAGCTGCGCTCGGCGCCGAGGACCTTGTGGACATTGAAAGTCACGTTGCCAGGTTCCAGGCGGGAGCAAGTGACTGAGCGCTGGAAAACCTTCTCGAACTCGGCTTCGGCGCCCGGCTTCACGTCGAAGTTGACGACGAGGGCAACTTCGCCGGTAGGCCCTGCCTTGATGTCAATTTGGGCCGACGCGCTTTGCGACGAAATGATTGCCGTTGCGGCGACGAAAGCGCCCAGGATGTACTTCTTGAAGTGATTCATCAGATTCTCCTAGAAGGTTTTTGAGTATTCAGCGGCTTATCCCGGCACGGGATGACGTTGTAATCGGGACGAGCACCGCCGGATGTCTGGCAGGTCGTCTTCGATCAGGCGATCGAATAGCCGGCGTCGACCAGCAGGCCGTGGCCCGACACGAACGACGCATCATCGGAAGCAAGGAACGCCACCACGGTCGCTACCTCTTCCGGCAAGCCTGCCCGACCGGGGACGGTCGAGGCCGCGAAAGCGTCCTTCGCTTCAGTGCTCGGCCAGATGCGGTCCTGGAACGGCGTGTCGATGATTCCGGGATTAACGGCGTTGACGCGCACGCCTTGCTTGAACAGTTCGATCGATGCGGTCTTGGTCAGCCCCAGTACTGCATGCTTGCTGGCGATGTAGAGACCGGCGTTGGCAAAGCCGATCACGCCGCCCATCGACGCGTTGTTGATGATGGTGCCGCCGCCTTGCGCCAGCATGGCCTTCGCCTCGTGCTTCATCGACCAGAAGACGCCACGGACGTTGGCATTGAAAATCGTGTCGTAGACCTCGTTCGACTGCTCCACGAACGGCGTGAACTCGCCTTCAGTACCAGCATTGTTGAAAGCGACGTCGATCCGGCCATAGGTCGAGATCGTCGTGGCGACCAGATCGATCACGTCCTGCTCGATGTTGATGTCGGCAACAGCGGCCGTCGCTTCACCGCCTTCGTTCCGGATCTCGGCGGCGAGCGCTTCGATTTCAGGACGACGGCGTGCACTGACGACCACTTTGGCGCCACGGCCGGCGAGCTCGATGGCAGTAGCTCGGCCGATGCCGGAGCTTGCGCCGGTGATCAGCGCGACCTTCCCGGAAAGCGTCCGGGGCGAGACTTGAATGCTCATTTTTTTCTCCAGATTCAAATGGTTAGACCGTCAAGAAGCGAGATATAGGATTCCTGCTCATTTCTTTGACGATATTCTGGAGCGTTTTGATTGATATGATAAAGTCGTCAATATTTGTTACGATGATGAATGAGGCTCACCAATGGAGAACGCAGAACTCGCCGAGCTGGCTGTATTTGCGTCAGTCGCAAGGCACCTGAGTTTCCGCCAAGCAGCCACGGAACGGGGGACGTCCGCTTCGGCGGTAAGTCATTCGATACGCAGCCTCGAGGGCCGCGTGGGCGTGCGCCTTTTTCATCGCACCACGCGCAGCGTGTCTCTGACGGAAGCGGGCGAAGCGCTGCATGCCCGGTTGCAGCCAGCACTAGCTGACATGCGGAGCGCCCTGGATGGGTTGAACTCGTTCCGTGCCACACCGTTCGGCACTATCAGATTAAATGTCCCAAACTCGATCGCGCCCTATGTGTTGGGTGATGCAATGGAACTCTTGGCCGCCAACTCTGGGCTGAAGTTGGAGGTCGTTGCTACCGACGCACTAGTCGATATCGTGCAGGAAGGTTTCGATGCAGGTATTCGCTTCGGTGAGCGCCTGTCGCAGGACATGATCGCGGTGCGAATCAAGCCAAAGTTCCGATTTACCGTCGTCGGTTCACCAAGCTATTTCGAGAGGAAGCCACCTCCCATGGCACCTCACGATCTGCATGACCATGATTGCATTCGATATGCTTTTCCTAGCGGGACTACCTTTAACTGGGAATTCGCCAGGGACGGCGAGATAGTGAAGGTCGAGGTCGCTGGTCCCCTGACGGTCGATAGCCAGGAATTGATGGCGGATGCGGCGGCAAGGGGGCTGGGCCTCGCATACATATGGGAGGATCGCGCCGCACCGTATCTGCACGATGGCCGACTGCGACGCTGCCTCGAAGACTGGTGCACCGTCGACGAAAGCGTGTTTCTCTATTTCCCCAGCCGCAAACATCAATCAGCGGGGCTTAGAGCGTTGGTTGAGATCATGAAGGCGTGAGGTAACACCGGATTCGATCGGCAAATGCAGGAGTCGATACCGCGGGATGGAACAGTTCAAGCAATCCAATGGAATCGGGTGCCGCAGATCACCTTGTTTCGCTCCAGAAAAAAGCGAGAGATGAATGGAATTTATTCAACTAATGCGTGTGTTCTCGAAATTGGCAGAGCTCGGAAGTTTCACAAAGGTCTCCGATGCGATGGAAATTGGTCGCCCTCAAGTGACGATTGCCATTCAAGAGCTTGAAACGAAGCTCGGCGTCCGACTTTTCCAGAGAACGACAAGAAAGGTCAGCCTCACTCAAGAGGGAGAAAGTTTTTACCAACGAGCCGAAGAGATTCTTCGTAGCGTATCAGAGATTTCGACGATGTTCGGTACTTCCGGAGCACCGCCTACAGGTAGGGTGCGCTTAAATATATCTGCCGCACTCGCACAGCAGAAGTTCATAGATTTATTAATGCAATTTCACAAAATCCACCCTGGTATTGAGCTCATCCTGGGCGTCACTGACCGTGCGGTCGATTTGATTTCCGAAGGGGTGGACTGTGCATTGAGGATTGGCGAACTACGAGACTCCAGCATGGTGGCGCGGAGGATCGGCAACGCGGTAATGGTGACTTGCGCGTCGCCAAGCTATCTTGCGGAGTTCGGAAACCCTAGTTCGATCGAGGATCTTCCCACCCATCGAAGCGTAAGTTTCGTGTCTGGTATGAGCAACCGCCCTTTGCCATGGCACTTCAGCATCAACGGAGAAGATCGTACCTATACCGGCCGCGGAAGCATAAGCGCCAACGAGTCGAAAGCGTATATTCGGTGTGGTTTAGCGGGATTCGGCATTATCCAGGCCCCCGGCATAGCCGTCGATGAACATCTTGCCAGCGGGGCACTAGTTGCGATTCTTGAGGATATTAAACCGGCGCCCCGCCCTATATCGCTTATCTATCCGACACGTAGCCATTTAGCACCTCACATTCAAATTTTCTTCGACTGGTTAGTGGAGAGATTTGTGAGCATCGACGATACTTGGATAGAAAGCCAAACTTAGCCGCTCTGCACTCTTAGACTTGTTCTCGCGACATCCATCGCAGACAGGGTCTTCCAGGACAGCGTCACTCATAGCGATGACTGGCGCGGCTACCAGGGTTTGATTTATATGCGCGATGATGAATTATACGGCTAACTCATCCACAACTTCGGCAACAGTCTTGATGCGACGAATGTTTCCAATACCTGTTCCGAGCGAAATATAGCCATCGTCAGTATTGCCTTCCAGCATACCAATTCGCAAACCACGCAGCCCGCCCATCAGCTTGCCAAGCTCTTCGTTGCTGGCGCCCGCTTTATCCAACTCTACTAATTTATGCGCCAGCTTTCCGGGCAGGGATCGGTAGTAATCAGGCATTGTGCGGAAGAGAAGCAAATCAAGCCCGTTGGAAGAGACAATCTTGTCCTTTACAGATTGAGGAACGCGGCTTTCCACGGTGCCGATAAACGCGGAACCCACGGAAACTCCACTGGCACCCAAGGCGTGCGCTGCCCGAGCCGTGCGCTTGTCGGAGATTCCACCGGCGGCCAAGACGGGTACATCTCTTGCCGCATCGACGATCAGTGGAACAATAGAGAAAGTGCCCAGGGCCGTGCCAGGCAGAGTACCACCTTCGTCAAAACCAGTAGCGACAATAATATCAGCACCGGCATTCTCGGCGAGTCGAGTGTTTTCTGGCGTAGGGTTAAGGTCGCGGTAGATGATTTTGATCCCCGCATCCTTCAATTCGTCAAACAATTTTTGAATTACCGCTCCTGCACCGTAGCCGGTGTATAGGGTCGCTTTGACACCCTCTTCCTTCATCACTTTGAGGATATGCGGAGTCCAAATGTCGTTCTCCGGTGCCGGGATCAAGTTAACGCCAAACGGCTTATCTGTGAGTGCTTTTGTTTTTCTGATTTCGTCGCGCATCTTTTCGGCGGTCTCTTCCGGTGTCGATACTGCGGTCTCGGCAGTTAGTCCAGCGTTGGGGCCGAGGACTCCCAGGCCACCAGCATTGCCAACAGCCGCGACTAGACGCGCGTCAGTCAACCAAGAGAGAGGAGCCTGAATAACCGGCTTTTCGATTCCGAGAATTTTACAGATGCGATTGATATGCATGGCGACGTTCCAGTGTAGATTCAGTCAAAGCAAAAAATTGGGCGCTTCGGATGATCGATGAGCCTTGAACGAGAGGCTACGCCAAGTGGGGACGGAAAAAATTAGCCTGTCGGATAAAAGACTGTTATTGATTTTCTTAACAAGTGGCTTCTCGATATCCAATACGATCTTTCTTCCTTCGACTGAACCTGCCTGGGGTGCAAGCGGCTCTGATGCGTCTTAAGTAAGTCGTTTATGACCAAATGAAATCTAGATAGGAGAATCTCGGCCGAGAAGTGCCCAGCACGTCAGCACGCTCAAGTATGGCGACCGCGCGACCACCATTCCGCACACCTGCACGGATGGGACGGCCTTCGCGGCGTATCAGCAAGTCTGGAGTGCGTGTGGGGGATGACCGCTGGCCCGCAACACACAGGCGCTCACGGTGCGGTACGCGGTCTACAATCCGCATAGGCTGGCGTGGTTGGTCAAAAGCACACGTGTGTCTGCGGAGACTGTGAAAAAAATACCCACCGCGAGGAGCTGCGGCGGGTTCGATAACGACAGCAGCCTGCGGATCTATCCGTGGTTGCCGCCCTCCATGCATCAGGTCTGCCAGCGGACTTGAGGAAGTCCCTATAGACCGAATCACTTGTCAGAACGGGTAAGTTCCCTTGTTGTGCTGGATCGTGACCCAGTGGTCTCGTGTTAGTTCATGGAGAATCCACTCACCACCGAAGCGCCCAAGACCGCTGTTCTTTTCGCCGCCAAAGGGGCCTGAGCGTGAATCGTCAACACTATGATCGTTGATGTGCGTCATTCCTGCTTCGACGCCCAGCGCGAACCGGATTCCTCGATCTTGGTCTTGGGTAAACACTGCGGACGATAATCCGAATTCCGTCTCGTTGGCGACGCGCAAAGCTTCCTCGTCACCGACAACTTTGATAATCGGCGCGATTGGGCCGAACATTTCACTTTGAGCGAAGGAGGAGTCATTATTGACATCGACGAATACATGGGGTGGCAGCACCAGACCTTGAGCATCTCCTCCCAGTAGCTGCTTAGCGCCGGTATCTTGGGCGAGCTTCAGCATGGCGAGATGCGCGGTGAGCTGCTTTTGGCTAATCACCGGCCCAATCGCCACAGCCGGGTCGCGCGGGTCGCCATATTTGAGCGTCCGGACGTGCTCGACAAATCGCTCCACGAATTCATCATGCACCCTTGCGTCGACAATGATTCGATTCGAGCTCATGCATATCTGACCTTGATGCAAGAATCGCCCGACGACAGCGCTACGAACAGCATGCTCCAAGTCGGCATCATCAAGCACAACGAGCGGCGCGTTACCGCCTAGCTCAAGCGCAACGCGCTTTATCCGTGGTCCAGTCATAGCGAGAGACCCGACCCGCCTGCCAACCTGCGTCGAGCCAGTAAACGAGATCATTCTGGGTACGGGATGCAAAGTAAAAGCATCTCCAATCTCTTCGGATGGACCAATGACGACGTTGAGCAGCCCGCCAGGTAATCCTGCTTCCTCAAAGATCTTCGCCAGCAGCAAAGCCCCAGTGACAGGGGTATATTCGGCAGGCTTGACAACAACAGCGTTTCCCAGCGCCAACGCGGGCGCCACCGACCGCTGGGTTAGATAGAGAGGGAAGTTCCAAGGGCTGATCACTCCCACCACGCCGAGAGGCTGACGATACGCGCGACTCTCTTTGCCAGGCGCATCAATGGGCAACAGACGTCCCTCGGTCCTGTATGGGAAGGTCGCAGCTTCTTGGGTGATTCCAACAGAGACCTGCCACTCCATTTCAGCCTTGGTTCGGGTGCTGCCCGCCTCGCTGATAAGCCAATCCACGATTTCTTCATGCCGGGAAATCATGATGTCGGCAGCGCGGGTCAGGACTCGGGCCCGCTCGTGCGGCGCTGCGGTGCCCCATTGACGTTGGGCCTGCTCTGCTGCGCGATAGGCCTCGTCCAGATCGCTGGCGTTGGCGTTTGGGATTTCAACCAAGGTCTCGCCTGTATAAGGATCGGTATCCATCCGCACAGTGCCAAGCCTTCCCGTTCGCCAATGGCCTGAGATGTACTGATCCGCAAACCCTTCATAGCGCCGCGGTGCGGCCGCCGCAGCGGAAAATTCGACATGAGACATGATGTTTTTCTCCGGTTAAGAACCAGCCAGTGGGTGCGGCAAGGTTGGGGATAGCACCTGGCACAACTCGAACCGACGGGATGGCCTAGATGACAAGACTGATGGCACAAGACTGATGGCGCAACGCGCCATTGGAGATGGGTTGGCGCTAGAGATGTCGCCGCATCTTCAGCGGCCTTGGGAAGGGGCATATTACCCTTCGACTCGCCAATAGGCCTGCCCGCCCCTCGTATGCACCGCACTTAATCAGGGAAGTCAGTTGCGTCAGATACTTCGCGCCAAGCCGTTAGATCCTTTTCCACTGCTGCCAATTTCTGGAGTGCAAGATCGTTTGCAATCTTTCCTGCGAACAGATGCAGGGGAGGCTCAGCCGCACCTGCGGCTTGGATGACCAAGGAAGCGAGCTTGTTCGGGTCGCCCGCTTGCTTTCCGGCCATTTCATCCAGATGCACGTCGAGCAATGCTTGTGCGGCGGTGTATTCCCCGATGCCGTGCCGTGCGACTACCAGCGAACCGGACGACAGGAACTCGGTACGAACAGGCCCCGGATAGACCAAGGTTGCCTTGATACCGAATTCCGCGATTTCGGCCGCGAGAGCTTCCGTAAGCCCTGCAAGTGCGAATTTGGTAGCCGCGTAGATGCCCCACCCTGCATACCCGCCCTGAAAGCCGGCAATCGAACCGACATTGAAGACGTGTCCACTGCGCTGCTGACGCATATGAGGTAGCACGTGGCGGAGGACATGTGCTGGTGCAAAGACGTTCACTTCGAAGTTGCGACGCAGTTCTTCGTCGGATATCCCCTCTATGGTGCCCTGCAGACCATAGCCTGCGTTGTTGACGATCACATCGATTCGCCCGAATTGGGCGATGGCTTGAGCAACACAGGCCTGCACGCTGCGCTCATCGACGAGATCGACTTGTACGGGCAAGAACGTATCGGACGCAGGCCCAATCAGATCGACGAGCGAAGCCAATGTACGCGACGTAGCGACCACGTTGGCGCCGCTTTTCAGAAGCTCGCGCACAAGCGCCAGACCGATGCCCTTTGAAGCGCCGGTGACAAGCCATGTTTTCTCGTTCTTACTCATGATGATCCTCTAAGCGGATGGATAAAAGCGATGCAAGCCGCAATGGTCATCGTGCGGCAGTGTCGCTGCTGGCCGCACTCGCGGCGCGGGCTGATTCATTATCTTCTCCACCACATCCACCGGGATGCACGATCAGGGATTAATGATGCATAAAAGTCCAAATCTTCCCTAAGGCCGCACCTGACGCTCGTAGCAGACGATAGTCTTCACTGGCTTGTTCGCATCGACCTATCTGCCAGGTCAAAAATTCGGATTTTTATGCACTAACTGTGGAAGAACAGACAGCCCAACTTCGCTGCTTTACCCGATAGTAAACACGGCTACTGGGGTTGGAGACACCACATGTCGAGTCCACTTGGGCGACTAATGGTGATACTTCTCCCGCGCACGCTCCGGTTCGACTAACACGTCTATCGAGGATTGATATGAAGCATGCCTTAATTATTAATGCATTTCAGTTGTATGAAGGATTCTCCAAGGGAGAGCTCAATAAGACGATGGCCGGCGTAATTCAAGAAGAGTTGGAGCGCAGGGGCTACGAGGTCCGAACGACGAATGTCGAGCAGGGCTACGTCGTACAAGAAGAAGTCGAAAAGCATCTGTGGGCGGACGTAATCATCCTGCAGACCCCAATCCATTGGTTTGGCGCCCCTTGGATCTACAAGAAGTATGCCGACGAGATATTTACGGCAGGACTGCTGCAGAAAGTTCTGATCGTGAACGATGGTCGTGTCCTGGGCGATCCCTCCAAACAGTACGGCACTGGCGGCTTGATGCAAGGCAAGAAGTACATGCTGTCCTTGACCTGGAATGCCCCGCGCGCCGCTTTTGACGATAAAGGTCAGTACCTCTTCGAGGGAAAGTCCGTCGACGACGTCATGGTCGCCAACACCGCCAACTACCGGTTCTGCGGCGCGGAGGTTCTCCCCTCCTTCTCGTCCTTCAATGTCATCAAGGATCCGCATGTGGCCGATGACATCGTGCGGCTTCGCGAACACCTGGCGCAGCTCTTCCCGATCCCTGCGGCGGACAGCGGCGAAGAGACGGCGGCATGGCATGCGCAAGCAGCAGCTGCCTGAGCGGGGGGCCACGATGCGCCGGCTTGAAGCGTCCAAGACTTACCGGATACTTGAATCCGGCCCCATCGTCATGGTCTGCACAAACGATGGCGCACGCTCCAACATCATGACCATGGGTTTCCACATGATGGTTCAGCACGCCCCACCGTTGATCGGATGCATCATCGGCCCCTGGGACCACAGCTTCACCGCGCTCCGCGCGACCGGCGAATGCGTTCTCGCGGTGCCCGGTGCCGACCTGGCGCGCACCGTCGTTGACATCGGAAACTGCAGTGGTGCGGAAGTGGACAAGTTCGAACACTTTGGCTTGGCCACCTCCAAACCTGCGAAGGTCAAAGCTCCGCTATTGGGCGACTGCCTCTACAACATCGAGTGCGTCGTGCACGACGACACACTGGTCGACAAGTATCAGCTTTTCATCCTCGAAGCCGTTGCTGCCTGGTCCAACGATTCGCGCAAGGAACGCCGCTTCTTGCATCACCACGGCGACGGCACGTTCACTGCCGACGGGGAGCGCTTCGATTTGCGAGATCGCATGACGCTTTGGAAGCAATTCCAAGTTGACCTGTAAATGCCTACACCTTTGGAGTTTCGGATATGGACCAGACCAAGTACGCCTTCATCATCAAGGCGCCCGGCTACCGCCGGAACACGCACAAAGCACACATGAAATCGCCTGCGTTCGACGCGAAATTCATCGGTGTGGACGACTTTGACGAAGCGCTGGCTGCCATCGAAGACCTTGCCGGTGCAGGTACGCAGGTTGTCGAACTTTGCGGCGGCTTCTCGGCGCAGGAGGCGACAAAGCTGCGTCGCCGTTTCCCCGACTGTGAGATCGGGCGCGTGACGTACCCGTAGGAGATCCCACCCTACGGGCAGCTTTTTTCATCCACTTCATTCCTATTGGAGTTCCATCATGAAATACAAGACTCTAGGCAACACCGGCCTTCTCGTTTCCCAACTGTGTCTCGGCACCATGACGTTCGGTGACGGTAGCGGAATCTACAAGCACATCGGCGCCGCGGGACAGAAAGACGCCGACGATCTCGTCAAGGCTGCGCTGGACGCAGGCGTCAACTTCTTCGATACCGCCGATGTCTACTCCGCCGGCGCCAGCGAACAGGTGCTGGGCCAGGCCTTCAAAAATCTTGGCATCGCGCGCAAAGATTTCGTTCTCGCGACCAAGGTTTACAGTCGAATGGGCGAAGGCCGCAACGACGTGGGCGCGTCGCGTGGGCACATCATGGACGCCGTGGAGGCCAGCCTGAAGCGCCTGCAGACCGATCATATCGACCTGTACCAGATTCACGCCAACGACACGGTGACGCCGGTGGAGGAAACGCTGCGCGCCCTTGATGACCTGGTCCGGCAAGGCAAAGTCCGCTACATCGGCGTCTCGAACTGGCAAGCCTGGAAGATCGCTCGTTCGCTGGGGACCTCCGAACATCGGAATCTGGCGCGCTTCGAAACGTTGCAGGCTTACTATTCGCTGGCCGGACGAGACCTCGAACGGGAGCTCGGCCCACTGCTGGAAGCGGAAAAGATGGGCCTGCTGGTATGGAGCCCGCTTGCCGGCGGCCTACTCTCGGGAAAATTCACTCGCAACAATCAGAAGCCCGGCGATTCGCGTCGCTCTGAGTTCGACTTCCCGATCGTCAATCGAGATCGCGCCTGGAACATCATTGACGTTCTGCTGCCTATCGCAAAAGCCCACGGTTGCAGCCCGGCGCGCGTCGCCTTGGCGTGGCTGCTGTCCCGGCCAGTCGTCACCTCGGTGATCATGGGGGCCAAGCGCCTGGACCAACTCCAGGACAACCTCGCAGCTATCGACCTAATCCTGACCGAGGATGAATTGCGCCAGCTCGACGAAGTCAGCGCACTTCCGCCTGAGTACCCGGGCTGGATGTTGAATACCCAGGGTGCCGACAGGCTAGGCCCAGTCGATCTGTGGTCGGCAGCTAGCACTTCCTGAGACCGGTAACGAGCATCTCGCCTATATCTTCTGTCGTGTCCGAGTCGCCTGCGGTTCGGGCACGGCTGCGGCAAGGGAATCCGAATCATGACCTCTATACAAGGCAAGATCATTTTTGTTACTGGCGCAGCCAACCGCATCGGACAAGCGGAAGCCGATCTGCTCGCGCAGTCGGGTGCGAACGTCGTCTTCACCGACCTCGACGAGGTCAACGGCACATCGGCAGCCGAAGCATTTAGCGGCCACGCAATTTTTGTCCGCCACGATGTTTCCTCCGCGTCGGATTGGGAGCGAGTGATCGCTGCTACCATTGAACGCTTCGGCCGCCTGGATGGACTGATCAACAATGCTGGCATCTACCGGCCAGGATCGCTGGAATGAAAAAAGGAGCCGAAGCTCCTTTTTTCAACGACTTACAGACGTCGGTGGAAGTCTGTAGATCAAAACCTGGAGCGGGAGACGAGTCTCGAACTCGCGACCTCAACCTTGGCAAGGTTGCGCTCTACCAACTGAGCTACTCCCGCATCTTTGACGCCCGGCCTGGACTCTGACCGATGGGCCGCGGACCGACTGTCCGCAAGCCCTTGTGGCTTGAACCCCAAGCGCAAAGGAGCGCGGAGTATAGCAGAAAAGCCTGCCATTGCCAGCGTTCTTCGCGACCATCGGCGCCGCGGCTTCGGCGAGGCTACCCAACCACACAGGCCGCCGGCTAGACAATGGGCCGGGCGCCGCGCCGGCGATCCTCCTGCAGCAGATGGCTGATCTGCTGCAATGCATTGCGCAGTTGCGGCTGGCTTGCCGCCCCGCCCACGGAAATCCTCACCGCATTGCCGAGATCCGGCTCCGTGCCGAACGCATCCGAGCCCGCCACGATGATGCCGCGCTGTTCCAGCGTATCGACGAACAGCTGCGAATTCCATTGCGGCGGCAAGGGCAGCCAGATATGAAGCCCGGACGGATGTGCGCTGGCGGACTTCGGCAGTAGCGACCGCGCCAACGTCTGCCGGGCGCGCGCCTCCCGCTGGATCTCGACGAGAAGCTGCCGCGCCATCCCCGTCCGTATCCATTGTTCCGACAGCCCGAAAAGCAGCGGCGATCCCCCCATGCCCGAGGCGCGCAGATTCTCCTGCACCGCCGCGCCGTCACCATCCTCGGGCATCAGCACAAACGCGGTCCGCAGGCTTGGCCACAGGCATTTCGACAGGGATGCCATGTAATACGTGCGCTCGCCGCCCGTAAACGTGGCCAGTGGCGGTGGCGCATCGTTTAGCAGGAACCCATACGGATCGTCTTCGATCAGCGTCATTTTCAGCTTGCGCAGCATGGCGGCAATGTCCTCGCGCCGCCCCGCCGGCATTGTCCGCGTCGTGGGATTGTGCAGGGTCGGGTTCAGGTAGACGATGCCGGCGCCCGTGGAGCGCTGGGCGCTCTCGAGGGCATCCGGCATGATGCCCTCGTCGTCGGTCTGCACGGCCACGACGCGCAGGTCGAGCTTGCGGGCCGCCAGGAGGAAGCCCGGATATGTCAGCGGCTCGCACAGCACCGTGTCGCCCCTGCGGGTGACGGACAGGAGAATGGCAAAGATCGCCGCCTGCGTCCCCGCGGACATGACCAGCTTGCCGTGCGCGAGATCCCCCAGCGCGGGTCCGAGCCATGCCCGGCCCGCCTGGATCGCGGACGAATTCAGGCCGCCGGTATCGTAGGCCGACAGCCGCTCGCTGCTCTGGCGCAGGAACAGTTCGTCGACCCCCGTACGGACGAAATCGCCGAGGCTGCGTCCCGAGGGCTGGGGCGGCACGTTCATGCTGAGGTCGATCCGCGCCGCGCCGGCCGCGTTGCTCGGCGTGGCGACGAACGACCCCCGGCCACCGAACGATTCGATAAGGCCCCGGTTGCGCGCCTCGGTGTAGGCCCTCGTCACCGTGGTCAGGTCGACGCCCAGCGCGGCCGCAAGCGATCGCTGGGGAGGAACCTGGTCGCCGGGAGCGAGCTTGTCCTGCCGGATGGCATCGGCGATGAGATCGACGATCTGCAGATAGCGGGGGCCGGCGCCGGCCACCAGCGGCCTGATCCACGCCAACGGACGGGACGCCTTCGAATCAAGTTCCGGCATTCGGGCAGACTCCATTGTCAAACCATACAACAAGATTTATATTCGACATACATTATATGTATAAATCCATACATAAATCAAGTGTATGCATAAAATCGGATCCCCCAATCCACGCCGCGATCCCGCGCCTGGCGCCATGGTGCTGCAGGCCGGCCCCGTCGTCATCCGCCCGGAGCCGGGCCTGGTCATCGAGCGCGATGGAATCGACGACGGCGCGGCGCGCCCGGACAGGCCCGCGGCGCAGCACGCCGCGGAACGCACGGGACAACTTCAAGCAGAGGAGCAATGAAATGGCAGGGAAAGACCTGAATATCCGCGGCAGCCTCGTCGCCCTGGTGACGCCGATGTTTCCGGATGGCGCCATCGACTGGGCGGCTTACCGCGAACTCATCGACTGGCACATCGAGGCGCGGACCAGCGCGCTGGTCATCATGGGCTCCACGGGCGAGACCCCCACCATTCCGCCAGCCGAGCACATCGACCTCATCCGCGTGGCCGTGGCGCACGCCGCCGGCCGCATCCCGGTCATCGGCGGCACCGGCGCGAACTCCACCAGCGAGGCGATCGAGCTCACCCTGGCGGCGCAGGACGCCGGCGTCGCGGCTTGCCTGTCGGTGGTGCCCTACTACAACAAGCCGACGCAGGCCGGCCTCTACGCGCATTTCCGCGCCGTGGCCGAACGCAGCGCGGTGCCCATCATCCTGTACGACGTGCCGAGCCGGACCATCGCCAAGATGACCGTGGAGACGATTCTGGCGCTGGCCGAGGTCGACGGCATCGTCGGCCTGAAGGACGCGACCGGCGACCTCGCGCGCGCAAGCGAACTGTTCCACCGGCTGCCGCCGGGATTCTCCGTGTACAGCGGAGACGATGCCACCGCCGCGGCGCTGATCCTGATGGGCGCCTGCGGCAATATCTCGGTGACGGCCAACATCCTGCCGGGCACGATGCGCGAGCTCTGCGATGCCGCCCTCGCCGCCGACGTGCCCGCCGTGCGCCGGCTGAGCCGCCGCCTGGCCGCGATCAACCAGGCGCTTTTCGTCGAATCGAACCCGATACCGGTCAAGTGGGCCATGCAGCGGATGGGCCTGATCCGCGAAGGCATCCGGCTCCCGCTCACGCCGTTGTCACCCGAACATGCCGACAGGGTGGCGGCAGCCATGCGCGAAGCCGGCATCGTGCTGCCGGATATGGGCGGCTCGCCCGGCCTTGCCGCGCGAGCCTGAGCCATCGGGCTTCGGCTCGCTCAAGACCCGGCGCTCAGGCAGGCCGGGCAAACGGCGCTGCCTCGTGCCCCGCCTCGCCGAGGAAGGAAACCGGGGACTGGGGCGCGCGATTGACGCTCAACTGGAAGATGTCCGGCCGCGCATAGTGCCCGACCACGTCCAGGTCATATTTGCCGCGCGCGATTTCGCCCAGATCGATCTCCGCGAGAAAGATGCCTTCGCCCTCGAAGGACGGGGAAACCAGGACCTTGCCGAGCGGATCCACGATGCACGAGCCGCCGCGAATCAGCACGCTTTGCTCCGCGCCCGCCGCGCGTGCCGGATGGCCGGCGGGAAAATCCGACGACGTCATGTACTGGCACGCGGAGACGACGAAGCAGCGGCCCTCGAGCGCGATGGTCTGCATGGTCGGCAGCCAGGTGTCGCGCGCATCGACGGTGGGGGCGCAGTACACCTGCACGCCCTGCGCATACATGGCCGTGCGCAGCAGCGGCATGTAGTTCTCCCAGCAGATCACCGCGCCGATCTTCCCCAGCCCGGAATCCAGCACCGGCAGCGTGGAGCCGTCGCCGAATCCCCATACCAGGCGCTCCAGCGCCGTCGGCATCAACTTGCGGTGCTTGCCGAGCAGGCTGCCGTCGGGGCCATGGAAAAAGACGCTGCAGTACAGCGTGCCGCCGGCGCGCTCGATCACGCCGACGACGAGGTACACGCCGTTCGCGCGCGCGGCCTCGGCAATGAGCGAACACGCCGGACCGCCCTCCTCGATGGCGCCCTCGTAATAACGGCGGAATTCGTCACGCCCTTCGTCGCTGCGCGTGCCTAGCCGGGCGCCGAAATCGAGCCCCTTGGGGTATCCGCCGACGAACGCCTCCGGAAAGACCACGAGCTTCGCGCCGCGCCTGGCCGCGTCGCCGGTCAGGTCGGCCAGCTTGGCCAGCGTGGCCGGCGTGTCGTAGATCAACGATCCGGCCTGAACGACGGCGGCGCGGTACGGCGCTGGATGGGACATGGCGGGCTCTCCTTGGTTTGGGAGGTGATGGCAGGATCCATACAAGACAAACAATGTATGGCATATGAAATCACTTGTATGGCCAGCATCATACCCAAGCGAAAGCGCGGCGCCTACCCGGCATGGCCTCCGCGCACTCTTGATCCGGCCCCTGCAGCATCACGACACAAACACATACACGCGAGTGGATCGCATGGACGACCGTCCGGCCGCTATGCCGCGGCCGCCAGCGGCCGGCTACCGAGCTTGAACACGCTCACGACTTCCGCCAGATGCGCTGCCTGGTGCCTGAGCCCGTCGACGGCGCTGGCGCTTTGCTCGACGAGCACCGCGTTCTCCTGAGTCACCTGATCGAGCTGGGTCACGGCGTCGTTGACCTGCGCGATGCCTTCGGTCTGCTCGCTGGTCGCGGCGCTGATTTCCGCGATGAGCGCGGCAACCCGCTGAACCTGGCTCACGATGTCGGCCATCGTCATGCCGGTGGCGCCGACCAGGCCGGAGCCTGCCTCGACTCTGGAGACACTTGCATCGATCTGGGCCTTGATCTCCCTGGCCGCGCCCGCGCAACGCTGCGCGAGCCGGCGCACCTCTGCCGCCACCACGGCGAATCCGCGCCCCTGTTCGCCCGCGCGCGCCGCTTCCACCGCCGCGTTCAGCGCGAGCAGATTGGTCTGGAAGGCGATTTCGTCGATCACGCCGATGATGTCCGCGATCTTTTTCGAGCTCGCCGCGATCTCGCTCATGGTCGAGACGACCTGCCCGACGGCCTCGCCGCCCTTCTGCGCCGCCTCGTTCGCGGCAACCGCAAGCTGGGCCGCCTGCCGGGCGGATTCCGCATTGTTGCGGACGATGCCCGTCATCTGGTTCATCGACGCGGCCGTCTGCTGCAGGCTTGCGGCCTGCGCCTCGGTGCGCCGCATCAGGCCGCTGTTGCCTTCCACGATGCCGGTCGAATCCGTGGCCAGCACATCGGATGCCGAGCGCACGTCGCCGACCACGCCGGCCAGGCTCTCACGCATGATCGACAGCGACGCCAGCACGCTGCCCGCCGGTGCTTGCCTGCCGTCGGCATAGGGACTGAGGTCTCCCTCCGAGACATTCCGGGCGACTTCGGCCAGCGCGCTCGGCTCCGCGCCCAGTTGACGCAGGATGCTGCGCGATACCCGCCACGCCACCAACGCGCTGATTACCAGTGCAAGCGCCAGCGCGGCAAGCATCAGATTCAGGAAACCCCTGGCCTCGGACAATGCCGTGTCATTTTCCTGGCGGATGCGCTTTTCCTCGAAATCGATCAGCTTGTTGATGGTGGCCAGCCATTGCTCGTATTGCGGTTTTGCGCGCTCCCACAATAGTTCGCGAATGGCGGTCTGCGAAAGCGCATCGGCGGTCGTTCCCGCGATGATGGCATTGGTGGTGGCGACCGCGGCAGCCTCGGCCTGGCGAATATCGCGATACAGCGCCAGCACCTCCTGCGATGTCCTCGCGGATGCCAGCAACGACTCGAGGCCCGCGGTCGAATCGGCATAGAGGCGGGCTCTGGCCGCGATGAACTCGACCTGCTTCTGACGCTCGGCGGGCGTTGCGGCCAGGACCACGTCACGCACCGCGATCGACCGGTCATGCGCGGAGCCGCGGAAATCGATCGCATAGCGCTGTATCACGGCATGGCGCTCGCTATTGGCGTGCAACGCGCTCTTGATGACATCGACCTTGACCATCGCCACCGCAGTTACCGCGACGAGGACGGCGAAGATCAAACCGAATCCAGCGTAAAGCCGCGTGCTTACGCGCATTCTAGAAAACAGCATAGCGAACCCCTTGCGATCTGGTTATTTTTTTCGATTATTTCACGGGCCAATTTTTGCGCAATGAAAAATAACTTTTATCCCAATAGGCCAAATCAATTCCGTGCCGGATTAATTGCGACATTTGGACGCACCGCCGCGAATCGGATGGCCGGACCTGCCCTCGCATTCACGCATTCGCACAAGCAAGCACCGGCCCCGGGGCCACAGCGGCCCGGCAGTCATGCAAGGGAAAACGCCTGACGTCGATCGACACAGACCGGCGCGGCGGAGGCCCGATTTACACCCATACAGTGACAATATGTATGTAAAAATAGGCTATCGAGCGTAGCATTGCCTCCAATGCATGGAAATTAAACGAGTAGATGACTTGACAAAGCCAGCAACTCTCCACTCGTCTTTCCTCGGCGCGCGGGCTGATCGATAAAACCTCCCGGGCCTGCCAATATGTTCTTTATGCCATATTTCCGTAAAAAGACACGAAATATGTGTTTTTCACGCCATAAAACATCTTCACCAAGGTCTACCTCTGGCAATCCAGAGAAATTTGATCTACAGTTCTCGCAACTTTTATAGATCCATACATACGAATTTTTGTATGGATACAATTCCAATGCCAAACGAAGCCCCCAAAACACGCGCGAACACACGCGGAAACGTGCATCCAGGACGAAGGCAGTTTCTCAAGCTATGCGGCGCAGGGGCGGCCACCGCCACGGCAACGGCCCTGGGGTTCGCGCCCACTCCGGCAACGGCGGCCGAAGTCAGGCAATACAAGCTGCTGCGCGCCAAGGAAACACGCAACAACTGCACCTATTGCTCGGTCGGCTGCGGCATCCTGATGTACAGCGTGGGCGACGGTGCCAAGAATGCAAAGGCCAGCATTTTCCACATCGAAGGCGACCCCGACCATCCGGTCAGCCGCGGCTCGCTGTGCCCCAAGGGGGCCGGCCTGGTGGATTTCATTCATAGCGAGAACCGCCTGAAATACCCGGAATATCGGGCCCCGGGCTCCAACGAATGGAAGCGCATCAGCTGGGACGAGGCCACCACGCGCATCGCCCGCCTGCTCAAGGACGACCGCGACCAGAACTTCATCGTCCGCAACGAGAAAGGCGAGCTGGTCAACCGCTGGCTGTCGAGCGGCATGCTGGCCTCGTCGGCGGCGAGCAACGAGACCGGCATACTCGATTTCAAGTTCGCGCGGGCGCTGGGCATCCTGGGCCTGGATTGCCAGGCGCGCGTTTGCCACGCCCCCACCGTATCGGCGCTGGCGCCGACGTTCGGCCGCGGCTCGATGACGAACAACTGGGTCGACATCAAGAACGCCAACGTCATTCTGATCATGGGCGGCAACCCCGCCGAAGCGCACCCGGTCGGCTTCAAGTGGGTCATCGAGGCCAAGATCCGCAACGGCGCCAAGGTGATCGTGGTGGACCCGCGCTTCAACCGCAGCGCGTCGGTCGCCGACATCTACGCGCCGATCCGGGCCGGCTCGGACGTGGCCTTCCTGATGGGCATGGTCAAGTACCTGCTCGACCACGACAAGATCCAGCACGATTACGTCAAGGCCTATACCAACGCCAGCCTGATCGTCAGCGAAGGCTACCGCTTCGACGAGGGCCTGTTCAGCGGCTTCGACAGCGCCACCGGGAAATACGACAACCGCACGTGGCTCTACGAGCTGGACGCCAACGGCCATGCCCTCCAGGACCCGACACTCACGCATCCCCGCTGCGTATTCAACCTGCTGAAGGCGCACGTCTCGCGCTACACGCCGGAAATGGTCTCGGCGATCTGCGGCACGCCGCGGGAAGACTTCCTGCGGATCTGCGAGATCATGGCCTCGACCAGCGCCCCCAACCGCACCGCCACGTTCCTCTATGCGCTGGGCTGGACGCACCACAGCAGCGGCGCGCAGATCATCCGCGGCTCGGGGATGATCCAGTTGCTGCTCGGCAACATCGGCATGGTGGGCGGCGGCGTGAACGCGCTGCGCGGCCACTCGAACATCCAGGGCTACACCGACCTGGGCCTGCTGTCGCTGCGCCTGCCGGGCTACCTCAACCTGCCGTCGGACGGCCAGCAGACGCTGGCCCAGTATCTCGAGGCCAGCACCCCCGCCGAGCAGTTGCCCGGCCAGGTGAACTACTACAAGAACACGCCCAAGTTCTTCGTCAGCCTGATGAAAAGCCTCTACGGCGAGCATGCCACGCGCGCCAACGACTGGGGCTACGACTGGCTGCCCAAGTGGGACAAGAGCTACGACATGCTGGCCTTCTTCGACCGCATGTACGAAGGCAAGGTCAACGGGTACATTGCGCAGGGTTTCAATCCCATCGCCGCCATGCCGGATTCGAACAAGATCCGCGCCTCGCTGGCGAAGCTCAAGTTCCTCGTCATCATCGACCCGCTGCAGACCGAGACGTCGACGTTCTGGCGCAACTACGGCGAGTTCAACGACGTCGACACGTCCGCGATCCAGACCGAAGTCTTCCGCCTGCCCTCTTCCTGCTTCGCCGAGGAAAACGGCGCGATCGTCAATTCCGGCCGCTGGCTGCAGTGGCATTTCGCCGGCGCCGAGCCCCCCGCCGAAGCGCGCCACGACGGCCGCATCCTCGGCGGCATCTTCATGAAGCTGCGCGAGCTCTATGCCCGGGAAGGCGGCGCCTGCCCGGAGCCCGTGCTGAACATGACGTGGGACTACCGCGACCCGTACAACCCGGAGCCGGAAGAAGTCGCCAAGGAAGCGAACGGCTACGCGCTCGAAGACCTGCGCGACGACCGCGGCCAGGTCTTCGCGCGCAAGGGCGAGCTGCTGTCCGAATTCGCGCAACTGCGCGACGACGGCTCCACTGCCAGCTTCAACTGGATCTTCTGCGGCTCCTGGACCGAGGCCGGCAACCAGATGGCCCGGCGCGACAACACCGATACCGGCCACGGCGCGACACCGGGCTGGGCCTGGGCGTGGCCGGCCAACCGCCGCATCCTGTACAACCGCGCCTCGCTCGATCCGATGGGAAAGCCGTGGGACCCGGAGCGCGTCATCGTGTCCTGGGATGGCCGGCGCTGGTCCGGCAGCGACGTGCCCGACTACCCGCTCACGGCGGCGCCGGGCAGCGGCGTCAGCCCCTTCATCATGCTGCCTGAGGGCGTGGGACGCCTGTTCTCGGTCGGCGGGATGGTCGATGGCCCCTTCCCCGAGCACTACGAGCCGACCGAGAGTCCGCTCGTGAGCAACCCGCTGCATCCGGCGGTGACGTACAACCCGACCGCGCGGGTCCTGCCCAATGACCGCAAGCGCATGGGCACGCGCGACGAGTTCCCGTACGTGGCCACCACCTATGGCCTGACCGAGCTGTTCCGCCACTGGACCAAGCATTCCCGCCTGAACGCCATCATGCAGCCGGAGCAGTTCGTGGAGATCGGCACCGCGCTCGCGGCCCGCAAGGGCATCGCCCACGGCGACATGGTCAAGATCACGACCAAGCGCGGGTACATCAAGGCCAAGGCCGTGGTCACCAAGCGGGTGAAAACGCTGAAGGTCGCCGGCCAGGACCTCGAGCAGATCGGCATCCCCTGCAACTGGGGCTACGAGGGCGCGACGCGCAAGGGCTTCCTGGCCAACACGCTCAGCCCCAGCGTCGGCGATGCCAATTCGCAAACCCCCGAGTACAAAGCCTTCCTGGTCAACATCGAAAAAGCCTGATCGCCATGTCAATGCAATCCCAGAACATCATCCGGCGCTCGGCGACCAGCAACTTCACGCCGGCGCCCCGCGCCCGCGAGCACCAGACCGAGGTGGCCAAGCTCATCGACGTCTCCGTGTGCATCGGCTGCAAGGCTTGCCAGGTCGCCTGCTCCGAATGGAACGACCTGCGCGACGAGGTCGGACACAACGTCGGCGTCTACGACAACCCCGCCGACCTCGGCCCGCAGACCTGGACGCTGATGCGCTTCGACGAGGTCGAGCACGAGAACGGCAAGCTGGAATGGCTGATCCGCAAGGACGGCTGCATGCACTGCGAGGACCCCGGCTGCCTGAAGGCCTGCCCGAGCCCCGGCGCGATCGTCCAGTACGCCAACGGCATCGTCGACTTCCAGTCGGAACACTGCATCGGCTGCGGATACTGCGTGGCGGGCTGCCCGTTCGACGTGCCGCGCATCAGCAAGCAGGACAACAAGGCCTACAAATGCACGCTGTGCTCCGACCGCGTCGGCGTGGGACAGGAGCCCTCCTGCGTGAAGACCTGCCCTACCGGCGCCATCAGCTTCGGCAGCAAGGAAGACATGAAGGTGCTCGGCGCGAGCCGCGTCGAAGAACTGAAGACCCGCGGCTACGGCGGCGCCGGGCTCTATGACCCGCAAGGCGTCGGCGGCACGCACGTCATGTACGTGCTCCAGCATGCGGACAAGCCCGAGCTGTACCACAAGCTGCCGCGGGACCCGAAGATCAGCGCGGTGGTCCGGGGCTGGAAGGACTGGCTCAAGCCCGTGGCCGGCCTGGCCTTCGCGGCGACCGTGGCAGGCTTCCTCACGCACTACGTGGGCGTGGGGCCCAACGTCCCCAAGGCGCCGGACGACGAGCCGGACGACCCGCAGGCGGCCAGCCGCAAGACCGCGGCGACGGAGGAGTGACGCCATGACCGAAAAAGAACCGATCCTGCGCACCGGGTTCGCCGAGCGCCTGTGCCACTGGCTGATGGTGGCCTGCTTCATTCCCGTGGCGCTGTCCGGCCTGTCGTGGTTCTTCCCCAGCATGAGCTGGCTGGCGGGCGTGCTCGGCACCCCGCAGCTGGCGCGGGTGCTGCACCCGTTCCTGGGCATCCTGGTGTTCATCCTGCTCGCCTTCATGTTCGCGCGCTTCGCCCGCCACAACGTGCTGGTCAAGAGCGACCGCCTCTGGTTCCGCAACGTGAAGGCGGTCTTGCTCAACACCTCCGGCGCGCACAAGCTGCGGATCGGCAAGTACAACGCCGGCCAGAAGATCCTGTTCTGGCTCATCATGCTGGCCATCGCCGCGCTGCTGGCCAGCGGCCTGGTCATCTGGCGCCGCTACTTTTCCGAGTTCTTCCCGATTCCCGTCATCCGCCTGGCGCTGCTGCTGCACGCGGTGGCGGGCATCGGGCTGGTGCTCCTGATCGTCGGCCACGTGTATCTGGCGATCTGGGTGCGCGGCTCCATTTCCGGCATGCTGACCGGCTACGTGTCGCGTGCGTGGGCGCGGCATCACCATGACCGCTGGTACGACGAAGTCGCCGGCGCCGGCAAATCCAACGGGCGCCAGCCATGAACCGGCTCGTTACGGACACCGTCGCGCTGGACAAGCGCAGCCCTGGCGTCAAGGACATCGAGCCGCTGCTGCGCCCGGCACTGGACGTTCTCTACGCCCACCGCTCCGCCCGCCTGCGGCACCTGGCCAAGGACCATCCGGAAGCCGGCTACCTGCTCTTCGTCGCGGCGCTGGTCGACCGGCAGCGCGACCTGCTTCTCGGCGAGCCGCTGCAACGGCCGGCAGGCCCCGGCCCGCGCGGCGACACCACCCGCCCGGTACGCGCCGGCCTGGGCGAGGAGCCCGCGCGGGCATACTGGCTGGCCGCGCTCGGCCAGTTGCTCGACCACGCGCGCGCGGCCGCGCCGCAGAGCGTGCTTGACGCGCTCGAGCCGCTGCGCCGCGCCGGTGACGCGGCCCTGGAGCAGATGGCGGCGAAGCTGCTTGACGGAAAGTCCGCCGGGATCGGCGCGGGGGCCGCGCTGTTCCTCTGGACCGCGCTGTCGCTCACCGCGGCGCAGTATGCCGACTTCGTCCTGGACGGATCTCAGGAGCCGGGCCCGCGGCAGGAGAGCCACGTCTGCCCGCTTTGCGGCAGTGCCCCGGCCGGCAGCCTCATCCTGAACGGCGACCGCGCCGGCCTGCGGTACCTTCACTGCTCGCTCTGCGAGACCCGCTGGCACATGGTGCGGGCAAAGTGCTCCAACTGCGCCAGCGCCGCCAGGCTGGACTACTGGAGCCTCGATGACCTCAAGGCGCCGGTCAAGGCCGAAAGCTGCGGCGACTGCCTGGGGTTCCTCAAGGCGTTCTATCGCGAGCATGACGAGCACGTGGAGGTCTGCGCGGACGACCTTGCCACGCTCGCGCTCGACGCCGCCGTCGCGCAACAGGGATATGGGCGGACCGGCGTCAGCCCTTTCGCCTTCGAGGCTTAGAAGTCGTTTCGAAAAGATCCTGGCGGGCTGGTCCGGCTGCTTCCGGACTGGTATGCGGATGCCGGCGCGATAGCGCTCTACTACGCATCGCGGACGCCCATGTCGGCCAAGACGCGCGTGTTCGCCGATTTCGTCGTGGACGCCTTCAGGCGGGAGCGGCTGGATCTTCGGTTCGCCGGCAGCGTGGGCTGAACAGGCACCCGAAGGAGATGGAAAGGGAAAGGGAAAGGAAAGCCGGATCCGGAAGGATCAGGACCGGCGGGAACCGTATCCTTGGCGTGTCCCTGAATCCGCAAATGGAAAAGGGCTTACAGCGAAAACGCTGTAAGCCCTTGAATTTCTTGGCTCCCCGACCTGGGCTCGAACCAGGGACCTACGGATTAACAGTCCGGCGCTCTACCGACTGAGCTATCGGGGAACTGGAGCCGATACAACGGCGATACAACGGAGGCCGGATTGTACAACAACCGTGGCAATTGTCCAGAGGTTTTGTGAGCCCGGCGGCTTCGCCGCCCCGGCAACGGCGCCTGCGCAGTGCCCGCCATGCCGCCAGGCATTCGACCTGGCAGACCTGCAGGACGGACACTAATCTTTAGCGGTGGCCACCCGCCGCGGTTCCGTTCGCAGCGCCGACCCGCGCCGCAGGCAGTCCAGTGCGTCACATCACACAAGGAGTGAAGTCATGCCGGATACAGATACCGCCGCCGGGGCCGCCGCGCGCGCTCAGGAGCAGCGTCCGCTCAAGCTGTCCGAACCGCTCAAGGTCGGCCCTTACACGCTGCGCCACCGCGTCGTCATGGCACCGCTGACACGTTCGCGCGCGGGCCAGCCGGGCAACGTGCCGGCGCCGCTCAATGCCTGCTACTACGCGCAGCGCGCCTCGGCCGCGCTGATCATCACGGAGGCCACTCAGGTGTCGCTGCAGGGCCAGGGCTACGCCTGGACGCCCGGCATCCACAGCCGCGAGCAGGTGGAGGGCTGGCGCCGCGTGGCCGATGCCGTGCATGAGGCCAGCGGACTGATGTTCATGCAACTGTGGCATGTGGGCCGCATTTCCCACCCGTCGCTGCAGCCTGACCAGATGCCGCCCGTCGCGCCGTCGCCCGTCAAGCCCAATGCCGAGACCTTCATCGAGAACGAGCGCGGCGAGGGCGAGCTCGCGCCCTGCGTCACGCCGCGCGCGCTGCAGCTCGAAGAGATGCCCTACCTGGTGCGGCAGTACTGGCGGGGCGCCCGCAACGCGATGAAAGCCGGCATGGACGGCATCGAAGTGCACGCCGCCAACGGCTACCTGCTCGACCAGTTCATCTCGTCGGGCACCAACCGGCGCACGGACGAATACGGCGGCGCGCCGGCGCAGCGCGCCCGGCTGCTGTTCGAGGTGCTCGACAGCGTGTGCGAAGCCTGCGGGCCACAGAAGGTCGGCGTGCGCCTGTCGCCGCTGAGCACGTTCAACGACATGCACGACGACGATCCCGAGGCGACCTTCGCCTATATCGCCGGCAAGCTCAACGACTACGGGCTTGCCTACCTGCATATCGTCAATCCGGCGACGGCGTCGGTCGAGCGCGGCGTGCCGCCCGAGGAACGCGCGCAGCGCATGATCGACCTGATCCGGCGCACCTACCGCGGCGTGCTGATGATCGCGGGCGGCTTCAACGGGCAGTCCGCCGAGCACTGGCTGGAAGCCGGCACGGCGGACCTGATCGCCTTCGGGCGGCCGTTCATCGCCAACCCCGACCTGCCGGCGCGCCTGTTCGCGCAAGCGCCGCTGAATACGCCGGACCCCGCCACGTTCTACGGCGGCGGGGAACGCGGCTACACCGATTACCCGTCGCTGGCGCAGGAACGCGGCGAGGCGCCCAAGGCGGTCATCGACGACCGCTGGCGCTAGGCGCCGGGCTTCAGACCGGCGCGTCCTTGCTCGGGTCCGGCTTGCGGTTGTCGAACCAGCGGTACAGCGTCGGCACCATCACCAGCGTCAGCAGGGTGGAGGTGATCAGTCCGCCGATCACCACCACCGCCAGCGGGCGCTGCACCTCCGAGCCCGGCCCCGTGGAGAACAGGAACGGCACCAGCCCCAGCATGGCGATGGTGGCCGTCATCATGACCGGGCGGAAGCGCTGGGTCGCGCCCTGCACCACCGCGTCGTCCAGCGACAGGCCGGAGTCGCGCAGCGTGCGGATGTACGACACCAGCACCACGCCGTTGAGCACGGCCATGCCCCACAGCGCGATGAAGCCCACCGAGGCCGGCACCGACAGGTACTCGCCGGTGACGAACAGCCCGATGATGCCGCCGATGGAGGCGAACGGCAGCACGGTGATGATCAGCGTGGCGAAGCGCACCGAGTTGAACAGCAGGAACAGCAGGAAGAAGATCGCGGCGATGGTGACCGGCACGATGATCTTCAGGTGGCCCATGGCGCGTTCCATGTTCTGGAACTGGCCGCCCCACTCGAGGTAATAGCCTTCCGGCAGCTTGACCTTGCTGCCGGCCGCCTGCTGCAGCTCGGCGACGAAACCGCCCAGGTCGCGGTCCTTGACGTTGATCATCACCACCACGCGGCGCTTGGCCATTTCGCGGCTGATCTGCGCGGGGCCGTCGGTGACCTCGATCTTCGCCACGCTCTGCAGCGGCACCTGGATGCCGTTGGGCGTGGCCACCAGCAGCTGGCGGATGGCCTGCACGTTGTCGCGGAAGTCCTCCGGCAGGCGCACGGCCGCGGCAAAGCGGCGCTCGCCCTCGAAGATGTCGGTGGCGCGCTTGCCGCCGATGGCGATCTCGATGATGTCGTGGATGTCGGACACGTTGAGCCCGTAGCGGGCAATGGCCTGGCGGTCGATCTCGATCGACAGGTATTGCTGCCCGGAAATCCGCTCGATGCGGATGTCCTGCGAGCCCTGGATGCCGCCGGCCACGCGCGCGATCTCGCCGGCCAGGTCGCGCAGCTTGTCGAGGTCGTCGCCGAACACCTTCACCGCCACGTCCGAGCGCACGCCGCTGACCATTTCGTCGACGCGGTCGGAGATCGGCTGCGCCATCACGATCTGCACGCCGGGAATGGCCTTGAGCTTTTCGCGGATGCCGTTGGCGATGTCGTCCTGGGTCCAGCCGTCGGGCCACTCGTCGCGGTCCTTGAGGCTGGCGATCGGCGTGGACTCGTTCTGGCCCTGCGGGTCGGCCGGGCTTTCGCCGCGGCCCACGCCGGACACCACCGACTTCACGCCGGGCACGGACAGCACCAGCTTGTTGGCGGCCATCTCCAGCTTGATGGATTCCTCCAGCGAGATGTTCGGCACGCGGTCCAGCGCCGGCACGATGGAGCCTTCCTTCATCTCGGGGATGAAGGACGTGCCGAGCAGCGGCACGATGCCGACGGTGGCCATGAACGCCAGCACCGCGCCGGTCACCGTCTTGCGGCTGTTGGCCAGCGCCCAGTGCAGCATGCGCAGGTAATGGCGCTTCATGAACGCGATCAGGCGCGTGTCGTGCTCGGCGCCGCCCTTGAGCAGATAGGACGACAGCACCGGCGACAGCGTGAGCGACAGGAACAGCGAGATCGCCAGCGCGATCGAGATGGTGAACGCCAGCGGCGCGAACATCTTGCCTTCCATGCCGGTGAGCGTCATCAGCGGCAGGAACACCAGGATGATGATGCCCACGCCCACGATCACCGGCGTGGCCACCTCCTGCACCGCCTTGACCAGGATCTCGGTCTTGGTCAGGCCGGACTGCCCGCGGTGCCCGAGCCGCTCGAACGCGTTCTCCACCACCACCACCGAGCCGTCCACCATCAGGCCGATGGCGATGGCCAGGCCGCCCAGCGACATCAGGTTGGCCGACAGCCCCACCTGGTTCATCACCATGAAGGTCAGCAGCGGCGTGAGCACCAGCGTGGCCAGCACGATCACCGACGAGCGCACGTCGCCCAGGAACAGGAACAGCACGATCACCACCAGCACCACGCCTTCGAGCAGCACCTTGGTCACCGTCCACAGCGCGGAGTCCACCAGCTCGCTGCGGTCGTAGTACGGCACGATCTGCAGCTTGCCGGGCAGCATGCCGCGCTCGTTGATCTCGGCCACGCGGGCCTTGACCCGGCTTACCACTTCCTTGGCGTTGCCGCCGCGCATCATCATCACGATGCCGCCCACCGACTCGGTCTCGCCGTTCTTGACCAGCGCGCCCTGGCGCACCTCGTGGCCGATGGTCACCTCGGCCACGTCGCGCACGTAGACCGGCGTGCCGGCGACTTCCTTGAGCACGATGCTGCCGATGTCGTCCACTCCCTTGGCCAGGCCCACGCCGCGGATCAGGTACTGCTCGGCATAGTGCGGCAGCACGCCGCCGCCGGAGTTGGCGTTGTTGCGCGCAAGCGACTGGTAGACCTGCTGCAGCGTGATCTGGTAATGCCGCATGCGGTCCGGATTGACCAGCACCTGGTACTGCTTGACGAAGCCGCCCTGCGAGTTGATCTCGGCCACGCCGGGAATCGAGCGCAGCAGCGGGCGCACCACCCAGTCCTGGGCGATGCGGCGCTCGGAAAGCTCTTCCGTGGTCAGCGCGCGGCCGCCGTCGTCGGCGCGGTCGAGCGTGTACTGGTAGACCTCGCCCAGGCCGGTGGAGACCGGGCCCAGCACCGGTGTCACGCCCTCGGGCATGCGCCCGCCCACCTCGATCAGGCGCTCCATCACCAGCTGGCGGGCGAAGTACACGTCCGTCGCATCGGTGAAGACCAGCGTGATCAGCGACAGGCCCGCCTTGTTGAGCGAGCGCATTTCCTCCAGGCCCGGCAGGCCGGTCATGGCCATCTCGATCGGCACGGTGACGAAGCGCTCCACTTCCTCCGGCGAGCGGCCGGTGGCCTCGGTGGCGATCTGCACCTGCACGTTGGTCACGTCGGGGAAGGCATCCACCGACAATTTGGTGGCCGCGCGCAGGCCGAAGAAGAACAGCACCACCGCCAGCACGCACACCACCAGCCGCTGCTTGATGGCGGCTTCCACAAGGGATTTCATCATGGCCGCTTACCCCTGTTCCAGGCGCTTGCGCTCGTTGTCGAGATGGAAGGCGCCGTCCACCACGATGCGGTCGCCCGCCTTCACGCCGCCATGCACCACGCGCATGCCGTCGCTCTCCGCGCCGAGCTTGACCTTGGCCAGGCGGTACAGGCCGCCGGCCTGCTCCACGTAGACCAGCTCGTCGTTGCCGTCGCGCACGATGGCGGATTCGGGGATCACCAGCTGCTCGGTGGGCGCGCTGTTGATCAGCATGCTGGCCAGCATGGCGGGCTTGAGGCGCCCCTCCTTGTTTTCCAGCTCGGTGCGCACGAGCACAGTGCGCGTCTGCGGGTTGACGGTGCGGCCCACGTAGATCAGCTTGCCGGTGATCTGCTTCTGGCCGGCGCCGTTGCCCAGCGACGGCACCTCGATGTCCACGCTCTGGCCTTCGGCCACCAGCGCGGCCTGCTGCTCGGGCACCTCCGCCACCACCCACACGCGCGACAGGTCGGCCACGGTGTAGAGCGCGTCGGCCGGCTGCACCACCTGGCCCTGCGCCACGTTGCGCTCCACCACCGTGCCGCTGATGCTGGAGAACACCGGCGAGTAGGAATCGATGCTGCCGCTCCTGGCCAGCTGCGCCACCGCCGCGGCCGACATGCCCAGCACGCGCAGCTGGTCGCGGTAGGCGCGCATCTCGGCCGAGGCGATCGCCAGCTCGCTCTCGCGCCGCTGCAGCTCGCCGCGGCCGATCACGTCGGCGGCGAACAACTGGCGCGCGCGCTCGGCGTTGCGGGCCTGCAGATCGGTCTGCGACTCGGCCTTGAGGAAGGCGAGCTGCGCGGTGCCCAGCTCGCTGCTGTGCAGGCGCGCCAGCACCTGCCCGGCCTTGACCTCCTGGCCGAGGATGCCGTAGAGGTCGGTCACGCGGCCGGTCACGCTGGCGCCGATGCGAGCCACGCGCTGTTCGTCGAAATCGATGCGGCCGGCCACGCGCAGCACCTCGCTGAAGGCGCTGGTGGCGACCGGCGCCACCTTCAGCGTCTGCTGCAGGCCGGGCTCGGGCTTGACCACGCCCGGCGGCGGCTTGGGCGCCTCGGCGGCGGGCGCGGGATCGTCGGAGCAGCCGGCCAGGGAAAACAGCAAGGCTGCGGTTGCCGTCAGGGAAAGAAGGAAATGGGGACGCATGCTTAGTTGTGTTCCGTAGGTGCCGTGGGAGCAGGAGAAACCGCGGGAGCCGCGGGAGCCGTCGGTGCCTCGGCATGGCCGGGCACGCTCGACAGCAGCTTCTCGATCTGGATGGTGGCGGTCTGCAGTTCGTACTGGGCCGCGATCAGGTCGCTGCGCGCGCCGCGCAGCACGCGCTGGGCGTCCAGGTAGTCGAGGATGCCGCGCTCGCCGAAGCGGTAGGCCGACTCGGCAACCGCCAGCGCGGACTCCGCCTGGCGCACGATGCCGCCTTCCAGCGCGCTGACCTGCGCCTGCGTGATCTCGTACTGGCGGTAGGCGGTCTCCAGCTCCTGCATCAGCTCGAACTCGCGCAGCTCCAGCGCGGTGCGCGCCTGGATCGCCTGCGCGGTGGCTTCGCCCACCGGGCCCTGGCGGCGGTCCCACAGCGGGATGGTCAGGGTCACGCCGACCTGCGACACGGTGTTGTCGGGCTCGCGCGCGGCGCTGGCGCGCAGCGCCAGCTCGGGCAGCCGCAGCGAGCGCTGGTAGTCCACCGCCAGGCTGGCGCGGTCCGCCTCGAGGCGGCGCTGCGCCAGTTCGGCATTGGTGCCGCCCAGCGCATCGCGCAGCACCGGCAGGGCCGGCAGCGGCGCCTGCACGCCCAGGCTGCCGGCCACCGCATAGTCGGCCGGCATGGCGCCGCCGACCTGCTGGCGCAGCGCCGCCTTGGCCTGCTTGACCCGCAGATGGGCGCTCTGCAGCGTCTTCTGCGCGCTCAGCAGCTCGGTCTCGGCCTTGATCAGCTCATAGCGCGGCGCCTCGCCCACTTCCACGCGGAGGCGCGCGCGGTCATGGATCTGCCGCATCATGGCGAGGTCGTCCTGCGCCGCGGCCTGCTCGGTCTCGCGGCGCAGCACCTCGAAATACGCGGTCTTGACGCGCGCGGCCAGCTCGGCCTTGAAGGCCTGGCGGCCCGCTTCGGTGGCTTCCAGGCTGCGCCCGGCCATGTCCGCGCGCAGCCTGCGCTGCTGCGGATAATCCAGCTTCTGGGTGATCGCCACCGTCGGCGCGGGGCCGCCGGCCACGCCGGCGCTGCGCGGCGACAGCCGGCCGTACAGCACTTCCACCTGCGGGTTGGGATAGGCCCGCGCGCTGGTCACGGCGGCGCTGGCGGCATCGACGCCGGCCTGGGCCGCCTCGACGCCCTTGTTGGTGGACTGCGACAAGGACAGCAGTTCGGGCAGGGTGAACGTCTGCGCCGCCAGGGCCGGCAAGGCGCCGAGCGACAGCCACGCCACCATGGAATACATGGCGATGCGTCGGATGTGTTTGATTTGTTTGATCTGTTTGATCTGCATGACAAAGGGGGGCAGGCAAGACGGCTGCGCACCCGCCGCCGGCGCGCAGACGGCGCGCGCCGGCAGTCGGCCCGCGATCGCAAGCGCGACCGGGCCCGGGCGCCCAGGCAATGGGAATGCATCCCGGGCGCGCGCGATGCGCGCCCGGGACTGCCGGGGCTGTCAGATCAGGGAGATGGGGGGCTTGAAGAACGCCGCCGGCAACGGTGCCGGGTGTGGGGGGAGCTGCTGCGCGCGCTCGGTGGGCGGCAGCGAAACGCGCACGGCGGGCAGCGCGAACAGCGCGCTGGATTCCTCGATCTCGTCGAGCAGGTCGAGCGGATCGAGCAGGTCGGCGGACCAGATCTCGCAGTAGCCGGGCGGATCGTCCTGCGCCACCGCGTCAGGTTCGGCCTCGGCCATCAGGCCGTCGTCGCCGGGCGCCACCACGCGGCCCAGGTCGGCGCCGGCGTCCAGTCCGTCGAGCGCGCGCGGCAGTGCCTGGGCATGCGCCTGCGCGCGGGCCGCCGCACCGGCTGCCTCGAGTTGCGCGCTGCCCGCGTGCACGTTCGCCGCCGCCCCGAAGGACAGCAGAGACAGGCAAAACACGGTCAGCAGGAGCAGCAGGGGTCGCATGGATCGGGGGCGGAACGGAGGCGGTTCAGGTGGCGCGGCAGCCGCTCGATGCGGGCCGCGCACCAATGGTGCGCGGCAGCATTGTAACGCGGATGCACTGCATAGACAGGCAACGGCACCCGGCGTTCCCTGGGAAATGGATAAGAGTGAATTTCCCGGGAACGGCGCTATGCCGCCCGCGCAAGCCTACCGTTGCAGCAGCTCGTCTTCGAACGCCGCCTGAGCCGCCGCTGCGAACAAGGCATCGAAGCGACGCACGCCGCGCGTGGCCAGTTCGCGCTCGGGGTCGAGGATTTCCCCGTTCAGGGACCGGGTCAGCGCTTGCAGGCCCTCGGCCATGCCCTGGGCGGCGGCGCCGGGCAGCAAGGTGGTCAGGCTGACCCGGCGCACGCCGAGGCTGCGAATCCGCTCCAGCGGCAGGTTGGCCGACGACGGGCTGGGCGCCAGCCCGGTCCCGATGCTGAGCGTGACCGGGATCTCCAGCGCCCGGACCAGTTGTTCGACGTGCTCCCCGCTGCGCGGCGCAATCGGCAAGATCAGGTCCGCGCCGGCCTGCTCATAGGCCTGCGCGCGCGCGACCACCTGCGCGGCGGACTCGCATGCGAAGGCGTCCGTCCTGGCAATGATGAGGAAATTGCCGTCGCGCCGGGCCGCGCACGCCGCGCGGATCTTGGACACCATCTCCGCCACGCAGACGACTTCCTTCGCGGCCTGCGCGCCCCAGCGCCTGGGCACCACCTGGTCCTCGAGGTTGAGGCCGGCGGCGCCCGCTTCCTCGAACAGCTCCACCGCGTAATGGACGCCCCTGGCATTGCCGAAGCCGGCGTCGCCGTCCGCGGTGACGGGGATGGATGACGCCCTGGCCAGGCGGCGGCAGTGCTCGACCGTTTCGCTGAGCGTCAGCAGGCCGATGTCCGGCACGCCAAGCAGCCCGTAGGACAGCATGGCGCCGCTGATGCAGGCGCTCCGGTAGCCGGCCTGCTCGACCAGGCGGAGACTGAAGACGTCGTGCACGGCGGGCGCGACGATGAACGGCTCGTCGCGCAGCATATCGCGCAGGGACGCGCGCAGCGCGGCTGGTGTGGCCGCGCGCGCGGCCGCGGGTGGATTCGTGGCGGTCATCGGTTCCGGCTCCCGCGCGCAAGGAGCATCTCCGACCGCCTCAGTTCGAACGCCAGTTCCTGCGGCAAGGCGCCATGGTCGTCGCCCGCCACGCCCGCGCGGCGGCTGGCGGCCACGGCGCTGGCCAGTTCGATTTCGTGCGGCGCGGGCGCGTACGCGTCGTTGACGATGGCGACCTGCTCGGCGTTGACGCAGGTGGCCGCCTGGAAGCCGAAGGCCCTGGAGCGCTTCACCATGGCCGCGAATTCGGCCGGGCTCCTGTAGTCGACCACGCTCGCCAGATACCCCATCGGCACGATGCCGGCGGCCACGGCGGCGAAGATCATCTGCTGCTTCGGCAGCCGCAGCGTGTCTTCCGAGGACACCATCGCGCATTCCTTGGCGATGTCCTCGCCCCCCAGCCCGACCGCGGCGAGGCGGGGCGTTGCCCCGCAGATCTCCTGCATCCGGCCGATGGCGGCGGCCGTTTCCACCAGCGCGATCAGCCGGATGCTGCCGGCCGCGCGCCGGCCGCGCTGCTCCCACGCGCCGACCAGCTCGTCGATGAGCTGCAGGTGCTGGGCGCCCATCGTCTTGGTCACCATGATGGCGTCCACGTCCGCGCCGGCGGCGTGCTCGATGTCGAGCACGGCGAGGTCGATGCGGCGGTTGATGCGCACCACCACGCCCATGCCGGCAGCCTTGCAGGCCGCCGCGGCGGCGGGCAGGTTCGCCCTGGCCTCGGCCTTGCGCGGGTATGGGACGAAATCCTCGAGATCCAGGATGGCGGCGTGGGCACCGCTGCGCACGGCCGCCTCGGTCTTGCGCGCATCATGGACAGGCACGTACAGCAGCGATAGCCAGGAGGTTGGCATGGCGTTTCCAGGCATCTCGGGTCAGTCGGCGGTAATGTGCTGCGACACCACGATCTTCTCGCGCAGCTTGTATTCACGATGAATGATCTCGACGAATTTTTCCGTGGTGAGCGGCTGCGGCACCGCGCCGTTGCGCTGGAGCACGGCAACGAATTCCGGGCTGCGCAGCGCGTTCGTGACCGCGTCGCCCAGGATCTTCCGCACCTCGGGCGGGAGATTCCTGGGACCGACCAGGCCGAACCACGCCATATTGTTCATTTCCGGCAGGCCGGCCTCCGCATAGGTCGGGACATCCGGCAACTCGGGGATCCGCCTGGTCGACGCCACCGCCAGCGCGCGCAGCTTGCCCGACTTGATGAAAGCCAGCGAGGAAGTCACGTTGTCGAACTGCGCCGCCACCTGCCCGGCGACGGTATCGCTGAGCGCGGGCCCGGAGCCGCGGTACGGCACGTGCGTCATCTGCGTCTGGGTCAGCCGCTTGAACAGCTCCCCGTCCAGGTGGGCAATGCTGCCGACGCCGGAAGTCGCGTACGAGTACTTGCCGGGATTCGCCTTGAGCAGGGCGATGAACTCGGCCATCGAGCGGGCGGGAACGCCGGGGTTCACCGTCAGCACGTTCGGCACGAACGCGATGAGCGAGATCGGCGTGAAATCGGTCATGGCGTCGTAGCTTGGCTTGCGGGAAGTCAGCGGCGCGGTCGCCAGCGTGCTCACCGTCGCGATGCCGAGCGTGTAGCCGTCCGGGTCGGCGCGCGCCACCGCCGCGGCGCCGATCATGCCGCCGGCGCCGCCGCGGTTGTCCACCACCACCGGCTGGCCCAGCCGCTTGCCCAGTTCCAGCGCCATCGCGCGGCCGACGATATCCGTGGTGCCGCCGGAAGCGTAGGGCACGATGAGATGGATCGGCTTGGCGGGAAAGGTCTCGGCCGCGGCAACCGTGGCCGCGCAGAAGAGGAACAGGCCGAGGAACAGCCGGTGTCGCGCGGTTGCGCCGGTGGGTGCGGTCAGCTCAGGCATTTCAGGGCACATGTCGTTGCTATCGTGGAAGGGGAAAAAAAGGCTGCGGGCAAGCGCCGGCCAGGTGGCGCCATTGCGCCATTACTCTTTGGGCATGCTGCCGGCCAGCTTGCGCAGGACCGCCTGGCGCCCGGCAATCTCCCTGGCCCATTCGTCGCCCTTGAGATAGGCGAGCACAGGCGCGTCGTTGCCCGCTTTCTTCAGGTATTCGGGGTCCTTCAGCGTGGCCTCGATGGCCGCCGCCAGCCTGGCGACCGCCGGCCCGGCAACGCCCGCCGGCACCGCGATGCCGCGCTCCGCCGGCATGACGTCGTCGATGCCCTGCTCTCTCGCGGTGGGCACATTGGGCAGCGAAGCGGCACGCCGGTCGCTCATCTGGGCCAGGATCTTGAGCGGCACCGCTTCCTTGCCGGCGTCCTGCATCTCGCCCGTGGTGACGGCGGCGAAATCGATATGCCCGCCGAAGAGCGCCGTCTTCGACTGGGATGTGCCGTTGAACGGGATGTCGGTCAGCTTCACGCCGCCGGCGTTCTGCAGTTGCAGCAAGGCGAGGTGGCCGTTGGTGCCGACGCCGTTGTGGCCGAACGTCAGCGCGCCGGGGCGCTTCTTCAGCGCCGCCACGACATCGCCCAGTGTGCTGTACGGGCTGTCCTTGCGGGCCACGAGAATGGTCGGGTCGCTCAGCACGCGCGCCACCAGGCGAAGCGCGCCGGGGTCGAACTGCGTCTTGCGGTACAGCGGGCCGAATGCCATGGCAGGCAGGTTCACGACGCCGATGGTGTAGCCGTCCGCCGGCGCATGCATCAAGCCGATATTCGCGATCTCCCCCGCGGCGCCCGGCTTGTTCTGCACGACCAGCGTCGCGCGGCCGCCGAGGTACTTCTGGATATACGGGGCCATGGTGCGGGCCATGGTGTCGGTGCCGCCGCCGGCGGCAAAACCGACGTACACCTGGATGGGCCGGTCGTCAGGCCACGCGGCGACAGCCGCCGAAGACAAGCCTGTCGTCGCAAGGCACACAAGAAAGGCACGCAGACCGAATTTCATCGCAGTTCCACATTAGGCATGGCCAGATAACCGGCAAACGATACGCAGCATCCCGACATGAAGAAAGCGATAAATATTCACGGCCACTCATGAACAAAATGAATATAATCGCCATGTGCTCTTTCCGGTGGCCGTGATGACGCTGAAGCAATTGGAAGCCTTCTTCTGGGCTGCGAAGCTGGGCAGCTTTTCCGTGGCGGCGACACGCCTCAATGTGACGCAGTCCACCCTCTCGAAGCGCATCGCGGAACTGGAGGCGGACCTGGAAAAGCCCCTGTTCGACCGCACCGGGCAGCGCGCCGTCCTGACGGACGCGGGCGAGCAACTGCTCGGCCACGCCACGCAAATGCTCGAGATCGAAAGCCGCATCCGCGCCGACCTCGACGTGGTCGCGTCCCTGCGCGGCACCACGCGATTCGGCATCAGCGAGCTGGTCGCCTCGACATGGTTTCCCCGCTTCGTGGCCCGTGTCCGCGACCTGCACCCGCACCTGGTGCTGGAACCGCAGGTCGAGCTGACCAAGAACCTCGAGCGGCGCCTCGAGCGCGGCGAACTGGACTTTGCCATCGTGCCGGGCCCGATCGCCTCCACCGCCCTGTCCCACGAGGTCCTGGGCGAGCTGGAATACCGCTGGATGGCCGCCCCCCAGCGGCTCGCGCCGGGCACCCGCCTCACCCCCAGGCACTTCGAAGAGAACCCCGTCATCATGCTGAGCGCCGAAGCGGGCCTGTCCCGCGCGCTGGAAAGCTGGGCGGACAACCAGCAGATCGTGATCTCGCGCGCGGTCGTGTGCAACAGCCTCTCCGCCCTGATCGCGCTGGTCATCGCCGGCGTCGGCATCAGCCTGTTTCCGCGCACCTACGTCACGCCGTTCATCCAGGCCGGCAAGCTGGGCGAACTCGCCAGCACGCCCACACCGCAGAACCTCAGGTACTGCTTCCACTCGCGCAGCGGAGATGCGAGATCGCTGGTGTCCAACCTGAGAGCGATCGCGCGCGAAGAGGCCGACTTCTCGGTCGGCTCGGCGCTGTGGCCGGTTACGCTCTAGCCGGTTACTAGCCGGCCCCGGCAACCACGGCGCCCGCTATCGCCGGGTGCCCGCGGCAGCGGCCCGGCAACATCGCCCGGATTCCGTCCCCGCATGGCGCGCAGGCCGCGCCGACTCCGCGGCGGCTACCGTGCCGGCGCATTTTGGTTCCCCCCATTTCGGGGTCCCCCGCTTCTGAGGGGATCGGAAAACATCGCAGTACAGCAGAATTGCGACTTGTGGTTTCTGACCGGAAATCATGCCCTGGAAGGAGAAAGGGACAGCCTGCTGCCCATCCCCTGCCTTCGGAATTACGCGCAAGCTATGGCAATCGGTTTTCTATGATTTCTGCTATTCGAGACTCCGTGGTTCTTCCCCTCCATCCAGGTCTTTCCGGCCGCTCCCTCCAGCGGCCATGGCGCCGGCATGGCATTGCCGCCACCGGCCGGCCCGCTCCCTTGCGCCTTGATCGTTGCTGCCCTTCACCGGCCCGCGGCCCTGAAGACAACGTCGGCTCTGAACTGCCGGAACCCTGACGGGTAGCCGGTCTCCACGCGTTGGCGAACGGCGCGGAAACAGCCGCCGGGACGGCGCGCGTTCGTCGATCGAGAAACGGAAATGCGCGGCACCGCCGGCGCCGGCGCCAATCGGCAGGCGGGAAGACCCGAGCGCCCCGTTGATAAACCCCAGCAAGAGGAAAAACTATCGCGGGATTCCCTATTCAAGCCATCACATCAAAAAAATAAATAAATAAAAACAGCCGCGGGTACATTTTTTGATATTCCACGCATATAACGGCCGCGCCATCCAACATCTTGCGCGACAGGCCCCGGGAATATCAAGATCAATTGGGGTTTAGGAATGAACAAGATTTATCGCCTGATCTGGAACAAGGCCACGCAAATGCGGGTTGCGGTTTCCGAATGCACCAGCTCGAACGGAAAAAGCGCCGGGGAGGGCACGGTCGGGACGGGGCGGCGCCAGGGCGGCGCACCGGCCGCGCGGCTGGCCGCACGGGCGGCGACAAGCCAGCGTGCCGGACTGCGCGCGACGCCGGTCGCGCTGGTCGCCTTTCTCTATGCCGGCTGCAGCTGGGCGGCCGACTCCGTGGTCGATTTCTCCAATGGCCTGACCGGCTGGACCACCGGCGGCAACGTTCAGCTGCTTACCACCACCCAGTCCTTCGACATCAACGGAAAACCCTTCTCGCTCACGCCGGCGGAAGGCGAAACGATGGCCCGCATCGCCCCCACCGGCAGCTCGGTCATGGCGGCCCAGGCCGCCAGCCTGCTGGGACTCAACGCCTCGACCTTCCAGTCGTATCTGGGCGGCAGCGCGACCAACTTCGGTGTCCTGAGCGAATCGCTCAATCTCGCGGCCGGCACCTATTCCTTCGCCTGGGCGTATGCGGCACAGGACTACCAGCCTTACAACGACGGCGTCATGTTCTCCGTGTCGGGCAACGGCACGGAATCGGTGGACGTCCTCGCCCGCAACGGCACGGGCCAGCCGGGCGACAAGTCCGGCCCCTCGTCGGACACGCTGATCCTCGGCAGCTACGGCTCCACCACCTGGATCACCACCAGCTTCACCATTCCCGTGTCGGGCGTCTATACGCTGGGCTTTGCCTCCTATAACTGGAGCGACACCGGCGTGGATCCCGTGCTCTACGTCAGCGGCGTCGCCGGCAGCTTTACCGGAACGCCGGTCGGCACGCCGACCTCGACGGTCTTCGACACGACCAGCGGCGACGTCTCGCCCTCCGTGTTCAGCACCAGCAGCGGCGCCTATTCGCAGTCCTCGCTGTCGTTCGCCGGCGGGACGCTGCAGTATGGCGCGGACACCACCACCAGCAAGAACATCGCGCTGCAGGACGCCGGCGGCGCCCTCGACAGCAATGGCCACAACGTCTCGCTGACCGGCACCGTCTCCGGCACCGGCCCGCTGGAAGTCAAGGGCGCGGGCCAGGTCACCAGCAGCGCCGCGAACACCTACACCGGCGCCACCACCATCGACGACGGCGCCACGCTGGCCCTGTCCGGCAACGGCAGCGTCGCCGGCTCCAGCAAGGTCACCGACAACGGCACCCTCGACATCTCCGGCACCACCAATGGCGCGTCGATCCAGTCGCTGGCCGGCAGCGGCGACGTCGCGCTCGGCAGCAAGGACCTGACGCTGACCAATGCCAACGACACGTTCTCCGGGGTTATCGCAGGCTCGGGTGGCGTCAATGTCAACGGCGGGACGGAAACGCTGTCGGGCACCAATACCTACACCGGCGCGACGACCATCGGCAGCGAGGGCACGCTGGCGCTCTCGGGCAACGGCAGCATCGCCAGTTCGAGCAAGGTCACCGACAACGGCACCTTCGACATCTCGGACACCACCAATGGCGCCTCGATTCAGTCGCTCGCCGGTTCCGGCAATGTGGCCCTCGGCAGCAAGGACCTCACGCTGACCAACGCCGGCGACACGTTCTCCGGGGTTATCGCAGGCTCGGGCGGCGTCAATGTCAACGGCGGCACCGAAACGCTGTCGGGCACCAATACCTACACCGGCGCGACGACCATCGGCAGCGAGGGCACGCTGGCGCTCTCGGGCAACGGCAGCATCGCCAGTTCGAGCAAGGTCACCGACAACGGCACCTTCGACATCTCGGACACCACCAATGGCGCCTCGATTCAGTCGCTCGCCGGTTCCGGCAATGTGGCCCTCGGCAGCAAGGACCTCACGCTGACCAATGCTGGCGACACGTTCTCCGGCACCATCGCCGGCAGCGGCGGTGTCAATGTCAACGGCGGGACCGAAACGCTGTCGGGCACCAACACCTACACTGGCGCCACCACCATCGGCAGCGAAGGCACGCTCGCGCTGTCTGGCAACGGCAGCATCGCCAGTTCGAGCAAGGTCACCGACAACGGCACCTTCGATATCTCGGGCACCAATAATGGCGCGTCGATCCAGTCGCTAGCCGGCACCGGCGACGTCGCGCTCGGCAGCAAGGACCTCACCCTGACCAATGCCAACGACACGTTCTCCGGGGTTATCGCAGGCTCGGGTGGCGTCAATGTCAACGGCGGGACGGAAACGCTGTCGGGCACCAACACCTACACGGGCGCCACCACCATCGGCAGTGAAGGGACGCTGGCGCTCTCGGGCAACGGCAGCATCGCCAGTTCGAGCAAGGTCACCGACAACGGCACCTTCGATATCTCCGGCACCAATAATGGCGCCTCGATCCAGTCGCTGGCCGGTTCCGGCAACGTGGCCCTCGGCAGCAAGGACCTCACGCTGACCAATGCCGCCGACACGTTCTCCGGCACCATCGCCGGCAGCGGAGGTGTCAATGTCAACGGCGGTACCGAAACGCTGTCGGGCAACAATACCTACACCGGCGTCACCACCATCGGCAGCGAAGGCACGCTGGCCCTCTCGGGCAACGGCAGCATCGCCAGTTCCAGCAAGGTGACGGATAACGGCACCTTCGACATCTCCGGCACCACCAGCGGCGCCTCGATCCAGTCGCTCGCCGGCACCGGCAACGTGGCCCTCGGCAGCAAGGACCTCACGCTGACCAATGCCGCCGACACGTTCTCCGGCACCATCGCCGGCAGCGGCGGTGTCAATGTCAACGGCGGTACCGAAACGCTGTCGGGCACCAACACCTACACTGGCGCCACCACCATCGGCAGCGAAGGCACGCTCGCGCTGTCTGGCAACGGCAGCATCGCCAGTTCGAGCAAGGTCACCGACAACGGCACCTTCGATATCTCGGGCACCAATAATGGCGCGTCGATCCAGTCGCTCGCTGGCACCGGCAATGTGGCCCTCGGCGGCAAGGACCTGACGCTGACCAATGCCGCCGACACCTTCTCCGGCACCATCGCCGGCAGCGGCGGTGTCAATGTCACCGGCGGCACCGAAACCCTGTCAGGCACCAATACCTACACGGGCGCGACCACCATCGGCAGCGAGGGCACGCTTGCCCTCTCGGGCAACGGCAGTATCGCCAGTTCGAGCAAGGTGACGGATAACGGCACCTTCGATATCTCGGGCACCAATAACGGCGCGTCGATCCAGTCGCTGGCCGGCACCGGCAACGTGGCCCTGGGCGGCAAGGACCTGACGCTGACCAATGCGAATGACACGTTCTCCGGGGTTATCGCAGGCAGCGGCAGCATCAACGTCAACGGCGGGACCGAAACGCTGTCGGGCACCAACACCTACACCGGCTCGACCACCATCGGCAGCGAAGGGACGCTGGCCCTTTCGGGCAACGGCAGCATCGCCACTTCCAGCAAGGTGACGGACAACGGCACGCTCGACATCTCGGGCACGAACAGCGGCGCCTCGATCCAGTCGCTGGCCGGTTCCGGCAATGTGGCCCTGGGTAGCAAGGACCTCACGCTGACCAATGCCAGCGACACGTTCTCCGGCACCATCGCAGGCTCGGGTGGCGTCAATGTCAGCGGCGGCACCGAAACGCTGTCGGGCACCAACACTTACACCGGTGCCACCACGATCGACAGCGAAGGCACGCTCGCCTTGTCCGGCAACGGCAGCATCGCCAGTTCGAGCAAGGTCACCGACAACGGCACCTTCGATATCTCGGGCACGAACAGCGGCGCCTCGATCCAGTCGCTGGCCGGTTCCGGCAACGTGAGCCTGGGCAGCAAGGACCTCACGCTGACCAATGCTGGCGACACGTTCTCCGGCACCATCGCGGGCAGCAGCGGTGTCAATGTCAACGGTGGCACCGAAACGCTCTCCGGCACCAACACCTACACCGGCGCGACGACCATCGGCAGCGAGGGCACGCTCGCCTTGTCCGGCAACGGCAGCATCGCCAGCTCCAGCAAGGTCACCGACAACGGCACCTTCGATATCTCGGGCACCAATAACGGCGCGTCGATCCAGTCGCTGGCCGGTTCCGGCAATGTGGCCCTGGGTGGCAAGGACCTCACGCTGACCAATGCTGGCGACACGTTCTCCGGCACCATCGCCGGCAGCGGCGGCGTCAATGTCAGCGGCGGCACCGAAACCTTGTCGGGCACCAACACTTACACCGGTGCCACCACGATCGACAGCGAAGGCACGCTCGCCTTGTCCGGCAACGGCAACATCGCCAGTTCCAGCAAGGTCACCGACAACGGCACCTTCGACATCTCGGGCACCACCAATGGCGCCTCGATCCAGTCGCTGGCCGGTTCCGGCAATGTGGCCCTGGGCACCAAGGACCTGACGCTGACCAACGCTGGCGACACCTTCTCCGGCGCCATCGCAGGCAGCGGCGGTGTCAATGTCAATGGCGGCACCGAGACGCTCACGGGCACCAATACCTACACGGGCGCCACCACCATTGGCAGCGGCGCCAGGCTGGCGCTCTCGGGCAGCGGCAGCGTTGCCAGTTCGAGCAAGGTCACCGACAACGGTACCTTCGACATCTCGGACACCACCAATGGCGCCTCGATCCAGTCGCTGGCCGGTTCCGGCAACGTGGCCCTCGGCAGCAAGGACCTCACGCTGACCAACGCCGGCGACACGTTCTCCGGGGTTATCGCAGGCTCGGGCGGCGTCAACGTCAACGGCGGGACGGAAATGCTGTCGGGCAACAATACCTATACCGGCGCGACGACCATCGGCAGCGAGGGCACGCTGGCCCTCTCGGGCAACGGCAGCATCGCCAGTTCCAGCAAGGTCACCGACAACGGCACGCTCGATATCTCCGGCACCACCAGCGGCGCCTCGATCCAGTCGCTGGCCGGTTCCGGCAATGTGACCCTGGGCAGCAAGGACCTCACGCTGACCAATGCGAATGACACGTTCTCCGGGGTCATCGCAGGCAGCGGTGGTGTCAATGTCAACGGCGGGACGGAAACGCTGTCGGGCACCAATACCTACACTGGCGCCACCACCATCGGCAGCGAAGGCTCGCTCGCGCTGTCCGGCAGTGGCAGCATCGCCAGCTCCAGCAAGGTCACCGACAACGGCACGCTCGATATCTCCGGCACCACCAGCGGTGCATCGATCCAGTCGCTGGCCGGCACCGGCAATGTGGCCCTCGGCAGCAAGGACCTCACGCTGACCAACGCTGGCGACACGTTCTCCGGGGTCATCGCAGGCAGCGGTGGTGTCAATGTCAACGGCGGGACGGAAACGCTGTCGGGCACCAACACCTACACGGGTGCCACCACCATCGGCAGCGAAAGCACGCTCGCGTTGTCCGGCAATGGCAGCATCGCCAACTCCAGTAAGGTCACCGACAACGGCACGCTCGATATTTCGGCCACCACCAGCGGCGCGTCGATCCAGTCGCTGGCCGGTTCCGGCAATGTGGCCCTGGGTAGCAAGGACCTCACACTGACCAATGCCAGCGACACGTTCTCCGGCACCATCGCTGGCAGCGGCGGCGTCAACGTCACCGGTGGCACCGAGACGCTGTCGGGCACCAATACCTACACGGGCGCCACCACCATCGGCAGCGAAGGCACGCTCGCGCTGTCCGGCAGCGGCAGCATCGCCAGCTCCAGCAAGGTCACCGACAACGGCACCTTCGATATCTCGGGCACCAGCAACGGCGCCTCGATTCAGTCGCTCGCCGGTTCCGGCAATGTGGCCCTGGGCGGCAAGGACCTGACGCTGACCAACGCTGCCGATACCTTCTCCGGCATCGTCGCCGGCAGCGGTGGTGTCAATGTCACCGGTGGTACCGAAACGCTGACCGGCACCAATACCTACACGGGCGCAACCACCATCGGCAGCGAGGGCACGCTCGCGCTGTCCGGCAGCGGCAGCATCGCCAGCTCCAGCAAGGTGACGGACAACGGCACCTTCGACATCTCGGGCACCACCAATGGCGCCTCGATCCAGTCGCTCGCCGGTTCGGGCAACCTCGCGCTCGGCGGCAAGAGCCTGACGCTGACCAACGCCAGCGATACCTTCTCCGGCATCGTCGCCGGCAGCGGTGGTGTCAATGTCACCGGTGGTACCGAAACGCTGACCGGCACTAACACCTACACGGGCGCCACCACCATCGGCAGCGGCGCCAGGCTGGCGCTCTCGGGCAGCGGCAGCGTTGCCAGCTCCAGCAAGGTCACCGACAACGGCACGCTCGATATTTCGGGCACCACCAACGGCGCTTCAATCCAGTCGCTGGCCGGCTCGGGCAATGTCGCGCTCGGCGGCAAGAGCCTGACGCTGACCAACGCCAGCGACACCTTCTCCGGCATCGTCGCCGGCAGCGGTGGCGTCAATGTCACCGGCGGCACCGAGACCCTCTCTGGCACCAACGCCTACACGGGCGTCACCAACATCGGCAGCGGCGCCAGGCTGGCGCTGTCCGGCACCGGCAGCATCGCGGCCTCGAGCGGGGTGGTCGACAACGGCACCTTCGACATCGCCGGCAGCAGCGGGGGCGCGGCGATCCGGTCGCTGACCGGCAATGGCGCGGTGGCGCTCGGCGGCAATGCGCTGGTGCTGACCCAGGCCGCCGGCACCTTCTCCGGCACCATCGGCGGCACCGGCATGCTGGCGGTGACGGGCGGCACGCAGACGCTGGCGGGCAATAACACCTACTCGGGCGGCACCTCGGTCAGCGGCGGCGCCACGGTGAAGGTGGCGGCCGACGCCAACCTCGGCACCGGCACGCTGGCGCTGAACGGCGGCACGCTGCAGAGCACGGGCACGTTCGCCAGCGGCCGCGGCATCGCGCTGGGCAGCGGCGGCGGCACCTTCGACACCGACAGCGGCACCACGCTGACGCTGAACGGCAGCATCGCCGGCGGCGGCATGCTGACCAAGGCGGGCACCGGCACGCTGGTGCTGGCCGGCGACAACGCGGGGGCCCCGGCGCACACGCCGAATACCGGCTGGACCGGCGGCATGACCATCAACGCCGGCCTGGTCGAGGTGACCAACCCGTGGGGCCTGGGCTGGGGCAACGTCATCCTCAACGGCGGCACCATCAACACCACCGTCGACATCCTGACCGGCCAGACCATCGCGCTGGGCGGCGGCACCACGGTCAACACCGACGCGGGCACGACCACCACCTTGTCGGGCAGCATCGGCACCGCCTCGGCCGGCGGCTGCTTCGTCAAGAACGGCCAGGGCACGCTGAACCTCACCGGCTCGGCCACGCTGTCGAACGGCACCTGCGTGCAGCAAGGCACGCTGCTGGCCAACGGGCTGCTCAACGGCGACGTGGGCGTGAACGCCGGCGCCGTGCTCGGCGGCTCGGGCACCATCAACGGCACGGTCAACGTGCAGGGCACGCTGTCGCCCGGCAACTCGCCCGGCTTCCTGACCATCACGTCGAACGTCAACATGCTCGCGGGCAGCAGCTACCAGGAGGACATCTCGGGCACGCTGCAGGCCGGCGCGGCCACGCCGGTCGGCACGCCGGGCTACTACTCGTACCTGCACGTGGCCAACGGCGGACAATTCGCCATCGGCGCCAACACCACGCTGTCGCCGCGCCTGAACAACCTGTTCACGCCGAGCGAAGCCGGCTATGGCAGCCCGGCGTTCACGCCGGCGCTGGGCGACACGTTCCGCATCGTCACGGCCGACGGCGGCATCACCGGGCGCTTCGCCAGCCTGGCCCAGCCCGACGGGCTGGCCAACGGCACGCGCTTCGCGGTGTTCTACAACGTGTTCGGCAGCAACAGCATCGACCTGAAGGTGCTGCCGACCTCGTACAGCCAGTGGCTGGCGGGCGGCACGCAGAACACGCGCAGCGCCGCCGGCGTGGTGGACCGCATCCTGGCCAGCGACCAGGCCGGGACCGCCACCGTCGCGCAGGACCAGTTGCTGTACGTGACCGCCAGCCAGACCGCGGCACAGTTGCCCGGCTTCGTGCAGGCGCTGGCCGGCGAGGTGCACGGCGCCATGGCGGCGGCCGCGCCGCAGGCCGGCCAGCGCCTGAACAATACGGTGGTCCGGCAACTGGCGGACGCCGGCGCGCAGACCGTGCCCGGCCCCACCGGCGAGCCGCAGCGCCGGCAGGCGCTGTGGGTCGACATCGGCGTCGACCACGGCCGCTGGGACGGCGACCGCAGCGCCTCGCAGTTCACCACCAACCGCTCGCAGTTCGTGCTGGGCGCGGACATGCTGCGCGGCGAGTCGATGCAGTTCGGCATGGGCTTCTCGTACAGCAACACGAACGTCGGCGCCAGCGCGGGTTCGGGCTCCATCGAGGAGTACATGGGCTTTGCCTACGGCCAGGCCAGCGTCGGCCCGGTGCAGTTCGACGGCATGGCCGGCTACGGCACCAATACCTGGGACACCCAGCGCAGCGACCCGACCGGCCTGTCCTCGGGCGCGCTCAAGACCGACGCGAGCGGGCACAGCACGCAAGTGGGCCTGGGACTGCGCACGCCGCTGACGCTGGGCAGCGCCGTGGTCGAGCCGTTCGCCCGCGTGCTGTGGCAGAAGAGCACGCGCGGCGGCACCGACGAAGGCAACGCCTCGCCGGCCGCGCTGAGCCTGAGCCAGTACTCCGCCACCGGCAACCGCGTCACGCTGGGCCTGAGCACGCGCTCGAACAATCGCAATCCGCTGTCCGACACGCTGACCTACCAGTTCAGCGCCGGCCTCGGCCGCGATAACGGCAACCTGGTGCAGTCGACCGTGCAGGCCAACCTGGCCGGCATCGGCATGGGCATCGTCTCGCCCAGCGTGGGCAGGCTGTTCGGCCTGGCCAGCTTCACCGGCACGCTGCGGCTCGGCAAGCAGGCCTATGCCTACCTCGGCCTGAACGGCGAAGTGCGCAGGGGCAAGAACGACGTCGGCGTCAACGGCGGCGTGCGCGTGAGCTTCTGAGCACGCCCGCGCTGCCCTGAGCCCGGCCATGCCGTGGCTCGCCCGCCCGCCGGCCTCCCGGACCGGCGGGCGGGCAGCCTTCCTGCCGCGGCCGGCTCACGCGGCCGCGGCCTTGCTGCGGTCGCGCACCTGCCGGATGAACGCGCGCACCGCCGGCGCCTTCTCGTGGCGCCGGTGCGCCACCGCGATCTCGGTTGGCACCACGCCGCCGTGAATCTCCCGGTAGACCACGTCGGGAATCACGATGTGGTCCACCACCGAATGCGGCACCACCGCCACCCCCGCCCCCAGCGACACCATCGTGACCACCGCCACCAGGCGGCCCGGACGCGTCACGATCTGCGGATGGAACTGGCCGCGCCGCCCGATCTCCAGCGTGCCCGACTCCTGCTCCGGCAGGATGAAGCGCTCGTCGCGCAGTTGCGCCGGATGCACCACGTCCAGCCTGGCCAGCGGCGACTCCGCATGCAGCGCCAGCACGAAGCGTTCCCTGGCGATCACGATGCCGTCGATGCCGACCGGATAGGTCACGGGCGGGCGCAGGAACGCCACGTCCAGCGTGCCCGCCTCGATCAGCTGCGGCAGCCGCGCCAGCGCGCCCTCGCGCAGGTTGACCTCGAGGTCGGGATAGTGCTTGCGGTAGATCGACAGTTCCGCCTGCAGCACGCCGGAATACGCCGTCGAGGCGATGTAGCCCACCTCGATGCGCCCGATCTCCCCGCGCCCGGCGCGGCGCACCGATTCCTCGGCCTGGGCGAACTGCTCCAGCGCGCGCCGCGCTTCGATCTGGAACACCTCGCCGGCCGACGTCAGCGAGACCGAACGCGTGGTCCGGTTGAACAGCCGCACGCCCAGCATGCGCTCGGCTTCCTGGATCTGCTTGGTCAGCGCCGGCGGCGAGATGTGCAGCAACTCCGCCGCGCGCACGAAATGCAGGCAATCAGCCACGGCCATGAAGCAACGAAAATGGCGCAATTCCATGATTTACAAAGGATTTTTCTATTAACCAGACGGAAATTATTTAGCGGTACATTGATAATAGCCGCCGTCTTCCGACGGTCTAGACTTGCAACGCTGAAGCGCCCGGGCACCGCCTGCGCGCACGGCATTCCAACGAGACCAAGCGAGACAGACCGTCATGACGACACGGAGAACCTTCCTCAAGACCGCAGCCGTAGCTACCACCGCACTTTCCCCGGTAGCTTACATCCGCGGCGCCAGCGCCGCGCCGGAATACAAGCTGCGCTTCGGCAGCTACCAGCCGCCCTCCCATCCGGTGAATATTCGCGCCAAGGAAATGGCCGACAAGATCCGCACCGAATCGGGCGGGCGCGTGGACTTCCAGGTCTACCCGAACTCGCAGCTCGGCAGCGATACCGACATGCTGTCGCAGCTGCGCGCCGGCTCCATCGACTTCCTCGCCTTGTCGCCGCTGACGCTCGGCACGCTGCTGCCGGTGGTGCAGATCAGCGGCATCGGCTTCGCCTTCAAGGACTACGCGGCGGTCTGGGCGGCCATGGACGGCGAGCTCGGCGCCCACCTGCGCAACGAGATCGGCAAGACCTCGCTGTTCGCCTTCGACCGGATCTGGGACAACGGCTACCGGCAGATCACCACCAGCAGCCGCCCGATCGCCACCCCGGACGACCTCAAGGGCATGAAGATGCGCGTGCCGCCGGCGCCGATCTGGACGTCGATGTTCAAGGCGTTCAATGCCTCGCCCACCACCATCAGCATGCAGGACGTCTACACCTCGCTGCAGACCAAGGTGGTCGACGGCCAGGAGAATCCGCTGGTGCTGATCGAGGCGTCCAAGATCTACGAAGTGCAGAAGTACTGCTCGCTGACCAACCACATGTGGGACGGCTTCTGGTTCCTCGGCAACAAGGCCAAGTTCGGCAAGCTGCCGGCCGACCTGCAGCAGATCGTCACGCGCAACGTCAACGAGGCGGCCCTCAAGCAGCGCGCCGATACCAGGAAGACCAACGACGCGCTCGTCGACGACCTGCGCGGGCGCGGCCTCAAGTTCAACAACGTGGAGCAGGAAGCCTTCCGCGCCAGGCTCCGCGCCGCCGGCTTCTACGCCGAATGGCACCGCCGCTTCGGCGACGAGGCCTGGAGCCTCCTGGAGAAGTTCGGAGGAAAGATCTCGTGATCGAACGGCCCCTGATCCCGGCGGCCGCGCTGCATCCGTCGGCCACGCCCCTGCTCGGGGCGCACCGGCTGCTGATGCGCTGCGTGGGCGCGCTGGCCGCGTGCCTGGTGGTGGCGGAAACCTGCATCCTGCTGGCCGGCGTGGTGTCCCGCTACGTGTTCGACAATCCCCTGGACTGGACCGACGAGCTGGCCTCCACGCTGTTCATCTGGCTCACCATGCTGGGCGCGGTGCTGGCGCTCGACAAGGGCGAGCACATGCGCCTGACGGCGCTGGTGAACCGCCTGTCGCCGCGCTGGCAGGCGTGGCTGCAGACCATGGCGGCACTGGTGGTGTGCGCCTTCGTGATGCTCATCATCGCGCCCGCCATCGGCCACGCGCACGACGAGATGGAGATCACCACGCCCGCGCTGGGCATGCCGGCCGGCTACCGCGCCGCCGCGCTGCCCGCCGGCGCGGTGCTGATGGCGCTGACCTCGCTCGCGGGCCTGCTCAAGCGCGCCTCGCTGCGCGACGCGCTACAGGCGCTGGCCGTGCTCGCGGTGGTGGCCGGCCTGCTGTGGCTGGCCGGGCCGCTGCTGCTGTCGATCGGCAACTACAACCTGCTGATCTTCTTCGTGCTGCTGCTCGGCGCGGCCATCGCCGCCGGCCAGCCGATCGCCTTCGCGTTCGGCGTGGCCACGCTGGCCTACATCGGGCTGGCCACCGATTCGCCGTACTCGGTCGTGGTGAGCCGCATCGACGAAGGCATGTCGCACATGATCCTGCTATCGGTGCCGCTGTTCGTGCTGCTCGGCGCATTGCTGGAAATCAGCGGCATGGCCAGGTCGCTGATCGACTTCATGGCCGCGCTGATCGGCCACACGCGCGGCGGGCTGCAGTTCACGCTGCTCGGCGCCATGTTCCTGGTCTCGGGCATCTCCGGCTCCAAGGTGGCGGACATGGCCGCCATCGCGCCGGCGCTGTTCCCGGAGATGAAGAAGCGGGGCTGCAAGCCGGAAGACCTCGTGGCGCTGCTGTCGTCGACCGGCGCGATGACCGAGACCATCCCACCGAGCATCGTGCTGATCACCATCGGCGCCGTGTGCAGCGTCTCCATCACGGCGCTGTTCACCGGCGGGCTGATGCCGGCCGTGGTCGCCACGCTGGCCATCGCGGCGGTGTGCTGGGCGCGCGCGCGCCGCGAGCCCGCGCCGGGGCTGGCGCGCGCGCCGCTGCGCGTGGTGCTGCGCACGCTGCTGTTCGCCGTGCCCGCGCTGGCCTTGCCGGTGCTGATCCGCTACGCGGTGGTCATGGGCGCGGCCACCGCCACCGAGGTGGCGACCGTGGGCGTGGCCTACATCGTGCTGGTCGGCATGATCGGGTATTTCCTGTACCGCAACATCGACCTGCGCCGGCTTTATCCGATGCTGGTCGAGACCGCGACGCTGTCCGGCGCGATCCTGCTCACCATCGGCATGGCCACCGCCATGTCGTGGGCGCTGACCCAGTCCGGCTTCTCCGCCGACGTGGTGGACCTGATGGTGCGCGCCTCCGGCGGCGCGCCGGGCTTCCTGCTCATCACCATCCTGGCCTTCGTCATCCTCGGCAGCGTGCTGGAAGGCATCCCGGCGATCGTGCTGTTCGCTCCCCTGCTCTTTCCCGTGGCCAAGACGCTCGGCATCAACGAGGTGCACTACTCGATGGTGGTGATCCTGGCGATGGGCATGGGCATGTTCTCGCCGCCGTTCGGCGTGGGCTTCTATGCGGCCTGCTCGATCGGGCGCGTCTCCGCGGACGCCGTGTTCGGGCGCGTGTGGGGCTACCTGGGCGCGCTGCTGCTGGCGCTGCTGGTGGTGGCCTTCGTGCCGTGGCTGTCGGTCGGCTTTCTCTGACCCCGCACCGGGGCCCCGCGCGGCGGCCCCGGGCTTTTCTCCTCCTGATCCCATTCCCATGACTTCCAAAGCAGAACTGCGCCTGCGCTTCAAGGCGCTCTTCGACACCGGCGCCACCATCCCCGCGGTCGGCGCCTTCGATCCGCTCAGCGCCTTGCTGGTGCAAAAGGCGGGCTTTCCCGTGGTCTACGTCGGCAGCTACGGCGTGGCGTCCTCGCGCGGGCTGCCGGACGTCGGCCTGCTCACCATGGACGAACTGGTGGCGGCCGTGCGCGCGGTGGCGGACGCGGTCGACCTGCCGGTGGTCGCCGATGCCGAGAACGGCTTCTACAACCCCGCCAACATCTGGCGCGCCGTGCGCCTGTACGAACAAGCGGGCGCCTGCGCGATCCACATCGACGACCATGAAAGCGGCAAGCACTCCGACCTGCCGCGCCGCCTGCTGGCGCTCGACGAGATGCTCGCGCGGCTGCGCGCCGCGCTGGACGCGCGGCGGGACCCGAACTTCACCATCATCGCCCGCACGGACGCGGCCTGGGCCACCGGCAACATCGAAGACGCCGTGACGCGCATGGCGGCCTTCGCCAAGGCCGGCGCGGAAGTGGTGTTCGCCACCGGCATCAGCGCCACGCAACTGGGCGCGGTGCGTTCCCGCATTCCCGCCCACGTGGTGCTGGTCAACACGCCGCCCGAGACGCTGGCCCAGGAGCGCGCCGCCCGCGTGCAGATGGCGATCTATCACAACTTCTGCCTGAACGCCGCGACCCACGGCGTGGCGCGCGCGCTGGCGCAGTTCCACGCATCGCTCGACGTCTCGGCCGCGGCGGGCGTGATGGACAAGGTCGATGACGTCGAGGCGCTGCTGGACTACCAGGGCTACAACCAGCGCGGCGCCCACTACGGCATGCGCTAGCCGCGGCGGCCGGCGCGCGCGGACTTCACCTCGCGGCGCCCGTCCCGGCACGACGACACCGTGCCGGGACGGCGCGGCGCGAAGCGCGCCGCCGGCCACATGCGCCATGGTTTCCGGCAGCTTACGGCACGCTTCTTGCTAGTTACGAGGAGCCTTTCCACCGCCTGCCTCTGCGCGCATTTCCCGTGTCGACCATCTCCTCCCGCCTGCCGCCCATCCACTGCCTGCTGGCATTCGAGGCCCGCGCGCGCCTCAAGAGCGGCGTGCTGGTGGCGCAGGAGCTGGCCATCACCCCCAGCGCGGTCAGCCACCGCATACGGCAGCTCGAGGACTTCACGCGGCTGACGCTGTTTACCAAGGTCAACGGCGAGATCATCCTCACGCCGGACGGCCAGTCTTATCTCGAAACGGTGCGCAGCGCGCTCTATGCGCTGAGCTACTTCCCGACCTCGCGCGGCAGGACGATCAAGCCGCGCGCCAAGCTCAGGCTGAGCTCGCCGCCGACCTTCGCCACGCAAGTGCTGCTGCCGCGCCTGGGCCTGATCAAGGAGCAGTTCCCGCAACTGGAGATCGACATCCAGCTCTCGGTGCCGCTGATCGGCGCCAAGGCCGAGCCGGCCGACATCGAGATCCGCTTCGGCGACGGGCGCTACACCGGCCGCAAGGTGGTGCGGATACTCGACGAGCAGGTCACCGCCGCGTGCAGCCCCGCCTACGCAGAACGGCACGGGCCGTTCACGACGTACCCGGACCTGCTGCGCGCGGACCTGCTGCGCTGCTCGATCGAGCCGTGGCGCCCGTGGTTCCAGGCTGCCGGCCTCGACTGGGAGGAACCGAACAGCATGTTCCAGTTCTCCGACGTGGGCCTGTTCGTCGACGCGGCCGCCCACGGCATGGGCATCGCGCTGGCCCGCCCCGCGCTGATCCAGTCCCACCTGGCGAGCGGGCGCCTGATCACGCTTTACCCGGCCACCACCGCCACGCCCTACTACGCTTATTACGCCACCTGCCCGCCGGAAGCCTACGAACGCCCCGAGGTGGAAGGCTTCATCGAATGGCTGGAGAAAGAGCTCCACACCACCGCGCCCGGCGCATACGGCGGCGCGGGCAAGCCCAGGCGGCGCGCGCGGCCGGGCGAGCCGCGGGCGTAGCGCCGCCCGCATGGCCGCCCGGGAACCGCTCACACCAGGTACCGGCGCACCTGCTCTTCATTCCACGCCATGCCGTGGCCGGGCCGGCGCGGCACGCGCACGTAGCCGTCCGCGACCTCGACCGGCTCCGCCAGCACCGGCTCGGCCATGCGGAAATACTCGAGCAGGTGCGCGCCCGGCGTCACCGTCATCAGGTGGGCGCTGGCCTCCTGGTAGAAATGGTTGGAGACCGGCACGTTGCGCGCGCCGCACAGCGCGGCGGCATCGAGCCAGCCGCTCACGCCGCCCACCTTGCCGAGGTCCGGCATCATCAGGTCGGAGGCGCCGGCGCGCAGGCTCTCGCCGACCTGCGCCGGGCCCCACAGGTTTTCGCCAAGCTGGATCGGCGTGTCGACGGCGGCGGCGATCTGCGCGTGGCCTTGCAGGTCGTCGTAGCGCGTGGGCTCCTCGATCCACGCCAGGCCGTAGCTATCGAGCGCCTTGCAGCGGACCACGGCCTCGGCCACGGACAAGCTCTGGTTGTAGTCGACCAGCAGCGCCGCGTGTCCCTGCATCGCCGCCAGCGCGGCTTCCACGATCTCCAGGTCCGTGGCCAGCGACGGATGGCCGATCTTGATCTTGACGAAACGGAAGCCCTGCTCGACCGCCGTGCCCACATGGCGCACGATCTGCTCGCGGTCTTCCATGCCGAAGCTGGCATAGGCGCGCACGCGGTCGCTTGCCGACAGGTCCGCGCCCAGCAGCGCGGCCAGCGGCTGGCCGAGGAACTTTGCCCAGGCGTCCCACAGCGCCATGTCGATCGCGGACAGCACCATGTCGAGCAGGCCGACGCTGCCCAGCAGCGTGAACCTCGCGCGCAGGCCGGCCATGACCCGGCGCGGCGCCAGCGCGGCGCCGGCAAGCTGCGCCGTCACGTCCTCGCACAGCGCGGCCACGGCGCGCAGCACGGCGGGCGTGTAGGTGAACAGGTAGGCGTGGCCGGTCACGCCGGCACTGGTGTGCAGGTCGAGCAGGATCATCGGCGCGGCCTGCATCGTGCCGCTGGCCGTGCGCAGCGGCTGCGCGAACGGCACCACGAGCTGGCGCACGCGGCAGGCCCGGATCGTCGGCAGGTCCGCGCCGCCCGCCATGCGCTCGCCCATGATGGCTCCCCAGAAGGCATCGGCCATGGTCAGTTCCCCAGCGCGGCCTGGATGTATTTGCGCGAGACCACCTTGGCGTAGTCCGGCATGGCCTTGAGGTTGCCTAGCTCGACCTGCGTCGCCATGGCGTTCTCGAACGCCTTGGGGGAAATATCCACCGAGGTCGAATAGATCTGGCCCTGGATCATGCGGCGCACGGCGGCGTCGATGACCTTGGGCTCCAGCGACGGGAATTCCGCCCTGGCGATGGCGATGGTGCCCTCCACGTCCTTCTGCATGTAGACCACGGCCTGCTGGAGCGCCTTGACGAAGCGCGTGGCGGTGTCCGGGTCCACGCCGCGGCGGGTGCTGATGGCGGCCACCGTGTACTCGCTGGCCATGCTGGAAAAGCCGTACACCACCTTCATGCCCTTGGCCGCGACCTGGTCCAGGCCGGGCTGGTACAGCACCCCGAACCTGGCCTGCCCGGCCAGCAGCGGCCCCGGCTCGGAGCCGATCTGGACCTGCGATATCCTGACGTCCTTGCCGGGCGTGAGGCCGTTCTGCCTGAGCAGCTTCATGAACAGCGACGTGCTGGTGGTGGGCATCTGGCCCGTCACCACGGTCTGGCCCTTGAGGTCGGCAACCGAGTCGAACTTCGCGTCGGGCGCCGCGGCGATCCAGAACGACGGCCGGCTCACCACGCTGGCGATCACCTGCACGTCGGCGCCCTTCTCCGCGGCGATGGCGCTCCATTCGGGGCCATGCAGCGAGAAATCGGCCTCGCCTGCCAGCAGCGCCGACAAGGCCGCGTTGGCCGAGCCCGCGGTCTGCTTGGCCACGCTCAGGCCCTGCTTGTCGAAGAAACCGCCGTCGATGGCCACGTAGACCGGCAGCAGCTGGATGGACTGGAACAGCTGCGACAGTACGACTTTCCTGTTCTGCGCGAGCGCAAGCTGGCTCGCGCCGAGCAGGCAGGCCAGCGCGACGAGGCGGGGCAGGAAACGCTTGAGGCGAAAAATCATGATGACGCTCCGGATGGCGGGATTGGCTGGCGCGGCGCGCGGCGCGCGCCCGCGCCTCAGTTGACGGCTTCGGCTTCGGGCAAGCCCTTCCAGGCGCGCTCGCCGTACTCTCCGTTGGCGCCATTGGCGCCATCGCCGCCAGCGCCGCCGAAGTCCGCCGGCGCGTGCGCGTGGCGGCGCACCTTGAGGTCGAAGACGTCGAAGCGGTTGTAGTAGCCCACCACGTCCTGGAACTGCTTCGGCACCACGCAGCGGGCGATGTCGATGTCCGCGTAGGCAATGCCCTCCTCGTCGCGCAGCACCTCGCTGATGGGCGCGCCGTCCGGGCCGAGGATCATCGAGACGCTCCTGGACGCTTCGTCGATCATGCGGTGCACGGCGGGGTTGCCGCGCGCGACCATGTCGATCACGGCGGGCTGCAGGTAGCTCGACGACACCACGTTGAACAGCTTGCCCTCGAAGGCATGGGCGCCGGCGCGCAGCTTGATCGACGCTTCCAGATCGTAGGCGGGCTGCCCCGCCGGATGCGTGGGGAAGCGCGGCGAGAAGCTGGACACATGCACGTTCTCGCCCTGCGACATCAGCGCGAAGCGCGCCAGCGCATTGGTGTTCTCGCCGCAGATCAGCGCGCCGATGCGGCCGATGCGGGTGTCCACCACGCGCAGGCCGCTGCCGTCGCCCATGGCCCAGACCAGCTTCTCGTAATAGGTCGGCATCAGCTTGCGGTGGCGGTTGAGGATGCTGCCGTCGTCGCCGACCAGCACGTTGGTGTCCCACACGCAACCGACGCTGTTGGGCGTCGACTCGTTGATGCCGATCGAGACGAACACGCCGTGCTCTTTCGCGGCGCGGCGGATCCTCGCCATCTCGGGGCCGTCGATGTCCACCGAGGACGCCGCGAGCTTGACGAAGAACTCGTGGGTCTCCACCGGCGCCCACACGCCGGCCCAGACCGGAAAGGCCGAGACGAAGGCCTCGGGAAACGCGACCAGCGAGGCGCCGTTGCGCGCGGCCTCGGCGATCCAGTCGCAGGCCTTGTCGATGCAGGCATCGCGGTCGAAGTAGACCGAGGAGATGTGGCAGGCCGCGGCCTTGAAGGAGGGATAGGTTCTCATGATCGTTCTTGCAGGCAACAGAAGAGGTAAGCGGTGGCGCGAAGCGCCATCGCGGCTGGAAACAGGTCAGGGGTGAAGGAAACCGCGCCGGCCTAGCGGGCGGCGTCCGCGCGCGCGATGCCGCCGTCGATCAGCTTCCTGGCGATCAGCGTGTCGTAGTCGGGCTGGCTTTTCAGGTTGCCCAGCGCGATCTGCGTGTCCATGGCGATGCGCAGCGCGTCCGGCGAGATGGCGACCGTGGTGGCATAGACCTGCTCGGCCAGCATGCGCTTGACGGCGGCCTCGACCACGGCGGGATCGATGGAAGGAAACTCCGCCCGGGCGATGGCGACGGTCTCGGCCGGATGGGTGTTCATGAAACGCAGGGCGGACTCCATCGCCGCGACGAAACGCTGGGCGGTGTCGGCGTCGACGGACTTGCGCGCGGTGATGGCCGACAGCAGGTAAGGGCCATACTGCCGGGGAAAGCTGTGGACGACCTTGAAGCCCTTGGCCACCGCCTGCTCCAGCGCCGGCTGGTAGAACACGCCCACGGTGGCCTGCCCGGCCAGCAGCGGGCCCAGCTCGGCGCCGGCCTGCACCTGCTTGACGGTGATGCCGGCGGCGGCCGGATCGACCTTGTTGTCGCGCAGCAGCCTGGAGAACAGCGAGGTGCTGGCGATCGGCATCATGCCGGTCGACACGGTCTGGCCGGCGAAGTCCTTCGGCCCGCCGTACTTCAGGTCCGGCGCCGCGGCGATCCAGACCGCGGCGCGGTTCACCACGCCGGCGATCACCTGCACGTCGGCACCCTTGGAGGCGGCGATGGCGGTCCATTCGGGGCCGTGCAGCGAGAACTCCGCGCTGCCCGCGATCACCGCCGACAGCGATGCGTTGGGCGAGCCCGAGGTCTGCTTGGTCACCAACAGCCCCTGCTGCGTGAAGAAGCCGTGGTCGAGCGCCACGTACAGCGGCAGGAACATCACCGACTGGAACAACTGCGACACCACCACCTTCTTCGGTGCCTGGGCCTGGGCCGGCGCGGTGGCGGCCGCCACCAGGGCCGCGGCCAGGCCCAGCATGCATGCGGTCCGCTTGAACAGGGTTTTCATGAAAGGCTCACGGGAAATGGACGGAAGGAACGACGGGAGGAATGGACGGGACGGCAAGAGAGCGCGCCTCAGACATTGAGGCTGGCGTGGTGCACATCGTCCTTCCAGGGCAGCAGCTTGCGCTCGACGTAGTCGATGGCGAAGTACAGCCCGAAGCCGATGACCATCAGCGTGAACAGGCCGGCCCACACCGTATTCAGGTCGTAGAGGCCCGACGCGGTGAAGATCATGTGGCCCAGGCCGTGCTCCGACGAGATGAACTCGCCCACCACGGCGCCCACCAGGCCGAAGCCGATGTTGATGCGGAACGTGGCGATCATGGCCGGCAGCGAGGACGGCACGATCACCTTGAAGAACACGTCGTGCTTTTCCGCGCCCAGCGTCACCAGCAGGGTCTGGAAATCGACGTCGGCGTCCTTGGCCGCCTGGTAGGCCGCGATCAGCGCCACGATGGCGGTCAGCGAGACGGCCAGCGCGACCTTCGACACCAGTCCCGTGCCGAACCACAGGATCACGATGGGGCCGAACGCGATCTTGGGAATGCTGTTGACCGCGATGATGAACGGCTCGGTCAGGCGCGCGATGAACGGCGAATACCACAGGGCCAGCCCGAGTACCGACCCCGCCAGCGTGCCGATCACGAAGCCCAGGATCGACTCCATCAGCGTATAGCCGCTGTCGCGCAGCAGGTCGCCGCTGGCCATGCCGCGCGCCAGCGCCTTGTAGATCTCGGCCGGCGAGCCGACCATGAAGGACGAGACCCAGCCGATGTCGGCGCCAAGCTGCCAGACCCACAGGAACAGCGCCATGGCCGCGACCTGTATGGCCGAGCGCCCCCAGCCGTTGTCCAGGACATGCGTTTTCTTCTTGCGGCGCGCGCGCGCCGGGGCAACCGGCGGGGCGCCGGAAATAGCGTGGCTCATGTTCACTCCCGTTTGGAAAATCAATGCTGGCGCGTCTGGATGTCCAGCTCGGCGCATAACTGGTGGAAATACCCGGAGAAATGCGGATGGCTGCGCGCCCCGATCGGCGACTTCTCGCCGATGTCGATGTCGTAGACCTGCTTGACGTGCGACGGTTTGCCCGCCAGCACCACCACCCGCTTGGACAGGGCGACCGCCTCGTCGATGTCGTGGGTGACCAGGATCACCGTCTTCTTGAAGGTGTCGACCGCCTCCAGCAGCACGCCTTCCAGATACAGGCGCGTCTGGTAGTCGAGCGCTGAGAACGGCTCGTCGAGCAGCAGCACGTCGGGGTCGGAGATCAGCGTGCGGATCAGCGCCACGCGCTGGCGCATGCCGCCCGACAGGGTCTTGGGATAGTTGTTCTCGAAGCCGCCGAGCCCGAAGGTGTTGAGATATTCCAGCGCATTGTCGCGGGCCTCCGCGGCGGGCATCCTTTTCAGCTCGGGCGCCAGCATGACGTTCTCGAGCACGGTGCGCCACGGGAACAGCAGGTCGCGCTGCATCATGTAGCCGACCTTGCCGCGCAGGCCCGTGACCTGCTGGCCGCGATAGGTGATCTCGCCGGTGTCGGGATCGAGGAGCCCGGCGATGATGTTGAAGATGGTGGTCTTGCCGCAGCCGCTGGGGCCGATGATGCTGACGAAATCCTGCTCGTTCACGTCGAAGGTCAGCCCGCCCAGCACGTCGACCGTCTTTCCCTTGGCCGGGAAGGACTTCTTGACACCTTTGAGGCTCAGTAGCTTATGCATGATGTTGGATCCGGAAATGGCGATGGGCACGGGAAATATCGGGATTTGCGGAACGGAGGCGTTTCAAACCGACGGGTCCATCATCACGGTTCGCCGCCGCTTTGGAAATTGAAAGAGACAACCTCGGGGATGCAGGATTTTTCAATGCCCCCGCAATGCGCCGGCCGGCGCGGGCCGCGCACGCATGCCGCGCCCCTTGCGGATGTGTTCTTCTAGCCGCACCGGGAGCCGCCCCGAAAAAATATGCGCGGCGGCGGAATAAGCGCGGCCGGCCGGCGTCTACCCCCTCAACGGCCCCCCCGGGGCCTCATGACGACAAGGGGAAAAGGATGGCGACCCTCCACGATTCACCGCGCCGGCTGGCCCGTGCCTGCGCGGGCCTGATGCTGGCGCTCGCGCTGGCGGCTGCGGCCGCATCGGCCACCGCAGCCGCCAACGCAGCCGCAACCGGGTCGGACCAGGAAAGGTTCATGGCCGAGAACGACGCCGCCATGACGAAGATGATGGATGGCATGGCGGTCAAGTCCAGCGGCGACATCGACGCGGACTTCGCCGCGATGATGATCCCGCATCACCAGGGCGCCATCGACATGGCGATGTCCGAGCTGCGCTACGGCCACAACGAGCAATTGCGGCGCATTGCCCAGGAAATCATCGTCGACCAGTTGCAGGAGATCGCCGCCATGCGGCTGGCGCTCGGCCAGCCGCTGCCCCCGTCCGAGGCGGCGCCGACGCAGGCGGCCGCTCCCGGCCAGCCGGCCGGACCCGCCGCCCACAACCACGCCATGCACGCACACTGACAACAAGGCCAGACCATGACCCGCAATCCCTTCCGGAAAACCGCCTCCCTCGCCCTGCCCCTGGCGCTGCTGCTCGGCGGCATGGGCGCCGCCTGCGCCGGGCAGGCGCCCGGCGCGCTGAGCGCCGCCGACATCCCGGTCAGCCACCGCGACCGCATCTATGCCGCCGAGCAGTTCTCGAACACCGTCTCGGTCACCGATCCCGCGGACAACAAGCTGCTGGGCGTGATCCGCCTCGGCGACCCGGCGCCCGGCAATTTCAGCCCGCTGTACCGCGGCCAGGTGCTGGTGCACGGCATGGGCTTCTCGCCCGACCACCGCACGCTGGCCGTGGTGTCGATCGGCTCGAACTCGGTCTCGTTCATCGACACCGCCACCAACGCCGTCAAGCACGTGACCTATGTGGGCCGCTCGCCGCACGAGGCGTTCTACACGCCGGACGGCAAGGAGGTGTGGGTGACGGTGCGCGGCGAGAACTACATTGCCGTGCTCGATGCCCGCACCTTCGCAGAGAAGACCCGCATCACCGTCGCCGGCGGGCCCGGCATGCAGATCTTCTCGCCGGACGGCAAGTACGGCTACATCTGCTCGTCGTTCAATCCGGACACCGCCGTGGTCACCGTGGCCGACCACAAGATCGTCGGCCACGTGAAGCAGGAAAGCCCGTTCTGCCCCAACATCGCCGCCACGCCGGACGGCAAGCAGGTGTGGTTCACGCTCAAGGACGTGGGCCGCACCCAGGTCTTCGAAGCGCGGCCGCCGTTCCGCGCGCTCAAGACCCTCGAGACCGGCCCGATCACCAACCACGTGAACTTCGCCCGCACCGCGGGCGGCACCTTCGCCTACGTCAGCGTCGGCGGCCTGAACCAGGTCAAGGTCTTCCGCACCGACGACTTCTCCCAGGTGGCGACCATTCCGGTGGGCAGCCTGCCGCACGGCGTGTGGCCGTCCGGCGACGGCACGCGCATCTACGTCGGCCTGGAAAACGCCGACCAGCTCGCCGCCATCGACACCGGCACCAACCAGGTCGTGGCCAACGTGCCGATCGGCCAGGCGCCGCAGGCCATCAACTACGTGCCGGACGCCGTGCCCGAAGGCGCCGGCACGGACGGCCTGCAGCAGCTCGGCGTGGCCGGCCAGACCACGCAGTTGAAGCTGTTGTCCGTGGTGGACGACAAGCCGGCCGCGGCGGACAACGCGCCGACCAGCGTCACGCTGTTCGACCAGGGCCTGCTCCAGGTGCTGCAGGCCTCGGCGACGGGACTGCAGCCGAAGCAGCAATATGTCCTCGCGCTGGCCGGCCAGGCCGACGGCACGGGCATACTGGAGCCGCTGGCGTCGTTCATGACCAATCCCGCGGGCTCGGCCATCGTCAACGCCATCGGCCCGATTCGCCAAGTCGTGCAAGGCAGCGGCGGCACGCAGGCGCGGCGCTACCTGGTCATCGCGCCGTCCGTGGACGGCAAGCCGGCCGCGCCCGTCCAGGTGCAGGCGCTGTAGGAACGGCACCCGCGCCAGCCGGCGGCCCGCGGATGCGGCACGATGCCGCGCGGCCGGGCGTACCAGAGAGGACATTGCAGTGAAAGACATGTTGCATCAAGTCGAGCCGCTGATACCGGCGCTGCGCCGCTACGCGCGCGCGCTGCTGCGCGAGCAGGCGGCCGCCGACGATCTGGTGCAGGACTGCCTGGAAAAGGTCATCACCTACTGGGACAGCCGGCGCAGCAACGATGACACGCGCAGCTGGGTATTCGCCATCCTGCACAACCTGGCCGTCACCGCGCTGCGGCGGCGCGCCGGCGGCCTGGGCATGCACGTCGCGCTCGAGGACATCGACGAATCGCTGCTGGCGTCGCGCGCCACCCAGGAAGACACGCTGCGCTACCGCGACCTGATGAACGCGCTCGACGCGCTGCCGGCGGACCAGCGCAGCATACTGCTGCTGGTCTCGGTGGAAGACATGTCCTACGCGGACGCCGCCCGCGTGCTGGACATCCCGATCGGCACCGTGATGTCGCGCCTGTCCCGCGCGCGGGAGAAACTGTCGAGGATCATGGAGACCGGCGTGGCGAACGTGGCGAACGCCACGGCGGCGGCCACGAAGCCTGCATTGCGGAGGGTGAAATGAGCGATAACCGGAACGACAAGGGAACCGACAGCGGGAACGATGGCCGGCCGGTGCAGGAAGAAGAACTGCTGGCCTACGTCGACGGCGCGCTGGACGACGCGCGCCGCCGCCAGATCGACGAATACCTGCGGCACCATCCGGACGTCGCGCGCCGCGTCGATGGCTATATCGCCCAGCGCGCGCAACTGCGCGCCGCGTTCGCGCCCATCGCCGAGGAGCCGGTGCCGCCGCAGCTCAACCTGCGCCGCATGCTGGAGGCGCGGCGCGCGCGCACCGGCACGCCGTGGCGGCTGGCCGCGTCGGTCTTCGTCGCGCTCTGCCTGGGCGGCATGGGCGGCTGGATCGGGCGCGCCGCCACCGAGCCCGCCACCGGCGGCATCGCCGCGCTCGCGCGCGAGGCCACGGCGAGCTACCAGGTGTTCGCCTCCGACCCGGTGCGCCCGGTGGAGATCAGCGCCAGCGACAGCGCCGACCTGCTCAAGTGGGTCTCCGCGCGGCTGCGGCGCCCGGTGGCCCTGCCCGATCTCGCCAGCGCCGGCTACCGCTATATCGGCGGGCGCCTGGTGGCCACCGAGCATGGCCCGGCCGGCCTGTTCATGTACGACGACGGGCACGGCACGCGCGTGGCCATGCTGGTGCGGCCGATGGCGGTCGAGCAGAACATGCCGATGAAGGCCCACGCGCAAGCCGGCGTCGCCGGGTATTCGTGGGCGGCCCAGGGGCTGGGCTACAGCCTGGTGGCGGCGGACTCGACACGGGGCCTGCATCCGCTGGCCGACGAGATGCGGCGGCAGATCGGCGAGCAGGCGCGCAAGGCGCCGCCGGCGTAGGACGCCCGGCAGCGAATTTCAACATCGCTTGAGATCATTTCAATACCCGCGCCGGGCGTTTGCCGGATACTTGGTGCCATCGACCGGCACCGCCGGCGGCCCGCCGGTGTTCCGCCGGCGTTCCGCATCCGGCTATCGCCTCCTTTCCGCCTTCCGCAATGTCCGAAGAAAATCCCTCCAGCCAGAACCCCAGCCGCGACGCCTTCCGCCAGGCGGCGCTCGAGTACCACGAATTTCCCACGCGCGGCAAGATCTCGGTCACGCCGACCAAGCCGATGTCCAACCAGCATGACCTGGCGCTGGCCTACTCCCCCGGCGTGGCCGCGGCCTGCGAGGAGATCGTGGCCGATGCGGCCAACTCGTTCCGCTACACCGCGCGCGGCAACCTGGTCGGCGTGATCACCAACGGCACCGCCGTGCTGGGCCTGGGCGACATCGGCCCGGCCGCCTCCAAGCCCGTCATGGAAGGCAAGGCCGGCCTGTTCAAGAAGTTCGCCGGCATCGACGTGTTCGACATCGAGATCGACGAGAAGGACCCCGAGAAGCTGGTCGAGATCATCGCCTCGCTCGAGCCCACCTTCGGCGGCATCAACCTCGAGGACATCAAGGCCCCCGAGTGCTTCTACGTCGAGCGCAAGCTGCGCGAGCGCATGAAGATCCCCGTCTTCCACGACGACCAGCACGGCACCGCCATCGTGGTGGGCGCGGCCGTCATCAACGGCCTCAAGGTGGTCGGCAAGGACATCGGCGAGGTCAAGCTGGTGGCCTCGGGCGCCGGCGCGGCCGCGCTGGCCTGCCTGGACCTGCTGCTGGACCTGGGCATGAAGCTCGAGAACATCTGGGTGACCGACCTGGCCGGCGTGGTCTACGAGGGCCGCACCGAGCTGATGGACCCGGAGAAGGCGCGCTTCGCGCAGAAGACCGACAAGCGCAAGCTGGCCGAGGTCATCGACGGGGCCGACATCTTCCTGGGCGTGTCCGCCGCCGGCGTGCTCAAGCAGGACATGGTGCAGCGCATGGCCGAGCGCCCGCTGGTGCTGGCGCTGGCCAACCCCAACCCGGAAATCATGCCGGAGCTGGTCAAGGAAGTGCGCCCGGACGCGGTGATCGCCACCGGCCGCACCGACTACCCGAACCAGGTCAACAACGTCCTGTGCTTCCCGTTCATCTTCCGCGGCGCGCTGGACTGCGGCGCGACCACCATCACGCGCGAGATGGAAGTGGCCGCCGCGCACGCGGTGGCGGAGCTGGCCCGCCAGGAGCAGAGCGACATCGTCGCCACCGCCTACGGCATCCAGGACCTGTCGTTCGGCCCCGAATATCTGATCCCCAAGCCGTTCGACCCGCGCCTGATCGTCAAGATCGCCCCGGCCGTGGCCGAGGCGGCGATGCAGTCCGGCGTGGCCGCGCGCCCGATCGCCGACATGGACGCGTACCGCCTGCAGCTGCAGCAGTTCGTCTACCACTCGGGCACGCTGATGAAGCCGATCTACGCGGCCGCGCGCCAGGTCGACATGGAGAAGAAGCGCATCGTCTTCGCCGAGGGCGAGGAAGAGCGCGTGCTGCGCGCGGTGCAGGTGATCGTCGACGAGAAGCTGGCCAACCCGATCCTGATCGGCCGCCCGGCGGTGATCGCGCACCGCATCGAGCGCTTCGGCCTGCGCCTGCGCGGCGGGGTGGACTTCACCGTGGTCAACCCGGAAAACGACCCGCGCTTCCGCGACTACTCCGAGGCCTACTTCAAGATGATGGCGCGCCAGGGCGTGACCCAGCAGTATGCCAAGCTGGAAATGCGCCGGCGCACCACGCTGATCGGCGCGATGCTGGTCAAGAAGGGCGAGGCCGACGGCATGGTGTGCGGCACGGTCAGCACCACGGCGGCGCACCTGCGCTACATCGACCAGGTGCTGGGCGGCACCAACGAGGTGTACGCGGCGATGAACGGGCTGGTGCTGCCGGGGCGGCAGATCTTCCTGGTGGACACGCACGTGAACGTGGACCCGACCGCGTGCCAGCTGGCGGAGATCACCATCATGGCGGCCGAGGAGCTCAAGCGCTTCGGCATCGAGCCGAAGGTGGCGCTGGTGTCGCACTCGAACTTCGGCACCTCGGAGGCGGCCTCGGCGCAGAAGATGCGCGAAACGCTGGCGATCCTGCGCGAACGGGCGCCGGAGCTGGAGGTGGACGGCGAGATGCACGGGGACTGCGCGCTGGACCCGAAGCTGCGCGAGCAGCTGGTGCCGGACGGCACGCTCAAGGGCGAGGCGAACCTGCTGGTGTGCCCGAACATCGACGCGGCCAACATCTCGTACAACCTGCTGAAGGTGGCGGCGGGCAACAACGTGGCGATCGGGCCGATCCTGCTGGGGGTCAAGGCGCCGGTGCACATCCTCACGCCGTCGGCCACGGTGCGCCGCATCGTCAATATGACGGCGCTGGTGGTGGTGGATGCGGCGGCCAAGCGCTAAGCCGCGGCCATACACGATGCAGGCGCAGGCAACCACCGGCACCGCACCGCAAGGCGCCGCCGTCTTCGACCTCGACGGCACGCTGATCGATGCCGCGGCGGACATCGCCGCAGCGCTCGCGCCCGCGCTGGGGGCGCGCGGCCTCGCGCCGCTGGCGCTGGACGAGGCCACCTCGCTGCTCGGCGATGGCCTGCACGTGTTCGCCCGCCGCGCCTTCGCGCTGCGCGCGGCGGAAATCACGCGCACGGAAGAGAACCGCTTCGTCGAGCGCTACCTGCGCACGCCGATCGACCAGACCCGCCTCTACCCGGGCGTGGAGGCCACGCTGCACCGGCTGCGCCGGGACGGATGGAAGCTGGCCGTGTGCACCAACAAGGTCGAAGCGGCGGCGGTGGACATCCTCGCGCAGCTCGGCATCCTGCCGCTGTTCGAGGCGGTCTGCGGCGGCGACACCGTGCCGGCCTGCAAGCCGGCCCCGGTCCACCTGGCGGAAACCATCCGGCGCGCCGGCCTGCGGGCCGTGCCGGCCGTGATGATCGGCGACAACCCGGCCGACGTGCTGGTGGCCGCGGCCTGCGGCATTCCGGCGGTCTTCGCGCAATGGGGATATGGACGCCTCGGCGCGCTGCAGGGCACGTGCGCGGTTGCCGCGCGCTTCGAAGACCTGCCGGCGCTGCTCGGCGCCGCCCGGGCGCCGCATCCGGCCGGTTGAACCCGCTCGCGCCCACGGCGCGGAAAGCCGGCGTTCATTTTCCTGGCCGTCAATCGCCGATTGAATGGCGACCGGCGAGCATCGATCGGCCATTACGAAGCCATTAAGAGGCCATTAAGAAGCCCCCGAAAGACCCATCAATTTTTCGTGAAATACTTTCACGGCATCACCCGGCTCGAAACTCGTTTGCCCGAAGCATACTTTCATGGCTTCGAACAAAAGGCGCGCTCCATCAGCGCCACCGAGTCCATCAACGAGCAGAGTGAGACATGTCAGATTCCCCGCAAATCAGCGGCTTCCAGGTCCGCCCGGTAGTCGTGCCGCTCAACCCGCCGCTGCGCACCGCCAGCGGCGTCATGGCCAAGGCCCCGCTGGTGCTGGTCGACATCACGACCAATGCCGGCGTGACCGGCAGCGCCTACATCTTCACCTATACGCCGGTGGTCCTGCAGGGCGTGGCCGAGGTGCTCAGGAACCTGCTGCCGCAGCTTGAGTCCGCCGCGCTGGCGCCGCGGGCGAACATGGCGGAGCTGCGCCGCAAGCTCGTGCTGATCGGCACGCCGGGCCTGCTCGACATGGCCCTGGCGGCCATCGACATGGCGCTGTGGGACGCGCATGCGCGCTTCCTGAACGCGCCGCTGTCGCGCGTGCTCGGCGGCACGCCGTCCCGCACGCTGGCCTACGCCAGCTTCGGCATGGAGCGCCCCGAGGATGCCCGGCCCCTGATCGCGCGGGCGCTGGAGGCCGGCTTCAGGGCAATCAAGATCAAGATCGGCTACCCGACGCTGGCCGAAGACCTGCAGGCGGTGCGCGCCGCGCGCGCGCTGACCGGCGGCGACGCGAGCCTGATGATCGACTACAACCAGTCGCTCTCCGTTCCCGAGGCGATCCGCCGCTGCCAGGCGCTCGACGACGAAGGCCTGGCGTGGATCGAGGAACCCACGCGCTGCGACGATTTCGCGGGCCACGCCCGCATCGCCGAGGCGGTCAGGACGCCGCTGCAGCTCGGCGAGAACCTCTACGGACCGCGCGAGGTCTGCCGCAGCATCGGCCAGCGCTGCTCCGACCTGATGATGCTCGACCTGATGAAGGTCGGCGGCATCTCCGGCTGGATGGACGCGGCCGGCATCTGCGCCGCGGCCGGCGTGCCGGTCTCCAACCACTTCTTCCAGGAAGCCAGCGCGCACCTGCTCGGCGTCACCCCGACCGCGCACTACCTCGAATACTTCGGCATCGCGGACGCCGTGCTCGCCGACACGCTCGAGGTGGTCGACGGCCATGCCGTGCCGAGCCAGCGCCCGGGCATCGGCATCCACTGGAACGAGGCGGCCGTGCGGCGCTTCGCCATCTGATCCCCGCGCAACGCTCCCTGACAGCTTCGCCTGACGAATTCCCTGACAACTTCGCCTGCCGAGCAGGCGGCTCTTTGCCGGAAACGGCTTTCCTACCGGAGACAAACCTCAAAATGAAAACCTACCCGAAATTCAAGGCCGCGGCCTGCCATGCCGCGCCCGTCTACTTCGACACGCCGGCCACGGTGGAAAAGGCATGCGCCTGGATTGCCGAAGCCGCGCGCAACGGCGCCGAGCTGATCGCCTTCCCGGAAGCGTTCATTTCCTCGTTCCCGGTCTGGTCCGGCGTCTGGGCGCCGGTCGACGTGCATGAGTTCTTCGTCAAGCTGGCGTCGTCGGCGGTCGAGGTGAACGGCCCGGAAATCCGCCAGATCCGCGACTGCGCCCGGCGCCACGGCGTGTTCGTCTCGCTCGGCATCAACGAAGGCACGCCGACCAGCCCGGCCTGCATCTGGGACACCAACGTCCTGATCGGCGACAACGGCGCGATCCTCAACGCGCACCGCAAGCTGGTCCCGACCTACTGGGAAAAGCTGACGTGGACTCCGGGCGACGGCAACGGCCTGCGCGTGTCGGACACCCGCATCGGCCGCATCGGCGCGCTGGTCTGCGGCGAGAACACCAACGCGCTGGCGCGCTTCACGCTGCTGGCGCAGGGCGAGAACGTCCACGTCTCGTCGTTCTCGCCGCGCTGGCCGACCAACCCGCCGGGCGAGGCCGGCTACGACCTGGAGGCGGCGATCCGCCTGCGCGCCGGCGCGCATGCCTTCGAGGGCAAGCTGTTCAATATCGTGGCCTCGGGCTTCCTGCCGCCGGAGGCCATCGACATGATCAGCCGCGACAACCTGCGCGCGCGCCAGTTGCTGGAGGAATCGCCCAAGAGCGTGTCGATGATCCTCGGCCCGGACGGCCAGCCCATCAGCGAGGTGATCCGCGATGAGGAAGGCATCGTCTACGCGGACATCGACCTGGCCAAGTGCGTGGTGCCCAAGCAGTTCCAGGACGTGGTGGGCTACTACAACCGCTTCGACGTGTTCCAGCTGAAGGTCAACCGCCGCGCGCTCGCGCCGGTCGAGTTCTCGTCCCACGCCGAGGAGCGCACGCTGGGCGCGGACGAGGACGATCTCGACGACGTCATCGACAACGCATCGCTGCGCGCCTGATTCCCTCCCCGGCTCCGGGCGGCCCATGCGCCGGCCGGAGCCATGGCGGAGCGCCCGCTGCGCCGATGCCCGCCATTCATCCCCCCGGCAAAGTATCGAAGCCATATCGATTCGGCCACACACATAAAAATCCGAAGGAGACAAAACATGCCTTGGAGTCAAATCTATGACCCCTTGGGGAATCCCCTATTCTCGACGCTGGTTGCCGCCATCCCCGTCGTGGTCCTGCTGGCGGCGCTGGCGTTCTTCCATGTGCAGGCGCACCTGGCCGCCGGCCTGGCCCTGATCGCGGGCGGCATCGTCGCATGCACGGTGTTCGGCATGCCGGCCAGCGTGGCCGGCAAGGCCGCCGCCTACGACATCGCGTCGGGGCTGTTCCCGATCGGCTGGATCGTGCTCAACATCATCTTCCTGCACCGGCTCACCACGCAGAACGGCTATTTCAAGGCGCTCCAGCATTCCATCTCGGGCGTCACGGAGGACAAGCGCATCCAGCTCCTGCTGGTCGCCTTCTGCTTCGGCGCGTTCTTCGAGGGCGCCGCGGGCTTCGGCACGCCGGTCGCGGTGACGGGCGCCATCCTGATCGGCTTCGGCTTCTCGCCGCTGGCCGCGTCGGGCCTGGCGCTGATCGCCAATACCGCGCCGGTCGCGTTCGGCGCGCTGGGCTCGCCGGTGCTCGCGCTGGCCTCCGTGACCGGGCTGGACCTGCTGCAGCTCTCGGCCATGATCGGGCGCCAGTTGCCGTTCTTTTCCGTGCTGGTGCCGTTCTGGCTGATCTGGGCCTTCGCCGGCTACCGCGGCATGAAGGAAATCTGGCCCGCCATCCTGGTGGCCGGCGTCAGCTTCGCCGTGCCGCAGTACGTGGTGTCGAACTTCCACGGCCCGTGGCTGGTGGACGTCATCTCGTCGCTGGTGTCGATGGGCTGCCTGACGCTGTTCATGCGGGTATGGCGGCCGCGCACGATCTGGACCTCCACCAAGCTCAAGAAGCACCACGACGACTCGCACGTGGAGAACCACGACGCGCCGGCCGCGGCCGCCGGCACGGCCGGCGCGGCGGCGGGCACCGTCTCCGCGGCCAGGGCGTGGATGCCGTGGGTCATCCTCACCGTGTCGGTCTTCCTGTGGGGCGTGCCGCAGGTCAAGAAGGCGCTCGATGCGCTGTGGGCGTGGAAGTACAGCATTCCCGGCCTAGACAAGATGGTGCTGAAGATGCCGCCGGTGGTGGCCACCCCGGTCGCGGAATCGGCCACGTTCGCGTTCAACATCCTGTCGATGGCCGGCACCGGCATCCTGGTTGCATCGCTCGCCGGCGGTCTGCTGATGGGCTACTCGCTGCCGCGGCTGTTCCGGGAATACCTGCGCACCATCCACCTGGTGCGCTACTCGCTGCTGACCATCTGCGCGATGTTCGGCGTGGGCTACCTGACCAAGTACTCCGGGCTCGACGCCACGCTGGGCCTTGCCTTCGCGCATACCGGCGTGCTCTACCCGCTGTTCGGCACCATGCTCGGCTGGCTCGGCGTGGCGCTGACGGGGTCGGACACCGCCGCCAACGTGCTGTTCGGCGGCTTGCAGAAAACCACGGCCGAGCAGCTTGGCCTGTCGCCGTATCTGATGGCGGCGGCCAACAGCTCGGGCGGCGTGATGGGCAAGATGATCGATGCGCAGTCGATCGTGGTGGCGTCCACGGCGACCAAATGGTACGGGCACGAAGGCGACATCCTGCGCTACGTGTTCTTCCATTCGCTGGCGCTGGCGGTGCTGGTCGGCCTGTTCATCACGCTGCAGGCCTACGTTCCGCCGTTCGTCCACATGGTGATCCACTAGCGCGCCGCGGGCCCGCCGCACCGAGGCGGCGGGCCCGCGCCGATGCCGGCGGCTTGCCGAGGATCTCCGTCATCCAGCGCACGAAGGTCATGACGTCGCCGTCTTCCTCGCAGTCCGGCGGATAGGTGATGTAGTACGCGTAGATCGAGCGCACCTCGATCTCGAACAGCGGCACCAGCACGCCGGAGCCGAGCCAGCTCTGCGCCATGCGCCTGCGCGCCAGCGCCACGCCCTGCCCGTTCACGGCGGCTTCCAGCATCAGCCCCAGGTCCACGAACTGCACGCCGGTGGCGGGCTCCGGCCAGTCCAGGCCGGCCGCCACCAGCCACGGGCGCCACGGTTCCAGCGGGCAGCGCAGCAGGCGCGCGGCGGACAACGCATCCGGCGCGGGGAATGGCCCGACCTCGCGCAGGTAGGCCGGGCTGCAGACCGGAAAGACCGGCTCGTCCAGGATCTTGACCGCCTCGATGCCGGGGTAATTGCCGTTGCCGAAGCGGATCTCGACGTCCGCGTTCTCGGACTTCAGGCCCACCAGCGGCACGGAAAGCTGCAGGATCAGTTCGATGTCGGGATGGTCGGCCTGGAACGTGGCCAGATGCGGCACCAGCACCTGCCGCGCGAACGTCGGCGGCGCGGCCACCCGCAGTTGCCGGACCTCGCCGGCGAAGCGCTGCCGCGCGCCGTAGTGGCTGAGCGCGGACAGCGCCTCCTTGACGACTTCGAGATACTCCGAGCCCCGCGCGGTCAGGGTGAAGCCGCCTTGCGCGGAGTTGAACAGCTCGATGCCCATGATGTCTTCGAGCTGGCGGATGCGGTGGCTGATCGCGCTCGGCGTCACGCACAGTTCCTGCGCGGCCAGGGTCCCGCTGCGCAGCCGCGCCACCGCCTCGAACGCCATCAGGCACTGCAATGGGGGAACTCTGTAAGCCATGCGCGCTACTCTTTTCCGATGGCCCGATGCCTCGGCCGGGTCTCCGGCATCGATGATACAGGATCGCTATCGGGGGCAAAGCGGCGCAAACCCGCGCCGCCTTGCCTGGCGCTCAGCCGCCGCCGAGCATCGCCTCGGCCTCGAAATCGAGCGCCGCCGCCAGCACGCAGGCCACGTGCACCGCGTCGGCGCCGGCGCCGTCGTGGATCTGGTGGCGGCAGCTGGTGCCGTCGGCCACCACGATGGTGCCGGCCCCGGCCTGGCGCACCGCCGGCAGCAGCGACAGCTCCGCCATCGCCCGGGAGGCCTCGTAGTGCTCGGCTTCATAGCCGAAACTGCCGGCCATGCCGCAGCAGGACGATTCGACGATCTCGAGCTCCAGCCCGGGGATCCACTTGAGCACGGCCTGCACCGGGCGGAAAGCGTCGAAGGCCTTCTGGTGGCAGTGGCCGTGCACGAGCGCCTTGCCGCCGGGCAGCGCCTTGAGCTTGAGATCGCAGCGGCCGGCCTGCTGCTCGCGCAGCAGGAACTCCTCGAACAGCAGCGCCGAGCCGGCCAGCTTGCGCGCCTCGTCGCCGAACCCGTAGTTCAGGAACTCGTCGCGCAGCGACAGCAGGCAGGACGGCTCCAGCCCGACCACCGGCACGCCGGCGTCGACGTAGGGCTTGAGCGCGTCGAGCGCCCGCCTGGCCTCGGCCCGTGCTTCGTCGACGAGGCCGGCCGCGAGGAAGGTCCGGCCGCAGCACAGCGGCTTGCCGCCGGGCTGCACGCTGTAGTGCACGTCGTATCCGGCGGCGCGCAGCACCATCTCCGCCGCGCGCGCGTTGCCCGGCTCCATGTAGTTGTTGAAGGTGTCCACGAACAACAGCACCGACCTGGGCCCGAGCGGCTTGCCGCCGGCCTTGCGGCTGCCGTCGAGGAAAGCGCTGTCGAAGCGCGGCAGCGAGCGCTGCGGGGCAAAGCCGATGCGGCGCTTCATCCAGGACGACAGCAGCGGCACGCGGTCGAGCGCGTTGACCAGCGGCGCCAGCAGGCTGGCCGCCCGCGCATAGCGCGGCATGTACGCCACCATGCGCTCGCGCAGGCCGATGCCGTGGCGCTTGGCCCAGGCCGCGCGCGCCTCGATCTTGATCTTGGCCATGTCGACGCCGGTCGGGCAGTCGCGCTTGCAGCCCTTGCACGAGACGCAGAGATCGAGCACCTCCTTCACCTCGGCGCTGGCCAGGCCGTCGTCGCCGAGCTGGCCGGACAGCGCCAGGCGCAGCGTGTTGGCGCGCCCGCGCGTGACGTGCTTCTCGTCCTTGGTGACGCGGTAGCTCGGGCACATGGTGCCGGCGTCGAACTTGCGGCAGTGGCCGTTGTTGTTGCACATCTCCACCGCCTTGGCCAGCCCGTGCGCGGGATCGCCGCCGGTGCCCGGCGCCGTCTCGATGCCGGACAGCGGATCGCGCAGCACGTTCCAGGCCGACCAGTCGAGGCTGGGGGTCAGGTCGATGGCGCGGTACGCGGGCGGGAAGCGGAAGTGGCTGCTGTCGTCCATGCGCGGCGGCTGCACGATGCGGTCCGGGCTGAAGCGGTTGCCGGGATCGAACAGCGCCTTGATGTCGCGGAACGCCTGGTGGATCCTAGGCCCGTACTGCCACGCCACCCATTCGCCGCGGCACAGGCCGTCGCCGTGCTCGCCGGAAAACGCGCCCTTGTATTTGCGCACGAGTTCGGCGGCCTCCCCGGCGATCGCCCGCATCTTCGCCGCGCCGTCGCGCCGCATGTCCAGGATCGGGCGCACGTGCAGCGTGCCCACGCTCGCATGCGCGTACCACGTGCCTTCGGTGCCATGGCGGTGGAATACCTCGGTCAGCTGGCTGGTGTATTGCGCCAGGTGCTCCAGCGGCACGGCGCAGTCTTCGATGAAGGAGACCGGCTTGCCGTCGCCCTTCATGCTCATCATGATGTTCAGGCCCGCCTTGCGCACGTCCCACAGCGCCTTCTGCGCGCCGGCCTCCGCCATGCGCACCACCGCATCGGGCAGGCCGAGGTCGCCCATCAGCGACACGAGGTCGTCGAGCTTGTGCAGCAGCGCGCTGCGCTCGTCCCCGGCGAATTCCACCAGCAGGATTGCCTCCGGATTGCCGACCAGCGCTTTCTCGATGACCGGCCGGAAGGCCGGATTGCTCATGGACAGGCCGATCATCGTGCGGTCCACCAGCTCCACCGCCACCGGCCCCAGCTTGACGATGTGCTGGGTCATGTCCATGGCCTGGTAGAAGGTGGGGAAGTTCACCACCCCCAGCACCTTGTGCGCCGGCAGCGGCGACAGCCTGAGCGTCAACTGGCGGCTGTAGGCCAGCGTCCCCTCGGAGCCGACCAGGATGTGGGAGAGGTTGGGCAGGCCGTCGTCGGTATAGGCGCGCGGGTTCTGGCAATCGAAGATGTCGATGTTGTAGCCGCCCACGCGGCGCAGCACGCGGGGCATGCGCTCGGCGATCTCGCCGCGCTCGCGCGTGGCAATCTCGCGCAGGCCCGCGTAGATCTGCGCCGCGCGCCCGGCTGGCGGCGCCTGCTCGACCGGGCCGAACCGCAGCTGGCTGTCGTCGGCCAGGATGGCATCGATGGCGTGCACGTTGTGCACCATGTTGCCGTACTCGATCGAGCGCGAGCCGCACGAGTTGTTGCCCGCCATGCCGCCGATGGTGCACTGGGCGCCCGTGGAAACGTCCACCGGGAACCACAGCCCGTGCGGCTTGAGCCAGGCGTTCAGGTGGTCCAGCACGATGCCCGGCTCGACGGTGACGAGCCGGCGCGCGGGGTCGAAATCCACCACGTTGTTGAGCCACTTGCTGTTGTCGACGACGACCGCCTCGCCCACGGTCTGCCCGCACTGGCTGGTGCCGGCGCCGCGCGCCAGCAGCGGCGCGCCGGCGTCGCGCGCGATGCTCAGCGCGAGCGCCAGGTCGGCCTGGTCGCGCGGCACCACCACGCCGACCGGCAGGATCTGGTAGATGGACGCGTCGGTGGCATAGCGCGCGCGGCTGGCGCCGTCGAACAGGACGTCCCCCCTGAGCTCCTTGCGCAGGCGGCGCGCCAGCGGGCTGCCGGAGCCCACGGCGGAAGGGACGAGGTGGACAGGCTTGACTAGTGGAGACAGGTATTCGGTTTTCATGATCATCTCGCGTCCCATGCCGTTCGATACCGCTCGATACCGTTCGATGCCGCTTCATGCCGCTCCATGCAGACGCAGCGCAGCCCCTGGCCCGGCAGCATCCCGGCGACCGGGCTCATGGTTGTCTCTCGGGGAAATCCGCGCCTCGGGCCGGACCGGGGCCGGCCACTCGGCACGCTTTCCGTTGCTTTTTTTGTTTTTTGCCATCCGGGCAGGCGACCGCGGCCGCTGCCCGCCGTGCCGTCAGCCCTTGGCCAGCGCCGGCACCGCCTGGTCGGCAAGGTAGTCCAGCGCCGCGCCCACGCCGCTGCGCTCGAGCTTGACGCCGGAGATCTTCAGGCCCATCTCGCAGCCCGCCAGCGCCGCCATCAGCGTCAGGTCGTTGCAGTCGCCCAGATGCCCGATGCGGAACATCAGCCCGCGCAGCTTGCCCAGGCCGGCGCCGAGCGAGATGTCGAAGCGCTCGTAGGTGGCGCGCCGCACCATGTCGGCGTCCACGCCGGGCGGCATCATCACGCCGGTCAGCACCGGGCTGTACACCTGCGGGTCCAGGCACTGGATCTCCAGCCCCCACGCGCGCACCGCGCGGCGCGCGGCTTCGCCGAGCCGCTGGTGGCGGGCAAAGACGTTGTCCAGCCCCTCGGCCAGGATCATGTCGATGGCCTCGGACAGACCGTACAGCAGGTTGGTGTTCGGCGTGTACGGCCAGTAGCCGGTCTTGTTCATCTCCAGGATCTCCGACCAGCCGAAGAATGCCTTCGGCAGCCTGGATTGCCTGCTGGCTTCGATGGCCTTCGGCGACAGCGCGTTGAAGCTGATGCCGGGCGGCAGCATCAGCCCCTTCTGCGAGCCGGAGATGGTCACGTCGACGCCCCACTCGTCATGGCGGTAGTCGGCCGAAGCCAGGCTGCTGATGGTGTCGACCATCAGCAGCGCCGGGTGCCGCGCGGCGTCGATGGCCTCGCGCACGGCCGCGATGTTCGAGGTCACGCCCGTGGAGGTTTCGTTGTGGACCACGCACACCGCCTTGATCGCGTGCGCGGTGTCGGCCTCGAGGCGCTCCTGGATCATCTGCGCGTTCACGCCGCGCCGCCAGCCCTCGATGCCGGGCAGGCCCAGGAACTCCGGCTCGAGGCCGAGGTTGCGCGCCATCTTGTCCCACAGCGTGGCGAAATGCCCGGTCTCGTACATCAGCACCTTGTCGCCGGCGCTGAGCGTGTTGGTCAGCGCCGCTTCCCAGGCGCCGGTGCCGGAGGCGGGATAGATGATGACCGGGTGCCGGGTCTTGAAGATGGTCTTGATGCCTTCCAGCACCTTCAGGCCGAGCGCGCCGAATTCCGGCCCGCGGTGATCGATGGTGGGATAGCTGATGGCGCGCAGGATGCGGTCGGGCACGGGGCTGGGACCGGGAATCTGCAGGAAATGGCGGCCGGCGGGGTGGAAGTCCAGCTTGAGCATTGCGTTCTCCTCTCTGATGAATCGCTCTGGTAGATCGCTCCGATGAAGCGAAATGAATTTTGAATACAATCTAGCAGAACACCCCCTTAAAATCCGGCAACTTCCCTTGAAGTTTTCTCAATCTCGCTTGAGCGCGGATTTCGCCTTATTTCCGTTAGAATTTTTTCAAAAGAAATCGGAGAAAACCGCAATGCAGACGGCATCGTCTTTTTCACCCATGCGGCCATGCCGCCGCCGCGCAAGGTGACGCACGCCATCCTTCACGACACCGTGGTCGCGCACCTGCGCCGGTGCATTGTCGAGGGCGCGCTCGCGCCGGGCCAGAAGCTCAACGAGCGCGAATTGTGCGAAGTCATCGGCGTCTCCCGCACGCCGCTGCGCGAAGCGATGAAGGTGCTGTCGGCGGAAGGCCTGGTCGAGCTCTCGCAGAACCGCGGCGCCTCGGTCGCCACCATGTCGGCGGACGAGATCGACGATGCGTTCGAGTTGCTGGGCGGCCTGGAAGCCTTTGCCGGCGAGCTGGCCTGCCAGCGCATCACCGACGCCGAAGTGGCGGAAATCCGGGCGCTGCACGCCGGCATGCTGGCCTGCCGCATGCGCAACGACCTGGCCGGCTACTACGGGCGCAACCAGGAAATCCACGACCGCATCAACGCGGCGGCGCGCAACGGCGAGCTGAGCCAGGCCTACGCGGCCGTCAACCGGCGGCTGCAGGCATTGCGGTTCCGCTCCAATCACCAGACGCCGAAGTGGGACAGCGCGATCCACGACCACAACGAGATGCTGCGCGCGCTCGAGGCGCGGGATGGCGCCAGGCTGGCGCAGCTATTGCGCGACCACCTGCGCAGCAAGCGAGATGCGGTGCTGCCCGGCGCCGCGGCGGCCGGCCCGGTGCCCGCGCCGCGCCACGCAAAGCGCCGGCCCGCGTCCGCCCGTCCGGGCTGACATGGCATGGCGCCCGCGCCGGCGCGGCGGCCGTGCCGGCGGGAAAACCGTCAAACCGACATAAATCTCCGGTCCAATTCCTTCCGGCCGGCCCGCGCCCGGAGCCGGCGCCCAGCCTGCCGGCCGAGCGCCTGCCGCCGCCGCGAGGCCGGCGGGACACCGCGCGGCCGCCGCCTGCCGCCGCGCTCGCGGTATGATTTGCGGTGCACAGGAACCGCCCCAATATCGATCGCATGAGAATCCCGTCTGTTTTGCAGCGTCCCGCCACGTTCGTGGTCTTGCTGGCGTGTCTCGGGCTGTTGCTGTGGTGGTGGCTGCTGCGCACCACCGAGGTGATCGAGACCGCACCGGTGGGCCGTGGCGACATCGAATCGAGCGTGACCGCGCTCGGCCTGCTGCAGCCGCGCAGCTATGTCGACGTGGGCGCGCAGGCGTCCGGCGCCATCCGCCGCATCCATGTCCAGCCCGGCGATGCCGTCAAGAAGGGCGAGCTGCTGGTGGAAATCGATCCCGCCGTGCAGCAGTCCCGCGTGGACGCCGACCGCGCCACGCTGGCCAGCCTGCGCGCCCAGCTGGCCGAACAGTACGCGCAGCGCGACCTCGCCCGCCAGCAATGGGAGCGCCAGCGCCACATGGCCGCCGACGGCTCCACCCGCGACGAAGACGTGCAGTCCGCCCAGGCCGCCCTGCGCGTGGCGCTGGCGCGCATCGACAACCTGCTGGCCCAGATCGACGGCGCCTCTTCCGCGCTCAAGGGCGACGAGGCCCAGCTGGGCTTCACCCGCATCTACGCGCCGATGAGCGGCACCGTGGTCACGCTCGACGCGCGCGAGGGCCAGACGCTCAACGCCACCTACCAGACCCCCAACATCCTGCGCATCGCCGACCTGTCCGCCATGACGGTGTGGACCGAGGTGTCCGAGGCCGACGTGCGCCGCGTGCGCCCCGGCATGCCGGTGTACTTCACCACGCTGGGCGTGCAGGACGGGCAGGGCAGCGCGCGGCGCTGGCGCGGCAAGGTGCGCCAGATCCTGCCGGCGCCGCCCACGCCGGCCGGCGCCGCGCCCGCCGCGACCACCGCCGGCGCGCCGCCCACGCCCGCCGGCAAGGTGGTGCTCTATACGGTGCTGTTCGACGTGGACAACGCCGACCGCGAGCTGATGCCGCAGATGAGCGCGCAGGTCTTCTTCGTGGCCGCCAGCGCGCGCAACGTGCTGGTGGCGCCACTGCCGGCGCTGCAGGCCGTGAGCGGCCAGCCCGGGCGCTATACCGCGCGGGTGCTCGACGCCCAGGGCAAGATCCTGGTGCGCGAGGTGGCCACCGGCGTGCGCGACCGCCTGAGCGCCGAAGTGCTGTCCGGCCTCAAGGAAGGCGAGCGCCTGGTCACCGGCGTGCGCTACGAGCGCGCCGCCGACGGGAGGTTCCGATGGTAGACCTGCTGGCGGAGGCGCGGCCCGAGGCGGCCGGCGCCCCCGCATCCGCGCCGGCCACGGCCAGCGGCGCACCGCCGCTGATCGCGCTGCGCGACGTGCGGCGCTCCTACGCCGGCACCGACGGCGGCCCGGCCACCGAGGTACTGCGCGGCGTCTCGCTCGACATCGGCCCCGGCGAGTTCGTGGCCATCGTCGGCGCCTCGGGCTCGGGCAAGTCCACGCTGATGCATATCCTGGGCTGCCTGGACCGGCCCAGCTCCGGGCAATACCGCTTCGCCGGCCAGGACATCGCGCGCTTCGACGCCGACCAGCTGGCCTGGCTGCGCCGCGAGGCCTTCGGCTTCGTGTTCCAGGGCTATCACCTGATCCGCACGCTCGACGCGCTGCGCAACGTGGAGATGCCGGCCGTCTACGCCGGCACGGGGGCGGACGCGCGCGAGCACCGCGCGCGCGCGCTGCTGGGCCGGCTGGGGCTGGCCGAGCGCGCCGGCCACCGGCCCGCGCAGTTGTCCGGCGGCCAGCAGCAGCGCGTGTCGATCGCGCGCGCGCTGATGAACGGCGGGCACATCATCCTGGCCGACGAGCCCACCGGCGCGCTCGACAGCAAGAGCGGCGCCGAGGTCGTGGCGCTGCTGCGCGAGCTGGCCGACGCCGGCCACACCGTGGTCCTCATCACGCACGACCGCGCGGTGGCGGCGCAGGCGCGGCGCATCATAGAGATCCGCGACGGCCAGATCGTGTCCGACACCGGCTGCGCCGCGCCGCCCGCGCAGGCCGCGCAGGCCGCTGCGCCGCCCTCGCCGCCTTCGCTCGACGCGCGCCGCTTCCCCGCCGCCATGGCCGCGGGCGTGGCCCACACCGCGCGCCCGTGGACCGAGATGCGCGAGGCCTACGCGGCGGCATGGAGCGTGATGTGGGCCAACCGCTTCCGCACCGCGCTCACGCTGCTGGGCATCATCATCGGCGTGGCCTCGGTCATCGTGATGCTGGCGGTGGGCGCCGGCACCCAGGAAAAGGTCATCGCCAAGATGGCAAGCTTCGGCACCAACCGCATGTACGTGGTGCCGGGCGGCGACAATGCGCGCGGCCCGGGCGGCGTGCTGACCGAGGCCGACGTGCCGGTCGCGCGGCAGGCCCCGCACGTGGCGGCGGCCATGCCGATGCTGCGCGGCAAGGTCACGCTGCGCGCCGGCAACCTGGACAGCTTCGTCAACGTGTGGGCCGTCACCACCGACGCGCAGCGCATCATGAACTGGAAGGCCGCGCGCGGCCTGTTCTTCAGCCAGGACGACGAGCGCAGCCTGGCCACCGTGCTGCTGCTGGGCAAGAAGACGCGCGAGCGCATGTTCGGCGACCAGAATCCGCTGGGCGCCTACGTGCTGGTCAACAACGTGCCGTTCCAGGTCATCGGCGAGCTGGAGGAAAAAGGCGCCACCTCGGGCGATTCGGACGACGACGACGTGATCTTGATGCCCTACTCCACCGGCAGCCGGCGCCTGCTCGGCACCACGCAGTTGTCTTGGATCTCGGTGCTGGTGGACAAGCTGGAGAACGCCGAGGATGCCGCGCGCGGCATCACCGAGGCGCTCGAGGCCAGCCACCGCGTGCGCGACTTCCGCGTCTACAACCGCGCGGCCTCGGTCAAGGCGCAGGAAGAGACCCAGCAGACCATGACGATGATGCTCGGGCTGGTGGCGGCGATCTCGCTGCTGGTGGGCGGCATCGGCGTGATGAACATCATGCTGGTGACGGTCAAGGAGCGCACGCGCGAGATCGGCATCCGCATGGCCACCGGCGCGCGCCAGCGCGACATCCAGCGCCAGTTCCTGACCGAGGCCATCACCGTGACGCTGGTCGGCGGCGTGGCCGGCGTGATCGCCGGGCTGGCCGTGGGTGCCGCGCTGATCCACTGGGACGTGCCGGTGGTCTTTTCGGTGCGGGCCATCCTCGGCGCGTTCGGGTGCGCGCTGGCCACCGGGCTGGTGTTCGGCTTCATGCCGGCGCGCCAGGCCGCGCGGCTGGACCCGGTCGAAGCGCTGGCCAGCGAATGAGGCGCCCGATGCAACCCCGCCCGCATACCCCGAAGCCTTCCCGCATGCGCCCTTCCATTCCGCGTGCGCCGGCCTGGCTGCTGGCGCTGGCGCTGGCCGGCTGCGCCACCCCGCCCCCCGGCGGCGTACCGCCGCTCGAGGTACCCGCCACGTGGCGCCATGACGCGGGCACCGCCGCCGACCCCGCCGGCCCGGACTGGTGGCGGCGCTTCGGCAGCAGCGAACTCGCCGACCTGGTGGGACAGGCCAGCACCGGCAGCTTCGACCTCGCCGCCGCCGCCGCGCGCGTGCGCCAGGCGCAGGCGCAGGCCCGCATCGCCGGCGCGCCGCTGTTGCCGGAAGTGAGCCTGAGCGCCACCGCGCAGCGGCTGCGCGAGCCGCAGGCGAGCGTCACCGGCTATTACACGGCCGAACTGTTCGCCAGCTACGAGATCGACCTGTGGGGCGGCAACGCCGCCGCGCGCGACTCGGCGCTGGCCACGCTGCAGAGCACCGCCCGCGCGCGCGACACCGTCGCGCTGACGCTGACGGCATCGGTGGCCGCCAGCTACCTGCAGGCGGCGGCGCTGCGCGAGCGCGTGGACATCGCGCAGCACAACCTCGCCACCGCCGAGCGCATCCTGGCGCTGGTGGCCTCGCGCGCCCGCGCCGGCGCCGCCACGCCGCTGGAACTGGCGCAGCAACGCGGGCTGGTCGCCACCCAGCGGCGGGACCTGGAACAGCGCCGGCAGCAGGCACGCAGCAGCCTGACCGCGCTGGCGATCCTGCTGGGCCGCCCGGTGCAGGGCTTCGACATCGCCGCCAGCACGCTCGACGGCATCGCCATGCCGGCCGTGGCCGCCGGCGTGCCCGCCAGCCTGATCGTGCACCGGCCCGACCTGGCCCAGGCCGAGCGCGCGCTCGCGGCCGCCAGCGCCGACATCGTGGCCGCGCGCGCCGCCATGCTGCCCTCGCTGACCCTGACCGCAGGCGCCGGCGTGGGCGCGGACCGGGTGCACGACCTGCTCGACACCTCGCTGTACAGCCTCGCCGCCGGCCTCGCCGCGCCGATCTTCAACGCCGGGCGCCTGGCCGCCGGGCGCGACTTCGCCATCGCGCGGCGCGAGGAACTGCTGGCCGCCTACCGCGGCGCCATCGTCAATGCCTTCGGCGACGTGGAAAACGCGCTCAACGCCGTCGACGGGCTGACGCGCCAGCGCGACGCGCAAGCCGAGGCGCTGGCGCAGGCGAGGGAAGCCGCCCGGCTGGCCGAGTCGCGCTACCGCGCCGGCGCCGAGACGCTGCTGACCGTGCTCGACGCCCAGCGCACGCTCTACGCGGCGCAGGACGACGCGGTGCAGCTGCACCTGGCGCAGTTGCAGGCCAGCGTGGGGCTGTTCCGGGCGCTGGGAGGGGGCTGGGAGGACAGCGCCGCCGCCGGCAGCGGTAGCCTGCTGTCGCGGGAAGCGAAACCGGGCGGGCGCGGCTGACCAACGCGGCGCCGGCGCCCGCCGCCATCACTTGCTGCGGTCGTGGCGGTCTCCGCCCAGCGGATCGACGATGATCATGGTGCGGTCGAGCACGCCGCGGTCGTCGAAGTAGATGCTGAAATGCGCCGGCAGGTAGCCGTTCGTGTACATCCGGTACGACCATGCCTCGCGCTTCATGAGCGGGTAGTACTCCACCGGCTCGCGCGGCAGGCCGAAGCGCTCGGCCACGTCCTGCTTGGTCCAGACGCCCGGCCTGGCTTCGTAGATTTCCTTCTCGGTCAGCATCTGGCGGAAATTCGTCAGCTTGCCGCCGGCGTCGAAGTCCGCGGCGTAGACCTCGTGCCCGAGCGGCTGCCGCGAGTAGATCCAGCGGCTGGTGCCGCCGGCGAGCCGATAGGTCTCGGTGGGCGCGCCGAACGTCTCGCGCACGGCACTTTCCGGGCTGCCGATCATCTTCTGCGCGGTCTGGACCGGTTCCAGCGACGCGCAGGCTGACAGCACGACCGCCGCCGCCAGCGCGGCCATCCATCCGGCTAACCGATATCGCATGAGCATTCTCCAACGTCGATGCAGCTGTGCGCCCGGGACACGGACGCATTCAGCATGGTTCCTCCACAGGCGGCTGCCCTGGGGCAGGTCGCATCATGAAATCCGTAATCATTATGGCACTTTGAAAGTACCCGCGAATTCTGAATCACGATTTTATTTTTTGCAAGACAAGCCCGCAATAAATGACACAGCCTGAAGTTCCGCCCCGCATCTGCAAGACATTATCTGCAAATCAATGCGCAGAGCTGCGCCAATCGCCCTGAATCCCGCCAGCAGCAAGGCACAGCGCCACTTGTCATGCTGACGCAATCCAAACGTAATGCCCCGCCCAATAAACTCCGGTTTCCATTTTCTATTTCAATAACTCACAAGCCGGAGAACAAGAATGAGGAAGAAAAAATCCGTCCGCCTTAAGCTGGCGCTGCTGTGCGCCGCGGCGGGCGCGGCGCCCGCGCAAGCCGGCGTCACGCTGTACGGCGTGGCCGATGTCGGCATCGAATACCTGTCCAACGCGGCGTCCAGGGGCAGCGAAGGCAGCGCGTACCGGCTCTCGTCCGGCAATATGTCCACCTCGCGCTGGGGCCTGCGCGGCACCGAAGACCTCGGCGGCGGCCTCAAGGCCGTGTTCGACCTGGAAAGCGGCTTCAACCTCGACGACGGCGCCCAGGGCAACCGGCTGTTCGACCGCAGCGCGGTCGTGGGCCTGGCCGGCGGCTTCGGCCAGGTCACTCTCGGCCGGCAGACCACCCCGCTGTACGACACCACCATCCGGCTCGACCCGATGGGCTTCGCGCCGCGCTACTCGCTGTTCCGCAGCGACGCGGTGCTGGCCGGGCGCGCCGACAACGCCATCAAGTACCGCCGCAGCTTCTCCGGCCTCACGGTCACCGCGCTGTACAGCTTCGGCCGCACCGGTGCCGGCGAAGTGCCCGGCGACAACAAGGTCGACCGCAGCTATGGCGGCAGCCTGTACTACGACAACGACACCTTCGCCGCCGGCCTGGTCTACGACGAGTACCAGGGCACTTCCGTCGCCACCCGCAACCAGAAGGACCGCCGCGTGGCCGCCGGCGCCGCCGTCGCGTTCGGGCCGGTCAGCCCCTACGCCGGCTTCCGCTGGCTGAACGGCAATGTCGGCGGCGAGGTCCGCTCCAACCTCTACTGGCTCGGCCTGCGCTACAAGGCAACGCCCGCGCTCTCGTTCTCGGGCGCGGCCTACTACACGGATTTCCGGAACAGCAACGCCGACCCGATGATGTTCGCCGCCTCGGCCGACTATGCCTTCTCCAAGCGCACCGACGTCTACTTCAACGCCGCCTTCGCGCGCAACCGGAACGGCTCGGGGCTTGGCCTGAACGGCTTCAACGCCACCACCGGCGCGCCGAACAGCGTCATCCCGGGCAGGAACCAGACCGGCGTGGTCGCCGGTATCCGCCATCGTTTCTGACGAGCGCACGCATATCGACGCTCTCCGCCAAAACGGGGGCTTTCGGCCATCGCGGCACGACGCGATGGCCGTCTTTTATGGCGTCCGGTATTCCCCTCAGGCTTTCAGCATCTTCAGCCGCACCTGCGCGAGCCATGCCTCGCGTGCCGCGTCCCACGCATAGAAGCCCTGCCCGCTCGCGCGCCCGCGCTCTCCTCGTTCGACGTGCGCCCGCAGCAGCTCGAGCACGTCCTCGTCCTTGGCCAGCTCCGGCATCAGGTGGGTGGAAATGGCGAGGAAGGTATCGAGCCCGCCGACGTCGGCGCCTTCCAGCGGCCCGATCGATCCATAGCGGCGCCCCAGCGACTGCTTCATCACGAGATCGATCGTCGCGGCATCCGCCACGCCTTCGCGCAGCAGATGCAACGCCTCGCGCAGCACCGCGAACTGGATGCGGTTGCCGATGAATCCCGGCACCGCTTTCTTGAGCAGCACCGGCTCGCATTGCGCATCGCGCAGCAGCGCCATCGCCGCGTCGACCACCGCGCCGCCGGTGCGCGGCGCCGGCAGAACCTCGACCAGCGGCACCAGATGCGGCGGATTCCAGAAATGCGCCACCAGGAAGCGCTCCGGATTCGCCATCTTCTCCGCCAGGCGCTCCGGCGTGAAACCGCTCGTGCTGCTGGCGATCGGCGTGCCCGCGGGCAGATTCGCTTCCAGCGCCGCGAACAGCGCCTGCTTGGCCTCGAGCACTTCGTTGATCGCCTCGATCACGATCGCGCAGGCGGCCAGCCCGCCAAGGGCCTGCGCCAGCCCGACGCGTGCCTGCGCCGCCTGTGCCTGCTCAGGCGTCATCGCCTCGCCCCGCACCAGCTCGGCGAAGATCGCCGCACAGCGCTCCTGCACGCGCGCCAGCGACGGCGCCGCGCTGTCGTACACCAGCACGTCATAACCGGCGGCGGCAAACTTGGCGGCAATGCCGGAGCCCATCAGGCCCGCGCCCGCCACGCCGATCGTCTTCGAAAAGGTCATTTGGTTTTCTGTGTTGAACAAGGGGAATGGATGCGCATGGGCGCGCCGCCCTTCGGCAGCCCGCCCATGGCAAAGGCCGACATGTTCCCATCTGGCAGGAGCGGCTGCAAGCCGGGCCCCGCCTGCGGCCCGGCTTTTCCCCCGGCAGAGACTTTCCGGGCGAGCCGCAGAAGCACCTTCGCCGCGCCCGTGGGCGGCCAAGTGGTGGAGATTCGGGCACCGCATTAGTCCGCTACGCGCGGGTCTGCCGAGGGGCGCCTGTCTACCGGACACACCCTGAGGCCACATCCCGAGGCCATCACGCAAACATGCCGTTCCCGCTGGCCGTCTGCGCCGCCGGCACTTCCTCCTGCAATACGTCCCAGTGCTCGGCGAGCCGGCCGTCCTCGAGGCGGAAGATGTCGACGGCGACCATCGGCCGGGGGCCCCAGCCGGTGTAGCGGCCGTGGATCATGACGAGGTTGCCGTCGGCCACCAGCATGCCCGGCTCGTAGCCGAAGCCCTCGGGCAAACCCGCGATCAATGCCGGTATCGCTTCCTTCCCGTCGGGGATGACGGGATTGTGCTGGATGTAGTTGTCCGAGAAATAATGGAGCACGCGCTGCGGCTGCCGCTCGACGAAGACGGCGGCCATCACCTCGGAGACGATCTGCTTGTTGCGTTGCTGGACATGGGTTTCGCTCATTGGAAGCTCCTTTCGCGGGAAGGTGGATCTGAGTGGATCTGAATGAATCAGATGCCCCCGTTTCATAGTGTTCGCTATGAAACAGCATGGATCGGAAGCCTAGGCCATTGCCCGGGAGCCGTCAACTGATTTAATATCGATCACTATGAAAGGTGAACCCGCTCCCACGCCGCGCCCGACCGGGCGCCCCCTGTCCTTCGACCGCGACGCCGCCTTGCAGGCGGCCATGCTGCTGTTCTGGCGCCGCGGCTACGAAGCCGCGTCCATCAGCGATCTGACCGCCGCGATGGGCATCACGCCGCCGAGCCTGTACACGGCGTTCGGCGACAAGAAGCGCCTGTTCCTGGAGGCGGTGGCGCGCTATCTGGCGCGGCCCGGCCTCGACGTGGAGCCCAACCTGCAGGCGGCGCCCACCGCCCGCGAGGCCATCGGGCGCCTGCTGCAAAGCGCCACCGTCGAGCAGACCCGCCGCGGCCAGCCGCGCGGCTGCATGCTGATGAGCGCCGCGGTCAGCTCGCCGGTGGAGACGGAGGTGCAGGAAGCGGTGGTCAGGCTGCGCGGCGCGGTGGAGCGCGCGCTGTGCGAGCGGATCGCGCGCGGCATCGCCGACGGCGAGCTGCCGGCGGGCACGGACGCGGGCGCGCTGGCCGGCTTCTACCTTGCCATCCTGCAGGGCATGTCGACGCAGGCGCGCGACGGCGCCAGCCGCGGCAAGCTGTGCGCCATCGCGGACGCGGCGCTGGCGGCGTGGCCGGCGCGGGACTGATGCGCCGGCCACGCCGGCGCTAGGCGCGGCGAGCGCGATCGGCGATAATTTCCGTCCTTCCGGCCCTCCCCCGCCTCGTCACTTCATGACCGACTCTCCCCCGCATGAAACCGCGCCCGTCGCCAAGGTGGCGGGCACGGCGGCGTTCTCCAAGTTCATGCACGTGCTGCAGCTGGTGGCCGACGCGGAGGGTCCGGCCAGCATGGCCGCGCTGGTGAAGCAAAGCGGCTATCCCAAGCCCACCGTCTACCGCATCGTGGCGGCGCTGGTGGCCGAGGGCATGCTGCGCGAGGACGGCCGCGACGGCGCGCTGGTGCTCGGCCCGCGGCTGATGCAGCTGGCCAGCCGCAGTTGGTCGCGCTCGGACCTGCGCCTGGCCGCGGTGGAAGCGCTGAAGACACTGCGCGACGTGACCGGCGAGACGGTGCACCTGGCCGTGCCCAACGGCAACACCATGATCTACATCGAGAAGCTGGAAAGCCTGGCGGCGGTGCGCATGGCCTCGCGCATCGGCGCGGCGGTGGCGCTGCATTCGACCGCGGTCGGCAAGGCGTACCTGTCGATGCTGGCACCCGGCGAACTGGATGCCATCCTGGCGCAATTGCCGATGCCGCGCTACCAGCCCAACACCATGACGCAAGCCGGCGCGCTGCGCCGGCAACTGGACACCTTCCGCGCGCAGGGCTGGTCGGTCGACGACGAGGAAAACGAGACCGGCATCTACTGCTTCGGCGCGCCGATTCTCGACACGCGCGGCCAGCCGGTGGCGGCGGTCAGCGTCAGCACGCTGCGCTTCATGCAGAAGGACGATCCGCGCGCCGCCTACGTCGAGCCGCTGCTGGCCGCCTGCCGCGAGATCGGCAGGCGCATCGCGGAGAGTCCGGCGCTGTCGTCGTCGCGCGACTTGTAGCGTGCCTCATGCCACGAGATAGCCGCCATCGACCGGCAGGATCACGCCGGTGACGAAGCCCGCGGCGGGCGCGCACAGGAAAGCCACCGCGTCCGCCACGTCGTCGGGCACGCCCCAGCGCGCCAGCGGCGTGCGCTGCAGGATCGGGCCCGCGCGCGCGGGGTCGTCCTGCAGGGCCTGCGTCAGCGGCGTGGCGATCCAGCCCGGCGCCACCGCGTTGACGCGGATGCCGTCGGCCGCGTAGGCCAGCGCCAGCGACTTGGTCAGCTGCGCCACCCCGCCCTTGCTGGCGGCGTAGCCCGGCACCAGCGCGCCGCCGAAGAAACTCAGCATCGACGCCGTATTGACGATCACCCCGCGCCGCGCCGCCAGCCGCGAGCGCGCGGCGCTGCATACGCGCATGGTGCCGGTCAGGTTGACGTCGAGCACCTGCGCGAACACGTCCACGTCGTGCTCGTCGCCGCGCCGGATGATGCCGGCGCAGTTCACCACGATGTCGAGCGCGTCGAAGCCGGACACCAGCGCGTCCACCGCCTGGGTATCGGCGACATCCACCAGCCTGACTTCGACACCGGCGTCGAGCGAGCCGTCGCCGGCATCGATGCCGGTAGCGGTGACGTGGGCGCCGAGCCGCGCGAGGCGGTTGGCCACCGCGGCGCCGATGCCCTGGGTGGCGCCGGAGACAAGCGCGCGCTTGCCGCGAAAGAGGTCGGTCTGGAAAGTCATGATGGCGGGAAGGGTCTGCGAAGCAGGAATGCGGAAGGAACTAGGCAAAGGGAAGACCGCGCGCCCGGCCGGCGCGCGCGGCCGCGCCGTCAATGGCCGAGTCCGACCTTGGCGATCAGCGACTTGAAGTAGGCGTTGTCCTTCGCCATCGCGTTGCGGAACTCGTCCTGGTCCGCGTAAGCGAAGCCCAGGTTCTGCTTGTCCATCGTTTCGCGCAGCGCGGGCTCCGCGGCGGTCCTGGCCGCCGCCGTGCGCAGCACCGCCACCACCTCGGGCGGCGTGCCGCGCGGCACGCCGATGCCGCGCCAGGTGCCGATCGACAAATCGATGTTGCGCTCCTTGAGCGTCGGCACCGACTCGAAGCCCTTCACGCGCTGGTCCGCCATCACCGCCAGCGTCTTGAGCTTGCCGGCCGCCACGTAGACCGACACCTCGGCCGGGCTGACCGTGACCGCGTCGATATGCCCGCCCAGCAGCGCCAGCACGGCCGGGTTGCCGCCCTGGAACGGGATGTGGTTGAACTTGGTGCCGGTCTTGTCTTCCAGCGCGGCGGCAGCCAGGTGCCAGATCGAGCCGTTGCCGGCATTGCCCACGCGCATGGTGCCGGGATCCTTGCGCGCCGCCTCCAGGAACGCCTCCACCGTGGTGTACGGCGAATCGCTGCGCACCGTGATGGCCGACGGATCGGCGTTGAGCCGTGCGATCGGCACGAAGTTCTCGTAGGTCAGCTTGGTGAGTCCCAGGTGCGGCACGATGGTCAGGTCCGCCGTGAGCAGCGAGAGCTTGTAGCCGTCGGGGTGCGCGTTGGCCACGTCGGCCCAGCCGATCGCCCCGCTGGCGCCTGGCTTGTTGACCACCACGATGCTCTGCGGCAGGTGCTTGCGCGACGACTCCGCGAACGCGCGGGCCAGCGCGTCGGTGCCGCCGCCGGCCTGGAACGGCACCACCAGCTCCATGCCGTGCGTGGGGAATGCGGTTGCCTGCGCCATCGCCGGTGCGCTGGCGACGGCAAGCAACGCGCCCGCCACGGCCAGCAGGGCGCGCAGGCGCATCGGGGCAAAACGGGGCTGCCTGGTCATGTTGTCTCCTCTTGTGTCTTATCGTGTCTTATCGTGTCTTGTGGGGTCTTGCCGTTGACTGCTGCGACTGCGAATCCCGGCGCGGCGGCGCGCGGCGCCCCGCTCAGCGGATGAACTGGTTCACATACTCCGCGCCCAGGCCCACCGCCGCGAAATGCCTCTGGCACATCTCGATCTTGGTAAAGACGTCTTCGTAGCCCATGCCCTTGCCCCACGGGTCGGTGTAGTACATGACACCGTTGACCTGGAAATAGGTGATCATCTCCTCCACGTCGGGCGGCACGTAGAGCGTATGGGTCTCGCCCGGCGGCTCGAAGACATAGCTGCCCTCGGTGGCCTCCCAGTCATGCTCGAGATACCGCCAGCGGCCCTTGAGCACGAAGCCGTGCACGGCCTGCGGATGGCGGTGCCGGCTCAGCACGCCGGACTTGCGCACGCGCAGCAGGTTCATCCAGTAGCCCTGGCTGGCGTTCAGGCACAGCGGCCGGAACCACACGTTCTCCGCCTGCGGCACCCACAGCCGCTCGTCGGTGGGAATGGCGTGCGGCACCACGATCTCGGGCAGCGCGTGCGGCGGATTGGGGTATTGGTAGGGCGTGAGCGGTTCGGTGTCGGGCGCGTCTAATGGCATCGAAAGTCCATATTATGGAATTTAAATTTATAATATGGACTTATTGTAGGAAGACTCGCGGCGCGCCGAACCCCGGGGTTTCCCTGAAGCGGGGGCAGCTTGGCTGCGCTTTACTTCAGCAGACCCAGGTTCGCCACGATCTTGCCGACCGGCTTCTTGTCGCCCACCAGGGCGATGCCGACGTACTGCATTGCCTGCGTGGGCACCTGCCCCACGGCCGCGCGGAACGCTTGGTAGTCGGTGGTCCGCTGCCCCTCGGCAGGAAAGCCGACCACGTCGCAGCCCGCCTCCAGCCCCTTGCCGCGCAGGCTCCCCAGCGCTTCCTGCGGCGCCGCCAGCACCGCGATGCCGACCGGGATCAGGCCCGGGTGCGCGTAGCCCGACGCGTCCACCAGCGGCAGCCCGACCAGCCCCGGATGGCGCTGGCCGACGGTCAGCGCGATGACCGCGGCGGCATTGGCGGCGCGGCCCACGGGCAACTCGCTGTCCACCACGATCACGCAGCGCTGTGGCACGGCGGCCGGGACAGCGCCGGGGATGGCATTCGAAACGGCGTTCATCATCGCTAGGCTCCTTGTCCTGTGCAAACGGAAAGAGCACGATGATCCCCGCCCGCGCGGCTGCCGTCTTGAACGCTATTGCAGCCGCGCCGCGGAAAAAGCGTCGCTCAGGTCCGCACCGCCTTCTGGTAGACGCCCGGCGTGACGCCCATCGCGCGGCGGAAGCACCGCGTCAGGTGCGCCTGGTCCGCGAAGCCGGCGGCGGCGGCCACCTCGCTGAGCGCATGGCGGCCGCGGATCAGCCCCACCGCCGTGCGGATGCGCGCCTGGCGCTGGTAGGCATGCGGCGTCATGCCCATGGCCCGCTCGAATGCGCGGAACAGGCGGAACGCCGGCAGGCCGGCGGCCGCGGCGATGTCGCCCAGGCTGACCTGCTGCTCCAGGTGGCTGTCGAGGAAGTCCTTCGCCAGGCGCACGGCGCGGTCCGCCTTGCCCGGTGGCGCCGGTTCGGCCAGCTCCGCCGCATGCCGCGCATGGCGCGCGAACAGGCGCGACGCGAACGCCAGGTAGCGTTCCTCGCGGTACAGCGCCGGCCCCTGCTGCTGGGAACACCAGTGCACGCCGTAGAGCATCGACGCCAGTTCCGCGTCGCGGATGATCGGCCCGGCCAGCGTCACCGCCCGGTGCGCGCGCTCGTCGCCGGCCAGCGCGCGCAGGTGGTCCATGTCGACATAGAGCGTGCGCAGCTTCCAGCCCTGCGCGTCCACGGGCCAGCCGGCATGCGGCTCGTCCGCCGCGATGGCGTACAGGTCGCCCTTGCGCGCCACGAACTCCGTGCCGCGCGTGCGGATGCGGATGGCACCGTGTGTGAGCAGCGCGAAGCAGGCCGTGTCATGGGTGTGGGTGTCGTACGAGAAATCGGCAAAGCTGCCGCGCAGCAGTTCCGCGCCGAGGTCCGGCGCGCGCCACACCGTGACCTGGGTCTGCTTTTTTGGCTGTGCCATGGTGGATTCCCCGTGTGTCCGCGCCGCTGCGGAGTCGACCGGGGGATATTCTAGCGGCCTGCCGGCGACGGCATGCGTCGCGTCAGGCCAGCACCACCCGCCGTGAGCGTCCTTGCGTGGCGACGCCGCCGATCGGCTGGCCCGACGCTGGGACGGCGCGCTCGCGCCCCCATGTGCGGATCGATTCGATCTGCTCGGGGCTGGTCTTGGACAGCGGCACCACGTTCTGGAAGCTGAGCCGGAACAGGGCATCGGACACCGCGCCATCGCCATTGAGGTAGGCCTCCTTGACCACTTCCCGCACGGCGGATTCGAGATCGGAGCCGGCAAACCCCTCGGACGCATCGACCAGTTCGCTCATCAGCGCCGGATCGATCTGGCGCTTCAGGCCGCGCTGCACATAGATGCCGATGATCTCGCGGCGCTCCTCGGGCGTGGGCAGATCGACGAAGAAAAGCTCGTCGAACCGTCCCCGCCGCAACAGCTCCGGCGGCAGCCGCGACACGTCATTGGCCGTGGCCACCACGAACACGCGCGAGCGTGCTTCCTGAAGCCAGTAGAGGAACTGCCCCACCAGCCGCGTGGAAGTGCCACCATCGCCGTTGCCCTGCGCGCCGGCCAGGCCCTTCTCGATCTCATCGATCCACAGCACGCACGGCGCCACATGGTCGGCGGTGCTCAGCGCCTCCTTGAGCCTGCCCTCGCTCTGGCCCAGGTACTGACCATGGATGGTGGACAGGTCCAGCCGGTACAGCGGCATCTTCCAGTTGTGCGCGATGGCCTTGGCCGACAGCGACTTGCCACATCCCGGCACGCCCACCAGCAACACGCCGCGCGGCGGGCGGATGCCGCGCTCGCGCAGGTCCGCGGTCAGCAGCGGACGCTCCTTGTCGAGCCAGCCCTTCAGCCCCCCGAGCCCGCCCACGTTGAGCTCGGCGCCGCGCACCTGCACGCGCTCGATGCCCGAGATGTCGGCGAAGATACGGTCCTTGGCGTGGGTCAGCTCGGCCAGGTCGGCCTTGACGATGCGGCCGTTGGCCAGCAGCGTGGCGATGATGTTCTCGGCCTCGATGCGCGAGACCCCACACAAGATGGCGGCAGCCTCGCGCTCGTCCGCGTCGTCCCACTCGATCTGGTAGTCCGCGCGGTACGCGCCGATCTGCTCGTGAATGATCTCCAGCATTTCATCCTCGGTCGGCGGCGACAACACCAGCGACATGCCCAGGCGCTGCAGCTGGCCCCATACCGGCTTGGTGGTGATGACCGCCACCGCGCCGCCGTTCTCGGCCGCCAGCATCACTGCGTCCAGCAATTGCCGAGAGAACGGCGTGTCGTCCTCGGTGTCCGAGACCTCCGTCAGCACGAACGTCAGGTTCTGGCGCTGGCCGATTTGCTGGCTGGCAAAATCCAGCGCGCCGATCACGGAGCGGTCCTCGTTGGCGGACCGGCCGCTGACCAGCTCCTTGGTGCCTTGCGACAGCGTATGCAGGTAGACCGGCGCGTTGTTCAGCCCTTGTGCGATCTCGCGCAGGATGTCCAGCACGCGTGCGCGTTCCGCGCTGCGAATAGAGATGAAGGGGACCCGCGCCTTGAGGTAGCGGGTCAGCGTGTTCTTGAATTCCTTGGTGTCGCTCATGTCTAGGCGAGGATGTTCCTGCGGCGGCGGATGGGATCGCCGGTGGGTTGGCCGGCAGGGGACGGCGCGGCGGCGCCGGCGACCGGCGGGGGTTCCGGTACCGGCTCGGTGTCGAAGCGCACCAGCGCATTATGGCGGATGACGCTGGCGAGCTGCCCGCTGCGGTCGCCCTGCGCGCTGTCTTCCAGCGACTGCTGGGCCTGGCTGGCGTACTGGCGCAACTGACCTTGCAGGCTATCGCGCACTTCGGCGGGCAAGGCCGGCAGTTGCGCCAGCCGGCTCAACACCCACAGCTTGCGGCGCGCGTCGAGCAACGTGCGCGACAAGGCAACATGGCCTGCCCCGGCATGTCCGGCGCGCAAGGCGCGCGCCATCTCGTCGGCAACGCGCTGCAGGCGCAGGCTCAGTACCTCGCTGATGCGCCGGGCGAACAGCGGCGCCACCCCGCCGGACCAGCTCAGCGTGCCGGCACGCATGGCATCGAGGGCAATCTCGTCGCTGTCGCCCCGCCCGAACGCTTCGAGGCAGGCGGACCACTCGGCATACGTATGCGGCGGCGTCATGGGGCCGGCATCATGGGGAAACGCGTCATGAGAAAGCAGCACGCCTCAGCGCACGCGGCGCACGAACGGCGCGGCCGGCAGCAAGTCCCATGCGGGAAATGCGCCGGCCAGCGCCTGGCTCGGCGCAGCGGCGGGCGTGCCGGGTTCCGTTGCCGCCGGGATGGATGCGGCAGCATCGGGCACCACAGCGCCGGCTGCGTCGGATACCGCTTGGCCGGAGCCGGCGGCCAGGATCTGGCGTGTCATGAGAGTTCCTTTCAGGCTGCGGCCGCGATGACGCGACGCGTGCCGTCATGTGTGCTGAGGGTGTATTGCTCGGGCGAGACGGCATCGAGCAATTGCGTGACCTGAGCGGATACGGCATCGCGCGTGGCCGCCTCGCGGCGCCACTCGACGAGTTCGGCGAGCGTAGCCTTGAGCGCATCCTGGCACTGCTGGCGCTTCTTGACGGCTTCCGCCATCACCCGCTCGCGCGCCTTGGCGATCTTCCCGCGCGCCACCACCACCCAGCCGAGCGCGGCGATCCCCACCAGCGCGAAGACCATGCCGCTACTGATCGCCATCAACAAAGCCAACACGCCCACCACGCCAGCCACCCAGTGCGCGATGCCCAGCTTGAGCCCGGCCAGCGTGGCATCGCGCTCGGCGTCGAGGTGCGCGCCCAGCCCGTCAAGCAGCTCGCGCTCGTTCTCGCCGGCACGCGTCTTGCCGGCCCAGCCTTCGATAGCGAGGTCGATCTCGGCCGGTATCGCATTGCGGAATGTCGCCGTCAGATCGTCGTGCGCATCGCGGATCCACGCGCGCGACAGCGCGATGGCATAGCGTTGCGTAGCGCGGGTCGCCTTGCTGAGCTCCGGGTTCATGGCAGCATTGGTCAGCAACTGCGTAAAGCTCACGCGCTCTTCCAGCGCGGCATTCTCCAGGGCCTGGCGGCGCTCGGCGGCGGGGCGGTCGCCGGATTCGTTGATGATGAGCTGGTTGAGCCGGTCCTCGCGGCGCAGCGGAAGCTCCTCGTCGTCGAACTGGCTGACCAGGGTGTCGAGCAGGCCGTCCACCGCCGCGCCGATGCTTCTCGCGCTGGGCAGCGGGCCGTCGAAGATGCCGCGGAAATGCGCCAGCACTGCCGCGTGCGTGCCGACCTGGTTCATCGACGCGTTCAGGCGCGGCCACGTCGGGCTGAAACGCGAGAGATGGCTATACCGGTCCGCATGGTCCAGCTCGCGCATCTTGGTCAGCAGGCCGTCGGTCCACTGGCGCCGCTGCGTGTCCACGAAGCCGGCCTGCTCGCTGAGTTCGCCCACCCATGATTCGATGCGGCGCGTGCATTGCAGGCGAATATCGCCACCGAACACGCCGCTGGCCACCGCGTCGACCATGATCACGGTCTGGCGGTCCAGGCTGGCAGGGTCCTGCATGCCGAAGAAACGGTCCATCCACGTGCGGCACGCCTCGCCGCGCCCGGCGCGGCGGCTGACCAGGGCGAAGAACAGCGAGGTCTTTTCGTCGTCGCGGCGGATGGCCTCGGCCAGCGCGCGGCGGGCCAGGTCTTCATGGTCGTTGAGCCATGCGGCCAGCGCCACCAGCGCCGGCGCCAGCCAGTAGCGGGGCGCCGACAGCATCAGCCCTTCGGTGGCGGCCTTGATGGTCTCGGCGCGCACCACGTTCACGTCGGCAGCCTGCAGAATGCCGGTGGCCTGACGGCGTACCTCGGCGTAGTAGCCGTAGGTAGTCTCCAGCTCCTGCCGGATCTTGACCTGGCGCGTCTCGGCCAGCGACAGTTCCTTGGCCTTCAGGTCGGCGGCCACGAAGCGCAGGAATGCCTCTTCCAGCCGCGCCAGTTCAGAGCGCGTGTTGGCCAGCACGTTGCCGACGTCGGTCACCTGGCCGGATACGGTCTCGATATCCCGGTTCAGGCTGTGCAGGCTTTTGGTGATGTAGGTCAGGTCCGCGACCTGGATAATGCGTTCCGTCGTACTCATGTCATCCCTTGACGATGGCGGTGTCACCGGCGGCCGTGACCGCGATGACTTTGTCCGTATAGATTTCGACGAAGGCGTAGTGCGGGTGCACGGCCAGCGCGCGCCCCTTCGCCAGCAGCGGCGGCAAGGGTTCGAAGGTCTTGTAGTGCTGGATGATGTTGCCCTGGCGGTCCAGCGTATGGACCTCGTAGGGTGCGCCGAGATGGCACCGGGCCACGATGCCGACGGGGTACTGGTCGATGGCGATGTCGGGCAGTTCCTCGCGGATGGCCGCCACCAGCGCATCCACCGCATGGCGGTCATGCACGTGGCCACCGGCATCGAGCTTGTGAACGGCCGCCACATAGGCAACGGAGCGCTTCTGCCGCAGCCGCGCCTCCACCTGCGCCGGCGCGAGCGCCGCGCCCGCGCGCGGGCGAGTGCTCACCAGTAGCCCAGCTTCCGGCGCGGCACCCGGCACCAACAACTTACGAACCATGACAGCTCCGGCGGCAGGCGGCCGCCCTCGAGGGCCTGATCCGCTGCGGGTCAAGAATCGGCAACATGTTAAATATCGTTCACACCCGCGTCAATCGCACTGCAGTGGGGTTCAGAACGTGCCGGCCCTGCCGTCACCCTCCCGCCGCCCGCCCGCCGCCATCACCGCGGCCACCGCTCGCTCGGCCGCCGGCGACAGCGTGCGCTGGGCCAGGTGCGCGATGACGAAGTGCAGCGGCGTGCCGGCGGCGCCGGGCAGTTCCAGCGCTTGCAGCGCGCCGCTGGCCAGTTCCTCGCGCAGCGCGCGCTCGGGAGCGAGCAGGATGGCGTCGGAGCGGCACGCCAGCAGTGTCAGCGCGCGCAGGTCGTTGCTCTCCACATGGAACGGCAGGCTTTCGCCGGGCCGGCAGCCCAGCAGGCGGCGCAGTTGCCCGTGGCCGTACTCGGGAAACGGCACCGATACCAGCATGGCGTCGCGCAGTTGCGCCGGCGTGACCCGCGCGCCGGCCAGCGGGTGGGCGGGCCTGACGAACCAGCCGGAGGGCTCGGGCGGCATGGCGCGCACGGTGAGTTCCACGTCCTGCGGAATGGTGCGGCGTTCGGCCACCAGGAAATCCAGCGTCTCGGCGCGCAGCGCGTCCAGCAGCGCGGGCGCGTTGCCCACCTCGGCCGCGATGCGCAGCTTGGGCCAGTCGCGGTTGAGGGCGCCCAGCACCTCGGGCAGCAGGATGGCGGCGGGAAACGGTCCCAGGCCGAAGCGCACGCTGCCGATCTCGTGCTCGCGCACCAGCGTCAGGTCGCGCGACAGGCAGCGCGCCTCGAACAGGATGCGGCGCGCGCGCTCGGCCACCATGCGGCCGGCGGCGGTCAGCGTCACGCCGCGCGCGCCGCGGTCGCACAGCGGCATGCCGGCCTCGGCCTCGAGCGCCTGGATGCTGCGCGTGAGCGCCGGCTGGCTCAGGTGCACGCGGCGCGACGCGGCCGCCAGCGAGCCTTCTTCGGCCACCGCGATCAGGTGTTCCAGGCGCTTGAGGTTCAAGCTATACGCTCCCTGCATGGATGTGATGAAAAACTTGCAATTGAATTATATGCAGCACTCGACTCCAATAGTCGTCCTGTTTGTCCTCCTGCGAGCTTGTCCATGTCCTTTCGCCGCGCCACGCGCCTTGCCCTCGTTCCGCTCGCCGCGGCCGCCGCCCTGCATGGCGGCGCCAGCCTGGCCGCCGGCGCCGCCACGCCGGCCACCGCGCAGGCCAATGCCGCCTGGCTGCAGGCGCTGCCCTTCGCCGACCGGCAGGATTTCGAGGACGCCCGGCGCGGGCTGGTGGCGCGCTTCGCGCAGACCGCCATCCGCACCGCCGACGGCCGCACCGCGTGGGACTTCGGCGCCTACGGCTTCGAGCGCGCCGAGGCCGCGCCGGCCACGGTCAACCCGAGCCTGTGGCGGCTCGCGCAACTGAACAACGAGGCCGGCCTGTTCAAGGTCACCGAGCGCATCTACCAGGTGCGCGGCGCCGACCTGTCCAACATGAACATCATCGAGGGCGACACCGGCCTCATCGTGATGGATCCGCTGATCTCGGCCGAAAACGCGCGCGCCGCGCTGGACCTGTACTACGCCAACCGCCCGCGCAGGCCGGTCGTGGCGCTGATCTACACGCACAGCCACGTGGACCACTTCGGCGGCGCCAGGGGCATCGTCAGCGAGGCCGAGGTGAAGGCCGGCAAGGTGGCGGTGATCGCGCCGGCCGGCTTCATGGAAGAAGCGGTGAGCGAGAACGTGCTGGCCGGCAACGCCATGAGCCGGCGCGCGCAGTACATGTACGGCACCAACCTGCCCAAGAGCGAGACCGGCCAGGTGGACGCCGGCCTGGGCAAGGCCACCTCGCGCGGCACCATCACGCTGCTGCCGCCGACCGACCTGGTCGCCAAGGCCATCGACACGCGCCGCATCGACGGCGTGGACATCGAGTTCCAGCTCACGCCGGGCACCGAGGCGCCGGCCGAGATGAACCTGTATTTCCCGCAGATGCGCACCCTGTGCATTGCCGAGAACGCCGCGCGCACCCAGCACAACATCCTCACCATCCGCGGCGCCCAGGTGCGCGACGCCAAGGCGTGGTCGTACTACATCGGCCAGGCGCTGCAGCGCTACGGCGAGCGCAGCGACGTGCTGATCGCCCAGCACCACTGGCCCACCTGGGGCCAGGCGCGCATCGCCGAGTTCCTCTCGGACCAGCGCGACATGTACGCCTACCTGAACGACCAGACCCTGCGCCTGCTGAACCAGGGCCTCACGCCGATGGACATTGCCGACACCCTGCGCAAGCTGCCCGAGCCGCTGGCCAGCAAGTGGTATGCGCGCGATTACTACGGCTCCGTCAGCCACAACGTGCGCGCGGTCTACCAGCGCTACCTGGGCTTCTACGACGGCAACCCGGCCCACCTCGACCCGCTGCCGCCGGTGCAGGCCGCACGGAAGACCATCGAATGGATGGGCGGCGCCGACGCGGTGCTGGCCCGCGCGCGCGCAGCCTACGCGCGCGGCGAATACCGCTGGGTCGCGCAGATCGGCAACGAGCTGGTGTTTGCCGATCCCGCCAACGCCGCCGCGCGCGCGTTGCAGGCCGACGCGCTGGAGCAGCTCGGCTACCAGACCGAGAACACCACCTGGCGCAACGCCTACCTCACCGGCGCGCAGGAACTGCGCAACGGCGTGGCGCGCGCGGCCACCCCCGGCACCGCCTCGCCCGACCTGGTGCGCGCGCTGACGGTGCCGCATTTCTTCGATTACCTTGCGGTGCGCCTGAACGCCGGCAAGGCCGCCGGCAAGACGCTGACGCTGAACTGGCACTTCACCGACCTGCAGCAGCGCTACGCCATGACCCTGCGCAACAGCGCCCTGACCTACCTGGCCGACTCGCAGTTCCCGCAGCCCACCGCCGCCATCACGCTGGACAAGGCCACGCTGGACAAGATCAGCCTCAAGCAGCTCACGCTGCCCGAGGCCGTGCAGAACGGCGGCATCCGCATCGAGGGCGACCCGCGCGCGGTGGCGTCGCTGTTCGGCATGCTCGACACCTTCGACGGCTTCTTCGATATCGTCACGCCGCAGGCCGCGCCGGCACCGTAGCGCGGGCGGCCGGGAACACTGGGAACACCGGGAAAAACATCGGGAAAAACGTCAGGCGGCCTTGGCCCGCGACTTGCGCGCGGGCTGGGCCGCGCGCTTCCATGCCGCAATGCCGTCCAGCGTGATGCGCAGGCCTTCCTCGAAGGCCGTGTCGGAGGACAGCCGCGAAAACGCCTTGCTGACGAAGCGCGCGCCGGGATATTGCAGCGCGGAGACCGAGCCGAGCTTCTTCTCGATGAAAGCCTGGTGGTAGGCCGGCAACTGGTGCGAGGCCTCCGCCATGCTGGCGGAGACCAGGTATTGCGCGAGCAGGTGGTAGGCCAGCGCGACCTGCTCGGCGGTAAAGCCGCCCTGCATGAAGGCGGAGGTCATGCGGTTGAAGAACTCCATGCCGTAGTCGGTCTCGCCGGGCTCGACGTCCTGGAACAGGCGGAAACGGTTGTGGGACGCCACGTAGATGCTGACGCCGGGATTCTCCACCGCCACCTCGAAGCTCAGGCGCGCAATGGCCTCCACATCCGCGCGCCAGTCGCCGGTCAGCGACGGGATGCGCGTGAGCCGCTGCCGGTAGTAGTCGTTCAGCACGCCAGACACCAGCTGGTCCCGGCCGCCCAGGTAATAGTGGATCAGGCCCGGCGCCACGCCGAAATCCTTCGCCAGCTGGACCATCGAGATCTGGTCCAGCGGCACCGACTTGGTGAGCTGGATCGCGTGCTGCAGGATCGCCACGCGGCTGAGCATCGGCTCCGCGCCGATGGCGGAGTCCGTCTTGGGCGGCCGCCCGCGGCGGCGCGGCGGGTTCGGCGCGGCCGGCGTGCCAGGCGCGCCGGTCGCGTTCGGCGCGCTCCTCGCGGTCGGGGTCCTGGAGTCGGGTTCGGCGGCAGGCTTACGGGCAGCAGTACGGGCGGCGGGCATGGGAATCGGCAGCTCAGTGGACGCGCGGTGGACGCTTGGTGGACGTCGTCAGACGCCGGGCGCGACAAAATTGCGCCCCTGCTAATTCTACCCGCCCGCCCCGGCGATGGCGAGTCAGGCGCCGGCGGGTTCGGGCACCGCCTCGGCCTGGCCGCCCGGGCGCAGGTAGCGGCCCAGCGACAGCGTCAGCACGCCGGCGGCCAGCAGCATGCACGGCAGCACCAGCAGCGGCACGTCGTAGCTGCCGTGCCGGTCGAACCACGCGCCCAGCCCCACCGGCCCGATGACCGCGCCGAAGCCGTAGCCCGAGAACGCGATGCCGAACAGCGCGCCGAACGCGCGCAGCCCGAAGTAGGAGCGCACCAGGTAGGAGATCAGATCGCCCTCCGCGCCGATGGTCAGGCCGATCAGCGTGGTCGCCACCAGCAGCATCTGGTAGTCGTGCGACGCGCGCAGCAGGAAGATGCCCAGCGCGCCGCCGACGAAGAACACGCAGGCCACGAACGGCGCGTGGATGCGGTCGATCAGGATGCCCGTCAGGATGCGGCCCGCCAGCAGGCCCACGCCCACCATCGACGCGCTGCGTGCGGCATCGGCCGGGCTGAAGCCGCGGTCGGCGAACATCGCCGGCAGGTGCGGCCCGAGCGACAGCGTGGCCGACGAGGCCAGCACGAAGACCGCCCAGATCGCCCACAGGCGGTAGCTGCGCAGCGCCTGGCCGAACGATACGCCCTCGCCGGCCGGCGCCTTCGCCGTGCCCCCGCCCCCCGCCGCGCCGGGCGCCCTGCGCTCGCGCAGCAGCGCGCAGGCCACGAGCGACAGCGCGATGGAGCCGATGCCCAGCACCACATACGCCGTGCGCCAGCCGAAGCCCGTCACCAGGTACTGCGCGGCCGCCGGCATCAGCACGGTGCCCGCGCCCAGCCCGCACATGGCGATGCCCAGCGCCAGCCCCAGGCGCCGGTCGAACCATTGCGGCAGCACGGCCAGGTAGCCCAGCACCGAGGTGGCCGCGCCGAACACGCCCACCACGGCGGACAAGCCGATCCACAACGCCTTGCTGCCGTTCTGCAGCGCCATGCAGGCGGTGGCGGCGCCGAACACCAGCGCCGACACCGCGATCACGCGGCGGATGCCGAAGCGGTCCATCATCGTGCCCACCAGCGGGCTGACCACCGCCAGCCCGAACATCGACGCCGCATACGACAACGACGCCTCGGAGCGGCCCCAGCCGAACTCCGTGGCCAGCGGCCGCACGAATACGCCGGCGGTGGCGTTGAACAGGGGCGCGTAGCCTGCCAGCATGCCGAGCGCGGCGCCGAAGATCACGGCGATATAAGTCCATCGGCCGGCGGCGCCGGCCGGTTGGCGGGAATGCTGCATGGTGGTTGTCTCCGTTTCGTGTGATGGCCGCCTCTGCGGGCGGCTGCGATGAAGCGTTGCGGATGAAGCCGTGGCCGTCAAGCGAGGCCCGTCCGGCTGCCGAGGTAGGCGCCGGCATGCGGCGCCACCGCTTCGATGCCGAGTCGGCGCATCATCTGGCGCGCGGTGCAGACCGCCGTGGACGTGACCGGGATGCCGAGCGCGAGTTGCGCGGGCTCGATCGCCGGCAGCGACGGCATCTGCACGCAGGCGGAAAGCACCACCGTATCCACGCCGGCGGTGTCGAGCCGCCTGACGTCCTCCAGCAATTGCATCGGGTCCCGCTCGCCGACCGCGAGGTTGTCGAGAATCGAGAAGTTCAGCACATCCTTGACCTCGATGCCCTCGCTCTCCACGTACTCGACCACCGTGCGCGTGAGCGCGTCGCTGTATGGCGCCAGCAGCGAGATGCGCCGCGCGCCGAAGTCCTTGAGTTCTTCCACCAGCGCGCCCGCGGAGGTCATGATGGCCGGCCGGTACGGCACGCCCTCGATCGCCGCGAGCAGGTCCTCGACCACCCGGCGGTGATAGCCCTTGCCCATGCACATGGTGGCCACCAGGCATGCGGTGCTCATGACGTCCACGCGCGCGTCGGCCAGTTCCAGCGCGCAGCGGCCCATGTCCTGGTTCATCCGCGCCAGCTCCTCCGCCACCACCCGGTGCATGCGCACGCGGCTGGCGTGGAACGAGAACCGCTCGGCAAGCACCTGCATGCGGCCGGCGAAGATGGCCGGCACCTCGCGCTCCATGGTGATGTTGGAGCTGGGAACGATCTGTCCGATTCTGTATTGCATGATGTCGTGAATGTGATGCGCGGTTATGCGGTTATGCGGTTATGCGCTTATGCGGTTATGCGCTTTCTGCCGCGTGGCCCGCGGTGCGCTGGAAGGCCGCGAGCGCCGCGCGCAGCGAATCCGGGACCGGCGTGCCGACACGCTCGTCCAGCCGCACGCAGATCGGCGAGAACATGGCGTCGAACACCGGCGTGCCGTCCGGGCGGCGCGCCAGGCAGCGGATGTCGTAGGAGCGCGTGCGGATGGCCTCCACCCAGCATTCGATGTCGATCACGTCGTCCGGCCACAGCGTGCCGATGAATTCGAAGCGCATGCCCTTGCAGGGCGTGCCCACGCCGTGCACGGCACCCAGCCGCCCGGCGCCGCCGGCCAGGTGGTCCGAGAACAGGCCGACCGCGCCGAGCAGGTAGTCGGTGAAGCGGCCGGTATAGACCACGCCGGCCGGGTCGCAGTCGCCCCAGCGGACCACGCGGCGCACCACGAAGGGCTGCTCGCTGAGCACGTACTCGGTGGCGCGCATCATGGCTGCGTCGCGGCGGACCCGCCCATGCCACCCATGCCACCCATGCCACCCACCCCGCCCGCGGCCAGCTCGGCCATCAGGCTGGGATACTGCTCGCGCAGGCGGTTGAGGTCCACGCGGCCGGTGCGCGTCATGAAGCGCAGCACGAACTCGTGCGGCGTGGGCAGCTCCATCCATTCGCGGATGCGCTCGTACCAGTTGTACGAGGCCTCCGACGCGCTGATCAGCTTGGCCTTCTCCGGGCGGCGCACTTCGTCGTAGCGCCGCAGCGCCGCCGGCACGTCGCCGGGGAACGCGACCACTGCGTCGGCCAGCGCGATGGCGTCCTCCATCGCGATGCGCGTGCCCGAGCCGATCGAGAAATGCGCGCTGGTCAGCGCGTCGCCGATCAGCACCTGGTTGCCGCAGTGCCAGGTCTGATTGACGATCACCGGGAACTGGCGCCACACGGAATTGTTGGACACCAGCTTGTAGCCGCCCAGCTCGGCGGCGAAGATCCGCTCGAACAGCGCCTGGCGCGCCTCCTGCGGCATCGCCTCCATGCCGAAGTCGGTCCAGGTCTGGTGATCGCACTCGGCCACGAAGGTGCTCATGGTGTCGGAGTACGGGTAATAGTGCGCCACGAAATAGCCGCCCTCGTATTTGCGGAACACCAGCGCCGGGTTGGCGAACGCCTTCTCCACGCCGTACCAGGCGAAGTGGTTGGTCAGGTTGCGCCGCGTGGTGCCGAAGCCCGCCTCGTTGGCCGCGCGCAGCAGCGAATTCACGCCGTCGGCGCCCACCACGAGGTCGGCGTCGAGCGCGGCGAAATCCGTGATGCGCGTGTGGTAGGCAATGCGCACGCCCAGCTCGCGCGCGCGCGCCTGCAGGATCGCCAGCAGCCGGATGCGCGGGATCGCGCCGCCGCCCGCGCCCGGGCGCTTCATGGTGATCGGGTGCTCGTGGCTGACGATGGAATGCCGATCGCTGAAGCGCATGGCCCCGGCCAGCGCGTCCACCACCGTGGGCGACGCCGCCCGCAGGCTGGACAAGCCGGTGTCGGCCAGCACCACGCCGAAGCCGAAGGTGGCATCCTCCGGGTTCTGCTCGTAGATGTCGATCTCCACCTCCGCCAGACGCTCCTTGAGCAGGATGGCAAGAAACAGCCCCGACGGGCCGCCGCCGATGATCGCGACCTTCATCATGCCTCCCCTGGCGAAATCAGCAAGGCATCCATGTCGAACTGCTCGATGCGCCCCGCCAGGCCGCCGGTCAGCGCGCCGTACCAGACCGCCGGCTTGAAGCCGAGCGCCTTGCGCCGCAGCGCGATGTGCGGGCTGCCGTCGATGCGCACATAGCCGTTGCCCAGCGCCGTGGCGGTGTAGCCCTCGGTGCCGCGCGCCACGTCGATCAGCGCGGCGAACTCCGGCACGTCCAGCACGTAGACCGAGGCCTTGCCGCTCGGCTGCGGCGCGGCGCCGATGCGCGCGGCCTTGCGCTGCCACACGGGCTCGATGGAGCCGAAGCCCGCGCCCTCCTCCTCCAGCTCGATGGCGGCGTCGATGGTGAGCTGCGCGTCGCGCGCGTCCGCCGCGCTGAACGGGCGCACCTGCCAGGTGATCTCGATCGGGTAGCCGTTGGGGTCGTTGAAATAGATCGACTCGATGACCTCGTGGCGGATCTGGTAGCGCAGCGCAATGCCCACCGCCTCCACGCGCTGGCGCCATTGCAGCAGCTCGGCCTCGTCGCGCACGCGCCAGGCGGTGTGGGTGGCGCGGTCCTGGTAGTGCTCGCGCACGGTCAGCCAGTCCGGCCGCTCGGTGCCGATGTAGTAGAAGAAAGCGATGGTGCTGCCGTTGCCGCTGTCGAAGAAGAAGTGCAGGAAATCGGCATGGTTGTCCGGGCCCCAGCCCTTCGCCGAGATCGCGTGCACCAGCGGCAGGCCCAGCAGGTCGCGGTAGAAGTGCACGGTCTCGCCCAGCTTCCAGGTCGGGCGCGCGGTGTGGTGCACGCCGTGCAGTTGCACGGACGGCGCCGCGCCAAGGTTTTTCGCTTCTGTCATGTCACTTCCCTTCGGTTGTGGTGCTTGTCTTGCCAATCGCGCTGCCGGTGCCGCCGGCCGCCTCGGCCTCCAGCGCCTGGACGATCTGCTCGCGCAGCAGCGCCTTGCTCAGCTTGCCCGAGGCCGTGAGCGGAAATTCGCGGACGACTTCCAGCCGCTCCGGCCACTTGAACTTGGCCAGCCCGGCTTCCTGCAGATACGCCGTGAGCTGCGCCAGCGTGAGGTCCGTGGCCGGCGGCTTCGGGATGACGAAGGCGCACACGCGCTCGCCGTACACGCGGTCGGGCATGCCCACCACGGCGCAGGCCAGCACCATCGGGTGCAGGTTGATGACGTTCTCCAGCTCCTCGGCGTTGATCTTCTCGCCGCCGCGGTCCACCACGTCCTTGATGCGCCCGCAGAAGAAGTAATAGCGCTTGCCCTCGACCACGCGGGACGACATCAGGTCCCCCGAGCGGTAGAAGCCGTCCGCGGTAAAGCGGGTGACGTCCTCCTTCTCCGACTTGTAGTAGCCGCGGATGGTGTACGGCCCGCGGAACAGCGCCTCGCCCACCTCGCCGTCGGCCACCGGGTCCTCGGTGCCGGGGTGGACGATCTTGACTTCGTCGTGGGCGCAGACCGGGCTGCCGACGGAGGTATCGCGAATCTCCTGCGGGTCGTCGCGGCGCGCGAACATGATCACGCCCTCGGTCATGCCGAAGATGTGGTGGGCCGGCGAGCCGGTCAGCCGCGTGAGGCCGGCGGCATTCTTCGGCGCGACGAAATTCCGGCGCGCGCGGCCCGCCGCGTCCGCGCGGGCGAGCTCCGGCGCAATGCGCGTGAGGATCGGGCCGGCCACGCCGAACCACGTCGGCTGGTAGTTGCGCACCAGCGCCCGCAGGCTCTCCTCGCCGATGTCCGGCGTCACGGTCACGGTGGCGCCGGTCAGCAGGAACGGGCCGAAGAAGCAGCCCATGTTCAGGTTGTGCATGTACGGCGTGGGGAAGAACAGCACGTCCTGCGCCGTGTAGCCGTTGCAGGCGGCCACGGCCCGCATGTTGTAGAGGTACTCGTTGTGAAAGCGCGGAATGATCTTGGGCACGCCGGTGGTGCCGCCCGAGAGCTGGAACACGGCGGCCTGGAACGGGTCATGCCTGACGTCGGCGAGCACGGCGCGGGCGCGCTCGGGCGGCATCCCCTCGATCAGGTCCGCCAGCAGCACGGCGCGCCCGCGGCGCGTGCCGCGCGCCTGCAGGATGTGGGCGAAGCTGGGCACTTCGGCCTGCATCTCCTCGGCAAAGGCCACGTCGTCGAACTTCGGGTCGTCGCCTTGCACGAAGTGCAGGCGCGCCTCGCACAGGTTGCCCAGGTAGCCGATCTCCAGCTTGCGGAACGCCTGCAGCGAGCACAGCGGGATGATGCCCGCCTTGAGGCAGCCGAAGAAGGCCAGCAGCAGCTCGTTGCAGTTGCCGCACTGGAACACCGCGCGGTCCAGCGGCTTCAGGCCCAGCGCCAGCAACGCCGCGCCGAGGCGGTCGGTGCGCTCGTCCAGCTCGCCATAAGTGATGTCGCCCTCGGGCCCGGCCAGCGCCACGCGGCCGGCATGCTGCCGGAACGACGCCTGGAAGCCGCCAGTCAACGTCTCCTGCGTCAGCACGCCCTCGGCGACGTAGCGCCAGAGGCGCTGCTCGTCCGGGTATCTCACGCCCGCCAGCGGCTCGGCGGGGCGCACGGTTCGAATCTGCTGCATGTTCTGTCTACCTTGTCTGTTTTTTCTCGCGGGCGCCGGCGATGGCGAGAGCGCACCGCGTTGCCCGCATTGTTGCGCCTACGCCATCGTTTCGCGCAACCACGCCACGATGTGGCGCCCGGCGACGAGCTGGCCCGGTTCCTCGTCGCGGCTCAGCGCCATGCCGTGGTGGTTGCCGCGCACGCGGATATGGTGCTTGTGCTCGCTGGGAATCTGTCGATAGATCGCCTCGATGTCCGCCGGGAAGGTGCACTGGTCGCCCGTGTATTCCAGCAGCAGCGTGGGCTGGTGGACCGCGCCGAGCGTCTTGTCCAGCGCCGCGTTGGACGCCAGCCCGGACCACGTCGACAGCCATGACTCGGGCGTCACCACGCGCGCAAAGCCCACGCTGCCCCAGTTGGAGACGAACGGGTCCTTGCCCCACAGCGAGCCGGTCTTGCGGTCCGACGGATCGAGCGAGATGTCCCACGAGCGCAGGTCCGCATCCGTGCGCCAGACCTCGAACACCGGCGCGTGCGCGGCGAGGCGGCGGTCTTCGTCCGCGCCGCTGCCCGCCTTGAGGCGCTGCCGCGCCTCGTGCTTGGCGCGCAGCATCTGCCGCGCGCGCGCGTCGATGCGCGCCACGCGCTCGGCCTGCGCCTGCCGGTAGCGCTGCACGAACGCCGGCGCATACTGCCCGCGCCCGCTGGCGGCATCGAAGCCGTTGGCGGCGGAGAACGGATCGAGCGACGGGTCCGTCTGCATGGGATCGTCCTCGTCGACGACCGAAGGGTCGAGCCCGCTCATCAGCAACTTGCCCTGCCCCGGGTGCGGCGACACCAGGATGATGCCGTCGGCCTCCGGCATGTGCAGTTCGCCCAGGTTGGTGGGACGGCCGCCCGGCGTGCGAGCAATGCGCAGCTCGCGCGGCGTCAGCGCCTGCTGGTTGTAGAAGGTGTAGAGCCCGGCGCCGCCCGAGTTGCCGAGCAGGACGATGCGCGCGTAGCCCAGCTCGCGCAGGTGCGACATGCCCGCCGCCACGTCGAACAGCGCGATCTCGTGCTCCAGCCGCAGGTCGTTGCCGATGGAGCGCGGCCCCTGCACCCAGCAGGCGCAGCCGGCGTCCAGGATGAACGGCACGAGGTAATGCGTGATCGCCATCTCGCGCGGATGCATCAGGCAGACCACGGTCTTCTCCGCGCCCGTCACCGTGAACAGGAAGCCCAGCGTGCGCTGGCCGTCCGCGGTGCCCAGCGCGTAAGGCACCATCTGATAAGGGCGCGCCATCAGCCTTGCGTCCCACGACGCCCCCCGCATGCCCGCAGTCACCTGCGCCTTGCCGTTGTCTGTCACGACGTCTCCTTTTGCATCTTCTCGTTTAAATGCCACCATCTCAATAATCTAGGCTTCATTTGATATGCTGTCAATTAATAACGCACCGCGGGCCGGCGAACCGCGCGCCTCAGAACTTATGGCGGATGCCCAGCGCAACGCCGAGCATCGCGTTCCTGCCGTTGGCCAGCGCGTAGCTGTTGCCCAGCGACAGGCTGTTGGCAAACCCGATCGACGCGGAATCCAGCATCAGCCCGGCATTGCGCGCATAGGCCGTGGTCACGTAGACATCGGTGCGCTTGGACAGGTTGTAGTCCGCGATCAGCGAGACCTGCCACGGATTGGCCACCTGGCTGCTGCCGTACAGGTTCTTGAGATTGTCATAGTCGTACTCCACGGTCAGCCCGAAAGCCGGCGTGACCTGATAGATGGCGCCCACCCAGTAGAAATCGTCGCGCCCGGCCAGCGTGCCGTTCTGGTCCCGGTTCTGCCCCCAGCGGTAGCCGCCCATGATCCGCGCCTGCCCGAACGCATAGCTTGCCGCCGCCACCGCCTTCTTGACCGTGCCGCTGCCCGCGCCGATGGTCGGGTTGAACTGGTCATAGCCCAGCGTCATGCTCAACGGCCCGGCGGAATACGCCGCCGACACGCCATAAGCGCTGTCGCGCCGGAACTGCCCCGGCACCTCGCCATTGCCGCCGATTGCCGTGCCCGCGGCCGCCACCTGCGGCAACGCCAGCCCGATGCCGAACGACCAGTGCGCCACCGCCGTGAGCGGGCCGAACGTGCCCGTGTACTTCACCACGTTGTCCTCGCGGAAGTTGGCGCCCGTGAGCATCACGATCGGCTCGTACTGCGTCGCGAAGTACGCCGGCACGAAGTTGGCGATGTTGTCGAACAGCGAGGTGTACTGCCGCCCCAGCGTGATCTGGCCGTACTGCGCGCTCTGCAAGCCCACGTACGCCTGGCGGCCGAACAGGCGGCCGCTCTGCTGCGTGGTGCCGGTATCCAGGTTGAACCCCGTCTCCAGCACGAACAGCGATTTCAGCCCGCCACCCAGATCCTCCACGCCGCGCAAGCCCCAGCGCGAGCCGGACAAGCCGCCGGAACTCAGCCGGTACACATTGTTGGACGCCCCCGGATTGAAGCCATTGGCCGCCGTCGGCACCACGCCCGCATGATTGACGAACTCCAGGTTCATGTCCGCCACGCCATACAGCGTCACCCCCGACTGCGCCCACGCCGCGCCCGAACCGGCAAGCAGGCAAGCCAACGCCATCCGTCCGTACCGCCCATATCGCCCATACCGTCCGTACTGCCCATGCCGCCCGTACTGTCTGCACTTCATGTCTGGTCTCCTCCTTTGATTTATGTTTTGTCCGCGCCTGCTGCCGTCCCCATCCGCCACTCATATTGATAGTATGGCAATTAATGTAGGTTAATTTTGACAGGCACTCAATTTATGGTTTTCCCGGATACGGGCGACGCGCAGTTCCAAGCCCGCCCAGAGCCCGGGCGATGAAAGCGCCCCGCACGGTGGCCAGTGCACTGAAGGGAAGCACTTCGACGATATCCGCCGCGCGCGGGCGGCTACAATGCAAGGCGCGACGAGGCCTCCGGCGAGGCCCGCAACCGCCCGGAGAACCGCATGCCTCACGATCCAAGACACTTCAGGCCCCTGGACCCGGGCCGCGTGAACACCATGGACGGCGTGGAACTGCAATACTGGTGCGCGGAACTCAACTGCACGCCCGCCGAACTGCAGGAAGCCGTGGCCAGCGTGGGCGACCACATCTCCGCCGTGCGCGCCCGGCTCGAAGCGCTGTACCCCGACAGGCGGCACGGGTAAGCCCCGGCCGCCCGCGGTACGGCTCAGCGGCCGGTCAGGGCAGCGCCTGCTGCGCGTGCGGCGCAACCATCTCGCTCAGCACCAGCGTCTCCTGCGCCAGCCCGGCCGCCAGCGACAACAGCCGGCCGTGCAGCTCCGCCGCCGGATTGTTCCCGCCCGACGCGGCGTAATCGCTCGCCACCGACAACAACGCATGCAACTGCGCCGCCTTCTCGGCAGCCAGGCTCAGCGGCGGCTCGCACGGCATGTGGGCGGTCACGAACATGTCGGCACCGGTGTGCTCGACGGTGATGCCCTGGCGGGTGTGCTTAGGCATGGGTGGCCTCCGCTTGGGGGATGGGCGGGTGGGCGGGGGTGGTGAGGGATAGATAGTGCCCGGGACGGGCGAACGAAGACTTTGGCATGACTGCCTCCTGCGTTAGCGATATGGAAAACGCCGCCTTGCGACGGCTCTCTCGCCTACGTTTTCAGGCTGTCATTCCTGGTCACGGCTGTTTCTGCGACTTGAAAAGTATAGCCATCCAGTTGGCCGCTTACAACATACCGAGGGGCGCCCATACCTCCCCCAGTGCCGGCCTGCTAATTTAGAGGCTCGAACCACGCGAAGGACACGCATGCCCAAGCAACAACACCCCTGGACCCGACACGCCGCCGCCATCGCACTCGCCACCCTCATCGCAGGCTGCGCCGCCCAATCTCCCATGACGCCTATCCCCAACCCCGGCCCCCAAGGCGCCCGTGGCACCGCTGAAGGCTGCCAGGCCGACAAGCTCGGCGACGACGCACTGATCGGCAAGACCGAAGCTGATGCCATCGCCCTGCTCCAGGGCTGCGCGTGGCGCTTCGGTAATCGCGAAGGGCAGCATATGCCCGGGACAATGGATTACAACCCGCAGCGGCGAACGTTGGATGTTAAGGATGGGAAGGTGGTGGGGATTAGGCGGGGGTGAGGGATGGGGATAGTTGCTGGGTGAGGATGGCTGATATCGGCCAGTTTGAGTCAGTCGCCCTTGGATCGTTAAGGACAGCGTTGGCCGCCTTGCAGCCGTCCGATCCGCGACAAGCAAGGGCCGTAACCGCCTAATAAGAGCCGCTCGACTCTTGCTCTAGAATGATCGCTGCGGTTTAGGGACATTCTTCGGGTCGGCGGCCCTTGGGAGTCAGCGTGATCCTATAGAAACTATCATGGAGCTCGAACGAAGACTCACCGTGGGAACATCTGTGCCATTTTCCTCTTCACTTGAACGGTAAGCGTTCAAGTAACCACTGAGAAGTGAGCATGAAAGTACCAACCTACAGTCCAGACCGCCCCGCTGAACTTGACGCACTCGGACGCAAGCAATTCGCGAGGCACCTCGCTAAAGCACTTCTTTCAGTTAGCGCAAATGAGGGTTTAGTTGTCGGAATCGAAGGCGGATGGGGAACGGGGAAAAGCACAGTAATCGGCTTCGTGAAGACGGAATTGGACGCATGCAGCGATGCAGCGACAAAAGCAACTGTTGTTGAGTTTAACCCTTGGATGGTCAGTAACACTGGAGCGCTCATCGACGCGCTGGTGACGCAGATCGCTGCCACGATCAACTTTGATGCAGGCACTCCCGCGAAAGCAATCAAGGCTGGAGAGAAGCTACTCGGCTACATTGGACTGATCAGGCATCTCAAGTACCTCAAGTACGTGCCAGGAACCACGTTTGCAGGGAATATCGCTGAGGACATTGCCGAGATTGCCGATACCGCCGCCGACGCCACGAAGGAAGCAGGTGACGCGCTCAGTGACGTGAAGAAATTGCTACCGGCACTGGATCTCGCGAAAAAGAAGGCAGAGGTCGCCAAAGCCTTGCGTGATCTTGATCGCCCAATAGTAGTGATTGTGGATGACGTCGACCGACTTCCTGCGGACGAGATCCGTACGCTGGTCCAGGTAATCAAAGCAGTCGCCGATTTTCCAAGGACGACCTACCTTGTAGCTTATGATCGAGACGTTGTGGCGACGGCCCTTGGGAACGGTAATGCCACTTCGGGCCAGTCTTACCTCGAGAAGATTGTCCAAGTGGCTTACCCGATCCCACCGCTGTTTGAGTATCAACTAAGAAATTTCGTAGACAAGCAGCTACGGGCCCTATTCTCGACACTTAACATCGAGCTTAGAGACTTCGAAACATTCAGCTACCCGAAGGCGGCAACTCTTCTTACTCGGCTTGCTCGGCATCCGAGAGATGTGGTCCGCCTTATGAATCGTCTTATGTTGAGCCTTCCAGCTACGAAAAATGAGGTGAATGTCACGGATGTTCTTGTGTTTGAGGCCATCTCACAGCGTTTTCCGCAGATCCGAGAGAGCGTCCACTGCCACCCGACTGATTTCACGGGACATGCGTTCCGCGGCGACTCTGGCTTCGAAGATGAGGACTTCGATTGGGCCCAATGGGCTAGACTTGAGGCCGACCGGGAAAGCGATCAACCTGCATGGGCAAAATATCTTCCTAAACAGGAACCCGACCTAACAGTAGCCACGAAGGCTTGCGCGTTCCTGTTTTCGGATAACCCTCGAAATCACGATCGCGTACCCGAGGATGAACTACATTTAGCAGATCCCGATCGGTTGGCACGCTATTTCCGTATGATGTCCCTTGAAAATGTCCCCGAAGTCAGCGACATTCACAGGAAACTGCAACAGCCAGACCTTCTTACCGAAGCGGTTGTGAACATCGAGATCCCGGAGCTGGTTTTCTTACTCGAATGGATTTACAGTTACCTTCCCTCATGCACTGCACCGGATTTGATAGGATGTTCGGTAGTCTTTGTCGAGCGCGCCATACAGGCCGAATTTGCTTCGGAACTGACAAAAGATTTGGCGGAACTCTTTGCGAAGGTCCTGGCGCGGCTAGTGAGGAAAGCCGGTGCGGGAACTCAAAAGAACGACTGCTTTAAGCAGATCGTTGTCAAAGCTCCACTCTCCATAGCGGAGAGCGTGCTGCTCGAAGCTGCTGCCGAGCAAGGAAAATGGATCATACGACCGGATCTAGTCAAAAACATGGAGGCTCAACTGGTGGGCGACGGCAGCGTAGTCGACAAAGCGTTAGCATCTTGGTCGGATAGGGTCAGAGATTCCGTCTCCTTGGACAAACTCGCCAAGGAGCCGAGGCTGCACGCGATACTCCACCGCTTCGCTCAGTTGAATTTCGCGTACGAAGAGATGTTCGCCGCAGTGAACCAGATTTGCTCCACCGACGAAGGGTTGCGGAGGTTTCTTTCGCGCCACGTGAGAAACAGCCCGTTCAATGCACTGGACGAGTACAGTCTTGTGGAAGACGCACAAGCGCTTGCCGACCGAATTAACTCATCGGGTTTACGGGATGAGTATTTGTGGCTAACGTCTCATATTACGTCACCTGAGTTGTCGAACAAAATTAGCGCACAGTCCCTCAGGCTAAAAGGACTGAGACGCGCGTAATTCACGATCGTCCAAGTAAAAATCATTCGCACAATTTCCTGGTGACGCAGGTAGGTGCGTAAGTTCGTAAGCCAGGATTGGAAATGACGGATGGTCGAATGTCTCCTCCTAGCCGCTGGCCCTAGCTGGCAATGCTGCCAACTGGCGACTCTGTAGATCCCGGCCGCCCGGCCGCCACAGGTGGCGCCTCTGCGCGTCAGCTCGGTCCCAGCCTCGAGGTCGGGCCCGGCGTGTTGCCAAACTGGTGGCCCCGGCCCAGATCGGCCGCTGGCTGGCGCCGGCGGCGCTGTGAGGGCACTTCCGAGGCTCCGGTCTCGTGGTGTCCTGCAAGCGCTGGATGGCCGCCTCGTGCACGCTCGGCGATTGTGGCCAATGCCCGATGGCCACGGCGACGACGCCGGCACCGGTGTGCAGTCGGTGGCTGGACCGGTCACAGAATTCTAAGCAGCGCGAGCGGGGGGGGCCGGGCACGCCGCTACAATGGCCTTGCCGGCCCGAAGTGGCCGTTTGAAATCGGCCCCACATTGCGTGCAATCCGCCGTAGAAGTGTATCTCCAGCGCCTCCGTTGCCCGTGCACTGCCGCGATGCCTTAGACGAAACAGCACCCACGATTTCCGGGGTGATTCAATCAATTGGGCATGTAGCGACCGTAGTCTTCCAGCAGATCCTTGTGCAGTTTGTCAATCCGGTGCTGCTCATCCAGTGTAAGCAGGCCACGGTCGTACGCGCGGTGCAGGTCCACGCGAAGCAGAATCCCGTCATCCGCCGTGTTGTCACCGGCCTCCCAGCTCTTACCTTCCAGATGTGCCGCCTCTAGGAGCTCCGGTACGCTACCGCCGGTAATGACGCACTTCGGCATGGGCTGGGCGAACAGCGCCTTTCGAAACGCCTTCTGGTGCAGTCGCCGCTTCACCTGCGCCATCGTGTAAGTGGGGCTGTCGCGGCTGTCCGGGAGACGGGCCTCGGGATCGAAGTATGACAGCGTCACCGGTCCGTTCTGCTTGAGGATTTCCTGAAGACCCCTCTGCTTCCGGCTGCTGAGATCCAGGTCGGTGATTTCGAAGCACTCCACGTCGCCGACGATCAGGGAGATTTGTCCAGTAGGCTCGTCTTTGAAACCGAGGTATGCCCCGAGCCAAAGCCGCTTGTGACGTTCTACGAAGTGAATTGCAAAGCCAGCGCTAGGCGTCACCTGCGCGGGTGGCTTCGGCCAGAAGCCATCCAGCATCTTTCCGGGATGCCGGGGATACGGCCGGTAGTTCTCCTCCGAACTGTCCTTCTTGTTCTTCGTGATAACCGCCTTCAAGCCCAGCGACTTTAAGATGATAAGCATCTCGTCTGCGGTCGTGGAAATTACGCTCATGTTTAACCTCTGTATCTGTGTCTTACCGTCAATCCAAGCGACTTTTGCCCGGGCATTCTAGCGTCTGAGCTATTCGACCGCGCCCCCCCCCAACTTAAGATCGTCTTTTACAGTCATGGGTTGCTCACCGTTGGCGTCGCTGCGAAGGGCCGTGGCCGCTACCCTGGCATTGACTAATCAGCCGGCGGCGCATGCCCGAGAGGGGTGTAATCACAGCGCCATAACTCAGCAGCGCATTTTGTTAAAACCGAGGTGCGTGGTTACCCCCCTCTGACCGGTCGCTTACGCTCAAAAATGAATGCGCCAAGGTCATAGGACAGATGGCCGCTAAGGGTCGGCTACGGAAGTCCGGCCCTGAAGCAAGGCCTAGTGGGAGGCCGATTTCCGGATTCGGCCAAGAAGGGGCATTGACAGCGTTCAAATCAACGGCTGCAGCTGACACCCGTTCGTCCGAGAAGTCGTTGTCAAGCAAGCCCGCGACTTGCCTCCATTGATATCTATTCCATGGCCTCCGAATTAGCTGGTCGTCTTGCCCGACTTTGACGAGGTCACGTCGTGCGCGATCTGCGAGAGTCGCTTTTCGCCAAACAGTTGAAGCAACGCATTTTCTGCTGAACGCAAGGCCTCATTGATGTGCCGATTTACCGCCGCCTCTACCGGGCAATTACGATTGTCGTCAGCCGGGCCGACCGCGAACAATGCGGTGTGCGCGATGGCCACGTAAACGTCTCTCACCGTAAGAGCGTTGAGGTCGCATGCGAGTGCCCAACCTCCGCCTGGACCGCCTGTAGACCTTGCATATCCGGCTTCGCGTAGCGCGGCCATTGTGCGGCGAACAACAACGGGGTTCGTATGCAGCATCTGCGCGATCGTCTCCGAAGTGGTCGCGCCGCCGCGGAGATGCATGTGGATGAGTACGTGCAGAAGTCGAGCCAGCCGGGTATCACGTTGCATAACATTTGAAAATGTGGAAATGAGTAACTTTAGATGTTACGATATGCCGAGACTTTTGTGTCCAACTGTCTCTTCGAGCAAGCATGAGTGCATACCGTCAAACCTACGTTGAAACCAACGGCATCCGCCTGCACGTCGCTGAGCAGGGCGATGGTCCGTTAGTGTTGCTTTGTCACGGCTTTCCCGAGACCTCGCATGCCTGGCGCCACCAGCTGGGGGCACTTGCGCGCGCCGGCTTCCGCGCAGTTGCTCCAGATTTGCGTGGCTACGGATTAAGCGAATGTCCAGCGATGATCGGACAGTACACAGCCTTGGACGTTATTGCTGACCTGGTTGCGCTCGTTGATGTGCTCGGAGAACGCGACGCAGTTGTGGTGGGAAATGATTGGGGCGCAACCATTGCCTGGCAGGCCGCGATGCTTCGGCCCGACCGCTTTCGCGCGGTCGCTGCGCTCGGGGTGCCAATGATGGGCCGCGCGCCGATGGCGCCGAGTCGGCTTTTTCCGCAGACCGACCGGACGTGGTTCTACACACATTACTTTTCCCAACCAGGGTTGGCCGAAACGGAACTTGAGCGTGACGTTGCGGCCACATTGCGCAAGATCTATTTCTCTGCATCGGGCGATGTAGGTGTCCGCGAGGCGAATACACCTAATCCCTTTGGACTTCTGTTACGGAGTGGCGGACTCCTTGACTCTCTGAACGATCCGTCCTCGTTGCCCGCGTGGCTCGCCCCCGCCGACCTGGAAAAATTTGTTCAGGCATTCAGCGTTTCTGGCTTTCACGGCGGCTTGAATTACTATCGCAACCTCGATCGCAACTGGGAGGTGCAAGCCGCTTTCGAGGGCCTGCGCGTCGAGGTCCCGGCGCTTTACCTTGTCGGCGAGCGCGACACAGGGCTGGCAATTCCAGGCATGCACGAGGTCATCGGCGCCATGCCCCATCTCGTGCCAAACCTACGCGCCTCCCAAGTGATTCCGCGAGCAGGGCACTGGCTACAACAAGAGGCACCGGATTTGGTCAACTCCGCATTGATTGCGTTTCTTCGCGGTCTTTGAGTGTGGCCCGGCGTGATCCGACGGTTCAACTGCGGATAGCGGACATTCCGCGCTCAATGAGGAATGTCGGAGACGGCTCGGCTAAAGCCCGTCGCCGCTGGGTTCGCCAGCCGCCCTGGGCAATCGGGCACTTACCGGCCATCTGCGAACCTTGGCGAGCGATTTCGTGTAAACGTTGTGGCGACCGATATGGCTCAGCGACGGAACTCCGACTGCGACCGTATTCGTGACATTTACGATTGAAGCGACAGTCCATCACTCTAAATAAGCATACGGGCTCAGTACAGGCTCTGTCCGCGCCCCTCTGATTGCCCGCCGTGCGACCATGGATCAGTCAAATCGCCATTTCTTGTAGGAGTCGGGATCGACGCGTCGACGGTAGCGCGATTCGCCATACCTTCTGCCACGAGGGACTTTCGCTTACTTCTTGCCGGTTAGCCAGCGAGTACTGTATATTTATACAGTACTCGCCGCACCCCGGATAAGTTGGCTCCTGAAGTCAAGCTCGTGCGGTGCCCGTGCTTTCTCTCCCCTACTTCGAAAGGCAATCATGTTCGTGGACCGCACCGAAATCATTAACGCCGCCAAGGCACTGCGCGCCAGCCAGGAAGAATCCAGGTACAGCAAGCTCGTCGCGCTGGCGAATAAGCAACTCAAGGCAATGCAAACGGCAATCCAGAGGGGCAAGGAAGAATTCGAGACCAGACTGGTACTCGACATCAGCGAAGACAATCCGCAAGCAGCGCTGGAACCGCGGGCGCATCGGCTAGCCGACGACCTCAGATCGCAGGGCTACACCGCAACGGTAACGACGTTTGCCGAGGTCAGCACCGACCGCAAGAACTGGACGCCGAATATCACGGTCGCCATCGGTCTGGGCGACATGGTTTCCGAAGTCGACAATGCGATAGCGAAAGGTACGGTGACCAACGAGACGGAAGTCGCGCTGGCTGGCGAAGCTGCCAATGAAATGGTCTGACAGCAGGCGGGCGATCCGGGATAGGGCCCGGCATCACGGGTTCGTGCACAGGCGCGTGAGTGATGACTGTTCCTACGAAGGAAATCCGCGCGCGATCGCTGCTCGAATCGCGCACAAATGGCTGACTGCTTTTGAGTCTGTCGAGAGACCGCTCGGCGTCGGTGACGAGCAGTGGAGCTCGCTGCACACCGCCAATCCATCGGATAGGCGACGTTCGTGACGCGCGTATAACAGTTTGACTTCTTAATGTTCCAGAAGCGGGGACCGCTAACCGCTTTAGTCCTACGCACATTGACAATAGAACATAATGGATCGAGAAGGATTCATCTACCTCGACATTGAACACCCAGTGGTCGCCTGGAACACTTACAGGGGTGTCCTCATGTCGCGGGAACAGATATGGGCGCAGCACGGACATGGCACCGTATCGCTACGCCTTGCAGGCATTTTTGACTCCGGTAATTTTCAGCGCTTGCAGTCAGAGCTTGCCATCGATGCAATTCGCGGGCTCAATTTCCCCAATGCCGTCTCCCGGCTGTCCGGCATGTTCGTCTTCGATGAGGTCGAGAGCGCGCTTGCTGCCGAACAAGCTGCTTGGGGCGGACACATCAACTCCGACTACTTGACGGACGTTGGGCTCACCTATGGCACTGCAACTCGAGTCGACGCTAACTGGATTACAAAGATGCTCGATGCCGATGCGAATCTTGTTCATGGCTGGGAGCAACTCGCCGTGAAGTACTGGAACGGGGAGGCTTGTGGCGCGACCCCAATCTGGGAGCTCTTGGTGGACGGAAGTGTGACTGTGTGGGGAACTCGTATTCGCAATCGGGCGTATGAGGTCATCCGGTCACGATATCCACAGTCTCTCGGCCTTCTAGAAGAAAGCCGAATAGCTGCACTGCTGGGCTTTTCACTCGGCCACATTTCCTCTTGGCTCACGCGCGAAGGAAATCACGCCGAGCTGGCATTCTATTTGGACAATACGTTGGATGGCGACCCGAGGTACCGTGCTGCAGTGGAACAGTACCTCAGGACTGCTCCACCGGATTCGGTGAATACACGCGCTCTTCTCGCTTCGCCCGATGTGGCGAGGCTTCCTAACCTGACCTCGTATTCCAAGGTACTACCTTTGACTGTCCCGGGATCCATCACTTAGGCTGGGTGATGGCTGCTCCAGGGCTGCGCGTGGCGCTTCGGTAATCGGGAAGGCCAGCATGTGCCTGGGACGATGGATTACAACCCGCAGCAGCGGACGCTGGATGTTAAGGGCGGAAAGATGGTTGGAGTGAGGCAGGGGCGAGGGACGGGGGATATTCGCTTGGTGAGGATGGCTGATATCGGCCAGGAGCGGTCATCGACGGTTTGCTGTCCACTTGGCTTTACAGCGCCTCAATCGATTTTCCTATGTAGAAGCAGTCTAAAATGTAAGCTTGGTCCTGAGATCGACGCGCCTACCCTGGGGGGCTTCATGAATCCACGACGCGTTCACGAACTTATGCGTCAGCATTTTCCATCTGTGGACGCGGCATCAAGAGAATGGATTCATATCATCGCTCCTGATGGTCTTCGCGAACCAGAACTACTGCATCTACTAGAGAGATTTATCCCAGCAGACTTTGTTCTCATCGAAGTACATCGAAAGCTTGGCGACTATATTGCCAGAGATGAGGCTATTAAATTTGCTGCCGCTCACTGGGGTGAAGGCGAGATCCACATAGCCGACCGGGATTTTCGTGGTTTCGTTGTCATTGGCCATAATGGCGTTGCAACTGGTTGGTCCGACAAAAAGTAGCGCCCAGTCCTTCTCTCGTTCGTCCTTTCGGCTTCCTGCGGCGACGGTCCGCTAAGGCTCGTCAGCCGCCCTCCATGTCACCTGGCAATGATTGTCGCCTTAATGCAGATGGAAGCGCCGCCCGTCAAGCGGCCAGCATGCGAGCCGGCCAGTGCCAGCAAGCTGACTCACAATGAGGCAGGAGACGAGGCGATTCCGGCACTGACCAGTTGACCACCCCAGGGCCAGCACCACCAGGCGCCGGCAGCATGGACAGGCGTGGCGAACAGGTTCCCAACCGGCTAGCGGGCCTGGCCCGATCGACGCCCGCCAGCCTCGCCTGGCAGCTTGACTTCGCTGGCCGCCATGGCCGCCCCCTCTTTTTCTTTACCCAGCACGCGCGACAGTACCCGGCGTGCATTGGCGGCACAGTCCATGTCGCCGGGCGTTGCCTCGATGTCTTGAATGAGGGCGACCAGTTGGGCTTTGCTTTGGGCAAGTCTCGCTTCGAGCGCTTCGATATCGTCCACTTTCCGGCGCAGCGCCCCGATCAAGGCCTCGTGCTCCCAGTGTTGCAGATCAGCCGGCAGGAGCGTACGGATTTCATCCAGGCTGAAACCGGCTTTCTGCGCGGTCGTGATCAGTTCCAATGCCAGTACCGCCTCGGGCGGGTAAGTCCGGTACCCATTCGGCCGTCGATCCACTGTCTTCAATAAGCCAGCATGCTCGTAGAAGCGAATGCGCGAACTGGTCAGCCCGGTGCGCTTCGCCAACTCCCCGATATTCAAGTCGGATCTCCTCAAGACTTACTTGACCTTCAACTTAACTTGAAGGTTATGGTGTGTCAAATCCTCGTGATTGGAGATTTCCGTGTCCCTTTTTTCCCGACTGACGCTGCCCTGCGGCGCCATGATCCCGAACCGCATCGCCAAGGCTGCGATGGAAGAGAACATGGCCGACGACGACCATGCGCCCTCGGCCGGACTGCTGCGGCTCTACCAAGCCTGGGCCGAGGGCGAAGCGGGACTGATCATCACCGGTAACGTGATGGTCGACGCCCGCGCCATGACCGGCCCCGGCGGCGTGGTGCTGGAGGATGACTGCCACCTCGACCGCTTCCGGGCCTGGTCCCACGCCGCACGCTCGCGCGGCGCCGGGGTGTGGATGCAGATCAACCATCCCGGCCGGCAGATGCCGGCCGCGCTCGGCCAGGAGACGCTGGCGCCGTCGGCCATCGCGCTGGACCTCGGCAGGCAGTCCAGCCGGTTCCGCATGCCGCGCGAGATGACGGAGCACGACATCGCACAGGTCGAGCGCCGCTTCGTGGCCACCGCGCGCCTGGCGGAGCGCGCGGGATTCACCGGTGTGGAAATCCATGCCGCGCATGGTTATCTGCTGAGCCAGTTCCTGTCGCCCCTGTCGAACCGCAGGCGCGACCGCTGGGGCGGCTCCCTAGAGAACCGCGCGCGCCTGCTGCTTGACATCGTGCGTGGCGTGCGCGCTGCCGTCGCGCCCGGTTTCGCCGTCGCCGTCAAGCTCAACTCCGCCGATTTCCAGCGCGGCGGCTTCTCGCCCGAGGATGCGCGAGCCGTGGTCGAGATGCTCGCTCCGCTCGGCGTCGATCTGGTCGAGCTTTCCGGCGGCAGCTACGAAGCACCGGCGATGATGGGCCCTGGCCGGGACGAGCACACCTTGGCGCGCGAAGCGTACTTCCTCGAATTCGCCCGCGAAATCGCCACGGTGGCGCAGATGCCCCTCATGGTCACCGGCGGCATCCGGCGGCGCGAGGTAGCGCAGAAAGTGATCGACAGCGGCATCGCCATGGCGGGAATCGGTACCGCGCTCGCGATCGAACCGGGCCTGCCCCGCAATTGGCGGCTCGGCCGGCCGGATGTCCCCACGCTCAAGCCGATCACCTGGCAAAACAAGCCGCTCGCCGCCACCGCGCACATGGCGACCGTCAAATACCAACTGACCCGCCTCAGCCGCCAACGGCGCACGGCTCCCGGTGTTTCGCCGGTCTGGGCGCTGATCGTCTCGCAAGCGGACGCCGGGCGCCGCGCTCGCCGCTATCGCCGCTGGATGGAAAGACGGGCCGCCGGGGCCGGGCATGAAGAATTGACCATGCCAAGGAAGACGGATCGGCATCTGGATGCCGGACCTTGAGGTCAATTCCAACCTTGCCGACCCGGTGAAAGCAGTAATTGATCGCGCGATAGGTTGCTGAGAACTGCTCCCGCGTGCCGAGATCGACGGGATTGAGCCGCATTTCGTTTAAATCATCCACCTAACGCATCCCGCCAAGCCCCAACAGAAAATCACCTGCCAGTTCCACACACGAATCAAAACTCAATTGAAACCCTAGCCGCCGGATGCTGTTGAACTGCTCCCGCATGATCGGCACGCCAGCCCTTACTTGCTCGACAAAAGCCCGCGCATGCCGACCCAGATACGGCGCGGCGGCACTCAACGCTTGTGGCTCCCGCTCGATCACCATAGCCAGATCGAACAAGTCCCGCGCCGTCGCACGGTCGCCCCGATGGTAGAGCTTCTTGGCCACGATTTCCGCCGCGGTCTCGACCTTGACAGGCTGTCCCATGATTTCCCAGACCTCGAAGGGGTTTTCGGTGAGGTTCTGAGCGGCGACGATATCGATCTCGCCCGCATCGAGGACCAGCTTGACAAAGTTTGCTTGCTCCAGATAGTCGGCCGAAATCGCTTCTGCCACATCGCTTAGACGGGGCGTCACATAGCCAATATATTGCGGGTCTGGCACAAACAGATCGATATCGCGGGACAGCCGATGGTCATAGCGAAGCATCAGAACGGTGCCACCGCCAAATGTCCAGAACGGCTCGATCCCACCATACTTACGCACCTCATCCATCAAGGTAAAGGCATGCGGAAACAGGCTTTCCCAGCTGTCGCCTCTCAGTTTCACCTTCATGCCCACAGACCTCCGCGCGTGGCCGTCAACGCCTGTGCCAACTTGCGCAAGTTCTTCCAGATCTCAGATGGTTTGCGCTGCTGCCTGGTGGCGACTTCCGCCACGACCTTGGTAACTAGCTGGAGCGGGGCTTCGTCGAGGACCTGGGCGAGATGCGGACGGAAGGCCGGCGGCACCTGGCCAGTGACCAACGCCTGCTCAAGTTCCTCGGGCGTCAGTTCTCCGACATAGCTGACACTGGCCCCTTTCGCGGCCATCCACAGCGCCCTGGTTGGCCTTCCCTCGGCTTGCCGTTTGGATTCCGGATCGCCCACCTCTAGCGACAAGCCAAGCACATCCAGCAGCCGTTCCAGGGTATCGAGCGTGGCATTGACGTGACCCTGCTCTATCCCATTGAGTGACTGACGCGATACATTAGCCATCTCCGCCAGTTGTCGCTGCGTGAGGCCCAAAGCGATCCGCTTGCTCTGGACGGCTGCGCCGAGCGTTGCTGCGTTCATTTTGCCCTCCGATTTTGTCAAGTATAGACGACAAAATCGGCCGACCTATGACCTATGCTTTCTGGGCCGCAGCATATCCCTGCGCCGTCTCGGACGTCGCCGCATATCATTTCAGCCAACCAAAGCGAAAGCGAGTTTGATGATTGCCCCGATGAGGCCGCCATGCCCGCCCTAACCGATATGACCGCCAACGGCCATTCTCGGCCATACGCCCTTGCACCGTCGGATGGCAGATTTGGCCTGCGGATTCAACCGGTCAATGCAACAGATTAAGGGAATCGTTCAGCCTGTGTATCGAAGTCCAGTGTCTTGCGTGGGCGCTCGTTGAGGCTCCGGGCCACGGCGTTCAGTTTTGCTTGGGAATAGACAGAGAGATCGTCGTCTTTGGGGAAATACTGTCTCAGTAGGCCATTCATGTTCTCGCTCGAGCCACGCTGCTAGGCATTGCGAGGATCACAGAAGTAGACCTGTATGTCCGTAGCCACAGAAAGTCATCAGATCTGTAGTTTTGTACAGTATTCGGCATGACGAGATCCGCCCTCGCACGAACTGTGTGCTGCCCGGTTTAGCAATCTCACGCAGTTCGATCATCGATAAGCAAGCCACGCAGTTCCAGGAGCACCAAATGTACTGCCTTTACAAGTAACTAAATGTAATGAACAATACGCCGATAGCAAACACCGCAGGGTTAAAAAGCGTAGCACCTGGAGCGGTGAAACAATTGGGGAGCGTCGCTTGCGCATTAGACTGCACGCCTTGTTAGGCATTCACCGAAACCGAAATGCAGGTACACCGCTTCGCTTGAGGCGGGAGATAGCCGACTTCTCGTTTCGGGACGGAAAGTAAGCGCGAACAAAGCCGACGCCGTGTTCAACACCCCTTATGGCCCCTTCGACGGTGATAGCTGGGAACGTCTCTGCCAGCAAGTATTCAAGAAAAAATTTCTCGGCGATGGGTATCAACACATTCCAGCCACGCCAGGTGACTTCGGACTGGAAGGCTTTACCACGACCACAGGTTGTGGCTTCCAGTGCTACTGCCCAGACAAGCTCTACCCGGACAAAGAACTTCACGAAAAGCAGCGCGACAAGATCACCGAAGACCTCAAGAAGCTTCGGACCTACCAAGAGGACCTGAAGAAGCTGCTAGGCAACACGAAGCTGCGACGCTGGTACTTGGTGACGCCCACCATCGCCCGCAATGAGTTGCTCAAGCATGCTCGTACGAAGGAAGCCGAAGTCAGGGCTTGGGATCTCTCGATCTTGACACCAGACTTCGAAGTGCTGGTCCACGACGGTGACCACTACGCCGCTGAGATTCAGGAACTACAGTTCGCGCTGGGCAAGGCGCTGGATTTCGGTGGCCTACCTACGACCCTACCCCCGCTCGGCAGTAGCCCCGAGGAGTACGAAGAGAATGTGTTGCGCAAGACAAAGGCGAGACTCGAAGGTCGTGTGGCCGCGGACAAGCTGGCTGCGAAGGTCGCGGGGCTGCATCAGCAGACGCTTCGAGAGTTTCTTGACCATGACGCGCACTTCAAGCGCATCAATGACCAGGCTCCGGCCGTTCACTCGCGCCTGGTGAGGCTCATCAATGGATACGAAGCCCATGTCGTAGAGACATGTTCGACGTGGGAAGACTCGCCACAACAACTCACAGAGAAGATTCGCGACGGCTTGACCAGACGCATCGCGAAAGACCTCGCCCCGCACATCGACGAGACGGAAGCTGCCCACATAGCGCGGCTCATGGTCTCGAGGTGGATTGCCGTTTGTGAACTCGACTATGGATGAGTTCAACGTTCAGCGGCGTCGCCTTCGCTTTGAACGCAGGCCCTCGCCCGTCTTGGTTGAGCACCGCCCTCTATACAAGATTTGCCAGCTTCTCCTTGTCCTCCACATCTCGTCACGAGGCGGCAAGTCCTCGCTGCCGAGACTGCATTTATTCAACTGGGCGCTGAAGCGTACCGACCGGATACAGAAGCTGGTCGAAGCGGCAAAGGCGAAGGTGCTGCACGTCACCGCATGGGGATTCGATCCGGCGCTTGCCATCGCGATTCGCTACGCCATAGCCGATGGCCTGCTGCGACCGACGTCTACCGGCTACCAAATTGCCGAAAAGGGTCGGTCATTCATCGACACGGTTCTTAAGGACGCTGGTGCCTTTCCAAGTGAGCGAGTCTTCCTGAAGGAGATTGGGAAGGACATTACAGAGAACATGGTCGAAGCCGTTGCGAAGGGATGGGAGTCAGCATGATTATCAGAGCCATCAAGCTAAGAATCGAGACAGTCAAGGGCGACTTTGGCTTCAAATTCGAGTTCGGCCATGGGTTGACTGTCATTCGCGGCAGCAACTCAAGTGGGAAGAGCACCCTTTTCAATTGCCTGCTGTATGGCCTCGGGATGGAAGAGCTGATTGGGGGCAAAGGGGAGAAGGTTTTGCCCTACGCCGTCAAAGAATACTTCCTACAAGGCGAGGTTCGCGTCGCGGTCGAGGCATCAGAAGTGTTCATCGAGATCGAGAATGAAAGTGGCAGAAGCGTCACGCTCCGACGAGCCATCCGCGATGCCATTCGCAGCCCCAAGCTAGTCGAAGTGTTCGAAGGAGCCCACCTAACGACGGGAGGCGAGCTTGGTACACCATGGCCGACCTATCTCTTCGACGCGGGGAGTGCTCAGAAACAGAAAGGCTTCTTCCAGTTCCTTGAGAACTTCATGGGCTATCGCCTTCCCCAGGTTGCAACGACGTCTGGCGGGATGACCAAGCTCTATCTACAGACTATCTTCGCAGCACTCGCGGTGGAGCAGAAGCGGGGCTGGACCGACTACATCGCCAACATTCCTTTCTTTGGGATACGGGATGCACGTATTCGAGTCACCGAGTTCTTGCTTGCGCTAGGCGTTTTTGATCGACAAGCAAAACGTGCCCAGTTGGATGCAGAATCCTTGGCCATTGACTCGGATTGGCGGAAAATCTATGACACATTGCGTCAGGCTGCTCTAACCAACGGCGTCATTGTCGAGGGGCTTCCAGCGACTGCGACCTCGGTGCTTAACGTGGCGACGGTTCTCTTCGTGAAATCGGACGGCAAGTCTCAAACATCGCTTATTGAGTATATCCGCCAGATGCGGGCGGAGCATGCGACGTTGGGTGACAAAGCGGAGGCCTATGGGAGAGCATCCGGCGCGGAAGCTCTTCAAGAGCTTGAGTCAACGACAGCGGAGCTTCAGCGCCTAAGCGTTCTGCATGAGCGCGCTACAGCCAACCTCACGCTGCAAAAGGCGTCGCTGGAAGAGTTGCGCCATCTTCTCGCAGAAGCAAACGAAGACCTAGACCGCAACAAAACTGCGCTCAAGCTACGCATGCTTGGGGCGCAGATGGAGGTTGAAATTGCGACTGATCACTGCCCGACCTGCCATCAGTCGGTCGACGATACGCTGCTATTCGGTATCGTTTCGGGTCCACAAATGGACCTGAATACCAACATCGAATACCTAGAAAGTCAGCGCCGAATGCTGCGGAGTCAGATCAACGGAACACTAGAAGAAATTCGGCAGTCTGAGATCGCGGTAGCTGATGTGGCGAATCGTCTAGCAGCAACGCATGACTATCGAAACTCCTTGCGCGGCGATGTCAGCACCGGTGCCGTGGAGTCCAAAGCCATCGTGCGCCGACAAATCCAAATTGAACTGGAGCTATCAAATCTCCAGGCGTTTGAAGCCCAGTCTGCAATCCTGCTAGGAACTCTCGGCGAGATCGCCGAGCGAGTAGTGGCAAACCAAGCCGAAAGAAAGGGCCTTCCCAAAGAAACCTATGGCGCTGATGACCTCTCCAGAATTTCGCTGTTCGAGAAGAACTTCCGTAGCAACGCGAGTTCATTCGGGTACGAGAGCGCTGAGATCGCCGACATCCGGATTAGTCTCGATACTCTTACCCCTATCCTCTCGGAGCTTGAGCTGCGGGAAATCCGGTCCAAGGTCCAAACCAGCCTCACTGCGGATTCGAGCGCTAGCGACTTCGTTCGCCTAATCTGGAGCTATCTCCTCGCGCTGCACCAAACGTCTTCTACGTGGGGGTTCGAAGGCCACCACCCGGGGATGCTTCTCATGGATGAACCCGGTCAGCACTCCATGCGTTCCAGTAGCCAGCATGCCCTGCTACAGTTGCTGAGCGGAGAAAGCCGCCTGCAGTCGATTGTCGCCGCTTCGTTCGACGAGAACGAGTCTGTTTTTCTCGAAGCGACGGCAGGCCTTAAATTCAAGCTCATCCGCTGGGATGGCAAACTAGTTCAACCCCTATCCTAACGACTTTGGGGCAGAGTTGACACGGCGCATCCCTTCGCCGCCCGAGTTGCAGAGCCGATGGACGAGGTTTTACTACTTCACCAGCCTCGAGCACCTGCGACGTCGAGCGCACGACGGGTACTGAAGTCAATGCTCGACCCGTCAGTGCGAACGACAAAGAAGCACGACGTGCGCCCTGGATGATCGCGATCCGGCCGACGCTCGAAATGCCCAACTCCTGAACCCGTTTTTGTCGGCCCACCTGCCGGAACCACCGCATCGTAAACCTTCAGCAGTGCGGATAGATCATCGTGGTCGGTTGCATCTAGCACGCGATCCCCGTCGGCGTAGCGCGCAAGAATGGCTTTGAAGTGCTCAACAGCATCGCCCTTCTTTAACCACTGGCGGCCATTTGGTAAGCTAATTGGAACAGGTCTTCCCATGGTACCCCCTACTATGATGTGACCCCCAAGAGCCGCATCGTAGCAATATATAGCCGTCAATACCAACTGACGACAGGCGTTCGCTTCCAACCTCGCCAGTGGTCCGCTTTGGGTCGACTACAGCCCGTCGCCGCTGGGTTCACCAGCCGCCCTGGGCAATCGGGCACTTACCGGCCATCTGCGAACATTGGCGAGCGACTTCGCGTAAACGTTGTGGCGGCCGATATGGCTCAGCGACGGAACTCCGACTGCGACCGTGTTCGTGACATTTACGATTGAAGCGACCGCCCATCACCCTAAACGTACAGGCTCAGTACCCGGCTGCGGTTGGAAGCAGTCATGCTTCGCGTGCTCAGTCCCTGCAGTAGCCTTCGCCCGCCCGGACCGTCAAACAGTTCTTCTTGTCGGCGAGCCATTTCATTCCGGTCTCGGCACCGTCGGTGGCGCGAATGACCTCCCTGGTCCCGTCGCGGTCGAATTCGATTCCGCCATCGGCATACCTGCCCTCGAACTTGCGCGGACCATCGAGATTCTGCACGGTGACATCGTACTTACCATGGCCACTGGCCAGCTCGAGGAACGTGCCTTCCGGTCCGGTCCACTTGCCGAGCCATTCATCAGTGCGCGGTGCGCTGGCGGTAGCTGGCGTGTTTTCCGCATTCTTCTGAGAGGACGAATTGCGATCCGAGCATCCGGCCATGGATACGATGGCGACCAGCAATGCGGCGAGGAAGATAAGGGGTGTCTTCATCAGTCGACTGACATGGGAATACATATGCGGATTTTCGCACGGCTGTCGAACAGGCTCTGTCCGCGCCCCTCTGATTGCCCGCCGTGCGGCCATGGATCAGTCAAATCGCCATTTCTTGTAGGAGTCGGGATCGACGCGTCGACGGTAGCGTGATTCGCCATACCTTCTGCCACGAGGGACTTTCGCTTACTTCTTGCCGGTTAGCCGGCGAGTACTGTATATTTATACAGTACTCGCCGCACCCCGGATAAGTTGGCTCCTGAAGTCAAGCTCGTGCGGTGCCCGTGCTTTCTCTCCCCTACTTCGAAAGGCAATCATGTTCGTGGACCGCACCGAAATCATCAACGCCGCCAAGGCACTGCGCGCCAGCCAGGAAGAATCCAGGTACAGCAAGCTCGTCGCGCTGGCGAATAAGCAACTCAAGGCAATGCAAACGGCAATTCAGAGGGGCAAGGAAGAATTCGAGACCAGACTGGTACTCGACATCAGCGAAGACAATCCGCAAGCGGCGCTGGAACCGCGGGCGCATCGGCTAGCCGACGACCTCAGATCGCAGGGCTACACCGCAACGGTAACGACGTTTGCCGAGGTCAGCACCGACCGCAAGAACTGGACGCCGAATATCACGGTCGCCATCGGTCTGGGCGACATGGTTTCCGAAGTCGACAATGCGATAGCGAAAGGCACGGCGACCAACGAGACGGAAGTCGCGCTGGCTGGCGAAGCTGCCAATGAAATGGTCTGACAGCAGGCGGGCGATCCGGGATAGGGCCCGGCATCACGGGTTCGTGCAGATGGAAGCGCTGCCCTTCAAGCGGCCAGCATGCGAGCCGGCCAGTGCCAGCAAGCTGGCTCACAATGCGGCAGGAGACGAGGCGATTCCGGCACTGGCCAGTTGACCACCCCACGGCCAGCACCACCAGGCGCCGGCAGCATGATCAGGCGTGGCGAACAGGTTCCCAGCCGGCTAGCGGGCCTGGCCCGATCGACGCCCGCCGGCCTCGCCTGGCAGCTTGACTTCGCTGACCGCCATGGCCGCCCCCTCTTTTTCTTTACCCAGCACGCGCGACAGTACCCGGCGTGCATTGGCGGCACAGTCCATGTCGCCGGGCGTTGCCTCGATGTCTTGAATGAGGGCGACCAGCTGGGCTTTGCTTTGGGCAAGTCTCGCTTCGAGCGCTTCGATATCGCCCACTTTCCGGCGCAGCGCCCCGATCAAGGCCTCGTGCTCCCAGTGTTGCAGATCAGCCGGCAGTAGCGTACGGATTTCATCCAGGCTGAAACCGGCTTTCTGCGCGGTCGTGATCAGTTCCAGGGCCAGTACCGCCTCGGGCGGGTAAGTCCGGTACCCATTCGGCCGTCGATCCACTGTCTTCAATAAGCCAGCATGCTCGTAGAAGCGAATGCGCGAACTGGTCAGCCCGGTGCGCTTCGCTAACTCCCCGATATTCAAGTCGGATCTCCTCAAGACTCACTTGACCTTCAACTTAACTTGAAGGTTATGGTGTGTCAAATCCTCGTGATTGGAGATTTCCGTGTCCCTTTTTTCCCGACTGACGCTGCCCTGCGGCGCCATGATCCCGAACCGCATCGCCAAGGCTGCGATGGAAGAGAACATGGCCGACGACGACCATGCGCCCTCGGCCGGACTGCTGCGGCTCTACCAAGCCTGGGCCGAGGGCGAAGCGGGACTGATCATCACCGGTAATGTGATGGTCGACGCCCGCGCCATGACCGGCCCCGGCGGCGTGGTGCTGGAGGATGACTGCCACCTCGACCGCTTCCGGGCCTGGTCCCACGCCGCACGCTCGCGCGGCGCCGGGGTGTGGATGCAGATCAACCATCCCGGCCGGCAGATGCCGGCCGCGCTCGGCCAGGAGACGCTGGCGCCGTCGGCCATCGCGCTGGACCTCGGCAGGCAGTCCAGCCGGTTCCGCATGCCGCGCGAGATGACGGAGCACGACATCGCACAGGTCGAGCGCCGCTTCGTGGCCACCGCGCGCCTGGCGGAGCGCGCGGGATTCACCGGTGTGGAAATCCATGCCGCGCATGGTTATCTGCTGAGCCAGTTCCTGTCGCCCCTGTCGAACCGCAGGCGCGACCGCTGGGGCGGCTCCCTAGAGAACCGCGCGCGCCTGCTGCTTGACATCGTGCGTGGCGTGCGCGCTGCCGTCGCGCCCGGTTTCGCCGTCGCCGTCAAGCTCAACTCCGCCGATTTCCAGCGCGGCGGCTTCTCGCCCGAGGATGCGCGAGCCGTGGTCGAGATGCTCGCTCCGCTCGGCGTCGATCTGGTCGAGCTTTCCGGCGGCAGCTACGAAGCACCGGCGATGATGGGCCCTGGCCGGGACGAGCACACCTTGGCGCGCGAAGCGTACTTCCTCGAATTCGCCCGCGAAATCGCCACGGTGGCGCAGATGCCCCTCATGGTCACCGGCGGCATCCGGCGGCGCGAGGTAGCGCAGAAAGTGATCGACAGCGGCATCGCCATGGCGGGAATCGGTACCGCGCTCGCGATCGAACCGGGCCTGCCCCGCAATTGGCGGCTCGGCCGGCCGGATGTCCCCACGCTCAAGCCGATCACCTGGCAAAACAAGCCGCTCGCCGCCACCGCGCACATGGCGACCGTCAAATACCAACTGACCCGCCTCAGCCGCCAACGGCGCACGGCTCCCGGTGTTTCGCCGGTCTGGGCGCTGATCGTCTCGCAAGCGGACGCCGGGCGCCGTGCCCGCCGCTATCGCCGCTGGATGGAAAGACGGGCCGCCGGGGCCGGGCATGAAGAATTGACCATGCCAAGGAAGACGGATCGGCATCTGGATGCCGGACCTTGAGGTCAAGTCAGTTGGCGAATATGCCTTCGGCAGAATGCCGCCCTGTTACTGCGCCGGCGGCTGCCCCGAGGAAAGTATCGTCTTCAGTTTTGTGCCGCCAATGGATTCGCAACCGGAAGGCTTCGGATCGGTCCACTGGACTGCGACGCCACGGACGACAGGCCGAACCATACGCCACGGCCAGAAGCCAAATCGCTGTGATCCGGTGTACTGGACAATTGCGTCTGCTCCGCGCAATTGGGCGTACTCCGCCATTTTCGGGAGAATGTCCTGCACGCTGCCGTAGGTTCCCTTGCCGATCTTGATGTTCTTGACGATCTTGTATTTCTGACTAGCCGGAGGGAGGTGCGCGAAGAAGCAGAATTCACCGAGGTCGCTGTGAAGATCGTTCGTCGGGGCTTCGCCGTCTTTGGAGATATCCACTTCCGCGTCGGCGCTGGCATCCGAAGCCGGCTCCGCCGAATATGCGCTATTTCCGGCTACGCCGATAGCGAACAATGACGCGATCAACGCAACTGCGAATTGCCGTGCAGGGTTCATGGGGCGATCTCGACGATTGGCGTCGGGTGGTGTCTTGTAGTGGGAGACGAGATAGTAACTAATTGTAAGCCCGACGACCAACGGATCGTTGTAAGTTCACCCGGGTCGCGCGCGGTGGCGGCAATCCCAGGTCATGGCGGCAGCCGGTCGCTGACCTGCTCGCTGGTTACTGCGACCGGCCGGCGGGCGCAGCGGCTCAGAAAAGAGACGGCCCTGCACGTCCGGTCGGCTATGATGCCAATCCTCTCCGAAGTGGCTCCTTATGATTTCCGTCCGTCATGTCACGCTGCGCCGCGGCGTTAATGTTGTACTCGACCGCGCATCCGTCACCTTCACGCCCGGCGAAAAGATTGGCCTCGTCGGCCGCAATGGCGCTGGCAAGTCGTCCTTCTTTGGCCTTCTCAACGGCACGCTGCACGAAGACAGCGGCGAGTTCTCGATTCCCGCCGCGTGGAAGATGGGCCAGGTCGCGCAGGAGATGCCGGAGACCCAGCAGAGCGCGACCGACTTCGTAGTCGAGGGTGACACCGTGCTGCTGGCCGCGCAGGCCGAAGTAGCCGCCGCCGAGGCCGGCGACGACGGCATGCGCATGGCGCACGCCTACATGAACCTGCACGACGCCGGTGCGCACGATGCCCCCGCACGTGCCCAGGCGCTGATCCTGGGCCTTGGCTTCAGTGCCGCGCAGCTTAGCCAGCCGGTCAATAGTTTCTCCGGCGGCTGGCGCATGCGACTGCAACTGGCGCGCGCGCTCATGTGCCCGTCCGACCTGCTGCTGCTCGACGAACCGACCAATCACCTCGACCTCGACGCGCTGGTCTGGCTGGAAGCCTGGCTCAAGCGCTATCAAGGAACCCTGGTGGTGATCAGCCACGACCGCGAATTCCTCGACGCGGTGACGCAGGTGACGGTGCACGTCGACAACGCCAAGCTCGTGCGTTATGGCGGCAACTACAGCAAGTTCGAAGACATGCGCGCCGAGCAGATCTTGTTGCAGCAGGCCGCGATGGCCAGGCAGGCGGACAAGATCGCCCACCTCCAGAAATTCATCGACCGCTTCAAGGCCAAGGCCTCGAAGGCAAAGCAGGCGCAGAGCCGGGTCAAGGCGCTCGAACGCATGGAGAAGATCGCACCGGTGCTTGCCGACGCAGAGTTCAACTTCGAGTTCAAGGAGCCGCTCAACGTCCCGAACCCGCTGTTGTCGATGCTGGACGCGAGCTTCGGCTACCCGGCGCCGACCGGCGCACTGCCGGGCACGCCGCCCACGGTCATCGTGCGGGGCATCAGCCGTTCCGTGCTGGCCGGGCAGCGCATCGGCATTCTCGGTGCCAACGGGCAGGGCAAGTCCACGCTGGTGAAGACGGTGGCACACGCGCTGGCGCCGATTGCCGGCGAAATCAGCGAAGGCAAAGGCCTGAACATCGGCTACTTCGCACAGCAGGAACTCGACGTGCTGCGCCCGCTCGACACGCCGATGGAACACATGATCCGCCTTGCCAAGGACACGCCGGCCCACCTGCGCGCCCCTGGCCAGAGTGGAACCGAACAATCGCTTCGCACCTTCCTCGGCACCTTCAACTTCAGTGGCGACATGGTCCACCAGGCGGTGGGCACCATGAGCGGTGGCGAAAAGGCGCGGCTCGTGTTGTGCATGATCGTGTGGCAGCGCCCCAACCTGCTGCTGCTCGACGAGCCGACCAACCACCTCGACCTGGCCACACGCGAAGCGCTGGCCATGGCGCTCAACGAATTCGAGGGCACGGTGATGCTGGTCAGTCATGACCGGGCCCTGCTGCGCGCCGTATGTGACGAGTTCTGGCTGGTCACCAAGGGCGGCGTCGAGCCCTTCGACGGCGATCTGGACGATTACCAGCAGTTCCTGCGCGACGAAGCCCGCCGCATGCGCGAGCAGGCTGCCGCAGAGCAGAAGGTCATCGCCTGAGATGCCCCCGGCGGGCAGCGGGCGTTGCATGGGAGACGACGCGCGGACGTTCGCCAAGGATTTCGGCGATCATGCGGACAAGCGCGCTCCAGCGCGGGAATCGGCCTGAAGGGACATTCGCCTTGTGGCGAAAAGCGTTTCAGGCGTTTCAATCGTTCCAATCGTTTCAACCGCGATCTGAACGTCGTTCCAAACCCGATCCGGGCGGCAAGGCGAACATCGCAGTCACCGGGGACATCGCGGAGGACCCGAGCGCGGTGGTGTCACGGCAAAGGGCCGGCTTCACCATCACATTCCGTCCCCACGACGAATAAGGCACCTCCAGCACGGCGCCGGACAGTAGCGGTCACATCATTTTTAGCACCATTTTTTGGAATTCCCCCATGGAAATCAAGGTCAACTTTCTCGACAAGCTACGTCTTGAAGCCAAGTTCGATGACTTCACGGTAGTAGCCGACCAGCCTATCCGCTATAAGGGCGACGGCTCCGCACCGGGTCCGTTCGATTATTTTCTGGCCTCGTCGGCCTTGTGCGCGGCTTACTTTGTTAAGTTGTACTGCGTAACCCGCAACATTCCAACCGACAACATCCGCCTGTCGCAGAATAATATTATCGACCCGGAAAACCGCTATCAGCAGATTTTCAAGATTCAAGTCGAGCTGCCGACGGATATTTCCGCCAAGGACCGCCAGGGCATCTTGCGTTCCATCGATCGCTGTACGGTAAAAAAAGTGGTGCAAACCGGACCCGAGTTCGTGATCGAAGAAGTAGAGAACTTGGATGCCGATGCCCAGTCGTTGCTGATGTTGAAGCCGGCAGCGGACGCCAGCACCTATATTGCGGGCAAGGATCTGCCATTGGAGCAAACCATCGCCAATATGTCGGGCATTTTGGCGGGCCTGGGGATGAAGATAGAAATCGCTTCATGGCGCAATATCGTTCCCAATGTCTGGTCGCTGCATATCCGTGACGCGCACTCGCCAATGTGCTTTACCAATGGCAAGGGAGCGACCAAGGAAAGCGCGCTGGCGTCGGCGCTGGGGGAATTTATCGAGCGCCTGAATTGCAATCATTTTTATGCCGGTACGTTTTGGGGCGAAGACTTCGCCAATGCGGCATTTTTACATTACCCGAACGAGCGCTGGTTCAAGCCTGGACCTAAAGATGCGCTGCCGGCTGAAATTCTCGATGAATACTGCCTGCCCATCTACAATCCCGATGGCGAGTTACGTGGCTCGCACCTGTACGAAACCAACTCGGGAAATGTGCAGCGCGGCATCTGTTCGCTCCCGTATGTACGGCAGTCGGATGGCGAAGTGGTGTATTTCCCCTCCAATCTGGTCGAAAACCTCTACGCCAGCAATGGCATGAGTGCCGGCAATACGCTGGCCGAAGCGCAGGTGCAATGCTTGTCGGAGATTTTCGAACGGGCGGTAAAGCGCGAAATCCTGGAAGGCGAAATGGCGCTGCCCGATGTGCCCCACGACGTGCTGGCGAAATACCCTGGCATTCTGGCTGGCATTCAGGGGCTGGAAGAGCAAGGCTTTCCGATATTGGTGAAGGACGCTTCGTTGGGCGGAATTTATCCGGTGATGTGCGTCACCTTGATGAACCCGCGAACTGGCGGTGTCTTTGCTTCGTTCGGCGCGCATCCCAGCTTCGAAGTGGCGCTGGAACGGAGCCTGACAGAATTGCTGCAGGGTCGCAGTTTTGAAGGCCTGAACGATTTGCCGCAGCCCACCTTTGTCACTAACGCCGTGACTGAGCCCAACAATTTCGTTGAACACTTCATTGATTCCAGCGGCGTGGTGTCGTGGCGCTTTTTCAGTGCCAAGGCGAGTTTCGATTTTGTCGAGTGGGATTTTTCCGCCCGGGGCGAGAACTCCAATGCCGAGGAAGCAGCGACCTTGCTCGGCATTCTTGAGGACATGGGCAAAGAGGTGTACATGGCGGTGTATGACCAGCTTGGCGCCGTTGCTTGCCGGATTTTGGTTCCGGGCTATTCGGAAGTTTATCCTGTAGAAGATTTGATCTGGGATAACACCAACAAGGCACTGTCGTTCCGCGCAGATATCCTGAACCTGCATTGCCTGGACGACACAAGCCTGGAGGCTCTGCTTGAGCGTCTGGACAACAGTGAGCTGGATGAGTACGCCGACATCGCCACGCTGATCGGCATCGAATTTGACGAGAATACGGATTGGGGGCAGTTGACAGTGTTGGAGCTGAAGCTGCTCATTCATCTCGCCTTGCAGCAATTTGAGGCGGCGCACGAACTGGTGGGCGCCTTCCTGCAGTACAACGACAACACGGTCGAGCGCGGACTGTTTTACCAGGCCTTGAATGTGGTGCTGGAGGTGCTGTTGGATGACGACCTGAACCTGGACGACTACGCGGTCAACTTCCGCCGGATGTATGGCGATGCGCGGATGGACGCGGTGCTGGGTTCAGTGGACGGCAGCGTGCGTTTCTTTGGTTTGACGCCAACCAGCATGAAATTGGAGGGCCTCGACAGGCATCACCGCCTGATTGACAGCTACAGAAAATTGCATTCGGCACGGGCAAACGGGGCGGCTACCGCCGGTTAAAGCCAAGGCCCTCCGTTCTGCGGCGCGCGGATGCCGCCGGAAATGCAATACCCGGCGGGAGCGCGCGGCCAGCAAGCGGGTAGCATCCTGGCGAGGGTCGGCAGGACTCGCGCCTACCTCGCGTTCGCAACAACCGGTACCGTCTGCGTCTTCCACGACTGCGTCGGCAGCTTCCACAACGGCGGCATCTGCGAAAACGGCGGCACGGTATGGACGAGCCTGGCCAGCGCAAGGCGACTGTCGGTGCCGATCTTGCTGAAGATGGCCTTCAGGTGTGCCTTGACGGTATCGAGGCCGACGTTCATGGCGGCAGCGATGGCTTCGTTGGATTTGCCCTCGGCCAGCCATACGGCCGCTTCAATCTGCCGTTGCGTCAGGCCGGGAAAGGCAAAGTGAAGACGGTCCGCGGCGGAGAGCTTGTCGACCGTGCGCTGCTGTGCCTGGCGATAGACGCGCAGCACGTGCCCGCGGTAGGTCTGGAGCCGGTCGCGCTCGGCATCGCTATACGCCGGCCGGCCAACGATGCGATGCGCGCTCAGGTCCAGCGAGTACTCGCCGTGCTGGATCAGGACGCCCATGATGCGGCGAGCGCCCGATGGCAGGAACACTTCCTGGGCCATCGGCAGCGCCATGAATTCGTCGTCGCTGAAGAGATCCGACTCGCGAATGGCCCGCTCGCCGTAGAAGGCCGGGTCTTTCTGCCAGAACGGGTGGCTGCCGGCATGGCGTGCGTAGGCCGCGAAGGCCTGCTCGCGCCGGCCGGGCGCGTCTTCGATCGACAGCAGCGCGCGCAGCTCTCCGCTTCGATGGTGAATCTCCGTCCAGGCGACGACGTCGGCGTCGGTCAATCGGGCGACTCCATCGAACAGGACGCCTGGCAACGTCAACAAATCCGGCTCGGTTTCATACAGACGCACGATTTCCTGCAACAGGATGGGGTCGGTGTGCATGACTACTCGTTCGGGTAATGGCATTTTTCTGCGACAAATCTTACATTAGCGCGCCGTGATGTGCTGGCCGCGCCCATGTCGCGGAACAAACGTGGCCATGATCACGCAGCCCAAAAAAAGAAACGAGGGGTTACCGGGATGAATCGTATTTATCGACTGGTATGGAACGGGGCGTCGGGTGTCTGGCAGGCTGTGTCGGAACTGGCGGCGCCGCGCGCAAAGGGGGCCGGCACGGGAGGGAGACGCCCTCTCCGGCGGCGTGCCGGGGCGACTGCGGTAATGACGCTCTCGCTGAGCCTGGCCGCGCCAATGGCGCACGCGGCCGATGTGCTTCTCGTGGGTGCCGGGGGCGTGGGTGGCGGCGACGGCGGCAATGGCGGCATCAGCGGCGGTGGCGGCGGGGCAGACTTTTTCCTTCCGGGCTCTGGCGGTGCCAGCGGCGTTCCCGCTCCGACGCAGACGATTCCCGGCACCGCCAATGGCAGTAGCCTCCTGCCGACTTACGATTACGTCGGCATCGGAGGCGGTGCCGGCGGCGGGGACGGCGCCAACCTGGGCGGCATCAATGGCGGCGACGGCGGCGCTGGGGTGCTGGACCTCAACGGGACGACACTGAACGTTGCCAACGCACTGCTTATCGGAGGCGCTGGTGGCGGTGGCGGCTCGGGGGGCGCCGGTGGTACTCGCGGCGGCAATGGCGGCACGGGCGGCAGTGGAACGCTGACGGCCACGGGCGGCACAGCCATCACGGTCGGCACTCAGTTATACATTGGCGGCCTGGGCGGCGCGGGCGGCAACTGCGGCTGCTCCGGCAACGGCGGCGCTGGTGGCGCAGGCGTGTTCAACCTTGGCGATGGCAGCACGCTGAACCTGGCGGGCGCCACCTTCACCATCACCGGCAACGGTACGCTGAACATCGGCAACGCCACGGCCAATGGGGCGAGCGCCGGCACGATCAACGGGCTGGCCGGCAGCATCAACAATGCCGGCGCGATCAACTTCAACCAGTCCGACGCGGCATATACGTTTTCCACGGCGATCTCCGGCACCGGCACGGTGACGCAGAACGGCAGCGGCACGACCTTCCTGACCGGCGCGAATACCTACTCGGGTGGCACCATCGTCAACGCCGGCCTGATCAATTTCAGCAATGGCGGCAACCTTGGATCGGGCAACATCACGCTGAATGGCGGTGGCCTGCAATGGGCTTCGGGGAACACGGCGGACATTTCCGGCCGGCTGAATGCGCTGGGCACGGCCGGCGGCACGTTCGACACCAATGGCAACGATGTGACCATGGCAGGCGCCCTCGCCGGCGTGGGCGGCTTGACGAAGACGGGTGCCGGCACGCTCACGCTGACGAACCTGAGTGCCTATACGGGCGTCACCACCATCAGCGCCGGCACGCTGGCGTTGACCGGCACGGGCAGCATTGCCAGTTCCAGCGGTCTCGTCAACAACGGCATTTTCGATATTTCCGGCAAGTCCGGCGGTGCAACGATCGGGGCGTTGTCTGGCACCGGTGCCGTCGCGCTGGGTGGCCAGACGCTGACCGTGGGCACTGGCGGCGGCACGTTCGGCGGCGTGATCGACGGTACGGGCGGCCTCACGCTTGGCGGCGGCACGCAGACTTTGTCCGGCTTGAATACCTACACCGGCACCACCACGGTCAATGCCGGCACCCTGGCATTGACGGGCGCGGGCAGCATTGCGGGCTCTGGCGGATTGGTCAACAACGGCAGCTTCGACATTTCCGGCACGACGAGTGGCGCAACGGTGCGCGCGCTGTCGGGCGGCGGCATCGTGGCATTGGGCAGCCAGACGCTGACGATCAGCAATGCCGCCGGCACGTTCAGCGGCGTGATTGGCGGCACGGGCGGCCTCACGCTCAATGGCGGCACGCAGACGCTGTCCGGCGTCAACACCTACACCGGCGCCACCACCATCAACGCCGGCACGCTGGCCCTGGCCGGCGCGGGCCGGCTGGCCGCGGATACGGGCGTGGCGCTGGCGGCTACCGGTGCGCGGCTGGACCTGTCGGCCGGTGGCAGCCAGTCGGTGGGGCACCTGTCGGGCGCGGGAGGGAGCCAGGTGGCGCTGGGCGCCAATACGCTCACGCTGACCGACAACACGTCGCAAACGTTCGGCGGCAGCCTGGCCGGTACCGGTGGCCTGATCAAGCAAGGCACCGGCACGCTCACGCTCAACGGCGTCAGCGGCGCCTTCGCCGGCACCACCACCGTGGCGGGCGGCGCGCTGGCCGTGGGCGATGCGGCCAACGCCAGTGCAACGCTTGGCGGCAACGTGCTGGTCAACATGCCGGGCACGCTGCGTGGCCACGGCACGGTGTTGGGCAATGTCGACAACAGCGGCGTGGTGGCGCCGGGCGGCTCCATCGGCACGCTGGCGGTCGGCGGCAACTATGCCCAGGCGGCGAGCGGCACCCTGTCGATTGAAGTCAGTCCGACGGACGCGTCGCAGCTGCGCGTGAGCGGTTCCGCCGCACTGGGCGGCACATTGGCTGTCGTGTTCACACCGGGTACCTACTCGGCGCGACAGTACACCGTATTGAGCGCGGCAAATGGCGTGACGGGCCGCTTCGCCAACGTCACCACCGCGACGGCGGGCGCCAATCTCGGCACGCTGCAGCCGTCCGTCACCTATGGCCTCGGCGACGTTGCCCTGACATTGGCGGGGGCCGCGCCGACAGACCCCTTGGTGGTGGCACCTGCCAACACGTCGATCTACACGGCGCTTGGCACGGCGGCACTCTTGCAGGCGCAGGGCGCCAACGCGACGCTGCTCGAGCGGCTGGCCAGTGTGCAGCACGGCCTGGAAACGTCCAGGGATGTGTGGATCAAGGCCAACGGCACCCGCAACAAGGTGGGTGGCTCCGGCAGCGCACCGGGGTTCCAGACCCACGCCTACGGTTTCCTGGCCGGCGCCGACGGGCGGCTTGGCAGTGCCACGGTCGGCGCGGCCGGCGGCTATACCCATACGTCCATCGGCGAAGACGGCACCGGCTCGTCCGGTGACATCGATACGCTGCGGCTGGCGCTTTATGGCAACCAGCCTGTGGGCGCGGTCAACCTGTCGGCCACATTGGGTTATGGGCTGGATTTCCTGTCGCAGAAGCGGCCGTTTGCCGGGACGGGCACGGCCGAGGGCGACCATATCGGCCACGAATTCACCGCGTCGATGCAGGCGAGCCTGCCCATGCAGGCCGGCGGATTCGTGCTGACGCCGCAAGCGGGCTTGCGCTATGCCTACATGCGCGCCAATGGCTTTGGCGAGAGCGGCGCCGGCGGCCAGAACCTGCAAGTCGATGCGGACAACGCACGCAGCCTGCAGCCCTACGTCGGCGTGACGCTCGACAAAGCCTTGGGCGATGCCGTGCGCCCCGTCAACGTGCAGTTGCGCCTGGGCTATGCGCACGAAGCATTGGGCGGGGGCCGCGTTGCGCTGGTGCAAAGCCAGGATGGCACCGTATTCGCCGCGCCGGGGACGGACCTGCCGCGCTCGTTCCTGACCACCGGCGCCAGTGTCAGCCTGCTGGCGTCGAAGGCGACCACCGTGGCGCTGGGGGTGGATGCGGTGCTCAATACCGGCCACGTGTCGGCGCAGTCGGTGTACGCGCGCGTCGACCACCGGTTCTGAAGCGTGGCGGACCGTCAGCCGTCGGGTCAGTTCAGGCGCTTCGGCTCGCCATCGTCGGCGTACCAGTCGACTGTCTCGCCCGTGGTGTTGATCGTCACGGCGCGCGGCTCGCTGAACTGGTCGAACGATTCGACACCCGTCTCGCGACCGACGCCGCTCATCTTGAATCCGCCCCAGGGCGACGCCGGATCAAGCCGATGATGGTCGTTTATCCACACCATGCCGAACTCCAGCTTGCCGCCGATGCGATGGGCGCGGGCGACGTCCTGCGTCCAGACCGATGCCGCAAGGCCAAATTGCGTATCGTTGGCAATGCGCACGGCGTCGGCCTCGTCGTCGAACGGCATCACCACGGTCACGGGGCCGAACACCTCTTGCTGACCGATCTCGCATTTCGGGTCGACGTCATAGAGCACGGTCGGCTCGATGAAGAAGCCGCGCTCGAGTCCTGCCGGTACGCGGGCGCCCGTCAGCACCTTTGCCCCGTCCGCCTTGGCGCGCCCGAGCATGGCGAGAATGCGCTGGCGTGACCGCTCCGAAATGACCGGGCCGAGCTGGGTTTTCGGATCGCGCGGGTCGCCGATGCGAATGCTGGCGATCTTTTGGCGAAACCGCTCGAGAAACGCCGGGTAGACCGGCTTGTGGACGAGAATGCGCGCGCCGCAGACACAGGTCTGCCCCGCGCCGATGAACGCGGCGAAGGCCGCGCCGTTGACGGCGCGCTCCAGATCGAAGTCGTCAAACACCAGGACGGCCCCTTTGCCGCCCAGCTCCAGCGTCGTCAGCGCGAAGTTGCGGGCGGCCGCTTCGCCGATGGAGCGCCCCACGTCCGTGCCGCCCGTAAAGACGACCTTGCGAATCAACGGATGCCGCGCCAGCGCGGCGCCTGCCTCGTGTCCAACGCCGTTGACCACGTTCACCACGCCTCTCGGCACCCCGGCCTCCACCAGCAGCCGGACCAGCCGCACGGTGGTGAGCGGCGTCTGCTCCGACGCCTTGATCACCACGCTATTGCCGGTGGCAAGCGCGGGCGCGAGGCTCTTCGACAGAATCATCAACGGGTGGTTAAACGAAGTCATGAGCGCGACAACGCCGAGCGGCACGCGCTGCGTGTAGCAGAGGTACGGGCCTTCCACCGGAATGACGTCGCTGCGCCGTGTGAGCGAAAGCGCGGCAAAGTACCGGTAAAACTGGGGCAGGCGCGCAATCTGTGCGCGCGTCTCGGCGATAGGCCTTCCGTTGTTCAGCGTTTCGAGCCTGTAGAACTGCTCGAGGTCCGCTTCAAACAGATCCGCGAAGCGGTTGAGCACGCGCGCCCTTTGCTGGACCGGCATATCGCGCCATGCGCCTCGCTCAAATGCCTGGTGACCCGCGCGCACCGCGCGGTCGACGTCTGGCCCGGAAGCCGCCGCGAGGGCGCCGATGACTTCGCCTGTCGCGGGATTGACGATATCGAGCGTACGGCCGTCTTCCGCTCCGGTCCATTCGCCGTCGATGAAGAGCTGTGCTTCGAGATGCTGGGTGTTGACTGTGTCCATGGAAATCTCCTTCGATTACTTGAACAACGATGCGCTGGCGTCCGCGCCCATGGCGCCGGGAACCTGTCGAGGCGCGGCGCCGGGCGGCGTCAGGTCCTCGAGTCCCCGTCCGCTTGGCTCGACGCCGAGCCAGGCCACCACGGCGACTTGCACGGCGAGCAAGCTCACCATCAGCGCCTGCACGCCGACGATGCCGTACCTGCCGAACAGGGCGACGACGAGAAACGGGGTAACGATGGTGGCGCCACGCCCGAGCGAGTTGCAGATCCCCGAGGCGCGCAAACGCACCGCGGTCGGGAACAGTTCAGGCACGTAGATGGCAATGAGCAGCGCCACCAGCACGTAGATCGGCACGGTCAGCAGGAAACCGACGACGGGAATCAGCAGTGGATTCGTGACGAACGGATACAGCGCGCCGAAGACGATGGCCGCCAGCGATGCGCCGATGATGGTCGGCTTTCGGCCCCAGGTATCCGCGGTGAGCGCCCCGATCGCGGAGCCGACCGGCGCGCCGAACGCCATCACGAGCGCGTAGCCGAACGACTTCGCGATGCTCAGGCCCTGGTGCACGAAGAACGTGGGCAGCCAGGTGATGAATCCGTACAGCAGTGTATTGACGACGATCAGCGTGATGCAGCCGACGATCATTCGCCGCAGCATGGCGCCGCCGAAAAGCGAGCCGAGGCCGAGCGGAGCCACGGCGGCTGCCGAGGGCGCCGCGGCGGCAGGCAGCGGTGCCCCGCCCCGGGACGCCATGACTTCGCCTTCGATACGCTGCAGCAGCGCCTCCGCTTCGTCGTGCCGGCCAACCGAATCGAGCCAGCGCGGCGACTCGGGGAGCGACTTGCGCGCATACCAGACGGCGAGCGCGCCCATGCCGCCGAGGACGAACATGGCACGCCAGCCGAATGCCGGAATCACCAGCAGGCCGGCAAGCCCGGCGACGGGAAGCCCCGTGACGACGAAGACGGCCATCCATCCCTGCAGCCTTCCGCGCGAACGCGGCGGCACGAACTCGGCCAGCGTCGAGTAGCCCACGACATTCTCCGCGCCAAGCCCGAGGCCCATGACGAACCGGCAGGCAATGAGCACCGCCATCGACGGCGCAAATGCCGCACAGAGCGAAGCCAGGCCGAAGATGGCGAGATTCGCCTGATAGGTAAAGCGCCGGCCGAAGCGGTCGCCGAGAAAGCCCGTGCCAAGCGAGCCGAGCATCATGCCCAGGAACGTCATCGAGACAAAGAGCGCGTTCTGCTCGAGCGTGGAAAAGCCCGTGTTCAGCGTTGCGCCGAGCACGGTGGAGGCAACGTAGATGTCAAAGCCATCGAAGAACATGCCCAGGCCGATCAACCCCATGATGCGCCGGTGAAACGGCGACATCGGCAAGCGATCGAGCCTGGGACCTGCGTTGACGTGCATGGTTGTCTCCGGTCGGCGCGCCCCATGCCGGAATCGGCCCTGGCGGGCGCCGTTCATTGTTCTGATGGATGAGGAACGCGTCAGCGGCGTTGCATGAGACGCAGACTTGTGGCGGTGAGCATTTCGGTCGCGCAACGGAAGTTCTGCTCGACCGAGCCTTCCTGCGCTGCCTGGAAGAACGCCTTGCACTGGCGTGCCCCGGCTTCGTCGAGCTCGACAAGGCGGGCAATCAGCGCGTCCGTGTCTGCTTGCAGACGCGCCGGCTCCACAACCTGCGTGATCAGGCCGGCCTGCAATGCCGCGGCCGGCGTCAAGGCATCGCCAAGCAGGACCATCGGAAACAACTGCTTGGGAAGGCCGTAGCGCCCGAGGTAGGCCATGATCGCTGCCGGGGGCAGCCCCTTGCGCATTTCGGGAAAACCGAGGGAGGCGCGCGACGACACCAGGGTGAAGTCGCAAAGAATGGCGATGCCGAAGCCGAACCCTTGTGCGTCGCCTTGCACTTGCGCCACGGAAATGAGAGACGTGGAACGCAAGAGCCGCTTCAGCTCGATGAGCCGGCTCACCTCACCGTGCACGGACTCGGCATCGCGCCCCGCCCGTTCGCGCCCGGTGCAAAAGACGTCGCCGGCCGCGCGCAGGCGCAGCACGCGGGCCGCCGGGCGCTCGACTTCACCGCGCAAGGCGGCCATCATGGCCTCGAACATCGGGCCCGACACCTCGTTGCCGGCTTCCGGCCGATTGAGGGTGAAAGTCAATATGCCACCGCTGCGCTCGATGCGCACCGGCTGCGAGAACGATTTGGGCTCCATGTGGGCTCCTTCGTGTATACTTCGTATACCCTGTATACAGCGTATGCAATGACCCGGGAGAAGTCAATGGCCTCAGCTGCAACCATGAGATCGCAAGGGGCTGCGAAACGCAGCAAGCAGACACGGACGCTCGAATCGATCGCAAGCAAGTATCGCGAGCGCCAGCGGACCGCCGATGGATCCAGCGATTCGCTCAGTGAGGGGCTGGTCGTGCCCGCGCTGCGCGAAGCCATCGTGGAGGGCGTACTGGCGCCGGGCAGCCGCCTGTCGGAGGTTCAGATTGCAAAGCAACTGAATGTCAGCCGCACGCCCATGCGGGAAGCGTTTACCCAGCTTGAGCGCGAAGGCCTGGTGACCATTCTGTCGCGCGTCGGCGCCCATGTGCGTTCCGTGACGCCGCGCGACGTGGAAGAAATCTATACGGTGCGGGCCGCTCTCGAATGCCTTGCCGTGCAGGTGGCATCGGAACGTATCAATCCACTGGGCACGGCGCAGCTCGATGACGTGCTCGACGCGATGCGAATGGCGGTAGACGCCGACGATGCGGGGTCCTACGTCGACGCGCTGGACCGCTTCTACACCATCGTCATGGTGATCGCGGATAACCGGACGCTGCAGGAAACGCATCAGAGCCTGATCGGGCCGGTACGGCGCCTGCGGCGCATCGCCATGGCGCGCGGCGGACGCATGCGCGCCTCGTTCGAGCAGGCAGTGCGCATTCGCGATGCGATCGTCCGGCGGGCCGACAATGTCCAGGCACTGATGCGAGAGCAATTGCGCGGCGCGTGCGCCGCCGCACTCGACGTGCTTAAAGAAGGCGAAGGCTGAAAGGATCGGGCAAGCCAGGAGGCGATGCCCGCCCGATGGCGCCGCCGCCATGCGACGGCCGCCACCGGACTGGCGTCGGCCACTATTGCCGCGCGAGCATGAGGTTCAGGTTCTGGACCGCAGCGCCGGATGCGCCTTTGCCGAGGTTGTCGAAAACCGCGGACAGCAGGACGTGGCCGTGTTCCATGTTGGGAAATACGCTCAAGCAGATGTCGTTCGTGCCGTTCAGCACTTGTGGATCCAGGTGCTTCACGGCGGACGATTCGTCCAGCGGCAAGACACGTACGTGGGCCGCTCCGGCGTAGTGGCGCGCCAGGCATGCGTGCAACGTGGCGCCATCCACGCCGGGCGCCAGCAGCCGCAGCGCCAGGGGCACCGTCAGCACGATGCCCTGGCGGAACGCACCCAGCGCGGGGACGAAGATGGGACGCTGCGCGAGCCCGGCGTGGCGCTGGATCTCCGGCGTGTGCTTGTGCGCGAGTTCCAGGCCGTACACCTGGTATGAAGGCGCGTTGACGGCGCCCTGCCCTTCATATTCCTCCACGCCGGCACGCCCGCGTCCGGAGTAGCCGGACACCGCATGAATGCTGACAGGGTAGTCGCCAGGCATGAGCCCGGCCTGCAACAGGGGACGCAGCGAGGCAATTGCGCCGGTCGGATAGCAGCCGGGATTGGTGACCCGGCGTGCGTTCGCAATGCGCTCGGCCTGTCCCGGCGCCATTTCCGGGAAGCCGTATGTCCAGTCCGGCTGCGTGCGGTGGGCGGAGCTTGCGTCGATGACTCTGACGGCGGGATTGACGATGGCGTCCACCGCCTCGCGCGCGGCGGCATCCGGCAAGCAAAGAACGGCGATGTCGCAGGCGTTGATGGCTTCCGCGCGGCGCCGCGGGTCTTTGCGCTCCGCGGCGGCAAGCGTGGACAGCCGAAGGTCGGTCCGGCCGCGCAGCCGTTCGTGGATCTGCAACCCGGTGGTGCCTTGGTCGCCGTCGATGAAAACAACAGGAGAGCGCATACGGGAAATACTCCGGTGACTGTGGTTGTGACAAGTACAACGAGCCCCTATGTTCCCCGGACCGCTAGAATAGAGAAAGTTGAATTTGATAACGCTGATATTCAGCTTTTCTGAATCTGGATGCCGACATGCGAGAGATCAGCCTGGACCGTTTGCGCACTCTGGTCGCCATTGCCGACCGCGGCTCGTTTGCCGATGCGGCGCGTGCATTGCACCTGGCGCCGCCCACGGTCAGCCTCCACATCGCTGAACTCGAAGACCGCATTGGGGCGCCTCTCCTGTCCCGCAAGCGCGGACATGTCAGGCCGTCGGCGATCGGCGAGGTGCTGGTGGAGCGCGCGCGCCGGCTGCTGGCCGATGCAGAGCAGGCGTTGGACGATATTCAACGCCAGGTGCAGGGGCTCGAAGGGCGCGCGCGGCTCGGGGCGTCGACTGGCGTGATCGCGCACCTGTTGCCGCAAGCGCTGGAGGTGCTGCGCCAGCACCATCCCGCCATCGACATTCAGGTTGCGATCCTCACTTCGCAGGAAACGCTGTCCCGGCTGGCCGATGGAACGCTGGACGTCGGGCTGGTCGCACTGCCTCAGCCGCCGGCGGCAGGACTGGTGATAAAGCCTTGGCGCCGCGACCCGGTGATGGCCTTTGTGCCGGCGCATTGGCGGTCTCCGGCCCGCGTCACGCCCGACTGGCTAGCCGCCCAGCCGCTCATTCTCAATGACGCGACCACGCGCCTGTCGCGCCTGACCGCGGAATGGTTCGCGGCCGGGGGGCACCATCCCACGCCGCGCATTCAGCTCAACTACAACGACGCGATCAAGAGTCTGGTAGCGGCGGGCTACGGCGCGGCGCTGTTGCCCCATGAGGCCACTACGCCATCACCCGACGCGCGCATCGTCATGCGGCCGCTGCGCCCGGCGTTGTGGCGCCGGCTCGGCATTGCACATCGTGCGGGGTACGTTGAGCGCTCCACGCAACACGTGCTCGACGTGCTGTGGGATCTGCGATTGGCGTAGGCGTCGCCCCGATTTCGCCACCACGCCCGCGCGATGGCCGCCCGGCAGGCGCATCAGGCGCGGGGGATCCAGTTGCCGTGCAGTCCCTGCGGCACGCGCTGGGGCATCTCGATCACGGCGACCGGGGGCTCCTCGATCCGGCGCGCATCCAGCAGCACCAGGTTGCTGCCCTGGCGCACCGGATCGTAAGCGAAGGCCGCCAGGTAGCCATCGTCCTCCGTCCGGCCGCCTGGCTTTGGCACGAAGGCGGCCTCGCCGACGATCTGGTTGCCCAGCTCATGGCGCGTGTATCGGCCGGTCTCGGTATCGAGCTTGAGCACCGTGTTGAACACCGCCGAGGGCGGGTTGGCCACCTTGAGCGAGGAAGTCAGGGTCGGCATGTAGACGAAGCGAGTGGGCAGCGCCTCGCGCAGGTGATTGAAGCGCGGGAATTCGGTGATCTCGTCCGAGAAGCCGGCGACCTTGAAGCTGCGGCGCGCCGGATCGATGGTCATGCGCTTGAAGGTGGGCACGGGGCCGTTCGCCAATGCAAACTTGTCGTGCTGCACGTAGTCCACGACGATCTGCCGGCCGCGTTCGAAGCCGTTGGCGAAGTGGAAGACAAAAAAGGGCTCGCCCTCGATCCAGACGGGCGCGCCGCCGTCCAGCGGCAGCAAGGCGATCCGCATGCCCAGATCGGGGCGCCATTGCAGCATCGACTGGCCGGCTTTCGCCGCCTGGGCGTCGAACACCGCCGGCCCGGCAATGAGGACCACGTAGTGCTCCGTCAGGATGAAGTCATGGATCATCGTCGGCATCGGCAGTTCCACGGACCGCGTGTTCACCAGCACCCCCGCAGGGTTGATGCGGTGAAACTTCACCGTCGGCGTGCGCCAGCTGTATTCGAGCGCATAAAGATCACCCGTGCGCGGGTGGTGCCGGTTGTGGGCGCCCAGGCGCAGCGGTTCGGTCCCGCCTGCGGTCCACTGGCCGACGGTGTCCAGCTCCGCGCTCATCTCATAGCTGGTCGTGGCTTCGTTGAGCGCGATCAGGCGGCCGCCGTGCCGGATGATGTTGACGAAGGCGCCGTTCTTGATTTGCGAGGGGACTTCACCCGGCAGGAACACGTCGGGATCGACCGGCACCGGATGCGTGAAGCTGCCGAAGACGGCCCGGCCGGCGCGGCGCTCCACCGTCAGGCTTTCCGTCTTCACGAAGCGGTTGCGGTAGCGGGCCTTCCCGCCCTCGATGTAGACGGCATGGATCATGCCGTCGCCGTCGAGCGGATAGGCATAGCCGATTGGCTTGAATTCCGGGTTGGGGCCGTTGCGCATGTAGACGCCGCGCAAGTCGGCGGGAATCCGCCCCGAAATCACCCGCAGGTCGCCAACGTCGACCTCGCGCCGCACCGGCAGGAAGTTGCCGCCGAGATGCGGATCGTCGGAAACCCAGGGCACATCGGCCGGCTCGTCGGCACGGGCCAGCAGAGGCCACAGTGCATGGCTGCCGATGAGTGCCGCGCCGCGGACGGCCAGACGGTGAAACGAGCGGCGTGTAAGTTGAAGCGACATGCAGGATACCTCGATGAATGGAGACAGTACGTTCCCTGTCGGCGCGGCCGTGCCAGGGGGACTTCAGTGCTTTGGGAGCGAACTCCTGGCCTGGAAGATACGGTTGCCCGATCTTCCGGCGGCAATCGCCCGGGCATGGTCAGAATGTAGGAACCGCCGGCCGCAGCGTGAAGGGTGCGCCGTCTCAATTCATGGCAATCCGTCTCAAAGCAGGAGGCCCTGATCTACGTCAATGCCTCAGCCGCGCAAGGACCGCAGCCAGTCGGTCAGCACCGTCGAGGCCGATACCTCCGAAGTGGACGCGGCCGGCACCGCCATCGACTGCCCGTGCGTGCGCGCCTCGCTCGGGCTGTAGCCGAACTGCTGCCTGAAGGCGCGGCTCAACGCCGACGCGTCGGAGTAGCCGTGCGCCTCGGCCAGCGTTGCCAGGTGGTGCCGCGCTCCGGGCGAAGCGAGCATGCCATGCACGCGCCGCAGGCGCCGCTCCTTGACGAAGGCGGCCACGCCGCCCAGCGGCTCGAACAGCCGATAGAGCGTCGCGCGCGAAATCCTGAAGGCGGCGGCGATCGCCTGCGGCGACAGGCTCGGGTCAGTGAGGTGCAACTCGATGTAGCGGCATGCCTGGCGCAGCAGCGCGGCTTCGATCGCCGGACGCGCCTCCAGCGTGCGCGCGGCCGGCGCCACGGCGGCAGCCACCAGGTGCAGCGTCGAATGCGCGATCGGGGAAGCCTCGGAGCGCCGCACGTCGTTGACCTGGCTCACCAGCGATCTGAGGTGGGCCACCAGCATCGACGCCGCGGCGCCCTGCAGTACCACGCCATGCAGATTCAGCGGCGAGGGCAAGGCCGCGTCGAGCATCTCGCGCGGCAGGAACAGAATGATGTTCGATCCGGCATCGATGGAATAGCGTTCGGGCCGCGACATGTCGGTCAGCAAGAGCTGACCTGGATTGATCTGCACGCGGCGCCCGTCTGCATCGACGCGCAGCGCGCCTTCCAGTTGCAGGATCAGCCGATAGTGGTCAACCTGGTCGGCGCGGATCTTCTTCACCGGCCGTGCTTGCTCGCGCGTCGAGTAGCGCGCATGGACGGCCAGCAGCTCGCCCAGATGCCAGGACAAGGTCTCCATGCGGAATATCTCGTCGCCGGCGGGGCTTTTCAGCGTCTCATAGAAGCCTGAGACACGCTCATGCCACAGTTCGAACGCGCCGCGCTCGGTCAGCGAGTCTGTGATGAAGCGCAGGTGCGGCACGACCGGGTCTCGCGCATCGTCCATGGCTCGCCCCGCCTCAGTGGAGAGTGACGCCGGCGTCGGCGATCACCTGGCGCCGCACGGTGATTTCTTCGTGCCACAGCGTGTCAAACGCCTGGTGGCTGAGCGTGGCGGGTTCCAGCGCCGTGGAGGGCGGTGCCACCCGCGGCGGTGCCATGACTGTTGTGGACGGCGTGGCCCGCAGCCTGGCTTTTCTGGTGCTTGGCATCCACCCTCCTCGCACATCGGCTCCGGGGATGGCGCCATTTTGCTTTCCGGCGGAGTTTTCGTAAACCACGGCATCACCGTCTCGTAACGTGGGACTGCGCAAGGCGGGCCGGCGTGGCGGCCCCTACACACCCGGGGCGCCGGATTGCGGCAATGGGCCTCGACGACATTGGCCTCGACGACCCGGGCATCCCGGAAGTGACGTGCCGTTCCTTCTCGTCAGATCGCCGCTTCCGGGTAGTGCTCAAGGTAGTACTTGCCGAGACTGCCGAAATAGGTCACGCAACGCTTGGCCAGATCCACCTCGTAGCGAATGACCCCGGCTTGCCACGCTGCCGAAAGAAATTCCGGGAACGTTGTTTTGCCGGACTGATCCGCTCTGAGGGCTGCGATCAGCGCGTCGCTATCGAAGGACGGGACCTCGACCGTCCCCGTGGCCAAGGGCTCCCACTGCTGGACCACGGTGCCGAGCTCCGTGACATAGGTGCTTTGGCACGAGGGCAGATGCCACACGTTCGACGTCACGCCGGCCCGGCGCAAGGTTTCGGCGAGATATGGAAATCCGCCCACCTCCGGCCGTCCTTCCGTGGCCCGTCGCTGCGCCGACACAAGATTCTCGATGGCTTTGCTCATCATGTCTCATCTATCCTTGAACAGCGAACAGTCATTCAATCGGCACATTGCGGAACGCATGGATGTCCGCGAGTTTTTGCAGTGCCAGGCGAAGAGCAGTCCGCTCGCTCTCGTCCAGGACCGAAAAGAACCGGTCATCGTTGCCGTTCGCAACTTCCGTCAGAACGGGCAACAGGCGCCGGCCATCGCGTGTAAGCGACAAGAACTGGACCCGGTTGTCATCGCGGCTCGCACTGCGCTTGATCAAGGCCTTGGATTCCAGCTTGTCGAGGATTTTCGAAACCGCGCCTCGCGTCATGCTCATGGATGCGGAAAGCGTGGAACTCGTCAGATCCTGCGTCCGCTCTATCCTGTTCAGCGCGACCCACTCGGCTGTCGAAAGATCGTATTGGCTGAGCGAGTGCGCGAACGCGCCCGATACCTGGTTTGAAACCAGCCTCATCCAGTAGCCTAAATGCCTCTCCAGCGGGTCATCGTGCATGGCATCCGTATTCATGGTCATCCAATTTGTTTCCTCGGAAACATAATATTGTTTCCACGGAATCAATGTCAAGACTTTTATTGGAGATTCATCGTGATGCGTTCGGCTCACAAAGGCCGGGCCAAACCCCGGTAACCGGGTACAGCGCGCCGGGGCAATCATGCTAGGATTATTCTGTGTAAGGGACCGCGAGCCTGTTGCTGGGCATCCTGAGGGAGGTGCTGCGGAATGGATCGGCTAATTGCTTATGTCATGGTCGCCGCAAGCGCTTGGGTCTTGCCCAACACGACAGCTGCCTGGATTCCCTTCGAAAATGAAGTGACTGTCTACATGTTGTCTTGTGATGGAGAACAGGTAAGCGACGTTTGCCACGGCAAGGAAAAAACGGACATCCCTTTCACTTATCGGGTTTTGCTGGATCAACGTTCCGTGTGGTATTGGAGGACGGATGATCCGAGTAAGCCACGCCGCTTCCCCCGCTGTACGATCCATGACGCGAAGAGCTGGTTGTGCCAACTGGAAAGCGATGAAGTTCCAAAGTCGAGGTTCGGGATGGTGGCCGGCAAATACGTGGAAATCGCGACCTGTGTGACTGGCGCAACCACTCCGTTTTTTTATCAGGTGCCCATGTGGCGGTGGTGGCTCGTACGGCTGCATGAGAAGCTGTCCTGAGGGCTCGGCCCCTCATGGACGGCTCCGGTTCGGCGTTCTACAAGTATCCGCCGTCAATTCGTCACACGGTACGGCCGCATCATCTCGCTGTCTTCATGAGTGAGGACATGACAGTGCCAGACATAGTATCCCTGTGTCGGATCAAACTCGTAGAGATTCTGTCCTGCGTAGGATTGGTTGGGAACTACGGGAACGCTTGAAGGCGTCCAGCGCACCAGGATTCTCAGAACCTGTCCTGCATGCGCATCCGCCGTATCCTTCCATCCCGACTCCCCGGACGTTGGCGGTATGGTGGCGCCCTGGAGGTAGCCGCTGAAGGGGGGATTGCCGCCAAGCGCACCGTCTTTATTGGGCGTCAAATAGTCCAGCGGAGGCCCATAGTCGGCGCAATATGTACCCGTCTTGCATCCCTCTGGCAGAGGCGCCGGGCTGCTGCCGGTCGCGCCGAATGATTTATTCCAGTCTGCCAGATATTGACTTGCATCGATGGCCTGGCGATTGAGAACCTGGAATTGCGAGAGGTGGAGGTGAACCGGATGGCTAGCCCCGGCCATCGTCGAGAGATAGACGATTTCCCACATTTCAACCGACCCCACGCGCGGTAGTTCGCTGATGCCGTCGCTCGGAAAATCATGGACAATGCTCGGCGATTCCAGACCGTTCCACGTCGTGTTATTGACATACTCTTTGATATCCGTGGGAATCGGGCCGCCCGACGTCTCGACATGATCGAAAAGGATCATCTGCCTGACTCTGTCGACTTTCACCGTGGGCAGTACATTGCCGTTTCCATCTGTCAGGCGAGCCATCGGGCTTTTCCTGGCACAGAGGCCAGTAGACGCGTTCGGATTTGCGGGATCGCAACTCGTGTCAGGTGTCGACGTCGACGCCGCCACCCGGAACTGCATGATATCGGGCAGTTGAACATCCTGGCCTGGCTGCGTATTGGTGAGCTCGATCGTCTGGCCGGCAAAGTGGGAGAAATCGACGATGATGTCGGCCCGCTCACCCGGCGAGACCGGCAGCCCCTCGGAAACGCCGCTAGAGGAAACAGCAAGGGGAACGGGGCTATCAAAATAGTTGTCATCGGCCCCGACCAGGTAGACCGGCGCGTTGCCGAAGACAAATGTATATCCCCGATTCAGGCTGCCGTTCAAAATATGGAAACGGTAGCGTCGCGGCTCGACGTTCAGGAACGGAAAGGCGGCCCCATTTACCACTGCGACATCGCCCTCGAAGATGGGACTCCAGAACGGATGGTTGAGGGAGGCCTGCTGAACCGGCAAATATAGCTGGCCGTTCGTATCGAACATCCGATCCTGTACCGCCATCTCGATTTCTTCAGCACCGCCCGGATATCCCTGCGGCTCTGTATTGGAGTCCTTGAGAAAATAGAAACCCGCGAGTCCGGCGTAAACGTTGAGGCGCGTAATTCCCAGAGCATGATCGTGGAACCATAGCGTCCCCGGTTCCTGCGAATTGGGATATTCATAGATCGCCGTGCCCGGGCCTCGGTTGCCGGTGGTGTGATAGTCGGAACCTTTCAGGCCATTTGGGGTGAACCACGACTCCGGATCGCCGTCGTAGGCCGCGGGCAGTTCGGCGCCATGCAAGTGCACCGTGGCGGGAACCGGACCGATGTAGTTCTGCCTGCATGAAGAACCAGGGCTCACGCCATGCAACTGCATCCCACAACCGCTCTTCATGGGATCGGCCCAGTGCACTGTCTGGTCGAATGGCAGTTCTCCCTGCACCAGTCCCGGGCCGGTCGGATGCGATGGATCGAAGCTCGGCAGCTCATTGACGTATGTGGTCCGCGTCGAAGTACCGCGCTGGGCAACGATCGTGACCGCCGGCCAGTGAGCCGGACCCAGCACTGCGCCGGTGTTGGAATCCGTGGTCTGGTATGTCCAGACGCGCGTTTGACCCAACGTGCCGCCTGAACCGCATTTGGCGTAGGAGCCCGGCGGCAGCACCTGCTGGTCGGTCTCCATCATGGTTACGGTCAGGTTGGGGTGAGCCGCTGCGTCCACGCGCGGTACTGAACCGGCCGGCCCGAACACCGGCATGCTGATCGCAAACTTCGCGAAACAGTCCGCGGCCAGTTTCGTCTGCGGAACGAGAATATGGCCAATGGTACCGTCTCCGGTATTGCAGCCATGTGCCAGGAAAATCAACGAGATGGAAGCCACAGTTAAAGCGATCGCACTCCAGCGAGACCGTGTCGCATGCTTGCGATGCTTTGCCGCATCCTGGGACATGGTGTCTCCCTTTACTGGCTGCTTGCTTCGGCGAGGATCGTATATTGCTGACGATCACGCGTTGATGTGACCGCGCTAAAAGATAAGGCGCGCCCAAGACTGGCGCTTTGCCAGTGCGCGTTGCACTCATACCGCATGAGATACAGGATGCCTGCGCACTGCGCGGATTTCGAAGATAGGCCAAGGCCATAAAAAAGGCGAGAATTTTACGGATCAAACCCCTATCCATAGTGTGCGGAATCGCACATTCCAGTTCTTTCGAAGTGATCGAGTCCTTTAACAATCCGCCCCAAAAATGGGCGCCATGCCGAATCCAGTGCGGCGCTTGATGGCGGAAGCCTCTTGCTCCCCGACTCTCAAAACTGGCCATACCGAAGAGATGTTGCGGTGATCGCCGATCAGATCGAACCGCAGCAATCTCAGTGCGACGAGACGTAAGCCGCATCAGCGAATGCCGGGGGAACGGCGAAGCTTTCGCGCATACGCTTCGCCTCCGCAGCGGGCGTCAAGCCGAACAGCCGCTTGAATTCCCTGGTGAACTGGGACGCGCTGGCGTAACCCACGGCGTGTCCCGCCGCTTCCGCGGTAAGGTCGTTGCGCACCATCAACAGGCGAGCCTGATGCAATCGCGTCGACTTCACGTACTGCATCGGCGAGACCTGTGTAATTGCCTTGAAGTGGCTGTGGAAACTCGGAATGCTCATGCCCGCTTCGTCGGCCAGCTGCCTTACGTCGAGGGGCTGCGCATAGCTGGCATGGATCAGGCGGAGCGATCGACCTACCCGCCCGAACTGTCCCCGCATCGCCAAAGCCTCGCGCATCGGACCTCCCTGGGGTCCGGTGAGCACGCGGAAATACAGTTCACGCAGCAGCCCGGTCCCCAACACGGCAGCTTCGAGCGGCCGGCTCATCGCCTCAAGGAATCGCAAAACGGATACCTGCATCGCGTCATCGATTGGCGTCGAAATCATGCTCTGAGGCGCGTGCGCGCGCTCCGTTGCGCCTTCGCGGTCGATCTGCGCCGCGAGTTCGGCGGCCAACGTGAAATCGAGGTGCAAATATAGTGCGAGCAGCGGGCGCTCATCGGTCGCATCGGTCTCCATGCTGAACGGCACCGGCACAGACACGGCCAGGTAGTGACACTCATCGTACAGATAGAGTCGGTCGCCGAAATAACCTCGCTTGCGACCCTGGCAGACGATCACGATACCGGGATCGTACAGAACGGGCGTGCGCGACATTGCCCGGTTCGACCGCAGGATGCGGACGCTCGGCAGTGCCGTCAGGTTGTAGCCCTCGTCGGGTGCCAACGCGCGCAGCAGGGCAATCATGCGTTTCCGGCCTGGGTGGGACGAATCCATGCTGTGACTGTCGGGGCTCTTCGGCTTCATAGCTTTATGCAAGAAAAACAGCAAATCATGGCTTATTCTGCCAACCTCTCCAGACTAACATGCATGCTCCAATCGACATCTGGGAGAAGCTTCGATGGCATCCAGCAAAATCCTCCTCATCACCGGCGTCGGCAGCGGCTTTGGCCGTGCGCTGGCACGAGAAGCACTGGCGGCGGGCCACAAGGTCGTCGGTACGGTGAGAAGTGCGCAAGCAAAGCGAGATTTCGAATCCCTGTCCGCGAATGCCGCCTGGGGACGTGTGCTCGACGTGACCGACTTCGGCGCGATCGACGGTTCGGTGGCGGAAATCGAAGCCGAGGTCGGCCCCATCGACGTGCTGGTCAACAACGCCGGCTACGGCCACGAGGGGATCATGGAAGAATCGCCACTGTCGGAAATGCGCCGGCAGTTCGACGTCAACGTATTCGGCGCGGTCGCCATGATGAAGGCCGTCCTGCCATTCATGCGTGAGCGCCGTCGCGGGCATATCCTCAATATCACGTCAATGGGCGGCTACATCACGATGCCGGGAATCGCCTACTACTGCGGGAGCAAGTTTGCGCTGGAGGGCATCTCCGAGGCGCTTGGCAAGGAGGTCAAGCCCTTCGGCATTGCCGTGACAGCGGTGGCTCCCGGCTCATTTCGAACCGACTGGGCGGGCCGCTCAATGACGCGGACGCCCCGCTCGATTGCGGATTACGACGCCATCTTCAACCCCATCCGCAAAGCCCGCGAGGAAAATAGCGGCAAGCAACTGGGAGACCCCGGGAAAGCGGCACGCGCCATGCTGGCAGCCATTGCTGCGGATCACCCGCCCGCGCATCTTTTGCTCGGTAGCGACGCACTCGGCCTCGTGCGCGGCAAATTGTCGGCATTGAACGCTGAAATAGATGCGTGGGAGGCCACCACCGTTTCGACGGACGGCTGACGACCACTGAGACGCGGAATCTGTCGCTGGTCCGCATCGAGACGGACAGCGGCGTCGTCGGCTGGCGCGAGGCGTTCTCGCGCAACAAGGACCGGGCACTGGCCGAAACCATCCGCACGAAGATCCTGCCACTGATCATAGGCAAGGATGCTTCGGCCATTGGCCAGATCAAGCACGACCTCGAATTCAACCTGCGCAACTTCGGGCGGGTGAGCGGCGTCATGAACGGCATCTCGGCCGTGGATATCGCGCTGTGGGACATCCTGGGAAAGTCCGTGAACCGTCCGGTGGTGGACCTGATCGGCGGCGCGTTCGCCGACACCTTGCCGGTATATGCGAGTCTGCTGCGCTACGCCGACGAAACACATCTCGGCGATGCCATCGAGCAGGCGATCGGGCGCGGCTACCGGTATATCAAGCACGTCGAGGTTCAAGGTCCGGACGGCTGCTTAAAGAGCAGCCGGGCCCGTTCTCTCTCGCGTTCAGCCGCTGCCGTCTGGCTCATGCGTCCCCATTGTCCAACTCAATATTGGTACGTCAGTTGGACGCCAGCCGTGACACCCGCCGTATGGAAAGCGGCAGGCTTGTACACGGGCGTACCCAAGAACACGTCATACGAAGCCCCTCCGAGTTTCTGCGTTCCGATGGCCCCCCGCATGCCGATGACCGCGCCTGCCAGTTGCGTGCCAACCAGGCCCTGCGTGGAAGGTCCATGCACCCTTCCGTAGTCCAACCCGACATACAATGCTTGCCCGCTTCCACCGAGCGGCGCCTGCAGTTCATTGCGCCAGTAGAACCCGCGTTCGCCCGCGAGCTGGTTTTCGCCATCGAAGCCACGCACCGTATAGCGACTGCCGATGGTCAAGTCATCGATGTAATAGAGTCGGTCGTTGGTGAACTGGCCGCGCAGCGTGGTCACATACCGGAACGGCTGGTCGGCCACCTTGAACGGCACGGACAGGTTGGCATCGAGCACCATCATGCGGAAGCGCCACGTCGGGCCATCGTCGGCGGCCAGCGCATCGGATTGTGCACCGAATGCGCCGATGCCCTGGCGGAATGCCAGCGTGGCGTCGAGCTGCGACTGGCCGAAGTAATGGCGATCCGTGACGCCAAATTCCAGCATCGTGTTGTTCCGGTGCTGCTGCGGGATCTCCGTATCCTCGATGAAGCTCTTTCCGAAACGACGCGTCAGGCGCACCTGCATGCCGAACACATCGTTCTGGCCCCGGCTCAGCACGCGATGCAGCTTCAGGTCGACGGTCTCTGATTGCCCGCTGGAAACGAACGTCGTATTGACGCCGGCAATCTGCTGAAAGTAATTGCTGCTATAGGCGGACAGCGTGGCCGTCCAGTACCCCCACGGCACAGAATAGAAACCATTCCAGCCCCGCGTGCCGTGCGCCTTGTTGCTGAACATCAGATCCTGGTTGTAGCCGACGTTGAACATGTCGTTCAGGCCCAGGGGGTTGTCGATACCGACGCTGAGGTTGCCCTGCCACTTTCCGGTGGAACGCGAGCCCGAGTTATCGACCGAGGCCACCAGCGTCCAGGCCAGGGCTTGTTGCGTTTCACCGCGATCACGATATCGCTGCGGCCCGGCACTGAGGTGGGCACGATCTGCATATCGACGTCCTGGTTCGCCACGCGCTTCATCTGCTCGAGCCCCTGCTCAAGATCGCGCAGGTTCAGCAGCTCACCCCGGGAGGTCGGGAACGCGGTCTTCCACGTGCCCCAGATATCCGGCTCCGCAAAGCGAATTTCTCCGATCACGCCCGGAATCAACGCCAGTTTGAGCGCACCGGAAGATAGATCCTGCTGAGGCACCAGTACCCGCGTGGTGACATAACCCCTCGACAGGATCGTCTGCGATAGACCCTTGACCAGCATCTCCACGCCCTGCTGGCCGACACATTCGCCCTGATAGTGATTGAGCCATTGCAGCGCAAACGCAAACGGGTCCATCGGCAGCGCCGACGCACCGCGCGCCTGAAGATCTGTGGGCAGGTCCCGTGGGACTTCGAGCAAGAACTGGCTGATGCGGAAGCACGGCGTCTCCGTCGGCAACTCAGGAAACTCCGCGCGGGCAATCGTTTCGGCTCGGACCGTCGGCTTTTGCACGAGCGCGGCGCGCTCGCGCGCTTCCTGCTGCTGGCGAGTGCGTTGATCTTGTTCGGCATTAGACAGCGCGGCGGCCTGTCCTGGGCTGGGTGGAACCTAAGCCATCACATGCGACGGGATACTCGAAAGACCCATCGCGAGTGATGCAGCAGTTGCAATGTGCAGCGGTTTGAAAGACATCGGAGTAATGAAGACCCGGCGGATGCCTTTGCACCCGCTCAAACAGCGGAAAATGGATTTGATCAACAAGGAGCCAGAACGGATACGCTTCTCTAGAACGTGACGCAGGCGAAGCTGGCTTGTTGCGACTCAGTTGCCTTGGGTATCTAAATTGCCCACCGCGGCTCCCACGCTTCTACAAGCGAGAACTCCCCATTGGAGAATTCTCCTTCTATCTCATCGTAGGTATACGAAAACGATTGGTATGGGCGCAGGCCGTGCCCGCTAATAGCCGAACTAAATATTCCCCTTACCAAGTTGCACAAGGAGGAATAGGAGTCAGATGCATTCATTATTTCATGAATATATTTAGTTGAATGTTCGGATACATACTACGGAACTGCATGCAATGCGGACTGGTGCGGCATCGCACCTACTAACCAAGTCGCCCACAAAACCCACAGGAGGCCTGGCGATCACAAGAGTCAAGCGTAATCGCTTACCCCATCGCAAGTGAGGCACGTGAATCTTAAGGCTGCGATCTTTGATGGACGCCTCTCTCATCATTGACCTCAAATCATTTTTTTGAATAGTTGTAGACCTCCGGAATCTTATAATCATCAGGAAAATCAGGCCAACCGAATCTACTATCTGAAGAAATCTTTATCAAATCCTCGCGAATATCATCGAAGAAATTCATCAGATCGTGAGTGGCTAATCGCACGTCCTGCAAGCCGGCGCGTGCAGCCAACAGGTCCCCCTGCTTAGTTGCCGCCTCATAAAGCTCAATGGCATCACAAATGCGCTGCATCTTCATCTCAAACCAATCGTCAAGATTTCGTTTCCAGTTTATATGCCAATTGAACTCGTCCCTAGCCTCATCATATCCATCCAGATCATCCTCTGTTATTCCTTTCGATTCTGCCAAATCTAATAATAGTGATTTAAAAATCTCAAAATTTCTCCTCACTTTATCACCCTCCCTTGACCTGATGTTGTTTTGGCCTCATTTATCGTCCCATCGAGATTGAGTGATTCCATTGATTTTCAGTTTCTGTCGAAAACATCAACAGCAATGACGATTTTTTATTATCAAAATTCATATTCATTTAATAATCTTTGGCTCATCGAAAGAAATCACATCCACCGCTGTATTGATGCCCGCAACCAAGAAGTGCTTGATCGTAATGGCCGAGCGTGTGTGGCAACTTTCTTCAACAAACCAATTCAAAAAAGGAGAATTTTCTACCATGTAGAGCATCTTTCCTGCACCGCCCGTACTGCCAATCTCCGGCAGGGTCCGCAGCATATCTCCCTCATCCATGCGGCGCACAACTAAGGCACCATCAAAAACAAGTGTCAATTTTGCATCGCTACCTTCAAGTTCAATGCTTACAGTAAACCCGTCGTCGGTAATCTGCTTGCAATCAAAGCAGCGCCCTTGAAAGACATTTTGCATAACAGGGATAAAAATTCTCATGATCCGTACCTTACCTTTGTGCGGCTCTTATCTTGCTGGAACTCTAACGTCGGGGCACCGGAGTCGCTTGTCGGCCTCACGATTACTGCACGCCCATCCGGAAGTTCACCGACACGTATATCGCCTGGGTACGTTTTGACATTGGAAGGATTTAGGGCATCAAAATCCTTGTTAGCCGTGTCAAAAGAACCTTGTTTTTCCCATTGGGTCGTTCGCCCCCGGGTTGGATCGCCGGGAGTGGCGCCAATTACGGGCGGCTCCGACGCAGCGCCGCCGCCAGCACTTCCATTTCCACTGCTTACTATTGCTCCCAGCCCCGGCACCAAGTTAAATGGATTCGGCAGAATCTTGCCTGCAACGGCCGCCATCGTACTGCTCGCATCCACGAACTTGTCCACCGCATCCACAACTGGCTGGAACATCGGCCCGAGCGTATTCTGTTCCGACTGATCCGGCGTCCCAGTCAGCACACTCCCGTCCCCATCATACTTCGGCTTGCCGGGCACCGAACCCGGCTTCTGTGGCTGTGCCGGAGTAGGTGGAGGAGCGGTAGGGCCATGCCCAACGCCCGCAAAGTTATACTGCGTCCCCAGCCCCCCGCTGCCCCCGCCGCCGCCGCATCCTGTGTCGTACCGCCCACCGCAGCGCCAGCCCCCGCCGCCACGATGGTCCCCGCGATCTGCACCAGCGCCTTGCGGTCCTGCTCGGACAGTGTCTGCAAGTCCGGGTTATTCAGGATCTGCTGGCCCACCAGTTCGGCTGCCGCAGTGGCCACCGCGTCGCCAGCGGCTCCCGCCGCGAAGCTACCACCCATCGCTTGCGCCAGCAGGCCGCCGATGACGGTATGGACCGCCACCTTCACTTCCGGCGGTTGATCCCGCGTCAACATGCCGACCTGGTCATACACCATCGGCGCCAGTTGCTGTGCCACCTGGCTCTGCAACTGGTTCAGCTCCCGCTGATCCTTCACCTTCTGCGCATCAAAGATCTTGTCGATGCTCTGGTTGGCGTTGGCCGTGTCGCGATTCAGACTGGCAACGGTCTCCTCGGCGCTCTTGCCCGTCTTCGCCTGCTGGCCCGCGCTGTCGGTAATCTCGACAGCGCCCGCCGCAAGCTACCCACAAATCCGACTTGTTACCGCTTGACCGCCGCTCAAGATCCTTGAGCGATTGGATAAACAGCTACAACGTATTCCGTACATACCGTTTCATTGGTTCGGCCAGCACGCTACTATCCTTGGTTGAGTCGAATCGCTAAAATTGAATCGGCACCAGAGAGAATCTTTCGATGCCAACGTCGTGCTTGCGGAATATCTCTTCGAGCTCTCGCCTGAAAGACAAATCTAGGGGGCTATCCCAGTCAACATGATGTCGATTGATCAAGTCGATACACGCATCTGTTCCATAGATTTGCAGCTCCAGCCAATATCCCGGCTCTAATTGCAAAGGGGGGGTTCTTGCAAGCGATTCAAATAGCTTCGGGAAACTTCGCTCGATTTCACCGACCCAGGTAATGCTCGCAAGTTCGCATGTGATTAGTCTATAGACAAAGTCCAGCGCGGATTGCCACCGCTCTCTAGTAGGGACATGATTCTGATACTCCAACGACGCAAGTAGATTTGCAAGTGGAATATCATCTTCAGACATGAATTTCATATCCCACTGATAAGCGAGTAGGAGTTTTTCGTTGCTAATTTTCATGGCTTTGGCGGAAATTTCAGTTTTACCGGGAGCCCTGCATTGGCAGCATTTACAGAGGGGCCGTTAATATCGACGCTTGCGGTATCCGAAGCGGTCCGACTAGCCTGTCCAGCAGGGCGGTAGACAACGTACGTTCCGTCTGGCAACTCGGCGCTCCAGCCACCCAATTGGCATGAAGACCACAACGCTTGTGTCAATACTGTTCGCTTTTGCATTTGCACTGGCGGGTTGCGCAGCCAAGTATCAGGAGCCGGTATCCGGCGAGCGTGCAAGATTGCGCGTGGACTGAGATCATCACCGCAGTGATCACGGCCCCACCCAATCACGCCCGCGGCCCTCTACGCCACGGCGGCCGCGGCCCCAGCGCCTTGCGCAACATCTCGACAAACAGCCGCGTGCGCATCGACGACTGGCGCGATTGCGGCACCAGCGCCATCACGTCGGCATCGGGCAGGCGGTACGCTTGGAGCAGCGCGACCAGGCGGCCGGAGGCCAGTGCATCTGCCACATCCCATTCCGACCGCGCCATGATGCCTTTGCCGGTCAGGCACCAGTGATGGACAACGTCGCCATCGTTGCTCTCCATCGTCGGGCGCACCCGCACCGTCAGTTCCCGCGATCGCGCATGGCGCGGGTTCTTGCCTTGGCTGTTTTCGCCATCCCTGGCGCCGTCTTCGCCCCGCGCAAAGCGCCACAGCGTCACATCCTCCTCGTTCTCCCTGAGAACCAGGCAGGCATGGCGCTCCAGGTCCGCGGGCGTCTCCAACGGCGGTGCCTTAGCGAGGTATTCGGGCGCCGCGCACAGGATGCGCCGGTTCGGCGCGATGCGATGCGCAATCCAGCGCGAATCCGGGATCGCGCCGATGCTGACCAGCACGTCGAAGGCATCGCGGCCATGCACTGGCTGGCGCGGCAGCATCAGGTTGTCCGACAGGTACAACTGCACCTCGAGATTGGGATGCGTGCCGTGAAACTGCGCCAACAGCGGACCAAGGTAGCGGCGTCCGAAGCCAAACGGCCCGTGGACTTTAAGTTTGCCCGCCACGGCCTGGCTGCGCTGCTGCAGCGCCTCTTCGATCGCCTGCATCTGCTCCAGGACGCCGATGGCGTGCTGCGCCAGTAGATGTCCTTCGTGCGTCAGCTGGAGGCGCCGTGTGGTCCGCTGGGCCAGCCGGAGACCGAGGCGCGCCTCCAGTTGGCTCAGGCGCTTGGTCACAGCCGGCGGGGTGACGTTTTCCTCCCGGGCCAAAGCGGCCAGGCTGCCCAGGCGGTCCAGCGCCAGGACGAACCGCAGATCTTCGATGTCTAGCTTCATTCTTAACCATCAGGTGAACTAAGAAATTCTAAAGCATTAACCACCTGAGGGCGTGGCGTACCTACACTGGCGGTTCGATAACAGGAAGCCGCCACCATGCCACAGCCAACCCGACCGCCGCTGCAGACACCGCAAGCCCGCCAATACGATTTCGTCCTGTTCGACCTGCTGACCGCTTTGCTCGACTCCTGGTCCCTGTGGAATCGCGTCGCCGGCGGCGAGGCGGCAGGCCGGGCCTGGCGCGCCGCCTATCTGAAGCGCACCTACGCGTGCGGCGCCTACCGTCCCTACGAGACGCTGGTGCGCGAGGCCGCGGTCGAGACCGGCCTGCCACCGTCGCTGGCCGGCGCGCTCGAAGAGCGTTGGACGGAGCTTGCGCCGTGGGACGGTGCCGCCGCTGTCCTGGGCGCCCTGCGGGCATCGCACGGACTCGGTGTCGTGACCAATTGTTCGGAGCGTCTCGGGCGGCTGGCGGCCGAGCGCCTCAATGTGCCCATGGACGTGATCGTGACCTCCGAGCGCGCCGGCTTCTACAAGCCGGATGCGCGCCCCTACCGGCAAGCGCTGCGCGAACTCGGCGCGCAGGCTGCCAATACGCTATTCGTCGCCGGCTCCGGCTTCGACCTGTTCGGAACCTCGGCGGCAGGGCTCGACACCTACTGGCACAACCGCGTGGGGCTGTCTTTGCCCGACGGCGCTCCGGCACCGTTGCTGCAGGGCCCGGACCTCCAGCCCGTGCTGGACCTCGTCGCGGCGCCGGCCAAGGATTCCCATGACTTTGCATGAACTGGAAACGCCGGTCCTCGTGCTGGACCGAATCAAGATGGAGCGCAATATTGCGCGGCTGTGCGGCCGCCTTGCGCCATTCGGCGTCACGCTGCGGCCGCACGTCAAGACCAACAAGTCGGCCGAGGTCACGTCACGCATCGGTGCGCCCGGTACACCGGTCACCGTGTCCACGCTGAAGGAGGCCGGCTACTTTCTTGACCACGGCTGGAACGACATCCTGTACGCGGTGGGCATCGTGCCGTCCAAGCTGCCGCATGTCGAAGACCTGATGCGGCGCGGCGCAAGGCTGACGCTGCTGCTCGACAACGTCGAGGCGGCCCGCGCGCTCGCGGTCTGGTGCCGCGAGCGCGCGCTCAGCGTGCCGGTGCTGATCGAGATCGATACCGACGGTCACCGCTCGGGCGTCAAGCCGGAGGACCCGTCGTTGCTCGATATCGCCGCCGCGCTGGGCGACGAGGAGATAACAGGCGCCCGGCTCGCGGGTGTGCTCACCCACGCGGGCGACTCGTACAACTGCCGCTCGGCCGAGGCAATCGAAGCCCTGGCAGAGCAGGAGCGCGCCGGCGCGGTACGGGCGGCGGAACGTTTGCGCGCGGCCGGCCATCGCGCGCCGGTGGTGAGCGTCGGCAGCACGCCGACCGCCCATTTCGCGCGCTCGCTCGCGGGCGTGACGGAGGTACGCGCAGGCGTGTTCGTGTTCTTTGATCTGGTGATGCGGGGGATCGGGGTCTGCGACACCGATGACATTGCGCTCTCCGTGCTGTGCACGGTCATCGGGCACCAGCGTGAGAAAGGCTGGCTGATCACGGATGCCGGCTGGATGGCGATGTCGCGCGACCGGGGCACGGCGAAGCAGCCGGTCGACCAGGGCTATGGACTGGTTTGCGATATCGACGGCAAGCCGCTGTCCGACCTGGTGATGATCGACGCCAACCAGGAGCACGGTATCGTCCGCCACCGTGCGGATCCGGCCGCCACGCCGATGCTCCCGATCGGCACGCTCTTGCGCGTGCTGCCGAACCATGCGTGTGCGACCGCGGCCCAGCACGGAGCCTACGCGGTAGTCGCGGGCGGCACCGCACTGGAAGCACAATGGACCCGTTTCGGGGGATGGTGAGAACGATGACGAAAGACAATGCGGCAAAAACCGGCGCTACCGCGAATGCGCCGACGACCGGGACCGGCAACGGCATCGTCCACCCCGACGTGCCGGCGCTTGCCAGGCCGCGCGGGCACTACTCGCACGTCACAATGGCCAGGGGCCTGGTCTTCGTCTCGGGCCAACTGCCGCTGGACGCACAAGGCGAGCCGCGCGCCGACCTGCCGCTACGCGGGCAGGCCGAGCTGGCGCTGCGCAATACGCAAGCCGCGCTCGCGGCCGCAGGCTGCGGCTGGCACGACGTGATGAAGGTGACCGTCTATCTGGCCGGCGTCGAGCATTGGGGCGATTTCGACAAGGTTTATCGCCATGTGCTTGGGGACGCGCGTCCGGCGCGTGCCGTGGTGCCGGTGCCCGCGTTGCACTATGGCCTGCTGGCGGAGATCGAGGCGATTGCCCTGCATCCTGGCAAAGACTGAGCGTGGTGGACGGTTACGATTATGTCTGCGCGATCAGAGGCGATGGCTGCGCCGGGCCTTTGACCTGTCATCCAGCCAGCACTCTTCTGCTCGGCAACGCACGTTCCCGCCCCGACGCCGCCTTTCGGAAAATCCGCGCCGCAAGCAGCGTTTCATGGCTGCGCCTGGATGGGTGCCGATTCGCGGCAGGTACGAACCGGCTTGAGCTAGTCAGCTCTCGTTCTCCGGCATGCGAACCGGATTTCCTTGAACTCGTGACTTTCCAACATGTGGTTGGGCGTGATGCGAATCTGAAATACACAAGCCAGCAAAGAAAGAGACTCTTCGAGACGGCATCGCCGGCTTACCAGCGCAGCAGCCGCGGCCCGAGCACGGCACCGGCCGCGGTGGGCAACAGCATGCCGAGCACATACCAGACGCCCCAGAACGCGACGCCCATCTCGGGACAGTGCAAGCAGTAGGCCAGCGTGGCCACCGCGCCGGACAGCAGGCCGCCCACGGCGCCGGTCAACGCCAGCCGTGTCGGGGCCAGGCCGCGCAGCGCCAACAACACGGCGATGAACACCGGCACGGACAACATGACGATATTGAACGGGCAGACCCGCCAGGTCTGCCCCAATACCGCCGCCGCCCGTTCGCTCTCCGGCGTCTGCGCAACCACATACAGCGCGGCCAGCCAGATCGACGCGAATGGCACCCCGATGCCAAGCCAGCTGAAACCCGGCGCCACGCCGGGCCGCGCCAGCCGCGTGGCCATCCACAGCGCGCCCAGCAGCAGCGATAGCGGCAATGCCACCTTCGCCCAGAACAGCGGCGTGGCCGCGACCTCGGCGAGGTCGGCGCGAATGTGGAGCGCCGCGGCGACCAGGGCGACCGCCACCACCGCTCCGGCGGCAACCGCAATGCCGAAGCGGCGCGCGAGCGGGTGCCGCTCCACCGGCGCGACGCCGGTGGCAAGCATGGAAATCAGGTCGTCCGTTTTCATCGCGTTCCTCGAATCTTCGCCGCGAGCGCCTTCAGCCCGCGATGCACCCCCACCTTCACCGCCGATTCCGACAATCCCGTCATGCGCGCGGCTTCGCTGACCGAGAGCCCTTCCAGCTTGACATGCACGATCGGCAAGCGTTGCTTGTCGGGCAGTTCGTCGAGCAGCACGTTCAAGTCCCGCCGGGCCTGCGCCGGCTCCAGGTCGGGGGCTGCCAGCAGGTCGTGCGTGTCGTCCAGCGGATCGTTCAGCGCGTCGTGACGCGAATGCGCGCGCAAATGGTCCGCGAGCTTGTAGCGCGCGATGGCGTGCACCCATGCCGTCAGCGGCTGGCCCGGCAGGTAGGTGTGCCGTGCATTGTGCACTGCAAGCAGGACCTCCTGTGTCAGATCCTCGACATCTTCAGGGCGCCCCCGCAGCCGGTTGCGGAGATAGCCGCGCAGCAGCGCGGCCAGGTCGGTCAGGAATCGTGCGTACGCTGCCCGGTCTCCCGCCAGACCGTTCGCGAAGAGAGCCCGCAGGTCTGCCTCGCGCCTTCGCAGTACTCCCTGGTCTGTAGTTCGGTCCATCGATCGCGTTGGTTACACCGGGCCGGTCAATTTGCACGGATTCTACGCCGCGCCTGCGGCGGTGTGTGGTGCGAGGCGCTTCTTCGTGCAAGGTCGGCTTCCGAGCGGGGAGAAAACCCGGCCCGGCCGGTCATTGCGGCAGGTCCGCAAAAAATATCCGCTTGCTGTAACCGCGCGCGCCGTGGCGGCGAATTCCCCATCAGGCGCACACAACCGTGTGTGAATCTGGCGCCAGCCGCCCTGAGGCTGGCGCGATGTTTTCCGGAGGCCTGGGAATTCCTGGCCGACGTCACCACAATGAGGAGTTACGAATGAACAAGACCGCAATCGCCGTGTTTTCCGCCGCCTTCCTGCTGGCGGGTGCTCCGGCATTCGCCCAGACCGGCGGATCGATGGCGAAGGATTCGATGGCCAAGGAAAGCATGCCGAAGGACGCGATGTCCAGGGATGCCGTGTCGAAGGATGGCATGGCCAAGGACGCGATGTCGAAGGACGGCATGCATAAGGACAAGATGGGCAAGTCGAAGCCGCACGACAAGATGGGCAAGGACGGCGACGCCATGTCCGGCGGCGCGGGCAAATGAGGCTGCACGAGTAAGCTGGACCGGGTGCCGCAGGGGCATGTCTCTCGCGCGGCACCCGATTCTGGAGACCGAGATGGAAACCGCTCATCACGCGATCGCATCGCCCCCCGCCCCGCGCGTGGTCCAGCCCGGCTGGGTGCGCATTTCGCACTGGCTCAACGCGCTGGCCGCCGTGGTCATGATGCTGTCGGGCTGGCGCATCTACAACGCTTCGCCGGTTTTCCCGGGCTTTCGCTTTCCGGACGGCATCACCCTGGGCGGCTGGCTGGGCGGCGCGCTGCAATGGCACTTCGCGGCCATGTGGCTGCTGTTCTTCAACGGGCTGTTCTATCTGGCCATGAACGTCGTCACCGGACGGCTCGCCACGAAATTCTTTCCGGTGGCGCCGCGCGCCGTGCTGCGCGATCTGGCCGCCGCGCTGAAGGGCCATCTCTCCCACGCCGACCCCAGCCGGTACAACGCGGTGCAAAAGCTGGCCTACCTGTTCGCGATGGTCGTGCTGCTCGTGCTGGTGCTGTCGGGTATCGCGATCTGGAAGCCGGTGCAGTTTCCGCTGCTGCGCGAGCTGATGGGCGGCTATGACTTCGCGCGCGTGGTCCATTTCTGCGCCATGTCGCTGCTGGCAGCCTTCGTCGTCGTGCATCTGGTGATGGTGGCGCTGGTGCCGCGCAGCCTGCTGACAATGATTCGCGGACGCTGACACCGCGTTGCCGCCCAAGACACAGGACCTGAACCGTGAATACGAAACCTCCAGGGCGCATGGCCATCGACCGCGCGTCGCTGATCATCGACGTGCGCCGCCAACTCGACCAGCCGTCGCGCCGGCTGTTCGGCAAGCGCATCCTCACTCTCGGCGGCCTCGCCATGCTCACCGGCTGCAGCCTGAGCGACGATGCATCTGTCGAGACGTTCCTGACCCGCGTCTCGCGCATGAACGACAAGGTGCAGGCGTGGCTGTTCGACCCGAACCGGCTCGCGCCGACCTACGCCGAAGCGCAGATCACGCGCCCGTTTCCATTCAATGCGTTCTACGGCATCGACGAAGCCCCCGTTGTGAACGGCGACGACTTCCGTCTCAAGGTGAGCGGCCTGGTGCAGGACAAGCGCGGCTGGACGCTGGACGCACTCTACGCGCTGCCGAAGGCCGAGCAGATTACCCGGCATATCTGCGTGGAGGGCTGGAGCGCCATCGGGCGCTGGGGCGGCACGCCGTTCGCGGGCTTTCTCCGGCGCATCGGCGCGGATACCACGGCGAAATACGTGGGGTTCAAATGCGCGGACGACTATTACGAGAGCATCGACATGGCCACGGCGCTGCATCCGCAGACCTTGTTGACCTTCACCTACGACGGCGAGCGCCTTCCGCCCAAGTATGGCTATCCGATGAAACTGCGGATGCCGACCAAGCTCGGCTACAAGAACCCCAAGCACATCATGGAGTTGTTCGTGACCAACACCTATCCGGGCGGGTATTGGGTGGACCAGGGCTATAACTGGTTCGGCGGCTCGTGAAGACAATCCGCCCGGGAAGCGCGTGATGCGGTGGCCGCTATCGCGGCTGCCGCATCACGCACGCATGCCCACGGCTTGACTGCCCGGCCGGCCGCAGGCTGCACCGCCTCACGACGCCACGCGCGTCGTCCCGTCGGGCGCGGTCTGCAGCTGCACCGGCTGGCCATGGTAGAAGTTGCCTTCCGATGCCGGCTGCGTCACGGTCTGGAAGCGGCCGTCGGGCATGCGCACGGTGATCTCGAGGCCGGCAATGCGATTGGCGTGGCCTTCGAGCTCGTGCCCGGCGAACCCGCCGGCCAGGCCGCCCGCGACGCCTGCCAGCAGCGAGCCGTGGCCATGGCCGATGGCGCTGCCGGCGACGGCGCCGAGCAGGCCGCCGCCAAGTTCGCCGATCAGGCTGGAGGTGCGGGTGCTGGCGTCGATGGTGACCGGCCGCACGTGTTCCACCGTGGCCCTCGCCACCGTGTCGGCCCGGTGCGTTTCGGCCATCGAATACATGTCGCCTTGCGTATCGAGGTTGGCGCAGCCGGTGACCAGCGTGGTGGTGGCCGCGAGTGCCAGCACGCAAGCGGCGGCGCGGAACAGGCTATGGCGCTTGGCATGGGCGGCGGTATGGGTCGGATGGTTCATGTCGGTTCTCCTCGGGAGTTCGGTGTTTGGATGGTTCCACTCTATTCACCGAGAATGAGCCGAAAATGAGATACCGGCCTCAGACCGCCTCGTCGAGCAACGGATAGTCGTTGTAGCCGGTTTCGTCGTCCGTGTAGATCGTTTCCGCGTTGATCGCGTTGAGCGGCGCGCCGCGCCGGAAGCGTTCCACCAGGTCGGGGTTGGCGATGAACGGACGCCCGAATGCCGCCGCGTCCGCCTCGCCGCGCTCGATGGCGGCTTCCGCGCTCTCCCTGGTCAGCCCTTCGTTGAGGATGTAGGCCCCCTTGAAGATGCGCCGCACGTCACGGCCGATGCGATCGTCGCCGCGGTCGAGCGACTCGCGCGCGAAGATGAAGGCGATGTTGCGTGCGTTGAGCTGCTCGGCGACATAGGTGAACAGCGCGCGCGGATTCGAGTCGCGCATCGAATACGAACTCGACATCAGGTTCAGGTGCACGCCGACGCGGTCGGCCGGCCAGACCGTGAGCAAGGCATCGACCGCTTCCAGCAGGAAGCGTGCGCGGTTCTCGATCGAGCCGCCGTAGCGGTCGGTCCGCTGGTTGGAGCCGTCGTGCAGGAATTGGTCGAACAGGTAGCCGTTTGCCGCGTGCAGTTCCACGCCATCGAACCCGGCGCGTTTCGCGTTGGCGGCGCCGACCCGGAAATCCTCGACGATGCCGGGGATTTCCTCGGTCTCCAGCGCGCGCGGCACGGTGTACGGACGCTGCGGCCGCACCCGGTTGACGTGGCCTTCCGGCGCAATGGCGCTCGGGGCGACCGGTGGCTGGCCGTCATGGTAGACGGGATCGGACACGCGCCCGACGTGCCACAACTGGGAGACGACCAGGCCACCCGCGGCGTGTATTGCCGCGGTCACCTCCTGCCAGCCGGCAATCTGCTTCTCGGTCCAGATCCCCGGCGTGTTGGGATAGCCGACGCCCTGGGCGGTGACCGAGGTGGCTTCGGTAATGACGAGTCCGGCGCTCGCGCGCAGCGCGTAGTGGCGCGCGTTGAGCGGGCCTGGGCTGCGCTCGGCGAACGCGCGCATGCGCGTGAGCGGCGCCATGATGATGCGGTTCGGCAGCTTCAGCGCGCCAATCTGGACAGGGTCGAAGAGTGTGGACATCTGCGGGCTTCTCGTTTCGATATGGAAGGTGGACAGGGATGGTGGTGCCGTATCCGTCGGCGATGGAACAGGTGCAGGTGGACCGTCGCATCGCATCTGATGTAACAACAACGGTTACAACATAAACCATCGCGGCCATCGGCACAAGTCTTTCGTCATGACGGCCGGTCCCGGCAAGCCGCATCGATCACGCCCGCCGGATTGACAACCCCTACCGTAACGAATATGGTTACAACCAAACCGACTAATACACACCTGCCATGAGCGCCAACACATGAGCGCCAACAGCCGCCTGACCGTGGCGACCCACATCCTCGCGTGGATGGCGCTCGTTGCGCGGAACCATCCCGAGCCGGTCACTTCCGACCGGATCGCCGCCAGCGTCAACACCAATCCGGTGGTCATCCGCCGCACGCTCGGGCTGCTGGCGAAAGCCGGCCTGGTCGAGAGCTACCGCGGCGCCAATGCGGGATGGCGCCTGGCCAGGAGCGCGGACGCCATCACGCTGCTCGACGTCTTCGATGCCCTCGACGAGGGCGAGCACTTCGCGCTGCACCCTTCGAAGCCCAGCCAGGCGTGCCCCATCGGGAGAGGCATCGGCTCGACGCTGGGCCACGTCTATGCATCGATCGACGATAGCGTTCGAAAGACGCTTGCCACCACGACGATCGAAGCGGTGCTCGCGGACACGCTGGCATCGCAATCGGCCAGGAAAAGCCGCTGAATGCGCAGGCGCTCGTGGAACCCCGCGATCGCCCGGCGCGAAGGCTTTGCGAGCGGGCTGCGCCGAGAAGCCGCGTCAGGAAGCGCCTGAGATGCGCGCGCGCGCGACCGCCTCGACGATCTCCTGAAACGCCTGCGCGGCGGGCGGCGGGTTGCTGCGCGCGAACACGCGCAGGTCGAGCGCGGGCAGCCGCGGCAGGCCGGCACCGGTGAGCCTGCGCACGCCGCGCGGCACACCGTGCGCCGTGCGCACGGTCACGCCATGCCCGAATTTCAGCGCCGCCCAGACGCCGGCCAGGCTCGGCGTGGTCAGCGCCAGCCGCCACGGCCGGCCGCTGCTTTCCAGCACCTGCAGCGCGCTCTGCCGGAACAGGCAGGGATGATCGAACAGCACCAGCGGCAACGCATCGGCGCGCGGCGGCACGGCCGCCAGGCGCGTGCCCGCATACCAGAACATCGGCATGGTGGCCAGCAGCGTGCCCGTCCGGCTGCGGCCCGGCTGCGCGAACGCGAGCGCCATGTCCAGCTTGCCGCTGTGCACCTCGTCCTCCAGCGCGTAGTTGCGGCCGGCCCTGACCTCGACGTGAACGTCCGGGCGCAGGCGCGCAAAGCGCGTCATGGCCTCCGGGATGACATCCTCATAGAAATCCTGCGGCAGGCCCACCCGGATGGCGGGCCCCTGCGCCGCGGCGCCGAGCGCTGCCGCCGCTTCATCGTGCAGGGCGACGATGCGGCGCGCATAGGCCAGCAGCGCATCGCCCGCCTCGGTCAGCGCGAGGCCGCGCCCCTTGCGCTCGAACAGCGCCTGGCCGGCCTGTTCCTCGAGGCGTTTCAACTGCATGCTGACCGCCGACTGCGAGCGGCTCAGCTGCACGGCCGCGCGCGCGAAGCTGCCGGCGTCCACCCCGGCCACCATCGTCCGCAGCGCATCGATATCGAATCGCGTGCTCATGGATCTATTCGAAATAAGGAAGTCACGCTTTCATATTATTCGATATACATAAGCCTTGCGGGTCCCTATAGTTCACGTCATCTCAGCAATGTTCGGCCGGAGTCGCCTTGTGACTGCTATCGCCCCCGTCGGTTTCATCGGTCTCGGCACCATGGGAACGCCCATGGCGCTCAACCTGCGCAAGGCTGGCATCCCGCTGGTGGTGTGGAACCGCAATGTCGACAAGTGCGCCCCACTTGCCGGCGCGGGCGCCAGCATCGCGGCGGCACCGGCCGAGGTATTTGCACAGTGCGCCACCGTCGTGCTGATGCTGGCGGACGGCGACGCCATGGATGCCGTGCTGGCGCGCGGCACGGCGGACTTCGCGTCGCGCGTGCGGGGACATACCGTCGTCAGCATGGCCACCGTTCCGCCCGCCTATTCGCGCCAGCTCGCCGGCGAATTGCGCGCCGCCGGCGGCAGTTACGTCGAGGCGCCGGTGTCCGGCTCCCGCAAGCCCGCCGAGGCCGGCCAGCTGGTGGCCATGCTGGCGGGCGCGGCCGAGGACATCGACCGCGTGCGCCCGCTGCTGGCGCCGATGTGCCGCGACAGCTTCGACTGCGGCCCGGTACCGGGCGCGTTGCAGATGAAACTGGCGGTAAACGTCTTCCTGATTACGATGGTGACCGGGCTGGCCGAGGCGGCGAACTTTGCCGAACGCCACGCGCTCGACATGTCCCGCTTCATTGCCATCCTCGACGCCGGCCCGATGGCGAGCGACGTGTCCCGCATCAAGGGCGCCAAGCTGCGCTCCGGCGACTTCACGCGGCAGGCCGGCATCTCGGACGTGCTAAAGAACAGCCGCCTCGTGGTCGAAGCGGCCCGCGCCGCCGGCGTCGCCTCTCCGCTCATGGACGCCTGCCTCGCGCTCTATGGCGAGACCGAGGCCATGGGCCTGGGCGAAGACGACATGGTCTCCGTGGTCAAGGCCATCGCGCATCGCGCCGGCCGCGCGCGCTGAGCCGTTCCGGTTTTCCCAGCGGCGCGCCACCCGCATCGCTCGGCGCGGCGGCGCCATCCCGCCGGCGGGAGCCGGTGGAATCCGCGCGGGGCGCCGGAGCCTGACGAGCTCAAGCAATGCGCACCCGGCCCGCTGCCGGGTTTCCCACGTAGAATTCGACTGCCGCCGCGATGCCCCCGGCGCCATGTCTCTACATCTGGGATGCACGTCGACCTCCTCACTCTCTATTTCCTTGCGATCGGAACACTCCTCGCCAGCGCCGCAATGACGTTCTGGGAGCGGCGGGCCAACCCCAGGCGCGACAAGGCACTGCGGATCCTGGCGGCCGGCTTCGCGACACTCGCCGCCGGCTGCGCGGCGGTGCTGCTGCGGCGCGAACTGCCCGGCGCGACCGGCTCCGCACTGAGCAATCTCATCCTTCTCAGCGGCTATTTCCTGATCCTCGGCGGCGTCGCCTCGCTAAGCGGCCGCCGGCGCCTCGCCGGCCCGGCGGGCCTGCTGGCCGGGATGGCGCTGGTGTGGGTGGTCTGGGGTTCCCGTTGGCAGGACGCCGTGTGGTACTACGTCAGCGCGTTCCCGATCGCTGTCGCAAGCGCCATGACGGCCTGGGAGATGTGGCGATGCGACGCGATGAAAGCGCTGCATTCGCGGCACATCGTGGTGGCGGTGACGGGCATCCATGCGCTGCTGTATGCCGCCAGGGCCTGCGTCCTGCCGTGGCTGGTGGCGGCATACGGCCCGGCGACGCAGTTGACAGCCAGCAAGATCACGATCTACGAAGGGGTCCTGTATTCGGTCATCCTGCCGATGGCCCTGCTCAAGCTCGTTCGCGACGAGACCCACGTCCAGCTCTTGCGGGAGTCCCGGACGGACTACCTGACCCGCCTGGGCAACCGCCGGTGGTTCTTCGAGCAGGGCGCGCGCATCCTCGGCGAGGGCGGCGGGCAGGGGCCGGTTTCCGTGCTCGCGTTCGACCTCGATCACTTCAAGGCCATCAATGACCGATACGGCCACCAGGCGGGCGACAAGGTGCTGAAGGCATTCGCGGAAATCGCCCGCGGCGTGATGGGAGCCGACGCGGTTCTCGCCCGCACCGGCGGAGAAGAGTTCGCCGCGCTGCTGGCTGGCGGCGACGCGCGCCGCGCAGCCGCACTGGGCGAGGCCGTCGCGAAGCGTTTTGCCGGGACGATCCGCAACCGGCCCGACGGCCTCGGCATACCGGCCACGGTCAGCATCGGCCTGGCGCAGTTCGAGCGCGAAGTGCCGGCGCTGGCCGACGCGCTTGCCGCCGCGGACCAGGCGTTGTACCGCGCGAAGTCGCTGGGCGGCAATCGCCTGGAACTGGCGCAGATGGCGGCGCGCCCGGTCGATGCCTGAATGCCGGCGCGGAGGTCCCCGGCACCTTCCAGATGACCTCGAACTTCGGTTCCGGGTCGACCATGAAGATGGTCACCTCGGCCACGCCAGGGCGCCTGCCGGCGTAAGATATCCGGCATCGGTACGGCAGGCGATGCGGCCCGCGTGACGGTGCTTCACACCGCGTTCCGCGCGGGGCACGCGCGACGGCCGCTGTCTGGCGGCATACCGGCCCGGCGCCCGCCACGGTGCCTGCCAACCAGGAAAACGGGGCCAGCATGGGCAGAGAACACCGCAACGCCAGCGACCGCCGGCCCGCCGCGAGGCTGGCGCACCGGCACCTGGCGCGCTTCGTTGCCAGGATCGAACATGTCGACCCTGGCGCGCACCGCCGCATCAAGGGGCTGCGGCTGGTGACGGCTTACGGCATCGCCGCTGCGCTCGGCTCGCTGCCGGCGGTCGCGCATGGCTTCTCCAGCGGGAGCGCCATCGCCATGCTGGCGGCGGGCTTTGCGCTTTGGGCGAGCGTTTCCGAAGCGCGCATGGCGCGTTTCGAATCGAGCCGCGACCTGGCCGTACTGTGCCTTGCCGCCGCGCTCGGCGCCGCCAGCCTGGCCGCCCTCGCGCCAGCGATGAGCGGCTTTGGCCGGGCCGGCCCGGAGTGGATCCTCCTCAGCGGCGCGTTCCTGGCGGGCTTTTGCCGCAAGTACGGCGTGCTTGGCACCGGCGTTGGCTCGCAGTTCTACATCGGGCAGCTGCTCGCATTCGGCGCCGGGCTGGGGCCCGCCGACCTCGGCGCGATCGCCGTCGCCGGCGCGGTGGCCGCCGTGGCCTGCATCGTGCCGCGCTTGCTGAGCGGGCCCGCGGAGCGCCCGGCGGCCGTGCCGCAGCGCATCGAGGCGCTGGTCGACGGGCCGGCCGCATGGCTGCGGCCGTCGCCGGAATTCGCGATGGGACTGCAGGCGGCCAGCGCGGCCCTTGTCGTCTTGCTGCTGAACAGCGCCTGTCACCTCACGGAATCCGCGTGGGCGATCACGGCCTGCGTGTACGTCGTCGCCGGTTCCGCCGCGGGCACGATCGACCGCGTGCGCCGGCGCATCGCGGGCACGCTGGCAGGCGTGCCGCTGGGCCTGATGTTCCTGCCGGTCGCGGGGGACTACCCGCTGCTGGTGTGGGCCGCAGCGTCGCTGGCGATGATCGTCTACGCGATGGCGCTACCCGAGCGCTATGACATTGCCTGCGCGGCGTTCGCGTTCACGCTGGTGGTGACGCTGGCGGCCACGGGCGAGCATTCGGTGGCGTTGCTGGCCTCGCGCACGTGGGAAACCATTCTGGGCGGCGCGCTCGGCGCCGCGGCGGCGAAGTGGATCTTTCCGCTGCGACCTGCCAGGGCCGAAACCTGAGGCCGGGTCTTCCTGGGGCCTCAGCGCGCCGGCGCCCGGTCTCTGGGCCCGGCCGCGATGCCCGCCTTGGCCCTGGGCCGCTGGGCGGGGTCCAGTTCGTCGAACATCTCGACAAGCCAGTCGATGAATATCCTGACCCGCTGGCTCAGGTGCCGGTTCTGCGGGTAGACCACGTGAAGCGGGTACGACGGTGGCCGCCAGTCCTCGAGAAAGGCGACCAGCCGGCCGGTTTCGAGAAACGGCCTGACCTTGAAGGAAAAGAGGTGGATGACGCCGATGCCGGCCAGGCCCGCCGCCAGGTGCGCGTTGCCCTCGTTGACGCTCAGGAAGGCGTTCGGCTGCACCTCGGTGGCCGCGCTGCCGACGCCGAACGGCGACGGCGCGACGCGTCCGGTGCGCGGCGATATGTATCCCACCAGGATGTGATTCCGCGCGAGGTCTTCGATGTCGGCGGGAATGCCGTGGCGCTGGATATATTCCGGCGTCGCGCAGGTGGTCCAGTTGGCACGGCCGACCTCTCTCGCCACCAGGGACGCATCGGTCATCGGCCCGCCCCGGACCGTGCAGTCTATGCCTTCCTGGATCATGTCGGTGAAGCTGTCGCGCACGCACAGCTCGACCTCCACGTTCGGATAGCGCTCGTGGAACGCGGGCAGCGCCGGGATCAGGAAGCTGCTGGCCAGCGACGCGCTCACGCCGATCCGGATCTTGCCGGCGGGGGTGGCGTTTTCCACGCCGAACGACGCATTGACCTCGTCCAGCGCATGCAGCAGCGGCAGCGTGCGGTCATAGTAGGCGGCCCCTTCCGGGGTGACGGCGACCATGCGCGTGGTGCGCCGCAGGAGCTTGACCTTCAGCTCGGACTCGAGGTCCTGGATGATCTTGCTGGCGCTCGCCAGCGGAATGCCAAGCGAGTCCGCCGCCTTGGTGAAACCGCCGGTCTCGACGACGCGTGCAAATACGCGTATCGCCATCAGGTTGTTCAATCCAGTCCCCTTGTCGCGCCCTCTTGCGAAGGCATTCAGCCAGCAGCCACGGCCGGCGCCGCCTTGCTGTTCAGATAGGCGATCAGCGGCTCCAGGTACGGCAGGTCCTCGGCGATCAGGTCTTGCCCGCTGCGGTTCTTGACGCTCGGCCGCTCGTTGATCCTGGCGCGCCATTCGAGCAGGGCGGTGTGATCTTCGGGTACCGCGAGCCCCGCGTAGTCGCCATGCATCAGCGCGGCCCACACGGTGATGTCCGCGACCGAGAACTGCTCGCCGGCCACGTAGGGCTGCGCGCGCAGCACGCCGTCGAAGTACTTCATGCCCGCCATCGCGCGTTCCCCGTGCTTGTCGCCCCACTGCTTCCTGAAAGCCCAGTCGGCGCTCTTGAACGCTTCGTTGGCCTTGCCGAGCCCGGGTGTCGAATGATGGAAGAATACGCCTATCCCGTTGATCAGCTGATCGTCGGCCCGCTTCTGCATCATGTGGATGACCGCTTTCTCGCGCGCGGTGCGCCCGGTAAGGATGGGATTGCCGTCGAGATTGTCGAGATATTGGGTAATCGCGATGCACTCCGCGATGAACGTGCCGTCGTCGAGTTCGAGCACGGGGACGGTCGAGGTGGGGTTTTTCTCGCGAAACGCGCCTTGCTGATGTTCTGCGCCATAGAGATTGACGCGCACGAACTCGACCTGCGATTCCATTCCCTTCTCGGCCAGTACGATACGGATGCGCGCCGGATTGGGAAAACCGGCTATGTCGTGGACTTTCATGTGAATTACCTTTTTGCGGAGCCTTGCGGCGGAAAATCGGGAGACAGGAGGCGTGCGACGCACGGCCCCTGGCCCGCTGACGTTGCGGGGGACTGTACTCATGACGGACTGAGGGAGTCGGTGCCGGCTTTTCCTGGCCGGCAGCAGCATTGAATTCCGGATTGCCTGCCTGGGCGCATCTCACGCGCTTGCAAAGCGAATCGGACGCTGCCGGCGCGGCACTGCCGCCTTCGCCCGTGGCCGGGCATGCAACGCTTCAACTGCGTCGAAGTGTAATGGCGCCGGCAATGGAGATAAATGCCGCGCGGTGGAAACATCCTCCATCGCTATGGATAGTGGCCTGGCGCACCGGCCTTCGAGCCGGATCCGCCTCCGACCAGGACCGCCGCCCGGCCCCGGCGGCTAGTCCGCCGGGTGCCACCGGCCGGAATCCGGGCACACGCAGACCCTTGCACCGTCGAGCCGGACTTGCTCCTCTTGCCCCTCTTCTTCCTCTTCCAGTTGCAGCGCGGTCGACGGGTCGGTGTCGAAGGCAACCTTGAGTGCCTGTCCGACGCGGGCGTCTTCGATGGGAAGCTCCCAGGTCAGGAATAGCTGGGTGCAATCCTCGCCGGCGGGGAAGTCGGCCGCATGGAAACCGCTGCTGCCGCGCCGGATGACACCATGAGGCTGGCACGTGTCGAACAGGATGGCCGTGCCCCGGCGGAGCGGAATGCGCAGATCCAGCGCGGGAAAATGCACGTCCTGCCCCTTGTCCTCGCTCACGAAGAGATTGCAGAAAGCCGCGCCGCCATATTGCGTGCCGTCATGGTGATACCTCGCGCCGCGGCACGCCATGAGGGCAATGTCGCCGGCGGCGAGCACGCCGGGCAACCCGAGCGCGCCGGCCCAGCCGGCCATCGCCTGCACGCAGCGCGCGTAGTCCGGCCAGCGCGTGCGTGCCCGCGCCAGCGGCATTGCCTCGACATCGCCGGGCTCCAGGACCAGGCGCGACGATATCTCCCGGGCCCAATCCGCCAGCAGCCGCGCGGGCGGCATGGGGATGTCGACCGTGCCCGCCAGCACGATGTCGCTGACGCGCCGGCTGCGGATGGCGTCGCCGCTGCGGAAGTAGGAAGTGAGCTGGTCTGGCACCGGATGTCGTGGAGGGCGGTGGTTCATCGGGGTCGGGGTCATGCGGCTGCCTCGGCAAGGTAACGGATCATAGCGCGCCGGGCGTGCCGGACCGCCGATGCGCGCGCTACGCGCCGCGGCCGTTCTCCGGCGTGGCGGCCGCCGCATAGCGCCCGGGCGTCGTCCCCAGCGCGCGGCGGAACATGTCGATGAACGCGCTGACGTTGTCGTAGCCGAGATCGAGCGCAATCGTCGTGACGGGCAACCCGTCCGCGATCAGCTCGAGCGCGCGCAGCAGGCGGGCCTGCTGCCGCCATTGCGCGAAGGTCAGGCCGGTCTGCGCCACGAAGCGGCGGCTCAGCGTGCGCGGCGCGACGCCGGCCCACGCGGCCCATTGGCCGAGGTGGCGGTTGTCCGCCAGATCGCCGGCCAGTGCGTCGGTGATCCGGATGAGCCGGGGATCTGCGGGAAGCGGCAGGCCCAGCGATGCCGCTGGCGAGGCGGCCAGCTCGTCGAGGATGACCTCGGCAATGCGCGTCTGTGCCGGATCGAGTCCGGCGCCGGGCCAGGTGGCGGCGCGCCGCACGGCCTCGCGCAACAAGGGCGTGGCGCGGATGGCGCGCGGCTCCCGCGGCAACGGCGCGCAGCGGTCTTCGGCAATGAACACGCTCCAGCCCGAGAACGGGCCGTATGAGCGCACCGCGTGGACGCAATGCGGCGGAATCCAGATCGCATGGATCGCGGGAACGACCCACTGGTGCTTGTCCAGCCCGACCGAGACAAGCCCGCTCAACGCCCCCATGAGCTGCCCGCGCGCATGGCTGTGCGACGACTTCGTGCGCGCCTCGCTTTGCGTGAGCTCGGCCGCGACGAGGAACGGACCGGCCGGCGAGGTCATGAGGTCCGGGCGAATGATAGGAGTGAGCATGGCCAAAACACGGTATGGAATGGCATTTATACCGGAGACCGGTCGCTTCCGCACGCCTAGACTGGCCGCACCTGATCGCCATTTCCAAGGAACCGCCATGAAAGCCGCTGTCGTCACGGAAGCCGGACAGTCCCCTGTCTACGATGACTTCCCATCCCCCGCTGCGCAGGGCGGCCATCATCTGGTCGAGGTCACCGCTTCCGCGCTGAGCCGCGTCACCCGGGCCAAGGCGGCGGGCGCGCATTACTCGTCGCCGGATGCCCTGCCGTTCGTGGCGGGCATCGACGGCACCGGGCGCCTCGAAGACGGCCGGCGCGTCTATTTCTTCGGGCCGCAGGCGCCGTTCGGCGCGATGGCGCAACGCAGCCTCGTGCGCGCGGCACACTGCATTGCCCTGCCCGATGCGCTCGACGACGTCACCGCCGCCGCGATCGCGATCCCGGGCATGTCGTCCTGGGCAGCGCTCACCGAGCGGGCCCGCTTCGTGCGGGGCGAGACGGTGCTGGTCAACGGCGCGACCGGGGCCTCGGGCCGGCTGGCGGTCCAGATCGCCAAATATCTCGGCGCCGGCAAGATCATCGCGACGGGCCGCAATGCGGCCGCGCTGGACATGCTCGGACACCTCGGGGCCGATGTGGCGATTTCGCTGGAGCAGGACGAAGACAGCCTGAGCCAGGCCTTCGCAGCGCACTTCCGCGCAGGAGTGGACATCGTGCTGGACTACCTGTGGGGAGCCAGTGCCCGCTCACTGCTGCTCGCCGCGGCAAAGGCCTCGGCGGAGGCTTATCCGGTCCGCTTCGTCCAGATCGGCTCGGTCGGCGGCGCCGACATCGAGCTGCCGGGCGCCGTGCTGCGCGCCGCCGCGATCACGCTGACGGGCAGCGGCATCGGCAGCATCGCCTTGCCGCGCCTGCTGCATGCGGTGAAGGAAGTGCTCGATGCGTCGATGCCCGCCGGGCTGCGGATCGCGACCGAGGCCGTGCCGCTGGCCGAGCTGAGCCGACATTGGGAAAACGTGGACAGTCCGGTGCGGACTGTCTTCACGCTGCCATCGTATGCACCTCGATAAAGTGATACCCAAGCCGCAATTCGGTGATGATGGGTGCCTGCGCTTCGACGCCCCGCTACACGGGCGCGCTCTCGTCATTCGCTCCGCGGCTGCCGCCACCTCCGCCACCTCCGCCACCTCCGCCACCTCCGCCACCTCCGCCACCTCCGCCACCATGATGCGATATCTTGTGCGTCACCTCGTCGAGCTTGTCTCCGAGCAGCCGTCTCACCGTGACATAGAACACGGGAATCAGCAGCAGGCCGAGGAACGTCGCGAACAGCATCCCGCCGATCACGCCGGTGCCGATCTCGTGCCGCGACGAGGCGCCGGCGCCGGTGGACACGATCAGCGGGAACACGCCGAGAATGAATGCCATCGACGTCATCAGGATCGGGCGCAGGCGCAGGCGTGCCGCGGTCACGACCGCGTCATAGAGCGTCATCCCGCGCGCCTGCCCCTCGACCGCGAATTCGACGATCAGGATCGCGTTCTTCGCGGCAAGGCCGATGACCGTGACGAGGCCGATCTTGAAGTAGATGTCGTTCGGCACGTCGCGCAACAGGCAGAACACCAGCATGCCGAGCATCCCGACCGGCGCCACGAGCAGCACCGAGGCGGGAATCGACCAGCTCTCGTAGAGCGCGGCCAGGCACAGGAACACGACCACGATAGACAGCGCCATCAGCGTGGTCGCCGAACTCCCCGACAGCAGCTCCTGATAGGACTGCCCGGTCCAGTCCGCGGCGAATCCGCGCGGCAGCTTCTCGTCGACGATGCCCTGCAGCGCCTGCATCGCCTGGCCGGTGGAATACCCCGACGCCGAATTGCCGACGATCTCGATCGCGGAATAGCCGTCGTAGCGCGGCAGCACCGTCGGCCCGATGTCCCAGTTGGACTTCACGACGCTCGACAGCGGCACCATGTTGTACGGGCTGATCGACGTATTGCCGACGGACGGATTCACCTGCGTCAGATAGCCGCTCGTGTTGGTCGCCGTGGCCGCCGTGTTCGCCGCCCCGCTCGCGGGACTCACGATGCCCGCCGGCGTATAGAGGTGCTGGAACGCATCCAGCCCCATCCGGTATGGCGCATCGGCCTGGATGTACACGCGCTTCACCCGGCCGGCGTAGGTGAACTGGTTCACGAAGAACGGCGCCAGCTGCATCTGGATGGTGTCATAGACGTCCGTCAGCGACAGCCCCATCGACTGCGCCTGGGTGCGATCCACCGCGATCCGCAATTGCTGCGCGCTCGGCAGCGAGTTCGCCCGGATCCCGTAGAGAATGGGACTCTTGACCGCATTCTCGAGCAGCGTCTGCTCGGCGGCGCCCAACTCCGCGCGTGACTGCCCGGCACGCGCCTGCAGGTACATGTCGACGCCGCCGAACTGGCTGAGCCCGCGGATCGTCGGCAGATTGGTGGCGAAAATCTGCGCGTCGGAGACGCTGTGCAGGATCTGGTTGACCTGCGGAATCAGTTCCATCGCGCTCAGCGAGCGCGCCCCCCAGTCGGTCAGCTTGATGAACGTCATGCCGACGTTCTCGCTCGTGCCGACGAAGCTGAAGCCGACCGGCTGGAACATGGCGTCGATGTCCTTCCCGATCGGGCTGCGCAGCAGCTTTTCGCGCACTTCGCCCATCACGCGGTTCGTGCTCTGCAGCGTCGAGCCTGACGGCAGGTTCACGAGCACCAGGATGAAGCCCTGGTCCTCGTCGGGAACGAAACCCGTCGGCAGCTTCGTGTACAGGAATCCGGTCAATACCACGACCAGCACGAAAGCCATCATCCAGCGCGGCGCATGCCGCACCGCCCGCCCGACATGCCCCAGGTACGTGTGCGAGATCCGGTCGAAGCCGCGGTCAAACCAGCGGAACACCACGTTCTTCTTGTCGGGGTGGACAGGCTTCAGGATGGCGGCGCACAGCGACGGCGTGAACGACATGGCGAGAAACGCGGAAAACACCATCGAGATGGCGATGGTCAGCGCGAACTGCGCATAGATGATCCCCGTCGCGCCCGGCTGCAGCGCGGACGGCACGAACACCGCCGACAGCACGACGGTGATCGCCACGATGGCGCCGGTGATCTGCTCCATGGCCTTGCGGGTTGCCGCCCTCGGCTCTGCGTGTTCCTCGCTCATGATGCGCTCGACGTTCTCGATCACCACGATCGCGTCGTCCACCACGATCCCGATCGCCAGCACCATCCCGAACAGCGTCAGCTGGTTCAGCGTGTAGTGCAGCAACGAAAGGCCGATGAAGGTGCCGAGCAGCGCAACCGGAATCACGAGTGTCGGGATGATCGTGGCCCGGATGTTCTGCAGGAAGATCAGCATCACGAGAAACACCAGCACGATCGCTTCGATCAGCGTGCGGACCACGTCGGTGATCGAGGCGGTGATGAACGGCGTGGTGTCGTAAGGGACGCTCCATGTCACGCCCGGCGGCAGATCCCGCGCGAGCGTCGCCATCCCGGCCTTGACCGCATTCGCCACCGAAAGCGCGTTGGCGCCCGGCAGCAGGAAGACCGCCATGCCGCCGGCGGGCTTGCCGTCATAGATCGGCGCGATCCCGTACGTCTGCGCGCCGAAACTGACGCGCGCCACGTCGGAGAGCCGCACCGTCGTGCCGTCGCTGTTCGCCAGCAGGATGATGTCGCGGAACTGCTGCAGCGACGAGAACAGGCTGTCGCCGGACACCGTCGCGGTGAAGACCTGCCCTTTCACCGCCGGGTCCGCGCCCAGCGAGCCGGCCGCGAACTGCGCGTTCTGCGAATTCACGGCGTTGAGCACCTGGGTGGTCGACAGCCCATAGCCTTGCAGCTTGTCGGGATCGAGCCAGATGCGCGCCGCGTATTCGGAGCCGAGCAGGGTCGTGTTGCCGACGCCGCTGATCCGCCCGATCACCGGCTGGATCTGCGACGCGAGGATGTCGCTGAGCCGCGCGGCGTCCACCGCCGGGCTGTTCGAGCGCAGCGCAATGAACATCAGGATGTCCGGGCTCGCCTTCGCGACCACCACGCCCTGCTGGGTCACCTGCGCGGGCAGCAGCGGCGCGGCGAGCGTGACCTTGTTCTGCACCTGCACCTGCGCAATGTCGGGGTTGGTGCCGGTCGCGAAGCTGAGCGTGATGACGGTCTGGCCATTGGAGCTCGACGTGGAGCTGAAATACAGCAGGTTGTCGATGCCGGTGAGCTGCTGCTCGATCACCTGGGTCACCGTCGATTCCATCGTCGCGGCGCTTGCGCCCGGATAGTTCGCGGTGACCGTCACCTGCGGCGGCGCGATGTCCGGATACGAGTCGATCCCCATGCTGCGCATGGCGATGATGCCGAACAGCGAGATCAGGATGGCGACCACCCAGGCGAATACAGGTCGTTCGATGAAGAAACTCGGCATGGACGACCTCCTACTTGTGCGGCGCGCCGGCCGGCTGGCTGGCGGATGCCGCTACGGCCGGCTGGGCCGGCTGCCACGGCGTCGTGGTCGCCTGGCTGCCCTCCTGCACGGCCTGCACGCCCGTGACGACGACCCGGTCGCCGTCCGCGAGGCCCTTCGTGATGATCCAGTCGGTGCCCCGGCTGCCGGTCGCCTCGACGTCCTTGCGCACGACCTTGCCGTCCGGCCCGACCACCAGCAGGTAGGCCCCCTGGGTATCGCGCAGCAGCGCCTGCTGCGGAATCAGGAAGATGTTGTTCTGCTGGCCGAAGTTCGCCGTGAGCGTCACGTACATGCCGGGCAGCAGCAAGCGCTGAGGATTGGCGACGAGCGCGCGCAGGTTGACCGCGCCCGTGGTCGCGTTGACGGCCACATCCGAGAAGTCCAGCGCGCCGGTGCGGCCGTATGGCGCGCCGTTGGGCAGGCTCACCTGCACCGTCGTGGCGCTTTGCTTGGCCAGGTCGACCGATCCGTCGCCCTGGGACAGCCGCAGCGTCGTGAGGTCGGCGGAGCTCATGGTGAAGTTCACGTAGACCGGGTCGATCTGCTGGACCGTCGTCAGCAACGTGCCGCCCGAGCCGGTGTCGTTCGTGCTGCTGCCGACCACGGCGCCCGCCGTCACCAGCTGCTGCCCCGCGATGCCGTTGATCGGCGACGTCACGCGGGTATAGCCGAGGTTGATGCGCGCGCTCTCGACCGCCGCCCGATCCGCCTGAACCTTGGCGGCGGCGCTGCGCTCGGCGGCATCGGCGTTGTCGACCGTCTGCTGCGACACGGATCCGACCGGCAGCAGCTTGCGATTGCGCTCGGCGGTGATGCGGTCGTTGACGTAGGTGGCCTGGTCCTGCGCAAGCTGCGCGACAGCGTTGTCGAGCTGCGTCTTGTAGAACGCCGGATCGATCTCGAACAGCACCTGCCCTTGCCGGACTTCGCTGCCTTCGGCATAGACGCGCTTCGTCAGCACGCCGGACACGCGCGCGGTGACGTTGGCGCTGTAATACGGCGAAAGGCGCCCGACGAACTGCCGCGTGAGCGGCACGCTCTGCGCCCGGGCCGTGACCACGGCCACCTGCGGCGGGGGCGGCGCGGGCGGCTTGCTCTTGGAACAGGCCGCGAGCGCAATGACGCCCAGACACAGCACTGGCACGATCGAAGGGAGTGACTTCATGACATGGAAACTCCAGTCTGGCTCGGCGCCGAAAACGCCGGCACGGCACCACCCGCGCCGGCGCGCCGGTGGCCGCGCGCGGCGCCTGCGGCGACACCCCCGGGCAGGCACGAAAAAATCTTTCAGTCGGACGGCGGGCCGGCGGTCTGCCGGAACGCCGGCGGAATGTCCGGCGAAGCGTTCGAAGAGACGTTCGAAGACAGCGGACGGCCAGCCGCCGATGCCGCCATTGCGTCATCCCATTGCCAGCCACCGCCGAGGTTCCTGATGAGCGCGACGCTGCTCTGTGCCAGCGTCGACTGCGTGTCGTGCAGGCTCTGTTCGGCCTCGATCAGCGTGAGCTGCTGGGTAAGCAAGTCCTGCTCGCTCGCGGTGCCGACGTCGCGCTGTGCCTGCACACTGGCGAACAGCTGCCGGTTGCGCTGCAGGATGTTGGCGAACGCCCGCTCCTGCGTGCGCAGATGGTTGACCGACGACAGGCTGTCTTCGACGCTCTGAAAGGCGCTGAGCACCGTGTTGCGATACGTCGCCACCGCCTGGTCGTAACTGGCACGGGCCTCGCTCACGGCGGCGGTACGCGCGCCGCCGTCGAAGATCGTCTGCGCGAGATCGGGGCCGAGCGTCCAGAACCGGCTCGGCAGGGAAAACAAATGCGCGAACGTGTTGTGCTGGAAGCCGCCTTCGGCGGACAGCGTCAGGCTCGGGAAGAACGCCGCCTTGGCCGCGCCGATTTTCGCGTTCGCCGCCGCGGCCATGCGCTCCGCGCTCACCACGTCGTAACGCCGCTCGAGCAGCTGCGACGGCAACTGGAGCGGCACGTCGGGGACCGGGAACGGGTACGCCGGGTCCGGCGCGATGTCGAGACTTGCGGGCGGTACGCCAACCAGCACGGCGATCGCGTGCTCGGTCTGCTCGCGGGATATCTTTGTCGCCTGCAGGTTGGCCACGACGGTTTCGAGCACGTCCTGCGCGACCAGCACATCATCGCTCGACGACTCGCCTTCGCGGTACGAGGCACGGGTCATGTCGAGGATCTTGCTGTCGATGTCCTGCTGCCGCGTGAGCGACAGGATGTCGTAGTCGGCCTGCCGCAACGCGAGGTAGTCGACGACGACGCTTGCGGCGATCGACAGCCGCATGCCGGCGAGCTGCGCGTCGCTCGACTGCGCGCTGTCCTTCGCGGATTCGATCTGGCGGCGAATCGCGCCCCACAGGTCGAGCTCCCAGCTTGCCGAAGCGGACGCGCTCACGCTGTTGAAGACGCCCGGGATGGCCGCCCTCCCCGACGACGAGACGCCCGACGCCCCCTGGGTCACGCCCGTGCCGATGCCGCTGCGGGCACCCGAAAGCCCGGCCGCCACAACGGGGAAAAGCGTCGCGGTGTTGGCCTGCACGGTCGCCAGAGCGAGACGATAAGCCGCCTCGGCGGCGACGATCGACTGGTTGGCGTTCAGCGAGCGCTCGACGAGCTCGTTCAGCGTGTCGTCGCGATACATGCGCCACCATGTGCCCGGTATCAACGCTGCCGGATTGGCTTCGGCGCGTTGCCAGTCGACGCCTTCCTTGAAACTCTGCGGGATCTGCACCTCGGGCTTGCGATAGTCAGGCCCGGCCATGCAGGCCGCGAGCAGGAAAACGAGCGAGAGCGAGAGCGAACGCGCGAACGCGAGCGGAGAATGCGCGAACGCGCGCGCGGCGCCGCCATGCGCGAGGAGCCGGCATCCCAACCCTATGGTGCCGCTCTCCACAAGGCCCGCAGTCTGCGGCTCTGTCTTCACGCGCATTCCTCGAGGGCCTCATGACGAAACCGAAAAGATGCCTACATATGACCCTCAGACGCGTGCCGCGACAACCGGCCGTCCGCACCGGAGTCCGCACCGGACTTACGGGGCGGCCCTGTCCATGCCGCTCCCGGTTCGGTTCATGGCAAGCGCGATCGCTGCGAACCATGCAGGTGCGCTTCAAATAAACTAGTCGACAGTAGGCCGGAGGTCAATGAGACATGCAAAAGAACAATTCGCCCGTCCCGGCAGGAAGAAATGCGCGGTGGCGGCCCTGCCCTTCCCGGCCGGGCGAGCGGGCAGCCGCGGCCTTCAGAAGATGAAGCGCGTGTTGATGAACGCGGACTTGTGGCCGAGCACGATCTCGTCGAGCAGCGCCTTGGACGCGGCCGTCGACTTGGCGGCGACCATGGTGCGGATCGAGAACGCCCGCAGCGCGTCCGACACGGAGAGCGTCCCTTCCGCCGAATCCTTGCGCCCCGTAAACGGGAAGATGTCCGGCCCGCGCTGGCATTGGCAATTGATGTTCACGCGGCAGACCTGGTTGACCAGCGGGTCGACAAGCGTGGCGATGGTGTCGGGGTCGGAGCCGAAGATGCTGACCTGCTGGCCGTAGTCGGAGCTCTCCACGTAGCACAGCGCGGCGTCGATCTCGTCGAACGGCACGACCGGCACCACCGGGCCGAATTGCTCCTCCCGGTACAGCTTCATGGTTTCGTTCACGGGATACACCACCGCGGGAACAAAGAAGGACTCGCAGCTCTGGCCACCGTGGCCGTTGCGGATGGTCGCGCCCTTCTCCTGCGCGTCGGCCAGGCACTGCGCGAGATATGCCGGCTTGTTGCGATCGGGCAATGGCGTAATGAAGACGCCCTCCTCCCACGGCATGCCCATGCGCAACGCCGAGACGGCGGCGCAGAATTTGGCCAGGAACGCCTCGGCGATGGTCCGGTCGACCATGATCGTCTTCAGCGCCGTGCACCGCTGGCCGTTGAAGGACAGCGAGCCCAGCACGCATTCGCGTACGGCCAGGTCCAGGTCGGCGTCGGCCAGGACGATGGCGGCATTCTTGGCATCCAGGCCGAGCACGGCGCGCAGGCGATTGGTCTTCGGATGCAGCTTCTTGAGCTTGTCGGCCACGCGGGACGACCCGATGAGCGCCAGGACGTTGATCTGTCCGGACTCCATCAAGGGTGGCACGACCTCTTCGCCCCGGCCGTAGACGGTGTTCACGACACCCGTGGGAAAGGCGTCCCGGAAGGCTTCCAGGATGGGAGCGAACAGCAGCGTACCGAACCTGGGCGGCTTGAACAGGACCACGTTGCCCATGATCAATGCCGGGATGAGCGTCGTAAACGTCTCGTTCAGCGGATAGTTGTAGGGCCCCATGCAGAGCACCACGCCCAGCGGCGCGCGCCGGATCTGCGCGATGGTTCCTTCGGCGACCTGGAACCGCGAGTTGTTGTTGTCCAGTTCCTTGAGCGCATCGATGGTCTGCCGGATGTAATCGATGGTGCGATCGAATTCCTTGGCCGAATCGACGGCCGATTTGCCGATCTCCCACATGATCAGTTTCACGATCAGCTCGCGCATCTCGCACAGGCGGCAGGTGAAGTCCTGGACGTGCGCGATGCGCCGGTCGACGGACATGGTCGGCCAGAGGCCGGTGCCCGATGCGTACGCCTGCACGGCTGCCGCCAGCGCCTCGCGGCTTTCCGCCGCGGTGGTGATCGGATAGCTGCCGACCTCGAACGGCCGCAGGCCGCCGTCCGCGTCGCGCACGTGAACCGGCGAGAGCACGGTGTGGAAAGGCCCTTCCCACTCCCGCAGCCGGCCATCGATCAGAATGGCGCGTTGATGCAGCGGCCCGGCGAGGCGGTATTCCGGCGGGATGTCCTCGGGGCGCGGAAACCGCGCCGCCAGCTCGGCGTATTGTCGGAGAGCAGTCATCTGTACCACCATCGATGAGCGGAACGGGTTGGAGGGAGAACGATGCGCGGCAGGTTCGTCGGCCCGGCGCAGGCATCCACACCATCATAGACCGCCATTGCGACATCGGACGGCTCGTTCAAGCAGGTGCGGGCGCACCCGCCGCCGAACCGGTCCGTCGCGGCGCTTCGAGGTCCCGGGCCGGCCGCCCGCGCCGCCTTGCAGCCCGGCCGCCCCGGCGCCGCCACGATCCCGGTGTGGCGCCCGCGACGCACTCACCGAGAAAAGCGGCCTGGCGCCCCTACGGCTTGCCCTCGAGCCGCCCATATTCCGCGACCTGCTTTTTCACCACCCATTCGCTGCTGGCGCGATCGAAATCGTGAAAATGGCGCATTGCCAGATGTTCCCTGAACGCCTCGGCATCGCGGTAGATTTCGTACAGCAGGAATTCCGGGCTCTTCGGGTTCTCGAGAACATCGAATGTGAGGCAGCCGGGCTCCGCGGCAAGGGACTGCGCGGCATTGGTCAGGATCGCATCCCGGAATGCATTGCGCTTTTCCGGGAGCACCTCAATAGTCACGACGACTGCATGCATGCGTAACCTCGTTGTCGGTGGAGGTTCAAGGGAAAGACGGATCGCCGCGGGGGTTGCGCGCGCCGAGCCGCCCGGCGCGCGCGGCCGCGCGGCCGGGCGGTCAGGCCAGCGCCAGCGGAACGTCGTATCGCGCGCCGAGTTCCTGCAGTTCCCTGAGCAGGGAAGTGCCCAGCGGAATGCCGTCCCTGCGGCGCGCGCCCAGGCTGAGGTACTCGCGCTCGCCGGGCAGGTAGATGCGCTCCACGCCGGTCGCGCGCCTGGCGCCGGTGACGTCGTCCATGGCCTTCTGCATGCGCTGCATGTAGGCATCGACATCATCGAATGCGTCCACCGGCAACACGCCGAACAGGTGGCCGCTATTCTGCGCCGTGGTCGTCTTCTCGTAGAGATCGCCCACGTCGCGGCCGAAGAAGGCGCCGGACAGCATGGTGCTGAGCAGCCCGACGATCAGCGTCAGCGCATATCCCTTGGGGCCGCCCACCGGCACGACGAAGCCCTTCAGCGCCTCGGCCGCATCGGTGGTCGGCAGGCCATCGGGGCCCGTGGCCCACTCCGCGGGAATCGGCGTGCCCTCCTTGGCGGCGACGATGATCTTGCCGCGCGCGGCAATGCTGCACGCCATGTCCAGCACGATGGGGAACGCCCCCGGGGTGGGGAGGGCGATCGAGAACGGGTTGTTGCCCAGCACCGCTTCCGCGCCGCCCCAGGGGGTCATGTGGTTGATCGCGCCGATGGTGAAGCTCAGGCCGATCATGCCGTTGCGCGCGGCCATCTCCGAGTAGTACGCGGCGGCGCCGAAGTGGTTGCTGTTGCGCACCGCCACGAACGCGCAGTTTCCGCCCTTCCCTTTATCGATGGCGAGTTCCATCGCGCGGATGCCGACCAGATGGCCAAGCCCGTTGTCGCCGTCCATGACCGCGCTGGTCAGGCCATCGCGCACCAGCGAGATCTTCGGCGTGGCATTGGTGCCCCCGTCGAGGATCCGCTTGATATAGATCGGAAAGCGCACGACCCCGTGCGAATCGACGCCCCGCAGGTCCGCTTCCACCAGGTTGTCGGTGATCTCGGCTGCCTCGCCGGCCGGCACGCCCACGCGCCCGAGAATCTCCACGCAGTATGTCTTCAAGCTCGATTCGCTGACGCGAACTGTATTTGCGGCTTCCATGCTTCGCCCGTCCTTCCCACACATTGACTATTCCCAAGGCGCTCCGGCCGTGCCGGAGTGCCCACGACGACCGGCGCGCTCCCGCGCGCCGTCGAGATCGCGCGCTACTCCGCGGTGATGTTTGCCGCCTTCATGACCTGGCGCCAGTTGTTCACTTCCGTCTCCACGAACCTGGTCGCCTGCGCCGGGTTGTCGCCGATCACGTCCATACCGATATCGGCGAAGGTCTTCTTGTCCTCCGGATCCGCGAGCCCCGCAAGCACGGCCTTGTTCAGCTTCGCCACGACGGCCGGCGGCGTGTTGGCCGGCGCGGCGATGCCCACCCAGAACTTCAGCCCCATGTCCGGCACGCCGGCTTCCTTCGCGGTCGGCACGTCCGGCAGCATCGGCACCCGCTTGTCGCCGGTGACCATCAGCGCGCGCACCTTGCCGGACTGGATGAAGTTCAGCGCGGTCGGCAGCGCGGTGAAGATGACCTGGATGCGGCCGCCGAGCAGGTCCTGCATCGCCGCCGACGCGCCCTTGTACGGGATGTGCGTGAGATCGGCGCCGGTCTTCAGGCGGAAGAGCTCTCCGCCCAGGTGGGTATTGGTGCCGCGCCCGGCCGACCCGTAGTTGATCGAACCCGGAGCGGCCTTCGACAGCGCGACGAACTCCTTGACGGTGTTGGCCTTCACGCCGAGATTGACGACCATGACGAACGGCACCGACGCCACCGTCGTGATGTGCGAGAAATCCTTGACCGGATCGAACGGAAGATGCTTGTACAGGCCCGGCGCCATCGCGAAGGACAGGTCCGTGACCAGCAGCGTGTATCCGTCGTTGGGGGCCTTCGCCACGTAGTTGGCCCCGATGGTGCCGCTGGCGCCGGGGCGGTTTTCCGGGACGATCGACTGCTTCAGGGTGGTGGACATGTCCTTGGCCACCAGCCGGCCGACGATGTCGTTGGTGCCGCCGGGCGAGAACGGCACGATGAGCGAAATCGGCTTGCTGGGGTAATCCTGCGCGGCAGCCGCCGCGCCGAAAAAGGACAGCGTTACGGCGGCCAGCATCTTTTGATATTTCTGCATTGCCTTGTCTCCTTTATTTTGATTTTCCCGCTTACGCCATGCCGAACATCTCGCGGGTTTCTGCGGGCGTCGCGATGTCGCGGCCCATCATCCTGGCGATCTTCGCGAAATGGTGGATCACGTCGCCGTTGTTGGGCGTTCCGAGTTCCGGCCAGCCGTAGTCGCCCAGGCCGATCGCAATGTGGCCGCCAAGCTCCATCGCCGCGACCGCCGGCCCGGTGGGATTGCCGATCTTGTTGCAGACGGTCCATTCCAGCGGCGCCCTGGGCAGGAACGGCAGATGCGCGTAGAGGCCCTGGATGGTCCCCGGGTGGCCGCCCAGGATGCCGTGGTCGGTCAGCTCGAACATGAAGTACGGCGTGTCCTTCACCAGCCCCATGTCGCGCAGCGCGCTGAAGCAGCGCGTGAAAGCCACCGTCCAGCTCACGAACTGCGGCTTGACGCCGAGCTCCGGCAGGCGGCGCGCAAATGCCTCGAGAATCCTGGTCTCGTTCTTGTAGGTGAGATGGCCCGTGAGATAGCGGTTCGCGACGTAGTCGAAACGGTCGATGTTGGTGCTGCCGCAATCGATCGGCGCCAGATCCGGCTGCGTTTCCGGCGACTGCGACAGCACCTCGATATGGGCCAGCCGGCTCATCTCGCCTTCGTTGGAAATCTGGCCGAGCGTCGGAAATACCAGGCAGTCGCAATTGGCGCGAATGGCGCGGATGCAGGCGGCAAAGGTCTGCGCGTCATGGGCCGGCTTGCCGTCGGGCTGCCGCGCGTGGAAATGGATGATGCTGGCCCCGGCCTCGCGCGCCTTGGCGGCCTCCCGTCCGATTTCCTCGGGGGTGTAAGGGATGTTCGGATTCTCGGACCTGGGCATGTATTCGTTGATACGTGCCTCGATGATCAGTTTCTTCTGCGCTTTCATGCCGTCTCCAATGCGTGCCAGCGTGTGTTTAACGAACCTATCAGACCATATGCTATCCACCTATCAGACCAAGTGCGAGAAATCTTTGCCTGAAATCGGGTATACCCTTGCCGCAATGCAGATCGCCACATCTTATGTGGCGATTAATACCCTCGATCGCCGATGATTACGTCAGCGTCTGGCCCGAAATCCATGTTTCCACCCAGGCAGACATAAGGGTGCGCCTATGGTCTAATAGGCAGATAGCCGACATAGTGACCGCACAAATGGAATCTTCGATCCCCAGCCAGCCGATTCGCCGCAAAAAGCTCTACGAAGAGGTCGCGTCGCGCCTCGAATCGATGATGCTGAGCGGTGCGTTGCGGCCCGGAGATACCCTTCCTCCCGAGCGCGAACTGATGGACACGTTTCAGGTAGGCCGCTCGTCCATCCGGGAAGCCTTGTTCGCGCTGCAGAAGATGGGGCTGGTGGTGATCCGCAACGGTGAGCGCGCCTATGTCACGCGCCCGTCCGCGGACGCCCTCGTGGGCGAACTGTCGGGCGCCGTGCGCCATTTGCTGTCGACCGCGGAAGGCGTGCGCGATTTCCAGCAGGCGCGGACGATGCACGAGATTTCCCTGGTGCGCTACGCCGCAAGCCACGCCTCCGACGATGACATCGTCACGCTTGGCGCGGCCCTCGAGGCCAACCGGAAAGCGCTGGGCAACGCCGCGGAATTCACCCGGACCGACGTGGAATTCCACCTCGCCATCGCCCGCATCCCGGACAATCCCATTTTCCTGGCGCTGCATACCGCGATGGCCCGCTGGCTCGAAGAACAGCGCGCGACCTCCCTGCAATCGGCCGGCGCGGAGCAGGCAGCCTTCCAGGCCCACAGCAGGATCTATTCGGCCATCGCCGCGCATCAGCCGGATGCGGCGGAAGCCGCGATGCTGGCGCATTTGCGGGAAGTGGAGTCGCATTACTGGGCGGCGAAAAACGCTTAGCGAAAAGACGGGCTTCTTCCCGCTCCCTCCGCCCGGGCAAGCGGACGGCCTCTTGCCGCGCCAGAGCGATTCCCGATATGGCCCGCGTGGTTGTCCCGCGGCCCCCGGACAGCGTGGTGTTCGTGCGGTCCCCCCAACGCCGATGGCCCGCGCCCTGCCGTCTCGAGGTAGCAAAGCCATCACGTTTCCAGTAGCCTGATACGCGATCGCAAGCTGCGCCGAATGGGGCGAAAACCACGTAAATATGACAAGGTCATTTACCACCCGATATTTGCCTTCCGCATGCATTGGCTTCGCCATCCAGGGTCTCCTGCCCGGCTGTTCGGACGAGACGGGCCGCTACGCGCAGACCATCGGCGCCTATGAACTCCAGGCCGTGCCCGCGCGGCAGATTTCCCGCGCGGAGATCGCGAAGCCGCTCGACGAACTGACCCGCGAGGCGTGCGACAGGCAGGCCGCCTCTTCACTGGCCCGGGCACTGCTCGACGCGGGCTATCGGCGCGAGGCCGCCAACGTGCTGGTCAAGTTCGCCGGGAAATGCCCCCAGGGCGTGGCGCTGCTGCCCGGCGCCGTGCCGATCCTGTCGTCCATCGGCGACCTGTCCGCGGCGCTGGAGGTGGCGACCCGCGTCGTGGCCGAGAACGGCACGAGCGCGCAGGCGCGGTTCGCGCGCGGTGAAGTCCTTCGCCGCGCCGGCCGCTATGGCGAAGCGCTCGACGACTATATGGCGGTGTTGTCGCTCGCCGATCAGCCTTCCCGTTTGTCCGGCGACGTGTTCGCCGGCGCCGCCGAGGCAAGGGCAAAAACCGGGCAGCCATGCGAGGCGAGCGGCCTGGTCCGCATGTGGATCGGCTGGGATCCGGCCCGGCGCGATACCGCGCAGGCGCGCGCGCTGGCGGAAAAGTACGCGCAGGAAGGCCAGTGCGAGCGCGCGACCGCCACGCGGCCGCAGGTGTTCGCGCGCAAGCGCGGCGAAGTGGTGACGGCGCGCGTCTCGGTCAACGGCCTGCCGGGCACGTTCATCGTGGACACCGGCGCCAGCTTCGTGTCGCTCAGCGAAGGCTTTGCGCAACGGGCCGGCGTGTCCGAGGAAAAGGCGCGCCGCATACAGCTGCGCACGGCGAACGGCGTGACCGACGCCATGCTGGCCACATCGAAGACCGTGACGCTGGGCACCGCCGAGGCGGCAAGCGTTCCCGTCGCGATCATGAAAGGCATGCCGTTCGGCCCGAAGATCGACGGCCTGCTGGGCCAGTCGTTCCTGTCGCAATTCGAGGTGAACTTCCAGCCGGACCGCTGGACGCTGAGCGAACGGTCCGCGAATACCGCGCGGCATTGACGGGAAAGGCGCGGCGGCCGGCGGCCATGCGTCGGCCATGTGCTAGCCATGGTTGCCACGCAGGCGGCGGCAGGCCGCTACTGCCCGCCGCGCCCGGTCCTCACGCTGATCCAGGCCACGGCCAGCCCGGCCGCGGTAAGGACGGCGGCAGCCCACGGCAGGCGGGCCAGGCCGGGACCGTGGTCGATGACGGCGCCGCCGAGCCAGGCGCCCAGGGCATTGCCGAGATTGAAGGCGGCGATGTTCAGGCTCGACGCCATGCTCTGTCCGTCGCCGTGGGCGCTGTGCAGCACGCGCAGCTGCAGCGGCGCGACCGTGGCGAAGCCGGCCGCGCCGAGCAGGCCGACAAAAAGCACGGCCGCCACGCGGCTCTCCATGGCGAAGCCCATGAGCAGCAGCACCAGGGCCAGCACGGCCAGCGAGCCGAGCAGGGTCGGCACGAGGGCCCGGTCCGCCAGGTGGCCGCCGGCGATATTGCCGACGATCATGCCGCAGCCGAACACCAGCAGGATGGCCGAGACGCCGGCCTCGTCGAAGCCGCTGACCTGCGTCAGCAGCGGCTGCACGTAGGTGAAGACGAGGAACACGCCGGCGAAGCCCAGCACCGTCGACAGCAGGCCCAGCAGCACGTGGACGCGGCGCAGCACCTTGAACTCTTCGCGCAAGGACACGGCGCTGCCGTTGCCGGCCTCGCGGCGCGGGACGAACAGCGCGATCACGGCCATGGCGATCAGGCCAATCAGGCTGACTGCCCAGAAGGTCGAGCGCCAGCCGTGGTGCAGGCCCAGCCAGGCGCCGGCCGGCACGCCGAGCAGCGTGGCCACGGTCAGGCCGGTGAACATGGTCGAGATGGCCGATGCCTTGCGGTCGGCCGGCACGAGGCTGGTCGCCACGACCGCGCCGACACCGAAGAAGGTGCCGTGGGCAAGCGAGGTGACGACGCGCGCGGCCATCAGCACGCCATAACCGGGCGCCAGCGCACAGGCGAGGTTGCCCAGCGTGAAGATGGCCATCAGGGCCAGCAGCGCGGTCTTGCGCGGCACGCGGCTCATGGCCGCGGTCAGCAGCGGCGCGCCGACGAAGACGCCCAGCGCGTAGCCCGAGATCAGCAGGCCGGCCGTGGCCACGCTGACGTGCAGGTCGGTCGCCAGCTGCAGCAGCAAGCCCATGATGACGAATTCGGTCGTGCCGATGCCGAAGGCGCCCACCGTCAGCGCATAGAGCGCCAGCGGCGAGCGGCCTTGATGTTGCTGCTGCGCCGGTCCCGGCGCGGGTGCGGTGGAAACGGTTTCCATGATCGAAGGCCTTGCGGGCAATGCCTTGGCCGGGAAGGCGCGCCGGAGCACAAGCCGGCAGCCTGGTCCTCGCGGCAAAGGCGGATGGTTCGAAGCGGACCGGAGCGCGGCGCCAGGCGCCGCGCTCCTCATCGGCAGTCACGCCAGGTCGGTGACGAAGTCCTCGCGCGGGCGGCGCACCTTCTTCAGGCCCACGAGCCAGTCGCCGGCCGCTTCGCGGTACCCGAGCGCCAGCATGCTGACGCTGCGCAGCTGCCTGGCGGGCAGCCCGAGCAGCTCGTCGAGCGCGGCCGCATCGAAGCCCTCCATCGGCGTCGAGTCGACCTCCTCGAACGCCGCGGCGATCAGGCCCGCCCCCAGGCCGATATACGCCTGGCGCGCGGCGAACTGGAAATTGGCTTCCGCGTCCTGCCCGGTGTGCCTGGCAATCAGCACCTGGCGGTACGCTTCCCAGCCTTCGTTGGTCGACCCGCGCTCGGTATTGGTCAGGTCGAACATCATGTCGATGCGCTCCGCCGTCACGTCGGCCCAGGCGGCCAGCACCAGCAGATGGGAGCACTCCGCGACCTGCGGCTGGCCATAGGCGAGCGGCAGGATCTTGCGGCGCAGTTCAGGATTGCGGATGACGATCAGCTCGAACGGTTGCAGCCCGCTGGAGGTGGGCGCCAGGCGGATCGCCTCGACGATGCGTTCCAGCTTGTCGTGCGGCACGACCCTGGCCGGGTCGTATTTCTTGGTCGCGTAGCGCCATTGCAGCTTGGAGATCAGTTGCGTCATGTCTTTGTACCTTGATGAGGCTGGGAGATGCGCGTCCCGTTCAGGCGATGGTCTCGACGACGCCGCCGTCGACCCGCAAGGCCGCGCCGGTGGTGGCCGACGCTTGCGTCGAGCAGGCATACACCACCATGTTGGCGACCTCCTCCGGAGTGGCGACCCGCTGGATGATGGACGAGCCGCGGTGCGTCTTGACGAACTCGTTCGCCAGGCGCTCGGCCGTGGCCTTGTCGCTGCCCGGCGCCACCATGTCCTGCACGCCTTCGGACAGGGTCGGCCCTGGCAGCACCGCGTTGACGGTGATGCCGGTGCCCGCCACGCTCTTGGCCAGCCCGCGCGAGATGGCCAGGTTGCTGGTCTTGGTGAAACCGTAGTGGATCATGTCCGCGGGAATGTTGAGCGCCGACTCCGACGAGATGAAGACGATGCGGCCCCAGTTCTTCTGCTGCATGCCCGGCAGGTAGATGCGGCTCGCGCGCACGCCGGACATGACGTTGATTTCGAAGAAGCGGGTCCATTCCTCGTCGGGAATCTCCGCGAACGGCTGCGGGTTGAAGATGCCGACGTTGTTGACCAGGATGTCCGCATGCGGCTCGGCGGCCTTGAGCACATCGAAGCCGGCCGCGCTGCCCAGGTCGGCCGCCACGCCGCGCACTTGCGCGCCCGGCACCGCCGCGCGCAGCGCGGACAGCGCGCGCTCGACCTCGGCCTGCCGGCGGCCCGTGATCACCACCGTTGCGCCCGTGCGGGCCAGCCCGGCGGCGATGGCGTAGCCGATACCCCGGGTGGAGCCGGTGACGATGGCGGTCTTTCCAGTCAAATCGATATTCATGATGAATCCTTTTGCAAGTGATATCGCCCGGCGGGACACAACGTCAGCGCGAACAATGGATTCATCGTAGTGCCCGGAGGAGTCCTTGATAACGGGGCACCATCGCAATACACCTTTTGAGTTTTCACGAAGATGGCGCGGCCGGGCATGACGGTGCCCGCTTGCATGCCCCGCCTCAGGACACGGCAAGTTCCGCGGCCAGGAAATCGATCAGCGCCGTCACGCGGCGGCTCGGCGAGGCGGCCGGATAGACCGCGTACAGGTCGATCTGTTCCGCCACGTAGTCGTCCAGCGCCGTCTCCAGCGTGCCCGCCGCCAGTTCCTCGCGGATGTCCCAGCGGTTCTTGATGACCACGCCCTTGCCCTCCACCGCCCATTCGCGCAGCACGCCGCCGTCGCTGGCCTGACGGTCGCCGGACACCTTCACGTTCAGCGGCTTGCCCGCCACGCGAAACGGCCACGCCGCCAGCGGCGCGCCGGGGCGCGCCAGGATCAGGCAGTTGTGGCCCGCCAGGTCGCCGGGAAGCGCGGGCTTGCCGCACCGGCGCCAGTAGTCCGGCGACGCGCAGACCAGCCGCTCGCCGCGCACCAGCAGGCGCGCATGCAGGGCCGAATCCACCAGCGGGCCGTTGCGCAGCGCCAGGTCGATATGCTCGTCGATGAGGTCGATGGTGCTGTCGCTCAGTACCAGGCTCATGTGGATGCCGGGATGGAGGTCCTGGAAGCGGTCCAGCAAGGGCCGCAACTGCATGCGGCCGAAGTCGTTCGTCGACGTCACGCGTATCGGCCCGGCCAGCGGCCCGTCCGCTTTCAGGCCCGCGAGCGCCGTGTCCCAGTCGGACACGATGCGGCGCGCATCCGCCAGCAGCGCCAGGCCCTCGTGCGTGAACACCAGCCGCCGCGTCGAGCGCGTGATCAGCGTGGCGCCGAATTCCTGCTCGAGCTGGCCCACCGCCAGCGTCACCGTCGATGTCGCCACCGTGCGCTGCCGGGCCACGCCGGAGAAGCTGCCGGTCTCGGCAACATCGATGAACAGGCGCAGCGCATCGATTCGATCCATCGTTTCAGTTCCTCAAAAGCTGAATTGGACTGCGCAGCGATTATCGCGTGCCCACCCCGTCAATACAATCGCAGCCATTCCAGAACGGAGCAAGCACATGCAGGACCACATCGTCTATGGCACCTATCCGCTGCGGGGCGCGGCGCTGGAAGCCGCCGTCCGCCACGCCGTCGAGGCGGGATTCCGTGCCTTCGACACCGCGCAGATCTACGGCAACGAGGCAGACCTCGGCACGGCGCTGCGCCGCACCGGCCTGCCGCGCGACCGGTTCCGCGTGACGACCAAGATCGCGCCGCCGAACTTCAGCGAACGGGACTTCCTGCCGTCGCTGCGCCGCAGCCTGGACAGCATGGAGCTGGACTACGCCGACACCGTGCTGGCCCATTTCCCGGTGGCCGACCAGGAGATCCCCGCGCTGATGCGGTGGCTGGCCGAAGCGCGCGACGCCGGGCTGGCGCGCGCGGTCGGCATCAGCAATTTCACGCCGGCGCAGATGCACCTGGCGGCGGCCGCGGCGCCGGTGCCGCTGGCGCTCAACCAGATCGAGTTCCACCCGCTGCTCGACGGCGCGGCGCTGCTGCGCGCGTCGGCAAACACGGGCATCGCGCTGCAGGCGTTTTCCCCGCTGGCGCGCGGCGCCGTGTTCGCGCAAGCCAACGGCGCAGCGCTGCTGGCCGACATCGCCCGCGCGCACGGCAAGACGCCCGCGCAGGTGGTGCTGCGCTGGATCCTCCAGCAGGGCCTGGGCGTCGTTACCCAGTCGGCCCGGCCGGCGCACATCGATGCCAACCTTGCCAGCGCCGGCTTCGACCTGAGCGCGGACGAGATGCGGCGCATCGGCCAGTTAAGGCGGCGCGACCTGCGCCTGATCGGCCGGCGCAGCATCGCGTGGGCGCCCGCCTGGGACTGACCGGCTCCCGCTCACGCGAGGTCGAAACGATCGAGGTTCATCACCTTGGCCCAGGCCGCGACGAAGTCGCGGACGAACTTTTCCCCGGCGTCCGCGCTGCCGTAGACTTCCGCCAGCGCGCGCAACTGCGGGTTCGAGCCGAAGACGAGATCGACGCGCGTGGCGGTCCAGCGGAATCCGCCAGTCGCGCGCTCACGCCCTTCGAATACGTTCCCGGCATCGGACACCGCTTTCCACTCCGTGCCCATGTCGAGCAGGTTCACGAAGAAGTCGTTGGTCAGCGTCCCGGGCCGCCCGGTGAACACGCCGTGCGGAGCCTGACCGAAGTTGGCGCCCAGCACGCGCATGCCGCCAACGAGCACCGTCATCTCCGGCGCGGTCAGCGTCAGCAACTGCGCCTTGTCGACCAGCAGCGCCTCGGGCGAAGCGGCGCACGTTCCGCCGAGGTAGTTGCGAAAGCCATCGGCCATCGGTTCGAGCACGGCAAAGGCCTGCGCGTCGGTCTGCGCCTGCGCGGCGTCCATGCGCCCCGGCGCGAACGGCACCGTCACCGCATGGCCGGCATTCCGCGCGGCCTGCTCGACGCCGGCGCAGCCCGCCAGCACGATCAGGTCGGCGAGCGAGACTTTCTTGCCGCCGGACCGGGCGCCGTCGAATGCAAGCCGGATGCCCTCGAGCGTCTCCAGCACCGCGGACAGCCGGGCCGGCTGGTTGACCTCCCATGCGTTCTGCGGCGAGAGGCGGATGCGGGCGCCGTTGGCACCGCCGCGCTTGTCGGAGCCGCGGAACGTGGACGCCGACGCCCAGGCGGTCGACACCAGTTCCGGCACGGACAAGCCTGACGCCAGGATCTTGCCCTTGAGCGCAGCGACGTCCTGCTCGTCTATCAGCGCATGGTCGACAGCGGGGATCGGGTCTTGCCAGATGAATTCTTCCGCCGGCACGTCCGGGCCGAGATAGCGGGCGCGCGGGCCCATGTCGCGGTGGGTCAGCTTGAACCACGCCCGGGCGAACGCGTCGGCGAACTGATCCGGATGGGCATGGAAGCGCCTCGAGATCTTCTCGTAGGCCGGATCGAAGCGCAGGGCAAGATCGGTGGTCAGCAGCGAGGGGGCGCGGCGCCTGGCCGGGTCGACCGGATCCGGCACGGTCCCGGCGCCGGCATCGCCCTTCGGCTTCCACTGGTGCGCGCCGGCCGGGCTCCTGGTCAGCTCCCACTCGTAGCCGAACAGGTTTTCGAAGAAGTTGTTGCTCCACCGCGTGGGCGTGGTGGTCCAGATGACTTCGAGGCCGCTCGTGATGGTGTCGTCGCCGTTGCCGGCGCCGAAGCTGTTCTTCCAGCCCAGCCCCTGCTCCTCGACGCCGGCCGCTTCCGGCTCGGGCCCGAGATGCGGCGCGGGGGCGGCACCGTGAGTCTTGCCGGTGGTGTGGCCGCCGGCGATCAGCGCCACCGTCTCTTCGTCGTCCATCGCCATGCGGGCAAACGTCTCGCGGATGTCCGCGGCCGCGGCCAGCGGATCGGGGTTGCCGTCGGGGCCTTCCGGATTGACGTAGATCAGGCCCATCTGCACGGCGGCCAGCGGCTTCTCCAGTTGCCGCGCGCCCGAGTAGCGCCTGTCGTCGCCCAGCCAAGTGGTTTCCGAGCCCCAGTAGACGGCTTCGTCCGGCTCCCAGGCATCGATGCGGCCGCCGGCGAAGCCGATGGTCTTGAACCCCATCGATTCCAGCGCGACCGTGCCGGTCAGGACAATGAGGTCGGCCCACGAGATGTGGCGGCCATATTTCTGCTTGACCGGCCAGACCAGCCTGCGCGCCTTGTCGAGGTTGACGTTGTCGGGCCAGCTGTTGAGGGGCGCGAAGCGCTGCTGGGCAGATCCGGCGCCGCCGCGCCCGTCCCCGGTGCGGTATGTGCCGGCGCTGTGCCATGCCATGCGGACGAAGAAGGGGCCGTAGTTGCCGAAGTCCGCCGGCCACCAGTCCTGCGAGGCCGTCATCAGTGCCCGCAGGTCCTGCTTCACCGCCGCGAGGTCGAGGCGCCTGAATGCCTCGGCGTAGTCGAAGTCCTCGTCCATCGGGTCGGACAGGGGCGAGTTCTGGCGCAGGATCCTCAGGTTCAGCCGGTCGGGCCACCAGTCGCGGTTCGACGTGCCGCTGCCGGCGGCATGGTTGAACGGGCACTTCGTTTCGGTCGACATGCACTTGCTCCGTTTCTCGGGGGAATGAACGGAGCATGGTCTGCGCAAGTCCGCGCCGATTGCACGGGAGGCAACGGCGTTTCCGATTCGCACGGCGGCGTCTTTCGGAACCCGGGCCGGCGGGGTGCCGCCTGCCCCCGCGCGCCGGCGAAACGGAATGCCGCCGGGCTATCTCGAATTGGCCAGCGCCACCGCGTCGGCGCCGGCCGGAAACCGCAGCAGCCCCGACCTGTCGTTCGCGGCACGCCATACCGCCTCGGCCACGTCGGCCTGGGTCGTCAGCGCGGCCGGCTGCGCCAATGCAGCGAAGATGCGCTGCGCCACGGGTGCGTAGGCTTCGGGAACCAGGCCCGCCATGCGCGCGCCCCCGTTGGCCGTAAAGCGCGTGCCCGGCCCGTAGCCCGGCTCGACCAGCTTCACGCTCACGCCGAACGCCGCGAGCTCGAGCGCCAGCGACGCGGTGAACCCCTCGACAGCCTGCTTGCTCGCGGTGTAGGCGGCGACCATCGGCAGCGGCGCCAGCGTCGCGCTCGAGGTCACGTTTACCACCACCCCCGACCGGCGCGCGCGGAACTGCGGCAGCACCGCCTGCGTCATCGCCATGGCCCCGAAGGTGTTGGTCTCGAACACCTCGCGCACCGTGGCCATCGGGGTAGCCTCGAACGCGCCGAAAAGGCCGATGCCCGCGTTGTTGACGAGCACGTCGACGGGGCCGCTCGCTTCCAGCGCCGCGGCGATGCTGGCGGGCCGGGTCACGTCGAGCGCCAGCACGCGAAGCCGGTCCGAGCGGGGCAGGACGTCCTGGTCCGGCGTGCGCATGGTGGCCACGACATGCCAGCCCTGCGCATGGAAATGGCGCGCGGTTTCGAGGCCGTAGCCGGAAGAGCAGCCGGTAATCAACACAGTTTTCATGACGCATCCGATTGGGGTTTCGACGTCCGCCACGATAGCGGCAATGCGCCGGACTTCCTACAATGGGAAGTCCAATTTTCGTTTGCCATCGTCCAGACATGAGCGATCCCCTGTCGCAGGTCATCTCGCTGCTCCAGCCGCGTGCCGTGTTCTCGAAATGCATCAGCGGCGCCGGCCGCTGGGGCGTCCGCTACGCGGAATTCGGCCAGCCGAGCTTCTGCGCCGTGCTCGCGGGGCGCTGCCGTCTCGCCGTCGACGGCCACGCGGCACTCACGCTCGAGGCGGGCGACTTCGTGCTCCTGCCGGCAACGCCGGGCTTCGTCCTGTCGGGCTTCGAGGCGGTCACGCCCGAGCGCATCGACCCGAAGCTGACACCCGCGCCGGCCGGCGAGGTCCGCCACGGCACGCGTGGCGGGCGCCCCGACGTGCGCCTGCTCGGCGGTTACTTCGTCTTCGACTCGTCCGACGCGGACTTGCTGGTGCCGCTGCTGCCGGCACTCGTGCATGTGCGCGGCGCCGAGCGGCTTGCGGTGCTGGTGCGCCTGGTCGGCGAGGAAGCGGGCGAACGGCGCTCGGGCCGCGATCTCGTGCTCACGCGCCTCGTGGAGGTGCTGCTCATCGAAGCGCTGCGCGCGACGGCGGGCGAGGATGCGCCGCCGGGGCTGCTGCGCGGACTGGCCGATGCCCGGCTCGGCGCGGCGATACGCCACATGCATGCCGATCCCGCGCGCCCGTGGACGGTGGCCCAGCTTGCGAAGAAGGCGGCGCTGTCGCGCTCGGCATTCTTCGAGCACTTCGCGCGCACCGTGGGAATGCCGCCGATGGAGTACCTGCTCGCCTGGCGCATGGCCATCGCGAAGGATCTGCTCCGCCGCCAGGACTGCGGGATCGCCGAGGTCGCCGAACGCGTCGGCTACGGCTCGGCAAGCACCTTCAGCACCGCGTTCAGCCGGCACGTGGGCCAGCCGCCGGGCCGCTTCGCGCGCGAGCGCTAGGACGTCGGGGCGTGGGGCGTGGGCGCGCTGGGGCGCCGCGGGCGTCGGGGCCGCTCGGCCAACAACGGCAAGCATCGGCAAGCATCGGCATCCCGATGGCGCACGGCACGCCACGGTTCGGTGCCGCACACAGCCGGACCGGCAGCGGTGGTAGTGGTAGAGCTTTCGCGACCGGCCTCGAAGGAGCCACCCATGCGCTTGAACAGAACGGCATGCTTCGCATGCGTCCTGGCGGCCTGCAATGCCGTGCCGGGACTGGCCCAGAACACCGACCCGGTCGCGACCGGCGCCGTGACGGGCTTTACCAGCAACGCCGGCAAGAAGGGAGAGAAGCAGCACTACACCATCTTGCTCAACCTGAACTGGGCAAACGCCGGTTCCGATCCGGGCGCCGTCGTCGCCTTCGGGGCCATGGATAACGGCGATGTCGTCTGGCTTGCCCAGACCGACTACCGCCCGACCTTGCGGCCCGCCAGCGCCCGGCGCGAGTTCGTCACGCCGAAGGCGCCGCTTGCGCTGGCTCAGACGCCGCGCTACCTGATGGTATGCGCGTGGCATCTCGACGACCAGCGAAAGCCTGTCGGCACGCCATTCTCGGCGTACGCCGAGCGGGACGACTCGGGCGCCATCGTCGGCAAGCCGGGGCGCGAACAGGACTCTCTCACGGTCCACTGGGTCCCGGTCCCCGCGCAGCGCGCGCGGGCGAAGTTTGCCGGGGCGGATTATTGCGGCGAGGCGCAACGGTCGCGGACGAGTGCGGTTCCCCATTGGATGGCCGATGCGCCCAAACCGTAGGCAGCCACCAGGCAGTTGCCGCCCGGCGCCCGGGCAATCGTTGCGGGCGGCTTCGTTCGCGTGAATAATGCGTGCTCATCCCCGGCCCGGCTTCGCGGCCGCCAGCACAAATCGGAGTTCTCACATGCTCACGCAACCTCGCTACGTGATCGGCGTACCTGATCTTGCGCGCTCGGCGTCGTACTACCGGGACGTACTCGGCTTCAAGGTGTCCTGGGAAGAGCTGCCGGGCTGGCGCCTGTTCGTGCGCGACGCCTGCATCATCATGGCGGGAGAATGCCCGGACGCGATGCCGGTCGGCGCGACCGGAGACCACGCCTATATCGCCTATATCCAGGTCCAGGAGATCGACAAGCTCCATGCCGAACTGGCGGAGCGCGGGGCGAACGTCATCAAGCCGCTGCGAACGGAACCCTGGGAGATGCGGGAGTTCGCCATCGAGACCGTCGACGGCCACCGGATGATGTTCGGCGAGCCGTGCGCGGGCTGAGCGAAATCCGCTCGCGGCGCGCCATGCGCGCGCTCATGCCTTCCTGACGAACTCCGATTTCAGGCTCATCGCACCGAAGCCGTCGATCTTGCAATCGATGTCGTGATCGCTGTCCACCAGCCGGATGTTCTTCACCTTGGTGCCCATCTTGACCACGCCGGCCGAACCCTTGAGCTTGAGGTCCTTGATGACGGTGACGGTATCGCCGTCCTGCAGGATATTGCCGGCCGCATCGCGATAGACCCGCCCGGCCGCCTCGGCCGGCGCGGCGGCCTGCGCCGGCCATTCATGCGCGCATTCCGGGCAGATGTAGACGCTCCCGTCTTCGTACGTGAACTCGGAATTGCATTTCGGGCAGGAGGGCAATGTGCTCATGGATGATCCTTGGTGCCGGGCGGCGGCAATGAAAACGCGGAAGTATAGCGCTGCCCGGCGGCTGGCCTGCCCTGCCGTGCCCGCGGCGTCCGGGCGGCTCGCATCGTGAAGCGGCGGATATCGGCGGATCATGGAGCATAGCGCTCGACAGCATCGAGTTCGCTGCCCCCGGAGGAGAACCCGCCGACGACCAGCACGCTGCCGTCGGTCAGCAAGGTCGCCGCGGCTGCCCTGCGCGCCACGGACATCGATGCCGCCGTGGTCCAGGCATTGGCGTCGGGATTGTAGATTTCGGCAGTGTCCAGGTCGCTGCCGCCGGCCAGCAGCACGCGCCCGTCGGCCAGCGTGGTCATGGTCGGCAGGGTGCGCGCGCTGTTGAGATTGCTCGTCGTCCAGCTCGAGGTTGCTGGATGGAAGCGCCACGCGGTAGTGCTGATGTCCGACGTCGCCAGCACGCTGCCGTCGGCAAGGCGCGCCGATTGGAAGACATTGCCGCTCGCGCCCATCGGCATTTGCGTGGTGGCACCGCTGTCGTTGACCGGGAACAGCTCGGCGGACGACACGTACCCCCCGGCATTGACGCCGCCGATCACCAGCACGGCGCTGCCGTCGGGCAGCAGCTCGCCGGCGTGCTGGCCGCGCGCGCTGGCCAGCCGCGTGTTCAGGAGGGTCCAGGTGTCGGACGCGGGGTCATACAACTCGGCCGTTTGCGAGAAACCGATGCTGCCTTGGTAAATGACACCGCCGATGACCAGGACCTTGCCATTGGGCAGCAGCGTGGCCGTGTGCCGCGTGCGCGCCTCGGCCATGCTGGCGGCGGCCCGCCAGGTGCCGGTGGCGGGGTCGTAGATCTCCGCGGTTGCCACGGATGTCGTCAGCGAGACTTGCCCGCCGGCGACCAGCACCCTGCCATCGGGCAGCACCGTGGCCGAATGGTCGGAGCGGGGGCCGATCATGCCGGCCGCGGCCGCCCAGTTACCCGCGGCGGGATCATGGATGGCCACCGAGTTGGTGACGCCGGAGCCCGTGTAGCCGCCGGTGGCAAGCACCTTGCCGTCATGGAGCAGCGACACGGAGAAATAATGCCGCGCCGTGGGAAGGGTCGCGACGGACGCCCAGCTGCCGCGCGCGGTGACCGAGATCCGAACCTGCGCCTGGGCCGAGCCTGCCCGGTTGCTGGCGGTGACCGTGTACGTTGCCTGCGACTGGACCGCCGCCGGGGTACCGGTGATCGCGCCGGTTTGCGCATTGAGGCTCAGGCCGGCCGGCAACGCCGGCGCGACCGTAAACGCCGAGGCCGCGCCGCCGGTCACCCGCGGGGTATTGGGAACGATGGCTTCCGCCGCCACGTACAACGCCGCGGGCGTATCGTAGGCCAGGCTGGCCGGCGCGACCGGGGCCGCCTGCACGGCCAGGCGCAACGTGACGACGACCGTGCCCGCCGCGTTGGTGCCGGTGATGGTATAGAGCGTTTCGGCGACGGTAACGGTCGGCGTTCCGCTGATGACGCCGGTCTGCGCGTCGAGGGTCAGTCCCGCAGGCAGGGCCGGCGCAATGCTGTAGCCCGTGATCGGACCGCCGCTGCTGGCAGGCGCGTTGATGGCGATGGGCTCGCCGACGGTGTAGACCACCGCGGTTTCGCGGTAGGTCAGCCCGGCCGGCGCCGCCGCCGGCGACGCGGCCCCGGGCCGAAGGCGGCAACGGCGTTCCGTGCGCCGGCCGGCGGCCGGCGGCCGGGGCATCGGCACCGCTAGCGCATCACGAACGGATTTGCCGTTGCCGCGCCGGTGTTGATCCAGACGCTCTTGGTCTGCAGGTATTCGAGGATGGCGTCGGCCCCGTTCTCGCGCCCGAGGCCCGAGTCCTTGTAGCCCCCGAACGGCGACATGTAGCTGACCGCGCGATAGGTATTGACCCATACCGTGCCGGACTCCACGCGCTCGGCCATGCGGAAGGCGCGGCCGATGTCGCCGGTCCAGACGCCCGCGCCCAGGCCGAAGCGCACGTCGTTGGCTATCGCCACCGCCTCCGCCTCGTCCTTGAAGCGGATGACCGACAGCACCGGCCCGAAGACCTCTTCCTGCGCGATGCGCATGCGGTTGTCCACGCCGGCGAAGATGGTCGGCTCGACAAACCAGCCCTGGCCGCATTCCGGACGGCTGGCGGGCCCGCCGCCGAGCACCACCCGGGCGCCTTCGCGCCGGCCGATGTCGATGTACGACAGCACCTTCTCGTATTGCGCGCGCGTGGTGACCGGGCCGATCTGCGTGCCGGCGTCCATCGGGTCGCCCATGCGCGCGGCGCGCGCGATCGCCAGCAGGCGCGCCATGGCGTCGTCGTAGATCTCGTCCTGCAGCAGCAGGCGCGAGCCGGCGATGCAGGTCTGTCCGGTCGCGGCGAAGATGCCGGACACGGCGCCATTGACCGCATCCTCGATGTTGGCGTCGGCAAACACGATATTGGGCGACTTGCCGCCCAACTCCAGCCCGACGTGCTTCAGGTCGCGCGCGGCCTGCTGCGCGATCAGCCGGCCGGTGCCGTCGGCGCCGGTGAAGGTCACCTTGCGCACCAGCGGATGCGCCACCAGCGCGGCGCCGGCTTCGCCGCCCAGCCCCGTGACGACGTTCACCACGCCGGGCGGGAAGCCGGCTTCCTCGACCAGCTTCATCAGCGCGAGCGTGGACGCCGAGGTGTACTCGGAGGGCTTGATGACGACCGTGCAGCCCGCCGCCAGCGCCGGCGCGAGCTTCCACGCCAGCAGCATCAGCGGCGAGTTCCACGGCGTGACGATGGCGACCACGCCGAGCGGCTCGTGCCGGGTGAAGTTGAAGTAGCCCTTCTTGTCCAGCGGAATCACGCGCCCTTCGACCTTGTCCGCCAGCCCGCCGAAGTAGTGGAACCACTTCGGCACATAGTGCAGCTGCGCGGACATCTCGGACAGCAGCTTGCCGTTGTCGCGCACCTCGATGGCCGCAAGCCGCGCGGCGTGCGCGGCGATGCGGTCCCCGAGCCGGTGCAGCAGCAGGCCGCGCTCGCTGGCGGTGAGCGCCGGCCACGCGCCGGACTTCAGGCTCCGGTGCGCGGCCTGCACGGCGTGGTCCACGTCGCGCGCGTCGCCCCTGGCGATTTCCGCCCATGGCTGCCCGGTGAACGGATTGTCGCTCGGGAGATACTGGCCGCCGGCCGGCGCGGCGCACGCGCCGTCGATGTAGTGCGCAAAGCGTTCCAGCGTCATGCCGCCTCCCGGATGCAGCCCGCCAGGATGTCCAGGGCTTCGTCGAACACGCGGTCCTCGATGGTCAGCGGGTAAAGGAAGCGGATCGCGCTGGGCCCGGGCCCGCACATCAGCAGGATCAGCCCCTTCTGCCACGCCAGCGACTGCACGCGCCTGGCCAGCGCGGGATCGAATGCGCGCGGGCCTTCGCCGGGCACGCCGAACTCGACCGCGACCATGCTGCCCTGGCCGCGCACGTCGGCAATGGCGGGCACTTCGCCGCGCAGCGCCTCGAGGCGGCTCACCAGCCTGCCGCCCAGCGCGTCGGCGCGCGCGAGCAGTTGCTCGTCGGCGATCACGTCGAGCACGGCATGCGCCGCGGCGATGGCGACCGGGCTGCCCGCGTAGGTGCCGCCCAGGCCACCGGGCTCGGCGGCGTCCATGATGGCTGCCTTGCCGATCAGTCCCGACAGCGGATAGCCGCCGGCGAGGCTCTTGGCCACGGTGATCAGGTCCGGCTCCACGCCGCTATGCTCGGTGGCGAACCAGCGCCCGGTGCGGCCGAATCCGGCCTGCACCTCGTCGGCGACCAGCACGATGCCGTGCCGGTCGCACAGGCTGCGCAGGCCCTGCATCAGCGCCGGCGGGGCGACATTGAAGCCGCCTTCGCCCTGCACCGGCTCGACGATGACCGCCGCCACGCGCGACGGCTCCACCACGGTGCGGAACAACTGCTCGATGCTTTGCAGCGACTCGGCCGCCGACACGCCGTGCGAGGGAAACGGCACGTGGAAAATATCCCCGGGAAACGGACCGAAGCCGACCTTGTAGGGATGCATCTTGCCCGTGAGCCCCATGCCGAGCAGCGTGCGGCCATGAAAGCCGCCCGTGAACGCGATGGTGGCCGCACGGCCGGTGTGGGCGCGCGCCACCTTGATGGCGTTCTCCACCGCCTCGGCGCCGGTGGTGAAGAACGCGGTCTTCTTCTCCCCGCCGATCGGCGCCAGCGCATTGAGGCGCTCGGCCAGGCCGACGTAGCTCTCGTACGGCACCACGCTGTAGCAGGTATGCGAGAACGCCTCCACCTGCGCCTGCACCGCCGCCGTGATGCGCGGGTGCGCATGGCCGGTGTTGAGCACGCCGACGCCACCGCCGAAGTCGATGTAGCGCCGGCCCTCCACGTCCCACAATTCCGCGTTGCGCGCGCGGCGCGCGAAGAAATCCGCCTGCGCGGGGGCGCCGCGCGGCGTGGCGGCGAGGCGCCTGGCATGGAGCGACTGGTTGGTCGGGGTGGTGTTCAATTTGGTCTCCGGGTCGATGAGGATGTTTGTCATGGCTATGAGCGCGGCGTTGCCGATGCGCGGTGCCGTCACGTCGCGCGGCGGCCTTCCAGGAAGCCGCCGAAGAAGGCCCGCGCGTTCGCGTCCAGGCTTTCGATGTGGTACCCGCCCTCCTGCACGATCAGCGTGGGCAGCCCGAGCGCGGCGACGGCCGCGCCGAGGCGGGCAAAGCCCTGCGTCGTCACCGCGACCGCCGATTGCGGGTCATCCTTGTAGATGTCGAAGCCGAGCGCGAGCACCAGCGCGTCGGCTTCGAAGCGCGCCACGGCGCGCAGTGCCGTGTCAAGCTGCGCGAAGAAGACGTCCTCGCCCGCGCCGTGCTGCATCGGCAGGTTGACGTTGTAGCCGTCGCCTTCGTCCGCGCCGCGCTCTTCCTCGTAGCCGGCCACCACCGGGTAGAAGTTGACGGGGTCGCCGTGGATCGACACGTACATGACGTCGGCGCGGCGGTAGAAGATCTCCTGCACGCCCTGGCCGTGGTGCATGTCGGTGTCGAGGATGGCCACGCGGCCGAAGCGCTCGCGCAGCGCCTGCGCCGCGATGGCCGCGTTGTTCAGGTAGCACAGCCCGCCGGCGCCATCGACGCGCGCGTGGTGGCCCGGCGGGCGGCACAGCGCATAGGCCTGCCGCGCGCCATCGACGACGGCGCGCGCGCCGGCCACGGCGCTCTGCGCCGACCAGTAGGCCGAGCGGTACGTGTGCGGCCCGACCGGGCAGCTCCCGTCGGTCAGGTAGCGCGCGGCCTTGGCCAGGATCCCGCGCAGCGGATTGTTCTCGCGCACGAAGATATTGGACATGACCTCGTCGCCCCAGTCCTGCGGCATCTGCTTCCACTGCGCATGCGCCTCTTCGAGAAAGCGCAGGTAGTCCATGCCGTGCACGGCGGTCAGCGGGGCGTGGCCGAAATCGGCGGGCTCGCGCACCTCGAATTCCAGCTTCTTCACCGCCTCCAGCAGGCGCAGCGCGCGCTCCGGCACTTCCTGCGGCGTGCGCATCTGGCCGCGCGAGAAATAGGTGCGGGGATGGTGCCGCAACTGTTCGGGATGGAAATAGGTCAGCATGTCTTTCCTCATTGATGGACAGCCTGCGCGACGGTGCCCCGGGCCGCGGCGTGGCGCTGCTTGAGCGCGCCGAGCGCCACGATGCAGGCCAGGGACAACGCGGCCAGGCAGGAATAGAACACCGCGAGCGGCCACCACTGGCCGACGTAGCGGTGCGCAAGCCAGGTGCCCACCAGCGGCGTCATGCCGCCGGCGACGGCGCCGCACACGTGGTACGACAGCGAGATGGCCGAGTAGCGCACGCGGATGGGAAACACGCCGGCCACGAAACCGGCGATCACCGAGTAGAACGAAGCCAGGAAGACCACCGCCATCGCGATGCCGGCCGTCAGCGAAAGCCCGTCGCCGTTGCGCACCAGCAGGAACATCGGATACGGCGAGACCATCGCGCACAGCGCCGCCGCCTTGAGGAAGCGCGCCTCGCCGAACTTCTCCGCCAGCAGCGCGGCAAGCGGCTGCGTGAGGAACTGGATCACCGCCACGGCGAACAGGCAGTCGAGGATCAGCGACTTCGTCACGCCGACATATTGCGTGGTGTACGAGATCATGAAGGTGTTGGTGAAGTAGACTCCGGCGATGCCGAAGGTATTGGCCCCGATGCACAGGGCCACCAGCGCCCCGTAACCGCGGAACACCTCGACCACCGGCAGCCGCGCGGCGGGCTGCTTGTGCCGCTCGCTCTCGAATTCCGGCGACTCGCTCACGCCGAGCCGGATCATCACGCCGACCAGCAGCAACGCCGCGCTGGCCAGGAACGGCAGGCGCCAGCCCCAGCTCATAAAGTCCGCGTGGTCCAGCGAACTCACCGCGCGGAACGCAAGCAGCGACAGCAGCAGTCCGGCCGGACTGCCGAGCTGCGCGAACGAGGCAAAGAAAGTGCGGCGCCCTTCCGGCGCGTGCTCGCCCGCCATCAGCACCGCGCCGCCCCACTCGCCGCCGGCGGAGATGCCCTGCACGATGCGCAGCAGCACCAGCAGCGCCGGCGCCAGCCACGGCACCGGCAGGCGCGCGGGCATCAGCCCCACGCCGACCGTGGCCACGCCCATCATCACCAGCGTGGTCATGAGCGCGCGCTTGCGCCCGAAGCGGTCGCCCAGGTGGCCGAACACGACCGCGCCGAGCGGGCGGGCAAAGAAGCCCACCGCGAATGTCCCGAACGACGCCATGGTGCTGATGAAGGGGTCGTCCGACGGAAAGAACAGTTCGCCGAACACCAGCGCGGCGGCGGTGGCGTAGATATAAAAGTCGTACCACTCGATCGCCGTGCCGATGAAAGCGGCCGCCGCGGCCCGTTTGGGCTGGCGCGGCGGGGGCAGCGTGGAAGTCATGGGAAGTCTCCTCTCTTGGTGCTGCGCGCGTCGGATGGCACTGCAGTGGGAGATTTATAAGCGGCGGGCTGACATTAATCCAATTTCTAATTATTATTCACATCATTAGCGTGACTTATGTCGACGGCCTGGCCGCCGCCCTCCTGCCATGACGACTCCCCGCACCGAAGCCGCCCGCTTCCTGCACGACCGGCTCGACTGGAACCTGCTGCGCACCTTCCTCGTGATCATGCAGGAGCGCAGCGTGAGCCGCGCCGCGGCGCGGCTGTACCTCACCCAGCCCGCGGTCAGCCTGGCGCTCAAGCGCCTCGAGGACACGCTCGGCCGCACGCTGATCCAGCGCCACGGCACGGTCTTCCGCCCGACGCGCGCCGGCGAAGAGGTGTACCGCCTCGCCGGCGAGATCTACGGGCAGATGTCCCGGCTCGAAACCGAACTCGACGACCGCAGCGGCGACATCACCGGCACGGTGCGGCTGTTGACGGTAAGCCGCATGGACTCGCCCGTGTACGACGAATTCCTCGCGGATTTCCACCGCGCCCATCCGCGCGTCGACCTGCAGATCGAGGTGATGCGCTCGTCGGAGATCGTTTCCTCGTTGCTGCGCAATACCGCCACCGCGGGCCTGGCGCTGTGCCGCACGCCGCAGGACAAGCTGGAGCAGCGCTGCTTCCTGCACCAGCGCTACGCCATCTTCTGCGGACGCCACCACCGGCTGTTCGGCCGGCAAGGCCTGACGGTGGCGGACCTGCTGGAGGAGAACTTCGTATCGTTCACGACCGAGCAGCTGGGCGACAGCCTGTCGCCGCTGGCCGTGTTCCGCGACCAGCAAGGCTTTACCGGGCGCATCGTCGCGGTGTCGTCGAGCCTGGACGAGATCCGGCGGCTGATCTTCGCCGGCTACGGCATCGGCTGCCTGCCGGAACACATCGTCCGCGACGATCTCCTGCAGCAGCGGCTGTGGCGCTTGCCTCCGGACGAAGGCATCGCCGACGTGGACATCCACCTGCTCCAGCGCCGCTCGCGCAAGATGACCATCGCCGAGCAGGCCTTCCTCGATGGCATCGAGCGCACGATGCAGCGGTATTCGCTGGCGGAACGGCTCGGCGGGCGCTGAGGCGCCGGCGCTTTGCGGCTGCCCCGCGAAATCCCTTGACTCCGCAAATACGGGGATATACCCTCTTTAAAGGTGCATATCCACCCAACCGCACCCGGCCGGATACATGACAAGCTCCCCAGACGTCCCGGAAGTCAGCCCGTGCAACTGCACGGCCATGCGCAAGGCCTCCAGGCGCTTGTCGCAGATGTATGACAACGCGCTGGCGCCCACCGGCCTGAAGTCCACCCAATACTCCATCCTGGCCGAGATCAAGCGGCACGGCGAGCCGCCGACCATGCGCGAGCTGGCCGACGCGATGGTCATGGACCGCTCCACCCTGGGCCACAACCTGGGGCCGCTGGAGCGGGACGGCCTGGTCGAGCTGGCCGCCAGCGCAACGGACCGCCGCAGCAAGCATGTGGTCCTTACCGCGCGGGGACGCGCCCGGATCGCCGAGGCGCGGCGGCTCTGGCAGGCGGCGCAGAAGCGCTTCGAACAGCGTTTCGGCGCGGCGCAAGCTGCCGCGCTGCGCGCGGTGCTGCTCGACATTGCCGCCGACGAAACGCTCGTGAACCCGGCCTAGGGCGGCCTCACCCACATTGAAGAAAGGCCGCCATGGTCACGGATGCAAAGCGGCCCGAGCCCGACCAGGCGGCCGCAGACAAGAAGAAATTCCTGGTCCTGCTGACGGCGGGGCTGGTGTCTTCGCTGATCATGCTGGACTCCAACATCGTGGCGGTCTCGCTGCCGTCGATCGCGAAGACGCTGGGCGCCACCTTCACGGAAATCGAATGGGTGGTGAGCGCCTATGTGCTCACCTTCGCCGCGCTGCTGCTGGCGGCGGGCTCGTATGCGGACCGGCACGGGCGCAAGCTCGCCACGCTGATCGGGCTGGCCGTCTTCACGGTGGCGTCCGGCCTGTGCGGGCTGGCGTCGACCGCCCTGATGCTGAACCTGGCGCGTGCGTTGCAGGGCGTCGGGGCGAGCCTCCTGCTGACCGCGTCGCTGGCCATCATCAACCATGCCTTCGCCGGCGCCGAGCGCGCCCGGGCCTATGCGTTCTGGGGCGCGTGCCTGGGCATCGCCATCACGGGCGGGCCCATCGTCGGCGGCGTGATCACCGACCTGTTCGGCTGGCGCTGGGCCTTCCTGATCAACCTGCCGATCTGCACGGTGCTCTTTATCGCGGCCGCCGCGGTGCTGACCGAATCGCGCGACCACGAAGCCAAGCGGCTCGACATCGCCGGCATCCTGACCTTCAGCAGCGGGCTTTTCCTGCTGATCTGGGCGCTCATCGACGGCACCGGCACGGGCTGGACCTCGGCGGCGATCGTGGGCCGGATCGCGGGCTCGGCCGCGCTGCTGTCCTGCTTCGTCGCGATCGAGCTGCGGCAGGCGCGGCCGATGGTCGATTTCCGCCTGTTCCGGCAGCCGACCTTCCTCGGCGCCGCGTTCGCCATGCTCGGTTATGCCGCGGGCGCGCAAGTGCTGATCTTCTTCCTGCCGCTGTACCTGCAGAACACCTACGGGTTCGCGCCCGCGGCGGCGGGCCTGGCGATGCTGCCGTTCGCGCTGCCGATGTTCCTCACGCCGCGGCTCGGCGCGGGGCTGGCGACGCGCTATTCGGGCCGGACGCTGCTCGCGCTCGGACTGGCGACCACCGTGGGCGGCGACCTGCTGCTGTGGGCGTTCGCCTCGGCGCACGCGGCGTACCCGCTGTTCGTCGCCGGCATGCTGGTGGCGGGCGCGGGCGCGGGGCTGCTCAACAGCGAAACCGCCAAGGTCATGCAGGGGGCGGTGCCGGTGCAGCGCGCGGGCATGGCGTCGGGGCTGTCGGCGACCACGCGCTTCGTGGGCCTGCTGCTGGGCGTGGCCGGCCTCGGCGCGGTCTTGTCGCACGGCGTCACGCAGCGCTTCGTGGCTGCCGGCGCGACGCTGGGGCTGGACCCGGCAGTGGCGGCGGCCGCGGCAAGGCGCGTGGCCTCCGGCGACACAGCGGGCCTGCTCGGTGCGGTGCCGGCCGGATTGCAGGCGCAGGTGCATGCCGCCGCCGCCAGCGCGTTCGCCGGCGGCTTCGCCGCGGCGAGCCTGGTTGCCGCCGCGGTGGCGGCCATTGCCGGCGTGCTGGCGTTCGCGCTGGTGCGCGCGGCCGATACGGCGCCGGTGAAGGGCGCCGGCCCGGAAGCCAATCTTGTCGCGGTGATGGAATAGCGGCGGGAATAGCAGCGGAAATAGCGGCGGCGGGAATGGCCGCGCGGCAGCCAGCGCCGCCGGCGCCCGGCCTTTACGCCGGGCGCGGCTCCGACACCGCCAGCAGCGTCGGGTCCGCGGGTATCTCGGCGCAATCGTCGCCCACCAGCGGGCACTCCTCGAAGACCAGCGCCACCCAGTCGACGAAGACCCTGACCTTGGGCGCCAGGTGCCGGTTCTGCGGATAGACGATCGAGATCGGCAGCGAGCGCGGGCGCCACTGCGGCAGGATCTCCACCAGCGCGCCCGACTGCAGGTACTCCTTGAGCATGAAACGGGGCGCCTGCAGCAGTCCGGTGCCGCTCAGCCCGTAGGTGACGTAGGAATCGACATCGCTGAAGCTGATTTTGCCCGGCATGCGGATTTCCGTCATTTCCCCATTCACCATGAACGCCAGATCGATTATCCGCCCGGTGCGATTGGATACATAGTGAATGGCGGTATGGTGCTGCAGGTCGGACAAGGTGCGCGGAATGCCGTATTGCGCCAGATAAGCGGGAGCCGCCACCGTGGAAAACCGCATTTCGCCCAGGCGGCGCGCAATCAGGCTGGAGTCGTCGAGCTCGCCGACACGGATGGCGCAGTCCACGCCATCCTGGATCAGGTCGACGAACCTGTCGCTGTGGCTGACCATCAGGTCGATGTCGGGATAGCGGCGGTGAAACCGGTGGAGCTGCGGCGTGACCACCAGCCTGCCCAGCGTGCCCGGCATGTCCGCCCGCAGCTTGCCCTTGGGGCCTTTTCCCAGCGTCGATAGCGCGACTTCCGTCTCCGCGACCTCGGCCAGGATGCGGATGCAGCGTTCGTAGTACTCGGCGCCCTCCGCCGTCAGCTTGAGCTGGCGCGTGGTCCGGTGCAGCAGGCGCACGTGCAGGTGCGCCTCCAGGTTCTTGATGATGGTGGTCGCCGAGGTGCGCGACAGATCGAGCGATTCCGCCGCGCGCGCGAAGCTGCTCATTTCCACCACGCGCGTGAATACTTCCATTGCCTGCAGGCGATCCATTTTCCTCACCGGGATGTCATTCCGGACCACGCCGCTTTCGGGCGAACCGGCGCAAAAGCCGGCCACTGTTCCGTCTCGCCAAATTGTGATGAAAGTTATTGGCGTTTATCCGTGCGAAGCAATGTACCAGAATTCGTGCATCGCAACAGCCGGAATGGGCATATACCCCGAAATGGGTTGCCCGGCTATGTATGAAGACCCTCCGCAACCAGATCCTGAGCATCGAGAGCGCCACAATCAGCGGCCATGCTCAGCGCATTCAATTGCGCACGTACACGCCGGCGCATGCGAGCCGGTGCCTGCCCGTGGTGCTGTATTTCCACGGCGGCGGCTTCATGCATGGCGACCTCGATAGCGCCGACGTCGCCGCGCGCGCCATCGCCGGCCTGACGCCCGCCGTCGTCGTCTCGGTCGCGTATTCGCTCTCGCCGCGCTTTCCGTTTCCGGCCGCGCTCGAAGACGGCTATCTCGCGGCCGCCTGGGTGCTGGCCAATGCCAGGACGCTGCGCATCCATGCCGGGCGCATGGGCGTGGCGGGACACGATGCCGGCGGCAGCATCGCCGCGGGCATCGCCGCCATGGCGCGCGACCGCAAGGACGTCCGCCTGGGGGCGCAGGCGCTGCTGGCGCCGCTGCTGGACCCCAGCATGACCCGCCTGGCCGACGCCCGCAAGATCGCCGCGCCGGACCTGCCCGCCAGCGAATGCGCGCTCGGCTACCGGTCTTACCTGCCCGAGGTGCGGCACCGCATGCATCCGTACGCCGCGCCGCTCGAATCGCGCCGGCTGGCCCAGTTGCCGCCCGCGCTGATCGTGAGCGCCGGGCAGGACCTGCTTCATGTGGAAGGAGAAACGTACGCCCGCGAGCTGATCGCCGCCGGCGTGCCGACCGAGACCACGCGCTATGCGCAGGCATCCCACCGGTCGATCGCGACCGATCCGGCCGCGCTGGCCGCCGTCGCCGCGTTCTTCGGCCGGCGGCTGGCCGGTCCGTGACCACGAATTTCCGATTCCCGAATCCCGATTTCCGAAACCAACTCAGGAGTAGTGAGATGCTCAGTCAGAGATCCCCGTTTCGCAAGCCGCCGGTCCTGGCCGGCATTTCGCTGGCCGTCGCCGCGGCGGTAGCCGGCGTGGCCGGCCTTGCCGGCACCGAGACCAAGGCCGCGCAATCGTCGGCGTCGCCGCCGACCGAGGTGCAGGTGCAGTCGGTGGCGCCGGAGAACGTGCGCGTGTGGTCCAGCTTCTCGGGGCGGCTCAAGGCCGTCGACGAAGCGCAGGTGCGGCCCGAAGTAAGCGGCCGGATCGTCGAAGTCCGCATCAAGGACGGGCAGACCGTGCGCGCGGGCGACGTCATGTTCGTGATCGATCCGCGCACCTACGAGGCCGCCGTGGCCAGGGCGAAGGCGGACCTCGCCGCGGCGCGCACGCGCGCTGACTTCGCGGCGACGGAATACGAGCGGGCCCGCGGCCTGATCGGTTCCGAGGCCATCCCGCGCAGCCTGTACGACCAGCGCGGCAACGAAGACCGCGTCGGCCGCGCCGCCGTGCTGGCCGCCGAGGCGGCGCTGCGCCAGGCCAGCATCAACCTGGACTATGCCTACGTCAAGGCGCCCATCTCGGGCCGCGTCAGCCGCGCCGAGATCACGCTGGGCAACCTCGTGCAGGCCGGCCCCAACGCGCCGGTGCTCACGCGCATCGTCTCCAGCGACGGCATCTATGCCGATTTCGAGGTCGACGAGCAGAGCTACATCCGCAGCATCCGCGGCCAGGCCGACACGCACAGCAAGGAACAGAAGCTGCCGGTCGAGATGACGTTGCTGGGCGATGCCGGGCACACCTACCAGGGCACCATCTACACCTTCGACAACAGCATCGACGTGGCCAGCGGCACCATCCGCGCGCGCGCGAAGTTCGCCAACACCGACGGCGCGCTGGTGCCGGGCATGTTCGTCTCGATACGGCTGGCCGGCGGCAGCGACACCCGCGCCCTGCTGGTGCCCGACGTGGCGCTGGGCAGCGACCAGAGCAAGAAGTTCGTCTTCGTGGTGGGCGCCGACAACAAGGTCGCCTACCGCGAAGTCACGCTCGGCGCCGGCATAGAGGGAAGGCACATCGTGCTGGCCGGCCTGAGCGCTGGCGACCGCGTCGTCACCAAGGGGCTGCAGTTCATCCGGCCGGATGCGGTCGTCTCGCCCAAGGAAGCCGCCGCGGCGCCGCCGAAGGCCGTGACCACCGCCGCGGTCCAGCCGGACGCGGCCAAGAAGACCACGGACTGATGCGATGAACCTCTCCAAATTCTTCGTCGACCGGCCCAACTTCGCGGCCGTCATCTCGATCCTCATCTTCCTGGCCGGCCTGATCGCGATCCCGCGCCTGCCGATCTCCGAGTATCCCGAAGTGGTGCCGCCCTCGGTGGTGGTGCGCGCGCAGTTCCCGGGCGCCAACCCGAAGGTCATCGCCGCCACCGTGGCCACGCCGCTGGAGGAACAGATCAACGGCGTCGAGAACATGCTCTACATGTCCTCCCAGGCCGCCAGCGACGGCGTGCTGACGCTGACCGTCACCTTCAAGCTGGGCACCGACCCCGACCTGGCCACGCAGCTCGTGCAGAACCGCGTCAACGAGGCCCTGCCGCGCCTGCCCGACGTGACGCGCCAGCTCGGCGTGAGCACCGTCAAGAGCTCGCCCGACCTGACCATGGTGGTCCACCTGGTCTCGCCGAACGACCAGTACGACATGCTGTACCTGCGCAACTACGCGCTGATCAACGTCAAGGACGAGCTGTCGAAGATCACCGGCATCGGGCAGATCAACATGTTCGGCTCGGGCAACTACGCCATGCGGGTGTGGCTCAACCCGCAGAAGATCGCCGAGCGCAACATGAACCCCGACGAGGTGGTGGCCGCCATCCGCAAGCAGAACATCCAGGTCGCGGCCGGCGTGGTCGGCGGCGCGCCATACAAGGACAACGTCGAGATCCAGCTGCCGGTCAACGTGCAGGGCCGGCTCACCGACGTCGACCAGTTCGAGAACATCATCATCAAGCGCGAGAACGGCGTCGTCACCTACCTGCGGGACGTCGCCCGCGTGGAGATGGGCGCGTCCGAGTACGCGCTGCGCGCGCTGCTCGACAACAAGCAGGCGCTCGCGCTGATCATCTTCCAGTCGCCGGGCGCCAACGCCATCGAGATCTCGAACAACGTGCGCGCCAGGATGGCCGAGCTGAGCAAGCGCTTCCCCAAGGGTCTCGAATACCGGATCGCCTACGATCCCACCACCTTCGTGCGCGACTCCATCGATGCCGTGATCCATACGCTGCTCGAAGCCATCCTGCTGGTGGTGCTGGTGGTGATCCTGTTCCTGCAGAGCTGGCGCGCGGCCATCATTCCGCTGCTCGCGGTGCCGGTCTCCGTCATCGGCACGTTCGCGGTGATGCACGGCTTTGGCTTCTCGATCAACGCGCTGTCCCTGTTCGGGCTGGTGCTGGCCATCGGCATCGTGGTGGACGACGCCATCGTGGTGGTGGAGAACGTCGAGCGCAACATCGCCGGCGGGCTCAGGCCGCGGGAAGCCACCATCAAGGCCATGCAGGAAGTGACCGGCCCGATCATCGCCATCGCGCTGGTGCTGTGCGCGGTGTTCGTGCCGATCGCCTTCATCAGCGGGCTGACGGGGCAGTTCTACCGGCAGTTCGCGCTGACCATCGCCTTCTCGACGGTGATCTCCGCCTTCAACTCGCTGACGCTGTCGCCGGCGCTGGCGGCCTTGCTGCTGCGCTCGCACGACGCGCCCAAGGATGGCCTCACGCGCTTCATGGACCGCTACCTGGGCGGCTTCTTCGCGCGCTTCAACCGCGTGTTCCACCGCGGCTCCGAGAACTACAGCAGCGGCGTGACCCGCGCGCTGCACCGCAAGCGCGGCTCGCTGCTGATCTACGCCGTGCTGCTCGGCGCCACGGTGTTCGGCTTCAGCCACGTGCCGACCGGCTTCGTGCCGATCCAGGACAAAGGCTACCTGGTCAACCTGATCCAGCTGCCCGACGGCGCCACGCTCGACCGCACCGAGGCCGTGGTGCGGCAGATGACGGACATCGCCTCCAGGGAGCCCGGCTACCGCAACGCCGTGCAGCAGCCGGGGCTGTCGCTCAACGGCTTCATCAACAGCCCGTCGGCGGCCACGGTGTTCTTCGGCGAGAAGAGCTTCGACGAGATGGGCAAGCTCGGCGTGACCGGCCCCAGCCTCGCGCATAGCCTGCAGGCCAAGTTCAGCGCCATCAAGGATGCCTTCATCGCCGTCTTCCCGCCGCCGCCGGTGCAGGGGCTGGGCAACACGGGCGGCTTCAAGCTGCAGATCGAGGACCGCGGCGACGCCGGCTACGAGGCCCTGAGCAAGTCCGTGACGGCGGTGCTGGAGAAGGCGCGCAAGGCACCCGAGCTGGCCGGGGTGTACACCACCTACAACGTCACCACGCCGCAGTTGTTCGCCGACGTGGACCGCACCAAGGCCGCGCAGCTCGGCATCGACGTGGACGACGTCTTCAAGACGATGCAGATCTACCTGGGCTCGCTCTACGTGAACGACTTCAACAAGTTCGGCCGCACGTACCAGGTCATCGCGCAGGGCGACAAGGACTTCCGCTCCAGGCGCGACGACATCCTGGACCTGAAGGTGCGCAACTTCGACGGCAAGATGGTGCCGCTCGGCGCGGTCGTCACCCTGAGCGACACCACCGGCCCGGACAGCGCATCGCGCTACAACGGCTACCGCTCGGCGGACATCAACGGCGGCCCGGCGCCCGGCTATTCGACCGGGCAGGCGCAGGCCGCCATCACCAGGATCCTGGACGACACGCTGTCCGGCGACATGGCGTTCGAATGGACCGAGCTGGCCTACCAGCAGATCCTCTCGGGCAACACCGCGCTGATCGTGTTCCCGATCTGCATCCTGCTGGTCTTCCTGGTGCTCACCGCGCAGTACGAGAGCGTCTTCCTGCCGCTGGCGATCATCATGATCGTGCCGATGTGCCTGTTCTCGGCCATCATGGGCGTATGGCTCACGGGCGGGGACAACAACCTCTTCACGCAGATCGGCTTCTTCGTCCTGATCGGGCTGGCGTGCAAGAACGCCATCCTGATCGGCGAATTCGCCCGCGAGCTGGAGATACACGGCAAGTCCACCTACGAGGCCGCGGTCGAGGCGGCGCACCTGCGCCTGCGCCCGATCCTGATGACCTCCATCGCGTTCATCGCGGGCGTGCTGCCGCTGGTGCTGTCGCACGGCGCCGGCGCGGAAATGCGGCACGCGATGGGCGTGGCGGTCTTCTTCGGGATGATCGGCGTGACGTTCTTCGGCCTCTTCCTGACTCCCATTTTCTACGTGCTGGCCCGCGGCCTGGAGAAGCGCCTCACGAAAACCGAAAAGGTACATCACCATGTCGAAGCGTAATGTGATGGCGGCGCTGGCCGCCGCCGCGTTCCTGGCCGCGTGCACCAGCCCGGTCGGGCCCCAGCCCTCGGGCATCGATACCGCCGCGTCGTGGCGCCGGCTGGACGGCGGCAAGGCCAACGAGGGCGGCGAGGGCGCCGGCGCGGCGCTCCTGGTCGCCAGCGCCGATGCCGAGGTCGACCAGCAGTGGTGGGGCCGTTTCCGGGATCCCACGCTCGATGCGCTGGTGCGCGAGGCGCTCGGCAACAACAAGACGCTGAAGATCGCCCGCGCGCGCGTCGACGAGGCGCGCGCCGGCCGCCTGCTGGCGCAGTCCGCGCTGGCGCCGCAGATCAACGCGGAGGCAAGCAGCGAGCGCGGCAACCGCGGCTTCCTCACCAGCGACAAGGCGGTGACGATCAACCAGGTGGACATCGCCGCGAGCTGGGAGCTCGACCTGTTCGGCCGCAACCAGGCGCGCGCCGCGCAGGCGGGCGCCATCCTGCAGTCGGCCGAGGCCAGCCGGCAGGCCGTGCGGGTGGCGCTGCTGGCCGAGGTGGCGCGCACCTACTTCGACCTGGGCAACTATGCGCGCCAGATCGAGCTGACCCGGAACAACCTCGCCACCCAGCGCAAGACGCTCACGCTCATCCAGGCCCAGTTCCAGGGCGCGATGGCGAGCAACTTCGACGTGCAGCGCGCGGCCGCGCAGGTCTCGGCGACCGAATCGCTGATTCCCGCGCTGCGGACCGGCTATGACCAGTCGGTCAACCGGCTGGCGAGCCTGCTCGGGCGCACGCCGGAATCGATGGGCGGGATGTTCGACGGCGCGGCCGCGGCGCGCGCGACGGTGCCGCCGCTGGACAATGGCATCCTGGTCTCGGCCCCCGCCACGGTGCTGGCGGCGCGCCCCGACGTGCGCGCGGCCGAGCGCGGCTTCGCCGCCAGCATCTCGGGCCGCAAGGCGGCGGTCGCCGAGCTGTTTCCCAACATCTCGCTGACCGCGCTGTTCGGCGCGCAGAACGCCACGCCGTTCTCGTCCACGCCGTGGGGCATCGGCGCGGGCCTGGTCCAGCCGATCCTGAACTTTGGCCGCATCTCGTCGCAGATCGACGCGGCCGACGCGCGCCAGCGGCAGGCCTTCCTCGGCTACCAGCAGACCGTGCTCGAAGCGCTGGAGGACATGGAGAACGCGCTGTCCGGCTACCTCAACGAGAACACGCGCAATGCCTCGCTCTCGGCCGGCGTGGCGCAGAACCGCAAGGCGGTCGAGCTGGCCAGGATGCAGTTCAGCCACGGCTACATCGGCCTGCTCGACGTGCTGGTGGCCGAACGGGACCTGCTCGACGCCGAATCGAAACAGGCTGCCTCGGACGCGAGCCTGCGCAAGGACCTGGTGCGCATCTTCGCGGCGGCGGGCGGCGGCTGGCGCGACCAATAGCGCCGCGCGGCCTTCGCCTGGACGGAACGGCGCGGTGGGATGGCTTGCCATCCCACCGCGTTCGCATTGCCGGCCCAGCATCCAGGCAGGTTTCGCCCTTTCCTCTCCTGACCGGCCTGCTAATCTTATTGCGGTGCAACGTGCGCCGCGTCCGGCTCAACCGAGGAGGGGAAAATGTTTCCATGGATCTGGCTGTGGTCTCCGAATATTCACTTTCCCTGGAGCGGCGCGGTCGCCCAGAACATCGACCCCGACGTGCTGTTCAACGGCATTTCGCCCTCCGCCGGCGACGCCGACATCGAGCGGCGGGCCTTCCACATCGCCTCGTATGGCCGGCAACTCGGCCTCATCACCGAAGTGCTGCTGCACGCGGTGGACCCCGCCTCCATCGACCCGCAGCGGGCCGCCAGTTCCCTGGAGAGGCTGAAGCGCATCCGCGACGAGATCGAATGGCTCAAGACGGACGACGGCGCGCTGTCGCCGGACGCGCTGCTAGGCCATCTGGCCCGGCTCAGAACGGAGAATCCTGCCGAATTCGCGCGGGTGCTGCGGATTGCGAACGGGTGAGTGGCGGGGGCGAGCCGGCGCGGCAGGAGTGCCGGCGAGGAGAAGGAGACCCGGCGATGCCGCCGGGATCGACGGCCGGGCTCTCAGCACCCGGGCTCATCGCCGAGGCCATATGTGCAGGCGAATGGATCATGCCATTTGTTTCTCTTGTACAGAAGATGTACTCCGCCGCCGCCCGCCCACTCGAGTCCCGCCGAACCACTCGAATAGAGGATCCACTCGCCGCCAAAGCCATCGGCAAATTCGACTGTCCCGGTTGCGTAGCAAGGCGAGTAGCGGTCGTGATTCAACACAAAGCCTGGCACCGGATATGCCTTGGAGAAATAGGCCCTGACCTGGGCAGGCGTGGGCTTGAACCGCCCGCATTCCCTGATGAGCATTGGATCTTCGCCATCCTTTATCCCCTGTACCATGCCGGTCCGATTGATGACGACCGACCGGACATTTCTTGCATGGCTATCGAAAGAAACCACGCACAGAAAAACCGCCAGCGTTGCCACAAGTCTGCCGCTGCCGAATAGACCCTTTACCATTTTGCCGTCCTTGCTTCGGTCTCATTCTTGTAGGAAACCTCTGGATGCAAGTACACCTCGTGCATGCTTACGTCCAAGGTTTCCGCCAGTTCGGAGATGAGCCATTTCAGTGAAATACGCTGCGAATCGGTGACGTCATCGTAGATCTCCCTTCCAGCCGGCCCGCTGTGGTTGCCGACCAGTTCGATGCCGATGGCGTCATCGTTGGAGGGAAATCGTCGTGGCCATTCCTTTTTCTCCTCATGCTTGTGAAGGGCGCGCGCTCCACGCTTTGCGGCGGCAGCCGAAATCTCGACCGGACTGCATTTTCTTGTCTCCAGGCACCGCGATCGCAATAGTCCGACATGGGCGGTGGCCCTGAGCAAAGAGGCTGTCTGATAGATCGTGCCATCCAGATCAATGAGGAAATGCGCCCCATTGGCGCTTTTGTTCCCATAGCTGTTGAAGGTACTCTTCGCGGTCGGCGCGCCGGTCTGATGCACCACGATCCCATTCACCTTATGCATCGGCCCGCGCTCGATCGCGGGATGGATGGCCAGCTTGACGCGCTCCGCGTCGACATGACCGTGCTTCGAAATGAACAGCATGGCGTTTTCTCCCTCGGTCAGATGGCCTTGTTGGCCTTGATGTCGTATCTCGCGCCCACGGTCCCGGCGCTGCCGCCTTGCGCGTTCTGCAGCACGTAGTCGTGCCGCACGCGGGCAAAGGACAGCCGGACCTCCTCGCGCGGCATGGCCATGTTGTGGTTGCCCGCCACGGCAACCCGGGTGACCAGCACGTCTTCCATCGTGATCTTCAGGTATTCGAGCGGCGCGCCGCCGGCCTTGCGCATGACCAGCACGGCGGTGTCGATGTGCTTGCCGGCCAGGCAATACTGCACGAGGGTTGGCGTGGCCCGGTCGACGTAGTGCTCGAAAGTCAGGTCATCCACGCTGCATTTGCCCGCGCCGCCGCCGCTGCCTTCGTGCATGCCGGACGGCTGGCTGACGGACCAGTCCCACGTCAGCACCTCGATCTCGTTCGGATGGCGGGCGTCGGCGGATTCGCCGTCGATGCCTGCCAGCTTCAGGAAAATGTCCTCGGACATGGCCTTGCTCCTTGTTGCCTGCGGGTTGAGGTGCGAATGCCGGCCGGCATCGCATCGGCCGGCAAAGCACGGTATCAGCGCAAGCCATTCGCGGATATTGGACGGGTATGAAATGCCCTTTCTCGACCCCGGCTGCCCCGGCGGACAAGCGCCGGGCCGCAACGCCCGGCGCCGCCGCATAGCCCCGCGCAGGCCGGCGCAGGCGTCGAAAGCCCCGCCCGGTAGGCGAAATGAAAGCGCTTTCCGCTAGAATCCTGCCTTTCCGATTCGTGCAGCGCGAGCCGGCGATACCACGCGCGGAATTCACGGGAACCGATGGACATGAAAACAGCGGCTTTCAGCCTGCCACGTTGGCGTTCTACGGGCTGGTTGTGCGACCCCGGCGCGAATGTCCCGCAAGACATCCGCGTCAAGCTGATCGGCAGCCTGTTCGGCACCCTGCCCATCTTCGCCGGCGGCGTGCTCAACACCATCGCCGTGGCCGTGGCCATCGCCTGGCGCGACCCCAGCCCGGCCTTCCTGGCGTGGGTGGTCATCGAGATCCTGCTGTGCGGCACGCGGCTGTGCGTGCTGGTGGCCGCGCACCGGGCCGCGGCCGCGGGCAGGCCCACCTTCACCGATGTCTACGTCCTGCTCGCCGTGCTGTGGGGGGCGAGCGTGGGTTATGGCACGTTCATCAGCATCCTCAGCAACGACTGGGTGGCGGCCACCCTGTCCTGCCTGTCCGCCGCCGCGATGGTGGGCGGCATCTGCTTCCGCAATTTCGGCGCGCCGCGGCTGGTGGCGATCATGATCCTGCTGTCGCTGGGCCCCTGCTGCATTGCCGCACTGCTGTCCGACGAGACCGTGCTGCGCCTCACGCTGGTCCAGATCCCGTTCTACCTGGTCGCCATGAGCATCGCGGCCTTCCACCTGAACAAGCTGCTGGTCACCACCATGAAGGCGGAGCGGGAAAACGACCACCGCGCCCGCCACGATGCCCTCACCGGCCTGCCCAACCGCGCGGGGCTGGTCCACGCCTCCGCCCACCTGTACCAGGCGGACCAGATCGGCGAGGGCAAGACGGCGGTGCTGTACATGGACCTCGACGGCTTCAAGCCGGTCAACGACCGGCACGGGCACGAGGCCGGCGACCAGTTGCTGGTCACCATCGGCAAGCGGCTCGATGCGCTCAAGGGCCCGGACGACATGGTCTTTCGCATCGGCGGCGACGAATTCGTGGTCATCGTGCGCGCGGGCGACCAGGCGGAGATCGCCAGCTTCGCCGACCGGCTGGTCAGCGAGGTGCCGGCGCCGTTCATGCTGGAGCCCGAGGTCAGCGTGGAGATCGGCGCCAGCATCGGGGTCGCGCTGATCCCCGAGCACGGCGCCGACGTGATGGCCGCGCTGACCGCGGCGGACAAGGCCCTCACGCTGGCCAAGCTCAGCGGCAAGGCCCAGTGGACGCTGGCGACCTAGAGACCGGCACGCGAGCGGCGGGAACCGCTCTGTAAATCGCGCCGCGGCGCCCCGCCGCAGGCGGGATTGTGGCGATAGCCGCACAGCCGCCGGCCCGCACCGGCATGCACGCGGGCCGCAGCGGGCATTGCGAAGCGCGTCGACAGATGGCAAACTCGCAACTCTGTTGCAATAACCGGTTCCACCTCGAGAAAACCGGCCGCCCTTTCTCTTCAGCCATCCGTGTTTCGCCGCTCGCTCGCCCTCCTGCTGGTCGTGGCCTTGCTCTTCGGGCAGGCGGGCAACTACGTCCATGCGCTGTCCCATCTCCACGCGCAGCTGCAGAGCAGCTCGTGCGTGGAAGCGGACGACGCCGGCCAATGCGCGCCCGACCAGGACGTCTGCCTGCAGTGCCTGGCATTCGCGGCCCTGGCCGTGGCGATGCCGGCGCTGGCCTCCTGGCTGCTCATCGCCTGTGCGCGCCGCTGGCATTACCCGCTGGCCGCCGAGCGCCACCTTGCCCCCGTATTCTCGCCGCGGCCCCGCAGCCGCGGCCCGCCTCTGACCGGCCCGTCGTTCGCGTAGTGCATTGGCGCGGGCAAGGAGTCCCCGCGCGACACTCCCATATCGTCAGAGGCATTGCCATGTCAGTTTTCCAGCTTCGAGCCATTGCGGCCGGCGCCGCGTCGGCGCTCGCCGTTTCAGCGCACGCCCAGTCGGCGCCCGCCGACACACCTTCCACGCCGCCCACAACGCGGCAAACCCAGGCGCAGCCCGCCGCCCCGGCCAGCCCGGCCACCCCAGCCGCCGGCGACAAGACACTCAACGCGGTCGTCGTCACCAGCAAGCGCCTGGACGAGGCGCGCAACGCCCTGTCGCCCGATACCGGCAGCTCGGTCTACCGTTTCGACAGCGAGGACATCAACGCGCTGCCGCTCGGCGACAACACCCCGCTGAACCAGGTCCTGCTGCAGGCGCCCGGCGTGGTGCAGGATTCCTTCGGCCAGCTGCACGTGCGCGGCGACCACGCCAACCTGCAGTACCGCATCAACGGCGTCACCATCCCCGAGCCGATCAGCGGCTTCGGCCAGATGCTCGACACCCGCTTCGCCGACGAGATCAAGCTGGTGACCGGCGCGCTGCCGGCGCAATACGGCTTCCGCACGGCCGGCATCGTGGACATCCGCACCAAGGGCGCGGCCACCGACGACGAAGGCGAGCCCCGCGCCTTCGGCGGCGAGATCGGCACCGTGATCGGCAGCCACGCCGACCATGAAGCCAACGGCTACATCCAGGGGGCCAAGGGCCCATGGAGCTACTTCCTGAGCGGCTCGTTCAGCGAGAACAATCTCGGCATCGAGAACCCGACCGGCGGCAGCAACGCCATCCACGACCACACCGACCAGGGCAAGGCCTTCGGCATGCTGTCGTACCTGGTCAACCCGAACAGCCGGATCAGCTTCATGTTCGGCAGCGCCGACAACCGCTTCCAGATTCCCAACAGGCCCGGCCTGTCGCCCTCGTTTTCCATCGACGGCGTGGTCCCGCCGGCATCGGACGCGCTCAACGCCAACCAGCGCGAGAAGACCGACTTCCAGATCCTCTCGTTCCAGAACAAGGTCTCGTCCGCGCTGGACTACCAGGTGTCGCTGTTCCACCGCACCAGCCGGGTGGACTACAACCCGGACCCGATCGGCGACCTGGCCTACAACGGCGTGGCCGCCGACATCACCCGCCGGAACGAAGCCTACGGCGTGCAGGCCGACGGCAGCTACATCCTCAACCCGTCGCACACGCTGCGCGCGGGGCTGTTCCTGCAGCGCGAGCGGTTCGGCGTGGACAACACCTCCACCGTGCTGCCGGCCGACGCGGACGGCAACCAGACCAGCGGCGTGCCGCTGTCCATCGTCGACAATTCCAGCAACACGGGCACCACGCTGGGCTTCTACCTGCAGGACGAGTGGAAGGCCACCGACAAGCTCACCATCAACTACGGCGCCCGCTACGACCACGTCAACACCGTGGTCAGCGAGCAGCAGCTCAGCCCGCGCCTGGGCCTGACCTACGACCTCACCAACACGACCCGCCTGCATGCCGGCTATGCGCGCTATTTCACGCCGCCGGCGACCGAGAAGATCGACCCCACCTCGGTGGACAAGTTCGTCGGCACCACCAACGCGCTGCCGTCGGACGCCAATACCGCGGTGCGCTCGGAGCGCTCGGACTACTTCGACCTGGGCATCTCGCACCAGGCCACGCGCAACCTGACGCTCGGCCTGGATGCCTACTACCGCAAGGTCCGCCACCTGCAGGACGAGGGCCAGTTCGGCAACGCCCTGATCTTCTCTTCGTTCAACTACGACGAAGGCAAGATCTACGGGCTGGAGGGCACCGCCAACTACCGGCAGGGAAATTTCGCCGCCTATGCCAACGTGAGCGTGTCGCGCGCCATGGCCAAGGGCATCGAGACCGGCCAGTTCAACTTCGAGGCCGACGAGCTGGCCTTCATCGCCAGCAACTGGGTGCATCTGGACCACGACCAGACCGTGGCCGGCTCGTTCGGCACCTCCTACCTGTGGCGCGGCACGCTGCTCACCGCCGATGCGCTGTTCGGCAGCGGCCTGCGCAACGGCTTCGCCAATACCGGGCACCTGCCGCCGTACCTGCAGGTCAATGTCGGCGCGGCGCATACGTTCGATACACCGGTCGCCGGCAAATTCAAGGTGCGCCTGACGGTGATCAACCTGTTCAACCACGCCTACGAGCTGCGCGACGGCACCGGCATCGGCGTCGGCGCGCCGCAGTACGCGCCGCGGCGCGCCTTCTACGTGGCGGTCTCCAAGCCGTTCTAGCGGGACGCGGGTTCCCTCGCGGGAACCCGCGGATTGCCGGCGAACCTGCTGCACATTGATTTTGCCGGCGGCCCTGGCGCGCTCTGCCTGGCAAACGGCGTGCCGCGCGGCCTGGCGCGGCGCAGCCGTATCGCCCGAACCGCCCTCCGCCGGGACCGTCGCGTGATGGGGGGCAAGGCCCCTCGGTGTTACGTAACACGTAACGGCAACGATCGGCACAGCGGCGGCATGAAACGCCCGCCGACGACCCCCGCCGGATACCCGCAAACCCAGCCTGCAAGCGGGTTCCCGGCCAGCGAAGCAGCACGGTCCGCAGACCTGGAAAACACCTCCGGCCTCGGGCACAGCTATTGCGTGAATGCCCGGTAAGAAAAAATGACTGGAGAGGTCAACCGTGCGTAATCAGCAATATCTGCTTGGCGTGTTGGGCACCCTGGTGCTGCTTGGCGGCTGCGCCAACGGCCACGACGGCAAGATGGGCGCCACCGGGCCCACGGGCGACCCCGGCGCGACCGGCGCCCCGGGCGCGGGCGGCCCGCCCGGAACCACCGGCGCGACGGGCGCGGCCGGCGCCAAGGGAGATACCGGGGCAACCGGTGCGACCGGCCCTGCCGGGGGTGCCACGGGCGCGACCGGGGCAACCGGCGCCACCGGCGCCGACGGCGCAACGGGACCCACGGGCGCCACTGGCGCAACAGGTACCACAGGCGCAACGGGCACGACCGGCGTCACCGGCGGCACCGGCCCCACGGGCGCGACCGGCCCCGCTGGCGGGACAGGCGCGACGGGAGCTACCGGGCCCGCCGGCCCCACCGGATCGACGGGCGCTCCCGGCGCCACGGGTGCCACGGGTGCCACGGGCGCAGCCGGCCCCACCCTGCTCAACGAGGTCGGCGCGGCCGTCAGCAGCGTCGGCAACACCATCGGCGGCGCCGGCACCGGCCCGCTGGCGGCTGTCACGGCGCCGGTGGGCGCCGTCGTCAGCCAGACCGGCGCGCTGGTCGGCGGCCTGGCGCCGCAGACGCTGGCCGATCCGGTCAACCAGGTCCTCACCAGCGCAAGCAAGGCGATCGTCCCGCTGACGTCCACGCTGGCCAGCACCACGCAGACGCTGGGCGCGGCCACGGGGCTGGGCCCGGTGGCCAACAACCTGCTCGGCACGGTCGGCGGCGGCGTGTCCACGCTCGGCACGGCCCTGGCCAACACCAACGCTCCCCTCGTGACCAGCGTGGGCGGCATCGTGAATACCGCCGGCACGGCCGTGGCGTCGCTTGGCGGCCTGTTCAACCCGCCGGCCGGCACCCCGGGCGGCAGCCCGCTGGACCCGGTCACCGGCCTGCTGGGCAGCCTGACCGGCGGCCTCCAGGGCGGACTGCCGGGATTGCCCGGGCTGCCGGGCTCCGGCAATGGCGGCGGCGGCGCGGCGGGCCTGCTGGCGCCGGTCACCACCCTGCTCAACAACACCGTCGGCGGCCTGACCGGCGCCGCCGGGGGCGGTACCGGTGGAAGCGGCGGAAGCGGCAATCCGCTGTCGGGTGTGCTGGCCCCGGTCGCCGGCGTGGTATCCGGCGTGACCGGCGCGGTGGGGGGCGCGGCGGGCGGCAACAATGCGCTGTCCGGCGTGCTGGCCCCCGTCACCAGCCTGGTGTCCGGCCTGACCGGCGCGGCGGGCGGCACGGGCGCCCCGGCCGGCGGCCTGCTCGGCGGGCTGGGGAACACCAGGAAGTAAGGATGGCGCGCCGGCGGACAGCACCCGCGCCGAGCCTGCGTCGCGCGCCGGCTAGCCGCGCAGGGACGCCGCCAGCGCCCGCAGCAAGGCGGCGCCGTCGCCGCGCCACGCGCTGCCATGCATGCACGCCAGCGTGCGCGGCGCCAGCGTTGCCAGCCGCTCGAGCATGGCGCCGGTGCCGGGCGCGTGGGCGTAGTAATCCATGCTGCGCCGGAAGGCTTCGCTCGGCCCCAGGATGTCCCCCTCGGTCAGCGCGGGAAGGCGCGCGCCGGGCTGGGTGAACAGGTCGCTGCACAGCAGCGTGCCGGTGGCCTCCTCCATCAGCACGCCGCAATCCCAGCCATGCGGCAGGTGCGGCGTGGCCAGCCAGCGCACGCTATGGCTGCCGAGGCTGCGGACCTGCCCGTCTTCCAGCGCCAGCACGTGGCGGTCCGTCGCATCGCTGACGGAGACCATCGCGGCGATGGTGCCGCACAGCGGCGCCGCGTGCGGCGCGGCCGCCAGCCATTCGCCGAGCGATCCGCACTCGTCCCCCTCGACATGCGAGAACGCGACATGGCGCAGGCGTTCGGGCGGCATGACGCTGGCCACCGCCTCGCGCACCAGTTCGAACATCTTGCGCGGGCCGGTGTGGAACAGCAGCGGCTCGTCGTCGAGCACCAGGTACTGGTTGAAGGAAAACCCGCCTGGACCGCCCTCGAGGATGACGGGCGTATTGATGCGGTAGATCCCGTCCGACACTTCGTGGACGTTGGTGCCTGACAGTGCATTGGTGATCATCGCCTGCCTCCTCGCTCTCGCAAGCCGCCCGGCGCCGGGCCGGTTGCCCCGGGGCGCGCCGTGGGGACAGTGCTCAGTCTAGGCGAGCGCGGCGGTCCCCGCCATGCCGGCGGCCGGCCGCAAGGCAGCCGCGCGGGGCGCCGACCCGGTTTCCGATCTTGCAGTAGGATTGCGCCATCGCAACGGGGGCCGGCACCGCCAGCCCGTCCGCGCCCTCCGCGCCCGGTCGCATCCAGCAAATCAGGAGAACCACATGTCCACCGACATCCCCCGCACCGCTCTCCAGCTGCGCTCGCTGGTCAAGGCCAGCGGCGAACTGGAACTATCCCTTGCCAGCGTCGACGTGCCCACGCCGGGCCCCGACGAAATACTGGTCCGCATCGAAGCCTCGCCGCTCAACCCGTCTGACCTGGGCCTGCTGTTCGGCGCGGCCGACATGAGCACGGCGAAGGCCAGCGGCACCGCCGGCCAGCCGGTGGTGACCGCGCGCGTGCCCGAAGGCGCGATGAAGGGCATGGCCGGCCGGGTCGGCGAATCGATGCCGGTCGGCAACGAGGGCGCGGGCGTGGTGGTGGCCGCCGGCTCGTCGGCCGCGGCGCAGGCGCTGCTCGGCCGGACGGTGGCCGTGCTGGGCGGCGCCATGTACGGGCAGTACCGCTGCGTGCCGGTGGCGCAGAGCCTGGCGCTGGCGCCCGGGGCCACGCCCGCGGACGGCGCCTCGTCGTTCATCAATCCGCTGACCGCGCTGGGCATGACCGAGACCATGCGGCGCGAGGGACACAAGGCGCTGGTGCACACCGCGGCGGCGTCCAACCTGGGCCAGATGCTCAACAAGATCTGCCAGCAGGACGGCATCGGCCTGGTGAACGTCGTGCGCAAGCAGGAACAGGCCGACCTGCTCAAGTCGCTGGGCGCGGCCCATGTGTGCAACATGGCCTCGCCCACCTTCGCGCAGGACCTGACCGAGGCGATTGCCGCCACCGGCGCGACCATCGCCTTCGACGCCACCGGCGGCGGCAAGCTGGCCGGGCAGATCCTGAGCGCGATGGAAGCGGCCTTGAGCAGGACCGCGGGCACGTACAGCCGCTATGGCACGTCGACGCACAAGCAGGTCTACCTCTACGGCAGCCTGGATCCCAGCCCGACCGAGTTCGTCCGCAATTTCGGCATGGCATGGAGCATGGGCGGCTGGCTGGTGTTCCCGTTCCTGCAGAAGATCGGGCCGGAAGCGTCCGGCGCGCTCAAGGCGCGCGTGGTGGCTGAGCTGAAGACCACCTTCGCCAGCCACTACGCCCGCGAGATCTCGCTGGCCGAGGTGCTGGACCTGGAACAGATCGCGGTCTACAACAAGCGCGCCACCGGCGAGAAATTCCTGGTCAATCCGAACAAGGGACTGGCGTAGGCCGGTGGCCGGAAGCGTGGACCGGCCGGCGGCGGAATTCGCCGACCGGCGGTTTGCTCCCCTCTCCCGCGCAGTGGGAGAGGGGACGGGGGAGAGGGCGGGGGCCGGCGAATGCTGCCGTGCTGGACAACACCATCGGCTTCGTTTCTCGCCGCTAAGCCGGACAAAACCGTCGGCCTCGCTTGATGTGGCTCCTGGCCGAACCGCCCCTCTCCCCGGCCCTCTCCCCGTGAGGGGAGAGGGAGAACACCTTGCTTGGGCTAGCGCTGACGGCGTGGGCGTATCTGGCGGCTTCGTTCATTGCCCTGCGCGCCGAACCGCTCACTCGGTGAAGTCGGTGCTCACGGTGAGGTGTTCCCACTTGTCGATTTCCGCGTTCAGCTCCCTGAGCTTCTCGCGCACGAAGCCGAGCGCGTCGGTGCCCAGCAGCAGGTGCACCGGCGGGTCTTCGGCGGCCACCACCTGCAGGATGGCCTGCGCGGCCTTGGCGGGGTCGCCGGGCTGCTTGCCCGACCTGGCCGCGCGCGCGGCGCGCTGCGGCGCGAGCATGGTGGCGTAGTCCTCGATCTCCGACGAGGTGCGCTGCATCGAGCGGCCGGCCCAGTCGGTGCGGAACGCGCCCGGCTCGATGGCCGTCACCTTGATGCCGAACCCGCTCACTTCCTTGGCCAGCGCCTCGTTGATGCCTTCGAGCGCGAACTTGCTGGCGTTGTAGATGCCCACACCGGGGAAGGTCATCAGGCCGCCCATCGAGGTCACGTTCAGGACATGGCCGCGGCGGCGCTGCCGCATGTAGGGCAGCACCGCCTGCGCCACGCTGAGCGCGCCGAAGACGTTGACGTCGAACTGCGCGCGCACGTCCGCCGGCGCGGCTTCTTCGATGCTGCCTTCGTAGCCGTAGCCGGCATTGTTGACCAGCACGTCGATGGGGCCCGCCTCGCGCTCGACCTGCGCCACCACGCCAGGGATGGCCGCGTCGTCGCGCACGTCGAGGATGTAGCCGAAGGACTGGCCCTTGGCCAGCGCGGCGAATTCCGCGCGCTGCGCTTCGTTGCGCAGCGTGCCGGCGACCTTGTCGCCCTGCGCGATGGCGGCTTGCGCCAGCGCACGTCCGAAACCGGTGCTCACGCCCGTAATGAACCAGGTTTTCATCACTTCTCCAGATGGTTTGCTTGAATTGCCGTTGCCTGCATGGAGCCGTCATCTCGGGCGGCTCCGGCACAACGGAGTATGGACGTTGCTTACCGTATCAAGAAGGAAGATAATCAAAAAGGACTTTGCAAATAAACTGCACAATGAACCACGCTGATTTCCAGGCCTTGTCGGTCTTTGCCCGGGTGGCGCAGGAGCAGAGCTTCAGCGCCGCGGCGCGCGCGCTGGGCATTCCGGTGACCTCGGTCAGCTACACGGTGCGCAAGATCGAGGAACGCCTCGGCGCCCGCCTGCTCAACCGCACCACGCGCAGCGTCAGCCTGACCGAGGCCGGCGCCAAGTTCCTCACGCGCATCGCCCCGCTGCTGCAGGAGCTGGAGCTGGCCATGCATGACGTGGCCGGCGCCTCCAGCCGCTCGATGGGCACCTTGCGCCTGAACGTGCCCCACTCTGCCATACCGCGCGTGATCCAGCCGGTACTGAAGGACTTCCTCACCGCCTACCCCGACATCAATATCGACGTGATCGCGGACAACAGCCTGGTGGACATCGTCGGCCGGGGCTTCGACGCCGGCATCCGCTACGACAACGTGCTGGAAGAAGACATGGTGGTGGTGCCGCTGGTCACGCAGATGCGTTTCTGCGTGGTGGCCAGCGCCGGATACCTGCAAGACAGGCCCAGGCCGCGCCACCCGCGCGACCTGCTCGCGCACGAGTGCGTGAACTACCGCAGCGCCGACAACGGCGCGCTGTACCGCTGGGAGTTCGAGAAGGCCGGCGAAAAACTGCGCATGGCGGTGACCGGGCGCGTCGCCACCAACGACAACACGCTGCTGCTGCAGGCCGCGCTCGACGGCTTCGGCTTCACCTACATCCAGCATCGCGTGGCCGAGCCGCATATCCAGGCCGGCCGGCTGGTCAGCGTGCTGGACAACTGGATTCCGCGCACGGGGCTCTATCTTTATTACTACAATCGGACGGGTATGCCGAAGAAGCTGCGCGTCTTCATCGATTTCGCCAAGGCCGCGCTGGACGGCAACGACAACGGATAGCCGGGCGGCGCACGGGCGCCGCCGGCCAACCAACGGAGTGCGCCGTGTCATCGACCCCCGCGATCTTCAGCTCTGCCCTCCATAACCAGTTCGGCACCTGGCCGCTGGCGTACATCCCCTACGGCGGCGCCGACTACGGCGAGATCCTGGCGGTGGCGCGCGCGGTCGGCGATGGCGACGACAGCGCCTTCCACGCGGCCTGGATGGCCGCCGGCGGCCGGCTCGAAACCCAGGCCGACGCCGCGCTGGCCGCTGGCCACCGGACCAGCGCGCGCGAACTGTACCTGCGCGCGAGTTGCTTCTACGCCACCTCGTTCCATCCGCTCTACGGCACGCCGGTGGACCCACGGCTGCTGGCGGCGTTCCGCAAGGAGATGGCGGCCTTCGACAAGGGCATGGCGCTCGGCGATCCGCCGGTCACGCCGATGCGGATTCCGTTCGAGCACACCACGCTGCCCGCCTACCTGATCCCGGCCGCCGGGCAGGCCGGCGCGCGGCGCCCGCTGCTGATCGTCACCAACGGCTACGACGCCACCATCCCCGACGTCTATTTCTTCATCGCGGCGGCTGCCTCGCGGCGGGGCTACCACACGCTGCTGTTCGACGGCCCCGGCCAGGGCGAAGTGCTTTACGAGCAGGGCATCCCGCTGCGGCCGGACTGGGAAACCGTGGTGCGCGCGGTGGTGGATTTCGCGCTCGCGCTGGACGTGGCGGACCCCGCGCGCATCGCGCTCTACGGCATCAGCCTGGGCGGCTACCTGGCGCCGCGCGCGGCTTCGGGCGAGCCGCGCCTGGCCGCCTGCATCGCCGACCCCGGGCAATGGGCGGTGGCCGACGGCTTCCGCGCGGCGGCGCGCAAGCTGGGCGCCACGCCGGCCGAGGCGGCGGATCTCGGCCAGCTCGGCGATGCCACGCTGGCCCGGCTGGAGCAGGCCGTGGAGCAGGACCCGCACCGGCGCTGGGCCGTGGTGCAGCGCGGCTTCTGGGTCAACGGCACGGCCAGCCTGCGCGACTACCTGGCCAGTGTCGAGACCTACACCATGCAGGGCCGCGCGCAGGCGATCCGCTGCCCCACCCTGCTCACGCGCGCGGAAGAAGACCCCGTCGCCGACGGCGCCGGAACGTTGTTCGAGGCCCTCACCTGCCCGAAGACCTTGCTGCCCTTCACCGCGCAGGAAGGCGCCGCCGACCACTGCGAGACGCAGAACCGCTCGCTGGCGAACCGGCGCATGCTCGACTGGCTCGATGATGTCTTCGGCAAGAGCTGACCGCCGGCGGCGATGCAGGGACAATCCGGCGGCCCGGCCTCAGCCGAAGTTGCCGAAGATATCGTTCAGCTGCCTTGACGGCACCGCGCCGCCGAGCCCGTCGAACGAGCCCGCCTTGAGCTGCCCGGCGGCGGCCAGCATGCCGGCCCAGGCAGCGCGCGCGAGCCCCCCGCCCACGCTGATGCGCCGCACGCCGAGGTCGGCCAGTTCGTCCACGCTCATGCCGGGCCGCATCATCAGCACGTTGAGCGGCCTGGGCGCGACGGCGCGCACCATCGCCGCGATGTCCGCCTTCGCCGCCACGCCCGGCGCGTAGAGGCAATCGGCCCCGGCCTCGGCAAACGCGACCAGCTTGTCGATGGCGGGCGCCAGCGCGGCCGGATCGGCCAGCATGCCTTCGGTGCGGGCAACCAGCAGCACGTCCTGGCCCGAAGCGTCGATGGCCGCGCGCGCGGCGCGGATGCGCTCCACCGCGAGCGCCTGGTCGTACAGCCCGCCGCTGCGCGCATCGAGATCCTCGATGGACAGGCCGGCCACGCCGGCGTCGACGGCCAGGCGCACATTGCCCGCCACGCCTTCCGGCTCCTGTGCGAAGCCCGATTCGAAATCGGCATTGACGGGCAGGTCCACGCCCGCGCACAGCGCCGTCAGGTGCCGCAGCACATCGTCGCGCCCGACCGCGTTGTCGGCGCGGCCCAGCGACCATGCCAGGCCCGAGCTGGTCGAGGCGAGCGCGGCAAAGCCCAGGTGCTGCAGCATGCGCGCGCTGCCCACGTCCCACGGATTGGGCAGCACGAAGCAGCCTTGCTGGTGCAGGGCGCGGAAGGCGGCGCGCTTCTCGGCGACGGGGCGGGTCATGGCTATCTCCTGGTCTTCGCTCTGTAGGTATGCGGAATGCGGTACGTGGAATGCGCCCGGGCCGGCGCGCGCCGAGCGAAGATCATACCGCCACCCGCGCCGCCGCGCGCCGGCCGCCGCGTGCTCAGGCCTCGTCCTCCCGGCTCTCGAACGCATGCACGATCTCGTCGATCATCGCCCGCACGCGCGCCGTGTGGCGCAGGTCCTGGTGCGTGACGAGCCAGACTTCATAGTGCATGGCGCGCGTGCGCTCCGGCCACACGCGCACCAGCCCCTCGCGCTCGGCCAGGTAGGCCGGCACCTCGCCGATGGCGATGCCGGCCTTGATGGTGCTGCGCAGCATCAGGCTCGAATACATGGCGGCCACGATCCGCCCCGCGTGGATCGGCTCGCCGGCCAGCGTGGGGGCCCGGTTGCCCGCCACCAGCGGCTGGTAGACCACCAGGTCGTGGCCGGCGAACGCGGTGCCGGGCACCGGCTCGCCGTGGCGCGCCAGGTAGGCAGGCGCGGCATACAGCCCGACCGGCCAGCGCGCCAGCCGGCGCGCCACCAGGTCGGGGTTGGCGGGCTTCATGGTGCGCACCGCGATGTCCGCCTCGCGCCGCGCCAGGTTGAGCATGTTGGTGGAGGTATTGAGCAGGATCTTCACGTCGGGATGCGCCGCGTGCAGGCGCCCGATGGCGGGGATCAGGAATTCCAGCGCCAGCGAGTCCGTGGTGGTCACGCGCACCTCGCCCTCCAGCCGCGTGTCCACGCCCTGGGCCTGCCTGAGCAGCTCGTGCGCCGACTGCTCCATCTTCAGCGCCGAGCGCAGCACCGCCTCGCCGGCCGGCGTGAGCGCATAGCCGTCGGAGGTGCGCAGGAACAGCGTGGCGCCGAGCGCCCGCTCCAGCGCGGCGAGGCGCCGGCCCACCGTGGCCTGGTCGAGTTCCAGCGTGCGCGCGGCACGCCGCAGCGTGCGCTCGCGCTGCACCGCGAGAAAGATCCGGGTGTCGTCCCAGTTCATGAAAAGCCGCTCCGGTGTGATGCAAATCTGCATCTGACGGACGGAATAATGCAGCACAAATTCATCACCGTGCAAACCTATACTCGGCCCATCGACCACAAGACACGAAACCGGGACCAGATACATGAACGACATGAACATAAGCGACATGAACGGCATGAAGGCCATCACCTTCCACGAGTTCGGCGAAGCCGACGTCTTGCGGCTGGAGACCGTGCCGGCGCCGGCGCTGCGCCCGCACGACCTGCTGGTGCGCAACCACGCCGCCGGCGTGAACCGCGCCGACCTGATCCAGCGGCGCGGCGGCTACGGCCGCCAGTATTTCGGCGACTCGGACATCATGGGGCTGGAGATCGCCGGCGAAGTGATCGGCATGGGCGCACAAGTGAGCGGCTTCGCGCCGGGCGACCGCGTGATGGGCATCGTGGGCGGCGGCGCCTATGCCGAGCTGGCCCGCATCGACCACCGCATGGCCATGCGCATCCCCGACGGCATCGGCTACGTGGAGGCCGCGGCCATCCCCGAGGTCTTCGTCACCGCGCACGAGGCGCTGCTCCACCTGGGCCGCGCGCAAGCCGGCGACGCGGTACTGATCCACGCGGCGGCCGGCGGGGTCGGCTCGGCGGCGGTACAGCTTGCGCGCGCCGCCGGCGCGAAAGTGTTCGCCACCGCCGGCGCGGGCAAGCTCGGGCGAGTGCGCGCGCTGGGCGCCGACGTGGCCATCGACTACAAGGCGGAGGACTTCGCCGCGGCGGTGGCGCGGGAAACGGACGGGCGCGGCGTGGACGTGGTGGTGGACTTCATCGGCGCGCCCTACCTGGAGCGCAATGTGCGCGCGCTGGCCGATGGCGGCAGGCTGGTGCAGGTGGGCCTGATGGGCGGCGCCGAGGGTGCGGCGCTGCCGCTGGAGCGGCTGCTGTACGGCCACCTGCAGATCATCGGCACGGTGATGAAATCGCGCCCGCCCGAGGTCAAGCGCGCCATGACGCAGCGCTTTGCCGCGCGCTGGCTGCACCGCTTCGGGCCGGGCGGCCTGGCGCCGGTGGTGGACAGCGTGTTTGCGCTGGCCGACGCCGCCGGCGCGCACCGGCGCATGGAATCCAACCTGGGCGTGGGCAATATCGTGCTCGCCGTCGGGTGAGCGCAGCCCGCCCGGGCGCCGGCGCTATACTCCGCCACGAAGCGCCGCCATGCGCACAACTGGCACAATTGGCACGACGGGCACGGCCAGCGGCCAGCGGCGGCGGGCAGACAAGCACGGCGAAGACGGGGAGAACGCGGGGTGGACCGACTGCAGGCCATGAAGACATTCGTCACCGTGGTGGAGACCGGCGGCTTTACCGCCGCCGCGCGCAAGCTCGACGTCTCGCCGTCGGTGGTGAGCCGGATCGTCAATGAGCTGGAAGCGCACCTCGCCGTGCGCCTGCTGACCCGCACCACGCGGCTGGTGCGGCTGACCGATACCGGCTCGGCCTACTTCGAGAACTGCCGCCGCATCCTCGGCGAGATCGACGATGCCGAGCTGCTCGCGGCCGGCTCCCACGCGGAGCCGCGCGGGCCGCTCGCCCTCACCGCGCCGGTCCTGTTCGGCGCGGCCTACGTGACGCCGATCGTCACCGCGTACCTGCAGCGCTACCCGCATGTGGACGCCACCTGCCTGCTGCTGGACCGCACGGTCAACCTCGTCGAGGAAGGCATCGACGTGGGCATCCGCATCGGCGAGCTGCCGGACTCCTCGCTGCAGGCGGCGCCGGTCGGGAGCGTGCGGCGGGTGGTGTGCGCGGCGCCCGCCTATCTCGAGCGGCACGGCGTGCCGCAGGCGCCGGAGGATCTCGCGCGGCACACGGTCATCGTGGCCAGCGCGGTCTCCGCCTCGCCCGAATGGCGCTTCGACGCCGGCGGCAGCCAGGTGGTCACGCGCCTGCAGCCGCGCCTGACCACCTCCACCAACGAGTCGGCCATCGTCGCGGCGGCGGCCGGCTTCGGCATCGTGCGGCTGCTGTCGTACCAGATCGCCGGCCATCTGCGCGCCGGCACGCTGCAGGTGGTGCTGCGCGAATTCGAGCCGCCGCCCTTGCCCATCAACGTCATCCACCGGGAAGGCCGCCATGCCACGCGCAAGGTGCGCGCCTTCCTCGACCTGGCCATCGACACGCTGCGCGCCGATCCCTCGCTGCGCTGAGCGCGCGTCCCGCTCCCGGTCTTCCTCCCCTCCCCACGCCTCCCCGGCGCATCCCATTATTGGGCCAGCGAGAAGAATCCTTTCTCGCCGGCGCCGTTTTTCCCGCGCGGCGCCACCCCTAAGATGCCTTCACGCACTCGGGCAAGACGCCAGCGGCCACTCCGGCACGGCGCGCGGCCCGCGGCGATTCCACCCTACCCCGATCCCAAGGAATCCCAGCCATGAAGGTCTACTTCCACCCGCTCTCCGGCCACTCGCACCGCGTCCGCCTGTTCCTCGCGCTGACCGGCACCGATGCCGAGTTCATCCACGTCGACCTCGCCAAGGGCGCGCACAAGGAACCGGCGTTCCTGCGGCTCAACCCGTTCGGCCAGGTACCCGTGCTGGTCGACGGCGACACCGTGGTCACCGATTCGAACGCGATCCTGGTGTACCTGGCCACGAGCCTGGGTAAGAGCGACTGGCTGCCGGCCTCGCCCGCCGGCGCCGCCGCGGTGCAGAAGTGGCTGTCGGTCGCCGCCGGCGAGATCGCCTACGGCCCCGCCGCCGCGCGCCTGATCACGGTGTTCGGCGCGAGCCTGAACGCGGAGGAAGTCATCGGACGCGCCCATGTGGTCCTGCGCCGCGTGGACGACGCGCTGGCCGCCTCGCCGTGGCTGGCGGCGGACCATCCCACGCTGGCCGACGTGGCGCTCTACAGCTATATCGCCCGCGCCCCGGAAGGCTTCGTCGACCTCGCGCCGTATGCCAACGTCAATGCGTGGCTGGCGCGCATCGAGGCGCTGCCCGGCTTCGTCGCCTTCCAGAAGACGCCGGCCGGCCTGGCCGCCTGACCGGGCGGCCGCAAGCCAGCCCCGACCGACCGCCCGCCCGAACGCCACCAGGAGACCGCCATCATGTCCCAGCTCTCGCCTACCGTACCGACCCGGGTTCCGCCGCTGCCCTGGCATGCCGGCGAACGCGTGCTGCAGGAGCGCGCGGGCGTGGCGCGCAAGATGGAGGAGCTCGGCGCGCGCTTCGTGCGCGACCACATGCCGGACCAGCATCGCCAGTTCTTCGCGCAGTTGCCGGTGGTGGTGCTGGGCGCGGTGGATCCGGACGGCAACGTCTGGGCCACGCTGCGCGCGGGCATGCCGGGCTTCCTGCATTCCCCGCACGACAAGGCGCTCGGCGTGCGCCTGCCGCGCGAGGCGGCCGACCCCGCCGAGCGCGGCATGGAGGACGGCGACGCCATCGGCCTGCTCGGCATCGACCTGCTGACGCGGCGCCGCAACCGGCTCAACGGCACCATCCGGCGCGGCGCGGCGGCGCCGGGCGCGGCGGCGTTCGAGATCGCGGTGGGGCAGAGCTTCGGCAACTGCCCGCAGTACATCCAGCAGCGCAACTACGCCTTCACGCGCGACCCCGCCGCGCCGGGCGCGGCACAGCCACAGCGCACGGACGCGCTGGACGCGCGGGCGCGCGCGCTCGTCGCCAATGCCGACACCTTCTTCGTGGCGTCGTACGTGGACCTGCCCGACGGCACCCGCCAGGTGGACGTGTCCCATCGCGGCGGCAAGCCGGGCTTCGTGCGGCTGGACGACGACGGCGGCATGACCATCCCGGATTTCGCCGGCAACCTGTTCTTCAACACGCTCGGCAACTTCATGGCCAACCCGCGCGCGGGGCTGGTGTTCGCGGACTTCGCCACCGGCGAACTGCTGCAGATGACCGGCTCGGCCGAGGTCATCCTCGATTCGCCCGAGATCGCCGCCTTCCAGGGCGCCGAGCGCCTGTGGCGCTTCAAGCCCGCCAGCGTGGTGCGGCGCGCGGATGCGCTGCCGGTGCGCTGGGCGCCGGAGCCCGATGGCGTGTCGCCCGCGGTCGAACTCACCGGCGACTGGGACGCCGCCGCCGAGCGCCTGCGCGCCCGCCCGCTGGCCAATGCGTGGCGTCCGTTCCGCGTGGCGCGGCTGGTGGAGGAAAGCGTGGGCATCCGCTCCTTCCACCTCGAGCCCGCCGACGGCGCCGGGCTGCTGCCGCACCTCGCCGGCCAGTACCTGCCGGTCCGCGTGATGGCCGGCTCGCCGCCGGCGCCCGCGATCCGGACCTATACGCTGTCGTCGGCGCCGGCCGACGGCATCTACCGCATCAGCGTCAAGCGCGAAGGCACGGTATCGCAGCACCTGCACGACAACTTCAAGGTCGGCGACATCGTGGAAGTGCGCCCGCCGGCCGGCGCCTTCACCATCGACGCCGCCGCGCAGCGCCCCGCCGTGCTGCTGGCCGCCGGCATCGGCGTCACGCCCATGCTGGCCATGCTGCGCCACCTGGTCTACGAAGGGCTGCGCACCCGCCACATGCGCCCGGCCTATTTCTTCCATGCCGCGCGCACGCTGTCCGAGCGCGCCTTCGCGCGCGAACTGAGCGCGCTGGCCGACAGCGCGCAGGGCGCCGTGCAATACGTGCGCGTGCTGAGCGACCCGCGCGACGCCGAGCCGCAACGGGACTTCGACGAAACCGGCCGCATCGACATCGGCATGCTTCGGCGGCACCTGCCGTTCGGCGACTACGACTTCTACCTGTGCGGCCCGGGCCCGTTCATGCAGTCCCTCTACGACGGCCTGCGCGCGCTCAACGTGGCCGACGGCCGCATCCATGCCGAAGCCTTCGGCCCGGCCGCGCTGCACCGCCGCCGCGATGCCGCGCAGCCCGCCGCCGCGCCGGCCCCCGCCGCCAGCCCCGCCACGGCGGCGGTGCCGGTGGTCTTCGCCCGCTCGGGCAAGGAAGCGCGCTGGTCGCCGGACGCCGGCTCGCTGCTGGAACTGGCCGAACAGCGCGGGCTCGCGCCCGGGTTCGGCTGCCGCAACGGCAGTTGCGGCACCTGCCGCACGCGCGTCCTGCAAGGCGCGGTGGCCTATCTCGAAACGCCCGAATTCGCGGTGGAGGACGGCGAAGCGCTGATCTGCTGCGCGGTGCCGGCGGCGGGTGGCGAAGGAGAAGCGCCCGCGCCGCTGCAGCTCGATCTTTGAATGCGGCCTGCCCGCGGGCCGCCTGCGCCTGCCGCCACGGCGCCGATCCCTCCGCGCCGCCCCGGATACACCACTTGCCGCGCCCCTCGTCCAGCGAGGAGCGCGGCTTCGCCGTTCCTGCGGGGAAGTTCTCTTTCCGCCAAAACAATCTACAAAGATTGTTTTTATATATTTTTTAGGCTAGCATTCCTCCCAGTGATCGCGCGGCGGCGATCCCTCTCTTCCCATCATCCAGATCCCTGAGACAGGAAAACCCCATGCGTTACGTCCGCTTCACCCTTGACGGCAAGACTCTCCTCGGCGCCCGCGAAGGCAGCCAGATCCGCGTCCTCGGCGAGGAACCGCTCGAATCCCTGCTCGCCGCCGGCGTCGACCTCGAAACCTACGCGAGCACCCGCCGCGGCGGGCGCCTCGTCAGCGAGGACGACATCACCTTCCTGCCCGTGGTCGAGCATCCCGCCAAGATCTTCTGCATCGGCCTGAACTACGCCGACCACACCAGGGAAAGCAAGTACGAGCAGCCCGCCTATCCCACCATCTTCCCCCGCTACGACACCAGCCTGGTCGGACACGGCCAGCCCATCGTCCGCCCGCGCGCGTCCGACACGCTCGACTACGAGGGCGAGCTGGCCGTGGTGCTCAAGAAGGGCGGGCGCCATGTCGCGAAGGAAGACGCGCTCGGCTGCATCGCCGGCTATGCGCTGTTCAACGACGGCTCCGTGCGCGAGTACCAGTTCCTCACGCCGCAGTGGACCGTGGGCAAGAACTTCGACGCCACCGGCGCCTTCGGCCCCGAGCTGGTCACCGCCAGCGAAGTGCCGCCCGGCGGCAAGGGCCTGCTGCTCGAGACGCGCCTGAACGGCGTGGTGGTGCAGTCCGCCAGCACCGATACCATGATCTTCGACATCGCCACGCTGATCTCGGTGATCAGCGAAGCCATCACGCTGGAGCCCGGCGACGTCATCGTCACTGGCACCCCGAGCGGCATCGGCTGGGCGCGCGAGCCGCGGCTGATGATGAAGCCGGGCGATGTGTGCGAGGTCTCGGCAACGGGCTTTGCCACGCTGCGCAACACGATTGCCGACGAGGCCGGCGAGGCCGAGGCAGCCCCGGTGGCCGGGGCCGCGCTGGCTGCCTGACGCCATTCGCGGAGGAGACAATGAATAAAGACAATGGCCGGCCCAAGGCCGCCGTGCATTCGCTCGATCACTATGCGCTGACCGTGCCGGACCTCGCGCAGGCCGAGCATTTCCTCACTGCCTTCGGCCTGGCCGTGACGCGCCGGCAAGGCCGGCTCGACGTGGCGGCGCGCGACGGGCACGTCTCGGCGCGCTTCTTCGCCGGCGAGCGCAAGGCCCTCGCCTACCTGAGCTTCAACTGCTTCGCGGGCGACCTCGACGCCATCCGCGGGCAGCTGCTCGCGGCCGGGGCGCGCTTTGCCGGCGGCAGCCCGCACGTCACGGCAGAGGGGCTGTGGTTCTTCGATGCCGACGGCAATCTCATCCAGGTCAAGGCTGGGCCCAAGACCTCGCCCGGGGCCAAGAGCCCGCTCGACGAGGTGCACGGCCCGGCGGATGCGCGCGGCGCCCGTTTCCGCAGCGGCGTGAAGGCGGTCCGCCCGCGCCGGCTTTCGCACGTGCTGCTGTTCACGCCGGGCGTGTCGCGCGCGCTGGCCTTCTACGGGCGCACGCTGGGCCTGCGCCTGTCGGACCGCTCCGGCGAAGGCATCGCGTTCACGCATGCGCCGCACGGCTGCGACCATCACCTGGTGGCCTTCGCCGGCAGCGCGGCGCGCGGCTGGCACCACGCGGCGTGGGACGTCGCCAGCATCGACGAGGTCGGCCAGGGCGCCGCGCAGATGGCGGCGGCGGGCTACAAGGAGGGCTGGGGGACGGGCCGGCACGTGCTGGGCTCCAACTTCTTCCACTACGTGCGCGATCCCTGGGGCTCGTTCTGCGAATACTCGGCGGACATCGACTACATCTCCGCGGGGCGGGACTGGCCGTCCGGGGATTTCCCGCCGGAAGACTCGCTGTACCAGTGGGGCCCCGACGTGCCGCCCTACTTCACCCACAACACCGAAGCCTGACGACATGCGGCGCCGGAAGCGCCGCGCGCGGCCTTACACCGCGACCACCTTGCGCGCGCGCGTCCTGGCCGCGACCTCGCTGCCCTTCTGCGCGGCGAGGTACGCCATGACGAGGTTGGTGGTTTCCTGGAAGTGCCTGTTCAGCAGCGCGCAGGCCAGGTCGGCGTCGCCGTTGATGGCCGCGTCGACGATCGCCTCGTGCTCGGCGGCCACGTCGCGCTTGCGCCCGGTGCCCGGCAGCTGCATCGACAGCAGGCGGTAGCGCGCGGTCTGGTCGCGCAGCAAGGCGGAAAAGCGCAGCAGCCAGGGCGAGCCGCAGCCGGCCACCAGCGCGGCGTGGAAATCCGCGTGCGCGGCCTCCCACTCCGGGTTCATGTGCCGGCCCTCGCCGGGCAGCAGGACCGGCAGGCGCCTGAGCCGGTGATGCGCGGCGATCAGTTGCCCTTCCCACTCGACGTCGCCGGCGGCGATCGCGTCGCGCAGCGCCTGCGTCTCGATCTGCTGGCGCACGCGCGTGATGTCCAGCAGCTCGCTCGCGGACAGCTCGGCCACGCGGAAGCCCTTCTGGTCGATGGCCACGACGAAGCCCGTCGCGCACAGGCGCGAGAGCGCCTCGCGCAGCGGGATCACGCCAGCCTGGTAGCGTTCGGCAAGCTCCTTGAGCCGCAGCTTGCTGCCGGCGGGCAGCTTGCCCTGGATGATGTCTTCCCGCACCGTGAGTTCGAGAATCGACGCCCAGGTGCGCCCGCCGGTATCGAACGCGCCGTCCGCGGAAGCAGCCGGCGAGGCGCCGGCATGTGGCGTTGGCGAGGTAGCCAAGTCAGCCCCTGTTTCATAGATATTCCGCATTTTATCTATTTTCCGGCGATGGCCGGCCAGAGTTTGCGAAACCGGGCTGGCGAAGCGCAGCCGCCGCTACACCACCCCCTGCGCCAGCATCGCGTCGGCCACCTTCACGAACCCGGCCACGTTGGCGCCTTCCACGTAGTTGATATAGCCGTCCGCCTTCTGGCCGTAGTGGATGCAGTTGCCGTGGATGTCCTTCATGATGGCGTGCAGCTTTTCGTCGACCTCGGCGTGGTGCCACGCCAGGCGCATGGCGTTCTGCGACATCTCCAGGCCCGAGGTAGCCACGCCGCCGGCGTTGCTGGCCTTGCCCGGCGCGTAGAGGATGCGCGCGGCCAGGAAGCGGTCGACCGCGTCGAGCGTGGACGGCATGTTGGCGCCTTCGGCCACGCAGAACACGCCGTTGGCCAGCAGGCGCCCGGCGTCGCCGCCGTCGAGCTCGTTCTGCGTGGCGCACGGCAGCGCCACGTCGGCCGGCACGTGCCACGGCGTGCGGCCGGCCTCGAAGTGCAGGTCCTGCGCGGCGGCGAAATCGGCCAGGCGGCCGCGCGCCTCGTTCTTGAAGGCCATCAGCGCGGCCAGCTGCTCGCGGTCCATGCCCTGCGGATAGTGCAGCACGCCGCCGGAGTCGGACACCGTGAGCACCTTGGCGCCGAGCTCGATGGCTTTCTCGGCGGCGAACTGCGCCACGTTGCCCGCGCCGGAGATCAGCACGCGCAGGCCGTCGAAGCCGCGCCCGCGCCGGTGCAGCATCTCCTGCGCGAAGTACACCGTGCCATAGCCGGTGGCTTCGGGCCGCATCAGGCTGCCGCCGAAGGCCAGGCCCTTGCCGGTGAACACGCAGGCGGCATGGTTGGAGAGCTTCTTCATCATGCCGGCCATGAAGCCGACCTCGCGCGCGCCCACGCCGATGTCGCCGGCGGGCACGTCGGTGTCGGGGCCGAGGTGGCGGTACAGCTCGGTCATCAGCGCCTGGCAGAAGCGCATGACCTCGCCGTCGGACTTGCCCTTGGGATCGAAGTCGGAGCCGCCCTTGCCGCCGCCCATCGGCAGCGTGGTGAGCGCGTTCTTGAAGGTCTGCTCGAAGCCGAGGAACTTCAGCACCGAGAGATTGACGGTGGGATGCAGGCGCATGCCGCCCTTGTAGGGGCCGATGGCCGAGCTGTGCTGCACGCGGAAGGCGCGGTTGACCTGCACCTGCCCGCGGTCGTCGGTCCACGCCACGCGGAACTGGATCACGCGCTCGGGCTCCACCAGCCGCTCCAGCAGGGCCTGTTCGCCGTAGCGCGGATGCTGTTCCACGAACGGCCACAGCGTCATCATGACTTCCTTCACGGCCTGGAGGAATTCCGGCTGGTCGGGGTCGCGCCGGGCAACCCCGGCCAGGAAGGTTTCGAGGGAGGCAGGTCTCACGGGTGTCTCTTCGTCTTGGTTGTGCTGAAGCTTCGGGCTGGGATGGCCGCCGCGGATACGTGTCAGCGGGCATGCCTGGGGATGCCGCGGCGCGGCCCCGGGACTTCACGGGCGGCGCGGCCGCAGACATGTAGGCACATTCATGGCTGGGCATGAATGTATCGACAAGGCGAGAGCTTAGCATCCGCTGTGCCTTGGCAGCCATGTGCGCGCGGAGCGGCGACGGCAAAGCGCCGCCCATGGCGGGAAGCGCCCGTTTTTTCCGTGCGATCAACGGCCACGCGCGGGCATGTGCGGCGGGCGCGGCCCGCGGCGGCTCACACTGGCGCCAGCCCGATCAGGCGGCTGACGTTGGCGGCCGCCTTTTGCAGCGCGGGCACGATCTCCACCGGAATCCGCTCCGGCGTCGCCTCGCCCGACGAGGTGGAGATGCCCAGCGACAACTGCCGCGACCCCGCGGCGGGCACCGGCACCGAGACCGATACCTGGTTGCTTTCCGGGTAGGCCAGCACGCTCCACTCGCCCGGCGGCAGCGGCAGCGCCATCGCCAGCGCGCTGCCGGGCGGCAGCACGCTGCCCACGCGCAGGTTCATCACCACCAGCCGGCGCCGCTCGGCCGGCGCCATGGCCCGCCCGATGATGATCACGCCCTCCGGATTGGCTTCGCCGAGGTTGGCCGTGCCGGAGTAGGCGTCGGCGAGCTGCTGCAGCCCTTCCTGCACGGCCTCGGTCACGCCGAGGCTTTCCAGCGCCGCGAAACCAATCTCGAAGATGCGGGTGGTCAGGCGCCAGCGGTTGCCTTCGCGCGCCACATAGGCGTCCTCTTCCAGCGTCAGCAGAAAGCGCAGCACGGTGGGATGCGGCAGGTCCACCGCGCGCGACAGCTCCGCCAGCGTGGGGCGGCCGTTGTGACGGAATGCCTGCAGGATGGCTAGACACCGCTGGATCGATCTATTATTCTTCATTCGCTAACCGTTCACCTAGAGGACTATACGTTCACTAAGTGAACATATTAAAGCAATGAGAAGGCCGCGGCAAGTACCGCGCCTCGTTCCTCACGGAGACAACATGACGACACCTTCCGCCCCGGACGCGCCCGCGCCCTCTTTGTCCTTGCCGCGCTGACGGCCCTGGCCGCCGCCGCCGCGCCGCTGGCCGCGCGCGCCGCCGACGCCTGGCCGTCGCGGCCGATCAAGTGGGTGGTGCCCTACCCGCCGGGCGGCTCGACCGACATGCTCGCGCGCATCGTCGGCCAGAAGCTCGGCGAGCGGCTGCGCCAGCCCGTGGTGGTGGAGAACAAGGCCGGCGCCGGCGGCAACGTAGGCACCGACTACGTCGCCAAGCAGCCGGCGGACGGCTACACCATCGTGATGGGCAATATCGGCCCCATCGCCATCAACCCTTCGCTCTATCCCGACCTGCCCTACAGCCCGCTCAGGGACCTGGCGCCGGTGACCATGCTGATGGCGGTGCCGAACCTGCTGGTGGTCAACCCGGCGCTGCCGGTGCATTCGGTGCAGGAGCTGGTCGACTACGGCAAGCGGCAGCCGGCGCCGCTCAGTTATGCCACGCCGGGCGCCGGCACCTCGCTGCACCTGGCGGGCGAACTGTTCGCCACCACCGCCGGCCTGCGCCTGACCCACGTGCCGTACAAGGGCAGCGCGCCGGGCCTGAACGACACCATGGCCGGCCACGTGCCGCTGATGTTCGACAACATGCCGTCCGCGCTGCCGCTGGTGAAGGCCGGCAAGCTGCGCGCGCTGGCCATCACCAGCGCGCAGCGCTCGCCGCAGTTGCCTGACGTGCCCACCATGGCCGAGGCCGGCCTGCGCGGCTACGAGATCGCGGGATGGTTCGGCGTGCTGGTGCCGGCGGCCACCCCCAGACCCATCGTCGCCCGGCTCGACGCCGAGCTGCAGGCCGTGCTGAACCTGCCCGACGTGCGCCGCAAGCTCGAAGAGATGGGCGGCATCGTCTCGGGTGCCGGCCCGCAGCCGTTCGGCCGCTATATCGAGGCGGAAGCGCGCAAGTGGGGCACGCTGGTGCACAGCGCCAACATCACCATTCAATGAACCGCGGCGCCACCGGCCACCGGCCACCGGCCGCGGCCTGCCGCATCCACCACGGAGACCAGCCATGACGCAATACCGTTTCATCGAAGTCCAGCCCATCGCCGGCGCGCTCGGCGCGGAAATCGGCGGAGTCGACCTGGCAAAGCCGCTGCCGGCGGAAACCTTCGCCGAGATCCAGGCCGCGCTGCACGCGCACCTGGTGATCTTCTTCCGCGGCCAGGAGCTCACGCCCGAGCAGCACAAGGCCTTCAGCGCGCATTTCGGCGAACTGCTCGAGGTGCCGTTCATCCGCGCGCTGCAGGGCCACCCGGAAATCCTGCCGGTGATGAAAGGCAAGACGGAACAGACCCGGCGCAATTTCGGCGGCCTGTGGCATTCCGACATGAGCTACGCCGAACAGCCGCCGATGGGCTCGGCGCTCTATGCGCGCGTGATCCCGCCCTATGGCGGCGACACGCTGTGGACCAATATGTACCGCGCCTACGATGCGCTGTCCGACGGCCTGAAGGCGGTGCTGGACAACCTGCGCGCCGTGCACAGCCCGGTGCGCTCGTACGGCGCCGCGGGCGCGGTGGTCAACAACGGCGATCCGGCCCACAAAATGGACGTGCGCACCGACGAGCGCGCCAGCAGCGAGGTCACGCACCCGGTGGTGCGCGTGCACCCGGCCACCGGCAAGAAGGCGCTCTACGTCAACAGCACCTACACGCTGCGCTTCGAAGGCATGACCGAGGAAGAAAGCGCGCCGCTGCTGCAGTACCTCTACGGCCACGCGGTGCGGCCGGAGTTCACCTGCCGCTTCCGCTGGACGCGCGGCGCGCTGGCGGTCTGGGACAACCGCTGCACGCAGCATCTCGCCATGAACGACTACGACGGCTTCGACCGCGAACTGCACCGCACCACCATCGCCGGCGACCGGCCGCTCGCGGTCGCCGCCTGAGACGTCGTTTCAAGAAGGTCCTGGCGTCGTTGCGCGGCCTTGCCGTACCAGTTGTACTGTCCGCGCCGCGCGCCCAGCCAGGACCGCTTCGCTCCATTTTGAAACAACGTCTGGGACGGCCGGCACGCGTCAGGCGATCCGCAGCGCCGGGCCGCGCGCCGCCAGCGCGGCGCACAGGCCCGGCTCGGGCGCGCGGTCGGAGATCAGCCAGGCGGCCTTGTCGAAATGCTTGACCAGCACGCCGGCATTGCGGCCGAACTTGGTGTGGTCGGCCACCACGCACGCCACGCCGGCGGCCAGCAGCATGCGGCTGCGCAGCTCGGCGGCGGCGCGCGAGAAATCGCTCATCTGCCCGTCGGCCGTGATGCCGCCGGTGCCGACGAAGGCGAAGTCCGCGCGATAGCGCGACAACTGCTCGATGGTGTCCCAGCCTTGCGTGGCGTCTTCGTTGTCCTGCAGCTCGCCGCCCAGCATCACCACGCGGTTGCCGTTGCGCCGGCCCAGCAGCAGCGCGATGGCGATGTCGTTGGTGTAGACCACCAGGTTGCGGTGGCCGTGCAGCGCCTGCGCCACCGCGTGGGTGGTGGTGCCGTAGTCGAGGATCACCGAGGCGCCGTCGGGCACCAGCTCCGCCGCGCGCATGCCGATGGCGCGCTTGCCTTCGACGTTGACCGCGGCGCGGGTCTGGGCGTCGGGCTCGGCCCGCTCGGGCGAAAGCGCCCCGCCGTGCGTGAGGATCAGCAGGCCGCGCGCGGCCAGCACGTTGAGGTCGCGCCGGATGGTCTCGCGCGAGACGCCAAGCTCGCCGACCAGTTCGCTGATCGCCAGCGCGCCGCTGGCGACAAGCTGGTCGAGAATGAATTTCTGTCGCTGTTCAGCCAGCACGGCAACTCCGCAGCATTAGGGAACGAGAGCGGCATTCTAGCGTCGATGCCGCCCGCCGCAGCACGCCGTCGCGACAAGCGGTAGCATGGCGCACTCGCCACGCCACCGCCCCGCTTCATGCGCTCCCCGCCATCCCTGCCGCCCCTTTTGTCCCTGCGCGCCTTCGAGGCCGCCGCGCGGCGGCTGAGCTTCAGCCAGGCCGCGCAGGAGCTGTTCGTGACCCAGGGCGCGGTCAGCCACCATATCCAGCGGCTGGAGAGCGACCTCGGCGTGGCGCTGTTCGAACGGCGCACGCGCGCGGTGGCGCTGACGCCCGCGGGGCAGGCCTACTACGCGCAGGTGCACGCGGCCTTCGAGCTGCTGCGCCTGGGCACCGGGCAGATCCGCGCGGCGGCGCCCGCGCGCGCCGCGCTGACGGTCGGGCTGCTGGCATCGTTCGCCACGCGCTGGCTGGCGCCGCGGCTGCCGGCCTTCGCCGCCGCCCATCCCGGCATCGACCTGCAGCTGCGCCCCGATATCGCGCTGGCCGACGTGGCCGCCGGCGAGGTGGACATGGCGATCCGCTATGGCCGCGGCGCGTGGCCCGGCGTGCGCGCGCAGTTGCTGATGCCGGAGCGCCTGTCGGTGGTGTGCGCGCCCGCGCTGGTGGCCGGCGCCGGCCGGCCGCGGCAGCCACAAGACCTGCTGCGCCACCCGCTGCTGGCCTCGCACGCCAGGCAGCCGTTCGAATGGGACGCCTGGGCGCGCCGCTTCGGCGTGGACCTGCGGCAGGCGCAGACCGTGCACCTGCACGACTACAACATCGTGGTGGAAGCGGCGCTGGCCGGGCAAGGCCTGTGCATGGGCCGCCACCGGCTGATCGCGCCGCAACTGGCCGCCGGCACGCTGGTCGAGGCCCTGCCCGGCACGGTGCTGGAAGATCCGCGCATCGGCTGGTGGCTGGTCATGCCGCCCGGCGCGCCCGGCGAGCCCGCGCGGGCGCTGCGGGCCTGGCTGGCGGATACGGTGGCGCGGGAAGCCGCCGCGGCCACGCATCAATCCGGCTCATGCGTATGAGACGAAAACTGGTTTGTCACGCCGCGGCGGCGGCCATAGGATGGGGCTTTCCACTCGACACCGCCTCCTGCCATGCCGCAGGAGCCTTGCTGCCATGAGCCAGATCACCCAGATCACCCAGATCACCCAGATGACCCAGACCGCCCACCCCGCCGCCCGCTCCATCTCCGCCCGCGTCGCCGAGCTCGGCCTCGCGCTCGAACCCGCGGCCGCGCCCGCGGCCAACTACGTGCCGTTCGTGCTGGAAGGCAACGTGCTCTATATCTCCGGCCAGATCTCGCGCGAGCACGGCCAGCCGGCCTGCCTGGGCCGCCTGGGCGACAACGTCTCCGACGAAGAAGGCGCGCGCGCCGCGCGCCTGGCGGCGCTGGGCCTGCTGTCGCAGATCGCGGCCGCCACCGGCGACCGGCTCGACCGCGTGGCGCGCGTGCTGCGCCTGGGCGTGTTCGTCGCCGGCACGCCGGATTTCCATCGCCAGAGCGCCGTGGCCAACGGTGCGTCGGACCTGATGGTGCAGGTCTTCGGCGAGGCCGGCCGCCATGCGCGCAGCGCGGTCGGCGTGGCCGCGCTGCCCAGCGGCGTGGCCGTGGAAGCCGAGGCCGTGATCCTGCTCGGCCAGCCCTGAACCCGCGTGCGTCACACCGGAAAACCCATGTCCGCTCCCCTCACTTCCGCCGCCGTGGACGCGCTGCGCGCGCTCACGCCCGGCACCCGCGCCACCACGCATTTCAACCACGCCGGCGCCTCGCTGCCGTCCGCCGCCACGCTGGAGGCGATCGAGGCCCACTTGCGGCACGAAGCCGCCGCCGGCCCGATGGAAGCCGGCGTGGCGGCGCGCGCGCAGACCGAGCGCGCGCGCACGCTGGCCGCGCAACTGCTGAACGCCGCGCCGGCCGAGATCGCGCTGACCACCGGCAACTCGCCGGGCTGGGGCGCGGCGTTCGCGGCGCTGCCGCGCTGGCAGCCCGGCGACCGCATCCTGGTCGCTCGCCACGAATGGGGCGGCAACCTGGCGGCCATGCGCCTGCATGCGCAGCGCGCGGGTGCGTCCATCGAAGCCATCCCGTCCGACGACAGCGGCGCGGCCGACCCGCAGGCGCTGGAGGCCATGCTCGACGAGCGCGTGCGGCTGGTCGCGCTGACCTGGCTGCCGGCCAACGGCGGCCTGATCAACCCGGCCGCGGCCATCGGGCAGGTCACGCGCCGCCATGGCATTCCTTACTTCATCGATGCCGCCCAGGCGGTGGGCCAGTTGCCCGTCGACGTGGCCGCGCTCGGCTGCGACGTGCTGACCGGCCCCGGCCGCAAGGCGCTGCGCGGCCCGCGCGGCACCGGGCTGCTCTATGTGCGCAAGGACTTCCTGCCGCGCCTGACGCCGGCCTGGGCCGACACGCATTCGGCGCCGCTGGGCGCGGATGGCGAACCGGTGCTGCGCGCCGACGCGGCCCGCTTCGAATCGGCCGAGGCCGCCAAGGCACTCCATTGCGGGCTGGCCAATGCCTTGCAGGAAGCGCTGGAGATCGGCCTCGACGCGATCCGCGCGCGCATCGACGCCACCGCGCAGGCGCTGCGCGCGCAACTGGCGGCGATACCGGGCGTGTCGGTGCTGGACCAGGGACGCGAGCGCTCCGGCCTGGTGGCGTTCGACCTGGCCGGCCACGACCCGCTGGACGTGCAGCGGCGCCTGGCGGCGCAGGGCATCTCGATCGGCAGCAACGGCGTGAGCTACACGCCGCTGGACATGAACGCGCGCGGGCTCGGCCAGATCGCCCGCGCCTCGGTCAGCTACCTGACGACCGAAGCGGAGATCGACAAGCTGCTGGACAGCCTGCGCGCGCTGGCCCGCCGGCGCTGATGCCGATACCGACGCCGATACTGACGCCGATACCGACGCCGATGCCGCCGCGCCAGCGCGTCAGTGCATGCGCGGCGGCGACAGGCTCGCGCCGGCGGCCGGCGCATCGTGCGCGCCCGGCGACAGGCGGATGGCGAGCAGGGCCACGGCCACCCCGGCCAGCGGCACCAGTGCCGCCACCCACGTCACCGCGCCCAGGCCCGGGCCGCGCGTGATGACTTCGCCGCCCAGCCACGCGCCGATGGCGTTGCCAAGGTTGAAGGCGGCGATATTGAAGCTCGACGCCAGGCTCTGCCCGGCCCCGGTGGCGCGCTCCAGCACCCACATCTGCAGCGGCGCCACGGTGGCGAACGCGGCCACGCCGAGCAAGCCGACGAACACCACCGTCAGCACCTTGCTGTGCAGCACCAGCGACATCAGGCCCAGCACCACGGCCAGCGCCAGCATGCTGCCCAGCACGGTGCGCTGCAGGTGGCGGTCGGCCAGGCGCCCGCCGAGCAGGTTGCCGGCCACCAGCCCCACGCCGAACACCAGCAGGATGGGCGAGACCGCGCTGTCGGCAAAGCCGGTGACCCGGGTCAGGATCGGCGCGATATAGGTGAACACGGCAAACACACCGGCATAGCCCAGCACCGTGGTCAGCAAACCCAGCAGCACCGGCCGGCGCATCAGCGCGCGCAGGTCGCGGCGCAGGTCGGGCGCCTCCGGGGCCTGGCGCTCGGCCGGCACCAGCAGCGCGATCACCACCATCGCCAGCAGGCCCACGGCCGCCACCGCCCAGAAGCTGGCGCGCCAGCCGCAGGCCTGGCCGAGCCAGGTGCCGAACGGCACGCCCAGCACGCTGGCCACGGTCAGTCCGGTGAACATCACGGCGATGGCCGAGGCGCGCCGCTGCGGCGCCACCAGCCCGGTGGCCACCACCGAGCCCACGCCGAAGAAAGTGCCGTGCGCCAGCGCGGTCAGCACGCGCGCGGCCATCAGCGTTTCATAGCTGGGCGCCAGCGCGCAGGCGGCGTTGCCGACGGTGAAGATGGCCATCAGGATCAGCAGCGCGGTCTTGCGCGGCCAGCGCGCGGTCAGCGCCGTCATCAGCGGCGCGCCGGCGACCACGCCGAGCGCGTAGCCGGAGATCAGCAGGCCGGCCGCCGCGATGCTGACGCCGAGGTCGGTGCCGACCTCGAGCAGCAGGCCCATGATGATGAATTCGGTGACGCCGATGCCGAAGGCGCCGGCGGTCAGGGCGTAGAGAGCTAGTGGCATGTCTGGAAAACCTGGGTTGCGGGGTTCAGCGGCGCCGGCAGTCCGCCCGCGCCGCACGGGAAGAAGTATGGGGATGCCAGGATTGATGCGGTAGACTGCCCGCAAGAACAGCATTTATGAATTGAAATCACAATGTCGCGGCTCGACGTCAATCGCTCCGGCGAGATGGAAGTCTTTGTGCGGGTGGTGGAACAGGGCGGCTTCTCGGCGGCGGCGCGCGCGCTGCGCATGACGCCGTCTGCGGTCAGCAAGCTGGTGGCGCGGCTCGAAGCGCGCCTGGGCGCGCGGCTGGTCAACCGCTCCACGCGCCGCATCGAGCTGACCGCCGAGGGCCGCGTGTTCTACGAGCGCGCCGTGCGCGTGCTGGCCGACCTCGACGAGGCCGAGCGCGGCGCCGCCGCCAGCGCCGCGCCGCACGGGCGCGTGCGCATCAACGCCAACGTGCCCTTCGGCGATCATTTCCTGCTGCCGCTGGTGCCGGAATTCCTCGCGCAGTATCCCGAGATCCACCTGGACATCGTGCTGACCGACGAGGTCATCGACCTGCTGGAAGAACGCACCGACGTGGCGATCCGCGCCGGCGGGCTGAAAAGCTCGCAACTGCTGGCGCGCAAGCTGGGCGAGACCCGCATGATGGTGGTGGGCGCGCCCGCCTACCTGGCGCGGCGCGGCACGCCGCGGGTGCCGGCCGACCTGGCCGCGCACAACTGCCTGCGGCTGGGCTACGCGCGCGCCATCGAGGGCTGGCCGATGCTGGAGCACGGCCAGGCCACGATGGTGGCGCCGGCCGGCAACGCCGTGACCAGCAACGGCGACGCGCTGCGCCGCATCGTCGTGGGCGGGCTGGGCCTGGCGCGCATGGCCACCTACCAGGTGCGCGAGGACATCGCCGCCGGGCGGCTGGTGCCGCTGCTGGAAGACTTCAACCCGGGCGACCTCGAGGCGGTGCACGCGGTCTACCTGGGACAGGGCCGGCACCTGCCGGCGCGCGTGCGCGCGTTGCTGGATTTCCTGGCGGCGCGGGTGGACATGGGCGAGTAGCGCGCCGGACGCGCGGGCCCGGCCGGCACGCCGAAGGCACATCCGCCGGCGCGGCGGCGCCAGCCATGCGGACTATGCTGGGAGGGTGGCCGCCCCGCGCGGCCCGGAAAGCGCTGCGGCAGGTCCCGCATGCGCCACCGCGGGCCATCCCGCAAGGAGACGAGACGATGCTGGTCCAGCCTTATCTGTTCTTCGAAGGCCGCTGCGAGGAAGCGGCCGAATTCTATCGGCGCGTGCTGAGCGCGCGGGTCGAGATGCTGATGCGCTTCAAGGAAGCGCCGCCGCCGCAGGCGCCGCCGCCAGAAGGCTGCGCGCCCGGCCCCGTCGACGGGGAGAAGATCATGCACATGGCCCTGCGCATCGGCGAGACCACGGTGCTGATGTCCGACGGGCGCTGCAGCGGCAAGCCGAGCTTCCAGGGCTTCGCGCTGTCGGTCACGGTGCCGGACGCGGCTGCCGTGGACCGCGTCTTCAATGCGCTGGCCGAGGGTGGCCAGGTGCTGATGCCGGCGGGCGAGACTTTTTTCGCGGAGCGCTTCGGCATGTGCGCCGACCGCTTCGGGGTGTCATGGATGGTGATTGCGGTGAAAAAACCGTAAGGCGCGCCGCGCAGGCAGCGCGGGCAATCGGTGATGCGGGAGGAGGATCTTCGGCGGCCGGCCCGGCCGCGGGTGGAGGGCTCCCGCGGCCGGGCCGGGCACCGTCAGGCGCTGGCGCCGCTGGCTTCGCTGCTGTAGGCCGGCGTTGCCGACACGCCGCTCAGGTCGCGGCCGGCGAGGTCGAGCGCCGCGGCGCCGTGGGCGCCGTCGGTGAATGCATCGCGGCGGTCATTGACGCGCGCACCGTCGGTAAACGGGTTGCGGCGGTCGTTGACGCGCGCGCCGTCGGTGAACGGGTCGCGCTTGCCGTTGTGCAGGTTGTAGCCGTACTTGTCGCCGGCGTTGACGCTGTCTTTCGGACCCTGTGCGCTGGCCTGCGTCGATGCCATGACGCAAAGGCCGAATGCTGCTGCGGAAACGAGGGTCGTGAAGAGCTTCTTGTTCATGATTGCTGCTGGATTCCAGATTGGGGCGGCACTTTCCACTTGTGGTGGAGCGGGATAGGCGGAGTCTTGCATCCCGCATGTCGTCTGTTTCGCCTTTTTGCTTGCACCGGCACGATTGGGGGCGCCGGCACAGACAGCAGTGTAGCCATCGCCATGCATTCCTGTGATGAATTAAAATTCTGGTTTTCAGTCGGAATTTTCACAACGGAATGACGGCTTGGGCGACCGGCGCAAATGGCTGCCGGCCCGCGCGGGCGCGGGCATCCGGCGCGGCGGCGCAGGCGCCGGACACGGACGCGCGCGCACCCTCGCCCGCGGACGGGAGAGGGTGCGCAAGGCAATCGGGTATCGCGCGCGGCGCTAGTCGGCCTCGCCCGCGTGGCCGGCGCCGCCGCGCTGCGCTACCCGCGGGCTGTTCTGCCAGCCGCCGCCGAGCGCCAGGAACAGGTTGATCTGGTCCAGCGCCACCTGGCTGTCGGACGCGGCCAGCGCCGCCTCGGCCGCGGCCAGGGTGCGGTCGGCGTCGAGGCTGGACAGGTACGGCGTGCGCCCGGCCTGATATAGCTGGCGGTGCTGGCGCGCGGCCTCGCGCGCATCGTCGCGCGCCACGCGCAGCGACTGGTTGCGCTCCAGCTCGCGCGTGTATTCGCTCAGCGCGCCCTGGGTTTCCTGCAGGGCTTTCAGCACCACGCCGTCGAACTGCGCCAGCGCGGCATCCGCGCCCGCTTCCATCGCATGGATGCGCGGCCGCACGCCGTTGGTGGGCAGGTTCCAGGTGACCAGCGGGCCGATGCCCCAGCGCGCCGTGGGCCCGGTGCCGAAATCGCTGAGCAGGCCGCTCAGGCCGGCCGTGGCGCCGAGGCGGATCGACGGATAGAGGTCGGCGGTGGCGACCCCGATCCTGGCGGTGGCCGAGGCGAGCTCGCGCTCGGCCTGGCGGATGTCGGGCCGGCGCTTGAGCAGCGCGGCGCCGTCGCCCACCGGCAGCGCCTGCCGCAGCCTGGGCTCCTCGTGGCAAGCGGACTCCTCTTCGGCCAGCGCGGCGGGCGGCTTGCCCAGCATCACCGCCAGCCGGTAGGCCGCGCCCTCCTTCTCGGCCTTGAAACGCGGCAGCGCGGCACGCAGGGTCTCGGCCTGCGAGCGCGCGCGCAACAGGTCGGCGGGCTGGCCACGGCCGGCGGCGACCAGCTTGCCGGCGATCTCCGCGCCGCGCTCCTGCAGCGCAAGCTGGTGCTCGGCCACTTCAAGCTCGTGCGTGGCCGCGCAGCCCTGCACGTAGGCGCGCACGGTCTGCGCCACCACGCCCACGCGCGCCATGTCGAGCGCGGCCTGGCTGGCCTCGGCACTGGCCAGCGCAGCCTCGTCGGCGCGCGCGAGCTTGCCGAAAAAGTCCACCAGGTAAGACACCGCGAAGCCCACGTCGCCGAGGCTGAAGACCGGTATCTTTTCCTTGATCAGGAAACTCTCGCCGGCCACCTGCGCGCGCTCGGCCTTGGCGGAAACCGCGGCCTGCGGCAGGTTCTCGGCCTCCACCTCGTGATAGACCGCCACCGCGCGGCGCAGGTTGGCGGCGGCCACGCGCAGGCTGGTGTTGGCGGTGAGCGCCTGCTGCACCAGCCGGTCGAGCTTGGGGTCGTCATAGAGCCGCCACCAGTCCTCCGGCACCGGCTCGACCGAGACGGCGCTGTCCTGCGTGCCGAGCAGCGGGCCGTTGGCCTCGGGCGCGCGCACCGCCGCGTGCTCCGGCACCTTGTAGTCGGGGCCGACCGTGGTGCAGGCGAACAGCAGCGGCGCCAGCGCCGGCAGCAAGGCCTGCGCGAGCCTGTTCAGTCCGGGCCGGTTCATTGCGCCACCCCGGCGGCCGGGCCCGCGCGCCGCGCTGCCACCACCTGGCGCGGCTCCGTCACCGACACCGTGGCGGTGCGTCCCGATACCAGTTGCACGTCCGCGGGCACCGCGTCGAACACGATGCGCACCGGGATGCGCTGCGCCAGCCGCACCCAGTTGAAGGTCGGGTTCACATTGGGCAGCAGGCTGGCGCCGCTGCTGCGGTCACGGTCCTCGATGCCGGCGGCGATGCTCTGCACGTGGCCGCGCAGCGTGGTGCGCTCGCCCATGATGCGCACCGCGACCGGGCTGCCGATATGGATGCGGTGCAGCTTGGTTTCCTCGAAATAGCCTTCCACGTGGAACGAGTTCGCATCGACCATCGACAGCACCGGGCGGCCGGTGCTCACGTAGTCGCCCAGGCGCGGCAGGCGGTCGTTGAGCACGCCGTCCACCGGGCTGGCCACGCTGGTGCGCGCCAGGTTCAGGCGCGCCACGCCCACCGCCGCCTCGGCCTGCGCCAGCGCGGCTTCGCCCTGCTGCACCCTGGCCTGCCCTTCCTCCACCACCTCGGTGGCGACCACTTCGCTCAGCGCATGGTTGCGCGTGGCTTCGCGGCGCGCCTGCGCCAGCGTCGCGCGCAGCGCGGCAGCACTTGCCTCGGCCTGCTGCAGCGCCAGCCGGTAGCGGTCCTGGTCGATCACGAACAGCACCTGGCCGCGCTGCACGCGCTGGTTGTCCTTCACCAGGACCCTGGTGACCAGGCCCGACACGTCGGGGGCGACCTGCACCACGTCGGCGCGCACGTGGCCGTCGCGCGTCCACGGCGCCACGGTGTAGTAGTCCCACAAATGCCTGACGACGAACAGCGCCGCCACCGCGGCCAGCAGGGTCAGGGCCACGGGGACCAGCAAACGGATCTTGAATTTCATGATTGCAGCCAGCGGGCCAGGGAGACCACGCTACCGAGCACGATCAGGTAGAGGGCGAGGTTGAACAGGGAACGGTGCCAGACCATCCGGTAGAAACCCAGGCGCGCCAGCAGCGCGCGCAGGCCGGCGGTCATGGCGAAGGCAAGCAGCATCAGTGCCAGCAGGCTGGGCACGAACACGCCGTACAGATCGATCTCGGCGTTCAGCATGCGGTCTGCGCGCGCACGGCGGCGCCCGCCGCCACGGGCGCGTGGACAAGCGGCGCGGCGGCGGCCGGATGCGGCTGCGCGTGGTAAAGCGTGACCTGCAGCACGAACAGCGCGGCCAGCGTATCGCGCACGGCGTGGCCGGCGGTATCGTCGGCCTGCGCGGCCACTTCGCGCATGGCGGTGTCGATGCGCGCGGACAGTGCCTCGGGCGGCGCCATCGCGTGGCCGGCCTTCAGGCGCGCGCGGAAATGCCCGGCGGCGCCGTTGAGCACGCGCGTGACCGCGCGCCGCGCCGGCGGGCGCAATGCGGCCAGGTTGCGTTGCAGCGCCAGCGCGCCGAAACCGACCTGCAACTCGGCGAAGCCGTCCGAGGACATCTTGTCGTCGCTGGCCGCCAGGCGCGGTACCAGCTGGCCGAGGCGGTCCAGCATGCGGGCGCCCAGCTTGCCCTGCTGGGGCGCCTCGCCGCGCGTGGCGGCCTGCGCGAGGTCCTTCCAGCTGGCGCGGATCAGCCGGTGCGCCGCCACGCGCGCGCCGAACGGCCGCGTGGCCATGAACCACAGCGGCGCGAACAGCATGCCGCCCACGCTGGCCAGGCTGGTATTGAAGGTGCCGAGGAAGTTGGCGTCGTAGAGGCTCTGGAAGTTGCCGAACGAAGCCGTGTTGACCGACAGCAGCATGGCGATCAGGTTGAAGCCCGGGCGCGAGATCAGCAGGCCGATGCCCATGTAGGGCACCGCCAGCATGCCCACCAGCGTTTCGAAGTTGTGGGCCTGCGGCACCACCAGGAACAGGTAGAAGCACGACACCAGGAAGCACACCACGCTCCAGCGCATGAAGGCGCGCGCCACCGGCCGCGGCTCCTCCACCGTGGCAAAAAAGCAGCTGGCGATGGTGGCCACCACCACGGCGCCGGCGCCGTCTTCCCAGCCCGAGGCGATCCACAACAGGCCGGCGCAGAACACGGCAAGGCAGGTGGAGCACGCGTAGTACAGCAGCATGCCGTGGTCGTGGTGGTGCGCGCGGCCGGCCGCGCCGGCGCGGTAGCGCAGCGCGGGCGCGGCGCCGTTGCCGGGCTGGTCGCCGATGCTGCGCTGCAGGGCCTGGCAGTCTTCGCACAGCGCCGCGAGCGTGCGCAGGTGATCGTTGGCGGTGGCCACCAGGCCCGCATGCCAGCCGGGCGCCGCGCCGTAGGCGCGCCACGGCGCGGCGGCCGGTTCCAGCGCGGGCGACGGCCCCGTGAAGCCGCCGTCGATCCAGGCTCGCATGTCGGCCATGTGGCGCGCCAGGTGCTCCGGCACGCCCTGCGCATGGCCGCGCAGCGCCTGCAGCAGGCCGGCCAGCGAGGACAGCACCGGCAGCAGCATGGTCATGCGCTCGCGCAGCGCGCGCGCGCTGCGCAGCGTGTCGGCGCTTTCGGTGTCGTAGGAGAGCTGGGCGATCAGCTGGTCGAGCGCGAGGATGTCGGCGGCCAGGCGGTGCCGGCTGCCGTGGCGCGAGACATTGGCATCGGGCTCCGGCGAGAGCATGTCCGAGGCCCACAGCGCCGCGTCGGCCAGCCAGGTGGCGGAGCGGGCACGCAGCGCGGGCGCCACCTTGGCCGGGAACACGATCGAGCCGACCAGCCCGGCGCACAGGATGCCGACCACGATCTCCTCGATGCGCGCCACCGCGATGGCGAACACCTGGGCCGGCTCGCTGACCGCGGGCAGCGCCACGATCGGCAGCGTGTAGGCGGCCAGCAGGAAGATATAGCTGCGCGGCGTGCGCTGCAGCAGCGAGAGATAGAGCAGCGCGCCGGTCCACAGCGCGATGCCGGCCATCAGCAGCACCGGCTCGTTGACCAGCAGCGGCACGGTGGCCACCGCGCCGGCGGCGCCAAGCAGCGTGCCCGCCACCCGGTACGCGGCCTTGGAGCGCGTGGCCCCGGTCAGCGGGTGGGAGACGAAATAGACGGTCGCCATGGCCCAGTAAGGGCGGGGCAGACCCAGCGCCAGCGCGATATAGAGCGCGAGCATCGAAGCGGCAAACGCTTTGAGCGAAAAGAGCCATTGCCGTGCGCTCGGCCATGCCATGGGGACGCAAACCTGTAGTAACCGCAGTGGGATGGAAGTGTAGTCAACTGGCGGTCATTCCGAACATGATTTAAAATTGCCGTCGACATTCGCTTTTTTCATATCGCTTTTCTCATATTCCTCCCCGAGTCCCCGCCTACAGGAAGCCACCCGTGCCCATCGATATCCGTGCCCTGCGCTATTTCGTCGAGACCGTGCGCCTGCAGAGCTTCACCCAGGCGGCCGGCTCGCTGTACGTCACCCAGTCCACCATCAGCAAGATGGTGCGCCAGCTGGAGGACGAGGTCGGCCAGCCGCTGCTGATCCGCGAAGGCAAGCAGGTGCGCCTGACCGACGTGGGGCGCGTGGTCTACGAGCGCGGGCAGGAAGCGCTGGGCGTGGTGCACCGGCTCACGCTGGAGGTGGCCGACCTGTCGTCGCTGGGGCGCGGCCAGCTCACGGTGGGACTGCCGCCGATGGCCAACCTGTTCTTCACGCCGGCCGTGAGCGCCTTTCGCCAGCGCTACCCCAACCTGGAACTGAGCATGGCCGAGCACGGCGGCCACATGGTGGAGCAGCAGGTGGCCAGCGGCGAGCTGGAGGTGGGCGCGACCGTGCTGCCCGGCGACAGCGGGCTGGCGCTGGCCACGCGCGAGTTCGCCAAGTACCCGGTGTGGGTGGCCGGGCCGCGCAAGGCGAGCTGGGCGAAGAACAAGACCGTCAGCCTGGCGGCGCTGCGCGACGAGCCGCTGCTGCTGCTGACCGACGAGTTCTCGCTCACGCGCAAGCTGCGCGTGGCCTTCATGGAAGCCCGCGTCGAGCCGCGCGTGGTGGCGCAAAGCGGGCACTGGGACTTCCTCGCCTCGATGGCGGCCGCGGGCCTGGGCACCACCTTCCTGCCGCAGCCGCTGCTGGCCCGGCTCCAGCTCGACGACAAGCTCGCCGTGGCGCGCCTGGCCGAGCCGGCCATGGACTGGACGCTCGCGCACATCTGGTCGCCCGGGCGCTATCTCTCCCACGCGGCGCGCGCGTGGTTCGCGGTGTGCGAGGAAGTGCTGGGCGCCTGAGCGGCACGCATCCGCGCCCGTGCCGTCCGCCACGCCCGCGGGCCATGAAAAAAACGACTTCCAACCATAGTTTTAAATCGTTTCTGGAATCGACGGCCGGGGCCTACACTGCTTTTCGTCGGGCGCGGCATGCAGTCCCGGATCAACCCCCGGAGCCGCCGTGCCCGTCCGTGAAGACGAACCATCATGCAGAACCCAGTGACCGCGTACCTCCTCCCTGCTCTCACGCGGCCGCTTCTTTCCCGGCTGATGATTCACTAGCCGCAGGGGGCGGCCGACCCGCCGTCCCCTGACTTTTACGAGCCTGCCCGCCCCCTCCACCGCATGCGGCGCGCCGCGCGACGGCTCGACTACCCGGACAAACACATCATGAAAAAGATCGCTCTCGCCGGTGCCGGCCTGATGGCACTCTCCTGCTCGCTTTCGGCCCTGGCCGGCCCGGACTTCGCCGTCATCGAAAAGGCCCGTGAAGCCAAGCGCGCCCAGCAGCACGCCAGCGCCAGCCAGCCCCTGGCAGCGGCCACCACCACCCAGGCGTCGGTAACGCCGCGCGGCGTGGTCTACCAGCGCGAGGTAGCGGCCGTGCCGGCCAGGGACACCATCGGCCAGCAAGCCGTCCCCGCCAAGAACGCGGCCCAGCCGGAAACGGCCGCGAACGGCTCCAGGAGCTGAGTCCGCGCCTGCGCGAAGCCGGCCGGCCGACAACAGGGCCGGCCCGGCGCCATGCATCGTTGCACGGCGCACCGTGCGTTGAACTTGGCGGACGCTGCCTAGGGGACGCCGGTACACTCGTGCCGATACGGGAAACCTGGATGGGGCGTCAATGCGCAGCGAGTATCCCCGTTCACGGCCATCGGGCCCGGAGCACATCGGCGCCACTGCCACGGGCGCGCAGGCAGCGCCCGCCAGCAGCCTCGCGCATGGCCACCTCCGCCCGCTCGACGGCCTGCGCGGCATCGCCATCCTGCTGGTCTTCTTCCATCACTCGGTCGTGCCGGCCGCGCTGGGCGACACCGGAACCATCGGCCATCTCGCGGTCAAGCTGCTGGTGTCGGGATGGATCGGCGTGGACGTCTTCTTCGCGCTGTCCGGATTCCTGATCACCGGCATCCTGCTCGACGCGAAAGGCACGCCGCGGTACTTCGTCAATTTCTACGCCAAGCGCACGCTGCGGATCTTCCCGCTGTATTACTTTTTCCTGGTTTTGTTCTTTCTGGTCCTTCGGCCATTTCTGGCGGAAATCTACCAGCCCGGGCAAGCCTATGCGGACCTCTATCACGCGCAGGCCTGGTTCTGGAGCTACCTGCAGAACTGGTACTTCGCCAGGCTGCCGGAAGGGTCGCCCGTGCCGGTGACGCAACTGTGGTCGCTCGCCATCGAAGAACAGTTCTACCTGGCCTGGCCGGTGGTCGTGTTCCTGTGCCCCGCGCGGCGCGTGGCGATCCTCTCGCTCGCTCTGTGCGTGGCCTCGCCCGCGCTCAGGCTGGTGCTCATCAGCGACGGCTGGGACCAGATGGCGATCTATGTATCCACGCTCACCCACCTCGACCCGCTCCTGTTCGGCGCGCTCGTGGCGTCGTATGCGCGCAGCCGGGCTCCGCTGCCGACCGCCCGGCAGGTGCTGGGCGCGTTCGCGGTGCTGGCGGTCGCCGGCGCGGCACTGGTCGCCGTGCTGGACGGGGCGCTGAGGCGCAACGGGCTGGCGCTGCAGACGCTGGGGTTCAGCATCATCGGCGCCAGCTCCGCGCTGCTGATCGCGGCCACGCTGCTGCTCCCCGCGGGCGCCCGGCTGAACCGCTTTCTCGGCCATCCCTTGCTGACGATGTTCGGGAAATACAGCTATTCGCTCTACGTGTTCCACCCGCCCGTCCTGTATGCGATGGCATGGGTGTTCCGTACGCGGCTGCGGCTGCTGCCGGACGACGGCAGCGTCTTCTCGGCCGGATACCTGTGCTTCGTGCTGGTCTCGTTGCTGGCCTGCATGCTGGTCAGCCTTGCCACCTGGCATTTGTTCGAGGCAAGGCTGCTGGCGCTGAAGCGATACTTCGGCACGGCACCGGGGCCCCGCGCGCGCATGGCGCCGACCTCCGGCCGGTAACCGCGCAGCCCGCGGGGCGGCCCGGGGCGGCCTACAGCAGCACGCCGATCTCGCACAGGCCGCGGAGCTGCGCGCGGCGGTTGCCGTCGCTGCCGAAGGCCGCCCCTGGCGCGGTGCGGCGCGCGCCCACATAGGCGAACTCGGCGCGCGCGAAGAAGCGCTTGTACTGGTACGTGGGGGTCAGCGTGACCGACCACGCCTCGCTGCCCGGGCCATACAGGAGACTGGGCGCGCCGCCCGCCGCCGTGCCGGTCGAGGCGATGTACTCCAGCCGCGCCGGCAGCTTGAACCCAGGCAGCCGCAGGCCGGCGGGCGTGGCATCGGCGCCGAAGTCGTAGCTCATCAGCAGCGCGCCGCCGTAGGTCGAGGCGGCCTCGTTCGCGCCGTACCGGGGAAGCCTGGGCACGCGCGTGTACTGCAGGTAGGGCTGGAACGTCCATGCGCCCCGGGTGCGCGTGTAGATCAGGTTGTAGATCTGCTGGTTGTTCTGGTACAGCGGCGTGGCGGTGGCCGATACATCGGTATGGCTGGTGTTGGCGCCCGCGCTGAACGCGATGGTGCTGCTGCTGTCCAGCGCATAGCTGGCCAGACCGGAGACCCAGCTGTAGCGCCGGGAATAGAAACCGTCGTTCACCGATGCCGACAGGGTCAGCGGACCGGCGGCATAGTTGACCTGGATGCTGCGGTTCACCGCGTTCTCCTGGTTCCACAGCAGGCCGCGCTGGATGTTCATGTTCTGGAACGAGAAGGTGCTCTCCGCCCCGATCAGCGTGGGCAGTTTCCCGACCATCACCGACAGCGTGTCCGTGGGCGCGATCTTGAGATAGCCCTGGGCCAGCGGGCCGAACAAGGCCGGCGTGGCATCCGAGGCGCGCAGGTAAGGCACGCCGAGCGCCGGGAGCGAGTAATAGCCGGCCTGGACGAAGAACTGCAGCAAGCCATCGGCCTTGTTGACGAAGACCTGGGCGTTGCCGAGGTCGAACTGCCGGCTGCGGTCCGCCGGCAAGGCGTGGCTCTGCACCTGCCCGAGCCCGCTCAGCACGCCGCCCACGTACAACGGCCCGAGCGCTCCCGCGTCGAAACGCATGGGGGCCGCGCTCAGCGTGCCCGCCATGGCGGGCTGCGGCGCCGGCGCGGGCGCTTCCGGCCCGGGCTGCGGGCGGGCGTCGGCCGTTGCCTGCGGCGGCTGGTCCTGCGCCCATGCGGCAACGGGGCCGGCGCTCAATGCCGTCAGGACGGTGGCGACGCAGATGGGGACGTGTCTTTTCATCGGATGGGTTCCTTCGCTGGTCTGGCATGCCGCGTTGCAGGCTTGCACCACCGGAGCGAAGCCGGCCGCCGCGACACTGGAATACCGCACCGCCTTGGTGCGGCACCGGCTCGCCAGCAAAGAACGTGCCGCTGCGTGAGGCAAATGACCGCCATCCCGCCTCCCGCCTGGCGTTTGTTTTCCATGAAAAAAACGACTGATATATATAGTTTTATATCGTTATCCGAATCTCACGCGCAGGCATACACTGCCGTGCTTCAAGCGTGGCGCGTCGAATTTCAAACGCTGGATCGACCGGACGCAGCCACGCCGCCTCCGCCGGAGAAGACGCATCATGAAGACCGGATGGATACCCGGGTAGATGGTTGGCTCTGCGGCCGCGTGCTCCCTCTGCTCTGACGCGGCCGCATTTTTATCGGCTGGTTTTCCTCTGGCCGCGGGGAGCGGTCCCAAGCCCGCTCCCCGTTTTTTCTTCGCCACGGCATGCGCGACCTCATCGCGGCCGGCGGCTTCCCGGCCACGAAGACGCCGCACCGGACCAGGGCGCCTTGCACCAGGCGGGCGCCGCGCGGCGGACCGGCAAAGGCGGCGGGCGCCGGCGCGCCGGTCATGCTTTGCGCGCCGATGGCGCCGCGGCACGGCCTAGCGCAGCCAGGGCGCATCGTGGCCGTCGCCCGCGCCGTAGCGCGCCAGCGCCTGCGCATGCAGGGCCGGCGATATCGCCCGCAGCGCGGCCAGCGCCACGTGATGCCGGTCGACCTCGAAGAAGCTGCGCAGCGCGTCGCGCGTGTCGCTGCGCCCGAAACCGTCGGTGCCCAGCGCGGTGAACGGCGCATCCACATAAGAGGCGATCAGTTGCGCGCAGGCCCGCACGTAGTCCGTGGCGGCAATGACCGGCACGGTGCCGGGCAGGCAGCGCTGCACGTGGCTCTGCGCGTCGCCGCCGGCCGTGAACAGGTGGCTGCGCTCGCATTCGCGCGCGTCGCGGGCCAGCTCGGAGAAGCTGGTCACGCTCCAGATCTCGGAGCGGATGCCCCAGTCTTCGGCCAGCAGTTCCGCTGCGGCGATGACCTCGCGCAGGATGGGGCCGGAGCCGAGCAGCCGCACGGCCGCGCCCGCATCGGGAGCACCGGGAGCACCGGCGGCATCGCCGCCGGCCGGCCCGCGCGTGCCGAAGCGGTACATGCCCTTGATGACGCCCTCGTGCGCGTGCGCCGGCAGCGGCGCCTGCGCGTAGTTCTCGTTGTTGACGGTCAGGTAATAGAACTCGTCGTGCTGCTCTTCGAGCATGCGGCGCGCGCCGTGGTCGATGATGACGGCGGCCTCGCTGGCGAAGGCGGGGTCGTAGGCGCGGCAGTTCGGCACGGTGGAGGCGATCAGCTGGCTGGTGCCGTCCTGGTGCTGCAGGCCTTCGCCGGCCAGCGTGGTGCGCCCGGCGGTGGCGCCGATCAGGAAGCCGCGCGCGCGCTGGTCGGCCGCGGCCCAGATCAGGTCCCCCACGCGCTGGAAACCGAACATCGAGTAGTAGATGTAGAACGGCAGCATGGCCACGCCGTTCACGCTGTACGAGGTGGCCGCCGCGGTCCAGGACGCCAGCGCCCCGGCTTCGGTGATGCCTTCCTCGAGCAGCTGGCCTTGCCGGCTTTCCTTGTAGTACAGCATCGAGCCGGCGTCTTCCGGCTCGTAGAGCTGGCCCGTCGGCGCGTAGATGCCGATCTGGCGGAACAGGTTGGCCATGCCGAAGGTGCGCGCCTCGTCGGCCACGATGGGCACCACGCGCGGGCCCACCTCGCGGTCCTTGATGAGGTTGGTGAACAGCCGCACCACGGCGGTGGTGGTGGAGACCGCGCGCTCGTCCGGCTCCATGGCGAAGCGGGCGTACTGCATCAGCGCCGGCATGCGCAGCGCGCTCGCGTGGCGGCTGCGCGCCGGCAGGTAGCCGCCGAGCGCGCGGCGGCGCGCGTGCAGGTAGGCCATCTCGGCGCTGTCCTCGGCGGGCTTGTAGAAGCGCAGCGCCTCCACCGCGGCATCGTCCAGCGGCAGCTTGAAGCGGTCGCGGAAGGCGCGCAGCGCGTCCACGTCGAGCTTTTTCTGCTGGTGGGCGGTCATGCGCGATTCGCCGGCCTCGCCCATGCCGAAGCCCTTCTTGGTCTTGGCCAGGATCACGGTGGGCGCGCCGGCATGCTCCTGCGCGGCGCGGAAGGCCGCGTAGAGCTTGCGGAAGTCGTGCCCGCCGCGGCGCAGCGCGTCGATGTCGGCGCTGCTCATGCCGGCGGCCAGCGCCTTGAGTTCGGGGTCGCGGTTGAAGAAGTTGGCGAGGTTGTAGTCGCCGTCCTTGGCGCCGAGGTTCTGGTACTCGCCGTCCACCATCGCGGCGAAGCGGCGCAGCAGCGCGTGGCCGGTGTCGCGCGCGAACAGGGTGTCCCACTCCGAGCCCCACACCACCTTGACGACGTTCCAGCCGGCGCCGGCGAACAGCGCCTCCAGCTCGTTGATGACCTGGCCGTTGCCGCGCACCGGGCCGTCCAGCCGCTGCAGGTTGCAGTTGATGACGAAGGTCAGGTTGTCGAGCTGCTCGCGCGCGGCCAGCGAGAGCGCGGCCAGCGATTCCGGCTCGTCCATCTCGCCGTCGCCGAACACGCCCCACACGCGGCGCCCGGCCGTCTCGGCGATGCCGCGATGGGCCAGGTAGCGCAGGAAGCGCGCCTGGTAGATCGCGCTGATGGGGCCGATGCCCATCGAGCCGGTCGGGAACTGCCAGAAATCCGGCATCAGCCAGGGATGGGGATAGGAGCACAGGCCGCCGCCGTCCACCTCCTGCCGGTAGTTGGCGAGCTGGCTCTCCGACAGCCGCCCCTCGAGGAAGGCGCGCGCGTAGACGCCCGGCGCCGAGTGCGGCTGGAAGTAGACCAGGTCGCCCTTGCGCTCGCCCTCGTCGGCGCGGAAGAAGTGGTTGAAGCCCACTTCGAAGATTTCCGCCGCCGAGGCGTAGCTGGACAGGTGGCCGCCCAGTTCGCCGTAGGCCTTGTTGGCGCGCACCACCATCGCCAGCGCGTTCCAGCGGATGATCGAGGTCAGGCGCTGCTCCATGTCGAGGTCGCCGGGGTAGCGCGGCTGCTCGCCCACGCCGATGGTGTTCTGGTAGGCCGAGTACGGATGCGCGCGGCGGCCCAGGCCGAGATGGCTGGCATGCTCGGCCAGCCGCTCGAGCAGGAAACGCGCGCGCGGCGCGCCCTCGGCGCGGACCACGCCGGCGAGGGCGTCGAGCCATTCCCGGGTTTCTTCGCGGTCGGTGTCCTCGCCGTGGGCAAGATCGTTGGCTGCGGCTTGGTGCGGGGCGTGCATGGCTGTGTCTCCGTGGGCGGTTCCGTGGCGGGCGACGGCGTCGAGGATGGCGCATCGCCCCGGCGCGGGCCGCCCTTCCGGCAAGGTCCGGGAGGCCGCGCATGCAGGATTTCATTGTAGGGAGAGGGGTGCCGCAGAAGCTGCCGAATTCGGGCATCCGGCGGTCCGCGCGCAGCGGAACATGCTGCCAAGTGGCGCAGTCCCGCCATGCTTGTGCCGCGAAGCCGGTGAATTCCGGAATGACGTGCCGCGGCCTGCGGCGGGGGCCGTGCCGGTGGCGCGGCCGGTCCGGCTATTGCAGGTTGCCCCAGCGCGGCGCCGCCGGCTCGGCCGCGGCCCATTTCCAGCCGCCCGCCTGCTTGCAGGCGGTGGTCAGGAACCAGCTGCGCTGCCGCTTGCCGTCGTCGTCCACCGAGAACAGCGCCTCGCGGCATTCGGCCAGCGGCGTGCGGATGACGCGCACCACGCGCACCCAGCCGTGCTGGTTGCCGTAGGGAATGGGATGGCGGATTTCCCAGCGCTGCTGCTCGTCGACCGGCATGGCGCCGATGGTGGCGGCGATGCTGTCCTGCTCGGCGCGCTGCCAGTTGCGGAACACGTACTTGGCGCCGGCATCCGCCGCCGCGGCCACGCCGATGCCCACGCTGGCGCCGATGGCCGGGTTGCCGGTGACGGCGCCGGTGGCCACGCCGGCCACCGCGCCGGTGAGGTCGCCCACCGAGGCGCAGCCGCTGGCCAGCGCCGCGGCCAGCAGCGCGGCCAGGGCGGGAGCCGGGGCCCGCAGCCGTTGCCGGCCGCTCATTGCAGCGAGCCCCAGCGCTCGGTGGCCGGCTCGGCGGTGGCCCACTTCCAGTTCTGGCCGTCGCGGCAGATCGCCGCGATATAGAAGGCGCTCGGCTTGCCCTCCTCGTCCACCGAGAACAGGATTTCCTTGCACGGCAGCGACTTGCCGCCGATCTCGCGGCTGACGGTGACGCGGCCGTGCTCGGCCGGCTCCAGCGGCACCGCGTGGTCGGTCTTCCAGTCGGCCACGGCATCCACCGCGAGGCCGCCGGCGGCCTGGGCGATGCGGTCCTGCGCGGCGGCATGGACGCGCCGCTGGCTGTATTGCAGGGCCGCCCTGGCGCCGGCCTGCACGCCCAGGCCGATGCCGGTGGCGACGGCGGCGTTGTCGGTCACCGCGCCGGCCACGGCGGCGCCGGCAATGCCCGCGCCGGCGGCCGTGCCCTCGTTGAGCAGGGAGCTGCAGCCGGCGGCGGACAGGCACAGCGCGGCGGCGGACAGCACGGCCACGGCGCGCGAAGTGTGCAAGGGAAGATCGGAACGATTCATGGCAGCGGCAGACCGGCGCCTTGACCGGCGCGTTCGCAAATGCGGGCGAGGATACCCGCGCGGGATGCGGCGGCCAAGCAAGAAAGTGTCAAAGTTTGTAAACAGCGGCACCGGGCAGGCGTTCGCCGCCCGGCCTTGCTGCCCTTATACTCGCGCCCATGGCCTACGATCTCACCGACAAACTCGTCATCGGCATCTCGTCCCGGGCGTTGTTCGACCTCGAGCACGAGAACGGCATCTACCAGTCCCAGGGCGTGGCGGCCTACGCCGCCTACCAGCGCGAAAACGAGGACCAGCCCCTGCTGCCGGGCACGGCCTTCCCGCTGGTGCAGGCCCTGCTCGGCCTCAACAGCCTGATCCCCGGGCGGCGCCTGGTGGAGGTGGTGGTGATCTCGCGCAATTCGCCCGATACCGGGTTGCGCGCCTTCAACGCCATCGAGACCCACCGGCTGGACATCACGCGCGCGGCGTTCACCGGCGGCGAGCCGATCGCGCGCTACCTGAAGGCCTTCAAGGTCGACCTGTTCCTGTCGCGCGAGGCCGCCGACGTGCAGGCCGCCATCGACGGCGGCGTGGCCGCGGCGCAGCTGTACGAGGCGCCCGCCGACTACCGCGCGGCGGCCGGCCAGATCCGCATCGCCTTCGACGGCGACGCCGTGCTGTTCTCGCCCGAGTCCGAGCAGATCTACAAGGAAAAGGGACTGGAGGCCTTCATCAAGAACGAAAGGCGCCACCGCCACAAGGCCATGGCCGAAGGCCCGTTCGCCAAGCTGCTGCTGCGCCTGGCCGAGGTCCAGGCGCATTTCCCGCCCGGCCAGAGCCCGGTGCGCATCGCCATCGTGACCGCGCGCAACAGCCCCGCCCACACGCGCGTGGTGCACACGCTGCGCGCCTGGAACGTCAGCATCGACGCCGCCTTCTTCCTCGGCGGCCTGCCCAAGGACCAGGTGCTGCAGGCCTTCGGCGCGCATATGTTCTTCGATGACCAGGAAGGCCACGTGGAGCTGGCCTCCGCGGTGGTGCCGTCCGGGCGCGTGCCTTACCAGGGCGGCGAGCTGGGCGGCGGCAAGCCGCGCCGGCGGAGCAGGAAAGCGCCCGCCGCCGCGCCGGCGGAGGAACCCGCGGCGTGAAGATCTTCGGCCTCTACCTGATTACCGCCTGCGCGGAAATCCTGGGCTGCTACCTGCCCTACCTGTGGCTGCGCCAGAACGCCAGCGCCTGGGTGCTGGTGCCGGGCGCGCTCTCGCTGGCGCTGTTCGCGTGGCTGCTGACGCTGCATCCGGATGCATCCGGGCGGGTCTACGCGGCTTATGGCGGGGTCTATATCGCGGTGGCGATCGCCTGGCTGTGGCTGGTCGACGGCGTGCGGCCCACGCCGTGGGATTTGGTTGGGGTGGCGGTGGCGATGGCGGGGATGGCGGTGATTGTGTGGCAGCCGCGGTGAGTGATCGGGCCGGGATGGTTTGAGCGGTGGCGCTGTTTGCGGGCGCCGGCCGTCTCCCCCGGCCCTTCTCCCGCGGGCGGGAGAGGGGAGCAAACCCGGGCAATGAACAAAGCCCTGGCTGCGCCCACACCGCCCGAGCCAGCCCTCAAGCCGCCACCCGCGCCCCGCCCTCCCGGTATTGCGCCAGCAACTGCGCGCGCCGCGCCGCCGCCTTCTCCATATTGGCTTCCTTGACGTGCCCGAAGCCGCGGATGTCGTCCGGCAGGCCGGCCAGCGCCACGGCCGTGTCGAGCCGCGCGGCGTCCAGCGTGGCGCAGAACTCTTCCACCATCGCGATGTAATCCTCGATCAGCTTGCGCTCGGCGCGCCGCTCGGCGGTCTTGCCGAACACGTCGAACGCGGTGCCGCGCAAGCCGCGGGCGCGCGCCAGCAGACGGAACGCGCCGAGCATGGCCGGGCCGAAGCGGCGCTTGACCAGATGGCCCCTCGCATCGCGCCTGGCCAGCAGCGGCGGCGCGAGGTGGAAGCCGAGCTGGTAGTCGCGGCCGGGCTCGCCTTCGAACTGGGCGCGCAGCTTGTCGAGGAACGCGGGGTCGGCGTACAGGCGCGCGACCTCGTATTCGTCCTTGTAGGCCATCAGCCTGGCGAGGTTGCGCGCCACCGCTTCGGTCAGCGGCAGGCGGGTGCCGGCGCCGAGCGCCTTCTCGGCATTGCGCACGCGTTCCACCACGGCGCCGTAGCGGGCGGCGTAGGCGGCGTTCTGGTAGGCGGTGAGCAGCGCCTCGCGCTGGCGGATCACGCTGTCGAGCGTTTCCGGCATCGCCACCACCTGCGCGCGCGCGGCCGGCTGGAGCCGGGCGCTCAGCGCGGCTTCGCCGTGATGGGCGAGGTAGCGGCCCCAGTCGAACGCGAGCAGGTTCTTCTCCACCGCCACGCCGTTGAGCTCGATCGCGCGCGCCAGGCTCTCGCGGCGCAGCGGGATCCAGCCTTTCTGCCAGGCAAAGCCGAGCAGCAGCGGGTTGGAGTAGATCGAGTCGGCCAGCAGCGTGACGGCCCAGGCGTTGGCGTCGATGAAGGCGCAGGCGTCGCCCACGCTGGCGCGCAGGTCCTGCTCGGCCGAGGCGCCGGGGAATTTCCACTTCGGGTTGTGGATGAATTCCGCGGTGGGCGTGTTGGCGCTGTTGATGGCGGCCGCCGTCACGCCGGTGCGGGTCTTGGACAGGACCTCGGGCGAGGCCGAGACGATGGCGTCGCAGCCGATCACCAGCCGCGCCTCGCCCATGGCGATGCGGGTAGCGTGCAGCGCGGCCGGCGTGGGCGCGATCTGCACGTGGCTGATCACGGCGCCGCCCTTCTGCGCCAGGCCCGCCATGTCGAGCACGGTCACGCCCTTGTTTTCCAGGTGCGCCGCCATGCCGAGCAGGCCGCCGATGGTGACCACGCCGGTGCCGCCCACGCCGGTCACCAGCACGCCGTAGGCGCGTTCCAGCGCCGGCAGCGCGGGCTGCGGCAGCGCGGAGAAATCGGCGCCGGCGCCCTTGCCGCCCGCGGCGGCCGGCTTCTTGAGCTGCGCGCCTTCGGCGGTGACGAAGCTCGGGCAAAAGCCGTTGACGCAGGAGAAGTCCTTGTTGCACGACGACTGGTTGATCTTGCGCTTGGTGCCGAGCGGCGTTTCCAGCGGCTCCACCGACAGGCAGTTGGACTTCACCGAGCAGTCTCCGCAGCCTTCGCACACCGCGTCGTTGATGAAGGCGCGCCGGGCCGGGTCCGGATAGGTGCCGCGCTTGCGGCGGCGGCGCTTCTCGGTGGCGCAGGTCTGGTCGTAGATCAGCACGGTGACGCCGGCGGTGTCGCGCAGCTGCAGCTGGATCTCGTCGAGCCGGTCGCGGTGATGCACGGCCACGCCGCCGGGCAGCATGCCGCCGTCGCCGTACTTCTCCGGCTCGTCGGTCACCACCACGATCTTGCTGGCGCCTTCGGCCAGCACCTGGTGGGCGATCTGCGGCACCGTCAGCACGCCGTCGACGGGCTGCCCGCCGGTCATGGCCACGGCGTCGTTGAACAGGATCTTGTAGGTGATGTTGGCCCTGGCCGCGATCGACGCGCGCACGGCCAGCAGGCCGGAGTGGAAGTAGGTGCCGTCGCCGAGGTTGACGAACACGTGCTTCTCGCCGGTGAAGTGCATCTGCCCGGTCCACGCCACGCCTTCGCCGCCCATCTGGCTGAAGGTGTCGGTATTGCGGTCCATCCACAGCGTCATGTAGTGGCAGCCGATGCCGGCCATCGCGCGCGAGCCCTCGGGCACGCGGGTGGAGGTGTTGTGCGGGCAGCCCGAGCAGAACCACGGCTTGCGCTCCACCGCGATGCGCGGGCGCGCGGCCTCGCGCTCCTTGGCCTCGATCAGCGCCACGCGCGCGGCGATGCGCGCGCGCACGTCGGCCGGCAGCGCGGTCTTTTCCAGGCGGGTGGCGATGGCCTTGGCGATCAGCGCCGGCGACAGCTCATAGTGCGCGGGCAGCAGCCAGTTGCCGCGCGGCACCGACCATTCGCCGCCGTGGTTGCCGCGCTCGTCGAATTTGCCGTAGACCTTGGGGCGCACGTCCTCGCGCCAGTTGTAGAGTTCTTCCTTGAGCGCGTATTCGAGGATCTGGCGCTTCTCCTCCACCACCAGGATTTCTTCCAGGCCGGTGGCGAACTCGCGCGCGTCCTGCGCGTCGAGCGGCCACACGCAGCCCACCTTGAGCACGCGGATGCCGATGCGGCGGCAGGTGTCGTCGTCCAGGCCCAGGTCGGCCAGCGCCTGGCGCACGTCGAGGTAGGCCTTGCCGGCGGTCATGATGCCGAAGCGCGCATCGGGCGAATCGAGCACCACGCGGTTGAGCTTGTTGGCGCGCACGTAGGCCAGCGCCGCGTACCACTTGTGGTCCAGCAGGCGCGCTTCCTGCACCAGCGGCGGGTCGGGCCAGCGGATGTTGAGGCCGTCCGGCGGCATGGCGAAGTCCTCCGGCAGCCGGATCCGCACGCGGTCCGGGTCGATCTCCACCGAGGCGTTGGACTCCACCACGTCGGTCACGCATTTCATCGACACCCACAGGCCGGAGTAGCGGCTCATGGCCCAGCCGTGCAGGCCGTAGTCGAGGTATTCCTGCACGTCGGACGGGTACAGCACCGGGATGCCGGAGGCCATCAGCACGTGCTCGGACTGGTGCGCCACGGTGGACGACTTGGCCGCGTGGTCGTCGCCGGCCAGCAGCAGCACGCCGCCGTGCCTGGACGAGCCGGCCGAGTTGGCGTGCTTGAGCACGTCGATGGAGCGGTCCACGCCCGGGCCCTTGCCGTACCACATGGCGAACACGCCGTCGCGGGTGGCGCCGGGGAACAGGTTGACCTGCTGCGAGCCCCACACCGCGGTGGCGGCCAGGTCTTCGTTGACGCCGGGCTGGAACACCACGTCGCTGGCGGCCAGGTGTCGCTTGGCTTTCCACAGCGCCTGGTCCACGCCGCCCAGCGGCGAGCCGCGGTAGCCGGAAATGAAGCCGGCGGTGTTGAGGCCGGCGGCGCGGTCGCGCGCCTTCTGCAGCATGGGCAGGCGCACCAGCGCCTGGGTGCCGCTCAGGTAAACCCTGCCCTTCTCCAGCGTGTACTTGTCGTCAAGCGAAACCGTTTCCAGGGAGGCCAGCTCGGCTTGCTGGGCGGGGGATAGGGGTGCATTCATCGATGCTGTCTCCGTGTGCGCTCTGTGGGGCTGCGCTGAGTGTAGGAAGGCCGTCCGATATCGTAAAATCAAGAATTCAGAGAACAGGTATGCGCTAAACGGATAGCAAGCGTTTACCCTGTAGCCGCCCAGGAACGCCCCATGCCGAACCGACGCACCAGCAGACAAGACAGCGCGCCGCGCCTTGCCAAGGAAATCACGCTGCGGCAGTTCCGCTACTTCGCCGCGGCGGCCGAGACCGGACAGTTCTCGATGGCGGCCACCGCCCAGCACGTGTCGCAATCGGCCATCACCAACGCGGTGCTGGTGCTGGAGCAGCAGCTCGGCGTGCGCCTGTTCGACCGCCTGCCGCACGGCGTGACGCTGACCGCCGAAGGCCACCGCCTCTACCGGCGCGCGCGCGAGATCCTGGACGCGGTGGAGGACACCCTGCGCGAGCCGCGCTTCCAGGCCCACAACCTGCGCGGCAAGGTGCGGCTGGCGGCGTCCTACACCGTGCTGGGCTACCTGCTGCCGGGGCTGCTGGCGCGCTTTCGCACCAACTACCCGGACATCGACTTCGACCTGCACGACATGGACCGCGAGGGCATCGAGCAGGGCGTGCTGAGCGGCGACATCGAACTGGGCATCTGCCTGCTGTCCAATATCGAGAAGCTGCAGCGCTTCGCCCACCACACGCTGATCCGCTCGCGGCGGCAGCTGTGGGCCTCGCCCTCGCATCCGCTGCTGGCGCTGCCGCGCCTGACGCTCAAGGACATCGCGGCCCATCCTTACATCCTGATCACCGTCGACGAAAGCGAGCGCGCCACCATGCGCTACTGGCGCGGCAGGCGGCTGGCGCCGTCGGTCGCGTTCCGCACCAGTTCGATGGAGGCGCTGCGCGGGCTGGTGGCGCACGGCTTCGGCGTGACCGTGCTGTCCGACATGGTGTACCGGCCGTGGTCGCTCGAAGGCCGCCAGATCGAGGCGCGGCCGATCGCCGACGGCGTGCCCGACATGGAGGTCGGCCTGCTGTGGCAGCCCGGCCGCACGCTCGACAAGCCGGCCGACGCGCTGCGCGAATTCCTGATCCACGCCAGCGGCAGCTAGTCCTTCCCGTTGTGCCGCTGGCGTGCCACGCTGGCACACGCTGTTCCAGATTGGCACACCGGTGCGCGCCGTGCCGCCCGGCGCGCGCCGCCGCGCGCCCGTGTTTGCGCGCCCCGTGCCGCCGCGATGCCGCTGCCGCGCCGCAGCATGCGGCGGGCATGCCTCTTGCGGATATGGCAGCGTGCGCGCGGCCTCGCCGCACGGCGGCTGTCGCCCGACAGCGGACCACACCAAAGAACGGAGCGAGACATGGACATGGCGGAAATCGCCCAGCTGGGCGTTGCGAATCCCTACAAGGACCAGTACGAGAACTACATCGGCGGCGCCTGGGTGGCCCCGGTCGACGGCCAGTACTTCGAAGCGATCACGCCGGTCACCGGCAAGCCGTTCACGCGCGTGCCGCGCTCCAACCAGAAGGACATCGACGCCGCGCTCGACGCCGCCCACCGCGCCAAGGCGGCCTGGGGCCGCACCTCCGCCACCGAGCGCGCCAACATCCTCAACCGCATCGCCGACCGCATCGAGGCCAACCTCGTCACGCTGGCGGTGGCCGAGACCATCGACAACGGCAAGCCCATCCGCGAGACCACCGCGGCCGACCTGCCGCTGGCGGTGGACCACTTCCGCTACTTCGCCGGCTGCATCCGCGCGCAGGAAGGCGGCATTTCCGAGATCGACCACGACACCGTGGCCTATCACTTCCACGAGCCGCTGGGCGTGGTCGGCCAGATCATCCCGTGGAACTTCCCGCTGCTGATGGCCACCTGGAAGCTCGCGCCGGCGCTGGCCGCCGGCAACTGCGTGGTGCTCAAGCCGGCCGAGCAGACCCCGGCCTCGATCCTGGTGCTGATGGAGCTGATCGGCGACCTGCTGCCGCCGGGCGTGCTCAACGTGGTCAACGGCTTCGGCCTGGAGGCGGGCAAGCCGCTCGCGTCCAGCCCGCGCATCAACAAGATCGCCTTCACCGGCGAGACCACCACCGGGCGGCTGATCATGCAGTACGCCTCGCAGAACATCATCCCGGTGACGCTGGAGCTGGGCGGCAAGTCGCCCAACATCTTCTTCGAAGACGTGATGGCCGCCGACGACGCCTTCTTCGACAAGGCGCTGGAAGGCTTCGCCATGTTCGCGCTGAACCAGGGCGAAGTCTGCACCTGCCCGTCGCGCGCGCTGATCCAGGAATCCATCTACGAACGCTTCATGGAGCGCGCGCTCAAGCGCGTGGCGGCGATCAAGCAGGGCCACCCGCTCGACAAGGCCACCATGATCGGCGCGCAGGCGTCGCAGGAGCAACTGGAGAAGATCCTCTCGTACCTCGACCTGGGCAAGCAGGAAGGCGCGCAATGCCTGATCGGCGGCGAGCGCAACGCGCTGGGCGGCGACCTGTCCACCGGCTACTACGTCAAGCCCACGGTCTTCGCCGGCCACAACAAGATGCGCATCTTCCAGGAAGAGATCTTCGGCCCGGTGGTCTCGGTGACCACCTTCAAGGACGAGGACGAGGCGCTGGAGATCGCCAACGACACGCTCTACGGCCTCGGCGCCGGCGTGTGGAGCCGCGACGGCGCGCGCGCGTTCCGCATGGGCCGCGGCATCCAGGCCGGACGCGTGTGGACCAACTGCTACCACGCGTATCCGGCGCACGCGGCGTTCGGCGGCTACAAGCAATCCGGCATCGGACGGGAGAACCACCGCATGATGCTGGACCACTACCAGCAGACCAAGAACCTGCTGGTGAGCTACAGCCCCAACGCTCTCGGCTTCTTTTGATCCAGCGCAAACATGCGCGCGCGGGCCGCTGGTGCAGGGCGGCCCGCACGCGCATGATCGGAATCGCGCCCGCCGCGCGGCGGGCGCCTCCGCCAACTGAATCAGCATCAGGAGTCGACACATGACAGCAATGATGAAAGCCGCCGTGGTGCGCGAATTCGGCGCCCCGCTCACGATCGACGAGGTCCCCGTGCCCGAGCCCGGGCGCGGCCAGATCCAGGTCAAGATCGCCGCCTCCGGGGTCTGCCACACCGACCTGCACGCCGCCGAGGGCGACTGGCCCGTCAAGCCCACCCTGCCCTTCATTCCCGGCCACGAAGGCGTGGGCTACGTCTCCGCCGTGGGCGCCGGCGTCACGCGCGTGAAAGAAGGCGACCGTGTCGGCGTGCCGTGGCTGTACAGCGCCTGCGGCTATTGCGAGCATTGCCTGCAGGGCTGGGAAACCCTGTGCGAGAAGCAGCAGAACACCGGCTATTCCGTCAACGGCGGTTATGGCGAATACGTGGTGGCCGATCCCAACTACGTGGGCCTGCTGCCCGACAGCGTGGGCTTCGTCGAGATCGCGCCGATCCTGTGCGCCGGCGTGACGGTCTACAAGGGCCTCAAGGTCACCGACACGCGCCCGGGGCAATGGGTGGCGATCTCCGGCATCGGCGGCCTCGGCCACGTGGCCGTGCAGTACGCGCGCGCCATGGGCATGCGCGTGGCGGCCGTGGACATCGACGACAAGAAGCTCGAGCTGGCCCGCAAGCTCGGCGCCGAAGTCACCGTCAACGCGCGCACCACCGACCCGGTGGCCTACCTGCAGAAGGAAATCGGCGGCGCGCACGGCGCGCTGGTCACCGCGGTCTCGCCCAAGGCATTCGGCCAGGCCATCGGCATGGTGCGGCGCGGCGGCACCATCGCGCTCAACGGCCTGCCGCCGGGCGACTTCCCCACGCCGATCTTCGACGTGGTGCTCAAGGGCATCACCATCCGCGGCTCCATCGTCGGCACCCGCAGCGACCTGCAGGAATCGCTGGACTTCGCCGCGCACGGCGCGGTCAAGGCCACGGTTTCCACCGCGCCGCTGGAGAAGATCAACGATATCTTCGCGCGCATGCGCGCCGGCGATATCGAAGGCCGCGTGGTGATGGATTTCGCGGGAAGCTGAACCTCTCGCAAGGAGCGCCCCCAAATGTCCGACACCACACCCGCCGGCGCCGTGCAGCGCGTGATCGCCACGCCTGCCGCGCTGGCGCTGATCGAGCGCCTGCGCGCGCAGCACGGCGAACTGATGTTCCACCAGTCCGGCGGCTGCTGCGACGGCAGCGCGCCGATGTGCTACCCGGCCGGCGAGCTGATCATCGGCGAGGCCGACGTCCGCCTGGGCGAGATCGGCGGCACGCCGTTCTACATGACGCGCGCGCAGTTCGAGTACTGGCAGCACACGCGGCTGGTGATCGACGTGGTGCCCGGCTCGGGCGGCATGTTCTCGCTGGAAGGGCCGACCGGCCTGCGCTTCCTGACGCGCTCGGAACTGTTCAGCGACGAGGAGGCGGCGCGGCTGGCGCGGCACGATCCGGCGGGCTGAGCCCGGGCGCCGCTTCCCCTGCCCTTTCGCCCTTTCCTCCCCTCCGCCGCCCGGTTCCTCAGTCGCCTTTCCTCAGGCGCCGGTAGATCGTGTTGCGGGAAACGCCAAGCTCGCGCGCGGCCAGGCTGACGTTGCCCGCGTGCCGCGCCAGCGCCTGCCGGATCAGGCCCGCCGCGGCATCGCGCAGCGGCGCCGCGGCGGCCGGCGTGGCCGCGGTGTCCCGGGCGGCCATCGCGCCGTCCAGCTCTTCGAAGAAGTCCTCGGGCAGATGCGCCAGCCCGATCTCGTCCTCGCCTTCGGCCATGATCGCCGCGGTGCGCAGCACGTTGACCATCTGCCGCAGGTTGCCGGGCCAGGGATGGCGCAGGAAACACGCCATCGCCTCGGCCGACACGCGCCGCGGGCGGGCGCCGCCGCCCGGCTCGGCCTGCGCGAGCTGCTGCGCCAGGATGCGCTCGACCAGCGCCGCGTGGTCGGTGCGCTCGCGCAGCGCGGGCAGCGTGACCGCCAGCGCGTTGATGCGGTAGTAGAGGTCTTCGCGGAAAGTGCCGTCGGCGATCATCGCGCGCAGGTCGCGGTGGGTGGCGCAGATGATGCGCAGGTCCACCGGCAGCGCGCGCGCCGCGCCCAGCGGGGTGACCGCGCGCTCCTGCAGTACGCGCATCAGCCGCACCTGCTGCGCCAGCGGCATGTCGCCGATCTCGTCGAGGAACAAGGTGCCGCCATGCGCCTGCGCCAGCTTGCCGGGACTGCCGCGCCGGCGCGCGCCGGTGAAGGCGCCGTCCTCGTAGCCGAACAGTTCCGCCTCGATCAGCGATTCGGGTATCGAGGCGCAGTTGACCGCCACGAACGGCGCGTCGCCGCGCGGGGAGGCGCGGTGGATGGCGCGCGCCAGCCACTCCTTGCCGGTGCCGGTGCGGCCGAGGATGAGGATCGGGATATCGCGCCCGCGCACCTTGTCCACGCGCTGCAGCACGGCGGCCATGCGGGCGTCGCCGGTGTCCAGCTCTGCCAGCGGCGAGGCATGGCGGGGCGGCGCCGCCGCGGGTGCCGCGCGGCGCGCGGGCTGCAGCGGCGCGGTGCGCGCGAATACATGCACGCGGCTGGGCAGCGTGAGCGTGAGCAGCTGGCCGCCGGCCTCGCCGCCTTGTTGCAGCGCGGCGCCCAGCGGCATGCCGAACAGCGCGGCGAAGCTCTGCCGGTCCAGCGAGCCGGGCGACAGCCCGAGCTGGAACAGCCCGCTGCGGTTGGCCGCGAGAAAGGTGCCGTCGGGCGCGAACGCGGCCATGCCCTCGAACAGCGTGCCGACGAATTCCGGCCTGGCGTGGAAGCGCACCAGCGCGCCTTCGGTGAAATGCGTGGCGAACAGGTGGTTCTCGATCATCTGCGCCGACATCCGCACCAGCGCCATGGTGTGCTTGTGAAAGCCGCGGTGATCGCCGCTGACGTCGAGCGCGCCGAGGATCTCGCCGTAGGGCCCGGCGATGGGCGCGCACGAGCAGGTCAGCAGCCGGTTGGCGCGCAGGAAGTGCTCGTCGGCGTGGACCACGGCCGGGCGCGCTTCGGCCAGCGCGGTGCCGATGGCGTTGGTGCCCTTGCTCGACTCCGCCCACGACACGCCGGGCGCCAGCGCCACGCGCCGCGCGCGGTCGGCGAAATCGCTGTCGCCCAGGCTGTGCAGGATCACGCCGCCGCTGTCGGTGAGCAGCACCATGCTTTCGGTGCCGGCGATCTGCGCGTGCAGGGTTTCCATCACCGGCAGCGCATGCTTGTAGAGCACCTGGCTGGCGTCGACCAGTTCGTGCAGCGCGCCCTGCGGCAGCGGGTGGAAATCCCCCGCGTGGGCGGCTTCGAGCCCGAAGGCGAGCGAGCGCGCGTGCGCGCGGGCAAGCAGGCAGAGGCGCTCCGGGTCGTCGGGGGGTGCCGCGGCGTGGCGGGCAAGCGGGCTGCTCATGACGGCTGGTCTCCTGTTATGGATCCCGGTCGGGCCGGGTCGGCCGTCTCGATGCGCGGTGTGGCGGCGGCATGGCGACCTTGCCGCGAAACCTTATCACAAGCGGCGGGCGCCGGGCCAGCGCGCCGGCGCCCGCCGCGGGGCCGGTGTAAAGTAAGCGCTTTCCCCGCTACCGCCGCGCCTGTGGCGCGCGCGCTTTCGAAAGGCACATGATGAGCATCGTGATAGACCGCTTCGACCACATCGTCCTCAACGTGAAGGACGTCGAGGCCAGCGCCGCATGGTATGAGAGCGTGCTCGGCATGACGCGCGAGGATTTCGACTCGCGCACCGGCAAGCGGGTCTCGGTCCGCTTCGGCCAGCAGAAGATCAACCTGCGCCCGCTCGGCACCGACACCGTGGCGTGGTTCACCGGCGTGCATCCCACCGCCGGCAGCGACGATCTCTGCTTCATCACGCACAATTCGCCGGAAAGCGTGGTCGCGCACTGGCTGGCGCACCACGTGCCGATCGAGGCCGGCCCGGTGCAGCGCAGCGGCGCGCTCGGGCCGATGACCTCGGTCTATTGCCGCGATCCGGACGGCAACCTGATCGAAGTGGCGTCATACCCGAAAAACTGAGCGGGAAACGCCACGCGGACGTGAGCGCCGCGCCCGGCTCAGCGCTTGCCGTCGAGCAGGCCGTTGAGCAGGTCGTCGAACGCGGCCTGCGCGTCTTCCAGCGCCTGCAGCGCGGCGTCGAAGGTGGTCAGCGCCATCTTGGACGGGGTGCCGGCGCCCTGTGGCGGGAACTGCCCTTGCAGCGCCGTGAAGGCCACCTGCACCTGCCGCGTGGCGCTGACCACGCGCTCCATCGCCTGGGCTTCTTCGGCGCGGTTCTGGCCGGCCCGGGCCGGATCGTTCTGTTCGCTCATGTGCTTGGCTCCGTGCGCGGCCGCACGGGCCGCCGTTGATGTGGGCCGTATCGTACAAGAAGAACAAGAAGTGGAAGAACTTGCTGGCGCCCGGCCGGGTCGAAGCCGTGGCCGCGGGAGAACATCCCCGGGGCTCCGCGCCGCCGCCTCCGGCCGCGCCGGACAATTTCGCGAACCGAGCATGCCGTCATCCTTTCCCCGCAAGACGCTCGCCGCCGCCCTGCTCACGGCGGGCGGCTTCACCTTCTACTGGACCTACCTCACGCTGAACCAGGGCCGGCTGCTGTTCGACGCCCGCCGCCGGCCGCCGCGCGAGCTGCCCGCCGGCGTCGCCGCCTATTCGCACGAGGTGCCGGGCGGCCTGCTGCGCGGCTATGTGTACGGTGCGCCACCGGCGCCGGACGGCGACCGGGCGCCGCCGGCGGGTGGCGCCGGCGGCGCGCAAGAAGGCGTGCGCGACCTGCTGTTCTACCTGCCGGGGCGCGGCGAGGACGTGCTGGTCACCATGCAGTACCTTGCCTGGCTGCCGCCGCGGGTGGGCTTTGCCACCATGGATTACCGCGGCGTGGGCCATTCGGACGGCGCGCCGTCCGAGGCCGCCGCCGTGGCCGACGCCAGCCAGTTCCTGCTGCACCTGCGCCGCGTCTTCCCGGGCACGCGCGTGCACGTGGTCGGGCGCAGCCTGGGCACCGGCGTGGCCATCCAGCTGGCCGACCTGCAGGATTTCGAAAGCCTGCAACTGATCACGCCGTACGACTCGCTGCTGGAGATCGTGCGCAAGCGCTTTCCGCTGGTGCCGCTGCGGCAACTGATGCGCCATCACTTCGACTCCATCTCCCACTGCAAGAAGGTGGTGCAGAGCACCAAGGTGCTGCTGGCCGAGCGCGACGACGTGGTGCCGCACGAATGCTCGGAGCGCCTGATGGCCGCGTGGCCGATGCCGGTGGCGCAGCAGACCATGCCCGGCACCGATCACTTCACCATCATCGAGCGGCCGGACACCTGGCGCGCGCTGGCCGCGTTCGCCCAGCAGGTGGGCCTGCCGGGCGGGCAGCCGGCGCCGGCGCGGCCGCGGGCCGCGGCGCCGGACGAGGAGATGGCGGGCGGCAACGACCTCCCCGCCCCCGATCCGCGCGGCATGCCGGCATGGGCGCCAAGGTAGAATGCGCGCATGAAAAGAGTCGTTGCAAAGGCAGCCATCGCCACTTTGGCGCTGGCCGCCGCCTCCGCCCTGCTTGCCGGGTTCGCCGCCGTGGTGAGCCTGCGCCAGCTTCCCGACGTCGCCGCGCTGCGCGATTATCGCCCCGACCTGCCGCTGCGCATCTTCACCAGCGACAACGTCCTGATCGGCGAATTCGGCAACGAGCACCGCGAGTTCGTCCCGCTCGAGCGCATGCCGCGCCAGATGTCCAACGCCCTGCTGGCGGCCGAGGACGACCAGTTCTACGAGCATGCCGGCGTGGACATCCCCGGCATCGTGCGCGCCGCGCTGGCCAATATCGGCGAAGGCTACGCGCAGGGCGCCTCCACCATCACCATGCAGGTGGCGCGCAACTTCTACCTCTCGCGCGAGAAGACGCTGTCGCGCAAGTGGTATGAAATCCTGCTGGCCTGGAAGATCGACCACTCGCTGCCCAAGGACCGCATCCTCGAGCTGTACATGAACCAGGTCTACCTGGGCGAGCACGCGTATGGCTTCGGCAGCGCCGCGCAGGCGTATTTCGGCAAGCCGCTGGACGCGCTCTCGCTGGCCGAGACGGCGATGCTCGCGGGCCTGCCCAAGGCGCCCTCGACCATGAACCCGGTGGCCAACTTCCAGCGCGCCAAGCTGCGCCAGCAATACGTGCTCGGGCGCATGCAGGCGCTGGGCATGATCACGCACGAGCAATACCAGGCGGCCCGCCAGGAAACCCTGCAGGTGACGGGCGGGCGCAACGGCCGCTTCGACGGCCATGCCGAATACGTGGCCGAGCTGGCGCGCCAGCTCGCCTACGAGCGCTTCGGCGACGAGGCCTACACGCGCGGGCTGAACGTCTACACCACGGTGTCGTCGGTGCGGCAGAGCCTGGCCTACGAGGCCGTGCACGCCGGCCTCGAGCAGTACGGCCGGCGCCACGCCGGCGCGCAGCCGCCGCAGGCCGCGCTGGTCTCGCTCGACAGCAAGACCGGCGCCATCGAGGCCATGATCGGCGGGGCCGACTTCGGCACCAGCCGCTTCAACCACGCCACCCAGGCCGAGCGCCAGCCGGGCTCGACCTTCAAGCCCTTCATCTATTCGGCCGCGCTCGAGCGCGGCCTGTCGTCCAACACGGTGATCAACGACGCGCCGCTCGATGCGTCGTCGCGCTGGCAGCCGGGCAACGACGACGGCAAGTTCCTCGGCGCGGTGAGCCTGCGCCAGGCGCTGGCCGAGTCGCGCAACCTGCCGGCCATCCGCACGCTGCAGGCCATCGGCATTCCGTACGCGGTGGACTACGCCGGCAAGTTCGGCTTCTCCGAGCAGCAGTTGCCGCGCTACCTGCCGATGGCGCTGGGCACCGGCACCACCACGCCGCTGCGGCTGGCCGCCGCCTACGGCGTGTTCGCCAGCGAGGGCTACCGCACCGAGCCCTACCTGATCGACCGCATCAGCGACGGCGCCGGCAACGTCCTGTTCAGCGCGGCCAGCGAACCGCGGCCGAGCCGCGTGATTCCCGCGCGCAATGCCTACGTCATGAACAACCTGCTGCACAGCGTGGTGACCAGCGGCACCGGCGCCGGGCTGCAGCGCTACCTGCGCCGCGCCGACGTGGCGGGCAAGACCGGCACCACCAACGACTCGGTGGACGGCTGGTTCGCCGGCTACGCGGCCGGCGTCGTCACGGTGGCGTGGATGGGCTTCGACGACAACCGCACGCTGGGCCGCCACGAATTCGGCGCCACCACGGCCTTGCCGATCTGGGCCTCGTACATGGAAGGCCGCCTCGCCGGCCAGCCCGAGGAAGCGCTCGCCACGCCCGCGGACCTCGTGCACAGCGGCGACGACTGGCTCTATCCGGAATACGCCGACGGCAGCCACGGCATCGCCTCGCTCGGCTTCCCGCCGCCGGGGCAAGCCCAGGACCCCGCCGCCGATGCAGAACAGGACGGCGCGGCCGCGCCCGGCGCGCCCGCCGACCCGCTCAAGGCCGCCTCGCCGGCCACGCCCGCGGCCATCGCGCCGCGCGCACCGCAGCCCAGCACCTGACCCCCCGGCCTGCCGCGCGACATGGCGGCCGGCGATACCGAGCCCGCGCGGCCGCCTCCCGATGCCGACAAGCCTGTCCCCCTACCACGGCCTGCTGATCTGGGCCGTGGCCGCCGCGGCCACCATCGGCGTGATCACGCGGCCGTTCCGCCTGCCGGAGGCCTTCTGGGCCGTGGCCGGCGCGCTGCTGCTGTGCGCCACCGGCCTGCTGGCCGTGCCCGACGCGCTGGCCGCGGTGGCGCGCGGCTACGATGTGTACCTGTTTCTCGGCGGCATGATGCTGGCGGCCGAGCTGGCCCGCAAGACCGGGCTGTTCGACCACGTGGCGGCGCTGGCGGTGCGCCGGGCCAGGGGTTCGGCGCGGCGCCTGTTCGTGCTGGTCTACGGCATCGGCACGGCGGTCACGGTGTTCATGTCCAACGACGCCACCGCGGTGGTGCTCACGCCCGCCGTGCTGGCGGCCACGCGCGCCGCCCGGGTCAGGCATCCGCTGCCCTACCTGTATGGCTGCGCCTTCATCGCCAATGCCGCCAGCTTCGTGCTGCCGATTTCCAACCCGGCCAACCTGGTGGTGTTCGGCGCGCACATGCCCTCGCTGGCGGGCTGGCTGGCGCGCTTCGCGCTGCCGTCCGCGCTGGCGATCGCCGCCACCTTCGCCGCCTTGTACTGGACGCAGCGCCACGCGCTCGCCGAGCGCATCGCCGCCGACGTGCCGGTGCCGCCGCTGTCGCCCGAGGCCAGGCTCACCGCGGCCGGCATCGTCGCCATGGGCGTGGTGCTGCTGGCCGCTTCCCTGCTCGGCGCGGAACTGGGCTGGCCGACCTGCCTGGCCGGCGTGGCCACGCTGGTGCTGGTATGCGCGCGCCGGCCCGGCCTGTGCGTGCCGGCGCTGCGCGAGATCTCGTGGGGCGTGCTGCCGCTGGTGGCAGGCTTGTTCGTGCTGGTGGCCGGGCTCGAGCGGACCGGCGTGATCGCCCGGCTGGCGGCCACGATGCAGGCGCTGGCGCAGCACTCGCCCGCCGCCGGCACCTGGCTGCCGGGCGCGGTGGTGGCGCTGGCCTCCAACGTGGTCAACAATCTGCCGGCCGGGCTGATCGCCTCGTCCGCGCTGGCGGCGGGGCATGCCGGCACGGACGTCGCCAGCGCGGTGCTGGTCGGCATCGACCTCGGGCCCAACCTTTCGGTCACGGGCTCGCTGGCCACGCTGCTGTGGCTGACCGCCCTGCGGCGCGAAGGCCACGAGGTGGGCGCGCTGCAGTTCCTGCGCCTGGGGGCGCTGGTGATGCCGGCGGCGCTGGTGCCCGCGCTGGCCTGGCTGGCGTGGTGAGCCGGCTCAGGCCGGATGGCCCTGCCCGCCGTGCAGGCGCTCCTGCTCGCGGTGGAACCTGGTGTGGCGGTATAGCCCGTAGATGCTGGTGGCGGTAAAGCCCAGCTGCTGCACGAACAGCCCGTAGGTGCCCGTCACCAGCGCGAACACGCTCCATACCAGGTTGGAACAGAGATAGGCGATCCAGCCCCAGCGCGACGCCTTGTTGTGCAGCGCCACCAGCAGCGAGCCGCTCATCGCCAGCGCGCAGCCGGACCATTCGAGGCCATTGAGCAGATTGGGAATGTACTGTTGCGCCAGATCCATCGCGCTTGTCTCCTGAATGATTTCAGATTTTGTTTTGTGCCCATATTTTGCATACAAAGCGAGACGAAGCTTAGCCTGCAAGCGGCAGGCGGGGCAAGTGTTTTTGCGCGAGGAAACGGGCGCGTGGGGGCCGCGGGCGGTGGCGCCGACAGGCGGAGGCGATGCGAAGGCGATGCGAAGGCGATACGGGCCCACTGCCGCGGGATTATTTCGTCAGGTAGATGACGATCACGATGACCCCGAGGCCTGCCAGGGTGAGCAAGAGATAAGCAAGCATCGGCGGCAGGTGTTGGTTGGGTGGTGTTGGCGTGCCTCCAGTATGGGGTGGCTGCAACGGCACTGCCGTAGGGCAATGGCTGATTCAGCCGGGGCGGTGTCCTACACGCGGCGCCGGCCTCGTCGCCAGTGCCGGCGCCGCTCTCAGGCGCGGCCCAGGATCTCCGCCAGGGCCTCCATCGCAAGCGGCTTGGCAAGGTGGAAATCGAAGCCCGCGGCCGCGCCGCGCGCGCGGTCGGCCGGCGCCGCGTAGCCGCTCAGCGCCACCAGCCGCGTGCACTCGAAGCCCGGCAGCTGGCGCAGGCGCTGGGCCAGCTCGAAGCCGTCGATGCCGGGCAGGCCGATGTCGATCAGCGCGATGTCGGGCGTGAAGCCGGCGGCAATCGCGAGCGCGTCCTCGCCGCTGGCGGCCAGCCGCACTTCGTGGCCGTCGAGCTCGAGCAGCATGCCCAGCGCGCGCAGGCCCTCGGCGTTGTCGTCGACCAGCAGGATGCGCAGCGGGCCGAGCCCCGCCCGCTGCGCCGCGGCATCGGCCGCGCCCGCGCACACCACCGGCAGCCGCGCCCGCACTTCGGTGCCGAGCCCCTTGCCTTCGCTGTGCACGGTCACCGTGCCGCCATGCAGCTCGACCATGCGCTTGACGATGGCCAGGCCCACGCCGAGCCCGCTGCCATGGGCGTCGCCCGCGAACTGGCTGAACATGTCCAGCACATTGGGCAGGTAGGCCGGCTCGATGCCGATGCCGTTGTCCTTGACCGTGATCACCAGCATGTCGAAGGCGCCGGCGTCGTCGGCCTGCGCGCCGTCCGCCTCGCCCATCGGCGACGGCTCGACCTGCACCGACAGGTCCATGGCGCCGCCGCGCGGCGTGTACTTGATCGCGTTGGACAAGAGGTTGGTCACCACCTGCGTGAGCCGTGCCGCGTCCGCGTACACCGTCACCGGCGCATCGGGCAGCGAGGCGGTGAGCACGTTGCCATGCCACTCGATGTCCGACGCCACCGCAGCCAGCGCGTCCGCCACGATGTCCTGCATGTTGGCGTGGGTGCGCACGATCGGCACCTTGCCCTGCTTGATGCGCGAGGCATCGAGCAGGTCGTCGGTCAGCCGCTTGAGCTGGCGCATCTGGCGCTCGGCGATATCGAGCATTTCCGCGGCCGCCTGCTGCGCCGTCGCGAGCCGGCGGCTGACCTTGATCGCGCTGTCGATGGCGGCGATGGGATTGCGCAGTTCATGCCCGAGCATGGCGAGGAACTCGTCCTTGCGCGTGTCCGACAACTGCAGCGCCTCGCGCGCGGCCTTGGCCTGCGCCGCCTCGGCAATGGCGGCGTCCTTGCTGCGCGACATGCTCAGCACCGCGCCGGCGAAACTGGCCAGGCTCTCCAGCAGCCGGCAGTCTTCCTCGTCGAAACAGCGCCCCGGCTCGTGGGCCGCGACCCAGATGGTACCCCACGGCTCGCCGTCGCCGGGGATCGGCACCACCAGTTCTTCGACCATCTCCGGCGCAAGCGCCGGCAGGCAGGAGAAATGCCGCTGCGGATGGTCGAACAATTGCGGGCTGCCCAGTTCGAGCGTGATGCCCGACGGGCTCTCGTCGCACGGCACCACATGGCCGGCCAGGGTCTCGCCGAGGCCGGCGGTGGCGGTCCAGCGCAGCGCCGGCATGCCGTCGCCGCCGGCTTCGGGCAGGCTGATGCCGGCGCTGCCCGCGCCGCACAATTGCAGCGCGGAATCGGCCAGCGACTGCAGCAGCGCGAGATCGGACGAGACCAGCGCCCGCGCCAGCCGGCGCAGGGCCACGCATTCGGCCCCGTAGTCGGGCGAGCGGGCCGCGCGCCGGGCGAGTTCGCCGGTCGTCAAGGCGCCCGCGCTGCGTGCGCGCAACAGCGAAGGAGATGGTGATGTCATGCGAGTCACTCCCGGAGCCACGGCGGACTCCCTGGCCGGCACCGGCGCGCCGGGTGCGCGCGGGGCGTCCTGCCTGCCGGGAATGGTAACGGATTTCCACTTGCGCCGGCCCGCGCGCAAGCTGCGTGCAACGGCCACGCCGCACGCATCTCCCCGACAATCCCCCGCCTGCTCCACATGGCATCCGCGTGCGGCCACGTACAGGTGCCGAAAACGCGATACGCGAATCTACTTAAGAAGTTTCCCTAGGCACCATGAGAGGAGTCTGAACTTAAGATAGGGAGGACGGCCCGAAGTACAGGAGGGCAATGATGCGCCCGCACAATGCAACGGAAAAGGATTGCGAGGAGGTACAGGACCTGCTGACGGCGTGCGGCCTGCCGCTGGACGGCGTGGCCCGCCACATCGGCAACTTCCTCGTGGTGCGCGACAACGCGGGCCTGCTCGGCTGCGCCGGCGTGGAGAACTATGGACAGGTGGCCGTGCTGCGCTCGGTGGCCGTGGCCGAGCGCGCGCGCTCGGCCGGGCTCGGCGAGCTGCTGGTGGCCGCCATGCTGGCCGAGGCGCGCACGCGCGGCGCGCAATCGGTGGTGCTGCAGACCACCAGCGCCGCCGGCTATTTCGCCCGGCTGGGCTTCGAGCGCATCGAGCGCGCCTGCATGCCGCCCGAGCTGCGCGACGCGATCTCGCTGCGCGACGCGTGCCCGGCCTCCGCCACCGTGATGCAGGCCGCGCTGTAGCCCGTCACACGTCCCGCCTGCCTGTACACCTGCTTGCACGCCTGCCCGTGGCACCCGGCGCCCGCTGTTGCGCCTGCTGTTGCGCGCAACGCACCCCGGCGCGCGGAAGGGCGTAGGATATCGTCTTGCCGGAGCCACCCGCCCGCCGGCGCGGCTGCCGCCCGTCCTTCACCTTCGCTCACCAACCGCACGATATGGAATCCGACTCCCAGGCATCTCCACCGCAACGCGACGAGGCGGCAGGCAGCGTGTCGTCCCGCATACGGTCGCGCCTGCAGGCGGCGCGCGAGCGCTTCCACGCCAACGACAACATCGCCGCCTACGTCCAGCCGGGCGAACTCGAAGAACTGCTGGAAGAGGTGCAGTCGCGCATGGAAGACGTGCTGCGCAGCCTCGTGATCGACACCGAGAGCGACCACAACACGCGCGAGACCGCGCGCCGCGTGGCCAAGATGTACCTGAAGGAAATCTTCGCGGGACGCTACGTCAGCCAGCCCAACGTCACCGAGTTCCCCAACGCCGAGCGCATCAACGAGCTGATGATCGTGGGCCCGCTGCGCGTGCGCAGCGCGTGCTCGCACCACCTGTGCCCGATCATCGGCAAGCTGTGGGTGGGCGTCATGCCGAACCAGCACTCCAACCTGATCGGGCTGTCGAAGTACGCGCGCCTGGCCGAGTGGATCATGTGCCGGCCGCAGATCCAGGAAGAAGCCGTGACCCAGGTGGCCGACCTGCTGCAGGAAAAGATGAGTCCCGACGGACTGGCCATCGTCATGGAGGCCGAGCACTTCTGCATGCACTGGCGCGGCGTGCGCGATACCGACGCCAAGATGACCAACAGCGTGATGCGCGGCTCCTTCCTCAAGGACGACAGCCTGCGCCGCGAATTCCTGACCCTGCTGAGCCGGCACCGGGACTAGCCCGGACGCCGCGCGCCACCCACACCGGACACTCCACGGGAGACATCATGCTCGTACGCCTGCTCTATGCCAGCCGCGCATGCCAGCCGGCCTATCCCGCGCTGGTCGACGACATCGTCGCCACCAGCGTGGCCAACAACCCGAAGCACGGCATCACCGGCGTGCTGTGCTACGGCAACGGCATCTTCATGCAGGCGCTCGAAGGCGGGCGCAGCGAAGTCTCGCGCCTGTACCAGCTGATCGTGCGCGATGCGCGCCACGAGGACGTGGTGCTGCTGCACTACGAGGAAATCCTCGAGCGCGAGTTCGCCGGCTGGGCGATGGGCCTGGTCAACACCGGCAAGGTCAACATGGCCACCATCCTCAAGTACTCCTCGCACGGCGAGCTCGACCCCTACCGCACCAGCGGGCTGGCCTCGCAGGCGCTGCTCAAGGAACTGATCGCGGGCGCGTCGATCGTGGCGCGCACCTCGGAGCGGCACCGCTTCTGAGCGCGGCAGGACCACACCACACAACAACGCAACGACATCAACGACATCAACGACAGGAAGAATCTGTGAGCGCGAACTTCAATCCCGGCGCGGCAGCCGAACTGCTGGCCGACGCCTGGCGCCGCGGCACGCAAATGCGCGACCTGCCCGCCGCCGCCAAGCCCGCCACGCTGGCCGAGGGCTACGACGTGCAGGACCGCTTCATCGCCGCGCTCGGCGATCCGGTGGCGGGCTGGAAGCTCGGCGTGGGCAGCGCCAGCGCCATGCGGCGCGCGGGGCTGGCGCGCCCGCTGGCGGGCCAGATCGGCGCCTCGCGCTGCCTGGAAGCGGGTGCCGCCGTGACGGTCCCGGCGGGCGCCGTGGCCACCATCGAATTCGAGATCGCGGTGCGGCTCGCGCGCGACGTGCCGCCGCAGCGGCAAGCGCTCGCGCCGGACGCGCTGGCGGCGCTCGTCGACAGCGCCCAGGTCGCCTTCGAGGTGGTGCTGTCCCGCTATGAGGACCGCGGCGCGGTCGGCATGCCGGCCTTCGCCGGCGACAACGTCGGCTTCCACGCGCTGGTGCTGGGCCCGCGCATCGACCCGGCAAGCATGGAGGCGGTGCGCGCCAGCGCCAGCGTGGCGGTCGACGGCGAGGTGCGCGCGCTGCCGCTGGCCGGCGACGACGCCATCTATCCGCTGGACGCGCTGCAGTCCCTGCTGGCGCATGCGGCCGAGCGCCGCATCACGCTGCGCCAGGGCACCGTGGTCACCACCGGCACCCTGACCCGGCCGTTCGACGTGCCGCCCGGCGCGCACGAGATCCGCGCCAGTTATGCAGGCGGCGAATTGCCGATGCGGCTGGTCTGCCGCTCTTGACAATTCCTTAAGATTTCACATATTCCGAATTTTCGCCTTGCCCTGTTATCCACACTTTGTGTGGATAACACTGTCGACAAACTCCGCAAACGGCGCTGGCAAGCCAACCCCATCGGACTGCCCACAAAACGGGCAACTGCCGCGCGGCCGCTGCGCCAGCCGGCCCTCTACTCCGGAACGGCCGAGGGCGTCAAGGAATGTGAAGGGCGTGCGCGCCATGCGCCGCCGTCCGCGCGCGGGCGGGAACGGCACCGCGAAGTGAGTGCGGGCTAGCCTGCCGGCCAACCCGCGCGGGCACTCCGCCCCGCCTCAGGCGGCGAGCTTCGCGGCCGCGTCGCGCAGCGCGGTGCGCAGGCCTTCTTCCACCACCGGGTGGTAGTACGGCATGGCCAGCATCTGCTCGACGGTAAGCGCCTGCTGATAAGCCCAGGCCAGCAGGTGCGCAATGTTCTCGGCGCGCGGGCCGGTCCATTCGGCGCCGAGGAAGCGCCCGCTCTGCTTGTCGGCATAGACGTGCATCAGCCCCCGGTTCTTCAGCATCACGCGGCTGCGGCCCTGGTCCTCGAAGCTCACCTCGCCGGTGACGAAGCTGTCCGGCGCGAGGTCCGCATGGCGCTGGCCCACCATCGCGATCTGCGGGTCGGAGAACACCACGCCGATCGGCGCGCGGCGCGCCAGCGGACGCACCGCGGGGAAAGCGGCCGCGTTCTCGCCGGCGGCCTTGCCTTCGTCGGCGGCTTCATGCAGCAGCGGCAGCACGTCGTTGGCGTCGCCCGCGATGAAGACCGGCGCCGTGCCGCATTGCAGGGTGGCCGGGTCGAACACCGGCACGCCGCGCCAGTCGAGCTCGAGCCCGCTGTTCTCCAGCCCCAGGTTGCGCACATTGGGCACGCGGCCGGTGGCGGCCAGCGCGTAGTCGAAGCGCTCGGTGACCGGCTTGCCGTCGAGATCGGTGAAACCGATCACCACTTCGTCGCCGTCGCGGTGCATCTCGCCCAGGCTGGCATCGGGATCGAGGTAGAACTCCTGGCGGAAGCTGGCCACGGCATTGGCCTTGATGGCCGGGTCGGTAAGCGGGCCGACACCGCCGCGCAGGCCGAACACCCGCACATGCACGCCCAGGCGCGACAACGCCTGGCCCAGTTCGAGGCCGATCACGCCGGGGCCGAACACCGCCACGCGGCGCGGCAGGTCGTCCCAGGCGAAGACGTCGTCGTTGACCACCAGGCGGTCGCCGAACACCTTCAGCGGCGCCGGCACCATCGGGCTGGAGCCGGTGGCGATCACCACGCGGCTGGCGCGCACGGTGGTGTGGCCATCCACGTCCAGCACGGTGTTGTCGATGAAGCGGGCATAACCGCGGATCTTGTCTTCGGCGGGGATGCCGTCGACGCCGCGCACCACGAAGCCGACGAAGCGGTCGCGCTCGCGCTTGACGCGGTCCATCACCTCGCGGCCGTCGACGCGGATCGCGCCGTCCACGTGCACGCCGAACGGCGCGGTGTGGCGCAGCTCGTGCGCGGCCTCGGCCGCCGCGATCAGCAGCTTGGAGGGCATGCAGCCGACGCGGGCGCAGGTGGTGCCGTAGGGTCCGCCTTCGATGATGACGGCGCGCTTGCCGGCCGCGCGCGCCGCGCGGTAGGCGGCCAGGCCGGCGGTGCCGGCACCGATCACGGCGACGTCGGTATGGATGGTCTGCACGGTCTGCTCGCTCTGCGTGGTGGTCATGACGATGTCTTTCCTGGTGGAGTCTGCTTCAATCAGCGGACCCGATGGCAGCGGCTGGCGCTGCCATCGGGTCCGCCGACTAGGGCGGGGCTGCCGGCATTGCCGGCGCCGCGCCCGTGCGGCGGTCAAGCGTGGCGGACCATGTGCCGGTCCGCCGGTGCGGGCATGGGTGCGGATGCGCTCAGCGCGCGAGATAGGTCTCGAGCGCTTCGGCGCCGCCGACCAGGCTGCCGTTGATGAAGATCTGCGGCGCGGTCATGTTGCCGGACACGGCGCCCAGCACCTTGCCGCGGATCTTGTGTTCGAGCGGCACGTCGATGTACTCGTAGCCGTTGTCCGACAGCATCTGCTTGGCCTTGGCGCAGAACGAGCAGCCCACCTTGGAGAAGACCACGACCTGGTCGGGCTTCTTGGCGTTCGGCGCGATGTAGTCGAGCATGGTGTCGGCGTCCGAGACCTTGAACGGGTCGCCCGGCTCTTCCGGCTCGATGAACATCTTCTCGACCACGCCGTCCTTGACCAGCATCGAATAGCGCCAGCTGCGCTTGCCGAAGCCCAGGTCGGTCTTGTCGACCAGCATGCCCATGCCTTCGGTGAACTCGCCGTTGCCGTCGGGGATCATCACGATGTTTTCCGATTCCTGGTCCTTGGCCCATTCGTTCATCACGAAGGTGTCGTTGACCGACACGCACAGGATCGCGTCCACGCCATGCTTGGCGAAGACCGGAGCCAGTTCGTTGTAGCGCGGCAGGTGGGTCGACGAACAGGTCGGGGTGAACGCGCCGGGCAGCGAGAACAGGGCGATGGTCTTGCCCTCGAACAGGTCAGCGGTGGTCACCGTCTTCCATTCATTGTTTTCGCGGACGCGGAACGAGACGTTGGGGACGCGTTGACCTTCACGGGATTGCAGCATGGGTATGGCTCCTGGGTGACTGGGGGGTAGATGGCCGCGTGTTGCAGCGAAGACCCGATTCTGAAGGGACGATCTCTATTTGTACAATTTATCGTCACAAATACCGCGATTGCAAATTACTATCGATGCGGCATAGGAAGGCCCTATGTCACGCCAAAAGGAGCATGGAAGGGGCGGGTCAGCCCTGCGCGCCGCCGCGTTCGGTGCAGGTTTCCCGTACGCACCCGCGCAGCCAGCGATGGGCCAGGTCGCCATCCATTCTCGGGTGCCAGAGCAACGAAACAGTGATTGCCGGGACGGAGAACGGCAGGGGAAAACCATGCAGGCCGCCGCGCAGGCCCCCGGTATGCCGTTCGGGAACACTGGCGATCAGGTCGGAGGAGCGCGCCAGTGCCAGCGCGGTCGAGAAACCGCCGACGATGGTCGCGGCTTCCCTCTCCAGGCCAAGAGATTTCAAGGCTTCGTCGATCGGTCCTTTTTCGAGGCCGCGGCGCGACACGACAACGTGCCGTCCGGCCGCATAGCGCGCGGGAGTGATCTCGCCATGGCACAACGCGTGTCCCATGCGCACGGCGCCGATGAAACGGTCCCTGAACAATGCCTGCGCGCGCAGCTCGGGACTGGTCGCATCGCCGACGACTCCTGTCTCCAGGTCTACGGTGCCATCCCGCAGCGATGTACTCTCCCTGTCCGGCTTTTGCACGAAGCGCAGCCGCACACCTGGCGCTTCCTCGCCGATGCGCGCAAGCAGCTCGGGCCCGAAGGTTTCGACGAAGCCCTCGCTGGTCCTCAGTGTGAACGTCCGGGCAAGCGCCTTGAGATCGAGCGCCGCGGCCGGCCGCAGGACGGCTTGCGCATCCTGAACGAGGAGATTGACCCGCTCCCGCAGTTCGAGCGCGCGCGGCGTAGGCACCAGGCCCCGCCCGGCCCGGACCAGCAGAGGGTCCCCGGTGGTCTCGCGCAACCGCGACAGCGCCCGGCTCATCGCGGACGGGCTGAGGCGCAAGCGCCGGGCAGCCCGCGCGACACTGCCTTCGGCGAGCAGCACATCAAGGGTAACGAGCAGGTTCAGATCGGGGCCAGACATGCGCCGAGCATAGCATGGGGCGCATCGTGACATGGCGTCATACGCATCGGTAAAGTGCAAATGCTGCGTCTTCCGCAATCATCGGCCCATGGCTATCTTTGGACACGCGCTCGGACGGTATCCGTCGGGGCAAAACCGGAGAAAACGCATGGTTCGCAATACCTTGGAAACGTCGATCGAAGGCATCAGATCGGTCTGGGGGCCGCTGAGCACCGAAGTGGTCGCGGGTTGCCGCCGCCACCTGGAGAATCTGCTCGAAGCCCCTGCCACGCAGGCATGGCTGGCGGCGCTGCACACGGAAGCGCCCTTGAACAAAGAGTTGCACCGGGACCCGACCCACGGGTTCGTGCTCCTGGCGCACACGGAACACGCCGGCCTATACAGGCCGCCGCATGACCACGGCCGAAGCTGGGTCATCTACGCGGTGCAGCAAGGCGAGATCGAGATGACAAGCTATGCTCGCACGGTGGCTCCCGACGGCAGCGTCCGGCTGGTGAAAAGGGACGCGATATCGATGGGGCCCGGGCAGACCCAGGTGTATCTCCCTGGCGATATTCACGACACGCGGTGCGTGGCGGGGCCGGCGCTCCTGTTCCGCTTTACGGAACGCGATCTGAAGAGCGAAGACGTCGCCGGGCATCGCGTGACAAGGTATGTCCGGCAGGACAATGCCTGGACGGCGGGGACGCCGTGATCAGGCCGTCCAGGCGGGCCGCGGGGCGCTGGCCGTCGTTGATCCCTAATCGACCTGCTTCGCTCGGCCTCATGAAGCGAGCCTGATCCAGGGGAAGTAGCGCACCCGGCGCCCGGATCTTTTCGAAACGGCTTCTTAGGCAACGGCGCACCTCAGCACCGGAAAGTACTGACACCCATTGCGGACGTTTCGCAATTCGGGCGGTGTTCACGGCCTTTACATTCGTCACAATTGCCGCCCCCATCCAGCGGCCTCTTCCCAGGCGCCGGCAGCTCTTCCAGCCCCTGCCGGCACGCCTGCCTTTGACGAGAATGCCTTATGCGCCGCTGTTTTTCCCCGTGCCCCGCCGCCGGCGCGCCGCCACGCCGGCACCGCCTGGCCGGCGGCCTCGCGGTTGCGCTGCTGGCGCTGTGCCTGCCCGCGCCGGCGGCGCCGGCCCTGGCCGCGCCGCCGGCCGCACCATCGGCCGCACCATCGGCCGCACTACCAGCCGCACCCCCCGACGCGATTTCCGGCGCGATTTCCGGCGCGCCGCTCCGGCTTGCGCCCTCGCCGGCCGCCGCCGGCGCCCAGGGCAGCGGCGCCGCGCGCTGGGCCGCCACGCCGCTGGCGGGCGACCCGGAACTGGCCGCCTGGCGCCGCACCCACGCCAGCCTGCGCGCGGGCGTGGTGGGCAATTACCTGCCGCCGTTCGACCTGGTCGACCTGGAGGGCGAATACCGGGGGATTTCGGCCGACTACCTCGCCGTCCTCGCCGCGCGGCTGCGCGTGCCGCTGCGCATCGTGCGCTACCCCTCGCCGCAGGCGGCGCGCAGCGCGCTGGACGCGGGCGCCGTCGATCTGGTCACCACCACGCTGGACGGCCACGCCGGCGGCCCGCGCACCGCGCCCTACCGCGCGCACCACCTGGTCGAGGTAGTGTCGCGCCGCGACGGCGCGCGCGGCACGGCGACGCGCGCCATCGGCTACCTGCGCGGCGAGGTCGCGCCGGCCGCGCTGGAGCGCGCCTATCCGGACGCGCCGCTGCAGCCGTTCGACAACCTGCTCGGCGCGTTCGACGAGCTGGTGCGCAAGGCGGACTTCGTGATGGTCACCAGCGCCGCCGCGGCCGGCTACCTGATCGACCAGTACAACTACGACGACCTGAGCGCGCGCAACTTCGCGCCGCTCGCGCCGGAGGGCGTGCGCTTCGCCGTCGCCGCCCCCGCGCTGGGCAGGATCGTCGACCGCGCGCTGGCCGGCCTGCCGGCGGCGCTGCGGTACCAGATCGACAACGCGTGGGTGCCCGCCGCGCTCGAATTCGACATCGCCGGCAAGCTCAACCTTTCCGCCGCCGAAAGCGCCTGGCTCGCGCGCCACCCGGACGTGCGCTACCTGGCGTCGCGCGATCTCATGCCGTTCCAGTTCCTCGGCGCCGGGCAGCGGCTCGAAGGGCTGACCGAACAGGTGCTGCGCCTGGTCGGCCAGCGCACCGGACTGCGCTTCGTGCCGTACTGGCCGACCACCGCCGCGGCCGCCGGCGCCGACCTCGACGACGGCGCGCTGGACCTCGTGCCGGTCCTGCCGCTGAACCATCCGGCCACCGGGCAGGGCAGCCTGTCGGTCAGCGCGCCGTATTACTCGGGCAACTGGGTGGTGGTCACGCAGGCCGGCAACGACGGCATCCAGAGCGTGGCCGACCTGGCCGGCAAGGTCGTGGCGGGGCCGCCGTTCAACGGCATCCAGGAACTGGTGAACGCCAGCTACCCGGTGCGCCGGCACGAGACCGGCACCTACGAGGAAGCGTTCGGCCTGGTGGCGGCCGGCAAGGCGGACGCCACCATCGCCAGCGCCTTCATGGCCGACTACATGCTCAAGCGCGCGTATGCGGGCCGGCTGCGCATCGCCGCGGCAACCGGCGGCATGCCGCTCGAGGTCGGCCTCGGCGTGGCCAGGCAGCATCCGGAGCTGCTGGCCATTCTCGACAAGGCCATCCTCAGCATCTCGCGCGACGATCTTGGCGCCATGCGCGCGCACTGGACGCAGGCCCGCGCGCCGGCGCTCGCGTGGCGCCAGCTGCTGCCCTGGCTGATCGCCGGCGCGGCGGTGCCGCTGGTGGTCAGCGCGCTGTTCCTCGGCTGGGTGACGTCGCTGCGGCGCCAGGTGACGCAGCGCACCGCGGCCGAACATGCCTTGCTGGACCAGCTCGCGTTCCAGGCCACGGTGCTGGACGGCATCCCGCAGCCGATCTTCCTGCGCGACGACGCGCTGCGCATGATCACCTGCAACCGCGCCTACGAGACGGCGCTCGGCACCGGCCGCGACGCGCTGCGCGGCACCGCGCCGGCGCTCGCGCACGCCGTGCTCAAGCCCGACCTCGACCACGCCGAGCACCTGGAGATCTACCGGCAGGTGCTGCGGACCGGGCAACCCTTCTCCGCCGACCGCCGCCTGGTGATCAACGGCGAGACCCGCAGCGTGATCAGCTGGGTGGTGCAGCTGCGCCGCGCCGACGGCGGCACCGCCGGCATCGTGGGCGGCTGGATCGACGTGACCGAGCGCGAGCAGATGCTGGCCGAACTGGCCGCCGCCAAGGACCGCGCGGAAGCCGCGAGCCGCGCCAAGTCCACCTTCCTGGCTTCGATCAGCCATGAGATCCGCACCCCGATGAACGCCATCCTCGGCATGCTGGAACTGGTGCTGACCCGGCGCGGCACGCACGACCGCGAGCAGCTCGGCACGGCGCACGGCGCCGCCACCTCGCTGCTGTCGCTGCTCGACGACATCCTCGACCTGTCCAAGATGGAAGCCGGACAGTTCACCCTGCAGCCGCGCGCGGCCAGCCTGCGCGACGGCCTGCACGAAGTGGTGCGGATGTTCCGGCCGGTGGCGTCGCACAAGGGCCTGGCGCTGGCGCTGGAGGTGGGCGCGGCGGTCGCGCCCGTGCACGTGGTGGACATCCTGCGCATCAGGCAGGTCATCGGCAATTTCGTCTCCAACGCGATCCGCTTCACCGATCGCGGCGGCGTGTGCGTCGTGCTGCGGGGCGAGGCCGTGCGCCATGGCCGGCAGGCGCTGGAGATCATCATCGAGGACAGCGGCATCGGCATTCCGGCCGAGGCGCTGGGCAAGCTGTTCCGCCCGTTCGCCCAGGTGGAATGCGCGGGCCGCCCCAACACCGGCGGCTCCGGGCTGGGCTTGTCGATCTCGCACAACCTGGTGCGCAAGATGGGCGGCCAGGTCACGCTCGAAAGCGAACCCGGGCACGGCACGCGGGTCAGGGTGCGGCTGGACCTGCCGGTGTCCGCCGCCGCGCCGGCGCTGGCGGCCCCGCCCGGGCCCCGCGGCGGCTTCGCCCCGTTCCCGCCGGGCTGCCGGGTCCTGGTGGTGGACGACCACGCGCCCAACCGCCTGCTGCTGGTGCGCCAGCTGCAGCGCTTCGGCATTGCCTCCAGCACGGCCGAGGACGGGGCACAGGGCCTGCGGGCCATCCTGCGGGAGTCGCCGGACCTGGTGATCTGCGACTGCATGATGCCGGTGATGGACGGCTTCGGCCTGGCCAGCGCGGTGCGCGCGCGGCGCGGCACCGTGGGCCGGGTGCCGATCATCGGCTGCACCGCCAGCGGCCAGGCCGAGGACCACCGGCGCGCGCTGGCCGCCGGCATGAACGCGGTGATGGTCAAGCCGGTCGGCCTGGCGACGCTGGAACGCACGCTGCGCACCTATCTGGGTGCCGGCGCGGCGGATGCGCAAAAGGACCGGGAGGCGGAAGGCAGTGCGGAAGGCGGTGCGGAAGAAGGCGCGAAAGAAGGTGCGGAAAACGAAGCGGAAGAAGCGGGGGCGGTACGGCAGGAGAAATGATCGCGGCGAGCCCCGGCGAACGCCGGGCGCCGGGCGGCGCATCGCCGGCGCGTCACTGCCCCGGCGAGAGCCGGCAGCGCCGGGCGAAATCGACCAGGTCCACCAGCGAGCTGACCTGCAGCTTGCCCATGATGCGCGTCTTGTGGCTGCTCACGGTCTTGTTGCTGATGAACAGCAGTTCGCCGATGGCCTTGTTGGACAGGCCGCGCACCAGCATCTGCAGGATCACGATCTCCTTGTCCGACAGCAGCATGAGCCGCTCCTCGTCCGCGCGCTGCGAGACCGGCGGCAGCTCGCGCTCGTGGCGCATCTCCGGGAACACCGTGTAGCCGGCCATCACCGCCTCGACGCAGCGCACGATTTCCTTCATGTCCTGCATCTTGCTGACGAAGCCCTGCGCGCCGGCCTGCCGCACGCGCGGCGCGAAGGTGGCCTGGTCCTGCCCGGAAATCACCAGGATGCGGATCGGCGGATGGAGCAGCTTGAGCCGGGGGATCACGTCGAGGCCGCTGATGCGGGGGATGTCCAGGTCCAGGATGGCGAGGTCCGGCTCGAACTGCCGCACAGCCTCGATCGCAGCCTGGCCGTTGTCGGCTTCCAGGATGTTGCTGACCCCCAGCACTTGCGACAACTGTGTCTTGACCACCAGGCGCAAAGCCGGATGATCGTCGACGATCAAGATCGTTGCCACGCGCGTTCTCCCCAAGATTCCCAAAGACTTTTTCGCTTACTGCGCCTGCTTCACTGATTTTCTTGCTTCACTGATTTTCCGTTCGCCACCCGCCCCGGCCTTGCCGTGATTTTGCGGGTGAAGCGCGGATTATGTTATGAAATTACGCCACGGTAGACGGGAATTGTCTGCATGGAATATGGGAAATTTCCCAAAATGTGAACGGCGCAACGGGACAGGCGCGGGGCAGCCATTTTACCGCCATGATGGGCCGCGGCGTCGCCGCCAAGGGGACCGGACTCCGCTTTTCTCCTGCAATCAGCGCTGCCGATACGGACGTTTCTCCGGAGCCGTGCGGAAAAAACGCCAGGCATCGCGCGAAATCGCATTTGCGGGATACCTGCGCAGGAGCCGCGAAAGCCGCCTGCGCCCCCGATTTGCCGAAATTTCGCAAACCGCCGCCGCGCCGTCAGGGATACAGTCTGAAGCCGATGGCCTTGCCGGCGCGCCGCGCCGCCGTGCCCACAACGATCCCCGCGTGCACGCGCACCGTCTTCCCGGATATGAGCCCATGCTGGCCGATGCTATGTCCTCCAAAACCCTGATCGTCATCGCCGACGACCATCCCGTCATGCTGCTGGGCCTGCGGGGTCTGCTGGCGCAGTTCGACACCGTCGAGATCGCCGGCATGGCGCGCAATTCGACCGAGATCATCGCCCTGCTGGACCGCCGCCCGTGCGACATCCTGCTGACCGACTTCGTCATGCCGGGCGGAGCCCACGGCGACGGCATGCATATGCTGGAACTGGTGCGCAAGCACTATCCCGCGCTCTGGATCCTGGTGGTCACCATGCTGGACAACCCCGGCCCGCTCGGCAAGCTGGCGCGGTTCGAGAAACTGTCGGTGGTCAGCAAGCTCGACGACGCATCGCATATCGCCACCGCGCTCGGGCAGATGCTGGTCGGGCGCCGCTACCTCTCGCCGGCCATCCAGGCGCTGCTCGACAGCGCCACGCCCCAGGTGGATCCGCGCGTGCGCTTCGGCGCGCTCAGCCCGCGCGAAATCAGCGTGATCCGCCTCTACCTGACCGGCATGTCGGTCAGCCAGATCGCGGCGAACCTCGGGCGCAGCATCAAGACCATCAGCACGCAGAAGATGTCGGCGATGCGCAAGCTGGGCCTGCGCGGCGACATGGACCTGTTCAGCTATGCCACCTCGACCGGGCTGCTCGGCCAGACGCTGCTGCACGCGGGCGGCAAGCCGCCGCCCGAACCGGCCGAGGGCACCAGCCCGCCATGACCGTCGCCGTGGTCTGGCGCCGTAGTCCGCACTAGCCCGCACTAGTCCACATTAATCCGCCGTAGTCCGCGGTAGGCGACATTAGCCAGCATTGACCCGCATCAACCCGCGTCCACCCGCGTCGACCGGATAGCCAGCGAGCCCTTCAACCCATCTCGTGCGGATAGCGTTGCGCGGCGCCCGCGCGCCGGGCGGCGGCATCGGCATCGGCGTGCCAGGGCTGCCCGGAGCCGCCGTGCTCGCCCGCGGCCGCCGAGGCGGCCTGCATTTCAAAACCGGAATCGGGCAGGGGCACGGTGATCGTGGCCACCAGGGACAACGGACACCACCAGAGCGCTCTCAACAGATTCATTTGTCCCCTCCTTGCCCGCATCGGGGCCGACGACCACGGCCGGCGATGATCGACCGCTGCCCGGCTTTATTTGCTGCATTTCACCATGAATGCCGTGGTCTGTTCCACCGCATAACGGCAGCCGGAGGGCTTCAATTGAGGGTTGTCACAAACATTTCATCGTGATACGCGACGAACGTGATTTTTTGGGCACGTAGCTGGCGCGGGCGCTGCGGGGGTGCGCCCGGAAAGCGGCCGCGCAAAAGCACGGCGCCCGCGTGCGCGGGCGCCGTCGCGAAGATGTGCGCAGGCAGCTGGAGCCGCCAGGCTGCGCTCAGCAGATCCGCCAGCCCGGCGCGCCCGGCTCTTCCAGCGGCGTGGCGCGCAGGTAGCTGGTGGTTTCGCCGCAGCGCTCGCGGTTGCTCCTGCGCAACTGCAGGCCGTTGAGCACCCCGCCGATCACGTTGGCATGGGCGCGCTCGAGCTGCTTGAGCGCCTCGGTCACCTTTTCCTGCGGCGTGCAGTCGGCGCGCACGAACAGCAGCGTGGAGCCGGCCAGGCGCCCCACCAGCGCCGCGTCCGCCACCGCCAGGATAGGCGGCGTATCGACCAGGATCAGGTCGAAGCCGGCGTCGCAGGTCAGCAGCAGCTCGCGCAGCGCCGGCAGCATCAGCAGCTCGGACGGGTTGACCGGCCGGGTGCCGGCCGCGAGCAGCCACAAGCCCGGCACCGCGGTGGGCCGGATCGCATCGTGCAGGGCCAGCGTGCCGCACAGCAGGTCGGCCAGCCCCGGCATGCCCTCCAGCCCGAACTGGCCGGCCACGCGGGCGCGGCGCAGGTCGCCGTCGACCAGCAGCACGCGCATGCCGGCTTCGGCCGCCAGCACCGCCAGGTTGACCGCGCCGAAGGTCTTGCCGGCGCCCGCCGACGCGCTGGTGATGACCACGATGTGGTTGGCCGCGCCTTCCATGGCGAAATGCAGCGCCGCGCGCAGGGTGCGCAGCCCTTCCACGGCCGGCGCATGCGGGAACTGCCGCGCCAGCAGGTAGCGGTCGTGCAGCGCGGGCGGGTCGGCCGCCACTTCCGGCTGCACCGGGGTTGGCGAGACCGCGCCGCGCAAGGCCGCGCGCGCGGTGCCCTCCACGCCGGAAGGCAGGCGCATGGCCTGCTGGTGGTCGCCCACCAGCAGCGTCGGCGCGATCAGCGAGCGCGGCGACGCCTGGCTGCGGCGCTCCAGCTCGGCCTGTTCGGGGCTGAACACCACCTCGCCCACCATCGGCAGCGCCAGCGTGTTCTCCATCTCCGGCGCGCTGTCCATGCCCTGGCGCGCGCGGCCCTTGTAGCCGGCCACGGCGATGCTGCCGAGCAGGCCGAGCAAGGCCGCCAGCCCGGTCAGCAGGCCCCGCTGGGGACCGACCGGCAGCGCCGGGGCCACGGCGAAATCCACCAGCCGCACGTCGCTGGTGCGGTCGGACTGCGCCAGCGCGAGCGCCTGCGCCTGCCGGCGCAATGCCATGTAGGTATCCTCGGCCACCTTCACGTCGCGGGTCAGCGAGGCGGATTCGCGCTCGGCCTCGGTCAGGCCCTTGCGCTGCGTATCGAGGTTGCGACGATCGCTGGTGAGCTGCTGGAGCTGGTCGTCGACCGCCTGCACCTCCTGGCTCTCGGTGGTGTACTTGCGCAGCAGGCGCGCGCGCTCGAGCCGCAGCGCGGAGATCTGCTTCTGGTACTCGATGCTGCCGCTCAGGTACGACTTCGACTCCTCGGCGGGCTGCATCGAGCCGGCGCGGGCGCGGTACCGCGCGAGCGCGGCTTCGGCCTGTTCGAGCTGGGCCTTCACGCGCGGCAGCTCGCCGGTGATGAAGTCGAGCTGCTGGTCGGCTTGCTCGCGCCGCTGGCCGACCTCGGTATCGGACACCGAATGCGCCACGGCATTGACCACCGCGGCGGCGCGCGCGGGGTCGCCGTCGCGCCAGGCGATGCGGACCGCCTGCGGGGCACCCCCGGCGGTGCCCGCGGCGCCCGCCATGATCGCGCCGGCCGTGCCCGGCTGGGCCTCCACCCTGAGGCCGCGCACCAGCAGGTCGTAGGCCGTGACGGGGTCGCGGCGCATCAGCGTGAAGCGGGTGCCCGCGCGCGCGTCCAGCCGCGCCAGCTTCATCGACACGCCTTCGCCGCGCACCACGTCGCCGACCTTGCCGGTCAGCAGCGTGGCGCCGTCGGCGCGCTCCAGGCGGTACTGCTCGTCGCCGAGCACCACCAGCGTGAGCGGCTGGTTGAGCAGGTTCTCGGGCACGTTCAGCGCCAGCACGTCGATGCGCTCGCCGCCCCAGGCATAACCCGACAGCGCGCTCAGCGGCGGCGCCAGCGGCCCCGCTTCCGCGTTGCCGGCGAAGCGCGCCCACAGCGGCCCGACGACAGGCACCACCTGCGGCGCGGAGACGATGTCGAGCCGGGCCTCGCGCACCACCGGCGTGAGCACCGCGCGGCTGGTCAGCGCGTCCGGACGCAGCTCGCCGGAGGCCGGCGCCGCAGTGCCGGCGGGCCGCTCGCCATGCCCGCTCCACTTGCCGGATTCCGGCCGCACCAGCGCGTCGGCCTGGTAGACCGCGGGCAGCGACCACGCATAGATCGCCCCGCACAGGGCGGCGCCGGCGGTCGCGCCAAGGATCATCCCGGCATGATCGTGCAATGCGCGGGCCACGCCGCGGCGCGCGGCCGCGGCCGGCGCCCGGAATGCCGGCGCGGGGCCGGCTTGGGTAAAGGTATTCACAGGCAGCTCCCTGAGTGGGCTGAATGCGATGGGTGCGCGTCGGCTGCGCAGGATCGTGCCGCGCCCGTGCCGTCGAGCAGGAACAGTTCGCCGGGCCGCCCGGACAGCAGGCGTCCGTACTCGCGCGCAACCAGGCCGTAGCATTCGCAGGCGTGCAGCTCCAGCCGGCGCCGGTCGATCAGCGTGATATGGCCCCGGCTGTAATGGATCAGGCCGAGGTCGGCGAGCTTGCCGGCGGCCTCCGTCACCCCTTCGCGGCGCACGCCCAGCCGGGCGGCGATCATCTGCTGAGTGATGGCGATCTCGTTGGAGCACAGGCGGTCCGCGGTGAGCAGCAGCCAGCGGCAGACCTGCTGGCTCAGCGAGTGGTAGCGGTTGCACACCGCCGTCTGCGCGATCTGGGTCATCAGCGCCTGCACGTACAGCAAGGCCGCGCGCAGCGTGGCCGGCGAGCGCAGCAGCTCCTGCCGCAGGCGCACCGAGGCCAGGCGGAAGCCGTAGCCCGGGGTCTGCACTTCGAAGCGGAACGGCATGGCGTGGCCGCCGGTGACCACCGGAATGCCGATCATGCCCTCGCTGCCCACGGTGGCGATCTCGATGGCCGTGCCGTCCTCGAGGAAAGACAGCATCGACACCACCGCGGTGGTCGGAAAGTAGACGTGGTTGGTGTGCTGGCCGATGTCGCACAGCAGTTGCCCGGGGCGCATGCGCATCAGTTCGACGTAGTCGGAGAGAGCGCCCCAGTCCTCGCGTGGCAAGCCGCGCAGCAGGAGATTGACGTCCGGAGATAGTCGCTGGCCGTACATTGTCGTTCCCTCCGCAAATCGGTGCTGCCTGCGCGCCGCGCCGGCCCGCCCGTGCGGGCTCCCGCGCTGGCTGCGGGGACGGCCGGCGGCTGCCGCCGCGCGCGTGCGGGCGGCAGCAAGCACGCCACCATTGCCGCAAGATTTGCGCCAATGGCGGCCCTTCCCTGCCCGGTTCGTCGTTGCTGGCAACACCGTCACGCCTGGTTACCTCTCGTTACGTTCGGTTACTCCTTCGGCATCGGCATCAGCCCGGCTCCCACCGGGGCGATCGCCGCCGCCGCGAGCGCCAGGCTCTCCTCCGGCACGGCCGCGGGTGCCTTGCGCGGCGCCTCGGCCTCGCTTTTGTACGTTGCGCTTGGCATGGAGAGTTCGCGCGCGATGTGTTCGCCGAGCCGCAGCGACAGCGCGGCGATGGTGATGGTGGGGAAGTTCGCCCCCACCGTGGGAAACACCGAGCTGCCCGCCACATAGAGGTTGGCCAGGCCGTGCACGCGGCAGTTGCGGTCCACCACGCCCGATCTTGGCGAATCATGCATGCGCGTGGTGCCCATGTGGTGCCACGTACCCTCGAGCGAGGCCGGCCACGGCTGCCCTTCGGTGGGCGGATCGAGCGTGACCTGCGCCACCCCGCTGCGCTGCAGCTCGTCGGCCAGCAGCGCGAAGGTGCGGTCGAAGGTGCGCTGCACCAGGCTGCCGACGCGCCAGTGCACGCGCACGCGCGGCATGCCGAGCCGGTCGCGCTGGTCGCCGAGCGTCACCCGGCTGTGCGGATCGGGCTCGGCTTCGACGATGGCCTGCATCTTGACGCCGGTGATCAGCGGGCGCGGCTGCAGCAGCCGCGTCAGCCCGAAGCCCACGGTATCGATCGGGTGGGCGGCCATCATCAGCAGGTCGCGGCTGAGCTTGCGTCCCGGCTGCTCCTTCTTCAGCAGCGCCTGCTTGGTGCGGATCAGCGCCTCGGCGCCGCGGCTGCCCTCGCCGTAGAACAGCGAGAAGAACCACACGCGCGAGTTGAGCAGCCCCTCGCGCTCGAGCACGGCCGGCTTGAGCGCGAACTGCGAAGACACGTGGGTGCCGTGGGCCTTCACCGCCGCGCTCTGGTAGTGGTACTTGATGTCGTACAGCTTGTTGCGCGCCCACGCCTTGCTGAAGCGCACGCTGCCGGACATCAGCCGCGGGTGGTCCATGAAATAGCGCCCCACCAGGTCGGCGCCGTTGCCCAGCCCGGCCGGCTGCACGTCGTTCGAGGCCAGCAGCAGCCGCGCATTCTCGATGCCGCCGGTGGCCAGCACGAACAGGCGCGCCGCCACCTTGACGCGCCGCCCGCTGAGCGTGGCCACCGACACCCGCGTGACCGACGACGCGTCCGCGCTGGCGTCGATGTTGACGGCATTGGCGTACAGGTAGACCTTGACGCGCTGCGACTTCTCGAGCTGCGGGCGGTACAGCTTGCCGAAGCGCGCCGGCGGGCTGAACTGGGAAATGGTGTCGCGGATATGCCCGCCCGTCAGCGGCAGGCGCCGCACGTCGTGGCGCCGGATCGCGGCTTCCCAGTAGGCGGGGTCGAAATTGTTGGGCCCGAGCTTGAGCAGGGCGTGGGTGCGCTCGTAGAACGGCGTCAGCTCGTCGAGGCCGAACGGCCAGCCGCTGTGCGCGACCCAGCTGCGCTTTTCCAGGTCCCACGGGTCCAGCGGCCGGCACCATCCGCCCCAGCAATTGCTGCTGCCGCCGAGATAGCGGCTGCGGCTGCCGTCGGCAAAGGTGTAAGGCAGGCCGGTGTTCTCGCCGCGGTAGAGGTCGCGGGTCTCGTCGTCGGCGCTATAGCCGCCGCTTTCCAGCAGGCAGGCATCGATCCCCAGGCGATCCATCTCCAGCGCCAGCGTGATGCCGGCCACGCCGGCACCGATGATGCAGACGGTGCTGTGCACGACGGTGTCGTCCTGCAATTTTCTTGTATCGATGAACATGACCTGCTCCCCGCTCGCCGGACGCGACGCCCGGCGGCAACCCCTGCGCTTTCGATCCATCTTCCTACGGTGTGCTCGTCCGCGTTCGCCAACATTGCGCCAACGGCGGCCAAGCGCACTTGTCCTGGCTTGTCCTCCTCCTTGCGTGGATGTCAGCCGTCGCCGGCGCGCCAGCCCGGCACGGGCACGGCGCGCGCGGGCTCCTGCGCGGGCTTGCGCTCCGGCTCCTGCGCGGGGGGCTCGGCCTGCAGCACCCGCAGCAGGTCGGCCGCCATGCCCTCGACCGAGAAGCGCCGCGCAAAACTGGCCTGCGCGCGCGCGCGCATGGCGCCGCGCTCGCGCTCGCCCAGGGCGAACCAGCAGCGCAGCAGCGCTTCCGTGCCCTCCACCGTGTCCGGCGCGGCCAGGCCGGCGCCATCGCCCTCGACCTCACGCCAGATATTGACCTTGTCCGAGATCAGCACCGGCACGCCGCAGGCCATCGCCTCGGCCACCGCGATGCCGAAATTCTCCTGGTGCGACGGCAGCGCGAAGACATCGCTGGCGCGGAACGCGCCCCACTTCATCGGCCCGTCGAGCATGCCGGGCCAGCTCACGCGCGCGCCGATGCCGGCCGCCTGCGCCTGCGCGCGCAACCGGTCGCTCCAGCCCGCGCTGTCCGGGCCGGCCATCACGAGGTGGGCGTCCGGGTACCGCGCCGCAGCACGGGCGAACGCCGCGATCAGCAGGTCGCAGCCCTTTTTTTCGTGGATGCGGCCGAGGAACAGCACGATGCGCTTGCCGCGCAGCTCGGGATGCGCGGCCAGGAAGCGCTCGCGCAGCGGCACGCCTTGCGGTGCGTCGCCGGCGGCGGCGTCCGGCGGCGGCGCCTGCGTGCCGAAGCTGACCACCAGCGCGCGGGCCCGGTACAGCCAGAACGACTGGCTGGCCAGGCGCCGCTCCTCCTCGGCGGTAAACAGCACCGCCCGCGCGTCGCGCAGCACGCGGTATTCCGCCCACGGCCAGTACAGCCATTTCTTCAGGTGCTTGAGCGGGTAGGTGCGCTTGAACCACGGGTCGAGCATGCCGTGCGGGTAGACGTAATAGGGCACCTCCAGCTTGCGCAGCGCGCGCCAGGTCCCGAAGCCGTGGTATTGCCAGAGGCCGTTGACGATCACCGCGTCGAATTCGCGCGCATGTTCGCGCAGCCACGGCACCAGCCGCGGCGAGTAGCGATAGAAGCCGCGCGCCGGGCCGAGCGCGTGCAACGGCAGCGCAAAGCCGGCCACGCACGGCGCGTCCGGCGCGTCCAGCGACACCACCTCGACGCGATGGCCTTGCGCCACCAGTTGCGCGCTGCCCTGGCGCACGCTTTCCACCGGGCCGCCGCCGCGCAGATCGACCGACGCAAGCACATGGAGGATCTTCATCTGGGCGCCCCGCTCGGTTGATAGCCCAGGCGCGGCACCTGCGCGTCCGCGCCCGGATCCACGGCCGCCGCCGGTGCCGGCAGCGGGAGAGGGTGCGCCGCCGGCAGCGGCCGGGGCTGGCGCGCCGGCGCCACGACCTCGGCCACCTCCACGCCCTGCGCCTGCGCGGCTTGCCGGCCGCGGGCCTCGGCGCGCAGCAGGCGCGCATGGGTGGCCACCAGCAGGCCCAGCGCCACGCCGTACAGCAGGCCCGAGAAACGCGGCCCGAGCGGATTGCCGCCGATCGAGGTGGCCGGCAGCGACGCCAGCACCAGCAGCGCGCGCCCCATCACGGCCAGGTACGGCGCGTCGGGCGCCACGCGGCGCCAGTGCCGGTAGGCCACGCTGCCGCGATACAGCGCGTACAGCACGATCAGCGGAAAGGCGATGCCGAACAGCACGCCGCCGGCGAACAACTGGTAGACCCAGAAGTTGTGCCCGGCCGTCCATTCGTTGATGGCGTAGAACTCCTTCTCGGTCATCTGCCCGGTGAGCGCCGGCAGGTAGGCCGGCGAATAGCGGTAGTAATGCCCGTAGCCCTTGCCCACCAGCAGCGAGGTCTTGTTCTGCGTGACCTGGTCGTACTGGTCCTTCAGCTCGGCCAGCCGGGTGGCGGTGGTCGGGTCGATGCCCGACTCTGTCGCCTTGGCCGCGGCCAGGCGCTGGGTCCAGTGCGCGGCGACGCTGGGAAACAGCGCCGAGCCGACCAGCGCGGTGCCGCCCGCCAGGGTTGCCGTGATGACCGTGGCGCGCAGCGCCGCGCGCATCAGATGCCGGATCGACGGCGCGCTGAGCCAGGTCGCGAACAGGAACAGCAAGGCCGTGCCCACCAGCAGGCTGCGCGTCACGCTCAGCATCTCGATCACCACGCTGACGATGAACAGCAGCAGGTTCATCTTCGTCACCCGCCGGGCGATGACGAATTCATGCAGCAGCACGCCCTGCAGCACCAGGAAGGCCGGCGAGACGATGCGAAAGCGCACGTTCTCCAGCCCACCGCCCACCGCCATGCCGTAGGCGAACGTAAACAGCAGCGACACCGCCACCGCGTTGAACATGACGCCTTCCATGTACGCCAGCCGGTCTTGCGGCCACGGGTGGCAGGCGGCCAGGTAGCCGAGCAGGAACAGCAGGAAGGGCAGCAGCACGCGCAGGTAGTTGCCGAGGTCGTTGCCTTGCACGAGCTGGGCCACCAGGCTGCCCGGCACCGTCAGCAGCAGCGCCGCCATCACCAGCCGGCTCAGTTGCGTGCGCCCGGTGAAACGCGGCGCGATCAGCGCCAGCGCGACGGCCGCCCCGACGGCGGGCACCGTCAGCAGGATCTGCAGGATGCGGGTGCCGTTCTCGTCGACGCTCTTGAAATCGAGCGCGAGCGGATACAGCATCAGCCAGATCCACAGCGGGGCGAAGGGATTGCGCATGGCGGGCGCCCTCCGTCAGCCGCGGCGGGCCCGTGCGGGCGCCATGCGCGGCGGCACCGGCCGGCCCGCGCATGGCGCGGCCCGGCGGCCGCCCGCAGGCGGCGCTGCCTGTTGTATTGCCGACATTGTTCTTTTCCCCCAACTGTTCTTTTGCCCGTCCTGCTCGTCCTGCTCGTCCTGCACGTCTGTCTGGCTGCGCTCTCCTGTCGTTGCTTCCCTGGTTGCCGTCCTTCGTTGCTCCTGCGTGCCGTGCCCGCCGCGCCGGTTCCGGCGCTACTCCGTCTTCCCCGGCTGCAATGCATGCGCCGTGAGATCCTCGGCGGCGCGCGCTTCCACCGCCTGCGGCGGCTCGGGGCCATCGCCGCACAGGGCGCGCAGGCGCGCGTCGAGGCGCTCGAGCACCGCCCCCGAAGACAGCGTGGCTTCGGCGTAGGCGCGCGCGGCGGCGCCCAGCTCGGCCCGGCGCGCGGTGTCCGCGGCCAGGCTCTTGATGGCGCCGGCGAGGGCGTCGATGTCGTCGGGCGGCACCGCCACCCCGCGCCCGGCCACCGCGGCGAACAGCTCGGTGCCCGCGTTGGCCATGGCCACGGTGGGGCGGCCGCTGGCCAGCATGCCGGTGAGCTTGGACGGCATCACCAGGTCGGCCGCGTCGCCGCGCTGCGGCAGCACGTGGATGTCCGCCAGGTTGAGCAGCTCGTTGAGGCGGTCGGCCGGCTGCAGCGGCAGGAAGCGGCAGTTCTCCAGGCCCGCGCAGTAGGTCTCGAGCATGGGCCGCGCCGGGCCGGTGCCGCAGAAGACGAAGGTGATCCCGGCATGGCCGGCCAGCGCCGCCACGGCGCACACCAGCACTTCCAGGCCCTGCTTCTCGCCCATGTTGCCGGCGTACAGCACCACGATCTGCTCGGGCGCGATGCCGAGTTCCTCGCGATAGAGGCTGGGCCGCCCGAGCGGGAAGATGGCCGCGGTATCGACCCAGTTCGGCAGGCGGAACACGCGCGCGGCGGGCACGCCCTTGCGCGCGGCGTGCTCGGCCATCTTTTCCGAGATGGTCGACACCACGTCGAAGCGGCGCATCAGGAAACGCTCCACCGCCAGCGCCGCGCGCCGCAGCCATGGGCGCCTGAGCAGGCCCAGCTCGAAGGCGGCGTCCACTTCATAGTCCTGCACGTGCAGCCAGCCGCGCGCGCCGGTCACGCGCGCCAGCGCCAGCGCCGCGGGCACGCTCATCAGGCTGGGCGCCACCGCGATGACCACCTCCGGCCGCCACGCCGCCTGCGCCAGCAGCGCGGGCAGCGCGCCCAGCGCGAAGCTGGCCAGGTGCAGCAGGCGGGTGGCGCCGGTGGGCCGCCGCGGCACCCACAGCGGGGCCCGGTAGATCCGCACCCCGCCGCGCCACTCGCGGCTGTAGCGCGCGGCCGAATAGCCGTCGCCCACGCGCCAGGCCGGATAGTAGGGCGGCGCGCATACCACGCGGACCTCGTGCCCGCCGGCCGCCAGCGCCTCGGCCATCTCGGCCGTGTACTTGCCGGTTCCGGTCAGCTCCGGTGCGTAGTTCTGTCCGCAGACAAGGATTCTCACGGGTCGCTCCATCGAATTTGCGCGAATGTCCCGGCCGCCGTGCCGTGCCCGCCGCGCCGGTGCGCGCGGGCGCGGCGCGCGTCAGGTGTGCACGCCGGCGCGCCGGCCCATGTCCGGCGTGCTGAGCATCGCCGCGCAGCCGCGCGCGATGTTCGACGCCGCGGTGGCCGGGTCGAAGCGCCGGATCACGGCCAGGCAGCGTTCCGCCGTGGCCTGCGTGTCGGCGAAGGCCTCCACCGCGCGCGCCATGCCAGCCTGCAGCGCGGCGGCGTCGCGCACCGGCACCGCGAAACCGGTCTCGCCTTCCTGCACCAGTTCCGGCACGCAGCCGCAGATGTCGCTGGCCACCGTCGGGCAGCCGTGGCTCAGCGCCTCGTTGACCACCAGGCCCCACGGCTCGCTGTAGCTGGGCAGCACCATGCAGACCGCGCGGTAGTACTCCTGCGACAGGCCCTCGTCCTGCATGCTGCCGACCAGGCTCACCGCGTCCTCGATGCCGAGGCTGGCGGCCATCTGGCGCAGCGTGCCGGCCAGCGGGCCGGTGCCGACCATGCGCAGCGTCGCCGCCGGCATCTGCTTGCGCAGCCCGGCGAAGGCGACCAGCAAGGTATCGAGCCCCTTCTCCTCGGACAGCCGGCCCACGTAGAGGAACACCGGCTTGCCGTCGGCGCGGTGGCTCAGCCGCTGGCGCACCACCTGCTCGGGCTGGTACGTGGCCGGCATGGCGGCAGCCTGGCACGGCGTGAAGATGCGCTCGGGCTTGGCGCCGAGCGACATCAGGTATTCGCGGCTGCGCTCGCCGAAGCCGAAATAGCCGTGGCACAGCGAGAAGAACAGGCGCTTGGGGATCGAGGTCAGCATGCGCCGCGGCCGGTCGTGCCCGGTGGAATCGCAGAACACGGCGCGGCGCTTGCCGGTGACGATGCAGGCCAGCAGCATGGCCCAGTACTCTGGCCGGTGGTAGCCGGGCAGCACCACCAGCTCGCTCTTGGCCTTGATCACTTCCCAGGTCAGGCGCGCGGTCATCTTCCAGCGCGGCACGTCTTCGTAGCAGCCCGAGTAAAGCTGGTGCATCGGGTACTTGTGGAAGGAGTAGTCCACGTCGGAGAAGCCCACCCGGTAGTGCTCGGTCTCGGCGATCTGCACCATGGTGTAGTGGATCGGGCTTGCCACGGACTGGCTGTACAGCGCCGAGAGCACGGCACCCTTGTGGCGCGACCAGACGATGTTATGGAATATGGTGACTGAACCTGCCATGATTCGCTCCTTATCTCGTCACTCGATGACAGCGCTTGCCTGTACGTCGGCCTCGGCCGCCGCACCCCCGGGCAATGCGCCGTCCCTGCGGCTCGCGTACTCGCGATAGACGGCCTCGATGCCTTCGTCGAGCCCGATCGCGGGCTGCCAGCCGAGCCGCGCGAGCCGGGACACGTCGAGCCGCTTGCTCGGCGTGCCGTCCGGCTTGGCGGTGTCGAACACCAGGCCGCCGCGGAACCCGGCCACGCGGCAGATGCGCTCGGCCAGCTCGCGGATCGGCAGGTCCGAGCCGGTGCCGACGTTGAACACGCCTTCGGCGACGTCGTGCTCGAGCACGAACAGCGTTGCCGCGGCAAGGTCGTCGACGTGGAGAAACTCGCGCCGGGGCGTGCCCGTGCCCCATATCTGCAGGCTCGGCGCGTCGTCCTTCACCGCCGTGTAGGCCTTGCTGACCAGCGCCGGCAGCACGTGGCTGGTGGCCAGGTCGTAGTTGTCGTTGGGGCCGTACAGGTTGGTCGGCATCAGCGAGACGTAGTGCGTGCCGAACTGCCGGTTGTAGGCCTCGCACAGCTTCAGCCCGGCGATCTTGGCGATGGCGTAGGCCTCGTTGGTGCGCTCCAGCGGCCCGCTCAGCAGGTACTCCTCGCGGATCGGCTGCGGGCAGTCGCGCGGATAGATGCACGAGGAGCCGAAGAACACCAGCCGGCCCACGCCGGCCTGGTAGGCGGCGTGGATCACGTTGGTCTCGATGACCAGGTTCTCGTAGAGGAAGTTGACCGGCCGCAGCGCATTGGCGAGGATGCCGCCGACGCGCGCCGCCGCCAGCAGCACCACGTCGATGCCCTCGTCGGCGAAGAAACGGTGCACCGCTCCCTGGTCGGTCAGGTCCAGCTCGGCGCGGTCGCGCACGACCAGGTTGCGGTATCCCTCGGCGCGCAGCCGGCGCAGCAGCGCGGAGCCCACCATGCCGTTGTGCCCGGCGATATAGATGACGGCGTCTTTTTCCATGGCTCTTGTCGGTCGGTTCGCTTTTCAATTGGCTCGTGGATGGCGGCCGGGATCACTCGTGGTGTTCCAGCGCCTGGAAGCCGGCCAGCGTCACCAGCGCGTCGCGCCGGGCGATCTGGAAGTCGGCCCGCACCATCTCCTTGACCAGCCTGGAGAACGGCGTGGTGGGCGACCAGCCGAGCTTGTCGTGGGCCTTGGACGGATCGCCCAGCAGCGTCTCCACCTCGGTGGGGCGGAAGTACTTGGGGTCCACGCGCAGGATCACCTTGCCCGGCGAGAGGCGGGTCTCCTTGCCCTGTACCCGCTCGACCACGCCCACCTCGTCCACGCCCGTGCCTTCGAAACGCACCGTCACGCCCAGCTCGGCCGCGGCGCACTGCACGAACTCGCGCACGCTGTACTGCACGCCGGTGGCGATGACGAAGTCCTCGGGCTTTTCCTGCTGCAGCATCAGCCACTGCATCTCGACGTAGTCGCGGGCATGGCCCCAGTCGCGCAGCGCCGACAGGTTGCCCAGGTAGAACTCGTCCTGCAGCCCCGCGGCGATGCGCGAGATCGCGCGCGTGATCTTGCGCGTGACGAAGGTCTCGCCGCGCACCGGGCTTTCGTGGTTGAAGAGGATGCCGTTGCAGGCATACATGCCATAGGCTTCGCGGTAGTTGACCGTGATCCAGTAGGCGTAGAGCTTGGCCACCGCGTAGGGGCTGCGCGGGTAGAACGGCGTGGTCTCCTTCTGCGGGATCTCCTGCACCAGGCCGTACAGCTCGGAGGTGGAGGCCTGGTAGAAGCGCGTCTTCTTCTCCAGCCCGAGGATGCGGATGGCTTCGAGCAGGCGCAGCGTGCCGAGCCCGTCGGCATTGGCGGTGTACTCGGGTTCCTCGAACGACACCGCCACGTGGCTTTGCGCGGCCAGGTTGTAGATCTCGTCGGGCAGCACCTGCTGGATCACGCGCAGCATGCTGGTCGCGTCGGTCAGGTCGCCGTGATGCAGGAAGAAGCGCCGGTCGGGGTCGTGCGGCTCGCGGTAGAGGTGGTCGATGCGGTCCGTGTTGAACAGCGACGTGCGGCGCTTCACGCCATGCACCTCGTATCCCTTTTCCAGCAGCAGCTCCGCGAGATAGGAGCCATCCTGTCCGGTAATGCCTGTGATCAGAGCAACCTTGTGCGACATTGTGTTTCTCCTGCCGTGCGTTGGTGTGACTGGGTGTCGGGTGTCGGGGGTCGGTAGCCGGCTATCGCGCGCTGCCCTGGTATCCGTAGTAGCCGCTGTAGCCCGAGCGCAGCTGCAACGGCGGCTTGGGCACGTCGGTGAGCAGCACGCCCTGCAGCAGCACGCTGCCGTTGTTGAGGCGCCGCGCGGTCTCGGCCACCTCGGCGGCCGAATGGCGGCCGTGCCGCACCACCAGCAGCGTGGTGCCGGCGTGCCGGCCCAGCAGCGCGGCATCGGTCACGGCGAGCACCGGCGGGGTGTCGATGATGACCATGTCGTAGCGCTGCTTGAAGCAGTCGAGCAGGGAGTCCAGGCGGTCGCTCATCAGGAGTTCGGCCGGATCGGCGGGCAGCGTGCCGCGCGGCAGCACGTCCAGCCCCGGCAGCACGTCGTACGTGACCACCGACTCGATGTCGGTGCCCGTCAGCGCGTCCGACAGGCCCGGCACCTGCGGCAGGCCGAAATGCGAGTGGATCTCGCCGCGCCGCATGTCGCCGTCGATCAGCAGCACGCGCTTGCGCCCGGTGGCCACCAGCGCGGCCAGGTTGACCGACATGAACGACTTGCCCGCGTCCTGGCTGGCGCCGGTCAGCATCACCACGTTGTTCCTGGCGCTGGCGAGCGCGCCCTGCAGGCTGGTGCGCAGGCTGCGCACGCCTTCCACGGCGATGTCGTCGGGCGCGCGCGCGGCCAGCACGCTCTGGCGGCTGCGGCCCAGGCGCAACTCGCGCTGCAGCCGCAGCTGGGTGCGGCTGCGCGGCACCACCGCGCAGACCGGCACCCCCAGCATCCGTTCGAGTTCCTGCGGGTTTTCCACGCCGCCCCACAGCCCCTTGCGCAGGAACGCCAGCAGCGCGCCGAGCACCAGGCCCACGCCGCCGCTGATGAGGACCAGCACGGCGCGCTGCGGGCGCACCGGCTCGTCCGCCGGCTCGGCGAAGTCCACCACGCGCACGTTGCCCACCTGGCCGGCCTTGACCACGCGCAGCTGCTGGGCGTTGTTGAGCAGGTTGGTGTACAGCTCCGTGCTGACGCGCACGTCGCGCTCCAGCCGCACCGCGGCCTGCTCGGTGTCGGGCAGCACCGAGACGCGGCGCTTGAGCGTGCCCTGCTGCGCGGTCAGCGCGGCGATCTGCGCGGTGATCGCGGTCACCGCGGGGTTCTGGTCGGTATAGAGCGTGCGCACTTCGGCCAGGCGCGTGGTCAGCTTGTCCAGGGCGGCCTTGTTGTCGACGATCTGCTGCAGCAGCAGCCGGCTTTCCTCGCCCAGGTTGACGGTGCCCTGGCGGTTGCGGAAGGCGTTGTAGCGTTCCTCGGCCTGGTCCACCTGCTTGCGCAGCGCCGGCAACTGCTGGTCGAGGAAGGCCAGCGTGTGCTCGGCCTCGGCCGAGCGGCGGCCGATGTCCTGCTGCACGAACTGGCGCGCGATGGTGTTGATGATGTCGGCGGTGAGCTTGGCGCTGGGCCCTTCGATGCTGGCGCGGATGATGCCGGACTGCAGGGCCAGCTCGCCCACCGAGAGCGCGCGCTGCACGCGCTCCACGGTGCCGACCGTGGAGTAGCGCACCAGCTCGAACTGGGAGCCCTTGCGCCCGGCCAGTTCGTCCACGCGCACGCTGACCGGGCCCAGCGGCGTGGTGCCGCTGGCCTCCTCGCCCACGCGCCCCTGCAGCACGGTCTTGCCTTCGGGGTCGCGCACGGTGAAGCTGCGCTCGCCGTCGGACACCAGCACGAAGCGCTTGCCGTAGTACTTCTGCGGCGTCTCGAACGACGACACCGTGATCGACTCGGCGCCCCAGGCGTAGTCGGACAGGCCCAGCAGCGAGGTCGGCGCCGCCATGCCGCCGTTGAGCGAGGCCAGCAGGCGCCCCACCACCGGGAAGTAGCGCGGCCCCGCGGCGATGTCGAGATGCAGCTTGCGCACCGCCTCTTCCACCACCAGCCGCGAGCGCAGCAGCTCGGTCTCGGCGGCCGCGGTGGACTTGGAGTCGAAGATCGACGACAGCGTCTGCAGCGAGTTCTGGTTCTGGTTGTTCGGATTGCCCTTGCTGTCCTCCACCTGGATCAGCGCGTCGGCGCGGTAGACCGGGCTCTGCAGCAGCGCGAAGGCGGTGCCCGCCAGCAGCGCGATCAGCGTGACCGCCACGATCATGCGCCAGTTCTCCAGCAGCGTGACGAGGTAGTCGGACAGGCGAAGCTCCGTGGCGCTGGAGACATCGACGTACTGGGTATCGAACTTGGCAGCCATAGCAAGCGACTCCCTGGTGGCCATTGCTTCCCGCCGGGGGCTGCGCCAGCGCAGTCCCCGGTCCCCTCTGTGTCAATACGCGTTGCGGTGAATCAGCCCTCTGGCCACGGTGGCCGCGATGATGCGCATGTCCAGCGCGAACGACCAGTTGCCCAGGTAGTACAGGTCGCAGGCGATGCGGCCTTCCATCTTCTCGATGCGGTCGGTCTCGCCGCGAAAGCCGTTGACCTGGGCCCAGCCGGTGATGCCGGGCTTGACGCGGTAGCGGTGGATATAGCCGCTCACCAGCTTCTGGTACTGGTCGTCATGCTCGATGGCGTGCGGGCGCGGGCCCACCACGGACATGTCGCCGCGCAGCACGTTGAAGAACTGCGGCAGCTCGTCCAGGCTGGTGCGGCGCAGGAAGGCGCCCACCCGCGTGATGCGCGGATCGTTGCGGGTGGCCTGCGTGACCACGCCGCGGGCTTCCACGTGCGCGCGCATCGAGCGGAACTTGTAGATGGTGAAGATGCGGCCATCGGCGCTCTTGCGCTTTTGCTTGAACAGCACCGGCCCGGGCGAGGTGAGCTTCACCGCGATGGCGATCGCCAGCAGCAGCGGCGACAGGCCGATCAGCGCGGCGGCGGCGAACAGGCGGTCGAACACGTCCTTCTGCCGCAGCGCGCTGTCGGACAGCGGCGAGGCCACCAGGTTGATGGCGGGCATGCCGATCAGGTTGATGGTGCCGCTGTCGAACAGCGCCAGGCTGCGCAGGTCCGGCATGAAGCGCACGTTGACCAGTTCCTCGCGGAACTCCGCCACGAATTCCAGGATGGTGCGCTCCTCCGACAGCGGCAGCGCCAGCCACACTTCATGGATGTCCTGCGAGCGGATATAGCGGTGGAACGCGGCGCGGTCCTCGAAGGTCGGCACCTTCACGTTGAGGCTGCCGACCGCCGGCGCCACGTTGAACGCCGCCACCACGCGAAAGCCGGAGGCCGGCGCCGCCGCGCTGCGCCGGATGACCCCGCTGCAATGCGCGCCGCATCCCACCACCGCGACCTTGTGCAGGTTCATGCCGGCGGTGCGCATCTGGCCCAGCACGCTGTGCGTGAGCAGGCGCGAGAGAATCAGCAGCGCGCCGGTGGAGGCCGTCCAGTAGGCGAACCACAGCCGCGACACGATGGCGGCATGGTGCAGGGAGAACAGCACCATGATGCCGCACAGCTGCACCAGCAGCCAGGCCAGCGCGAGGTGGCCGGCCAGCCCGATCTTGGAGCGCCCGCGCCAGGAATCGTAGATGCCGAAGGCGGGGAACAGCGCCAGCGTGAAGGCGACCGACAGCGCGAGGAAGACATCGTAGAAGGTGCGCTGCGCCATCTCGTCGAAGCGGATGTGCGAAGCGATGGCAGCACCCGCGAACACCAGCGCGACATCCAGCAGGCGCGCCAGCAAGCCTTCGATCTTCAGCATTTCCCCTCTCCCGATGCCTTCCTGCCCCAACCCGGAACAACCCCTGCGCCACGCCTTGCTGCCTGCTGCTTGCTTTGCTGCCTTGCCGTCCTGCCCTCTCGCTGCCTTGTGCCTCCTGTGTTGTCCCGCGTCCCCACGCGCCCCGGCGCCGCTTCAGGCGCAGCGCCCGTAGGTGTCGTCGACGCGCACGATGTCGTCCTCGCCGAGATAGCCGCCGGACTGCACCTCGATGATTTCCAGCGGCAGCTTGCCGGGGTTCTCCAGCCGGTGGAGCACGCCCAGCGGGATGAAGGTGGACTGGTTCTCGCTGAGCAGGAATTTCTCGTCGCCGCGCACCACCAGCGCGGTGCCGCTGACCACCACCCAGTGCTCGGCGCGGTGGTGATGCAATTGCAGCGACAGGCGCGCGCCCGGCTGCACCACGATGCGCTTGACCTGGAAGCGGTCGCCGTGCTCGATGGAGTCGTAGAAGCCCCACGGGCGCCGCACCTTGCGGTGGGCGTCCGCTTCCGGCGCGTGCTGGATCTTCATGCGCGCCACCACGTCCTTGACGTCCTGCACGTGCGAGCGGTCCACCACCAGCACCGCGTCGGCGGTCTCGACCACCACGATGTTGCTGGTGCCCACGCAGGCCACCAGGCGTCCGTCCGAGTGCACATAGCTGGAGTGCGCGCCTTCGAACACCACGCGCCCGCGCGCGGCGTTGCCGGCGGTGTCCTTGTCCATCGCGTCCCACACCGCATCCCACGAGCCGAGGTCCGACCAGCCGGCCTCGAGCGGCACCACCACGCCGCGGCAGGGCGCGTCGCCGCAGTCGAGCCGCTCCATCACCGCGTAGTCGATCGAATCCGAGGGGCTCAGCAGGAACTGCCTGGGGCACGGGCGGAAGAACTGGCCGTCCTGCTCGCCCTCGGCGGCGGCGGCGACGCACATTTCATGGATGGCCGGGTGCAGCGCCTCGATGGCGCGCAGCCATACCGAGGCGCGCACCACGAAGATGCCGCTGTTCCACCAGTAGTTGCCGCTGGCCACGTATTGCGCGGCCAGCTCCAGCGCGGGCTTCTCGACGAAGCGCTCCATGTGGCGCACGCCGTCGGGCATCACGTCGCCCAGCTTGATGTAGCCGTAGCCGGTATCGGGCCGCGTGGGCGGCACGCCGAGCGTGACGATGGCGCCCTGCTCCGCGTGGCCCGCGGCCAGCGCCAGCGCGCGATGAAAGGCGCCGGTGTCGGGGATGGCGTGATCGGCGGGCATCACCACCAGGATCGCGTCGCTGCCGTCGGCCTGCGCCAGCGAGGCCGCCAGGGTCAGCGCCGGCGCGGTGTTGCGGCGCGCCGGCTCCACCACCAGCCGGCCTTGCATGCCGCCGGCCTGCAGTTGCTCGGCGGTGACGAAGCGGTGCTCGTCGCCGCACACGATGATGGCGGTGGCATCCACCGGGTGCTTGCCGGAGAAGCCCTGCATGCGCCGCACGGTGGCCTGCAGCAGCGAGTCCGGGCCGACCAGGTCGATCAGTTGCTTGGGAAAGTGCTCCCGCGACAACGGCCACAGCCGGGTGCCGGCGCCGCCGGCCAGCACCACCGGGGTGATGCGCAGGCGCGTGGCCGCGTCCTGCGCCTGCGCGGGCACCGCAGCCGGTGCCTGCATGGATTGCGCCGAGTGCGACGATGGCATCGACAACGGGCCGGCTCCGGCTTCCACGAGCGTCTTCGACATTTCCCTGCCCTCCTCGATCGGGAGCCGCGCTCCCGGCGCGCCGCCGTGCGGGGCGCCCGTTGTCCGATGCGGCATCGCGCATGCGCAGCGATGCCGCCTGCGCTGCGCCCTGTGCAGCTGCCGCAGTCCGCGCATGGCCTTACCCCGCGTAGGCGGCGCCGGCCTTGCTGCGCTGGCGGTACTCTGTGGGGGAGATCGACATGCGCTTGCGAAAGATCTTCGCCAGCCGGTCGCCATTGCCCATGCCGCAGCGGCGCGCCACCTTGTCGACCGGCAGCTCCGTCTCGGCGAGGAAGCTGCAGGCCGTGTCGAGCCGTGCATGCAGCAGGTAGTCCGAAGGCGTCACACCCATCTCGAGCTTGAAGCGGCGCAGGAAGTTGCGCTCGCTCATGGTCGCCACCTGGGCGGCGTCGGACACGGAGATCTGCTGTTCGCAGTGTTCGTGCAGCCAGCGCGCGGCGGCGCGGATCTTGTCGCCCACGCTGGTGGTGCCGGTGTCGGCCAGGCGCGGCATCAGGCGCGCGGTCCAGGCCGGCATCACGCGGCTGCCCACCGCGCGCGCCACATCCAGGCCGAGGTCGCGCTTGATGAGGGTGAGCGCGCTGCGCACCAGCTCATACTGCTCGCCCGATTCGTCGGCGCTGTGCAGTCCGTAGACCACATTGCCATGCTCGCCACCCTGCGACTTGAGGATGCCCGCGGCGGCCAGCACCGCGCGCCCCTCCGCGATCGGCCTCACCGTGGCGGTGCGGGGCGTCACCACGCGCAGCCAGCGCAGCAGCCGCTCGTCGGCCGCGGCGTTGCGCGCGCCGGCGCCGCCGGCAATGAACAGCACGTCGAAGCCGGCGAACTCGCGCGGGTCGAGCCCGTCGGTCCAGACCCGCAGCGCGGCCGAGCAGGCCACGCTGCCGCCATCCACGGACAGCAGCTGAACGTCATAGGCCGCTTCCTTGCCCGAGGCAGCCGCGGAGCATTCGTTGGCAGTCTGGAACAGCTCTGCCACCAAACCGGCACCTAATAGTGAAAATCCGTCAAACAGGAGAATACCGACGCGTCGCGCGGCGCACTTTGAACGATTAATTGAAGTACTTATCGAGGAACTGAGCCAACTAACCGTCGCCGGTTCGAGCTGCGCATAGGGCATGGTTTTCCCCCCAATGAATTGACCGTTTCCTTCGAGATTTTTTTAATTGGTGTTGCGTTGCATCGTAGACATCCCGAAACCAGACGAATACGGCGGTGTCGGAAAGTAGCGAGGTGTTGGCGGAAGGCGTCCGTCTATCAGAATAATCCCTGAAAAATCCGTGCGACTCCCACTCCACCAGCAGGATTCAGGCCTGCCAAGCCGGCTCCCGGGCGGCTGTGAACAACGCTCCTGCACTGTAGTGCAGCATGTTGCGAAGCAGCAAATCTATCTTGAAAAGCAGTGCGTGCCAGCGAACATAGTGACCAATTAAAGTGCATGCAGGCATATAGGCAAGCCATTAACTTTTGCTTACAATTTTCTTCATGCGCGCCATGTATCGTTCTGTAGTTATTTACAAATAAAAAAATTCGGAAAAAATAATTAATATGCCGCATTCGATATTGCCGGATGCGGCGCACAGTTCGCGTAGTTCTTCTATTGTTACGGTGTCTTCCGCCGCGTCGGCGGGCGTGCGGGCGCCCCGCGCGCCACCTGGAGCGCCCCCGGTGGCGCGCGGCGCAGGTCCGCGCGCACGGTGGCTCCGGTTGGCGGGAAAAGATAGGCAGCTAGGCGCCGGGCATGCGCACATGCCCTCTCCCGCGTCGCGCAGGGAGGAGCGGAAACTTCCGCGATACAGGCAGAGCGGCGCGGCCGCGCGCCAGGGCTCGCTCAGCCGCTCCAGCGCATGCGCAGGACGTGCAGCACCTCGGCCAGCGCGAAGCCGGATTCGGCGCCGCGCCACTGCGCGAGCGCGGTGACGCCCTCCACCCCGACCAGGTGGCCCGCGCCTTCCTGGATCTGCGAGGCGTGCCTGCGCAGCGCGTCGATCTTGCGCTGCCACGTCGCGCTCACGTCGATGTACAAGGTGCCGCCGGCCACGCTGACGATGCCGCCACCGCCCCAGCACGTGGCCGGGTACTCGTAGGCGGCCACCAGGCCGGGCGCGTGCTTGGCGCGGCTCGGCCGCGTGGCGGCGAGCCCGACCTCCCAGCAATAGCGGTGGTCCTGGTGCGAGGACGCCAGCGGGATCAGCACCTCGTCGGGCTCGAAGCGGTTCTGCAGCATGTCCAGGCGGTGGATCATCTGCGCGCGCGGCACGGTGTCGAGCGCGCCGTCGAAGCCGGTGGTCAGGACCTCGGTGGCCTGCACGCCCAGCACCTGCATCGATTCGAGGAACTCGTTGAGCCGCTCCCGCTCGCCCACCACCCGGCCGAGGTTGAGCGAGCGGCTGGTGCCGGCCGTGGCCAGCACCACCATGACCTCGCCGCCGCCGTCGACGACGCGCGCCAGGTAGCCGCCCACGCCGAGCTCGGCGTCGTCCGCGTGCGGGCTCAGCACAAGTACACGCTTGCGTTCCATATCTGCCTCCTCCGTTCTCCCCGTATGTCTTTCCGTACGCTCCCCCGCTCCCCCGCTCTCCCGCTGCCCCGCGCTCAGGCCGAGCTCACCAGCCGGCGCGCCAGCGCGCGGTACTGGCCGGCGGTATCGTTGAGCGTCAGCCCGTCCAGCGGGCGCGCCATGCGCGGCTGGGCCAGCGCGCGCGTGAGCGCCGCGCCATAGGCGGCGGCGTCGCCCGTATCGAGCAATTGCACGCCCGGGTAATCGCGGGCAAAGGCGAAGGCCGGAATGGCGCTGGCCACGACCGGCACGCCGACGGCCAGCGCTTCCAGGAACGCGATGCTGTGCGCCTCCGAGGCCGACGGCATGGCGAACACGGTGGCCGCCGCCAGCAGCTCCGGCACGTTGTTCTGCGGGCCCTTGACCCACACCTTGTCGCCCAGGCCCAGGCTCGACACCTGCGCGCAGACCTCGGCGTAGTAGGCCGGATCCTCGATCACGCCATACATCTCCAGCCGCGCGTCCGGCACGCTGCGCAGCGCCTCGCGGAACGCCAGCACGGTCTGCAGCTGGTTCTTGATGGCCGCGTAGCGGCCCACCTGCACCACCAGCGGCGCGCGCGCCGGGGCGGCCGGGCGGACAAAGAAGCGCCCGGTGTCCACCCCGTTGGGGATGACCGCCATCAGCGGATGCTCGCCCACCGCGCCGATGTAGTCGCGGATATTGCCCTGGGACACGCCGATCACCGCGCGCGCGCGCGTGGACAGCAGGCGCTCGACGTTGCGGAACAGCTTGCGCTCGAAATCGTTGGCGGCCGAGTGCATCACGTAGACCACCGGCACGCGCGACGGCAGCGCGCGCGCGTAGAACGCCGGGATGGTGGCGTGGGCGAACAGGATGTCGGGCCGGCAGGCGCGCAGCGCGCCGTGCAGGTGCCACAGGCGCCCGGGCAGCTTGTGCGGCCGCGCGGGGAACAGGCAGCGCACGCCGGCGGCGTCGAGCTGGGCGCGCAGCGGCGCGAAGTCGTCCTGCTGCGGCATCAGCGCCGACACACACACGGTGTCGCCGTGGGACTGCTGGTGGATCGCCAGGTCCTTGGCCAGCATTTCCGCGCCCGACAGGCGCGGGGTCAGTACCAGATGGAGAATCCGCATCATGCCTCCTTGGTGTTGCGCAACCCGCGTATCCGGTAAAGCATCCAGCCCGCCGCGCACGACAGGCCCAGCGTCATCGCCCAGGCGATGCCGACCGCGCCCCAGTAGTGCGTGGCGAACGGCACGGTGGCGAGCAGCACGCAGACCTGGATCACCGAGGCCTGCGTGGTGGCCTTGGGCAGGCCCACCGCGCGCAGGTACGCCACCAGCACGGCGATCAGCGCGCCGATCGCCATATAGATGGCGAAAATGCGGAACAACGGCACGGCGCCGAGCCACGCCGGCCCCAGCACCAGCAGGAAAAGCGGCTCCGCCGCCAGCCGCAGCGCCACCACCACGATGGCCAGCCCGAGCCCGCCGAGCAGCACGAAGCGCCGCAGCAGCGTGGCGTCGGAGCCGTCCTGCTTGCGAAAACGCGCGGCGAAGGTGGGGAACAGGTACTGCGACATGGCGATGCCGGCGTCGGCCAGCAGCATCTGCGCGAACTTGGACGACATCTGGTACACGCCGAGCTGCGCCGGCCCGAGCAGCTTGCCGACGATGACCTTGTCGAACTGGTTGAGCAGCAGGTTGACCACGCTGCCGGCCCAGATCCAGCGGCTGAAGCCCATGTAGTGGCCGATGCCCGACCAGTGCGGGCGCAGCCGCGGGCGCGGCTTCATGGCCAGCCAGGTCAGCGCGCTCTTGAGCGATTCGCCGGCCAGCAGGCCGATCAGGATGGCGGCGGCGCCGGCGCCGGCCAGCGCGCAGGCCAGCCCGACCGCGCAGTCGGTGGCGGCAGCCGCCACCTCGACCCCGGCGATCTGCTGGAAGCCGCGCTCGCGCGTGACAATGAAATAGGCCGGCGAGGCCAGCCCGCGGATCAGCGGCAGCGCGGCGGCCATCAGCAGCGGCAGCAGGCCGCCTTCCAGGTGGAACTGCGTCTGCAGCACCGGCGCCAGCGCCGCCAGCAGCAGCGCCACCAGCGCGCCGCGGCAGGTCAGCACGGTCCACAGCGCGCCGAACTGATCGTCGGTGGGGGCCTGCTGGCCCTGCACCACGGCCTGCGGCAGGCCGGTATCGCTGAGCGCCTCGGCGATGGCCACGGCCAACAACGCCACCGCGGCGATGCCGACCGCGGACGGCCCGAGGATGCGGCCCACCATGAGGAACTTGACGGCGACCAGCCCGCGCACCAGCACCTGCTGGCCCAGCACCCACGCGGCCGAGCTCGCGTGCAGCCCGGACAGCGGCAGGAAAGCCGCGCCTTTCAGGGATCTGGCCATGTTTGCTGTGCCCCTCGGTGACGTCGTGAACAGGCGCCCGGCCGCGCCGCCCGCCGCCAACCGCCGGCTTCAGTGACGCAGCGGGCTCTTGCGAGCCATGTGGCCCAATCTACCGTAGCCGCACGGGCAGCAATCGCCAGGGCATAGCTTTAATCCGTCACCCTGGCCACGGGGTCGGGCGCGGCGCCGGCGCGGCGCCGCGGCCCGGTCCTTCCAGTCCTTTTCCGCCAGCCGGGCGCAGATTGGCGGCTGGCGCGGCTGGCGCGGTGCTAATGTGAAACGGAGGATTCTCCGCAACCTGCCGCACGGCGGCCCGCGCCGGGCCCGCTGCGTCCGTGCTGCGTCCGGATACGCCATGCCCGACCCGACCGCCCTGATCATCGAGCACGACTTCACCGGCCACCGCTGGCGCTATGTCGAGTGGGCGATGCAGGCCTACCGCGAAGCCGGCTACCACTGCATGGTAGCCACCGATCCGGCCAACCGCGAGCACCCGCTGGCCCGCCGGCTGCTGGCCGGGCAGCAGCCGCACACCACGCTGCTGTTCGTGCCGGCCCCGGCCGGCGCCGGCAGCGGCGCGGGCCGCGTGTCCTATGTGCGCTTCTGGCGCATGTTCCGCCATGCCTTCCGCATCGCCAGCGCGGAGCGGCCCGCCTCGCTGGTGGTGGTGCCGTATGCCGACTACTTCCTGTACGCGCTGCCGCTGCTGGGCTCGCCGTTCGGCGACGTGCCCTGGGTCGGCATCACCATGCGCGCGAGCTTCCATCACAGCAAGGTGGGGGTGAAAGCGCCGCGCCAGCCGCTGGTCAACGCGGTCAAGACCTGGCTGTTCCGGCGCGCGCTCGACACCGGCGGCATGAAGACGCTGTTGTCGATCGACCCGACCCTGCCGCAGTGGTTCGCGGCGGCCAGCGGACGCGCCCAGGCCATCGCGTATCTCGCGGACCCGTGCCCGGAAGCGCTGCCGGCCGACCCCGCGGCGGCCCGCGCGCGTCTCGGGCTGGGCGCCGGCAAGCACTTGCTGGTGTACGGCGCCATCAGCGAGCGCAAGGGCATCCGCGAGCTGGTGGCGGCGCTGGCCGGCCATCCGCGCGCGCCCGCGCTGGTGGTGGCGGGGCAGCAGGATGCCGGGTTGCGCGCGTTCCTGCGCGAGGCGGCCCGCACGCTGTCGCCGCCGATGGTGGTGCTGGACCGCTTCATCTCCGACGAGGACGAGGCCGCCCTGTTCTGCGCCTGCGACGCCGTGTGGCTCGGCTACAAAGGCCACTACGGCATGAGCGGCGTGCTGGTGCAGGCCTACCGCGCGGGCAAGCCCGTCATCGCCACCGCCGACGGGCTGATCGGCTGGTTCTGCCGCGGGCGCGAACTCGGGCCGGTGCTGGAGGATCTCTCGGTCGCTGCCATCAGGCGCGCGCTGGACCAGATCGACCAGAGCGGCCAGAGCGGCCAGAGCGGCCTGTTCGCGCCGCCCTCGCAGCCGACGCTGCCCGCCGCTGCCGCCGCGGCCCCTGCGCCGCGCGCGCACCTGCTGGCGCGCAATACCCTCAGCGAATTCAAGCAGACGCTGCGCCGCGCGGCTGCCTGAGGCGCCGGCCTTGCGCGCCGTAGTGCCAAGCCGCCAAAACGCCCCTTGCGAAAGGCCAATCCCGACAAATAGCGTTTCGCCCTCTGTTTCACGTTCGATAATTTTCCCGACAGGAACGAAATGAATGAAATCGCGAAGGGTACGCGTAGGGCGAAGGACCGGACATGAAAACCGAAGCTTATGCAGACTACCTGGAGCGCGCGGCCGAGCCGCGCGAGGCCGACGCCCCGGATGTGCGCGATGGCAGCCGCCAGGCATTCGCGGGCCGCGCGGCCGGCCGCGTGGTGGAGCTCGACCTTGCGGGCCCGGGCAACTATGTGCGCCGCCGCGGCGTGCTGGTCGAGGCGATCTGGTTCGTGATCGAGGCCGCCATCATCAGCAACAAGCTGATCCCGTTCTCCGGCCTGCGCGCGGGGTTGCTGCGGCTGTTCGGCGCGCGCATCGGGCGTCACTGCCGGCTGCTGCACCCGATCCGCGTCAAATCGCCGTGGAACCTGGAGGTGGGCGATAGTTGCTGGTTCGGCATGGACGTGTGGATCTACAACCAGGCGCCGGTGCGCATCGGCTCGAACGTGTGCATCTCGCAGGGCAGCTTCCTGACGGCGGGCTCGCACGAGCTGGACGGCAACATGGACCTGCAGGTCGCGCCCATCGTGATCGAGGACGGCGTGTGGATCACGGCGGGCTGCGTGGTGCAGAAGGGCATCACCATCGGGCGCTCGGCGGTGGTCACGCCGCTGTCGGTGGTGCATCGCTCGCTGGAGCCGGAAGGCATCTACGGCGGCAATCCGTGCCGCTTCATCCGCAAGCGCTTCGGCGCGCCGGGCACACCTGGCTAACCCGGCGCGCACTGCATGCGGCAGGCGGCAGGCGGCGCGCCAGCCGCATGCGCCGGCCGGGCCCCGGGGCCGGACCGCGGCAGGCTGCCCGTTCCGCGGCCGGGCCAGGACCATCACGACAGCGCGCTTGGAGGAGAACAGCATGGAAAACCCGGCAACCCGCGGCAAGCACATAGGCAGCCGCTCGATCGAACTGGACTTCGTGCGCGGGCTGGCCATCATCGCCGTGATGGGCATGCACTTCCATACCGTGGGCACCGGCAGCCAGCTGATCGCGCTGATCGAGTACCCGCTCAAGAACTTCGGCCGCGAGGGCGTCAACCTGTTCTTCACGCTGAGCGGCTTCCTGGTGGGCGGGCTGCTGCTGCGCCAGTATGCGCAAAACGGCCACGTAGACGCGCGGCGCTTCATCATCCGCCGCATCTTCAAGATCTGGCCGGCCTACTACGCGCTGATCCTGTTCCACGTGCTCGCGGGCCGGCATCCGACCAGCACCTTCCTGTACCAGAACCTGACCCACCTGCAGAACTACCTGGGCAGCTCCATCAGCCAGACCTGGAGCCTCGCGGTCGAGGAGCACTTCTACCTGTTCCTGCCCGCGGTGCTGCTGCTGGTGGCGCGCCTGTCGCTGCGCGCCGGCACCATCCTGTGGATGACGGCGGCGCTGTGCGTGGTGGTGCTGGCCGCGCGCTGCTTCGCGGTGGCCAGCGGCGACCTCGAAGGCGCCTCGGCCTATACGCAATACCGCATCGACAGCCTGCTGTACGGCGTCATGCTGGCCACGGTCTACTGGATGAAGCCCGAGCTCTACCGTCGCATCGCCAGCCAGAAGATGCTGCTGGTGGCCACCGTGGCGGCGACGGTGGCGTGGCTGGTGCTGCTGCAGCGGAACCTGGTGCTGGAGGAAACCATCGGCTACACCATCCAGTCGATCGGCTTCGCCGCGCTGATCGTGCTGGTGCTCGAATATTCGGGCAAGCTGCGCGGCGCGTGGCTGTACCGCGCCGTGGCCTGGACCGGCGTGTACTCGTACGGGATCTACCTGTGGCATTCGGTGGCGCTGGCGCCCGGCGACATATTCATCCGCAAGGCGACCGCCTTCGGCGTGCCGGCGGTGCCGTTATGGGGCCTTGCGCTGGCGCTGCAGTTCGCCATCGCCATCGTGGTGGGCTATGTCGCCACGCGGGCGATCGAGTTTCCGTTCCTGCGCATCCGCGATGCGCTGTTCCCGGCCAAACGCCGCGGCGAGCCGGCGCTGCAGCCAAGCGAGCGTCCCGCCGCCTAGCGCACCGGCCATCGCATCGCACGGAGAAAACAGGGTGAACCACAGTGGCTAGGTACGCTCAGTCCATCAAGGATCTCGCCGTGGCGCGCATGTTGCCGCCCGAGAACGCCAGCGTCGAGCAGGTCTCGGCCGAGATGCGGATTTCGATGGCGGCGCTCGGGCGCTGGCGCGCCGACGCGCTGGCCATGCCCCCGGCCGACCCGGCCGCGGCGGGCGAGGCCCGGCTCGAGGCCGTGCTCGCCACCGGCGCCATGGGAGAGCAGCAGAAAAGCGAGTGGTGCCGCGAGAACGCCATCGACCCGCTCGAGCTGGAATACTGGCGCCGCAGCGCCGCCGCAGCGCTGTCCGACAGCCGCGGCATGGGCGCGGTGCGGCGCCTGCACGAGCAGGACCAGCGCCGCATCCGCGAGCTGGAGCGCGAGCTGCGCCGCAAGGAGCAGGCGCTGGCCGAGGCCGCCACGCTACTGGTGCTGACCAAGAACGTCACCGCGCTGTTCGAGACTTCCGGGCACAAGTAGCACGCAGGCGGCGCACAAGCGGCGCGCAGGCGGCGCCGCACGCACCGGCTGCCGCGCCGCTACTGCGCCACGTAGCCCTCGGGCGTGGTCACGCCGGCCTGCGCCACCGCGACGTTGGCCGAGATCACGTAGAGCGGCGACTCCGTCAGCGCGAGCGTGAGCGCGCCGTTGGCGTAGGGCACCGCGGCCGCGTTGCCCATCATGTCCAGCACCGTGACGCTGCCGCTGGTGCCGGGCGCGTCCACCGTCAGGGTGTACGGCACGCTGTAGGTCGCGCTGAAGCCGCTCGCGGCGCTCCAGTTGGCATTGTTGTGGGTCCACAGCGCGGTCACCACGCTGTCGCTGCCCAGGCGCTGGAACGCATAACCGTACACGCCCTGCGGCAGGCCCTTGAGCGGCCCCAGCGTGTTGGTGCCGTCGACCAGCCGGGTCATCGCCGCCACCGCCATCGCCGCCGGCTTGGGGCTGACGCGCGCCGGGCCGTGGCTGCCGTTCGGGTTGTCCAGGTTGAAGAAAATGCCGTAGCCCGGTTCGTTGGGCGGATCGGCGGCATAGAACACGAAGCTCACGTCGGCGCCCTCGCCCAGCAGGATCAGGTGCGCGCGCGCGACCACCGCGCCGTGCGCGTAGAGGATGTTCTGGGTCGGGTAGTCGGGGCCGTACACCGCGCCGATGTCGTAGCTGATGCCGGTCTCGGTGACGAACAGGCGGGCGCCGCGCTTGAGGCGCGTGGCCACCACGTGGCGCAGCTCGCGCATGGCCGCCGGCAGGGCATTGGCGGCGTCCGCGGCGCTCGGCGCGCCCACCAGGCGCTCGGGCGGGTGCGACGGCGACGTGCCCGCGTCGTAGTAGCCGTGCGCGCTCACGCCGTCGAGATACTGCGTGAGGCCCAGCGGCACCAGGCGCTCGATCCAGACCGAGTTCTGCCGCAGGAAGGCATTGGTGGTGCCCATCACCACGGCGTTGGGATCGTTGGCGTGGATGCCTTGCCAGGTCGCCTTGTACATGGCCACGAGGTTCGCGTCGGTGTCTTTCCACGGCCGGCCGCCGTCGTAGTCCGGCTCCCAGGTCACCTGGTAGTAGTTGGCCGACTGCGCCGGGAAGTAGCGCGCGCGCGCGGCGGCCGATTCCTGCCCGACGCGCGTCATGTAGTCCTGGTAGGCCGGCAGGGACTTGGGGGCGTAGCCGTAGGTGAGCTGCCCGGTCGGGCTGGCCCAGCCGGGAATGCCGTCGAGCTGGATCAGCCGCATCAGGTCGCCGGGCTGGAAGTGGGCGGCCAGCGGATAGGTGGCCGGGTTGAAGGTGTTGGGACCGCTGGGCTCGGTGACCGACCAGTTGCGGTTGTCGTTGGCCCACGACAAGCCCAGCGCCGGATAGATCGGGCGATAGCCGTCGCCGTCGCAGCAGGTCTGGCCGGGCCCCACGAAAGCCGTGCCCTGCCCGCCGAAGCGGTGCAGGTCCTGGCGCGCGTAGCTGGCCGCCGGCAGCACCGGCGAGACGTCGGGCAGCACGCCAAAGGTGGCGATGCCGTTGGGGCGCGTGCCGCGCGAGCGCAGGCCGCCGCCGGCCGAGGCCAGGCTCACCGACACCGCGAAGTAGCCGGCGGCGGTGGCCTTGCAGTCCATCGTCGAGACGCGCGGGCCGGCATCCACCGGGAACTGCCCGTTCGCCTTGACGCGGCCCCAGGTGTCGGCGATGGACCAGTTCGCGACGTCGGCGGCGGCCGCGCGCGTGGTGACGCTCAGCTGGAAGATGCTGCCCGGCGGGAACATCCGCGAACCGTCGCTGCCGGGCGTGTCCGCCTCGATGGTGTCGCCGTCCGGCTGGGCATCGGTGCTGGCGCCGGGCGCGGCGCAGGTGATGGTGCCGCTGTCCGTCACGCCGGCCGCGGCGGGCGGCGGCGCGCCGCCCGCCCCCGACGGCTTGGACTTGTCGGCGCCGTGGTCGCCCCCGCAGGCCGTGGCGGCGAACAGGAACAGGAAGGCCAGCAGCGCGGCGGGGATGGTGTTTCCCACGGCGCGCCGGCGGCGGCCCGGCGTGCGCGGCATACGGGAAAGCGCGCGGGAAAACGTGCGGAGAAACGCGCGGAAAAGAAACGAGCGGGGAAGAAGCATCGCACTAGCCTCCCTGGTAGCAGATCACTTGAGCGTAATACGGAGAGTAGTGCCAGATGATCTGCTGCAGCGGCGCATGGCGCCCGTAGGCCACCGTGCACAGACCCAGCAGCGCCGCCCCGGCGATCACGCCCCTGCCGAGCCGCAGCGGCGCGCGCGCGCAGGCGCGCACCACCCAGCCGGCGATGGCGGCGCCGAGCAGCCAGCCGGCGACGACCTCGGCCGGCGTGTGCGCGCCGAGCAGCACGCGGCTCAGGCAGATCAGGGTCGCCAGCGCCAGGCCCAGCACGAGGCCGCCGCCGCGCCAGGCCGGCCGGATCCCGCGCAGCAGCAGCGCGAGGAAGACCGACCACACCGCCGCCGAGAGCATCGCGTGGCCGCTGATCACGCGCATGTCGAAGCTCTCCAGCGCCATGCCGCAGCCGGCGTTCAGCAGCTTGCTGGCCAGCACCGCCGCCGCGCCCGCCGCCAGGCACGAGACCCAGCGCAGCGCGGCGCGCCACCCGTCGGCCTGCAGTAGCCACAAGGCCGTGGTCAGCGCCAGCGGCAGCGTCACGGCAGCATCGCCAAGGTCTGTGATGCGATACCAGTTCATCGTTCTTCTTGGTTGTGCACGCGCGCCGGCAAGCACTTGCCTGCGCATGGCCCGACTGTAAGGCCGCCGCGCCGGCCCGGGGAGGCCCTCCTCCCGTGCTGTCTGAATACGGCGAACTGTTGGCAGATGCCCATCTGGCCACGGCGATACGCTGGCTGCACCTGGGCGAGCCGCGGCCGTCCGGAGCGCGGACGCGACGCGGCGGGACCCGGCCACATCGGCGGCCGGATTGGCGACCACATCGGCAGCGACCCGGCAACGGCACGGCAGCCGCCTTGACCGACCAACTACGACACGGGGGTAGATCCATGCTCAAGATCAGGAAAGCCGTATTTCCGGTGGCCGGCCTAGGCACGCGCTTCCTTCCGGCCACCAAGGCAAGCCCCAAGGAGATGCTGCCGGTGGTCGACAAGCCGCTGGTCCAGTACGCGGTGGAAGAGGCCATCGCGGCCGGCATCACCGAACTGATCTTTGTCACCGGGCGCAGCAAGCGCGCCATCGAAGACCACTTCGACAAATCCTACGAAGTGGAGGCCGAACTGTTGGCGCGCGGCAAACAGTCGCTGCTCGACCTGGTGCGCAGCATCAAGCCCGCCCACGTCGACTGCTTCTACGTGCGGCAGGCGGAGCCGCTCGGGCTCGGCCACGCGGTGCGGTGCGCCAGCAAGCTCATCGGCGACGAGCCGTTCGCCGTGATCCTGGCCGACGACCTGCTGGACGCGCGCACGCCCGTGCTCAAGCAGATGATCGAAGTCTTCGACCACTATCACAGCAGCGTCATCGGCGTGGAGGCGATCGCGCCGCAGGATTCGCGCTCCTATGGCGTGATCGACGGCAAGCCGTGGGACGAGCGCGTGTTCAAGATGTCCGGCATCGTGGAGAAGCCCGCGCCCGAGGCGGCGCCGTCCAACCTTGGCGTGGTGGGCCGCTACGTGCTGATGCCGAGCATCTTCGCCCACCTCAACGCGCTCACGCCGGGCGCGGGCGGCGAGCTGCAGCTGACCGATGCGATCCAGGCGCTGCTCGCCCACGAGCAGGCGCTGGCCTACCGCTACGAAGGCCGCCGCTTCGACTGCGGCAGCAAGCTCGGCTACCTGAAGGCCACGGTGGAGTTCGCGCTGCGCCACCCCGAGGTGGCGGCGCCGTTCGCCGAATACCTGCGCACCGAATGCGCGGTGTTCGCGCCGGCGGCCCAGCCTGCCGGCACGCCCGCGAAGGCGGCCGAGGCAGCCGAGGTCACCGGGGCTACGGGGGCGATCGAAGCCGCCGCCAAGGCCGCGCAACGCGCCGGCCTGGTCCCCGAGGCCGCCTGAGCGCCGCCGTGCGGCCGGCACCGGGCCGGGGCCGCTTCAGCGGAAGTAGGCCTTGGTGTTCTCGTGCACGTCGTCGCGGCCGAGCAGTTCCGCCGGGCTCATCCAGCAGTAGGCGCTGTGCTGGTCCGGCGTGCCCACGGCATGCCCGCCCGCCGCGCCGTCCTCCGGCATCGTCCAGGCGTAGGCCAGCACCACATAGTGAGTGGTGACACCCTCCTCGCCGGCGAAGTTGTCCGGGTAGTGATGCTCGAACACCCCGCGCGCCACCGCCCCGGCCCGCTCGGCGCCGGCAACGCCCAGTTCGTCCGCGACGATGCGCCGGAATGCCGCATCGAGGCTTTCGTCCTTGCGGATACGCCCGCCCGGCACGAACCACGTATCGCGCGCGGGGCGGTTGCGGCGGCGGCCGAGCAGCGCGCGGCCCCGGGCATCGGTGACGATCAGGTCGATCGACACCAGCGGGGCGTGGCGCACCACGGCGAGGAAATCCATTGCACCAAGCATGGAGGACGGCTCCTGGCAGTAAGTAAGGGGTGGCGGACGGCGGACGGCGGAACGCGGGGGCCGCGCCGGCGGGAAGAATGACCGGAAACCGCCGGCCCACCCGCGCCGGCAGAAAGGCGCCCCGCCCACCGGGGGATAGGCGAGGCGCAAAACGCGGGCAAGTGGGTCAGACCTGCCCGCGACGTTCCGAGCCTAGCCGTGTCCGCGCGATCATAACGTGGGCTAGCGCACCGCGCGTTGCCACGGGCGAACGATTGGCGGAAGGCGCCGGTCCGCCCCCGTTTTATCGATCCACCCATAGGTTGGGTATCCCTTCAGACTGCCCGGCGGCTGACGTTATTGCGGGAGCGGCCGGGAGTGGCCTGCCGCATGCCCGGCGCCCGCGCCCGGGCACCATCGCGCCGGCAAGGCGCGCCCGAACCCCACGCAGAGCCAAATGCAATCCGACCTGACCCTTCTGGCGGCGCTGTGCTGCGCCTTCACCGCGGTGCTTTTTGCCGCGCTCCGCATTCGTTACCTGCGCAGGCGCTCGCGCGTCGACCTGTGCATTTCCCGGCTGGAGCAGCAACTGCGCGAGCGGCGGCTCAGCCGGTGACCGCCGTGGCGCCGCCTGACGCCACCTCTTGAGGCCAAAAAATCACATCTGCGCGGTAATCGCACAACGACGGCACGAGGCAAGCGCGCGCCAGCGCCGGAATAGAGCGGAAAAATGGCGGCTATTCTCAACACGATGTCTTATAGAGAATACGTATGATTTCCCGCGTGACAAGTCGCAGTACATAGATGAATAAGTTTGACAACTGGACCACCGGCCGGCTGGCCGCGTGGACGACTTGGTTGCCGGTCTTCGCAGCGTGATTCCATCGGGCCCATGCAGGACATAGAGCCAGCAGGGTTGGAACAACGGGGTGTGGATGTCGCGGGGTGTAAAAGGCCATTCTTCGGAATGGCTTTTTTTATGGTTGCCAGGGCGGTGGATTGGGGGACTTTCGGCAAGCGCCACAGGCGCCCATCGCGCATTCAACTGCGGCCACACGTCAATGCCGGATGTGGAGGTCCTTGAGACTGACCATCCCCGCGCTCGCCAGCAACCGAAGCCGCGCTGAGCGCCACTCCGATAGCGCCCGCACTCGCTCTTGCGCCGCATCCGCCCGTGCCATCTGGACACTCAGCATTTCCAGGATATCGACGATGCCCCGGTCATACTTGCGCTGAACGTTGTCCAACGCGTCTTGGGACGCATCGATCAGCCGCGCGGAGGCATCCAGATTCCTCAATGCCGCCACGGCATCCGCATGGGCCTTGACCACCTCACCCAGCACCCGGTTTCGGGTATCGCGCAGTTCCGCCTCTTTGACTTCGATCTGCGCCTGTGCGCCGCGCACCTTATAGGTTCGCCCAAAGCCTTCGAACAGCGAAAAATTCACGGTGATGCCGACGACGGATTCCTCCGTCTGCGTTGCCGACAAACCTTGGCTGGGCCGTCCATTCAGGTATCGGCTTTGCGTGAAGTCCAACGTGGGCAATCCCTCGGAACGCGTTACCGTCAGTCTCTCTTTGGCCGACGCCACCTGAGCGCTAGCGGCTACCAGGGATGGATGGTGCTCCTGCGCCAGTGCCAGCCAGTCTGACAAGTCTTGCCGCAAGGCATCTTCGGTGTCGAGGTAATCCTGGGCCAAAGTGAGGCGGTCCCGGGTCCCGAGCATTTCGGCCGGCAGGCCCAGGGCAACCCCCAATGCGGCCAGCGATCTCTCGTGGCCGCCGATGGCGCGACCGCTCTCCAATTCCGCCTTGGCCAGCGCCATCTTGGCCTGCAACGTATCGGACTGCGCGCCTGCGCCCCGTGCCTCGCGTTTCCTGGCCGTTTCCCATGTTTGTTGCGCCAGAGCCTTGCCCTTTTCCTTGGCTTCCCGGGTGGCCTTGGCCGTCTGCGCGTCGAAATACGCGCCGATCACGTTGGCGAGCATCTCCTGCAGCACCGCGTCGTGGCTGGCCAGCGCGGCGTCGAGCAGGGCGCTGGCCGAGCGGCGATTCGCTCCGCGTCCCCCGAAGTCAAGCAATCGCCAGGTAAGCGTGGCGTACTGCGTCCGGCTCTTGCGTTCCGCATCTGCCAGCACCCGGGAATCGGGATAGCGGGTCTTCTGCCTCAAATCACTCACGCCAACGGTGACGGTCGGCAGATACGCGGCCCGTGCCTCCCCCAGTTGAGCGGCCTGTACCTTGATGGCCGCCCACGCGCTTTGCACCCGCGGGTTGTGGCACAAGGCCAGATCCACCGCCTGCGACAACGTCAACGGCGCCGTGCTGTCATGGCCGCCTTCGCAAACATGGACCTGCGCATCTCCGGGCAGCAGTTGGCCGGCGTCGAGCCGGGGAGGCCGAGCCAGCAACGGATCGGCAAAAGGTGTTGTCGCCAGGTCCGCCCAATCCCGCGCATGGATGCCTCCCGTTACCGACATCGCGAATGCAAACATCGTCGCAGTCACGCTTCGCCGAATGAGCGCGCTACCGCTCATGCAGTGCCTCCCGCTGGTGCCGTATCAGGGGCGACAGTACATACTCGATCACACGCCGCGTACCCGTCTTGATCTCCACATTGACCGACATGCCAGCCGAAAGCGGCAAGGTCTTGCCGGCCACGAGAATGCCGCTGCGATCCAGCGCGATCCTGGCCGCATAGATCAGGCGCCGCTCGTCATCTTGAATGGCGTCGTGCGAAACATGCCTGACCTTGGCTGCAACGGTCCCGTACTTCGTGTAGTCGAAGGCATCGATCTTCACCTGCGCATCCTGGTCGACGTGCACAAAACCCACGTCCTTGTTTTCCAGGAACGCCTCTACCTCGATGACAGTTTCCCTGGGAACAATCTGCATCAGCGGCTGCGCGGCAGGCACCACGCCGCCGACCGTATGCACCGTCAGTTGCTGCACCGTGCCATCCACCGGCGCGGTCAGTCTCAACAGCTTGCTGTGCTCCCCCGCACGGCGCTTGTCTTGCGCTCCGGCGGACATGGTCCTGTTGGCCTCGGCCATGGCCTCGTGCGCTTCCTTGCGGATCTGGGCGATCAGCGCGGCGCGCTGGTTTCTCGCGTCAACCAACTGGCCTTCAAGGTCCAGCCGGGCTTGCTCCTTTTCCAGCCACGCATGGTGCGACACCGTGCGATCCGGCAGCAACGCCTTGAAGTCCTCGGCCCGCTGCGCGGCCAGCGGCAGCGCAGCCGCATAACGAGAGATTTCGCCATCGATCCGCCTGAGCCTGGCGTGAAAATCGCGATACTGGCCATCGAGCTGCAATCTGGCTGACTGCCATTGGGCGGCCGTTGCCCCCTCCACCTCATCCAGACGCGGCGCTCCGTGCCGATCCAGCGCACCAATCATGGCCAGAGAGCGCGCCACCTGCAACTTGGCCTGGACCACGGCATCTGCGGCCTTGTCACGTTCGGCATCGCTGCTGCTGGAGTCCAGCTCAATCAGCACATCGCCAGCGCGCACTTCCTGACCTTCGGTGACATACAACGTCCGCACACTGGCAACGTCCACGGAACCTATCGTCTTGGTGCGCGCCGACGGGATGATCTTGCCGGTGGCGTTCACAATGATGTCCACCTGCCCGAAGATCGACCAAAGCACGCCGAACGCCACCATCGCCATCAGTATCCGCCCGGTCCAGCGCAAAGTCGGAGACCCCGGCACTTCCTGCAACGACAGCCCCGCGGGCAAGAATTCCGCTTCCTGCTTGTTGAAGAAATCGGTCCGCATGGCGTGGCGCATACTCCAGCAATGCGCGAATACAGCGCCATAGCGCCGGACCAGATCACACCAGGCTTGCAGACGATGGCGCGCACTCATGACGATACCTGCGGCGATATTCCGGCTGTGCCGGGAGCAACACTGGCATGGGCATTCTGCAGGCCGTACAGGTGTCCGTAGATGCCCTGCGGAACGCGCAGCAGTTCCTCGTGACTGCCTACCTCCGCGATCTGCCCCCGCTCCATCACCACGATCCGGTTGGCATGGCGCACTGCGCTCAGCCGGTGCGCGATGATGAGCACGGTGCGTCCCGCGCAGATTCTCAGCATATTGTCCTGGATGATCTTCTCCGACTCGTAGTCCAGGGCACTGGTCGCCTCGTCGAAAATCAGGATGCGCGGGTCGGAAATCAAGGCGCGGGCAATGGCAATGCGCTGGCGTTGTCCACCGGACAAGCCCGTACCGTGTTCTCCAACCAGCGTGTCATACCCTTCGGGCAACTCACAGATAAACGCGTGCGCGCCCGCCAGTTTCGCCGCTTCGATGATGGACTCGATCGGCAGTGACGGGTCGGTTAGCGCGATATTGTCTCGGATCGAACGCGAAAACAGCATGTTCTCCTGCAACACCACGCCGACCTGCTGACGCAGCGACGCCGTATCGATGATGGCAATGTCCTGCCCGTCAACGGTTATCCGCCCGCGATCCGGCACATACAGGCGCTGGACCAGCTTGGTCAACGTGCTCTTGCCGGAACCAGAGCGACCCACGATGCCGATGACCTCGCCCGGTTCGATCTTCAGCGCGACAGAACGGATCACGTCCGCCGCGTCGGGCCGGTAGCGGAAAGAGACCTGATCGAACTCGATCGTTCCCGACACACGCGGGATGCGGGTCTTGTTGCCAGTCACTTCGGCGCGGGTATTCAGGATATCGCCCAGGCGGCTCATGGAAATGCCCACCTGCTGGAAATCGTTCCACAGTTGAGCAAGCCGCAGGATCGGGGAGGATACCTGGCCCGCCAGCATATTGAAGGCTACCAACTCGCCCACCGTCATCTTGTTGTCCACCACCAGCAAAGCGCCCAGCCACATGATGCCTGCCGTGACCAGCTTGCTTACCAGACTCACGCCGCCACTAGCCACCAGCGAGATGTTGGTGGTGGATAGCCCTGCGGACACGTAGGCCGCGAGGTGCTTGTCCCATCGCTGCTGCCAGCGCGGCTCCACGGCCATCGCCTTGACGGTATCCATGCCATTCAAGGTCTCCACCAGGAAAGACTGGCTTTCCGCGCTCTTGTTGAATTTGTCGTCGAGCCTGGCTCGCAGGATCGGCGTAAAGACAAGCGACAGGAGCAGGTATGCCGGAATGGAAGCAACCACGATCAGGGTGAGCATCGGGCTGTACCACACCATGACTCCCAGGAACACAAACGAAAAAACGATATCCAGCACCAGCGTCATGGCGTTGCCGGTCAGGAAGGAGCGGATGTTCTCCAGCTCCCGGATGCGGGCTACGGAGTCTCCCACCCGCCGAGCCTGGAAGTAGCTGATGGGCAAGCTCATGAGATGACCGAACAACCAGGTACCCAGCTCCACGTCGATCTTGCTGCTGGTGCTGGCGAACACCGCCGTGCGAATGCCTGTCAATACGGCGTCGAACAGGATGGCTGCGATCAAGCCGATGGCAATGACGTTGAGCGTCTTCATGGCGTGGTTCACCAGCACCTTGTCCATCACCACCTGGAAGAACATCGGTGTAATCAGGCCAACGATCTGCAATACCAGCGAGATCAGCAACACTTCGCCCAGGGCCTTGCGATGCTTGACCACCGCGGGGATGAACCATGTGAAATCGAACTTCGCCATCTCCCCCGCAAAGCTGGCCTTGCTGGTGAAGAAAATCAGTTCCCCAGTCCATTGCGCCACGAAGCTGTCCAGGCCAAGAATCTCGGGAGAGCGCCCGGGGCGCTGAATCAGTACGCGAGCCGGAGCTTGCGCGGCGTCCATCTTGCCCACCAGGAAATAGTCGCCCGCACGGTCGATGCCAATCGCGGGCAGTGGCGCGCGATCGAGGCGCGCGAGCTCCTGCCGCACCCGTCTGGACGTCAGCCCCAGCTTCCTGGCTGCCAGCAGGATCGTCTGCGTCGTGAATTTCTCGCGCCCATATTGGTGCTGCAATTGCACCGCATCGGCGGCTATGCCGTGGAGCCTGGCCATGAGCATCAGGCACTGCAATCCGGTATCCATGGCGGACTGTGCGCCGGAGTCGGTCGTGGAAGAAGCGCTTGTTCCCGTCACGGAAAGGTAGAAGGCGAAAAGATGTTCGTCATACGGCTCAGCAAGGCGAGCCGTCCGGATGCATGATGGCCGGGAGAGGCGGCTCTTCGCCGCCTCTCCCGGCAGGAGCCAGTGCCTCGGGCCGCCTAGTGCGTGACGGTCAACAACACCTGCCCGTTGCTGGCCTGTCCGCTGGTCCAGGAGGTCTGCGCAGCAGTGGGCGGGGCAAATGCGGCCATGGCCTGCACGAACTTCTCCACATCGGTGTTGTACATGGTCAGGCCATCGGCGGTCTTGATGCGCTCCACCTGGTTGTCGCGGCCCGAGGTACCCCCGACATACCAGTCCTTGACGGAAATCTGGTCCGCCGTTCCCATGACCTGGATCTGCAGGTCGTTGCCGACGTGCTTGAACCACAGATTGGTCTGCTTGACGTTTTCCAGGCGCAACACGTCGGCGTTGCCCTTCGTCGCATCGTTTTCCACGATGGTGTCCCGTCCGTCGCCTTTGGTGAATACATAGGTGTCGTTCCCCGCGCCGCCGATCAGCGTATCGTTGCCCTTGCCGCCCGTGAGAACGTTGTTGCCCCGGTTGCCGGTGATGACGTTGTCCAGTTCGTTGCCCGTGCCGTTGATGTTCTCTTCCCACAGCTTGATGGGATCGATGGTGTAAATGGTGTAGGCATTGGTCACATTGGCATCGGCTCGGAAATCGGCAATGGCAACGTAGCGGGTCATGTCGTTGACCTTGCCGCGGCCGGAGTCGGCAATGTAGAAACCGTTGATCGCTCCGGTGGCCTCATTGCAGGCCACGCCCGTCACGGTCACCACGTGGTTGACGCCACCGTTGTCCAGGTACGCGCTGTCCCCCCACAACTTGCCGGCGTTGACGCCGATGATCACGCCGCGCCCGCCTTTGATGAGGTTGGCAATGCCCTGTTCGTTGTAACCCGCGATGATGCCGTTACGGATACCGTAGTTGTCGAGCAAGGCTTGCTGCCCCACGTAATTGGAACCGCCACGCTGGTAGTCCGTCTTGGTGGCATCGGTGACGCACCATTTGTTGTCGATGGCCGTGCGCACCACGTCGGCTTCCGAGCGCGCCTGATTGGCCTGCGTGCTCAGGTTGGCAATGGCCGTCAGTGCGCAAGTGCCCTTGTAGCCCGCCACTGCGTCACCCTGCATGTAATCCAGCTCGAATGCCTTGGGGTAGCCATAGACCAGGATGGAAACCCCATCGGCCAAGCCGCGTTCCGCTTTGGAGAAATCCAGCAAGGTCAGGTTTTCCAGATTCGCGCCCAGCTTGTAGCTGATGCTGGCGTTCACGGTGTCCGTGCCCTCACCGGCCATTTCGGTGGCCTTGTCGCCGGCGTTGTCGACATAGTAGGTGTCGTTGCCCAGGCCGCCGATCATGGTGTCCGCGCCGGTGACACCGTCGAGAATGTTGTCGCGGCTATTGCCAATGATGCGGTTGTTCAGGCGATTGCCCGTGCCGTGGATGTCGTAGCCCTCGACCAGGCGCAATTCCTCGATGTTGGCGTTCAGGATGTCGTTGGCGCTGCTGACGACGGTGTCGTAACCCTCGTCGCGTTGCTCCAGGATCACGTCGTTGACGCTGTTGACGACATAAGTGTCATTGCCGAGACCACCCTCCATGTGGTCGGCACCAGCGCCGCCATCGAGATAGTCATTGCCCAGGCCACCGACCAGAGTGTCGTTGCCGGCGCCGCCATACAGGAAATCATTGTCGCTCTCGCCCGCAGACAGCGTCTGCTTGGCTTCATTGCTGCCGGTGAAACCATAGAGGATGTCGTCGCCGGCCCCGCCGTAAATGACATCATTGCCAGCCTGACCGAAAAGTCTGTCGTTTCCGGCCTCGCCGTACATCACGTCATTGCCGTCGCCACCCTGCATCTCGTCGTTGCCGGTCCCACCCCAAAGCTGGTCGCTGCCCAGGCCGCCGAGCATGAGGTCATCGCCCGCGCCGCCGTACATCACGTCATTGTCGGTCTCGCCGGTAGCCAGTGTCTGCTTGCTGTCGTTGCTCGCGGTAAAGCCCAGCATGATGTCGTTGCCGTCGCCGCCCCACATGCGGTCGTTGCCGACGCCGCCGAACATCTTGTCGGCGCCGGCACCGCCGTCCATGGTGTCGTTGCCCGCGTCGCCGCTGACTTCGTCGTCGGCGGCTGCGCCGAACAGGGTATCGTTGCCGTCGCCGCCGGCCACCAAGTCGTTGCCGGCGCCGCCGTCCATGTAGTCGTTGCCAAATCCGCCATACATCTGATCGGCGCCGTTGCCGCCGAACATGACGTCGTCGTCGGTTTCTCCAGTGCCCAGCGTCTGCTTGGCATCGTTGCTCGGCGTGAATCCCAGCATGACATCGTTGCCTTCGCCACCGTTCATGGTGTCGTTGCCCACGCCGCCGAAGAGCCTGTCGTCGCCGGTGCCACCGTCGAGCTGGTCGTCGCCCGCGCCGCCCTGTAGCTCGTCGCGCCCGTCGCCGCCGGCCAGGATGTCCTGTCCATCCCCACCGAACAAAACGTCGTTGCCTGCACCGCCGTTCAGGACGTCATTGCCCGCGCCGCCGTCGAGCTGATCGTCGCCCTCTTCGCCGTAAAGCTTGTCGTCGCCCGCATAGCCCAGCAGCGTGTCGTTGCCGGTGCCGCCCCACAGATTGTCGTTGCGAGCGCTGCCGCCCATCAGGTCGTTGCCGCCACCGGCATAGAAATTCTGCACAAGGCCAAGGTTGAAGAATTTCCCGTCGTATGCGGCGAAATAGCCAATGTCGAACGAATCGTTGCCGTCGGTGCCCACCATGTTCTGCTGGTTGCTGGACAGCTTGATCTGCGTGGGCAGCCAGTCGATCCACAGTGCGTTGTTGATCCGGAAGCGCTGATCCGTTGCCCGCAGCGTGGCGTAGTTGCTGGCAAGCGCCGCCGGCATGCCGGGTGCGACGCGCGAATTCAGCGGCGCGGACGCGGTACTTTGCGCCACGGTACGGGAATTGGCGTTGCCCGTGGTATGAAAGGCATAGTCGCTGCCGCGCAGGCTGCTCAGGCCCAGGCCAGCCAGTGCCGCGTTCAATGTCGCGAACTCGTTGGCAGCCGTCTCGGACTGGTTCAGAATGCCGTCTTCATTCAGGTCGCTCCAGGCATACAGGTCGTTCAACTCGGCACCGGTGAGCTTGCCGTCGCCATCGGCGTCCCTGGCCGTAAGCTCGGCGGCGGTCACGCTGGCACCGGCACTGGTCACGATGCGGAAGGTCCTCTTGGCAATGGATGCGGCGCTATCCCGGCCAGCGGACTTGCTCTCGTAAAATGCGCCGAAAGGTCCCAGATCCAGCGCATTGCAGACCTGCGGGCGGGTGACCGCGCTGTTCACATAGTAGTCAGTCGATGCACCGAACAGGCTTTGAAATGTGACCTTGTCGATGACGCCTTTGCCAAAACCCGCCCACACCGTATAGTCGGTCGCCAGCGCCGCGGCCATGTTGTCGAAAGCATAGGCAGGCGCGCTCCAGGTGATGCCGTCCGCAGAAGTCTGAGTCACCGTGAGGCCGCTGACATAGGCACCGCCGATACTGTTGACGGTGCGGCTGATCAGGCCCGAGGTGGGGTCATAGCGGAAATTGGAGCTTCCCCCGTTCACCAACGTACCAGCACCGCCGGAGGGATCGAAGCTTCCCACATAAGTGCCGCCCTGATAGACGTGCATCCTGCGATCGACCAGGAAAGAGACATTGCCGTTGGCGGCGATGTTGCCCTGAGATGTCGTGCCATTGGCGCTTTGCATCTGGTACGTGATCTGGCCAGTTCTCGTGTTTGTCGTGGTGACAAAGCTGAACCCCGCCATTGCACCACTGCTGATGGGACTGGTAGTAATCCTGTAGGAGGGCGCCGTACCATTTGGCGCCTTGACGGTGGCAACTGCGGTGACACCACCATTCGGAGCTTGCTGCAGGGAAAGTGAGCTCACCGAACTCACGAAGGCGTTGTCGAGATCCGGACTCACGGAGCCTGTCGCCGTCCTGCCAAATACCGCTTCCTTGAGTGCCCAGAGGGATCTCTTAACCTGTTCGATATTAGCAAGACCAGGGGTCTTATCGATCCAATCCTGCGCGGCACGAGCGATATTCGGATCATTTGAAAACGCTAACTGGCCGACACGGCTGGAAAGCATCGTACTGGCAATAATGCTGTCCGCCCCATCGCCGCCTGTGTCGCGCAGGGATTGCCAGATTTGTTCGAGGGCCGCATCCCCTTGCGCCTTGCGTATCAATGCCATCGGGGTTTCGAGCGTCCAATTGTCGATGCTCAGACCATTGGACTGGAACACTTGGGTGTGAAATGCTTTGGTTTCTTTGAAGTCAATATCTCGGCTTACGATACCACCCTCCCCCTTCGCGATACTAATCAAGGTCGTAACATAGCCGATAGCCATACCGACACGAATAGTTTCGATCTGTGCAGGCGAAAGCTTTCTACAAGCATCTATCCCGATACCCAATAGCGCTGTACTGGAAAGAAAATCTAAGGCCGACACACCCGTAACCGTATTCCCAGTCGCTACCCCCCTAGCCCAGCCCGCATAGTTGTAGCCTTGACCATAGAGCTCGCCATACACCTTTATGACTTCGGAAATTCCGCCGCTCCTAATGCGAGATTCGTAGCGATTTAACTGAACTAGTGACAGGGTCGCTGGCATGAACATTTCTCCTTATTTTCTACGAAAAACAACAACAGATATGGAGAGGTCACGGTGTACCCGGCTGCGCGACCCTCGAAACGGAACTCTTCAAGGCGACTTCGATCTCGAAGCTATGGATAAGATCGCTCACATTACGCTGAATTTTCTGCCATTGTGGCAACCAGTATCGTGGATACTGGATAGAAATCTTTGCATGCATGGACGGCTCAAGATTGATGTACTGATCACAAATCGTGCGCTTCATATTTGGCAAATTTCGGTTGGTGCATTCGATATATACATCGACCTTTCCATCCCTGCCGCGATGAACAAACAGATCTTTTGCATAATCGTCTTCGCGGTATGGCTTCCCAGTTGCCGGATCAATACCTGATGGCGCATACATCGTTAGCCCGTACTCTACCCTTGGCAGACCACCGTAATTTCTATAGGCTAGATTTGGATATCCATCTCGCTCGGCGTTAAATTCAAGCGTAGCATTGACTGTATTCTCCAGAAAATCCTTCCCTGGATATTTCCAACCGCTGCTTATACCAACGTCAATCCAAGGCGAAATTGAATCGTAGTAACCTTTCCAATAGGGATCGCTGTATTTCTCGAAATCACCCCACAACTCAGGACTGGAAAGCCCAGCCATGTCTGGAAAGCGCACCTTGAAGCCAAAGCTCGCCAGCCGGGATTGGTAGGTACGTAGCGGTATCGGTTCTTTGCGTTTTTCCCCAAAACCTGGATCGCCGTCGTACTCGACATAGTTGGCAAAATAATGTGGAATCCTCACTGACACGCCCCCCAGGTCACCAATCACGAAATCCGTCCGCGCATCACGCGCCGCGTTCATCTCGGGTGGAAACAAGGGGTTGCCTTGTCCTCGACTGAGCTGTCCCCACGCATACATCCACTTCAGACAGAGAAACCCCACAATCAACAGCAATCCAAACATAGCGAGAACTGTGAGTTTCCCTTTGGAGAAGGATTTCATGACGTCAGCTTTCCGGCAGTCTGTTTTTTTTGGGACTTACTATTGAATCTGGTGGCCTCTGGATTGGTGGCAATCGGCGGAACAGCGCACCCATGCACACGGAGACACAGTCCAATCACACACATCGACCTATCGTACTGGTCTCATTGCCTCGGATAAATCAGTCATTTCCCAATCTGACATCAGAAATCGACACCCAGAATTCGAAAAAACTTAATTCACCAATTCCGAAGGAATGATCCGCGTTCAGGAAATTTCTTGGAAATATTCATGGATCACAATTTATTACATTGCAGTCAACGCAGCGGACAGGGCGATCTCTTCACACTTGACCTGGACGATTTGTCCCATCCCGGCTAGGCCAGCAGATACATGGAGTACAGTCCGGCAGCGCGATATCGGAGCCTGCGCCCGGCATTGGACCGTTTATTCCACATCTCGAAGCGCTGCTCGGGGCAGACCAGGAGCGAGCCCCTTCTATTGGCTGCGGCGTGATCCTGAGATGTCGCGCCCTCCCCGCTGCGCAATTGACGTTTGGCCTGACCGCTTTTTGCACCAGAGCGGCCGGTTTCGTGTGGGAAGCAGTTACCCGCTCCACGAGAAAGTGCTTTATGGCGCTCTCCCACACAGTCTCGCCCCACACGATCCCGGCCGAGCCATACCCGGCGTGCCAGCAATGGCAGGCGGCCCGTCAGAAAAATCGATGATCCATCCCGGAATCGAGAAAGTGCGAATCGCGCTTGTGCATTTCGCTGCCTATACTGTGGGGACAAACACAAACCCCACCGTTGTCGCCATGCCCAGGAGGGTTTCCATGGTAACGATGAACAGGCGCCAGTTTCTGAAGATAACCGGCGCATCCCTGGCGGGCTCCAGCCTGGCCTTGATGGGATTCTCCCCCGGCCAGGCGCTGGCGGAAGTGCGTGCCTATAAGCTGGCCCGCGCCACCGAGACCCGCAACACCTGCCCGTACTGCTCCGTGGCCTGCGGCCTGCTGATGTACAGCCTGGGGGACGGCGCCAAGAACGCCACCGCCAGCGTGATCCACATCGAGGGCGACGCGGACCATCCGGTCAACCGCGGCACGCTGTGCCCCAAGGGGGCCGGCCTGATCGACTTCATCCACAGCCCCAGCCGGCTGAAATACCCGGAATACCGGGCGCCCGGCTCGGACAAGTGGGAGCGCCTGTCGTGGGACGACGCGCTGGACCGCATCGCCCGGCGCCTCAAGGAAGACCGCGACGCCAACTTCGTCGAAAAGACGGCCGACGGCAAGACGGTCAACCGCTGGCTGACCACCGGCATGCTGGCGGCCTCGGCCAGCAGCAACGAGGTGGGCTACCTCACGCAGAAGACGATCCGCAGCATGGGGATGCTGGGCTTCGACAACCAGGCGCGCGTCTGACACGGCCCGACGGTGGCAGGTCTTGCCCCGACGTTTGGCCGCGGTGCGATGACGAACCATTGGGTCGACATCAAGAACGCGGATGTGGTGCTGGTGATGGGCGGCAATGCGGCCGAGGCGCACCCGTGCGGCTTCAAATGGGTGACCGAGGCCAAGGCGCACAACAAGGCCCGGCTGATCGTGGTAGACCCGCGCTTCACGCGCTCGGCCTCGGTGGCCGACATGTACGTGCCGATCCGCACGGGCAGCGACATCGTCTTCCTGGGCGGCGTGATCAGCCACCTGCTGGCCAACGACAAGATCCAGCACGAGTACGTGAAGAACTACACGGACTTCACCTTCATCGTGCGGGAGGACTTCGCCTTCGACCAGGGCATCTTCTCCGGCTACGACGCCGGCAAGCGCAGCTACGACAAGACCACCTGGGACTACGAGCGCGGCGACGACGGCTTCGTCAGGACCGACCCGACGCTGGCGCACCCCCGCTGCGTCTATAACCTGCTCAAGCAGCACTACGCGCGCTATACGCCCGAGATGGTGGAGCGCGTGTGCGGCACGCCCCGGGACAAGTTCCTCGCGGTATGCGACATGCTGGCGTCCACCGCCACGCCGACGCGCTCCATGACCATCCTGTACGCGCTGGGCTGGACGCAGCACTCGATCGGCTCGCAGATCATCCGCACCGGCGCCATGGTGCAGCTGCTGCTGGGCAATATCGGCGTGGCCGGCGGCGGCATGAACGCGCTGCGCGGGCACTCCAACATCCAGGGGCTGACCGACCTGGGGCTGCTGTCGAACCAGTTGCCCGGCTACATGACCTTGCCGACCGACGCCGAGCAGGACTACGACAAGTACATCGCCGCGCGCGCGCTCAAGCCGCTGCGGCCCAACCAGCTCAGCTACTGGCAGAACTATCCCAAGTTCCATGTCAGCCTGATGAAGTCGTGGTGGGGCGACGCCGCCACCGCGGACAACCACTGGGCCTACGACTACCTGCCCAAGCTCGACAAGCTGTACGACCTGCTGCAGGTGGTCGAGCTGATGAACCAGGGCAAGGTCAACGGCTACATCGCGCAGGGCTTCAACCCGCTGGTGGCCGGCCCCAACAAGAACAAGCTCGCGGCCGGGCTGGCCAAGCTCAAGTTCCTGATCGTGATGGACCCGCTGGCGACCGAGACCTCCGAGTTCTGGCGCCACGCCGGCGAGATGAACGACGTCGACCCGGCCAAGATCCAGACCGAGGTGTTCCGCCTGCCCACCACCTGCTTCGCCGAGGAAAACGGCGCGCTGGTCAATTCCGGGCGCTGGCTGCAGTGGCACTGGAAAGGCGCCGAGCCCCCGGGCGAGGCGCGCAGCGACCTGGAGATCATGGCCGGGCTGTTCCTGCGCATGCGCAAGCTGTACCAGACCGACGGCGGCAAGTTCCCCGACCCGATCCTCAACCTGACCTGGCCTTATGCCGACCCGTACAGCCCCAACCCGGAAGAGCTGGCCCGGGAATACTCCGGCCGCGCCGTCACCGAGCTGAAGGATCCCAAGGACCCCACCAAGGTGACGCGGCGCGCGGGCGAGCAGCTGGCCGGCTTCGCCGAGCTGCGCGACGACGGCAGCACCGCCAGCGGCTGCTGGATCTTCTGCGGCGCCTGGACCGCCGCCGGCAACCAGATGGCGCGGCGCGACAACTCGGACCCCACCGGCATCGGCCAGACCCTGAACTGGGCCTGGGCATGGCCGGCCAACCGCCGCGTGCTGTACAACCGCGCCTCGTGCGATCCGGCCGGCAAGCCGTTCAACCCGGCGCGCAAGCTGATCGGCTGGAACGGCACCAGCTGGGGCGGCGCCGACGTGGCGGACTTCAAGGCGGACGAAGATCCGGCCGGCGGCATGGGCCCGTTCATCATGAACCCGGAGGGCGTGGCGCGCTTCTTCGCCCGCGCCGGCATGGCCGAGGGGCCGTTCCCGGAACACTACGAGCCGTTCGAGACGCCGCTGGGCTACAACCCGCTCAACGACAAGCAGCCGCAGGCCACCAGCAACCCGGCCGCGCGCGTGTTCAAGGACGACCTCGCCGCGATGGGCAAGGTGGCGCAGTTCCCGCACGTCGCCACCACCTACCGGCTCACCGAGCATTTCCACGGCTGGACCAAGCACGCGCGCATCAACGCCATCCTGCAGCCGGAGCAGTTCGTGGAGATCGGCGAAGCGCTGGCCAAGGAAATCGGCATCGTCGCCGGCGACCACGTCAAGGTGTCGTCCAACCGCGGCTTCATCAAGGCGGTGGCGGTGGTGACCAAGCGGCTCAAGGCGCTGCAGGTGGACGGCAAGACGCTGCACACGGTCGGCATCCCCATCCACTGGGGCTTCACCGGGCTGGCGCGGCCGGGCTTCATCACCAACACGCTGACTCCGTCGGTCGGCGACGGCAATACGCAGACGCCGGAATTCAAGTCCTTCCTGGTGAAGGTCGAGAAGGCTTAGGGAAGCACGGGAAAGGCACAGGGACACAGGGGAACGCCATGGCATTGCAGTCTCTCGATATCCTCCGGCGCTCGGCCACCACCACGCCGTCGACGCAGGTGCGCATGCCGGTGACCGGCACCGTCGCCAAGCTGATCGACACCACCAAGTGCATCGGCTGCAAGGCCTGCCAGGCGGCCTGCATGGAGTGGAACGACCTGCGCGACGAAATCGGCCACAACGTGGGCGTCTACGACAACCCGGCCGACCTCAGCGACCATTCGTGGACCGTGATGCGCTTTGCCGAATACGAAAATCCCAACGGCAACCTCGAATGGCTGATCCGCAAGGACGGCTGCATGCACTGCGAGGATCCCGGCTGCCTGAAGGCCTGCCCTTCGCCGGGCGCCATCGTGCAGTACACCAACGGCATCGTCGACTTCCAGGAAGAGAACTGCATCGGCTGCGGCTACTGCATCACCGGCTGCCCGTTCAATATCCCGCGCATCTCGCAGAAGGACCGCAAGGCCTACAAGTGCACCTTGTGCTCGGACCGCGTCGGGGTGGGGCAGGAACCGGCCTGCGTGAAGACCTGCCCGACCGGCGCCATCGTCTTCGGCACCAAGGAAGACATGAAGCAGCATGCCGCCGAGCGCATCGTCGACCTGAAATCGCGCGGCTTCGACAAGGCCGGCCTGTACGACCCCGCCGGCGTGGGCGGCACGCATGTGATGTACGTGCTGCACCATGCCGACCAGCCCTCGCTCTACCATGGCCTGCCCGACGCGCCGCGCATCAGCCCGCTGGTGGGCCTGTGGAAAGGCCTGGCCAAGCCGCTCGCGGTGGCCGGCATCGCGATGACGGCGCTGGCCGGCTTCTTCCACTACATCCGCGTCGGCCCCAACGAGACCACCGAGGAAGACGAGGAAGCCGCGCGCGCGGAGCTGGCCCGCGAAAGCCGCGCGGCCGGCGAGGAGGGACGCCATGAAACCCGCTGACAGGCCCGGCCTGATCCTGCGCTACACGCCCGGGGAGCGCACCAACCACTGGATCGTCGCCATCAGCTTCATCCTGCTGGCGCTGTCCGGGCTGGCACTGTTCCACCCGTCGATGTTCTGGCTGAGCAACGTGCTCGGCGGCGGCACCTGGACGCGCATCCTGCACCCGTTCCTGGGCGTGCTGATGTTCGTCTCCTTCCTGCTGCTGGCCCTGCGTTTCTGGCGCCACAACCTGCTCGACGCCAGCGACGGCGTGTGGCTGCGCCGCATCGGCGACGTGCTCACCAACAACGAAGAAGCGCTGCCCGAGGTCGGGCGCTACAACGCCGGCCAGAAGCTGCTGTTCTTCGTGATGGTGCTGTGCATGCTGTTGCTGCTGCTCTCGGGCATCGTGATCTGGCGCGTCTACTTCACCGCGTACTTCCCCATCACGGTCGTCCGCCTGTCGTCGGTGGTGCACGCCATTTGCGCCTTCGTGCTGATTTGCGGCATCATTGTCCACATCTATGCGGCGTTGTGGATCAAAGGCTCGGTTGCAGCCATGACGCGCGGCACGGTGACCTACGGATGGGCCTGGAAACACCATCGCGCGTGGTTCCGGGAAATCTTCAGGCAGGGCAACAAGTAACGCCGGACGGAGGCTGCCGCCCGCACCGCCGGCGCCTCCGGCGTCCTCCGGGACGCGGTTCCATGAACCCGGGACAGCCATGGTGCAGCGCATCCTCCAGCCCCACGAAATCGAATCGCTCGACCACGTCGCGCTGGCGCGCCTGCGCCTGCCGCCGCGCGCGGGCACCTTCGCCGCGCGCGCGCAGCGCCTGCGCCAGCTCGCGGCCGGCAATCCGCTCGGCCCCTACCTCGCCCTGATGGCCATCGTGGCCGACGCCCAGGAAGCGGCCGCCGGCATCGCGGCCGTGCCGCCGCCGGACGCGCAGGCCATCGTGCTGGCGCGCGAGCACCGCATGCCGCCGCTGGCCGCGGCGGGCGGCCAGGGGCAGGGCACGTGGCATGCCGCGCTGGCGGCGCTGCTGGCGGCGCTGCAGGTGGCGCCCGGCCTGCCGGCAGCCGCCACGGCGGCGCTGGAACGGCTGGCGGCGCTGCCGCCCCATGCCCTGGACGCGCAGGCGCAGGCCCTGCTGGGCGGCCGCGACGACGAGGCCGACCTCGCCATCGCGCCGTTCCTGATGGCCGCGCTGCAGGTCGGCTGGACCGGCCAGGCCAGCCAGCTCGCCGAGGCCGACGTGCCGGCGCTCGACGTGCACACCGTGTGCCCGGTGTGCGGCACGCTGCCGGTGGCCAGCATCGTGCGCATCGGCGGGCGCTACCAGGGCCTGCGCTACCTGCAGTGCGCGCTGTGCGCCACCGAATGGCACATGGTGCGCATCAAGTGCAGCCATTGCGAGTCCACCGCGGGCATCTCCTACCATGTCGCCGAAAACGAGACGCAGCGGCGCGAGACCGGTGAAAAGAGCGATGGCCTGCACGCCGTCAAGGCCGAGTCCTGCGAACACTGTCATACCTACCGCAAGGTCTGCTACATGGAGAAGGACATGGCGGTCGAGCCGGTCGCCGACGACCTCGCCACGCTGGCGCTGGACGTGCTGATGGGCGAAGCCGGCTACGCGCGCGCCAGCGGCAACCCCTTGCTGTGGCAGGGAGCGCAATCTTGAGCGCGCTGGACGACCGCACGCCCGCCATGCCCGCCATGCCCGCCCTCGCCGGGCCGGCGGACATCCCCTCGGTCGACCGCCTGCTGGGCGGCCCCGAACTGCAGCCGCTGCTGGCCAGCCATGGCCGCACCCGGGTCACCGCCACGCTGCGCGGCCTGCTCGACGGCTGCCGCGCGCAGGCGGTGGCCGGCCGGCTCGCGGCCGCCGCGGTGGCGCCCCAGGCCCTGGCCGACGCCACGCGCGCGGCGCTGGAGCGCGCCGACGCGCCGCGCCTGCGCGCGGTGTTCAACCTCACCGGCACCGTGCTGCATACCAACCTCGGGCGCGCCCTGCTGCCCGACAGCGCGGTGCAGGCGGTGGCGCGGGCGCTGACCGCGCCCGCCAACCTGGAGTTCGACCTGGCCAGCGGCGCGCGCGGCGACCGCGACGACCTCATCGAAGACCTGCTGTGCGAGCTGACCGGCGCCGAGGCCGCGACCGTGGTCAACAACAACGCCGCGGCCGTGCTGCTGATGCTCAACGCGCTGGCGCAGCGGCGCGAGGTGGTGGTCTCGCGCGGCGAGCTGGTGGAGATCGGCGGCGCCTTCCGCATCCCGGACATCATGCAGCGCGCCGGCGCGCGGCTGGTCGAGGTGGGCACCACCAACCGCACCCACCCGCACGACTACGCGGATGCCATCGGCCCGCGCACGGCGCTGTTGATGAAGGTCCATTGCAGCAACTACCAGGTGACCGGCTTCACGCGCAGCGTGGAGGTGGCCGAGGTGGCGGCGCTGGCCGCGCCGCACGGCCTGCCGGTGGTGGTGGACCTCGGCAGCGGCACGCTGGTGGACCTGACCCGCTGGGGCCTGCCGCCCGAGACCACGGTGCGCGAGACCATCGAGGCCGGCGCCAGCCTGGTGACGTTCAGCGGCGACAAGCTGCTCGGCGGGCCGCAGGCCGGGCTGATCGTCGGGCGCGCCGACCTGATCCGCAAGATCAAGAAGAACCCGCTCAAGCGCGCGCTGCGCGTGGGCAAGCTGACGCTGGCCGCGCTCGAGCCCGTGCTGCGGCTCTACCGCACGCCGGAGCTGCTGGCCGACAGCCTGCCCACGCTGCGCCTGCTCACGCGCGCGGCGCCGGACCTGCACGCGCAGGCGCTGCGCCTGTGCCCGCTGCTGCAGCCGGCGCTGGGCGACGCCTACCTCGTCGCCGACGCGCCGATGTTCAGCCAGGTCGGCAGCGGCGCGCAGCCAGGCAGCCAGTTGCCCAGCCATGGCCTGGCGATCACGGTGGCCGCGGGCGGGCGCCGCGCCGGCGCCGGGCGCCGGCTGCAACAGCTCGAAGCCGCGCTGCGCGCGCTGCCCCGCCCCGTCGTCGGCCGCATCGCCGACCAGACCCTGTGGCTGGACCTGCGCTGCCTGGAAGAAGCCGACGAAGCCGCCTTCGCCGCCCAGTGGCAGGCGCTGCGCCCATGATCGTCGGCACCGCCGGGCACATCGACCACGGCAAGACCACCCTGGTGCGCGCGCTGACCGGCGTCGACACCGACCGCCTCAAGGAAGAAAAGGAGCGCGGCATCTCCATCGCGCTCGGCTACGCCTACACGCCGCTGCCCAACGGCGACGTGCTCGGCTATATCGACGTGCCCGGCCACGAACGGCTGATCCACACCATGGCCGCCGGCGCCAGCGGCATCGACCTGGCGCTGCTGGTGGTCGCCGCCGACGACGGCGTCATGCCGCAGACGCGCGAGCACGCCGCCATCATCGAGCGGCTGGGCATCGCGCGCGCCGCGGTGGCGCTGACCAAGGCCGACCGCGCCGGCCCGGCGCGCCTGGCGGCCGTGCGCGGCGAGATCGCGGCGCTGCTGGCCGGCACGCCGTTCGCCGGCGCGCCGGTGTTCGCGCTCGACGCCACCCGCGCCGGCGTGGCGGCGCTGCGCGCCTGGCTGCACGAGACCGCCCAGCAGGTGCCGCCGCGCAGCGCGGACGGCCTGTTCCGGCTGGCGGTGGACCGCGTGTTCACGCTGCCCGGGCACGGCACGGTGGTCACCGGCACCGTGCTCGGCGGCCAGGTCCGCGTCGGCGACACGATGCAGGTCGCGCCGTCCGGCAAGCCGGTGCGCGTGCGCAGCATCCACGCCCAGCAGCGCCCCGCCGACACCGGCCTCGCCGGGCAGCGCTGCGCGCTGAACCTGGCCGGCATCGACAAGGACGCGGTCGGCCGCGGCGACTGGGTGGCCGATCCCGCGCTGGTGGCGCCCTCGGTCCGCCTCGACGTCGCACTCACCCTGCTGCCGCACGCGGACCTGCGCCTGACGCACTGGACCCCGCTGCACGTCCACCTCGGCACCACGCACCAGCTGGCCAATGCCGTGCTGCTCGACGCCGAAGCGCTGGAGCCCGGCGGCACCGCGCTGGCCCAGCTGGTGTTCGCCACGCCGGTCTGCGCGCTGCCCGGCGACCGCTTCATCGTGCGCAACGCGCAGGCAAGCCTGACCGTGGGCGGCGGCCGCGTGCTCGACCCGTTCGCGCCCGAGCGCCGCCGCCGCACCGCGCGGCGGCTGGCATGGCTGCAAGCGTTGCGGGAGATGACCGACGGCGCCGGGCTGGCGCCGCTGCTGGCGCAGGCCGCCCACGGCATCGCCACCGCGCGCCTGGCCTGCCTGACCGGCAGCGGCCCGGCCGGCTGGCGGCTGCCGGCCGACGCGCTGACCGTGCCGGCGGCGGGCCATGCCGATGCCTGCGTCATCCTCGCCACGCACTGGCAGGCGCTGCAGCGCACCGTGCTCGACACCATGGCGGCATTTCATGCGCGCATGCCCGACGAACCCGGCCTCGACGCCGGCGCCCTGCGCCGCGCGGCCCTCGCCGGCGCGCCGGCGCTGCCCGACGCGGCCTGGGCGGCGCTGCTCGACACGCTGGTCGAACAGGGAGCGCTGCGCCGCAGCGGCGCGTGGCTGCAGCTGCCATCGCACGCCATCGCGCTGTCCGCGGAAGACCTCGCCCTGGCGCAGCGCATCGAGCCGATGCTGGCCGCCGGCGGCTACGACCCGCCCTGGGTGCGCGAACTCGGCACGGCCCTCGGCGTGCCGGAGGACCGGATGCGCCAGCTATTGCGCAGGATGGCGCGCCAGGGCACCCTGCACCAGGTCGTGCCCGACCTGTTCTACGCCGACGGGCGGGTGCGCGAACTGGCCACGCTGATCGCCACGCTGATCGGCCGGCACGGCAGCGCCGACGCGGTGCGCTTTCGCGACGCCACCGCGCTGGGCCGCAAGCGCGCCATCCAGATTCTGGAGTTCTTCGACCGCGTCGGATACACTCGGCGCGTCGGCAATGGCCGCGTGCTGCGGCCCGGCAATGCATGGCAGGCCGCCCGCGCCGATGCGGCCGAAGGCGGAAGCCCGCCGCCGCGGGATTCCTAGCTTGCGGCCCGTGGCCTGAAGTCTGTAGTCCGAGAAGGAAGGCATGCGTATCCGGTGATGCGGCCGGGCTTCAAACCCGGTTGGGGGCGTCAGCCGTTCCCAGGTAGGTTCGACTCCTGCTGCTTTCCGCCAAGAGGTTTCCGAGGCTCTGTCGGCATCGCAACAAGCGAAGACTGGAAGGCGTATGTGTTCTTCCGCCCGTCTCCCACCGGAGCCTCGCCCGGCCGACCGCCCGCCGGGACACTACCCGGACCACTGTATATCCACACAGTAGACTCAACTATACGCACTCGACCCGGGACGGCTCATACACTGTATATTCGTACAGTACCCAAACCGCTGCATCACCCACCGCAGCCACCATCCGGAGAGTCGCCGCCATGTCCAATACCCGCGCCATCAAGTACATCGTCGTGCCATACCGCCAGGGCAAGGGCGACGCGCTCCAGCCCGGCGAGATCCGCCAGGCCTCCAGCGAGGTCGGCGCCATCCGCATCGCCAACGCGATGGCATCGAGCTTCGCCGGAGTCGCTGCCTACGAAGTGCTGGTCGACGAGGAAACGGGCGAGATGGGATCCCCTCGCATTCTGGTGCAGGAGGGGAGCATTCCGGCTCTCGGGGAGTGAGGCAGGAAGCGGCACGCGGGCGCGAGCGCCGCTTCTCACTCGCTGTCGGCGCGGCCGCACTCTCGCCAGGCAAACAGACATAGCAGCGGGCGCGGCATGACTGATCTTCCCCCAGATGCGGATGGCTTGGCCGAGTGCCGAATGCTCAACTCACCTGTCCGAAATTTGACATTATTTTTCGGACAAATGCCTTGTTTGGCATCTGAAAAAGATATACAAATATCGGACAAGGAGCTCACATGTCCGCCCTCAAGTCCAGAATCTCCGCATCGATCGATTCCGCCGCGCGCGGCCAGGTCTGGGTGCCATCCGATTTCGCCGGTCTCGGCAACCGTGACGCAATCGACAAGGCTTTGCAGCGCATGGTCGCGGCAGGAGAGTTGCGGCGCATCGAGCGGGGACTTTACGACCGGCCCACGACGAACCGGCTGACAAAAAAACCCAGCACACCGGACTATCGTGCCGTGATAGCGGCAATTGCCCGCCGCGATCAGTTGCGTGTATTGGTGGACGGCCTGACGGCGGCCAACGATCTGGGGCTGACCGACGCCGTACCCGCCCGCGTCATCGTCCATACGGATGCGCGACGCCGTGGTATCCGGCTTGGCAATCTGGACGTCCAGTTCAAGCACACTGCGCCAAGCCGGCTCTACTGGGCCGGACGCCCGGCCATGCGCGTGGTGCAGGCCCTTCACTGGCTGAAGGACATGCTGGCTTCCGACCGCGACCGCATCCTCGACCGGTTGCGGGATATCCTCGCCGGCCCGGCAAATGGCGACGAGATTCGCGAGGATCTGGCAAAAGGACTGGGAATGATGCCCGCCTGGATGCAGGAGTTTGTCCGGGATTTGCTCCGCACCGACATGCCACCGGCGCAGAGGAAGCCGGCACCAGGCCCTTTGGCAAACGCAGGAGAGTGAAGAGTTGAACGAGGCTTACCAGGAAATCCTGACGGCTTCCGATGCCGACCGGCGCGACCTGTTCCTGCGCACCGCCACGCGCCTGGGCACGGCGGTCCAGAATGTCGAAAAGGATTTCTGGGTCTGCTGGACCTTGGATGCGCTGTTCAACGGACTGCCCAATGGCGGTCCGAGATTGCTGTTCAAAGGCGGGACCTCCCTGTCCAAGGCGTTCGGCCTGATTACCCGGTTTTCGGAGGACATCGACGTCACGGTCTTCCGCGACGATCTTGGCCAGCAGGCGGATGCCGCCGAACTGGAGACGCTGAGCGCCAGGAAACGCCGGGAGCGGCTCAATGCGATCAAGGAAGCTTGCCAGGCATATATCACCGGCTCCCTGGCGGCGCAATTGAGCGAGTGCGCGCTCGCCGCGATCGGCGAAGGGCGTTTCCGGCTCGAGCCAGACCCGGGCGATGCGGATCGCCAGAGTCTGCTTTTCTGGTATCCCGCTGTCACATCGGACACGGGAGATTACGTCCGCTCGGCCATCAAGATCGAATCGGGCGCCAAGTCGGCCCTCGATCCGCATATCCTTGCCGGCGTCATGCCATACGTTGCCGCCGACGTGCCAGGCCTGGATCTGGCCGTGCCTGACATCACCACGGTGGAGGCGAAACGCACGTTCTGGGACAAGGTCATGATCATTCATGGACTGCGACAGTGGCATGACCGCCGCGCCGAACTCCGGCATGGGGGCCAGCGGGTTTCCCGCCACTACTACGACTTGCACCAGCTCTTGCGGATTGCCACCGCTGAAGGCTGGCTCGGCGATCACTCGCTTGCGGCGGACTGCGCGCGACACGCGCGGCTCTTTTTTGGCAGCGCAGACCTGGGACTCGACACCGCGCAGCCAGGCGCTTTTACCCTGGTTCCGAGCGCGGCCATGCGCGATACGCTTGCCAGGGACTACGCGGCAATGGCTGGCATGGTCTTCGGCGACGCGCCGGAGTTCGACATGGTGCTCGAAGCCACCGACCGCCTCGAGCAGGCTGTCAACGTGATCACCTCGCAAGGGCAAGTGGCCGGCTCACGCCGCGATTGACTGCGCCCGCGCGTCGGTTCTCCTCCCTACCCTACCGCTACCCCTCTGCCGTGCCGCAGCATGCCTGCACGGCACTTTTTGCTCCCCACTTGCGCCCCGGCCGCCTACTATGCATTGGTCAGGCTGACGGCCGGACAGCCCCACTTCGTCCTGGCCACCGAATCGGAGGAATGCAAATGGACCGTCGCTCTTTCCTGAAAGCGGGCGCCGCCGCGCCCGTCCTTGCGGGAGCCGCCGGGATTCCCGGCCTGGCCCGCGCCGGCGCGCAGGGCGCCGAGGCGTTGCCGACCGCCGAGGGCTGGCGTGTCTACGAAGTCACCACGGCGGTGACGCTGCCTCCCACCGCGGCGCCGGCCAGCGTATGGGTGCCGATCACCGCCGGGCGGATCGGCGACTACCAGCGCACGCTGTCCACGACCTGGGCCGCGCCCGGGGCACGGGCCGAGGATGCCCGCGCGCCCGGCTACGACGTGCGCATGCTGGCGCTGAGCTGGCCTGCCGCGGGCGCGGCCGAAGGCCAGCCCTTGCATGCCACGCTGACCAACGTGGTGGCGCTGCGCGACCGCAAGGCCGACCTGGGCCAGCCGCCGTCGTCACGCGGGCCGCGCGAATCGGCCGAGACCTTGCGCGAATACCTGCGGCCCACGCAACTGCTGCCCACCGACGGCATCGTCGAGGCCACCGCGCAGCAGATCACCGCCGGCGCGCCGGACGACATGACGCGCGCCCGCGCGCTCTATGAATGGGTGGTCGACCATACCTGCCGCGAGGCCAGCGTGCGCGGCTGCGGCGTGGGCGACGTGGCGGCCATGCTGCGCACCGGCGGCATCATGAACGGCAAGTGCGCCGACATCAACGCGCTGTTCGTGGCGCTGGCGCGCGCCTCGGGCATCCCGGCGCGCGACGCCTACGGCGTGCGCGTGGACAATTCGGCATATGGCTTCAAGGCGATGGGCAAGGCCGGCGACATTTCCAAGGCGCAGCACTGCCGGGCCGAGTTCTACAATGCCGGCTACGGCTGGGTGCCGGTGGACCCGGCCGACGTGCGCAAGGTCGCGCTCGAAGAAGTGCCCGGCGGGCTGCCGATGACGCACTGGAAAGTGCGCTCGGCGCGCGCCATGCTGTTCGGCGCCTGGGAGATGAACTGGGTGGCCTACAACCACGGCCACGACGTGGCGCTGCCCGGCAGCAAGGCGGCGCCGGTGCCGTTCCTGATGTACCCGAACGGCGAAACCGTCGCCGGCACGCTGGACAGCGTCGATCCCGACGCGTTCGGCTACCGTATCACCTCGCGCCGCGTCGCATAGGGAGACTCATGACGGCAAACACGATGGCCGGCCGGCCGGCTGGAGAGTCGATCAAGCTGACGGCCTTTTCCCACGGCGGCGGGTGCGGCTGCAAGATCGCACCCGGCGTGCTCTCCGAGATCCTCAAGAACACGCGCGGCTTCCCGGCCCCGCCGGCGCTGATGGTGGGCATCGAGACCAGCGACGACGCCGCCGTCTACAAGCTCAACGACACCCAGGCGCTGGTCGCCACCACGGACTTCTTCATGCCGGTGGTGGACGACCCCTACGACTTCGGCCGCATCGCCGCGGCCAACGCCATCTCCGACGTCTACGCCATGGGCGGCACGCCGATCATGGCGCTCGCGCTGGTGGGCATGCCGGTGGACAAGCTGCCGCCGGAGGTCATCGGCACCATCCTGGCCGGCGGCGAGGCGGTCTGCGCGCAGGCGGGCATTCCCGTCGCGGGCGGCCACACCATCGATTCGGTCGAGCCGATCTACGGGCTGGTGGTGATGGGACTGGTGCATCCCGACCACGTCAAGCGCAATTGCGCCGCGCGGCCCGGCGACGTGCTGATCCTCGGCAAGCCGCTTGGCGTGGGCATCATGTCGGCCGCCATCAAGAAGGACAAGCTGGACGCCGACGGCTACCGCGAACTGATCGCCAGCACTACGCGGCTCAATACGCCGGGCCGCCTGCTGGCCGGCCTGCCGGGCGTGCACGCGCTCACCGACGTGACCGGCTTCGGCCTGCTCGGGCACCTGCTGGAAGTCTGCCGCGGCAGCGGCGTGGGCGCGCGCCTGGCAATGGACCGCATCCCGCTGCTGCCCGGCGTGGCGGCGCTGGCCGCCGCGGGTGCGGTCACCGGCGCGTCGGGGCGCAACTGGGCCAGCTACGGCGGCGAGGTCACGCTGACGGCGGGCATCGCGCCGGCGCAGAAAGCCCTGCTGACCGATCCCCAGACCAGCGGCGGCCTGCTGGTGGCCTGCGAGCCGGCCGCGGTGGAGGACGTGCTCGCCGTGTTCCGCGGCGAAGGCTTCGATCATGCCGCGGTGATCGGCGAGACCACGGCGGGGCCGGCGCGCGTCACGGTCTGAACGGCGTCGGCCGCAACGACCGAGCAAGCTATTGCCCCCTCCCGTTCTAAGCTAAGACGAAACCATCAGTTCGCGCGGCGTCGTGCCGTTCCTATACTTGGCGGCCACGCAACAGCCTGGGAACGGGACAATGAAACGATGGCACGCGGCCGCGCTGGCGGCGCTGGCGATGGCATTCGGCGCCGGCGCGGCGCAGGTGCAGGCGCAGGAAAAGACGAAGATCAAGGTCGGCGTCTCGGTCGGCAACGCCGAGCAGACCTTCGAGGTGGTGCGCAAGGTCGCCGCGCGCGACGGCCTGGACATCCAGGTCGTCACCTTCAGCGACTACCTCCAGCCCAACGAGGCGCTCGCCGCCGGCGACCTGGACGCCAACGCCTTCCAGCACAAGCCGTTCCTGGACAGCCAGATCAAGGCGCGCGGCTACAAGATCGTGCCGGTGGGCCTGACGCTGACCGCGCCGCTGGGCATCTACTCCAGGACCTACAAGTCGGTCGCGCAACTGCCGCAGGGCGCGCGCATCGGCATCCAGAACGATCCGTCCAACGGCAACCGCGCGCTGCTGCTGTTGCAGAAGGCGGGGCTGATCAAGCTCAAGCCGGGCGTGGGCGAGAACGGCGTCAACGCCACCCCGCTCGACGTGGTGGAGAACCCGAAGAGGCTCAAGCTGATCGAACTGGACGCCGCGCAACTGCCGCGCGCGCTCGACGACCTCGCCGCCGCCTCGATCAACAACGACTATGCGTACCGCGCCGGCCTGTCCTTGCAGCGCGACACCATCGCGGTGGAAGATGCGCGCGGCCCTTATGCCAACCTGATCGCCACGCGCGCCGAGGACAAGGACAAGCCGTGGGTGAAGAAGCTGGTGAAGGCTTACCAGTCCGAGGAAGTGCGCAAGTTCATCGAAACCGAGTTCAAGGGTTCGCTGATCCCGGCCTTCTGAGCGGCGCCGGCGCGCGGCCCGCGGGCGCCGGCCGATCCCGCCGATGTGTCCTATAGTACAAAGCCGATCCCAAGCGGCGGTACGAGGAGGCACATCATGGCAACCTGGAAGCCCGACCCGAGCTTTTACCCGTCGCCGCGGCTGGCGGCCAAGGCGCCGCCGGAATCACTGGCCTACGTGGCGATGTTCGATCCCACGCGCAGCCAGCCCGACGGCATCGCCGTAGTGGACACGGACCCGGCCTCGCCGTCCTACGCCACCATCGTCGGCCAGGTGGCCATGCCGCACGCCGGCGACGAGCTGCACCACTTCGGCTGGAACGCCTGTTCCTCCTGCCTGTGCCCCAACGCGCCGCACCCGCACATGGAGCGGCGCTACCTGGTGGTGCCGGGCCTGCGCTCCTCGCGCGTCTACATCCTCGATACCAGGCCCGATCCGCTGCACCCCGTCATCGTCAAGATGATCGAGCCGGGCGAGCTGGCCGAGCGCACCGGCTATTCGCGCCCGCACACCGTGCACTGCGGTCCCGCCGGCATCTACATCACGGCGCTCGGCAACGGCGAGGGCAAGGGGCCGGGCGGCATCATGCTGCTCGATCAGGAAAGCTTCGCGCCGCTCGGGCAATGGGAAGTGGAGCGCGGCCCGCAGCATTTCGCCTATGACGGCTGGTGGCATCTCGGCTACGACACGCTGGTGACCAGCGAATGGGGCACGCCGGACATGATCGAGGACGGCCTGGTGCCGGAGATCCTGCTCGGCTCCCGCTACGGCCGGCGCCTGCATTTCTGGGACCTCAACAAGCGCCGTCACCTGCAGGAAATCGACTTCGGCGAAGAGCACCAGTTGGTGTTCGAGCTGCGCCCCGCGCACGATCCGACCAAGGCGTACGGTTTCGTCAATTGCGTGATCAGCCTCAAGGACCTGTCCTCGTCGATCTGGACCTGGTACCGCGACGGCGACAAATGGGCCGTGCGCAAGATCATCGAGATCCCGGCCGAGCCCGCCGACCCGGACCTGCTGCCGCCCATCCTCAAGGGCTTCAAGGCGGTGCCGCCGCTGGTGAGCGACATCGACCTGTCGATGGACGACCGCTTCCTCTATGTGTCGTGCTGGGGCACCGGCGACCTGCTGCAGTACGACGTCTCCGACCCGTTCGCGCCCAAGCAGACCGGCCGCGTGCGCATCGGCGGCATCGTCTCGCGCGCCACGCATCCGGGCGCCGGCGGCGCCGCGCTCAACGGCGGCCCGCAGATGGTGGAAGTGAGCCGCGACGGCCGCCGCGTCTATTTCACCAACTCCCTGTACGGCGCCGTGGACGCGCAGTTCTACCCGGAAGGCATCGACGGCTGGATGGTCAAGCTCGATGCCGCGCCCGAGGGCGGCATCGCCTTCGACCCGCGCTTCTTCCTGCGCTGGCCGGCCGGCCACCGGCCGCACCAGGTGCGGCTGCAGGGCGGCGACTGCTCGTCCGACTCGTACTGCTATCCGTAGCGGCGCGCCATGCCCGCTGCCGCGCCGGACCCCCATCTCGCCACGCAATGGGCGGCGCTGTGGCCGCTCTGGTGGCCGTGGCTGGCCGTGGCCGCGCTCGGCCTGTTCCACGGCGTCAACCCGGCCATGGGCTGGCTGTTCGCGGTCGCGCTCGGGCTGCACCGCGGCCGGCGCAAGGTGGTGCTGCTGGCGCTGCTGCCGATCGCGCTGGGCCATGCGCTGGCGGTCGCGCTGGTGCTGGCCGCCACGCTCACGCTGGGCAGCCTGCTGGACCCGGCCTGGATGGCGCGCGCCGGCGGCGCGGCGCTGATCGGCTGGGCCGCGTGGCACGCGCTGCGCGGCCACCGCCACCGCCCGCGCGTGGGCATGCAGGCCGGCATGGCGGGGCTGGCGCTGTGGTCCTTCCTGATGGCCGGCGCGCACGGCGCCGGGCTGATGCTGGTGCCGGTGATGCTGCCGCTGTGCGGCGCCGCCGCGCCCGCCGGCGGCGCGCTGCTGCCGGCGCTGCTGGCGCTGGGCCTGCACACGCTGGCCATGCTGCTGGCCATCGGCACCGTGGCGCTGCTGGTGTACGACCGCCTCGGCGTGGCCTTCCTGCGCACCGGCTGGATCAACCTGGACCGCGTGTGGACAGTGGCGCTGCTGGCCTGCGGCGCATTGCTGCTATTCGCGGCCGGCCGCTGAGCGGGTACCATCTCGCACCGCACGCCAGTCAGGCGGGAACAAGCATCGGCGAGAACAAGGCATGAGCACCGAACTGAAGATCGAAGACATCGAACCCGGCACCGGCAAGGCGGTCGTCAAGGGCGCCCTCATCACCACCGAGTACACCGGCTACCTCGAAGACGGCACCCGCTTCGACTCCTCGCGCGAGCGCGGCAAGCCGTTCCAGTGCGTGATCGGCACCGGACGCGTCATCAAGGGCTGGGACCTCGGCCTGATGGGCATGAAGACCGGCGGCAAGCGCCGGCTGTTCGTCCCCGCGCACCTCGCCTACGGCGAGCGGCAGGTGGGCGAGCACATCAAGCCGGGGTCGAACCTGGTGTTCGAGATCGAACTGCTGGAGGTGCTGACGCGCGACGACTGAGCGCGCGCGGCGGCCCCGCCCGCGGCGCCGACCGTATAAGGTTTTCACCAATCCTTCGTTGTGCGCGCGGCGCGCCGTGGCTACTGTCATCCGATACGCCACAGCCCCGGAGGAACCGCCGCATGCCATCCCGCCAGCGCGCACCGCGCGCCGAACCCGACCCGCCGGACACCGCCTCGCCAGACACCGCCTCGCTGGACGCCGACGTGCTGGTCATCGGCGGCGGCCCCGCCGGCACCTGGGCGGCCGTCGCCGCTGCCGAGCGCGGCGCGCGCGTGGTGCTGGCCGACAAGGGCTATTGCGGCGCCTCGGGCGCCACCGCGGCGGCCGGCACGGCGATCTGGCACGTCGCGCCCGATCCCGCCGCGCGCGCCGCGGCCAAGGCCAGCCGCTACACGCTGGGCGGCGAGCTCGCGGAGCCCGCCTGGATGGACCGTGTGCTGGACCGCACCCACGCCGGGCTGGAGCGGCTGGCCGAATGGGGCTACCCGTTCCCGCGCGACGAGAACGGGCAAAGCCAGCGCATCTCGCTGCAGGGGCCCGAATACATGCGGCTGATGCGCCGGCGCGTGAAGGCCGCGGGCGGGCGCATCCTGGACCACAGCCCCGCGCTGGAACTGCTGGTGGACGACGGCGGCAGGGTGCGCGGCGCGCGCGGCCTGCACCGCCAGCCGCGCGCCGGCCAGGCAGCGCAATGGCGCGTGCGCGCCGGCGCGGTGGTGATCGCCACCGGCGGCTGCGCCTTCCTCAGCCGCGCGCTGGGCTGCAACGTGCTGACCGGCGAAGGCCACCTGATGGCCGCCGAGGCCGGCGCCGAGCTGTCGGGCATGGAGTTCTCCAACGCCTACGGGCTCGGCCCCGCGTTCGCCTCGGTCACCAAGTCGCTGTTCTACCAGTGGGCCACCTTCTACGACGCGCAGGGCCAGGTGCTGGAAGGCGCGGGCTCCGCGCACGGCCGCGGCGTGATCGCGCGCGCCCTGCAGACGCAGGCCGTTCACGCGCGCCTGGACCGCGCCGACGCCAGGGTGCGCGCCTGGATGCGCAGCGCGCAGCCGAATTTCTTCCTGCCGTTCGACCGGCTCGGCATCGATCCCTTCACGCAGCGCTTCCCGGTCACGCTGCGCCTGGAAGGCACCGTGCGCGGCACCGGCGGCCTGCGCATCGCCGACGCGCAATGCGCCACCGGCGTGCCCGGCCTGTACGCGGCCGGCGACGCCGCCACGCGCGAGCTGATCTGCGGCGGCTTCACCGGCGGCGGCAGCCACAACGCGGCATGGGCGATGTCGTCCGGCTGGTGGTCCGGCGAAGGCGCGGCGGCCTTCGCGCAAGACGCGGGCGCGCCCGGCGGGGAAGACCTGCGCGGCGCCGGCGGCGGCCTCGACGACGGCGCGCCGGCCGCGCCCGATCCGCAGGCGCTGGTCGGCGCCGTGCAGGCCGAGGTCTTTCCCTACGCGCGCAACTGGTTCCGCGACGGCGACGGGCTCACCGCGTCGCTCGCGCGCCTCGACACGCTCTGGCAGCGGTGGAGCCGCTACGCGCCGCCGCGCGACAGCGCGCTGGCGCTGCGCGCGCGCGAAGCCACCGCCATGCTGGCCACCGCGCGCTGGATGTACCGCAGCGCGCTGGCGCGCACGGAAACGCGCGGCATGCACCGGCGCACCGACCATCCCGGACTCGATGCCGGCCAGCGCTACCGCCTGGTCAGCGGCGGCCTGGACGAAGTGTGGACCGCGCGCGAAGCCGTGCGCGACGAGATACATGATGCGGTGTCCGCCGCGCCGCAGGACGGGCCGAAGCCCGCGTGGCGAGCCGCGGCATGATCGAACTGCTCAACGGCGCGCGCTGCACGGGCTGCAATATCTGCGTGCGCGTCTGCCCCACCAACGTGTTCGCCATCGTGCCCGGCAAGATGCCGGCGATCGCGCGGCAGCAGGACTGCCAGACCTGCTTCATGTGCGAGCTGTATTGCCCCGAGGACGCGCTCTACGTGGCGCCCCTGGCGGATGCCTGCCAGCCGCCCGACCATGCCGCGTCGGAGCCGCCGCGCCACGCCGGCAGCTACCGCTCGGCGGTGGGCTGGGGCAAGGGGCGCGCCCCGACCGCCGCGCAGGACGGCAGCCACGCGCTGCTCGCCCTGGCGCGCCCGGCGCCGCGCGCCGGCGACAAGCGCGGCGCGCCATGAAAGACCTGCTCGACTGGATCACCGCCATCGCCGCCGTGGTGCTGGTCTACGCGGCCCTGCGGCATCCGCTCTACCCGCCCCGCGGCGGCAAGGAAAAGGCAACGGCGGAAAAGGACGGCGCGGACGACGCGGACGACGCCGGGCGCTGAGGCCCGCGCCGCGCCGATTTCCGCCGGAAACCGATATTCAAAAATTCTGAACGATAAATCCGGATAAGCACAGTCTCAGGCTTTGGCGGCTCTTCTATAGTTCGTCACATGGACGGCACGCAAACAAGCAACAACGCAGCAGCGACGTCCTGGCAGATGCAGACGAACAATCAACGAAATTCAACGAATTTTCAGATACTGGAGCCCATCATGACCAAGACCTTCGCCCTCAAGCTCGCTTCCACCCTCGTGCTCTCGCTCGCCGCCATCGGCGCCGCACAGGCAGCCTCCACCCAGGACCTCCAGGCTGGCGACAAGTACGGCTACAACTTCCGCACCGGTGTCCCGGCCGACAAGTACGGCTACGACTTCCGCACGCACGACGCCTTCACCGACGGCGCCCGCAGCGGCAAGGCCGATCCGTTCACCGAAGGCGCCCGCATCGCCGGCCTCGACCGCGCCGGCGTCTCGGCCACGCCGGCCCGCAGCTTCGACCCGTACACCGAAGGCGCCCGCGCCGGCAAGGCCGATCCGTACACCGACGGCGCCCGCATCGCCGGCCTCGACCGCAGCGGCGTCTCGGCCGCCCCGGCCCGCGGCTTCGACCCGTACACCGAAGGCGCCAACGCCTGATGCGGACCACCCTCCGCTTCCACCGCGCCCGCGGCGCCGGCTGATCCCGGCGCCGTTTTTGTTTTGGCGGGCCGGATTCACTCCCGCTGCGGGACGGCCAGCTGCAGCGCGCGCACCAGCGCCAGCAGCGGCTCGCTCTGCCCCGTGCGGCGCAGCCACATCGCGCCGACCGCCGGCAGGTCCCAGGTCAGCGTGTGCGGCAGCACCGCGGCGCTGCCGGTGGCGGCCAGCTCGGCCGCCACCCCGCGCGGCACGATGGTGATGGCGCGCGGCTGGGTGCGCAGCAGCGTGGCGATGGTCTTGATCGAGTAGGTCTCCACCATCGGCGTGGGCGGCACCGCGCCGGCGGTGGCGAACAGCGTGTTGATGGTGCGCCGGATCGGCGTATGCCCGGGCGGCAGGATCCAGTCCAGCGCGGCCAGGCGCTGCCAGTCCAGCTTGCCGCGCGCCAAGCGCGCCGCGGCCGCCGGCGGCACCACCAGCGCCGGCTCTTCCCGGTACAGCGGCGCCTGCACGATATCGTCGCCGGGCGCATAGAAAGAGCGCGCGATCACGCAATCGAGCTCGTGCGCGCGCAGCGCCGCCACCAGTTCGTCCGTGGTGCCCTCGCGCACCAGCACCGCCGCGCGCGGCTGCTGCCGCAGGCCATGCGAGCAGACCGCATCCAGCACCACCGGCGCCACGTAGGGAATCACGCCGATGCGCAGCCGCCCGTGCAGGCCGGCGCCGATCACCGCCAGCTCGCGGCCCAGCGCCTCGGTGTCGGCCATCGCCAGGCGCGCGTGGACCAGCACCGCCGCGCCCGTGTCGGTGGGCTCCAGCCCGCGCCGCGAGCGCACGAACAGCGGCACCATGAAGATCTCCTCGATCTCGCGCAGCGCCTTGGTCACGGCGGGCTGGGACAGGTCCATCGCGGCGGCCACGCGCGAGACCGAGCGCTGCCGGTCCAGCGCCAGCAGCAGCGCGAGGTGCTTGAGCCGCAGGCGGGAGATCAGGTTGTGCTGGAGCTTGTCGGCGGATGGCATGGCGTGGTGGTGTGGTGTAGCCCGGTACGTTGTGCAGGATAAGTCGTTCGCAAGGCGTGCGTTCTATAACCAAACGTTCATACAACAATAATTATTCGGCTGCAAACGGTTATTCCGGACTCTTATACTGGCGCTCAGCCCATCCCAACACTGATCGCCCACGGAGTCCCCATGTTCACCACCCGCCCGGAAATCGTCGGTACCTTCGGCGTGGTCTCGTCCACCCACTGGCTGGCCTCGCAGACCGCCATGAGCGTGCTGGAGCGCGGCGGCAACGCCTTCGACGCGGCGGTGGCGGGCGGCTTCGTGCTGCAGGTGGTGGAGCCGCACCTGAACGGCCCCGGCGGCGAGGTGCCGATCCTGCTGTGGAGCGAGCGCGAGCGCGCGGTGCGCTCGATCTGCGGGCAGGGCCCGGCGCCGGCGCTGGCGGACCCGGCCGCGCTGCGCGCCATGGGGCTGGACCTGGTGCCCGGCATCGGCCTGCTGCCAGCCACGGTGCCGGGCGCCTTCGGCGCCTGGCTCGCCATGCTGCGCGACTACGGCACCTGGACGCTGGCCGACGTGCTGGCGCCGGCCATCGGCTATGCGCGCGACGGCTTCCCGCTGGTGCCGCGCATCTCGCAGGCCATCCTGGCGGTGCGCGAACTGTTCCAGCAGGAGTGGCACAGCTCGGCCGAGGTGTGGCTGCCCGGCGGCCGCGTGCCGCGCCCCGGCAGCCTGCACGCCACCCCCGGCGTGGCGCGCACCTACACCCGCATCCTGGAAACGGCCGCGGCCGCCGGCGGCACGCGCGAGCAGCAGATCGACGCGGCCATGGCGTGCTGGTACCGCGGCTTCGTGGCCCGGGAGATCGACGAATTCTGCCGCACGCAGGCGGTGCGCGACACCACCGGCGAGCGCCACAAGGGCCTGCTGCGCGCGGACGACATGGCCGGCTGGACGCCGGCCGTGGAAGCCCCGGCCACGCTCGACTTCGGCCGCTACACGGTGGCCAAGTGCGGCATCTGGAGCCAGGGCCCGGCCTTCCTGCAGCAGCTCGGCATGCTGCGGCACGCCGACCTGGCGGCCCACGCGCCGACCTCGGCGGAGTTCGTGCACCGCATCGCGGAGGCGGCCAAGCTCGCCATGGCCGACCGCCTGGCCTGGTACGGCGACCCGCGCTTCGGCGACGCGCCGCTGCCCGGCCTGCTCGAAGCCGGCTACCTGGCCGCGCGCGCGCAACTGATCGGCCAGCAGGCCTCGCTCGAGATCCGCGCCGGCACGGTGGACGGCCGCGCCCCGCGCCTGCCCGACCTGGGCGCGGCCGAGCGCACCCTGCGCGATGCCGACGTGCGCTTCGGCGTGGGCGAGCCCACCTTCGCGGCGATGCCGCCGGTGACGGAGTGGGCCGAGCGCGAGATCTTCGTCGGCGATACCTGCCATATCGACGTAATCGACCGCCACGGCAACATGGTCGCGGCCACGCCGTCGGGCGGATGGCTGTCTTCCAGCCCGGTGATCCCGGCGCTCGGCTTCGCGCTCAACACGCGCCTGCAGATGACCTGGCTGGAGCCGGGCCTGCCCAACACGCTGGCGCCCGGCAAGCGCCCCTGCACCACGCTGTCGCCCTCGCTGGCGCTGCGCGACGGCGAGCCGTACATGGTGTTCGGCACGCCGGGCGGCGACCAGCAGGACCAGTGGTCGGTGGCCTTCTTCCTGCGCCACGCCGTGCACGGCATGAACCTGCAGGAAGCCATCGACGCGCCGGCCTGGCATATCGACCATTTCCCCGGCTCCTTCTGGCCGCGCTCGGTGGTGCTCAACCGCCTGAGCGTGGAGTCGCGCCTGCCCGAAGAGACCATCGCCGGACTGCGCGCGCGCGGCCACGAAGTGAAGGTGGGCGAGCCGTGGTCGGAAGGCCGCATGTCCGCCTGCACGCGCGAGCGCGACGCGCAGGGGCGGCTGGTGCTGCGCGCCGGCGCCAACGCGCGCGGCATGCAGGGCTACGCGGTCGGGCGCTAGGCAAGGACAAGAAAACAGGACAAGGAGACAAAAGCCGGCGCGCAGCCGCCGCCGGACCACATGAATCAAGGCGGGCCGCCCCGTGCCGCCCGCATCGCCATCGGAGAGTTGAAGACATGAAAGCCGTACTCAAGCGCTGCCTGCTGGGCCTTGCCGCGTTCTCGCTGTGGTGCGCCGCGTCGGGCGCCGGCGCGGCGGATGCCTATCCGCAGAAGCCCATCACGCTGATCGTGCCGTGGGCCGCGGGCGGCTCCACCGACATCCTGGCGCGCGTGCTGTCCGAGCACCTGACGCGCTCGCTGGGCCAGCCGGTGATCGTCGACAACAAGCCGGGCGCCTCGGGCAATATCGGCTCGGCCATGGTGGCGCGCGCCAGGCCCGACGGCTACACGCTGCTGGTCGGCTCGATGAGCACGCACGCGATGAACCCGGCGCTGATGCCCAACATGCCGTTCCGCGGCGTGGAGGACTTCACGCCGCTGGGCCTGCTGGCCTACGTCACCAACACCATGGTGATCCATCCTTCTGTGCCGGCCCGCAACGTCAAGGAACTGATCGCCTACGCGCGCGCCAATCCGGGCAAGCTGGCCTACGCCAGCGCCGGCCCCGGCTCCACCAACCACCTGAGCGCCGTGCTGTTCGAGAAGATGGCCGGCGTGCAGATGCTGCACGTGCCCTACAAGGGCGGCGCGCCGGCGGTGGTGGACACGGTTGCCGGGCAGACCCAGCTGCTGTTCTCGGCCGGCACGCAGACGCTGCCCCACGTGAAAGCCGGCAAGCTGCGCCTGCTCGCCGTCACCGAGAGCAAGCGCTCGCCGCTGCTGCCCGACGTGCCGACCGTGGCCGAGACGGTGCCCGGCTATGAGCTGGCGGTCTGGTACGGCGCTTTCGGCCCGGCCGGCATGCCGCCCGCGCTGGTGGCGCGCCTGAACCAGGAAATCAACCGGATCATGTCGCTGCCCGAGGTGAAGGAAAAGATGAACGCCATCGGCGTGGAAACCGCCACCTCCACGCCGCAGCAGTTCGCCGCCACGCTGCGCCGCGACGCGGACCGCTATGGCAAGCTGATCCGCGAGCTGGGCATCAAGGGGGAATGAGGACGTGAGCGGACGCACTCCCGATACGGCCAGCGTGACGCTGCCCGCGGCCCTGCTGGACACGCTGTGCCGCGCACTGGCGGCGGCCGGCGCGCCGGCCGCCGCCTTCGGCGCGATCGGCGGCGCCACCGCGGCGCTGCTCGGCCCGGGCCTGCTGACCATCAACGCGTGGCGGCGCGACAGCGCCGAGGTGGAGCGGCTGTGGTCCTCGGACCCCGGCGCCTATCCCGTCGGCGGCCGCAAGCACAAGCCCGATTCCCCGTGGTCGCGCCAGGTGCTGGGCCAGGGCGAGGCCTTCGTCGGCGAGGGCGACGACGCGCTGGCCGCCGTGTTCGACGACATCGCGGTGATCCGCGGGCTGGGCCTGTCCGCCGTGGTCAATGTCCCGGTGTGCGAGGGCGGGCGCTGCGTGGGCACCTTCAATTTCCTGGCGGCGCGCGCCGCGTGGACGCCGGGCGAGGTGGCCACGCTGCGCATGCTGGCGCAGATGGCCACACCGGCGGTGATGGCGGCGAGCCGCGCGGACCGAGGCGGCGGCACCGGCGACCTCAGTACGTCAGGCGCAGCGTCGCGGTGACGTTGCGCGGCGCGCCGAACTCGCCGAAGAAGGAGTTGGGCACGCGGGCGTAGTAGTGGCGGTCGGCGATATTGTTCAGCGCCAGGAAGGCTTCGACGTGGCGGTTGAAGCGGTAGCCCACGCGGGCGTTGAACAGCGCGTAGCCGCCCTGCGTCCAGTAGCCGCGCGTGGTGCCGCTTTGCGCCAGCATGCTGGCGCCGAGGAAGGTGCCGGCCAGCGGGCCCGAGGACAGCCGGTAGCTGGTGGCCAGCTTGAACAGGTGGCGCGGCTCCTCGGCGTCGTAGGCGCTGCCCTGCAGCGTGGGGCTGGAGGTGTAGCGCGTGTTCAGCAGCGTATAGCCGGCCGAGATGTTCCAGTTGGGCAGCGGCATGCCGGCGACCTCGGCTTCCCAGCCCTGGCTGCGCACGGCGCCGCTGGCCACCGAGCCGACCGGGTGGTCCTGGTCCTCCACCGCGAGATCGTTGCCGTTGATGCGGAAGGCCGCCACCGACGCGTTCAGGCGGCCGTCGAGGAAGGCGGCCTTCAGCCCTGCCTCGTACTGCTCGCCGGAGAACGGCGGCAGCGCGCCGCCGTCGAAGGTGGTCTGGGTCTGCGGCGAGAAGATCTTGGCGTAGCTGGTGTAGGCCGACAGTTGCGGCGTGATGCTGTAGACCAGCCCGGCATACGGGATGAACTTGTGCTCCTCGGCCGCGGCCACGCTCCAGTCGCTGCCCGGCGCCGGCAGCACGGTGCGGGTCTTCTGCTGGAACCAGACCTCGCGCCCGCCCAGCACCAGCGACAGCGGATCGAGCACCTGCAGCCGGGCCTGGCCGTAGACGCCGTACTGGATGGTGCGCGTATCGGTGCCGTTGTCGAAGTTGTTCAGGTCGGGCCTGGGGATGACCGGGTTGAAGATGTCGTGCGTGCCGAGGTCGGGATAGGTGTTCAGGCTGTCCTGCCACAGCGACGAATAATTGGCGCCGAACAGCAGGTGATGCTCGCGCCCGAACAGCTTGACCGTGCCCGACACGTTGGAGTCGAAGCCCAGCCATTCGTTGGTGTTGCGCTGCCCCTGCCCGAAATAGTCGGCCAGGCCGGTGCCCGCTTCCGGCGTGGCGGCGTAGGCATACGCGCCGCGGCTCAGCGAATGGCGGTAATACAGCGTGGTCTGCGACTTCCAGTCGTTGTCGAAGCGGTGCGTCACCGTGCCGTTGACTTCCTGCATCGACTGGTAGGAGGTGTTCCAGCCCGGCCCGTAGTTCTGCGAGCGGCCGCGCGGCCCGATCACTGGCGTGCCGCTGGTGTCGACGCCCACGCCGTAGTCGAAATTGTCGAGCGGATTGACCTGGTAGGCGGCCGACAGCGACACCGTGGTGCGCGGCGTCAGGTCGTACTCGATGATGCCGTAGCCCAGCCCGAGCTTGCTGCTCTGGCCGTCGACGAAGCTGTTGCTCTTGCTGCCCACCACCACCGCGCGGCCGCGCAGCGTGCCGGCCTCGTTGAGCGGCCCGGTCACGTCGATCATCTCGCGCAGCGCGGCCCAGGAGCCGACCGAGGTTTCGCTGACGAAGCGGAACTTGTCGCCGGGCTGCTTGCGCACCAGGTTGACGCTGCCGCCCAGCGAACCCTGCCCGTCGATCAGGCCGGAGGGGCCGCGGAAGACTTCGAGGCGGTCGTACATGGCCAGGTCGAACTGCGACTGGTACTGGATGCCGTTGAGCAGCGAGATGCCGTCGTACTGCACGTTGACGGGAAAGCCGCGCGCGTTGAAGTAGGCCGAGCCGTCGCCGTAGTTCACCGAGGTCAGGCCGGGCGTGTACAGCAGCGCCTCCTGCAGCGTGCGGATGTCCTGGTCGTCCAGCTGCTGGCGGGTCAGCACCGAGACCGAGCTGGGAATGTCCTTCTGCGCGACGGGCGCCTTGCCGAAGTTCGTCACGGCGCGCGCGCCGTAGCTGCCGCTGCCGTCGGTGGTGGCGCTCAGCTCGCGCTGGCCGCGCACTTCCACGGCGGGCAGCGTGGGCCCGGCGGCCGCGGGTGCCGCGGCGATGGCGGCGGCGCTGGCCTTGCGCAGGCTGTAGCCGCTGCCGGCCTGCGGCACGGCCTCGAGCCCGGTGCCGTCGAGCAGCCGGCGCAGGCCGGCCTCGACGCCGTAGCTGCCGGACAGGCCATGCGTGGCCAGGCCGCCGACGGCGGCGGCGTCATACGACAGGTTGATGCCCGCGGCGCGCGCGAACTGGTTCAGCGCGGGCTCCAGCGGTCCGGCGGCGATGCCGTAGGCATGGGCGTTGGCCGGGGCCGTGGCGGCCTGCGCGCAGGCCATGCGCGGCACGGCCGCGCTGCCCAGCGCCAGGCCCAGCAACGCGGCGCGCAGGGCCAGCGTCAGCGGGCGCGGGGCCGGGGCGGCATCGGCGCGGAGGGAGAGGGCACGGCGGGAGAGGGCACGGCGGGACAAGCGCGAGAAACGGGGGGCAGGAGCGGACATCGGCGGATTCGGGCGGATCGGATACGGCAGGTTGCAGGAGGGCTTCTACTTGTCTGCCGAGCGAAAACGCCAATCCCCTCAGTTTTTCTCCGTTTTTTTTCGGGCGGGCCGCCGCGGGACCGCCCCGGCCCGCTCAGGCCGTGCCGTCCGGGCCCACCATGACCCAGAAGCGCGTGAGGAAACGCACCTTGACCGGCAGCGTCTGCACCAGGAATTGCAGCGTGGCGTCGGTGTCGCCGAGCTGGAACACGCCCGACACGGGCAGCGCGGCCACGCGCGCGTCGCAGCCGACATGGCCGCTGCGGTAGCGGGCCAGCTCGGCCAGCAGCGCGTCCAGCCGCATGCCGCGCGCGGCGATCACGCCGTCCACCCAGCCGGCCGGGTCGGCCGCGGGCGCCGGCACCAGCGAGGCACCGTCGGCGCCGAGCCGGCCGCTCTGCCCGGCATGCACGATGGGCGCGCCGGGATCGGCGGGCAGGCCGGTGGCCGGATGGAGCTGCACCGCGCCCTCCTGCACGCTGATGCGCGCGTCCGCCGCGTACAGCCGCACCGTGAAGCGCGTGCCCAGCGCCTGCATGGCGCCGAACGGCGTGCCGACCCAGAACGGACGCCGCGCGCGCGCCTGCGCATCGTGCCCGGTGGTGACCAGCATCTCGCCGCGGCGCAGCGTGATGCGGCGCTGCACGCTGTCCATGCGCACGTCGACGGCGCTGTCGGTATTGAGCACGACCACGGTGCCGTCCGCCAGCGCGATGGTGCGGCGCTCGCCGGTGGCGGTGCTGTAGTCGGCCACGAGGCGCTGCCACGGTGCGTGGCGGTAGCCGGACCATCCCGCCGCCAGCGCGACGCTGCCGAAGGCCAGCGCGCGCAGGGCGTCGCGGCGCTGGCGCGCGCGCGCCGCGCGCAGGGCGTCGGCGGCGTCGAGGGTGTCGTGCGCGAGCCGCGCCGGCAACCGCGCGAAGTCGGCGTTGAGCGACTGCACCCGCCCCCATGCCGCGGCATGCAGCGGGCTGGCCGCCAGCCAGCGGGCGAACGCCTCGCGGCCCTGCGGCGTGGGCACGTTGAAATCCAGGCGCACCGCCCAGGCGATGGCCTCGTCGACGATGTTGCCGGGGATCTCGGCGGCGTCCGCCGCCGCGGCCATGCCGGCGGACGCGCTGCGGGCCGCGCTCATGCGTGGAAGCGCAACTGGTAGCAGTGGCGCAGCGCGCTGGCGATATAGCGCTCCACCGTCGACAGCGACACGCCCAGGCGCGTGGCGATCTGCGGGCAGGTCAGCCCGTCGAGCTGGGCCAGCAGGAAGGCGGTGCGGACCTTGGGCTTGAGGCTGTCGAGCATGGCGTCCACCGCGATCAGCGCCTCCAGGAACAGTAGCCGGCTCTCGGGCGACGGCGCCTCGGGCTCGGGCAGCGCGGCCAGCGTCTCCAGCCACGCCAGCTCCAGCTCGCGCCGCCGCCAGCGCTCGACCACCAGCCCGTGGGCGATGGTGCTCAGGTAGGCGCGCGGCTCGCGCATCTCGACGGCGGCCGGACGCGCCAGCAGGCGCATGAACACGTCCTGCGCCACGTCGGCGGCGTCGAAGGCGTTGCCCAGCTTGCGGCCGAGCCAGCCCTGCAGCCAGCGGTGGTGGTCGCTGTAAAGCGCGTGGATGTGTTGGTGCGGGAGAGGTGCGGCGGCCGGCATCGTTGTTCCCCTGGCAGGGCTCGTGCCCCCGATTCAATTGCAAATAAGAATTGTTTGCATTCTATCGAAGGGCATACCGGGCTGCAATCGCGGCGCGTCCGCGTTGACTTATGCGAAGATACCTTCTACTATTTTTTGCGAGAATATCCTCGCATATCGACACCTGCAAGCAGAGCGCCAAGATGCCCGACGCCATCACCCGGAACCCGCCCCGCGCGCCGGATTCCGCCACCGGAAAGGCCGGCCGCGTGCTCCGCTGGGTGGCGCTGGCGGGGTTTTCCGCCGCGCTCGCCGCCGCGCTGGAGTGGCTCGGCGTGCCGGCTGCGCGGCTGTTCGGACCGTTGCTGGCAGGCATCATGGCGAGCGCCGCCGGGGCGCGCCTGCGCGTGGCGCCGGCGGCGTTCCTGGTGTCGCAGGGGCTGATCGGCTGCATGATCGCCAGCATGCTGCCGTCATGGTTCTACGGCACGGTCGCCGGGCGCTGGCCGGTGTTTGCCGCCGGCGTGGTCTCGGTGATCGCGGTCAGCGGCGCGCTGGGATGGTGGCTGACGCGCCGGCGCGTGCTGCCCGGCACCACGGCGCTGTGGGGGCTGAGCCCGGGCGCCGCCACCGCCATGATCCTGATGGCCGAATCCTATGGCGGCGACGCCGAGCTGGTGGCCTTCATGCAGTACCTGCGCGTAATCGTGGTGGCCGCGGTCGCCGCCGTGGTGGCCAGGATCTGGGGTGTGGGCGAGCATCATGCGCACCTCGCGGCCGGCTGGTTCGCGCCGGTCCCCTGGCTGCCGCTGCTCGAGACGCTCGCGCTTGCCGTGCTGGGCCCGGCGATCGCGCACCGCTTGCGCATCCGCGCCGGCGCCTTCCTGCTGCCGCTGTTCGCCGGCATGTACCTTGCCCATCATGGCTGGATCCGGCTCGCGCTGCCGCCCTGGCTGCTGATGCTGGCCTACGCCATGGTCGGCTGGCGCATCGGCTTTCGCTTTACCCGGCCGCTGCTCCTGCATGCGGCCCGGGCGCTGCCCCGGCTGCTGATGTGCACGCTCGCGTTGGTCGGCGCATGCGGCGCGCTCGCCGCGCTGCTGGTGCTGGCCACCGGCGTCGATCCGCTCAGCGCCTACCTGGCCATGAGCCCGGGCGGCGCGGACACGGTGGCCCTCATCGCCGCCTCCAGCCATGTCGACGTGCCGTTCGTCATGGCCATGCAGATGCTGCGCTTCCTGGCCGTCCTTCTGCTGAGGCCGCCGCTGGCGAGGTTCTTCGCCGCGCGGGCCGGCCGCCGCGCCTCTCTTTCCTGACCCCGCTCCTCAACCATCACGGCGACGCCATGATCCACTTCTCCACCTTCTTCTGCGGAGCGCTGCTCTGCAACAGCATTCCGCACCTCAGCTCGGGGCTGCGCGGCATGCCGTTTCCCACGCCGTTCGCGCGGCCGCGCGGGGTCGGCGATTCCCCGCCCATTCTCAACAGCTTGTGGGGCTTCGCCAATCTCGTGGCCGGCCTGTTCCTGCTGTCCCGCCATCCGGTCGGGCTGGCGTTCGGCGCGGAGCTGGCGGTGCTGCTGGCCGGCGCGCTGGCGATGGGCGTGTACCTGTCGCTGCATTTCGGCAAGGTCCAGCGCAGCCGGCACCGGGAACGGGCCGCGCGGCCCCCGTGCTAGCATGCCCCGCTCCTCCTATCGCATCCCCGCCGACATGTCTTCCGAACCCTTCACCCAGCCGGGCGCCGGCGCCAACGAACCGAAGCGCCAGCGCGGCCGCATCCGCGTCGCGGCGATCCTGGAGGCGGGCGCGGAGATCTTCCTGGAAAAAGGCTACGAGGCGGCCACCATGACGGAGATCGCGGCGCGCTCGGACACGGCCATCGGCTCGCTCTACCGCTTCTTCCCGTCGAAGGAAGCGCTCGCCGATACCCTGCTGCTGCGCTACGCCAAGCTGGCCGTCGACGGCCTGGCCGAGGTGGAGCAGCGCGCCGCGGCGATGCCGCCCGAGGCGCTGGCGGCCGCGCTGGTGGACTTCATGCTGGCGCTCAAGGCCGAGCGCAGCTTCGCCATCGCACTGCTGGACGCCGGCGCCGGCAGCGACGACAAGCGCGCCCAGTTCCGCGCGGCGATGCGGCACGGTGTGATGGCTATCGTCAAGAAGGCCGCGCCCAACCTGCCCGCGGCGCGCGCGGAAGCGATGGCGGCAGTCCTGCTGCACCTGCTCAAGGGCGTGCTGGGCGCGCGCGGCGCCGATCAGGACAAGCCGGCGCTGCGCCGCGCGGTGGCGAACGAAACGCGCGAACTGGTGCGCATGTACCTCGCATCGGCGCGCGCATTGCCTGCCGCGTAGCCCCCTGTCCGCGCCGATGCCGGCGGACGCCACCGTCGGCGGCGCCGGCACCGGGGAGCGCCGCCGCGCTCAGTTCATGCGCACGTTGGCGTCCTTGACGACCTTGCCCCACTTGGCCACGTCGGTCTTCACCAGCGCGGCAAGCTGTACCGGCGTGCTGGCCTCCAGCACCACGCCCTGGCTGGCCATGCGCTCCGCCAGGTCCGGCGCGGCGACCGCCTTCTGCACCTGCGCGTTGAGCACTTGCACGATCTCCTTGGGCGTGCCGGCCGGCGCCAGCAGGGCGAACCAGTTCTTGACCTCGAACCCGGGCAGGCCGGCTTCGGCAAGCGTCGGGATATCCGGGCTGGTGGGCAGGCGCTTCGCGCCGACCACGCCGAGCGCCTTGAGCTTGCCGTTCTTCACCAGCGGCATCGACGACGGCACGCTGTCGAAGAACACCGAGACATTGCCCGCCAGCAGATCCGGCATGACGTTGTTGCTGCCCTTGTAGGGCACATGCAGGATGTCGACGCCGGCGGCCTCCTTGAACATCTCCAGCTCCAGGTGGGACAGCGTGCCGTTGCCCTGCGACGCCGCGCTCAACTGTCCCGGCCTGGATTTGGCCAGGGCGATCAGTTCCTTTACCGAGTTGGCCGGGACCGACGGATTCACCACCAGCATGTGCGGCACGTGGCCGACCAGCGAGACCGGCGTGAAGCTCTTGATCACGTCGAAGCCAAGCTTGCCGTAGAGGTTGGCCGCGATGGCGAGCGAACCGGATGCCAGCAGCAGCGTGTAGCCATCGGGCGCCGCCTTGGCGACCTGGTCCGAGCCGATGGTGCTGCCCGCGCCGGGACGGTTTTCCACCAGCACCGGCTGGCCGAGGCCTTCCGAGAGCTTCTGGGCGATGGCGCGGCCCAGCACATCGGTCGCGCCGGCCGGCGGGAAGGGCACGATCAGCCTGACCGGCCTGGCCGGATATGGCTGCGCCATGGCGGCGCCGGTGGCCAGCGCGCAGACGGATAGCGCCAGCGTTACCAGGCGCGCGACTTTTTTCCTCATTTGGAGATTTCCCGGAAACCGACGGAAGCGAAATGCCGCGCAGCGGGGCGCGGCGGCCAGCGTGGCACGCAATGTCTGTGCCAGCAGTCATTGACGGTGCCGGCTCGATGGATGGCGCCCCGGCCAGCGCCGCATCCGCGCGATTGCCGCCGCGCGGGCGACAGACTGTCTCCGTGCGCGCCGTTTATCGCGGCCCGGCGCATGGTTATGGTGGCGGGCGATCCGCTGCCCGCAAGCGCGCCCGCGCGCGGGCGGCCTTGCCTTCGTCAACCCCGCCACCTTGAAAACCACAATGACAATCGAATCGTTCCCGCACGTTGCCCACGGCAGCCCGTCCGCCGTGCCAGTCGCGCGCACGGCGAAGCTCTTCGAGCCCGTGCGCATCGGCCCGCTTGCGCTGAAGAACCGCATCGTGATGCCGCCGATGACGCGCACCATGGCGCCCGGTGGCGTGCCCGGCCCGGCCAACGCGGCGTATTACGCCCGGCGCGCGCGCGGCGGCGTGGGGCTCGTGATCACCGAGGGAACCTGGGTTCCCCACGCGGCGGCCGCTAATGAAGAGAACGCGCCGCGCATGTACGGCGACGACGCGTTGCAGGGCTGGGCCGCGGTGGTGCGCGCGGTGCATGCCGAAGACACGCCGCTCATCGCGCAGCTCTGGCACGTCGGCCAGATGAAGCAGCACATGGTCGAGAGCCTGTACGCACCGCGCGCGGCCGGCGACGCGCCGCCGCCGCGGGTCGGCCCGTCGGGCTGGTTCGGCGGCATCGGCCACGCGCTCACGCACGACGGCGAGGCGGCGACGCAGCAGGACATCGACGCCGTCGTCGAGGCCTTCAGGCAAGGCGCGCTGAACGCGCAGGCCGCCGGCTTCGACGGCGTGGAGATCCACGCCGCGCATGGCTACCTGTTCGACCAGTTCTTCTGGCCGGGCACCAACAAGCGCACCGACGAGTACGGCGGCTCATTGCAGAACCGCGTGCGCCTGGCCGCCGATACCGTGCGCGAGATCCGCCGCGCCACCGGCCCCGGCTTCGCGATCTCGCTGCGCTTCTCGCAGTGGCGCGTCCAGGACTTCCATTCGAAACTGTTCGCCGATCCCGGCGAGCTGCTGGGCTTCCTCGAACCGCTGAGCGATGCCGGGGTGGACGTGTTCCATTGCTCGCAGCGCCGGTTCTGGGAGGGCGAGTTCGGCACCGACCGCAACCTGGCCGCCTGGACCCGCGAGCTGTCCGGCAAGCCGAGCATCACGGTCGGCTCGATCGCCATGACGGGCGAACACATCGACACCTTGATGGGACAGGAAAGCGGCGTCACGGGCATCGACCACCTGCTGAAGATGGCCGAGCGCGGCGATTTCGATCTCGCCGCGGTCGGCCGGGGCCTGCTGGTGGATCCCGACTGGGCGCGCAAGGTCCGCGAAGGCCGCCTCGACGAGCTCAAGCCCTGGAGCCGCGAGGTGCTGTCGACCCTGGTCTGAGGGCCGCGGCGCCCGGCGGCAGCGCGCGGCCGCACCCAAACCGGGCGCCCGCCGCACCATCCTGACGCGGCGGCACAAGACCTTTTGATCCAACTTGGACCATTTGGTCAAACAGATGCCGTCGCGATTTTACAAGTAACTGATTTTTATAGGTTTATATATTTGGCACGACGATTGCTAAACGTTCATGCGCCTATCGCACTCACTCTCACCCATGAGGCCCTTCATGAACGTCGGCATCTTCATCCCCATCGGCAACAACGGCTGGCTGATCTCGGAGAACGCACCGCAGTACAAGCCGAGCTTCGAACTGAACAAGCAGATCGCACAGAGCGCGGAACACTACGGGCTGGACTTCGTGCTGTCCATGATCAAGCTGCGCGGCTTCGGCGGGAAGACGGAGTTCTGGGACCATAACCTGGAATCGTTCACGCTGATGGCGGGCCTGGCCGCCGTGACCAGCAAGATCAAGCTGTTCGCGACTTCCGCCTCCCTCGTGATGCCGCCGGCCATCGTCGCGCGCATGGCATCGACCATCGACTCGATCTCCAACGGCCGCTTCGGGCTCAACCTGGTGACCGGCTGGCAACGGCCCGAGTACTCGCAGATGGGCATGTGGCCCGGCGACGAGTTCTTCTCCACGCGCTACGCCTACCTGTCCGAATACATCCAGGTCCTGCGCGACCTGTGGGAGTCCGGCAAGTCCGATTTCAAGGGCGACCACTTCCAGATGGAAGACTGCCGCCTGAGCCCGCGCCCGCAAGCCGACATGAAGGTCATCTGCGCCGGCCAGAGCGATGCCGGCATGGAATTCTCCGCGCAGTACGCCGACTACAACTTCTGCTTCGGCAAGGGCGTGAACACGCCCAAGGCCTTCGCGCCGGCCGCCGAGAAGCTGATCGAAGCCACCGCCAGGACCGGGCGCCACGTCACCACCTACGTGCTGATGATGGTGATCGCCGACGAGACCGACGAAGCGGCCCGCGCCAAGTGGGAGCACTACAAGGCCGGCGCCGACCAGGAAGCCATTGCGTGGCTGGGCCAGCAGGGCGCGGCCGACACCCGCTCCGGCAAGGACACCAATGTGCGCCAGATGGCCGACCCGACCTCCGCCGTCAATATCAACATGGGCACGCTGGTCGGCTCCTACGCCTCCATCGCCCGCATGCTGGACGAAGTGGCCGAGGTCCCCGGCACCGAGGGCGTCCTGCTGACCTTCGATGACTTCGTCGGCGGCGTGAAGGCGTTCGGCGAACGGATCCAGCCGCTGATGAAGAGCCGCGCCGGCGCCGATACGCCGGTGCCGAGCCTGGCGGGACAAACGGCGCTTGCCGCCTGAACGGAGCCAGCCATGACGCCCCCGAAAAACCAGACCCTGACCTCTGATACCGCCGCCGGCCTGCCCTCGCTGCCCGGCACGCCGGCCCCGCTGGTGATACCCGCGCGCCCGGAGCCGCTCGCGGTGCAGCGCGGCAACACGGCGCTGATCGTCGTCGACATGCAGAACGCCTACGCCACGCCCGGCGGCTATGTCGACAGCGCCGGCTTCGACATCTCCGGCGCGCGCGGCGTGATCGACAACGTGGTGCGCGCCGTCGCGGCCGCGCGCGCCGCCGGCATGCCCGTCGTCTTCCTGCAGAACGGCTGGGATGCGGCGTACGTGGAGGCCGGCGGCCCCGGCTCGCCGAACTGGCACAAGTCCAATGCCCTGAAGACCATGCGCCGGCACCCGGAACTGCAGGGCCGCTTCCTCGCCAAGGGCGGCTGGGACTACGCGCTGATCGACGCGCTGGTGCCCCAGGCCGGCGACATCGTGGTGCCCAAGACGCGCTACAGCGGCTTCTTCAACAGCACGCTCGACAGCACGCTGCGCGCGCGCGGCATCCGCAACCTCGTGTTCACCGGCATCGCCACCAACGTGTGCGTGGAATCCACGCTGCGCGACGCGTTCCATCTCGAATACTTCGGGCTCATGCTCGAAGACGCGACGCACGAGCTTGGCGGCCCGGCCATCCAGGCCGCGGCGGTCTACAACGTGGAGACCTTCTTCGGCTGGGTCGCCACGGTCGACGACTTCTGCCGCGCGGTGGCGCACGCCCCCGCCTGCGCCGCCACGGCCGAACCCGCCTGACCCCGCTCTCGCCCCCAAACCCCGCGCACAGGAAACCACCATGCCCAAGCAAGCCCTGATCCCGGCCGGTACCGGCACCCCCATCGCCCCCTTCGTGCCCGGCGTGCTGGCCGAAGGCTTCGTCTTCGTCTCCGGGACGCTGCCGTTCGACAAGGACAACAACGTGGTCCACGTCGGCGACGCCGCGGCCCAGACCCGCCACGTGCTGGACCTCGTCAAAGGCGTGCTGGCCGAAGCCGGCGGCACCCTGGACGACGTCACGTTCAACATGATCATGCTCAAGGACTGGGCCGACTACGCCGCCATCAACGCGGTCTATGCCGAGTATTTCGCCGGCGTGAAACCGGCGCGCTATTGCATCCAGTGCGGCCTGGTCAAGCCCGACGCGCTGGTGGAAATCGCCTCGATCGCCAACGTCGGCAAGCGGGCCTGACCATGACCGTGACCTACGACATCCACGGCACCGGAGATGCCGGCGCGCCCACCGTGCTGCTGTCCTCGGGCCTGGGCGGCGCGGCCGCCTACTGGCGGGCGCAGATCGCCGGCCTGGTGGAAGCCGGCTACCGCGTGCTCGCCTACGACCAGCGCGGCACAGGCCGCAGCGCCGGCGCCCTGCCCGCCGACTATGCCATCGCGCACATGGCCGCGGATGTGATCGAGATCCTCGATGACAGCCATACCGCGCGCTGCCACGTGGTGGGCCACGCGCTGGGCGGCCTCGTCGGCCTGCAGCTCGCGCTCGACGCGCCCGCACGGGTGGCGAGCCTGGCGCTGGTCAACGCGTGGGCGCGCCTGAGCCCGCATACGGCGCGCTGCTTCGCCGCGCGGCTGGCGCTGCTGCACGCGGCGGGCGCGCGCGCCTATGTCGAGGCGCAGCCGCTGTTTCTCTACCCGGCGGCATGGTCGGCCGCCAACGCCGCGCTGGTGCAGGACGAAGTCGACCACGCGTTTGCCCACTTCCCGGGCACGGAGACCATGCTCGCGCGCATCGGCGCGCTCAAGGCCTTCGACGTGCATGCCCGGCTCGGCGAGATCGCCGTACCGGTGTGGGTCAGCGCCGCGCGCGACGACCTGCTGGTGCCCTGGACCAGCTCCCAGGAGCTGTCGCTCGGCCTGGCCCGCGCCACGCTGGAACTCGCGCCCACCGGCGCCCACGCGCACAACGTGACCAGCCCCGCGGCCTTCAACCGCGGCCTGCTCGCCTTCCTCGCCGGCGCGGCAAGCCTCGCCCCCACGACGACGGAGCACGCAGCATGACCACAGCCATCGGCCAGGACGCCCTGGACACGCTCTTCACCGGTGCCCGCAGCCACAATGGCTGGCACGACGAGCCGGTCGCCGACGAACTGCTGCGGCGCCTGTACGGCCTGCTCAGGATGGGACCGACCTCGGCCAACTGCTCGCCGGCGCGCTTCGTTTTCGTCCGCACGCAGGAAGGCAAGCGGCGCCTGGCGCCGGCCCTGTCGAAGGGCAACCTCGAGAAAACGATGGCGGCGCCGGTGACGGTGATCGCGGCGTGGGACACGGCGTTCTACGACAAGCTGCCCGCGCTGTTCCCGCATGCGGACGCGCGCAGCTGGTTCACCGGCAGCCCCGCCGCGGCCCACGAGACCGCGTTCCGCAACGGCACGCTCCAGGCCGCCTACCTGATCCTGGCCGCGCGCGGGCTGGGGCTGGACGCGGGGCCGATGTCCGGCTTCGACAAGGCGCTGGTCGACCAGGCCTTCCTGGCCGGCACCACGTGGACCACCAACTTCCTGATCAACCTTGGCCATGGCGACAGCGCCAAGGTGTTCGGGCGCCTGCCGCGCCTCGGTTTCGACGAAGCCTGCGTGCTGGCCTGACGATCGCGCTTCTGCCAAACCTCTGCCGAACCTCTGCCGAACCGCTGCCGAACCTCTGCCGAACCTCCCGCCCCCCGGACCTCTGGAGCAAGCCATGACCCACCTTCGACCCGCGCAGCCCGCCGCCCCCGCCTGCGCGGCATGGAACGACGCCGATGCGGCGCAGCCAAGCAAGGACGACTTCCGCCATGCGATGTCGCGCCTCGGCGCCGCGGTGAACATCATCACCACCGACGGCCCCGGCGGCCGCGCCGGCTTCACCGCCTCGGCGGTCTGCAGCGTCACGGACGCGCCGCCGACCTTGCTGGTCTGCCTGAACCGCAGCGCCTCGGTCTATCCGGCCTTCGACCAGAATGGCGTGCTCTGCGTCAATGCGCTGCGCGCGGGGCACCAGGCGATCTCCGGCCTGTTCGGCGGCAAGACGCCGATGGCGGAGCGCTTCGCCGCGGGCCGCTGGCAGCGCCGCGCGACGGGAGCGCCGGTGCTGGAGGACGCGGCGGTCTCGTTCGACTGCCGCATCGTCAGCCGCACCAGCGTGGGCACGCATGACGTGCTGTTCTGCCAGGCGCTGGCCATCTCGGTGGGCGACAGCGCGCACGGCCTGATCTACTTCGACCGGCGCTATCACGAGATCGCGCCGGCCTGAGGCCGGGGCCTGCGTGAGACCTAGGACCCGGCCTGCGGCAGCACGCCGTGCAGCACGATACGCTGCACGTTGGCGACGGCCTCCTCGAAGAACCCGGGGTCTTCGAGCGTGCGGCCGGTCAGCGCCTGGACCTGGACGCCGAAGTCGGCGTAATGCTGCGTGGTGGACCACAGCGCGAACAGGAAGTGATGCGGCTCGACCGGCGCCAGGCGGTTGTCCGCCACCCAGGCGCGGATGACCTCGGATTTCTGCTCGACCAGCTCGCGCAACTCATGCGCCAGTTCGTCGCGCAGCAGCGGCGCGCCCTGGACCACCTCCAGGCAGAACAGGCGCGACGCGTCCGGATGGTCGCGCGAGGTGACGAGCTTGCGGCGGATATAGTCGCCGATGGCCTGGCTGGGATCCTGGTCGGCGCTGAAGTCCCGCAGCGGCGCCAGCCACACGGTCAGCAGGTCGCGCAATACGGCGAGGTAGAGCTCTTCCTTGTTGGGGAAGTAATAGAGCAGGTTGCTCTTGGAAACGTCGGCGCGCTGCGCCACCTGGTCGAGGCTGGTGCCGTGCAGGCCGAAGCGGGAAAACAGGCCCAGCGCGGCGCCGATGATGGTCTCGCGCTTGGCGTCGATCTGGCGCTGGCGCCGGTTGATCGCCGACTCGCTGCGCACGGCGGGCGCCCTGGCGGCGCGGCCGCGCGGCGCGGCCGGCTTGGCGGACGGCGCCTTGGCGGCGGCTTTCCCGACCGCGGCGGGGGTGCGCCGCCGGGCCGGCGCCGCGGCGCGGTCGTCCCCATGACCGGCCAAGGTCTCGGCGCCGTCCGGCTGGGTCTTGGTTTTCGGCATGTCTGCCCGGCTCCTGGATACCTGGATTGCTCTCGCGCCCGGCCATGCCGTGCGGCGCGCCGCACGGCGCGCAGGCAGCACTATACCGCCCCTTGAAGCACGGGAAAAAAGCGCGCAAGAAGACTGCGGAAAAGAACCGCGGAAGAGCCTCCGGGAGGCAGGCGCCGCGCGGCTAGAAGCCCGCGGCCTGGGCCGGGCTGGCGACCAGCGACGACAGCGAGGCGATGTCGCTCGCCAGCGCGGCGATATGGCCGCGCATCGCCACCCGCGCGCGTTCGGGATCCATCGAGAAGATCGCCTCGACGATGTCGGCGTGCTCCCGGACCGACTTCTGGATGAGGCCTTCGTGGTAGGAGATCTGCCGCCGGTACGGTTCGAGCCGCACGCGCAGCGCGCGCGCCTGCTGGCGCAGGTAATCGTTGTGCGCGGCCGAGTAGATGGCGTCGTGGAAACGCACGTTGGCGGCGTAGAAGGCGACCGGGTCGGGCCCGGCCTGGGCCGCCTCGCATTCGCGCCGGGCCGCGCCGATGGCCGCGCGGTCGGCGGCGGTGTGGCGGCGGGCCGCCATTTCGGCGCACGCCACTTCGAGCACGCCCATCATCTCGAGCATTTCGGCGATCGACTGCAGCGTCAGCTGCGCCACGTAGGCGCCCTGGTGCTGGCGCACGTCCAGCAGGCCAGACGACGACAGCGCCTTGATGGCTTCGCGCACCGGCGTGCGCGACAGGCCGAAGCGCGCGGCGATCTCTTCCTCGTCCAGCTTCTGCCCCGGGCGCAGCTTGCCCGACACGATGTCCTGCTCGAGCTGCAGCCGCAGGCTCTCCGTCCGGGTCCGGGCCAGGGGCAGCGCGGCTGGGCTGGGCGGCGGTCGACTCATTACTCGTTCACTCCTCGTTCACTCCTCATTCCCGCCTCGGGGCCGCGGCGCGGCCGGCAACAATGGCGGGTCATAGATCGAGCGTCAACGGCGAAGTGGGCACGCAGACGCAGGGCAGGCACCGGCCGCCCGGCACCGGGGCGCTGCCTTCCGGATGCGCCACGCTGCCGTCGATCACCCGGATTATGCAGCTTTCGCACTGGCCTGCGCGACAACCGCTGGCCATGGCCCGGCCCGACGCCGCCAGCTGGTCCAGCAGCGAGCCGCCATCGGGGCGCCACGTCATGGTGCCGCCGGAGCGCGCGAAGGTGACGGCCTGCGGGACCAGGTCCGCGCGGGGCGCCGCCTCGAGGCTCGACGGGCCGAAGGCTTCGGCATGGATGGCGCCGTCCCCGGCGCCGGCATCGCGCAGCGCCCGGGTCAGCGCCCGCACCATCGGGCCGGGACCGCACAGATAGGCATCCATGCCGGGCACGTACCACGGCAGCAGGGCCTGCGCGTCGAGACGGCCGGCCCGTTCGTGCCCGCCGTCCGCGCCGGCCGCCGGCGCGCTGAAGTAGGTCAGCACGCGCACATTCGGCATGGCCGCGCGCAGCGCCTCGAGCTCGGCACGGAAGGCATGGTCGGCCCGCGCGCGCACGCCGTACAGCAGCGTGACAGGCCGCGCCGGATTGCGCCGCCGCGTCTCGTGCAGCATCGACAGCAGCGGCGTGATGCCGATGCCGGCCGCGGCCATCAGCACCGGCGACGCGGTATCCATGTCGCGCAGGTGGAAGCGCCCGGCCGGCGCCTGCAGCGCCAGCACGGCGCCGGCGTCGAGCGCGTGGATCGCCGCCGAGCCGCTGGGCGCGCCCTGGCCCCCACGCGCGTCCCCGCGCGCCAGCTTGACCGAGATCCGGTAAGCCGGCCCGCCGGCCGCACCCGACAGGGAATAGCAGCGCACCAGCGGCGCTGCGCCGTCCGGCGCCGGTATCCGCACCGTGACGTGCTGGCCGCCGCGGAACGGCGGCAGCGGCAGGCCGTCGACCGGCGCCAGCCTCAGCGAGACCACGTCGGCGGATTCCCGCCGCATCGCCTCGACGCGGAAATCGCGCCAGCCTTCCCAGGCCCGCGGCGCCCGGCCGGCCGCAAGGCGCACTTCGCAAAGCCCCGAGCGCAGCCCGACCGAGCCGCTCACGGGATCGGCCTGCGCGTCGGGCAGCACGCGGTTCACGCTGGCGCTGCCGGCCGCCAGCGCATCGTAGCCGGGCAGGCCCAGCGCCGCATTGGCCTGCCACCAGCCGTACTGCGCGCACACCACGCGCGCGTCCAGGCTGCGGTCGAACCTGGCGCGGGCCTGCGCGCCGCCCATCGGCGTCAGCAATTCGATCTCGTCGCCGTCGGCGATGCCGCGCGCGGCCGCCGCGTCGGGGTGCAGGCTGACTTCCGGGTGCGGCGCGCGCCTGCGCAGCGAGGGGATGTCGCGGTGCTGGCCGTGGCAGTACTGCACCACCTTGGCCGAGGTGAGCACCAGCGGGTAGGCGCGCGCGGCCGCATCCGCATCGCGCAGCGGCGAGGCGGCCGGCTCCACGAACGCCGGCAAAGCCGGCTGCCCGGCGAGATGGAACACCTCCGAGTAGATCTCGGCCAGCCCGGTCGCGGTCTTGAAGCCGCGCGTCTCGTATTGCCGGTAGCGGGTCTCGGCAGGATAGGAGATGCCGCCGGGCTGCGCGCGCAGCATGGCGGGCGTCAGGCCCGACGGCGCCAGCACGTGCGCCAGCCCGGCTTCGATGTCGCCCTGCCAGAAGGCGTCGCCCATGCCGAGGCGCCTGGCCAGCTCGAACACCACGAAGCCGTCGGCGCGCGACTCGCCGCGGCTCGGGATCGCGGCCTGCCGCAGTTGCACCAGGCGCTCGGCGGCGGCGCTGCCCTCGAAGCCGACGCGCAGCGATTCGCGCTCCCACGGCGTGTTGATCGGCAGGAAGATGTCGGCATGCGCCGCGGTGGGGTTCATCACCACGTCGCAATGCACGTAGAACTCGAGCGCCGCCAGCGCCCGCGCGCCGCGTTGCGCGTTGGCGTGGTTGACGAGGAAGTTGCGCCCGAAGTTCACCAGCGCGCGCACCGCGTAGGGCTGCTTCTCCAGGATGGCGGCGTACAGCGAGTCGGCGCCGATCCAGCGGTCCCGGCCCGGCCCCAGCGGCGAGCGGGCCAGCTCGATGCACTTGGCGGCCTGCTCGGCCGGCATCCATTCGGCGCCGGACACGTCGGCCGCGGGCGGGCGCCCGAAGCTGACGTTGCCGCCGGGCGCGTCGAAGCTGCCGGTCAGCGCCATCAGGATCGCCAGCGCGCGGTCGGTCTGCGTGGCGTTGGTGTGCTGGCCGATCCCGCTCCACGCGTAATAGCAGACCGGGCCGGATTCGTGCAGCAGCCGGGCCGTCGCCGTGACCTGTTCCGCGGGCACCCAGCACAGCGCTTCGACGCGCGCGGGGGGATATTGGGCGCACAGCGCCTCGTACAGCGTGAAGGCGGTGCGGCAGTCCACCGTGCGGCCGTCGGCCAGTTCCGCCGGCAAGGTGCCGCGCAGGGCGGGCAGGCCGTCCGTGCCGAAGGTGCGCGTGTCCGGCGCGTACGGCACCGGCTCTCCCTTGCCGCCGAGCGCCACCAGGTCGCCCGGCCGGCTGCCCGCGGGCGGCCGGGCCAGCTCGCGCGCGCGCAGGAATTGCCCGTTGTCGTCGCGCACCAGCAAAGGGCCGTTGGTCCAGCGGCGCACGAAGTCCTGGTCGAACCAGCCATTGGCCAGCATCTGGTTCGCGATGCCGAGCGCCAGCGCGCCGTCGGCGCCCGGGCGCACCCGCAGCCACTGGTCGGCGCGCGCGGCGAAGCCGGCGCGGCGCGGGTCCACCACGATCAGCCTGGCACCGCGCGCCACCGCCGCGCCGGTGGCGGTGGCGTGGTCGAGCCAGGTCGCGCTGGGGTTGTGGCCCCACAGCACCACGCAGCCGGTGTGCTCGAAGTCGGGCGAGGCGATCGAGCGGCCGAAGGTATAGGCATGCGCGTGGTCCTTGTGCCAGTTGCAGATCTCGGTGCCGTAGGCCACGTTGGGGCTGCCGAAGATATTGGTGAAGCGCTCGACCCAGCGCAGGTCGTCCGAGAACGGCGTGCCGCTCGGCGTGGTCCAGCCGAAGGCAACGCTCTCGGCGCCGTGCGCGCGGCGCTGCGCGTCGAGCGCGGCGGCGGTGCGATCCAGCGCCTCTTCCCACGAGATGCGGACCCAGCCCGGATCGGCGCTGCCCTTCGGGTTCGTGCGGCGCAGCGGGTAGAGCTGGCGCGACTCGCGGTAGATCATCTCGGCCGCGGCCTTGCCCTTGACGCACAGCGCCTGGCCGGTCGGGTGCGCGGGATTGGGCTCCTGGCGCAGGAAGCGGCCGCCCTCGGTCACCATGACCGAGCCGCAGCGCGACTTGCAGAGGGCGCAGAAGCCCGGTGTCCTGACTTCGCTCATGAAACGACCTGCATCCTGGCGACCGGCGCCGGCACCGCCGGCGCGCCGTCCACGACGCCCAGGAAGCGGCGCGTGCGCTCATGGGACGGCGCGTCGATCACCTGCTCGGGCGGCCCCTGCTCGATCACGCGGCCGCCGTCCATGAACACCACGCGGTCGGCCACTTCGCGCGCGAAGCGGATCTCGTGCGTGACCACGATCATGGTCATGCCGGCGCGGGCCAGCTTGCGCATGACGCTCAGCACTTCGCCCACGAGTTCGGGATCGAGCGCCGAGGTGGGCTCGTCGAACAGCATCACGCGCGGCGAGATCGCCAGCGCGCGCGCGATCGCCACGCGCTGCTGCTGCCCGCCCGAGAGCCGGTGCGGCAGGTGATCGGCATGGCGCTCCAGCCCGACTTCGGCCAGCAGGCGCAGCGCGGTCTCGCGCGCCTCGGGTTCGGGCACGCCGTGCACGCGCACCGGCGCTTCCATGACGTTCTCGAGCGCGGTGAGATGGCTGAACAGGTTGAAGTGCTGGAACACCATGCTGATGCGCGCGCGGGCACGCGCGGCGGCGAGGTCGTGGCGCGGCTTGATGACGCCCATCGGCGACTTGTCGTAGCCCACGTGCTTGCCGCCGACCGTGATTTCGCCGTGGTCCATCGCCTCCATGTGGTTGACCATCCGCAGGAAGGTGCTCTTGCCCGAGCCGCTCGGCCCGAGCAGGACCACCACCTCGCCCGCGTTGACGGTGAGGTCGATGCCGGCGAGCACCTCGCGCCCGTCATATTGCTTCTGCACGTTGCGGCAGACGATCAGCGGCGCGCCGCCGGCATTGGCGCCGGCAACGTCGGAGCGCGGGGAGATCAGGCGCCCCAGCCAGCAAGGCGCTTCGGCCCCGGCCGGCGGCACCGGCGCCGCCGGCACGGGGCTCGCGGCCGCCGGCCGGACTGCGCGGGCGGGCCGGGCCGGCGTCCATCCCAGCAGGCGCCGCCACGGACTCGCCTCCGGCGCCGGGCGCGGACGGTCGAGGTCGAGCCGGCGCTCGAGCCAGCCTTGCACCAGCGAGATCACGCTGGTCATCAGCAGGTAGAGCAGCGCCGCCGCCGCGAACACCGTGAAGAAGCGGAAGTTCTGCCCCACCACCTGCTGCGCGCGGAAGGTCAGTTCCTGCACGAAGACGATGGAGGCGATGGAAGTCAGCTTGAGCATGCTGATGACGTCGTTGCCGATGCCGGGCAGGATGGTGCGCAGCGCCTGCGGCAGGACGATGCGGCGCAGCGTCAGAAACGGCCCCATGCCGAGCGAGCCCGCAGCGACCGCCTGGTTCCGGTTCACCGAAGCGATGCCGCCGCGGATGTTCTCGGCACTGAAGGCGGCCTGGTTGAGGCCGAAGCCGATGACCGCCGTGGCGAAGCTGCCCAGCTTGATTCCCAGCGCGGGCAAGGCGTCGAAGATGAACACCAGCTGCAGCAGTTGCGGCGTGCCGCGCATCAGCCAGATATAGAACCACGCGCCGCCGCGCAGCGGCGCGAAGCGCGAGCCGCGCATCAGCGCCAGCACCAGGCCGAGCGCCAGGCCCATGGCCATCGCCAGCGCCGTGATCTGGACCGCGATCCACGCGCCGCCCCACAGGAAACCGGAGAGCAGGTAGGAAGCGAATTCGTTCAAAGCCGAAGGGGAATTCATGTTCAGCACTCACGACAGCGGTTGGCATCGCCGCGGGCGCCATCGCGCCGGCGCGATGACGGTCCCGCCTGCGGAAAAACAAGGGGGGCGAGGTCCGTCTTCATTCACTCGGCCTTGATGATGCTGGCGGTTTCCAGCGCGGGATCGACGCCGTACTTCTGGAAGATGCGCTTCTGCGTGCCGGCCGCCTGCACCGCGCGCAGGCCGTCGTGGATCGCGTGCAGCAGGTCCTGGCGCTGCTTGGCAACCGCCGCGCCGACCACGAAGCCCTCGGAGACCGAGAACGCGCGCGCGTATTTCTGCTTCTGCGTGCTGGCCAGGTTGTCGACGAAAGCCAGGTCCCACATGATCACGTCCGTGCGGCCGCTGTCGAGCAGGCGCAGGCCGGAGGCCAGGTCCTGGAACGGCACCATGGTGATGGCGGGCTTGCCCGCGGCCACGCAGGCCTCGCTGTGCTTCCTGGTCAGGCCCTCGTTGCTGCTGCCGATGGCGAACGATGCCGTCAGCCCGCACAAGCCGGCCGGCGCGGCGAGCTTGCGCGGATTGCCCGCCGGCACCAGCGCGCCGGTGGCCGCGGTCATGTAGGTGGAAAAGTCCACCACCTTGGCCCGCTCGGCCTTGTAGTAGAGGTCGTCCCACATCACGTCGATCTGGCCGCTCTGCACCGCCGGCAGCAGGCCCGACCACGCACCCAGCACGAATTCGTGCCCGATCCCGATGCAATCGAACACGGCGCGGGCAAGATCGGCGTCCACGCCGACGACCTTCGAGAAATCCGCGGCGTCGCGGTAGACATAGGGCGGCGTCTGCGGGTCCGCGCCGACACGAATGGTCTTGCCTGCCAGCGTCGGATACTTCTCGGCGACCTTGGCGGGCTGGCACGCGGCATCGGCCGCGTGCGCGGCCCCGGTCCAGAGGCCACCGAGGGCCATGAGCAAGACGGCTTTTCTTACCTGGTGATGCAGCTTCATGTTCGCTCCATTCGTTTGGCTGATACGGTCACTGATGAGCACTGATGGGCACCTCGCTTCGGGGACGGCCTCATTATCCAAAGCAAGAGTAATTGCATACAAATATTATGCAATCTGCCTGAAGCAACGACCGTGCCTGTCAAAAGCAACCGATTGCCCGCCTGTTTAGGGTCCGGGAAGCACACGATTTGACCAAACGGTCTGAAATGGAGCGGCAGGCACGCGACCGTGCCCGGGAAGCGAGCGCGCGTGCGCCCGATTGGTGCAAAGGCGCTGCCCAGAGGGAGGCGGGCAAGGCGGGCTGTCGGTCAGGACGGAAAACGGGAAGAGCCCGCACGGACCTGCCGGCGGGCCTGGAGCGGAGAAACGGTGCAGCGGCTGCGATGGGCCGGGCCCGCGCCGGAGGCAAACGGCCGATGCGCTCAGGAAGCTACGCGGCGCCGGCCTTCGCCCTGCTGCGGGGACGGGCGGGGGCAGCCGCCTTCGCCTTCGTCAGGGACGTATCGGGATAGTCCTTGATGACGAGCTCCATCGTGCTGCCGAAGTGCGCGACCAGCAACTGGCACGCCCGGATCGCGTCGCGCGCCAGCACCGCGTCGAGAATGGCCTTGTGCTCCAGCGCGATGTCGCGTTTGCCGCCGTGGTCGCTGCGCAGCGACAGATGCCGGTAGCGGGCGCTCTGGTCGCGCAGGTCGCGCGCGATCCGCATCAGGCAATCCGAGCCGCAGCCGGACAGCACGGCTTCGTGGAACGCGTCGTGGGCGCGCTCCCAGTCGGGATGCATGGTCCCCGCCGCAGGCTCGAACAGGGGAAGGCGCGACAACTGGTGATGCGCCGCCAGCACGCGCGCTTCCCAAGCCACGTCGCCGTTCGCCACGGCTTCCTTCAGGGCCAGGGCCTCGATCTGCTGCCGGGTGCGGGTGATGTCGAGCAATTCCCGGCGCGAGACCGGCGCCACCCGGAAGCCCTTCTGGTCCTCCGCGACGACCATCCCGCTGGCAACGAGGCGGGAAAGCGCCTCGCGCAGCGGAATCACGCCGCCGCCATATCGAGCGGCGACGTCCTTGAGCTTGAGCGACGCGCCCGGGCGCAGCCTGCCGGCGATGATGTCGGCCTTCACCAGCCGCTCGAGCTTCGACGCCGCCGTGGTCCCGGCTTCCGGCGTGCGTGACTGTGCTTTTTCCTCGATGGCCGCCACCGGCATCGCCTGCCTCCAATAGATCCCGCCCGCTCGTGGCGGGCGGCCCCATTGTATGTCAGCGGTATCGGCGCCACCGGCCCGCGCCGCACGGAAAACACCCGCGCCGGAGCGGGGCGGCCGGTGCGACATCACGCGGCCGCCGCCAGCCATGCGTCGTCGGCGTCGAGCAGGGGCCGGACGGTTTCCGGGCGGTCGCTGCCGGCCAGGTCGGCGCTGGGCTGCTCGCCGTTTTCCTCCAGCAGGTAGGCGAGGAAGCGGTAGCTCGGCCGATGGCGCGCCAGGCGCGCCGCATCGATTTCCACCGAGTCAGCCGGATTCACCAGGCTCAGCATGTCGCGCAGATACACGATGCTGAGCCGGCTGATGCGCCACTGGCCGCCGCGCTTCTCCAGCCGCTGGTGCAGGCGCGAATGCGCGGTCACCTCGACCTCCACGCTCCTGAGCCGGGTGCGGATGGAAACCGCGCACGTGGTCTGCGCCAGCGCGCGGCTGCCGTTCTGCGTCACCAGCGTCGGCCCCATCTGGTGCGCGGAGTGTCCGCCGGACTCCAGCATCCGCCGTGAAGCCGCGACGAACTCCGGGCCGCTGCCCGTGAACCAGGACAGGCTCACCACGGCGTCGTCGTGGTACATGCGCAGCATCAGGTCCCATTGCGCCTGGTCGCGCGCCGCGCGCTCGGTCTGCACGATGTCGACGATCTCCGCCTTGTCCAGCAGGCGTTCGAGTTTCTCTTCCATCCGTTCTCCTGTCATGAGTGTAGCCATCCGGTCAGCCGGCATTCTGCGTGGCAACCGCGCCCGCGACACGCTCCGACTGCTTGCCGAGATACAGGCGCATGCCGCCGACCCGGGCGGCCAGCAAGGCCGTGACCGCACAGGCCGCGATGGCCGGATAGAGCGGCACGCCAGGGCCATGGTCGCGCACCAGCCAGGCCAGCATCAGCGGTGTCAGGCCCGCGAACAGCGCGGCCCCGATGTTGTAGGGAAAGGCGTATCCGCTTTGCCGGATATTGGTGGGGAACAGCGCGGCCATGAGGCCGGGCACCAGGCTGATGACGGCCGCCACGGCGACGCCCTGCACTGCGAACGGCACGGCGAGATTGCCATGCGCCGCGGCCACATCCGCGAGGCAGTGGAAGAACCACACGGTGGCCAGCAGCATGGCCGCGGCGCCGGTCGCCAGCGCGCGGCCCCAGCCGATGCTGTCGCTCAGCCGGCCCCAGAACGGCATGGAGACGGCCAGCGCGAAAGTGCCCCACATATTGGCGTTCAGGGCCTCCTGCCGCGGCACGCCGTATTGCGTGATCAGCAGCGTCGGCATGTACTGGAAGAACACCGTCGAGCAGGTCGCCATCACGAACATCAGGCCGAAGCCGAAGCAGCAGGCGCCCGCGTGCTCGGTCAGCACCACCTTCAGCGGGGTGGCCTTGGAGAGCTGCTTCGACTGCTGGATCTCGGCGTACAGGGGCGACTCCTCCAGGTGGCGGCGCAGGTAGGCCGCGGTCAGGCCGAAGATGCCGCCCACGATGAACGGCAGGCGCCATGCCAGCGAGGGGATGCCCGCCTGGGCGGCAATCATGCCGGCCAGCGCCGCCGCGCCCGTGCCCAGCAGCAGGCCGAGGTGGACCACGCCGTGCAGCGTGCCGCTCGCGGTGCCCAGGCGCGAGGCGGACGCGTGCTCGGAGACGAAGACCGCCGCGCCGGGCAGCTCGCCGCCGACCGCGCAGCCTTGCAGCGCGCGCAGGATCAGCAGCCCGATGGGCGCCAGCACGCCGACCTGCTGGTACGTCGGCAGCACGCCGATCAGGAAGGTCGGGACCGCCATCAGGACGATCAGGAAGATGAACATCTTCTTGCGCCCGACCCGGTCGCCGAAATGCGCCATGACGATGCCGGCGACCGGACGCACCAGGTAGCCGATGGCGAAGATGGCGAAGGTCTGTATCTGGCGCACCCAGGGCGAGATGTCGGGCGGGAAGAACACCTCGCTGATGGCGGCCGCCACGAACAGGAAGATCACGAAATCATAGAACTCCAGGGTCGCGCCCAGCGCGGCCAGGCCCAGCGTCCTGGCCTCCTTTTTCTTCATCATCTGTCGTCTCCTCGGTGGCGACGGCTCTTGCGCCATCGCTCGGGTGGTATGTGCGTTGTGGATCTGCTCTTGTATTGCGCTTGGGTTGCGCTTGGGTTGCGGCTCAGTCGCGCGCCACCGCCGCGCTTGCCATGCGCGCGTACTTTCCCCGGTAGAACAGCAGCGGATTCGCATGCTCGTTCTCGACCAGATGCTCGGCTTGGCCGATGAACAGCTTGTGGTCGCCGGCCTGGTGGATGTCGACGACGCGCGCGACGATATGGGCGAGGCTGTCCCGGATGTATGGCGTGCCGGCTTCGTAGCCGATGGGAACATCGATCCCCGCCACGGCGCGGCCGCCGAAATGGGCGCTGAGGTCTTCCTGGTGCTCGGCGAGGAAATTGACGCTGAAGGTATCCCCGGCCGCCACCGAAGCGCAGAAGCGCGATGCGTTGCGTGCCGACACCAGGATCAGTTGCGGCTCGATCGAGACCGAGAGAAACGCGTTTGCCGTCATGCCGGCGGCATCGCCCTCGCGCATATACGTGATGACCGTGACGCCCGTGGCGAATTTCCCCATCACCCGGCGGAACTGTTGGGCGCGCTCGGCAATATTGGTTGCCATATTGTGTCTCCTTCGTGTGGAACGCCGGCCGCCGGCGTTCCGCGTGCTGGCGGCTCAGACGAGGGGGGTGTTGGGGACCTGGCCGCAGAGGATGCGGCCGAACAGTTCGAGGTTGGTGGTCGGGCAGACGATGCCGTGCAGGTTGGCGATGCGCGCGTCGCGCCAGATGCGGTTGAACGGGTTGCGCGAGCCGGCCAGCGAGCCGCCGGAAGCGGTGGCGAGGATATCCACCGCCTCCCAGATCAGCTTGCCCGCGTAGCCGGTATCGCGGCGGATGCGCGCACGCGTCTCGACATCCATGTATTCGCCGCGGGCGGCGCTGGCGTCCAGCTCGTCGACGCAGCGCGCGATCACCAGTTGCGCGGCGTCGATCTTGGCCGAGGCCTCGCCGACCTGCAGGTGGGTCACCGCGGCCTCGGCCTGCTTCTCGTACCAGGTGTACTGGATCGGCCGCCCGGGCAGCTTCTGCAGGAACAGCTCGAGCGCGGCCCGCGCAATGCCCATCGCCGGAAAGACCAGGATGATCGCCAGGAACGGCACGAAGGCGGTACGGTACAGCGCTTCGCCGCCCAGGTGCGCGCTGGCGTATTGCCCTTCGATGGCGGCCGAGAGCGCGGCAATGCGCTCATCGGGCACGAAAACGTTCTTGACCGAGACCGAGGTGCTGCCGCTGCCGCGCAGGCCGATGGTGTCCCAGTCATGCAGCAGCGTGACCTGTTCGGTCGGGATCAGCGCGAGGCCCTGGTCGGCCGCCACGCCGGTCTCGTCGACCAGAGGAATGCCAAGCAGGTCCCATTGCGCGTGATAGACGCCGCTGTTGAACCCCCACAGGCCCTCTTCGATCAAGTAGCCGCCCTGTTCCCGCCGGACCTTCGCCACGCGCGGCGACAGCACGCCCGAGGTCCGGATCTTGCCCCCGGCGGCGAAGATCTCGTCGGTGACGTGCTGCGGGTAAAGCGCCGCCACCATCCAGTTGCAGATATTGATCAGCGCGCAGGCCCAGGCCGCGGAGCCGTCGCCGCGGCCGATTTCCGTGACCACTTCCATGTAGGTCCGCACCGAGGTCTGCAGGCCGCCATGGGTGCGCGGCACCATCAGGTCGAAAATGCGCGCCTCGTCGAGCTCCCGGATGGTCGTTTCGGGGAGCCTGGCCAGGGTGTCCACTTCCGCGGTCCTGGCGCGCAGGGCCGGCACCATGGCGGTGGCGCGGCGCACGAGTTCGGCCGGGGTGGCGGGAGAAGCGGGCGAGAAGGTGCCGTTGCCGTCGATGGTGCTGCCGGTGCTGCTGGTGCCGATGGTTGCCAGGGTCATGGCGGTCTCCTTGGATGTCCGCAGCGCTGCCGCTGCGTGCGTTTCGTGTCAGAATGACGTTTTCGTTATTGTAGTTATGCGATCACGCGCGGCAAGATAGGGTTTTCGCCCTCGTCGGCGTACACAAACGTCACAATGACGACGCGTCATTCATCCCGCAGCGAGCAGGAGCCCGGCATGACCAGCGACCACAGCGGCTTTACCCCGACGGAGCGCGAAGACCATCGCTCGGTCGTCGCGCGCAAGAAGCGCGAGCAGATGCGGGCGCGGATTCTCGCGGCGATGATGGACCTGCTCTCGGACCGCGCGAACGTCTCCACCTCGATCGAGGACGTGGTGAACGCGGCGGGCGTCTCCCGGGGCACCTTCTACAAGCACTTCACCTCGCTGGACGAAGCCTTCGTCGCGGTGGGCCGCGAGGTCACCGACCAGATGACGCTCGGCATCCTGCCCATCTACGACGTGCTGACGGACCCCGTGCAGCGCGTCAGCACCGGCATGCGGCTGTTCCTCACGCGGGCGTTGTCGGACCGGCGCTGGGCCGGCTTCGTGCTGCGCGCCGAGCTGGTCCCGCATGAATCGGTGCTGCTGGACTACCTCATGAACGACCTGCGGGCCGGTGCCTATGAAGGAGCAATGGATTTCGAAGACCTGCAGGCCGCTGCCGACTCGGTGATGGGAGCCACCACCGAAGGCATCCGCACGGTCCTGCTCGGCCGCACCCGCGAGCCGCGACAGTACATCGACAACGCCATCCGCATCACCCTGCGCGGACTCGGCGTGGACAAGGCGCGCGCGCTCGAGGCCACGGCCTTTTCCCGCTCCTACCTGATGGCGCACGCAAGCGGCGCCGTGGACCACTGGGCCACCGTGCCCTGAACGGTCCTGCCAGGCGACACGGACTTCCCCTTCCGGCGGCCCTGCAATGGCGCGCGGCGAGCGGGCGCGCGATTCTCGCACTGCCGTCCGGCACCGTCAATAAATAGGTTTACCACTAAAATATATATTTTTTAGAAATAAACTACGTGGCGAGGTTCGCACGGAGCCGACCGCATCGGCCTCCGGACCGTCACGCGGCCATCGGCTCCCTGCGCGACCTCCCCGGCCCGATCCGGTCCGGGCGGACGCTGCATGAAAGGGATTTGCATGGAAGTCACCGCCATCGTCACCTCGGTCGCCAAACCTGGCGCCGAACACAACTTCGAAGCCGCCATCCGGCGCGTGATGGATGCCACCAGGGACGACCCGGGCTTCATCCGCTACGACGTCTACCGCGACATCGGCCACGCCGGCACCTTCGTCTTTCACGAAATCTGGGAAAGCGAAGAGCATCTCGCCGCGCACCTGCGCACAACGCATGTCGCCGAGTTCCAGGAGACCGCGGCGGCCCTGCTCGAACGCAAGGAGGTCCGGCTGCTGCGCCACGCATTCCCGGCCTAGCCAGCCACCGCGCCGCGCGGCGCTGGGCAGTCCGGCGCGGCCGCAAGAACGAAAAAATCAAGAACACATGGAGGAGAACATGAAGAAAAAATGCCTGGCGGCAATGGCCGCCGCATTGTGCTCGGCCGGGGCGCAGGCCCAGTCGTCCGGCTCCGGACTGGCACTGTACGGACGCACCGACGTCGGCGTCGTCACCCAGACGTCCAGGGCGCCCGGCGGCTCCGCGCAGGCCGTCAACTCCAACGTCTGGCAGCCTTCGTTGTGGGGACTGCGTGGCCAGGAAGACCTTGGGGGCGGCCTGGCCGTCTACTTCAATGCGGCATCCACGATCCTTGTCGACAGCGGCGCGCCCGGCAGCACGGTGCGGTTGTTCGACCGCCACGCTTATGTCGGCCTCACGGACCAGGACCTCGGCACCATCTCGTTCGGGCGGCACGTCAACACCCTGGCCGAACTGTTCTATGTCACCGATCCTCTGCGCGCGAACAATTCGGCCACCAACATGAATGTGCGCTTTGGCTACCTGGGCGGCCCGGGCGCGGTGCTGGCAGGCAATTTCGGCGCCAATGCCGGCATGGCCGGCAACAATCTCGACCGGCAGGACAACACCATCAAGTACGCCTATGTGGGAACCGGCGGCATCGTCGGCATGGCCATGTACTCGTTCGGCGAGAACGCCGGCAATTTCCGCGGCAACAGTTCCGCGGGCTTGCTGGCCGGCTACGACGGCGCCTCGTTCAACGTCCGCGCCGCGGCCATGAAATTCAAGGACGCGGACGGGGTCGCGCTCAATGCATACGCGGTGGGAGGCGCGTACACGGTGGGCGGCCTGAAGCTGAAGGCCACCTGGACGCAGAACAAGGCCGACAGCGGCGTTGCCCCCTACGGCCATCTCAAGACCCAGGTGTACTCGGGCGGCGCCACCTATTCGCTGGCGAAGAGCCTCGACGTCACCCTCGCCTACTATCACGGCAGCCGCAGCCAGGATGCCATGCCAAAGCAGGTGGCAAGGAAGTTCTACCTGACGCCCGAGTATTACCTGTCCAGGCGCACCATCCTGTTCGGCATCCTCGAACTCGAACGGTTCAACGCGACCGGTGCGCTGCTCGATACGGGAACGCCGCTGTCCGCCGGTGCGCGGTCGTCCGTGCAGGTCGCGGTGGGCATCAGCCACTCGTTCTGAGCGGCGGCAACGCTGCAGGCGGCGGGGTGCCGGCGCCTGCAACGCCTCAATTCCAATTTATGGAATTGAGAAATCCCAAGCCTGCCATTCCCGCGCCATGGTGAGCGGTATCACAATGCGCGTAGCGCAACGTTGCCGCTGCAGCCTCCATGCTGGCGCGCCGCGGCGCCGGCGGCCGGCTGCCATGCCGGCCATCCCTCCCCGCTTGACCATCCCCCACGAATCCATGAGAACAATCACGATCAACGGTCAACCGCATTCGGTCGACCTGCCCGACGACGCCCCGCTGTTGTGGGCCGTGCGCGACCATCTCGGCCTGACCGGCACCAAGTTCGGCTGCGGCATGGCGCTGTGCGGCGCTTGCACGATGCATCTGGACGGGCAACCCATCCGCTCTTGCGTGACCCCCATCTCGGCCGTGGCCGGCAAGAAGATCACCACCATCGAGGGCTTGTCCGCGGACAAGACCGGCCAGGCGCTGCAGGCGGCGTGGGAGGAATTCGGCGTGCCGCAGTGCGGCTACTGCCAGGCGGGCCAGCTGATGTCCGCCACGGCCCTGCTCCACTCTAATCCGCACCCGACCGAGGCCGACATCGACGGCGCCATGAGCGGCAATATCTGCCGCTGCGGCACCTATACGCGCATCCGCGCGGCGATCCAGCATGTGGCCAAGTCCGGTGTGGCCGGCACCAAGGCCGGCGCCAGGGCTCCCGCGGCGACCGGCAAGCGGAGCGCCAAATGAACGCCCGCGACACACTCGCGAGCGCAGCCGCCGGCCCGCGCTCGGCCGCGCGCCGCCGCTGGCTCAAGGGCATCGGCGCCCTCGCCGGCCTGACGCTCACGGTAGGCCTGGACGGCATCGTGCTGGCCGCCGAGGAGGGAACCAAGCAATACGGGCGCGACGGCATGCCGGGCGGCGCGGTGGACAGCCCGCTGGTGTTTCTCTCGATCGGGGAGGACGGCAAGGTCGCCATCGTCTGCCACCGCTCCGAGATGGGCCAGGGCGTGCGCACCAGCCTGCCGATGGTGGTAGCCGACGAACTCGAGGCGGACTGGGCGCAAGTGCGCGTGGTGCAGGCTCCGGCCGACGAAACGCGCTACGGCAACCAGAACACCGACGGCTCGCGCAGCGTGCGGCATTTCTTCGACCCGATGCGCCGCGTCGGCGCCAGCGCGCGCAGCATGCTGGAAAGCGCCGCGGCCGCGCGCTGGGGCGTGCCGGTGAGCGAGGTGCAGGCGCGCAACCACACGGTGGTGCACGCCGCCAGCGGCCGCAGCCTGGGCTACGGTGAGCTGGCGAAGGACGCCGCGCGCCTGCCCGTGCCGGCGCCCGCCACCCTCAAGCTCAAGGACCCGGCGCAGTTCCGCTATATCGGCAAGAACAGCACGCGCAGCATCGACGGCCACGACATCGCCACCGGCCGCGCGCAATACGGCATCGACGTGCGCCTGGACGGCATGCTGTACGCCGTGGTGGCGCGCCCGCCGGTGTACGGCGGCAAGGTGACCAGCTTCGACGCCGCGCAGGCGATGAAGGTGCCTGGCGTGGTCAAGGTGGTGGAGATCGCCGGCAGCCCGGCGCCGGCCATGTTCCACCCGCTCGGCGGCGTGGCGGTGATCGCCACCAATACCTGGTCGGCCATCAAGGGCCGCGAGGCGCTCAAGATCCAGTGGGACGACGGCCCCAACGCCAGCTACGAGTCCGCCGCCTTCCGCGCCACCATGGAGAAGGCCGCCAGCCAGCCCGGCAAGGTGGTGCGCAACCAGGGCGACACGATGGCCGCGCTGGCCGGCCCCGGCAAGCGCATCACCGCGCAGTACTACCTGCCGCATATCGCGCACGCCACCATGGAGCCGCCCGTGGCCACCGCGCGCGCTGCCGGCGGCAAGTGCGAGGTGTGGACCTCGGTGCAGGCGCCGCAGGCCACCTGCGAGACCGTGGCCGCGCACCTGGGCCTCAAACCCGCCGACGTCACCGTGCACGTGACACTGCTGGGCGGCGGCTTCGGGCGCAAGTCCAAGCCGGACTTCGCCGCCGAGGCCGCGCTGCTCTCCAAGGCCATGGACGGCAAGCCGGTCAAGGTCACCTGGACGCGCGACGACGATCTGCACCACGACTATTTCCACACCGTCTCGGTCGAGCACATGGAGGCCGTGCTGTCCCCCGACGGCCGCGCGCAGGCCTGGCTGCACCGCACCGCGGCGTCGAGCATCAGCTCGATCTTCGTGGCCGGCTCCAAGAACGAAGCGCCGTTCGAGCTGGGCATGTCGGCGGTCAACGTGCCGTTCGACATCCCCAACGTGCGCGTGGAGAACCCCGATGTGCCCGCGCATACGCGCATCGGCTGGTTCCGCTCGGTGTCGAACATCCCGCATGCGTTCGCCGTGCAGTCGTTCGCGGCCGAGCTGGCCGCCGCGGCCGGGCGCGACCATCGCGACTATCTGCTGGCGCTGCTGGGGCCGGACCGCAAGATCGATCCGGCGCAGTTGTCCGATTCGTGGAACTACGGCGAATCGCCGCAGCAGTATCCGGTCGACATCGCGCGGATGCGCAACGTGATCGAGGTGGCCACGCGCGAGGCGGGCTGGGGCCGGAAGCTGCCGAAGGGCCGCGGCCTCGGCCTGGCGGTGTGCTATAGCTTCGTGACCTATGTGGCGGCGGTGATCGAGGTGGCGGTGGACAAGGACGGCGGCATCACCGTGCCGCGCATCGACATGGCGGTGGATTGCGGCGCGCAGGTCAACCCGGACCGCATCCGCTCGCAGGCCGAAGGCGCCTGCATCATGGGCATCAGCCTGGCCACCACGGGCGAGATCACCTTCAAGGACGGACGTGTCCAGCAGGACAACTTCCACCAGTACGAGGTGATGCGCGCACCGTCCGCGCCGCGCGCCATCCATGTGCACCTGGTGCCGGGCAGTTTCGACGCGCCGCTCGGCGGCGTGGGCGAGCCTGCCACGCCGGTCGTCGCGCCGGCGCTGTGCAACGCCATCTTCGCGGCCACCGGCAAGCGCATCCGCGCGCTGCCGATCCGCGAGCAGTTGAAGGCGTAAGCCCTGGCGCCCTGGCGCCACCGGGGCCGGGCCGGGCGGGCATCCGCCGCGCCCGGCCCTTTTTATTTCGGGCGCCGGACCTTGAGTTCCCGGCACCGCTCCAGCAGTTGCAGCACCGCCGGCGAGCGTTCGTTGCGGCGATGGATCACTGCCAGGTGGGACAGCACGTCGTTGCGCGCGAGCGGCTTGAATACCACGTCCGGCGGCGCGAACGCGCGCATGGAAGCCGGCACCAGCGCCACCCCGAAACCGGCCGCCACCATGCTGATGATGGTGGCCATCTGCCGCGACAGCGCCTCCACGCGCGGCTGGAATCCGGCATTGCCGCAGATGGCCAGCGTGATGGCATAGAAGCCGGTGCCGTGCTCGGTATGGGTGCAGATAAAGGTCTCGTCGCGCAGCAGCGCCACGTCGATGCGCGCGCGGCGCGCCAGCGGGTGCGTGGCATGCAGGGCCACCACCACGGCTTCCGCGGCGATGTCGAGCAGCGCCACGCCTTCGGGCAGCGCGCGCAGCGGCGGCCGCACGAAGCCGATGTCGAGCTCGCCGCGCGCCACCGCCTCCAGCTGCGCCGGCACATCGGTCTCGCGCATGGCCATGCCGACCGCCGGGTGATCCTGGCGGAAGCGGTGCACCAGCCCCGGCAGCAGGCCGGACAGCGCGGCCGAGGCCACATAGCCGATCGACACGCTGCCGACGTCGCCGCGGCTGGCGCTGGCCGTGGCCAGCTCGGCCTGGCGCACCTGCCGCAGGATGCCGGCGGCTTCCTCGTGGAACACGCGGCCGACCTCGGTCAGCGCCAGACGTCGCTTGTCGCGCGCGAGCAGCGGCGCGCCCGCCTCCTGCTCGATCCAGCGGAACTGCTGGCTCAGCGCCGGCTGCGAGATGCCGAGCCGCTCCGCCGCACGGCCGAAATGCAGCTCTTCGGCCAGCGCCACGAAATAGCGGTAATGGCGCAGTTCCAGGTTCATCGCGCGGTTTCCTCCAGGGGGCCGGCGCTTGCCGGTCTTTGTCATATCGATAAGCCTAGCTTATCAAAGATTAAGCCGGCCATACTTGCACCTATGGCGACGCAGGACGCATCATGCTTGCCTTGGCGGCGCGCGGCGCCGCGGCGTGGAGCGGGAGCGAGCCCGGCATGGGACTGGTGAACAAACAGGTGGCCGACTGCGGCGAGGCCGTGGCCGGCCTGCATGACGGCGCCACCGTGATGGTGGGCGGCTTCGGCAGCTCCGGGCTGCCCGGCGGCCTGATCGGCGCGGTGCTGGCGCATGGCGCGCGCGGCCTCACGGTGATTTCCAACAACGCCGGCTACGACGGCGAGGGCGTGGCCAGCCTGATCGCGGCGGGCCGCGTGCGCAAGCTGGTCTGCTCCTATCCGCTGACCGCGGGGGCCACCGACTTCCGCGACGCCTACCGGCGCGGCGAGATCGAACTCGAACTGGTGCCGCAAGGCACGCTGGTGGAGCGCATCCGCTGCGCGGGCGCCGGCCTGGGCGGCTTCTACTGTCCCATCACCGCCGGCACCATCCTCGGCGAGGGCAAGCCCGTGCGCGAGATCGGCGGCGTGCGGCACGTGCTGGAGCTGCCGCTGCATGCGGACTTCGCGCTGATCCGCGGCCGCCACGCGGACCGGCTCGGCAACCTGGACTACCACCTGGCCGAGCGCAATTTCAATCCCGTCATGGCGACGGCCGCGCGCGTGGTGGCGGTCGAGGTGGATGCCATGGTCGAGGCCGGCGCGCTCGACCCCGAACAGGTCGTGACGCCGGGCATCTTCGTGCACCGGGTGGTGGTCGTGCCGCGGCACGGCGGGAGCGGGCAATGACGACAACGACGGCAACGACGGCAACGAAAGAAGCGGCGGCAACGACGGGATGGAGCCGCGAGCAGATCGCGCGGCGCGCGGCGCAGGACATCCCCGCCGGAGCCTACGTCAACCTGGGCATCGGCCTGCCGACCCGGGTCGGCGACCTGATCCCGGCCGGGCGCGAGGTCTTCCTGCACAGCGAGAACGGCATCCTCCACCTCGGCCCGCGGCCGCCGGCCGGCGCGGAGAACCCCGACCTCATCAATGCCAGCAAGCAGCCGGTCACGCTACGCGCGGGCGCGGCGATCTTCGATTCCGCGCTGAGCTTCGCCGTGATGCGCGGCGGCCATCTCGACCTGGCCATCCTCGGCGCCTATGAAGTGGCCGCCAACGGCGACCTCGCCAACTGGACCCGCGGCGACCCGGGCACCCCGCCCGCGGTGGGCGGGGCGATGGAGCTGGCCTACGGCGCGCGCGAGGTGTGGGTGCTGATGGAACACACCACGCGCGACGGCCGCCCACGCCTGCTGCGGCGCTGCAGCCTGCCGCTCACCGCGCGCGGGGTGGTCGGGCGCATCTACACGGACCTGGCGGTGCTGCGCGTCACGTCCGCCGGACTGCACGTCGAAGCGATGGCCGAAGGCATGACGCTGGCGCGCCTGCAGGCGCTCACCGAGGCGCCCCTGCTGGCCTGAGCCTTAGCCGAGCCGCTTCACCACCGCGTCGGTGAACTGCATGGTGGAGGCCGAGCCCTTGAGGTCGCCGGTGCGCACCTGGTCCTGGTTGAGCGCCGCGTCGATGGCGCCGCGCAGGCGCGCGGCCAGGTCTTGCCGGCCCACGTGCTCGAGCATCAGGCCGGCGGCCAGCATCAGCGAGATCGGGTTGGCGATGCCCTTGCCGGCGATGTCCGGCGCCGAGCCGTGCACGGCCTCGAAGATGGCGGCGCTCTCGCCGATGTTGGCCCCGGGCGCCATGCCGAGCCCGCCCACCAGCCCGGCGATCTGGTCGGACAGGATGTCGCCGAACAGGTTGGTACAGAGCAGCATGTCGAACTGCCACGGATTGAGCACGAGCTGCATGGCGCAGGCGTCGACGATGCGGTCGTCCATCTCCACGCGGCCCGCATAGTCCTGCGCCACCTCGCGCGCGGCGTCGAGGAAGATCCCGGTCAGCGCCTTGAGGATGTTGGCCTTGTGCACCACGGTGATCTTCTTGCGGCCGTTCTTCACCGCGTACTCGAAAGCAAAGCGCGCGATGCGCCGGCAGGCGTCGCGCGTGTTGGTGCCGGTGGACACCGCCACTGCGTGCGGGTCGTCGCCCACCGCGATGTAGTAATCGTGCGCCACGTAGAAGCCGCCCACGTTCTCGCGCACCAGCACCAGGTCGATGTCCTCGAAGCGTCCCGGCACCAGCGTGCGCGCGGGGCGCACGTTGGCATAGAGGTTGAACGCCTCGCGCAGGCGCACGTTGACCGAACGGAAGCCCCCGCCCACCGGCGTGGTAAGCGGTCCCTTGAGCGCCAGGCCGGTGCGGCGGATGCTCTCCAGCGTCGCCTCCGGCAGCGGGTCGCCACCCTGCGCGATACCCGCCATGCCGGCCTGCCGCACGTCCCACGAAAACGGCGCACCGAGCGCGTCCAGCAGCTTGACGGTGGCCTCCACGACTTCGGGGCCGATGCCGTCGCCCGGGATCAGGGTGGCGGGGATCTGTTTGGGTGTTTCGGTGACCATTTGGGCGTCCTGTGGTTGAAATCCGGTTTACAAGGATAGTTGATCGGACGCGCGCCAGCGCGCGGGACATGGACGCGCCGTCACGCCAGCCCCGGCGCGGGACGAAACATAAGGTTCACAAAAGCCATGTCCGCGTCGGCTTGACACCCCTATCCCGATCGTCAAGAATGACCGGGTCCGGTTGCCTGCGCGCCAGGCGCACCGCCCTCGGCGCACCGCCGCGGGCATGACAGGCGGGCACGGCGAATGCCGCAGGCATCGCAGGCATCGCCGGCACCGCAGATACCGCAGATACCTCGGACACACCGCAAACATCGACAGTCTGGCCGACAGGCAACAGACGCAGGCTACGGCCAACGTGCAACGCGCACGGCAATACGCATGGCGCCGGGGAAGCAGCGCAGAAACGCCAGGCGATCTTTTCGGGCCCGCTTCCCTTGCATGGGAACAAGCGCAAGCGGGTCGCCACTTCCAGAGAGGCACCCTTGCGCCAGAACGCCCGCAACAATACCAAGCCCGCCGCTGGCGGCGCTTCCTCCGCCGGCCCCGCCGCCAGTCCTGCCGCCACCGTGCCGTTGCCGTCCGGGCCCGTCATCGGCCAGCACGCCGAGCTGGTCACCGAACTGATCGACCTGGCGATTGCCGCCCGGCCCGATCCCCGCGTCCCCGAGCTTGCCGCCCTCATCGAGGTGCTGGGCCAGGAGATCGGCCTGCGCGTGACCAGCGGCTGCGCAGAGCTCGAGAACGTCAGCGCCGGGCTGGACAGCGTGCTGACGCTGGCGGAGATGCAAAGCGAGAGATCGGAGGATGCCTACGGCATGTACTGCCTGCTGAAGCTGCTCAAGCAGCAGCTCGACAAGGCAGCGGGACAGCTCAGGCAGGTGCTCTGAGCCGGGCGCCGCGCAACGCCGCCACGCACGCATGTCGACGCCTGGGCTGCTGCCCGGGACCGAATGTGGAGGGCCGGCGAGGGTCTTTGCGTTTCAGGCGGTGGTGTTCACCATCGAGCCCGAGGCGCCGCCGGTTTCGGCCAGCAATGCCTGGGTCAGCGCGTTCATGGCCGTCTGCAGCGATGCCGAGATGCTGGCGACCTGCGACTGGACCGCGCCCACGGCGGCCGCCTTGGCCTGGTCGTCCATCTTGCTGGCTTCGACGGACTTGAGCTGGCGCTGTGCTTCGGCCAGTTGCTTCTGCAGCTCGGCGATCTGCTTCTTCAACTGCTTGACGGTGTCGGACTCGGTGCTGCTGCTGTCGCTGCCGTCGTCGGCGCTGCTGGCAGGCACGGCGCCCGACAGCGCCGGGCCGGCGATGCTGCCACCCGCGGCTGCGGCGCCGGCGGAGGCGGCCTGGCTGTCCTGGTCCTTGGCAGAGGCGGCGTTGACGGGGGTGCTCGATCCGGGCAGCGTCACCTGCGGGCTGATTGCGCTGATGCTCGACATGTCGGGTTTTCCGTTACGTTTGGGATAACCACATCATCGGCACGATCCCGCAGAACTTTAGGGCGGAAAAACGCGCCTGCCCGCGCCCTCCCGCTCACCGGTCGACGATAGTCCCGAGGTTGGTCCGCACGCGCTGCAACAGGCCAATCAACTGGTCGCGCTCCTGCGCGCTCAGGCCCGCCAGCGCTTCCGCGGCCACCTCGTCGCCGACGCGGCGCGCCTTGTCCAGCGCCATCTCCGCCTTGCCCGTCATGCGCACCACGCGCTCGCGGCGGTCGCCCGGGTTAGGCTGCCGCTCGATCCAGCCGCCCTCCTCCATGCGGTCCAGCAGGCGGCCGGCGGAAATCGGCGCCACCTCCAGCAGGTCGGCCAGGCGGGCCTGGTTGACTTCGCCGTAGTGGCCCAGGTAGGCCAGCACGCGGCATTGCGCGCGGGTCAGGTCGAGCGAGGACTTTGCCAGGTCGTCGAAGCGCTTGCCGCACAGGCGGCCGACATCCGAGACCAGGAAGCCAAAGCGCTTTTCGAGTTTCGTTTCCATGGCGCGATTGTACAAAGATCCCGGCCGCGTCCGCCGCCGGCCGCCCGCACCTTGCCGGCCGGCTGGCGGTTGCCACGCGCGCGCGCCGCGGCCGTATAATAAGCATGCTTATCATCCTGCCAGGCCGTCCCCCAACATGTCCTCCCTAGCGGTGCCTGCGCGCGTCGAGACGCCGCTCAACCGGCCCATGATCACCATCGCGATCATGGCCGCCACCCTGATCCAGACGCTCGACAGCACCATCGCCAATGTTGCGCTGCCGCATATGCAAGGGGCCCTGTCCGCCTCGCAGGACGAGATCACCTGGGTGCTCACCTCCTATATCGTCGCCGCCGCGATCGCCACGCCGCTGACCGGCTGGCTGTCCGACCAGCTCAGCGTCAAGCGGCTGCTGGCCGTCTCCATCGCCGGCTTCACGGTGGCATCGGCCTTGTGCGGCCTGTCGGAGACGCTCACGCAGATCGTCGCCTCGCGGCTGCTGCAGGGTATCTTCGGCGCCTCGCTGGTGCCGCTGTCGCAGTCGATCCTGCTGGACATCAACCCGCGCGAGAAGCAGGGGCAGGCCATGGCGGTATGGGGCATGGGCGTGATGGTGGGGCCGATCCTGGGCCCCACGCTGGGCGGCTGGCTGACCGACAGCTACAACTGGCGCTGGGTGTTCTTCATCAACGTGCCGATCGGCGCCTTCGCGCTGTTCGGCGTGCTGTCGTTCCTGCCGAGCCGGGCGCCGCAGCGCAGCGTGAAGTTCGATGCGTTCGGCTTCGTCACGCTGGGCCTGGCCATCGGCGCGCTGCAGGCCATGCTGGACCGCGGCGAGCAGCTCGACTGGTTCGGCTCGCTGGAGATCCGCATCGAGGCCATCCTGGCGGGGCTGGCCTTCCTGTATTTCATCGCGCACACCGCCACGGCCGGCCCCGGCTCCTTCTTCCGCTACCAGTTGCTCAAGGACCGCAACTTCACCACGGGCGCCTGCTTCATCTTCGTGATCGGCGCGGTGATGTACGCCACGCGCGCGCTGCTGCCGCCGATGCTGCAGAACCTGATGGGCTACCCGGTCGCCACCACCGGGCTGGTGACGGCCCCGAGCGGCGCCGGCACCATGCTGGCCATGCTGCTGGCCGGACGCCTGCTCAAGCGCATCGACGCGCGCCTGCTGCTGCTCAGCGGCTTCCTGATCTCGGCCTTCGCGCTATGGCAGATGATGCAGTACACCATCGTGCTGTCGGTGTCGGACATCGTGTGGCCCGGCATCGTCCAGGGCTTCGGGCTGGGGCTGGTGTTCGTGCCGCTGAGCGCGCTGACCTTCTCCACGCTGGCGCCCGGGTTGCGCGCGGACGGCACCGCCACCTACAGCCTGATGCGCAATATCGGCAGCAGCATCGGCATCTCGGTGATCCAGACCCTGATGACGCGCAACACGCAGGTCGCGCATGCAGACCTGGCCGCCAACGTGAGCATCTTCAACCCGGCCATGCAGTCGATGCTGGCCGGCGGCTCGCGCTACGACCTCGCCGTGCTCAACCAGTCGATCAACCAGCAGGCGGCGATGATCGCCTACCTCAATGACTTCAAGGTGATGTTCGTGGCCACGCTGCTGGTGGTGCCGCTGATCCTGCTGATCCGCCCCAGCCACCACGCCGACGAGGCGGTCGCGCACGCGGCCATGGACTGAGGCAGCCCGCTCGGCCAGATCAGCCCGCGCCGGCCGCGCGCGCCTGCCGGTCGAGGTAGTCCGCCACCGCGCGCTGGAACACCGGCAGCTTGCCGGTGAAGAAATGGTTGGCGCCCGGCACCACCACCACCGGCAGCTCCTGCGGGCGCGCCCAGTCGAACACCGCCTGCAGCGGCACGTTGGCATCTTGCTCGCCATGGATGACGAAGGCGTCGGCGGGCACCGCGGGCGTGTCGTAGCTGCGCCCGCCCGGGGCCGGCCCGGCCGGCATGCCGGCCAGCACCAGGCTCGCCAGCTGGCCGCCGGCGGCCAGCAGCCGCTGCGCCACGCGGGTCTGCACATAGGCGCCGAACGAGAAGCCGGCCAGCGCCAGCGGCAGGCCCGGATGCGCCTGCATGAGCTGCCGGGCCACGGCCTCGGTGTCGTCGGTCTCGCCCTCGCCGACGTCGTGCTGGCCCTGCGTGCCGCCCACCCCGCGGAAATTGGGGCGCACCGCGAGCCAGCCGCGCGCCTCGAACAGCTTCGCCAGCGCCACCGGGATCTTGTGGGTGGCGCTGCCGCCGAGCAGCGGGTGCGGATGGGCGATCACCGCGACGCCCCGGGGGGCGCCCTGCGGCGTGTCCGCCAGGGCCTCGATGCGGCCGGCGGCGCCCTCGAACCAGAGCGTGTTGGCGGATGCGGAAAGCGATGACATAAGGGGCGAAGGGCGGGGAAACGGGAAACGACGCCGCAACGGCGCGCGAACCGGCATTGTAATGCGAGGCGCCGTGGCTGGCGCGGACCGCCAGGCCACGGCGGGCGCCGGCGAGCAGCCTCGCGCGGCGGCAAGTAGAATGCACCTCGCCATACCAAGACAGGAGACAGCCCATGCCGATTCCCGCCACGCTGGCATGCCTTTGCGGCCAGGTCCAGTTGCGCATCGCCGGCGAGCCGGTGGCGAAAGCCAATTGCCATTGCCAGGCTTGCCGCGATTTCTACGCAACCCCGGTATTCGCGGCCACGGCCTGGGAGCCCGCGCAGGTAACGGTCGAACGCGGCGCCGAACACGTGGCCACCTATCATCACGCCACCCGCGCGCAGCAGCGCCAGTTCTGCCGCCATTGCGGCGAGACCTTGTTCGGCATCAACCGGCTGGGCATGTCGGTGGTGTCCAACAGCCTGTTCGCGCGCGCCGCCGGCGGCATGCTGCCCGAGGCCCTGCAGCCGGCCATGCACCTGTTCTACCGCCACCGCGTGGTGGACGTGGCCGATGCGCTGCCCAAGTACCTGGACGACTGGGACGGCCCCCTCCACAAGGCCGGCTTCTGAAGCACCGGCGCAAGCGCCCGCGGCGCGCGCCGCCTACGCGCCCAGCCCGCGCAGGAACGACAGGCTCGGCGCGAAGAAATACTCGCCGCCCTTCATCGTGACGTGCCCGGAGAAATCCAGCGGCGCGCTCAGCGTCTTGCCGTAGACCGCCGGCCAGCGCTGCTTGCCGCCGCCGGCCGGCTGCCCGATGACGGGATCGATGCCGGTGTCGCTGGCCGGGAAGCCGGCGTTGTTGACCCACTTGACCTGCGTGAATTCGAACTGCCTGGCGATGTCGCTCTGGTAAGCCATGAACAGCAGTCCCACGCCGCCGGACGGCTTGTTGTCGGTGCGGCCGTCGTTGGGGCCATCGCTGCGGGTGCCATAGGGAATGCCGCGCCGCGCCATCAGGTGGCTCTTCGCGTTGGCGATGCCGTCGCGCGGGTTGCTCTTGCGGATATGCCCGGCGAACGGGCATTTCAGGCCATCGGGATCGCCCGCGTAGTCGAAGTTGTTGGACACGCCGGGCGCGGCGAACGGCAACTCGCTGGCCGACGCCACCACGGGCGTGCCGTTCTCGAAGCGGCCCACCACGCTGGCCCCGGCCCGCTCGCCGATGCCGCCGAGCGCGTCGGCCAGCGCCTCCTCCCGTTCCTTGAAGGCCTTGACGTCCTGCTCCAGCTTGCGGAACACGAAATAGCTGCCGCAGCTCACCGCGAGCTTGCCGCCCGGGTCCTTGACCAGCACCTGGCTGAGCGGGATGGCGGGGTTCCACTTGTCGATGCCGTCCGTGTTCTGCTCCTCGTTGTCGACGTCTTCCTGCAGCGGCAGCGGCTGGCTGCGGCCATCGACGTAACCGAAATGCTCGATGCCCTGCCGGTCGCCGTTGAACAGCGCGTTGCCCGTCTCCTCGCCGGCGATGCGCACCGCGCCCAGCGTGGCGGCCACGAGCTGGCGGAACTGCGCCGCGTCGCGGTCGCGCTGCGCGGCGGTGCTGCTGGCGATCAGCATCATGGCGTGCACGTCGCCGGCAAACGCCCCGCCCCAGGCCGACGGCGCCGGGTCGCCGAGCTGCCGCGCCTTCATGCCCGCGAGGAAGGCGGCATCGCCGGGCCTGGCGTCGGCGCGGCCCAGCGCGTCGTAGCCCCTGGCAGTGAGCAACAGCGAAACGAACGTGCCCGCGTCCAGCCCCGAGGCCTTGAACACCAGCGCGCCGGTGAGCTGGTCCAGCGCCGAGCCGATCTGCACGGCGAGCGAGGACAGGAAGTGCCGGCTCGCGGCCTGCCTGCCCGGGTCGAACACCAGGAAAAGATTGGCCGTGCTGTGCCGGCCGTGGCCCTTGAGGATGTTCCCCTGCAGGTCGCTGAGCATGGCAAGCTCCGCGGCCGCGCCTGGCGTGGCGGCGGCGAGGCTTTTCTTCCATGACAAGGTCTGGCTGAGATCGAGGTCCATATTTCCTCCTTGCTGGAGATTGGACGTGACCGGTTCCCCCGGATGCGGCCGCTTGCCGTGCAAGGCGCGGCTGGCGCGGCTCAATCACTCTAGGCACTCGGCGGGGTGGTGCAATTAGATCGATTGCATGGGAGTGATGCGGCGTTTCTACTTCGTAAGGATGATGAAACGCGGAGCGGCGCCGGCCTCGCGCAGCCGCGCGCAACAAGCGCCAAAATCGCGAAAGATCCCAGAAACCCGTCAAAAATTCCAGGTCGCGCCAACGCGCACGGTGCGCGGCTCGGCGGGATGGATATGGTGGTCGCCGATGCCCGCGGGCGCGCCGCCGGCGTCGGGCGGCGCGGTCTCGCCCTTGAGCAGCGAGGCGTAGTAGTAATCGATATCGTTGGCGCGCTTGCCCAGCACGTTCAGCACTTCGGCGAAGACCCGCACGTTCTTCAGCACGCGGTAGCCGAGCTTGAGGTTGACCAGGAACGACGACGCCGAGCGCACGCTGTCGTCCTCCACCAGCGGACGCGGGCCGAAGTAGCGCATGCGCGCGCCGAAGGACCAGCGCCCGCGCTCGGCCGACACGCCCATCGACGCGGTGGCCTGGATCGACTCGGGGATGTAGTCGCCCACGCTGTCGTGGTCGCGGTAGCGCGCGCGGGAAAAGGCCGCGTCCGCGTCGACGATGATGCCCGCGGCGGGCACGTAGTACGCCGCCAGCTCGATGCCGGTGCGGCGGCTCGGGCGGCTCGGCTCGGTGGTGCCGCTGTCGCCCGAGAACACCAGCTCGGAGCCGATGTCGAGCCGCCACAGCGAGGCCGACAACTGCAGGCCGGGCAACACGTCGGCGCTGCGCACGCCGAGCTCGTAGCCGGTGGCGGGCACCAGCACGCTGACCTTCTGCGCGGGCGCGCCGGAGGCCGGGTCCACCGTGGTGGTGGCGCCGCGCACGTCGTTGCTGTGATAGCCCCGGCCCCAGTTGAGGAACACGTCGGTGCGCGCGCCCGGCGACAGCGCCAGGCTCAGCTTGGGGCTGAGGATATGGTCGCCGCCGTGGCCGGAGTTGGCCGGATTGTCGCTGGCCACGCCGTACCAGAACTGGTCCGCACGCAGGCCCGCGACCGTGCGCAGCCAGGGCAGCCACTGCACCGAGTTGCGCGCATAGAGCGCGGCGCTGGTTTCGTTGACGCGGTCGCTGCGCACCTGCTGGTAGACCTGCCGCGCCTCGGTGTCGTAGAGCGCGATGGGGTCGAGCCGGTCGTAGCGCAGCTGCGTGCCGATCTCGGTTTCCGCGTCGCTCCCGGCCAGCTTGCCGAACCACACGCGCGCGGCATTGGCGCCGGTGGTCACGCGGTTCTCGAACTGCTCGAACTGGTCGCCGCGCCCGGGGTTGTCGAGCGCATAGGTGAAGTTGGAAAACAGTTGCAGGCGGCTCTTGATCACGTAGGCACTGGCCTTGGCCAGCCCGTCCTGCAGCGGCCGCAGCCAGTCCGCCGACAGGCTGTAGCGCGACGACGCGCCGCCGTCGCTGGGATCGATATAGCCGAAGCGCGAGATCAGGCCCTGGTCGATGGCGCGCTGCGGCACCTGGTCGGTCGACTGCCAGCTGTTCTTGTAGGCCATCGCCGTCACGCCCAGGCGTTCGCCGCCGCCCAGCGGCAGACTGTAGCGCAGCACGCCGTTGAGCTTGCGCACGCCCTCGGGCAGCACCCACGGTCCGTTCTCGCCCATCCATTCCAGCCCGTACAGCAGCGTGCCCGGGCCCGCCTGGAGCGAGTCCGCCAGCAGTCCGCGGCGATAGCCGTGCTGGCCGATCTCGCCCTGCGCGATGCCCTGCGGCAGGCTCGACACGTAGTCCATGCGCACCGCGCCGGCGGCGGAAAAATCGCCTTCCCCGGCATAGTAGGTGCCCTTCTCGTAGGCAATGCCGCCGACCAGTTCGGGGATGACGAAATTGAGGTCCGTGTAGCCCTGCCCATGCGCATGGGTGCGCATGTTGACCGGCATGCCGGCCACGGTGGTGGCGAGGTCGGTGCCGTGGTCGAGGTTGAAGCCGCGCAGGAAGTACTGGTTGGCCTTGCCGTCGCCGCTGTGCTGCGTGACGATCAGGCCCGGCACGGTTTCGAGCAACTCGCCGGGGCGCAGCAGCGGCCGGGTCTCGAGCTGCTCGCGCGTGACATAGCCTTCGCTGGCGCTGTCGCCCGCCAGGGCTTCGGCCAGCGCGCCATGGACCGTCACCGCCTGCAACTGGGCCTCGGGCGGGGCCTGCTGCAGGCCGCCCGCGCCGGCGCCGCCATGCAGTCCCGCGCCGCAGCTTGCCGCCGCCCACAGCGCCAGCCGCAGCGGGCGGCGGCGCCAGCCGCGCGGCAGGCCGGGAATGGCGGGCGCGCCCGCCAGCTCAGGGAAGCGCGCCAGGCGCCCGAGGTAGTCCCGCATCGTTATTTTTTTGCAATATGAAAATGTATGAAGTTTTTAGCAAACTTCATACCAGCGGACGTGCGCCGTCGCGGTGCGGGCGCGCGCCGTCGTCAGTCGTGCGCGTGGGGATGCGGATGCGGGTGGGAGTGCGCCTGGAAGTCGTCGGCCTCGGCCATGACCACGTTCAGCGTTGCCTGGCGCACGCCACGCTCGCTGCCAATGGCGTCGGCCAGGTGCCGGACGGCGCGGGCCGGGCCTTTCAGTATCACCGTCTCGATGCAATTGTCGCTGTCGAGGTGCGCGTGCATGGTCGACACCGTCAGGCCGTGATGCGCATGCTGGATGCGCGTAAGCCGCTCGGCCAGGTCGCGCTCGTGGTGGTTGTAGACGTAGGACAGGTTGGCCACGCAGGGGCCGTCGGCATCGCAGGCTTCGCGCCAGCGGTCCAGGTGGCTGCGCAGGATGTCGCGCACCGCCTCGGAGCGGTTATCGTAGCCGCGCTCGGCGATCAGCCGGTCGAATTCGGCGGCAAGCTGGCTGTCCAGCGAAATGGTGAAGCGTTCCATGGTGGGGGCAAGAAGGCCGGACGGAGTGCGCGCCCGGCACCGGCCCGGTGCATGCTCATGCAGGCTGCGGGCGCGGCTGGCGGCGCGCCACACAATATACCCCCTGTGCGGGCCCGCCGCCGCTATGCCCCGCCGGCGCGGCGCCGCGCCGGCAGCGTCATGGCGGCCACGCCCGTCACCACGCAGGCCAGCCCCAGCCATGCCGGGGCCGCCAGCGATTCGCCCAGGAACACCATGCCGATGGCCACGCCGACCGGCACGCGCAGGTAGGCCTGCGCCGTGGTTCCCACCGGCCCGAGCGTGCGCACCAGCCGGAAGTAGATGACGAAGGCCAGCGCGGTGGAGAACACCGAGAGCGCCAGCAAGGCCGCGAGCGATGCCGGCGAAGGATGCAGCGTCCAGGGACGGTCGAGCGCCAGGCTGGCGGGCACCAGCAACGCCGCGCCGACGACCAGCGACCCCGCGGCCGGCGCGATCGCCGGCAGGTCGCGGAAGCCACGGCCGTAGATCGCCGCGCCCGCGTAGCAGACCGTGGCCGCCACGATGGCCAGTTGCGGCACCAGCTGCCGCCCGAGCCCGTCCAGCGCGCTGGCGCCGACGATCAGGCAGATGCCGGCCAGCCCGGCGGCCACGCCGAGCAGCTTGCGCGCGGTGATGCGCTCGTGCCGCGTGACGAGCCACGTGCCCAGCACCGCGATGACCGGCGAGGAGGAGTTCAGGATGGTGGCCAGCCCGGCCGGCACCGACTGCTCGGCCCAGGCGATCAGCGTGAAGGGCACCACGCTGTTGAGCATGGCCTGCACCGCGAAGCGCCGCCACACCGCCGCGCCGCGCGGCAGCGGCACGCCCGTGGCCGCCATCCACGCGACCAGCAGCGCGCCGGCGATCAGCGTCCTGGCCGCGATCAGCGTCACGGGCGCAATGGTGGCGACGCCGATGCGGATGAAGGTATAGGACGCGCCCCACAGCGTGGACAGCGCCAGCAGGAGCAGCAGTTGCCCCGCGCGGCCGTGCGGGCCCTGGGCGGGATCGGCAATCGCGTCCGCAGGAGTGGTGGCAGAGATGGTGGCAGAAGCGGCCGCAGAGGGGGTCGCACGGGCGGTCGGCAAGGCTGGCATGGGTGTCTTCGCGCAAGAGGTTGCCTCCATTGTGGAAGCGCGGCGCGGGGAAACGTTTCAGCGCGTGCCGAAGCATGGATTGCACGCGGCCGGATGGCGCGCCGGGCCCGGCGGCCCGGCGCATGCCTACTTCGAGCGGCTGCTGTCGCCGCCGAGCGGATCGAGCGTGATCTGCACCTGGCGCAGCACGCCCTGGTCGTCGAAGTAGCAGTTGAACAGCGACGACAGCATGCCGTCCTGGCGGTAGCGGTAGGACCAGACCTCGCGCCGCATCAGCGGGAAGTACTGCACCGGCTCGCGCGGCTTGCCGAAGTGCTCTTCCACGTCGCGCTTGGTCCAGACGTCGACCCGCGCCTGGTAGATTTCCGCGTTGGTCAGCATCTGGCGGAAACCGGTCAGCTTGCCGGCGGCGTCGAAATCGGCCGCGTAGGCCTGGTAGCCGAGCGGCTGCCGGGAGTAGATCCAGCGGGTCGTGCCGCCGGCCAGATGGTAGACGTCGGTGGGGGTGCCGAAGGTGGCCTTGACCGCATCCTCGGGCGCGCCGAGCATCTTTTGTGCCGTTTCAACCGGCTGCAGCACCGCGCAGGCCGGCAGCACCGCGACGGCCGCGCACAGCAGCCAGCCGCCGAGATATCGTGAGGTAGTCTTCATGGTTACGCGTCAGGTCCGGGCCGGCGTGGCGGGCGCGCTGCCCGGCCACGGCACGGTGGCGCGGCGGCCCGGGGCGCCACGCCTGCCTGCAATATAGAGCATCGGCCGGCATGGCGGCCGGGACATTGCGGCCGGGCCGGGCCGGGCGCCTCCCGCTCCGCGCCCGCGCTCAGGCCGCGGCGGCCGCGTAGCCGCGCGCGCCCGCATCCCGGGCCGGTGCCGGACGCCGCCCGCCGCCCGCGCCGGGCAGGCGGAAGAACGCGACCGCCTCGTCGAGGTCGCGGCCCTGCTCCTGCAGCGCGCGCGACGCGCTGGCGGCCTGCTCGACCATGGCGGCGTTCTGCTGCGTGACCTCGTCCATCTGCGAGATGGCCACGTTCACCTGCTCGATGCCGCGGCTCTGTTCCTGCGCGGCGGTGGCGATCTCGTCCACGATGCCGCTCACGCGCGCCACGGCCCTGGTCACCGACGACATGGTCTCGCCCGCTTCGCCCGCCAGCGTGGAGCCGTTCTGGATCTGCTGCATCGAGCCCGCGATCAGTTCCTTGATCTCCTTGGCCGCGCTCGACGAGCGCTGCGCCAGCCCGCGCACTTCGCTGGCCACCACGGCGAAGCCGCGGCCCTGCTCGCCGGCACGCGCGGCTTCCACCGCGGCGTTGAGCGCCAGGATGTTGGTCTGGAAGGCAATGCCTTCGATGATGCCGGTAATGTCCGCGATCTTGGCGGAGCTGGCGCTGATGTCCTGCATGGTATCGACCACGCGGCCCACCGCCGTGCTGCCGCGCTGGGCGATGTCGGCGGCCTCACGGGCCAGCTCGTTGGCCTGGCGCGCATTCTCGCTGCTCTGCCGCACCGTGGTGGTGAGCTCCTCCATGCTGGCGGCGGTCTCTTCGAGCGAGGCGGCCTGCTCTTCGGTACGCCGGCTCAGGTCGGCGTTACCGGCGGCGATCTCGGCCGAAGCGCCGGCGATGCTGCCACTGCCCTCGCGCACGCGCGCCACGATCGCGGTGAGGCGCTCGTTCATGTCGCGCAGCGACATCAGCAGGCGCCCGGTCTCGTCGCGCGAGGTCACTTCGATATGGCTGCCGAGGTCGCCGCGCGCCACCGTCTGCGCCACTTCCACGGCCATCCGCAGCGGCCCGGTGATCGCGCGCGTGATCAGCAGCCCGCCCACCGCGGCCAGCACCACGGCGGCAATCGACATGACGATCAGCAGCCTGCGCTGCGCCACGTATTCCTCTTCGAGCCGGCGCACGGTCTCGGCCTGGCGCGCCTTGGTGAACTCGGTGTAGGCGTCGCTGGCCTTGACCAGCGCCGCCAGCAGGGGCCGGCATTCGTCGTTCATCTTGAGGATGGCCTCGTCGCGCTTGCCGGCCAGCGCCAGGTTGACGATGGCCGTGGCCACCGGACCGTAGCGCGACTCGACGCGGTCGATCTCGCCCACCAGTCCGCGCGCGGTGTCGCTCGCGTCGCTGGCCTGCGCCATCTCCTTGAGCCGCGCCATGCGCGACTGCACGTCGTCGTGCGCGCGCAGCGCCGCGGCTTTTTCCAGGGCCACGTCCTCGGGCCTGGCCACCAGCACCAGGTTGCGCGCGGCGATGGCGCGCTGGTCGACGGCGGTGCGCACCTGCGCGGCCATCTCGGCGCGGGCGTTGATGCCGCGCAGGTAAAGCGTGAAGCCTTCGGTGGTCTGGTAGAGCGCGCTCAGCGAGAGCGCGGAAATGGCCAGCGCGATGAGCGCAAGCAGGCTGAAGCTCATCAAGAGCTTGCTCTTGATGCTCAAGTTGACGAATTTCAAGTCGATCCCCTCTGTCCCTGTCAGGACATTGACGCTGCGAACTGGTCCGCGGGCTTTAGCTTTGCCCACCCGCGGGAAATGGTCTGATGCCAGATACGAACCGTTTGCGCTGCCATCCCGTTCCCAGCTTGACCTCGTGTTTTTTTGTGATGAATAAGGCGAAACGACCGCGCCGCATTCACCGTGAGGTTCGCTGTATTTTTCTTGCTACGAACAGGCTAACGGCAGCAAGCCGCGCAAATCACTCCCTACCGGAGAGGGGGCCGCTTTTCCCGCGGACGGCCATGCCGCACCGCCGCACAAGCGCGTCGCGCCGGGAGAGAAAACAACAGCCGGCAGGGCCAGCCGCAAACCCGGCATTTGCAGGCGCCGCCATGGAAGACGATAATTGCGCGGCCGCGCAAGCCGCGCGGCGCTGTCCTCGCCGCCTCTCTCCCCTCGCTTCCATGCAGCCACACCAAGGCCTACCCCGTCCCCAACGCACCTGGGCCATCCTCACCGTGTTCTGCGGCCTCATCATGGCCGTGCTCGACGGCTCGATCGCCAACATCGCGCTGCCGTCGATCTCGCGCAAGCTCGCCTCCGATCCGTCCAGCACCATCTGGGTGGTCAACGCCTACCAGCTCACCGTCACGGTGTGCCTGCTGCCGCTGTCCTCGCTGGGCGACATCCTCGGCTACAAGCGCGTGTACCGCGCGGGGCTGGCGATCTTCCTGCTCGGCTCGCTGCTGTGCGCGCTTTCGCCCAACCTGCCGATGCTGGTGGCCGCGCGCGTGCTGCAGGGCATCGGCGGCGCCGGCATCATGAGCGTGAACACGGCGCTGGTGCGCTTTATCTATCCGCCCACCAAGCTCGGGCGCGGCATCGGGCTCAATGCGCTGGTGGTGGGCATCACCATTGCCGTGGGCCCGTCGGTGGGCGCGCTGATCCTGTCCGTGGCGAGCTGGCAATGGCTGTTCGCCATCAACGTGCCGGTCGCGGTATTCGCCCTGCTGCTGGCGCGCAGCGCGCTGCCGGCCACGCCGCCGCAGCCGCACGGCTTCGACTACCGCAGCGCGCTGCTGTCGGCGGTGGTGTTCGCGCTGTTCATCCTCAGCGTGGACGGCGCCGGGCACGCCAGCCTGCGCCCGGCGGCGGCCGCGGGGCTGGCCGCGGCGGCGCTGCTGGGCTGGTGGCTGGTGCGCATGCAGCGCGGCAAGCCCGCGCCGCTGGTGCCGGTGGACCTGTTCCGCAGCCGCGCCTTCACGCTGGCGGTGGGCACCTCGTTCTGCTCCTTCATGGCCCAGATGCTGTCCTTCGTGGCGCTGCCGTTCTACCTCGAATACCAGCTCGGCCGCTCGCTGCACGAGACCGGCCTGCTGATCACGCCGTGGCCGCTGATGGTGGCGGTCATGGCGCCGCTGTCGGGCCGCCTGTCGGACCGCTATCCGGCCAGCATCCTGGCCGGCATCGGGCTGGCGCTGCTCGGCAGCGGGCTGGTCGGCCTGGCCATGCTCGGCCCGGACGCGTCGAGCTTCGCCATCGGCTGGCGCATGGCCATGTGCGGGCTGGGCTTCGGGCTGTTCCAGTCGCCCAACAACCGCGCCATGATCGGCGCCACGCCGCCGGCGCGCAGCGGCGGCGCCAGCGGCGCGCAGGCCACCACGCGGCTGCTCGGGCAGACCACCGGCACGGCCATCGTCGCGCTGCTGTTCAGCATCGACCAGTCGGGCGCGGCCCGGCTGGCCCTGTTCGTGGCGGCCACCGTGGCCACCGTGGGCGCGGTGGTGAGCTTCAGCCGGCTGCGCAGCAGCAGCGACACGGGCTCGCAGGCGCGGGGCGCGGCCGAGGCGGATATCTGAGCGCAGGGCGGCCTTTGCAGCGTGCGCGGCGCCGCGAAGGCATTGCTTCGCAGCGCTGCCGCGCTAAACTGTCGGCCTGTTCCGTTTCCCGCCCGCCATGTCGCATCCTTCCCATCTTCGCCAGTGGTATCAGGTACACAAGTGGACGAGCCTGATCTGCACGCTGTTCCTGCTGCTGATCTGCCTGACCGGGCTGCCGCTGGTGTTTTCCGAGGAAATCGACACCCTGCTCGACGGACCCACGCACTACGCGCAGCTTCCCGCCGACACGCCCCCCGCCAGCCTGGACGGCCTGGTGGCCGAGGCGCGCCGGCGCCATCCGCAGGAGACGGTCACCTCCGTCTTCATCGACGACGACGAGCCGCAGGTCATGGTGTGGATGGCGCCGAGCTGGCAGGCCTTCACCGCCGACACGCGCTCCAGCCACGCGGTGCGCTTCGACGCGCGCACGGGCCAGATGCTGGAAGACGGCAAGCCGTCGACCGAGCGCGGCCTGCGCTTCACCGACTGGATGCTGCGCCTGCATACCGACCTGTTCGCCGGCCTCGCCGGAGAGCTGTTCCTCGGCCTGATGGCCGCGCTGTTCGTGGCGGCCACCGTGTCCGGCATCGTGCTGTACGGCCCGTTCATGAAGAAGCTGGACTTCGGCACCGTGCGCACCGGCCGCGCCAGCCGCCTCAAATGGCTCGACCTGCATAACCTGCTGGGCATCGTCACGCTGGCCTGGACCCTGGTGGTGGGCGCCACCGGCGTGATCAACGAACTGTCCACGCCGCTGTTCGCGCTCTGGCAGCGCACCGACGTGGCGGCCATGCTGGCGCCGTGGCAGGGGCAGCCCCGCCCCGGCCCCGGCGAGCTGGCGCCGGTGCAGGCGGCGGTGTCGCGCGCCGGCGCGGCGGTGCCGGGCAAGGCGGTCGTCAGCGTGGTCTTCCCCGGCAGCCCCTTCGGCTCGCCGTTCCACTACGTGATCTGGACCAAGGGCGACAGTGCGCTGACCAGCCGCCTGTTCACGCCGGTGCTGGTCGACGCCCGCAGCGGCGCGCTGAGCGGCGTCGCCGAGATGCCGTGGTACCTGCGCGCGCTGGAGGTCTGCCGCCCGCTGCACTTCGGCGACTACGGCGGCACGCCGATGAAGGTGCTGTGGGTGCTGCTGGACCTGATCACGCTGATCGTGCTGGGCAGCGGCCTCTACCTCTGGTTCGCGCGGCGCCATGCCAACGCGGCGCGGCTCGAACGCCTGGTGGCCGCGCACGCAGCCGCCGGCGCGGCGCCGGCCGAGGCCGGGGCACAGCCCGCGCGGCGCGCGCCGATGGCGGCAGCCCCGGCGATGCCGCGCGGGCCGGGCGCAGAGGGCAAGCCATGACCACCTCCGCCGCCAAAGCCGCGGTCTCGCGCAACGACAAAAGCCGCCGCGGCGGCGCCTGGGCGATCTGGCGGATCCCCGTGGCGCTCGCGCTGCTGACGATGGCCGGCCTGCTGGTGGCGCTGCTGGCGCCGGCCGGCGTGCGCTGGATAAGCTGGATCGCGCTGGCGATACCGGTGCTGGTCGCGCTGGCCTGCGCGCGGCCCGCCTGGCGCCGCAAGGGCCGCCAAGCGTAGGCGGCGACGGCCCCCCGCTCCGCACCTCCGGCAAAGCAAGAGCAGGGAACCGATCGAAGACCGGAGCGCTTGGGCGCCAGCGCACGCGCAAGCGCCCGGCGAGGTATGCCGCCCGCCTACTCCGCCTTCGCCCCCGACTCCTTCACCACCTTCGCCCACTTCGCGATCTCGCTGTGCTGGTAGGCCGCCAGCTTCTCGGGCGTGCCGAGCACCGGGTCGAGGCCCAGCGTCTTGAGCTTGGCCTGCACGTCGGGCAGGGTGTAGATGCGGTTGAGTTCGGCGTTGAGCCTGGCGATCACGTCCTTGGGCGTGTTGGCCGGCGCGAAGATGGCAAACCACGAATCGGCCTCGAAGCCCGGCAGGCCCTGCTCGGCCAGCGTGGGAATCTCCGGCGCCGACGGCGAGCGCCTGGCGCTGGTGACGCCGAGCGCGCGCAGCTTGCCTTCCTTGACCACCGGCAGCGCCGACGGCAGGTTGTCGAACATCATCGTGATATGGCCGCCGAGCAGGTCGGGGATGGCCATCGCGCGGCCCTTGTAGGGCACGTGCGTGATCTTCACGCCCGCCATCGAGTTGAACAGCTCGCCCGCCACGTGCAGCGAAGTGCCGACGCCCGGCGTGCCGAACGTCAGCCCGCCCGGCTTGGCCTTGGCCAGCGCGATCAGCTCCTGCACGTTCCTGGCCGGCACCGCGGGGTTGACCACCAGCACGTTCGGCGTGGACGCGACCAGGATCACCGGCGTGAAGTCCTTGACCATGTCGTACGGCATGCGCGCGTAGAGCGCGCCGTTGATCGAGTGCGTGCCCACCGTGCCCATGGCCAGCGTGTAGCCGTCGGGCGCGGCGTGGGCCACGGCTTCGGCGCCGATATTGCCGCCGGCGCCGGGCTTGTTGTCCACCACCACCGGCTGGCCCAGGGAAATCTTCTCGGAAAAGATGCGCGCCAGGATGTCCGGCGCGCCGCCGCTGGGAAAGCCGACCACGAGGCGGATCGGCTTGGAGGGATAGCTGTCCGCCCGCGCCGCGGGCGCGGCCAGCATGGACAAGGCGGTGCAGGCGGCCAGCATGGCCGCCGCGAGAGGTTTGCTGCGCATGGTTGTCTCCAGGTGTTTTTTGCTTTTTTTGCTTTTCGATGATGCCGATGCTGCGGGGTGCCGCGCGGCGCGCGGCCGTGTTCACACCACGGCGCCGCCGAACTCCGCCATCACTTTATCGTGCAGGCGGCGCATTCCCTTGAGCCAGCGGTCGTAATCCTGGCCCTTGCGCTGGTAATACTCAAGCACTTCGGGGTGCGGCAGGATCAGGAAGCGCTCGTCCTTCACGCCTTCGAGCGTGACCTGCGCCACGTGCTCCGGCGTGACCGAGCCGGCCTGCAGGAAGCCCTTGCGCGAGCCGTCCTCGCCGAACAGCATGTTGGTCTGCACGCCCTGCGGGCAGATGCAGCTTACCTTGATGCCGCGGTCGCCGTAAGTGATCGACAGCCACTCGGCAAAGCCGATCGCCGCGTGCTTGGTCACCGCGTACGGCGCCGAGCCGATCTGCGACAGCAGCCCGGCGGCCGACACGGTGTTGACGAAGTAGCCCTCGCCGCGCGCCAGCATCTGCGGCAGCACCGCGCGCGCGGCGTGGATGTGGGCCATCACGTTGATCTCCCAGATGCGCTGCCATTCCTGCGCGCTGGCGTCGAGGCCCTTGCGCAGGATGATGCCGGCGTTGGAGCAGAACACGTCGACCTGGCCGAAGCGCTCGGTGGCGGCATCGGCCAGCGCCTGCACCGCGGCGGCGTCGGCCACGTCGGTGCGCTGCGCGAAGACCTGGCACGCGGGGCTGGCCTGCGCCATTTCCGCGGCCACCTTGCGCGCGCCGGCTTCGTCGAGATCGGCCACGGCCACGCCGCGCGCGCCGCCGGCCGCCAAGGCCAGCGCCAGCGCGCGCCCGATGCCGGTGGCGGCACCCGTCACGATCACGGTCTTGTTGCGAATCTCCATCGTTGTCTCCTTTGTTTTCTTTGTCTGCAATGCCTGCTGGATGTATGGCCCCTCGGGTGCATGCCCCGCGGAGCCGCGTCGACGCGTTATGCGTTGGCGATGTGCGCGTGGATGATGCTCGTTATCCGTGTCCTTGCCAAAGGCGCCCTTGCAGCGCATCGGCCAGTTCGCGGATGCGCGGGCCGAGATTGCCATCCAGTATCTCCGGCGTGAGCCGCGTGGCGGCGCCGCCGATGTTGATGGCCAGCACTTCCGCGCCGCCCTCCAGCACCACCGGCGCGGCCACGCCGCTCACGGTGCGGTCCCACTCCGCGTGCGCGAGGCAGAAGCCGCGCCGGCCGTAGTCGCGCAGCGCGCGCTCGAGCTTGGCGCGGATGGGCGGCCAGCGCGTGCCGTAGAAATGCTCGAGGTCCGCGATCACCGTGGCGCGCCGCGGCGCTTCGAGCCCGGCCAGCCACGCGCGGCCGATGGCCGAAGTGGCGGTCGGCAGGCGCGAGCCCGGCGCCAGCCGCATCACCAGCGCGCCGCGCGGCTGGCAGACCTCCAGGTAGACCATCTCGTGGCGGTCGGCGGTGGCCAGCGCCACCGTGCAGTCGGTGGCGAACGCGAGCGACTGCATCAGCGGCCGCGCGATCTCGCGGATGCGCGAGCCGGCGAGGTAGCGCTGCCCGAGCACCATCGCGCCCTGGCCGAGACGGTACTTCTCGAGCGACTCGGAATAGATCAGGTAGCCCAGGCTGGTGAGCGTGTAGGTCAGGCGCGAGACGGTGGGCCGCGGAATGCCGGCGCGCCGCGCGAGCTCGGCATTGCCTAGGTAGTCATCGTGCGGGCCGAAGGCGCGCAGCAGGTCCAGCCCGCGCGCCAGCGCGGTGACGAAGTTGCGGTCGTCGCGCGCCGCGTCGGCGGGCGAGCCGGAGACCGCCACCGGCGGCGCATCGGCAACATGGGCGGCGCGGCTGGCATCGGCAGCCGCGGCGGGCGGCGCGCCGGCGGGCGACAGCGGAATCGACGAGGTGCGCTTCATGGATGGCGGCAACGCTTGGCAACGGGCTGCGGGAGGACGCATTCCGCACCGCGCCGGCAGGCCGCGGACGCGGGCCGCGCCGGCTATTTCGCTGTGCGGAAGACTATTCCGTATTCCTTGACTGTGCCTCAGGCCGTATGCAACAGTCAATGAAAACGAACGATCGTGCTGGAACGTGCATATGCGTGAAAACGCAGAGCGCGCTCACCGGCCGCGACGACACCGGCGACGAAGATCCGCCTTCGCCAGCCAATCCGCATTGCGCATGCATTGCACAGGAGACAGAACATGCACCGTACGACCCCGCAAGCCGCACCACCGCCCGGCTGATCCCGTCCTCGCTCGATGAGCGGCCCGCCCCCGCGCGGCGCCGCGCGTGCCACGTCGTCCGCGCCGCGGATTGCGTGCCTTCGTCCGTGATCCGCGGTTCGCGATCCGCAAAGAGGTAAGCCGAGATGTTGTTTCTCCAACAAGTCCTGAACGGCCTCACGCTGGGCGGCGTGTACAGCCTGGTGGCGCTGGGCCTGACGCTGGTCTACGGCATCCTGCACGTGCCGAATTTCGCGCACGGCGCGTTCTACATGGCCGGCGCCTACGTCTCGTACTACATGATGACGGCGCTCGGCATGAACTACTGGCTGGCGATGGGCGTCGCGGCGCTTGCCGTGGCGGCGCTGTCGATGCTGGCCGACCGCCTGGTGTTCCATCCGCTGCGCAACGCGCCCGAGCTGCACGACATGATCGCCGCCATCGGCATCATGCTCTTCCTCGAAGCCGGCGCGCAGGCGCTGTGGGGCGCGGACTTCAACCGCATGCCCACGCCCTACGGCCAGATGGTGGAACTGTTCGGCCTGACCGCGCCGGCGCAGCGCCTGCTGATCATCGGCGCGGCCTTCGGCCTGATGGTGCTGCTGCACCTGTTCCTCACGCGCACCGTGACCGGCTCGACCATCGTGGCGATGGCGCAGAACCGCGAAGGCGCCGCGCTGGTCGGCATCGACGCCACGCGCGTCACGCTGCTGGTGTTCGCCATCTCGGGCGCGCTGGCGGCCATCGCCGCCACGCTCTACGCGCCGATCAACCTGGTCTACCCGAGCATGGGCAACCTGGTCATCACCAAGGCCTTCGTCATCATCATCCTCGGCGGCATGGGCAGCATTCCCGGCGCCATCGTGGGCGGGCTGATCATCGGCATGGCGGAGAGCTTCGGCGGCTTCTACGTGTCCACCGACTACAAGGACATCATCGCCTTCGTGCTGCTGGTGGTCATCCTGTCGGTCCGCCCGCAGGGCCTGTTTGCCGGCAAGGCCGCCTGAGAACGCACTGGAGCACCGCATGACGAAAGCATTGCAAGGAAAGACCGGCTGGGCCCTGCTGCTGGCGCTGGCCATCGCGTTCCCGCTCATCACGCCCAACAGCTACTACCTGACGGTGATGACGCTGGCCTTCATCTACGCCATCGCCACGCTGGGGCTGAACCTGATCACCGGCTACACCGGCCAGCTCAACCTCGCGCACGGCGGCTTCATGGCGATCGGCGCCTACACGCTGGGCATCCTCACGGTGGACCACCAGGTGCCGTTCTGGGTGGCCTTCGTGCTGTCCGGCGCGATGTGCATGGCGGTGGGCTACTTCGTGGGCGTGGTGTCGCTGCGCCTCAAGGGGCATTACTTCTCGATCTTCACGCTGTGCATCGGCTACATCATCTATCTGCTGATCGAGAAATGGGAAAGCCTCACGCACGGCACGGTGGGCCTGATCGGCATCCCGGTGCCGGCCGCGGTGGGGCCGCTGGCGTTCGACAACGTGCAGGCGCAGTACTACCTGGTGCTGTTCTTCCTGGCGGCCGGCACCTTCCTCATGCACCGCATCGTCACCTCGCTGCTGGGCCGCAGCTTCATGGCCGTGCGCAACAGCGACGCGCTGGCCGAGGCGCTGGGCATCGACCTGATGCGCACCAAGGTGCTGTCCTTCGTGCTGTCGGTGGGCTATGCCGGTTTCGCCGGCGCACTGTACGCGGGCCAGGTACGCTTCCTCGGGCCCGATATCGCCCGCACCGACCTGACCTTCGACATGGTGATGGCGATGCTGGTGGGCGGCACCGGCACGCTGCTCGGGCCGCTGCTGGGCGCGGTGCTGGTGCCGTGGGTCACGCAGACGCTGCAGTTCCTGCAGGACTACCGCATGCTGGTGTTCGGGCCGGTGCTGGTGCTGCTCATCATCTTCGTGCCGGACGGCATCGTCGGTTCGTGGCTCAAGCGCCAGGCGCGCCGCGCCGCCGCCGCGCGCCGTGGCGGCAAGGGCCGCGCGCCGGCCGGTGCGCAGGCCGACGCCAACGCAACCGCAGCCAACGCAGAGGCCGACCATGCTTGAGATCCGCAACCTGACCAGGAAATTCGGCGGCCTGACCGCCGTGAACGATGTCTCGGTCACCTTCGAGGCCGGTCACATCAACGCCATCATCGGCCCCAACGGCGCCGGCAAGACCACCTTCTTCAACCTGATCGCGGGCACCCATGCGCCCACTTCCGGCCAGATCCTGCTCAAGGGCCAGGACGTGGCCGGCCTGCGCGCCGACCAGATCGCGCGCCTGGGCGTGGCGCGCACGTTCCAGGCCACCCACCTGTTCGACCGCGCCACGGTGCTCGACAACCTGATCGTGGGCCACCGCCTGCGCACGCACTCGGGCCTGGCCGACGTGCTGTTCAACACGCGGCGGCTGCGCGAGGAAGAGCGCCTGTGCCGCGCCAAGGCCGAGGAAGCGCTGGAGTTCGTCGGCCTCGCCCACCTCGCCCATGAAGTGGCGGCCGACATCACGCAGGAGGAGCGCAAGCGCGTGGCCTTCGCGCTGGCGCTGGCCACCGGGGCCGAACTGCTGCTGCTCGACGAGCCGGCCGGCGGCGTGAACCCCGAGGAAACCGCGGGCCTGGCCGAGCTGATCCGCAAGATGGTCCGCCACGGCAAGACGGTCTGCCTGATCGAGCACAAGATGGACATGATCATGCGGCTGGCCGACAAGATCATGGTGCTCAACTACGGCGAGAAGATCGCCGAGGGCACGCCGGCGCAGGTCCAGCAGGACCCGCACGTCATCGAAGCCTACCTGGGAGCCGACCATGTTGCAGCTTGAACGCGTATCGCTGTCCTACGGCAGCTTCCGCGCGCTGGACAACATCACGCTGCATGCCGGCGCCGGCGAGCTGGTGGTGCTGCTGGGCGCCAACGGCGCCGGCAAGAGCTCGATCTTCCTGGCCATGAGCGGCATCCACCGCATCGGCGGCGGCACCATGCGCTTCGACGGCCGCGAGCTGGCCGGCATGAAGCCCTCGCAGATCGTGCAGGCCGGGCTGGTGCACTGCCCCGAAGGGCGCAAGCTGTTCCCGGCCATGAGCGTGCAGAAGAACCTGACGCTGGGCGCCTACGTGCACCGGCGCGATGCGGCCGGCATCAGGCGCTCGCTCGAGGAAGTGTTCGAGATGTTCCCGATCCTGCGGCAGAAGAAGGACGACCCCGCCGGCTCGCTCTCCGGCGGCCAGCAGCAGATGGTGGCGCTGGGCCGCGCGCTGATGGGCCGCCCGCGCGCGCTGCTGCTCGACGAGCCGTCGCTGGGGCTGGCGCCGCTGGTGGTCAAGCAGATGTTCGAGGTGATCCAGCGCATCAACCGGGCCGGCACCACGGTGCTGCTGGCCGAGCAGAACGCCTACGCGGCGCTGGGCATCGCGCACCGCGCCTACGTGATCGAAAGCGGCCGCATCGTGATGGAAGGCGACCGCGACACGCTGCTCCGGGACGAGGGGGTGAGGCGGGCGTATATCGGGGGCTGACGCCGCCGCGTGTTGCATATGTTTGCTCTCCTCTTCCACTACGCGGGAGAGGGGAGCAAACCGCGGAGCACGAACAACAGGCAGTACCAACACAACAGGAGACAGCCACATGCAAACCAAGACGATCCGCCGCTTCTTCCCGCTTGCCTTCCCGCTCGCCGCCACCGCCATGGCCGCGCTGCTGGCCTCGGGCGCCGCCTTCGCGCAGGAAGTCGTCAAGCTGGGCTATACCGGCCCGCTCTCGGGCGGCGCCGCGCTGTATGGCAAGAACGTGCTGTCCGGCATCCAGATGGCGGTCGACGAGATCAACGCCGCCGGCCTGGAGGTCAAGGGCAAGAAGGTCAAGCTGGAAGTGGCCGCGCTCGACGACAAGTACGCGCCGGCCGAGGCGGCCATCAACGCGCGCCGCCTGGTGCAGCAATACAAGACGCCGGCCGTGTTCGTGCCGCACTCGGGCGGCATCTTCGCGCTGCAGGCCTTCAACGAGCAGGAGAAATTCCTGGTGATGGCGTACTCCAGCGTGCCGCGCATCACCGACGCTGGCAACAAGCTGACCATCCGCATCCCGCCGGCCTACACCGGTTACATCGAGCCCTTCGTCAAGGCGCAGATGAAGCGCTACGGCAAGAACGTGGCGCTGGCACCGGCCGACCACGACTACGCCAAGGCCTGGGTGCAGGCGTTCGTGCCGGCCTGGGAAGGCGCGGGCGGCAAGGTGGTGGCCAACAACCCGATGTCCTACACCAAGGCCACCGACTTCTACAGCGGCGTGTCGCGCGTGCTATCCGACAAGCCGGACGTGATGTTCGTGGGCGGCCCGTCGGAGCCGACCGCGCTGGTGGTCAAGCAGGCGCGCGAGCTGGGCTTCAAGGGCGGCTTCATCGTGATGGACCAGGCCAAGCTCGACGAGATGGCCAAGGTCACCAACGGCCTGGGCATGCTCGAAGGCTCGATCGGCGTGATGCCGCTGGCCAACGACAGCCGCCCGGCCGCGCAGAACTACAACGCGAAGTACAAGAAGCTGCACGACGGACGCGACGCCACCACCGAGATGTCGCTGAACTACACCATGGTGTACGTGCTGGCCAATGCGATGAAGCTGGCCGGCACCACCAGCGACGTGGCCGCGATCCGCGCGCAGATGCCGGAGGCGGTGAAGACGCTGGCCAAGGATGCCAACCCCAACGAGATCGAGGGCATCGACGCCAAGGGCGGCACCGTGGCCGATACCGTGGTGGGCTGGGTGCAGGGCGGCAAGATCGCCCAGGTGCGGCTGTCGGAACTGGCGAAGTAAGGCGTGGCCCCGGACCGGCGCGTGCAACGCGCGCCGGCCGGTCCTGGCGGGCGCCCCGACAGCTAGCCAGCCGCTGTCAGGCACGCACTCTCTTCGTTTCTCCCGCGCGCATTGGGCATACCATGCGGCAGCACGGCTAGGCGTGCTGCTGTTGCCGCTGCATCTCCTGCTGGCGGCGCTGCTGCTCCTGTTGCTGGCGCTGCATGTTCTGCTGCTGGCGTTGCATCTCCTGCTGCTGCCGCTGCATCTGCTCTTGCTGCTGGCGCTGCATCACCTGCTGCTGGCGCTGCTGCTCCTGGATCTGCCGTTCCTGCTGCTGGCGCAGTTGCATGCGCTGCTGCTCCATCTGCTGGCGCTGCATTTCCTGTTGCTGCCGCTGCATGGCCTGCTGTTGCTGCAGCGCCTGCTGGGCGCGCTGCTGCTCGCCGCGCTGGCGTTCCAGTTGCTGGCGCTGCATTTCCTGCTGTTGCTGGAGGGCTTGCTGGGCACGCTGCTGGTCGCCACGCTGGCGCTCCATTTGCTGGCGCTGCATCTCCTGTTGCTGCTGGATGGCTTGCTGAGCGCGCTGCTGGTCGCCGAACTGGCGCGCCTGCTGCTGGCGCTGCATCTCCTGTTGCTGCTGGATGGCCTGCTGGGCGCGCTGCTGGTCGCCGAACTGGCGCGCCTGCTGCTGGCGCTGCATGTCCTGTTGCTGCTGGATGGCCTGCTGGGCATGGAGCTGATCGCCGCGCTGGCGCTCCAGCTGCTCGCGCTGCATCTCCTGCTGTTGCTGGATGGCCTGTTGCTGCTGCATGGCCTGCTGCGCGCGCGCCTGGTCCGGGCGGGTGGTCCATCCGCGTGCGCGCGGGTCGCCGCCCGGCGCCGGGATCTGGGCGCCGGGGGCGGTGCCCACGAAGCCCTGCGGCATGGCGCCGCGCGGACCGCCCTCGGCGCGTTGCGGACCGAAGGCGGGGTTGGTCGGGTTGCCCGGATTGCCCGCCGGGTTGGCCGGATTGCCCCGGCCACCTTCGCCGCGCGCGTGGAACGCCGGCGCGGCCTGGCTCAGCCTGACCTGGCTGCCGGGCGCGGCCGGCATGTTTGCGCCGCGCCATGCCGCACCGGCGCCAGGCACCGTGCCGCCGCCGCGGGCGTAGCGCTGGGCCAGCTCGTCGCCGGCCGGGCGGCCCGGGGCGCGGACCGCGATGGCGGGACGGGCAAAGCCCTGCATGACCGCCGGCGGGGCCGGCCGGCCCGGATGGGCGCCCAGCAGGCTGGCCTTGACCGGCGCCAGCGGCGGCGCGCCGTTGGCCTCGCCGCGCGGCAGGTCGCGCCACGCCTCGTGGCGGGCGCCGGGCGGCACGCGCTGGCCCTGCACGAAGGCGCGCGCCGGCATGCCGGTGATGGCGCCCGGCACGTCGCGGTTGGCATAAGCGCCGCGCGCCCGGTTGCCGGCGATGTCGTGGTTGACCGTGAAGCGGTTGATGCGGCCGATATAGGCTGCGCTGGCACCGTAGGCCGGGCGATAGCTCTCGCGCGGGCCGAGCGGGTACCAGGCCACGCCGGGGCCGCCCCGGCCGCCGCCGACAAACCCCACCAGCGCGGGCGCGTACACGGGGCGCGCCGTGCGCGGCCCGGGCATCCAGCCCCAGCGATCGCCGATGCGGGCCCAGCGCCCGTAGTGGAACGGCGCGAAGCCCCACGGCGCGTCGTCGCACCAGGTCCATCCCCACGGCGCCACCCACGTCCAGGAGCCGGTGCTGTACGGCGCCCAGTCCGCCGCCACCACGCGCGGGAACCATACCGCGCCATAGCCGGGGTCTTCCTGCCAGTCGCCGTATCCGTCCAGCGCCGCGTAGCCGGTCATCTCGGGCGGCACGTAGATGGCCGACGGCGAGACGTCCTCGCGCGCGTCGCGCGCCGCGGTCCAGCGGTCGAACTCGTCCTCGGGCGGATTGCTGGCCATGCCGGCCTCGGCCAGGTCGTTGCCGGCGAAGCGGATCTGCTCGCCGCGGCGCATGTCGCGCGAGCGGCTCTCGCCGTACACCACGGCCGAGCCGTGGTGCAGGGTGACCACGGTGGTGCTGCCGTCGGCGGCCACGTCCAGGCGGTAGTCGCCGGGCTCGCGCGGCACGAAGGCGAGGTTGGGCGTGTCGATCTCGACCGGCTGGTCGGGCGGCAGCGCGCGCACCCGCAACTGCAGCGTGCCCTGGGTCAGCTTGACCTGGGTGGCGCTGTCGTCGAGGTTGAGCACCGTCGCCGCGGTGGCGCTGCCGAGCCGGATCGCGGTGGAGCCGGCATGCAGCTCGGCGCGCCCGCCGTTATCCACCCACAGGCGGTCGCCGGTGGTGATGGGCCGGTTGACCGTGGCCTGTGCCCAGTCGTCGGAACCGGCCGGCGCCAGGCTGAGGTTGCCGGCCGCGTCGGTAATGGTGGCGATGCGGTCGGAAGGGTCGGCGGGATCGGCGGGGCCGGCGGACTGCGCCAGCGCCGGCGCCTGCCAGGTGGCGAAAGCGATACCGAGGGCCAGGAGCAGGGCCCGGGCGCGCGGGCCAAGCCTGCGGGCAGGAAACATGGATGACCTCTTGGGTTCGGTGGGCGCGGGGCCGGCGCCCGTTGTCCCTGTTGTCACGATACTTCGCTTAACGGCAGGCTGCCGGCGCGGCCGTACCTGACTTTGTAAGCACATATTTCCCCGCAACGGCATGCCCGGCAGGCGCCGCGGGCGGCGCTGCGCCCGCATGGCGCGGCGCCATGCGGGCGCCGGCCCGGCGGCGGCGCCAAGGCAGCCGGCGTCAGGACAAAGCCGGAAACAAATTGTCGCCAGCCAGCGGGAGGTGGAAGAAACGGGAAAAACCGGAAAGAACCGGAAAAAACCGGCAGGCGCTGGAGAAACGGAGGAAAGCGCGGGGAGGCGAAGGACGGCGCGCCGGGATGGCCCGGCTCAGCGCGCCTGCAGGAACTCGGTGAACTTGTCGGCCGACATCGGGCGCCCGTACAGGTAGCCCTGGACTTCGTGGCAGCCGTTGTCGCGCAGGAAATCGCGCTGCTCGACGGTTTCCACCCCTTCGGCCACCACGCCGATGCCCAGCGTGCCGCCCACGTTGACCACGGCGCGCACGATGGCCGCGTCGACCGGGCTCTGCGTGACGTTGCGGATGAAGGACTGGTCGATCTTGATGCGGTCGACCGGAAAGGTCTTGAGGAAACTCAGCGACGCGTAGCCGGTGCCGAAGTCGTCGCAGGTCAGGGTCACGCCGTCGCGGCGCAGCGTCTGCAACTGGCCGGAGAACTCGTCGCCCTGCTGCAGGGCGATGGTCTCGGTGATTTCCAGCTCCAGCCGCTCGGGCGCCAGCGCCAGCTCGCGCAGCACGTGGCGCACCTCGGTCAGCAGGCGGCTTTCGCTCAGCTGGGCGGCGAACAGGTTGATGGCCACGCGCGGCGCGTCGGCGAACTCCAGCGACCACATGCGCGCCTGCGCGCAGGCGGTATGCAGCAGCCACACGCCGACGTCGGCCGCCACGCTGCTGGCGGCCAGCGCGTCGATGAAGCTGGCCGGCGTGAGCAGGCCCTGGGTCGGATGGCGCCAGCGCATCAGGGCCTCGGCGCCCACCACGCGGCCGTCGCGCAGGTCGATCTGCGGCTGGTACAGGAGCTCGAACTGGCGTTGCGCGTAGGCGTCGCGCAGCGCCTGCACCAGCGACAGGCGGGTCGTCACGTCGGTGCGCATCTGCGGCTTGAAGAAGCGGATGGTGCGCCCGCCGTCGCGCTTGGCCCGGCCCAGCGCCAGGCTGGCCGAGGCCAGCGCGTCGGAGGCGTTGTCGCCGCCGGCCGGCATCACGCAGGCGCCCAGGCTGGCCAGCACGTGGTGGCGGCGGTTGCTGTATTCGTGGGGCTCGGACTGCAGCGACAGGATGGCGGCGCTGACGTGGCGCACCAGGGTGGGATCGGCGATGGAAGGCAGCAGCACGGCGAACTCGTCGCCGCCGACCCGCCCGAGCACGGCGTCGCGCGGCGAGGCGTCGCGCAGGCGGCGGGCCACCCGGCGCAGGATCTCGTCGCCCTCGGCGTGGCCGTGCATGTCGTTGAAGGCGCGGAAATCGTCGATGCCCAGCAACAAAAGGGCGCAGCGAGGGGCAGCCTCCGTGCGCAGGCGGTCTTCCAGCGTATTCAAGAATGCCTGGCGCGATGCCACGCCGGTCAGCGGATCGATGTCCGCGCTCGGCGAGGCGCCGGCCTTCGCCTCTGACCTGGCCACCATCCCTGCCCTGTTTGTGATTGTCGACATCGGTCCGATCTGTCTATTTGGCAAGTGTGACTAAAACCAGGAAAAAATCAAGCCGCGTCAAACCATGATATTGCGATATGTTGCGGGACGACAAATAGCATAATCGCAAACGCTACCCCTCGCCGGTGCCATTGAAATGGCCGGACCGTTCCAGTACCCTACGCCGCTATAGGCGTACCCCCCGGGGTCCCGTTCCGTTAGTGCCCACTCTCATCTCATGACCCGCCAGACCCGCTGATCCGCGCCCCGCGCGCCGGTGCCGACCTGCCCGGACGCTGCCCGCCGCCGTTCCGGCAAAAAATACAAAAAACATCAAATGGGAAAAAGCTCCGCGACCCTCTGGACCATCCGCACGCGCATCCTGGTGAGTTTCGCCATGATCCTGGCGGTCATTCTGCTGACGTTCGTGATCGCCTATGGCCGCCTGTCGGCCATCGAGACGCACGCCTCCGCGCTGCGCGACGACGCACTGCCGGGGCTTTACTACAGCACCGCCATGCGCGGCGCCTGGGGCGAGACCTACGTGCTGGCCTGGCAGAGCATCACCTCGGCCAGCGACAAGGAGCGCCGCGAATATGCCGACGCCAACGCGGCGCTGCGCAAGCGGCTGGACGAGTTCGAGCAGAAATACGCCGAGTCGATCCGCCGCCCGGACGACCGCCAGCGCTTCGAGAAATACAAGGCGCTGCGCCGCAACTACGACGAGGTTTCGGCCGCGATGTTCGCCGCCGGCAACACCGACTCCGCGTCGCTGGAAGCCAGGCTGCGCGGCCCCGTCCATGCCCTCTGGGACGAGGGCCGGAACGCCCTGCAGAACCTGCTCGACGACAACAACCAGGTCGCGGCGGACGGCGCCACCAGCATCAACCGCGCGGTCGAGACCGCCAAGATCAGCATCGAGGTCTCGCTGATCGCCGCGCTGGTCGGGTCGCTGGTGGCCGGCTACCTGCTGTTCCGCTCCATCACGGTGCCGATGCGCTCGATCGTGGCGCTGCTGTCCGGCATGCGCGGCGGCGACCTGCGCCAGCGCCTGTCGCTCGGCCGCAAGGACGAATTCCTCGAGATCGAGCAGGGCTTCAACCAGATGACCGGCGAGCTGACCGGGCTGGTCGGCCAGGCCCAGCGCTCGGCCATCCAGGTCACCACCTCGGTCAACGAGATCGCCGCCACGGCGCGCCAGCAGCAGGCCACCGCGACCGAGACAGCGGCCACGACCACCGAGATCGGCGCCACTTCGCGGGAGATCTCCGCCACCTCGCGCGACCTGGTGCGCACCATGATCGAAGTCTCCGGCGCCGCCGAGCAGACCGCCGGGCTGGCCGGCACGGGGCAGGTCGGCCTGTCGCGCATGGAAGCGACCATGCACCACGTGATGGAAGCCGCCGGCTCGGTCAACGCCAAGCTGGCCACCCTGAACGAGAAGGCCGGCAACATCAACCAGGTGGTCACCACCATCGCCAAGGTGGCCGACCAGACCAACCTGCTTTCGCTCAACGCCGCCATCGAAGCCGAAAAGGCGGGCGAGTACGGCCGCGGCTTCTCGGTGGTGGCCACCGAGATCCGCCGCCTGGCCGACCAGACCGCGGTGGCCACCTACGACATCGAGCAGATGGTGCGGGAAATCCAGTCCGCGGTGGCGGCCGGCGTGATGGGCATGGACAAGTTCGCCGAGGAGGTGCGGCGCGGCATGTCCGAGGTGACCCAGGTGGGCGACCAGCTCTCCCAGATCATCGGCCAGGTGCAGACGCTGGCGCCGCGCGTGCAGATGGTCAACGAGGGCATGCAGGCCCAGGCCGGCGGCGCCGAGCAGATCAACCAGGCGCTGATGCAGCTCTCCGAGGCGGCCCAGCAGACCGTGGAATCGCTGCGCCAGTCCAGCCAGGCCATCGACGAGCTGACGCTGGTCGCCAACGACCTGCGCACCGGCGTGTCGCGCTTCAAGGTCTGAGGCGCGCGGCGCCCGCCATTTTCCCCATGAAACTCTTCCTGCTGTTCCGCATCGGGCCCGACCAGTACGCGCTCGACGCCAGCGAAATCGAGGAAGTGCTGCCGCTGACCCGGCTCAAGCTGCTGCCCGAGGCGCCGCCCTGGGTCAGCGGGCTGCTGGCCCGCCGCGGCGAAGTGGTGCCGGTAATCGACGTCAACGCGCTGGCCACCGGCGTCCCGGCGGCCAGCCGCACCAGCACGCGCACGGTGCTGGTGCACTACCGCCGCCATGCGGATGCGCCGGCCCGCCTGCTCGGCCTGCGCCTGGAATACGCCACCGAGACCTTGCGCTGCGAGCCCGGCGAGTTCGCCGACAGTGGCGTGGACGCCGCACCGGCGCGCTACCTGGGCCCGGTGCGCAACGGCGCGCAGGGGCTGGTGCAGTGGGTCCGGATCGACGCGCTGCTGCCCGATGACGTGCACGCCCGCCTGTTCCCCGGGCCGGCGGCGCCATGACCACGGCCAGCCATATCGAAGCGCTGCTCAAGGAGCGCATCGGCCTGGACGCCAGCACGGTGGGCGCCGGCATGATCGAGCGCGCGGTGCGCGAGCGCTTGGCCACGGCCGCCGTGCCCGACCACGATGCCTACTGGAACCTGCTGCACTCGCACCCGGACGAGCTGCAGGCGCTGATCGAAGCCGTGGTGGTGCCGGAGACCTGGTTCTTCCGCCACCGCGAAGCCCTGATGGCGCTCGGCCGCTTTGCCGCCATGCGCGTGTTCGGCGAGCCGCGCGGGCACGACGGCGAGGGGCCGCTGCGCATCCTCAGCGTGCCGTGCTCCACCGGCGAGGAGCCTTACTCGATCGTGATGGCCCTGCTCGACGCCGGCGTGCCGGAAAACCGCTTCCAGGTCGATGCCATCGACATCAGCGCGCGCGCGCTCGAACGCGCGCGCATCGGCCACTACGGCAGCAACTCGTTCCGCGGCGGCCAGCTGGACTTCCGCGACCGGCATTTCACCGCGGCGCCCGGCGGTTATGCGCTCAAGTCCAATGTGCTCGCCAAGGTACGCCTGCTGCGCGGCAACCTGCTCGACCCGGCCCTGATGGCGGCCGAGGCGCCCTACCATTTCGTGTTCTGCCGCAACCTGCTGATCTATTTCGACCCGCCCACGCAGCAGCGCTCGCTGCGCGTGCTCGAGCGGCTGAGCCGGCCCGACGCCATGCTGTTCGTGGGGCCGGCCGAAGCCAGCCTGCTGACCCGGCATGGTTTCGTCTCGGCCGGCGTGCCGCTGGCCTTCGCCTTTACCCGGCGCGGCCCGCGCGCGGCGGACCCGCTTCATGCCGGCGCCGGCGCGCGCGCGCCGGGCGGCGGCCAGGCCGTTGCCGCGCCCGCGCCGCGCCGGCCGCCGGTGCCGCCGCAGGCACCACCGTCCTACCGCGCGTTCCAGTCCTTGCCGGCGGCCCCGGCGCGGCCGCCGGCGCCCGTCCCGGCCACATCCTCCACGCCAGCCGCCTCGGCCGGCACCGACCCGCTGGCAAAGATCTCCCGGCTCGCCGACCGCGGCGACCTGGCCGCGGCGGTCTCGGCCTGCCTGGCGCACCTCGATGCGCAAACGCCGTCGGCGGCCGGCTACTGCCTGCTCGGCGTGCTGTACGATGCCACCGGCCGGCCCGCCGACGCGCGCGAGGCCTACCGCCGCGCGCTGTACCTCGACCCGGCCCACCAGGAGTCGCTCTACCATATGGCCGCCATCCTCGAAGCGGACGGCGACGGCGCGGCGGCCGCCCGCCTGAGACAGCGCGCGCAGCGCAACCAACCGACCCGCCATGGCTGAGCCCGCCCCGCTCGCATCGTCCGCCCCGGCCGCCGCCCTGCCGGCCGGCACGCAGCGCATCGCCATCGATGACTGCTGGCGCCGCATCGGCGTGCTGGGCGACGGCAGTTGCCCGCAGCTGGCCGTGCATATCCGTTGCCGCAACTGCCCGACCTATTCGCGCGCCGCGCTGGCGCTGCTCGACAACCTGCCCGCCGGCGAGGCCAGCCTGCCCGCCGAAGCTATTCCCGCCGACAGCACCGCGCACGGCCCCGCCGTGTCCTGCCTGGTGTTCCGCGTCGGCGACGAATGGCTGGCGCTGCCGGCCGCCGCGCTGGCCGAGGTCACCGCGCCGTGCCCGGTGCACACGCTGCCGCACCGCCGCCACGCCGCCGTGCTGGGCCTGGCCAGCGTGCGCGGCAACCTGCTGGTGTGCATCTCGCTGGCGCGGCTGCTCGGCCAGGACGTGCCGGCGGCAGCCAGCGCGCCCGGCAATGCGGCAAGCAGCGCAGGACACGGCGCCCGCCTGCTGGTGCTGGGCCAGGGCCGCGGCGCCATCGCGCTGCCGGTCGACGAGGTGACCGGCATCGAGCGCGTGGCCGAATCCGCGCTGCAGCCGCTGCCCACCACGCTGTCGCGCGCCTCCACGCGCTATGCTCGCGCCCTGCTGCAAAGCGGCGGACGCAGCGTCGGCCTGCTCGATGCCGCCCTGCTGCAGCAGGCCCTGACGCGGAGCCTGGCATGAATCCCGACCAGTTGCGCGACGCCTCCCTGCTCGAGCTGTTCGCACTCGAGGCGCAGTCGCAGGCGGAGGTCCTCAACACCGGCCTGATCGCGCTCGAGCGCAATCCCGGCGCCGCCGACCAGCTCGAGGCCTGCATGCGCGCAGCCCATTCTCTCAAGGGCGCGGCACGCATCGTCGGCCTCGACGGCGGCGTGCGCGTGGCCCACGTGATGGAAGACTGCCTGGTCGCCGCCCAGCGCGGCGAGCTGCTGCTGCGGCCGGTGCATATCGATACCCTGCTGCACGGCACCGACTTGCTGCTGCGCCTGGGCAACCCGCCCGACGGCGACCTGGACTGGGCCGACCACGCCGGCAAGGCCGAGATCGATGCGCTGGTGGCGCGCCTGGGCGCGCTGCTGGCCGGCAAGGAAGTCGACCAGGCAACCTGGGCGCCGGGGCCTGTCGCGCAACAGGCCGCGCAGCCCGGGGCAACCGGCGGCGCCGACCCGGCAAGCGCGGAAACAGGCGATATCGCGCAAACGGCAGCGGCCCAGCCGGCCGGCGACGCCGGCGCCCCGCCCGAGACCCAGGAACGCATGCTGCGCGTGGGCGCCGACACGCTCGACCAGTTGCTCGCGCTGTCCGGCGCGGCCATGATCGAAGCCAGCTGGCTCAAGCCCTTCGGCAACGCCCTGCAGCAGGCGCGCCGCCTGCAGATGCGCGCGCTGCAGGCGCTGGACGCCGCGCAGGTGGCGCTGGCCGGCGGCGGCACCGCCGACGGCACCGCGCAGGCGCGGCTGGCGGACGCGCAGCAACTGCTCGCCGAAAGCCACCGGCAGCTCTCGCAGCGCACCAGCGAGCTCGAACAATACGATCACCGCACCGGCCGCCTGTCGCGCCAGCTCTACGACCGCGCGCTGGCCAGCCGCATGCGGCCGCTGGCCGACGGCCTGGCCGGCTACCCGCGCATGGTGCGCGACCTGGGACGCGCGCTCGGCAAGGCGGTGCATCTCGAACTGGTCGGCGAGAGCACCAAGGTGGACCGCGACATCCTCGAACAGCTCGAAGCGCCGCTGGCGCACCTGCTGCGCAACGCCGTGGACCACGGCATCGAGACGCCCGAGGCGCGCCGCGCCGCCGGCAAGCCCGCCGAGGGCCGCATCACGCTCAACGCGCGCCACAACGCCGGGCGGCTGGTGATCGTGATCGCCGACGACGGCGCCGGGGTCGACCTCGACGCCTTGCGCCGCGCCATCGTGCGGCGCGGCCTGGCGCCCGCGGACACCGCCGCGCGCCTGTCGCAGGCGGAGCTGCTCGATTTCCTGCTGCTGCCCGGCTTCAGCATGCGCGAGACCGTGAGCGAGGTGTCGGGGCGCGGGGTCGGGCTGGACGCCGTGCAGGACATGATCCGCCAGGTGCGCGGCAGCATCCGCCTGGCGCAGGAAAGCGGGCGCGGCATGCAGTTCCACCTGGAGCTGCCGCTCACGCTGTCGGTGGTGCGCGCGCTGCTGGTGGAAGTCTCGGGGGAGGCCTACGCCTTGCCGCTGGCCTACGTGATGCAGGTGCTCCATCTTGAACGCGGCGCGATCGAGCAGCTGGAGAACCGCCAGCATTTCCGCTTCGGCGAGCGCCAGGTGGGCCTGGTGAGCGCGGCCCAGGTACTGCAGCAGGCCGAGGCGCGCCGCGACGAGGACACCGTGCCGGTGGTGGTGCTGGGCGACCACGAGCGCACCTACGGCGTGGCGGTGGACCGCCTGCTGGGAGAGCGCATACTGGTGGTGCAGCCGCTCGCGCCCAGCCTCGGCAAGATCAAGGACATCGCCGCCGGCAGCATCACCGAGGACGGCACGCCGGTGCTGATCTTCGACGTGGAAGACATGATCCGCTCGGTGGAAAAGCTGCTTTCCGAGGGCAAGATCGACCGCATCCTGCGCGCCGGCGCCGAAGCCGCCCCGGTGCGGCGCAAGCGCGTGCTGGTGGTGGACGATTCGCTCACGGTGCGCGAGCTCGAGCGCAAGCTGCTGACCAACCGCGGCTACGAGGTCACCGTGGCGGTGGACGGCATGGACGCGTGGAACGTGCTGCGCGCGGAATCGTTCGACCTCGTCATCACCGACATCGACATGCCGCGCATGGACGGCATCGAGCTGGTCACCCGCATCAAGCGCGAAGCGCGCCTGCAGCAGGTGCCGGTGATGGTGGTGTCCTACAAGGACCGGGAACAGGACCGCCAGCGCGGCCTGCAGGCCGGCGCGGACTACTACCTGGCCAAGGGCAGTTTCCAGGACGCCGCGCTGCTCGATGCGGTACAAGACCTGATTGGAGAGGCGCGCGCATGAAGATCGGCATCGTCAACGACTCACCGCTGGCCGTGGTCGCCCTGCGTCGCGTCATCGCGCTGGATCCGGAGCTGGAAGTCATATGGGTGGCGGAGGACGGCGAGGCCGCCGTGGGCCTGGCCGCCGCGCGCACGCCCGACCTGATCCTGATGGACCTGCTGATGCCGGTGATGGACGGGGTCGAGGCCACGCGCCGCATCATGGCCGCGACGCCGTGCGCCATCGTGGTGGTGACCATGGACCTGGGCCGCAATGCCAGCCAGGTGTTCGACGCCATGGGCCACGGCGCCATCGACGCGGTCGACACGCCGTCGCTGGCGCAGCCCGACTCGCAGCTCGCCAGCGGGCCGCTGCTGCGCAAGATCCGCAATATCGGCCGCCTGCTCGAAGGCCGCGGCGCGTCCCCGCGCGCGCCCGCGCCGCCCGCGCGCAAGGCCGGCGCCGACTGGCTGGTGGCGCTGGGCGCCTCGGCCGGCGGCCCGGCCGCGCTGGCCACGCTGCTGGGCGCGCTGCCGGCCGGCTTCAATGCCGCCGTGATCGCGGTCCAGCACGTCGACGAAGCGTTCGCCGCGGGCATGGCCGACTGGCTGGACGCGCAGTGCAAGCTGCCCGTGCGGCTGGCCCGCGAAGGCGAGGCGCCGCGGCCCGGCACCGTGCTGCTGGCGGGCACCAACGACCACCTGCGCCTGATCGGGCCCGCGCGCATGGTCTACACCGAAGAACCGAGCGACTACCTGTACCGGCCGTCGATCGACGTCTTTTTCGAAAGCGTGGCGCGGCACTGGCGCGGCGACGCGGTGGGCGTGCTGCTCACCGGCATGGGCCGCGACGGCGCGCTGGGCCTCAAGGCCATGCGCGAGCGCGGCTACCTGACCATTGCCCAGGACCAGGCCACGAGCGCCGTCTATGGCATGCCGAAGGCCGCCGCCGCCATCGGCGCCGCAAGCGAAATCCTGCCCCTGCAGCAGATCGCCGCCCGCATCGCACGGGCGTGCGGCACCGGCAGCACCGCCAGCACCGGCAGCACCAGCAGCAACCAGGGGTAGGAAACCGGGCAGCAAGAGGAACACAATGTCGATCTACACAGAACAACAGAACTACGCGCAGCGCCCCGAGGAATACCTGGCCATGGTGCTGCTGGTGGACGACCAGGCCATGGTCGGCGAAGCCGTGCGGCGCGCGCTCGAACCCGAGCAGGACATCGATTTCCACTACTGCTCCAAGCCCGACGAAGCCGTCGCGGTGGCCGAGCGCACCCGGCCCACGGTGATCCTGCAGGACCTCGTGATGCCCGGCATCGACGGCCTGACGCTGGTGCGCCGCTACCGCGCCAACCCGGCCACGCGCGACATCCCGATCATCGTGCTGTCCACCAAGGAAGAGCCGATCATGAAGAGCGCGGCCTTCGCCGCCGGCGCCAACGACTACCTGGTCAAGCTGCCCGACACCATCGAGCTGGTGGCGCGCATCCGCTACCACTCGCGCTCCTACATCAACCTGCAGCAGCGCGACGAGGCCTACCGCGCGCTGCGCCAGAGCCAGCAGCAACTGCTGGAGACCAACCTCGAACTGCAGCGGCTGACCAACTCGGACGGCCTCACCGGGCTGTCCAACCGGCGCTATTTCGACGAGTACCTGGGCGCGGAATGGCGGCGCGCCCACCGCGAGCAGAGCCAGCTGGCGCTGCTGATGATCGACGTGGATTCGTTCAAGGCCTACAACGACACCTACGGCCACGTGGCCGGCGACGAGGTGCTGCGCCGCGTGGCCAGCGTGATCCGCGAGAACTGCACGCGCCCGGCCGACCTGCCGGCGCGCTTCGGCGGCGAAGAGTTCGCCATGATCCTGCCCGCCACCTCGCCCGGCGGCGCGCGCCTGCTGGCCGAGAAAGTCCGCCGCGCCATCGAATCCATGCAGGTGCCGCACAGCGGCTCGCCGGTCGGGCCGCACGTGACGGTCAGCATCGGCGGCACCGCCATCGTGCCGGGCCAGGACGCGCCGTTCAGCCGCCTGGTCGAGATCGCCGACGCCGGGCTCTACCAGGCCAAGCGCAACGGCCGCAACCAGGTCGTGATGACCACCTGAGCGCCACGCGGGGCGCCGCTTGCCGCGGCGCCCCGTTACCGTTCCCTCTTCTTTCCTCCTCCCCTCTTTCCCGTCTGCGCTACGCACCTTCGGCGCCCGCGCGCCGGAGGTGGCCTGCCTCGTCCTGTGGGAATCGTCCGACACGGGTTTCGGAGCCGTGCCAATGTGCCCGCGCGCGCCGCGCGCCTATCGTTGCATCACGGCAGGCGCGCTTTCGCATCCACTCCCATGGCGGCGATCCCGCGGCAACAGGCCTGAACAACAAGCAGCGTGGCATGCAGGGGCAACCTGCCCGCCGCGAGTTCTCTCACTCACCTGCAAGAAGAGGGCATTCATGAAGCTTTCCAAATCCGGCCTGCTAGTGGGCCTCGCTCTGGCCGCGACCGCGGTTCTCTCGGCATGCGGCGGCGGCGGCGACGATGGCATCGACGACCGCCTCGGCATCAGCAAGCCCTCGGTGCGCGTGATCCACGCCATCACCGGCGGCCCCAACATCGACGTGCTGCAGAACGGCACCAAGACCTCGTTCCTCAACGAGCCCTACAAGTTCGTGTCGAACTACTTCGACATCGACACCGGATCGCAGCTGATCGCCTTCAACGTCACCAACACCACCACGCAGCTCGGCAGCGCCACCGTCGACGCCCACACCGGCCACAAGTACACCGTGGTCGCGCTGCCCGGCGCCACCGCGGCCGACGTGCTCACCATCGACGACCCGTACGACAAGAGCCTGCTGTCGGACAAGGCCCGCGTGCGCGGCCTGAACGCCTCGTTCAACGCGCAGAACATCGACATCTACCTCACCACGCCGGCGGCCGACCTCAACGCCGTCTCGCCGAACATGGCGGCGATCGGCTACAAGACGGCGAACCCGGCCACGGGCCAGGACTCGCTCTACCTCGACGGCGGCACCTACCGCCTGCGCATCACCACCGCCGGCACCAAGACCGTGATCTTCGACTCCGGCGCGCTCACGCTGGGCAACAACGCGGACTGGCTGATCACCACCATCCCGGTGGACGGCATCGGCGCCGTGGTGCCGAACAAGATCAAGGTGCTGGTCGCGCAATCGAGCACGGGCGCCGGCGACGCGCAGGAACTGGTTTCGCAGTAGGGACCGGAGAAGTAGCAGGGACGGCAAGGAAGCGGCAGCTTGCCAGGCGCCCGCTGGGCGCCAACGCGCGATCTCCTCACGGAGGGCGCGCAGGCGGGAGGATCCGGCAGGCGGGTCCTCCCGCTTTTCTTTTTGCCGGCCGCGGGGCCTAGCGCCCGGGGGCCGGTTCGATCTCGCCCTGCAGCACGTCGAGATGGGACAGGTACTTGTCGAGTTCGTCCTTGCCGCTGTCGGTGATGCAGTAGACACGGCCGCTGCCTTCCACCAGTTCCGCCGTGATCGCGCGCGCGATCATCAGGCTGCGCAGGATCGGCCGCAGCGAGCGGATATTGTTGTCGATGCCGTGCTCGCGCAGGCGCTCGACCAGGGTCAGTACGGTGGACGGGCTCGACTGGACGAGCTTGAGGACGTATAGCCGCGAAACGAAGCGGTCTAGCGCCGGCGTCTTCATGCGGCGCCCGCGGCGCGCCAGCCAGTGGCGCGATAGAGCTGAATGGAGCGGATCATCTTGCGCAGGCCCGGCACTGCCAGCGCAGCCGGGCAGGTTCACTGCGAGCGTGCCGGCGGGGGCCGGAACGCGCCCTGCAAAAAAAAGCGGGGTGCGCGAGGCACCCCGAATCTTGCGTTGTTCGTACCGGCGTATGGCGGCACCGGCACGGGGGCTTCGAAAACTATTCTTCCTGGAACGCTTCTTCGCGCTTGGCCTTGATCGAGGGCAGCGCCACGACGGCGACCAGTGCGGCCGCGGCGATCAGCAGGCCCATCGACAGCGGGCGCGTCACGAACACGGTGAACTCGCCACGCGACAGCAGCAGGGAGCGACGGAAGTTTTCTTCCATCATCGGTCCGAGCACGAAACCGAGCAGCAGCGGCGCCGGTTCGCACTTGAGCTTCAGGAACAGGTAGCCGATGATGCCGAAGCCGGCTGCCATGAACACGTCGAAGGTCTGGTTGTTGACCGAGTACACGCCGATGCCGCAGAACACCAGGATGGCCGGGTACAGGAAGCGGTAAGGCACGGTCAGCAGCTTCACCCAGATCCCGATCATCGGCAGGTTCAGGATGATCAGCATCAGGTTGCCGATCCACATCGAGGCGATCAGGCCCCAGAACAGCGCGGGGTTGCTGGTCATGACCTGCGGGCCCGGCTGGATGTTGTGGATGGTCATCGCGCCGACCATCAGCGCCATCACGGCGTTGGGCGGGATGCCCAGCGTCAGCAGCGGGATGAAGGAGGTCTGCGCGGCCGCGTTGTTGGCCGATTCCGGACCGGCCACGCCTTCGATGGCGCCCTTGCCGAACTCATGCGCGTACTTGGAGGTCTTCTTTTCCAGCGAGTAGGCCGCGAACGAGGCCAGCGCCGCGCCGCCGCCGGGCAGGATGCCCAGCGCCGAGCCCAGCAGCGTGCCGCGCAGCACCGCGGGCGCCATGCGCTTGAAGTCTTCCTTGGACGGCCAGAGGTTCGTCACGCGGTCGGTGAAGGTCTCGCGGTCTTCCTTCTGTTCCAGGTTCGCCACGATTTCGGCGAAACCGAACATGCCCATGGCCAGCGCGACGAAGTCGATGCCGTCGGTCAGTTCGGGGATGTCGAAGGAAAAGCGCGCGGCGCCCGAGTTCACGTCGGTGCCGATCAGGCCCAGCAGCAGGCCCAGCACGATCATCGCCACGGCCTTCGGCAGCGAGCCCGAAGCCAGCACCACGGCGCCGATCAGGCCCAGCACCATCAGCGAGAAGTACTCGGCGGGACCGAACTTGAACGCCAGCTCCGACAGCGGCGTGGCGAACGCAGCCAGGATCAGGGTTGCCACGCAGCCGGCGAAGAACGAGCCCAGGCCGGAGGTGGCCAGCGCCACCCCTGCCCGTCCGCGCCGCGCCATCTGGTAGCCGTCGATGGTGGTCACCACCGACGACGATTCGCCGGGCAGGTTGACCAGAATCGCGGTGGTGGAGCCGCCGTACTGCGCGCCGTAATAAATACCGGCCAGCATGATCAGCGCGGCCACCGGGGGCAGCGTGTAGGTCACCGGCAGCAGCATGGCGATGGTGGCCAGAGGCCCCAGGCCCGGCAGCACGCCGATCAGGGTACCCAGCACGCAGCCGAGGAAGGCGTATGCGAGGTTTTGCAGTGACAGTGCCGTGGAGAATCCCAGGGCAAGGTGATCGAACAATTCCATTGTGGCCGACTCCTTAACCGGTAATGAAAGCAGGCCACACCGGCATCTGCAGGTTGATGCCGTAGACGAAGGCGCCCATGCTGATCAGCACCAGCACCACGGCGTTCGCCAGGGCGCCCTTCCAGCTGAATTCATGGCTGGCCATCGACGAGACCAGCACCAGCACGAACACCGACAACACCATGCCGAGCGGCTTGAGCAGCAGGCCGAACAGCACCACCGAACCCAGGATCCACAGCAGCGTCTTCAGGTCCCAGCGCGCGAGCTGGTCCTGCTCGCCCTTGCTCGACAGCGAGCCGATCAACACGAATGCTCCCAGCACGGCCAGTACCAGCCCGAGCAGGAACGGAAAATATCCGGGGCCCATCTTTGCGGCAGTTCCCATGGAATAGCCGCGAGCGACCCAGGAAAAGCCCAGACCGACCAGGACGAACATCAGGCCGGAGGCAAAGTCCTTTTGGCTGCGTATGCGCAAAACGATTCTCCTCAAAGTACGTAAAAGCATTCGGCTGCGCGCGCAGGCTCTTGCATGCGCAGACGGTTTGATCGGCAGGCGCGAAGGGCTCTCCTGCAGGATGGATGCAACCTTAGAGAGGCGATCTTTCAGCTTGCTTTCATTTGTCCCGGCTTAGGGGTATTCACCGATACGGGAAGAAATCCGCCGCAAACGCCAAATATCACAACGTGATGTGTTTCGCCGAAACACGCGAAATCGCTCGGAAAATCGGGAGAGAAGGCGCACCTGCGGGCACCGGTGCCGGATCGTGCGGATGGATGCGCGGGCCGGCCGGGGAGCCCGCCGCGCAGCAATGCGGTGCGAATCGCGCGAGGATGCCGCGCGGAAACGATGGAGCGGGCGTGCACCGGAGACCGCACGGGACACCACGCTGAAAGCTGCTTGAAAGGCAGCGCAAGACCGCGCCGCCTCGATCACGGCCGCACGATGCCAGAGCGAGCTTTCGTTTGCCTTTCAGGCGGCGTCCGCACCGGCGCGCTGGCGCCGCCGCGGCTCTGCGATAATCTCAGAGCACGAATACACCGGTGCCAGCCAGGCCCGTTCCTTCCACGCCAACTCCGGACGAACCATGAGCAAATCCGCACGGCCAGCCAACGCGGGCGGCGTCGCGCCCGCCGTGCCCGCCCTTCCCCGCGCCGGCGAAGGCAAGCGCGGCGAGGCCGGTTATCTCGGCTACCTGCTGCGCCAGGCCGGCGCCGCCAACCGCCTGCGCATGGAGCGCGCGCTGAGCGACCTGGGCGTCACCTCGCCGCAATTCGTCGTGCTGACCATGCTGGGCGCCTATCCCGGCTTGTCCAATGCCGACCTTGCCCGGCTGGCGCTGCTCACGCCGCAGACGGTCAGCGTGATCGTCGCCAACCTGGAAAAGGCCGGTTCGATCCGGCGCCAGCCGCACCCGGTGCACGGCCGCATCCAGAACATCGCGCTGACGCCGGCCGGCGAAGCGCTGCTGGCGACCTGCCGCGAGCGCGCGCTGCGCAACGAGGCGCGCCTGCGCGCCGGGCTTTCGGCGGACGAGGAACAGGTGGTGAGGCGCTGGCTGGCGGGACTGGCGCGCGGCGCGGAGGCCGAGGGCCTCGATGGTGCGGACGACGCGGCGGCGGCCCGCGCCTAGCGCCACGCCAGCCGCCGCGGATCAGCGCGGGCGCTGCCCGCCCGGCGCGGCGGCGGCAACCTCCGCCAGCGCCTGCGCCTCGCCGGTGCCCGCCGTGGTCAGGGCCTCCTCGCACGGCGTGCCCATGCTGGTGTCCGGCGCCTGCGGCGCGAACTCCTGCTGCGGGGCCGGCGCCGCCGGCGTCACCGGCAGGATATGGCTGGCGCGCCAGTTGCCGAAGCGGTAGTAGGCCACCGCCAGCGTCACCGATACCACCGAGCCCAGCGGAAAGCTCCACCAGATCGCATCGGCGCCGTAGTCGCTCGCCAGCAGCGAGGCGAACGGCAGGCGCACCACCCACATGGAGACGAACAGGATCACCAGCGGCGCCATCACCGCGCCGGTCGCGCGCACCGTGCCGAACAGCACGATGGTGAAGCCGAACAGGATGAAGGACCACAGCACGATCGCATTGATATGCTGCGCGATGCCGATCGCGGTGCCGTCGTCGGGCAGGAACAGGCCCAGCGAATGGCGGTTGAACAGGTAGATCAGGCCCACCAGCGCGCCGGTCATCAGCAGGTTGAACAACATCCCCACGCGCGTGATGCGCGTGACCCGCTCCCACAGGCCGGCGCCCACGTTCTGCGCCACCATCGACGACACGCTCGCGCCCACTGCCAGCGCCGGCATCTGCACGTAGGTCCACAACTGCGACGCCACGCCATAGGCGGCCGTGGTCTGCGAGCCGTAGCGGTTGACCAGCGACATCATCACGATCGCCGACGACGAGATCACCACCATCTGCAGGCCCATCGGGAGGCCCTTGGCCACCAGCGCGCGCAGGATGCCCAGGTCGGGCCGCAGGTAGCCGAGCTGGTGGCGGCGCAGCGCGAGGAAATGGCGGCGCCGGTACAGCACCGCCAGCATCGCCGCCAGGCTCGCCACCTGCGCGATCAGCGTCGACAGCGCGGAGCCGGCGATGCCGAGCTCGGGAAACGGCCCGAGGCCGAAGATCAGCAGCGGGTTGAGCACCACGTCCAGCCCGACCGACAGCAGCATGAAGTAGAACGGCGTGCGCGAATCCCCGGCCCCGCGCAGCGTCATCATCACGAAGTTGTAGAAATACATGAACGGCAGCGCCAGGAAGATGATGCGCAGGTAGCTGACGGCCAGCGGCCTGGCGTCGGCCGGCGTGTCCATGGCCGCAAGGATGGCGGGCGTGAAGACGTAGCCCAGCGCCGCCGCCAGCACCGAGAGCGCGATGAAGAAGGTGGTGCTGGTGCCCACCACGCGGCGTGCCTCGTCGAGGTCGCGCGCGCCCACCGCCTGCCCGATCATGATGGTGTTGGCCATGCTGATGCCGAACACCACGCCGAGCAGGAAGAACAGGATGATATTGGCGTTCGAGGTGGCGGTAAGCGCGGCCTCGCCGAGGAAGTGCCCCACCCACACCGAGTTGATCGACGCGTTGAGCGACTGCAGGATATTGCTGCCCAGCACGGGCAGCGAGAACAGCAGCAGGGTGCGGCCGATCGGGCCGGTGGTCAATGACTGCGCTTTGGATTTGGTCGGCATGTCGCGGGTTGTCTCGTGCTGTTTTTGCTGTTCTTGCTGTACTTGCTGTTCTTCGTCATTTCGCCTCCGCGCGGCATGCGCGGGCGGGCCGTGCGCCCCTGACGGCCACTATCGGCCACTATCTCACAATCCGCCGGCAGACCTTGTCAGCAGCCGTCTGTCAGACGACCAGCCAATTGTAAGCAGTTGTCCGGATCGGGCACGCGCGGCGAAAAGCGCCGGTCAAACAGGGGCGAAATGCGCAAACCGAGGAGCGCCGGCGCCTGGCGGCATTGCAGCACCCATGCCGCATCCGGCCGGCGCGTCGTACCGATCCATCAACAGTGAGGTCTACTATGTCGCAGAACAAGCCCATTCGCTTCTTGCAAGCTTCCACCGCCGTGGCCGCCGGCCTGCTGTGCGCCGCTGCCTTCGCGCAGAGCCCCGCCATTCCCGCCGACAATGCGAACACCGCCGCGCCGGCCGGCATGACCCAGGTGGAGCCGCCCAAGGATCCGCTGGTGCAGCGCCGCGAAGCCAACAAGCAGGCATCGGATGACTACAAGGCCACCAAGAAGGCCGCGAAGCGCGAGTACAAGCAAGACGTGAAATCCGCGAAGCAGGCAAAGAGCGCGGAAAAGAAGGCCAACGACGCGACGGCCAGGCAGGAGTTGTCGGGCGGCACGGCGCAGAACTGACCGCGCCGGCTGCCCATTCATGCGCCGCCAATGAAAATGCCCCGGGCCGTCCCGGGGCATTTTTGCGTCGGGCGTGGCCCGGTGCCGCTGGCTCAGCCGGCGGACGAGGCGCGATAGGCCGCGATGCGCGCCTTGATGCCGGGCCGCGCGGCGGAACGTACCAGGTCGGCAAGCTGCCGGGCCGCCGCCGCGCCGTCCGCGCCGTCGCCGGTGGCGGCGTGAATGGCCGCCTGCGTGCCGGGGTCCAGCCGCCGCGCGCGCTGTGCCAGCGCCGCCACCGTGGCGGCGCGCGCCGCCGCACCGGCTTCCAGCACGCCCGTGGCGAAGCCGCTCGCCAGCGCGGCCTCGGCATGGAACGCGCCGCCGCCGGTGATCCATTCCCGCGCCCGCGCCGCGCCGACCAGGCGCGCCAGCCGCGCGCTGCCCAGCACCAGCCCGAACGCCGCGCCCGGAAACGCGAAGCTGCTCCCCGCTTCCACCCAGCGCTGCTCGCACGCGGCCGCGAGGTCTGCCCCCGCGCCCATCGCCCGCCCCTGCACCAGCGCCAGCGTGGCGAACGGCGCCGCATGCACGCTTTGCAGCAACAGTTCCACGCGCACGAAGCGCGCCAGCAGGGAGTCGTCGCTCTCGGCGTCGAGGTCGCCCAGGTCGAAGCCGGTGCAGAAATGCTTGCCCGCGCCGTCCAGCACCAGCAGGCGCGTGCCGTCGCTGTAGCAGGCTTCCACCGCCGCCGACAGCGCCGCCACCAGTTCGCGCGACAGCGCGTTGCCGCGCGCGGGGCGGTTGAGCGTCAGGCGCGTGACGCCGTCTTCCTTGCCGGTCAGCAGAATGTCGCCGTGGTCCGCGCTCATGCTCATGCCTTTGCCGCCGGCGCCCACAGGTTGGGCACCAGCGCGTTGGAGTAGCCCGAGACGAAGGGCTTGGGCGCGCCGCTGGCGGCATCGTAGACATGGCGCCGGATGCGGCCGATATTGCCGCCGTACAGGTGCACGCTGATCGAGACGCGGTCGTCATAGGCATTGCGCACGCGATGCACGTCGCCCAGCGTGGGCGACACCGCGGCCACCTGGCCGGCGCCCAGCAGCACCTCCTCGCCGTCGGCCACCAGCCGCCCGCCGTCGACGCGATAGCGCTGGTCGATCTCCGCGCCGCGCAGCACGCCGATCAGGCCCCACACCGTGTGGTCGTGCACCGGCGTCTGCTGGCCCGGGCCCCACACGAAGCTGACCAGCGAGAAGCGGTCGAGCGGGTCGCCGTAGAGCAGGTGCTGCTGGTAATAGACCGGATGCGGGCGGGCCATTTCCTCGGGCAGCCAGTCGTCCTGCGCCACCAGCGCGGCCAGCGCGCCGGAGGCCTGCGCCAGCACGGCGGCCTCGCCGCCGCCCTCCTGCCCGGCCTGCGTGACCAGGCGGCTGACGGTGGCCACGAATTCGCGCAGCCGTTCGATGTTGTCGCTCATGTCTGCTCCTTCAGGCTTTCATCAGGCTGTTTCGTCCGCGCCGGCCACATCCGCGCCATAGCGCGCGCGCACCGCCGCATTGTGCTCGCCCAGCGCCGGCGGGTCGCGGCGGATCGGCAAACCCTGCCCGTCGAAGCGCAGCGGCGAGGCGAAGGTACGCGTGCGGTGGCCGCCCGGCAGCGTCAGCGGGCGCACCCAGTCCATATGCTCGACCTGGGGATCGTCCAGCGCGGCGGCATAGTCGTTGATGCGCGCGTGCGGCACGCCGGCCGCGTTGAAGGCGGCGATCCAGTGGTCCACGCCCGCCGTGGCGAAACGCTCCTCCAGCAATACCTTGAGCGCCGCCTGGTTGGCGGCGCGATCGCGCGTGGTGGCGAAGCGCGCGTCCTGCGCCAGCGCGGGCAGCTCCACCACGCGCACCACCTCCAGCCAGAGTTTCTGGTTGCCGGCGGCGATGGCGAAGTAGCCGTCGGCCGCCTGGAAAGCCTGGTAAGGCGCGTTGCGCGGATGGGCCGAGCCGAGCTTGGCCGGGCTGCGGCCGTTGCCGAAATACTCGCTGGTCTGCAGCGCGGCAATGCCGAGCGTGCAGCCGTACATCGGCACGTCGATATGCGTACCGGCGCCGCCCGCGCGCACGCGCGCCAGCGCGCTGGCGATGGCGAACGCGCCATACAGGCCCGAGGCGAAATCCGCCAGCGGCACGCCGCATTTCACCGGGGCGCCGTCGGGCTCGCCGGTCACGCTCATCACCCCGGCGGCGGCCTGGATGGTCAGGTCGAAGCCGCCCTCGCCGGCGCGCGGCCCGCTCTGCCCGTAGGCCGACACCGAGCAATACACCAGGCCGGGCTTTTCTTCGCGGAAGCTGGCATAGCCGAGGCCCAGCCGGTCCATCACGCCCGGGCGGTTGTTCTCGATCACCACGTCGGCATCGAGGATCAGGCTGCGCGCCAGCGCCAGGTCGGCGGCATCCTTCAAATTCAGCGCCACCGACTGCTTGTTGCGGTTGAGCGAGGCGAAATTCTCGGAGTAGCCGTCCGACAGCGGCGGCCATTGCCGCAGGGTGTCGCCGTCGGGCGGCTCGACCTTGACCACTTCGGCGCCCATGTCGGACAGCAGCATGCCGCAGAAGGGGCCGGCTGCGACGGTACAGAATTCCACCACCTTGACGCCCAGCAGCGGCAGGTCGTGTTGCGGGAGATCGCTCATCGGGAAAGCACCGGGAAGGCAAGCATGGAAGATGCGAGGATTATAGGGACGTTGCCAAATACGGTACTATCGTTCCACATTTGAGAACACATATGCGTCGCCCGCATATGCTCGGATCCTCACCGCCGCCGCAGGAGGCATCGCGCCCATGAACAACACCTTGATCAAGGGGCTCGGCGTGGTCGAGCTGCTCGCGCACAGCGCGCGCCCGCTCGGCCTGACCGAGATCGCCGCCCACATGGGCCTGGCCAAGAGCAACGTGCACCGCCTGCTGCAAGCGCTCACCGACATGAACTACGTGATCCGCGATGCCTCCGGCACCGGCTACAGCCCCTCCATCAAGCTCTGGGAGCTGGGCTCCGCCGTGCTGGCGCGGCTGGACCTGCGCCGCCATGCCGAAGCCTGGATGGACCAACTGATGCACACCAGCGGCGAAAGCGTCCACCTGTCCGTGCTCGACGGCGGCGAAGTGGTCTACGTGCACAAGATCGACAGCCCCAACCCGGTGCGCGCCTATACCCAGATCGGCGGCCGGGCGCTGGCGCACTGCGTGGCCACCGGCAAGGCCATGCTGGCGTTCCAGCCGGAGGCCGCGCTGCAGCGGATGTCGGCCGCGCTGGTGCCGTCCACGCCCAACAGCATCGTCGACCCCGCGCAGTTCCTGCAGGAAATGGCCAAGGTGCGCAAGCAGGGCTACGCGGTCAACCGCGGCGAGTGGCGCGAGACGGTCTGCGGCGTGGCCGCGCCGATCAGCGACGGCAACGGCCAGGTGATCGCCGCGGTGGGGCTGTCCGGCCCCGCCGAGCGCTTCAGGCCGCAGCGGATCAAGGGCTTCGCCGAGCTGGTGCGCGGCTCCGCCGCGGAGATCTCCGACAGCCTCGGCGGCGGCTCGCGCCACGGCGCGCTGGCGCTGGCGGCGCGCGGGATGGCCACGCTGCGGCGCGGCTGAGCCGCCCCGGGGGCTGCAGATATCGGCCCGACGCGTTAAGCTTGCGGCTTCGTCCAGGAATTCCTGGCCCGGGCGGCCATCGCCCTGGCCAACCTGCGGCACCACCGGCTCCGGAGTGCCGCACTCACTACAATCAGGAGAAAGGCATGTACCAGGATCTCGCCCTCTACATCGATGGAGAATTCATCAAGGGAGGGGACCGGCGCGAGCAGGACGTCATCAACCCGGCCACCCAGGAACTGCTCGGCAAGCTGCCGCACGCCAGCCGCGCCGATCTGGACCGCGCCCTGGCCGCGGCGCAGCGCGCCTTCGAAAGCTGGAAGAAGACCTCGCCGCTGGAGCGCTCCAGGATCCTGCGCCGCGTGGCCGAACTGACCCGCGAACGCGCCAAGGACATCGGCCGCAACATCACGCTGGACCAGGGCAAGCCGCTGGCCGAAGCCGTCGGCGAAGTCATGGTCTGCGCCGAGCACGCCGAATGGCATGCCGAGGAATGCCGCCGCATCTACGGCCGCGTGATCCCGCCGCGCCAGCCCAACGTGCGCCAGCTCGTGGTGCGCGAGCCGATCGGCGTGTGCGCCGCCTTCACGCCGTGGAACTTCCCGTTCAACCAGGCCATCCGCAAGATCGTCTCGGCGGTCGGCGCCGGCTGCACGCTGATCCTGAAGGGCCCGGAAGACTCGCCCAGCGCCGTGGTGGCGCTGGCCCAGCTGTTCCACGATGCCGGCCTGCCCCCGGGCGTGCTGAACATCGTGTGGGGCGTGCCGGGCGAGATCTCCACCTACCTGATCGAATCGCCGATCGTGCGCAAGATCTCGTTCACCGGCTCGGTGCCGGTGGGCAAGCAACTGGCCGCGCTGGCCGGCGCGCACATGAAGCGCGTGACGATGGAGCTGGGCGGCCACTCGCCGGTGCTGGTGTTCGACGACGCCGACATCGAGCCGGCCGCCGAGATGCTGGCCCGCTTCAAGCTGCGCAACGCCGGCCAGGTGTGCGTCTCGCCGACGCGCTTCTACGTCCAGGAAAAGGCCTACGACAAGTTCCTGGCGCGCTTCACCGAAGTGATCGGCTCGATCAAGGTCGGCGACGGCCTCGAAGACGGCACCCAGATGGGCCCGCTCGCGCATGAGCGCCGCATCGCCTCGATGGAGCAGTTCCTGGACGACGCCAGCCACCGCGGCGGCAAGGTAGTGGCCGGCGGCTCGCGCATCGGCGACAAGGGCTTCTTCTTCGCGCCCACCGTCGTCACCGAACTGCCCGACGACGCCAAGCTGATGGTGGACGAACCGTTCGGCCCGGTCGCCCCGGTCACCCGCTTCAAGGACGCCGAGGAAGTGCTGCGCCGCGCCAACAGCCTGCCGTTCGGCCTGGCCTCCTACGTCTTCACCAACTCGCTCAAGACCGCGACGCTGGTGTCCAACGGGCTGGAAGCCGGCATGGTCAACATCAACCATTTCGGCATGGCGCTGGCCGAGACACCGTTCGGCGGCATCAAGGACTCGGGTATCGGCAGCGAAGGTGGCCAGGAAACGTTCGATGGGTATCTGGTGACCAAGTTTATTACGCAGGTTTGACAGGGCGGAGTGGAAGTCGGGCCTGGAGGTTGGCTGCTTGTGGCCCCTCCGGGCCTTGTCGTTTTTGGGGCTTGCTTCTCGGCCTGGCGGTTTGAGATCGATTGGTCTATTTAGGTGTATTCTTGGATCTGCTTGTGTTTGTGGGCCTGGCGGCTTGGGCTTGATAGCCCGTTCGCACACATGTAAGTGTCACTTTTCTTTTCTCGAAAAGAAAAGTAACCAAAAGAAAGCGATTCTTGCAGAAGGCTGGGCGCTCAGACTTTAAGTCTGATTTGGGTTTCGTGGTGGGCGCGACGGCTTCGATGAGGCTGCTGACGCTACCGGCGCTAGCCACGGTGCTATATCGAATGGTGTCCGATTCGTGGTGGCGCTGCATGATGGCGTAGGCCCCGGTGGTTCAAGCTGCTGCCGCGACCGGAGCGGATGCCACGTCATAGGCACGACACTGATTTCGTGGTGGGCGCGGTGGCACCAGTTTGAAACGTAGCCGCATACACCCGCGCCCCGGTCCACGACGCCCACCACGAAAACACGAGGGTGCTACGTCGTGGCCGCCAAAACCGGTAACGGCAGATGGCCGGACAAGCAGTGCACCCGCCATCATAGGTCTGACCCCGAAACCACTGCCGCCAGCAAGATCGTGGCGAATCGCACCGGTAACGGCAGGATGCCAGCAGAACCGCAGTCCCCACCACGAAACCACCAACAATCAGCAATCCCAACGTTTCTGCCCCTGCCGGCCAGGCAGTCCGCTTTCTTTGCCTACTTTCTTTTCGGAAAAAAGAAAGTAGGTCGCTCCGGGGGAGCGAAAGCCTTTGACTTTGAAGTTGACTTTGACTTTGACTTTGAAGTTGATTTAAATCTTTTAAAGATTTTGACTTTTAAATCGACTTAAAACCTTTAAAACCAAAACCTCACCCCCTCCTCCCCCTAGCCACCCGATAATCCTCCGCAAAACCCCTCCACTGCTTCTGCGCCATCTCACACCCATGCCGCGCCAGCTTCAGCACCGGCGCACGCCAGTGCTCCCCGGCGGCGAATTCCTGCAGTTGCTCGATCCGGTCGGCCGCCTCATGCCCGCAGCCGCGCAGGTGCGCCCACGCTGCAACACGCGCCATCGTCAGCAACACCTCCCGCAGTTGGGTACGGTCGGTCTGGGAACCGATGTTCACGCGGTCGGCGGTGGGCTGGAGCCCTTTCACGACGTAGGATGAAGAATCCATCGCCACCGCCGACAACAGCGCCGGCGATGCTGCCTGCATGGCATGCTGGATCTGCACCACGCGCGCGGCTTCGCTGTGCCAGTGGGGCTGCGCGCGCAGGGGCATGCTTTTCCAGGCGCTGGGCGCGGCCCGCTTGATGTCGATCAGGCGCTGGACGGCAGGCGTGGCGCCGCTGTGGGCCAGCACCACATAGCGCTCGAGCCCGAGGCTGCCCACGCCGGCGATGCGGCGCGCGGCGTCGTCCGCGACCAGGCGCCCGTGGTGCGACTGCTGACCGAACTCGCGCAGGATGGCGGCGGCGCGCTTGCGCTGGCCCTTGAGCGGCGCCAGCGCGTGCTTGCCGTCGACCAGCAGGCCGCGCTTGCCGCCGCTGCGCACGGTGCGCTCGGCCAGCAGTTCGCCGCGGCGCCGGCGCTTGACCCGGCGCAGCAGCGTGGCGACCATGCCGGTGGCGGTGGCGCGCTCCACCCAGCGCGGCTTGCCGGAGGCCAGCACGGCGGCGTAGGCGTCGAGCATGCGCTCCGCGCCGGCGTGCGCGTCGGCCTCGGACAGCCCGAGCTGCGGCGCGGCGATCATCAGGCTGGAGAGCAGGCGCACGAGGTCCACCGTGAGCGGTGCGACCAGGGCGTCGTCGAAGTCGTTGAGGTCGAAGTAGACCAGGCCGTTGTCGCCCTTGAAGCTGCCCAGGTTTTCCAGGTGGAGGTCGCCGCAGACATAGGTCACGGGCGCTTCGATCAGTGCCGCCTCGCCGCCCACGGCGGCGGCGTAGAGGTGGTTGGTGCCGCGCAGGAAGGCGAAGGGATCGGCCGCGATCGCGGCCAGCTTGCGCGTGAGCCGCTCGGGATCGCGGCCCTGGTTGTAGATCAGGATGGCTTCCGTGGCAGGGTGCATGGCTTCCTCTGGTGGACCGGCAACCTGCCAAGTGTACCTCCGCCTTTCAGTGGAAGAACGTGCCGCGCAGCAGGAACGTGTAGTCCGCCTCGGCCGCCATCAGCCCGACCAGCACCAGCAGGCACAGCGGCGGCAGCAGGATGGCGCAGATCAGCGCCAGCCGCTCCCATGCCATGTGCATGAACACGGCGACGATCAGCCCCGCCTTCATCACCATGAACAGCAGGATCAGCGTCCAGCGCAGGTAGCCCTCGAAGTGGAAGTAGTCCACCAGGTACGACAGCGTGGAGAGCACGAACAGCAGCGCCCAGATCTTCAGGTACAGGCCGATGGGATGCTGCTGGCCGTGCGCGGCGGGCGCGGGCGGTGCGGAGGGCGCCGCCGGCGTGGCGGGCGTGGAAGACGGTGCCGGAATGGCCATGGCGAGCCTCACCAGAGATAGAACAGCGCGAAGATGAACACCCACACCAGGTCCACGAAGTGCCAGTACAGCCCGGCGATCTCCACGATCTGGTAGTTGCCGCTGGCTTCGTAGCGCCCGCGCAGGACCTTGGTCGCCACCACCAGCAGGTAGATCACGCCGCAGCTCACGTGCAGGCCGTGGAAGCCGGTGATCATGAAGAAGGCGGAACCGAACTGCGCCGCGCCCATCGGGTTGCCCCACGGGCGCACGCCCTCCTGCACGATCAGCTTGGTCCATTCGAAGGCCTGCATGGAAACGAAGGCCACGCCGAACAGCGCAGTGATGAACATCAGGGTGGCGCATTTCACGCGGTCGCGCCGGTAGGCGAAGTTCACCGCCATCGCCATCGTGCCGCTGCTGCTGATGAGCACGAAGGTCATGATGGCGATCAGCAGCAGCGGCACCTCGGCATTGCCGACATGCAGGGCGAAGACCTCGCTGGGGTTCGGCCACGGCACGGTGTTGGCGATGCGCACCGTCATGTAGCCGGTCAGGAAGCAACTGAAGATAAAGGTGTCGGACAGCAGGAAGATCCACATCATGGCCTTGCCCCACGACACCCGGAAGGCCTGCTGGTCGGAGCCCCAGTCGGCCACCAGCCCGCGCCAGCCCGCGACCGCCGGAGCGGGCGCGGAGACCGGCGCGGAGACGGGCGCGGAAGAAGCGGGTTGCGATGACATCGGCTTACCTCCCTCGGCGTCGGCCCGGCCCTCAGCCGCGGCCGCAGATAAAGCGCACGAATTCCGGCGTCAGCCAGCCCAGCGCGGCCAGCAGCACCAGCCACACCGCCAGCAGGAAATGCCAGTAGCGCGCGCACAGCGCGATGCGCAGCGCCATGCGCGTGCCCGGCGCGGCGCGCATGGCGAGCACCCACCCGGCCAGGCCGCCCAGCACGTGCAGGCCATGCATCGCGGTCAGCAGGAAGAAGAAGCTGCCGGCCGGATTGTTGGCCGGCGCCACGTGGATGGCGAGCAGGGCCTGCCACGCCCACAGCTGCGAGCCGACGAAGGCCGCCGCCGCCAGGCCGCCCCAGCGCAGCGCGCGATGCGCCAGCGACAGGCGGCCCGCGCGCGCGGCGCGCGCCGCCGCCTGCATGACCGCGCTGCCTGCCGCCAGCAGCGCGGTGGACAGCCACACCTGCCACGGCAGCGCCACCGGATGCCAGTCCGGCGAATCCATGCGCATGGCGTAGGCGGTGACGAACAGCGCGAACAGCGAGCTCACCACGCCCATGAACACCCACAGCCCGATGCTGGCCGGCGCCGGGCCGGTGCGCTGCCGGCCCACGTCGCCGGGGCCGGGGCCGCCGCGGCGCTCGCCGCCGCCGTCGGTGCGATAGATCAGGTTCGCGTTCATGCCACGGCTCCGTGGCTGGAGTATGGCTCGGGCTCGGCGCCGCCGGCTTCGGGCGGCGCGTTCTGCGCGATGAAGTCTTCGCTCGCGCCGGGCACGCTGTAGGCATAGGCCCAGCGGTACACCACCGGCAGCTCCGGCCCCCAGTTGCCGTGCGCGGGCGGCGTCTGCGGCGTCTGCCATTCGAGCGAGGCGGCCCGCCACGGGTTGGCGCCGGCCGGCCGGCCGCGCCGCACGCTCCAGGCCAGGTTGAAGATGAACACCAGCTGCGCCGCGGCCACGATAAAGGCGGCGATCGAGATATACGCGTTCATGGTGTGCGCCGACTCGGGAATGAAGGAGTAGTTGTCGTAGGCGTAGTAGCGCCGCGGCATGCCGAGCACGCCGAGGTAGTGCATCGGGAAGAAGATCGCGTAGGTGCCGACGAAGGTGACCCAGAAGTGCAGGCGGCCCAGTGTGTCGTCGAGCATGCGGCCGGTCACCTTGGGATACCAGTGGTAGATGCCGCCGAACACCACCAGGATCGGCGACACGCCCATCACCATGTGGAAGTGCGCGACCACGAAGTACGTGTTCGACAGCGGGATGTCCACGCTGACGTTGCCGAGGAACAGCCCGGTCAGCCCGCCGATGACGAAGGTGCTGATGAAGGCGATGGCGAACAGCATCGGCACCGTGAAATGGATGTCCGCGCGCCACAGCGTGAGCACCCAGTTGTAGACCTTGATGGCGGTGGGAATGGCGATGATCAGCGTGGTGGTGGCGAAGAAGAAGCCGAAGTACGGATTCATGCCGCTGACGAACATGTGGTGCGCCCACACCACCACCGACAGCACGCCGATGGCCAGGATCGCCCACACCATGGTGCGGTAGCCGAAGATGCTCTTGCGCGAATGCACGCTGACCAGGTCGGAGACGATGCCGAAGGCCGGCAGCGCCACGATGTACACCTCCGGATGGCCGAAGAACCAGAACAGGTGCTGGAACAGCAGCGGGCTGCCGCCCTTGTAGTCGAGATGCTGGCCCATCGACACCATCGCCGGCATGAAGAAGCTGGTGCCCAGCGTGCGGTCGAGCAGCATCATCACGCCCGACACGAACAGCGCCGGGAAGGCCAGCAACGCCAGGATGGTGGCCATGAAGATGCCCCACACCGCCAGCGGCATGCGCATCAGCGTCATGCCCTCGGTGCGCGCCTGCAGCACGGTGGTGACGTAGTTGAGGCCGCCCATGGTGGCCGCCGCGATGAAGATCAGCAGCGACACCAGCATCAGGATGATGCCCCACTCATAGCCGGGCGTGCCGGGCAGGATGGCCTGCGGCGGATAGAGCGTCCAGCCCGCGCCGGTGGGCCCGCCGGGCACGAAGAAGCTCGCCAGCAGGACCAGCACGGACACCAGGTAGACCCAGAAGCTCAGCATGTTGAGGAACGGGAACACCATGTCGCGCGCGCCCACCATGAGCGGGATCAGGTAGTTGCCGAAGCCGCCGAGGAACAGCGCGGTCAGCAGGTAGATCACCATGATCATGCCGTGCATGGTGACGAACTGGTAATAGCGGTTGGCGTCGATGAAGGCGAAGTGCCCCGGGAAACCGAGCTGCAGGCGCATCAGGTTGGACAGCAGCACGCCGATCAGCCCCACGAAGATGGCGACCAGCGTGTACTGCACGGCTATCACCTTGTGGTCCTGGCTCCAGATATAGCGGGTGAAGAAACTGGTGGGGCCGTGGATGTCGTGGTCGGCGTATGCCATTGCGGTTCTCCGGTTCTCCTGTCGGCTTACCGGGCGGCCGCGCCCGATGCGGCGGCCGCCGGAGCGCCGGCCTGCGTGCCGCCGGCCTGCGCGCCGTTGGCGCGGATGTAGGCGATCAGCGCGCTCACTTCCTCTTCGCTCAGGGGAATCTTCGGCATCACCGGCCCGAAGCCCTTGACCAGCCGTTGCTGCGGTTCGGTGATCTCGGTCTTGAGGTAGCCGTCGTCCACCTTGGCGCTGCTGCCGTCGGCAAAGGTCTCGGTGCGCCCGTACAGGCCCTTCCAGCTCGGCCCCACGCCGGCGGTGCCGTCGATGCTGTGGCAGCCGATGCAGCCCTTGCTCTGCGCCAGCGCGCGGCCCTGCGCCGCGAGCGTGTCGGCGGGCGAGCCGCCGGCTCCTGCCACCGCGCCCGGCGCGGGCGCCTTCAGCATGGTCAGGGCAAAGGTCGGCTGGCGCGCCAGCCAGGCCTGGAACGCGGCATCGTCCTCCACCACCACCTTGCCGCGCATGTTGTAGTGCCCCACGCCACAGAGCTGCGCGCACAGGATCTCGTAGGTGCCGGTCTTGGTGGGCGTGAACCAGAACGAGGTCACCATGCCCGGCACCATGTTCATGCGGGCGCGGAACGGCGGCACGTAGAAGTCGTGCAGCACGTCCTTGGAGCGCAGCAGCACCTTGACCGGGCGGTTCAGCGGCAGGTGCACCTCGGGCCCGGCCACGATGATGTCGTCCTGCCCGCGCGGATCGTCGGGGTTCACGCCCAGCGGATTGGCGGCGGAAACGAAGCGTGCATCGGAAGTGCCGAGCTGGCCGCCCTGGCCGGGAAAGCGGAAGCTCCATTGCCATTGCTGCCCCACCACTTCCAGCACCATCGCATTGGCGGGCGGGCGCACGTACTCGGCATACACGAACAGGCCCGGCGCCAGCAGGGCGATCACGCCGAGCGTGGTGCCGGCGGTCAGCCACAGCTCGAGCTTGCGGTTTTCCGGCTGGTAGGCGGCGCGCGCGCCGGCGCGGTGACGGTAGCGCCAGACGATGTAGCCGACGAAGAAATTGATGACGACGAAGAAGATGCCGGTGATGACCAGCGTGATGGTCAGCGTATCGTCCATCTGCTTCCAGTTCGAAGCAAGCGGGGTCGCCCACCACGGACTCAGGAAATGGAAGAGCACCGAAGCGACGACGATGACGACGAGTGCAATGGCGAGCGCCATACCGACCCTCCCCCTCGCGCATGGCTGACCGCGAACTCAGCGCGAGGTTGAGATAAGCCTAGTGCATGTGGTCCGCCGCGTGCAAGGCGCCGCCCGCATCGCTTTGGGTGCGCCGCCGCATGAACGCGCCGCGGGCAGGGCGCCGCCGGCGTGAGGCAGCCGGATAAAAAGCGGCGAAGGAAAGCCAGGGCCTTCCTTCGCCGCCGGTGGACCGCGCCGCCCGTGTAGTGGCAATGCGCAAGACCGAAAACCTGGCCCCGCCCCCTGCTTGCCTTTCTGTCGGCCGGCGGGATCGCGTGGGCCGTGCTCAGTGCGATACATCCTTGCTTTCGAGCTTCCAGTAGGCGATGGCCGCGGTCATGCCGAAGATCAGGTGGCCCACCAGCGTGTGCCACCCGCGCGCATCGGCGAACCAGGAGAAGAAGCGGGTCATGCCGTAGAAGTTGAGCAGGTAGACCACCAGCCCGAACGCCGCGCCGGTCAGCAGCACCATGCCGATGCTGGAGTCGAAGTGGAACGGCGCGATGATGGCCGCCAGGACCATGCCGAGCACCGCGCCCAGCACGAAGTGGATGACCAGTGCCGCCGCTACCGTGCCCACGCTGAACAGCGAGGTCTGCAACACGTCCGGGCCCATCACGATGGCGGCGATCATGCGTGTGGTGCCCCACGGGTTGACGCCGGCCACCATGGTGGACCAGAACAGCTCGACCACCATCAGCAGCGCGCCGGCCGCGAGGCCCGACACCGCCGCCGCCATCCAGTCAGGCAGACGACGCACGTAATGGTGCGATTGCATGTGAAGTTCCATAGCCACCTCCGATACGCTGGTTTGCCGCAGTCGTGCTGCCGCGAGCGCCGCGGCCCGTTTGCCGACCTGCCTGCATGTTGGTCAGCATAGGACACGCGGGCCTGTCCGTTAGACCGCTTGGCCGCAAATATGTGCATGCGGTGGGCGGCCGCAACGCGTGGGCGGCGAGGCGGGCGAGTGCGTGTGGCAGCGCCGGTACTTGCCGTGGCAGCGCGGCAATGGCGGTGTTCGATGGCGGCGGGAATGCTGCAGCGCCGCGTACGGTCAGTGCCGCGGCGGCATGTGCGCCGCCCCGAAAGCGCGTATGTGCCGCTTAGGTGACAACCCCGACGCAATCGGACTTGGCGTCCCCGTGACACTTTCTATACTGGAAGCACAAGTAGAGAGACAGGAGACAGCCGTGCTGCACTTCACGTCACATGATCTTGTGTTCCTGATCCCGATGGCGCTGGTTGGCATGATCGCTTTCGGCGGGATTCCGTTCACGGCCCGGGCCTTGCGCATCAGTTGTCGCGCGGCGGGCGCCATCTTCGGAGCCCTGCTGGCGGTGGCCTTGCTGGAAGCCTTGCCGTTGCTGATCTGAGCGCCGTCGGACGCCGCGCGCGTTCGCTGGGGACTGCGGGCTGACTGTAGAAAGGAGGCCGCGATGACGCTTGGCCTGTTGGCCGCCATGATGGCGGCGCTGCTGCTTGTCACCGTGGTCGCCGCGATCTGGCGCTGCAGCCATCCCTATCGCATGCGCTATCGCCGCTGCGCGCAACGCAGGCGGCGCGCCGGCCTGTGCCGGGAAATGCAGCGCCGCCAGCCGCCGGGCCTTACCTGAGAAACCAGAAAGACAGCGCGCGGGCCGTCAGATCTCGATCATGGCGAACTCGCCCTTGCCCACGTCGCATTCGGGGCAGCGCCAGTCTTCGGGAATGTCTTCCCAGCGCGTGCCGGGGGCGATGCCGTCTTCCGGCCAGCCTTGTTCTTCGTCATAGACCCAGCCGCAAATCAGGCAGACCCAGGTCTTGTAGGCAACGACTTCCTGCTGCAAAACGCACTCCTGTTTTCTATTCCGGGCAAGATCATACAAGCTTTTGGGCCGCCGGCGGCTTTCGTCGCCGGCGCGGCAACGCCGCGCAGCGACGACGCGGGGATCTTCCTGGAACGACTTCCTAGTCGCGGATGGCGAAGTCGACGCGGTTGGGCGCGCCCTTGTCCTTGATGCCCTCGGCATCCAGCTTCGGCGCGGTCAGGAACAGGCGGCTTTCCGGCACCTTGCCGTCGCGCTCGAGCGACTGCTTGACCGCCAGCGCGCGCTGCTCGGCAAGCTGGCGCAACTCGACGTTGGTCACCGGCGCGTTTTCCAGCAGCAGCTTTTCCATCTCCTGCGGCGGCAGCGACTTGGCCAGGCCGATCACGTTGCGCGGCTTCTTGAACGAAGCGCGCTTGTAGACCGCCTCCAGGTACTTCGGATATTCCTGCGGCGACACGGTCAGCCTGGCGCCCTGCTCGCCCTCCTCGCCGTCTTCCGCCACGCCGCCCTCGCGGGCATTGGCGCGCAGGTCGCGCGCCTTCTGCTCGGCCACGCGCGCATCGAGCCACGCGCGTTGCGCGCCTGCCATGTCGGTAGCCGGATCGATGCGGCCGCTGATCTCCAGCCGCAGCGACGGGCGGTCGGCCAGCGCGCGGCCGAGCGTGTCGATCTTCTGCCTGGCCGCCGGCGTGAGCGTGGCGGTGCCGGGCGGGAACTCGACGTAGCCCAGTTCGTCGCCGCCGCCACCGAAGGCCGAGGCGATCAGCGAAAACGGCGAGGTGATGGCCTTGGTCAGCAGGTTCACGATCACCCGCACGATCACGCCGCCGATGCTGAACTCGGGGTCCGACAGCGAGCCCGAGACCGGCAGGTTGATGTCGATCACGCCATTGCGGTCCTTCAGCAGGGACACCGCCAGCAGCACCGGCAGCTTGGTCGCGGTCGGGCTGTCGACCTTGTCGCCGAAAGTGAGCTGGTCCAGGTAGAGATGGTTGCGGGCGTCCAGCTTGCCGTTCTCGATCTTGTAGGCCACGTCCACCGTGAGCTTGCCCTTGGTGATGGGATAGCCGGCGTACTTGGCCGCGTAGGGCGTGAGCCGCGTCAGTTCCACGCCGGCAGCCTTGGCGGCGATGTCGAGATAGAGCGGGTCGGCCAGCGGGTTGAGCTTGCCGTCGATATTGACCGGGGCGTCGTCGTCGATGCGGCCCGCCAGCGTGAGATCCGCCGGGGCCGGTTCGGTCGAGGACACCTTGGAGACCGAGCCCTTCATGTCGGTCAGGTTGGCCGTGTAGTTGGGCCTGACGAAGAAGTCCGAGAAGTTGATGTTGCCCTTGTCCACCGTCACGCCGCCCACGCGGATCTGCGGCCTGGCCGCCGCCGTGGCGGCCGGCGCCGGCGCGGGGGTGGCGGCCGGCGCGCTGGCCGGCGGCGCCGAGGCGGGGTTGGCCTGCGTCAGGCTGGTGCTGGGCGCGGCTTCGCCCTTGGCGGCGCCGCCCGCCATCACGTCCTGCAGGTTCAGGCGGCCGTTGGCGTTGAGGATAACGCGCGCGTAGAAATCGGACAGCGCCACGCTGCCCACGCCCACTTTCATCGGCCCTTTCGACTCGTCCATGGCGAAGTCGATGCCGTTGACCGCCAGCGAGCGCCAGCGCAGGAAATCGTCGCCGGTGACGCGGTCCACGGTGCGCACGTTGCCGAGCTGCGCGTTGCCGGCGAAACGCGCGGCGATCGGCTTGCCGCTCGGCGCGTCGACGCCCAGGCGCCCCTTGACGGTGGCGGTGCCGCCGCGCAGCGCGGCATTGAAGCGGTCGGCCAGGTAGGGCTGCAGCGGCGCCAGGTCGATCTCGCGCAGGTCCACCTGCATCTGTACCGCCGGCGCCGTGGGCAACACGGTGCCGTCCAGCGCCATCGCGCCGCGGCGGCCGGTCTCGGCCTTGAGCTTGAGCGGGATCGCGCCGGGGGCCAGCGGCCATTGCAGCGCGCCGGTGCCCAGGCTGACGTTACGGTACTGGTGGATCACCGGGCGGTCGCGGTTGGCGGCGGCCGGCGCATAGTCGGTCAGCCGCACGCTGCCGCCGTCGAGCGTGAATTTGCCCAGCTGGGCTTTCCACGGCAGCGGCCTGGCGGCCGTCGGGCTCTCGGGCTGGGCGGCCTTGGCGGTGACCGTGGCCGAGCGCTGGCTGGCCTTCTGTTCGGACTGCGCCGCCCACAGGCGCGCGCTTTCGAGCAGCTCGCCGCGGTGGTCGCGCGTGAGCGCGACCTGCGGCTTGGCCACCACCAGCTCGCCGGCCCGGAAGGTATGCCCGGCAAGGTCGAAGCCGATGTCTTCGAGCGCCACGCGCTCGGCGCGCATGACCGGCAGGCTGGCGGTGTCGTCGTTGCCCGTGCGCGCGCGTGCGCGGCGCGCCTTGCCGGCGCCGGCGGCGGCCTTGTCCGTGGCGGCGGCAGCGGCGGCAGCGGCGACAGGCGCGGCAGAGGCGGCAGCGGCGGCCACGGCCACCGGCTCGCGCGTGGTCAGGTAGAGCGGCGCCAGTTCCACGCGCGACTTGTCCAGCGAGAACGCGAAGGCCGGGCCGCCCCACGCCATCTTGTAGTGCAGCTCGGCGTTGACCGCGGTGTCGCCCAGCTGCGTGCGCAGCTCGGCCGGCCACCATGCGGCAAACCCTTGCGGCTTCACGCCGCTGGCCTGCAGCGTGCCGGCCATGGTGCCGCCGCGCAGCGTCAGCTCGCCCTCGTGGCTGAGGCTCTGGCCTTCGCCGAGGCCGAGCTTGGCCTGCACCTTGGCCGGCTTGTCGCTGTCGCCCGACAGGCCCGCGACTTCGGCATCCAGCGGCCCGAGCGCCAGCGTGCCGGGCCCGGAGGCGGCAAGCTCGTCGCGCAGCGCGAGGCTGGCCTGCTTGACGCTGATCTGGTCGATCGCATAGGACCACGGCTTGGGCGCCGGCTGCGGCTGGGCGATGCCTGCCGCGGCGGGCGCCGAGGCGGGGGCCGCCTTCGCGGCGGGCGCGGATGCCGCGGGAACGGGGGCGGATGCCGCCGGCTTGGCCGCCGGGGCCTGCGGCAGGAAAGCCTGGGCCAGGTCGAGCGTGCCGTCGGCCCGGCGCGCGGCGTTCACGGCCAGCCCTTCCACGGTCACGTTGCGCAGGTGCGCCTTCTGCGCCAGCGGCTCGATGCGGTCGATGTCGACCGCCACGCGGCCGGCCTTCACCAGCGGCGAGCCGTCGCGCTTGCGGATGTCGGCCTCGCGCAGCGCCGCGGTGCCGGCCAGGAAGACGTCCTGCTTGTCCTTGTCCTGGATGAAGCCGAGCGTCAGGCGCGTATCGAGCAGGCCGCCCTTGACCTCGGCATCCTTGAGCGCGGGCGCGAACGCCATATAGCGCGGCAGGTCGAGGCCGTCGAGATTCAGGTTCAGGTGCGTCTCGCGCGAGGCGGCGAACGGCAACATGGTGCCGTCCAGCGCCAGCGCGGAACCGTTGATGCGCGCACTCAGGGAAGGCCGCGTGACGATCTCCACGTCGTGCGGCAGGTTGGACAGGAACGGCAGCGTGATGGTGAGGTTGTCGACGCGCTGCGTCTGCCCGAGCAGCTTGTCGTCGAACACCACGCTGCCGCCGGTCAGGGCGATGTTGTTGACCGAGAAACGCGCCGGCTCGGACTTGGGCGCGGCCGGCCTGGCGGCAAAGCGCTCCTCGATGTCGGCGTAGTTCATGCGGCCGCTGGCGTCGCGCGCCAGGCGCAGCGCGGGCCGGTCGATGTGCACCGCGTCCACCACCGGGGCCATGTGCCACAACGAGGCAATGGCGCCGTCGATCTCGGCCTCGCCCAGCGTCAGCATGGGCGTGGTGCCGTCGGGTTCGTAGATGGTGACGTCCGACACGGTGACCGCGAGCGAGAAGGGACGCACCTGGGCGCCACCGAAGGTGACCTTGCGCCCGAGCGCCTCGCTGGCCTGTTTCGCCACGAAGGACTTGATCAGCGGCGGCCCGCCGAAATACCCGGCCAGGCCGAATACCGCGAGCGCCGCCACGATGCCGCCGGCCACCCGCACGCCGGCCCTGCGCCGGGGCGTGGCGGTGGCCGCCTGCATGGAGAACTTGATTGCCATGTGATCCTAGAGAGTTCGACCCCGATACCGATATCCGATATCCCGTCATGCCGGCATCCCTGTATGCGGGCTCGCCGATGCTTCGCACTAAACTCGCGGGGCCACGCGCGCAAAAGCCCGGCGCGCGGGATTTTCAGCGAATCGGCCGCTTTGTGGCCCGAATTTCACTTTTTATCCACATTATGGCAACGGATTGGGGCAATGCAAAGGCATTCAAACTAATCCCTAAGCGATTTCAAGACTGCAAAAAATCCATTCAGCCGGACTTGTCCGGGCCGGTGTCCCGCCGATCTGGTATTGTTCCGCTTTTGCGAAGCGTCATGTCGCAAGCCAGCGGCTTACCCGCCACTTAGTGCCTGCTTCTCCCGCGCTGTAACCCTCCGGCCAGAACCCTCCACGTCAACCGTGTTGCGCGCTTCGCATGCGAACTTTTTCCATGCGAGTCTTCTCATGTCGATCACCAGCAGTACTGCCGGCACGGACGGCGCGCGCAACAGCGCGCAGCCGCGCCCCCTGACCAGGCAGGATTACAAGACGCTTGCCCTGGCCGCCCTCGGGGGCGCGCTTGAATTCTACGATTTCATCATCTTCGTCTTCTTCGCCACCGTCATCGGGCAGCTGTTCTTCCCGCCGTCGGTGCCGGACTGGCTGCGCCAGCTGCAGACCTTCGGCATTTTCGCCGCCGGCTACCTGGCTCGTCCGCTGGGCGGCATCATCATGGCCCACTTCGGCGACCTGCTCGGGCGCAAGAAGATGTTCACGCTGTCCATCCTGCTGATGTCGGTGCCGACGCTGCTGATGGGCCTGCTGCCGACCTACCACGCCATCGGCCTGCTGGCGCCGCTGGCGCTGCTGATCCTACGCGTGATGCAGGGCGCCGCCGTGGGCGGCGAAGTGCCCGGCGCCTGGGTGTTCGTCTCCGAGCACGTGCCGGCGCGCCGCACCGGCTACGCCTGCGGCACGCTGACGGCGGGGCTGACCGCCGGCATCCTGCTGGGCTCGCTGGTGGCCACCGGCATCAACAGCATCTTCACCCCGGCCGAGCTGACCGACTGGGGCTGGCGCGTGCCGTTCCTGCTCGGCGGCGTGTTCGGCATCGGCTCGATGTACCTGCGCCGCTGGCTGCATGAGACGCCGGTGTTCGCCGAACTGCAGCAGCGCAAGGCGCTGGCCGCGGAAATGCCGCTCAAGGCGGTGGTGCGCGATCACCGCGGCGCGGTGGCGGTGTCGATGCTGCTGACGTGGATGCTGTCGGCCGGCATCGTGGTGGTGATCCTGATGACCCCCACCTTCCTGCAGAAGATCTACGGCTTCGACGGCCGCACGGCGCTGATGGCCAACAGCGTGGCCACGCTGTGCCTGACCGCGGGCTGCGTGGTGGCCGGGCTGATGGCGGACAAGATCGGGGCGCGCGTGACGCTGTTCGTGGGCGGCCTGCTGCTGGCGATCAGCGTCTATGTCTTCTACAGCACGCTGCACACGCGCCCGGACCTGCTGGTCCCGCTGTACGCGGTGACCGGTTTCCTGGTCGGCACCATCGGCGCGGTGCCGTACGTGCTGGTGAAGGCCTTCCCGCCCCAGGTGCGCTTCTCGGGCCTGTCGTTCTCGTACAACGTGTCGTATGCGATCTTCGGCGGCCTGACGCCGATGATCGTCACGCTGATGCTGAAGAACGACCCGCTCGCACCCGCCTACTACGTGGTGGCGCTGTGCGCGCTGGGCATGGTGACGGCGCTGTTCGTCAAGGACCGCTCGCACGCCTGAGCGCGGCTCCGCGCGATGAAAAAGGGCAGCCGAGGCTGCCCTTTTTCATTGCGGCGGCGGCTTCAGCGGCGATGCTGCTTGAAGAACTGCCACATCAGCGCGCTGGCGTCGGGGCCCAGCGGCGAATGGTAGGCGTAGTCGCCGTCGCCGCCGCTCCAGGCATGGCCCAGGCCGGCGATCTCGCACACTTCCACCATGTCGCGGTTCCACACGCCGAAGCTGGCTTCGAGGTAGTCGCCGGCGGGCAGGCTCGCCGCGGGCGGGTCTTCGGCGGCCATGTCGGCATCGACGGCGCTCTGCGCCACGTCGGCGGTGGCGGCCATTTCCACCGCGGCCAGGGCCTGCCCGGCGTGGGCGGCGCGCCGCGCGGCGTTGCCGCTCATGCGCTCGTCCACGCGGTCCGTCATGCCGTTGTAGGCCAGGAACTGCCGCGCCAGCAGGCGCGCGTTGACCGGATGCACCGCTTCGTCCGCCATGCCGTGCAGGATGATGGCAGGCATCTTGGCGCCGCCCGGCATGGCGCCGGCGGCGTCCAGCAACACCGCCGGATCGGCGCTGGTGCCGTGCTGCATGGCGCGCAGGCCGTCGCGCGGCGTATGTCCGGCGCCGATCACCACGCCGGAATGCAGGCCCACCGCGGCGATCTTGCCGGGATAGCGCAGCGCCACCACCGCCGCCATGCTGGCGCCAGCGGACAAGCCGGCCAGGTAGACCTGGTCGGGGCGCACGTCGGGCCGCGCCTTCAGCGCGTCGATCAGCACCGACAGCGCCTGCGCCTCGCGCCCGCCTTCGGTCGCGCCGAGGTCGAACCATTGCCAGCATCGCTGCATCTGGCGCCGCAGCGGCTGCTGCGGGTACGCCACCATGAAGCCCTCGCGCTCGGCCAGCGCGTTCATGCGGGTGCCGGCGGCAAGGTCCTCCGGCGTCTGCCGGCACCCGTGCAGCATGACGACCAGCGGCATGGGACGCGGCGCCTTGCGCGACGGCACGTACAACCAGTAGGACAGGCGCGGCACCAGCTCGCCCGGCATCGGCGTGAGGTCGTGGTGATGGGCCGCCCACTCGCCCGGCAGCGGCCGCCGCGGCGGCAGGGGCAGGCGCAGCGGCGCGGGGGAACGCGCCCGCAGGCGGGGGGAAGCGGGGTTAAGGGTAGCGATACGCTCGAACCATGTCTTGAGTTGGTGCGCGGACTGCGGTTGCGCCCGGCTGATGTGCCGGAGCTGCGCATGCCAGTCTGCCGAAAGGCTTTTGGCCATGAAGACTCCTGCTGTCTACATTGTTGCGATGCAGCATATCACAGCCTCCGAGGCGAGGTCGGCGTCGCTTTTTGGCAACATGTTATTCATGAAATACATTATTGCCGTCCACGTGAAGCAGCGGGCGCATGGTGGTTAACGTCACAGTATCGAAAAAATTGAATTCCCCGTTCGAAATCATGCAGATCAGCATCAGATAGCCGCAGAAGCCCCCCGGTTATACTGGGTTCGCGTCTATCCAGGCGTATGGAGAGCTCATGGCCACGCCCGAATCAGATATTTCGAGCTGTTCGCTGTGTTTATTCCGGCCGGTCTGCCGAAAGGCGGAAACCGCACCTGGGCAAGGCCCGCAGGAACGCCCCTTGCTGCCTGCCAGCGCCCTCTGGCGGGCCGGGGAAACGGTGTTCCGCCAGGGACGGCCGGTGCAAGCGGCCTTTCCCATCCGCCAGGGAGGCACCAAGGCGGTATTCGAGTCGCCGCTGGGCTGGCGGCAGGTCACCGCGTTTGCCCATCCCGGCGAAGTCCTGGGCCTGGAAGACCTCGACAGCCAGGTCCATTGCACCAGCGCCGTCGCCATGCGGGACACCCGCTGCTGCGTGGTGCCACTCGAGACCGCGCGCGAACACCTGCGCCATGCGGCGTGCCGCGAGCCGGCGCTGGATGCGCTGCGCCGCAACGCAGAACGCCAGCGCACGCTGCTGGTCGCGATCGGGTCGATGAAGGCGGCGCAGCGCCTTGCCATGCTGCTGCTGGACCTGGCCGGAGAACAAAGCCGCCGGGGCCACGCCGGCGAAGCCATGACGCTGGCCATGTCGCGCAACGATATCGCCAGCTATCTCGGCCTGACGCTGGAAACCGTATCGCGCCTGCTGGCGCGCTTCGCCAGCGTGGGGCTGATCACCGTGCGGCAGCGGCAATTGCGCCTCGTCGACCTGGCCGGACTGGGCGCCGTCTACGAGGATCCCGAACGCGTGCCGATCCGCCCGCCGGCGGGCGCTGCGGCCCTGTCGCCGCGCCACCGCGCGGAGCCTGGGCGCGCGGCGCCGGCGTAGGACGGACACTGACAGCAAGCCCGCGCAAACGCGGCTATGGTCAGGTTAAGCCGCCGCGTGCGGAGGAAGGCGCCAGCCGGCGTCTTCGGCGCGACAGGCGGCACCCCGACCTAGCTTCCGGTATCTGTATGCGGGATTTCCTCTTCGCCGTGCGCCTGCGCGCGGCTGCGCTGGCCTTCCTGACGATCGCCGGATTCGCGCCGGCCGCCGGAGCGCAAGCGAACGCGCCGGCGTCGCTTTCCAAGCTGGCCAGGCTTCTGCTTGGCACCGTCGAGGGCAAAAGTACCGGCATGAGCGGAGTGACGCGGCTGACCGGCGGCGGCAGCGCCCCGGATGCCGAACTGGTCGCCGCATGCCAGGAACTGACGCACGCGGGACCGTTCACGCTGGACAACGCGACCCGGCTCGAGGGATGCAACGTCTCGCCCGGCAAGCGCGTGGTATTCCGCCTGAGCCTGGTCGGCGTCGATGCCTCGCGCGAGGGGACCGTGGCCTTCATGGCCAGCGCGGGACCGGTACTGGTAAAGGGGATCTGCCGCAACCCCGACGTGCCGGTGCTCGGCCGCCTGGGCATTACGCTGAATTACCGCTACCTGGGCAACGGCAACCAGCCCGTGGGCGAAGTCACGATCTCGCCCGAACGCTGCGAGGCCCGGTAAGGCGGGGCCAGGGCCCGGCACTCAGCGCCTTGGCACCTCAGCGTTTCTCCTGGGCACATTCCTGCCGGTAGGCTTCATTGAGCTTCTTGCGGTCGGCCTGCCGCTCGATCATCGGGTGGGTGCTGCCGTCGGCCGTGGTCACCGTGGATTTGCCGGTGGACCATTGCGTGCCCGCGGGCAATCCGCTGATCTGGTTCAGCAGGTTCTCGCAGTGGGTCCGCTGGGTCGGCGTAAGGGTGCCGTCGGCGGCGGGACCGGCGTTGTCGGTGGCAGGGTCGAGCATCAGCGGCGGCGGCGGCGCGACCATCGGCGCGGGCACCTCCAGCGCCGCAGCCATGCCTGCCTGGCCGCCAAACAGCCCGAAGCCCAGCAAGGCGGCCATGGCAATCGAAGCCCGTTTCATTTCCATTCTCCCCGGCGGGAGGCGCAACGCGCCATCCCTGATGATCTGTTCATGGCCCCCGGCGGCGGCACGCACCAGCGAAACAAGGCAGCACCGGAACCGGACTTAGTTTCGCTCCTTGCCGTTGCCGCCCCGGCCATTGCCATGGCGATTGCGCAGCAGTTCGAGCTTGAGCAGCGCATCTGCAAGCATACTCTTAAGGCGGGTGTTCTCCTCCTGCAGCTCGCGCAGCTTGCGGCTTTCTCCACGCGTCTCCCCGCCCGCACCCTGGGCATACTTGATGCGCCAGCCATAGAACGACGCATCGCTGAAGCCATAGCGCGCGCATAGCTCACGCACCGGCACGCCGGCCGCCGCTTCCGCCAGGTAGCCGCGGATCTGCTCCTCGGAAAATCGTCTGTTCACTGCCAGTCTCCGCTCGCCAAGGCCGCCCGCGCCGTGCAGCCGCGTGCGTGGCCAGTTCTACCCCTGCCGCAAAGTTACCACCCGCACGGCAAAAGGCAATTCAGTGTGTTCATGGCGCGAGTTAAGCAATTTGAAAAGCCCGGGACCGGCGTGACCCCGGCGCATCCCCTTGCGCGAAGGCCGATTCCAGGCATGCCGCCGGCGCCCGGCACGGCCTTCGGAAAAGGCAATTGAACATTTTACACTCGTGAATTTAGTTATTTTAAGATCGACCCGGACAGGTTACCAAAACATAAAAAAACCATAAAAAAACACGACATTAATCGGTTAATTAATTCCATCCATTTTGAAATGGACCGAGCAACCGCGGGCGGGAGCCCACGAAAACCGGCGCAAACCGGCCGTCACCGCCCGCCTCAACCTCTTTCCGCCGCAGGAAGGGCGGAATTATGGCGCCAGAAACACATATGCGGGCCATTGTCTCCATGTGATAACAAGAAGGATTGTGCACCGCATTTAAAGAATCCCGGCTAAAGTACCCTAGTAAGTTTCAAAGTTATGTATTAACCTTGTCTGGCATTAACTAAATTTCGATCGGCAGCGGCCGGGCCTCGCGCCCCGTGCACGACTGGCGACGGGACTCCCTCGCGAAGCCCAGGTCGGCTGTTTTCTCGGCGCTGGAGTCTATATACCGGGCAGCCATTTTGACATTTTGAGGAAACGCATCTTCATGGATCCCGCGCGAGCCGGGACATTTTGAAGAGGCACCGTGCAATGCGGAGGCATCGCCTCGCGCCGGCCTTCGCCGCCCCCCGGCGGCGGCCCGGGAACCGGCCACAGAGAAGAAAGAAACAAAAAAAAGAAAACCAAATTTCCAAATCGGGAGAAGTGACCATGCGGCACGTCAGCACCAAGCTTCTGCACGTCTTCGTCCTGCTGATGGAATATCGTGACCTCAGCGCCGTTGCCGCCTGCACGCAAGGCCGGGTCCCGACCATCGCCTACAGCCTGGCGCGGCTGCGCGAGATCACCGGCGATCCGCTCTTCATCCGGCGCAACGGCACGCTCGAGCCGACCGCGCACGCCTTGCGGCTGGAGCAGACCGCGCGGCAGATCCTGTCGAAGTGGTCGCACCTGGTGCGGCCCGCGCCACCCGCGGCCCGGGCCGCCAGCCGGCAGCGCCGCATCTCCATCGGGTTTTCGCCGTCGATCGGCGACCCGGCCATCACCGAAATCCTCACCTCGCTGTGCGAGCAGTTTCCCGAAGACCGCTTCATGACGCGGCCGGTCTTCGCCGATGCGGCATTGGCCAGCCAGCTGCGCAACGGCGAACTGGACTGCGCGTTCGTGGTGGACAGCCACTTCGTGCCCGAGCAGGTCGCGCTGCATAGCATCATGGCCACGCCGCGGCGGCTGGTCAGCGTGCTGCGGCCCGGCGGCGCGCCGGAAACCGAGAGCAGGAACGAATGGATCCTGCTGCAGGAAGACACCGAAGCCGGCAGCTCCCTGCAGGCTTTCCTGAACCGGCTCGCCCACGATCCGGCCTACCGCGAGACGGTGGTGCCATCCTGGCATACCCAGGTGGCGCTGCTGCTCGCGGCGGGCGGCATCTGCCCGCTGCTGGACTTCAACGTGCCGCTGCTTACGCGCAGCCACAGGACGCGGCTGCTGGCGCCGCCGGCCGGCTTTCCCGAATGGGCGGCCCTGCATTTCTGGGCGCCGGCACACGCCGCGGCCGGCAATGCCCTGCGCGGCATCATGGAAATCGGCAGCGCGGTCCTGCGCGACCCGGTCGGGGCCATCGACCGCCGCCACGAAGCCCGCGAGACCCGCACGGCCCACGCCGCCTGAGCCGCGCGCAGGCATGCCGTAGGCGGCCCGACGCCGCCCGGCCACCCCGATATTTCTCCTGCAGTTTGAGAATAGTCTCAGGCCATATGCCGAAAACGGCGCTTATTCTGCCTGGGCACCCGCCGCGTGGAAACCGCGCGCCTGCCCAGGAAGATTGCCATGTCATTGAGAATCCTGATTGCCGATGACCATCCCGCCATCGCACTGGCGGTCAGGAGCCAATTGCGCGGACAGACCGGCTGGGAGATCTGCGCCGACGTGCGCGGCGCCACCGAACTGCTCCAGGCCACGCGCGTATTCCGGCCCGACCTCGTCGTCACCGACTACCACATGCCCTGCGCCGACGCCAGCGACGGCATCCGCCTGCTTGCCAACCTGCGGCGGCATCACCCTGCGGTGGGCGTGGTGGTCCTCACCATGATCACCAATCCCCTGGTACTGCGCGCGATCCTCAACTCGGGCGCCCACGGCCTGCTGCTCAAGGACTCGCAACTGGACGAGCTGGTGACGGCCATCATCCGCGTCGAGCGCGGGCTGCGCTTTATCGGCGAGTCCGCGGCGCGCGTGCTGGAACAGTCGGGCGCGCACTACGCGCCGGGCCGCGCCGGCACCGTGAGCCTGTCGGTGCGGGAATCGGAAGTCCTGCGCCTCTATCTCAGCGGCAACTCCATCACCGGCATCGCCGGGCAGCTTTGCCGCAGCGTGAAGACCATCAGCCGCCAGAAAAACAGCGCCATGCGCAAGCTCGGCGCCAACAACGAGCGCGAACTGTTCGATTTCGCCGCGCAGCAGGGCCTGGTGCTGCCGCTGCGCGACGACGGGCCTGGCGCGCCGGGCCATACCGAATGGCTATAATCGCAGCGCCCGCCGCCACCGCCATCCTTCGCCGCTCTCATCATGCCCGCCCCCGCCAACGCGTCCACGGACCAGCCACCCCCTCATGCAGGCAGCCTGCGCGTGCCCGCCCTGCTGGTCGCGGCCCCCGCCTCGGGGCAAGGCAAGACCACGGTCACCGCCGCGCTGGCGTGGCTGCACCGGCGCCAGGGCCGCACGGTGCGCGTCTTCAAGAGCGGCCCGGATTATCTGGACCCGTCCATCCTGGCGGCAGCGAGCGGCGCACCGGTCCACTCGCTCGACTTGTGGATGACCGGCGCCGGCGATGCCGCGGCTCGCCTGGCGCAGGCCGCCTCCGAGGCAGACCTGATACTCGTGGAAGGGGTAATGGGCCTGCACGACGGCACGCCGAGCAGCGCGGATCTCGCGCGCCATTTCGGACTGCCCGTGCTCAGCGTGATCCAGGCGGGCGCGATGGCCCAGACCTTCGGTGCCGTGGCCTACGGCCTGGCGGGCTATGGCCAGCCGCTGGCGTCGATGCAAGTGCTGGCCAACGGCGTGGGCTCGACGCGCCATGCCGACATGCTGCGCGCAAGCCTGCCCGCCCATATCGGCTGGGCCGGAGGCCTTGCCCGCGACAAGGACGCATCGCTGCCCGAGCGCCACCTCGGCCTGCACGCGGCCGACGAACTGCCCGACCTGCCCGCCCGCCTGGACCGGCTGGCCGATGCGCTGGCGGGGCAGCCGATCGGCGCCCTGCCGCCGGCCGTGGCGATCGCGGCCGCCGCGCCGCTGCCGGCATTGCCGCCGCTACTGGCGGGCAAGACCATCGCGGTAGCCCGCGACGCGGCGTTCCGCTTCCTCTATCCGGCCAATCTCGACACCCTGCGCGCGCTCGGCGCGCGCCTGGCCTTTTTCTCGCCGCTGGACGACGCGGCCCTGCCCGCCTGCGATGCGCTGTGGCTGCCCGGCGGCTACCCCGAACTGCACGCGGCGCGCCTGGCGGGCAACGCCGCCATGCTGGCCGCGCTGCGCGCCGCCCATGCGGATGGCGTGCCGATGCTGGCCGAATGCGGCGGCATGATGACGTTGTTCGAATCGCTGGCGGACAAGGGCGGACAAGTGCACGCCATGGCCGGCCTGCTGCCCGGCAAGGTCGCCATGCAGCCGCGCCTGGCGGCGCTGGGCCACCAGTTGCTGGCGCTGCCCGAAGGGACCCTGCGCGGCCATACCTTCCATTACTCCAGCGTGCAGACGCCGCTGGCGCCCTGCTGCCACGCCACGGCGCCGCGCGACGGCTCGCGCGGCGAGGCGGTGTTCCGGCACGGCGCGCTGACCGCCTCGTACACCCACCTCTATTTCCCCTCCAACCCGCTGGCGGTGGCGCGCCTGTTCGGCGCCACGGCGGGCTAGCGGGCGCTCCTCAGGCGGCGTCGGCGGCGTCGGCCGCATCCGCCTTTTCCTGCTGCTGGGTGCGCTGCACTGCCACGGCAATGCCGGATTCGAGCTGCTCCAGGCCCTTGGACAGGTTGCGCATGGTCGTTTCGGAAACGTTTTCCAGCACGTCCTGCAGGAAGGACGAGCGCAGCGGCAGCGCCTGCTCGACGATGCCGCGGCCCAGCTCGGACAGCGTGACATTGGTCACGCGGTTGTCGCGCTCGCTGGTGTTGCGCTCCACCCAGCCAAGCTCCTGCAAGGCCTTGAGCTGGCGCGTGAGCGCGCCCGGATCCATGCCCACGCGATCGGCCAGCGGCTTCTGCGCGATCGGCCCGGCGTGCCCGTGCAAGGCATAGAGAATGCGCCAGCGCGGCAAGGGATGGCCGATGCGCTGCTCGAACGCAGCCGCATAGGCCCGGTAAGTCCGTCCGAACTGCTGTAGTACAGCCAGGCTTTGTCGCTCCAGTTCCAATCCAGTCTCCTGCTTGGACCGCCGCACGGCATCCGTGCGATGCGTGCGGCGGCCTCGTCAACCAACGGAACAGCCCGGCGTCCCGGCATGCCCCGGGACAGTCCCCGGCGCTGCCCAGGGGTAAATCATTTAGCGGCCATGACCTGCTGCTTGACCGCGCGCTCCAGCTTCACCGGCGGCACGCGGCGCGAGCGCCACAGGCCCACCACGGCGATCACCGCGGCCAGCGCCAGGCCCATGTGGATCGCGCCGACCAGCGACAGCCTAGCCTGCTCGAGCAACAACGCGCCATTGTGGCCGGCCGCCTGCAGTTGCGACAGCAGATCCGACTGCGCGGCCCGGTCGATCAGGATCTGCGGATCGGCCATGCGCGCCTGCCACTCGCCCGCGCCCGCGCTTTGCAACGCATCGTGCACGCCGCTGATATAGCTGCGCGTGACCAGCGTGCCGACCAGAGCCGTGCCGATCATGCCGCCCACCATGCGCAGCGACTGCAGCATGGCCGTGGCGATGCCGAGATGCTCGCGCCCGGCGGTCTGCTGCGCGAACACCGTCAGGTTCGGCATGATGAAGCCCAGCCCGAAGCCGCCCAGCAGCATGATGCCGAACAGCAACTGATGCGGCATCCCGCGCGTGACCTGCGACAACCCCAGGCAGGCCAGCGCCAGCATCGCGAAGCCAGCGTACAGCATATTGTTGGGCAGGCGGATGCGCGTGATGATACGGCCATTCAGGATGCTGCCCAGCGTGATGCACACCACCAGCGGCGTCACCAGCACGCCGGCCTCCTTGGGCGAGTAGCCGAACCCGCCCTGGAACAGCAGCGGCGCGTACAGCAGCAGCGAGAACATCGCGAAACCGACCAGCACCGCCAGCAGGAACAGCGGCGCCAGCCCCGGATTGCGGAACATTTCCAGCGGCAGGATCGGGTTCGGCGCGCGCTGCTCCCAGCGCCACAGCGCCACCAGCGCGCACACCGACATCGCCAGCAGCCCGCCCGTCACCAGGCCGAAGCCGCGCTCGGGCATCAGTTCCACGCACAACTGCAGGCCGCCCAGGCCCACGCCGATCAGCGCCGCGCCCAGCCAGTCCACCTTGATCGAACCCGTGTGCGTCTGCTGGCGCAGATGCGGCAGGTAGCGCCAGGCGAACAGCAGCCCCAGCAAGCCCACCGGCAGGTTCACGTAGAACACCGCGCGCCAGCCATACGCCTCGGTCAGCAGCCCGCCCAGCGACGGCCCCACCGCGTTGGCGATGCCGAAGGCCGCGCTCATCATCACCTGCCAGCGCAGCCGCACATGCGAATCGGGAAAGAGATCGGGAATGCACGCGAAGGCCGTGCCCACCAGCATGCCGCCGCCGATGCCTTGCAGGCCCCGCGCCAGCACCAGGAACGGCATGCTCGGCGCCATGCCGCACAGCGCCGACGCCGCCGTGAACACCACGATCGACGCCATCACGAACGGCTTGCGCCCGTAATAGTCGCCCAGCCGCCCGAAGATCGGCACAGTGATCACCGAGAACAGCAGATAGGCCGTGGCCACCCAGGCGTAGTACTCGAACCCCTGCAACTCCGCCACCACGGTGGGCAGCGCGGTCCCGACCACGGTCTGGTCGAGTGCCACCAGCATCACCACGAACGCGATGCCCAGCATCGCCAACAACGACTCGCGGAACGGCAACACCTGCCCGCTGCTATGCGCCTGGTGAGGCTGGGAAATCATTTTCTATTGCCCGGTCAATGATTGTAGAGTCAATCATTATAGGCCAGTTGACCGGGATGCGAGGAGGCGATGCCGAGATTCGTCATGGCAGGATCAGAACGCCAGGGCCATCGCACGCGCCTGCGCCTTCGCCCGCTCGATGGTTTCCGGTGCCTTGGCGTCCCAGGTGTGTTCCACCGTGATGCTTTTGATTTCGTCGACGCCGATGAACCTGAGCCAGAAGTCGATGTAATCGGCTTGATGCTTGAACCCGGGACTGCCGGCACCCGCGCCTTTGTCGTGGCTTTGTCCCCGAACATGGATGACCAGCGCCCGCGGAATCTTCAGCATCGGACCGTATGCCTCGCCGTCGAAGGTAAACAGCATATTCCGCTGGCTGACGAGATCGATCAGTTGTTTCAGCTTGTAGGGATAGCCAAAGTTCCACATCGGAACACCGAGGACGATCCGGTCAGCTTCCTGGAAACGCTTCACCAGAGACTGTATCCGGACCCAGATCGACAATTCGTGGCTGTCCATCGGTTCTTTCGAGACCCCTTTGTACTTGACGCTGATTGCCTGACTGTCGAACTCGGGCAAGTCTTCTTCCCAGACGTTCAACGTATCGGTTTCAAGCGAAACGGAGGCCTTACCGTACGCATCGAGAAACGCATCGGCGATGGCGATGGAGGCTGACCTGGCACCACGGGGAGAAGACACGATGTTTAGCAGACGCATGATGCATAACCCGATGAGAAAGCATGAAGAAGGGAAATGGACGACGGCGCCCGTTGGATCCCGGGCCGGGGAGCGGCGCGCCAGCGGCATCGACCGTGCATGAGCCCTGCCGACGGTTCACTTGCTGGCGCCCGCTCTTGCCGGGGGCGGCGGCGCAACAATCTTTGTCACGCGAGGGACGGATCGGCCTTCTCCGCCGACACACCGTAGCGCTGCATGGCCTGCGTGACGACATGATGCGGCACCGCGCCGTCGTCGGCCAGTGCCTTGAGCGCGGCCACGGCGATGAAGTGCCGGTCGACCTCGAAGAGGCTCCGTAGCGCCTCGCGCGTGTCGGAGCGGCCGAATCCGTCGGTGCCCAGCGCCACCATGCGGCGGCGGCCGATAAAGGGACGGATCTGGTCGGCCACGATCTTCATGTAGTCGGTGGCCACGACCAGCGGGCCGGGATGGCCGGCCAGGCATTCCTGTACGTAGGGCACGCGCGGCTCCGCTTCGGGATGGAGCAGATTCCAGCGCTCGGCCGCGAGGCCATCGCGGCGCAGCTCCGTCAGGCTCGTGGCGCTCCAGATATCGCTGGCTACGGCGAAGTCGTTCGCCAGCAACTGCGCCGCGTGGATCACTTCGTTGAGGATGGCGCCGCTGCCGGCCAGTTGCACGCGCGCCTGCTGCTTGCGGTCCGGCTCGGCCGAACGCAGTGCGTACCACCCTCGCAGGATGCCGGCTTCGCTCCCCGGCCGCAAAGCCGGGTGAGCGTAGTTTTCGTTGAGCAGGGTGATGTAGTAGAAGATGTCTTCCTGTTCCACGTACATGCGGCGCATCCCGTCATGAACGATCACCGCCAGCTCGCAGGCGAAGGCCGGATCGTACGAGACGCAGCAGGGGATGACCGACGACAGGACGTGGCTGTGGCCGTCATCGTGCTGCAGGCCTTCGCCCATGAGGGTGGTCCGCCCCGATGTCGCGCCCAGCAGGAAGCCGCGTGCGCGCGCATCGCCGGCCGCCCAGGCCAGGTCGCCCACGCGCTGGAAGCCGAACATCGAGTAGTAGATATAGAAAGGCATGGCGTTGACGCCATGATTGCTGTAGGCCGTGGCCGCCGCGATCCATGCCGACATGGCGCCCGATTCGTTGAGGCCCTCCTGCAGGATCTGCCCGTCGCGGGTTTCGCGGTAGTAGCTGAGCTGGTCGGCATCCTGCGGCTTGTAGAGCTGGCCGACGTGGGAATAGATGCCGACCTGGCGGAACATCCCCTCCATGCCGAAGGTACGCGACTCATCGGGAACGATAGGCACGACATTGCGGCCCAGCGCCTTGTCCTTGAGCAGCACCGCCAGCATGCGGACGAATGCCATCGTCGTCGAATAAGCGCGCGTGCCGGAGTCATTCAACTGCGTGGCGAACATCGAGAGCGCGGGTAGCGCCATCGGCGTGGCAACGGTGCGGCGGGACGGAACGTGCCCGCCAAGTGCCGCGCGGCGCCGGTGCAGGTAGCGGGCTTCCTCGCTGTCGGGACCGGGCTTCAGATAAGGAATGTCGTCGAGCTGGTCGTCGCCCACCGGCAGTTCAAAGCGGTCGCGGAACGCGCGCACGGCATCGGCATCGAGCTTCTTCAGTTGATGGTTGATGTTCTGGCCTTCGCCTGCCTCGCCCATGCCGAAGCCCTTGACGGTCTTGGCCAGCACCACGGTGGGCTGTCCCGCGTGGCGCACTGCGGCGGCGTAGGCGTTGAACACCTTGGACGGTTCGTGGCCGCCGCGCGTCAGCGCCCAGATCTCGGCGTCGCTCATGTCGGCCACCAGCTCGCGCAGCGCCGGGTACTTGCCAAAGAAGTGTTCCCGGATGTAGGCGCCATCCTGTGACTTGAAGGTCTGGTATTCACCGTCGACGCACTCCATCATGCGCCGGCGCAGCAGCCCGGATGTGTCGCGCGCCAGCAGCTCGTCCCAGCCGCTCCCCCAGATCACCTTGATCACGTTCCAGCCCGCGGCGCGGTACAGGCCCTCGAATTCCTGGATGACCTTGGCGTTGCCCCGGACCGGGCCGTCCAGCCGCTGCAGGTTGCAATTGACGACGAAAATCAGGTTGTCGAGCCGCTCGCGCCCCGCCATGGCCACGGCAGCCAGGGACTCGGGCTGGTCCATCTCGCCATCGCCCAGGAATGCCCAGACCTTGCGGCCCTGGGCCGGTACGAGCTGGCGGTCTTCGAGGTAGCGCATGAAGCGCGCCTGGTACGCGGCGGTGATCGGCCCGAGGCCCATCGAGACGGTGGGGAACTGCCAGAAGCCCGGCATCAGCCGGGGATGCGGATACGACGAGATGCCATCACGCTGCGCTTCACGGCGAAAGTTGTCGAGCTGCGCCTCGCTGAGCCGGCCTTCCAGGAAGGCGCGTGCGTAGATGCCGGGCGAAGCGTGGCCCTGCAGGTAAATGAGATCGCCCGCGAAGCGCTCGGTACGGCCGCGGAAAAAATGGTTGAAGCCCACTTCGTACAGCACGGCCGCCGACGCATACGTGGCAATGTGGCCGCCGACGTTGGAATGCTTGCCGGCGCGCAGGACCATCGCCATGGCGTTCCAGCGCGCCATGGCGGCCAGGCGGCGCTCGATCTGCATGTCTCCCGGGTAGCTCAGTTCGCGCGCCGCGGCGATCGTGTTGACGTAGGGCGTGGTGACCGCAGTGCGGAAATCGCCGTGCAGAGCCGCATCGAAATCGTGCAGGCGGTCCAGCAGATAGTGTGCGCGGCCGCGGCCCTCCACGCGGGTCACGGCGGCCAGCGCCTCGATCCATTCCTGCGTTTCCTGCGGATCCACATCCAGGGCCAGGGTGTCGGGCGGTAGCTCGGGGGCATTCATGTCTGTCTCCATGGGATTGACGGGATGCCGATGGCATGAGACGCCGCCGGGTAGGCGGGCTGCTGCCATCGCATGAATTGCAATTGCAATCGTTAGCGGATTGTGAGCGTTTTGCGGTACGATTGCAACTGCAACTATGAGGAGACAGTCATATCCATGACACACCCGGATCTGTGGTTTTCGTTCGTGCGCTCGCATCGGGCACTGATACGCGAGATCGACCGGCGCCTGTCGGAAGAAGGTCTTCCGGCGTACGCGTGGTACGACGTGCTATGGGGGATCGAAAGCGGAACGGATGGCAGCCGCCGGATGCATGAGCTGGCCGACGTGCTGGCGATCGAGCGCTATAACCTCACGCGCGTGGTGGACCGGCTCGAGCGGGAAGAACTGGTCACGCGCACGCGTTCTGCGGAGGACGGCCGGGCGGCGTTCGTGACGGTCACGCGGCAGGGCAAAGCGCTGCGCAAGAAGATGTGGGCGGTCTATCAGGCCGCCGTCGACGAGTTGTTTCTTGCCCAGTTCGGGCAGGAGGACATCGAGCGCTTCTCGCGCGCACTGGACGTGGCAGCGGCGAAGGCAGGCCGGCCAAGATAGTCTCGGCCGGCGCATGGACCGCCGGCGGCCGCGGCCGCCGGCGCCGGATGACCGCGCATGGCGGCGTTTCCGCCTTGCCGTGCCGCGGGCGTGGTCCGGTGGCCTGGCGCGGCTCAGGCCCGGGCCGGCAACGGCAGCCCGAGGTTCCCCCGCAGCGTATCGGCCTCGTATTCGCGCCGGAACACGCCGCGCTCCTGGAGGATGGGCACCACCTCGGCGGTGAAGTCCTCCAGCCCGCCGGGGAAGTAGGCCGGCATGATATTGAAGCCGTCCGCGCCGCCGCCGTCGACCCAGTCGATCATGTGCTGCGCGACCTGCGCGGCGGTGCCGACCACGATCTGGTGTCCGCGCGCGCTGGCCACCAGGTGGTAGAGCTGGCGCAGCGTCAGGCCGCGCTCGCGCGCAAGCTGGAGCAGCAGCACGCTGCGGCTGTGGGCACCCGCCTCGAGCGCGAGGTCGGGCAGCGGGCCGTCGAGCGGGTAGCCCGAAACGTCGATCATCAGTTGCTCGGTCAGGATGGCGAGCGCGTTGGACTGGTCGGTAAACGACTGCAGCAGCGCCAGCTTGTCGTGCGCCTCGGCCTCGGTGCGGCCGATGATGGGCATCAGCCCCGGCATGATCAGGCAGTGCGCGGGGTCGCGCCCCTGCGCCGCCACCTGGGCCTTGAGCCCCTGCGCGAACGCGCGCGCGGCGGGCAGGTCCTGCTGCGCGGTGAAGACCACCTCGGCGTGGCGCGCGGCCAGCGCCTGGCCCGGGCCGGACGAGCCGGCCTGGATCAGCACCGGATGCCCCTGCGGGCTGTTGGTGACGTTGAGCGGCCCGGCCACCGAGAAATGGCGGCCGCGATGGTTCAGCGCGTGCATCCTGGCGACATCGATGTAGACGCCGGCCTGCTTGTCGAGCACGTAGGGATCGGGGTCCCACGACTGCCACAGGCCCTTGACCACGCTGACGAACTCCTCGGCGATCTCGTAGCGCTGGTCGTGGTCCGGGTGGCGCTCGCGGCTGAAGTTGATCGAGCCGTCGGCGAAGGTGGTGACGATGTTCCAGGCCGCCCGGCCGCGCGAGAGTTTGTCCACGGTGGCCAGCGTGCGCGCCAGGTTGAACGGCTCGCTGTAGGTGGTGGAGGCGGTGCCGGCCAGGCCGATGCGGCTCGTCACCATCGACAGCGCGGCCAGCATGGCGAGCGGGTCGGGCCGGGTGATCATCGACGGATGCGAATCGGCGGTCGTCAGCAGGCGGTCGCCGAAGAACACCATGTCGAACTTGGCGCGCTCGGCGGCCTGCGTCATGCGGACCACCAGGTCGACGTTTTCGGTGCCGGCCTCGGCGCCGGGGTAGCGCCAGCCGGCGGCATGATGGCCGGCGGCCAGCAGGAACAGTCCCAGTTTCATCGGAGGATCTCGGGGGGAGGAAAAGTAAGGGGGCGACTGTGTAAGACGGGGGCCGGCGACCGCGCTCAGTTGGCCTGCACGCCGCCGGCCTGCACCACGCGCTGGGCGAGGTCGTGCACGGCGCGCACCTTCTGCGCGGTCTGCTCGGGCGTGAGCGCCTGCACCTCGACCTGCACCCGCGCGAGCGCCTCGATGGTGTCGGGCTCGCGCAGGATCTCGGCAATCCACTGGCGCAGCCGCGCCAGCACCTCGGGCGGCGTGCCCTTGGGCGCGGTGATGAAGAACGAGCCGGCGAGCGCGTTTTCCCACTCGGGCAGGCCGGCCTGGCGCATCGACGGCACGCCGGGCAGCTCGGGCGCGCGCGTGCCGCCGAAGTAGGCCAGCGCGCGCAGCTTGCCGGCCTTGATGAACGATGCGCTGAGCGGGTCGAACACGATGTCCACGTGGCCCGCCACCACGTCGCCCACCGCGGGCGCGCTGCCCTTGTAGGGCACGTGGCGGATGTCGATGCCGGCGAGCCGCTTGAGCAGTTCCCCGGCCAGGTGGCCGGGCGTGCCGTTGCCCGAGCTGGAGTAGGTCAGCTGCCCCGGATGCGCGCGCGCGTAGGCGATGAGCTGCTGCAGCGTCTGCGCCGGCACCGCCGGGTTCACCGCCAGCGTAGCCAGCGAGTTGCCGACGTAGGCCACCGGCACCAGGTCGGTGAACGGATCGAACTTGACCTTCATGAGCTGCGGCGCGATCGCCAGGTTGCCGATCGAGGTGTTCAGCAGCGTGTAGCCATCGGCCGGCGCGCTGGCCACGAAACCCGCGCCCAGCGTGCCGCCGGCGCCCGGCTTGTATTCGAGCACGACCGGCTGGCCGCTTTTCTCGGCCAGGCGCCGGGTGATGATGCGCGCGACGTTGTCGTTGGTGCCGCCGGGCGTATAGGGCACCACGTAGGTGATCGGCTTGGCCGGGTAGCCGGCGTCGGCCAGGGCCGGGACGGCGGCGCAGGCGAGCAGCAGCGATGCCAGGGCATGGCGCCGGAGGGAAGACAGTAGCGAGGACATGGACGATGAGGAGGTGGAAGGCAGGGGACGCGGACACACGGGGCAGCAGCGGCGAGGGCCCGGCTGCGCCGCCCGCCGGAGACGACAGCGACGGCACGAAAACAATGCGCCGCCTATCCTAGGCGCTGGCGCCGGCAAACAGAACGACCGATATCGCATATCCATAGCCGTTGCGCGCGCATCAGGAAACACATATCCGTATGCGAAATGGGCGCTTGGTGCGGTGCCGCCAACGCGCAACAATCGCCGGTTCCGATGTTTCCGTCGCGCGCCCATGCCGGCCGCGCGGCCCGCCTTGCCATGCCTCGCCCGGTCCGCCAGATCCGTTTCAACGCCTTCATGATGAATTGCGTGGTGCACCTAGCACCCGGCCAGTGGACCGCGCCGGAAGACAATTCCGTCGGCTACCTGGACCCGGACTACTGGGTCGCGCTGGCCAGGAAGCTCGAGGAAGGGCTGTTCGACAGCCTGTTCCTGGGCGACATCACCGGCGTCTACGACGTGTTCGGCGATGGGCCCGACGCCGCGCTGCGCACCGCCGCGCAGGTGCCGATGAACGACCCGGTCCCGCTGATCCCGCTGATGGCGCACGCCACCCGGCACCTCGGTTTCGGCGTCACGGTCTCGGTCGCCTACGAGCCGCCCTACCTGCTGGCGCGCCGCCTGACCACGCTGGACCACCTGAGCGGCGGCCGCGTGGCGTGGAACGTGGTCACGTCCTACCTGGAAAGCGGCGCGCGCAGCCTGGGCCAGCGCGAGCTGCGCGCCCACGACGAGCGCTACGACCGCGCCGACGAATACCTGGAAGTCTGCTACAAGCTGTGGGAAGGCAGCTGGGAAGACGGCGCGGTGCAGCGCGACCGGGCAAGCGGCGTCTACGCCGATCCCGCGCGCGTGCACGCGGTGCGGCACGAAGGCCGCTACTTCAGCCTGGACGGCATCTTCCAGTGCGAGCCGTCGGCGCAGCGCACGCCGCTGCTGTTCCAGGCCGGCGGCTCGGCGCGCGGCACGCGCTTCGCCGCCCGCCACGCCGAGTGCATCTTCGTCGGCGCGCCCACGCGCAACGGCCTGCGCCGCTCGGTGCAGGCGCTGCGCGACGCGCTGGCCGAGGCCGGCCGCGCGCCGGACAGCGCGCTGCTGTTCGCCATGTTCACGGTCATCGTCGACGAAACCGCGGAGAAGGCGCAGGCGCGCTATGCCGCCTACCGCGAGCGCGCCAGCTACGACGGCGCGCTGGCGCTGCTGTCCGGCTGGACCGGCATCGACCTGTCGCGCTACGCGCCGGACGACACGCTGGAATACGTCGACACCAAGGCCGGCCAGTCGGCGCTGGCCTCGTTCAGCAAGCTCGACCCGCAGCGCACGTGGACCGTGCGCGATGCCGTGGAGTTCGTCGCCATCGGCGGCCGCGGCCCGGTGGTGGTGGGCGATCCGGTGCAGGTGGCGGACGAGCTGCAGGCGTGGATGGAAGACACCGGCATCGACGGCTTCAACCTGGCCTGGGTGGAATCGCCGCGCACCTTCCACGACGTGGTCGACTTCCTGGTGCCGGAACTGCAGCGGCGCGGCGCCTACAAGACCGCCTACGCGCCGGGCACCCTGCGCGACAAGCTGCTCGGCAACGGCCCGCGCCTGCAGCCGCCGCACGTCGGCGCCGGCTTCCGCGCGCCGGACCGGGACGGCTGATGCGGTGCCGCGGCCGACGCCCGCATTGCAGCCCGCATGCCTTGCGCCGCGCCTCCGCGCCTCGACTCTTCCTCCGGCCTCTCTCTCTCCTTTCACCAGCAGGACCACACATGCCACGCATCAGCGAACTCGACCCCGCCACCTTCGACCCGGCCCGCCGCGAGCTGTTCGACCAGTTCACCGGCAACGGCGCCCATTTCGCCGACCAGTTCTCGGTGCTGGCCCACGTGGCGCCGGCCGTGGAGCACCTGCCGCGCATGCTGCTCGAGCTCAAGGCGCGCAACGCCGTGTCGTACCGCTATATCGAGCTGGCCATCGTGGTGGTGTCCCTGCTCAACGACTGCGACTACTGCGTGCGCAGCCACGCGCCGCGCCTGGCCGTGGAGGGCATCAGCGAGGAAGGCGCGCGCCGCCTGCTCGACTACGCCGCCCATCCCGAACTCGATGAGGTGGACAAGCTGGTGGTGGAATACGCGATCGCCGTCACGCAGGCGCCGCAGCGCATCCGCGACCAGGTCTTCACGCGGCTGCGCGCGCATTTCAGCGAAGCGCAGGTGGTCGAGCTGACGCTGCGCATCTCGCTGTGCGGCTTCTTCAACCGCTTCAACCAGGCGCTGCAGATCGGGGAAGACGCCACCGCCGTCCATCCGCGCTGAGGCGCCGGCCCGGAGCTTCCTCCCGCCCTTCTTCCGATTCCGACCCCGACTCCGACCCAGATTCCGATCCCGACTTGCCATGACTGATTCTTCTTCGTTCGAGCGCCGCGCCTTCCTGCGCATCGCGGGCGCATCGCTGGCCGCGCTGGCCGCGCCGCAACTGGCGCTGGCCCAGGGCAGCGGCCCCATCCGCATCGGCGTGCTGGTGCCGCTGTCCGGCGGCGGCGGCGCCTACGGCCAGGGCATGGCCAACGCCGCGCGCAAGGCCGCCGACTACATCAACGCCGAGGCCGGCGGCGTGCTGGGCGGGCGCAAGCTGGAGATCCTGGTGGAGGACAGCGAAAGCAATCCCACCGCCGGCGTGGCCGCGGTGCGCAAGCTGCTGGAAGTGGGCAAGGTCTCGGCCATCGTCGGCGTGTGGAGCAGCGCCGTGGCGATGGCGATCAAGCCGCTGACCATCGAGAAGGGCATCCCGCTGCTGGTCAGCGGCTCCGGCGACGAGGTCACGCAGGGCGACAACAAGGGGCTGGTGTGGCGCTTCCAGGCGCGCGGCAGCGACTGGGGCGCGGTGTTCGCGCGCGCCGCGCTCAAGGACGGCGCGCGCAAGGCCTCGCTGCTGGTGCTGCAGACGCCGTTCACGCTGAGCATGGTCGAGCCGTTCACGGCCGAGTTCCGGAAGGGCGGCGGCCAGGTGCTCGACACGGTGTTCTACAACCCCAACCAGCCGTCGTATCGCGCCGAGGTGGAGAAGGTGTTCGGCAAGAAGCCGGACGCGGTGTTCCTGCCCAGCTACCTGCCCGACCTGTCTGCCATCGCGCGCGAGGTCTACCGCAGCGGCTTCAGCGATACCCGCATCTACGCCAACTCGTCGTCGGCCGACGCCGAAGGCGCCTTCATCAAGAACGTGGGCAAGGCGGTGGCCGAGGGCATCCACCATATCCAGTCGATCCCGCCGGCCGACTCCACCGCCTACAAGACCTTCGCGCGGGTGGCCGGCATCCCGGCCGGCACGCTGGCCATCTTCCCGTCCAATGTGTGGGACGAGGTCTCGGTGCTCGCGCTGGCCATCGAGCGCGCCGGCAGCGCCGACCCGCAGGTGTTCGCCAAATCCATCCTGCCGGTGGTCAACGGCCCGGGCAAGGCGGTGGAGAATCCCCTCGACGGCCTCAAGGCGCTGCGCGCCAGGCAAGCGATCGCCTACAGCGGCGCCGGCTCGCACTTCCAGTTCACGCCGACCGGCGACCAGTTGAACCGCGAATACGGCCACTTCGTGATCCGCAACGGCGCCAACCAGCTGATCGACACGCTCAAGTGATGACGCAGGCAGCCCTGGACGCCAGCCCCGCCGCGCCGGCCCGCGCCGCGCACCACCAGCACGCGCAGGGCACGCAGCGCGTGCTGGCGGCCGAAGCGGTCAGCGTGTCCTTCGGCGGCGTGCACGCGCTGGACGGCGCCTCGGTGAGCCTGGCGCCGGGGCGCATCACCGGCCTGGTGGGGCCCAACGGCGCCGGCAAGTCGACCCTGTTCAACGTGCTGGCCGGCACGCTGCGGCCGCGGCGCGGCACGGTGCGGCTGGCCGGCGCCGACATCACGCGCATGCCGGTGCACCGGCGCGCCCACGCCGGCATTGCCCGCACCTTCCAGCTCGCGCGCGAACTGGACAGCCTGAGCGTGCTGGAGAACCTGCTGCTGGCCGCGCCGCGCCAGCCCGGCGACAGCCTGGGCCAGCTGCTGTTCCGGCGCGCCGCCGTGCGCCGCGCGGAAGCGGCGGCCATCGAGCGGGCGCTGGCGCTGCTGGGCCGCGTGCGCCTGACGCGGCTGGCCGACCAGCCCGCCGGCGCGCTGTCGGGCGGCCAGAAGAAGCTGCTGGAGCTGTGCCGCGCGCTGATGCTGGAGCCGGACATCGTGCTGCTCGACGAGCCCGCCGCCGGCGTCAATCCGGCGCTGATCGAAGAGCTGTGCCAGTTCATCCTGGCGCTGCGCGGCGAGGGCAAGACCTTTGCCATCGTCGAGCACAACATGGACATGGTGGCGGCGCTGTGCGACCACGTCTACGTGCTGGCCGAAGGCCGGGTCCTGACGCAGGGCAGCTTCGGCGAGGTGACCGCCGACACGCGCGTGCGCCAGGCCTACCTGGGAGAGCCATGATGGACACGCCGCAAGCACTGGTGGTGGCGGGCATGTCGGCCGGCTACCGGGGCAAGGACATCCTGCACGGCGTGAGCTTTACCGTGCCGCCGGGCGGCGCGCTGACGGTGATCGGCCCCAACGGCTCGGGCAAGTCCACGCTGCTCAAGGCGGTGGTCGGCCTGCTGCCGCTGTCGGCCGGCAGCGTGCGCCTGGGCGAACGCGACCTCGGCCCGCTCGACGCCCCGGCACGCGCGCGGCTGGGCCTGGCCTACGTGCCGCAGGAGGGCAATGTGTTCGCCAACCTCAGCGTGGCCGACAACCTGCGGCTGGGCTGGGAGTTCCTGCATGCCGGCCGGCGCGCCGGCAGCGCGGCGCGCCGCCAGCGCCAGGAATACGTGCTGGAGCTGTTCCCCGAGATCCGCGCCCGCCTGTCGGGCAGCGCCGGCCTGCTCAGCGGCGGCCAGCGCCAGATGGTGGCGATGGCCTCGGCGCTGATGCAGGCACCCGCGCTGCTGGTGCTCGACGAACCCTCGGCCGGCCTGTCGCCGCGCAACGCGGCGCTGCTGTTCGAGGTCATCGCGCGCATCCGCGCCACCGGCATCACGCTGCTGATGATCGAGCAGAACGTGCGCCTGGGACTGGCCGCGGCCGACACCGGCCTGGTGCTGGCCGCCGGCCAGGTGCGGCTGGTGGCGCCGGCCGCGGGACTGGCCGGCGACGACGCGGTGCGCCAGCTCTACCTCGGCACGCGCGCGCACGACACCCGCCTCGCCGGTGCCGCGGCCGCTTCATAAAAGGCCCATCCATGCTTCAACTCGTTTTCAACGGCCTGGTCTCCGGCCTGCTGGTGGCGCTGCCGGCACTGGCGCTGGCGCTGAGCTTCAGCGTGCTGCGCTTCGCCAATTTCGCCATCGGCGCCATGCTGACGCTGGGCGCCTACCTGATCTACCTGTTCAACGCGGTGCTGGGCTGGCCGCTGCCGTGGGCCGCCGCGGCCGGCGTGGCGCTGGGCGGCGTGGTGGCGGTGGCGGTGGACTGGCTGGTCTACCGCCGCCTGCGCGAGCGCTCCGGCGTGACGCTGCTGGTGGCCAGCATGGGCGTGGCCTTCGTGCTCGAGAACGCCGTGCGCTTCGTCGCGGGCAGCACGCCGCTGGGCTACGACACCGAGCCGACGCGCCCGTTGCGCGTCGCCGCGCTGGATCCGCTGGGCGGCCTGCGCGTCAACTACGAGCAATGGCTGATCGTGCTGGTCGGCGCGGCCAGCCTGGCGCTGGTGTGGCTCGTGTTCCGCTGCACGCCGCTGGGCCGCGCCATGCGCGCGGTGGCGGACAATCCCGCGCTGGCGGCCGTGCGCGGCATCTCGCGCGCGCGCGTGGTGGCGCTGACGTGGTTCCTGTCGGGCGCGCTGGCCAGCGCGGCGGGCCTGCTGGTGGGGCTGGACGCCACGCTCGATCCGCAGATGGGCTGGAACTACGTGCTGCCGGTGTTCGCCGCGGCCATCCTCGGCGGCATCGCCAACCCGATGGCCGCGGTGTTCGGCGCGCTGGTGATGGGCGTGGCCGCCGAGGCGTCCACGCTGGCGCTGCCGTCGCACTACCGCACGCTGGTGGCCTTCGCCGTGCTCGGCGTGCTGCTGCTGGTGCGGCCGTGGGGCGTGTTCGGCCGCGCGCCGGTGCAGAAATAAGAGGGACGGACCATGAGCACCTACCTGATCTCCATCCTGATGCTGGTCTCCATCGCCGGCATCGCCGCGCTCGGGCTGAACCTGCAGTGGGGCCTGACCGGACTGGTCAACTTCGGCCTGTTCGGCTTCTACATGCTGGCGGCCTATGCCTGCGCCCGGCTCGCGCAACTGGGCTGGAACCCGTGGCTGGCCTTGCTGGCCGCCACCGTGCTCGCCATGCTGGCCAGCGCGCTGACCAGCCTGATCTCCGCGCGGCTGTCCGAGGACTACCTGGCCATCGTCACGCTGGGCTTCGCCGAATGCCTGAAGCTGGTCGCCATCCACGAGGAATGGCTCACGCGCGGCAGCCTCGGCATCGCCAACATCCCGCGCCCGGTGGCGGGCGACGGCGCGCTGCTGGCCGTCACGCTGGCGCTGCTGGCGGCGGTCTTCGCGCTGTTCGAGCTGGTCGCGCGCGCGCCGCTGGGCCGCACCGCGCGCGCGCTGCGCGACGACCCGCTGGTGGCCGCCACGCTGGGCAAGCCGGTGCTGTGGCTGCGCCTGCGGCTGTTCGCGCTGGGCGGCGGCGCCATCGGCTTGGCGGGCGGCATGCACGCGTTCTACTACCAGTACATCGACCCGACCCAGTTCGGCCCCATCCTCACCGCCTATGCCTTCATGGCCGTGATCATCGGCGGGCGCGGCAGCAACCGCGGCGTGCTGCTGTCGGCCTTCACCGTGGTCGCGCTGCTGGAAGGCACCCGCTTCGTCAACGACTACGTGGCGTGGCTCAGCGCCAGCCAGCTCGCCTCGCTGCGGCTGATGCTGATCGGCCTGGGGCTGATCGTGGCGCTGATCTACCGCCCCGCCGGGCTGGTGGCCGAATACCGCCTGCAGGTGGCCAGGGGAGCCGGCGCGCCGCCGGCCTGAGCGCGGCGCGCGCCCGCTATGCGGGAGCGCGCTGCCCCAGCCCCCGCTCGATTTCCCGCACCGTCTCCACCAGCCGTGCGCGGACCGCGCCCAGCAGCCGCCCGGCCGGAAAATACTGCGCCGCGCCGGCGACGCTGACCGCCATCATCGGCAGGCCGTGCCCCGGGCTGAACGGCATGGCGACGGCGTGCACCTCCTGCATCCAGTCGCCCAGCGAGGAAGCGCATCCGGTGGCCTTGCACTCTTCCACCGCCAGGTCGATGCCCTGCTTCAGCGCCGGCCAGCTGGCCTCGTCGAGCGCGCGGATGCGCTCCGTCAGTTCGGCGCGCTCCGCCGCCGGCAGGCCGGCCAGGTGCGCGCGCCCGGCGGCCGTGGTGGCCAGCGGGATGCGCGATCCCACGCCGAGGCTGAGCGTGACGATCGAGCCGCCGCGCGCGCATTCCAGGTACAGCATGGAGAGGCGGTCGCGGGTGGTGAGCGCGACCACGGCGTCGGTCTCGGTGGCCAGTTGCTGCATGAGCGGCCGCGCCACCTGCCGCACGTCGAGGTCGGCCAGCATCGCGCTGCCGAGCGCGGCGGTGGCCGTGCCGAGCCGGTACTTGCCGCTCTCGGGCACCAGATGCAGGTAGCCCAGTCTGGTGAGCGTGTAGGTCAGCCGGGTGATGGTCGACTTGGGCAGGCCGCAGCGCTCGGCGATCTCGTGGTTGGCGAGGAAGCTGTCGCCGCTGCGAAAGCTGCTCAGCACTTCCAGCCCGCGCGCGAGCGCGGTCACGAAATGGCGGTCCGCGCCGCCTTCGGCCGGCAGTTCCGCGTCGTCCGCATCGGCCGCATCGGCCGCCTCGTGCACCTCACGCGCATCATGCGCCCGCCCGCGCGCCGCTTCGTCCGGTTCCCGTCCTGCCGGAGCGCCTTCCTTGTTTCTCGCCATTTGCCTCTTGTCCCGTTCAGCCGATATCCGCGGCCCCGGCAAAATACCACAGACGTTTCCCGGACCGCAATGCAGTTTTCCATACCGCACTGTGTTTGGGTGCAAACCCGCGGCCAGCCTTGCACGCAGCATTTTTTGCTGCGTCGCGCGTCGTCGCCGGCTTGACTTCGCTCCATCGTCTACTCATACTTTGGACCGCTGTGCAGTTTTTAATTCCGCAAAAATCGTCCAGCAAGGATGAACGGAGGAAGACAATGACCCAGAAGAAGGCCGTGCTCGTGATCGGCGCCGGCGACGCCACCGGCGGCGCGATCGCCCGCCGATTTGCCCGCGAGGGCTACATCGCCTGCGTCACGCGCAGGAATGCGGACAAGCTGGCGCCGCTGGTGGCGCAGATCGAGGCCGAAGGCGGCACCGCGCATGCGTTCGGCTCCGACGCGCGCAAGGAGGAGGACATGACCGCGCTGTTCCGGGAGATCGAGACCAATATCGCGCCGGTCGAGGTCGCCATCTTCAACATCGGCGCCAACGTGCGCTTCGACGTGGTGGACACTACCGCGCGCGTCTATTTCAAGGTCTGGGAAATGGCCTGCTTCGCCGGCTTCCTGATGGGCCGCGAAGCGGCCAAGGCAATGCTGCCGCGCCAGCGCGGCTCGATCTTCTTCACCGGCGCCACCGCCAGCCTGCGCGGGCGCGCGGGCTTTTCCGCATTCGCGGGCGCCAAGCACGGCCTGCGCGCGCTGGCCCAGTCGATGGCGCGCGAGCTCGGCCCCAAGGGCCTGCATGTAGCACACCCGATCGTCGACGGCGCCATCGACACGGAGTTCATCCGCGAGAATTTCCCCGAGCGCTACAAGCTCAAGGAACAGGACGGCATCCTCAATCCGGAGCACATCGCCGACGCCTACTGGATGCTGCACCAGCAGCCGCGCGACGCATGGACGCACGAGCTGGACCTGCGCCCCTGGATCGAGAGCTGGTGATGCCGCGGCAGGCCGGCGGCCCCCCAGCGCGCCCGGCCTGCCCTTGCCCGCGCCGCTCATCCTCCCGCGACAAAAAACAGAGACACAAAGACAGAGACCGACAAATGCCCGACGTGAAAGTGCAGTTCCTCTTCGATTTCGGCAGCCCCAACGCCTATCTCAGCCACAAGGTCATCCCCGCCATCGAAGACCGCACCGGCGTGCAGTTCGAATACGTGCCGATCCTGCTGGGCGGCCTGTTCCGCCTGACCGGCAACCGCTCGCCGGCCGAAGCGTTCGGCGGCATCAAGAACAAGCCCGAATACGACCTGCTCGAAATGCGCCGCTTCATCCGGCGCCACGGCATCGCCGGCTTCCGGCGCAACCCGCACTTCCCCGTCAACACGCTGCAGATCATGCGCGGCGCGGTGGCGGCCCAGCGCGACGGCTTCTTCGCCAAATACGTGGACGAAGTCTTCGCCGACATGTGGGAGCGCGAAAGGAAGATGGACGAGCCGGACGTCATCAAGGCGGCGCTGGATGCGGCGGGGCTCGACGGCGCGCACCTGCTCGCCCGCATCCTCGATGCCGACGTGAAGGCGCAGCTGCTTGCCAATACGCAGGACGCATTCGAGCGCGGCGCGTTCGGCTCGCCCACCTTCTTCGTGGACGGCGAAATCTATTTCGGCAAGGACCGGCTGCGCGACGTGGAAGAGGAAATCGCGCGCCGCCGCGGCGGCTGAAGCGCCAGGCGTCCGCGCGCGGCGCGCAGAGGCTATCATCGGGTCCGATGCATCCCGCGCCCGGCCATCGCCGATGGCCGCGGCGCACACCTCCGCGGGAGACCCCCATGCTGCTCTTGACCATCGAAGAATGGCTGGCGACCAGGACCGAGCCGAACGTCGACACCTTCGTCAGCTCGCGCACGCGCCTGGTGGCCTACGCAACCCGGCTGGAACTGAGCGACGCGCTGCGCCTGCTCAAGCGCTACAGCGACGTCTACAAGCAGAAATACTCGATGACGGCGGTGGCGTTCCGCCTGGTCAGCGTGGCGCAGATCGCCGACAACACCGACGAACAGGCGTTGCGCGACCTAGATGTCCAGATGATCGCCCGCGACTTCGCCGACCGGCTGGCCGACGCCTAGGCATGGCAGCCGTGTCAGACAGCCACCGATGGTAAATCCGCGCCGGCTGCGCACAATAGAGCCATATTCGGCTACAGGAAACGCCATGCCCGCGCAATATCTTCATGTCAGGCCCTACGGCGACGGCTGGGATGTGATCCACGACGGTGCCCGCTACGCCAACTCGCACCATGCCACGCAGGAAGCCGCCATCCGCGCCGGCACGCGCGACGCGCGCCGGGAAGGGGTGGAGCTGCTGATCCACGAGGCCGACGGCCGGATCTGCAACCAGTGCGTGCTCGAGCAGGACGCGTTCGCGCTGGCCTGAGCCGGCTTCCCCGGCGGCCCGGCAGCTTCCCTTGCGGGGGCTGCCGGTCGCTGCCGCTAGCTGCCGGCAACTGCCCAGGCCTCACCGGGCCCGGGCCGCGCCCGGCCACAGCCGCACGGCCAGCGCCGCGCCCGCGGTGCCGGTCGACAGTGCCGTGACCGCCACCCATCCCCACTGCGCCAGCAACACGCTGCCCAGCGCGGCGCCGGTCGCCATGCCGATGAACATGCCGCCGAACAGCACCGCATTGAGGCGGCTGCGCGCGCCCGGCTCGATGCCATAGACGATGGTCTGGTGCGCCACCAGCGTCACCTGCACGCCCAGGTCGAAGCCCAGCGCGCTGGCGCCGATCAGCCACAGGCGCGCATGCGGCGCCACCAGCGGCGCGAACAGCATCATCGCGAACGACAGCGCGGTCAGCGCGGTGCCCAGGCGGGTGACCAGCTCCGGCCCGCGGCGGTCCGCCAGGCGGCCGGCCAGCGGCGCGGCCAGCGCCCCGGCAGCGCCGGCCAGGCCGAACGCGCCGGCGGCGGCGCTGCCCAGGTGGAACGGCGCGCCATGCAGCATGACCGCCAGCGTCGACCAGAACGCGCTGAACCCCACCGACAGCATCCCCTGCGCCAGCGCCGCGCGGCGCAGCGCGCCGTGCTTGACCCACAGCTTGCCGAGCGAACCGAGCAGCGCCCGGTACGGCAGGTGCGTGGTGGGCCGGAAGCGCGGCAGCCCGCGCCAGGCCACCAGGCCGATCAGCGCGATGCTGGCCGCCGCGATCACATACATGGCGCGCCAGCCGAAATGCTCGGCCACGAAGCCGCTGGCCACTCGCGACAGCAGGATGCCGAGCAGCAGCCCGGTCATCACCGTGCCGACCACCTTGCCGCGGTGCGACTCCGGCGCCAGCGTGGCGGCCGCCGGCACGATGTCCTGCGCCATCGTCGCCGCCAGGCCCGTGGCCAGGCTGGCGGCCAGCAGCAAGCCGATGCCCGAGGCCGCGCCGCCGACCAGCAGCGCGACGCTCAGCGCGGCGGCCTTGGCCAGGATGATGCGCCGGCGGTCGTAGCGGTCGCCCAGCGGCGCCAGCAGCAGGATGCCCAGCGCATAGCCCAGCTGCGTGAGCGTGGGCACCAGGCCGACGGTAGCCTCGGAGGCGCCGATGTCGGCACCCAGGACCCCCAGCATCGGCTGGCTGTAGTAAAGCGCCGCCACCGACAGGCCGGCACCGGCGGCAAGCAGCAGGATCAGGCTCGCCGGCAGGCGCGGCGCCTCGCTCTCATGGTGCCGGGCGCCCGGGTGCGGGTCGGCGGCGGCTGGTACGGCTTGGACGGATGTCATGGTGTTTACCCTTGGCTCGAACAGAGGCCCCGAGTGTGCGGTCATGGCGGCGCGCATGGTAGTACCGCGCTTCGCACAACTGATATACGCTTCGCGTATGAAAGGCGCCCCCACCCCTCCCCAGCCCCCCGCGACGCCCGCGACGCCCGCGCGCAGCGCGGCCCAGCCGGCTTCGGCCTCCACGGACCGCGTCGAGCTGATGCAGACCTTCGTGCGCATCGTCGAGGCTGGCAGCCTGTCGGCGGCCGCCGCGCAGATGGGCACCACCCAGCCCACCGTCAGCCGCCGCCTGCAGATGCTGGAGCGCTCGCTGGGCCTGCGCCTGCTGCAGCGCTCCACGCATGCGATGAAGCTGACCGAGGATGGCGAGCGCTGCTATGGCCGCGCCAAGGAACTGGTGGGCAGCTGGGAAGCCTTCGAGGCGGACCTGCGCGGCGCCCGCGACGAGCCGGAAGGCACGCTGCGCGTGGTGGTGCCGCACGCATTCGGCCAGCAGCAACTGGTGGGACCGCTCTCGGAGTATCTGGGGCGCCACCCGCGCGTGAACGTGGAATGGCTGCTGCACGACCGCACGCCCGATTTCATCGCCGACGGCATCGACTGCGCCATCCACGTGGGCGAGGTCAGCGATCCGGCCGTGGTGGCCATCCATCTCGCGGAGGTGCCGCGCATCGTGGTGGCGGCGCCGTCGCTGCTGGCGGGCGCCGCGCCGCCGACGCAGCCCGACGTGCTGGCCGCGCTGCCCTGGCTGTCGATACGTACCTTCTACCGCACCGAGGTGTCGCTCACCCACGCGGCCAGCGGCGAGACCCGGCAACTGGCGTTCCGCCCGCGCGTGAGCACCGACAGCCTCTATGCGCTGCGCAGCGCGGCCCTGCTGGGGCTCGGCGTCTGCGTGGCCTCGGCGTGGATGCTGGCCGACGACATCGCCCAGGGCCGCCTGGTCCACCTGGTGCCACAGTGGCAGGCATCGTCGCTGCCGCTGCAGCTGGTCTACCCGTATGCCCGTTTCTACCCCGCCAAGCTGCGGCGCTTCGTGGAAACCATGCGCGAAGCGGTGCCGCGGGCGATGGCGGCCACCGCCGGGGCAGCGGGAAGGTGACTGCGCGGCACGCAGCGGAACCGGCGTCCGCCGCGCGATGTCGAACCCTGCGGCATTCACCATATCGGGAACCCGCCATGCGCTCCGCTATCCGCTCCTGCCTCACCGCCGCCGTGCTGGCGGCCCTGCCCCCGATGGCCGCGCTGGCCGCCTCCCCTGCCGCTCCTTCCGCCCCGCCTGCCGCCTCGCCTTCCGTCCCCGCCGAAGGAAAGCTCTCGGTCACCTTCGTCGACGCGCAGCACTACACCGACGCGGCCTATACGCATCCCTACGCCAGCGACAAGGATCTGGCCGCGGTCGAGGGCGACATCTTCCGCCACCTGCAGAAACTGGCCAGGCGCGGCCTGCCGCCCGGCGACACGCTCAAGATCGAGGTGCTCGACATCGACCTGGCCGGCCGCTTCGAGCCGTGGCGCTTTCCGGGCACCGACCTGCGCGTGGTGCGCGACATCACCTGGCCGCGCATGACGCTGCGCTACACGCTCAGCCGGGGCGACCGCGTGCTGGCCAGCGCCGAGGAACGGATCTCCGACATGAATTTCATGATGTCGGCGAACCTCTATCCGGACAGCGATCCGCTGCGCTACGAAAAGGCCATGCTGGACGACTGGTTCGACACCCGCATCGTGAAGCGGGTGGCCACGCAGGCCTCGCGCGCGGAACCGGGTTAGCAGCAAGCGGGGCCGGCAAGCGCGGCCGGCGCGCGCTGCCTGTAGGACGCAGCCCGATTGCCGGGGGCGCGCGCGCCGCCTACGCTTCGTGCATGAGGTACTTGCCCGCAAGGGCACGCAGAGGTACGCAAATGCTCGAGGATTTCGCGGTACTGCCCACGCGGGCGGGCTGGGTGCTCAAGGCGGCCGGCGCGGCCACCGCGATCGTGCAATACGATACGCGCGAGGAAGCGGAACAGGCCGGCGCGGCGCTGGCCCGGCGGCATGCGGTCAGGCTCATCGTCGAAGAACCCGAATGCCGCGCCGAAGCGGCCCTCGCCGCGCCCTAGGCGCGGCGCCACCGGCAATCGCCAGCAACGGCCAGCAACGGCCGGCAGCCGGCCTCAGACCGAATCGGGCACCTTGTCCAGGTCCGCAAGCCACACCACCGACTCCGAATCGCTCGGCGCGCGCCAGTCGCCGCGCGGCGACAGCGAGCCGCCCGAGCCCACCTTGGGCCCGTTCGGCACGCACGAGCGCTTGAACTGGCTGGTGCGGAAGAAGCGGTCGAGGAAGATGCGCAGGTTGCGCTTGATGTCGGCCACTTGGTATTGGTTGCGCGCCACGTGCTGGCCTTCGGGCCAGTTGCCCCGCTCGCGGTCGCCCCAGGCGCTGAGCGCCAGGAAGGCGATCTTGCTCGGCGTGAAGCCGAAGCGCAGCGTGTAGTACAGGTTGAAATCCTGCAGTTCGTACGGCCCGATGAAATGCTCGGTCTTCTGCTGCGGCGCGCTGGCCGAGTCTCCCGGCACCAGCTCCGGGCTGATCTCGGTCTCCAGCACGTCGATCAGCACGTCCGAGCCGGCCTCGCCGATCTGGCCGGTCTCGGCCACCCAGCGCACCAGGTGCGAGATCAGCGTCTTCGGCACGCTGGCGTTGACGTTGTAGTGCGACATGTGGTCGCCCACGCCGTAGGTGCACCAGCCCAGCGCCAGTTCGCTCAGGTCGCCGGTGCCGATCACGATGGCCTGGTTGTGGTTGGCGAAGCGGAACAGGTGGTTGGTGCGCTCGCCGGCCTGCACGTTCTCGAAGGTCACGTCGTAGACCGGCTCGCCCGCCGCATACGGATGGCCCAGGTCCTTGAGCATCTCGATGCAGCTCGGGCGGATGTCGATCTCCTTCGCCACGCAGCCCACCACGTCCATCAGCTTGCGGGCCTGCACCAGCGTGCGGTCGCTGGTGGCGAAGCCCGGCATGGTGATGCCGATGATGTTGCTGCGCGGCAGCCCGAGCCGGTCCATCGCCTTGGCGCAGACCAGCAGCGCGTGCGTGGAGTCCAGCCCGCCGGATACGCCGATCACCACCTTGCGGATGCCGCTGGCCGACAGCCGCTGCACCAGCGCCTGCACCTGGATGTTGTAGACCTCGTGGCAGCGCTCGTCGCGGCGCCGCGCGTCGGACGGCACGTAGGGAAAGCGCTCGAGCTTGCGGCGCAGCGGCAGCGCATCCTGCGTGCCGATGCCCGCTTCATAGCCGATCACCCTGAACTTCGCCACCTCGGCGGCATGGCGCCGCACCGAATGGCCGAACGTGGTCTGGTGCATGCGCTCGCGCGACAGGCGCTCCAGGTCGACGTCGGCAAAGGTCAGGTGCGCCTCGTCGGCAAAGCGCTCGGACTCCGCCAGCAGCTCGCCGTTCTCGTAGATCAGCGCCTGCCCGTCCCAGGCCAGGTCGGTGGACGACTCGCCCTTGCCCGCCGAGCTGTACAGGTAGGCCGCCAGGCAGCGCGCCGACTGCTGGCTGACCAGCTGGTGGCGGTAGCCCGACTTGCCCACCACGATATTGGACGCCGACAGGTTCACCAGCACCGTGGCGCCGGCCAGCGCCGCGAACGACGACGGCGGCACCGGCACCCACACGTCCTCGCAGATCTCCACGTGGAAGCGGAACGAGGCGATGTCCCCGGCCTCGAACAGCAGGCCCGCGCCGAACGGCACCTTCTGGCCCAGCAGCTGTATCTCGTCGACCGAGGCGTTGTCGGCCGGGCTGAATTGGCGGGCCTCGTAGAACTCCCAGTAGTTCGGCAGGTAGCTCTTGGGCACCACGCCCAGGATGCGCCCGCCGGCCACCACCGCGGCGCAGTTGAACAGCAGGTGCTCCACCCGCAGCGGCAGCCCCACCACCAGCGTGGTGGCGAGCGTGCGCGAAGCCTCGACGATCTCGCCCAGCGCCGCCTCGCAGGCATCGAGCAGGGCGCGCTGGTGGAACAGGTCGTCGCAGGTGTAGGCGGACAGCCCGAGCTCGGGAAACGCCACCAGCGCCGCGCCCTGGCCGGCCGCCTGCCGCGCCAGCGCGATCGTGCCGGCCGCGTTGAAGGCCGGGTCCGCGACGCGGCAGACGGGCACGCCCACCGCCACGCGGGCGAAGCCGTGGGAATAGATATTGAGGAATTTGTCGGTCATCTCGTTCGTCCTTGCGCCTGGCCGCGTCCGGCGGCCGGCGCGGGGAAAGGCGCGGCGGCGCGAGCGCGCCGCCCGCGTGGCAACGGTGCAATTCTACGATGCGCGCCGGCCGCGCGCGCGGGGCGCTATGCGCCGCGCACGGCCGGCCGCCCGGCGGTGGCCAGCAGCGTCTGCAGCTGGCCCAGCTCCAGGGGCTTGACCATGTGCGCGTGAAAGCCCGCGCCCTGCGTGTCCGCCTGGTCGGCCGGCTGCCCGAACCCGGTCATCGCCACGAACATGGTGCCGGACAAGCCCGCGTGCGCGCGCAGCAGCTTCAGCAGCTCGTAGCCGTCCATCACCGGCATGGCGATGTCGATCAGGGCAAGATGCGGCAGGAAGCGCGCCGCCAGCGCCTGCGCGGTTTCGCCCTCGTAGGCCACCCACACCTCGTGCCCCAGCATTTCCAGCAGCATGCCGAGGCTGTCGGCGGAATCGCGGTTGTCGTCCACCACCAGCACGCGCAGCGCGCCGGCGGGCGCGGCGGCCCCGGGCTGCGCCACCGGCTGCTCCGGCGGGGTGCACGGCAGCCGCACGGTGAAGGTGCTGCCCTTGTCCGGTCCCGCGCTGGCCGCGCTGATGGTGCCGCCGTGCAGCTCCACCAGCGAGCGGCACAGCGACAGCCCGATGCCCAGCCCGCCATTGAGCGCATGGCCGGCGGGCGTGCGCTGCACGAACAGGCGGAAGATGTCGTCCAGCGCCGTGGCGGGGATGCCGCAGCCGGGGTCCGACACATGCAGCTCCAGCAGCCGGCCGCTGACGGCGGCGCGGACCGCGATCCGGCTGCCCGCCGGGGAAAACTTCGAGGCATTGTGCAGCAGGTTCTGCAGCACCTGGACCAGGCGGGTCAGGTCGCCGCGGAACGTCACCGGCTGCGCCGGCAGGCTTACCTCCACCTGCTGTCCGCGCAGGTCCAGCGCCGGGCGCGCGGATTCGATGGCGCGCTCCACGAGGTCGTGCAGCTCCACGTTGCGCAGGCGCAGGCCGACCTTGCCCGAGGTGATGCGCCCGACGTCGAGCAGGTCGTCCACCAGCCGCGTGAGATGGCTGATCTGGCGGTCGATCATGTCGCGGCAGCGCACCGCGTCCGGGCCCAGGCTGGTATCGAGCCGCAGCAGGTTGACCGCGTTGCGCACCGGCGCCAGCGGGTTGCGCAGCTCGTGCGAGAGCGTGGCCAGGAACTCGTTCATGCGCCGGCTCGATGCCTCGATCTCCTCGAGCCGCTTGCGCTCGCTCATGTCGCGCACCACCTTGGCAAAGCCGCGTATCGTGCGGTCCTCGCCGAAGATCGGCGTGATGGTCACGTTGGCCCAGAACTGCGAGCCGTCCTTGCGCACGCGCCAGCCCTCGTCCTCGAAACGGCCTTCGTCGACGGCGCGCCGCAGCTCGTATTCCGGCCAGCTCCTGGCGACGGCCTCCGGCGTATAAAACGCCGAGAAATGGCGGCCCAGGACTTCGGCCGCCGCATAGCCTTTCATGCGCTGCGCGCCCGGGCTCCAGCTCGAGACATGGCCGCTCGCGTCCAGCGTGTAGATGGCGTAGTCCTGGATGGCATTGACCAGCGCGCGGTAGTCGGTCTCGCCCGGCTTGTCCAGCGGATCGAGCTGGGCAAGCTGGTCCGGCTGGCCGCGCACGGCGGCTGGCGCAAGCTGCGCGGGCGCCTCGCCGACGACGGGCGGCACGGGACAGGCGGTCGGGCGGCTAGGCTCTTTCATGGCAGTCGGCATGGGCTCAGGGGAACGGCGGACCGCCGCCTTCGGCAACGGTCCGCCGCGATACGCAGCGCACACAAAATTGTGGCACGGTTTGGCCCCGCCTGCGCTGCCATCTCGCATGCCGCCCGGCCCGCGCCCGGGCCAGCGCGCCGGCGCGGACCGCAGCTATGGCTGCGCGCCCGGCTTGTCCTTGCGCACGAAGCTCACGGTGCCGTCGCGCTCCACCACGATGCGCGCGATATCGTCGGTGGACTCCGAGTGCAGCGAGCCGCGGATGTTGGTGGCGAGGTCCTCCTGGCTGATCAGCGCGCGCCGGACCGCCTCGGGGTCCAGCCGGCCATCGCGCAGCAGCTCGATGGGCCGGCCGCCCACCACGCGGTCGAAGCCGGCATGGCGCACCGAGATCCAGCCGATCATCCGGTGCAGCAGCACCAGCACCAGCGACGACGCCAGCGCCGCCGCCATCGAGGTCGCCCCCACCACCGCGCGCGACAGCACGGCGCCCAGCAGCAGCATGATGCACAGGTCGAACGACGTCTTCTGCGCGAACGAGCGGCGCCCGGCGATGCGCAGCAGCGCCCACGCCGCCAGGAATACCACGGCCGCGCGCACCGCGGCCTGCCACCACAGCAGGTGTTCGTTGGTGTCGAGCAGTCCCTTCAGCAACGCTTGCAGGTCGGCATGCATGGCGGTCAACGGTGATGGGAATGCCGGTCGGAGCCGCAGGATTCGTGCCATCGGCACCCCATGAACGGTTCCTTCCCGGGGCCGCGCCCGCCCCGCCAGATACTGTATATTCATACAGTTCCGATCCATTCCGCCTTGCCAGCCGTGTCTTCCGCCCACAAGTGCGCGCCCCGGCGCACGCCGCCCCGATGATCTATGCCGTCGCCGTGCGCGCGCTGTGCGAGTTCACCGCCAAGCAGGGCGACCTCGACATCCGCTTCACGCCTTCGCCCAGCGCCGCCGAGGGGCAGGCCGCGCACGCGCTGGTGCAGGGCCGGCGCGGCGCCGGCTACCAGGCCGAGATCGCCCTGCAGGGCCAGTACAAGGACCTGCTGGTGCGCGGCCGGGCCGACGGCTACGACGCGGGCGCCAACCTGCTCGAGGAAATCAAGACCGTGCGCGGCGACTGGGCCGCGCTGCCGGAGAACCACCGGCAACTGCACCTCGCGCAGGCCCGGATCTATGCCTGGCTGATGTGCTGCAAGCTCGGCCTGCCCGCCATGCGCATCGCGGTGGTGTACTTCGACATGGCGAGCCAGCGCGAGTCGGCCTTGCGCGAGGAACGCGACGCGGCCTGGCTGCGGGCCTTCTTCGAGGAGAAGTGCGAGCGCTTCGTGGCGTGGGCGGAGCGCGAGGCGGCCCACCGCGCCGCGCGCGACGCCGCGCTGGCCGAGATGGCCTTTCCGCATGCGGCGTTCCGGCGCGGCCAGCGCGAGCTGGCCGAGGCGGTGTACCGCGCGGGGCGCGGCGGGCACTGCCTGCTGGCGCAGGCGCCCACCGGCATCGGCAAGACCGGCGGCACGCTGTTCTCCACCCTCAAGGCCGCGCCGCGGGGCGGGCTGGACAAGGTGTTCTACCTGACCGCCAAGACCACCGGCCGCCAGATGGCGCTCGACGCGGCGCAAGGCCTGCGCGCGGCCAACCCCGGCCTGCCGCTGCGCGTGCTGGAACTGGCCGCGCGCGAGAAATCCTGCGAGCATCCGGGCCAGCCCTGCCACGGCGAAGCCTGCCCGCTCGCGCGCGGCTTCTACGACCGCCTGCCCGCCGCGCGCCAGGAAGCCGCCGCGCGGCCCATGCTCGACCGCGCGGCGCTGCGGCAGGTAGCGCTGGCCCACGACGTGTGCCCCTACTACCTCGGCCAGGAAATGGCGCGCTGGGCCGACGTGGTGGTGGGCGACTACAACTACTACTTCGACCGCGGCGCCATGCTGCACGGCATGGCCGCCGCCGGCGACTGGCGCGTGGCGGTGCTGGTGGACGAAGCCCACAACCTGCTCGAGCGCGCCCGCAAGATGTACTCCGCGGAGCTGGACCCGGCCGTGCTGCCCGGGCTGCGCCGGGCCGCGCCGAAACCGCTGGCCGGCGCGCTGCGCCGTCTCGGCACGCAATGGCGCGCGCTGGGCCGCGCCCGGGAAGCCGCGGACACGGCCGATGCGGCCGGCGCCGGCATCCCGCCCGCGTTCCTCGCCGCGCTCGAGCGCACCGCCGCCGCCATCCTCGACCAGCTCGCCGAGGCGCCCGCCAGCGTCGGCCCCGCGCTGCAGCGCTTCTACTTCGACGCGCTGCACTTCTGCCGCCTGGCCGAGTCGTTCGGCCCGCATTCGGTGTTCGACGTCGGCAACGACGGCACCGCGCAGGGCCGCCCCGCGGTGCGCAACCTCATCCCCGCGCCCTTCCTCGCGCCGCGCTTCGGCGCGGCGCGCAGCGCCACCCTGTTCTCGGCCACGCTCTACCCCGCGCGCTTCGTCTGCGACACGCTCGGCCTGCCCCGCGACACGGTATGGCTGGAAGTGCCCTCGCCGTTCCGCGCCGGCCAGCTTGCGGTGCGCATCGCCAGCGGCATCTCCACGCGCTACCGCGACCGCGCGCGCTCGGTGCGCCCCATCGCCGAACTGCTGGCCGCGCAGTACGGCGAGCGCCCGGGCAACTACCTGGCGTTCTTCAGCAGCCACGACTACCTGCGGCAGGTGGCGGACGCGTTCGAGCTCGGCTGGCCCGGCATTCCCGTGCGGCGGCAGGCGCGCGCCATGAGCGAGGCCGAGCAGGCCGGCTTCCTCGCCGCCTTCGAGCCCGGCGGCCGGACCCTCGGCTTCGCGGTGCTCGGCGGCGCCTTCGCCGAAGGCGTCGACCTGCCCGGCGACCGCCTGGTGGGCGCCTTCATCGCCACGCTCGGCCTGCCGCAGTTCAACGAGGTCAACGAACTCACGCGCGAGCGCATGGAAGCCCAGTTCGGTCACGGCTACGAATACGGCTACCTCTATCCCGGCCTGCAGAAGGTCGTGCAGGCCGCCGGCCGCGTGATCCGCACCGAAGCCGACCGCGGCGTGGTCCACCTGATCGACGACCGCTTCGCGCGCCCCGAGGTGCGGGCGCTGCTGCCGGCATGGTGGGAAGTGCAGGCCGCCGGCAGCCGCGCGCCGGCACGCCCGGGCGCTGGCATGGATTCTGCGGACCAGACTGATCCCTGACACTGCCCCCGCCGCCGGCCCCGGCCGCGCGTGCGCGGGCCTGGAAATAGGAGGCAGTCATGAAGCGTTTCGAGGACAAGGTGGTAATCGTTACCGGTGCCGGCTCGGGCATCGGCGCCGGCACGGCGCTGCGCTTCGGCGCCGAGGGCGCGAGCGTGGTGCTGGCCGGGCGCACGCGCGAGAAGCTGGAGAAAACCGCGGCCGGCATCCCGCACGGCAAGAGCCTCGCGCGCGTGACCGACGTGGCGAAGCTGACCGAGGTCGAAGGCCTGGTGCACGACGCGCTGGCCGCGTTCGGCCGGCTCGACGTGATGGTCAACTGCGCCGGCGTGGCGCCCGACGGCCGCATCACCGAGGCCAGCGTGGCCGACTGGCGCGAAGTGATGGCGATCGACCTGGACGGCGTCTTCCACGGCTGCCGCGCCGCCATGCCCGAGCTGCTCAAGACGTGCGGCTGCATCGTCAACGTGTCGTCGGTCTCGGGGCTCGGCGGCGACTGGGGCCTGAGCTTCTACAATGCCGCCAAGGGCGCCGTCACCAACTTCACGCGGGCGCTGGCGATGGACTACGGCCGCGACGGCGTGCGCGTCAACGCGGTGTGCCCGAGCCTGACCCGCACCGGCCTGACCGAGGACATGTTCGCCGACGAGGCGCTGCTGGCCAGGTTCCACGAGCGCATCCCGCTGGGCCGCACCGCGGAGCCGGACGACATCGCCGCGGTGATCGCCTTCCTGGCCAGCGACGACGCGCGCTTCGTCACCGGCGTGAACCTGCCGGTGGACGGCGGCCTGAGCGCCTCCAACGGACAGCCGCCGCAATGAAGCGGCAGGCCCTGGGCCATGCCATGCGCCAGGTGTCCAGGTGCCCTACGTGCACTACGCCATGAGCTTGTCGAGCGTCACCGGCAGATCGCGCACGCGCCTGCCGGTGGCGTGATACACGGCGTTGGCGATGGCCGCGCCCACGCCGACGATGCCGATCTCGCCGATGCCCTTGGCACCCAGCGAATTGATGTGCGGGTCATCCTCGTCCACCACGATGATCTCGATGCTGCCGACGTCGGCATTCACCGGCACGTGGTACTCGGCCAGGTTGGCATTGGCCACGCGGCCGCTGGCCGGGTCGATCTCGGTCTTCTCCAGCAGCGCCAGGCCGATGCCCCACACCAGCCCGCCCATGAGCTGGCTGCGGCCGGTCTTCCGGTTGAGCAGGCGCCCCACGCCGTAGCTGCCGACGATGCGCTGCACGCGGATCTCGCCCAACTCCGGGTCCACGCGCACCTCGGCGAACACCGCGCCGAAGGAATGCATGGAGAAATTCTGCTTCTCGTCTCCGGGGCGAGCGCTCATCTGCACCTCGACCGGCTTGCCGCCGTTGCGGGCAAGCGGCGCGGCCACCGGTTCGCGCCGCTCGGGCGCTGAGCGGCGCAGCAGCCAGCCGTCCACGATGTCGATGTCGTCCAGCGGCGCGCCGTACAGCGGCGAGGCGGCGTCCGACATGGCCAGCTTCGCCAGCTCCAGCCGCGCCGCCAGCGCGGCGGCGCGCACCGCGGGCGACACGCTGGCGACCGACTGCGAGCCGCCCGACACCGGCGCTTCGGGGAAGTCCGTGTCGCCGAGTTCGAAGCGCACGCGCTGCGGCGGCAAGCCCAGCGCGTCGGCCGCCACCTGCGTCATCACGGTGTAGGTGCCGGTGCCGAGATCCTGCGAGCCGGAGCGCACCAGCGCCGTGCCGTCCGGCAGGATCCGCACCATCGCGCTGGCCGCCTGCCGGTTGGCCGGATAGGTGGCGGTGGCCATGCCCATGCCGACCAGCTTGCCGTCGGCCATCATCGAGCGCGGCGCCGGATTGCGCCGCGCCCAGCCGAAGCGCTCCGCGCCCAGCCGGTAGCATTCGCGCAGCGACTTGCTGGAGAACGGCTTGTCCTTGCCGGGATCACGCTCGGCATGGTTGCGCAGCCGCAGCGCGACCGGGTCCATGCCGAGCTGGTAAGCCAGCTCGTCCATCGCGGACTCCAGCGCGAAGCTGCCGCTGGCCTCGCCCGGCGCGCGCATGAAGGTGGGCGTGCCGATGTGCATCCTGGCCAGGCGGTGGCTGGTGCGCTGGTTGGGGCAGTCGTAGAGCATGCGCGTCATCAGCGCCGACGATTCAAGCCAGTCCTCCAGGTACGAGGTGCAGGCCACCACGTCGTGCTGCATGGCCTGGAGCTGCCCGTCGGCCGCGGCCGCGGCGATGAAGTGCTGCTCGGTGTCGGGCCGCGCGCCCACCTCGCCGAACATCTGGGGACGCTCGATGGCCAGCTTCACCGGCCGCCCCGCGCGCTGCGCCGCCATCGCGGCCAGCACCACGTGCGACCACACCGAGCCCTTGCAGCCGAAGCCGCCGCCGACGAAGGGGCACACCACGCGCACCTTGCCGGGCGGGATGCCGAGCGTCTTGGCCACGGTCTTGCGCGCGCCGGTCACGTACTGGGTGGAATCGTAGAGCGTGAGCGCGTCGCCCTCCCACACCGCGATGGTGGCGTGCGGCTCCATCGGGTTGTGGTTCTGCATCGGCGTGGTGTAGACCGCTTCCACGCGGACGGCGGCGGCCCGCAGCCCGGCCGCCATGTCGCCGCGCTGCGTATCGGCGGATTCGTCCTTGACCTTGTCCGGCTTGTGGGTGGTGGCCTTGTCCAGCGCGAAGTCCACCGGCGCGCTGCCGGCGCGCTCGTAGCGCACGCGCACCCGGCTGGCGGCGTCGCGCGCCTGCGCCTGCGTGTCGGCCACCACCACCGCGACGGGCTGGTTGTTGTAGGCCACCGTGGTGTCCTGCAGCAGGCTGAGGATGCGCCCGGCCGGCGGCACGCCCGCCGCGGCCTTGCCGCCCTCGGGCAGCCGCGGCGCGTTGAACGGCGTCATCACCAGGCGCACGCCGGGCATGCGCTCGGCCGCGCCGGTGTCCATGGCGACGATGCGCCCGTCGGCGATGGTGCTGGTGACCATCACCGCATGGGCCAGGTTGGGAAAGCTGTGGTCGGCCGCGTAGCGCGCGCGGCCGGTGACCTTCAGCACGCCGTCGACGCGGTCGAGGGGAGCGCCGATCATGTTCATGCCATGCCTCCCGCCACGCCCAGCGCGCGGATCACCGCGCGCCGCGCCAGCTCCACCTTGAAGGCGTTGTGCGCCTGCGGCTGCGCGCCGCGCACCATCAGCGCTGCGGCCTGCGCCGCGGCGGCGGCGTCGAGCGGGCGGCCCAGCAGCGCCTGCTCGGCCTGCGGCACGCGCCACGGCTTGTGCGCCACGCCGCCCAGCGCGATGGCGGCCGCGCGCACCGTGCCGCCGTCCATCTCCAGCCCGGCCGCCACCGAGACCAGCGCGAACGCATAGCTGGCGCGGTCGCGCACCTTCAGGTAGTGCGAGTGCGGCGCCAGGCGCGACGGCGGCAACTCCACCGCCACGATCAGCTCGCCCGGCGCGAGGTTGGTGTCGCGCTGCGGCGTGTCGCCGGGCAGGCGGTGGAAATCGCGCAGCGCGAGGCGGCGCTCGCCGCCGGCGCCGCGCGCCACCACCACGGCATCGAGCGCGGCCAGCGCCACGCTCATGTCGGACGGGTTGACGGCGATGCACTGCGCGCTCGCACCGAGGATGGCGTGGATGCGGTTCACGCCCGCGCGCGCGGGGCAGCCCGAGCCGGGCAGGCGCTTGTTGCACGCCTCGAAGCCGGTGTCGTAGAAGTAGTGGCAGCGCGTGCGCTGCATCAGGTTGCCGCCGACCGTGGCCATGTTGCGCAACTGCGGCGAAGCGCCGGCCAGCAGCGCCTGCGCCAGCAGCGGATAGCGCTCGCGCACCAGCGAGTGGCCGGCCACGTCGGCATTGCTCATCATCGCGCCGATGCGCAGGCCCCCGCCGGGCAATTCGGTCACCGCCGCCAGCGGCAGCCGGCTCACGTCGACCAGCCGCTGCGGCTGCTCCACGCCCGCCTTGACGAGGTCGAGCAGGTTGGTGCCGCCGCCGATGAAGCGCGCGCCGGGCTGCTGCGCCAGGCGCAGGGCCTCGTCCACGCTGCCGGCCCGGTCGTAGGAAAAAGCAAGCATGCCGATGCTCCTCTCAGGCCTTGCGGCCGGTGGCGACCGCGCGGATGGCCGCGACGATGTTCGGGTAGGCGCCGCAGCGGCACAGGTTGCCGCTCATGCGCTCGCGGATCTCCGCCTCGCCGAGCAGCGCGGGCAATTCGCGCGGCGGCGGCTGCACGGTGCTGGCCACGCCGGCGCGGTACTCCGCCAGCATGCCCACCGCCGAGCAGATCTGGCCGGGCGTACAGTAGCCGCACTGCAGCGCATCGTGCGCGACGAAGGCGGCCTGCATCGGGTGCAGGCTGTCGCCCGTGGCGAGGCCTTCGATGGTGACGATGTCGCGGCCCTCCTGCATCACGGCCAGCGCCAGGCAGGCATTGATGCGGCGGCCGTCGCTGAGCACCGTGCACGCGCCGCACTGGCCGCGGTCGCAGCCTTTCTTGGTGCCGGTCAGCCCCATGACGTCGCGCAGGGCATCGAGCAGCGTGACGCGCGGCTCGACCACCAGCGCGTAGACCCGGCCGTTCACGCGCAATTGCAGCTGCCGGGCCGGCGCGGCCGGCGGCGGGACCGGCTCCGTGGCTTGCGGGGCCGCCGCGCGCGCGGCGCCGGCCACCGGCACCACCGCGGCCGAGGCGGTCAGCGCGGCCGACTGCATGAAGCGGCGGCGCGCCGGGCGCGCCGGCCCCGCCGCGCCGTAGCCGCCGTCGCCACCGGCGTGGGGCTCGTGCGGCTCACTGCATTCGCTGTGCTTGCTGGTCATGCGTGGTCCTTGCGTGCGGCGCGGTGCGCGTCGGGCACAGTGGCTGCAAATTCAGTGCCCGCTTCAATCGCCGGCGCGCGCCGCTCCCGCGCGGCGCGCACGGCACGCGCCAGGCGCCGCATCCGGCGCACGCGGCCCACGGCCCGGGGCATGCCCTTGCCATGCCATTCTTGCAGCGCGTGTAGAAACTGCACTGGGCCGGCCCGCGCCGCCGCCAGCCCGGAATCGCCGGCTGCACTATCATGTCGGGCATCCGAAGACCGCATCACATGACATTCCTATCCGTGGTACCCCGCCTGGCGGCCATGCTGCTGCTGGGCGCAACGCTGGCGGCGGGACCCGCCCGCGCCGGCGCGAATCCGGGCGCCGGCCGCGCCGGCGCCTTCCCGCAACGGCCGATCCGGCTGGTGGTGACGTTCCCGCCGGGTGGCGGCACCGACACGCTGGCGCGCATCGTCGGCACCGAGATCGGCCGCAGCCTGGGCCAGGCCGTGGTGGTGGACAACCGGCCCGGCGCCAGCGGCAACATCGGCGCCGAGCTGGTGGCGCACAGCGCGGCGGACGGCTATACGCTGCTGGTGGTCAACAGCAGCTTTGCCATCAATCCGGCCGTGTTCGGCAAGCTGCCGTTCTCGCCGCGCAAGGATTTCGGCGCGGTCATCGCCTTTGCCTCGGTGCCATCGGTGATCGCGGTGCCGGCGCATTCGCCCATCCACGGCTTCGCCGACCTGCTGGCCGCGGGCCATGCGCCGCATCCGCCCAGCTATGCCTCGTGCGGCAACGGCACGCCGCAGCACCTGGCCGGCGAGCTGCTCAAGATCTCGGCGCGGATCGACCTGCTGCACATTCCCTACAAGGGCTGCGCGCCGGCGCTCACCGACGTGCTGGGCGGCCAGGCCGACATCAGCATCAATACGCTCACCAACACCCTGCCCTACCTCAAGAGCGGCAAGCTGCGCGCGCTGGCGGTGACCTCGCGCCAGCGCTCGCCGTTCCTGCCGGAGGTGCCGACCGTCGGCGAGCTGGGCCTGCCCGGCTACGACGTGGACCAGTGGTTCGGCATCCTGGCGCCGGCGCGCACGCCGCCCGAGGTGGTGCGCAAGCTCAACGTGGAAATCGCGCGCGCGGTCGCCCGGCCGGAGATCCGCGCCAACCTGGCGCAACTGGGCTTTGCCGCCACCTACAGCACGCCGGCCGAATTCCAGGGCGTGGTCGACGCCGACATCGCGCGCTGGCAGAAGCTGGCGCTGCGGATCGGGCTGCGGGCGGACTAGCGGCGCGCGCCGGATTCGGCGGCAAGATGCGGAGTGACCCGATGCCGCCGGCGAGGTAGCCTTGCGCATCAGCGTTTATGGCAGGGGAGTCCATCGTGACAGTCATGCAGGCGGGCGCGGCGCGGGTCGACATGCTGCGCTGGGAGGCCATCGGGCAGGAACTCGACCAGCACGGCTACGCCGTCGTCGCGGGCCTGCTGGCGCCGCCGGCGTGCGACGCGCTGGCCGCGCTCTACCCGCGCGACGAGCTGTTCCGCTCGCGCGTGGCGATGAGCCGCCACGGCTTCGGCCGCGGCGAGTACAAGTATTTCGGCTATCCGCTGCCCGGCCCGGTCGAGGACCTGCGCGGCGCGCTCTATCCGCACCTGGCGCCGGTGGCCAACCGCTGGCACGCCGCGATGGGCATCGGCGCGCGCTACCCGGAGCGGCACGCCGATTTCCTGCGGCGCTGCCATGAGGCGGGGCAAACGCGCCCGACCCCGCTGCTGCTGCAATACGGCCCGGACGACTACAATTGCCTGCACCAGGATCTCTATGGCGAGCATGTGTTCCCGCTCCAGGCGGCGGTCCTGCTGTCCGAGCCGGGCGAGGACTTCACCGGCGGCGAGTTCGTGCTGACCGAGCAACGCCCGCGCATGCAGTCGCGCGCGGAGGTGGTGCCGCTGCGCAAGGGCGACGCGGTGGTGTTCGCGGTGAACCAGCGCCCCGTGCAGGGCGCGCGCGGCAGCTACCGCGTCAGGCTGCGCCACGGCGTGAGCCGGCTGCGCTCCGGCCGGCGGTATGTGCTGGGCATCATCTTCCACGACGCCGCGTAGCCACCTGGCCACCTGGCCACCTGCGGGAATTCGACCGCAAGCGCCGGAGTGCGCGGCGCGCGGCGGCGGCATACAGTGAGCCCATGACGAAACCGACCCGCACCCCGCTGCGCATCCCGACCGAACACGATCCCCGCTGGGCCCGCGTGCTGGCGCGCGACCCGGCGGCCGACCGCGATTTTGTCTATGCCGTGAAGACCACCGGCGTCTACTGCCGCCCGAGCAGCGCCTCGCGCCTGCCGCGCCCGGAGAACGTGGAGTTCTTCGACACGCCGCAGGCCGCCGAGGCCGCCGGCTACCGCCCCAGCAGGCGCGCCGCCGCCGACCAGTCGGCCACGGCGGCGCAGCACGCGGCGCTGGTGGCCGAAGCGTGCCGCCGCATCGAGCAGGCGGGCGAGCCGCCCGCGCTCGACACGCTCGCGCGCGCGGCCGGCCTGAGCCCGTTCCATTTCCATCGCGTGTTCAAGGCCGTCACCGGGCTGACGCCCAGGGCCTATGCCGGCGCGCATCGCGCGCGCCGCCTGCGCGACGGCCTGGGCCGCGCCGGCTCGGTGACCGAGGCCATCTACGAAGCCGGCTTCAACTCCAGCAGCCGCTTCTACGAGGCCGCCGGCCAGATGCTCGGCATGACCGCCAGCCGCTACCGCGCGGGCGGCGCCGACACCCACATCCGCTTCGCCGTGGGCGAGTGCTCGCTCGGCGCCATCCTGGTCGCGCAGAGCGAGCGCGGCGTCTGCGCGATCCTGCTCGGCGACGATCCCGATGCGCTCGCGCGCGAACTGCAGGACCAGTTTCCCCGCGCCAACCTGATCGGCGGCGACGCCGGCTTCGAGCAACTGGTCGCGCGCGTGGTGGGCCTGATCGAAGCGCCATCGCTGGGCCTGGACCTGCCGCTCGACGTGCGCGGCACCGCGTTCCAGGAGCGCGTGTGGCAGGCGCTGCGCGAGATCCCGCCCGGCGCCACCGCGAGCTATGCAGAAATCGCCGCGCGCATCGGCGCGCCCAAGGCAGTGCGCGCGGTGGCGCAGGCCTGCGGCGCGAACCATATCGCCGTGGCCATCCCCTGCCACCGCGTGGTGCGCAGCGACGGCCAGCTCTCGGGCTACCGCTGGGGCGTGGAGCGCAAGCGGGAACTGCTCGAACGCGAGAAGCAGGCCTGATGGCCTGACGGCCTGGCCCCGCTCACTCGCCGGTGAAGCGCGCCGGGCGGCGCTCGATGAAGTGCGCCACCCCCTCCTTGAAGTCGGCGCTCTGGATGCTGGCGAACATCGCCTCGTTGGCGTCCCGCGTGGCCTCGGCCAGGCTCTGGAACGGCACGTCGCCCAGTTGCCACTTGATCACGCCGAGCGAGCGCGGCGAGACGTTCTGCGCCAGGTCTTCGGCGTAGCGCAGCGTCTCGGGCAGCAGGCTGTCGGCATCGTAGAGCCGGTTCACCAGTCCCATCTGCAGCGCTTCCTGCGCCGGAACCTTGCGCGCCGAATAGAGCAGGTCGGCCGCGTGGCCCGGCCCCACCACGCGCGGCAGCATCCATGCGATGCCGTGCTCGGCGATCAGGCCGCGCTTGGCGAACGCGGTGCTGAAGGCGGCCTTGTCGCTGGCGAAGCGGATGTCGCTGTACAGCGCGAACACCAGCCCGAGCCCGGCCGCCGCGCCGTTGACGGCGGCGATGACGGGCTTGCGCATGGCCGGGAAGTAGCCGTAGCGGGTCTGGTAGTCGGGGCGCCGGTTCATGTCGAACGGGCGCATCCATTGCGCGGCGCGGATGTCGCCGGGCGGCAGGATTTCCAGCTCGTCGATGTCCATGCCGGCGCAGAAGCCGCGGCCGGCGCCGGTGAGCACCACCACGCGCACGGCGGCGTCGCGGTCGGCCTCTTCCATGGCCTGGCGCAGCTCGGCCTCCATGACCCTGGTCAGCGCGTTGAGCTTGTCGGGCCGGTTGAGCGTGACGACGGCGATGCGGCCGTCGGTGCCGGCGCGGGAAAGCTGGATTTCGTTGTACATGGTTGTGTCCCGGTCGGGTCCTGGTTCAAAGGGGTATTCAGACGGGCAGCTGGATGGACTTGGGCTCGAGGAACTCCTCCAGCCCGTAGGCGCCGCCTTCGCGGCCGACGCCCGACATGCCGAAGCCGCCGAACGGCGCCAGCGCGTTGAAGCGGCCGCCGTTGACGTCGACCTGCCCGGCGCGCAGCTCGCGCGCGACCGCCACGCCCTGCTCCGCCGTGGCGGCCCACACCGTGGCGGCGAGGCCGTAGGGCGTGGCATTGGCCAGCGCGATGGCGTCGTCCTGCGAGTCGTGGCAGAGCACCGCCAGCACCGGCCCGAACACTTCCTCGTTGGCCAGGCGGCTGTCGGGCGGCACCTCGCCGAACACCGTGGGCGCGACGAAATGCCCGCTGCCCGGCACCGCGGCCGCGCTGCCGCCGGCCACCACGTCGCAGCCGGCCTGCTCGGCTGCGCGGATGAAGTCCAGCACGCGCGCCTTCTGCGCGGCCGAGAGCAGCGGCCCCACGCGCGTGGCGGGGTCGGCGGGGTCGCCCAGCGTCAGCGCCGCCACGCCCTCCCGCAGCAGCGCGCGGCATTGCGCGTAGTCCGCGCGCGGCACCAGCAGGCGCGTGGTGGCGCTGCAGGTCTGGCCGCTGTTGAGCATGCACGAGGCCAGCGTGGCCTTGACCGCGCGCGCGAGGTCCGCGCCGGGCAGCACCACGGCCGCCGACTTGCCGCCCAGCTCCATCGACAGCCGCTTCATGTCGCCGGCCGCGGCCGCGGCGATCCGGCGCCCGACCGCGGTGGAGCCGGTAAACGACAGCATGGCCACGCCGGGATGCGCCACCAGCGCCTCGCCGACGGCGGCGCCGCCGAGCACCACGTTGAGCACGCCGCCGGGCAGGCCCGCGCGTTCGGCGGCCGCGATCAGCCGCGCGGTGGTGGCCGGCGCCAGCTCCGACGGCTTGAGCACCACCGTGCAGCCGGCCAGCAGGGCCGGCGCGAGCTTGGCGGTGATCTGGTGCAGCGGGTAGTTCCACGGCGTGATGGCCGCCACCACGCCGGCGGGCTCGAGCACGATGCGCGAGTTGCCCACCGTGCGCTCGAAGGCGAAGCTGTCCGCCAGCGCTGCGGTGGCGCGCCACGCGGCCACCGGCGCATCGACCTGGATGCGCTGCGCCAGCTTGAGCGGCATGCCCACCTCGCGCGAGATCTCGCGTGCGAGTTCGCCCGACACGGCCTCCAGCGCGTCGGCGATGGCCAGCAGGAACGGCGCCCGGCCGCGCGCGCCGAGCGCGCGCCACGCCGGCAGCGCCAGCCGGGCGGCGCGCACGGCGGCGCCCGCGTCGGCCTCGTTGCCGAGCGTCACGGTGGCCAGCGGCGCGCCGGTGGCGGCATCGCCGACATGGACCTCGCCGGCCGGCGTGGCGGGCACGCGCGCGCCGCCGATGTAGTGGTGGGCGATCCGCATTCCGGCAGCGGCCGCCGGCGTCGCGGTGGTCGCTGCATCTGCCGCTGTCATCGTTACTGTTACCGTCATTGTCCTTGCTCCTTGCTCGTGCGTTTTTCCAGGAAGGCCGCCATCACGCGCTGGGGCTCGCCGTCGGCATAGCATTCGAGCTGCGCGCGGATCCCCGCCACGCAGGCCTCGTCGAAGCCGGGCTGGCTCATGGCGCGCAGGCGCTGCTTGGACAGCCGCACCGCCGTCGGCGGCAGCGCGGCCAGCGCGCGCGCGCGCGCCAGCGCGGCGCCCGTCAGCGCGTCCGCCGCGGTGAGTTCCGTCACCAGCCCGATCTCATAGGCGCGCTGCCCGCTCACCAGGTCGCCCGACAGCGACATCTGCGCGTTGTGGGTATGGCCCACGTGCAGCGTCATCAGGTAAGAGCCGACGATGCTGGCCAGGCCGGCCTTGACCTCGGGCTGGCCCCAGCGGCTGTCCGGCGTGGCGATGCGCCAGTCGGCGCACAGCGCCACCTGGAAGCCGGCGCCGGCGGCCACGCCCTGCACGGCGGCCACGCACGGCTTGTCGAGATCGCGCACGGCCTGGTACATGGCGCGCTGCCGGTTGAGCCACGGCACGATCTGCTGCCACGTGACCGCCGCCGCCTCGTCGAGGTCCTGCCCCGCGCAGAACGCGCGGGCGCCGGCGCCGGCCAGCACCACCGCGCGCACCGCCGGCGCGCGGTTGAGCTCGTCGAGGCTGGCGATCAGTTGCGCGCGCAGCGCATCGTTGACCGCGTTCATGCGCCCGGGGCGGTTCAGCGTGACCACGGCGACGCCGCCGTCCAGCGCGACCGTGACTTCGTTTTCAGGCATGTCTGTGCTCCGTCTTTGGTTGTTGGGGGATGGCCGCCGCGGCGCCTCAGCGCATTTCCACCACCGCGTCGACCGCCACCACGCCCTGCCCGGCCGGCATCACCATCAGCGGATTGATGTCCACGGCCTTGAGCGAGGCGCGATAAGCCAGCGCGAAATCGCCGAGCGCAACGGCCGCCGCCGCGAGCGCGTCGAGGTCGAGGGCCGGCATGTCGCGATAGCCGCCGAACAGCGGCGCGACGCGCAGGCGCCGGCACGCCGCGCGCGCCTCGTCCGCGCTGAACGGCGCCAGCAGCGTGACGATGTCCTGGCGCAGCTCCAGCAGCGTGCCGCCTTCGCCGATCATCACCAGCGGGCCGAGCGCGGGATCCACGGTGACGCCGAGCGCGAACTCGTGCGTGCCCTTGACCATCCGCGCCACCACCACGCGCGGCGCGGCCTCGCCAAGCCCGGCCAGCTTGTCCAGGCAGTCCTGCGCCGCCGCGCGCACGCCGGCGGCATCGGCCAGGCGCAGCCGCACCAGGCCGTGCTCGCTCTTGTGCGGCACGCCCGCCGCGCAGCCCTTGACGGCCACCGCTCCGCCGCCCAGCGCGGCGAACGCGGCCACCGCCTCGGCGCCGCTGGCGCATTGCCGGTGCGCGACCACCGGCACGCCGTGCTCGGCCAGCAGGGCCAGGCTCGCGTGTTCGTCGAGCAGGCCGCGGCCGGCCCACGCCCGCGCGGCGGGCAGCGCCCGGGCGGCGCCGGCGCCGCCGAGCTGCCGGTGCGCGGCGTACTGGCCGAGCGCGCCGATGGCGTCGGCCTCGGTGATGAAGGCGGGGATGCCGCGCGCGGCGAAGGCCGCGCGCACGTCCTGCTGCGGCGCGCTGACGACGAGCGGCTTGGCGTGCCGCGCGAGAAACGCGGCGGCGTCGCGCGCCAGCGCCGGCACGTCGTAGCCCGGCCCGGCCACGGGGATGCCGATCATGACCATGTCCGCTTCGGGATCGCTGCCCAGCACGTCCAGCACGCGCGGAAACATGTCGCCCTTGCCGAGCAGCGCGGCGGTCATGTCGAGCGGGTTGTTGACGCTGCCGAACTCCGGCAGGATCGCGGCCAGCCCCTGCCGGGTGGCCGGGGCCAGCTCCGCCAGCGGCAGCGCGGCGCGCTCGGCCAGGTCGGCTGCCATCACGCCCACCGCGCCGCTGTGGCTCATCACCACCGTGCGGCCGGCCGCCGGATCGTGGCCTTGCAGGTACAGCGGCGTGGCGCGGATGAACTCGTTCATGTCGCGCGCGCGCCAGATGCCGTGGCGCGCGAGGAACGCGTCGATGGCGGCGTCGTTGCCGACCAGCGCGCCCGTGTGCGAGGCCGCGGCCACCGCGCCGCGCCGGCTGCTGCCACTCTTGAGCGCCACCACGTGCGCGCCGCGCGCGCGCGCCACGGCCGCCGCGGCGGCCAGGCGCCCGGGGTCGGACAGCGTCTCCAGGTAGACCAGGATCACGCGGATGGCGGGATCGGCCGCGACCGCCTCGGCCATCGCGCAGGCATCGAGGTCGGCGTCGTTGCCGGTGGCGACCAGGTAGCGCACGCCGAAGCCGGCCTGGCGCAGCAGCGCGTACGGCATCACGCTGGCCGCGCCGCTCTGGCTGATGATGGCGATGGGGCCGTCGGCGGGCGCCACTTCCATGAACATGGTGCTGAAGTTGAGCACCGCGCCGCTGGCGAAGTTGGCCGTGCCCTGCGCATTGGGCCCCACCAGGCGCATGCCGCCGGCATTGGCCGCGGCCACCAGCGCGGCCTGCCGCTGGCGGCCGGCCTCGCCGATCTCGCCGAAGCCCGAGGCCATCACCACCGCCGCCTTGACGCCGAGCTCGCTGCACTGGCGCACCTGCGCCAGCGTGGCGTCGCCCGCCACCGCGATCACCACGGCGTCCGGCACCGCGCCGATCTCGCCGACGCTGGCATACGCGCGGTGGCCCTGGATCTCGGCGCGGCCGGGATTGACCGGGTAGACCTGGCCGGCGAAGCCGAAGCGGTTGAGGTAGTGGATCGGCCGGCCGCCGACCTTGTTGGGGTTGTCCGAGGCGCCGATCACGGCGACGGAGCGAGGGCGGAACAGGGCTTCGAAATGCGGAGTCATCGAGGTGCTTGCGTGCGTGCTGTGCGGGGAATCGGCGCGGGGATGCATGGCCACGCGCCTTCAGTCGAGGCTGGCGCCGGAGGCCTTGACCACGGCCGACCACTTGCCCGCGTCGCGCTGGACGACCTGCGCGAAATCCTGCGGGGTGCCGGGCATCGGCCTGGCGCCCAGCGCGGCCAGCTGCGATTTCACCTCGGCCTGGCCGAGCACCTTCTGCAGCTCGCCGTTCAGGCGCCCGATCACCGCGGGCGGCGTGCCCTTCGGCGCGGACAGCCCGAACCAGATCGTCACGTCGAAGCCGGGCAGGCCCGACTCCGCCACCGTGGGCACCCTGGGCAGCGCCTCCGAGCGCGCCGGGCCCGTCACGGCCAGCGCGCGGACCTTGCCGGCGCCGATGTACTGCGCCTGGCTGGAGACGGTGTCGAACATCATCGAGATGCGCCCGCCCAGCAGGTCGGTGAAGGCGGCGGCCGAGCCCTTGTAGGGCACGTGCACGATGTCGATGGCGGCCATCGACTTGAACAGCTCGCCGGACAGGTGGTTGGAGCTGCCGTTGCCGGCCGAGCCGAACGTCAGCGTGCCCGGCTTCTGGCGTGCCAGCGCGATCAGGTCCTTGACGCTGGCCGCGGCGGACGCGGGCGGCACCACCAGCACGTTCACGGTGGAGGCCACCGAGCCGACGGCGTCGAAGGCCTTGACCGGGTCGATCTTGAGCGTCTTGTACAGCGAGGGGTTGATCGCCATCGTCCCGGTGGTCGAGAAGAACAGCGTGTAGCCGTCCGGCGCGGCCGCGGCGACGGCTTCGGTGGCGATGGTGCCGCCGGCGCCGCCGCGGTTGTCGATCACCACCGGCTGGCCGAGCTGCTGCGACAGGTGCTGGCCGATCAGGCGGGCCATGGCGTCGGTCGGGCCGCCGGCCGGAAACGGCACCACCAGCCGCAGCGGCTTGTCGGGATAGGCCGTGGCGGCGGCGGCCGGGCCGGCGAGGCTGGCGAGCGCCAGCACGGCAGGCGCGATCCGGCGCAGGAAGAATGCGGAAGGTCTCACGAATTGTCTCCATCGTTGTCTTGCGCTGGCTCGATGTGCCGAATGGCCAGGCGTGAGCGCAGTGTAGAGACCCCGACGGAAATGCATAAGCGTAGAATCGGATATACCTGATATCCACTATTTGCATGGGCTGGCGCGGCGCCTGCCTTCCACGACATGAACATCAAGCAACTCGAAACGCTGGTGCTGGTGGCGGAGCTCGGCTCGCTGTCGCGCGCCGCCCGGGCCACCGGCGTGGCCCAGTCGCTGGTCAGCCGCAGCATCGGCCAGCTCGAGGCGCAGTGGGGCGACCGGCTGTTCGAGCGCACCGGACGGGGCGTGGTGCTGTCGGAATTCGGCCGGCGCATCTTTCCGCAGGTGCAGTTGCTGCTGGCGCAGTCGGCACGGCTGCAGGACGAGGTGAAGGACGCGGCGGGAGTGCCGTCGGGCGTGGTCCGCGTGGGCGTGCTGCCGTCGATGGCGCGCCGGCTGGTGACGCGGCTGTTCGAGGACACGCAGGCGAAGGCGCCCGGCGTGCTGCTTCATATCTCGGAGGGATTCAGCGGCCAGCTCGACGAGCAGCTCGTCTCGGGGCGCATCGACATGGCGGTGGTCAGCCGCTACGGCCACGGCCCGCGCCAGGACGAGGACATCGTCGGCCAGGTCGGCACCTACCTGATCTGCGCCGGCACCCATGCGCTGGCGCGGCGGCGCGAGCTCGCGCTGCGCGAGCTCGCCGGCCTGCCGCTGGTGCTGCCGTCGGCGCCCAACGGCCTGCGCTCGATCCTGGACCAGCATGCGCGCCAGCATGGCATCGCGCTGAACGTGGTGCTGGAGGTCGAGTCGCTGGCGACCATGAAGCAGGTCGTCATGGGCGGGCACGCCATGACCATCCTGCCGCTGCTCGGCGTGGACGACGAGCTCCACGCGGGGCAGCTCGGCGCGCTGGAGATCCGCAAGCCGGAGATACCGCGCACGATCGCCATCGGCATCACGCGGCACCACCCGCTGTCGCGCGCGTCGCGCTACGTGCTGTCGCGGCTGCACGACGTGGTGCCGGCGCTGATCGCGGCCGGCACCGGCGGCGCGCCCGCGCCGAAGTAGGCGCGCGGGCCTGCGCGCCCGCCTCAGCGCCGGGCCTGGGCCAGTTGCGGCACGCGCTCGGCGCCGGCCGCGGGCGCATTGCCTTCCACCGGCCTGCCGCGCTGCGAGGCATGCCACGGCAGCAGCTTTTCCTCCGCCCATTCGAGCGCCTTGAACAGGATCACGCCGAGCGCGCACAGCAGCGCCAGCGCGACGAACACGGTGGGCGTGTCGAAGCTGCCCTGCGCCACCAGGATCACGTGGCCGAGGCCGGTCTCGCCAGCCACGAACTCGCCCACGATGGTGCCCACCAGCGCGAACGACACGCCGACCTTCATGCCCGCGAAGATGCTCGGCAGCGCGCTGGGAAAGCGGATCTTCCACAGCACCTTGCTGCGCGAGGCCTGGTTGGCGCGCGCCATGTTGAGCATCTCGGGATCGACCGACTTCAGCCCGAGCACGGTGTCGATCAGGATCGGGAAGATCGCGATCAGCATGGCGATGGCGACCTTGGGCGCCGAGCCGGTGCCGAGCCAGATCACGAACAGCGGCGCCAGCGCGACCTTGGGCACGGCGTTGAGCGCCACCATCAGCGAGTACAGCGTGCGCTCCAGGAAGCGCGAGTAGACGATGCCGATGGCCGCGCCCACGCCCAGCAGCACGGCGATGGCAAAGCCGGCCAGCGTGGTCTGCAGGGTGTCCAGGCTCTGCATCAGCAGGAAGCCCGGCTGCGACAGGAACTGCGCGAAGATCTTGCTCGGCGGCGGCAGCAGGAACTCGCGCACGCCGAACGCGCGCACCGCGCCTTCCCACACCAGCAGCAGCACCACGATGGTGAGAACGGCCAGGCGGCTGTTCTCGGAACGTTTCCAGATCCGCTTCATTGCTTCATCCCCCCTCATCCCCTGTAGATGCCAAGCTCGCGGAAGATCTGGCGGATCTGCGCGACATAGCCCGCGAACGCTTCGGTTTCCCGCACCGCCAGCCCGCGCGGGCGCTCCAGCTCGATCGGAATCACCGCGGCGACGCCGCCGGGATTGCGCGACATCACCACCACCCGGTCGCTCAGGTAGACCGCCTCCGAGATCGAGTGCGTGATGAACAGCACGGTCTTGCCGGTGGCCAGCCAGGTGCGCTGCAGTTCTTCGTTGAGATCGTCGCGCGTGAACGGGTCGAGCGCGCCGAACGGCTCGTCCATCAGCAGCAGCTGCGGGTCCACCAGCAGCGCGCGGCAGATCGAGGCGCGCTGGCGCATGCCGCCGGACAGCTCCCACGGATAGCGGTCGGCGAACGCGCCCAGGCCGAACAGGTTGAGCACGGCGCGCGCGCGCTCCTCGAAATCGCGCCGGTCGAGGTCGTGGAACTCGGCGGCGATCAGCACGTTGTCGAGGATGGTGCGCCAGTCCAGCAGCAGGTCGCGCTGGAACACCACGCCCATGTTGGCCGGCGGCCCCACGATGGGGTCGCCCTGCAGCGCGAGGTGGCCGCTGGAGATGGGCTCCAGCCCGGCCACGCACTTGAGCAGCGTGCTCTTGCCGCAGCCGCTGGGCCCGACGATGCTGACGAACTCGCCTTCCTCGATGTCGAGGCTGACGTCCTTGAGCGCGTAGAGCGGCTCGCGCTGCGAATGATAGATCTTGTTGAGCTGCCCGATCTGCAGGAATGCCGACATCTTTCCGTCTCCCGCGCCTAGTTCGCCAGCATGGCGTTGGTGTAGTAGTCGGCCGGCTTGTGGCCGGGCTTGATCATGCCGGCCTGCTCCATCGAGCGGATCGCGGCGGCCCAGTCGGCGTCGTCCTGGCGGCCGAACGGCAGGCTCTTCTGCGTGGGGCTGTCGAAGAACGGGCGGTAGGCCTGGATCTGCGCCTGCAGGATCTGCGGGTCGAGCTTGACGTTGGGCCGCTGCGCCTGGATCGCCGCCACGCCTTCGTCGACGTGGCCGTTGTAGATGTACTCCCACGCGCGCACCTGGATTTGGGCGAACTTCCGGATCGCCGCGCCCTTCTCGGCCAGCCGCTGCGGCGTGGCCACCAGGCCGTAGCTGGGAAAGTTGATGCCGCTGTCGGACAGCAGCAGCGCCTTGGCCGGGCGCACCTTGGACACCATCGGCTGGCCGAACGGCGCCTGCGAGAGGAAGCCGTCGCTGTTGCCCGAGGCGTAGGTGGAGATCATCGCCGCCGGCGCCACCATCACGATGCTGGCCTTGCCCTTGGCGATGCCGTTGGCCTTGAAGTAGGGATCGATGAACGGCGCCCACGGGCTGGTGGTGAAGCACACCAGCTTCTTGCCGACCAGGTCCTGCACCGACTTCACGCCGAGCTTCTCGTCCACCATCACGGCCAGGTCGCCCTTGCGCGCGAAGCCGGCGATGGACATCAGGTCCAGCCCGTTTTCCTTGGCCACCGCCATGGTGCCGAGCTGCACCTGGCCCACGTCGGCCTGGCCGGCGGCCAGCAGTTGCAGGGTGTTGATGGTGCCGGTGCCGTCCTGCACCTCCACGTCGAGCCCGGCCTCCTGGAACCAGCCCTTTTGCCTGGCCAGGTGCATGGCCGCGTGCATGCCCCACGGCGAGTAATCCATCCGCACCAGCAGCTTCTGCTCGGCGGCCTGCGCCATGGAGGCGGCCGTCAGCAGCATCGATGTCGCGGCGGCGGCGCAGGCGCGCCAGGCCAGTTTCATGACAGAAGAACGCATCGTAGTTTCCTTGTGGGCGTGGGCGGGTATCGATGTGTACCCGCCTCCGGTGTGACCGTGAATCCGTGAAAGCGTGAATCCGTGAATCCGTGAATCCGTGAATCCCTGCCGCGGTGCCGCCGCGACCGGGCCGCGCCTACGCCGCCCTGGCCAGCCGCTGCGCGCGCAGCGCGGCGGTGGCGGCGACGTCGACCTCGCCGGTGGCGGGGTCCGCCACCACATGGTAGTGCTCGCGCACGAAGCCGGCGCTGAGCTTGTGGTTCCACACGTCCTCGCGGATGCGGCCCAGGTCGCGCGCGAGCGGATCGCCGAAGCCGCCGCCGCCGGGCTGGATGTGCGTGACCAGGTCGCCGCGCGCGATCGTCATGCCGATCTTGCTCGGCAGCTCGGTGGTGGCCCCGTCATGCTCAAGCAGGTTGCGTGCCGGCCTGGCCGCCTCGCCGCCGGCCAGTCCGTATGGCGAGAACTTCATGCGGTCCGCGCGCAACTGCAGCAGCGCGTCCGGCGCCAGCACGCGGTAGCTGCGGCGGATGCCCAGGCCGCCGCGGAACTGGCCCGCGCCGCAGGAGTCCTCGACCAGCTCGTAGGCTTCCACGCGCACCGGGTGCTGCGCCTCGAGCGTTTCCACCGGCGTGTTGGACAGGTTCTGCGAGGCGTTGGTGATGGCCTCGATGCCGTCGCTGGCCGGCCGGCCGCCCCAGGCGCCGCAGATCATGTCGACGATGATGTAGGGCTTGCCGTTGTCGCCCTTGCCGGACAGGCACACCACGGTGTTGCCGCCCTCGCCGGCGGCGGGGATGCGGTCCGGCACGATCTGCGCGAGCGCGCCGAGCATGGCGTCGAACACGCGGTAGCCGGTCAGCGCGCGCGCCGCCACCGCGCTCGGCGGCAGCGGGTTGAGCACCGAGCCTTCGGGCACGTGCACCTCGATGCAGCGGAACACGCCCGCATTGTTGGGCACGTCGCCCTTGAGCGCGCAGCGCACGCTCAGGTAGGTGCACGACTTGGTGTACGACAGCGTGGAGTTGATGGCCGCGCGCACCTGCGGCGACGAGCCGGTGTAGTCCGCGCTGACGTGGTCGTCGTGCACGGTCAGCGCCACCTGGATCGGGATCGGCTCGGGCGAGAGGCCGTCGTCGTCGATGTAGTCGGTGAAGTGGAAGGTGCCCTTGGGCCATTTGCGGATTTCCTCGCGCGTGAGGCGCTCGGCGTAGTCCAGCAGTTCGTTCAGGTAGGCGCGCGTGTCCGCGCGGCCGTAGCGGTCGAACAGCGCGGTCAGCTCGCGCACGCCGACCTGGGTGGCGGCGTACTGCGCCTTGAGGTCGCCCAGCACCCGGTCCGGCACGCGCACGTTCTGCGCGATGATGCGCTCGAGCGTGTCGTTGACCTGGCCGGCCTCATAGAGCTTGAGCACCGGGATGCGCAGGCCTTCCTGGTAGATCTCGGTGGAGTCGCTGGCGTTGGAGCCCGGCACGCGGCCGCCCACGTCGGTGTGGTGGCAGATCACCACGCACCAGCCCTCGAGCTCGCCGCGGTAGAAGAACGGCACGAACATGAAGATGTCCGGCAGGTGCATGCCGCCCTGGTACGGGTCGTTGACGATGACCGCGTCGCCGGGGCGCAGCGCGTCGCCGTAGCGCGCCTGCACCGCTTCCATGGCCTCGGGGATGGCGCCCAGGTGCAGCGCGATGGTCTTGGCCTGGGCCACCATGCGGCCGTGGCGGTCGCAGATGGCGGCGGAATAGTCCATCACGTCCTTGACGATCTCCGAGCGCGCGGTGCGGATGACCGTGTAGGCCACTTCGTCGACGATGGAATCCATCGCGTTCTTGACGACCGCGAAGGTCACCGGGTCGAACTGCGTGCTCATGCTGCCTCCTGGGGGCTGTCGATGTCGATGATGATGTTGCCGATCTTGTCGGCGCGCGCCGAGGCGCCGGGCGGCACCACGATGGTGGTGTCGTAGGACTCGATGATGAGCGGCCCCTGGCGCGGCGCGGCGGTGATGGCCGAGCGCGGCACCAGCTGCGTTTCGCGCGGCGCCTGGTCGCGCCCGAAGCTCACCGGGCGCGTGCCGGCCACGCCGTGCAGCGCGCTGGCGTCGACCTGGATGGCGTCGAAGTCCAGCCGCTGGTCGCTGCGGCCGTAGGCGCTCAGGCGGATGTTGACCAGCTCGAGCGGCTCGTCGTTGCGGTAGCCGAAGGTCTGCTGGTAGAGCGCGCCGAAGTCTTCCACCAACCGCGCGATGGCGGCCGCGTCGGGCGCGGCGCCGTCGCGTCCGCCCGCCAGCGGGATGGTCAGCTCGGAGCTCTGGCCCAGGTAGCGCAGGTCGATGCCCACGGCGATTTCCACCGCCTCCTGCCCGTAGCCTTCCAGCGCGAGCACCGCCAGGCCCTGCTGGCGCAGCTCCGCGATCACCGCGCCGATGCCGGCCGCGTCGCACTCGGCCAGCGGGCGCAGGATGGCCTTGACGAAGTTGTGCTCGGCGTCGGCGCACAGCATGCCGGCCGAGCAGAACACGCCCGCCATGACCGGCGCGATCACGCGCCTGATGCCGAGCAGCATGGCCACGTCCACCGCGTGCAGCGGGCCGCCGCCGCCGAAGGCGATCATGGTCATGTCGCGCGGGTCGCGCCCGCGCTCCACCGTCACGGCGCGCAGCGCGCGCGCCATGCTGACGTTGGCCACGTGGCGGATGCCGTGCGCGGCGGCCAGCGTGTCGAGGCCGAGCGGGGCGCCGATGTGCGTGTCGATGGCGCGCACCGACTGCGCCGGGTCCACCTTGAGGCTGCCGCCGGCGAGCGCGGCGGGATTGAGATAGCCGAGCACCATGTTGGCATCGGTCACGGTGGGGCGGTCGTTGCCGCGGCCGTAGCAGGCCGGGCCCGGATTGGCGCCGGCCGACTCCGGCCCCACGCACAGCAGGCCGCCGGCATCGATCCACGCCAGCGAGCCGCCGCCCGCGCCCACCTCGGCGATGTCGATGGCGGGCACCTTGAGCACGTAGCCGCCGCCCTTGACGAAGCGGCTCGGCGCGCTGATGCCGTCGCGGAACTCGTATTCGGTGGTCAGCGACGGCACGCCGTCGGTGATGATGGAAGCCTTGGCGGTGGTGCCGCCCATGTCGAACACGATCAGGTCGCTGCCGCCGCCGAGCGCGCCGATCTGCGCCGCGCCGGCCACGCCGCCGGCCGGGCCGGAGGCCACCGCGAACACCGGCTTGTCGCTGGCGCTGCCCACGCCCATCATGCCGCCGTTGGAAGCCATCACCTGCAGCGACGCGGTCACGCCCATGCGGCCGAGGTCGTCCTTGAGGCGGCGCAGGTAGGTGCGCATGGCCGGCAGGATGTAGGCGTTGACCACCGTGGTGCTGGTGCGCTCGTACTCCTTGATCTCCGGCAGCACGTCGCACGACGCGGTCACCAGCAGGCGCGGGAACTCGCGCTCCAGGCGCGCCTTGGCCTGCAGCTCGTGCACCGGGTTGATGTAGCTGTTGATGAAGCAGATCGCCAGCGCCTCCACGCCCTCTTCCACCAGCCCGCGCGCCACGCGCAGCACCTCGTCGGCGTCCAGCGGCACCACGATGTTGCCGCGCGCGTCGATGCGCTCGTTGAGGCCGCGGCGGTAGCGCCGCGGCGCCAGCGGCAGCGGCTTCTGCCAGCCCAGGTCGAACATGGTGGGCGTGCGGATGCGCCCGATCTCCAGGACGTCGCGGAAGCCCGCCGTGGTCAGCACGCCGGTGCGCGCGCCCACCTTCTGCAGGATGGTGTTGGAGGCCGTGGTGGTGCCGTGCACGATCTCGGTAATGTCGCCCGGCGCGATGCCGGCCTGCGCGATCAGCGCCTTGAGACCGGTCACGATGGCCTCGCCGAGATCGTGCGGCGTGGTCGAGGTCTTGTTGACGAACAGGCGGCCGTCCGGCATGGCCAGGACGATGTCAGTGAAGGTACCGCCGATGTCGCAGCCGACGCGCACGCCCGCCTTGCTTCCTGCTTGAACCATGTCCTCTCCAGATTCCAGATTTGTGAGGCGCGGGCAACTTGCCCGTGCCGCGCGATCCCTTGCCGGGGACTGCGCACCGATTCATCAGCTAACTAACTAGTCAGTACAATAGAAGACGCGTTTTGGCTTGTCAACCGGGTTTTCACGGAGCACAAGAATGTTGCCTGGCAAGGCTTTGCGCATGTTTTTTGTGCATGCCGGGCGGTGTACACTAACCATCTGGTTAGCGCACGCACCATCACGGCGCAGCGCTTCGCACAACTTCAAGGAAACCATCGCCATGCCAGCCACCGCCAAGACCGCGCGCAAGCCCAAGCCCCGCGATGCCCAGGCCACGCGCGAAAAAATCCTGCAGATGGCGTCGAAGGAATTCGCCGCCAAGGGCTTCGACGGCGCGCGCGTCGACAGCATCGTGGCGCGCAGCAAGATCAGCAAGAACCTGGTCTACCACTACTTCGACAGCAAGGAAGCGCTGTTCATCGAAGTCATGGAGCGCGCCTACGCCGCCATGCGCGAGCGCCAGAACGAGCTCGGCCTGACCGGCGACAACCCGGTCGACGACATGCGCGCGCTGGTGATGCACACCATCCAGCATTTCATCGAGCAGCCCGAATTCATCCTGCTGCTCGGCACCGAGAACCTGCACAAGGCCGAGCACATCCGCCAGTCCAAGGTGATTCCGGCCATGTTCAATCCGCTCAAGAGCGCGCTGGCGGAAATCCTCGAGCGCGGCAAGGCGCAGGGCGTGTTCCGCCCCGACGCGGACTGGGTCGATCTCTACGTGTCGATCTCGGGGCTGGGTTCCTACTTCATCTCGAACCGCTACACGCTGTCCTTCGTGCTGGGCGTGGATCTTGCCGCGCCGGAGCGCGTGGCCTCGCGCCTGCGGCATGTGCCGGACATGGTGATGAGCTACCTGTGCAATTTCGGCGAAGCGCGCGCCGGGGCGCCGGGCTGTCCGCAGGCGGCGGCGCAGCCCGCCGAGGCGGAGGCGCCGCAGCCCTGAGCGCGAGGCGCGCCACATTTTCCTGCGCCTGCGCGGCATCAGGCATACCATAGGCAGTGGACCAACCACCAAGCCAGGGGGTGCCATGCGCGACCGCTATCTTTCCCATCTGCGCGACACGCTCGACGCCATCCGCGCCGACGGCTTCCACAAGACGGAGCGCGTCATCGCCAGCCCGCAGGCGGCCGATATCCGGCTGGCCGGCGGCGAGCACGTCCTGAACTTCTGCGCCAACAACTACCTGGGCCTGGCCGACGACCCGCGCCTGGTCGCGGCGGCGCGGCGCGGACTCGAGCAGGACGGCTTCGGCATGGCATCGGTGCGCTTCATCTGCGGCACGCAGTCGGTGCACAAGACGCTGGAGGCGGCGCTGGCGAAATTCCTGCGCACCGGCGACAGCATCCTCTACTCGAGCTGCTTCGACGCCAACGGCGGCCTGTTCGAAACGCTGCTCGACGACCAGGACGCGGTCATCAGCGACGAGCTCAACCACGCCAGCATCATCGACGGCGTGCGCCTGTGCAAGGCGAAGCGCTACCGCTACCGCAACAACGACATGGCCGGCCTGGAAGCGCGCCTGCAAGAGGCCGATGCCGCCGGCGCGCGCTTCAAGCTGATCGCCACCGACGGCGTGTTCTCGATGGACGGCATCGTCGCCGACCTGCGCGCGATCTGCGACCTGGCCGACCGGTACGGCGCGCTGGTGATGGTGGACGACTCCCACGCGGTCGGCTTCGTCGGCGAGCACGGGCGCGGCACGCCCGAGCTGTGCGGCGTGGAGGGCCGCGTGGACATCGTCACCGGCACGCTCGGCAAGGCGCTGGGCGGCGCGTCCGGCGGCTACGTGGCGGCGCACCGCGAGATCGTGGACCTGCTGCGCCAGCGCTCGCGCCCCTACCTGTTCTCCAACTCGCTGGCGCCCAGCATCGCCGCGGCCACGCTCGAGGTGCTGGAGCTGCTGGCCAGCGGCGAAGGCGCCGCGCTGCGCCGGCGCGTGCGCGAGAACGGCGAGCACTTCCGCCGCGAGATGAGCGCGCTCGGCTTCACGCTGGTGCCCGGGCAGCACCCCATCATCCCGGTCATGCTGGGCGACGCAGCGCTCGCCACCGGCATGGCCGACGCGCTGCTGGCCGAGCACGTGTACGTGGTCGGCTTCTCCTTCCCGGTGGTGCCCAAGGGCCGCGCGCGCATCCGCACGCAGATGAGCGCCGCGCACACCCCCGCCCAGATCGAGCGCGCGGTCGCCGCCTTCGCCAAGGTGGGCCGGCAGTTCGGCGCCATCGCCTGAGCCGGCGAGCCGCATCGGTACAGCACAGCAAGGAGCCCAGCCATGAAAGCCCTCGCCAAGACCGAACGCGCGCCCGGCCTGGCCATGACCGACGTGCCGGTGCCGGAGGTCGGCCACAACGACGTGATGATCCGCATCCGGCAGACCGCCATCTGCGGCACCGACATCCACATCTGGAAATGGGACGAGTGGGCGCAGCACACCATCCCGGTACCGATGCAGGTAGGGCACGAATACGTCGGCGAAATCGTCGCCATCGGCCAGGAAGTGCGCGGCCTGGCCATCGGCGACCGCGTCTCCGGCGAAGGGCACATCACCTGCGGGTTCTGCCGCAACTGCCGCGCCGGGCGCCGCCACCTGTGCCGCAACTCGGTGGGCGTGGGCGTCAACCGGCCCGGCGCCTTCGCCGAATACCTGGTGATTCCCGCCTTTAACGCCTTCCGCATCCCCGACGACATCCCGGACGAGATCGCCGCCATCTTCGATCCGTTCGGCAACGCCACCCACACCGCGCTGTCGTTCAACCTCGTCGGCGAGGACGTGCTCATCACCGGCGCCGGCCCGATCGGCATCATGGCCGCCGCCATCGCCCGCCACGTGGGCGCGCGCAACGTGGTGATCACCGACGTCAACGACTACCGCCTCGCCCTGGCCCGCAAGATGGGCGCCACGCGCGCCGTCAACGTGCAGCACGAAAACCTCGGGGACGTGGCCGCCGCGCTGCACATGACCGAGGGCTTCGACGTCGGCATGGAGATGTCGGGCGTGCCGAGCGCGTTCGCCACCATGCTCGAGCACATGAACCACGGCGGCAAGATCGCCTTGCTCGGCATCCCGCCGTCGCAGATGGCGATCGACTGGAACCAGGTCATCTTCAAGGGCCTGGAAATCAAGGGCATCTACGGCCGCGAGATGTTCGAGACCTGGTACAAGATGGTCGCCATGCTGCAAAGCGGGCTCGACCTGACGCCCATGATCACGCATCGCTACAGCGTGGACGATTTCCAGGACGGGTTCGCGGCCATGCTGTCGGGCAACAGCGGGAAGGTGGTGCTGGACTGGACCGGCGGCCGCACACTGCGCGCCGGCGGCACTTCATAGCGTGATGACGCTTCTCCCCGTGGCGCCCTGCGGGACGAACTGATGGATTGTCTTGCCCGCCATCACACCGGGCTGGGCGGTGAAAGCGACGCCGTCCAGATGGGTTCCGGCAGCCCCGACAATGGAAAACGCGGTCGATCCGAATTGCCCCGGAGCCAGCTTGTAATCACTCTCCAGCTCGGGAAAATCCTCGCGAACCTTGTCCTGGAAGGCGCCGTATTCCGGACGCGTGATCAGCTTCGTCACGCCGGGACCATCGATGTTGTATCCCGACAGGCCAAAGAACTTGCCGACCATTTCGGCCAGTGCGCCGCCGAGGGAGTGGCCGGAGACGTCGACTTCCTCACGTACTTCTTCAAGCGTAGGCGGACGTTTCAGTCTGAATTGGAGATCGCCGGCGATTATCTTCATGGCTTCGTATGAGAATGACAACGCATCAGTCATCTCTGGATGCCATCTCACTGCATGCAAATCCTGTCCAGCCAACACAAGATCTGCGATGGCATCGCCTTTTAGATCATCGGTACCAGCAATAGCGATGTGATATTTTCCACTCTGGCTATCCTTGTAAAGTGCCGCCTGGAAATCGGGAGAGGTGGCTTTGAATTTTTGAACCGTCACTGGATCACTCCAACCGACCGATAGCGGATTTGTTCCAGGCCCTGTACCATATGCACCTTTGGCAAAAGGTATGTATTTTATTATTGCCCCATAGTCAGTCGCCATAGCCTTGCCGCCCTCCAGTCACGAACAGATTTATCTATTATTTTATCGATTGACGATGAAGAAATCCTTCGACCAGCGCTCTGTAATTAAGGCCGCGCGCCTTATCGATCATGCGGACCTTATCGGTGAATGATTCAGGCAACTCAACAACATGGGCAAACTCACTTAGTAAGCGATCATCATCTCTGTAAGTCTTGTCCCCTATAATACGAAAATCTATAACGAATTTCCGTACATCCTGCGCCTCCATCCGCGGATTGGTAAACATACCCGTACTTCCCTCTACAGCCAGATAGTCAATACCGGCAAATACATGTGCAAAGTATGCTTGTTCATGCAACGTGGTAATCGGCCAGACAATTCGGCCTTCCTTGATACCAGATATCCCGATTTGGGATATTTCGAATGCCTTGATTGGTATTTCACGATCAGGAGACTCGGCACGTAGCACCTCACTCATCCTTTTCCTTGACCGTGCCACCATATAGGTGGACGGAAGAGAAGGAACCAGCGCAATCGAGGTCTCAATCCTTTTTGGAAGAGACACCTCCGACTTGAAATACAACTCGAACCTCAGAGATTTTGGAGCGCCGCATTTCTCTTCCACTCCATTAAACCTGCAACGCTCTTCGTCCCTGTTTTCCGAAATGGCAAATGCTACCGCCTCGGCCCCCTTCAGTTCCTTGCTGACGAACTCGGGCGGCATGCAATATCGCTCGGCGAACTCCGGCGTTACGGTCCAGATATAGTGATCCTTCGTATAAACACCTTTTCCAGGACGCGGCCCCGTGTAATAACCGTCCGGGCAGCTCTGGTACTTGGCCCGGATTTCCGCCTCGTCCAGCCGCTGGAATGGTGCCTTTGGCAGTTCTTGCGCAGGAATGACTTCCGATGCCAAGGCAGCGGCGACGAGAAAAACCGCCGTGTACGGGCGCTTCAATCCGAGACATGCGGTGAAATGAGTCCACACCCGTCTTCCGTTAATGAGCATAGATCCCTGCTGGACATGCATTTGCGCCGGTCTCCCAATCGCCGTTTCATTGCTGCACCGGAAGCCACCGCACGGTCGCATCCGCTAAGCATGTGATAACGGATGCTATCTCCCGACGCACGCCTTTGGTTCTCGGAAAAGTCTATTTATAAAGAAGAAATTTCCGAAAATAATCCGATAATCTGGCGGCACGGAATTTATCGCCGGAAGCCCCCGGGCATCTGCGCGAGCGCCTTTCCATGCTTCCGCAGTCCGGCTCTGCTCATCCACGCCGGAGCCGGCCTGCCACACAATCTGCGCCAGCGCCAAAAACTTCCCCACCGCCGTCACAACCCCATTCCCTCCGCCGTCTTGTAATCACGCGAGGCACACAGGGCGCCCGCGCAACCAGGCAAAGGGAATCCCATGACTACCGCACGTCTCAATTTCTTTCAGCTCGCCACGCCAATCGCCAGCGGTCCGACCATGGCGAAGTAATCCGCCAGCACACCGGGCTGGGCGGTGAAAGCGACGCCGTCCAGATGGGTTCCGGCAGCCCCGACAATGGAAAACGCGGTCGATCCGAATTGCCCCGGAGCCAGCTTGTAATCACTCTCCAGCTCGGGAAAATCCTCGCGAACCTTGTCCTGGAAGGCGCCGTATTCCGGACGCGTGATCAGCTTCGTCACGCCGGGACCGTCGATGTTGTATCCCGACAGGCCGAAGAACTTGCCGACCATTTCGGCCAGTGCGCCGCCGAGGGAGTGGCCGGAGACGTCGACTCGTGCGCGGATGTCGGTGAGTTCCGGCGGACGGCCAAGTTCCCGCTCCAAATCGCTCCGAATCTGCTTAATAGCCTCATACGAGAATGACAATGCATCGGTCATCTCTGGATGCCATCCGACCGCATACGCATCCTGCCCGGCCAATACGAGGTCCGCCATGGCATCGCCTTTGAGATCGTCTGTTCCGGCAATGGCGATATGGTATTTCCCGCTTTGACTGTCTTTATAGAGTGCTGCCTGGAAGTTTGGAGAAGTGGCTTTGAAGTCAGTCACCGTGACCGGTTGATTCCAGCCTACGGCCAGCGGCTGCGTACCTGAGCCGGTGCCATAGACGCCCTTCGCAAACGGCATGTATTTTATGATTGCACTGTAATCACTAGCCATTCTCTCTTTCTCCGATAGTCGCAGATAGAACTACTGTTTATCTTTGCGATCTTCGGCGCAGATATTCTTCAACCATTGCCTTGTAGTTCAATCCTCGCACCTTGTCGATAGCCCGAATCTTGTTTGAGAACGACTCCGGCAACTCTACTAAATATGCAAAATCATCTAGCTTTCTGCCGTCATTGGAAGGAGTCTGATCACCCAATCTTCTTATCGTGATCGCAAACCTTCGTACATCCAATGCTTCCATCCTCGGATTGGTAAACATGCCGGTGCTTCCCTCCACCGCCACGTAGTCAATACCATCGAAAACGCGAGAGAAATAGGTCTGTTCATGCAGCGTAGTGATCGGCCAAACTATCTTTCCATCCTTTACACCGGATATTCCGATCTGCGATCGCTCGAATGCCTTGGTCGGTATCGTTCTCTCTGGCTTGTTCTTTCTTAGCTTTTGATATTGACTTTCCGACATGCCGATCATGAAAACGGAAGGCACATTTGGCACAGTCGCCACAGTGGTATCCACTGCCTTGGGCAAAGAGATATCAGACCTGAAATAGAGCTCAAACCGCATTCCCTTCTCAAATCCGCAGCGCTCTTCGTTTCCGTTATAGGAACACCGCTCCTCATCTCTACGCTCACTAATTTTGAACGCAACGGCCTCGGCCCCCTTGAGTTCTGAACTGACAAACTCCGGCGGCATGCAAAATCGCTCCGCAAACTCCGGCGTCACCGCCCAGATATAGTGATCTTTCGTATAGACACCCTTTCCAGGGCGGGGTCCCGTGTAATAGCCGTCCGGACAGTTCTGGTACTTGGCTTTGATTTCGGCTTCATCCAGCCGCTGGAATGGTGCTTTTTGCGGCTCTTGCGCAAGAACGACTCCCGATACCAAGGCAGCGACGACGAGAAAAGCTGCCATATACGGGCGCCTTGACCCGACACATGCGGCAAGACAAGTCCACGCTCGCCTTCCGTTAATGAACATCGTTCCCTGCTGGACATGCATTTCCGGCTGTCTCCCAATCACCGTTTCATCGCTGCATCGGAAGCCACCGCACGGTCGCATCCACTTGGCACGTGATGACGGATGCTATCTCCTGATGCACGTTTTTGGTTCTCGGAAAAATCTATTTATAAAGAAGAAATTTCCGAAAATAATCCGATAATCCGGCGGCGCGGAATTCATCGCCGGAAGCCCCCGGTACCTGCGCGGGCTTCGTTGCACATTCCCGCAGTCCAGTTCCCCTCTTCCACACCGGCGCCAGCCGGCAGCAATCTGCGCCGGCGCAAGAAAATCCCCACCGCTGTCACAACCCCACGCCCTCCCCCGTCTTGTGATCATGCGAGGCGCACAGGGCGCCCGCGCAACCAGGCAAAGGAATCCCATGACCACCGCACGTCTCAATTTCTTCCAGCTCGCCCCGGCCAACCTGAAGGCGATGATCAATCTCTCGGGCACTGTCAAGCAGAGCTCGCTCGGCGCCAGGCTGGTGGAGCTGGTGCAGTTGCGCGTCTCGCAGATCAACGGCTGCGGCGTCTGCATCGACATGCACTGGCGCGACCTCGTCAAGCAGGGGGCCGAGCCGCGCCACCTGAACGCCGTCGCCGGCTGGCGCGAGGCGCCGTTCTTCGACGCCCGCGAGCGCGCGGCGCTGGCGTGGGCGGAGGCTGTCAACGCGCTGCCGCAGCGCGACGACACGGATGCGGTCTATCCGGCGCTGCGCGAGCAGTTCGGCGAGAACGAGATCGCCGAGTTGTCCTACGCGATCGCGGCCATCCGGGGGTGGAACGTGATCAACCTGAGCCTGCGCAACCAGATCCCGCAGAATCCGCCGCCCGGATTCTGAGCGCGGGCAGCCGCGCCGGTCGGCCGGCCCAGGCCAGGCCGGCCACGTCTTGCGCAACGGACGGCGGCGTCATGCCGCTGTCCCCGATTTCTCAACGAAAGGACTTGCCATGAAAATCGTCATCATCGGAGGTAGCGGCCTCATCGGGCGCAAGCTGTCGGCGCTGCTGGAGCAGGCCGGCCACGCCGTATTCGCTGCCTCGCCATCGGCGGGCGTCAACTCGGTCACGGGCGAAGGGCTGGCGCCCGCGCTGGCGGGCGCGGAGGTGGTCGTGGACGTCACCAACTCGCCTTCCTTCGAAGACGAGGCCGTCATGCATTTCTTCCGGACGTCGACGGCGAACCTGCTGGCGGCCAGCGCCGAGGCTGGCGTGCGCCACTTCGTCGCGTTGTCCGTGGTGGGCGCGGAGCGGGTTCCGGACAGCGGCTATTTCCGCGCCAAGGTCGCCCAGGAAGCGCTGATCGAGCGCGGCGGCGTGCCGTTCACCATCCTGCGCGCCACGCAGTTCTTCGAGTTCCTGAAATCGATAGCGCAGGCCGGCGCCGGCGACGGCACCGTGCGGCTGCCGTCCGCCCCGCTCCAGCCCATTGCCGCGGCCGACGTCGCCGCGGCGCTTGCCGACGTGGCATGCCAGGCACCGCTCAACGGTACCTGCGAAGTGGCGGGCCCCGCGTCGTTTCCGCTCGACGCGCTGGTCCGGCGCGTGCTGCGCGCCGGCGGGGATCCGCGCGAGGTGGTGACCGATCCGGACGCGCCGTACTTCGGCACGCGGCTCGCCGCGGATTCCCTCATCGCGGGCAGCCAGGCCAGGACCGGCAAGACCTCGCTGGAAGCCTGGCTCGCGGCCGCGCCGGACGCGCGCTGAGCCGCTCCCGGCACAGCGCCCGGCAGGATGGCCATGAGCGGCTCAGGGCACGCCAGGCGCCAGCTTCGTGGCCGCCAGCTCGCGGCCCAGCGCGGCGGCGATGCGCGCGAGCTTGTCCGGGTTCCGCTGCGCGTGGATGCGCACGATGCGCGCGCCGTCGGTCTCGATGGCTTGCGCCGATTCCAGCGCGCCGTCGATAAAGCGCAGCAGGCCCCACTGGCCATTGAGGATGACGGCCTCGAACTGCACGGCGCCCCGGTACCGCAGGCTGGTGGCGAGGTAGAGCTGGGCGATGCGCTGGCCGCCGACCAGCGGCACGCCGAAGCTGGGCACCTTGCCGCCGCCGTCGCCGATGAGCTGCGCGTCCTCGGCAAGCATGGCCTTGAGCGCGCCGAACTCCCCGCGCGTGGCGGCGTCGGCAAACCCTTGCAGCAGGCGCAGGTGGGTCTCGGGCGGCACCGCGTAGCGCGGCCGTCCGTCCTGCAACTGCGCTTTCGCGCGGTGGACGATCTGCCGGCACGCGCTCTCGGTCTTGCCGAGCGCGTCGGCCACTTCGCCGTAGTCCGCGTCGAACACCTCGCGCAGCAGGAACGCCGCGCGCGCTTCGGGCGCGAGGCGTTCGAGCATCGCGAGAAAGGCGACCGATACGTCGTCGGCGCGCTCGACGATCTGCTCCGGCGTGGGCGGCGAATCGGCCATCACGGGCTCCGGCAGCCACGTGCCGACGTAGTGCTCGCGCTGCACCTTGGCGCTGCGCAGCCGGTCGATGGCCAGGCGCGTGGTCACGGAGACCAGCCAGGCCTCGGCGCTGTCGACGGTCTCGCTGGCAGTCCCGTGCCAGCGCAGCCACGCGTCCTGCACGACTTCCTCGGCCTCGGCGGCCGAGCCCAGCATGCGGTAGGCGATGCCCTGCAGCCGGGGGCGGAGGCGGGTAAAGGTTTCGGTGTCTTCGTTCATGGCTCCCCCCAGACGTTTGGCATCCCTGTGTTGTGACAGCCATTGCGCCACGGCCGGGCAACGGCGCACTGACGGGCGGCGGCTGGATTGATACTAGACCGTCCGCGCCGGCCCGGGCCGGCTGCCGGATACCGCACATGCCGGCGCCGCGGCCAGCGGCATGGAACGTGACAGCGCGGCGCTGTCACAAGGCCGCCGCGCCGGACGTCTTGCAGTCACCGGCACCGGGCGAATCCGCCCGCATGCCGCCGCGCCGCCCAGATCACGGCGGCCTCACCAGACAAGGACAAACCATGCCACGCCTCAAGAAACTCGCAGTCTTGCTGAGCCTCGCCTCAGGCTCCCTGATGGCCCAGCCGCCGGCGGCGGCGCCGGAGCCCGTCGTCACCCCGGTGATGACCGTAGCGCTGGCCGACATGCCCGGCAAGGAAGCGCTGATGCTCACGGTGACCTACCCGCCGGGCGGCGCCGATCCCGTTCACCGCCACGACGCGCACGGCTTCATCTACGTGCTGGAGGGCAGCATCGTGATGGGCGTGAAAGGCGGCAAGGAAGTGACGCTGAAACCGGGGCAGACGTTCTACGAAGGCCCGCAGGACATCCACACCGTCGGCAGGAACGCGAGCCGCACGCGGCCCGCGAAGTTCCTCGTGCTGCTGATCAAGGACCAGGGCGCCCCGGCGCTGCTGCCGGTGAAATGAGCGGTGGAATAGCCGATGAGATTGCCATGGCGGCATCCGCGGCGGCACGGCTCACTCCACCGTCACCACGATCGCCACCCGCCGGTTCTCCGCCCGCCCGGCCGCGGTGCGGTTGTCGGCCACCGGCCGGCTCTTGCCGAGCCCGCGCACTTCGATGTTGGCGGGCGGGAAGGCTTTCTCGGCCAGCACCCTGGCCACCGCCTGCGCGCGCCGCACCGAGAGCTGCTGGTTGTATTCGGCCGAGCCGGAGTCGTCGGTGTGGCCGTCGAGCCGGACGCGTTCGATGCCGGCATCCTTGAGCGCCATGCCGATGCGCTGCACGATGGCCTGGTGGTCGGCGCTGATGGTGTCCTCGTTCAGGCCGAACAGCACCTTCTCGGACAGGTTCAGTTCCCAGCCGCTGCCGGTGAGCTGGAAGCCCTGCTGCCTGAGCGTCTCGACCTGCGGCGCGGTGAGCTTGCCGCCCGTGGTGGCCTGGCAGGCGGCGAGGCTCAACATGGCGGCGGCCAGGACGGCGGCCAGCCGCAGCCTTGCGCTGCCGGACAGGTTCGATGACACGATGGATCTCCTGTTTCTGTTCCGTGGGATGCCGCTATCCGGGCACGGCCTCGGCCGTGGCCAGGTGCGGCTGGGCGCTCTGCCAGCATCCGCCGCGGCCGCGCTTGGCCTGGTACATGGCTTCGTCGGCCTTCTGCAGCAGCCCGGCGGCGGTCTGCGCGTGCAGCGGGAATACCGCCAGGCCGACGCTGAGCGAGGCCTCGATGCAGGCGCCGCTGCTGAGCTGGACCGGGTCTTTCATGCGCAGCAGGATGTGCTCGGCCACCTGGATGATGTCGGCCGGCCGGCGCAGCGCGGTGACCAGCACCGCGAATTCGTCGCCGCCGATGCGCGCGACGAGATCGCCTTCGCGCAGGCAGGCGCGGATGCGCTGGGCGATGCCGGCCAGCACTTCGTCGCCGGCGGCATGGCCGAAGGTGTCGTTGATTTCCTTGAAGGCGTCGCTGTCGAGATAGAGCACGCCCACGTGCGACCGCGACGCCGCGGCGAAGCGCACGGCGCGGTGCAGCGCGTCCTCGAAGGCGGCGCGGTTGAGCAGCCCGGTCAGGCTGTCGTGGCTGGCGCGGTGGGCCAGCGAGCGGTTCTCGTGCTGGAGCTGGTCCTGCCAGCTTTCCAGCTCGTCGAGCAGGCCGTTGAAGTCTTCGCCCAGCGCGTTGAGCTCGGCGATGCGGGCCGGCGGCGTGCGCTGGTCGAAGGCACGCTCGGAGCGCACCGCGTGGGCCACGCGCATCAGGTTGCGCACCGGCTCGATGATGTGCACCAGCATGCGGCTCGACATGTAGTGCGCGCTCACCGCGGTCAGCAGCAGGCAGGCGAGCAGGCCGAGCAGGCCGCTGGCCACGAACTGGAACAGGTTGGCGGGATCGGCGCTCAGGCGCACGGTGCCCACCACCTGAGTCTCGTGCAGGATGACCTGCTCCACCGGGCCCAGGTCCATCAGGCGGCTTGCCAGCCGCTGCAGGCCGGCAAAGCGCACGCTGGCCGGATGATGCCATTCGGCCAGCAGATGGTCGTCGCGGTCGTAGACGCTGGCCTGCGCCACTTCCGCGGTGGCGATGGCGACCAGCGCCTCGCGGGTGGCGGCCGGGTCGCGGAACACCACCGGCGCTTCCAGCGTGTAGGCCAGCGAGCGCGCGATCAGGTGCAGGTTGTGGTCGGCGTAGACGCGCAGCGCCGCCAGCCCGAGCGCGGTCAGCGAAAGCCCCGCGGTGCAGACGGCGATCAGCGCCACGCTCAGGTGGATGCGGCGCAGCGTGTGATAGAGCGTGGGGCGCGCCGCCGCGCCGGGACGGTCATGCGGCTTCATGACGGTGGGCTCCGCCGCCGGCCGAGCTGCAGCACGCCCGGATGGATATGGATGCCGCTGCGTGCCACCGAGTCCAGGTTGACGCGGAACGAGACGCGGCTGTCGGCCACGCTCAGGCAGAACATGCTGCCGGTCTCGCATTCGAAGTCTTCTTCGGTGATCACCAGCACGGGGCGCCCGCCCAGTTCGGCCGCCACCTTCCTGCGGCTGGCGTCGGTCATGGCGGCCAGGTAGACGGAGTCGCAGCCGGCCATCGATCCCGCGCTCATGACGTCGATGCGGCGTGCCTGCACCGGGCGCCCGGTAGCCAGCGTGCCCCCGTCGGCGAGCCTGCCGGCGTAGCGCGCCGAGCTGTCCACGCACAGGCGCAGCACGTCGCGCTCGACCGGCCAGCGCGCGTAGCCAAGCAGGCTGTAGACCGTGCGCATCACGGCCTCGGAGCGCGGCTGGGCGGTATCGGCGGCGGCCCCGGGCGGCTGCACGCACAGCAGCGCGGCGCACAAGGCCGGCAAGATGCGAAGGAGAAGGAGCCGGCGCAAGCGCCGCGAGCGGCTGCTCGCCTCGCCTGGGACTGTCATGGAATGGGGCAAGAAGGTGCTACCTGCCAAGTGACTTGTTCTGGGCAGATCGGGCCAGCCCGCGAGCGGACCGATCTGGCTCTGGCCAGGAGAAAACGCCCGGTGCCGCGCGGCGCGCCGGGAAGCTTTGCTAGCCCACACACTATATCGGCGCGGCGGGGGCTTTATTTACCCCTCCGATCGGCGGATGCGCGCGGCGCCGTGGCGCGGACGGCACACCGGGGCCGCGCCGCGCACCGGCCCTGCCCTGCTTATCTACAATGGGCGCTGATGCATCCCCGGGAACCTCCCTCATCCATGCGCGACACCAAGACATCGCCCCGGCCACGCCGGCGCTGGACCGTGCCGGCCCGGCTCTACCTGCTGGGCGCGGCGATCCTGGCGGCCGGCTGGATCGGCAGCGCCCTGATCTACCTGAACGCCGCGCGCGAGGAAAGCTCGGCCGACCTGCTGTACGGCCCCGGCTGGCAGCGGCAATACGACTTCCAGCTCGAGCGCATCGGCGGCAAGGCGGCCGTGCTGGCAGCCGAGTTCTCGCAATGGTTCGGCGGCCTGTGGCACGGCAGGCAACTGGCGATCACGCTGGCGGTCCTGGCCACGGTGGCAGCGCTGCTGTGCTTTGCCGTGGCGCGCGAGCTGGCGCTCGCGGCGAGGCACCGGCATGCCGGCGAGGGCGACAAGGGCGACGGGAGCAGCCAGCGCCACGAGGATGGCGAAAACGACCGGTGAGCGCGCGCCCGCCTCAGAGCAGCGGCAGACCCGCGTTGCGCTTGACCTCGCGCAGCGACAGCATCGACTCCACGGCGGTCACGCCGGGCAGGGTGCGCAGCACGTCGCGCATGAAGATGCCGTAGTCGTCCAGGTCCCGCGACACCACCAGCAACAGGTAGTCCGCGCTGCCCGACACGTTGTGGCAGGAAATGATGCGCGGGATGGCCTGCACCTCGCGCTCGAAGCGGTCGGACAATTCGCGGCTGTGCACGCCGAAGCGCACCTGCGTGAAAGCCATCACCCCCAGCCCCAACGCCTGGCGCGACAGCACCGCGCGGTAGCCCTCGACATAGCCTTCGGCCTCGAGCCGCTTGAGCCGGCGCGCGCAAGGCGTCTCGCTGAGTCCCACGGATTGCGCCACGCTGGCGTTGGTGGCGCGCCCGTCGGCCTGGACCGCCGCCAGGATCGCGCGGTCCACTTTGTCCAGCTCCATGGCCTTTCTCCCATAAAGGGCCACAGATTAGCGCATTCCCCCAAAATTTGTCTTCCGCGCGCGGAAAATCGCCTGAAATCGCCCGGCCGCCAGCGGCATCATGATGCTTCCCCCACCGGAGTCGCATCATGGTTTCCCTGCATCTGCTGCTGACCTTCATCGGCGCGCTGGCCGTGGTCTACGCGCTGCCCGGCCCCGACATGGCGCTGGTGCTGCAGACCAGCACCGGGCGCGGCGTGCGGCACGGCCTGGCCACCGCGGCCGGGCTGGCGCTGGCGCGCGCCACGCACGTCACGCTGTCGGCCTGCGGCGTGGCCGCGCTGCTGCGCGCCGCGCCGTGGCTGTACCAGGGCGTGCGCGTGGCCGGCGGCCTCTACCTGGCGTGGGTGGCCATCCAGATCCTGCGCGGGCCGGCCTTCGGCATGGAAGCGGCCGAAGGCCGGGCCGAGGCCGCGTCGCCCTTGCGCGCGTCGGTGGCGCGCGGCGCGCTGAGCAGCCTGCTCAACCCGAAAGCGCTGCTGTTCTGCTCGGTGCTGCTGCCGCAGTTCGTCGATCCGCGCGGCGCGCCGGTGTGGTCGCAGGTGCTGGAGCTTGGCGTGGTGCTGGTGCTGACCGGCATCGCCTTCGACCTGGCCTGCGTGTTCGGCGCGGCGCGCCTGGGTGCCTGGCTGCGCGGCAGCCCGCGCGCGCAGGCGTTCCAGCGCTGGTCGTTCTCGGCGGTGCTGCTGGCGTTCGCGGCGCGGCTCTCGCTGGAGTGAGCGCGGCGCCGGTCACTCCAGCGGGTAGCGCTTGATGAGGTCGCCGAGCCGCGCGCTGTCCTCGCGCACCTGCGCCGCGAACTCGGCCGGCGAGTTGACCACCGGCTCGGCGCCGGCGGCGGCGATGGTCTTCTGCACGTCGGCGTCCTTCACGGCTTCGCGCAGTGCGGCCACCACGCCCTGCAGCACCGGCGCCGGCGTGCCCCTGGGCGCGAACAGGCCATACCAGGTGACGGCCTGGAACTGCGGATAGCCGGCCTCGGCGGTGGTGGGCACCTCGGGCAGCGCGGCCGCGCGCTTCTGCCCCTGCGTGGCCAGGATCCGCAGCGCGCCGCTCTTGTAGTGCGGCAGCGCCGCCGTGATGCCGGTGAACGCCAGGTTGACGTTGTTGGCGATCAGGTCGGTGACGATGGGGCCGGTGCCGCGGTAGTTGACGACGATGAGGTTGGGCAGGCCGGCCTCCTCCGCGAGCTGCTTGCCCGAGATGCGCGCCAGGCTCTCGCCGCTGCCCAGCGAGCACGACCTGCCCGCGCCCTTGCAGTACTGCACGAACTCGGCCAGCGTCTTCACCGGCAGCTTGCCGCTCGCCACCACGGCGGCCGGCGACTGCGAGATGGCCGTCACCGGATCGAGCCGCGCGAGCGGGTCGATCCCCTTCAGGCCCGGCGTGTATTTGGTGACCACGATGGCGGGCACCTGCAGCAGCAGCGTGTAGCCGTCGGGCCGGGCCTCCATCACGCGGCGCGTGCCGATCAGGCCGTCGGCGCCGGGCAGGTTCTCCACCACCACGGGCTGGCCCCACAGCACGCCGAGCTGCCTGGACACGGCGCGCGCGGTGGCGTCGGTGCCGCCGCCGGCCGCGTAGGGCACCACCAGCGTGACAGGGCGGTCCGGGCGCCAGGCGGGCGTCGCGCCGGCGCCCGCCGATGCGGCCAATGCGGCAGATACGGCCGGCGCGGCGGCCAGCAGCGCCACGGCGCAGGCCAGCGCCGCCTGGGCGCGCACGGGGCCGCGCCGTCGTTGGACGAAGGGATGCATGTTGTCTCCTTGTTGTTCCATGTTCTTGCGTGCTCATCCGATGCGGCATCGGGCATCGGGCATCGGGACCGGTCACCGGTTCGCGGCGGCTCAGGCCGCGTCCCCGCGCTCCACGGTCCATGCCCACGGCCTGCGCGCGCGGTCGGCCTGCTGCCAGGCGCGGATCAGGTGGTCGTCCTTGAGCGTGAGGCCGATATCGTCCAGGCCGTGCAGCAGCGCCTCGCGGCGCAGCGGGTCGATCGGGAACGCCATGGCGCTGCCGTCGGGCGCGGTCAGCGTGGCGCTCACCAGGTCCACCCGCAGCGGGGCGCCGCGCGCGCACTGTGCGGCCAGCGCCTGCACCGCCGCCGCGGGCAGGCGGATCGGCAGCACGCCGTTCTGGAAGCAGTTGTTGTAGAAGATATCGCCGTAGCTCGGCGCGATCACGCAGCGCACGCCCATGCCCATCAGCGCCCACACCGCGCCCTCGCGCGAGGAGCCGCAGCCGAAATTGGCGCCGGCCAGCAGCACCGGCGCGGCGCGGAACGCGGCCTGGTTGAGCACGAAGTCGGGATCCTCGCTGCCGTCGGCGCGGTAGCGCAGCGCCTCCAGCGCGTAGGGGCCGAGCGCGTCGCGCTCCAGGCTGGTGAGGCGCTCGATGCGGATGATCACGTCGGTGTCGATGTTGGCGCGCATCAGCGGCGCGGCGGCGCCCGTCACCACGGTAAAGGGTTGCATGGTCATGCGAGGCTCCGCACATCGGTGATGCAGCCGGTCACCGCGGCGGCGGCGGCCATGGCCGGGCTGGCAAGATGGGTGCGGGCGCCCGGTCCCTGGCGCCCGACGAAATTGCGGTTGGAGGTGGAGACCGAGCGCTGTCCGGGTGGCACCTGTTCGCCGTTGGCGGCCACGCACATGCTGCAGCCGGGCTCGCGCCAGGCGAAGCCGGCCGCCTCGAACACGGCGCGCAGGCCTTCGGCCTCGGCCGCGCGCTTGACGTTCTCCGAGCCCGGCACCACCCACGCCGTCACGCCAGGCGCCACATGGCGCCCGCGCGCCACGGCGGCGGCGGCGCGCAGGTCGGACAGGCGCGAGTTGGCGCACGAGCCGATGAAGACCCAGTCGACCGGCGTGCCGGCGATCGGCGCGTTGGGCGCCAGGCCCATGTAGTCCAGCGCGGCGCCGATGGCCGCGCGCGCCGCCTCGCCCGGCGCGTCGGCCGGGTCCGGGATGGTGCCGCCGACGGCGATGGCGTGCTCGGGACTGGTGCCCCAGGTGATGGTGGGCGCCACCGCGGCGGCGTCGATGGTTTCCTCGTGGTCGAACTGCGCGCCGTCGTCGGTGGCCAGCGTGCGCCAGTAGCGCGCCGCCGCTTCGAACTGCGCGCCGGCGGGCGCGTAGGGACGGCCGCGCAGCCACTCGATGGTGCGCTCGTCCGGCGCCACCATGCCGAAGCGCGCGCCCAGCTCCACGCTGAGATTGCACAGCGTCAGGCGCCCCTCCACGTCGAGCGCGCCGATCGCCGGGCCGGCGAACTCGATGGCATGACCCACGCCCGCGGCCGCGCCGAGCTTGCCGATGATGTGCAGCGCCAGGTCCTTGGCGGTGACGCCCGCGGCCAGCGCGCCCTCGCAGCGGATGCGCATGCGGCGCGGCTTCTGCTGGCGCAGGGTCTGCGTGGCGAGCGCGTGCGTGCTTTCCGACGAGCCCACGCCGAACGCCATCGCGCCGAGGCCGCCGTTGGTGCAGGTGTGGCTGTCGCCGCAGATCACGGTCAGGCCCGGCAGCACGATGCCCAGCTCGGGCCCCATCACGTGGACGATGCCCTGCCCCGGCTGGCCGAGATCGAACAGGGTCACGCCGGCCGCCGCGGAACTCTCGCGCAGCGCGGCCCACAGCCGCCCGCCCGGCGCGAAGGTATGGCCGTCGCGCCCGGGCCGGCTGGACACCGCGTGGTCCGGCGTGGAGAACACCAGCGCCGGGTCGTGCAGCGGCAGGCCGCGCGCGGCCACCTGGCCCAGCGCCGGCGGACCGGACAGGTCGTGCAGCAGGTGGCGGTCGATATGCAGCAGCGCCCAGCCGTCGCCCAGCTCGCGCACCACGTGCGCGTCCCAGAGTTTGTCGAACAGGGTACGGGGCATGCTCAGCCCGCCTTTGCGCCGGCCGGCGCGTCGGGGCTGGTGGCGCGCGCGCCGGCGTTGAAGCGCTGGCGCAGGCCGTCCCATTCGTCGGCGCCGAAGCGGCGGAAGGTCTGGCCCACGCTGGCCGATACCGCCGGCGCGGTGAAGGTGGCCTTGAGCTGGGCCAGCGCGGCATCGCCGGCCTCGATGGCGGCCTTGAGCATCAGGCCCGGCAGGATGGCCAGCTTGTAGCCCATGGCCTCGGCCTCGCGCAGGTCGAAGATCGGCGTGCGCCCGCCGGGCACCACGTTGAGCAGGCACGGGCCGCACACCAGCCGGGGCACCGCGGCCACTTCCTCGAGCGTCTGCGTGGCCTCCACGAAGGCCATGTCGGCGCCGGCCCCGAGCGCGGCGTTGGCCCGCCACACGGCCTCGTCCAGCCCCAGCACGGCACGCGCGTCGGTGCGCGCGATGATGGTGAAGTCCGGCGTGCGGCGCGCCTCCACGGCGGCGCGGATCCTGGAGACGAATGCCTCGCGCGATATCACTTCCTTGCCGTCCAGGTGGCCGCAGCGCTTGGGCGCGACCTGGTCTTCGAGATGGATCGCCGCCACGCCGCGCGCCTCGTACTCGCGCACGGTGCGGGTGACGTTGAGCTCGTTGCCGTAGCCGGTGTCGGCATCCGCGATCAGCGGGATGGACGCCGCGCGCGCCATCACCGCCGCGTTCTCGACCATCTCGCTCATGGTCAGCAGGCCGAAGTCGGGAAAGCCGCGCGCGGCCGAGGTGCCGGCGCCGGTCATGTAGCAGGCGGCAAAGCCCGCCTGCTCGATCAGGCGGGCGCCGATGGCGTCATACGCGCCGGGGGCAATGATCATGCCGGGCGCCTGGAGGCGCTGGCGGAAGGTGGCTGCGGGAGTCATGGGGCGGGTCCTGTCCTGCTTTCGGTGAGAGATGCCAGGGAAAATGGGCGGCGCTTGCTGTCGGGATGGCGGCCGGCCACGGCTGTAAATACGGCGGCGCGGCGATGGCGGCGTCGTGTTTATGTGTTTATATTCTAAATACAACTATTCGAGCCCGTCAAGAACGGGAAAAACCCGCGGGACCGTTGTGCTATGCTCCCCACGCCACTCAACCGCCATCCCATGCCGCGCGCCACCAACACCGCTTCGCCGCTGGGCCATATGCCCGGCACCTCGCTGCATCGCCAGTTGTTCATCGTGCTGCGCGACGAAATCACGCGCGGGGTCTACGCGGGAACCGGGGCCCTGCCCAAGGAAGAGGCGCTGTGCGAGCGCTTCGGGGTGTCGCGCATCACCGTGCGGCGCGCGCTGGCGGACCTGGCCGCGCTGGGCATCGTGGAGCGCCGGCACGGGCTGGGCACCTTCGTGCGCGCCGATGCGCGGGTGGAACGCAGCAGCCCCACGCTCAGCGTGATCGACGGCCTGCGCAAGACCGCGCTGGAAACCGACGTCGAGGTGCTGGAAGTGGGCGCGGCGGTGCCGCCGCCCGACATTGCCGCGCTGCTGCAGTTGCCGCCGGGCGCCAGCGCCGTGCACGCGCTGCGCCTGCGCAGCATGGCGGGCACGCCGGTCATGCTGACCGATGCCTGGGTGCCGGCCGCGCTGGGCAAGCGCGTGACGGCCGCGGCGCTGCGCAAGCATGCGCTCTACGAAATCCTGATGTCCCAGGGCGTGAAGTTCGGCCGCGTGGTGCAGGAAATCACCGCGCAGGCGGCCGACCCCGCCTTCGCGGCATGGTTGCGTACCGAGGTGGGAGCGCCGCTGCTAAAGCTGGTGCGGCTGATGCACGATCCCGACTCGCGGCCGGTGCAGTACATCACGGTATCGATGTCGCCCGAGCGCAGCCGGATCCTGATGGACATCTCGGCGGACCAGGTGAATACGCTGAGTGCCGGGCGCTTCGTGCACGACGTGCACGAAGCGCCGAAGGACTGAGGGCCGAAGCAGAAGGTCCGAGGCTGGAGGGCCGAAGGGCCGGGCATCGTGCACGGAGTGCCCGCGCACGGTGCCCCGTCGCCGGCGCGTCAGCCCGCGATGCGCGGCTTGACGCGGCTGGCGGCGTCCTTGGCGCGCGCGCGCGCCGTTTCCACGTCGGCGTCGTAGGCCAGCGCCACGCCCATGCGGCGCCTGGTGAAGCTTGCCGGCTTGCCGAACAGGCGCAGCTCGGTCTGCGGCACGCGCAGCGCTTCGTCCACGCCGTCGAAGACGACCCCGGCGGCATCCACGCCGCCGTAGATCACGGCACTGGCGCCGGGGCTCTTGAGCGCGGTGCTGACCGGCAGGCCGAGGATGGCGCGCGCGTGCAGCTCGAACTCGTTCTGCCACTGGGTGATCATGGTCACCATGCCGGTGTCGTGCGGGCGCGGGCTGACTTCGCTGAACCAGACCTGCTCGCCCTTGACGAACAATTCCACGCCGAACAGGCCCTGCCCGCCCAGGTTGGCGGTGACTGCCCCGGCGATCTGCTGCGCGGTCTTGAGCGCGGCCGGGTGCATCGGGTGCGGCTGCCAGCTTTCCACGTAGTCGCCGCTGACCTGCACGTGCCCGATGGGCTCGCAGAACTGCGTCTCGACCTGGCCGCCGGCACCGACCGCGCGCACCGTCAGCAGCGTGATCTCGTAGTCGAAATCGATGAAGCCTTCCACGATCACGCGGCCGTGGCTGACGCGGCCGCCGGCCATGGCGTAGTCCCACGCGGCCTTGACGCCTTCGGGGCCGTCGATCTTGCTCTGGCCCTTGCCCGAGCTGCTCATCACCGGCTTGACCACGCACGGGTAGCCGATGCCGCCGTCGATGGCGGCCTGCAGCTCTTCGAGCGAGTCGCAGAACCGGTAGGGGCTGGTGGGCACGCCGAGCGTTTCCGCCGCCAGGCGGCGGATGCCCTCGCGGTCCATGGTGAGCCGGGCCGCGCGCGCGGTGGGGATCACGCGCACCGCGCCCTGCGCTTCCAGCGCTTCGAGCATGGGCGTGGCGATGGCTTCGATCTCCGGCACCACGAGGTCGGGCTTCTCGGCCTCGATCAGCGCCCTGAGCTGCTCAGGATCGCTCATGGCGATGGTGCGGGCGTGGTGGGCGACCTGCTGGCCGGGCGCGTTGTCGTAACGGTCGACCGCGATGGTTTCCACGCCGAGCCGCTGCAGCGCGATCAGGACTTCCTTGCCGAGTTCGCCGGAGCCCAGCAGCATGACTTTGGTCGCGCCGGGCGACAGGGGGGTGCCGAGAGTGGTCATGTGAGACCTTCGAGATCAAGTCAAAACCGGGATTGTACGTCGAGGCCGATGGCGCGCCCAGGACGGCCGGTCAGCGCCTCGCTCAGGGAATCAGCCGGCGCACGTCCTGCTGCCACGACGGCTCGCCGCAGCCGGACGGGCTCTCCGGCCCGAGCAGCGTGAAGTAGCCGCGGCCCTTCATGCAGGCCTCGTAGGCGCGCACCTTGACGCACTGGCCGGTGCCGGCCTGCTGGGCGGCGGTCTTGCACTGCGCGATGGAACGGTCCATCGGGCCGAAGTCGAGGAAGTCCGGATTTACCGCGCCGGCGCCCGCGGCAAAACTGTCGGGGCCGCCGGCCGAGACCTCGACGGGCCCGGTGCAGCCGGCCAGCAGCAAGGCCGCGGCCATCAGCGCACCGGCAGGAACGGACCAGCTGGATTTCATGGCACGGCCTCCGGAAATGAGTGCTGCTGGATGATACGCCGATGCCGGCCATCGTTCGAGCGCGCCGCCAGTGATTTTTCCGGCGCAGCCTTGGAAGGAGCGCGCCGGGCAAATACACTTTGTCCACGGCCTCCATCCCGGACGCCATCGCATCAGGAGTGAGCATGAAGATCGACTTGTCGGGCAAGATCGCCCTGGTTTCCGGCTCGACCGCCGGCATCGGCCTGGCGACGGCCAAAGGGCTCGCCGGCGCCGGCGCGCGCGTGATCGTCAACGGCCGCAGCGAAGCCACCGTCGCCCGCGCGCTGGACACCCTGCGCGGCGCGGTGGCCGGCGCCGACGTGGTGGGCTTCGCCGGCGACCTGGCCGACGCCGGCGTCTGCGCGCGGCTGGTGGCGGAACAGCCGCACGTCGACGTGCTGGTCAACAACCTCGGCATCTTCCAGCTGCAGGATTTCTTCGAGACGCCCGACAGCGAATGGACCCGCTTCTTCGACGTCAACGTGCTGTCCGGCGTGCGGCTGTCGCGCGCCTACGCGCCGTCGATGGTCCAGCGCAAGTGGGGGCGGATCGTGTTCGTCTCGTCCGAGTCGGCAATCAACATCCCGACCGAGATGATCCACTACGGCTTCACCAAGACCGCGCAACTGGCGGTCTCGCGCGGCCTGGCCAAGCGCCTGGCTGGCACCGGCGTGACGGTCAACGCGGTGCTGCCGGGGCCGACGCTGTCCGAGGGCGTGGCCGAGATGCTGAAGGACGAGGTGCAGAAATCGGGCCGCCCGATCGAGGAGGTCGCGGCCGATTTCGTCAAGGCGCACCGTTCCACGTCGATCATCCAGCGCGCCGAGACCGTCGACGAAGTGGCCAACATGATCGTCTACGTCTGCTCGCCGCAGGCCTCCGCCACCACCGGCGCCGCGCTGCGCGTGGACGGCGGCGTGGCCGACACCATCATCTGAGCCCGCGCCGCTCCGCATGCGGGCGCGGCCTGCATGCGGAGCGGCCATGCAACGACCACCGCGGCAGTCTCTCAGGCGGGGCGGCCGAACGCCTCGCGCAGCTTGCGCTTGGCCTGTTCGAGCGTGGCGCGGCGCGCCTTCGGCAACTGCCGGCCGGCGCGGTTGATGTAGAAATTGAGCATCGACATCGCCGACTGGAACGGCGTGCCCTTGCGGCGGCGGCTGTGCAGCGCCGACCGTTTCAGCGATGCTGCGATCTCCGCGGCGCTGCCCGACTTGAAGATATCGGCCTGCAGATCGAGCGCATCGCTGTGCTCGGTCACGCGCTGCGACCAGCGCCGCGCGGCTTTCGCCTTGCCGCGGCCCGCGGCCTGGCGCGCCGGGCTTCCCTTCTTGCCCGCGCGCCGCGCGCCGGCGGGCTTGCGCCGGGCCGCGCGGCGCGCCGATCTCATGGCAACCATGTCGTGCTCCTTTTCCATCTAAACCGGCGCGCATGCCGACACCCGTGATTTTCACCCGTGCTTTGCATTCTCTTCCGGGCAATTTCATTCGCTTTCCCGCGCCGGTGAAATCGCCGCAATATGTGCACCGCGCAAAAAATGAAAGCGGCGGATCGCGCGCAAATGCCCTGCCGAAAACCCCGTGAAACCACGCCGAAGGTGCGCGTATACCCTCTGCCCACCAAGATTGCGGCGTGGGAATTACAGGCATACCATGAACTTGAACGTGCTCAAGGCAGCTCTGCGTACGGACGGTGTCATTAGATATAACGTTAAAGATATAACGGCTAAGGGAGACATCAAATGCATGATTATCAAAGCCTTGTCTTTGTGTGCGCTATTGTCCTTGTGTGCCTTTATGTCGTGCTTGGTACGCTCGCGCAGTCCCGTGCCATCAAGTTCGGCGCCCCCGCCATCGTCTCCGCGCTCGTGCTAGCCTTCTCCGTCTCGCCATGGCATTCGGTGGGATGAGCCGTCGGCACAACCTCTGACAGCACATCCGCTGCACTGCCGCGGCACGGCCCATGCCGCGGCGGCACCGTGCGCCCGGCTTCCACAAGGAGTTACGATGCGCCGCAGCATAGTGCATTGCGTCATAGCGATATCCGCGGGCCTGGCGGCCCTGCCGGGCGCCGTCCATGCACAAGCCGCCCAGGCTTTCACCGCCGGTCCCGTCGACCTGCTCGCCGGCCCCGGAAGGGAATACCCGGTGGTCGCGCAGCTGGCCGGCGGCACGCCGCTGTCGGTCATGGGCTGCGTCAGCCAGTACACGTGGTGCGACGTTGCGCTGCCCAACCTGCGCGGCTGGGTCTACGGGGGCATGCTCAGCTATCCGTACCAGGGCGGCGGCGTGCCGGTGCTCAGCTACGGCGCCATGATCGGGCTGCCCATCATCACGTTCTCGCTCGGCTCCTACTGGGGCAACTACTACCGCAACCGGCCCTGGTACCACGACCAGGGCCGCTGGGCTTCCCGGCCGCCCGCGCACGGACACTATCCCGGCCATCCGCCGCCGCATGCGCGCCCGCCCGGCGGCCCGTGGCATGGCGGACCTCCCCACGGCGGACGTCCGCCGGGCCACGGTGGCGGCGGCCACGGTGGCGGCAGCCATGGTGGCGGGGGCAACCATGGCGGCGGGGGCCACGGTGGCGGGGGCGGTCATGGTGGCGGTGGTGGTCATGGCGGTGGCGGTGGCCACGGCGGTGGCGGCGGCCACGGCGGTGGCGGCGGCCACGGTGGCGGCCACGGCGGCCGCTAGTCTCTCGCGGTGGTGGCGGTCACTGGCAAACGGGTTCATCCGGCGTGCGCCCTGCGGCCATTGCCGCGCGCGCCGGCGTGGCCCAGAATTTCGCCGGACGCGGTCCGCACGAACGCCCGCCATTCACAAAAGAAAGAGACACCAAGGAGACCACCATGCGCGATTACGCGGAGGCCATCGGCAGCTTTTCCTATGCGGCATCGCTGGCGGAGCGCCTGAGCGGCACGCCCGAAGCCCTCAACGCCTGCGTCGAATGCTGCGACCGCCACGCGCTGCCGGGCCGCATCGCCCTCTTCTGGGAAAGCCGCGACGGCACCAGCGAGACCTACACGTTCACCCAGCTGCAAAAGCTCTCGGCGCAGTTCGCCGGCTTTCTCAAGGCCCGGGGCATCGGCCCCGGCGACCGCGTCGCCGGGCTGCTGCCGCGCACGCCGGAACTGCTGGCCACCATCCTCGGCACCTGGCGCGCGGGCGCCGTCTACCAGCCGCTGTTCACCGCGTTCGGACCGAAGGCCATCGAGCACCGGCTGCGGACCTCGGGCGCGCGCCTGGTCGTCACCGACGGCGCCAACCGCGGCAAGCTCGACGACGTGCAGGACTGCCCCGCCGTGCTCACCGTGGCCGGCGCCAAGGGCCGCGGCCTGGTGCACGGCGACTTCAGCTTCTGGGCCGAGCTGGACCGCCAGCCCGCGGAGTTCGCCCCGGCCATGCGCAAGGCCGGCGATCCCTTCCTGATGATGTTCACCTCCGGCACCACCGGCCCCGCCAAGCCGCTGCTGGTGCCGCTCAAGGCCGTGGCGGCGTTCGCCGGCTACATGCGCGACGCGGTGGACCTGCGCCCCGAAGATGCGTTCTGGAACCTGGCCGATCCGGGCTGGGCCTACGGCCTCTACTACGCGGTCACCGGGCCGCTGGCGCTGGGCCATCCCACCACGTTCTACGACGGCCCGTTCAGCATCGAAAGCACCTGCCGCGTGATCGACAAATACGGCATCACCAACCTGGCGGGCTCGCCCACCGCGTACCGCCTGCTGATCGCCGCGGGCAAGGCCGTGTCCGGCCCGCTGCGCGGCAAGCTGCGCGCGGTCAGCAGCGCGGGCGAGCCGCTCAACCCCGAGGTGATCCGCTGGTTCGCCGAGCAGCTCGGCGTCACCATCCACGACCACTACGGCCAGACCGAGCTGGGCATGGTGCTGTGCAACCACCACGCGCTGCGCCATCCGGTGCACGTGGGCGCGGCCGGCTTCGCCAGCCCGGGCCACCGCGTGGTGGTGCTCGACGACGAAGCGCGCGAACTCGGCGCGGGCCAGCCCGGCACGCTGGCGCTGGACCTGGAGCAGTCGCCGATGTGCTGGTTCGGCGGCTATCACGACACGCACACCGGCGCCTTCGTCGGCAAGTACTACCTGACCGGCGACACGGCCGAACTGAACCCGGACGGCAGCATCAGCTTCATCGGCCGCGCCGACGACGTCATCACCACCTCGGGCTACCGGGTCGGGCCTTTCGACGTGGAGAGCGCGCTGATCGAGCATCCGGCCGTGGTCGAGACCGCGGTGATCGGCAAGCCCGATGCCGAGCGCACGGAGCTGATCAAGGCCTTCGTCGTACTGGACCCGCAATACCGCGCGAGCCCCGAACTGGCCGAGGAACTGCGCCTGCATGTGCGCAACCGCCTGGCGGCCCACGCCTACCCGCGCGAGATCGAGTTCGTGGCCGAACTGCCCAAGACGCCGAGCGGCAAGGTCCAGCGCTTCATCCTGCGCAACCAGGAAGTGGCGAAGGTGCGCGACGCCCAGGCGGAAGCGCGCACTTGAACTTGGTTTCGAGATGAAGCGAAGCGCTCCTGGCCGGGATCGTTTTGCAACGGCTTCTCAGGCACGGCACAAGACCGGCGTGGTGGCCGGGCGCGTCTTCACACCGCTTCGCCCGCGGTGCCTGGCCTGGCGGCGGGGACAGCCGCACCGTGCTCCGCTTCCGCACCGCGCCCGCGCAACCGCGCCAGGCGTGCGCGCGCCCAGCGCGCGCCCTGGTGCAGCCGGTAGCCCGCCAGTCCCCATTGCGTCGGGGCGACATGCAGGCTGGCCGTGGTGTAGGCCGCACCGTTGCTCCAGTACTGCTTGTACTGCTGCGTGCCGGAACCGAAGTTGAAATCGAAATGCTGGTCGAACGCCCATTTCACGCACCAGTCGATGAGGGCCGTGCCAGGCGAGAGCTTTCCGTAGGCTGCGTCATAGGTATTCATGAGGAGGTCGACGCACTGGTTCTGGACGGCGAGGAGATTGACCGCCAGCGTGACGCCGTCGAGTGTCAGCACCGCAAGCCGGAAGGGCCGGGCCGCCTGCCCGGCCGGATCATCCTCCGCTGCCATCAGCCGCATCAGGAAGGCACGGCTGTCGTCGGAGAACAGCCACGCGCTGTCGACCTCGCCGCGCTCGGCCCAGCGCCGCTTGTGCAGCAGCAGCCAGTCGACGAAGATCGCGGCGCGGCTGTCGTTGTGGTCGATCATCATGGCGTCGACCCGGCCTTGTCCCGCCAGACGGCGCTGCAGGTAGTCCGGCGGATTGCGGGCGCGGCCGACGCGGGAACGGCAGAAGTCGGCCCAGCCGGACAGCTCGCGCATGTGCGCCATGGGCGTGATCTCGTCGAGGCAGAAGGCAACGCGGCCGGTATCGCTGGCGCAGCGGTGCAGCAGCGAGCCGTTGCGCAGTCGTGGCAGGTAGACGAGATCGGGCCGCGCGCGCGCCAGCAGCGCGTGCCAGGCGCCCGCCACGATCGCGGCGGCGTCGGGGCCCGGCTCGACGAGGATATCGTGGGGAGAGTTGTTGTCCGGCCCGAGCGGCCGCATGAAACGCCAGCAAGCCTTGCGGCACGTCATCAGCGGCCACAGCACCACCAGGCGGCCCTGGCGGCGCCCGGCGAGGCATTGCAGCTTGCGCCCGGCCAGCTTGGCCTGCGCGTCGGGGCTGCTCGCGCAAAACGCGAACGACTGGAAATGCTGGCCGCCCGCGCGCCGCCACAGCGCATCCCATTCCGGCGCGAGCGCGTGGAATGCGCGGATGTCGCTGATTACGTCGTGCTGGACAGCATTCGTCGTCATCGTGGCCCCCGTATGGCTGATGGACGGCGACAGCTTAGCCGCCCGCACGCGCGACGCGATGTGCGGCCGCTCACACAAAGGAGCCGCGAAAGGGCCGCGAAAACCCTGCCCCACGTCACGGGGGTGGGGTCGATGTCGACCCTGCTGCACAGCAGCAGCGTCCGTCCCGAATTGTCCGGGTATGTCCCTAGGGGCTAACGAAATAGCGCCCTCTAGAATCAGCCCCTGGATGGTGCACTGCGCAACACAAGGCCCATCCTCTTCCGAACCAGACCCTCGACCCGATCCGCGCTGCATCGCATCCTGCGCATGCCGGCCCATGGCCAGGCGGCCGGGCGAATCACAGGAGAGCACGCATGTTCGTTTTTTCGTCCGAGCAGTTCGCCGAAGCGCAGAAGGCCAATCTCGCCAACCTGTTCGCGCTGACGAATACGGCCTTCGACGGCTTCCAGAAGCTGGCCGAGCTGAACCTGCAGGCGGCCAGGTCGTCGATCGCCGAGAGCCAGGACAATATCCAGGCCGCCCTGTCGGGCCGCGACCTGCGCGATGTCTTCACCACCCAGGGCACGCTGACCCAGCCCGCGGCCGACAAGGCGCTGTCGTATGTGCGCCATGTGTACGAGATCGCCTCGGAAACGCAGGCCGAACTCACCAAGGCGGTGGAGGCGCAGTATGAACAACACAACCGCCGCGTGCAGACCTTCGTCGACACGTTCGTGAAGAACGCGCCGGCCGGCTCGGAGGCCATCACGGCGCTGCTGAAGTCGACGGTCGCGGCCGCCAACAACACCTACGAATCGGTGCAGAAGGCAAGCAAGCAGGCCGCCGAAACGGTCAAGTCGAACTTCGAAGCCTCGACCGCTGCCGCCTCCGGCGCCGGCAGCCGCCGCACCGCCAAGGCAGCCTAGCCGAACGAGCGCGGCACGGCCTTCGTGCCGCGCAACGGCGCCAGGATCTTCTCGACGCGACTTTCTAGCGCAGGTGCCCGCCGAACAACCCCAGCAAGCCGATCACGATCAGGTAGATCGCCACGATATAGTTCAGCAGCCGTGGCACGACCAGGATCAGGATGCCCGCGATCAGCGAGATCAGGGGACTGGCGTTGGTAATGGCGATCATGATGTATCCCCTGCAGTGAACGTGCGCGCGGGGCCGCGCGGGAGCGATGCGCGCCCGCGCGGCCGATGGCCGGCCGGCACCGGCGCCGGGCGGAAGCCCGGGCCTGGCCGGACCGTGCTTACTTGCCCTTCCCCTTCATCAGGTTCTTCGCTTCCTCGATATTCTGCTCCGCGCGCTTGGTGATCACCGCCAGCGCCTCGGCCTGCGATTTCTGCGCCATCTCGGCCAGCTCGCGCATGTTGTGGAATGCCTTCTGCAGGCCCTGCTGCACGAATTCGCCCTGCTTGGCCATGGCCTCGGCCGGGCTGCCGCCCGAGCTCATCTGCTGCGCCGCGGTCTGGATCTCCTGCATGGTCTTGCTCAGGATCTCGGTCTGCTTCTGCACCAGCGCCTGCATGCCCTGGTAAGCCACCTTGTTGGCTTCCGTGAGCGCATCGATATCCTTGCGCCGGGCTTCGATCACCGAGGTCATGTCGACACCGGGAAGCTTGAACTGCTCGAGCAGCTTGCTGAAATCGGTAAACGGATTTGAGGTCGTAGCCATGATGCATCTCCTCGCAAGGGGGAATCGTGAAATGAGCCGCGCCGGAGCGCAGGCTTGCCGCGCGCAGATCGCCGGCGCGGTAACTCCAGTGTAGCGCGTGCGGCACAGCGCAAGTAAATGAATGCGGCGCACGCATCGGCAACGCCCCTTCCTTCGCCCCGCCCCCATTCGAAATCCGCGAACGCTTCTTTCGAAACTCTGAACTGGTCCGCGCGCGGGGCCGTCGATACACTCGCCCGCATCGTCACTGCCCCTCTTGCGGAGAACCCATGCTTCATCAGGCTTTGGCCGGCATCAAGGTGCTGGATTTGTCCCGGATCCTGGCCGGTCCCTGGTGCACGCAGAATCTCGCCGATCTCGGCGCCGAAGTCACCAAGGTGGAACGCCCGGGCCACGGCGACGACACGCGCGGCTGGGGTCCGCCCTACCTGCAGGACGCCGAAGGCGAGGACAGCCTCTCCGCGTACTTCATCTGCTGCAACCGCGGCAAGCGCTCGGTCGCCATCGACTACGCCACGCCCGAGGGCGCCGCGCGCATCCGCGCGCTGGCGCTGGAAGCGGACGTGCTGGTGGAGAACTTCAAGGCCGGCACGCTGCGCCGCTACGGGCTGGACTATGAAGCGCTCAAGGCGCTCAACCCGCGCCTGGTCTACCTGTCGATCACCGGCTTCGGCCAGAGCGGCCCGATGGCCGACAAGCCGGGCTATGACTACGTGTTCCAGGGCATGGGCGGCCTCATGAGCTATACCGGCCACCCCGACGGCCAGCCCGGCGCCGGCCCGCTGCGCACCGGCGTGGCGGTGGTGGACCTGACCACCGGCATGTACGCCACCTCGGCCGTGCTGGCCGCGCTGCTGCGCCGGCACGCCACCGGCAAGGGCGAATACCTCGACATCGCGCTGCTCGACGTCGCGGTGGCGCTCAACGCCAACCAGGCTTCCAACTACCTCGTGTCGGGCCGCGCGCCGCAGCGCAGCGGCAACGCCCATCCCAACTGCGCGCCCTACGAAGTGTTCCGCTGCGCCGACGGCCATCTCATCCTGGCCATCGGCAACGACGCGCAGTTCGCCCGCTTCTGCGACGTGGCGGGCCGCGCCGCGCTGGCGGCCGACGCGCGCTACGCCACCAACTCGGCGCGCATCGAGAACCTGCCGGCACTGCGCCAGCTCCTCGCCGACGTGTTCCCCACGCGCACCCGCCAGGCGTGGACCGACGCCTTCGACGCCGCCGGCGTGCCGTGGGGACCGATCAACTCGATGGAAGAGGTCTTCGCCCACCCGCAGGTACGGCACCGCCAGCTGGTGCAGGCCGCCGAGCATCCCACGCTCGGGCGCGTGCCGATGATCCGCAATCCCATGCTGGCCGGCGCCGGCGCGCCGCCCTGCGCGGCGCCGCCGCTGCTGGGCGAGCACGACGCGCCTTCCCCCGCGTGACGCCTCGCATGACACCACGCATGACGCCGCGCCCGGCGCCATGCGTGCCAAGAAACACGACACCAGAACACACCCGTATCCGGAGACACCACTTGAACACCCGCATCCTCGCCGCCACCCTGTTCACCGGCTTCGGCCTCGGCCTCGCCGCCGGCGCCCATGCCGCCGCCTATCCCGACAAGCCGGTCAAGCTGATCGTGCCTTATGCGGCAGGCGGCACCACCGACATCATCGCGCGCATCGTCGGCACCCGCCTGGGCGCCGTGCTCAGGCAGCCGGTGGTGGTGGAAAACCGCCCCGGCGCCGGCGGCGCGGTCGGCAGCGCCTATGCCGCCAAGCAGCCCGCCGACGGCTACACGCTGGTGATGGAAGTGGAAAGCTCGCACGCGGTCAACCCCAACGTGTACGCCAGGACCGCCTACGACCCGGTCAAGGACTTCGATCCCATCAGCAACCTGGCCGACGTGCCCAACGTGCTGGTGGTCAACCCCGCCTTCCCGGCCGCCGACCTGCCCGCCTTCATCAAGCTGCTCAAGGCGGAGCCGGGCAAGTTCTCGTTCGGCTCGTCCGGCAACGGCGGCCTGAGCCACATGAACGGCGAGCTGTTCATGAACGAGACCGGCACGAAGATGCTCCACGTCCCCTACAAGGGCCTGGGCCCGGCGCTGAACGACGCGGTGGCGGGTCAGATCCAGGTGGTGTTCGACAACATCCCGTCCTCCTCCGGCCTGATCCAGGGCGGCCGCCTGCGCCCGCTCGCGGTGGCGGCAAAGCAGCGCCTCAAGGTGCTGCCCAATGTGCCCACCTACGCGGAAGCCGGGCTGCCCGCCATGAACAATCCTTCGTGGTTCGGCCTCGGCGCGCCCGCCGGCACGCCGCCCGCCATCCTCGACCAGCTCAACGACGCCGTGCGCCGCGTGCTGGCCGAGCCCGAGGTGGTGGCCGCCATCGAAAAGCAGGGCGCCATCCCCAGCCCGATGTCGCGCAAGGCTTTCGCCGAGCTGATCCGCGGCCAGAATGCGCACTGGAAGAAGGTCGTCGAAGACATCCATTTCACCAAGCTGCAATAAGGCAGCGATAGGGCAGCGATAGGGCAGCGACCATGACACAGACAACACAGACGGACACCAGGCAGCACCCTGCCGCCGGCCACCACGCCGGCGTCGAGGTCGACGAGCGCGGCATCGCCACGCTCACCATCCGCGAGGCCGGCTCGCTGAACATCCTCGGCACGCCGGTGGTCGCCGCGCTCACCGCGGCCGTCCAGGCACTGGCCAGCCGCGACGACATCCGCGTGCTGATCGTGCAAGGCGCCGGCGAGAAAGGCTTCATCGGCGGCGCCGACATCAAGGAAATGGCCAGCCTGACGCGCGCCAGCGGCGAGGCGTTCATCAGCGGCCTGCGCGGCCTGTGCGACGCGCTGCGGCATTTCCCCGCGCCGGTGATCGCCCGCATGCCCGGCTGGTGCCTCGGCGGCGGCCTGGAACTGGCGCTGGCCTGCGACATCCGCATCGCCGCGGACAACGCCCAGCTCGGCATGCCCGAGGTCAAGGTCGGCATTCCCTCCGTGATCCATGCCGCGCTGATGCCGCGCCTGATCGGCAACGCGCGCGCCGCGTGGATGCTGCTGACCGGCGAGATCTCCGACGCGCAGGAAGCGCTGGCATGGGGCCTGGTCAGCAAGGTGGTGCCGCTGGCCGGGCTCGACGCCGAGGTCCAGCGCGTCGCCACGCTGCTGGCCGGCTTCGGGCCCACCGTGGTGCGCCAGCAGAAGCGGCTGCTGCGCGAGTGGGAAGACGCGCCGCTGGACGTCTCCATCGCCAACAGCGTGAAGGAATTCGGCAGCGCCTTCGAGACCGGCGAGCCGCAGCGCTACATGAACGAGTTCCTGGAACGCAAGCGCTAGGACCGGGCGGCCATCCTCGCGCAGGCCAGCGGAGCAGGCGGCTGCAAGCAGGTGCAGGCGGCATGCCGCTCCGGTATCATCGGCGGCACGGCGGCGCAGCCCGCCTGCATCGTCCTGTTCCTCCAAGAGGGATGTCCGCCATGACCGACACTCAAACCCCGCGCGGACGCCTGCGCATCGGCCTGCCCTTGGTCAGCGCGCAGTTCCTGCCCGCCTTGACCGCGTTCCAGGCACGCCATCCCGACATCGAGCTCGATATCGATTGCGACAACCGCAAGGTCGATGTCGTCGGCGAGGGCTACGACGCCGTCGTCCGCACCGGCGACGTCGGGGACGAGCGCCTGGCCGCGCGCGAACTCGGCAGCTTCCGCCTGTTCATCGTCGGCTCGCCGGCCTACCTCGCGCGGCACGGCAGGCCGGCGCATCCGCGCGATCTCGCCGCCCACGCCATCGTGCAGTACCGGATGCCGCACTCCGGCATGCTCCAGCAGTGGCCGCTCGAGCTGGGGCCCGGCGAGGCGCCGCCGCCGCTGCCGGTCCGGCTGACCACCAACAGCAACGAGGCGCGCCTGCATTTCGCGCTGGAAGGGCTGGGACTGACCTGCATGTCCGAGTTCTCGGTGCGCGACGCCCTCGACGCCGGCAAGCTCGAAGCCGTGCTGGAACCCTACACCCGGCAGCGGCACGTGTTCCGGCTGCTGTGGCCGGCGGAGCGCCCGGTCACCTCCGCGCTGCAGGCGTTCATCGACTTCGTGGGCGCGGCCATGACCGCGCCGGCGCAGCCGCGGCAAGGCGGCTGACACCCGCCGCCGGCCAGCGCCGGCATTGTCTCCGCAACGGATACACAGCGGGTCATTTTGGTGCGTTTATTTCCGCGATGGCGTTCATTAGAGTTGGGTCTGTTGGCGCGACGAACTCGAAGGAGCTCCGGACGCAACGAACATGAACGCAACTCGGACCATAGGACCCGTCAAATGAAACTCTACATCGCCCAGGCAACCTGCTCCCTCGCCGTGCAACTGGTCGCCAATGAACTCGGCCTGAACCCGGAACTGATCCACTACGATGTGTTCGACAAGACCACGTCGGCCAACGACGATTTCTCCAAGGTCAATCCCCTGATGTACGTGCCGGCGCTGGTGCTGGACAACGAGGAAAGGACGCAGCTCACCGAGACGATCATCATCGCCTCCTACCTCGCCGACCTGCACCTGGCCGCCGGCCTGATCCCGGCCCACGGCACGCTGGAGCGCGTCAAGTTCGACCAGCTCCTCACGTTCGTCGCGACCGAGATCGCCCAGAAGCATATTCCGCTGATGCGCAAGCTCCAGACCGAATTCGGCACCGAGTGGACGCGCGCCAAGCTGGTGAGCGCCTATGCCGTGCTGGACGAACGCCTGGCCGACGGCCGGCCCTACCTCACCGGCGACAAGTTCACCGTGGCCGACGCCTATGTGTGGGCCACGATGTGGCAGGAACGCTCGGGCGCGCAGATCGGCCACCTGAAGAACCTGATGGCCTATATCGACCGCATCAACGCCCGTCCGGCCGCGCAGAAGGCGCTCAAGGACGAAGCCGAGGTGGTCGCCCGCCACCAGGAACTCAAGGCCGCCTGAGCCCGGCTGAGCCTGTACGCGATGCCCGCGGGCGGCGCGCCGCCGCCTGCGGGTCCGGCCCCCCGGGCCTCAGATATTCCACTTCCCCGAAACCTCCGCCAGCGCCTTGCCCAGCTCAGAGAACTCCTTCTCCAGCAACAGCGTCAGCGACACATACCCCGCCCACGGCGCCGGGATGTCGTGCGGATCGAGCGCGGCCGCGCCGCGCACCGCCAGCCGGCTGACCACGCCGTGGGACAGGGCGCGCGCCATGCCGACCAGCATGGCCTGCAACCGCCGCGCCTCCGCCGCCAGCTGGCGCCGGACGGCGGCGGCGTCATCGCCGTCTTGCTGCCGCGGCCGGATCGCGGCCAGCACCTCGAGCAGGCTGATGCATACGCGCAGCCCGTGCTGGATCGTTTCGAGCTGCGCCATCGAAATATCCGTTTCCTTTGCCACCGACGGCATCAGCGCGCGCAGTTGCACCAGCAGGCTGCCCTGCAGCGCCATCGCGCGCTGCAGGGCAGCGGGGTCCAGCTGCGCGTCGAGCGCGATGGCGGTGTGCATGCGCGCGCAGCTGCGCAGCGCCTCGGCGAGCTGGTAGCGCCAGGTGTAGGTGGCATGCAGCGGCAGCGCGAACGAGAACAGCAGCGCCACCACGATGCCGATCAGCACGTCCACCGTGCGCCACAGCCCGTCGGCGATGGCGTTCTCGCCGTGGCCGGCGACGATGAAGATGGTGATGGCGGACAGCAGCGCGATATAACCGCCCTTGCCGATCGCGTAATACGCGCACACGGCGCAGGCGATCGCGATCAGGCCATAGCTGAGCAGCGGCACCTGCAGGTACGACTGCTGCACGATGATGACCAGCCCGACGGCCGCCCCGATCAGCGTGCCGAAGCCGCGCTCGGCCGCCTTGCGGCGGATGTTGCCCTGGTGCTGCAGGCCGCCCACCACCACCAGCAGCGTGATCGACGCCCATTCGCCGTGGGGGATGTGCATGCCCGTGGTGAGCGCGATGGAGGCCAGCAGCCCGAGCGCCACCCGTACCGCGTGGATCAGCCGCGCATGCCGGTAGCGCCGCGCCGGGTCCAGCAGCGGACGCAGCAGGCGCCGCAGCGGCGCCGGCAGCCAGGGCAGCGGCGGCCGCGCCGTCATGCCGGGCCTGCGCCGGCGTGGCAAGAAGGGCAGGCGGCCTTCGCCAAGGCGTCCTGCCGGGAAAGCGCGCGCAAGCTCGACTCCGTGGTGGCCCGGTGAAGCCCCGAGCATAGCAGCCCGGCGCCGCGGACGTCATCACGGCGGGTGGAGAACGAGCGTCGCTTCAGCCAGCGTCGAACGCCTGCCGTCCCTCGGCCACCAGCCTCGCCAGCAGCGGCGCGGGCGTCCAGTGCTCGCCGTGGGCGGCTTCGAGCGCGCGGATCTTGTCGAGCGTGCGCGCCAGGCCGATGCGCTGCGCATAAAACATCGGGCCGCCGCGCTGCGCGGGGAAGCCGTAGCCGTGCACGTACACCACGTCGATGTCCGAGGCGCGCCGCGCGATGCCTTCTTCCAGGATGCGCGCGCCTTCGTTGACGAGCGCGAGCATGCAGCGCTCCACGATTTCCTCGTCGCCGACCTCGCGACGGCGCACGCCGGCCTCGGCCGCGCAGGCGCGGATGATCTCGTCGACGAGCGGATCGGGCAGCGGCGTGCGGCTGCCGGGCTCATAGCGGTAGTAGCCCGCCGACGTCTTCTGGCCGAAGCGGCCCAGCTCGCAGATGCGGTCGGCCACCTTCGAATAGCGCAGGTGGGCCGGCCGCGTCGGCGCCAGCCGCTTGCGCGTGGCCCAGTTGATGTCCATGCCGGCGAGGTCGGCCATGGCCAGCGGGCCCATGGCCATGCCGAAGCCGGTCAGCGCGCTGTCCACCTGCCGCGGCGCGGCGCCTTCTTCGAGCAGGAAGCCGGCCTCGCGCCAGTAAGGCGTGAGCATGCGGTTGCCGACGAAGCCTTCGCACACGCCCACCAGCACCGGGATCTTGCCGATGGCCTGCGCCAGCTTCATGCAGGTGGCGGCCACCTCCGGCGCGGTCTGCCGGCCCCGCACCACTTCCAGCAGCTTCATCACGTTGGCGGGGCTGAAGAAGTGCAGCCCGATCACGTCCCGCGGGCGCGCCGTGGCCGCCGCGATGGCGTCGACGTTCAGCCGCGAGGTGTTGGTGGCGAGGATGGCGCCCGGCTTGCAGATCGCATCGAGCCGGCCGAACACGGACAGCTTGACGGCCATGTCCTCGAACACCGCCTCGATCACCAGGTCGGCGTCCGCCAGGTCCGTGTCGGCAAGCGTGGGCGCGATGCGCGCCATGCGCTGCGCGATGTCCTGCGGCGTGAGCTTGCCCTTGGCGGCGGTGATCTCGTAGTTGCGGCGGATCTGTGCCATGCCGCGTTCCAGCGCGGCCTCCTGCTGCTCGTACAGGATCACCGGCAGGCCCGCGTTGGCAAATGCCATGGCAATGCCCGCGCCCATGGTGCCGGCGCCGAGGATGCCCACCCGCGCGACCGGGCGCAAGGCCGCGCCGGCCGGCAGGGCGCCGGCCTTGGGCGCCTCGCGCTCGGCGAAGAACAGGTGGCGCAGCGCCTGCGATTCCGGGCCGGCCACGAGCCGGTCGAAATGCGCGCGCTCGGCATCGAGCCCCGCTTCGAGCGGCAGCCGGGTGGCCGCCTCCACGCAGGCGATGGCGGCGCGCTGGGCCAGCGCGTTGCGCGCGCGGGCGCCGACCGCGGCCAGGCGTGCGGCAAAGTCCACGCCCGCGCCGTCGGCGCACGGCTTGCGCGCGATCGCCGGGTGGGCGCCCGGCAACCCCGCCACGCGCTCGGCGAAGGCCACGGCGGCGGCAAGCGGCTCGCCGGCGATCAGCGCATCGGCCATGCCCAGCGCCACGGCACGCTCGCCGCGCACCGGCTTGCCCGACTGGATCAGTTCCAGCGCCGCCGCCACGCCGATCAGGCGCGGCAGCCGCTGCGTGCCGCCGCCGCCCGGCACCAGGCCGAGGCTGACCTCGGGCAGGCCCAGGCTGGCATCGGCGGTGGCGATGCGGTAGTGGCAGCCGAGCGCCAGCTCCATGCCGCCGCCCAGCGCCACGCCGTGGATGGCCGCCACCACCGGCTTGGCGGACTGCTCGATGCGCGCGATCACCTGGCGCAGCGTGGGCTGCGCGGTGGCCGCCGGCGTATTGAACTGGCGGATGTCGGCGCCGCCGCAGAACGCCTTGCCGGCGCCGAGGATGGCCACGGCGGCGACGGCTTCGTCCTGCGCCGCCATGGCCAGTCCTTCGGACAGGCCCAGGCGCACGGTGTCGCCGAGTCCGTTGACCGGCGGGTTGTCGATCAGCAGCACGGCGACGCGGCCGTGGCGCTGGTACCGCACGGTCGGGCCCGGGGCGGCGCTGTCTGGGGTGCTGGCGGAGTGCGAAGTCATGGAAATCTCGGGAAAAAGCTCGGGAAAGCTCGGGAAAGCTCGGAGAAAACGCCGCGAAGATTCAGACGGCAGTGGAAAGGATGGCCGTGGCCTGGCTCGACAGCACGCCGCCATTGCCGTGCACCAGCGCCACCTGCGCGCCCGGCACCTGGCGCGCGCCGGCCTCGCGGCGCAGCTGCGCGACCGCTTCGATCACCAGGAAGATGCTGTACATGCCCGGGTGCGTGCACGACAAGCCGCCGCCGTTGGTGTTCATCGGGAAGGCGCCGCCGGGCTCGATGCGCCCGCCCGAAACGAATGCGCCGCCTTCGCCCTTGGCGCAGAAGCCTAGGTCCTCCAGGAACAGGATCGGGTTGATGGTGAAGGCGTCGTACAGCTCCACCACATCGATCTCGGCCGGCGTCAGGCCTGCTTCGGCAAAAGCCTTGCGGCCCGACTCCACGGCCGGGGTCACGGTCACGTCTTCCATGCAGGAAATCTGCCGGTGCCAGTGGGCGTGGCCGCAGCCGAGCACGTAGACCGGGCTGGCGTGCAGCCCGCGCGCGCGGTCGGCGCGCGTGACCACGAAGGCGCCGGCGCCGTCCGTCACCAGGCAGCAATCGCGCACCGTGAGCGGATCGGAGATCATCCTGGCGCCGATCACGTCGTCCACGCTCAGCGGGCCGCGCGAGAACGCATCGGGGTTGAGCTGCGCCCACTTGCGCGCGGCCACCGCCACCTCGGCCAGCTGCGTGCGCGTGGTGCCGTACTGGTGCATGTGGCGCGCCGCCGCCAGCGCATAGCTGCTGGGCGGGTTGAAGGGCTTGTACGGATGCTCGTAGGGCTGCGGGTCCAGCTCGGCGCGCATCTGGTTCTGGCGCGTGCTGCTTGGCACGCTGCGCGGCGTGGCGCCATAGCAGACCAGGACGTTGTCGCATTCGCCGGCCTCGATGGCCATCGCCGCGATCTTCAGGTCGGCGATGAAGGACGAGCCGCCGAACATGGTGCTGTCGGAAAAGCGCGGCCGGATGCCGAGGTACTCGGCCATGCGCATCACCCACCAGGGCGAGGTGAGGCTGGAGGTGATGATGCCGTCGATCTCGTGCATGCGCAGGCCGCTGGCCTTCACCGCCGCGTGCGCCGCCTGCGCGATGATCTCCTGCTCGGTGCGCCCGCCGGCGTGGCCCATGCCGGCCAGCCCGGTGCCGAGGATGGCGACGGCGCCGCGCCGTGCGCCGTGCGTGCCGTGCGTGCCGTGCGTGCCATACATGCCGCTCATTGCCGCACCTCCGCGGAAACGAACTCCAGCAGCGGCCCGGCCGCCTCCTGCGCGATCCGTGCCCGCACCCGCATGCCGATGCGCACCGCGTCGGGCGCCACGCCCGCGACCCGGCTCATCATGCGCGGGCCTTCGTCGAGGTCGATCAGGCTGACGTTGTAGTCGCCTTCCTGCCGGCGCACCGTGGTGGCGGAATACACCGTGCCGCCGCCGGACGGCGCGTGCCAGGCCAGCGCATCCGAGCCGCAGTGCGGGCACAGCACGCGCGGGAAGAAATGCCAGCGCCCGCATTCGCCGCAGCGGGGAATGACGAAGCTGCCTTGCGCCAGGCTGGCGAAGTAGAAGGCGTCGGCGCCCTGGGTTTCGTTGCCGGCCGACGCGGCCGTGCCGCCGCCGTTCTCCGTGTGCATGGCGCTCGCTCCGCGTGGGGTTGCTTCGGGGTTCATTCGTCCACCTTCACGCCGGTGACCTGTACCGTGTGCTGCCACTTGGCCACTTCGGCCTCCACGTACTGGCGAAACGCGGCCGGGTCGAGCGTGCCGGCGGCCTCGGCGCTCTGCTTGCGCAGCTTGGCCGCCATCTCCGGCGAGCGCATGATGCGGTTGGCTTCCTGGTTCAGGCGCGCCACGATCTCCGGCGCGGTGCCGGCCGGCGCGTACAGGCCCAGCCAGGTGTACAGGTCGTAGTTCTTGAAACCGGCTTCGGCGATGGTGGGCAGCTCGGGGAACAGCTTGCTGCGCTCGGCGCTGGTGACGGCGATGGGCCGCAGCTTGCCGGCGGCGATGAAGGCGGAGACGCTCATCGAATCCTGGAACACCATCGGGATCTGCCCGGCCACCACGTCGTTGGTGGAAGGCGACGCGCCCTTGTACGGCACGTGCACCAGCGGCACGCCGGCCACCTGCCGGAACAGCTCGCCGGCCAGGTGGGTGGAGCCGCCCACGCCGGCGGAGCCGTACGGCACGCTCGGCTGCGCCTTGGCCCACTTGATGAACTCCGGCAACGTGCGCGCCGGCACCGAGGGGTTCACCACCAGCATGTTGGGCGCCTTGGCGATCAGGGCGATCGGCTCGAAATCCTTGACCGGCTGGTAGCGCACGTTCTTCTGCACGGCCGGGCCGATGACGTGGCCGGTGGCGCTGAGCAGCAGCGTGTAGCCGTCGCCGGGCTTGCGCGCCACGTACTCGGTGGCGATCTGCCCGGCCGCGCCGGGGCGGTTCTCCACCACGAAGCTCTGCTTGAACGCCTGCGACAGTTCCGCGGCCAGCAGGCGGCCCACGATATCGGTCATGCCGCCGGGCGCGAACGCCACCACGATGGTCACCGGCTTGGCCGGGTAGGCATCGGCCCGGGCCGGCTGCGCGTGCGCGGCGCCGGCCGCGAGAAGGGTGGAACAGATGCTGCCGCACATGGCGAGCAGGCGCAGGCGGGCCTGGATGGTTTTCACGGCTGTCTCCGGATCGATCGTTCTTATGTGTCGCCGCCGGACCGGCACAAGACGAAGGATCCGCCTTCCACGGGCCTGGAAGCTGGCAGCCAGTATATTTTTCGCGGCCGCCATCGGGCCATCCGAAAAATTCGAACCGGCAGTTCGCGGAATTAGAACGCTCGGAGAATGCGGCGCCCGGAACCGGGCCGCGCTCAGCCCTGCCGGGCCAGCAGCGCCATCGCCCTGTCGCCGAACAGCGTCAGCAGCACCCCGCCCAGGATCACCGCCGCGCCGGCAACCTTGACGCCGGTGAGCGGCCGCACCGCCATGCCGGCGATGCCGAACTGGTCGATCGCCAGCGAAGTGAACAACTGCCCCATGATGACCAGCGCGAGCATGTTGGCGATGCCGATGCGCGGCGCCAGCAGCACCGTGCAGAAGATCGCCGCGGCGCCCAGCAGACCGCCGGTGAAGCGCCACGCCGGCTGGCCCGGCAGGCTGGCCACGGCGCTGGCCAGGCCGCCCTTGCCCACGGCGATGGCGGCCAGCGCGACGGTGCCGACCAGGAAGGAGAGGAAGCCGGCCGCGACCGTGTTGCCGCCGAGCCCGGCGGCCAGGCGGCTGTTGACGGCGGCTTGCACCGAAATCGCGGCGCCGGCCGCGAAGGCGGTGAGCAGGAGAAATGGGTTCATGGCTGACAAGGCATCCGTGGCAGGAAAGGCGGCCGGCGCTCAGGCGAGGTCCGGCGAGGCGTCGGCGAACGGGTCCGCCGTGTAGCCGGCGCGCCCGAACAGGTAGGCGCGCGACGCTTCGGTGATCTCGCGCAGGCGCCGCATGTCCACGCCGAGCAGCTTGCCGCCGCGCTTGCGCAGGCGCCCGGCCACCATGACGGTGTCGACGTTGCCGCGGTCGGCCGCGTGCACCACGGTGCCGATGGCGTTGCTGGACGGGTAGAGATTGATGTCGCCGGCGCGGATCAGGATCAGGTCGGCCTGCTTGCCCGGCGTGAGGGAGCCGGTGCGGGCGTCCAGCCCGGCCATGCGCGCGCCGCTGAGGGTGCCGGCCTTGAGCATGCCGCGCACGGAAACGGCGGCGGGCGCGTCCTGCTCGCCGCGATAGCGGCGGTGCTGCGCATGCGCGCGCTGCACGAAGTAGGCCACGCGCATCTCGGAGAACATGTCGCCGCCGTAGGAAGCCTCCACGTCCACGCTGAGGGCCGGCTCGATGCCGTGGTCGACGGCGCGCTGGTAGGCATGCACGCCTTCCTCCAGCGCGTACTGCGCGTCCGAGCGCGGGCAGACGTTGACCCTGACGCCGGTGCGGCGGATGATCTCCCACTCGGCGTCGCTCAGGCCGGTGTTGTGGTTGAAGATATTGTCCGGGCCGAGCAGGCCTTCCCGCTCCAGCCCGGGCAGCAGCGCGCCCATCTCGGCGCCGAGGAACTCGGTGATGATCGGCAGGCCCAGCGCGCGCGCCGCGGCCCAGGTCGCGCGGTCCCACTGCGACATCATGGCCATGGTCACCAGGCCGTCCTCGCCGGCGAAGCGCTCGCGCTTGAGGCGGGCGAGGTCGCCGGGCCAGTGGTGCGCCCATGCGCCGGCCAGCGGCGTGCCGGGCGCGTACACGGCGCGGATGCCGGCGTCTTCCAGCGCGTCGATCGCCGCGTCGGAATGCTGCGGGCTGCGCGCATTGTGCGAGTTGTCGACCACGGTGGTGATGCCGGCGTCCAGGCAGCCCAGCGCGGTCAGCATGTTGCCGATGTAGATGTCCTCCGGGCGGTAGTGGGTGGCGAACGAGAAGTGCGTCGAGTTCAGGTAGTCAAGCAGCGTCGGCGAGTTCGGGGCGATGCGGCGCAGCTGGCCCTCCCACGCATGGCGGTGCGCGTCGACCAGCCCCGGCACGACGATCATGTCGGTGGCGTCGATGACCTGCGCGCCGTCGGCCGGCAAGCCGCGGCCGATGGCGGCGATCCGGCCGCCGCGGACCAGGATGTCGCCGCCGGCAAGGTCGCCGACCTGCGGGTCCATGCTGACGATGGTGCCGCCCCGGATGAGGATGGCTTGCGGTGCATCGGCGGGGGCCGGGGGGGCGACGACGTTGCGCAGGACGTCCCAGGCATGGCGTGGCGTTTCGGTGTTCGGCATCGGTGGGTCTCGCTTGTGGTTGGCGGCGCCCGGGCGCCCGGGGCGAGCGGGCGCCGCGCCGCGTTCACGCCGGCAAAGGCGGCGGCCATGGGACAATCGGGCGCCCGGGGCATGCAGCGCATTCTGGCCCGCGCGGGGGGCGGGAAAAAGCGGCCGCGGCCGGTATGAGAATCCGGCGCCGCCGAACAATGGACACGGGCGCGGGCGCTATCTTTCCCCGTCTTGAAAACGCGGAGGACTCGGACATGGACCGCTTGCAGGCAATGCGGGTGTTTCAACGCATCGTGGAAGCGAACAGCTTTACGCGGGCCGCGGAGACGCTGGGGTTGCCGCCCTCTTCCGTGACCAGCATCGTGCAGAACCTGGAAGCCCATCTCGGCGTGCGGCTATTGCAGCGGACCACGCGGCGGCTCAGCCTGACGCCGGACGGCGCGGTCTACTTCGAGCACTGCAACCGCATCCTCGACGACATCGACAGCGTGGAAGGCAGCTTTCCCGGCGTGGCCGGCAAGCCGAAGGGCAAGCTCAGGGTCGACGCGCCGATCTCCATCTGCAAGGCGGTGCTGATCCCGGCGCTGAAAGCTTTCCAGCAGGCCTATCCCGACATCGAGCTGACCTTGAGCCTGAACGACAGGACGGTCGACCTGGTCCAGGAGGGCGTGGACTGCGCGATCCGCACCGGCGCGCTGGCCGACTCCGCCACGCTGGTGGGGCGGCAGGTGGGCACCTTCGAGTGGATGACGTGTGCCGCGCCGGCCTACCTGGCCGAGTTCGGCGAGCCCGAGAGCGTGGAAGCGCTGCGCCAGCACCGCACGGTGGGATACACGCTCAGCCGCACCGGGCGCCCGCTTGAATGGAGCTTCGTGGTGGACGACAACCTGGAGCATTTCCTGCCGGCCGGCAGCCTCTTCGTCAACGACGCGGAGAGCTATGCCGAGTGCGGCGTCGCGGGCCTGGGCATCGTCCAGGCCGGCAGCTATCTCCTGCTGCCGTACATCGACGCCGGCAAGCTGGTGCCGCTGCTGCGCGGCTATGCGCTGGCGCCGGTGCCGGTTTCGATCCTGTACGCGCGCAACCGCAATCTTTCCCCCACGGTGCGCGCCTTCCTCGAATGGGCGATGGCGCTGTTCGCCGACTCGCCGGTCTTCAACGGCGAGCGCCTGAAGGGGCAGCCCGCGCGGCCCGCGGCCCGCCCCGCGCGGCGCCCGCGGAAGTGAGGCTGCCGGCGCCGCGGACAATGCGGACCCAGGCCTGCCCGCGCGCGCGTCAGCCTCCGCGGAACAGCTCGCTGGCACCCACGTACACGCGGATGCCCCTGTCAGCCTTGTGGCGCGCCCTCCTCCCGGGTCGCCGCCACGCGCGGATCGTCGAGCAGGAACTGCACGAAGGCGGCGGTAAAGGACGGCAGCTTGCGCTCCGCGCGCACGATCAGGTTCAGCTCGCGGCGCGCCCACGGCTCGGCCAGCCGCACGCCGGCCACGCGCGCTTCGCGCAGCGCCTGCGCGGCCACGCTGCGCGGCACCAGCGCCACGCCCACGCCGGCCTCCACCAGCGACAGCGCGGCTTCGAAGCTATGCGCATGCAGCCGCACGTTGGGGCTCTTGCCGGCACGCTGCGCCATGTCGCGCAGGAAGAGGAAATTGCTGCTGCTGCGGCTCATGCAGACGAAATCGAATTCCAGCGCCGCGCCGAAACGCAGCTCCGCCTGGCGCGCGAGCGGATGGTCGGCCGGCACGGCCAGGATCAGTTCGTCCACGGCATAACGTTCGGCGCGCACGCCGCCGGCATCGATGTCGCCCGCCAGGATGCCGATGTCGGCCTCCTGCGCCGCCACGGCGGAAGGAATGGCCTGGCTGGCGCGCTCCTCCAGGTCGATGTTGACGTCGGGGTTGGCCGCCAGGAAGCGGCTCACGCTGGGAATGATGAAGCCATTGAGCGAGCTGCTGTTGGCCAGCAGGCGGATGTGGCCCTTCAGGCCGGCCGAGAAGCGCCCCACTTCGCCGTGCATGCGCTCCACGCCCTGCAGCAGTTCGCGCACGTGCGCGAGCAGGGTCTGGCCGGCGGGCGTGAGCTCCATGCCGCGCGCGTTGCGCACGAACAGCGGCGTGCCCATCGCATGCTCGAGGTTCTTCAGCCGGTAGCTGGCGGCGGATGCCGTGATGTGGATCGCGGATGCCCCGCTGGACAGGTTCTGCGCTTCGGCAATGGCCTGGAACAGGCGCAGGTCTGTCAGTTCGTAGCGCACGGTGTCTCCGTTTTCGTTCTCGTTTTCGTGGCGCGCCCCCGCCGGAATGGCAAGGCCGCGCCACGATTCTAGAACATGCGGGCGGCCCGCCCTCCCGTGCGGGGGCGGGCCGCGGCGCCGGCGCCTCAGATCAGCGTCAGGCGCACGTCGATATTGCCGCGCGTGGCGTTCGAGTACGGGCACACGATGTGCGCCTTGTCGACCAGCGACTGGGCCACGGCGCGGTCCACGCCGGGCAGCGAGATGTTCAGGTCCACTTCGATGCCGAAGCCCGTGGGGATGGCGCCGATGCCGACCTGGCCGGTGATGGAGGTATCCGCGGGCAGCGCGATCTTGTCGCGCGCGGCGACGAACTTCAGCGCGCCCAGGAAGCAGGCCGAATAGCCGGCGGCGAACAGTTGCTCGGGGTTGGTGCCGGCGCCGCCCGCGCCGCCCAGCTCGCGCGGGGTGGCCAGCTTGACGTCCAGCACGTTGTCGGAAGACACGGCGCGGCCGTCGCGGCCTCCGGTGGCGGTGGCGCTGGCGCGGTAGAGGACTTTTTCGATCGACATGGTGAATCTCCGGTTTGTTGAGTGAGGGTGAAACTGCCGGCCCGGGAGCCGTGGGTTATGAAGTGCTGCGTTATGAGGTGCTGCGTACTGCGTGGTTCCTGCTTGCTGCCGTACTGCTGTCTGCTATCTGCCACCTGCTACCTGCTACCTGCTTACTATCAGCTATCTGCGGAACACTGCATAGCTGACGATTGAATCGTGCACTATATATATATCGGATTCCAGCGGCGCGCTCGCGCCGCCGCCGGCCTTCCTTCAGCCTTTCAACTGCCCGCGTCGGCGAACCGCTCGCGCAGCTTGTCCAGCCCCGCCTTGACCGACGCGATCTCTTCGATGCCGCAATCCGCCGCGCACAGCACCGCGCGCGGCACCGCCTCGGCCTGCTGCCGCAGCGCGCGCCCTTGCGGGGTCAGCGTGACGATGACCTGCCGCTCGTCGGCCGCGGCGCGCTCGCGGCGCAGCAGCTGCTGCGCTTCCATGCGCTTGAGCAGCGGCGTCAGCGTGGCCGAGTCCAGGTGCAGGCGCGCGCCGATGTCCGATACCGTCAGGCCGTCGGCCTCCCACAACACCATCATCACCAGGTACTGCGGGTAGGTCAGGCCCAGCGGCGCCAGCAACTTGCGGTATAGCTTGTTCAGGGCCAGCGAAGTGGCATACACGGAAAAGCAGAACTGGTGGTCCAGCAGCAGCGCGGAGGCGCTGTCGATGCCGGCGCCAGTGGCTGCCTGCTTGTTCCGGGAAGTGCGTTTCGTGTCCATGGACCGTAATTTAGATCGCGCACTATTTAATTGCAAGCTATTTTTTAGTCATGGCAGATTTTTTTTGCGCGCGCACCCGGCCGGTCAGGGCTGGTCGTCTCCCACCACGCCCAGCGCGGTGGTGTCTATGGTCTCAACCTTGCCCTTCTGCCGCACCTCCGTACGCAGCACGAAGGACTCGGTCGGACAGTACCAGTCGGTGATCTCCATGACCGCGGGTTCCGTCTGGATCACCTCGTCGCCCATCAGCACCGGGCCGAGCGAATTGCGCTTCTCGTAGGTGATCGGCATGCACTCGCGGCGGCCGAGCGTGGTCTCGATGGCGCGCGGGCGGCCCACGCGGCGCTCGCCGATGGTGACCGAGGCCGACGGCGCGCGGATGGTGGTGACGAGCGCGTCGGTGGCCAGGCTGTGGATCTCCAGGTCGAGGCTGGAGGTGAGCGTCTCGCCCGGCAGCACCACGCCTTCGCGCACCGCCAGCCCGGCATAGCTGAGCACGCCGTGGCCCTGGAACGACGCCTCGCCGAACAGGCGCGTGTAGCGCGCCCGCGCGTTGATGGTGGCGCGCTGGCTGCTGACCGTGCCGCCGGTGCCGCTGGCCGCGCGGTCGAAATTCATGTGGTGCACCTGGTCCATCACCACCGGCGGCCCCATCATCGCGGCGAGCGCCGATTTCGAATGGATCGTCAGCCATGCGCTGCAGCCGGTCTCGGTGCGCACCGGATGGCGGATCGTCATGGTGATCGACATCGGCATGTCGCCGTCGGCTTCCATCTGCGTGCGGGCGCCGGACTGGAACCAGTCGGTGTCGCAGATGGTGCCCGGCGCGGCGGGCAGCGGCTCCGCCGGCGCGGCAGATGCGGCAGACGCGGCGGCGGCGGCCGCGGCGGCGGCGGTATCCGGCGGCACGGCCGGCTGCGCCTGCGCGGCGCCGCAGATGCCGCACAGCAGCAATGCGGACAGGCGGGCCAGCGCCGGCGCCCATGCGCGCGCGCCCGGTTTTGCGCCGGCGGCGGTCCGGCAAAGTCGAACTGTCATGTCATATCCCTGGCTGGCCCGCGGGCCGCGGCGGCACCGGCCGCCGTCACGCAGCGAAGGTAGCACCGCCGCCAGGTCCGCACAATCCGGACCGGCAGCCGGCGCCGCCCGGCGCGTACAATCGGCCGACGCCAGCCATGACTACAAGGAGACGACAATGGCAGTGATCGGACCGGATGTGAGCCTGCACCCGAGCGCCTACGTGCACGAATCAGCCTACCTCTACGGCAAGATCACGGTGCACGAGAACGCCTCGATCTGGATCAACGCGGCCGCGCGCGCGGAGCACACGGAAATCGTCATCGGCGCGTACACCAACATCCAGGACTTCGCCATGCTGCACGTGGGCGACCGCACGCCCACCCTCATCGGCAGCCATTGCTCCATCACCCATCACTGCACCATCCACGGCTGCACCATCGGCGACAACTGCCTGATCGGCATCAACGCCACCATCATGGACGGCTGCGTGATCGGCGACAACAGCATCGTCGCCGGCCATGCCTTCCTCAAGGAAGGCACCGTGATCCCGCCCGACTCCATCGTCATGGGCAGCCCCGGCAAGGTCACGCGCACGCAGAACAACTACGTGCGCAACCGGCTCAACGCCTTCCTGTACTACAAGAACGCGCTGGCCTATGCGCAGCAGAACTACCGCGCCTGGGAGGGCCCGGCGTTCACGGCCGAAGTGATGCGGGAGATGGCGAAGCTGCAGGCGGAACTGAAGGCGCTGGCCGGCTGAGGCCGGCCGCCTGGAGCGGTCCGCTCACGCCAGGCCGCTCACACCAGACCGATATCCACGGCGCGCGTGTCGGGAAACACCTGCGCCAGGCGCGTGTCGTCCAGCCCGTAGAGACGCTTGAAGAGGCCGCCGAGCAGCGCGCGGTATTCGTTGAGCACGGGCCAGTCGCGGTTCTGGTTCAGCGTGCGCGGCTCCACCGCCACCTGCTCGCCGGCGATGCGCCCGCCGCGCACCGCGCCGCCGGCCACCCAGTACACCGTGCCGTGGCCGTGGTCGGTGCCGCGCGTGCCGTTCTCGCGGAAGGTGCGGCCGAACTCCGACACCACCACCAGCGTGGTCTGGTTCCACGCCGGGCCGATTTCCTCGGCGAAGCCGGCAATGCCGCGCCCGAGGTTGTCGAGCAGGCTGGCCAGCTGCCCTTGCGCGCCGCCCTGGTTGACGTGCGTGTCCCAGCCGCCCACGTCGATGAAGCCCAGGTTGAAACGTTCGCGCATCAGGCCCGCCATGCGGCGCGCTTCGAGCTCGAACCCCCTCGCGCTGAGCGCGCGCCGGTTGGCCGCCTGCATCTCCTGCATGCGGGCAGCCATGGCGGCATCGCCATCGCCCTGCCCGCCCTGCGTCAGCATGGCGTTGCGGCGCTGCATGGCCTCGGCCTCCTGCGCCACCGTCTGGCGCAGCTCGAAGCCTTCGTCGATCAGTGACTCGAAACGCGTGCCGCGGTACATCTGCGCCAGCACGCGCGTCTGGCGCTCGTCGAACGGCGTGCGCCCGGTGCCCTTGAGCGAGACGTTGGGCACGTTGAGCGGCCCGCTGAGCACCACCGGCAGGCCGTCGGTAAAGGCCACCGGCGCGGCGCGTCCGCCCATGGCGCCGGCCAGCCGGTTGAGAAAGCCGGTGCCGCGCAACGGCGACCCGGCGCCCGCCGGCGGCAGGCCCGCTTCCACGCCGTCCTGCGTCTCGAAGTGGCTGCGCGACAAGTCCTCCGTGCCGGCAAACGGCACGAAGGCAAGCTGCTGCTTCTGCCACAGCGGCAGCATGCTGCCCCTGAGCGCGGGATGCAGCGCCCAGTCGCCGATGCCCCGCTCCGGTCCCCCGCCGGAGGCCGCCGCCAGCGACAGCGCCGCGCGCGGATCGCCGGGCAGGCCGGGCGCAGCCGGCCGGGCGATGGCGATCGTGGGCCGGGAGGCATAATAAAAATCGCTGCCCGCGGGCACCAGCACGTTGGTGGCATCGTAGCCGCCGCGCAGGAATACCAGCAGGAAGCGCGCGTCGGCCTGCTGCGGCAGCGCATAAGCGCGCGAGACGATGCCGGGCGCCAGCGTGGCCAGCCCGGCCATGCCGGCGCGCCTGAGCCATTCACGTCGTTGCATAGCGGCTCCTGTGTCGTAATCAGTCCTGCATCCACTCGGGCGAAGACAACAATATCGTGTTCCATTCGGCCTGCGACGCGGCCTGCGTCATGGCGGTGCGCGTGGCGGGCCCGAGCGTGGACTCGATGCTGCCGAAGTACATGCGGTTGCCAAGCTGCGGAAAGCCCGTGCGCTCGGCCGGCTTGCCGTCGTCCTGCGAGAACAGCCCGGCCTGCCCGGAGCCGATCGCGCGCGCGATCTCGAAGCGCTTGACCATCTGGCCCGAGCTGGCCCACGCGCTTTCCGCGGCGGGGAAACCGTCCGGCGTGACGCGGCCGTAGAGCGGCTCGCCGAGCTGGTTGAGCCAGCCGATGGCCGGGCGCAGGTTGGCCACCATGCGGCCGTCGTACGCCAGCCGCAGCGACGACGCCACGAACTGCATCGGGTCCTTGAAGCGGCGCGTGCCGGAGGCCAGCGTGGCATCGAGCTCGGCCGACAGGAACAGCGTGCGCAGCACGGTGGCGATATCGCCGTCGCTCCTGGCGAACGCCGCCGCCATGCGGTCGACCAGCGCCGGCGGCGGCGCGTCGCCGACGAAGTGCGCGGCGATCTTGGCCGAGAGGAAGCGCGCCGTGGCCGGATCGCGGCTGAGGATGTCCACGGCCTGCTCCACCTCATGGAAGCCGGAGGGCTCGATGCGGTGGCCGAGCAAGGTCTTGGCGCCGAAGTCGTGGCGGTTCGGGTTGAACTCGAACACGCCGTCGGCGCGGTACAGCGCCTGCTTCTGCGGCGGCAGCTTCGGCGCCTGGCCGCTGGCGTTGATGCCGAGCCCGGTCAGCACGCGCGCCAGCTCCTGCACGTCCTGCTGCGTGTAGCGCGAGCCGCTGGGGCCGCCGGACACGCCGAGCGTGTGCAGCTCCATCAGCTCGCGCGCGTAGTTTTCGTTGATGCGGCCGGCGGCGCTCTGCGCGTTGTCCAGGTACTCCAGCATGGCGGGCGCGGTCACGGTGGCCATCAGCAGGTCGCGGAACCTGCCGAGCGCGCGCGGCCGGATGGCCTTGTCCTCGTAGTCGGCCAGCACCCAGCGCACCGAGCCCTTGCCCGAGTACACGCTGAAATGGTTCATCCAGAACCACGTCATCTGCTCGCGCAACTGTGCCGGCGAATAGAGCGCGCGCAGCAGGTGGCGCCGGCCGGTGTCGAGCACCACTTCGTTGCCGGTGCGGTTGAGCGCGTCGCGGGCCTTCTGCTTTTCGTCCTCGTCGGCGAGCGTGTTGATGCGCTGCTGCTCGGCGCGCACGCCGCGCAGGCGCTGTTCGCCGCTTTGCTGGGCGACGCTCAATGTGCCGATGGCGGCCGCGAGCTCGCCGCTGTCGGCCGCGGGCGCCTTGAGCTGTTCGTCGAGATAGCGCGTGCGGCCCAGCTCGCGCAGGCGGTCGATGCCGGCCTGGTTGGCGCCGAAGGTCACGCTGTTGAGCCAGTGCAGGTCGGCCGGCCTGAGCGGGGCGCCGGGCGTGCTGTCGTCGTGCAGCCCGCCTTGCGCGCAGGCGGCCAGCAGCACGGCGGCCGCGGCCAGGCACGGCGTTGCCGTCAGGCGTGGAAAGCGAAGAGGCATGGCGGTCCTGTCTCGGCTCGCGCGAGCGCGTGGGTGACACCGCTCTTACGCGCGCGGACGCGGTTCGGTTGACCCGTCCGCGCCGCGATTTACCCGAACTTACACCCTGGAATGGATGTGGATGCGCAAGGAAAACGAAAGTTCCGGCCGCTGTCCGCGCACGCCTGCCCGCCGCGGACTCAGGGCTGGCCGCCCGGCGCGGGCATCGCGCGCAGCGTGAGCGCCCAGAAGGCCAGCGCCGCCAGGCTGATGGCCGCGCCCAGCACGCACACCCCGCTCCAGCCGGCGTGCGCATAGACGTGGGTCGAGGCGATGGCGCCGGCGCCGCTGCCCAGTGCGTAGAACAGCATGTAGCAGCCCACCAGCCGGCCATGCGCTTCGGGCTTCACGCGGAACACCAGGCTCTGGTTGGTGACGTGGATGGCCTGGCCGGCCAGGTCGAGCACCAGCACGCCGGCCGCCAGCAGCCACAGCGACTGCGGCGCGAACGCCAGCGGCAGCCAGCACGCCAGCAGCAGCACCAGCGCCACGCCGGTGGTGCGCTGGCCCAGGCCGCGATCGGCCAGCCGGCCCGCGCGCGCCGCCGCCAGCGCGCCCGCCGCGCCCACCAGCCCGAAGGCGCCGATGGCCGTGTGCGACAGGGAATGCGGCGGCGCGCTCAGCGGCAGCACCAGCGCGGTCCAGAACGCGCTGAAGGCGGCAAACATCAGCATGGCTAGCACGCCGCGGATCTGCAGCGTGCGCTCGCGCGCGAGCAGCACGAACATCGAGCCGAGCAGGCGCGCATAACCCATGCGCACCGGCGCCGCGGCCTGGCGCGGCAGGCGGCGCGCCAGCACCGCAAGCAACAGCAGCGCCAGCGCGCCCGATGTCGCGTACACCGCCCGCCAGCCGGCCAGGTCGGCCAGCACGCCCGCCATGGCGCGCGCGGCCAGCAGGCCGATCACCACGCCGCCCTGCGCCGCGCCCACCACGCGCCCGCGCTCGCCGGGCGCGGCCAGCGTGGCGGCGAACGCGATCAGCCCCTGCGTCATGGCCGTGCCGAGCAAGCCCACCGCCAGCATGCCGGCCAGCAGCGCGGGGCGCGTGGCGGCGAAACTGACCAGCCCAAGCGCCAGGGCCAGCAGCAGCAGTTGCAGCAGGATCAGCCGGCGCCGGTCCACCAGGTCGCCCAGCGGCACCAGCAACAGCAGCGCCAGCGCGCAGCCGGCCTGGGTGGCGGTCACCACGATGCCGACCGCGCTCTCGGCAAAACCGAACTCGCGCGCCATGGCGTCCAGCAGCGGCTGCGCGTAATAGACGTTGGCCACGCTCAGCCCGCAGGCCAGCGCGAACAGCCAGACCAGCGCGGGGGGCATGCGGGCGGGCGCCGCGGCGGCGGGCGGTATCGCGCGCGCATCGGCGTCGATGCAGGCATTGGCGGTCATGCGAGACTCCATCTGGTTTTTTTAGAAAACCAGATGGAGTCTATTTAACTTGGTTTCTTTAAGCAACCAAATGATGCGCAGCGCGCCGGATCGCCCGCGGCAATGCGCAGCAAAAGGCACCTCGGCAAGGTTGCTGCGTATATCGTATAGTTGCGATATTAATTTTGAGAGAAACGGATATATGTTTCGGTAAAAAACGAAACAGGCCGTTCTTCCGCGAGCCGACCCGCCCCCCCAAATGGACACCGACGACACCGACGACATCGACATCGACGCCATCCTCAAGGCCCTCGCCAACCCGCTGCGGCGCAATATCCTGGGCTGGCTGAAAGACCCGGAAGCGAATTTCGCCATGCAGGACCATCCGCTCGACATCGGCGTGTGCGCGGGCCTGATCGATGCGCGTACCGGGCTGTCGCAGTCCACGGTGTCGGCGCACCTCGCCACGCTGCAGCGCGCGGAGCTGGTGACGTCGAAGCGGGTCGGCCAATGGATTTTCTTCAAGCGCAACGAGCAGACCATCCAGGCCTTCCTGGACCGGCTGCACCGCGATCTTTGAACCCCGGCGGCGCGCGAGCGCCCTGTTTTCCGCACCGATGGTGCCTGTCTACCTGCTGTCTCTCCTGATACCGGACGAACCATGACTACCCTTTTCGACCCGATCCGCATTGGCGACCTCGACCTGCCCAACCGCGTCATCATGGCGCCGCTGACGCGCTCGCGCGCGGTGGGCGGCGGCCGCGTGCCCAACGCCCTCATGGCCGAGTACTACGTGCAGCGCGCCTCGGCCGGCCTGATCCTGAGCGAGGCCACCGCCGTCACGCCGCAGGGCGTGGGCTACGCCGACACCCCGGGCATCTGGTCCGACGAGCAGGTGGCCGGCTGGAAGGTGGTCACCGATGCCGTGCACGCCGCCGGCGGCCGCATCTTCCTGCAGCTCTGGCACGTGGGCCGCATCTCCGACCCGGTCTTCCTCGACGGCGACCTGCCGGTGGCGCCCAGCGCCATCGCCGCCAAGGGCCACGTCAGCCTGGTCCGCCCGCAGCGCCCCTACGTCACGCCGCGCGCGCTGGAAACCGACGAGATCCCGGGCATCGTGGCCGCCTACCGCCACGGCGCCGAAAACGCCAAGGCCGCCGGCTTCGACGGCGTGGAAGTGCACGGCGCCAACGGCTACCTGCTCGACCAGTTCCTGCAGGACAGCACCAACAAGCGCACCGACGCCTACGGCGGCCCGATCGAGAACCGCGCCCGCCTGCTGCTGGAAGTGACCGACGCCTGCATCGACGTGTGGGGCGCGGCGCGCGTGGGCGTGCACCTGGCGCCGCGCGGCGACGCCCACACCATGGGCGACTCCGACCCGGCCGCCACCTTCGGCTACGTGGCGCGCGAGCTCGGCAAGCGCAAGATCGCCTTCATCTGCGCGCGCGAGGCGCTCGGCGACGACCGCCTGGGACCGGCCCTGAAGCAGGCCTTCGGCGGCGTCTACATCGCCAACGAACGCATGACCAAGGACACCGCGCAGCGCGTGCTGGCAGCCGGCGAAGCCGATGCGGTGGCCTTCGGCCAGCTGTTCATCGCCAACCCGGACCTGCCGCGCCGCCTGCAGATCGACGCGCCGCTCAACGCGCCGCAGCCGGAAACCTTCTACCACCCGGGCGCGGAAGGCTACATCGACTACCCCGCGCTCGCCTGAGCACCGGGAAAACAGCCACGCGCGGCGCCGTGCGCGGCGCGGCGGGCACGGCGCATCATGCCGCCGTGCCCGCCCGGCGGTGGCGCCATCGCCGTCCTCAGTCCGCCTGCGCTCCCGAACGGATCACCACCGGACCCCACTTGCGGATCTCGCTGTCGACGAACCGGCCGGTTTCCTCGGGGCTCATCGGCATCGGCTCCGAGCCGCGGTCCACGATGAACTTCTGCAGTTCGGGCGATTGCAGCGCCTTCACGGTCTCCGCGTTGAGCTGGCTGGTCAGCGCCGGCGGCAAGCCCTTCGGCGCCATCAGGATGGCCCAGCCCAGCGCCTCGAAGCCGGGCACGCCTTCCTCGCGCACGGTCGGCACCGACAGCAGCTGCGGCGTGCGCCTGGCCACCGTCACCGCCAGCGGGACGGCTTTCTTCGACTGGATCAGCGGCAGCGCCGCGGTGACCGAATCCACCATCAGCGGGATCTGGTTGCCGAGAAAGTCGGACTGCGCGGGGCCGCTGCCCTTGTACGGGATATGCACCATGAAGATGCCCGCCTGGGCCTTGAGCATCTCGGCGGACAGGTGCTGGGTGCCGCCGATGCCGGCGCTAGCGTAGCTGTACTTGCCCGGCGCCGCCTTGGCCCTGGCGATCAGGTCGTGCAGCGAGGCAATGCCCGAGCCCGGCGTGGCGAGGAACACCAGCGGCACCGAGAACACGCCCGAGATCGGCTGGAAGTCCTGGCGCGGGTTGTAGTTCAGTTTCTTGTACAGGGTCTGGTTGATGGCCATCGCGCTGCCTGCCATCACCAGCGTGTAGCCGTCGGGCGCGGCATGCGCGGCGATCTCCATGCCGAGGTTGCTGCCGGCCCCGGCGCGGTTGTCCACCACCACCGGCTGGCCGAGCTGCTTGCCGAGCCGTTCGGCCAGCGCGCGCGCGAAAATGTCGGTGGCCTGCCCGGGCGGGAACGGCACGATCAGCTTGATGGGGCGCTCGGGATAGGCGGCATGGGCAAGCGTGCCGGCCATCGCCAGGGCGGCGGCGATCAGGGCGTGGGGTGTCTTCAAGATGCTCTCCTGTCTTGTTGTTCTGTGCGGCGCGTTCTGTGTTGCGCGTTCTGTGTCACGCGTTCCCGGGCGCGATGCCCGGCGCGCGCAGGGAGCGATTCTACGGGACGGCGCCGCGCGCATTTCCATATGTGGTTCGCTGCGTTGGCACGGTCGCCCGTGCCGCCGTATGATGTGGCGGCACCCACCCCACATCATGGAGCGCCGCATGAACGCCGTCACCGAGCCGTCGCTGGCTTCGCAGGACCCCGCCTTTGCCCTTCCCTCGCTGCATTTCCCCGCCGTCCAGGCCGAGGTCTCGCCCCAGGAATGGGCCGTGCGCGTCGAACTGGCGGCCGCCTACCGGCTGGCCGCGCAGTTCCGCTGGACCGACCACATCTACACCCACTTCTCCGCGCGCGTGCCCGGCCCGGACGAGCATTTCCTGATCAATGCCTACGGCCTGACCTTCGAGGAAATCAGCGCGTCCAACCTGGTCAAGGTCGACATCGACGGCGAGATCGTGCGCGACGACACCGGCCTGGGCATCAACCCCGCCGGCTACACCATCCACAGCGCGCTGCATGGCGCGCGCCATGACGTGGGCTGCGTGCTGCATACCCACACCGCGGCCGGCATCGGCGTCTCGGCGCAGCGCGACGGCCTGCTGATGATCTCGCAGCACGCCATGCGTTTCTTCGGGCGGGTGGCTTACCACGACTACGAAGGCATCGCCCTCGACCTCGACGAGCGCGTGCGCCTGGTGGCGGACCTCGGCGACAAGAACATCTTCATCCTGCGCAACCACGGCCTGCTGACCTGCGGGCCCACCATCGCGCAGGCCTTCCAGGAACTGCATGTGCTAGAACGCGCGTGCGTGGCGCAGCTGGCCGCGCAGTCCGGCGGCGCGCCGCTGATCATCGCGCCGGACGCGGTGGCCCGCAAGGTGGCCGACGTGGCGATCCGCAACACCGGCGGCGCGGTCACGCGCAAGCACTGGGCCGCGCTGCTGCGCCAGCTCGACCGCAGCGATCCGTCGTACCGCCAGTAGAAGACAAGAAGCCCGCCAAGAGACGCTATCAAGATGAAGCGAAGCGGTTCTGGCCAGGCGCGCGGCCGCGGACAGCGACAGTACAAGTAGTACGGCAAGGCCGTGCAACGACGCCGGAATCATTTCGACGGCGTCTCTCAGCGCCGGTGGTCGAACCGGCGCGCGAGCCGCTCCCCGCCGAACTGCACCAGCGTCACCAGCGCGATCAGGATGGCGATGACGTTGAACATCACGGCGGTCTCGTAGCGCTCGTAGCCATAGCGGATGGCGAGGTCGCCAAGGCCGCCGGCGCCGACCGCGCCGGCCATCGCCGAGGAGCCGATCATGGCGATCACGGTGACCGTGGCGCCGCCCACGATGCCCGGCAGCGCCTCCGGCAGCAGCACGTGGCGCACGATGTGCCAGCGCCGGCAGCCCATTGCGCGCGCGGCCTCGATCAGCCCCGGGTCGATCTCGTTGAGGCTGACCTGCGCGATGCGCGCGAAGAACGGGACCAGGTGCACGCTCAGCGGCACCACGGCCGCCCACGTGCCCATGGTGGTGCCCACGATCAGCCGCGTGACCGGCAGCATGGCCACCAGCAGGATGATGAAGGGCACCGAGCGGAAGGTGTTGACCAGCACCGACAGCACGCGGTGCAGGCGCGGTCGCGGCCGCAGGCCGCCCGGCGCGCTGAGCGTCAGCACGATCGCCAGCGCCATGCCGCACACGAACACCACCAGGCAGGCGGAACCGGTCATCAGCAGGGTCTCGCCCAGCGCCTTCACATACTTGTCAGCCAATGGCGGGAACATGGTCCGCTGCCTCCTTGTGCCTGGCGCGCGTGCCGGCCTCGACCGCACCGACTTCATTGGCCGCGACCGCCGCGCCGGCGATGCTGGCCATGCCGGCCACGCTCGCCGCGCCGCTGGCCAGCCGCAGCGGACGCAGCAGCGCCAGCGTGGCGGCGGCCTGCGGCTGGGCGAACACCTGCTCCACCGTGCCGAGCTCCACCACGTGGCCGTGGTCGAGCACCAGCACGCGGTCGCAGGCCTGGCGGATCACCGCCATGTCGTGGGTGATGAGCACCACGGTCAGGCCAAAGCGGCGGTTGATGTCGCGCAGCAGGGCCAGGATCGATTCGGTGGTTTCCGGGTCCAGCGCCGAGGTCGCCTCGTCGCACAGCAGGATCTCCGGGCGCTGCACCAGCGCGCGCGCAATGCCCACGCGCTGCTTCTGCCCGCCCGACAGCATGGCCGGATACACCTGCGCCTTGCCGGCCAGGCCCACCAGTTCGAGCAGTTCCGTCACGCGCGGCGCGATCTGCGCGCGCGGCACGCCGGCCACGCGCAGCGGCAGCGCCACGTTCTCGAACACGGTCTTGGCCGAGAGCAGGTTGAAATGCTGGAAGATCATGCCCACGCGCCGGCGCAGCGCCACCAGGCCGTCCTCGTCGAGCGTGCCCACGTCCACGCCGTCCACGCGCACGTGGCCGCTGCTCGGGCGCTCCAGCATGTTGATGGTGCGCAGCAGCGTGGACTTGCCGGCGCCGCTGCGGCCGATGATGCCGAAGATCTCGCCGCGCGCCACGGTGAACGACACCGCGGACAGCGCGGCGGACGGCGCGCCGGGATACTGCTTGCGGAGCTGCTCGAACACGATGTGCGGCAGCGCGGACGGCTCTGGGGAAGGCTGCGGGGGCGCCTGGGACACGGTGGATCCTCCTGGAACGGCGGCGACGGCGGCGGCGTCAGAACGCCGGGATCACCGAGCCCTGGTACTTGCTCAGGATGAACTTGCGCACTTCTTCCGACTGATAGGCCTTGACCAGCGGCGCCACCCACGGCGCGGCCTTGTCGCGCTCGCGCACGGCGATCACGTTGACGTAGGGGTTCTGCTCCTTCTTCTCCACGGCAATGCCGTCGCGCGTGGCGATCAGGCCGGCCTGGTAGGCGAAGGTGTTGATCACGGCGGCCGCGTCCACGTCCGGCAGCGAGCGCGCCAGCACCACCGAGGCGCTTTCCACCAGGTCCAGCTTCCTCGGGTTGGCGGTCACGTCGGCCAGCGTGGCGGTGCCGGTAAACGGATCGAAGCCGTCGCGCAGCTTGATCAGGCCGTGGTCGCGCAGGATCACCAGCGCGCGGGTCTGGTTGCTCGGGTCGTTGGGAATGCCGATGCGCGCGCCGGCCGGCAGCGCCTCGAGCGACTTGTACTTCTTCGAGTAGAAGGCGATCGGCGAGATCAGCGTGTCGGCCACCGCCACGATCTTGTAGCCGCGCTGCGTGACCTGGTCGCGCAGGAACGGCTTGTGCTGGAACGCGTTGGCGTCGAGGTCGCCGTTGTTGAGCGCCTCGTTGGGGCTGGCGGTGCCGGTGATGACGATGGGCTGTACGTTGAGGCCCTGTTTCTTGGCCACCTGGGTGACGACTTCCCAGATTTCTTCGTCGACACCGCCGCGCACGCCTACCTTGATGGTCTTGTCGGCGGCCAGCGCGGGAGCCGCGCCGATGGCGAGCGCCGCCGAGGCGGCCAGGAGCGTGGAGAGGATCTTGCGCAGGGTCATGAGCGGTCTGCCTGGGTGCGGTTGCGTTGGAGACGGTGGCACGGCGGCCGGCGCGGTGGGTGACACAGCGCCGCGCGATGCCAGGGGATGCAGTCTAGGCAAGCGCCCGCACCCCGGTCCACGAATATTTCCGCACTAGCAAATCAGGAATTTATGCCCCTGCGCGGGCGCGGTCCGTCGCGCTGGCGCGCAGCGCGCGGACCGCAATCACGCCCGCGTCAAGGCTGATCGTAGACCCACACCGAGCCGTCGGCCAGCCGGGCGGCGATGCGCAGCTTGCCGTTCGCGGCGGCTGCGCTCACGAAGTCGGTCGCAGTGCCGTTGCCCGGCAGCGCGAGCGTCGTCGGCGTGTTGCTGTCCGTATCGAGGACAGCAAGCGACGACGCGGCGAGCCCCACCACGAAATGCGGGACGGCGCTCAGCTTCGTCAATGGCGGTACCGCGGCCGCGACAGGCGCATAGGGGATGCCTGGTCCGGCGTTGACAACGATCCCGGAGCCGCTCGCATAACCATAGAGTGGCGCATTTTCATTGACGGCATTCCCCTGGACGGCCCCAAGGCCAAGGTTTATCGGTGCCACGGCGCCCCAAGAAATTCCGTCGCCGTCCGCCCACACGAAGCTGCGCGATCCGTCTGCCTGGACAGCCAAGCCACCACCAGCGGGAAGCGGACGCGCGTCAAGAACTGGTGAGCCGTCGAAATAGCTGAAATACGCATCACCACCCACCTGCTGCCACCACCATATCCACGAATTGGCACACCAGCCCGTCGAGACAATGCCGGTGCCGACGCTGGCCTTCACGAAGGCACGCCCCGCAGTGGAAGAGGCCGTATATTGCGCGCAGTCCATCAGCGAGAAGCTCGTGAGGGGGCCGACAAGCTCCGCATCGAAGCTGCCGAACGGCACGCCCGCGCCATCCGCACCCAGTTGCACCACCACCGCCGAATTCGCCGGGTCCGTATCCGCCGCCAGCCACACGCCGCGCGCCGCCGCCGGCAACGCCGTAGCAGGTTCGCGCGGAGCGGCGTCGAGCGCACCGAAGCGCTCCAGCCGCGCCGGCTGGCTGCCGTCGGCGCTCAGCCGCCACACACGTGTGCCGTCGATGGCCAGGCTGATGACCGTCGGGCTGGCGATGGGCGCATCCGGCAGGCGTGTCCATGCGCCCGTGGACGTCAGCGGCAGCGTGCTGCTGTTGGTGCGGCCGTCCGGATAGGTCGCCGTCAGCGTCAGCGTCGCAACATAGGCGTCGACCTGTGCGGCATCGAGGCCGATCGTCACGCTGGTGCTGGTGGGCATGCCGACGATGGATGCGGCCGTGCCGCTTTGCTGGATCGACCACGCCAGCGTCGCCCGGCCGGCCAGGTCGGCGCCCGGCCCGTCGGTCAGCGTCGCCGTCACGGTGCCGGTGCGGCCCGGCTTCACGCTCAGCGACGGCGCCGAGAACGCGATCGAGGGCAGCGCCACCAGCGGCCGCGCCAGCGCGGCATTGGCGCACAGCCGGTCGCCCGCCGGCGTGCTGGCGCACGCGGTGAGTTGCCCCGTGCCCGCCAGCGTGCCCGTGGTGGAAACCTGCGCCGAATGGCTGTCCGCCGCCGGCGCGGCGGCGAACGTGGCGTTGTCGACCGCCCACGACCAGTCCGTCAGATCGGCCGCGCCGTCGACGCCGTCCGAGCGCTGCACCACCGCCGTGACGACCTGCGGCGCCGCGCTGTAGTTGACCGTCAGCGTGGACGGCGACAGCGTCAGCGCATAGGTCTTCGCCGCCGGCGCCTGCACGGCCAGGTGCGTGGTGCTGGTGGCCTGGCTGCCGTCGGGCAGCGTCGCCGTGGCGACGATGTCGACCTCGCCGGGCGCGAGCATGCGCACCGACGCATAGGTGCCCACCGGCTGCATCATGCTGGCCGCCGCCGGCGCCTGGTCGGAGGCCGACACGATTACCGCGACCGCTTCGTTGGACGACGACCACGCGAATTTGGCGCCCTTGACCTCGAGGCCGTCGGCGCCGAGCAAGGTGGCCTTCAGCGTCAGCGTGCCGCCCTGCGCGGGCGCGGCCGTGCCGGTGTCGACGACGAGGCGGCTGCTGGGTGTCTGCGTGGCTGGGGAAGATGGCGTTTCGTCGCTGCCGCAGGCGGACAGCAAGGCCGCGGCGAGGACGAGCGAGAGCAGGCCGGCCGCGCGAGACCGCGCGCCGGCATGGATACCTTGGAACATGTGACCTGACCCGTTTTTATTTATTGGCAAGCGCACGCCGCCGGCGTGCTCCGGGGGCGACTGTAGCAGCACGCTTCCCCCGTCTCCATACCCCTTCGGGGCTATCAAGTTCCGGAAAGTGGCGCACGCACGACGATGCCGCCCGCCGCGGCCGACCGCGGTAGCGCCTGTCACGAAGCCTTGCCGACCCTGTCCCGGCGGCTCCCGCCAGCGGCTAGACCGCGTTATGGCTGGTCAGGTATTTCACCAGCCCGTCGATGCCGCTCTTGGCCACGATGTCGGCGAACTGGCGCCGGTACACCTCGATCAGCCATGCGCCGCTCATGTTGATGTCGTAGATGGCCCAGCCGGCCGGCCCGCGCTGCAGGCGGTAGTCGATCTGCACCTCGTCGCCCTTGTTGAAGACGCTGGTCTCGATCACGGCGTCGTTGCCGTTGGTGCGCGGCGGCTTGTAGCGGAACTTCAGGGCCTGGTCGCGTACCTGCGCCAGCGAGAGCGCGTAGCTGCGCACCAGCAGGGTCTGGAACTGCTCATACAGCTGCTTCTGCTGTTCCGGCGTGGCGGTGCGCCAGGCCGCGCCGACGGCCAGCCGCGTGGTGTGCTCGAAATCGGTATAGGGCAGGAACTGGCGCCGCACCACGGCGGTGATCTTGTCGAGATCGCCGTTGCGGGTATCGGGATTGGCCTGGATGGTGGTCAGCACGCCCTCCACGGCCGCGCGCACCATGCGGTCGGGCGAGGAACGGTCCACGGCGGGCGCGACGATGTCGGCGGCGGTGGCGGCCGGCGGCAGCCCCGCGGCCAGCGCGAGCGCGACGCAGGCCGCGACGGCGGCGGCGGGGAGCCCGGCAGCGGCAAGACAGCGGCAGCGAAAGAGGCGACGCATCGCGAGTACCTCCCGATGTACGACCACGAACGGATGACGTCGCGGCCGGCCCCGCGAGGCATGCCGCAACCAATACCTAATGCTAGTGCCTCGGGCGCAAAAACCAAATGGCGGCAGCACGGGAAACCCGCGGCTGCCGCCATCGGTGCTGCGTGGCGCAACCGGGAAGCGCCGTTGTAACTTTTACCGCGTCAGTTCCCGGAAGCCCTGCAGCAGGCGCTCGATATCGTCCGGCTGGATGTTCCCCATGGTGGAAATGCGGAACAGCTCGGCGGACAGGCCGCCCTGCCCGGCGTAGATGACGAAGCCGCGCGCCTTCAGGCCATCGTGCAGCTGCGCATACGAAAGCCCGGCCGGCAGGTGGTAGGCACGCAGCACCACCGAGGACTGCGCGGCCGGCCACAGCGCCGGTATGCCCAGCGCCTCGAGCCCCGCGCGCGCGCGTTCGGCCAGGCCGGCGTAGCGGGCGTGGCGGGCTTGCCAGCCGCCTTCGTCGGCTAGTTCGCGCAGCGCTTCCACCAGGGCGTAATACGCGTGCACGGCGGGCGTGAACGGCGTGTTGCGCTGGTCCTGCAGGCGCGCCAGGCGGCCCAGGTCGAGGTAATAGGTACGGCTCGCGGCCTGCTCCAGCGCGCTGCGCCGCACAATGACGAACGACACGCCGGGCACGCCGTGCAGGCATTTGTTGGCGGTGGCCGCCACGGCGTCGACGTGGCCGCCGAAGTCGATCGCCTCGGCGCCGAAGCTGCTGACGCCGTCCACCAGCAGCCGCACGCCGCGCGCGCGGCATAGCGCGTCGAGCGCCGGCAGGTCGTTGAGGCGCCCGGTGGTGGTCTCGTGGTGGATCACGGCCACGTGCGTGATGGCGGGATCGGCCTCGAGCGCGGCGGCGATGCGGTCCAGGTCGGGCGCCTGCTTCCAGTCGTGCGCCACCACTTCGTGGGCGATGCGGTACTGGCTGGCGATCTGCGCGATGCGCTCGCCGTAGACGCCGTTCTGCACCACCAGCAGCTTGCCGTCGGCGGGCACCAGCGCGGCGGTCATGCTCTCCATCGCGGCGGTGCCGGAGCCGGTCATCAGCACCGCGGTCCAGGCGGCCGGATCGAGCCGGTAGACGTCGAGCAGCCGTGCGCGCGCTTCGTCCTGCAGGTCGAAGAACTCGCTTTCGCGGTGGCACAGGTCGGGCTGCAGCAGGCTGCGGCGCACGCGCTCGCTCAGCGTGACGGGACCCGGGTTGAGTAGCAGCATCACTTGGCTCCTTGTACGGCGGCGGCAGCGGCGGCCGTGTCGAGATCGGCGCCGATATCCGCGCCGATATGGCGGGCCAGGCGGGTCCTGACCTCGACCGGCGTCACGGTCGGGCGCGGCAGGCCGTCCGGCGTGCCGGCGCTGATCGACAGCGCCACCAGGCGCGGGCCGGCCTCCGCGGCCGGCCGCGCCAGCACTTCGTCCAGCACCGCGAGGCTGTCGCCCTCGACCGCCTCGGCATAGCCGCAGGCGGCGGCCACGCCGGCGAACGAGACATTGTGCGAGACGGTCGCCTGGCCGCCGGTGGAATCGTGCGCGCCGTTGTCCAGCAGCACGTGAGTCAGGTTGGGCGGGCCGTAGGCGCCGAGCGTGGCGAACACGCCCATGCGCATCAGCGCCGCGCCGTCGCCGTCCACGGCGATCACGTCCAGGTCCGGGCGCGCCAGCGCCAGGCCGAGCGCGAACGGCGTCAGGCAGCCCATCGAGCCGACCATGTAGAGCTGGTTGGCGCGGTCATCGAGCGCGTACAGCTCGCGCCCGCAGAAACCGGTGGAGGCCAGCACCACGGTCTTGCCCGGCGGCGAATGCGCGATCACGCGCTGCAGCGCCTCGCGGCGCGTGGGCAGCACCGGCGCGCCCTGCAGCGCGGCGCGCGGCACGGCCTTGGGGCGCGGCGCGGGGCGCGCCTGTTCCTTGAGCGGGTACGGCGCCACGCTGCCCTTCTGCATCACCAGCGCGTAGGGCCGGCCGGTGGCGTCCATGTGGGCCACCGCGCGGTCCAGCGCCGGGCCGACCTCGGCCGGGTCGGTGGGGAAGGTCTCCCATGGAATCTCCATGGTGTCGAGCATGTTCGGCGTGACCGGGCCCATCAGCGCGTGCTGCGGCTCGTCGGCCACGCCGGGCTGGCCGCGCCACGTGACGATCAGCAGCTGCGGCAGGCGGAAGGTCCAGGTCAGCGAGGTCAGCGGGCTGACCGCGTTGCCCAGGCCCGAGTTCTGCATCATGGTGATGCCGCGCCGGCCGCCGCGCGCGCCCAGCGTGACGCCCGCGATCAGCGCCACGGCATCGCCTTCGTTGGCGGCCGAGACGTAATGCAGCGTGGGGTCCTGCAGCACGTAGTTGATGAACGGCGTCAGGTACGAGCACGGCACCCCGGCATACCAGTCGAAACCGCGCGCGCGCGCGGCCTCGACGAACTGTGCCGCTTCGATCATCGGGCTTCCTCGCCGTCCGTGGTGCCGGCCGCGAACTGGGTCTGCGTGTGGGCGAAATCGCCCGCGCGGCGGAAGTCGTCCAGGTCGTTCACGCCGCGCCAGTGGCCGTGCACGTACTTGACCTCGATTTCCTCGCCGGCCTCGACCAGCGCGTTGAGCAGCGCGGGCAGGTCCAGCGTGTCGAAGTCATCGCGCGCGCGCAGCTCGCCGATCAGCTTCTGCAGGCGCGCGCGCCCTTCGCCGCGCACGTTGAGCAGGCCGATCCAGCGGCCGTTGGCCGGCTGCGCGGGCGCGGCGCCCGCCTGCTCGGCCTTGCTCGAGACATGGCGCAGCAGCACCTTCTGGCCGAACAGGTCGCGGTCGTCCGGCGCCGAGCACCAGGCGAAGTCGTGCACGCTCTGGTTGGCCGGCGCGTTCTGCGAGGAATCCACCACCACGCTGAACGGCGCCTCGCTTTCGAGCAGGTCGCGCAGGATGTAGCTGCGGAACAGCAGGTCGCCGTAGGCGATCACGGTGTCGGTCTGCAGGCCATCCACCGCGCAGGCCAGCGAGGCCAGCTCGCCGGTCTGGGCGTGGCGCTCGTTGACCACCAGCTTGATGCCGGCGGTGTCGATGGCGCCGGCCTGGTAGCCGCCCACCACGGTGATGTCGTTGATCGACTGCTTCTTGAACGCGTCCACCAGCCAGCGCAGCAGCGGCTTGCCGGCCACCGGCAGCATGATCTTGGGCTTGTCCTCGGTCAGCGCTTCCAGGCCCTTGCCGCGCCCGGCGGCCAGCACCACCGCGGCGCCCGGCACCTGCGCGCCGGACAGGTAGATCTTCTCGGCGGCCGAGTATTCGTCGGCGTCCTGCAGGCGGAAGATCTCGTTGACGGTGGCGATGCGGTCTTCCACGTTGACCAGCGTCTCGCTGTCGTGGATCTCGCGGGCCACGGCCTGCATCGACGAGGCGGCCACGCGGATCAGGTGGTTGGCCCAGATCACCAGGCTGATGCCGGCCTTGCGGTAGGCCTCGGTCGGCGTGCTGTAGTACTTGGTCGGCACGATCACCAGCGGGCCGCGGCCGGCCCACTCGCGCGCGAACGTGAGGATCTCGTCGGGCTTGGACAGCTTGCTGTGGATCAGGATGGCGTCGGCGCCGGCCTGGCGGTAGGCCTCGGCGCGGCGCAGCGCCTCGTCCATGCCCCAGCCGGCGATCAGCGCTTCGACGCGCGCCACGATGGAGAAATCGTCGTCGGCCTGCGAGTCCTTGCCGGCCTTGATCTTGCCGCAGAACTCATCGATCTCGGCCAGCGGCTGGCGCTCGCCGTCGATGAAGCTGTTGGTCTTGGGGAACTGCTTGTCCTCGATGCACACGCCGGCAATGCCGCGCTGTTCGAGCTTGCGCACCAGGCGGCGCATGTTGTTGAAGTTGCCGTAGCCGGTGTCGCCGTCGAGCAGGATCGGCAGGTCGCTGGCGTCGGCCATGAACTCGAGGTTGTCGACCACCTGGGTCCAGCTCGCCTCGTTGTTGTCGCGCACGCCGAACTGCGCGGAGATCGCCAGGCCCGAGGCCCAGATGCCCTTGAAGCCGGCCTCGCGCACGATGCGCGCGGACAGGCCGTTGTGGGCTTCCATGATGAATTCGAGTTCCTTGCCGACCAGCATCTGGCGCAGGCGGGCGGCGCGCGTGGCGCGCGGGAAAATCGGGTCGATTGCGTTCATTGTGCTGCTCCCACGAGGCGCTGTAGTTCGGGCAGGACTTCGTCGCGCGCGCGCGCGACGTCGCCGGGAAAATCGATTTCGATCCAGGGCGCGCCGCTCACGTCGGCGGTGTCGAAGACGTGGCCGCCTTCGAGCAGCAGGTCGCGCACCGCTTCTTCGTGCGGCATGTTGGCGCGGCCGCTGTCGACGTAGCCCTTGACGATCTCGGCCAGGCGGCGCGCGGTCTGTTCCTGAAAGCGGAAGAAACCGACGGATTCGCCGATGGTGTCGTACTCCAGGCCCACCGCCAGCTGCTTGCGCAGTTCGACCGGCACGCCGTCCTTCAGGCACAGCTTGACGGGCTCGTCGCCGGCTTCGAAATCGCGGTCGATCAGCAGGCGGTTGGTGGTCTCGCCGGCCACCAGCGCGCGCAGGATGCGTTCGTCGTAGAGCACGTCGGCGTCCATCAGCAGCACGTCGCCGCCGCGGGTGAGCGCGTCGGCCACGGTATGCACGGTCAGCACGCTGCCCAGGTCATAGCGCGGGTTCAGCACGATCTCCGGATACGGCTGGCGGCCCAGGCGCCGCAGCTCGGTTTCCACCTGTTCGGGCTGGAAGCCGAGCGCCAGCACGATCTCGTCGACACCCGCCGCATCCAGCATGCGCAGGTGGCGCTCCAGCAGGGTCATCCCCTCAAAACGCAACAGGCACTTCGGGTATTGCTCCCCGGGCTGTTGCTGCAGTCGCAGGCCTAGGCCTGCGGCAAGAATGATTGCTCGCATTCTTTCTCCGCACCCATGCAAATAGCTTCGATCAATCGGTAGTGGCCTGCACACTGGCCGCCGCACTTGTGGTGCTGGCCGTGGCACGCCGACGCTGGAAACTTCTTTCACTCAAATGCAAATACAGCAGCCCCGGCGCGCCGAGGCCGATCTCGCGGGCGCGCTTGGCCAGCGAGAGCGCCAGCGCCGCGTCGGGCGGCAGCCCCACGATGGGCGCCAGCAGCAGGTAGCCGCCTTCCTGCGCGCCCAGCGAGCCGGGAATCGCGAAGGCGGCGCCGCGGATGGCCTGCCCCACGCTTTCCAGCAGCAGGGCATCGAGCCAGCTCACCGGATGGCCGAGGAAATGCAGGGCCAGCCAGACTTCGCCGGTGCCGACCACCCAGCCGGCCAGGCTCAGCGCGAAGGTCCTGGCGACCTTGGCGCGTTCGCGGTACATGTCGTGCACGGCCGCGTCCACCGCGTCGGCGCGCGTGGTCAGCCCGCTCCAGTCGCGCTTGCCGAACAGCTTCGACAGCACGCGCAGCACGCGGCCGAACAGGCCGCGCTTCTGCACGAAATAGAAGCCCACGATGCACAGTCCCAGCACCGCGGTGACGATCAGGGTGGGCGTGCGCAGGTCGGACAGCGCCTCATGCCCGCCGTACAGGCCGAACAGCGCCAGCCCGGTAAAGGCGAACACCATCTGCGCCAGCGCCTGCATGGTGGTGCTGACCGTGATGGCGGCGGCGGCGTCGCGCATGCGCACGCCGCGCTGGGCCAGGTAGCGCACCATCAGCACCGGGCCGCCGATCTGCCCGGCCGGCAGCAGGCTGTTGACCGACTCGCCGGCCCAGCGCGCCAGCAGCGCGTCGCGCATGCTGCAATGGCCGGCCCGCTCGAACAGCACGCGGATGGCGGCGGCGTCGAGCGCCAGCGGCAGCAGGTGGAAGGCGGCGACCAGCACCAGGCCCCAGCCCGCCGACATGAGCGTCGACGCGACCGAGCCGAAGCCCTGCCAGGCCAGCAGCGCGACAAACAGCGCCGCGCCGACCGACAGCAGGATCATGGCAGCACGGGTCATGCGCGCGGCTTCTTCTTGCCGGACACCAGGTTCTTGAACACCTGGCGGAAGCCGAAATAGGCCACCGCGTCCTTCATGTTGGAGATGAAGCGCAGCCACGGGCGCATGCCCGGATCGGTGACGTACTCGAAGGTGAGCGAGACGCGGACCTCGCCCTCGCCGGCCGGCGTGACGCGGTGGCGCAGCTTGTCGCCGTCGAAGAACACCAGCCCGCCCGGGGCGATCTGCACCGTGCCCGGCTCATCGGGCACGTCGGGGTTGCGCGTATGCAGTTCGTAGTCGAGCCGGCAGGTCGACTCGTCGATCACGCCCAGCAGCAGCGTGTAGCGGCGGCCGTCGTAGTAGGAGGTGTCGTAGTGCCAGCCGATGTGGTCGCCGGCGCGCGTGTAGTAATAGAGCGCGTAGGCGTGCGGGTCGCTCTGCGGCGACGGCAGCAGCTTGTCGCCGCACATCTGTTCCAGCCACGAGATCAGCGCCCTGGAACGGTAGAGCTCGGCGATGAACGGCGCCTTCTCGTCGATGGTGTGGCGGCTCACGCTGCCGCCCTGCTTGTGGCCGGGCAGGTAGTTGCGGTTGATGTCCGGCATCAGCGCGCGGGCCGCGGCGATCAGTTGCGCGGTGACTTCCGGCGCCAGGAACTCCTGCAGGTTGAGGAAGGCGCCCTGGCGCGCGAAGTCGGCGCGCAGCTTCGCGCTGTCCAGGCGACGGGTGCGCTCGGCGACACTCGCGTCCGGGTCGGGCAGGGCGGGCGCGCGCTTGCGGGCGGCCGGCGCCGGTGCGTCCAGGGTGATCTCGTCGGTGGCTTGCTCGCTCATCGCGTTCCTCGGGTATTCGTCGTGGCGGCGCGCGCCTGCTGCCGCGTGACGCGCCAGAAGTCGATGGCGACGAGCACCGCGAACAGCGGCGCGCCGATCGAGGCGGCGGTCAGGAACGGCGCGATGCCGCCGGTCAGGGTCACGATGGGCAGCAGGTAAAGCACGTCCTCGGTCTCGAAGCCGCCCGCGGACGCCTGTTTGGTGCCGCTCTTGCCGACCATCGATTCGATACGCATGCGCAGGAAGAAGATCAGCGCCACCGCCAGGCCCGCCAGCGTGCCGCGCAGCACCGGGGTGAAGACGGCGGAGGCGCCCGCGGCGCCGGCGGCATCGGCCGGCGCCTGCGCGGAAACCGCCGCGCCCATGCCGACGAACAGCAGCACGGTGATCAGCGCATCGCTGGCGAGGTCGTAAAAATGGCCGATCTTGCTCGATTTCCCGCTAATTCTCGCCAACTCGCCGTCAGTGTGATCGACAAAGTTGGACAGCACGATCAGCAGCGCGCCGTAGTTGGTCCAGGCGTAGCCGCCCTGCATCAGGCACGCCACCCCCGCCAGGCCGATCAGCAGCCGCACGGTGGTGAGGTGGTTGGGAGTGACCCACGAGTCCTTCAGCGGACGCACGAGCGCGCGCGCCAGCCGGGCATCCCAGGTGCGTGGCGCGGGAGGCTCGCTGTGAGAATTCGTCGGATTTTCGTTCATCAGGAATAGGTACGAAGGACAGCCATGGCCGCCATGAAGCTGGCGCCCCGGGCCGCCCTCAGGCTGCGCAAGGCCCGCATGCTAACGCCAGTCGGCAAGCCTTGCATTGCGGAAGCGCAACCCGGCGGGGCGGCGGGGCCACTTCAGACCGATGCGGATACCGCTGGCGAAACCGATATGGTAAGCGATGTGACACGCATCGGCACAACCGCGCTGCGCTCGCGGGCGCGGGCGCGGCCGCGCGCCGGTCCCGCCAGCCCTTTTGCGGGGGCGGCTACCAGCCCCTGGTCTCGCCGAAGCGGTGCTGGCGCCCGGCTTCGCGCACCGCGTCGGTCAGCGCCTGCGCCGCCGGGGCGCCTTCGCGCACGAAGGCGCAGAAACGCGCCTTGGGCAGCGCCGGCATGCGGTCGCGCGCGTCCAGCACGCGCAGGCCCTCGCGCACCTGGCTGCGCGCCACCGCCGTGACCGCGAAGCCGGCGCGCGCGGCCGACAGGCAACCGGCCATGCTGCTGCTCTCAAAGGCCAGCCGCCAGGGGCGCCCGACCCGCGCCAGGGCCGCCACGGCCGCCTCGCGGTAGACGCACGGCTCGGGAAACGCCGCCAGCTGGATCTCGGCGGCCGGGTCGAACGGGGCATCGGCGGCATGCACCCAGGCCAGGTCCTCTTCCCACAGCAGCTCGCCGCCGCCCGTGGTGCGCGAGCACTGCTTGCCGAACACGATGTCCAGCCGCCCGCGCTCCTGCTGGCGCAGCAGGTCAGCCGTGACGCCCACCTTGAGCTCGACCGACACGTCGGGATGCCAGCGCCGGAACGCCTGCAGCATGCGCGGCAGCCAAGTGCCGGCGAAGTCCTCCGAGCTGCCGATGCGCAGGCGCCCGCGCGCGGGCGCGCCGTGCAGCCGCACGCGCAGCTCGCGCTCGAGCGCAACGATATTGCGCGCATAGGCATAGAGCAGCTCGCCGGCCTGCGTCAGCGTGAAGCTGCGCGTGGTCCGCTCCAGCAGCACCGCGCCGGCGCCCTGCTCCAGCCGCTTGACGTGGCCGCTGATGGCCGAGGGCGTCAGGCTGAGCGACTCGGCGGCCAGCGCGAAGCCGCCGCAATCCACCACGGCGAGGAAAGTCCGCAGCAGGCCGATGTCGAGGCTGGCGGCCGGAGCCGGGGCCCCGTCCAGGGCCGGGCCCGGCGTGGAGTCCCGTGTCGGGTCCCGGGTGGAGTTCATTTCGCGCGCTCCCGATTGATTTTGAAACTTGCATAATAACAAGCCATTCATCATGAATGGGAAAGCAGGCCGATGCTATCGTAATCAGCGCTCCACCACTCACGAGGAAGGTCCCGCGATGACTGCGTATCACTTTGCCCGCACCAGCATGCTGGAGATCGGCTACCTGGAATGGAACCCGCGCGGCGCGCGCACGGCGGTGCTGGTGCATGGCTGGCCGGACAGCCCGGAAGGCTGGCGCGCGGTCGCCGCGCAACTGGCCGGGGCCGGCTTCCGGGTGCTGTGCCCGGCGCTGCGCGGCTTCGGCCCGACGCGCTTTCGCGACGGCGCCGCCATGCGCAGCGGCCAGCTCGCGGCGCTGGGCCGCGACCTGCTCGAGTTCATCGACGCGCTGGGGCTGGAGCAACCGGTGGTGGCGGGCCACGACTGGGGCGCGCGCGCGGCCGCCAACGCCTTCGGCCTGCGGCCGCTGGCCGGCTCGCACCTGGCGATGCTGTCGGTCGGCTACGGCACCAACGACCCGCAGCAGGCCATCTCGCTGCAGCAGGCGCGCAACTACTGGTACCACTGGTACATGGCCACGCCGCGCGGACAGCGCAGCGTGGAAGACGACCGGCGCGCCTTCACCCGCCTGATGTGGGACACGTGGTCGCCGCTGGGCTGGTACGAGGAGAAGGATTTCGACGAGGCCGCCGCGGCCTTCGACAATCCCGACTGGGCCGCGGTGGTGCTGCATTCCTACCGGCACCGCTGGGGTTTCGCCGCGGGCGACCCGGCCTACGCCGAAGACGAACGCGCCCTGCAGCCCGCGCCGGTGCTGGCCGCGCCCGCGCTGGTCCTGCACGGCGGGCGCGATACCTGCAACCAGCCGGCCAGCTCGGAAGGCCGGGAGCGCTTTTTCTCGGGGCGCTACGTGCGCCAGGTGCTGGACGGCGTGGGCCATTTCCCGCAGCGCGAGGCGCCCGAGGCCGTCGCCGCGGCCATCCTGCGCTTCTGCGGCGCGGGCTGACGCCCGCCCGGCCCTCGCGCCGGACGCGCGTCCGGACTCATCCCTATTCCATCGGCGGGCGCTAACTGCTAGGCTCCGTTGCCTCCGTATCCGCTGGAAATCCCCGCATGTCGCGACAAATGCCTCCTCTGAATCCTCTGCGAGCTTTCGAGGTTGCGGCCAGGCATCTGAGCTTCACCCGCGCTGCCGACGAGCTCTTCGTCACGCCGTCGGCAGTCAGCCACCAGATCAAGACCCTGGAAGAGAGCCTCGGCGTGCAGTTGTTCCTGCGCGAGGCCAAGTCGCTGGTGCTCACGCCCGCGGGCATGGCCTACCTGCCGAGCGTGCAGCAGGCCTTCAAGCAGCTGGCCGACGCCACGCTGCGCCTGCACGCCAAGGACCTGCCGGCGCTCAAGGTCAACATGCCGCCGACCTTCGCCGTCAAATGGCTGATCCCGCGCATGGACCGCTTCATGAAGGAGCATCCCGAGATCGACCTCAAGGTGTCGACCTCCAACCACGCCATCAATTTCGACCGCGACGATTTCGACCTCGCCATCCGCTACGGGCGCGGCGTCTACCCGGGGCTGCATTCGGAGCTGTGCCTGTCGGTCGAGGTGATCCCGGTGTGCAGCCCCGAGCTGCTGGCCGGCAGCCGGCCGCTGCGGGAGCCGGCCGACCTGCGCCACCACACCCTGCTGCACGACGACAGCACCTACACCGATGTCAGCAACCCCGACTGGGCCATGTGGCTCAGCCACGCGGGCGTGACCGACGTCGACGCCACCCGCGGCCCGTCGTTCTGGCCCAGCCATCTCGTCATCAACGCGGCGACCAGCGGCCTGGGCGTGGCGCTGGTCAAGAAGAACTGGGTCGAGGAAGACCTGCGCCAGGGCCGCCTGGTGCGCCTGTTCGAGCAGATCCGGCTGCCGGTGGAGTTTTCCTACTTCGTGGTGTTCCCCGAAGCGCGCCTGAGCGACCCGCGCATCGTCACCTTCGTCGACTGGCTGCGCGCCGAGGTCGCGGCCGGCGCCGCGGCGCCGCACGCCTGACTTGCGCCTGAGCGCCCGCTCGCCGCCCACTCGCGCTACCCGCCGCGTTACCTGCCCCGCCCCTCCCGCGCTACCTGCCGGCCGCCGCCTGCGCGGCCTTGGCCTGCACCCGCGCGCGCAGCTTGTCCACGTTGACCATGAAGCGGCTGTGGCTGCCGCTGCAGATCTCCTCGATGCCGTCGCTGGCCGAGACGCGGAACGTGACGGCGCGCCCGTCCACCGCGCTTACCTCGGCGCGGATCGTCACCTCGCCGCCCAGCAGGGTCGCCCCGCTGTGCCGCACCGAGACCTCGGTGCCGACCGAGCTTTCGCCGGGGTCCGCGTAGTCCTGCAGGAAGTCCAGGCAGGTCTGCTCGATGTCGCGTATCAGCTCGGGCGTGGCGTAGATGCGCAGCGTCTCGCCGAGGAAGTCGATGGTGCGCGGGCGGTCCACCGCCAGGGTGCGCGAGGTGGCCGCGCCGGTTTGCAGGCTGCTTTTCATTGGATGTCGTTTCCCGTGTCGGTGGTGGGCGGTGGCCGGCTCAGAGCCGGTAGATGCGCACCGCGTTGTCGTGGAGCAGCTGGCGCTGCTCGTGGTGCGGATAGATGGCGATGGCCGCCTGGAAGCCGGCGAGGATGGTGCCGTAGTCCGCCACCAGGCTGTCCACCGGATAGTTGCTGGCGAACATGCAGCGGTCCGCGCCGAAGATGGCGATGGCGTCGCGGATCACCGGCACGTTGTCGGCCTGCGTCCACGGCCGGCCCGGCAGGCCCAGCCCCGAGATCTTCACCGCCGCGTTGGGCTGCGCGGCGAGCACCGCCATCGCCGCGCGCCAGCCCGCGAGCCCGGCCTCGCTGCGGTCCGCCGGCAGGCCGGTATGGTTGAGGATGATCCGCGTGGCGGGGAAATCGCGCGCGAGTGCCGCGGCCTGGTCGAGGTTCCACCACGGCGCCTGCAGGTCGTACGACAGGCCGTGGCGCGCCAGCAGCGCGTAGCCCTGGCGCCAGCGGTCGTCGTCCATCGAGCCCGGCAGCCCGCGCGCCGCGCCTTCGCGCGTGGCGCTGGTGACCGGCTTCTGGCGGATGCCGCGCACCATCGGGAAGGCGGCCTGCGCGGCCAGGATGTCCGCCGCGTCGGCGCGGTCGAGCTGCGCGTGCGCGACCAGCGCCGTGGGCCGGCCGGCGCGCTGCGCCAGCGCGGTCAGCCACGCGGTCTCGTCGACGGGACTGGCGCGCGCCCATTCGGCTTCCACGTGCACCGACAGGGCCGGCGCGCAGCCCTGCGTGTCGCGGGCGAAGTCCGCGGGCAGGTAGTTCCGCTTGAGGGCGGAATAATCGCCGTAGCGGAATCCCTTCACCTCCTCGCCCTGGAGCCACGGGTAGGGATTGGCGTCCAGGTCCCAGAAGTGGTGATGGGCGTCGACGAACGGCTGGTCGGAGCGCGGGTCCGGCATCGCGCTTACTCCCTGGCCGCCGAGATGCGGGCGGCCAGTTGCTTGTACTGCGCCGATTCCTTCGCCATCACGGCTTGCAGCGTGACATCGTCGGCATAGGTGTCGGTGCTGAAGTGCAGCTTCTCCAGCGTCTGCCGCATGATCGGCTCCTGCACCGATTTCGCCACGGCGGCCTTGAGCACCTCGATGACCTCGGGCGGCGTGCCCTTGGGCGCCGAGATACCGCGCCAGATGCCGATCGACAGGTCGATGTTGCGCTCCTTGAGCGTGGGCACGTTCTCGTAGCCGGCCACGCGCTTGTCGGCCATCACCGCCAGCACCTTGAGCTTGCCCGCCTCCACGTAGCTGGCGACCTCGGCCGTGCTCACCGTCACCGCGTCGATATGGCCGCCGAGCAGCGCCATGGTGGCCGGGGCGCCGCCCGGATATGGGATGTGGTTGAACTTCGCGCCGGTCTTCTCGGCCAGCGCGGCGGCGGCCATGTGCCAGGTCGAGCCCTGCCCGGCGTTGCCCACGCGCACGTTCGCCCCGGGCTTGCGGGCCTCTGCCAGGAATTGCTCGAGCGTGGCGTAGGGCGCGTCGGCGCGCACCACCACGGCGGCCGGATCGGCGTTCAGCCGCGCGATCGGCACCAGGTCCTGGTAGGTGAACTTGGCCAGCCCGAGGTAGTTGAGAAAGGTCAGCTCGCTCGACGACAGCACCAGCTTGTAGCCGTCGGGCTTGGCGTGCACCACCTCGCCCAGGCCGACCGCGCCGGTGGCGCCGGGCTTGTTGATGACCACCAGCGGCTGCGGCAGGTGCCGGGCGGCCGCGGCCGACAGCGCGCGCGCCACCACGTCGGCGCCGCCGCCGGCCTGCCAGGGCACGATCAGTTCGATGCGGTGGGTGGGATAGGCCTCGGCCTGGGCGGCGCCGGCGCCGCCGGACCACGCCGCGGCCATGGCGGCGGTGGCGACGACGGCGGCCCGCGCCGCGGCCCGCCACGACGTTGAATGGAATTTCATGATGCTTGTCTCCGTCATGTCTTGTCTGTCTTGTCTTGTGCTGCCGGCGCGGTGCGATGCCGCGCGGGCCGCCTGTCAGCCGGTGCGGCGCTCGCGCGCCGGCGCCTGCGGCGCGGGCTGACCGAACGCGCCGCGCTCGCGCAGTGCCTGGATCGCCATCTCGCCGAGGCCGGCCTCGGCCATCACCTGCTCGGTGTGCTGCCCGAGCAACGGCGCCGGATAGCGCACCTGCTGCGGCGTGCCGCCCAGCTTAACGGGAAAACCGAGCGCCTTCACGCGGCCTTCGACCGGGTGGTCGATCTCCAGCACCATCTCGCGCGCCACCGCCTGCTCGCTCACCAGCGCTTCGCCGTAGTCGAGGATCGGCGCCGCCGGCACGCCGGCGGCCAGCAGCGCGTCCACCCAGTGCGCGGCGTTCGCGCGCGCGAACTCGGCCTCGATCTCGGCGATCAGCGCGTCGCGGTTGCGGATGCGCGCGGCGTTGTCGGTGAAGCGCGGGTCCTGCGGCAGGTCGGGGCGGCCGATCACCTCGCACAGCGCGGTCCACAGCTTGGGGTTCGCCGCGCCGATCACGAAATGGCGGTCCGCCGCGCGCACCGCCTGGTAAGGCGCGCTCATGCGGTTGGCGCTGCCGATCGGCACCGGCACCGTGCCGGTGCCCCAGTACTCCGCCGACTCCCACACCGACAGGCCCAGCGCGGTCTCGAACAGCGAGGCGTCCACGTACTGGCCCTGCCCGGTCTGCTCGCGCCCGATCACCGCGCTGAGGATGCCGTAGGCGCAGAACAGGCCCGCGCCGAGGTCGGCGATGGGCACGCTCGACTTGACCGGCGGCGCGTCCGGATGCCCCATCACGCTCATCACGCCGGACATGGCCTGCGCGATCAGGTCCAGCCCCGGGCGGCGCGACCACGGCCCGGTCTGCCCGAAGCCGGAGATGCTGGCGTACACCAGGCGCGGGTTGATCTCGCGCAGCACCGGGTAGTCGATCTTCAGGCGCGCGGCCACGCCGGGGCGGTTGTTCTCCACCAGCACGTCGGCGCCGCGCACCAGTTCGTAGAACGCCTCCAGCCCGGCCGGGTTCTTCAGGTCGATCTCCACGCTGCGCTTGTTGCGGTTGAGCGCGAGGAAGCCGCCGCTGTCGTCCCCCTTGAGGCGAAAGCCCATCGACTTGCGGGTCTGGTCGCCCACGCCCGGCGTTTCCACCTTGATGACGTCGGCGCCCATGTCGCCCAGCAGCATGCAGCAGAAAGGACCAGCCATGATCTGGCTGACATCCAGCACCTTGATTTTCGACAACGGCAAATTCATTGGAGACCTTGTGGCTTGGCGGCGGCTGCGCATGGCAAGCGCCGCCGGAGGTGAAAGAAGTACGCGGGCGGGCGGCGCGGCGGCCGCTCAGCGTCCCACGAAGACAGGCTTGCTCTTGGCGATGAAAGCCTGGTAGCCGATGCGGAAATCCTCGGTATCGAAGCAGGCGTAGGCTTCGGCCTGTTCGTCGGCGCCCAGCGGCGCGGGCTCCTGCAGCCGCCGCACGAACTTCTTGTGCCAGCGCGCCACCAGCGGCGCGCCCTGGCTGATGCGGCGGGCCGTGGCGTAGGTCTCGGCCACCACCTCGGCGTCCGCCACGACGCGGTTCACCAGGCGCTTCTGGAACGCCTCGGCGGCGCCGAACACGCGCCCCTCCAGCACGATCTCGAGCGCCACGGCCGGGCCGGCCAGCGCCATCAGCCCGCCCAGTTCGCCGTACGACATCACCAGCCCGAGCCGGTTGACCGGCACGCCGAAGCGGCTCGACTCGCCGCAGATGCGCATGTCGCACACCGAGGCGATTTCCAGCCCGCCGCCGACGCAGGCGCCCTGGATCAGCGCGACGGTGGGATGCCGGCTGGCGGCGATGGCCTCCATCGCGGCGTGGGTGACCTGCGCGTATTCCGCGGCCTGCGCGGCGCTGGAGCGCATGCGGGTGAATTCCTCGATGTCGGCGCCGGCGGCGAACGCCTTGTCGCCCGCGCCGCGCAGGACGACGCAGCGCAGGTCGTCGTTGGCCGAGAGTGTCCGCATGGCCTGCGCCAGGCCCTGCCACATGCCCAGGTCGAGCGCGTTGAGTTTCTCGGGGTTGTTCAGCGTGACGGTGGCGATGCGCTCGTCGTACTCGATCAGGATGGCTTGTCTCATGGTGCGCTTGTGTCTCCGGGTCTGCCTGTGGTGGCTTTATGGTGGCTTCGCAGCGGCTTGCGGTGCGTGCGAGGAAGGTCTCGACCTGCGCAAGTCTAGGGTCTGGCCACGCGCGCGCCAAACGAGAAAAACTCAGCGCCATTTCAAGAAAAACTAGGGCGGCGCGGCAGGCGGCTATGAGAAAAACTTGGGGCGCCTTCAAGTAAATCCACGTTGCCGCCCCGGCGCCTTGTTTCTAGACTTCGTCAGCAATGCGGCTCCCGGCATGCCGGCGGCACGCAAGACACAAGCGCATGGAGACAAGAAACCAGATGGCCCTCATCAACTACATCACCCAGATCCAGATCGATTTCGGCGCGATCGCGCTGCTGCCGCAGGAATGCGAGCGCATCGGCATCGCCCGCCCGCTGGTGGTCACCGATGCCGGCGTGCGCGCCGCCGGCATCCTGGAGCGCGTGCTGGCGCAACTGCCCGCCGGCGCCCGCGCCGTGGTCTTCGACGGCACGCCGTCCAACCCGACCGAGCGCGCCATGCGCGAAGCCGTGGCGCTGTACACCGAGCACCGCTGCGACGGCATCATCGCGGTCGGCGGCGGCTCTCCCATCGACCTGGCCAAGGGCGTGGCGGTGTGCGCCACGCATGACGGCCCGCTCAAGGCCTTCGCCGCCATCGAGGGCGGCGCCGCGCGCATCACCGCGGCCACCGCGCCGCTGATCGCCGTGCCCACCACCGCCGGCACCGGCAGCGAGGTGGGCCGCGGCGCGGTGCTGATCCTCGACGACGGGCGCAAGGTGGGCGTGCTGTCGCCGTACCTGGTGCCGCGCGTGGCGATCTGCGACCCCGAGCTGACCTTCGGCCTGCCGCCGCGCCTGACCGCGGCCACCGGCATGGACGCCATCGCCCACTGCATCGAGACCTTCCTGGCGCCGGCGTTCAACCCGCCCGCCGACGGCATCGCGCTGGACGGGCTGCGCCGCGCCTGGCTGCATATCGAGACCGCCACCGCCTCGCCGCAGGACCGCACCGCGCGGCTCAACATGATGAGCGCCTCGATGCAGGGCGCGCTGGCCTTCCAGAAAGGGCTGGGCTGCGTGCACAGCCTGAGCCACGCGCTGGGCGGGCTCGATCCGTCGCTGCACCACGGCACGCTCAACGCCATCCTGCTGCCGGCGGTGATCCGCTTCAACGCCGCCGCGCCGTCGGTGCGCGGCGAGCAGCGGCTCGAACGGATGGCGCAGGCCATGCAGCTCGACGGGCCCGCCGCGCTCGGCCCGGCGATCGCCGCCATGAACCTGCGCCTGGGCCTGCCCCGCGGCCTGGCGGAGCTGGGCGTGAACGAAAGCCTGTTCCCGCGCATCATCGCCGGCGCGCTGGCCGACCACTGCCACAAGACCAACCCGCGCGAGGCCAGCGCGGACGACTACGCGGCCATGCTGCGCGAGGCGATGTAGGCGCGGCGGGCGGCACCGGCAACACAAGCAGCACAGGCAGCACGGCAGCACCCATAAAAAGACAGACTGGAGACAAGCATGCTACGCAGGACGTTCCTCACCGCAACCGCCGCGGGCGCCGCCACGCTCGCGGTGCCCCGGGCCTTCGCGCAGGGGCTGCCCGCCGGCCCGATCCGCATCGTGGTCGGCTTCCCGCCCGGGGGCGGCACCGACGTCATGGCGCGCGTGATCGCCAACAAGCTGGGCGAGATGTGGCACACCTCGGTGATCGTGGAGAACCGCGCCGGCGCCGCCGGCGTGATCGCCGCCGAGTACACCGCCAAGCAGCCGGCCGACGGCACCACGCTGCTGATGACCAACATCAGCAACCACGCCATCGCGCCGAGCCTGTATCCCAGGCTGGGCTACGTGGTCGAGCGCGACTTCACGCCCATCATGCTGGTGGGCGTCACGCCCAACCTGCTGATCTGCGGCACCCGCGAAGGCGCCCGCACGCTCAAGGACGTGGTCGACCAGTGCCGCCAGCGCCCGGGCAAGATCACCTTCGGCTCGTCGGGCGCGGGCGCGGCCCAGCACCTGGCGCTGGAGCTGTTCAAGCTGCGCGCGGGGGTGGATGCCCTGCACGTGCCCTACCGCGGCTCGGCGCCGATGCTGACCGACCTGATCGGCGGGCAGATCGATTTCAGCTTCGAGACCATGACCTCGGCCACGCCGCAGATCCAGGGCGGCAAGCTGATGGCCATCGCGCAGACGCGGCCGGCGCGCGCCAGGACCTTCCCCAACGTGCCGACCGTGGCCGAATCGGGCTTCCCCGGCTTCGACGCCAGCACCTGGTACGGCCTGGTGGGCCCGGCGCGCATGCCGGCGGCGATGGTGCAGAAGATGAACGCGGACATGAACCGCGTGCTGGCGATGCCGGAAGTGGCGGACAAGCTGGCCAGCTACGGCGCGGAAGACGGTGGCGGCAGCGCCGACCGCTTCGCCTCGTTCATCTCCGCCGAGACCGCCAAATGGGCCAAGGTCGTCAAAGAAGCCCACGTGAAGGTCTGACATGAGCCGCCGCATCACACTGGAAGAAACGCTGCCGGCGGACGCCGCGCACGCGGTGCTGGTGGGCCGCGCATGGCTGCCCGGGCCGCACGGCGGGCCCACGCCCGTGGCCGTGCGCGCCGGCCGGCTGTTCGACCTGAGCGCGCTGGCGCCGACCATCTCCGCGCTGCTCGAGCTGCCGGACCCGGCCGGCGCGGTGCGCGCGGCCGCCGGCGCGCCGCTCGGCACGGTGGAGGAATGGCTGGACGCGACCTGCGCGCACGGCCCCGACCCGCGGCAACGCCACCTGCTCGCGCCCAACGACCTGCAGGTGGTGAAGGCCGCCGGCGTGACCTTTGCCGCCAGCATGATCGAGCGCGTCATCGAAGAGCAGGCGCGCGGCGACGCCGCCCGCGCCGACGCCGTGCGCCGCAGCGTGGCGCACCTCGCCGAAGCCGGACTCGGCTCGGTGCGGCCCGGCTCGCCCGAGGCGCTGCGCATCAAGGAGGTGCTGGTGGCGCAGGGGCTGTGGTCGCAGTACCTGGAAGTCGGCATCGGCACGGACGCCGAGATCTTCACCAAGGCCGCGCCGCTGTCGTCGGTGGGCACCGGGGTGGAGGTCGGCATCCATCCGGGCTCGTCGTGGAACAACCCCGAGCCGGAAGTGGTGCTGGCGGTGTCGTCGCGCGGCGAGATCGTCGGCGCGGCGCTCGGCAACGACGTCAACCTGCGCGACTTCGAAGGCCGCAGCGCGCTGCTGCTGGGCAAGGCCAAGGACAACAACGGCTCCTGCGCCATCGGCCCGTGGATACGGCTGTGCGATGCGCGCTTCGGCCTCGGCGACATCTGCCGCACCGACATCGAACTGACCATCGAGGGCGAAGACGGCTTCGTGCTGCAGGGCGCCAGCTCGATGACGCAGATCAGCCGCGCGCCACAGGAGCTGGTGGGCCACGCCATGGGCGCGCACCACCAGTACCCGGACGGCATGATGCTGTTCTGCGGCACGATGTTCGCGCCGGTGCAGGACCGCGACGCGCCCGGCGCCGGCTTCACGCATCACCTCGGCGACCGCGTCGGCATCCGCGCGGCGCGCCTCGGCGGGCTGGTCAACTGGGTCGGCCACAGCACCGGCCTGCCGCCGTGGCAGTTCGGCATCGGCGCGCTGATGGCCAGTCTCGCGCGCCGCGGACTGCTCGGGCCGCCCGCCTGAGCGCATCGCGCCCCCCGGCGGGACCCGGGACAGCACCCGGGCCCGCCACCCGCACCATTCCAAGGAGACACCAATGAGATACGCCATCTCGCGCACCCTCTTGCGCGCCATTTCCGCCATCGCGCTGGCCGCGCCGCTCGCCGCCGCCGGCCCCGCCGCCGCGCAGGCGCCCATCAAGCTGCGCTTCAGCCATACCGTGCCGGAGACCGACTCGCAGCACCTCGCCGCGCTGTCGTTCAGCAAGAAGGTCAAGGAGCGCACCCAGGGCGCCATCGAGATCCAGGTCTTCGCCAACAGCCAGCTCGGCAACGACACCACGCTGGTCACCGGCATCCGCAGCGGCACCATCGACATCGGCGCCACCGGCAACCCCTTCGTGACCGGGCTCGTGCCGCGCCTCAACGCGCTCGACCTGCCCTACCAGTTCGACGACGGCCCGCAGGCGTACCGCACGCTCGACGGCCCGGTCGGCCGCGGCCTGCTCGACGAGCTCGGCGCGCACCAGATCAAGGGCCTGGCGTTCTGGGAGATCGGCTTTCGCAGCCTGGGCAACAACAAGCGCCAGATCAACAAGGCCGAGGACATCCGCGGCCTGAAGATCCGCACCACGCCCAACCCGTCCCATATCAAGGCCTTCCAGCTGCTCGGCGCGAGCCCGCAGCCGATGCCGTTCGCCGAGGTCTTCGGCGCGCTGGAGTCCGGCGCGGTGGACGGGCAGGAGAACCCGCCCACGCTGATGCTGTCGTCCAAGATGTTCGAGGTGCAGAAGTACCTGTCGCTGACGCGCCATGCCTACACCGCGCTGGTGGTGCTGATGAACAAGGCGAAGTTCGACTCGCTCAAGCCCGAGTACCAGAAGATCCTGCTCGAAGAGGCTGCGGCCGCCGCCACCTACCAGCGCAAGCTCAACGCCGACAACGAGGCCGCCGCCATCGCGCAGCTGCGCGCCAAGGGCATGCAGATCAACGAGCACCCGGACGTGGCCAGCATCAAGAAAGTGGTGCGCGAAGAGACGCGCCAGCTCTACGTGCAGAAGAACGGCGACACCGTGCTGCGCGCCATCGACGCCCAGCGCTGAGGCCCCAGGATGAAAAACCCGATCCCCCACCCCGCGGCCATCGTCGACGCCCACCATCACCTGTGGCGGCTCGGCGACGAGGCGCGCTTTCCCTGGCTGCAGGAGAACTACGACCCGCAAGCCTTCTTCCTCGGCGACTACGCCGCGCTGCGCGCCGACTTCGGCCCCGATGCCTATCTCGCGCGCTGGGCGGGGCTGCCGCTGGCGGCCACCGTCCACGTGGAGGCGGAGCGCCATCCCGCCGAGTCGCTCGCCGAAACCGGCTGGCTGCACCGCATCCATGCCGTGCACGGCTTTCCCAACGCCATCGTGGCGCACGCGGATTTCAACGGCGCCGAGCTGGAGCAGCGCCTGCTGGCGCAGGCCGCCTTCCCGCTGGTGCGCGGCGTGCGGTGCAAGCCGCGCACCGGCGCGAGCGCCGCGCAGAGCGTGCGCGGCCAGCCCGGCACGCTGCAGGACCCGCGCTGGCTCGAAGGCCTGGGCCTGCTGGCCGCGCACGGCCTGTCGTGGGACCTGCGCGTGCCGTTCTGGCACCTGCGCGAGGCGGCCGAGGCCATCGCCATGTTCCCCGGCCTGCGCGTGGTGCTGGAGCACACCGGGCTGCCGTGGGACCGCTCCGAGGCGGGACTGGCCGCCTGGTGCGGCGGCATGGAAGCGCTGGCGCGGCTGCCGGAGGTGCACGTGAAGCTCTCCGAGTTCGGCCTGCCGGCCGCGCCGTGGGACCGCGCCGGCAACGTGGCGGTGATCCGGCAGGCGCTGGACATCTTCGGCTGGCAGCGCTGCATGTTCGCCAGCAACCTGCCGGTGTCGGGGCTGCGCGCGGGCCTCGGCGAGGTGGTGGCGACCGTGGCCGAAGGACTGGACCGGCTCGACGGCGACGCGGCGCGGGCGGTGTGGTGCGGCAATGCGCTGCGCTTCTATCGCATCGAAGCGCCGGCCGGCCTGCTGGCCGGCCGCACGACAACACAGAGAGACAAGCCATGACCGAACCGACAACCCACGACATCGCCGAACCGGCGGCCGCCCGCGTGTTCGTGCGCGCGGCCGAAGGCGCGATGGTGGCCATGATGGCCGTGATGATCGTGCTGGTATTTGCCAACGTGGTGCTGCGCTACGCCTTCAATTCCGGCATCGCGTTCTCCGAGGAAGCCTCGCGCTTCGTCTTCATGTGGCTGACCCTGACCGGCGCGCTGCTGGTCATGCGCGACAAGGCGCACCTGGGCATGTCCACCATCGTGTCGCGGCTCGGCGAGCCGGCGCAGCGGCTGTGCCGCTTTGTCTCCGACCTGGGCGCGCTGGCCTGCTGCCTGCTGCTGGCCAACGGCGCGTGGAAGCTGGTGGTGATCGGCATGGACGACATGGCCCCGGTGACCGGCGTGCCGATCGGCCTGGTCTATGCCTGCCTGCTGTTCAGCAGCCTCGGCATGGCCGCGCTGCTGGCGCACTCGCTGTGGCGCCTGGTGAGCGGGCGCATGCCGAGCGCGGAGCTGGTGCCGGAGTCCGGCGCCAGCGGCGAATGATTCCTGGAGACTGACATGACTATCGCTGTATTCGTCGGTTCGCTGCTGGGCGCCATGGCGCTGGGCATGCCGATCGCATTCGCGCTGCTGGTCTCCGGCGTCGCGCTGATGCTGCACCTGGGCAACTTCGACACGCAGATCATCGCGCAGAACATGCTCGAAGGCGTCAACAACTACCCGCTGATGGCGGTGCCGTTCTTCATGCTGGCCGGCGAGCTGATGAACGCCGGCGGCCTGTCGCGCCGCATCGTCAAGGTGGCCGAGGCCGCCGTGGGCCACGTGCGCGGCGGCCTCGGCTACGTCGCCATCATCGCCGCCACGGTGGTGGCCAGCATCTCCGGCTCGGCGGTGGCCGACACCGCCGCGGTGGCGGCGCTGCTGATCCCGATGATGCGCAACGCGGGCTACAACGTGCCGCGCTCGGCCGGGCTGATCGCCGCGGGCGGCATCATCGCGCCGGTGATCCCGCCGTCGATCGCCATCGTGGTGTTCGGCGTGGTGGCGCAGGTCTCCATCACCAAGCTGTTCCTGGCCGGCATCGCGCCCGGCGCCATGATGGCGCTGACGCTGACCGCCACCTGGTACGTCTGCGCCCGCAAGGACCGCGCCGCGGCGGCCACGCAGCGCTTCGACGCGCGCCGCCTGCTGCGCGCGCTGACGGACGGCCTGTGGGCGCTGGTGCTGCCGGTGGTCATCATCGGCGGCATGAAGATCGGCGCCTTCACGCCCACCGAGGCGGCGGTGGTGGCCGTGGTCTACGCGATGGCGGTGGGACGCTTCGTGTACGGCGAGCTGAACCTGCGCGAGTTGCCGCGCCTGATCGTCACCGCCACCAAGACTTCCAGCACGGTGCTGTTCCTGGTGGCCTGCGCGCTGGTTTCGGCGTGGCTGATCACCATCGCCAACATCCCGGCGCAGGTGACCGCGCTGCTCGATCCGTTCGTCGACAACAAGATCCTGCTGATGTTCGTCATCATGGTGCTGGTGATCATCGTCGGCACCGCGCTGGACCTCATGCCCACGGTGCTGATCATGACGCCGATCCTGATGCCGGTGATCACCAAGGCCGGCATCGACCCGGTGTATTTCGGCGTGATGTTCATCCTCAACAACGCCATCGGGCTGCTGACGCCGCCGGTGGGCACCGTGCTCAACGTGGTGGCCGGCACCTCGCGCGCCAGCCTGGACAGCGTGATCTCCGGCGTGTGGCCGTTCCTGCTGTCGCTGACCACGCTGATGTTCCTGTTCGTGCTGTTCCCGCAACTGATCCTCGTCCCGGCGAGCTGGCTGCGCTAGGCGCGCATCGAGGACCCGCATCCCATGTCGACCATCAACGAAATCGAAGACCTGCGCCGGCTGGCCAGGAAGCGCGTGCCGCGCATGTTCTACGAGTACGCGGACTCCGGCTCCTGGACCGAATCCACCTACCGCGCCAACGAGCGCGAGTTCGGCCGCATCCTGCTGCGCCAGCGCGTGGCGGTGGACATCGGCCAGCGCAGCCTGCGCACGCGCATGCTGGGCCAGGACGTGGCCATGCCGGTGGCGATGGCGCCCACCGGACTCGCCGGCATGCAGCACGCCGACGGCGAGATCCTGGCGGCGCGCGCGGCCAAGGCGTTCGGCGTGCCCTTCACGCTGTCCACGGTCAGCATCTGCTCGATCGAGGACGTGGCCGAGGCCACCGGCGGCCACCCGTTCTGGTTCCAGCTCTACGTCATGCGCGACCGCGCCTTCGTCGAGCGCCTGATGGACCGCGCCAGGGCGGCCGGCTGCCCGGCGCTGGTGCTGACGCTGGACCTGCAGATCAGCGGCCAGCGCCACAAGGACCTGCGCAACGGCCTGTCGGCCCCGCCGCGGCTGACGCTGCGCAACCTGCTCGACATGGCCGGCAAGCCGCGCTGGTGCATGGGCATGCTCGGCACCCGGCGCCGCACCTTCGGCAACATCGTCGGCCACGTGCAGGGCGTGGAGAACATGACCTCGCTGGCCGAGTGGTCCAGCCAGCAATACGACCCCACGCTGTCGTGGGAGGACGTGGCATGGATCCGCCGGCGCTGGCCCGGCAAGCTCGTGCTCAAGGGCATCCAGGACGTGGAAGACGCGCGGCTCGCGCTCGGCTGCGGCGCCGACGCGCTGATCGTCTCCAACCACGGCGGCCGCCAGCTCGACGGCGCGCCCGCCTCGATCCGCGCGCTGCCGCGCATCGCCGATGCCGTGGGCAAGCACATCGAAGTGCATATGGACGGCGGCGTGCGCTCCGGGCAGGACGTGCTCAAGGCCGTCGCGCTGGGCGCGCGCGGCGTCTACATCGGCAGGTCGATGCTGTACGGGCTGGGCGCCATGGGCGAGGCCGGCGTGCTCAAGGCGCTGCAGATCATCCACAAGGAACTCGACCTGACCATGGCGTTCTGCGGCCGCACCGACATCAACCGGGTGGACCGCGGGATCCTGCTGGCCGGGGAAAGCCGGGACAGCACGGCAAACGCGGAACATGCAGGACATGCGGAACATGCGGAACACCACGCGGCACAGGCCGGCTGACCGGCCGCGCAGGCAAGGCATCCACACAACGCAGCACACAATGGAAACGGAGACACAGATGAACGCAACCGCGATCGACGCAGCAGGCAACCACCAAGACATCGAAAAGGCGCCCGCCGCAGGCCGGCTCGCGCGGCTCGGCACGGCCCTCGCCGCCGCCGGCATCGTGGCGCTGGGCATGGCCGCCGCCCCCGCCCGCGCCCAGTCGGCCGAATGCGCGGCCGCGCAGGCCGCCGCGCAGAATCCCGCCTACCCGAGCGCCAGCGTCAAGCGCTACATCAAGACCCCGACGGGCTACCTGCTGGTGCTGCGCATGGGCGACAACGTATTCCAGCAGATCGAAGCGTTCGCCATCTGCGAGCGCGTGCCCAGCGCCAGCCTGAGCGCCATCGGCTTCACCAACGTGACCTTCGGCTTCTGGGACGCGGACAAGCAGGCCTTCAACCCGAAGACGTTCCGCAACGTCGAGATGGCCAGCATCGTCGGCAGCCTGGCATGGAAGGACGGCAAACCCTCCATCCACGCGCACGGCGTGGCCGGCGACAGCAAGTTCGACACCTACGGCGGGCACATCCTGGCGATGGAGGTCGGCACGGGCTCGCTGGAGGTCACCGTCACGGTCTATCCCCAGCCGCTCGAGCGCGCGGTCGATCCGCGCATCGGGGCGAATGTGCTGGGGCTGTAGGCAGGCAGGCGCCGCATGGGAAGGTCCGGCGAGGTCCCGGATGCCGTGAACGCCATATGCGGCGAACACGGCGGCGGACACATCTTTTGTCGCCGGACCCGCGCGCCGGGGCGCCGCGCCCTGTGAGAAAATGGCGCCACTGGAGCGCACGCGTGCGCGAAGGAGCCAGCATGCAGCCAACCGCGATCAAGCAAGGCAACGAAGTATTCGGCACCTCGGCCGAGTTTGAACGGGCCATCGATACGCAGGGCGAGACCGCTGCCCAGGGACACCTGGACAAGGGGCGTCCCGTCTACTACGCGGACCCGAAATATCCCGGATTCATCGTCAAGAAGAATCCCGATGGCAGCGAAGAGCTTGCGACCGTCGACGCCGACGGCCACATCTCGGTGGTACGAACCATCTAGCCATTGGCTCAGCTCTGGGTCATTGCAGGCCCGAACGGTTCCGGAAAGACCACCGTCGCGGATCGCTGGTTCGCTGGCCGTATTCCGGTGATTTCGCCCGACTCGATTGCCGCGCAACAGCACGTTTCGCCGGTGGAAGCGGGCAGGCGCGCGGTTCACCGGCAGGAAGCGCTTCTGGCGGACGGCATCTCGTTCGCTGTCGACACCACGCTCTCGGGCAAGCGCGAACTGGCGCTGATGCGCCGGGCCAGGGAAGCCGGCTACAAGGTCAATCTCGTTTTCGTCGGCGGTCCCGGCCCCGACCTGTGTATTGCCCGGATCGTCCAGCGGGTGGCGGAAGGGGGCCATTGGGTGCCACCCGACGATGTACGCCGCCGCCACGCCCGCAGTCTCGCCAATTTTGCGCCAGCCTTTGCCCTTGCCGATCGCAGCTTCGCTCTCGACAACGCAGCGCTGCGTGCCCGCCTGATCCTGTCCTGGGACGAAGGCCGGCTGCGGCGGCGCTCCTCTCGCTTGCCGGCATGGGCTCGCGCTGCGTTCCCGCCGCACGTTCTGCTCCAGGCCCGGCTCTCCGAATGACGCTGGTTTGCAACGCGGGACGCTATTGCGCCTGCGGTGTACTGCCTTCGCCAACACTGCCCTCATTCTGTACCGGCGCCGGCACGGCAAACGGCAAGCCGGAAGCGGGGGCACTCGCTGGCACCGGCGCGCCGGCGGACGCGGGCGCCGCCCCCGCCGCAGAGGCGCCGGCCATGTCCGGTACCGCACTCTCGCTGGCGGGCGGCACCGGTGCGGCTTCGCTCGCCGCCGGCGCGGGATCCGCGGCCGCCACAGGCCGCGGCGCGCGGCGCGGCGGCGGCGGGGCTTCGGGCTTCGGCGCCGCCGCGAACAGCCGCTGGTACCAGCCGCGCACGGTACCTGAGAGGGTGTCCCAGAAGCCGGCTTCCTTCTGCTCGGCGAAGCGCTCGTTCGCGTCGATCAGGCGCGCGCGCAGCGAGCGCTGGAAGAAGTCGCCGACCATCGGCAGCGCGCTGTGCGCGCCCTGGCCCCAGTAGTCGCTGCGCAGCGTGACCCGGCTGTCGTTGAAGCCGACCCACGCGCCGGCCACCAGTTGCGGGTGCATCAGGATGAACCAGCCGTCGGCGTTGTCCTGCGTGGTGCCGGTCTTGCCGGCCACGTCGGCGCGGATGCCGAAGCGCGTGCGGATGCTGCTGCCGGTGCCGCGGTCGACCACGCCGCGCATGACGTCGAGCAGGGTCTGCACGGTGGCCACGGGCAGCGCCTGCTCGGGCGAGGCGTGGCGGAAGGTCTCGAGCACTTCGCCCTTGCGGTTCTCGATGCGGGTGACCATCACGGGCTCCAGGTAGGCGCCCTGGTTGGCGATGGTGCCGTAGGCCGTGACCATTTCCTTGAGCGTGACCGGGCTGGTGCCGAGCGCCAGCGAGGGAACGGTCTCGAGCTTGCTTTGCCGCACGCCCATGGCGCGCGCGAGCCGGGCCACCTTGTCGGGGCCGACGGTCTGCATCAGTTGCGCGGTGATGGTGTTCTTGGAATACACCAGGCCATCGCGCAGGCTCATGGCGCGGCCGCTCGGCGGGCCGTCGTCTGAGGGCCGCCAGACTTCGCCGCCGGCCAGCGGGATTTCCACCGCCTGGTCGATGAAGGTGTCGTCCGGGCTGGCGCCCTGCTGAAACGCCGCGCCGTAGACGAAGGGCTTGAAGGTGGAGCCGGGCTGGCGCTGGGCCTGCTGCACGTGGTCGAAGGCGTCCTGGCTGAAGTCGCGGCTGCCGACCCACGCGCGGATCTCGCCGTTGCGCGGATCCAGCGCGAGGAAACCGGCCTGGATGCGCGTCTTGGACTGGCGCAGCGCCTGCATGAAGGGGCGGTCCGCCAGCAGCGTCCTGAGGGCATCCTCGGGCGCCTGCCCGGCCTCGCGCGCGGCGCGGAATTCTGGCGTCTCGCGCACGAAGGCCCGCACCAGCTCGCTGCCGGCGGACCAGCCCGAGCGCTGCGACCACGCCGAGTCGGCAATGCCCTGGAGCTGGTTGCCCTGGCGCGCCACGGCCTGGGTCGCCAGCGCCTGCAGGCGCGAGTCGATGGTGGTGCGCACCACCAGCCCGTCGGTGTAGATGTTGTAGTCGTTGCGGTCGGCCCAGTTGATCAGCCATTTGCGCAACTGCTGCGCGAAGTGCGGGGCCGGCCCGGGTGGCTCGGTCTGGCGCTCGAAGTCGATGCGCAGCGGCCGCTTCCTGAGCTGGTCGAAGCGGGCCGGCTCGAGCTTTTCGTACTTGACCATCTGCGCCAGCACGATATTGCGCCGCTGCAGCGCGCGCTCCGGGTTGATGACCGGGTTGTAGTAGCTGTTGCCCTTGAGCATGCCGATCAGCGTGGCGCTTTCCAGCACGTCGAGCTGGCCGGCGGACTTGTCGAAATAGGTGCGCGCCGCCATCTCGATGCCGTAGGCGTTGTAGAGGAACGGCACCGTGTTGAGGTAGGTCTCGAGGATCTCGTCCTTGGTATAGAGCACCTCGATCTTCAGCGCGGTAATGGCTTCCTTGAGCTTGCGCGTGAGCGTGGGCGCGCGGCCGATCTCGTCGGGATAGAGATTGCGCGCGAGCTGCTGCGTGATGGTGGAGCCGCCCTGGCGGTCGCCGGAAAAGGTGTGCAGCGCGGCCGAGCCGAGCCGGCGCCAGTCCAGTCCGAAGTGCTGGTAGAAGCGATGGTCCTCGGTGGCGATCAGCGCGGCGGTGACGTTGGGCGAGATGTCGGCCAGGCGGACCCATTCGCGGTTGGCCCATTTGTAGACGGCGAGTTCCTTGCCGTCGGCGGAGAGCACCTGCGCGGGCTGGTCGGACTTGGCCTTGCGGATGTCGCTGATGCCCGGGGTGAACGGCACCAGCACCAGCACGTACAGCAGGAACAGCAGCGGCACCGCGGCGGCGGCCTTGAGCACGCCGCGGCGCGTGGGGCGCGGCACGCGCGACAGGAAGGAAAGGCAGCCGGCGGCGAAGGTCTTGATCTGGTCCGGATTCATTGGGCAAGCAGCATTGGACGGCGGCGCGGCCCGGCGCGCAACCGGCCTGCCGTCAATGGAAAGGCCTGCATCCTACCAAAAACGCACCGCGCCGCCGCGGGGTGGCGCCGGCGCCGCGCGCCGTGCTGGCGCGCTGGCGGCTTAATCGAAGCGGTGCTCCACGAGCATCAGGCTTTCGTCCATCCGTTCCCAGCGCGTGGCATAGGTGGCATCGAAGCGCACCACGCGCCGCAGCTCGGGCGCGTACCATGCCACGGCCGTGTAGAGCACGGAGCTTTGCGCGCCGGCGGTGGAAAAGCCGTAGAAGGGCCGCATCACATAACCCTTGTAGTTGATGCGCAGCACGCGGAAGCTGCCGGCCGGCACGGTGATGGTGGACTCGCCGGTGGCTTCGCCGCTGAGTTCGGTGCTCAGGTCGGAGCCGGGCTGCTTGTAGCTGTACTTCCAGCGCTGGCCCGGCTTGAGGTTGTCCGGCACCCAGCCGCGCGGCGGCGAAGCGGCATCGAACTCGCCGCCGCTGGGCGTGACGAGCCGCTCCAGGCGGCCGTCGCGGGTCTCGATGCGCGCGCCCTGGTTGAAGGTCACGCGCTCGGCCTCGACCTTGTCGACGCGATAGACCACCTCGCGCCGCTTGCGGGTCAGCTTGTCGAGCAGTTCGTAGCGCCAGACCTCGCCCACCGCCGGCGACTGTTTCCCGGCTGCGACGCCGCCTGCCTCGTCGGTGGCGGCGGTGGCGGCGGTGGCAGCGGCCGCCGGCGCGGCTGCAGTTGCCGGCGCCAGCGGCGACGGCTTGTAGCTGGCCATCGCCGCCGCGCCGCGCTCCCTGGCCGCCGCGATCCAGCCCGCGGGCACGGCCTTGAGCAGCTTGTCGCCCGCGTCGGCGCGTCCCGCGAGCACGCCCACCAGCCGGCCGCTGTCGTCGAAGACGCCGCCGCCGCTGGCCGCGGGCGGCATCTGCACCGTGATCTCGATGCGGTCCAGCTTGCCGTCCGCGCCGGCACGCAGGCCCGCCACGCTGCCTTCCTGCAGCGCCACGCCCGCGGCCTCCGGGCTGGCCGCGGCCACGATCTTCTGGCCGAAGGAGGGCGCCGCCGCGGTGGAAACCGCCACCGCCGGCGCGCTGAAATTGGCCACGCGCAGCAGGCACAGGTCGCGCTCGACGTCGGGCGCTTCCAGCGTGGCGTCATAGCTCACGTTGTCGCGCCGCACGGCGATGCCGCGCGCGCCGGCCAGCACGTGGCAGGCGGTGACGAGCTGCCCGGCCCCGACCACCACGGCCGAGCCCGACGACAGCGGCGCGTTGTTCTGGCCCATCGTGCGCACGCCGTAGACGCTGGGCGTGATCCTGGCGAGCAGCTGCGCGCTGTCGAGCGCGTGGGCGCTGGCGGCGGCGAGCGCCAGGACGGCGGGAAACGCGGACAGGACGGTACGGCGCATGCGATGCGATGGCGTGGTCATAGGGCGGGACTGGAAGTGGAAAGCGGGGACACCCGGACACGGGAAAGCCGGGATGCACGATTGCACGATTGCCATCCCTGTAACCCGCCCGTTCTTGTTGTCTGTTTTCGTTGTGGCCGTATTCTGCAGTGGCCATGCGGATTGGACAAGGGCGCCGCCGCCGGCGCCGTTCAGGCGCTCTCTTCCTTGCGCGCCTCCGCGAACGCTGCGCCGGCACGCTGCCGGAGGTAGTCGCGCAGGTCGGCCGGCCACAAGGCGACCCGTTCGTCGAAGCGCGCGCGGTCTCCGGCGAACAGGGCGCGCGCCACTTCTTCGAAGCCGGCGCAGTCGCCGGCCGCCGCCGCCATGAAGCGGTAGCTTGCCTCCTGTGCCTGGCGGACGCGGTCCTTGCCCGCGCCGGCCTTGCGCGCGTCTTCCACCAGCTTGCGCAGCGCCACCGAGGCCCCGCCGGGCTGCGCGCCAAGCCAGTCCCAGTGGCGCGGCAGCAGCGTGACCTCGCGCGCCACCACGCCCAGCCGCGGGCGGCCGGGACCGCGCGGCGTTTCGGCTTCCGCCGCCTGCTGCGCGTCGGGCATGGGGGCCGCCTGCTCCATCGCGGCGATGCGCGCTGCCACTTGATCGGCCGTGCCGCGGAAATCGACCTCCGCCTGATGGCAGTCTTCGTCGCGGAAGATCAGCACGCCGGTCACGGGCTCGTCGGCAAAGCGCTCCCTGACCTGCCGCGCCACCTGCGCGAGCGTGCCCGCGGCGATGCGTTTGCTGCCTGCGAAGGCGGTGTATTGCGCTGGCTGGATATCACTCATGACGGTCTGGCGTTGCCGCGGAAGATGGACAGTGGCGCAAATATTATCCGGGTAAAATATGACAGTCAATATTACCCGGATAAAAATGACGATGGCCGTCCGGGACCGGCGGACGAAACATCACAGCCGGCGGAGCGCCAGCTGTGGCCTTACCTATACTGGAAACGTCGGTCCTGGTGCCGGCTTGCATCCCGGAGCCCGCCGCGAGACCGCGTAACCGAAGATCCGAGGATCTGAAGATCTATTGGGGAACTGCCATGCAACGTTCCATCGTCGTCGCGCTCTTGCTGCCGCTTGTACTGGCCGGTTGCGTATCGTTCAGCAGCAGCGACCCCAATCCGCCCAACAAGACGACCGTGGTAGTGCCGCCGGCCGGCTCCACCACCTATTGCAGCCCCGCGCCCTGCTAGCCGCCCGGCCGGCTACGGCGCGCCGCCGGCCTGCGCGGCGGCGGCGGCGCGCGCCTGCCGCATGATTGCGCCCGCGAACAAGGCGCTGCCCACGGGCAGCGCCGCGGACCGCAGCGCGTCGGCCGTCCACGTATTGCAGGTATAGAGGCCGTCGTAGGAACCGGTCGCCCCGAAGAACAGGCTGCCCGGATAGGGTCCGTCGCCGAGCCGCACGGGCAAGCCCGCGGCGTCCTTCTCCACCGCATCGCGCAGATAGCCGCGCAGGCTCCGCAGGCCGGCTTCGTCCACCCCGAGGCTGACCACATTGCCGGCGCCGAACGCGGCCGCCGGCGTATCGCGCAGCACCGTCATCAACAGCGCGCCCGGGCCCGGGAACATGGCCGAGAACATCGCGGCCCAGCCATGGTCGCGCGTGACGACGTAGCGCCGGTCGCCAAAGCCGAAGCAGAGGAAGCGCGCGCCATCGAAACCCCGCGCCAGCGCGCCCACCCACTCGCCGGCATCCTCCCCGCGCAGGCAGATATCGGTATGCCAGCCGCGCGCCACCACGGCGATGGCGGTAACGGCCGGACCGGTCGGCTTGCCCGCGGGCGCGGGCGTGGTGGCGCAGCCGGCCAGCAGGAGCGGCAGGAGCAGCAGGAGCAGCGCCGCGGCGCGGACCGGGGTACGGGATCGTGGACGGGACAAGGGAGGAACAAGGGTGGAACAAGGGGGTACGAGACTCGCTGGATCCGCGCCGCGGCGTGCGGCGGGGAAATCGCTCTCTCTCGATGGTAGGCGACGGCCGGCCCGGGAGGCCGGGCGGACAGACGTGCCAGCGCGCAAAACGGCACGGGACGTGGCACGCACTGCCTTCGGCCGCGCCGCCAGTGTTCTCGCCGCCAGTTTGCGGCAGCGATATTCAAAATAACTCAATGACTTATTGATTTTGCTGCTGCTCACGCCCCGCCCGCACTCCCTAAACTTGCTTTCACCGGCCGGCAATGACGCCAACCGAAGCCAACCGAAGCAAGATCCGCAAGGTTCAAAATTCCGCAATCATCGAGGAAAACATCATGCACGCCACCGCCACCAGAATCGCCATCGTCTACCACAGCGGCTACGGCCACACCGCCAGGCAAGCCCAGGCCGTCGCCCGCGGCGCGGCCAGCGTGGACGGCGTGGAAAGCCTGCTGATCAGCGTCGACGACATCGAACAGCACTGGGACACGCTGGAAAACGTGGACGGCATCATCTTCGGCGCCCCGACCTACATGGGCAGCGCATCGGCGCAGTTCAAGGGCTTCATGGATGCCACCTCGCGCACCGTCTTCGCCAAGGGCGGCAAGTGGGCCAACAAGGTGTCCGCCGGCTTTACCAATTCCGCCTCGCGCTCGGGCGACAAGCTGGCCACGTTGCAGCAACTGTCGATCTTCGCCGCGCAGCACGGCATGCACTGGGTGAACCTGGGCCTGCCCCCGGGGCACAACAACTCCAAGTCGACCGAAGACACGCTCAACCGCCACGGCTTCTTCCTGGGCGCGGCCGCGCAGTCGAACGCGGATGAAAGCGCCGACGTGGTGCCGCCGCTGGCCGACCTGCGCACCGCCGAGCACCTGGGCACGCGCGTGGCGCAAGTCGCGCAGCAACTGGCGGCGGGACGCCGCGCGCTGGCTACGGTGAAGCAGGCCGCCTGAGCCCGGATCCACGCCTTCGTCGCGTTCGCCGCCGCCGCGCGTCGCAGCGGACCATGAAGGCAGGGGCGGGCAGCAGGCAACGCCTGCGCCCGCCGGCGCCGCGTCAGAACAGCTTCGAGAACACCCAGAACAGGCATCCCGAGAGCAGGATTGCCGCCGGCAGCGTCAGCACCCAGGCCATCATCAGGTTGCGGATGGTGGACATCTGCAAGCCCGAGCGATTGGCCGCCATGGTGCCCGCCACGCCCGACGAAAGCACATGGGTGGTGGATACCGGCAGGCCGAAGGCGTCGGCCGCGCCGATGGTGGCCATGGCCACGAGTTCGGCCGAGGCGCCCTGCGCGTAGGTCAGGTGGGTCTTGCCGATCTTCTCGCCCACGGTGACGACGATGCGTTTCCAGCCGACCATGGTGCCCAGGCCGAGCGCGATGGCGACCGCCACTTTCACCCACAGCGGAATGAACTTGGTGGCGGCGTCGATCTCGCGCTTGAAGGCGGCCAGGTCTTCCCGCGTGGCGGTATCGAACTTGAGCGTGCTTTCCTTCTCCACCAGGCGGATGGCTTCGGAGGCGAGGTACATCTCGTTGCGGACGTTGGCCACCGCGGCGGCCGGCACGCCCGCCAGGCTGTCGTGCGCGCGCACCTGGTCGCCGATCCGGCCGGCGATGATGGCAAGGGCCGGCACCACGTCGCCGTTCAGCTCGCGGGTGCGCAAGTAGGTCGACAGCACGCCGCGGGGATCGGCCGGCGCCACCGCCGGCGCCGGCGCGCTGTGCCGCAGGGCCTCGCTGGTGACCTGGGCCACGGCGGCGAAGCGGGTCGTCTCGTCCACCGGCATGGCGCGGTTGAGCGCGTACGACAGCGGCACCGTGCCGACCAGGATCAGCATGATCAGGCCCATGCCCTTCTGCCCGTCGTTGGAGCCGTGCGCGAACGACACGCCGGTGCAGGTCAGCACGAGCACGCCGCGGATCCACCACGGCGGGGCCTTGTTGGCGACGGGCTCGGCATACAGCTCGGGGCGCCTGACCAGCACGCGCAGCAGCAACAGCAGCAGCGCCGCGCAGCCGAAGCCGACCAGCGGCGAGAGCAGCAGCGAGTAGCCGACCTTGATTGCCTGCGGCCAGTCCACCCCGCTGGTGCCGTCGCGCCCGTGCATCAGCGCATTGGCCACGCCCACGCCGATGATCGATCCGATCAGCGTGTGCGACGACGACGCCGGCAGCCCGAGCCACCACGTGCCGAGGTTCCAGATGATGGCGGCGATCAGCAGCGCGAACACCATCGCAAAGCCTGCCGACGAACCCACCTGCAGTATCAGCTCCACCGGCAGCAGCGAGATCACGCCGAACGCCACCGCGCCGCTCGAGACCAGCACGCCGAGGAAGTTGAACATGCCGGACCACATCACCGCGAACTGCGGCGGCAGCGAGTTGGTGTAGATCACCGTGGCGACCGCGTTGGCGGTGTCGTGGAAACCATTGACGAATTCGAAGCCCAGCGCGATCAGCAAGGCAATGCCGAGCAGCAGGAAAGGCAGCCACGTGGTCGGCATCGACGCGGCGGAGGACAGATCCCGGACCAGGCTCACGCCGGTATAGGCAACGCCCGCCGCGACCAGCAACAGGAAGACCAGGCCCGTGAGCTTGCCGGGCCGGTGGTCCAGGTTGGGGCGCATGCGCCCCGCGTCGGCAGTGGGCGCCGTGTCGATCGTGTTGCTCATGTTCCGCTCCCCTTGGACGAAGACGAAGCGCCATCCTCCTGCCGGAACATGACATTTCGGTGACACGCGTCTCGCCGGCATCACAATGCCCGCGGACTATTTCGAGGCACGGCGATGCGGCGGAGGAACGCGAGGCGGGGTGGGTAGGCGGCGGCTACTGCATCGGAGGAACGGGCCGCGAGAGAATGCGGAGGCTCAGGGCTTGGCCAGCAAGCGGATCAGCCCGTCGATCTCGGCCGCGCAAGCCTTGGCGGCGCGCGCCTCGGCGGCCCGGTAAAGACGGATCACCTCCTCGCCCACCGGCGTCAGCACCGTGCCGCCGCCCTGGGAGCCGCCATGCTCGGAATCCACCGCCGGCTGCGCCAGCGAGCGGTTGATCTCGTTGAGCAGGTCCCATGCCCGCTTGTAGGACATATCGAGGCGCTTGGCCGCGGCCGAGATGGATCCGCAGGCGCGGATCGCCTCGAGCAGGGCGATCTTGCCGGGGCCGATGGCGACGGTGTCGCCCAGCATGATGCGCATGCGCAGGAGCGCCTGCGGCTCGTCCGGGCTGACAGTGGTGCGGGAGCGGGCTAGTTTGACCATGGCGGGATGGTAACTCGCCCGGCGCTCGCGGCGAAATAGATGCACGCCCTCGTCACGCCCTCATCGCGCCGGCGTCGCCGCCGGCATATGTGCGCCAATCGCTATGTTAGAGTGGATACAACGTCGACCGAAGTTCCGGCGGCCGCAGCCTCGGCCATCGGGCACGCCGCAACCCGGCGCGCCCGCAGCAGCCAGCACCACGGGGAGAGATCCAGATGCGCAAGCCACCAGGACCGCTGCATGCGTTGCTGTGCGCCGCTTTCGTGCCGCTGTTGCTGTCGGCATGCGGCGCCGCGGGCGGCGCCGGCCCGGCAACGCCGGCCGGGCACGCCTTGCAGGTGGCCGGCACGCTCGACCGCCCGGCAAACCTGACGCTGTCCCAGCTCCAGGCGCTGCCCGCGGCGACCCAGACGGTCACTTTTGCCAGCGGCAGCGGCACGCAAACCCACGCTTACGTGGGCACGCCGCTGTGGGGCCTGCTCGACGGCATGGGCATCCAGGCAGACCCGGCCGCCCACAACGATGTGCTTGCGCGCTATGTGCTGGCCACCGGCGCGGACGGCTACCGGGTGGTCTTTTCCCTCGGGGAGCTGAGGCCCGACTTCGGCAACCGCGCAAGCCTGGTGGCGTATGGCGAGATGGTGAACGGCGCGGCCGCGCCCCTGGCTGCCAGCGGCCCGCTGCGCGCGACGGCGCCCGGCGACGGCAAAGGCGGGCGCTACGTATCCGGCCTGCTGCGGCTTGACGTGCGTGCGTCCGGCTCCACGGCGGCCGCGTCGGGCGGCGGCCCCTCGGCCCGGATCGCGGTGAGCGGCGCGGTCAGGCAACCCCGCAGCTTCGACCTGGCTGCGCTGAAAGCCTTGCCCGCGGTGACGCGCACGGTGGGCGCCAATACCTACACCGGCGTAAGCCTGTGGGATTTACTGAATGCCACGGGCGGCCTGGCGACCGGCACCGCGAAAAACGACGTGCTGGCGATGTACGTGGTGGCCACCGGCAGCGATGGCTACAAGGCGCTGGTGGCGCTGGGCGAGATCGCGCCCGGCTTCGGCAACCAGCCGGACCTGATCGCCTACGAGATGAACGGTGCGCCGCTGGGCCCCAATGGCTTCGCCCGGCTGGTGATTCCGGGGGACGGCAAGCCCGGCCGCCACGTGTCCAGGCTGGTCAGCCTGGAGGTGTTCGCGGCGCCGGCCGCCCCCTGATCCCGCCCGCGATCCGGCTCAGGCGCGCGCAGCCAGCAGCACGCTGGACGCCTTGAAGATGGCGACCGCCGCGCCGCCTTGCTTCAGCCCGAGGCTGGCGACGCTCTCGTTGGTGATGATGGCCACGATCTCGCCGCCCTGCGGCAGGCCGATGGCGACCTCGGAGTTAACCGCGCCGGTCTTGATGCCCGACACCGTGCCCGCAAGCTGGTTGCGCGCGGACAGCAGCATGTCCGGGTCGGGCACGCCGACGATCACGGACGAGGCCTTGATCAGGGCGGTGGCATCCTTCCCCACGGCCAGCCCCAGCCGCCTGGTGCTCTCGCCGGTGATGGTGGCGACGATGCGCACGCCGCCGCCGACCTCCAGTTCGATCTCGTCGTTGACCGCGCCCTGGCGGATCGCGCTGACCTTGCCGCTCAGCTTGTTTCTTGCGCTGGTGTTCATCTTCCCCTCGTCTGGTCGTGTTGGTGGCCATCGCCCTGGCCGCAAGGACGCCGGCGCGGGCACGCCGGCGGGGAGCGGCGCTCCCGGCCCGCAGATATTACCGCCTTTGCGCACGGCCCTTGCCAGCCGTCACATCCGTTATATTCAATGGTATATTTCGCTGACATGACGGGAACCCGCTCCTGACGGCCTGCGCGGCGTGGTGCCCGGCCCGGCTTTTTCCACGCGAGGTACCGCATGCACGCTCCACCGTTTCGCCTGGCCCGCGCCAGCGGCATCGAAACGGCGCTCGGCAACCGGCCGGCGCCCGCGGCCTGCTGCGCACCGGCGGCGCCGCAGCCGCGCGCCGCGCGCCGCCGCACGCGCCTGGCCGAGCTGGACTCGCACCTGCACTGCTCGATCATCGGCACCTGCATGACCACCGGCGAGCTGCGCAAGCTGGTGCCGCGCTTCGTGGCGCTGGACCGCCAGCGCGCCACCGACCTCGAAATCCATCACGAAGCGGTCAAGCTTGCCGGCGCGGGCGGCGATGGCTGCAAGGCATTGCAGAAGGCGCTGGACGAGCGCTATGCGCTGGCGCTGCGCCACTTCAACGCCGCGCGCGACGCCGATGCCGTGCTCAAGCTCTGGCAGGAAGCGGTGGCCAGCGGCGACATCCCGCCGGCCTACTGGGCCGTGATGAGCCATCCGGATACCAGCACCGCGGTGCGCCAGGCGGCGTTCGGCGAAGTGCACATGCTGTCGCACCTGGTGGGGGCCGCCAACCGCGCCGACATCCGGCGGCTGATGGCGCTGGAAGAAGACAACGCCGCGCTGCGCGGCAAGCTGGAGCGGCAGCAGGAACGCCTGCAGGAGATGAGCACGCGGCACGATGCGGCAACGCGCGAGATCGCCGAACTGAGCGCCCGGCTGGCCGCGCGCGCCGGCGCCGAAGCCACGCCGGCGCAGGCGGAGCTGAGCGCGCTGCGCGAAGCGCTGGCGCAGCACGAGCGCGAGGCCGCGCTGCACGCCAGCCGCCGCGCGGCCGCGGAGCAGCAAGCCCTGCGCGAGCAGGAAGCGGCGCAGATGCTGCGCGCGCAACTCGACGACGCGCTGGCGCAGCTCAAGGCCAGCCATGCCGAAACGCTCGCCCTCGAACAAGCCGTGCTCGCGGCCGGCAGCCGGGACGGCGAAGCCCAGGAGCCGCCGCAGGCGCGCCATGCGGGACTGCGCCACCTGGAAGGCAAGCGCATCGTGTACGTGGGCGGCCGCCCCGGCTCCAACAACACGCTGAAGGCGCTGGTCGAATCGACCGGCGGCCAGCTGGTGCTGCACGATGGCGGCATCGAAGACCGCAAGGGCCTGCTGGCCGCGACAGTGGCGCGCGCCGACATGGTGGTCTTCCCGGTGGATTGCATCGACCACGATTCGATGAACATGATCAAGCGCGTCTGCGACCGCCACCAGGTTGCCTACTATCCGCTGCGCACCGCCAGCGTGGCCAGCTTCGTGGAACTGGCGAGCCGCATGGCGCCGCCGCTGTCCGGCCACGCGGATGGTGCCGCGGCACTCGCCGGAGAGCGGGCGCCGTAGCACGGTGGTAAAGCCGCGATAGAGCCGCGATAGCGCCGCGGCAAACCGCAATAGCGCGCCAGGCAGGCACCGCGATCCTGCCTCTGCCCCCGGCAACGCCACGTCTGGCGCGTGCGGCCCTTCGCGGCCGCTCCCATGGCGAACCCGGCCCCGGCCCGCGCGCAATCCGCGCAAGCGCCCGCCCGCGGTTCTCACGCACTCCCTTGTCCACGCCCGCCGCGCGCCGCTGCGGCTCGAGGCCGGCGCCCAGCAGCGGGTGACCCGCGCGTCTCCCTGTTATCCGCAATCCGATTGGGAAATTTCCCCTCCTACATTGGGAAATTTCCCAAAATCATGTCGGAAATGGCGGGATAAAGTCCAGCGTGCTATCGGCATGTTCCGCACAGCCCGCCCGCGCTCCGTACCGGCCACCCCACATGACAAGCCGCCCGCCCCTGGCCACGCCGCGCAGCCGCCAGGCATCGCGCGGGCTTTCCGCGTGCCGGGCCGTGTGCTTGCCCGCGTGCTTGCCCATCTCTCGTCTTCAGCGGGCGGGCTGGCTCCTCGTTCTGCGTCGCAGGTGCGCCGCGGACCGTCCCGCGCAGGCGGACGGCACACCGCGCTGCCCCCGCCACGCCATCGACAGCGATGTCTGCTCACGGAGGCGCCGCCGGGACGAGCACATAACCGCACTTGAAAGAGCACATGCGCATTGACCGACGCTTCCGACTGGTTGCCGCCTTTATCCTCGTCACCACGCTGGGGCTCGCGGGCTACCTGCTGCTGCTGGAATGGCGCACCTACAACGATGCGCAGGAAACCGAGCCGGTACTGGGCCTGTTCAGCGCGGTGCTGGTCGCGGCAGAGAAGGCATCGGCGGAGCGCGGCCCGTCCAACGCGGCGATGGGCAGCGACACGCCCGTGCCGGAAAACAAGCTGCAAGCCCTCGAACGCGCGCGCGCCGACACCGACCGCGCGATGACGGCGGCCATCGCGCGCCTCGAGGCTTCGCAGTGCGCCCACTGCCCGACCAGTGCCAAGCAGATGCGGGAAACACACGCGCAACTGCGCGACGCGCGCGCGGCCATCGACCGCCTGGTGCAGGTGCCGCGCCCGGTCCGCTCCACCGACGGATTGTGCACGGTGCTCGGCACCATGTTCACGGCCACGGCCGACATCATGCGGATCTCCGACGAAGTCATGTTCGACCTGATCCGCGCGGAGCCGCTGACGGCCGAGCACGTCGGCATCGCGCGCCTGACCGCCGAGCTGCGCGAGCAGGCCGGCCGGGCCGGCTCCGTGTTCACCCCGGCGCTCACCGCGCGCCGGTCGCTGTCTGCCGACGAGCAGCGCGAGCTGTGGACCGAGATCGGCAGGATCCGCGCGCTGGGCGAACTGGTCATGATGCGCACCCGCGACGACAAGGCCTCGCGCCGCGAGTCGGTGCTGGCCATGCACGAGATGGCGTCGAGCTATTTCGCCGATGGCATCGCCTATCTCAACGAGATCGCCGCGCTGCCGCCGCATGACCTGCGCTACCCGTCCACCGCGGATTTCGCCGAGCGCTATGTCCCCACCATGAGCGCCATCATCCGCGTGCGCGACGCCGAGATATCGTCGGCCATGCATATCGTGCACATGCAGGAAACCGTCGCCGACAGCCGGCTGCGGGTGCTGTGCGGCGTCATCGGCATCGCGCTGCTGGCGCTCGTCGTCATCATCATCCTGTTCGCGTACCGCGTCATCCGCCCGCTGTCCGGCGCGACCGACGCCATCCGGCGCATCGCCGGCGGCGACTACCACGTATCGCTGCCGTCGGCGCGGCGCAGCACCCAGATCGGCGCGCTGCTGCATTCCGTGCAGGTGCTGCGGCGCGCGGCCATCGCCAAGGACGAGCTGGAGGCCGACCGCGACCTGCTGATCCGGCAATTGCAGGAGGCCGCCGCGCAGGAGCGCGCGCAGGCCGAGGCGCTGATACAGGCCAGGGACGCGGCCGAGGCCGCGCTGCACGCCAAGGACAGCTTCCTGGCCATGATGAGCCACGAGATCCGCACGCCGATGCACGGCATGCTGGGACTGCTGGAAATGCTGATCGATACCGGGCTGGACAACCACCAGCGCCACCTGGCGCAGGTGGCCAACAGCTCCGGCGAGGCGCTGCTGCAGATCCTCAATGACATCCTGGACTACGCCAAGATCGGCGCCGGCAAGATGAAGATCATCGAGGCCGAGACCGATGTCCGCGAGCTGATCGAGGGGGCGGTGTTCCTGCTGTCCGGCAACGCCTACGAGAAGGGCCTGCGGATGAACATCTGCATCGATTCCGGCATCGCCGCGCGCTACCTCGCGGATACCGCGCGCATCCGCCAGATCCTGCTCAACCTGATCTCCAACGCCATCAAGTTCACCATGCAGGGCGGCATCGGCGTGGCCGCCACGCTGGTGGAAGGCGCGCATGGGCACGAGATGATCGAGATCACCGTGAGCGATACCGGCATCGGCATTCCGGCCGAGTCGCTGCGCACGCTGTTCGAGCCGTTCGAGCAGGTCGACGGCCACTCCACCCGGCGTTTCAGCGGCACGGGGCTGGGGCTGACGATCTGCAAGCAGCTGGCGGAGCTGATGGGCGGCCGGCTCGAGATCAGCAGCACCGAAGGCACCGGCACCGCGGTGACGCTGCGGCTCACGCTGAAGGTGGATTGCGAACACTATGAGTTCCCGCAGCTGGCTGGCCGCAAGATCGCCATCGACGTAAGCGACGCGGCCTCGACGATGGCGCTCAAGCACTACGCCCGCGCGGCCGGGATGCGCCCCCTGCTGGTGGGCGGGGACGACGGACACGATGCGCCGCTGCGTATCGTGGCGGCGTCCGGCGGCGGTGCCCGCCCCGGCGATATCCTGCTGACGCACCAGGACAGCCACCCGGCCGAGGCCGATGCCGGCAGCCCGGTCTTGCTGCACGACAACCCGATCGCGTGGAGCGCCTTCGTCGCCGCGTGCCAGGAGGCGCTGCTGCGCGCCCAGGGCGGCAACGCCGTCGCCGCGGCGCCGCCCGACAACGGCCCGGCGCAGTCGGACAAGAAATACGCGCGCATCGTGGTGGCCGAGGACCATCGCGTCAACCAGCTGCTGCTCAAGATCCAGCTGCGGCAGCTTGGCTACGACAACGTGGTGATCTGCGACGACGGCCAGGATGCCTGGAAGGCCCTGCACGCGGAACCGACGGACCTGCTCATCACCGACCTGTACATGCCCGGCATGGACGGCTTCGACCTCGCCAGGCAACTGCGCGCCTCGGAAACCGGCAGGCATACGCCGATCATCGCCGTGTCGGCGTCCACGCTGGCCGAAGAGGAGCACCGCAGCCGCGCCGCGGGCATCGATATCTTCCTGGGCAAGCCTGCCTCGATGCAGGAACTGAAGCAGGCGATCCGGCGCGCGCTGGCGCAACGCTGAGGCGACGCGCGCCGGGCCGCGCCGCTGCCGCGGCCAGCCCGCTATTGAACTGCCGCGCCCGGCACGCGCGCCGGCATGATCCAGCGCTCCAGGCAGGCGCGCAAGGTATGCAGTTGCGCCGGCTTGAACAGGCATTCGTCCATGCCGGCATCGAGGCAGCGCTGCATTTCCTCGGCCTCGGTACTGGCCGTGATGGCGACGATCGGCAGATGGCGCCGCCCTTCGGCATCGTCGCCCGCCTCCGCGGCCTCCTGCGCCCGCACCCGGCCCGCCAGTTCGTAGCCGTTCATGACCGGCATGTGGCAGTCGGTGATCAGCAAGGCGTAGCCGGTCCTGCCGAGCGCGGCCAGCGCCTGCCCGCCGTCGCCGACCGCGTCGCTGGCATAGCCGAGCACCCTGAGCTGGCGCTGCAGCAAGATGCGGTTGGTGGGATGGTCCTCGGCGATCAGGACCAGCCGCCCCTGCGCCAGCGCCAGGTCGCGCGACAGCGCCGGGATCTCGGCCGGCACCGGCGCGGGCTCGGTTCCCCGCGCCGCCTGGCCGCCGGCCGCCGCGAGCGAAGCCGCCCGCAGGCCGCGCCAGGTGAGCGGATTGACGCTCAGGCGCACATCCGCCTGCGTCAGGCGGTAGCCGGCCAGCTTCGGCTTGTCGGTGATATGGATGGCGGCGGGCATGGCGCCGGCGGCCGGCTCCGCGACCGCCACGCCGTCGTCGAGGAACAGCAGGTCGAAGCCCTCCGCGCGGGGATTTTCCCCCGGGGCCGGCTGCGGCTGCTCCACCGCTTCCGCGCCAGCCGCGCGCAGCAGGTGCGAGATGCCGCGCGACACTTCGGCATCGCCCACCCGGATCGCGGCGCGGCGCCCGGCCAGCGGGCGCACCGTATAGGCCTTGTCCCTGACCGGCAGCCGCAGCCGCACCTCGGCCAGCGTGCCCGCGCCCAGTTCGCTGACCAGCTTGATCTCGCCGTGCATCAGGGCCAGCAGCCGGCGGCAGATCGACAGGCCCAGGCCGGTGCCGCCGAAGCGCCGCGTGGTGGAGGAGTCGGCCTGCATGAAGGGCTCGAACAGCCGCGCCTGCTGGTCCTGCGCGATGCCGACGCCGGTGTCGCTGATGCGGAAGACCACGGTCTGCGCACCGCCCTCCCTGCCGTCCTCGCCGGCCACGTCGCGGGCCACGTCGACGGCGAGCTTGACGGTGCCGCGCCCGGTGAACTTGATCGCGTTGCTGAGCAGGTTGAACAGGATCTGGCGCAGGCGCACACTGTCGCCCAGCACCACGGCGGCCACGTCCTCGCTGACGTCCAGCCGCATCAGCAGGCCCTTGTCGTGGGCGCGCGTGGCGAGCAGGCCGAGGGCGTTGTCGCACAGCTCGCGCAGGTCCAGCGGCAGCCATTCGATGTCGATGCGGCCGGCCTCGATCTTGGAGTAGTCGAGGATATCGTCCAGGATCTGCAGCAGCGCGCCGGCGGAGTCTTCGATCATGCCGACCGTGGAAGCCTGCTCGCGGCTCAGTTCCGTGTGGCCCAGCAGTTCGACCAGCCCGAGCACCCCGCTCATGGGCGTGCGGATCTCGTGGCTCATCATCGCCAGGAAGTTGTCCTTGGCACGCGAGGCGGCCTCGGCGATGTCGCGCGCGCTCGCCAGCGCGGCGGCGCGATCGTGTTCCGCCGTGGTGTCGGTCCAGTAGCCGTTCCACAGCGTGGTGCCGTCGTCCTCGTGGCGCGGCACCGCGTGCAGCCTGGCCCACTGGAAGCCGCCCAGGCCACGCAGGCGGACCTCGTGATTCACCGGCTGCAGCGCCTCTCCCGCGCGGATGACCGCCGCGCGCAGCGGCCCGGCGTCGTCCGGATGGATGCAGGCCCGCACGCGCGCGCTGTCGGTCATCATGTCCTCGGCATCGAGCCCGAACAGTTCCTGCGTATTGCCGCTGACCCAGACGAAGGCGAAGTGCCCGTCGCGTGTCTGGCGCATCTGGAAGACCGTGGCCGGCAGGTGGCGCGTGACGTCGACGAGCCGCGCCTCGGCCTTGCGCGCCTTGAGTTCGGCGCGGCGGATTTCGGAGACCTCCACCGCCGAGCAGATGACGCCGCCCGCTTCGGCCTCGTTCGGAGCGAACGGCTGCAGCCAGCACAGGAAGTGCCGCGCATGTCCGGACACGCCCTGGAAATCGAGCGCGATATGGCGCATCTCGCCGGCCTGCATGGCTTCGCGGATCGCATTGTCCAGCATCGCGCTGATGTCGGGGCCCCATACCGCGGCCTCGTGCTGCAGGCGGCCGACGAGGTTTTCCCGGCTTGCGTCGAGCAGGGACAGGAACGCCGCATTGACCGCCAGGTAGCGCCCGTCCTTGTCCATCACCGCGATCGGCAGCGGCACGGCATCGATCAGCGTCGACTGGAAGCGCTGCTGCACGGACACCTTGCGCTCCACCTCGCGCCGGCCTGCCGCCTCCTTGCGCAGCAGGTACTGCGAGCGCAGCAGGACGGCGACGATGCACAGCAGCGCCGCGATCGGCAGCCCCGCGCGCTCCAGTATCTGCCGCCACGACGGCTCCAGCACGTAGCTGGCCGCCATGTAGCGCCTCTGGATGTCGAGCCGGCGCTGGTCCTGCAATGCCGACAGCGCGCGGTTGATCAGCGGCAGCAGCCGCTCCGACAGCGCCGGCGACACCGCGAAGCCGACATTCAGCAGGCGCTCGCCCGAGCCGATCACGCGCAGCTTGCCGGCAAAGTTGCGCTGCAGCTCGACGTCCGCCGAGGCGAGGTCGTCGACATAGACGTCGGCATCGCCGCTGGCCACGCTCTGCAGCGCGGCGTGGACGCTGGGCGCCGTGGACAGCCGCGCGCCCGGGGCCTCGGTCCTGACGATCTCCCCCGCCCCGCCCGCGGCGGTGACGACCACGCGCAGGCCGGAAACCTCCCGCAGATGGCCGATCGCCGGCGCCGACTGCCGGCCCACGATCACCACCGGAAAGGCGGCATACGGCCGCGACACCGGAAGCTGCCGCAGGCCGGGATCGTTCGGGGTGGCGACCGCCATCAGGTCGAGCTCGCCGCGGTGCATGGCCTCCACGGTCTTGCCGAAGCCCTCCGACGGCACGCGCTGGAAGCGCAGGCCGAGCGCCTCGCCCAGGTAGCTCAGGTAGTCGAGCGCGATGCCGCTGGGGCGGCCGCTTTCGTCGAGATAGCTGTATGGCGCCAGTCCGACGTCGAAGCCCACCCGCAGCGGCGGCAGCGAGTTCAGGAAGGCGCTTTCCCCGGGCGCCAGGAAGAACTGGTCCGCATCTTCCTGCTGGACCAGCCGCGCATTGATCCATTTGGCGAGCAGCATCAGCCGGCGCTCGCGCGGAATGCGCGCAAGCCCCTGGTCCACCCGGTCGCGGAACGCGGCCGAAGCGGGCGGGAACGCGAAATGCACGGCGCTGCCCGGCTCGCGGTAGGCATTCACCACCGACAGCGCGTCGAACTCGCGCCGGGCCAGCGCGTATTCCGCCACCGGCTGCACCGCGGAATAGAAGTCGGCCTTGCCCGCCGCCACGGCGCGCAGGCCGTCGGTGACGTCGCCCACCGGGACCAGCCTGGCATTGGGGTACCGCGCGCGCACCACGCTTTCCATGTAGAAGCCCGGCTCGACGGCGAAGCGCGCGCCCTTCGAGCCCGGCGACAGCGCCCCGGCGAGATGGTCCGCGGCGCGCCCCACCACCACCGTGTCGCCTTCGAAGTAAGGGGTCGAATAGAGCAGGCAGCGCGTGCGCGCGTCTGTCTTCGCCATGCTGACGAGGATGTCGACCTCGCCGGCGCAGGTGGCGGCGATCAGCGCCGGGACATCGGGATAGGCGCGCTCGACCAGGTTGAGCGCGGGCGCGCCGAGCGCCTCGCGCAGCAGGTCGATGCCGTAGCCGCTCGGCTGCGCGCCGCGCGCGAACAGGAAGGGCGGCAAACCTTGCTTGACGACGCCGATGCGGACCACGGTCGGCGCGGCGGCGGCCGCTTCCGGCGCGCCGGTGGCCGCGCAGGCCGGGCCGGCGCGGCAGACCAGCAGTACCAGACAAAGCAGCCACCGTTGCCAGGCCTCGCGCGAGGTCCAGGTTTTTCTCATGAGTCGGTTGTCCTATGTCGCCGCGATACGTCGCGCTTGTGCATGGCGGCCCGCGCCGGGAGCCGCATGTCCGATGGCTTCGCATGATAGCGCCTGCGCCGCGCGCTGGCTGCCCTTTGCGGCACGGTGCGAAGCCGCGAAAACTATGACCGCGGCTGCGCTTGCGGCGCAGCCGTCTCTTGCCATCTGATCTTGCGCAAAACGGCGGGAGAAAACCGAAGTATTCCGACTTGCTTGCAGAAATTTCCGGGCTTCGTCCGAACGCATTGACGCTACCTTGTACTTCCGTTGCCAGGCGCCGTCGCGCATGGATGCCGCCCGCACAGCGGACAGACTCAGAGGTTGTGTTTATGAAAGTCGCACTACTGGATGCCAACCCGGCAACCTCCGACCCGGTCGCGCAGCTCGTGACCGGCGCCGGGTTCGCCTGCCATCGCTACGAAGAGCGGGCCGGGCTCATGCGCGACCTGCGCGACCATGTCTTCGACATGATCCTGGTGGCCGGCGACCTGCCGGACGGCAGCGGCGCCGAGGTGGTCAGGATGATCCGCTGCACCTTCGCCTTCCAGACACCCGTGATCGTGGTGTCGTCCAGGGCCAGCCACCAGGAGATCATGGAAGCCTTCGCGGCGGGCGCCGACGACTACTGCTCCGCCTTGCGCCCGGCCGAGCTGCTGGCCCGGATGGTGTCGCACTGCCGCCGCCACGACAGCACGCGGACCACGCGCCAGCGCCTGATCCACCTCGGCGACTACGTGCTGAACATCGACCGGTACACCGCCAGCCTGCGCGGCAAGGACATCCGCCTGACGCCGAAGGAATTCGGCCTGGCGTGGCTGCTGTTCTCGTCGCCGTCGCAGGTGCTGCCGCGCAACCACATCGAGACCATGGTGTGGGGCCATGTGCTGCCCGCCATGTCGCGCGCGCTGGCGGCGCTGATCGCGCGCCTGCGGCGGGTGCTGGAGCTGCGCCCCGTCAACGGCGTCACCATCGCGTCGATCCATGCGCTGGGCTACCGCCTCGATGTCCAGGAAGCGCCCCGCGCCGGCTGGCATCCGCCCGAGCCCGCCGCGCGCATCGCCGGCACCGGCATGCGGCTGCCCGCGCTGCTGCCCGAGGAATACGTATTTCCCGCCGATCTGCGCGCATCGCGCTAGCCGGGCGGCATCTTTGCAAGCCGGCGGACGTTGGCCGCCGGCCAGAATTTCTTAACCGAGGAAACCAGAGAAATGAAGAAGACAATGGTTGCAGCGGCGGCCACGATCCTGGCCGGCAGCGCATGGGCGCAGAGCGCCGTCACGCTGTATGGCGTCGCGGATGCGGGCCTCGAATTCGTCAACCGGCAAGCCGGCAACGGCGACAAGGTCTATCGCGTGCAATCCGGCGGCGCGCTGACCGGATCGCGCTGGGGCCTGCGCGGCGCGGAGGATCTCGGCAACGGGCTCAAGGGCATCTTCGTGCTCGAAAGCGGCTTCGGCATCGACGACGGCAGGGCGGGCGACCGCCTGTTCGGCCGGCAGGCATACGTGGGGCTGGAGACCCCGCAGGGCACCGTGACGCTGGGCCGGCAGCAGACGCCGATGTACGACTTCGCGCTGCAGTACGACCCGATGGCCGCCGCCAGCAGCTATTCCATCTACGGCATGGACAGCGATTTCGGCTCGCGCGCCGACAACGCCATCAAGTACCGCGGCCAGTCGGGCGGCCTGACCGTGTCCGGGCTCTACAGCTTCGGCTACGACGGCCGCAGCGGCGTGAACGGCGAGGTTCCCGGCCAGTGGAAGGTGGGCCGCGAATATGCCCTCGGCCTGAACTACGCGATGGGCGCGTTCGCCGTGGGCGCGGTCTTCGACCAGAAGAACGGCGACACCGTCGCCTCACGCAACAGCCACGACCAGCGCGCCAGCATCGCCGGCAGCTACGCGTTCGGTCCCGCCAGGGTCTTCGGCGGCTACCGCTGGCAGCATCTGGGCTTCACCACGGCCGTGGGCAACGGCACGGCCCACCTGGGCTGGATCGGCGCGAGCTATCAGCTGACGCCGGCGGCCTCGCTCAGCGGCGCCGTGTACTACCAGGACAACCGCGGCACCAGCGCGGACCCGTGGATGCTTTCCGCCGGCGGCAACTACGCCTTGTCCAAGCGTACCTCCCTGTACCTGAACATGGCGTATGCGCTGAACAAGACCGACCGCTCGCGCGGCTACATGTCGCAAGTCAGCGTGAATGGCGACGGCCAGGTATTGGCTGGCGACAACCAGTTCGGTGCCAGTATCGGCATGCGGCACCGTTTCTGACCCCCCCGGCCCGTTCGACACTTTCCTGGCCGACGGGGTGGTTGCGGACGGCCCGATGCGAAATACCGCCCGCATCGGGTTGTCCGGTTTTTACGGACCGGCGCGCGCTAGCGCGCTTCCAGGCAACGATTCATGTGTTCGATGGTGGGCTCGAACAGCGCAAGCAGGGCCTGCACGCCGTCGGCGTCGCGCCGGCGCGCGGCCGCTTCGAGGCGCGCGCAGAGCGAGACCACCGAGCCGCACTCCAGGATGCGCGCCGCGCCCTTGAAGCGGTGCGCCAGCGAGGCGGCCTCGTCCCAGCCGGACGCGGCGCAGGCGTCGCGCAGAAGCACCAGGTCGTCGCGGTTGGTGTTGACCAGGCTGCTCACCAGTTCCGCGACCATGTCGGGATCGCCATCGGACAACGCGTCGATGGTCGGCCAGAATACCGCCTCCTCTTCCGCGCTGATCGGCATGACGCCGTGCCGCGCCAGCTGCCGCACCAGTTCATGCTCGCGCACGGGCTCCGCCAGCGCGCCGGCGAAGCGCGGGTCGGCCCCCCCCGACGGCGACACCGCAAGCCACAGCGTCGGCCCCGCGCCATCCGCGTCCGGCATCACGCTGGCCGGCAGCGCGCCGTCCGCGGGCACGCGCACCGCCACCAGCCGCCAACCCTCGCCCAGCGGGCCGGGCGAGGACAGCGCATGTGCCGTGGCCTGGAAACCCAGGCCTTCCATCAGGGCCGCAAGACCGCTGTCTTCCGCCCAGTCCGTCGTGTCGCCGATTAGCAGTGCGCGATGCATGGTTCGTCGTCCTTGAAGCTGCGTCAAAAATGGCCCGGCGCCGTCAGGGCACCACATGGCAACGCCGGGCGAAGTCTACCAACTCCACCAGCGTGGCGACACGCAACTTGGCCATGATGTGCATTTTATGGCTGCTCACGGTCTTGTTGCTGATGAACTGCAGCTTGCCGATGGCGGCGTTCGACATGCCCTTGGCCAGCATCTGGAGAATGACAAGCTCCTTGACCGTCAGCTGCTTGAGCTTGTCGTTGTCGTCGCGCAGATCGGGCGGCACCGCCTCCGCATCGCCCACCTCGGGCGGGAATAGCGTGTAGCCGGCCATCACGGCATCGACGCAGCGCATGATCTCGCTCACGTCCTGCAGCTTGCTCACGAACCCTTTCGCGCCAAGCTGCATGGCGCGCGGCGCGAACGTCAGCGAATCCTGGCCGGACAGCACCAGGATCCGCACCTGCGGATGCATCGCCCGCAGGCGCGGAATCACCTCCAGGCCGTTGACCTTGGGAATATCGAGATCGAGGATCACCAGGTCGGCCGGGCACTCCTTCGCGATGTCCAGTGCCGACTGGCCATTGTTTGCTTCCAGCACGCGGCTCACGCCCAGCACCTGCGAAAGCCGCGTGCGTATCACCATGCGCATCGCTGGATGATCGTCAACTATCAAGACCGTTGTCATTGCGCAGTCTCCGTTCTCAAGAAATTCGTGCATCTGCTGCAGGCCGGCGCGAAATGCGCGAGCCTCGTCCGGGGGATTCTGCGATAAATCTCCTGCCGCAAGCATGGGAAAGCCCTGCATTGGCTGCGGAAAGGTCGCCATGTCGGGAGCGGCGTGTCGCAGCGCAAGAACGATACCGGCAAGGGACGGCACCTTCGCGGCCGCCCTGCGGAATCCCCCGCCATCCGTTCGGGAAAAATCCGAGCCCACCTGTGCGCACGCCGCGAGATACTTCCTGCCTCGACGTTTCACCGCTACGGCGCCGCCATGTTCCGGCACCGCCAGGTGCCCGCCAGTTGGTCCGCAGGCAACCCGCCAGGCAACGACGGCAGCGGTTGTTGCCTGGCGAAGCATCATCGCCGGCGCGCCGCCGCAAGGCTTGCGGGCATCGCGGCAGGACCCCGCAACGACGCCGGGATCCGTTCGAAACGACCCCAAGGAGCGACATGAGGAAAAGCAAATCCACAGTGCCGGGAAGCCGCGGCGTCGGTCCGCTTCATGCAGCCGGCGACAGCTTCTCCGACCTGCGCATGGTAGTGACCCTGCGCCCCGACCAGGAAATGACCATCGACAGCCTGGCCGATGCCCTGCGGCACAACGGCGAGTGGCTGGCACGCGCCAGCATCTGCCTGGCCGCGCTGCGCGACGAAGGCGCCGCGCCGGTCCGGGCCGTGGTCTCGGACGTGAGGAAAGGCGCCGTCGCACTCGACTTCTACATCAACGACGACATCGCGGGCTGCGCGCGCCTGACGCGCTCGGTCCATGCCGTGCTCGCCAGGGAATTCAACCGGGTGCTGCCGCCATCGCTGCTGATCGCGGTGCGGCCCGTGCTCGATGCCGCGCCGGAGCGGCGGCGCGCGCGCAGCCGCCCCGACGAGCTCGCCGCCTCCGCGGTCATGCTGGCCGAGTCCGCCTCCGAGGCGAACCGGCGCATGTCGGCCATCTGCGCTTACCTGGCCGCCTTCCACGAGGCCAGGCAGGTCGGCGAGATCTCCTGCCCGCCCCACCAGAACCTGCTGGCCGATCATCACGAAGCCGTGGACTGGCGGCTGCGCCTGCACCAGTCAGAACAGGCCCGCTCGCTGGCCGAGTCGCTAGCCTTCCTGCAGCGCACCTACAACGAAGCCGCGTTCGACCTCGACACGCCGTTTCGCGAATACCAGGCGCTGCTGCAAAGGGAAGTCATGCTGGCCTTCCGCGCGGATCTCGCGTCGTTCTCCGCCGAGACGGAGGCATTGCAGTAGCCAAGCCGGGCCGCGCGGGCTTCGGCCAGCCGAAGCGAGGCCGCCTCCGCCATGGCGCCAGCGCATCGCTGGCTTGAACTGCGTGAATGGCATGGATGGCGTGGATGGCGCAGGCACGCCGCGGCCGACCCGATAATATTCCCGGGAATTAAGATAAATCCGATACGGCGACCGCCGCGCATGGCATCGCGCGGCATTCGAATTCATTATCCGTGCGATTCAACGGATTCAGGATTCGAGCCGCGGCCACTTTTTCTCCCATGGCATCCGCCCTCTCCGGGCGGATTTTTTTGTCGATTTTTCTCCTCTTCCCCCAACTTCTTCGTGGCTTTCTCTCCCCTTGGCGGCCGGCAAGCCATCGCGTGACGAATAGCGTTTTGTGCACGCCAGGCCGCGCGGCCCGCACCAGCGCGCTCGTCCGGTGGCGAGCGAGGCTCGCGACCCACGATTTAGTACTAGTCAGATATAAACGGACGAAATCTCGTTCTGGTCAGATGGTGGCAAAGGTGGCTTTGCCAGAGAATCCTATCCGAGCACTGCAGTAGTACTACAGCAGTACGAAGCGGCGCCTCAATAAGGCAACTCCGACCCTTAACTTTGATTATCCTTGCCATGAAAAAGACTATTTTCGCTACCGCCATCGCCGCCGCAGCCGCCGCGGCAGCATTCGCCCCCGCCGCCCAGGCCGCCGGTGACGGCACCATCAGCTTCCAGGGCAATGTCGTCGCCACCACCTGCGTGATCAACGGCGGCAACAAGGACCTGAACGTGACGCTGCCCGCGGTGTCGGCCTCCGTGCTGAAGGACGCCGGCTCGACCGCCGGCCGCACGCCGTTCACCATCAAGCTGAGCGGCTGCACGGGCTCGAGCACCACGGTGTCCACCGCCTTCGAAGCAGGCTCGACCGTCAACCAGAACACCGGCCGCCTGGTCGTCGACAACGCCGCGACCAAGGTGGAAATCGGCCTGCTGAACGACAAGTACCAGCCGATCAAGGCCGGCGCGGCCCAGGCCGACCAGAACTCGCAGGTCGTGGCGCTCGACGCCGCCGGCACCGAGCTGAACTACTTCGCCGAGTACGTGTCGCTGGGCGACGCGGCCGCCGGTGCCGCCAACTCGCGCATCCAGTACTCGCTGGTCTACCAGTAAAGCTCTGGCGGCGAACCGCCCTTCCCGGGCGGTTCACCGGGCCGTGCCGAGCCCGTCAAGCCGTTTCGCGGCACATCGCGAGACGGTTTCGCAGGAAATGCATCGCCGCCGGCGCATCGCCACAGAATCCCCAAGCTCAGGAGTCGAACATGAAGAACCTCATTCTCAAGCCGCTCATGGCTGCCGCGCTCGCCGGCCTGTTCGCCGCGCAAGCCCAGGCCAGCGTCGTCATCGCCGGCACGCGCGTCATCTTCCCGGCGCAGGAGCGCGAGGTCACGGTCAAGCTGACCAACGACGGCAAGACGCCGGCCCTGGTGCAGTCCTGGCTGGACCGCGGCAACGCGGACGAGGCACCCGAGAACATCGACGTGCCCTTCACCCTCACGCCGTCGATGTTCCGGCTCGAGGCGGGCAAGGGCCAGACGCTGCGGCTGATCTACTCGAAGGAGCCGCTGCCGCAGGACAAGGAATCGCTGTTCTGGCTCAACGTGCTGGAAGTGCCGCCCAAGGCCACGCAGGCCGATGCGAACCATCTGCAGCTCGCCTTCCGCACCCGCATCAAGGTGATGTTCCGCCCGCAAGGGCTGCAGGGCAGCGTGGAAGAAGCGCCCAGGCAGCTCGCGTGGAAGATCGTGCCCGGCGCCGGCGGCAAGGGCTATGCGCTGCAGGCCCACAACCCGAGCGCATACGTGGTCAACCTGGGCGGCATCAAGCTCAAGTCCGGCGGCCGCACTCTCGATGCGGGCGCGGGCTACGTGCTGCCCGGCGCTTCGCAGTCTTTCCCCGTCGCCGGGCTCGATAGCGCGCCCGCCGCCGCCGAGGTCGACTACAGCAGCATCGACGACTGGGGCGGCACCGCGCCAGGGCACGCTCCCGCGTCCTTCGCCCCGGCAAGCTGATTCCGCCCTCTGCGCGACAGGCGCGGCGGCTCCGCGCGAGCCACGCCTGCGCGCAGCAGAGTTCCTTCCCGAACAGATCATGGCCAGAGCCGGAAACGGCCCTCTGGAGGAGACGCGCGCGCCCGGCACTCTCGCCCCAGCCATGCCCAGGAGTACTTTTGAATGACCCCGGCCCAACGTTTGAACCCGGATGACCGCAACCTGCCCCGCCTCAAGCCGCTCTGCGCGCTGGTTCTTTCCAGCATCGCCGCATGGCAGGCCGAGGCGTATGCCGGCAGCGACGCGCCGGACACAACGCAGGTCGCCCAGGTCGAGTTCGAAAGCGGCTTCGTGCGGGCGGGCAACCGCCGCACCGTGGACCTGTCCCGCTTCGAGACCGGCAACGTCGTGCTGCCGGGCACCTACAACGTCGACATCTATGTGAACCAGAGCTGGGTGGGGCGCGCCGACGTGCCGTTCCACGCGACCACGCCGGGCGCGGACGCGCGGGCCTGCTTCGACAGCAAGCTGCTGCAGCGCATGGGCGTGAACCTCAAGAAGCTGCCGCCGGAAACCATGCAGCAGCTCGCCGCCGCGGACGCCTGCCTGCGCATCGACGACATCCTCGCCGACGCGGGCGCCAGCTTCGACTTCGGCAACCAGCGCCTCGAGCTGAGCATCGCCCAGGTGGCGCTCAACCGCAGCGCCCGCGGCTACGTCAGCCCCGAGCTGTGGGATTCGGGCGTGGCCGCCGGCATGCTGGGCTACAACCTCAACGTCTACAGCTACAACCCCAGCGGCGCACGCACGCAGACCCAGGGCTACCTGGGCCTGAACACGGGCGTCAATATCGGCAACTGGCATTTCCGCCACAACGGCTCGTACAACTGGGACGCCAACGGGCGCAGCACGTATCAGGACATCGCCACCTACGTGCAGCGCGACCTGCCCAGGCTCAGTTCGCAGCTGACCATCGGGGAAGCCTATACCACCGGCGAATTGTTCGATTCGACCGCGTTCCGCGGCGTGCGCCTGTCCACCGACGACCGCATGCTGCCGGACTCGATGCGCGGCTACGCGCCCGTGGTGCGCGGCGTGGCCAACAGCAACGCCAAGGTCGCCATCCGGCAGAACGGCGTCACCATCTACGAGACCACGGTGGCGCCCGGCGCCTTCGAGATCGACGACCTGTACGCCACCGGCTACGGCGGCGACCTGAACGTGACAGTGACCGAGGCCGACGGCCGCACGCATTCGTTCTCGGTGCCCTACGCCGCCGTGCCGCTGTCGCTGCGGCCCGGCGTCAACCGCTACAGCGTGGTGGCGGGCACGGTACGCAACCCGGCCAGCTCGAAGAATCCCCTGTTTACCCAGGCCACCTGGCAACGCGGCATCAACAACCTGCTCACCGGCTACGGCGGCGTGACGCTGGCCGAGGGCTATGGCTCGGTCATGCTCGGCGGCGCTTTCAACACCGCCGTCGGCGCGTTCGGCGCCGACGTGACCCAGGCCCTCACCTCGATACCGGGCGTGGGCCGCTTCAACGGCACCAGCGCGCGGATCAGCTATTCCAAGTCCGTGCTCGAGACCGGCACCAACCTGTCGATCGCGGCGTACCGCTACTCCACCGACGGCTACTTCGGGCTCAACGACGCCATGCTGGCGCGCGAACGGGCCCAGAGCGGCCAGACGATCGACTCCGTCTGGCGCCAGCGCAACCGCGCCTCGGTCACGCTCGGCCAGCGCCTGGGCGAGCGCGGCGGCCAGCTGAACCTGACGGCCTCGACCGCCAGCTACTGGAACCGCGACGGCACCGACCTGAACTACTCCGTCGGCTACAGCAACACGTTCCGCAATATCTCCTACAACCTGTCCGCCACGCGGCAGCGCGGCAGCGACGGGCGCATGGGCACCATGGTCTACGCCGGCATCACGATCCCGCTCGGCAAGACGCGCCCGCTCACCGTCACCGGCAGCGTGTCGCACGACAGCTACGGACGCACGCAGGCGCAGACCTCGCTGTCCGGCTCGGCCGGCGTCGACAACGACTTCTCGTACAACCTGAGCGCAAACCATGCCTCGGGCCAGGGCCGGACCAGCACGGACGGCAGCGCCAACGTGCTGTACCGCAGCCCCTACGCGGAATTCAGCGGCAGCGTGGGCGCCGGCAACGGCTACCAGCAGGGCTCGCTCGGCGTGCGCGGCGCGGCGGTCATGCACCGCGGCGGCGTCACCCTCTCGCAGCCCCTGTCGGACACCTTCGGCATCGTCGAGGCGCCTGGCGCCGCGGGCGCTCGCATCGCCAACGCGCCCGGCGTGCGCGTCGACAGCCGCGGCTATGCGGTGGTGCCCTACCTGACGCCGTACAGCATGAACACGGTCGACCTCGACCCCAAGGGCCTGTCGACCGACGTCGAGCTGCAGACCACCAGCCAGCAGATCGCGCCGCGCGCGGGTTCGGTGCCGATGCTCAAGTTCGAGACGCTGTCGGGGCGCTCGGCGCTGATCCGCGCGCAGCAGGCCGGCGGCGCGCCGCTGCCCTTCGGCGCCGCGGTGCAGGACGAGAGCGGCAAGGAAGTCGGCGTGGTCGGCCAGGCCAGCAAGATCTTCGCGCGCGGGCTGCAGGCCAAGGGCCAGCTCACGGTGAAGTGGGGCAACGACGATGCCTCGGCGTGCCGCATCGACTACGAACTGCCGGAACGCGAGAAAGGCAAAAAGGCGCAAGGCTACCAGCAGTTCAACGGCACGTGCGCGGCCGCGGCGCAAGCCGCCGCGGCCTCCGCCGGCAAAAAGGCGGCAGGCCGGGCAGCCGGCTGAACATCGGGAACCCGGGATGCCGGGACAAGGCAAAGGAAAACGGACCAGCGTATCCGCGTCATAAGATGGCCGTCGCGCCGGCCGTCGCGCCATCAATGCGCCGCGTGCCATGGATGCAGGCCACGGCACGCCACGAAACCGCCTCAGCTAAAGATGCCACGCTCGCTTCCCCCTTACCGCGTATTGCTGGAACTCGCCGGACTCAGCCACGCGGAACGGCAACTCTTCATTGCGCTGATGAACGAATTCCTGCTGGCTTCCCGGCAGGGACAGCGCAGGCTCGCCGCGCAATGGCAAGACTTGCTGGAGAATGCCGGGGCACCCTGGCAAGAGCGGGAGCGCGGTAGCGGCCTCGCCGCCAAGCCGCGCTTGCCGCCGTCCTAGCCGGCCCGGCCTTCCCGCCTTTTTCTGCCCTCCGGCATCGAGGCTTCCCCGTCGGCCCGCCACGCGGCCGATGGCATGGTACAGGTCGCTCCGCGCCATTGGCCGGAGGGACCCATCGTCGCGCCCGCATCGCGAACGACCGGGCATTTCATACACGTCCCATGCAAGAGTCCTCAATCTCGTTCGAGTCATATGGAAACGATGGGGGGATTGCCCGAAACTTTGTCATGGGCGCACCACTTCGAGGCCGGCTTCAGGCATCGGCCTGCCGCAGCCGCGCAATCCCGGGCCCGGCGTCGGGGTGTCCGTCAGCATAGTCCGATACGACTGGGCCCCACGTCTCGTCCAGAGGACGTTTCGGCATGCAGCGTAGCAGTCCTGGCCGGATGCGCTTCGACAGACAGTACGACAGACAGTACAAGTGGAACCTGCCGTCGCCGCGTAACGACGCCGGGATCTTTTTCGCCACACCACCTTCACCATGAGCTATCCATGAAAAAGAGAACGCCATCGCTGGTCAGATTCCAACCTGCATTTCCGCCGGAAAAGCGTCCGGTCGCGACCGGCCGGCATTGTGCGGCAGCCGCCGCGCGGACAAGCACCGCGCCAGCCAGAGCACGGATACACCTCCACTGAAACTTCGGCCTTGTGAGCGAACTCTCGTCTCCAGCCGGAAGGGCCTGCCGTGAAAACGCCACCGCCATTGACCGTGTATCGCGTCCTGCTTGAATTCGCCGAGTTGAACAAGTTGAATCAGCAGATATTTATCGAACTGATGAACGACTTCCTGATGATCTCCCCGCAGAAACGGCGCGAGTTCGTCGAACAGTGGCATGCCATGCTGGGCGACGGCACCGCTGTGGAAGTCGAAACCGAAGGTGGACACAGTACTGAAGGATGATGTTGCGCCGCTTCGGGAAGACGGGCAGCACCATCCGGGACCCGGCGCAGGCGGGCCGGCATGCCGCCGTCTGCGGCAGATTGGCCAGGAGATTCATAAAACAAATACTTCCTGCCGCCATCCGCGTGGGGTCCCGCCACAAAAGAAACAATATCTGGATATCATCCTTGATTGTTTCTCATTTCAATCTTCGCCCGGGGATGACCAGTTGCCCATAACGGGAGATTTCCTATAGATTTGCGGGAAATCTCCCATTAACTTGTGCAGTCATTTAGGATTTGTCAGGTGGCTGCTCGCTGGGTCATCATGCGTCCGCCCTCGCGCCCGAAGTCATACCCGCCGACATTGCTACGTTCCGCGCCGTGGCTGGCGGGCAAGGAGTGAAAACATGAAAGAATTCTCCATCAAGGTGATCGTCGCGGACGATCATCCTGCGGTGGCCCTTGGTATCAGCTACGAACTACAGAAGATCGATGCCGCCACGCTGATCGCAACGGTCGGGAACTCGACCGAACTGGTCAACATGCTGGACACGCACCCCTGCGACGTGCTGGTCACCGACTATGTCATGCCCGGCGGCAAGTACGGCGACGGCCTGGCACTGGTCTCGTTCCTGCGGCGGCGCTATCCGGCCCTGCGGCTGGTCATCTTCACCATGGTGGACAACCCCGGCGTCATCCGGGCCATCATGCAGCAAGGCGTGAACTGCATCCTCAGCAAGTCCGACGCCATGTCGCACCTGCTCGCGGCCGTCCACGCGGCCCACGTGGAAGGCAAGTATTTCTCGCCCTCCATCAAGGAAATGCTGGAGGACGAACAGCCGGCGTCGCAGCCCCGCCCGCTGACCCCGCGCGAGGCGGAGGTCGTCCGCCGCTTCGGCTCCGGGCAGACCATCAACGAGATCGCCGCCCAGCTGCACCGCAGCAAGCAGACGGTCAGCTCGCAGAAGTCCAGCGCGATGCGCAAGCTCGGCATCAAGCGCGACGCCGACCTGATCCGCTACGCCACCGATGGCAGCCTGGCCATTCCGGCCAGTTCGCTGGCGGGATAACCGGCGGCACCGCCCGCGTCCGCTCAGGGGAAGGTAAACGTGAATTCCGCCGAGCCGCCGGCATAGCCGGCCTTCAGTTCGGCGGCGGTGCCGGTGCGGATGTACTGTGCCTGCAGCCTGATCGTGGCTAAGTCGCCCGAGCGGCTCAGATCGTACTTCTTCGCGACGTTCGGATTATCGAATTCGATGCGCTCGCCTGTCCTCTCGTCCGTCATGATGATGCCAAAGCCCGCCGCCAGGCTCTGCCCGCCCGGCGCATAGAGTTGCAGCACGGACTTGTCCGTGGTCGGTTTACCCGATTTGTCGCGGAAACTGACCTGGGGCTTGGCTTTCGCCGTGCAATTGCTCAGGGAGATCCCGACGGGTACCGGGTCCGAGACGCTGTCGACCGACGGAAACCGCGTGAGCGAGAAATGGCCCAGTTCGATCGGAATGATCTGATTCGCCACCACATCGCATTTGTTCGGGATCGGCGGCGGCGGACTGCCGCCGATGCTGACGATGCCGGTGCTGTCGTAGATCTGCTCCATATTGCAGACAGTTCCGTTAGGCCCCGGCCGGGCAAAGGCGCTCCCAAGGCCAGGCGCCGTCGCGGTCGGAAAGTCCACCGCATAGAGCGCCGCCTGAATGCCACCCTGGATGCGAGTCACCTTGAGCTCGCCCGAAGGAAGCTGGCTCGGGCTCTTGGTCAGCACCAGGTACTGCTTGTAATTCGTGTAGAACCCATCCTGGGCCCCTCCCCCGAGCCTGAACTTCACGTCCGTGTTGCCGACGGCAATCGGGTCCATGCTCGTGTAGAAGGCCCGGCTGACGCCATCGGTCGACTGGGCCTCCCATTTGAAGCCAATGCCGTCGACGTCGGTCGGCGCGATGCCGTCCGCGCCGACGTGCGGGCCCATGCCCCATATCCAGCGGCCAGCAAAAACGAGCTGATGGGGTGGCGTGTTCGAATGGCCGTCGAAAAAGAAGGTCGTCAGCAACGAGAAACTCCGCTCCATCAGGATGGTGTTGACGGGCGTGCTGCTGGTCAGGGGATTCCTGACTATCCAGGGCTGCGTCTCCTGCGGGAAAGGTGCCGCGCATCTGACCGCAATGCGGTTCTCCCACACATCGGCGGCCCGCGCGTCCGCGCTGGCGAGCCCCAGCGACAGCGCGGCAAGGAACATGCCCGCGAACCAAGTGCGTCCGGTGGCCATTGGTGCCTTCTTGTTCATGCCATTCTCCACGGCCTCTTCGATGCGAGGCGGTTGCAGGGTGTCCGGCGCTCCCCGCCCGATGCGGATGCCCGCATCGGGCGGACGCATCGCCGGACGGCTTCGGCGCCTTACTGGATGGTGCCGTAGTTGACACCGGCCAGCGGGACCAGCGCGGCACTGCCGGCGGCGGTGTTGTACTTCATCACGCCGAGGTTCACGCCGACCAGGCCGCCATAGATCTGGCCGTAGTTGGACAGCACGTTGACCTTGCCGCTTGCCAGCGACTGTTCGACCAGGCCACTGTTCATCCCGACCAGGCCACCCATCATCGCGTAGCTGCCTCCGCTGACCATGCCCGCGGCCGAAGAGTTGACGACCTTGCCGTTGTTCTGGCCGATCAGGCCGCCCACCGCGCTGCGGCTTTCGCCCTTGACGTTGCCGCTGGCCACGCCCGACGAGATCCCGGCGCCGCTGGCGACGTTGGTGCCAACCAGGCCGCCGACGAAGCTGTTGCCGCCGGCATAGACTTCGCCGCTCGCCTCTACCGCCACCAGGTCGCCGCCGCTGTAGCCGACCAGGCCGCCGGCGTGGCTGTTGCTGCCGGCCGAGACCTTGCCGCGCGCCACCGAAACCAGCGCGGAACCGCCATTCATGCTGCCGACCAGGCCGCCCACGCGGCTGTTGGAACCGCCGCTCACGGCGCCGGTGGCCTCGGCGCTGACGATGGTCCCGCTGGCGTGGGTGCCGATCAGGCCGCCGACGCTGGCGCCATAGCTGTCGGAAACCATGCCGGTGGCGCGGACATTGGCCAGGCTGCCGCCCTGGCTCCAGCCCACCAGGCCGCCGGTGGCCGCGCCGCCATAGCCGTTCACGCGGCCGCTGGCGTAGGAATCGGAGATCGAGCCGCCGTCGAGGAAGCCGACCAGGCCGCCGGTATTGCTGGCACCGTTGCCGCCGGTGGTGCCGGCCGAGAACGCGCGCGCGATGGTGCCGCCGCGGTTGTAGCCGACCAGGCCGCCCACATTGAGGCCGCCATAGCTGGTGCTGGTGTTGCCAAGGCTGGACGAGTCGACCACTGTGCCGGCGTTCATGCCAACCAGGCCACCCACGCCGCCGAACGGATTGCGCTGCATCGAGCCGGACAGGCTGGCATTGGTCTGGCTGTTGGTCACAGTGCCGAAGTTCTCGCCGACCAGGCCGCCGACGGACTGGCTGTAGGCATTGCCATAGACGTAGCCGGCCAGCGCCGCGCCGTCGATGGTGCCGGTGTTCAGGCCGACCAGGCCGCCGGTCGAATTGCTGGCGTAGTAGCCGCTGTTCACGCTCATGCCGGTGGCGTTGACGTTGGCGATCTGGCCGCTGTTCATGCCAACCAGTCCACCCACCAGCACAAGCCCGGCACTGGAAGAACTCGGAGCGTTGATCGTCAGCGAGGCCAGGTTCAGGTTGCTGATGCGCCCGGAAGACACGCCAAACAGGCCGACAAAGGGTCCGTTGCCGGTCACCGACAGGTTGCTCAGCGTATTGCCCAGGCCCTCGAAGATGCCGGAGAACAGGCCATAGTCGGTGCCGATTCCCTTCATGCTGCCGCCGCGGATATTGGTGCCCAGCACGTAGTAGCCGCTCAGGTTGTTGTTGATGGCCTGCAACTGCGCGAGGTTCTGGATCACGTTGTAGAAATAGCCGTTCGACTTGAACGATGCACCCGTGCCCGACAGCGTCACTGCCGAGCCATTGCTCAGTCTGAGCGCGCGGCCGGGGCCGTAGTCGACTTCCAGCCCGCCGCCGGCACCGCCCAGCGTGACCTTGCTGCCGCTCAGGTTGACGTCGCCGGCGGCGTTCATGATCACGCCGGCCCCGGCGCCCGCGGCCGTCAGCGTGGCGCCGTTCAGGTTGACGTCGGCGGCCGACGCCAGGGTCAGCTTGTTGCCGGAGCTCCAGCCGACGGGCGCGTTGACCGAGAGGTTGCCGGTGGTGCTGGCCAGCTCGACATTGGTGGTGCCGAGGCTGCGCGACAGCGTGTCGCCCAGCACGGTGCTGCCGCCCACGTTGGGCGTCTGGTTGACGTTGACGTCGGCCGAGCTGATGCGCCAGACGCCGGTCTGGCCATTGTTGGCCTGGGTGCTGACCTGGGTGGCCAGCTGCACCTGCACGTCGGCGCCGCGGGTTTCGATGGTGCCCCCGGTGCCCGGGCCCGCCAGCGCGCTGGCGTTCAGGCTGCCCGCCACGCGCACCACGCCGTCGGTGCCGCCGTCCAGCGTGATGGTCCCGGCGTTGCCTTGCAGGGTCTTGGCCTCGATGATGCCGGTATTGTTGACCACGGCCTGCTGCAGGCTGCCGGCGGCGCGGCTGGTCATCAGCACCTGGCCCCCGTCGGCCCTGAGCAGGCCGCCGTTCTGCGCCAGCGAGCCGACCAGCCCGCCGTTGACCTGCAGGTTGAGCAGGCCGGCGGGATCGAAGCTGACCGTGAAGTCATTGCCGGCGCCGAGCGCCACGCGGCCCATCTGCGCCTGGATCACGCCGTTGTTGGTGACCGTCGAGCCCAGCAGCGCCACGTTGCCGCCGGGGGCATTGATGGTGCCGAGGTTGGACACCGGCCCGCCCGTGCCGCCTGCGAAGTGGTAGTTGCCGTTGACGAAGTCCGCGTCGCTGATGTTCTGGGTCGAGGCCACCAGCCCGCCGACGTTGACCTGGGCACTCGATCCGAACACCACACCGGTGGGATTGACCACGAACACCCGGCCGTTGGCGTTCAGGTTGCCCAGAATATTGCTGCCTGCCGAGGTGACGACGCGGTTGAGCGCCACCGAGGTATTGTTGAGCTGGTTGAACGTCACACTTTCGCCGCCGCCAATATCGAAAGTGTCCCAGTTGATGATCATCTTGTCGGTCGACTGGTTGACCGACATGTTCTTGCCGCCGTTGTAGACCAGCACGTTGCCGGAGCCATAGGCAATCGACTGGCCGGCCGGCAGCGCATGCGCCGTGGCCAGCGCGCCCAGCCCCAGCACGGCGGCGGCGGCCGCGATGAGCCGCTTCGCGCTGCCCGGCTTGCGGTGGCGGCGCGTTCCTTCGCTGGCGACGTTCCAGCAACCCTGAGATTGGTTCCAGACCAATGCGTAGTTCTTGTTCATGACTTCTTCCTTGTTTGTCGGACGCTGCATTCATCCCGGCAGCACGGGTACGACATCGACGCGGCAGTGGTCCCGCCGCTCAAAAATACTGCGCCCCCTGCACCCAGATCCTGGGGCTGCGCGCCGGCCCGCCGCTCTCGTCGCGCTGGCCCACCGGCCATGCCAGCGCCACGCTGACCTGGTGCCCGTCCCCCGCCCAGCCCGCGCCCACGCCCGCCGCGGTCAGCCGGCGCGCGTTGTTCTCGGTAGTCCAGGGACGGCGGTTGATGTCGACCTCGCTGCGGTCGACGAAGGCACTGAGCTGCCAGCCGGGGCCAAGCAAGTAGCGCAGTTCCAGGCTGGCCTGCCAGCCCTGGTCGCCGCTGCCCGCGCCCAGCGCGTAGCCGCGCACGCCATAGGGTCCGCCCATGCCGAACTTCTCGGAGCCGTCGAGGTTGCCCGAGGCCCATTGCGCGTTGAACTGGCCATAGAGCTGGAAGCGATGGCCCAGCCGCTGCAGCCGGGCCGCGTTCAGGTTCAGCTTGCTGAAGCCGCCGGCGGCGTGGGCGGTGAACCCGTCCACGTAGCTGGTGTAGGGATCGTCCAGGCGCAGGCGCCCGCGGCTGACGGTCACCGACACCGCGCTCTGGCCGCCGCCGAGCAGCGTGTCCTGGTTGCTGGCGTTCAGGCCCAGCGTCCATAGCTCGGCGCGCTTGAGGTTGGTCACCTCGAACAGGTCCATGTCGTCGCGCAGCCGCTTGTCGTCGTACTGCAGTTGCGCGTTCAGGCTGAAGGCGCGGCCGCGCAGCAGCGGCTGCGTCACGAAGGCGCTGCGGATGCTGGCCTTGCCGTGTGCTTCCAGCTCGGCGAAATCCCGGCCCAGGTGGTAGCGCATCTCCGAGTACGCCACGCCCGCGCGCGTGAGCCAGGGACCGAACGGCACCTGATAGCCGGCGCGGTAGTAGCGCTGCCGCTTGTCGCTGCCCAGCAGGCGCAGGCTCAACTGGTCGCCGAGCCGCAGCGGGCTGTTGAGGTAGACGCTGCCGCCCAGCCGGTATTCGCCGGTGTAGTAACCGCCGTAGTTGTCGGCCTCCACGCTGCCGCTGACCAGCGGCGCCGAGGCCGCGTCGACCACCAGGTCGGTGGTGCCGCGCGCGGCGCCGGGCCGCAGCGTGCCGCGCACCTGCACGCCGGGCAGGTCGTTGAGCAGGAGCAGGCGGCTCTCCAGCGTGGCGCCCTGCACCGCGTCGCCGCTGCGGAGCGCCGCGAGCGGCTGGCGCAGCACGCCGTCGAGCGTGCGCGACTGGTTCTGCAGCTCGACCTGCCCGTACCTGCCCTCCATCACTTCGATCAGGACCACGCCGTCCTCGATGTCCTGCTGCGGCAGGAACGCGCGCGCCAGCACGTAGCCGCGCTGGTGGTAGTACGCGGTGATGCGGTCCGCCGCGGCGCGCAGGCCGGCGAGGTCCTGCTCCGTGCCGTTCAGGTCGTCCAGCAGCGACAGCAGCTGCGCCGCCCCGAACACGTGGTTGCCGGCGATGCGCAAGCCCTGCACCTTCAGGCGCAGGCCGGGGTCGGCGGAATCGGCCGCCGCGGCCGGCGCGGCCGGGCGCTCCGGCGCCTTGGGCAGGACCGAGTCCAGGTCCGACGGCGCCGGCAGCTCCGGCCGCACGGTTTCGAGATCGCGCATGGTCTGCCCGGCGCCGGGTATGCCGGGCACCTGCGCATGCCCCGCCGCGGGCAGCAGCAAGGCCAGTCCCGCGCCGAATGCGCACAGGCCCGCGCGGCGCGCGCGCGGCGCGGCGCCGGTCCTGCCGTTGCCGTCGATCACTTGCTTTGCTTTTACATTGGCCATCATCGATTCACTTGCGTCGCGCGGACGATCCGCGCGGACCTAAGGCCGGACGCTCACGCTTGCGCCCACCAATTCGCCGCTATCCTTGGCCACCTCGTAGCGGACTACCGCCTCGCCGGCCCCCTTCAGGCCGGGCAGCGCGATGCGCGTGACGCCCAGCGGCGCCAGCGTGCGGCCGCCGAGCTCCACCGAGGCGCCGCCGCGCTCCACGGTCATCTGCGCGAACGAGACGTGGTACGGCGTGGGGTTGTCCGCCTCCAGCACCGCCTCGCCGGACACGGACGCAGCGCCGAAACGCCACGCCACGCTGGTCACCGCTTCGTCGGCGCTGCCGGGCAAGCCGGCGGGCCGGTACAGCAGCTTCATGCGCGAGCGGTAGGACAGCCGCAGCAGATTGCGGCTGTCCTCGGGCAACGCCGGCACTTCGAGGAAGTTGAGCCAGAACACCGATTCGCGGTCGCCCGGCAACGGCTCGCCGGTATGCCTGAGGCGCAGCACGGACTTGCGCTCGGCATCCAGCCGGAACATCGGCGGCGCCAGCACGAACGGCACGCTGAGCCTGGCCGGGTCGGCATCGGGGTCGCCGCGGTCCAGCCACGCCTGCACCAGGATCGGGCCGTTGCCCGCGTTGCCCACCTGCACCGTCAGCTCCTTCGCGCCGGCGGGATAGATGAAGCGCGTGCCCACCACCGACAGCGCCGCCGCGGCCCAGCCCGGCGCCAGCAACAGCAACACCGCCAGCGCGCGCAGGCGGCGCGCGCGTCCCTGCGCGAGTGGCCTCGTTCCTGTGTTCATCGTGCCTCCTGTTTCCTTACTGCCGTGCCGCGACCGGGCCGCCCTCGGCACCGCCGGCCGGGATCGGCCGGCACTCGAGATCCAGCGTGTCGTAGCCCTTGCCGCCGGCTTCGCGCGCCGGCAGCGCGTAATCGATCGCGCAGCGCTGCTCCGGCTTGCTGCCCCATTCGACGCGGATCGTGCCGTGGTCCTTTTCGCTGCGGATCACCAGGCGGCTGCCCTGGCCGACCGCGCCCACGGCGGCATTGGTCGCGGCGTCGACCACGCTGGCGGCGAACGGCAGCGGCTCGCCGCCGGGCAACCGGCTGTTGATCAGCACGGCGCGCGCGCGGCGCGTCTCGTAGGAGAGCATCACCACCGCCCCGGCGCGCGGCGCCACGCTGCGCGAGGTGGTCTTCAGCTCGACGTCGTCGGGCATGCCCTTCGGATCCAGGTCGATGTTGTTGAGCTGGTACGGCGTCAGGCTGGGCACGATCGCGTAGCCGCGCCCGTCGACGGTGGCGCCGCCGTAGTTCACCGTCGCGCCGGCGGCGTCGGGCGCGCGCACCACGCCGATGGTCTCGCCCAGCGTCTGGGCCGCCGAAATGCCGCCCGCATGCACGACCAGCGCACCCATGGCGTTGGCCGATGCCTGGCGGTAGCCCTGCCCCTGCGCGATGCTCGCGCCCACCGTGGCCCGGGACGCGCGATAGTTGATGCTGGCATTGCCCGAGGCCGCGCTGCGCTGGTTGTCGTAGGTGCCGGACAGCGAGTACGACGCCTTGCCGCGCTCGTCCAGCGCGCCCGACACGCCGGCGGACATCTGCGCGCCGCGGTCGCTGTCGTGCGTGAAGAACGTGCTTGCCAGCGGCGCGGTGCGCGAGCCGCGGCCCAGCGGGATCGACAGGTTCACGCTGACCAGCGTGCTCTTGGGGCTGACGCTGGTGCTGGTGAAGCTGCCGCCGCCGGTATAGGGCGCGCCGGCCCCGGGCGCCACGTTCTGCACGCGCTGCACCGACACCGAATACGTGATGTCGCGCCACTGGTTGCTGTAGCCGAGCGTGAAGCTCAGCGCCTGCCCGCGCTGGTTCCAGTACTGCAGCGAGGAGCCGTTGAGATAGAGGTTGCCGCCCCTTGTGCCGAGCTGCTGGCTGATGTTGGCATCCACCCGCGCGCGCATGCGCGCGAACGAATCGGTCGGCACGCCGCGTTCGGTCAGGTCATGCAGGCTCAGCGCGTCGCGCAGGCCGAGATAGCCGCCGGTGGAATAGCGGTAGGCCGCCAGCGAGAAATTGGTGCCGCTGTTGGCCAGGTTCTTGCTGTACGACAGCCGGAAGCTGGCGCCGCGCTTGCGGTCGCCGTTGGCCAGCGCGAGCCTGGCATAGGTCACGTCGGCGCCGAAGCCGCCGAACGGCGTGTTGAGCGCCACGCCCGCCAGCCCGGACATGTAGTTGGTGGCGAACGCCAGGCCGCCATAGCCGGTCACCATGTTGTTGATGCCGTGCTGCAGCGTGCCCTGCACGATGTACTGGCCGCTGCCTTGCAGCGACAGATCGCTGGCGCGCCCGGCGGTCACGCTGTAGCGCGTGGAGCCCGGGCGCAGCAGCTGCACGGTGGTGGCGAACGGCACCACGAACGTGCGCTCCTGCCCGTTGGCCTCGGTCACGGTGACGTTGAGGTCGCCGCCGTAGCTGGCCACCTGCAGGTCGTCGATCTCGAACGGGCCCGGCGCCACGGTGGTCTCGTAGACCAGGTAGCCGCGCTGGTACACCGAAACCTTGGCGTTGGAGCCCGCGGTGCCGCGCACCACCGGCGCGTAATAGCGTTGCGCCTGCGGCAGCATGCGGTCGTCGCTGAACAGCGACGCGCCGCGGAACGACACCGAATCGAACAGCTCGCCGCTGGTCGCGCTCTCGCCCACCAGCAGTTGCGAGCGCCACGCGGTCAGGTCGGTCTGGCCGTAGATGTAGCCGCGCTGGTAGTGCGTGCCGGTCTGCGGCGACCAGGTCACGCTGCCGTTGTGGCGCACCCGCAGCGGGCCCAGGTTCATGCCCAGGTTCACGCCCGCATAGCCGTTGGTGGTATTGCGCCCGTTGCTCTCGGTGGTGAAGATGTTGGTGTTGTAGTTCAGCAGCAGCGCGGGCACGCCGCTGTCCCATTGCTGCGGATCGACATAGTTGGTGAGCCCGGTCAGGCGCAGGAAATATTGCGGCACGGTCAGGTAGACGCGCTGCTCGGCCTGGTCGTAGCTCAGTTCGGCGCCGGGGATGTAGCGCGAGATCTCGTCGCAGACCGCCCCTTCGGGCAGCGGGTTCGGCGCGCGCTGCAAATCCTGGCCGCGCGCCGCCTTGCCCAGGTCCACGCCGGCGCGCGTGAGCAGCTCGCGGCTGTAGCATGGCTGCGCGCTTTCCTTGCCCGGCACCTGCCGGAACTCGATGTCCTCGGTGCCGCGCCACTGGCCGTTGACGAGCAGCTCCGCGCGGTACCGGCCCGGCGCCACGATGTCGGGCCGCTCGAAGCGGCTGGTGTCGATGGCAATGCCATCGACGCCCTGCACCAGCATGTGGGAGTCGAACAGCACCGGCCTGGCGGCCAGCCGGAGCGCGGCGGCAGCGGTGGCGGCGGCGCCGGCGGCGACTGGTGTGTCGTCGCGGTCCTGCCCGCGTTGCGCGCGCTCCTCGCGCGCCAGCCTCTCGCCCACCTGGGCGGCGGCGTCAACGGGCTGGCGCGTGCCGGCGCCCTGTCCCACCATGGCTGCCGCGGCCCACGCGGTCGGAGACATCGCGATCGCCGCCGCGGCGCCGACCAGACGCGGCACGAAGCGCTCCAGCCTCGACGCGGGCGGAGCGGGCACCGCGCGCGGCCGGCGAGGACGGGCGGTATGGACATGACGGGCGGGAGAATACATAGACCGACGCGGCTTCCCTGGATTCGAATTGAGAGTCCGCCACCTTGCGCAAGCGGCGGGAGGAAGGGGGCGCGTTGATTTCAGTCTGTCAGCGGCTTTTCTTCTGTCGACCGGCCGCCGTAGTCGTTGATGACCTCGAAGCGGACCGAGGCCTTGGCATGGCTGCCGGGCCGGACATCGGGCAGGACAAAGGCCTGCGTGGCGTGCGGCGCCACCATGCCGCCGGGCATGAGCACGGACTTGCCGTCCAGCCGGGCTTCCACGAACCCGAACGACACGTAGTAGGGCGTGGGATTGCTGGCTTCCACCGCCAGTTGCTTGCCGGCCTTGCCGTCCGGCCGGTCCACGCTGGCCAGCCTCCAGGTGAGCCTGGCGGGGGCGGCGTCCACGTCCGTGAGCCCGACAGGCCGGAAGAACACCTTGATGCGGCTGCGGAAGGCGAACTGCAGCACGTTCTCCGTGCTGTCCTGTTTCGGCGGTACCTCCAGCACATTGAGCCAGAACAGCGACTCGCGGTCGGCGGGCAGCGCCTCGCCCGTGTAGGAAATGCGCAATACCGTGCCCTTGCCCGGTTCCACGCGGGCGACCGACGGCGCGAGCACGAACGGCACCTGCACCTTCTCGGGCGGGATGTCCGCGTGGCCGTCGTCGAGCCAGCTTTGCACCAGCACGGGCCCGGTGCCGGGATTGTTGATCCGCAGCGTGACCTCGCGGGAATCCGCGGGAAAGACCACGCGGGTGCCCTGGATGACAATGGCCGCCCGCGCCGGACCGGCGAGGGCGGAAAGCGCCATGACGCCGGCTGCGGCGAGGCGGAGAGAAATGCGTGCGACCGACGTCATGGCATTCACTGGATCAGGATCCCGGTCCGACTCAGTTGTAGACCATCGTGTAGCGGATGAACGAGTTCGCGGCACCCGGGGTGACGCTCGCTGCCGTCTGCACGTACGCGGCGTTGTAGGTCAGCGTGGCGGTGTTGCCCGAGATCGTCGCCGACTGCGGCGTGGTCTGCGCCACGTTCAGCGCGATCTTGCCGGACGCGCCGTTGCCGTTGTCGCTGACCTCGATCTGCACGCCCTTGGCCGCGCCCGTGCCCACCAGCATCAGGTTGCCGGTGTTGGGATCGATGTTGGCCGAGCCGGTATCGAAGGAGATGAGCGCCTTGCGCCCGTCGATGCAGCTCGCGCCGCCGCCCAGCACCAGGCTGAACGGCACGGCCGTGGTGCGCGTGTTCAGCCCGATGAACAGGCCCGGATCGATCGTGCCCAGCGGGACGAGCGTGCGGTTGGCGTTGCCCGGCTGCTGGCCGTTGATGGTGCAGCTCACGTCCGTGATGCTGCCGGTGAAGTCGATCTGGCCGTCGAACGCGTGCGACAGCGAGGGGGCCATGGCGGCCAGGGCCACGCAGGTGGTGGCAAGGGATGCAACGATAGTGCGCTTCATTTGACTGCCTTTTCAGGTTGATGTGAGTGGAGCAATGAGCCGTCTTCGCCGTGGTGCCCGCACGACCGTGCGGTGGCAGCCAGGTCTCTTCACCGGCCGCCCGGACTGCCATGCCGCGGTCTGGCATCGCGGCGTTCGACGCTTCATTCCCGGCGAGATCCGCAGTGGCAATCGCATCACTCGGCGGTGTCGAAAATGTACCGTCTGGCGCCAATGGAAATTCCGCGAATCGTCTTCTTGATATGGGGAAACGTCTTTTTTGATTGGTACTAATTCCATTGGACACATAGGACGAGTACTGGTCATCGATACTGATTTTTCTGACATGCATGCCGAAAACATCTGACCTTGCGGCATCCGGCGCGGCATTTCTTTTACTCGTCTTACCGCTGCCATTCGTCCTCGCGCCCAAAAAATGGCAACAGGCAGATATCAGGAAAATGGCAATCGAGATCGGAACATTCATAGAGAAAATTCGACATTTCCGAGTTGGCCTTCGCATGGCCAAATCCATCATGTCCGGCAGACGCCGCGCCGGCTGCGCCGCGCGCTTTCCTTCCCGCGGCTCGCGGCGCGGCGCTCCGCCCGACAGGGAAACCAGCCAAGGAAATCAGGATGAAGACAAAGATGCTTGCCGCCGCGCTGTGCGCGCTGCTCGCCGCGCCCGCGGCATTCGCCGGACGCGAGGCGCACTGGAGCTACTCGGGCCGCACCGACGCCGGGCGCTGGGCGGATCTGGACAAACGCTTCCGGGATTGCCGCAACGGCGAAGCGCAATCGCCGGTGGACCTGGGCGGCACGCAGGAGAAAACAGCCGGCCTCGACGCGATGGGCTTCGCGTATGGCAGCGGCCCCGCGGAACTGGTCAACAACGGCCACACCGTCCAGGTGAACCTGCCGGACGCGGGCACGGTCCGCATCGACGGCACGCCGTACCGGCTGCTGCAGTTCCATTTCCACACGCCCAGCGAGACCACGTTCGACGGCAAGGCCTATCCGCTGGCCGCGCACCTGGTCCACAGGAATGCCGAGGGCCGGCTTGCCGTGGTGGCGGTGCTGTTCCGGCTGGGCATGGAGAATGCGGCGCTGAGGCCGGTGTTGTCCGGCCTGCCTGCCCGCAAGGGGGAAAGGAGGAAGCTCGCCGCGCTCGACCCGTCGGCGCTGCTGCCGGCCGCGCGCGGCTACTATGCCTACATGGGTTCGCTGACCACGCCGCCGTGCAGCGAAGGCGTGCGCTGGCGGGTGTTCAGCACGCCGCTGGAGATCTCCGCGGCGCAGCTGGCGGCGTTCCGCGCGCTATACCCGATGAACGCGCGCCCGGCCCAGCCGCTGAACGGGCGCGCGATACGGACCGGCGACGCGGACTGAGCGAAAGGCCGCGCCGCCGGCGGGGCGCAGGCTAGCCGGCGAGCGCGCGCCCGACGATCAGCGGGTCGGCCGGTCCGACCGCTTCGACGTCGCGGTTGGCATACGGAAAGCGCAGCAGCACGTGGCGCATGGCATTGAGGCGCGCGCGCTTCTTGCAATCGGAGCGGATCACGGTCCAGGGCGAATCGGCGGTGTCGGTGCGCGCGAACATCGCTTCCTTGGCGCGCGTGTAGGCGTCCCATTTGTCGAGCGAGGCGACGTCGACCGGGCTCAGCTTCCATTGCTTGAGCGGATGGATCTCGCGCTCGCGGAAGCGCCGGCGCTGCTCCTTCTGGCTGACCGAAAACCAGAACTTGAACAGGTGGATGCCGCTGCGCACCAGGTGCCGCTCGAACTCGGGCACCTGCATCAGGAAGTCCTGGTATTCCTGCGGCGAGCAGAATCCCATCACGTGCTCCACGCCGGCGCGGTTGTACCACGAGCGGTCGAACAGCACGATCTCGCCAGCCGAGGGCAGGTGCTGCACATAGCGCTGGAAGTACCACTGGCCGCGCTCGGACTCGGTCGGCTTTTCCAGCGCCACCACGCGCGCGCCGCGCGGGTTCAGGTGTTCCATGAAGCGTTTGATGGCGCCGCCCTTGCCCGCCGCGTCGCGCCCCTCGAACAGGATCACCACGCGCTGGCCGGTTTCCTTGACCCAGGCCTGCAGCTTCAGGAATTCCACCTGCAGCCGGTATTTCTGCTTCTCGTAATTGCGCCGCGACATCAGGTTCTGGTACGGATACTGGCCTTCGCGCCAGCCCGGCGACAGCTCATGGTCCGGATGCCGGCGCCGGTTCACCTGCCAGGCGCCGGGATCGCCTTCGAGGATGAGGCTGCGCAGTTGCGCGGCCTCGTCGGGAGACATGCCGTCCATCAGGGTCCGGACCACGCCGAGCATGCTCTCGCCGCCCTCGCCGCCGTCGGCCGCGGCAGCGTCCGAGAGGATGTCCTGCATGCTGCTGGCCGCCAGTTGCGCGGCGGCGTCGACGGCGCCCTTGACGGTGTTGCGCTCGGCCGAGCGCGGCGTGCGCGTCGGGATCACGTCGCCCTTGGCGACCGGGCGCGCATCGGCTGGCGGGGTGGAGGAATCGGGCTGGGCGGAGGGGGACGAATCGATGTTGTGCACGTGTGCTGCCATAACGGGTATCCGAAGGGTTGCGCAGAAGCGCGATGCCCGGGAACCCGGCGGCAACTCCGGCGGGAATCGCGAATTTCATTATCCGCAGATGCCCGCCGCGCGCCCTTGATGCAGATCATCAGCCACCCACGGCTCCCCTCAGTCCGGCTGGATATGCGCCTCGGCGATGATCTTGGCGGCCTTGTCCATCTCCGACTTGATATGCGCGGCGAACTGCTCGGGGGTGCCGGCCACCACCTGCAGGCCGGCTTTCTCCAGCGTCTCGACCGACGACGGCTGGCGCAGCGCGGCCACGATCTCGGTGTTGAGCTTGGCGAGTATGTCCTTCGGCATGCCCGCCGGCCCGACGAAGCCGTACCACGACGAGGCCGTGAAGCCCGGCACGCCGGACGACGCCACCGTGGGCACGTCGGGCATCTGCGGCAGCGGCTTGTCGGCCGCCGTCGCCAGCGCCAGCAGCTTGCCGCTGCGGGTGTGCGGCGTGGCCGTGGGCAGCACGTCGAATTCCACCGAGACGCGCCCGCCGAGCAGGTCGGTATAGGAATTGGACGAGCCTTTGTAAGGCACGTGGACCATCTTGATGCCGGCCATGTACATGAACTGCTCCATCGCCAGGTGCTGGGACGAGCCGCTGCCGCCCGAGGCGTAGCTGATGCTGTCCGGGTGCGCTTTGGCCAGCGCGATCAGCTCGCGCACGCTCTTGACCTTGAGCTGCGGGTTCGCCACCAGCAGCATCGGCGCGTTGACGGCCAGCGTGATCGGCGTGAAGTCGCGCACCGTGTCGTAGGGCACGTTCTTGTAGAGGCTGGCGTTGGCCGCGTGCGTGCCGGGCGAGGCGATGCCGAGCGTGTAGCCGTCCGGCGGCGCCTTGGCCACGAACTCCATGCCGACCATGCCGTTGGCGCCCGGGCGGTTCTCCACCACCACCGGCTGGCCCCATTTCTCGGTCAGCTTCTGCCCGACCAGGCGCGCCAGCAGGTCGGTGCTGCCGCCGGCCACGTAGGGCACGATGATGCGGATCGGCTTGCGCGGGAAATCCTGCGCCTGCGGCTGTGCCGAAGCCGTGAGCGGCGCGGCCAGCGCGATGGCGGCCGCGGCTGCCAGTAGCGTCCTGATGTACATGTCTGTCTCCTGTCTGTAGTTATGTTGTCCTGCATTGCCGCACCGGATTGAGGCACGGGCGCGACGCACGGGCGCGGCGCATGAGAGCGACGCGCGGGAGCGGCGACCGCGCGGCGGCTAGCCCGCTCCCCTACACATAGGCCGGCCCTTCGATCACCGGATGCGCGCGCAGGAAATCCTCGTCCACCTCGATGCCCAGCCCCGGCGCCTCGCCCGGCATGACGTTGCCGTGCTCGTCGAGCAGGTCCGGCCGCGTGGTGAGCTGGTCGCGGAACAGGTTCTCGCGGGCCACGTCGGCCTCGAAGTAGCCGGCATTCTCGATCGCGGACAGCAAGTGGATGCTGGCCGCCATGTTCAGCCCGCTGGCGGAAGTGTGCGGATGGATGGCGAGCTTCTCGCCCGACGCCATCGCGGCGATGCGCAGGCCTTCGGTGATGCCGCCGGTCTTGGACAGGTCGGGCTGCAATATCTGCACCGATTCCTCGCGGATCAGCCGGTTGAACTCGAAGCGCGTGTAGTGGTTCTCGCCGGCGGCCAGCGGCACGCCGCCCAGCGCGGCGGCGTGGCGGTAGTCGCGGTAGTCCTGCGGCGGGAACGGTTCTTCCAGCCACGCCACGTCCATCGCCACCAGCGCCGGCATCACGCGGCGCACGTCGTCGAGCCGGTAGCCGGTGTTGGCGTCCACCATGATCTTCAGCTCGGCGCCGAAGGCCTGGCGGATCGCTTCCAGGCGCTCCACGTCGCGCGCCACGCTGTCGCCGAAGCGCAGCTTCACCGCGCGGTAGCCCTGCGCGCGCAGCGCCGCCACCTCGTCCACCAGCGCGGCCGGCGGCTGGAAGCCGAGCGAGATGCCGCCGGCATAGGCCGGCACCGGCTTGCGGCTGCCGCCCAGCAGCTTGTACAGCGGCCAGCCCACCGCCTTGCCGCGGATGTCCCACAGCGCCTGGTCGATGCCGCTCATGGCCAGCGCGCACGCCGTGCCCATGCCGTGGCTGGCAAGCTGGCGCGCGTAGATGCGCGCCCACACGCCCACCACGTCGTGCGCCTCCATGCCCGTCACCAGTTGGCGCAGCGTGGTGTTGATCAGCTGGGCGATCGCGCCCGGGCAGCGGCCGTGGTGCGATTCGCCCCAGCCCACCAGCCCGCCCTCGGTGGTCACCTTGACGATCAGCGCATCGCGCTTGACCGCGCGCCCGATGCCGAGGGTCACGCCCTGCTTGACCGGGAACGAGGTGGCAAACCCCTCCACGCTGGCGATCTTCAGGCTCGATTGCGTATTAAGCACGTTGCACCTCCATGGCGTGGCGGCGGCTGGCATGGCCGTCCCAGGCCTGCGGGTTGACCAGGAACTCCGGACGCTCGCCGGCCATGAGCTGCAGCAGCTGGCGGGCCGCGCCCGTGCTCATCTTCTCCGAACTCTCCTGCGTCAGCGACGCCGCGTGCGGGGTGAGGATCACGTTGTCGAGCGCCAGCAGCGGATGCGCGCGCGCCAGCGGCTGCCGCGCGAACACGTCGAGCGCGGCGCCGGCGATCCACCGTTCGCCCAGCGCCCGCGCCAGCGCGGCCTCGTCGACCACCTCGCCGCGCGCGGCATTGACCAGGAAGGCGGTCGGCTTCATCGCGCGCAGCCGCGCCTCGTCGAGCAGGTGATGGGTCTGCGGCGTCAGCGGGCAGTTCAGAGAGACAAAATCGCTTTGCCGCAGCAGGTCGTCCAGCGTGGCCCGCGTGGCGAACGCCGGCAGGCTGGCCTCGCCGGGCTGGCTTGCCAGCACGGTCATGCCGAACGCCTCGGCGCAGATGCGCGCCAGCCGGCCGCCGATATTGCCCAGGCCGACGATGCCCGCCGTCTTGCCCGCCAGCTCGACGGTCGGCGCGCTGAGCGCGCGCGCCTCGGCCCAGCCCGCGCCGCGCAGGGCTGCGTCCATCGCGCCGAAGCGCCGCGCCAGCGCGAGGAAGGCGCCGATGCAGTATTCGGCCACCGCCTGCGCGTTGGCGCCGGGCACGTTGGCCACGGGGATGCCCAGCGCGGTGGCTGCCTCGACCGGAATCATGTCGAGCCCGGTGCCGTTGCGCACCACGCCCTTGAGCCGGGGCGCGCCGTCGAACAGGTCGGCGGGCAGGTGGCTGCGCACCAGCAGGTAGTCCGCGTCGCGCACCATGCGGCGCAGCGTGTCGGCGCCGGTGTCGGGCGCCACCACCAGCTCCGCCACCGGCGCCAGCAGGGCGGCGCCGGATGCGTGCATCGGCAGCGTGCAAAGGATGACAGGTCGCGTCATGTGCGTTCTCCCGCCTCAGGCGACACGATACTTGCGCAGGACTTCGCGGTCGATCTCGATGCCCAGCCCCGGCCCGGTCGGCACCGTGACGATGCCGCGCGTATGCGTGAGCCGCGTAGTGCTGAGCTCGTCGCGGAACGGGTTGAAGGTCTGCTCGTACTCCAGCATCGGGTGCACCGGCACCAGGCAGGGCGGGCAGTTCGGCAGCGAGGCCAGGAAGTGCATGGTGGCCGCCAGCCCGATGGCCGTGCCCCACGCGTGCGGCACGCACTGCACCGAATGCGCCTGCGCCAGCGTGGCGATCTTCTTGCACTCGGTGATGCCGCCGGCCGCGCACACGTCCGGCTGCACGATGTCCATCGCGCGCTTTTCCAGGATATGGCGGAAGCTGAACTTGGTGAACTCGTTCTCGCCGCCGGCGATCGCCATGTCCAGCCGGCGCGACACCTCCACGTAGCCGTCCACGTCTTCCGGCGAGATCGGCTCCTCGAACCAGTGCACGTCGAGCTTCTCCAGCTCGCGGCCGATGTTGATGGCCTGCGGCACGGTGAAGCAGTGGTTGGCGTCCACCATCAGCTGCACCCTGGGGCCGATGGCGTCGCGCACGGCCGCCACGCGCTCCAGGTCCTTGTGGATGGAGCCCAGGCCGATCTTCATCTTGATCGCGCCGAAGCCCTGCTCCACGTAGCCCTGCGCTTCTTCCACGGCGTCTTCCACCAGGCGGTTCATGTCGCGGAAGTACAGGCCGGTGGCATAGGCCTGCAGCTCGGTGCGGAAGGCGCCGCCGATCAGCTTGTGGACGGGCTTGCCGCAGGCCTTGCCGATGATGTCCCACAGCGCGATGTCGATGCCGCTGATGGCCGAGATGTTCATCCCGGTCATGCCGTAGTCCTTGACCTTGTTGTACAGCTCTTCCCAGATCACCTCGACATCGAACGGGTCGCGCCCGATCACGGCGGCGCGCAGCACGGTCTCGACGATGGCGCGGTTCACCGCCGCCGGTCCGTAGCAGTCGCCCCAGCCGACGATGCCCTCGTCGGTCACGATCTCCACCACCAGCGCGCCCTTGGTCTTGTAGTACCAGCCGCGCGAGGAGGTGAAGGGCTCGTCCACGTTCACCAGCAGCTGGTGCGTGATGACATCGGTAATTTTCATGATCGGTCTTTGGCTCAGGACAGGTGGGCGGGCTCTTTGGCCCAGGGGGAAAACGCGGCCGGCACCAGGATCTTGTTCTCCTGGGTCAGCACCAGCGGCTGCACCTTGGCGGCGTAGGCCTGCCAGGCGGGATCGGCGAGCAGGCGCGCGCGCCGGGCGGCGCGGTCTTCCAGGTCCTGGTAGGCCCACAGGTGCACCACCTGGTTGAGCGTGCCCAGTTCGCTGGTGAAGTAGCCCAGCAGGTGGCCAAGGATGGGGCGCTGGATGGCGAGGCCTTCGGCCTCGTACATCTTCACGTAGGTCTGCGCCTTGCCGCAGTAGCAGGTATAGACCCGCTCTTCCACAATCATCGTCGTCTCCTTTGCCTTCGCGTCGGTTCTAGGCGGTGCTGCGCGCGAAGTCTGTTTAAACTATAAACCTATATAGGACTACAGTGCTGCTAGTATAGACACTGAGACGCGACTGTCAAAGGACCGTTTGGACGGGACGCGCCGGGCGCTGCGGGGCAAGCCCGGCGGGACGGCCGTGAAGAAGAGGAAAAAGAGATGATGGAAGCACCTGGCGTGGACGCCATCGCGCAATGGCTGCCCGAGACGCTGCGGACGCGGGAGCGCTCCGGCCTGCCGAAATACCTGCAACTGCGCGACGCGGTGTCCGACGCGATCGACGACACGCGCCTGCGCGGCGGCGACAAGCTGCCCGCCGAGGAAACCCTGGCGCAGATCAGCGGCTTCAGCCTGGGCACCGTGCAGCGCGCGCTGGCCAACCTCGCGGAAGACGGGCTGGTGGTGCGGCGGCAGGGCTCCGGCACCTTCGTGGCCGCCGGCGAGCGGCCGATGACGGCGCCGTTCTATCACTGCCGCTTCCTCGACGAAGGCAGCGGCGAGATCCTGCCGATCTTCTCCCACGCCATCGGCAAGCAGACCGTCACCGAGAGCGGCCCGTGGTCGGCGCACCTGCCCGGCGCCGCCTGGCACCGGGTGGACCGCATCTTCTCGGTCAACAACGAGTTCGACCTGTTCACCAGCTTCTACGTGGTGCAGGGCCGCTTTCCGGAACTGGAGGAGGAGCCGGTCGAAGCGCTCAACGGCATCAACCTGAAGGAATTCCTCGCCCGTAAGGCCCGCCAGGCGGTCACGCGCTTTTCCGAGACGCTGACGGTCGGCGTCTTCCCGGCCGCCGCGTGCCGCGCCATCGGCGTCAAGCCGGGCACCGCGGGCGCGACGCTGGAGATCCGCGCGTTCGACAAGCGCGGCGACGCGGTCTATTTCCAGACCATCGCGATCCCGCCAAACCCGCGCCGGCTGCTGCTATCCAGCTGAGCGCCCCGCCACCGGCAGCTCGAAGCGGAACGCCGCGCCCGCGCCTTCGCGCTCGAGCAGGCGGATCTGGCTGCGGTGCAGCTGCAGCATGCGCTGCACGATCAGCAGGCCCAGCCCGCCGCCGCGGTGCGCGCCCGCGCTGAAGGCACGCTGGAACAGGCGCTCGCGCAAGGCCGGCGCGATGCCGGGCCCGGTATCGCTCACCGTGACCGACACCTTGCCGTCGCCCACCGCAAGGTCGACGTCGACGGCGCCCTGCGCGGGCGTATGGCGGATGGCGTTGTCCAGCAGGTTGGTCAGCACGCGCTCGATCATGCCGAGATCGGCCATCACGGCGGGCAGCCGCTGCGGAATGCCGGCGCGCAACTGCACCTGGCGCGCCTCGGCCGGCAGCTCGAATTTCTGGAACACGTCCTGCAGCAGGTCCGCCAGCGAGAACGCCTCCGGCACGGGCTGCACGATGCCGTGCTCCAGCCGCGCCAGCTCGAACAGCGACTGCGCCAGCCGTCCCACCTTCACGCTCTGCGCCAGCGCGATGGCGAGGTAGCGGCGGCGCTCGGCCTCGCCCAGCGTGTCGGCCTTGAGCGACAGCGTTTCCAGGTAGCCCTGCAGCGAGGTCAGCGGCGTGCGCAGGTCATGCGAGATATTGGCCACCAGCTCGCGCCGCTCCTGGTCCTGCTTGGTCAAGGCGCGCCATTGCTCGGCGATGCGGCCGGCCATCTGCGCGAACGCGGCTTCGAGCGCGGCGATCTCGTCGCGGCTGCCCGCGGCGGACGCGCGCAGCAGGCCCGGCTGCGCCGCGGGCGCGGTTTGCGGGTCGGCGTCGGCATTGAAGCGCCGCATGGCTTCGGTCAGCCGGCGCAGCGGCCGCGTGATCAGGCCGAAGGCCACCAGCCCCGCCAGCAGGCCCAGCGCCGCCACCAGCGCCATCGACCACAGCGTGGTGCGCAGCACCGAGCTGGCCGCCACGCGCGCGGCCAGCTCGTCGTGCGTCTCGCCCAGCAGCACCACGTAGATATAGCCGCCCGAGCGCAGCGGCGCGGCGCTGAACACCTTGCGGCCGGTGGCGCTGCGCGGGTCGTCGCCGAGGATGGGCAGCGCGCCGCCGGCCAGCAGGCGGCGCACCGGCCGCAGGTCCACCTGCTCGCGCTGCAGGCGCCCGGCCGGCGCGTCGTGGCCCACGATATGCCCCTGCCCGTCGAGCAGGTAGACCTCCACGCTCGGGTTCACCACCATCAACTGGCCGAACAACTGGCGCAGCGCCTCGGGCTTGAGGCCGCTGGCATCCATCAGCACCGCGTTGCGCGCGATATGCGCGGCCAGCCCGCGCGAGAGGTCCTGGATCACCTCTTTCTCGTGCATGTCGTTGGAGCGGATCTGCAGCCACGCCGAGGCGCCGCAGCAGGCCAGCAGCAGCACCGAGAACACCAGCGACAGGCGCTGCGTGAGCGTGAGGCCGAAGCGCGGGCCGCGGCGCGCGGGCCGCTCCTGGGCGGCGCCGGTGGCGGCGGTTTCCGCCCCGGCCTCGGTGAGGGTGTTCATGTCGGGTCTCCCGGCGCGCCGGCAGGCCCGGCCGCCAGCTTGTAGCCGTGCCCCCACACCGTGAGGATGCGGCCGGGCTGCGCCGGATCGGCCTCGATCTTGGTGCGCAGCCGGTTGATGTGGGTGTTGACGGTGTGCTCGTAGCCTTCGTGCTGGTAGCCCCACACGGCGTTGAGCAGGTCCATGCGCGAGAACACCTTGCCCGGGTGGCGGGCGAAGAAGTACAGCAGGTCGAACTCGCGCGGCGTCAGCTCGATGCGCCGCCCGTCCACGGTGGCCTCGCGCGCGATCGGGTCGATCGACAGCCCGCCCAGCACCAGGCTGCCCGCGTCCACGCGCAGGTCGCGGGCCAGCGCGTCCACCCGGCGCAGCAGCGCCTTGACGCGCGCCACCAGTTCCAGCACCGAGAACGGCTTGGCGAGGTAGTCGTCGGCGCCCAGCTCCAGCCCTAGGATGCGGTGCACTTCGCTGGAGCGCGCGCTGGTGATGATGATGGGCGTGTAGCGCGCCATCGCGCGGGCGCGCCGGCAGATCTCCAGCCCGTCCACGCCGGGCAGCATCAGGTCGAGGACGAGCGCGTCCCAGTTGCCCTGCTCCAGCAGGCGCAGGCCCTCGTTGCCGTCGGCGCTGTGCACGACTTCGTAGCGCTCGTCGCGCAAGTGCAGGCTGAGCACGTTGGCGATGTCGACATCGTCTTCGACGATCAGGATGCGCTTGGGATGGTCCATGGGCAGCGAAGGAAGCGGTGGCAGGGTGGCAGGGTGGCAAAGACGGATCGGGCCCGCGCAGCCATTGTGCAGAATTCCGCGCCGCCGAGTTATCACATTTAATTTAACCTTTCGTGAGGACTCCGGGATCGCGCCGGCCATACGATGCGTCCATCGATTCGTGGAACCCACGCAAGGAGTGCATCATGGGCAGCAGAAGGCGCTTTCTACTTTCGGGCGGCGCGGCCGTGGCGGCGCTTGCCGTGACAGGCGGGTGGCGCGCCCTGGCGGCCGGCGCGGGCAAGCCGGCCGAAGTCTTCGAGGTCGTGAAGACCGACGCGCAGTGGCGCCAGTTGCTGACCCCGGCCCAGTACGACGTGCTGCGCCACGAAGGCACCGAACGCCCTTACAGCAGCCCGCTGAACGACGAGCACCGCGCCGGCGTGTTCGCCTGCGCCGGCTGCCAGCTCGACCTGTTCTCCTCGCGCACCAAGTTCGACAGCCACACCGGCTGGCCCAGCTTCTGGGCGCCGCTGGAGCACGCCGTGGGCACCACGGAGGACCGCAGCTTCGGCGTGACGCGCACGGAAGTGCACTGCCGCCGCTGCGGCGGCCACCTCGGCCACGTGTTCGACGACGGCCCCAGGCCCACCGGCCTGCGCTACTGCATGAACGGCCTGGCGATGACCTTCCGCCCGCAGGCGGCCTGACGCGCCGGCCCGCTGCCACCACACCAAGACCACGCCATGCTCCTCATCGTACTCGCCTACCTCGGCGGCGCGCTCACCATCCTGAGCCCGTGCATCCTGCCCGTGCTGCCGTTCGTGTTCGCGCGCGCGGACCAGCCCTTCGTGCGCAGCGGCCTGCCGCTGCTGGCCGGCATGGGCCTGACCTTCGCCGCCGTGGCCACGCTGGCCGCCGTGGGCGGCGGCTGGGTCGCGCAAGCCAACCAGTATGGCCGCTGGCTCGCCATCGCCCTGCTCGCCGTATTCGGCCTGACGCTGCTGCTGCCGCGGCTGGCGGAGCGGCTCATGCACCCGCTGGTCAGCGCCGGCAGCCGCCTGTCGGCTTTCGCGCAGGCCGGCGGGCAGGCGCGCCCCGGCTCGTCCTTCCTGCTCGGCATCGCCACCGGCCTGCTGTGGGCGCCATGCGCCGGCCCCATCCTCGGCCTCGTGCTGACCGGCGCCGCGCTGCGCGGCGCCAGCGTGGGCACCACCCTGCTGCTGGTGGCGTACGCCGCCGGCGCGGCCACCTCGCTGGCGGTGGCCCTGCTGATCGGCGGGCGCGTGTTCAGCGCGATGAAGCGCTCGCTGGGCGCCGGCGAGTGGGTGCGGCGCGGCATCGGCGCGGCCATGCTGCTGGGCGTGGTGGCCATCGCGCTGGGGCTGGACACCGGCGTGCTGGCGCGCGTGTCGACCGTGGCCACCGGCGGCATCGAGCAGCACCTGGTGGACCGGCTGGCGGGCAACCCCGCGCCGGTCATCCCGGCGGGCGGCGCGGCCGGCGGCCCGGCCATGATGGCGGCCTCCAACACCATGATGCGCGCTGTCAGCACGGACGCCGCGCCGGCGCTGCCGGTCGAAGGCCAGTTGCCCGCGCTGGCCGGCGCGGTGCAGTGGCTGAACTCCCCGCCGCTCACCGCCGAAGCGCTGCGCGGCAAGGTGGTGCTGGTGGACTTCTGGACCTACTCCTGCATCAACTGCCTGCGCAGCCTGCCCTACGTCAAGGCGTGGGCGCAGAAGTACCGCGACCAGGGGCTGGTGGTGATCGGCGTGCACGCGCCCGAGTTCGCCTTCGAGCGCAACGTCGGCAATGTGCAGAAGGCCGTGCACGACCTCGGCATCGACTACCCGGTGGCCATCGACAACAACTACGCCATCTGGCGCGCCTTCGACAACCAGTACTGGCCGGCGCACTATTTCATCGACGCGAAGGGCCAGATCCGCTTCCACCATTTCGGCGAAGGCGACTATGCCCACTCCGAGCAGGTGATCCGGCAACTGCTGGCCGAGGCCGGCCACGCCGGCGCGGCCAAGGTCGCCGCCGGCATCGGCGCCGCGCCCGAGCAAGGCGTGCAGATGGCCTCCGACAAGGCCGACGTGCAGTCGGGCGAGACCTATATCGGCTACGAGCGCGCCGGGAACTTCGCCTCGCCGGGCGGCCAGTCGCGGGACCAGCCGCGCACCTACGCCGCGCCGGCCCGGCCCGCGCTCAATGACTGGGGCCTGGCCGGCGACTGGCAGGTCGGCGCGGAGCACGCCACGCTGGCCGGCAAGGACGGCCGCATCGTGTACCGCTTCCATGCGCGCGACCTGCACCTGGTGCTGGGGCCGGGCAAGGACGGCAAGCCGGTGCGCTTCCGCGTCAGCATCGACGGCGCCGCGCCGGGCGACGCGCGCGGCACCGACGTGGCGGCGGACGGCAGCGGCACGGTCACCGAACAGCGGCTGTATCAGCTCGTGCGGCAGCCCGGCAAGGTCGCCGACCATACGTTCTCCATCGAATTCCTGGACCCGGGCGTGGAGGCGTATGCCTTTACGTTCGGCTGATTCCACCATGCAAACGCAGAGGACACAGGCACGAATCACCGCACCACCGATGCGGCTCTGACTGCCACCGGTTTGCTCCCCTCTCCCATGCAATGGGAGAGGGGAGACAACAAGCAGCCAGCCAATTTGACGAGCAACCCGATCTCACCAAGGACAGTCCATCATGCCCACGCAATCGACCACCTTCTTCTCCCGCCTGACGCGCTCGGCCGGGGCCAGGCTTGCCGGCGCGCTCCTGCTGGCCGCGGGCCTGGTGGCCTGGCAGAGCGCCAACTCCGCCGAGGACGCCGTCAAGATCCCGCCGCCCGCCCAGGACGAGAAACCCGCCGCGCAGACCGAGACCGCGGTCTTCGCCGGCGGCTGCTTCTGGGGCGTGCAAGGCGTGTTCCAGCATGTGCGCGGCGTCAAGCAGGTCACCTCCGGCTATGCCGGCGGCGCGGCCAGCACCGCGCAGTACGAGACCGTGAGCGGCGGCAACACCGGCCATGCCGAATCGGTGCAGGTCACCTTCGACCCAACCCAGGTCAGCTACGGCCGCCTGCTGCAGGTCTTCTTCTCGGTGGCGCACAACCCGACCCAGCTCAACTACCAGGGCCCGGACCACGGCACGCAATACCGCTCGGCCGTGTTCCCGCTCACGGCCGAGCAGCGCAGCGTGGCGCAGGCCTACATCGCGCAGCTCGGCAAGGCGCATGTGTTCTCCGGCCCCATCGTCACGCGCGTGGAAGACTACAAGGCCTTCTACCCGGCCGAGGCCTACCACCAGAACTTCCTCACGCTGCATCCGGCCCATCCGTACATCGTGGTCAACGACATGCCCAAGATCGGCTATCTCAAGCAGATGTTCCCCGACCTGTACCGCAACGACCCGGTGCTGCTGAAGGTGGCGGCCAGCCAAGGGGCGGCCGACTGAAGCGCTGCCGCCTCAGCCCCTGGGCCTGAACGCGGCGGCGCCGGCATAGCGCGCCCGCGCGCCGAGCGCGCGCTCGATGCGGATGAGCTGGTTGTACTTGGCGGTGCGGTCCGAGCGCGACACCGAGCCGGTCTTGATCTGCCCGCAGCCGGTCGCTACCGCCAGGTCGGCGATGCTGGTGTCCTCGGTCTCGCCGGAGCGGTGCGAGATCACCGCCGCGTAGCCGGCCGCCCGCGCCACGCCCACCGTATCCAGCGTCTCGGTCAGCGTGCCGATCTGGTTGGCCTTGACCAGGATCGCATTGGCGACGCCGGCCTCGATGCCCTGCCGCAGCAGCGCGGCATTGGTGCAGAACACGTCGTCGCCCACCAGCTGGCAGCGGCTGCCCAGCCGCGCGGTCAGCAGCTTCCAGCCGTCCAGGTCGTCCTCGGCCATGCCGTCCTCGATCGAGATGATCGGGTAGCGCGCCACCAGCCCCGCCAGGTAATCCACCTGCGCCTCGGCGCTGCGCGTCACGCCCTCGCCGCGATAGACGTAGCTGCCGTTCTGGTGGAACTCGCTGGCGGCGGGATCGATGGCCAGCGCCACGTCCGTGCCGGCGCGGTAGCCCGCGCGCTCCACCGCGCGCAGGATGAAGTCCAGCGCTTCGTCCGCCGCGCGCAGGTCCGGCGCGAAGCCGCCCTCGTCGCCCACGTTGGTGTTGAAGCCCGCCGCCTTCAGGTCCAGCCGCAGCGTGTGGAAGATCTCCGACGCCATGCGCACGCCTTCGGCAAAGCCCGGCGCGCCCACCGGCACGATCATGAATTCCTGGAAGTCGATGGCATTGTCCGCGTGCGCGCCGCCGTTGATGATGTTGATCATCGGCACCGGCAGCACGTTGGCTTGCGGCCCGCCGAGATGCGCGAACAGCGGCTGCCGGCCCGACGCCGCCGCCGCGTGCGCCGTCGCCAGCGACACGCCCAGCAGCGCGTTGGCGCCGAGCCTGCCCTTGTCCGGCGTGCCGTCCAGCGCGGCCATGATGCCGTCGACGCGGCGCTGGTCGCGCGCATCCACGCCGGCCAGCGCCGCGCGCAGCTCGGTATTCACGGCCGCCACCGCGCGGCTCACGCCCTTGCCCAGGTAGCGCGCCGGATCGCCGTCGCGCAGCTCCACCGCCTCGCGCGCGCCGGTGGACGCGCCCGAAGGCACCGTCGCCCGGCCCGCCGCGCCGTCCGCCAGCGTGACCTCCACCTCCACCGTGGGATTGCCACGGCTGTCCAGCACCTCGTATCCCTGCACCTGCCTGATCTCGCTCATCCTGCCGCTCCGTTGCCTGAAAGAAACCGTTTGCGACGCCGCGGCTCCGTGAGCAATCCTCACGCTGGCGGATGTCCCGCCGCGTGGGAGAAGCGCACCCGTGGGCCGCAATGCGATCGATGGATGGCATGTTAGGGCGGAAGAGACGCCGGCAAAACCGAGTTATTCTTCCGGATTCGTCAGTTTTTTGCATATTCACGCCCATGCGGACCCTGCCCCCGATGTCCACGCTGCGCGCCTTCGAAGCCACCGCGCGCACCGGCTCCATCACCCGCGCGGCCGATGAGCTGTGCCGCACGCACGGCGCCGTCAGCCGCCAGCTGCGCCAGTTGCAGGAACACGCCGGCACCACGCTGTTCGACAAGGACGGCACCGGCGTGCGCCTGAACGCGCGCGGCCAGGCCATGTACGACGTGGTGCGCGCCGTGTTCGACCAGCTCGAGCAAGGCTACGGCCGCCTGCTCGACCAGGCGCGCGGCCCCAGCCTGCACGTGGCCTGCAGCGCCACCTTCGCCATGCGCTGGCTGGTGCCCCACCTGGTGGACTTCTACCGCCTGCGGCCCGACATCCGCATCCGCCTGTCCATGACCTCCGCGCGCGAGATGCGCACCGAGGGCGCCGACGTGGTGATCGCCTGGGACCTCAGCGCCTACGCCGAGGCCGACCGCAAGCGCGCGCTCTACCTCGCGCCGGCCACCTTCGGCCCGGTGCGCGCGCCGGCCTACAAGACCCCGCTGCGCGCGGCCGTGCGCATCGCCCACGACTTCACCTCCAGCGCCTGGGACCAGTGGCAGCAACTGTCGGGCAAATCCATCGCGCACGGCGGCGAGCTGACCTTCCCGCACACCCACCTGTGCATCGAAGCCGCGCTCGCCGGCGCCGGCGTGGCGCTGGTCGAGCAACGCCTGATCCACAAGGAACTGCGCGACGGCCAGCTCGTCGCGCCGCACGGCTTCGCGCGCTTCGCCGGCGGCCTGATGGCGGTGCCGGCCGCGCGCGAACTGCCGCGGGACATGGATGTGTTCATCGGATGGCTGCGGGAGACGTTGGGGGCGCAGGGGGAGGAAGGCGGATCATGAGGCTTCGAGTCGCGCGCCGGTTCGCTATAGGAATCCCACCGGGCCCGCAATGCACGCGTCTTTGGTTCGGTCATCCGCGGCGAAGATGCGGAAGGCGGCGACCTCGATATCCTGGTCGACCCGACACCGGAGACGACACTGTTCGATATCGGCGCCATCAGGCACGAATTGCTTCAACTGCTGGGCGTGCCCGTCGACGTGCTGACGCCGAAGGCGCTGCCGGAGAAATTCCGGGACATCGTGCTTGCCGAGGCGGTGCCGGTATGAGCCGGGACAAGCAACGGCTGGCCGATTATCTGGAGCACGTTCCGCAAGCCATCGACCGGATTGCCCGCTACACGAAGGGGATGAACGAGATGGCGTTCCTTGCGAACGAAATGGCGCAGGACGCGGTAGTCCGCAACATCGAGATCATCGGAGACGCGAGCCACAACATCAAGGACCACGATCCGGAATTCGCGGCGGCGCATCCTGAGTTGCCGCTGGCCTTCGCCTATCAGATGCGCAATGCGGTGGCACACGGCTATTTCGCGGTCGATCTGGAAATTGTGTGGAAAACCCTCCAGAACGACCTTCCCGGGCTGCGCCGGCAAGTGGAAAACACCGCCCGGAACGCGGGAATGAGACAATGGCGCAGCCTCTTTCCGCTCTCATTCCAACCGCCATGTTCCACCTCCCCACCAACCCCACCCCGCAATCCAAGTCCGCGCAATACCAGGAACTGGTGGCGCAGGCCCGCGCGCTGCTGGCCGACGAGACCGACCGCATCGCCAATGCCGCCAATTTCTCGGCGCTGGTCTATCACTCGCTGCAAGACCTGAACTGGGCCGGCTTCTATTTCCATGACGGCCAGGAACTGGTGGTGGGGCCGTTCCAGGGCAAGCCGGCCTGCGTGCGCATCGCGCTGGGCCGGGGCGTGTGCGGCACCGCCGCGCAGACCCGCGCCACCCAGGTCGTGCCCGACGTGCACGCGTTTGCCGGGCATATCGCCTGCGACGCCGCCTCGCAATCGGAAATCGTGGTGCCGCTGGTTGCCGCCGACGGCACGCTGATCGGCGTGTGGGACGTGGACAGCCCGGTCGCGGGCCGCTTCGACGACGAGGACGCCGCCGGCATGGAAGCGCTGTGCCGGGTCTTCGTGGAACTGGGCTGGTCGCGCGCCTGACCCGCTGCCGGTAGCGGCGCGACCGGCCATGCTGGCCGCGCCGTCGAACAACAACAAGCACCGATCCGCCATCCATCCGTGACCACCCAAACCGCCGGCACCCGCCACCCCGTCGCCGCGTTCTATCTCTACTACATCGCGCTGTACGCGCCGGTCGCCATCACCATCAGCTTCTTCCCGCTGTGGATTCGCGCGCAGGGCCTGGACGACCGGCAGACCGGGCTGGTGATGGCGCTCGGCGCCGCGCTGGCGGTGCTGGTCAATCCGGCGGTGGGCGCCATCGCCGACCAGTACCGCAGCCGCAAGGCCATCCTGCTGGCGCTGGTGGGCGGCTCCGTGCTCAGCACCGGGCTGCTGTTCAGCGCCGAGGGCTTCGTCGGCGTGCTGCTGGTGTTCCTCGCCACCAAGGCCTTCTCGGCCAGCCTGATCCCGCTGAGCGAATCGATGGCGCTGGCCGGCGTGCCGCGCTACGGCCTCGATTTCGGCCGGCTGCGCAGCGCGGGCTCGATGTCGGTGGTGGCGGTGTCGGTGGTGCTGGGCTGGCTGGTGGACCGCGCCGGCACCGAAGTGATCGCTATCGCCTTCCTGGTGACCTACCTCGGGCAAGGCATCCTGGCGCTGATGCTGCCCAATGACAACATCGCCGTGCGCCACGCGGTCAAAGGGCCGCTGCTGCAGGTGCTGCAAGTGCCGGGCTTCTCCCTGTTCCTGGCCAGCGCGGCCGTCTCCCAGGCGTGCCACGGCTTCTTCTACAGCTACAGCGCGCTGTACTGGAAAAGCGTGGGATTTTCCGCCTCGACCATCGGCTACCTGTGGGCCCTGGGCGTGCTGGCCGAGATCACGGCGTTCACCTTCGGCTCGCTGCTGGCCGCGCGCATCTCGCCACCGGCACTGATCGCGCTGGCCTGCGCCGCGGGCGTGCTGCGCTGGTCGCTGACCGGCCTGGCGCAGACCCCTGGCGTGGCCATGCTCGCCCAACTGCTGCAAGGCGCCACGCTAGGCTTCACGCAATTGGGCGCGGCACAGTACGTGCGCACGCGCGTGCCGGCGCACGTGCTCTCCAGCGGCACAGGGCTCTACGCGGCCTGCACCGGCCTGCTGACGGCGGCCTGCGTGTTCGCGGGGAGCTTCCTGTTCGCCAGCGTGGGCGGGCGAGCATTCCTGCTCACGGCGGCGATGTGCGCGGTGGGGTTGGGAGCGGCGCTGGTGTTGCGGGGGCGGGAAGCGCGTTTGATGGATGTGGCGGGTGGGGGATGACTGCCCGCGCCTGGGAGTCAACGCAAAAATCTTGACTTCAAAGTCTTAACGTCAAAATCTTAACGTCAAAGTCAAAGTCAAAGGCTTTCGCTCCCCCGGAGCGACCTACTTTCTTTTTTCCGAAAAGAAAGTAGGCAAAGAAAGCGGACTGCCTGGCCGGCAGGGGCAGAAACATTGGGGTTACTAATGTTAATGGTTTCGTCGTGGGGTTTGTAGTTCTGCTGGTATCCTGCCGTTACCGGTTTTGGCGGCCACTATTCTGCGAGCGGCGCTGGATTCGTGGTGGCGCTGCATGATGGCGTAGGCCCAGGTAGTTCAGGCTGCTGCCGCGACCGGGGCGGATGGGCCCGTCATAGGCACGGCACTGGTTTCGTGGTGGGCGTAGTGGCTCCAGTTTGAAACGTAGCCTCATACACCCGCGTTCCGGTCCACCATGCCCACCACGAAACCACGAGGGTGCTACGTCGTGGTTGTTCGAGTCGGTAACGGCAGATGGCAGAACAAGCAGTGCGCCAGCCATCATAGGTCTGACCCCGAAACCAACACCACTCGCAGATTAGCGGCCGCCCGCACCGGTAACGGCAGGATGCCAGCAGAACCACAGACCCCACCACGAAACCACCAACAATCAGAAACCCAACGTTTCTGCCCCTGCCGGCCAGGCAGTCCGCTTTCTTTGCCTACTTTCTTTTCGGAAAAAAGAAAGTAGGTCGCTCCGGGGGAGCGAAAGCCTTTGACTTTAAGACTTTGACTTTGAAGTTAAGATTTTGACTTTGAATTCAATCTTTAATATAACTCTACAATTACAAATAATCCGACTTTAATAAAGTCAAAATAATTCAACCCACTACCCCCTGCCAAAGCAACGCCCCATTAAGAAAAAGAATAACCCCCCCACTAACCCAGGCCAGCGCCAGCGGCACCCCTTTCACTCGCCACACCCCCATCAACTCCCGGCTGGACGCAAACAGGATCAACGGCACCACCGCCAATGGCAAGCTAAGGCTAAGCACCACCTGGCTGGCCACCAGCAATTCGGCCGAGCCATGCTGCCCGAACACCCCCACCGCGGCCAGCGCCGGCACGATGGCCAGCCCGCGAGTGAGCAGCGCGCGCCGCGTCTGCGAGATGCGCAGGTTGAGGAAACCTTCCATCACCGCCTGCCCGGCCAGCGTGCCGGTGAGCGTGGAGTTCAGCCCGCAAGCCAACAAGGCACCGGCGAACAGCAAGCTGGCCCATTGCGAGTGCAGCAGCGGGTCCAGCAGGCGGTGCGCGTCGGCGAGGTCGCTGACTTCGGTCATGCCGCTGGCGTGGAACGCGGCGGCGGCCAGGATCAGCAGCGCGGCGTTGATCAGGAACGCGAAGGTCAGCGAGCCGATGGTATCGAGGTTGACGCCGCGCAGCGCGGCCGCCACGGCGGGTGCGTCCGCGGCCCGGGGGGCGCGCGCGGCCGCCGTCTGCCCGGCCTGCGCCTGCGGCGCGAACTTGCTGACCAGCGCCGAGTGCAGATAGAGGTTGTGCGGCATCACGGTAGCGCCGACGATGCCGGCGGCCAGCCACAGCATGCCGGCGTCGCGCACCAGTTGGGCCGAGGGCGCGAAGCCGCCGGCCACCGCGGCCCAGTCGGGCTGCGCCATCGCCAACTGGGCGACGAAGCACAGCGCCACCAGCAGGATCAGTCCGGCCACCAGCGCTTCGAGCGTGCGCCGGCCCTGGCGCTGCACGGCCAGCATGGCGACGGTGCCGACGGCCGAGAGCAGCACGCCGACCCACAGGTTCACATGCAGCAGCAGTTGCAGCGCCACGGCGGTGCCGACCACTTCGGCCACGTCGCAGGCGACGATGGCGATCTCGCTGGCAATCCACAGGCCGATCACGGTGCGCCGGCCGAAGCGCTCGCGGCTGAGCTGGGCGAGGTCGCGCCCGGTGACCACGCCGATGCGCGCGGCGATCCATTGCAGCAGCATGGCCACCACGCTGGCCGCGGCCACCACCGCGAGCAGCCCGTAGCCGTACTTGGCGCCGGCGGAAATGGCGGTGGCCCAGTTGCCCGGGTCCATGTAGCCGACCGCTACCAGCGCGCCGGCGCCGAGGAAGGCCGCGCGGCGCGGCAGCTTCGGAGCAAGCCGCGCATCCGCGGGCGCGGCGGGAAGGGCAAGCTGGTCTGGGCTGGGAGGCATGATTGGCTCTGGCATGGTGGTTGGCGCGCCGGCGGAGCCGGCTCGCGCGCCTGATGACTCATTCTGGGCAATGCCGCACCCTGCCGCCAATTGTAAATGCTAATCACTCTCATTTGATACACCAAAGAGAGCGAGCGCGCACCGTCGCACGCGCACCTTGGTTCACTTATTCCGTGAAATGGCCTTGAAAGGCATGCGCACGCGGCGCCGCCCGTGCGGCAGGCGCCACTTGGCAGCGGGCCCATTCTGCCGGCGCCGCCCGCCCGCGGCCGAACCGCGGGCGGGCGGCAAGCGCAAAGCCGCGACCGGCTATCGCCCGGCCACTGGCTATTGCTTGATGAAGGCCAGCAGGTCTTCGTTGATCACCTCGGGATGGGTGGTGCACATGCCGTGCGGATATCCCTTGTAGACCTTGAGCGTGCCGTTGCGGACCAGCTTGATGGACAGCAGGGCCGAATCGGCGATCGGCACGATCTGGTCGTCGTCGCCGTGCATGATCAGGACCGGCACGTCGATCTTCTTCAGGTCGTCGGTGAAGTCGGTCTCGGAGAAGGCCTTGATGCAGTCGTAGTGGGCCTTGGCGCCGCCCATCATGCCCTGGCGCCACCAGTTTTCCTTGATGCCTTCGGAGACCTTGGCGCCTTCGCGGTTGTAGCCGTAGAACGGCGTCGGCACGTCCTTGTAGAACTGGGCGCGGTTGGCGGCAAGCTGGGCGCGGAAGCCGTCGAACACTTCGAGCGGCAGGCCGCCCGGGTTGGCCGCGCTCTTGACCATGATCGGCGGCACCGCGCCGATCAGCACCGCCTTGGCCACGCGGCCAGCGCCATGCCGGGCCACATAGCGGGCCACCTCGCCGCCGCCGGTGGAGTGGCCCACGTGCACCGCGTTGCGCAGGTCCAGGTGCGCGGCCAGCGCGGCCACGTCGGCCGCGTAGGTGTCCATCTCGTTGCCGGTCGCGGTCTGGGTGGAGCGGCCGTGCCCGCGGCGGTCGTGCGCGATCACGCGATAGCCCCTGGAAACGAAGAACAGCATCTGCGCGTCCCAGTCGTCCGCGCTGAGCGGCCAGCCGTGATGGAACACGATGGGCTGGCCGGTGCCCCAGTCCTTGTAGTAGATGCGGGTACCGTCCCTGGTAACGATGGTATCCATGGACTGGCTTCCTTTCGGGGCCGCGCGCTGGCCGCCAGCCTGCGCCGTCCTGGTGGCGGCCTCGGCGTCCGCCGTGGCGGCCAGGGTGGAGAGGGTGCCGGCGGCGACGGCGGATGCGCCCGCCACCAGCACGTTGCGGCGCGCTGGCGACGGCACGGGGTCTTTTTCTGGTTGAGTAGTCACTGCATGCTCCTTGGCGAAACGATGCGGAAAGGAAAGGCGCGGAACGCAATCCCCTGCCGGAGCGGCAAGACCAGGGCACCAGGCATCTTCGGCCGTGGCCTGCCCCCCGGCATGGGACGGACAGACTCCCGCGTTCATGGCGATCGGCAAGCTGCAGCCGGCCAGCGATACAACGTGCACAGCCTTAGGAGCATAGGCGGCGAATCGCGCATGTACGAGAACGCCCGCGGGACACCACGAAAAATCCGCTGGCTGGCAGCCGGCGCGAACGCGGGCGGCGCCGTCCGGGCGATGCCGCGCGGACACGAGGCCGGTGCCGGCGCGCATCGATAATCGAACAGATTGAAGCGGGGAACCCGCGCAAGCCAACCGCGGCGCACCTCGGCCGGCGGGGCGGCGGCGTAGAATGACCCGCTGCTGCGGCCTCGCCGCCATGGCCGCGGTCCCGTGCTCCGGGAAGCTGCGCACAAGAAGAACACAGACCTGGTTTCATCGTGAAGACATCCCCAGCCGCGCAAGGCGGCCAGTTGCCCGCCCGGCAGCGCATTGCCCCCGACACCCCCGGCAACACCAATCGCGCGCTGCACGGCATCCTGCTGCTGACCTTCGCCTTTGCGCTCAGCCAGTTCTACCGCAGCTGCCTGGCGGTAATGGCGCCCGAACTCCAGCATGACTTCGGGCTGTCGGCGGCCGGCTTCGGCGCCTTGTCCTCCAGCTTCTTCATGGCCTTCGCGGCGGCGCAGATCCCGGTCGGCATCGCCTTCGACCGCTACGGCGTGGGCCGGCCCACCGCGCTGCTGCTGGCCATCGGCGCGGTGTCTGCGCTGCTGTTCATCCTGGCGCCCAGCGGCAGCGTGGCCATGCTGGCGCAGGCCGGGCTCGGCCTGGCCTGCGCGCCGGTCTTCATGGGGCTGCTGCATTTCGCTTCCGAGCAGTTGTCCGAGCGCGACTACACGCGCGTGGTCAGCAAATCCAACGCCACCGGCATGATCGGCGCGCTGTGCGCCACGGCGCCGCTGGGCTGGGCCTCGCAACTGCTGGGCTGGCGCGTGGCGATGTCGTTCGCGGCGCTGTGCATGGCGGGCGCCTGCTATGGCGTCTGGCGCTACGTACGCGACGAAGGCCACGCCGAGGCGCGCCACGCGCCGTGGAGCGCCATGCTGCTGCAAAGCGCCCGGCTGCTGGGCCTGGCGCCGTTGTGGACGCTGATCCCGATGTGCGTGGCCATGGCCGCCGGCACCGCCTTCCGCAATGCCTGGAGCGGACCCTACCTGGCCAGCGTCTACGGCTTGCAGGCCGGCCCGCGCGGCGTGGCGCTGACGCTGCTGAGCCTGGCCGGCTTCGCCACGGCGTTCGTGCTGCCGGTGCTGGTGCGGCGCGGCTCGCTCAAGGCCACCATCGGCGGCTGGTCCTGCTTCTCGCTGCTGGGCGCCGTCCTGCTGACCGTGTGGCCCGACCACGGCGTGGTGTCCGGCGTGGGCCTGATGGCGCTGCTGTCCACCATCGGCATGCTCCACCCGCTGGTCATGGCGCAGGGCCGCGGCCTGATCCCGCCGGCGGCGCGCGGGCGCGGCCTGGGCCTGCTCAATACCTTCGTCTTCCTGGGCTCGGCGCTGGCGTCGTGGGCCTTCGGCATGATCGCCAGCTTCGGCGACGCCGCGCGCTGGCCGGTCTCGCGCACCTACGCCGCCATCTTCCTGTCGGCGGGGGTGCTGGTGGCGGCCGCGGTGGTGCCCTATCTGTTCAGCCCCCCGGCGCAGAAAAGCTGACGCACAAGCGGGGCCCGAACGGCTATCCTCCATAGCGCGGCCGGCGCGGCGCCGGCCAGACCAGAGGACCCCGCATGCAGACTGACTGGACGACGATCCGGAACGGCAATGCCGACGCGCTCGACGGCGCGACGGTCGAGCTAAGCGGCTGGATGATCCCCCTCGATCTCGAAGCGCGGGTCGCCGACTATTTCCTGCTGGCGGCCGAGTCGCCCTGTTGCGGCGGCTGCGTGCCGCGCGATCCGCTGGCCTGCGTCGAAGTCTATGCGGCCGGGCCGCTGGCCCTGCAGGCGCGGGCAATCGGCCTGCGCGGCCGCCTGGCGAGGCTGCGGGACGATCCGGCGGGATGGCGCTACCAGTTGCTGGACGCGCAGCCGCTCGCCGCGCCCGCCGCCGGAGCCATGAGCCGGCGCGTGTTCCTGGCGTCCGGCACCGCGCTCGGCGTGGCCGCATGCGCGCCGGGGCGGTTCGCCGGTTATACCGAAGCGCAGCCCGAAGCAGCCGCGAGCGCGCAGCCGGCGCAGACCCCGGCCCGATGGCAACCGGCCGCCGATGCCCTGACCATCGACATGCACAGCCATGCCGGGCGCGTGATCGTCTCGCGCGATCCGGCCATCGGCGCGCGGCGGCCGTTCCTGCCGCTGGCCGCGCCGATGCGCGCGGGCGGCATGAACGTGATCTGCCTGGCCATCGTCACCGACACCACGGTCACGCGCGTGTCCGCCAACCGCACGCGCTTCGAGGCCTGGCGCACGCCGCAGGAAGGCGAGCTCTACGCGCTGGGCCGCACCGAGTTCGCGCGCGCCCATGAACTGGTGGCGCGCGAGCGGATGCAGGTGGTCACCGGCGCGGCCACGCTGGCGGCGCAGGGACACGCCGGGCCGTGCGCGATCATCGCGGCCGAGGGCGCGGATTTCCTGGAAGGCCGGCTGGAGCGCGTGGACGAGGCGTACGCCATGTACCAGCTGCGCCATCTGCAGCTGACGCACTACCGCGTCAACGAGCTGGGCGACATCCAGACCGAGGCACCAGTGCACGGCGGCCTGACGGATTTCGGCGCCGCCGTGGTGCGGCGCTGCAATGCGCTGGGCATCGTGGTGGACGTGGCGCACGGCACCTACGACCTGGTCAAGCGCGCGGCGGCGGCGTCGAGCAAGCCGCTGGTGATCTCGCACACGGCGCTGGCCACGCACCCCGGCACGCGCAGCCGGCTGATCTCGCCGGACCACGCGCGCGCCATCGCCGGCACCGGCGGGGTGATCGGCGTGTGGCCGAGCGCCGGCAGCTTCCGCAGCCTGCAGGCGATGGCCGAAGGCGTCAAGCGCATGGCGGACGTGGTGGGCGTGGAGCATGTCGGCCTGGGCACCGACATGCTCGGCTTCATCTCGCCGCCGGTCTTCACCGGTTACGAGCAATTGCCCGCGCTGGGCAACGCGCTGGTCGCCGCGGGCTTCACCCAGGACGAGACAGGCATGATCCTGGGCGGCAACTACCGCCGCGTGTTCGAGGCCAGCGTCGGCTAGCCGCGCTCACGTCCCCTTGCGCCGGCGGTATTCCTGCCGGCCGACGAGAAAGGCGCCCAGCGCCACCATCAGCGCCAGCCCGTACCAGGTGATGGCATAGCCGAGGTGGCTGTTGTGGAAGGAAATCACGGTCAGCCCGCCGACCGGCCACGCGCGCTCGCCGCCCTGCTGCCGCGGCACGCTGCCCTCGGGGTCGGCCGCCGCGGCATTGACCGCGGGTGCGCCGCCGCCGGCGGCGTCGGCATCGATGAAATACGGCGCCACGTTCTGCAGGCCGCGCGCGGCGGCGATGGCCGGCACGTCGCGGTTGTACCAGCGGCTGGCGGCCGGGTCGTTGTGGCGCAGGAAGGCGTCGCCGGGCTCGCTCATGCGCAGCAGGCCGGTGACGGTGGTCTCGCCGGGCGGGTCGTACTGGCTGCGGGTGGCGCGCTCGGCGCGCTCGGGCGGCACGAAGCCGCGGTTGACCAGCACCACGCTGCCGTCGGCCATGCGCAGCGGCGTGACCACCCAGAAGCCGCCGCCGAGGTCGGTCACGGCCTGGACCAGCGTTTCGCGGTCGTTGAGGAAGGTGCCGGATACGCGCACGTGCTTGTATTCGTCGCTGGCCACGCTGACCTGCGGCCACTGCGCGGGGCCGGGCGCCGCCACCGGCGGCGCGTGCACGCGCGAGTTGACGCGCTCGATCAGGTCGAGCTTCCAGGCGCGGCGCTGGACCTGCCAGGTGCCGAGCCCGACCAGCACGGAAAAGGCGAATGCCGCCAGGACGGCGAACATCACGAGGGCCCCGGCGCGGCGCCGGGGAGCGGGTTGCGGGGCGCGCGCGGCGCCGGTGGCTTGCTGAGTCTGGGGGTGTCGAGGTGCGTTCAAGGTAGGTTCTTCGTGTCGTGCATAGCCGGCATCATATTCTGATCCAGGTGGAACATCACCCAGAGCGAGCCGCTCAGCGCGATCACGACAAGCACGATGGTGAAGATCAGGGCCAGCATGGTCCAGCCACCCTCGGACTTGAAGTTCATGTGCAGGAAGTAAATCATGTGCACCACGATCTGCACGGCGGCGCACACCAGCAGCACCAGGGCCGTGGTCCTGGACTTGTCGAAGACATTGGCCATGACCAGCCAGAATGGCACCGCGGTCAGCAGCACCGCGAGCACGAAGCCGGTCATGTAGCCGCCGAACGTGGCATGGAAGCCTTCGTCTTCATGGTGCCCGTGGTCGTCGTGGCCGTGCGCGCCACCGCCCAGCGTATTGTCATGCGCGTTCATGGCAGGACTCCCATCAGGTAGACAAAGGTGAACACGCCGATCCAGACCACGTCGAGAAAGTGCCAGAACATGGACAGGCACATCAGGCGGCGCTTGTTCTCGGGGATCAGCCCGTACTTGCCGACCTGCACCATCAGCGTGATCAGCCAGACGATCCCCACCGTCACGTGCAGCCCGTGCGTGCCCACCAGCGTGAAGAACGACGACAGGAAGGCGCTGCGCTGCGGCCCGGCCCCCTCGTGCACGAGGTGCGCGAATTCGTACATCTCGATGCAGAGGAAGGCCGCGCCCAGCAGGCCGGTGATGGCCAGCCACAATTGCGTCTGGCTGGTGCGCGCCTTCTGCATCTCCAGCATGGCGAAGCCATACGTGATCGACGACAGCAGCAGGAAGGTGGTGTTGAGCGCCACCAGCGGCAGCTCGAACAGCTCCGCCCCGGTGGGGCCGCCGGCATAGCGCCGTCCCACCACGCCGTACACGGCGAACAGGCTGGCGAAGATGAGGCAGTCGCTCATCAGGTAGAGCCAGAAGCCGAGCAGCGTGCCGTTCTGCGGATGCACCTCGGCGGTCTCGTAGAAGCGCAGCTGCGCCGCGCGCGGGGCCTCCGGGGCGCTCATGCGGTCCGGGCCGTAGGGGGTGGCGATATCAACCATGGCTGGCAAGCAGGCGCGAGCGCTCTGCCTCGGTGCGGACGACGGTGTCGGCCGGGATGTAGTAGTCGCGCTTGTAGTTGAAGGTGTGCCCGATCGCCACCACCAGCAGGGCGATGAACGACAGCACCACGATCAGCCACATGTGCCAGATCAGCGCGAAGCCCATCAGCGTGCTCAGCCCGGCGAGGATGATGCCGGCGCTGGTGTTCTTCGGCATGTGGATGGGGATGAAGCCCTGCTGCGGGCGCTCGTAGCCGAGCTGCTTCATCTGCCACCAGGCGTCGTTGTCGTGGATCACCGGCGTGAAGGCGAAGTTGTACTGCGGCGGCGGCGACGAGGTGGACCACTCCAGCGTGCGGCCGTTCCACGGGTCGCCGGTGGTGTCGCGCAGTTCCTCGCGGCGGCGGAAGCTCACGAACAGCTGGATCAGGAAGCAGCCGATGCCGCAGGCGATCAGCAGCGCGCCGAAGGCGGCGATCTGGAACCAGATCTGCAGCGAGGCATCCTGGAAATGGTTCATGCGCCGGGTCACGCCCATCAGGCCGAGCACGTAGAGCGGCATGAAGGCGACGTAGAAGCCGACCAGCCAGAACCAGAACGAGCACCGGCCCCAGAACGGGTCGAGCTTGAAGCCGAAGGCCTTGGGGAACCAGTAGCTGATGCCCGCCATCAGCCCGAACAGCACGCCGCCGATGATCACGTTGTGGAAGTGGGCGATCAGGAACAGGCTGTTGTGCAGCGAGAAGTCCGCCGGCGGCACCGCCAGCAGCACGCCGGTCATGCCGCCGATGACGAAGGTCACCATGAAGCCGACCGTCCACAGCATCGGCACCTCGAAGCGGATGCGCCCGTGGTACATGGTGAACAGCCAGTTGAAGATCTTCGCCCCGGTCGGGATCGAGATGATCATGGTGGTGATGCCGAAGAACGAGTTGACGCTCGCTCCCGATCCCATGGTGAAGAAGTGGTGCAGCCACACCAGGTAGGACAGCACCGTGATCACCACCGTGGCGTACACCATCGACGCGTAGCCGAACAGCCGCTTGCCGCAGAAGGTGGACACCACTTCCGAGAAGATGCCGAACGCGGGCAGCACCAGGATGTAGACCTCGGGGTGCCCCCAGATCCAGACCAGGTTGATGTACATCATGGCGTTGCCGCCGAGGTCCGCCGTGAAGAAGTTGGTGCCGACGTAGCGGTCCAGCGCCAGCAGCGCCAGCACCGCGGTGAGCACCGGGAACGCGGCGATGATCAGCACGTTGGTGCACAGCGAGGTCCAGGTGAAGATCGGCATCTTCATCAGCGTCATGCCGGGCGCGCGCATCTTGACGATGGTCACCAGCAGGTTGATGCCCGACAGCAGCGTCCCCAGCCCCGCCACCTGCAGCGACCATATGTAGTAGTCCACGCCCACGTCCGGGCTCTGCAGGATGCCGGACAGCGGCGGATAGGCCAGCCAGCCGGTGCGCGCGAACTCGCCGACGAACAGCGACATCATCACCAGCACCACGCCGCCCACCGTCATCCAGAAGCTGAAGTTGTTGAGGAAGGGGAAGGCCACGTCGCGCGCGCCGATCTGCAGCGGCACCACGAAGTTCATGAAGCCGGTGACCAGCGGCATGGCCACGAAGAAGATCATGATCACGCCGTGCGCGGTGAAGATCTGGTCGTAGTGGTGCGGCGGCAGGTAGCCGAGCGAATCGCCGAACGCAACCGACTGCTGCAGCCGCATCATGATGGCGTCGGCAAAGCCGCGCAGCAGCATGACGATGCCGAGCACGATATACATGATGCCGATCTTCTTGTGGTCGATGCTGGTGAACCACTCGCGCCACAAGTAGCCCCAGACGCGGAAGTAGGTCAGCGCCCCGACCAGCGCCAGCCCGCCGATCGCCACCACGGCGAAGGTGGCCAGCAGGATGGGCTCGTGGTAGGGAATCGCCTCCCAGGTCAGGCGGCCGAATACCAGCTGGGTAAGGTCGTGCTCGGGCATTGTCATCACCAGCGCCGCAGGGGCATTGTTGCAGGATTCTTTTTCGGCAGGCGCGTCATGGCGTCGACCCGGGTCGCGTCAGCGCGGCAGGGCTTTCGCGGAACCCGCGCCCGTCGGGTCGCTCGCGGTGCATATCTCGCCGAAAGACGTGCCGTCCCGCTGCAGCGAGGCCAGCGCATACGAGCCCGGCGCCTGCCGAGCTTGCGATGCCTGGCGCGTGGCCTGTCCGGTCATGGGCATCATGTCCTTGATGCAAGGCTTGCCCGCCTCCACGCAGCGGTTGAGGATGGCGCCGTACAGCGCCGGGTCCACGCTGGCATAGCGGCGCACCGGTTCGCGCTCGCTGGGCTGCTCGAGCTTGAGATAGGCCTCGCGCGTGAGCGCGCCGCCGCCGGCCTTGGCCTGCCGGACCCAGCGCTCGAATTCCTCGTTGCTCACGCCGTGGAACTTGAAGTACATGCCCGAGAAACCCGCGCCGCTGTAGTTGGCGGAGAAGCCTTCGTACACGCCCGGCGCGTTGATGACGGCATGGAGCTTGGTCTCCATGCCCGGCATGGCGTAGACCTGCCCGGCCAGCGCGGGGATGAAGAAGGAGTTCATCACGCTGGAGGCGGTGAGCTTGAAGCGGATCGGCTGGTCCACCGGCGCCACCAGTTCGTTGACGGTGGCGATGCCCTGGTCGGGATAGACGAACAGCCATTTCCAGTCCAGCGCCACCACCTCCACGGTGAGCGGCTCGGTACCGGTGGGCACGCCGCGCTCGGCGTCGATGCGCGACAGCGGCTGGTACGGGTCGAGCTTGTGCGTGCTGACCCAGGTGATCGCGCCCAGCGCGATGATGATGAGCAGCGGCGCGGACCAGATCACCAGTTCCAGCAACGTGGAATGGTCCCAGTCCGGCTCGTAGGTGGCCTGGTGGTTCGAGGCGCGGTAGCGCCAGGCGAACAGCAAGGTGAGGATGATCACCGGCACGATGATCAACAGCATCAGGCCGGTTGAAATGATGATTAGATCACGCTGTCTGACCGCGAGGTCGCCCGAGGGCGCCATCAACACGGCACTGCAGCCGGTCAACAGCAAGGCAGCCGAAAGTAGGAATCCGCGCATGACGTAGCGGGATGGCACTATCCGAGTACGCAAATGCATAGCCGTCCAAGTGATCGTTGGAACGCCGGTGGGCTGGCATGGGCAACATCATACTTCGAGAACTAAACTTTCGAACACTGCATATTTTCCTATGGCACTGTAGTCAAAGAAGTGCCATTCTTAAAGGAGTGTGGCACTACGACAAGGCCTGAATGATGTCCAGCATCGCTCACCAGCACGACCCGTCGTCAGCACCTTCGGCCCAGGAGGCCGCGCACCGCGCCAAGGTCGCGCCGGGCGAGATCGCCACCGGCGTGGTCATCGGCCGGGCCTCCGAGTACTTCGATTTCTTCGTCTACGGCATCGCCTCGGTGCTGGTCTTCCCGGCGGTGTTCTTCCCCTTCGCCGGGCGCCTGGAAGGCTTGCTGCTTTCCTTCACGGTCTTCTCCTTCGCCTTCATCGCGCGTCCGTTCGGCACCACGCTGTTCATGGTGATCCAGCGGCGCTGGGGGCGCGGCATCAAGCTCACCGCGGCCCTGTTCGCGCTGGGCACGGCCACCGCGGGCATCGCCTTCCTGCCGGGCTACGACACGCTCGGGCGCGAGTCCATCATCCTGCTGGCGTTCTTCCGCGTCCTTCAGGGCATCGGCTTCGGCGGCTCGTGGGACGGCCTGCCCTCGCTGCTGGCGCTCAACGCGCCGCCGCAGCGGCGCGGCTGGTATTCGATGATGGGGCAGCTCGGCGCGCCGATCGGCTTCTTCATCGCGGGGTCGCTGTTCCTGTTCCTGCGTTCGAGCCTGGACATCGAGGAATTCCTCGAATGGGGCTGGCGCTATCCGTTCTACGTGGCCTTCGCCATCAACGTGGTGGCGCTGTTCGCGCGGCTGCGGCTGGTGGTGACGCAGGAATACACGCAGCTGCTGGAAGAAGGGGAGCTGGAGCCGATCAGCCCCATCGTGATCGCGCGCGACCAGGGCTACAACCTGTTCCTGGGCGCGTTCGCGGCGCTGGCCAGCTATGCGCTGTTCCACCTCGTCACGGTGTTCCCGCTGTCGTGGGTGGCCCTGAACGGCGCGCAGGACGTCGACGACGTGCTGGTCGTGCAGATCATCGGCGCCGGCATCGCCATGCTGGGCACCATCGCCTCCGGCGTGATCGCCGACCGCATCGGCCGGCGCACCACGCTCGGCCTGATGGCCACGCTGATCGCCATCTTCAGCCTGTTCTCGCCGTTCCTGATGGGCGGCAGCCCCGGGCAGCAGGATCTCTTCATCCTGATCGGCTTCGGGCTGCTCGGCCTGTCGTACGGGCAGGCCGCGGGCGCGGTCACGTCGAACTTCGAAAGCCGCTACCGCTATACCGGCGCGGCGCTGACCTCCGACTTCGCGTGGCTGTTCGGCGCCGGCTTCGCGCCGCTGGTGGCGCTGGGGCTGTCGGCCGAGTTCGGGCTGGTGGCGGTGAGCGTCTATCTTCTGTCCGGCGCTGCCTGCACGCTGCTGGCGCTCGGCATCAACCGCACGCTGGCCTCGCGCGACTGACGCCGCGCCGCGGGGCGGGCGGCGTCCTTCCTCCTTCGTTTCGCCGCATGGCCAGGTTTGGCGGAAAGACGTGTCCGGGCGGCTATCATATGGCTCGCAAAAACATCGCCTCCGGCCGCGCACGCTTGCGCCACGCGGCCCGGAGCCGCCTCACCGAGCGACGCCACCCATGGACATCACCCCCGCCACCGACCTGCCCGCGCGCCCCGCCATCCGCGCCCTCACCCAGCTCGAGGGACGCGTGCTGGCCGTGCTGCTGGAAAAGCAGCACACCGTGCCCGACACCTATCCGCTCTCTCTCAACGCCCTCACCGCCGGCTGCAACCAGAAGACCGCGCGCGCACCGGTGATGAACGCCAGCGAAGACGAAGTGCTCACCGCCATCGATGGCCTCAAGCGCCTGAGCCTGGTGATGGAAGGCAGCAGCAGCCGCGTGCCGCGCTTCGAGCAGAACATGAAGCGCGTGCTGGGCATCCCCAGCCAGTCCGCAGCGCTGCTCGCCACGCTGCTGCTGCGCGGCCCGCAGACCGCGGCCGAGCTGCGCCTGAACAGCGCGCGCCTGCACGCCTTCGCCGACATCTCCTCGGTCGAGGTCTTCCTCGACGAACTCGCCGCCGCCGAGCCGCCGCGCGTGGTCAGGCTGCCGCGCGCGCCCGGCGGGCGCGAGCACCGCTGGATGCACCTGCTGTGCGGCGAGGTCAGCGTGGACGACGCGCCCGCGCAAGGCGGCAGCGAGGAAGCCATCCCGCCCTCCGAGTTCGAAGCGATGAAAGCCGCGCAGCGGGAACTGGAAGAAAAGGTCGTGCGCCTGCAGGCCATGCTCGAGCAGATGGCCGGCGAACTCGGCATCAAGCTCGACACCAGCGGACTTTGAAACCGGACCGTTCGGGGCCCGCCAGCAATGTATCGGTCATGTCCTCGGCCACCTCGGCCACCTGTTTCCCCTGTCCGCGCCGCGCGACCATGTCGATACATTTGGCCGTTATCGCTGAGGATTGCCCGCCGAAGGCCGCGACAGAGCCCGATGAGGTGCACAAAACGCCTGTCGCAGGGTGCTGCATGCAGCGCGCGTGCAACACACGCGCAATCCGGCCGGCAGACGAAGTAGACTAGAAGCCGCTGCATGCCGCGAGCGTTTCACTGTCACGATACTGTCTCGCGGGGCCGGACATAATCTAGCAAGCAGAAACCCAGAAACGTGGAGGATCCCGACGATGCGCGTGACGATTCGCACCATTACGATTCCGGGAGGCAAGGGCCGCGCGGCCCTGCACAAGGCAGTCGTATACATGACCACGGAGCAGGAAGCGGCACCGCTGATGACCAGCGAATGGACCCAGCGCGAGCCGGAAGCATTCATGGCCGCCCAGACCTGGGCCAGGCGCAACACCTATATCGTGTCGAACCCCCGCACCGGCACGTTCTACGGCAGCCCCGCCGGCCGCTAGCCGGCCCGCCCGCAGCGCCCGGTGCCCGGCACGCTTGCCGGCGGCGCCCGCCTGACGTACGCTGCCCTCCCCCGGGGCATGCCGCCCCGCCACCAGGAACGCCGTCATGCCAGGGCCCAAATCCGCCAGCTCGCTGGTCTATTCCACTGAACACGGCCGTATGTGCCCCGGTTGCGGCAACCCGGCCGCGGCATGCGCCTGCGGCAAGGCGCAACCCGCCGCCCAGGGCGACGGCATCGTGCGGGTATCGCGTGAAACCAAGGGCCGCAAGGGCAAGGGCGTGACGCTGGTGCGCGGCGTGGCGCTGGCGCCGCTGGCGCTGGCCCAGCTCGGCAAGGAGCTCAAGGCGGCCTGCGGATCGGGCGGCACCGTCAAGGACGGCGTGATCGAGATCCAGGGCGATCACTGCGACACCGTGGCCGAGAAGCTCCGCCAGCGCGGCATGACCGTCAAGCGCGCGGGCGGCTGAGCCCGCCGCGGAACTACCTGGTGCGCTGCTGGTAGCGGATGGTGCCGTCCGGGCGGCGCTGCGGCACCACCGGATTGCGCGAATTGCACACGGGACAACGGAACAGCAGGCCCTGGCCTTCATCCTTGATCGTCACATCCGCCTCTTCCCAGCGCGTGCGGCACGATTGGTTCTGGCAAGTAAAAGACATCTTCATTCTCCGAGATAGGCGCGGATCGTAGCATGGCCGCGCGCCTCGCCGCGGCGGCATACTATCGGCTGCGCCGGTGCGGCAGTCCGGCGCCCATACGACAAGCGAATCCCACCAGCGGACCCGCCACCAGGCCGGGACGGGCCAGCCACACACCGAGGCATGAGGAAAGAGACAATGCAATCCCCCGCAGCTCCTGCAACTCCCGCAACTCCTGCAACTCCTGCAACTCCCGCAGGCAACGCCGGCGGCATCGACCCCATCGTGGCCCTGCCGGCCCGGGCGCTCTCGCAAGAAATCCACGCGCGCCGGCTCTCCAGCCGCGAAGTCATGACCGCCTACCTGGACCATATCGCACGGGTGAACCCTGCGGTCAACGCCATCGTGGCGCTGCGCGAGCGCGACGAACTGCTCAAGGAAGCCGATGCCTGCGACGCCGCGCTCGCGCAGGGCCGCCCGGCCGGCTGGCTGCACGGCATGCCGCAGGCGCCCAAGGACCTCGCTGCCACGCGCGGCATCCGCACCACGCTGGGCTCGCCCATCTTCCGCGACAACGTGCCCGCGGCGGACGCCATCGTGGTGGGCCGCGCGCGCGCGGCCGGCGCGGTGCTGATCGGCAAGACCAACACGCCCGAGTTCGGCCTCGGCTCGCACACCTTCAACCCGGTCTACGGCGCCACCCGCAACCCCTACGACACCAGCCGCAGCGCCGGCGGCAGCAGTGGCGGCGCCGCGGCCGCGCTGGCCACGCGCATGCTGCCGGTGGCCGACGGCAGCGACTTCGGCGGCTCGCTGCGCAACCCCGCCGGCTTCTGCAACGTCTACGGCATGCGCCCCTCGGCCGGGCGCGTGCCCTATGGCCCCGGCCCCGAACTGTTCCTGCCGCAGCTCGGCTGCGAAGGGCCGATGGCGCGCACCGTGGCCGACCTGGCCCTGCTGCTCGCCACCCAGTCCGGCGCCGATCCGCGCGCGCCGCAAGCCCTGCCCGGCGACCCGGAACTGGCGGCGCTCACGCCTGCCAGCGTGGAAGCCGCGCTGGCCGCCGACCTGAAAGGCAAGCGTGTCGCCTGGCTCGGCGACTGGAACGGCTACCTGCCGATGGAAGCCGGCATCCTGGCGCTGTGCGAAGACGCGCTCAAGGCCTTCCCCGCGTTCGGCGTGGACGTGGAGGCCATCACCCCGCCGTTCTCGCCCGAGCGCCTGTGGCAGATCTGGCTGACGCACCGCCACTTCCTGGTGGGCCACAACCTGCTGCCCCACTACCGGAACCCCACCCGGCGCGCGCTGCTCAAGCCCGAGGCGATCTGGGAAATTGAAGGCGCGCTCAAGCTCAGCGCCACCGACCTCCACGCCGCCAGCGTGGAGCGCAGCGCCTGGTACCAGGCGCTGCTGGGCGTGTTCGCCCGCTTCGACTACATCGCCGTGCCGACGGCACAAGTGTTCCCGTTCGACGTCAATGAGACCTGGCCGAAGCAGATTGCCGGGCGCGCCATGGACACCTACCACCGCTGGATGGAAGTGGTCTGCCCCTGGACGCTGTCGGGCTGCCCGGTGATCAGCCTGCCGGTGGGATTCGGCGCACAGGGGCTGCCGATGGGCATGCAGCTGATCGGCAGGCCGCGCGGCGACCTTGCCGTGCTGCGGCTGGCGCGAGCCTACGAGCAGGAGCGGGACTGGGTGGGCCAGCATCCGCCGCGCGCGCTGCTGTGACGACGTAGCGCAGGGGCGATTGGCCGGTCCTTGCATTTGTTGACATTGCCCGCGCGCGGCGCGCCTAGAATCCTGCGCTATTCACCACAGGCACGCCGATGCAATCCGACCGAACCAAACTGCTTGGCTATATCGCGCTATGCATGGTGGCGTTCGCGCTGCTCACCGTGCTGTGCGTCACCTTGCAGGACGACAACGAACAGCGCGCCGCGCGCAAGATCAAGCAGATGGACAGCCGCGCCGCCGCGCAGGCGGCGCCGGGCCAGGAGCCGCGCGACGGCGCGCGCGCTTCGCGCTGAACGCAGCCGCGCGTGCTCCCGCTCAGCACGGCAGCACGATCGTAAACGTCGCGCCGGCACCCGCCGCGCTGGCCAGGCGGACTTCCCCGCCATGCCGCTCCACCACCGTCTTCACGAACACCAGCCCCAGGCCGCTGCCGGCGGGTGCGTTGCGCTCGTTGTCGCGCAGGCGCGCGAACGGCTGGAACAGGCGGCCCTGATCCTCCGCCGCGATGCCCGGGCCCTGGTCGGCCACGTCGATGGCCACGCCGTGCGGCACGCGGTACAAGCGTACCGTGACGGTGCTCTGCGGCGGGCTGAACTTGATGGCGTTGCTCACCAGGTTGGCGATCGCGCGCACCAGCAGCACCGGTTCGGCGGTGATCATCGGCTGCTCTTCCCCCATCTCCAGGCGCAGGTCGATGCGTGCGGCGCTGGCCAGCGCCCATAGCTCGTCGGTGGCGTCGAGCACCACGCCGGCGAGGTCGACCTCGATGAAGTGCAGGTGTGGCGCTTCGGCGCGGGCCAGGCGGATGAAGTCGTCGGCCAGCTCCAGCGTGCGGCTGGCGTAGTCGCCGATGCGGGCCAGCAGCGCGGCCTGCGGCAGCGCGCGGCCTTCTTCGCGCTGCAGTTCGATCAGGGCGAGGATGGAGGCTTGCGGGGAGCGCATGTCGTGCGAGATGAAGCGCAGCGATTCCTCGCGGCGCCGCTCGGCCATGCGTACCTGGGTGATGTCGATCACGCTGATGATGAGGCCGGCCACGCCGCCGGTGTCGCTGCGCAGCGGCGCGCCGCGCAGCAGCATGGGGCGCTGGTCGCGCCCTTCCAGCTCGACGCCGGGCGGCGCCTGCGCGCTGTCGCCGCCGGCATGGGCGCTGCGCAGTTGTTCCCAGTATTCGTGGCCCGCCTTCGGCTGGACGAACACCTCGTCGACCAGCGCGCCGATGCGCGGGCGCGGCGCCGTGGCGTCGGCCAGCGTCGCCAGCGTGCGCGGCGCCAGCAGCAGGCTGCGGCGATTGGCCAGCAGCACGCGGCCGGCCGGGTCGCAGATCACGGTGGCTTCGGGCAGGCCTTCCAGCCCGTCGGCAAGGAACTGGCGCAGATCGCGCAGGCGCGTGGTCATGCGGTACACCGCCCGCATGCGGGTGTCGAGGTTGCGCCCGCGCCCGGGCTCGCCTTCGTCGGCGGGCATCGCCAGCAGGCCGGGTTCGGCTTCGAGCTGCGCCAGTTCGTCGGTAAGGAATTGCAGCGCCGCTTCCTGCCGGCGCCAGCTCCACAGCGGGTACAGCAGGCCGCACCCCAGCACGGCGCTGACCGGCGCGAACCACAGGTGGCCCAGCACCACCAGCAGCAGGCTTGCGCCCAGCGTGCCGGCCAGCAGCGCCACCGTCACCACCAGCGCGTTGCGCGGCGTGAGCGCCAGCGCGGCCAGCGCCGCCAGCAGCACCGGCAGCAGCGTGCCGAGCCAGAACCACGGCGCCGGCAGCGCCACGATGGCGCTGTCGCGCTCGAGCGCCTGCATGGCGTTGGCGATGATCTCCACGCCGCTCATGCCATGGCCGTCGCGCGAGACGGGCGTGGGATAGACGTCGCCCAGCCCGCTGGCGGTGGCGCCGATCAGCACCGCCTTGCCGCGGAAGACGTCAGGCGGCAATTTGCCGCCGAGCACGTCGAGCACCGGTATCTGGCGGAAGGTGCCGGGCGGGCCGGCGAACGGAATACGCAGGCGGTAGCGGTGCATCCAGCCGTCGGCGTCGGGCGCGCTGTCCCGGTGGTCGTGCCGGTAGCCGGACACCGGCCGCGGCGGGCGGCCGAAGGCGACCATCGCGGCCGAGAAATGGTCGAGCAACTGCCCCGGCAGCCCCTCCTGCAGGAATACCTGGCGCGCGATGCCGTCGAGGTCCACCGCGATATTGATGTGGCCCACCGCGCTGCCGAGGCCGGTCAGCGGATAGCGCACCAGCAGGCCGTCGCGCCCGGGCTCGGCCAGCGCGGGCAGCACCACGTTGCCGGCGCGCGCCATCGCCTGCGCCAGCGCGCGGTCGTCCTCGGGATGCTGCAGGTCCGGCTCGGAGAGGATCACGTCGACGCCGATCACGCGCGGCCCGCCCGCGGCGATGTGGTCGATCAGGCTGGCCAGCACGCGGCGGCGCCACGGCCAGCGGCCGATGGCGGTGATGCCGGGATCGTCGATGGCGACGATGACGATGCCGTCGGCGGGCGCGTGGCGCTGGGCCGCCACGGCGAGGTCGTAGACCGCCTTGTCGGCGCGCTCGCTCCAGCCCAGCAGCGCGCAGGCCGCCACCAGCGACAGCACCGCCGCGCTCAGCAGCGCCCACTCGACCAGCGTGCGGCGCTGGTAGCCCGCCAGCAGGCGCACCGGCAGGCGGGCCAGCGCGCGGGCGCGCGCCGCCGTCCGGGCAATCCGGGCCGGCTCAGTTGGCACGGTTGAGCAGGCGCCCGCCGGCGGTCACCGGCTGGCCTTGCGCGTCGCGCACGTACTGCATCACTTCGATGCGCTGGGGCACGGAGTAATGCGGCGCGGCGCTGACGGCATTCTCGCGGCCCACCCGCACGAAATAGGTGCCGCTGGCCGGGCGCGGCAGGCGCGCTTCGTTGGTGCCGCTGCGCACGTCGGCCACGATCCGCGTGAAGGCGGAGTCCGATGCCATCTGCAGGCGGTAGGCCTGCGCCCCGCCGGCCTCGCCGGCCGCGGTGATGGGCCAGGCGATGTGCAGCGTGTCGCCGCCGTCATCGTCCAGGCTCGGCTGCGGCGGCGACGGCTCCTGCGTGAATGCCACCGCTTCGCTCCACGGGCCCGGCTGGCCGGCGGCGTCGACGGAGCGCACGCGCCACCACCAGCGGCCCGGCGCCAGCGGCACGCTGGCCGAAGGCGTATCCACGCGCGCGCTGACGGCGGCCTGCCGGAAGTCCGCGTCGGCGGCCACCTCGTATTCATATTGCGCGGCGCCGGTGACTTCGGCCCAGCTGAGCGCGGCTTCGTCGCCGTAAGCGGTGCCGTCGCGCTCGGGCGCGAGCGTAAACGGCGCGGCCGGGTTGAGCCGCACCACCAGCGGCACGACCGTGCCGGCCCCGCCGAGCTGGCGCGCGTCCAGCGCGCTCACGCCGAGGTACAGCGTGCCTTCCGGCAGGTCCTGCAGCGCGGCCTCGGCGCCGCTCACGGTCTGCGACGACAGCAGCTCGGTCTGCGCGGCATCGCGCGAGACCACCACGCGATACGCGGCGGCCTTGTCCACCGGCGTCCAGCCGACGGTGGCGCGGCTGGCCAGCAGCGGCGACGGCAGCGGCGCCAGCGCCGGCGCGGGCAGCAGCGCGACCGGCCGCGCCAGCACGCCGGCGGCCGAGACGCTGACGCCGTAGCCGGCCGCCACCGCGGCCTGCTGGCCGCGCCGCGAGCGGGCCTGCACGCGGCCTTCGAGCACCGCGCCCTGGCTGGCGCCGGCGTCGGTGCCCACGCGGAAGTGCGTGCCGCGCACGCCGGTCACCAGCGACGGCGTGCGGATCTCGTAGCGCCCCACGCCGGTGCCGCGCGGCGCCACACGGGAATCCACCTCGCCGCGGCCGATGCCGATCACGGTGTCGGTCAGGCCGGTGCGCGCGAAGGCGCGCAGGCGCCGGACTTCCACCGTGCTCGCGGGCGGCACCGTCACGCGCGAGCCGTCGCCCAGCTCGATGGTGACGGTGGCACCGGCATCCGTTTCCAGGCGCGCGCCTTCGGCCAGCGTCATGCCGGCCTGCAGCGCGCGGCCGTCGGCGCGGGCCGCGCCGGTGACGAACGTCACGCGCGCGCTGCCCGGCACGAGCGGGATGCGCGCGAGCGGAATGCGCAGGCGCATGCCGGGCGGCAGGTGGTAGGGGTCCGCCACCTTGTTCAGCGCCTGCAGCTCGCGCCAGCCGCCGGGGCTGTCCATGAACTGCCCAGCCAGGCCGATGAGCGTGTCGCCGGGGCGCACCAGGTAGATGAAGTCCGCGCCGTCGGCGCCCGCGGCCTGCGCCGCCGCGCCGGCCGGCCAGCCGGCGCCGAGCATGCCGATCAGCCCGGCCGCGCCGATGGTGCCGAGCGCCATGCGCAAGCGCGCGGGCCGCCCGGCGTTGCCCTGTATTTGGTCCTGCATACCCTTCTTTCCCGTACCGCCCGTGTTGCCCGCCCTGCCCGTGCCGCGCGTTCTGCTTGCCCTGACTGGTATGCCTGTTATGCCTGTTGCCATGTCGAACCGCTTCATAAACTCAGTCTTCCTGCTTGTCGCCGTCTGCCGTGGCCTCGAAGCGATAGCCGTGCGAATACACGGAGGTCAGGCGCACGCCGTTCTCGGGCCGCAGCGCCAGCTTGATGCGCAGGCGCGAGATGTGCGTGTCGAGCGTGCGCGAGCCCGCGCCGATGGCGCGGCCCCATACGGCCTGCTCCACCACCTCGCGCGAGAGCAGCCGGCCGAGGTTGCGGAACAGAAACAGCGCGAGGTCGAACTCGCGCGGCGAAACGTCGGCGCGCACGCCGCCCACCTCCACCGTGCGTGCGCCCGGGTCGACCCGGTAATTGCCCGTGAGGATCACCTCGCTGCCCTGCTGCGCCTGCGGATACGTGCGGCGCAGCAGCGCCCCCACGCGCGCCACCAGCTCGGCGCGGCGCACCGGCTTGACCATGTAGTCGTCGGCCCCCGCACCGAGCCCGGCGACGATGTCTTCTTCCTGCGAGCGGCTGGTCAGGAACAGGATGGGCGGGTTGCGCCCGGAATTCTGGCGCACCCAGGTGACCACCTCGAAGCCGCTGGTGTCGGGCAGTTGCCAGTCCACCACCAGCAGGTCGAACGCCTTGTCGCGCAGCGCGCGCAGGAAGCTGCCGCCGCTGTGGAAGCATTCGCACTCGTGGCCCGCCGAAACCAGGATCTGCTGGATCAGCTCGGACTGGCTCTTGTCGTCTTCGACCGAAGCTATTCTCATACTTACCTCTTCATCGCGCCGCGCGCGGCCGGCGCCGCGGCCACGCATGGCCACGCACGGGCGCCGGCAAACGCAAAACGGGCGCCTGGCGCGGCGCCCGAAAGCACGGCGGGCCGGGGCGGGCCGTGCACGTGCGGGAATGGTACCGAATCGGGCGGCGCCGCGCCAAGGCCGGCGCGGGCGGCAACCCCTGCCCCCGTCCTATTGCAGCATGTAGGTTTCGTACTCGAGCCGGTCCAGCTTGCGGTCGAGCAGGTAGATCGCCAGCGCCACCACCACCAGCAGCGACACCGCGAAGCCATAGCCATACCAGGCCGGGCCGAGCTGCAGCGTGAACGAGGTCAGCGCCACGTTGAGAATCACGAACAAACCCGACAGCAGCAGCACCTCGCGGCGGCGGTCCAGGTAGAAATAGATGTTCAGCACGCCGAGCAGCACCACCTGAAGGCTCGCGCCGATCACGTCCACGTACAGCAGCGGCAGGTACAGCTCCGAGATGCCCAGCAGCGCCAGGATGTAGCGCCCCACCACGAACAGCAGCAGCGAGGCGATGGCCTGCACCTTGACGATCTCGTACAGCCCCAGGCGGATGGTCTGCACCATCGTGTTGCGCATGTCCTCGATATGCTCGAGCGAGCTGCCGCCGCGCACGGCGTTGTAGAACGCGTCGTAGTACTCGACGAAATCCGTCTCGATGCGCACCAGGAACACGGCCATGCCGGGAATGATCGCCAGGTAGGCCAGGAACACCGGGATGTCGTAGATGATCGACGCGTGCAGCGGCCCGATCACCTGCTGCCCCGTGGACGGCGCGTACCAGAACATGAACTTGTCGAGCCAGATGCCGAGGTTGTACAGCAGGCCGATGAGCATCAGGCTCGGGTAGATGTTGCGGCGCTGGAACACCTCGAACGACATGAAGCGCTGGCTGGTGTAGTTGCGGTAGATCAGCACCACCATCGCCGTGAGCAGGCTCAGCTGGCCCGCCACGAAGCCGGACAGCAGGCCCTCCAGGCCAAAGCCGCGCAACGCCAGCGCCGCGGCCACCGTGAGCGTGTAGCCGAGCAGGAAGGTCCATACGATGGCCTTGTACTGCTTCATGCCCGACAGGAAGATCACCGCGATCCAGATATTGCTCATGACCACGAAGCCCGCGACCATCAGCAGCCGGTACAGCACCGACTGCGCCTGGAAGGCGAACAGCGCGAAGCCGATGCCGATGGCGCCGGACAGCACCGTCACCAGCAGCGCCACCGCGTGGAAGTTCGACAGCACCAGGTGGTCCTGCTTCTCGAACAGGCGGTCCGAGGTGAAGCGCGTGAAGGCCAGCTGCATCGGCCCGGTGAGTATCAGGCTGACCGCGATCAGGTAGGTCACCGAGACCTGGAACTGCGTCACCAGGCTGCCCGGCACCACGAACGGCAGGCTCAGCACGCCGATCAGCAGGATGCCGACGATCGACAGCACCCACGGGCCGGAACTGATGATGCCGGCATAGGCGTAGGCGCCGAGCATGCCCGACAGGCTGTCCCGGCGCAGCATCTTGCGCAGTTCGAAACCGATCCCCGCCATCTCAGCGACCTCCCTTCATGGGGCAGCCCGCGGCCTGGGCGGACTTCGCCGGCGAGGCGCCCGCCTGCGGCTGCGCGCCGGGCCGCGCCATCAGGCGCGTGTACAGCTCGCGGTAGCTGTCCACCATCATCTCCTGCGTGTAGTAGCGCTCCACTCGGCGGATGCCGGCCTGCTGCGCGGCATGCCAGGCTTCGGGCGAGCCCAGCAGGCCGATGGCCTTCTGCGCCAGCGCGGCCGGGTCGGCGATGCGCACCACGTCGCCCGCGGCGCCCAGCGCGGCGTCCTCGCCGGGCAGGCCGAAGATGAGCTGGCGGCACGAGCCCACGTCGGTGGTCACGCACGGCACGCCGGCGGCGAAGCCTTCGAGCACCACCAGCGGCAGCGCCTCGGAGATCGAGCTCAGCACCAGCACGCCCACCTTGGGCAGCAGGTCGTCGATGCGCTGGAAGCCGAGGAACTTGACGCGCTCGCCCAGCCCCAGGCTCTCGGCCAGGCTGCGGCATTCGCGCGCGTATTCGGGATCCTCGTCCTCGGGGCCGGCGATCCAGCCTTCGGCGTCCGGGTACTGGCGCACCACCGTCAGCATGGCGCGGATGAAGGTCTTGATGTCCTTGATCGGCACCACCCGCCCGATCAGGCACAGCACCGGCGGCACGCCCGGCGCGCGCCTGGCGCGCAGCGCGGACAGGCGCGGCAGGTTGATGCCGTTGGGAATGTTGCAGGTGCGCTCGTCCGCGGCGCCGTCGGTGACCTGGCGCAGGCGGTTGCCTTCGTAGAGCGCCACGATGGTGTCGCCGGCGTCATAGCACACGCGGCCCAGCGTTTCGAAGAAGCGCACCCACAGCTCGCGGAAATAGCTGATCTGCGAGATGTCGCGCTCGAACACGTTGCGGTTGTCGCGGATCCACTGGCTCTGGAACAGGTCGATCTTGCGTTCCTTGGTGTAGATGCCGTGCTCGGACACCAGCAGCGGGCGCCCGGTCTGGTAGTGCAGCATGGCGCCGAGGAAGCCGGCATAACCGGTCGACACGGTGTGGTAGACCTTGGCCGGCGGCAGGTTCCCGGCGATGCGCGCAAGCTGCCACAGCGGCTTGTGCATGATGCGCACGGTCCAGAAGTAATCCGTGAACGACGGGTCCGTGCAGTACTGGCGGTACTGGTCGGTGATGGTCTGCCATGCGTGGCGGCTGTACAGGAAAGCATCCTCGGAGAGGCTGCCGCCGTCGTCGAGCTCGGGCATCAGCTCGCGGATCAGCTCGCCGGCCTCGGCCTCGCGCCCGGGCTGGCGCAGCACCTCGTGCAGGCGCGCCGAGGCGGCGAAGGTGATGGCGTCGCCCTCGCTGCCCTGCACCAGCGGCGGCGGCGCGAAGTCGTAGAGGAAATGGGTCTCCAGGTGCACGACGTTGTCGGGCAGCGCGTAGACCATGCCGCCGTAGTCTTCGCGGCGGCTGCCGATGAAGACGATGCCGAAGCGGATCTCGGGGAAGGCGCGGATCATCTGGTTGACCCAGCTCGACACCCCGCCGCTCACATAGGGAAAGGTGCCTTCGAGCAGCAGGCAGACGTCGGCCGAGTCGGCGCGGGGCAGAGGGGTATCGCTCATGATTGCCAGTAACGCAGCATGGGCCGCACCAGGGGCAGCGGCGATGGACTGTCGAACGACAGCAGGATGGCGCGCACGGCGGCGTAGTCGCGCTCCAGGTACGCGGCTTCGGCCAGCAGCGGCAGCGTGCGCTCGCGCGCGAAGCCGAGCCGCTCGGCGCGCTCCAGCCACTCGCGCGCCTGCGCGGGCTCGTTGCGGGTCAGCGCCAGGCGGCCGCGCATGTACCACAGGCCGGCCTGGCTGGCGTCCACCTGCAGCGCCGCGCGCGCATGGTGCTCGACCTGGTCGGCGGTGTAGCGGTAGACGTCGCCCTGCACCAGGTTCTGGTAGATCAGCTCCCAGTACAGGTCGGCCACGCGCTTGTGGATCTCGGCGCGCTCGGCGTCGTCGCGGGCTTCGTCCAGGCGCGGCAGCTCGGCCAGGATGCGCTGCGTGAGCTGCTTCTCGGCGCCGTCGAGCATGCCGTAGGCCAGCAGGCGCACGTCGTCGGCGCTGTCGGCCAGCAGGTCGCGCAGCACCGGGCTGGAGGTGCGCGCCGGCATCGACTGCATCGCCACCAGCGCGGTCATGCGCTCGGGCAGCGGCGCGCGCGTGTTGCCGAGCTGGGCGCGCAGGCGCGCGCCGCCGCCGTGCGTGACGCGCGAGATCAGGTGGGTGACGAACACCGGCAGGTCGACCGTGCCGATGCCGGTCTCGCCGTGGCGGGCCGGGAACAGGCGCGCGATCAGCAGGCTGCCCAGGCAGACGATGGAGCCCGCCAGCGGCACCAGGAAGCAGAACGCGAACAGGTAGCCGTAGGTCCACGCGAACGGCACGCGGAAGCGCCGCGGCAGCAGGCGCCACAGCACCATCGCGATCATCGCGGCGGACAGCGCCTGCGCCCCCAGGAAGGCAAGCAGCATCACGTTGCTGTCGCCGGCGCGCGCCAGCAGCGCCAGGGCGGCGATCTGCGCGGCGAGGCCGCCGATGCCGAGCTTAAACACGGCCAGCCTCGCCCAGCGCGACCGGCACCGGTACCGGCGCCGGCTGCACGTCCACGTGGCAGCGGTGCAGCAGCCGCTCGAGCGGCTCCACCGGCGCGCTGGCGGGCACCGCCAGCGTATGCACGCCGATGCGCGCGGCCTCGAAGTCGGTGCCGAACTGGGCGCGCAGCATGTCTTCGATGCGCACCAGGTAGGCCGAGGCCGCCTCGCTGCCGGACAGCGGCATCAGCGTGAGCAGCGCGCGCTGGTGCGTGCTGGTCAGCGGCCATGCCACGTCGAGCGCGCGGCGGCTGCGGATGACCTGCTCGAACAGCGCGTCGCGCGATTCGTCGAGATCGAACACCAGCGCCACGATCGTGCTTTCGATGCCGCTGTCGCGGCGCAGGCGCGACAGCCGCGCGTAGTCGAGCGCGAAGTCGTACGGCACGCCCGGAATCCCCGCTTCGATGGCGCGCGTGGAGGCGGCATGCTCGATGCCGTCGGCGTAGTAGCCCATCAGCACCATGAGCAGTTGCAGGTTCTCATAGTTGAGCGACAGGAACGGCATGCGCTCGACCACCAGCAGGCCGACCAGCTTGTCGGCGCCGGACAGCACCGGCGCGACCGCCAGGTAGCGCGTCTGCGGGTGGTCCGGCGACTGGCCCGCCAGGCCGCCGGCCCGCAGGTGCGCGAGCTGGCGCGTTTCCAGGCAATGGCGCACCAGCACGTCGCCGGCGTCGAACTCGAAGTCCGCGCCGATCTGCGCCGATGCCGCGCCGGCGACCGTGCCGCCATGCACCGCGTAGAGCGCGGCCGCCTCGAGCTGGCAGGCCTGCGCCACCACCTGCAGCATCGGGCGCGCGCCGACCAGCTGGCCGCTGGCGGCGCTGCTGTCTTCCAGCGACACCGCGCGCATCTGCGAGAGCGTGTCGCGCAGCGTGGTGGGCTTGGCCAGCAGGTCGTTCTCCAGCCGCGCGTGGGACACGCGCAGCAGGTAGTGGTTCTTGGTAAGCGCGGCCAGGCGCTCTTCCAGGTAGCGGTTGACCGCGCGCGCGCGCGCCAGCCGCGTGCCCCACACGTCGCCGAACTGGCCGGCCACCAGCACCGTCAGCAGGCCGCCGAGGAAAAACAGGCGCGGGAACCCGCCCGGCTGCGCGCCGATCTCGTGGAAGAAGAACCAGCCGCCGAGCATCATCAGCACGCTGCCCACGCCGATCAGCGTGCCATAGCGCAGCGCCAGGATCAGCGGCAGCAGCCAGGCCCAGGGAAAACCCAGCCCGAGCAGCAGCGGGTTGTCGGGCAGGACCAGGTAGCCCAGCCCCATCGCCACGATCATGGTCGCCACCAGCTCGACCAGCGATACCGGTCCGCTCGTGGCGGGCGCGATCAGCCGCAGATAGCGGCCGCCTGCGCCAATGCCCTGTCCTTCCCGTATCTTGTCGGCTGTATTGGCCACGATCACACCCTCCCCCGGCTCAACCCTGGCGCAGCGGCGCCAGCAGGCGGCGCAGCAGCTTCTGCGCCGTGCCCGACAGCGACTCGCGGCTCCAGCCGCTGTCGCTGCCGGTGGCGGACCACACCACTTCGCCGGTGCTCACGTCCAGCAACTGCAGCGAGATGCCCACCGCCGGCTCGCCGTCCACGCCGACCTTGTAGCGCCATTCCTGCACCGCGCCGGTCAGCGCGTAGCGCAGCTTCTGCGTGCGCGCCCATTCCAGCGCCTTGCCCACCGATTCGCGCTCGGCCGGCTCGAACAGCGTTTCCGGGTTCAGGTTGGCCGGATAGCGGCGCACGTTGGCGATGCCGCCGGTCTTGAGCAGGCTCTCGGCGATGGCCTCGGCGCGCAGGCCGGCCTGCGGCGTCTCGGTGTAGTTGACGATCGGCAGCACCGCCAGCGCTTCGCCGGCGGGCAGCGCGGGCGCGCGGCCCACGTCGGTCACCGCGCAGCCTGCCAGCCACAGGGCCGCGCCCAGCGCGCCGCACCAGCCCAGCAGCCGTGCCGCGCGACGCGGCTTCTTGCTCGTTGTTTCCATGATGCTTCTCCCCTTCTCGATTGAATCCGATTTCATGCGATGGACCGGCACACCGTGCCTGCCCGGATCAAAAAAGCCATTTGTAACGCACCCCCACTTCGGTCAGCGGCGTACCGCCGTTGCGCGCGGCGGTTTCGTGCTGCAGATACATGGACAGGTGATCGTTGCCGAAGACCGTGCCCGCGATGCCCAGTTGCGCGCGGAAGTTCTGCCCCGCGCGGGTGTCGTGCAGCAGGCCGAGCTCGGCGAACGGCCGCCATTTGTGCGTATAGTCGTCGAGCAGTTCGGTGCCGAAGCCGACCGTCACGCCGGCCTGCGTGAAGCCTTCCGGCATGTAGAACGCCGGGGTGGCCTCGTCGTCGGCGGGGACCAGCGTGGCCAGCTTGCCGCTGAGCGTGCCGCCGCGCGTGTTGTAGCGCGCGTGGGTGCCGACCAGGCGCACCGTGTAGTCCGGGTACGCGGTGCGGATGCGGTAGCCGAGCTCGAAGTCGTACACCATGCCGTTGCCCAGCGACGAGCCGTCCTGGCCGCGGAAGCGGTTGTACTCGACGCGCGCGCCGGCGAACTCGCGCAGGCTGAAGTTCCAGGTGGCGCCCAGGCCGAGCACATCCTTGGCGCCGCCCACGCGCAGCGCCGCGGAATCGTCGGCGTTCTGGTTGAGGCCGGCCACGGTGGTGATGCTCAGGCGGCTGTCCTCGCGCCACTCGCCGGTGAAGCGCGCGGTGGTCATGCTGTCGAGGCCGTCGCGCCGCCCCACCGCGAGACGCCAGCGCTTGTGCTGGTCGCGGTAGCCCAGCGACAGCTCGCCGCGCTGGTCCGAACCCGGCACGCCGGTCAGTTGGGTCTGGTCGGTGCTGTGCTGGCTGCGCCAGACACCGCGCAGGTTGAGGTCGTAGCCGTCCCACAGGCGCACGCCGCCGGACAGGCTGTAGTCGAAGTAGCTCAGCGGGCTCTGGCGCTGGTAGGTCACGCGCGGCTCGATGGCCTGCGCGTTGAACAGCAGCGTGTCCTGCACGGTTTCCTGCAGGCTGTCGTCGGTGCGCGCGATGTCCTGGGTCTCGAAGGCCTGGGTCTGCGCCGCGCCGAGGCGGCCGAGCTGCACGTTGGCCTCGATCTGGTTGTCCACCGGGATGCGGCCGGCCTGGCGCTCCAGCACGCGGTCGAGCGCGTTCAGGTCGCCGCTGGCCAGCGCCAGCGTGACCTCGGCATAGGCCGGGCGCAGCAGCTGGCGGGCGTACTGGCGGGCCAGCCAGGCGCGCGCGAGCGCGTTGGATTCGTTCGACAAGGCCCACGCCAGCGCCACTTCCTTGGCGGCGGCGGACACCACCGCCTGCTGGCGCGCCTCGCGCTGCGCCATGTCCCCGGGCAGCTTGAGCTCGAGCGGCGGCAGGCCCGGAATCTCGCCCAGGCGCGACCTGGGCGCGGCCGGGCCGGTCCAGTCGGCGGCGCGGGTGCCGGCCATCACGGTGCGGTCTGCGCGCAGCATCTCCATCACCAGGCGCCGCGAGACGTCGCCCGAGGCGAAGATCTGGCCCAGCGCCACGGTCTGGCGCTGCAGCTCGGCCGGGGCCGGGCCGCCCTGCGCGTCTTCCTCCTCGGAGGCCGGGCCCAGCGCGCGCGGGTCGGAGGCGCGACGCCCGCCCGGGCTCTTGTCGCTGTGCAGGTCGACCCAGGCCTGGCGGCGCAGGCGCCAGCCGACGTCGGTCTGGCCGATGGCGTCGTAGGCGTCGGCGGTCAGGCCCAGCCAGAGCGGGTCGGCATTCTTGCCGCTGGCCATCTTGCGCAGGTAATGCAGCGCGCCGCGGCCGTCCTGGAAGCGCATGCTGCCGGCGGCGAACGCGCCCCACAGGTCGGGGTTGCCTTCGGCCTCGCCCTTCAGGCGCAGCATCATGGCGCGCACTTCGGTGTCCGAGCCGAGGTCCACCAGCGACCACATCAGCGCGGCCAGCGTTTCGCTGCCGGCGTCGGGCAGGCCGGCGGCGCGGCGCAGGTCGGCCAGCGCCTGGTCGCGCTCGCCGCGCGCGCGCAGGTACTCGGCGCGCATGGCGAGGAAGCGGCTGGCCTGCTCGGCCTGCCGCAACTGCGCGGGCGTCATGGCCTGCAACAGGCTGGCGATGCGGCCGTAGGCGCGGGCGCGGGTGTAGTAATTGATGGCGAGCTCGAGCGACTCGATCTTGCCGCTCTTGCGCCAGCCCGCTTCGGCGATGCGCCCGGCGTCGATGGGCGAGCTGTCGTAGAAGTCGATCAGGTTGGAGAAGTCCGATTCCTCGGTGTCGCGCACTTCGGCCAGGCAGTCGTTGCGCCCGGCGCCCGGCGGCATCTTCAGGCAGTGGTCGTCGTGCGTCTCGGCCATGGCCAGCATCAGTTGCCGGTAGCCTTGCTCGAGCAGGTCGTCGCGCTGGTTCAGGCGCGCCAGCTCGGTCAGCGTGCGCCAGAACTCGATGTCGGTCGGGCGCGCGGCGCGCATGGACGGCACCATGGCCCGCAGCGCCTCGCGCAGCGCGCCGCGCACATAGAGCAGGTTGGCCTGCTTGAGCGCGTATTGCGGGCGCGGGCCGAAGCGGTCCTGCAGCGCCGTGTACAGCTCGAAGGCGCGCGCGTCCTTGCCGGCGCGCTCGGCCAGCTCGGCCTCGCGCTCCATGACCTGGCGCGCGTTGGGGCCGTGGCTGAGGCTCTGCAGGAACGCCATGGCGTCCTCGGGCTCGCCGAGCCGCTCGTAGGTGGCGACCACCTCGTCCACGGTGGCGAGGTCGCCGGTGCCGGCGCGATGGCGCAGCGCGGCCAGGTAGGCGCGGTCGTCGTTCAGGGCCGGCGCCAGGCGCAGCACCGCCTTCCACGCGGCCTCGTCGTTGCTGGCCTGCGCATATTCGAGCCAGCTCTTGAGCGCCACCGTGGGCTGGCGGTTCCATTCCGCGACCTGGGCCAGGCGCTCGCGCCAGCGCGCGGAGCCCGGCAGGCGCCTGACCGCGGTCTCGGCGACGCGCTGGGCGTCGTTCAGCTTGCCGGCGGACAGGAAGACCTGGAAGGCGAGTTCGTAGTCGTCCGCGTTGAAGGCGCGGTCGCCCGCGGCGGGATCGGCGGCGGGCGTGGCGGCGGCGGGCGCCGGGGCAGCCGATGGAGCCGACGGGGCCGATGCAGCCGGCGTGTCGGCCACGCGGCGCAGGCGCGGCATGCCCGCCTCGCCCATGGCGCGGCGCAGGGCCAGCCCGCGCGGGCCGTCGAGGAACACCACGCCCTGCGCGGCCCAGGGCTGCATCGCGGCGACGCGCCGCGCCTCGGCGCGCTGCGCGGCGGCGGACGGCGGCATGCCTTGCACGCTGGGCGGCTGGCGCAGCAGGCGCTCGACATAGCGCGCGGCCAGCTCGGGCCGGTTGGCGGCCAGCGCCAGCCGGGTCAGGTAGCGCAGGACTTCCGCGTTGTCGAGCAGCTTGCCGCCGCGCTGCTCGGCCTGGGCCAGCGCCTGGTCCAGCAGGTTGCCGGACTGCAGCGTCTTCAGGCCGGCCAGGAACAGCCGGCGCTGCTCGGCCGGGTCGGTGGCGCGCGCCTGGGCGGTAAACAGCGCCTCGGCGGCCTGCTGGTAGTCGCCGCCGGCCAGCGCGGCCGAGGCGGCCTGCGCATTCCACAGCTCGGCGCGGGCCGGATCGCTCTTGGCCAGCGCCCGGTAGAACGCCTGCGCCGGCTTGAGCGCGTTCACCGCGCGCGCGGTGGTGGCCAGGTCTTCGAGGTCGCCGCGCGACCACTGCATCTGCGCGGCCTGGTCCAGCAGGCCGGCGAGCCGTTCCACGTACTGCTGGCGCTCCGGCGTGTCCGGCAACGCGGCGAAGGCGCGCTGCTGCATGATCTCGATGCGGGTGCGCAGGACCTGGCCGGGCAGGTCGGCATCGGCAGGATTGCGCACCGGGCCCCGACGCGCGGCGTCGTAGCGCGCCTCGAGGCGGCCGAGCATGCTTTCGGCCTCGTCCAGGCGGCCGGTGCGCGCGTACTGCTCGGCCAGCACCGCCATGAAGCCGCTGTCGTCGGGCGTGGCGCGCCACCAGGCTTCCAGGTAGGCCATGCTCAGCCCGTCGACCGCGCGGGCCTCGCCCAGCAGGCGCTCGCGCAAGGTCTCGCGCGGGAACATCAGCGCCAGGCCGATCCCCACCATGGCGGTGAAGGTCAGCACGAACGCGGGCGGCAGCAGCCGCTCGCGCTCAGGCCGCGCAGGTGATTTCGACACTTTGCTTGGCATTGTTCGGATCGGAAACTGGAGTGGTATCGATACGCAGCGTGCCGCGCTCGCGCACGCCCTGGACCGCCTTGCCGTCGATGGCGACCCGGCAGCGGTCCGCGCCTGCGAGGCGGAAGAAGGGCTTGGTGTAGCCGCTGAAGTCAAAACGGATGTGCTCGGCGTTGCGCTGCCAGCCGCGCACGAAGCCGTTGGCCTCGACGATCTGCGGCACCGCCGGCGCCTGGGCCGCGCCGTCGCGCATCACGATGCGCGAGTCGCCGTCGGCCAGGTGCACGTAGACCCCGCCGCCGGGCGCCGGCGAGGTGCCGGTCACGTTCAGCGAGCTGCCCACGTCGGGCACGCCGGCGCCGGTCCAGCGCACGTTGCGCAGGTTGCCGTTGCCGCGCACGATCCAGGCGGCGGGCTGCTTGCCGTCGCCGTTGCCGACCTCGCGCGCCACCGCCATGCCTTGCCAGTCGATCACCTTGCGCACGTAGTCGCTGGAATGCACCGGCATCAGCGGCTGGCTCAGCACGTAGTCGTAGACCTTGCGCAGCGCCTTGAGGGAGGCGGCCTTGGTGCCGGAATAGTTGTGGTAGTAGATGTTGACCGACTTGAAGCGGTACGGCCGGTCGGTCAGCTCGTAGGTCTCGATCACGCGCTCGAAGCCGTAGAACGGGCCGTGCCACAGGTTGGTGTAGATGTTCTCGTTCTGGTTGGGCGCGAACACCTGGAAGGTGTGGTCGCCCTTGTTCACGCCGAGCGGCGAGATCGCGGTCCAGGTCGGGTTGCTGCGCGTGATCAGCGTGTCGCCGCCGTTCATGTTGAGCACGCCGGCCTGGTCGGTCAGCTTGATGGCCTCGGGCGGGGCCTGGCAGTCGCCCGACCACAGCAGCATGCTGACCGGCTTGTTGGCCGGGGCGAGCGTGCGGTTGATGTAGTCGATCGAGCCGCCGATCTCGCGCCGCAGGTCCATCTGGTAGCCGGGAATCGCCAGGTGGTAATCGTCGTCGCCTTCGGTGGGGTTCTCGGCGTGCGTGCCGTTGGGCACGGTGCGGCCCCAGTCGAACGGGTGCGAGAAGGTGTGGCTGGCCACCTCCACGTAAGGCTGCGCGAAAACCTTGCGCGCGATCGGCTCGAGTTGCGCGGTCAGGTTGGGGTACATGCCGTCGCTGGACACCTCGCCCTGGATGATGGACATCGTCATCGGCAGGCGGTAGCGGTCCCAGATCTCGCGGAACAGCACCTCGCCGGAGAAGCCGCCGCCGGGAATCTCGGCGCGCGAGGCAAAGCCGTCGCCGTCGACGTGGATGGTGAGCAGGCGGCGCCCGTTCTCGGTGGTGACGTCCGGCACCGGCATGGCGGGCAGGCGCAGCGCGGCGCGCAGGAAATCCAGCGGCTGCACCACCCAGCGGTCCTGGTCGTTGGCGCTCTGGCGCACGGCGTAGGGGCCGAGCACGTAGCCGCCCCACGGCGTGATGGCCGCGGCGTCGTAGGTCAGCGTGCCCGAGCGCAGGCGCAGCAGCGAGCGGAAGCCCGGGCCGTCGCCGACCTGCACGGGGGCGGCCTGGGCGCGGTCCGGCGCCACCGGCATCTCGAAGCCCATCATGGGGTCCTTCGACACGATCTCCGCGCTCTTGCCGACCTTGCCCTTGACCGGCTCGAGCTGCAGCGACGCCGCCAGCGAGCCGCCGATGCGCGCGCCGAAATCGTTCAGGAACGCCACCGGGATGCCCTGGTCGATATTGCGCTGGATCCAGTTGAAGAAGCGGCCCGGCTGGTCGCGCACGTTGCCGCCCATCCACACCACCACGCCGGCGTAGCGGTCCGGCCCGATCTCCGGCAGCGGCTGGCTGGCCTCGGCGAAATCCACGCGGTAGCCGAGGTAGTTCAGCGGCATGGAGACGAAGCGCACGCCGGCGGAATCGTCGATCGACACGCCGGCCTCGCGGTCCTGCACCACCAGCACGCGGCGCGGCATGACCTCGATGCTGCCGATGCCGACCGTCTGCAGGCCGGGATCGGCCACGTAGGGAATGATGTCCAGCGCGCGGATGCGCGCCGCGGTGTCGCGCGCGCACTTGCGGTCGGCGGGCGGACAGTAGTCGATGGAGATCACCGGCAGGCGGTACTGCTCGCGGATGGTGCGGGCCTGGCCGAGCAGCCAGTCGCGGTCGGCGCCGCTGACCTCGGTGTAGCGCTTGTTGCCCTGGTCCCAGCCGCGGTACAGCGATTCGAACGCCACCGCGTAGGCGAGCTGGCTGACCTGCGGCAGGATCTCGAAGCCGCGGTTGAAGATCAGCCGGGCATCCGGATAGCGTGCCTTGATGGCGCGGATCACGGCGACCATGCCGGCCTCCTGCCGCGCGCGCTCGGCGTCGGTCTTGGCCACCAGCTGGTAGGAGTCGAGCGTATCGAGGAAGAAGCCGCGGTAGCCGCGCTCCCACAGCGGCGCGATGACCTTGTCGACGTAGAACGCGGGCCAGCCCGGCGCGGCCTGGTCCACCACGCGGGCGCCCCAGGCGTCGTTGTTGCCGGTCAGCCAGGCCTTGGGCATGTCCTTGAGGTAGGGGCGCGACGGCTCGACCTCGCCCACGCTGACGTAGGCAAACCAGGCGGTCCCGGGCGTGGCGGCGCGGCGCGGATCGAAGCCGCTGTCGGGCTCGACCACCGCGATGTCGAATGCCTGCAAGGCATCCACCGGCGGCTTGCTGCCGTAGTGGAAGGCGATGTTGGGAGCGCGCGCGCCGTCGAATGCGGACACCTGCGCCTGTGCCGGGCTGACCCAGGCGGCAAGCAGCGCCAGCAACGCGCCGAGCCAGGCCCTCGTCATCGTCGTATCCCGGCTGCCTCCTCGCAAGACCGGCACGCGGCGCAAGACGCCGTCCAATCGCAACAATTTCACCTGTTGGCCCCTATTTTTTTCTGGCTTTTCTTATGCCCGTCCCGGCAACGCTCGCTTCGTCTGCCTTGAGGCACCGCTGGCGGTGCCGGAGCGGCGATGCGTCCCGGTATGACTGCTTCCGTCTACTGCGCCGCGCTGCCCGGCATCGGCCGGTCAGTCCCCCGCGGTCAAACCAAAGTGCAGATTCAAGCACTATGGCCGCAAATTCTGAGGCATGCGGATGGTCATGCCTATAAGCATTTCGGACTAGGGATTACGCACGATAGGCGAATGTAGTCCGTTGTCACAGTTGGCGGCGCTTCCGTTTTCAAGCGGAAAACCGCGGCGCGCAAAACTACCGTGCGCGAGTGCGATACGTTGATAAACCAAGGCGCGCAGGCCATGTCGCCTGTCTCTGGCGCCTGTCTCCCGGCACCGGCATGTCGCTTGCCGGACGGCTTCCGGGCCGCGATCGAAGGGCTATGCCAGTCCGAATATTTTCTGCATTTTTGTTGTTTTCGGCACCGACAACCATAGCACAGTGCTGTAGCGCCAAACGTGCGGATGGACGATAAACGACACATCAAACGCAGTCCGCAAGCCGGAGGCAACCGCCGGCGTCAGCGGGCGGCGCGACGAAGCGAATGTTAAGTCGTCCGTTTCAAACCCAATGTCAACAATTGTCATACTTCGTGACGACCGGTTTTTTACGGACCGACGCTGTGTAGAATTTTCCCAAACAAGAAAACGACTTCATGGCGGCCACATCGCCCCGGACCACGCTCCGGCCGCGCGCCGCACTCGGGAATGTCCCAGACCAGGTCACGGTGCAGACCAGCCGTGCGCGGACACGCACGGCTACCTTCGAAGGCAAACTCCGGCGCATCGGCGATGCGCCGCATCCGATGGGAATCTCATGCTGTCAGATGAGAGCGCCGCCATGATGGCGCTGCTGGTCCTGTTTACTGCCGTGCAGTGCATCCTGGCGGCACTGATGCTGGCCCTGCGCCGCAGCGCCGCGGGGCGGGCCTGGGTGGTGGGCCTGGCGCTGGCGTGCGCCGCCGGCCTGCTGGTGGCCAACGGGCGCGGCGCCCCCGCCTGGCTCCTGCTGGTGGCGCCGGCACTCGGACTGGCCGCCCAGTTGCTGATCCACCGCGGCATCGTGCTGACCGGCGGCAGCCACGCGGCCGCGCCGGGCGCCGGCGCCGCGGGCGCGGCCGCCATGCTGGCCGTGCTCGGCGCCGCCGCGCTGGGCGAAGGCAGCCGCCCGGCGGAAGCGGCCGGCTACGCCGCCGCCGTGGCCGCCGCCTTCACGCTGGCCTGGCTGCTGCCGCGGCCGCAGGCGCCGGGCCCGCGCGCGCGCCCGCTGGTGCTGGCCGCCTGCGCCCTGCAATTGCTGGCGCAATGCTGCGGCCTCTACGCGGTGTGGGGCGTGAGCGGCGCCGTGGCCGCCCGGCATGCCGAGGCGCTGCTGCTGCTGCGCCTGCTGCCGTCGTTCGTGGCGATCCTCGCGGGGCTGGCCGCCTTCACCCTGATGACCATGGACGCCATGCTCGCCGCGCAGGAAAGGCGGGCCCGGCTCGACGCCCTCACCGGCCTGCTCAACCGCGGCGCCATCGACAGCGCGGCCCGGGTGCTGGCGGCCGAGTACGCCCGCCATGGCCACCCGATGAGCTGCCTGGTGATCGATATCGACCGTTTCAAGCGCATCAACGACAGCGGCGGGCACCGCGCCGGCGACCTCGTGCTGCGGCAAATCGCCGCGGTGGTGGAGCGCACCCACCGCGCCACCGACCTGGCCGGGCGCTATGGCGGCGAGGAGTTCTGCGTGCTGTGCCCGCATACCGGCGAGGCCGATGCCGTGCTGCTGGCCAACCGCATCCTGCACGGCATCCGCGCCATCGCGCTGCCGCCGGAGATGGGCGGCTTCGCCAGCGCCAGCATCGGCATTGCCGAGATCCGCGATGGCGCGGGCGGCGGCGCGGCGGCCTGGGACCGCCTGTTCGGCAGCGCCGACCGCGCCTTGTACGAGGCCAAGCGGCGCGGGCGCGGGCGCGTGGTGAGTGCGTCCTCGCTGGAGGTCCGGGCGCCGGCGCCCAGGCCCGCGCCGCGCGTGCCGGCGCGCGCCGAGGCATGCCATTGAGCAGGGTCATGTGAATCCGCAGGCACGGCACGGAAATCCCGATGCCGGCCCGGCGGCCAGCTAGAATCCTCCCGTGCATGTGTGCGGACCCGCCCGCCGGCCCGCATCGAAACCATCCCTGGAGATCCTGAATGAAGGCCGACAACATCCTGCAGACCATTGGCAACACGCCGCATATCCGCATCCAGCGCCTGTTCGGCGATACCCACCAGGTCTGGATCAAGTCCGAGCGCGCCAACCCGGGCGGCTCGATCAAGGACCGCATCGCGCTGTCGATGGTCGAGGCGGCCGAGCAGTCCGGCCTGCTCAAGCCCGGCGGCACCATCATCGAGCCCACCTCCGGCAATACCGGCATCGGGCTGGCCATGGTGGCCGCGGTCAAGGGCTACAAGCTGGTGCTGGTGATGCCCGACAGCATGTCGGTGGAACGCCGCCGCCTGATGCTGGCCTACGGCGCCACCTTCGACCTGACCCCGCGCGAGAAGGGCATGAAGGGCGCGATCGCCCGCGCCGAGGAACTGGTGGCGGCCACGCCGGGCGCCTGGATGCCGCAGCAGTTCGAGAATCCCGCCAACATCGACATCCATGAGAAGACCACCGCGCAGGAAATCCTGGCGGATTTCCCGCAAGGCATCGACGCGCTGATCACCGGCGTGGGCACCGGCGGCCACATCACCGGCTGCGCCCGCGTGCTCAAGCAGAAATGGCCGCAGCTGAAGGTCTTCGCGGTGGAACCGGTGGCTTCGCCGGTGATCTCCGGCGGCGCGCCCGCGCCGCACCCGATCCAGGGCATCGGCGCCGGCTTCATCCCGCGCAACCTCGACACCACGCTGCTCGACGGCGTGATCCAGGTCGATGCCGAGCCGGCGCGCGAGATGGCGCGCCGCGCCGCGCGCGAGGAGGGCATGCTGGTGGGCATTTCCTCGGGCGCCACGCTGGCCGCCATCGCGCAGAAGCTACCCGACCTGCCGGCCGGCGCCACCGTGCTCGGCTTCAACTACGACACCGGCGAGCGCTACCTGACGGTGGAGGGTTTTCTGCCCGCCTGAGCGGAATCATCCGCAGGCGGCAAGGCGCGCGGTGAACCATACTAAGACGGACGCCATTCTTCACCGGCCCTTCCAACCATCCCATTACAAGCGGCACGTCCGCGGCCCGCGGGCTGCGACGTGCCGGAACCAGGAGCAGAGATGACCATTCCCAGTTATGAAGTTGCCCGGCTCGCGTCGCTCGCGGTGCGGCTGGCCCTGTCCTCGGGGCTGACGCACGAAGAGATGCAGGCGGCGCTTAGCCTCGCGGCCACGATGATCGAGCAGGACGAGGATGCCACTCCCGGCGGCAGCGCCGCGGCCAAGGCGGCACACACCAAAGTGACGCGCACGATCCACTGACCTCCCCCGCCAGCCCGCGCGGGGTCCCGTCCGGCCGCGCGCCTCTTACGCCAGCGCGCCTCCCCAATAGAGTTCCGCCGCCGCCAGCACCGTGCGCATCTGCGTGGTGTGGGCCAGGCGGAAGGCATCGTCGTAGATGGTCTGGTCCGGGAACTCCGTGACCAGCATGAACGGCACGGTGGAACGATGGTCCTCCACGATCATGCACGGAATGCCGTTGATCACCGGGAACGGCACCGCGCCCGCGTGCGCGCCCCAGGTGGCAAGCTGCCGCGCGTTGAAAGCGGCCAGTTCGGGCGAGGCCGCGATCTGCGCCGTCAGCGCCTGCATGAATGCCAGCGCCTTGTCCTCGACCCCGCCGTGATGGCGCAGGATCAGGAAAAACCCCTTGGGAATGGTCCAGGTCTCGAAGCCCGGCGGCACGTAGCCGGTGAGCGGCCGTGTCCATTCGTGGGCGGGATAGCCGTGCAGGCTCATGTGCAGGCCCGCGCCGGTGCGCTCGGCCGCTTCCAGCCGCGCCCCCTTCTCGACGAACGGCGCCGCGGTGCGCGCCTCGAGGTCGTCGCCCAGCGCGGTGTAGCGCGCGGCGTGCGACATATGGCGCGGATTGTCCTCGCGCAGTTGCGCGTGCAGCGCGGCGCCGTCCGGGTTCTCCAGCGCGATCACGGCGAAGTTGGCCTGCGGGCGCTGGCGCAGCGCATGCGCTGCGCGCAGCGCGCCGACCACGCCCGAGCTTTCGTTGGCATGCTGGCCGCCGGAGATCACCAGCCCGGGCAGCGTGCCCTCGATATGCGTGCCGTGCACCACGCGCCCTTGCGTGGACACCACGCTGAAGCGCCGGCCGCCTAGCGCCTCCATCTCGGTGGCGGCCTGCTCCGGCGTGAGCGGTTGCGCGAGCGCTGCCAGCCCCGCCGCGGACAACGGCGCGGCGCTCGCGCCCGGCGCCGGCCGCGGATGCGGCAGCACCTCCACGCGCACGTGCGTGGCGCCTTCGCTTGCGCCCGAATGCACGTCCGGCACGATCTGGCCGGGCTGCAAGGTGCGGTCGCCGCGCGGCAGGCCGGCACGGTCCTGGAAATATTCCAGCACGGAAAAATACAGGTCTTCGTGCAGCGCTTCGCGCGTGCTGATGCATTCGTCCTGGTACGCCAGCCGGCGCTCGATGCCGCCGGTGCCGATGGCGATGCGCAACACGTCGAAATACGGCGTGCGCGCGCCCCAGTCGTGCGCGCGGATCGCGTCCATCGCCGCGGCGAAGGCAAGCTCGTATTCGGTGGCCAGCGGCCCGTCCTCGGCCAGGGTCTCGCCTTGCCACAGGCGCAGCCATCCGCACGGCGCGCCCGAGGCCGCGAGCGGCACGAACACGCGGCGGGCCTCGCCGCCGGCCTCGACCACGTAGTGCGCCGCGTCGTCGCCGTCGACCAGGCTCAGGCCGCCCGCGGGCAGCAGGCCGGCGAGCGGATAAGCCTCCAGGCGGAAGCGCTGCGCCTCCTTGGCCGTGGCGGCCGCGGGCAGGCGCACCGTCGCGCCGTGGACGGCGGCGCGCTGCGCCACGCCCGCTTCGTCGAGGAAGAAATGCACCAGCGGCTTGTACGCGCTGCGGATCTCCGCCTGCACGCCGGCGGCGGCCAGCCGCTGCTCGGCCGCATGGCGCGCGTCGGCGTCCTCGAACACCCACGCCTGGGCCCGCGCGCCGGGCATGGCCGCGAGGCGTTCGACCAGGGTGTCGAGGGTGCGGGCGAAGGTGGTGTCGAGCAGGATCGTCATGGCGTGGGCGGAGCGTGAAGGCGATTGGAAGGCAGGGCGCGATGCCGGGCCGGGCGGGCCCCGAAGCGGGAGCGGCCATTATAGGGAAGGCCGCCGAAACGCGCCGGCGCCCCCCGCCGGCACTTCCGCGGCCGTGCACATTTCCTTACAACCCGGACACACGGCGGCGCCGCGCGCTCGCTAAGCTGCACCGTTGTGCAAGCGCCGTCTTGCCCGTCTGAGGAAGTCCGCATGAATGAGCTCCGTCCACAGTCCCCGCCATGGCACCCGGCAGCGGCCCCGGCGCACCGCCGCGCCACCCCTGCCGCGCCGCGCGCAGCCCTTGCGGCGCCGCGGCGGCAGCCCCGATGAAGTGGACCACCATCGTGCTGGTCCTGCTCGGATGGCTGGGAGCCTGCGCCGCGGCGGGATGGCTGCTGATGGCATGTTCCAGCCTGCTCGCGCGATGAATGCCCGCGGCGGCATGCATGCGGCCCGCGCCTCATGCGCGCGCCGCGCCGGGACCGATCGGGCACCGGCGCCCGCCCAATTCGTAACCGCGTATTTCAGCCGTCCCGCGCCGGCCCGGCCCGGACGCGCACGCAGACGCGCCTGCGCGCCGGCCCGCCGCCGGCCAGTTTGCGCCTGGTAAGGAGAAACCATGTACGACCACGCCACCGCACACCAGCACCCGCCCGCCTCGTCGCATACGGGCCATACGGGCCATACCGGCCACGCGGGCCACGCCGCCCATCCCACGCATGCCGCCGGCGACGTGCTGATGTCCGATATCGGCCCCCTCAAGCTGTGCCGCAACTGCGCCGAGTACTGGCCCGCCGACGGCGAGTTCTTCTCGCGCGACGGGCGCCGCCGCGGCGGCCTCGAGCATGTCTGCAAGGCCTGCCGCAAGGAGCAGCGCGTGACGCGCTGAAGCGGCACGGCCCCGTCTATCCGCCATCGGGATGGACGGCGCGCCCGCTTGGTTCGCTGCCCCACATACCCTGCGGCACCCCGGGCCGGAAACGGCGGCGCCGGCCTTGCCTGGCGCGAGCGCGCGCTTACCATGCAGGAACACGCCCGGCGACAGGGCGGAAGCACCGAGAGAAATCGTGGCAAGGCGGGGACATTTTGGCGAACTATCTGGAAGAGTATTGCTCGCGCATCCGTCGCGGGACGGCGGCGGCCGTGATCGACAAGCCGGTACTGGTTGATCGCGATCGCTTCTATGCAATGCGCTACGTGCCGTTCGAGCACACGCACGCGGACGCACGGCTGGTGCTGGTGAGCACCACGCCCGGACATACCCACGTGCAGCTCGCCGCGGAACTGACCGAGCGCCTGCTGCAAAGGCACGCGCCCGGGCGCGCCATCCAGCGCGAGAACAAGCGCCAGGTGGAGCTGGGCGGCCGGCTGGTGCGGCCCAACCTGATCCGCATGCTGGACCATTTCGGCATCGCGCAACTGGTGGGCCTGCCCAATGCGGCATCGCTGTGGGGCGACGGCTTCGCGCGGCTGCAGCCGCTGGCCCTGCTGCCCTACGCCACCACGCGGCGCGGCCTGGCCTTCGACGGCGACCTGGAAGAACTGATGGCGGTGCCGATGCTGCGCAACGTGTTCGAGGCGCTCTTCCTGGAGCGGCTCGGCCAGGGCGGCGACGAAGTCCTGTACGTGGCGCTGGGCCGCACGGCGTGGTCCGCGCTCGGCCACGCGGTCGGCCTGGGCCTGCTGCAGCGGTGGCAGTTGCTCGGCATGCTGCCGGTGCCCGCGCGCGCCGGCAGCATGGTGAAGTATTTCCTGCGGCAGGTCGGCGCGGAAGCGCTCTCGCCGCGCGACCCGGTACGCCACCGCACCGCGTGGCTCGACGCCGCCCATGCCGAGATGACCCTCGGCGTGCGGCGCCAGCGGCAGCGCCAGAGCGCCAGCGAAGCCGGTCCGCAAAATGCGCCGCTGAGCTGCCTGGAAGCCTGAGGCGCGAAACAGTCGGCGCGGCGCGTATGCGCTGGAAATCACCCCACCTCGGAGGGGTGAATGTGGCACTTTTGCCGGCCGTTAGTCATCCCTGAGGGAATTGCCTCCCTCGTATTCCCGATCGGCGGCCCCTCGTGGCCGCCTCTTTTTTGCGCGGCGCCGGTGCGCCGATGCACTCACGCGCGCAGGTGCCAGGCGCGCAGGTAATGCAGCAGGTCCAGGCCGTGCGTGCCATGGAACCACACATGGCGCGACAGCGTGAGCGCCCCCGCCCAGGACGCCGCCACCACCAGCAGGTCGCAGCGTCCGCTCTTCCACCAGTTCAGCGAATGCCGCCGGAAGATCCACGGCACGCCGAGCGGATTGGGCCAGTCCGCCAGCAAGTGCATGAGGCCGCCGCAGGCAAAGCCGAACGCCGGCGCGGCCAGCGCATGGCTGCCCAGCGCGCGCTGCGACAGCACCAGCAGGGCGAGCCACGCCACGCCCCAGTGCGTCCAGGTCCGATGGGTAATCCACAGGCGGCGCGACCTCGACCACCACGCCACTTCCAGCCAGTCGGGCGCGCCCCCGCCGGCCACGCCCGCGGCGAAGGCGAGCGCGGCGCCAAGCTGGCAAGGACCGCCCGCGCCGGCGCGGGCGACGATCGCCGCCGCGATCAGTCCCGCCGCCCATCCGGTGGCGTGGTGTGCTTTGCTGGAAGCCATGAGTGGAGCGCGCTGCAATGCCGTGAAAACGAAGGGGCGCAATGGTGGCAGATCGGCGCGCGGTTGAACAGCGGGAAGCAGGCGCGGCGAGCGGCGGGGCGAGCGGCGGGGTGAGCGGCAAGACCGAGCGTGGCGGCGGCCGGAAAAGCGCGCCGCCGAGGATGGCAGTCCCGCGCGGTTCTTTTTGCATTTCGATAAATTAACGCTTCACAGCCGCAATGAAGGGCGCTACAATTGCGCCCCTCGCGACATAAAACCGCAAGGTGTTGCAAGCAGGTTTATGTCCCCTTCGTCTAGAGGCCTAGGACATCACCCTTTCACGGTGAGTACAGGGGTTCGAATCCCCTAGGGGACGCCAGTTTCGAAGGCATGCCAGTCAGTCATGGCAGCTTCGGCAAGCGTCGGAGCCGGTCGCACCGGTTCCTGCAGCAGCCAATGTGGAGCGGTAGTTCAGTTGGTTAGAATACCGGCCTGTCACGCCGGGGGTCGCGGGTTCGAGCCCCGTCCGCTCCGCCACAGAAAAATGCCCGCCGCCAGGCGGGCTTTTTTTCGCCTTCCGCTTTCCTCCGTTTCCCCGTTGCGCCGTTGCGCGTTCCCTGCGCGGCCTCACGCGCCCGCGCCATCCAGCCCGCGCGGCAGCCTGACGTCGAAGCACGAACCCTGTCCTTCCTTGCTGCTGACGCGGATCTCGCCGCGGTGCAGGTCCACCGCCAGCTTGACCAGATACAGGCCCACGCCCGCCCCGGCCGTGCCGGCCACGTTGGCGCCGCGCACGAAGCGCTCGAAGATATGGCCGCGGTCCTTGTCCGGGATGCCCATGCCGCGGTCCGCCACCGACACGCTGACGGTGTCGGCGTCGCCGCGCACATGCACGGTGACCGGCATGCCGGCGGCCGAGTACTTGATGGCGTTGCCGATCAGGTTGCTGAAGGCCTGGAACAGCAGCTTGGCGTCGCCGTGGAAGATCTCGGCCACGCCGGGGTCGACGATCTCCTCGATCACGGCCGCCGGCGAGCTCTCGCGGTGCATCTCGCAGACTTCGTGCACCAGCAGGCCGAGCGAGAAATCCACGCCGCGCAGCGAGGCCAGGCGCCCGCCGTCGAGCCATTGCGAGGAGTCGAGCAGGTGGTCGATCAGGCTGGTCATGCGCCGCACCGCGCCGCGGATGCGTCCGCAGCGCTCGCCCAGCACTTCGGCCGACGGGCTTTCCTTCATGCGCATGAGACGCTGCGCGTGGCCGTCGATGACGTTGAGCGGGGTGCGGAATTCGTGCGAGGCCATCGAGACGAAATTGCGCTGGAGCATGGCCATGCGGCGCTCGTTTTCCAGCGTGTCCTGCAGCATGGTGGTCTGCGCGGCCAGCGCGGCCTTGCTGCGCTCCAGCTCCAGCGTGTTGTCGCGAAAGCGCACCACCGCGCGCGCGATCTCGCCGATCTCGTCGCGGCGCCCGGCACCCGGTATGTCGACGTGCGGATCGTTGTCGGTGATGCGGTGCATGCGCTCGACCAGCGCCGCGATCGGGTTGGACACCGCCCGGACCAGGTAGGCCACCGCGGCGATCACCAGGCAGCACGACACCAGGATGGCCCCGGTGATCAGGCGCTGCGCCTCGCGATAGGCGAGCGCCTCGCGCTCGGTTGCCGCGGCCGCGCCGGCCACGTTGCGCTCGGTCAGCACGCCGAGCGTGCCGTTGGCCTGCTCGAACGCGCGCCGCGATTCGCCCCGGTACAGCGCCACCGCCTGCGTGGTGTCCTTGCGGCCGGCCAGCGCCACCACGTCGTCCACGCGCTGGCGGTAGGCGGACCATTGCGCCATGAACTGCTCGTAGAGCGCCTGCTCGCCGGCGTCGTGCGCGATCTTGCCATAGCGCCCTTCCACCTCCTTGATCACGTCGTCCAGCCTGGCGATCTGCTCCTGCGCCGCGCGCAGGTCGGCGCCCGTGGTGGCGATCAGCGCATCGCCTTCGAAGGCGCGGTAGTCGGAAATATAATTGTTGAGGTCGCCGAGGATGCGGTTGCTCTGCAGCCAGCGCCCGCTGATCTGCGCCGACACGCTGTGGAAGTTGCTCAGGCGGTTGAGGCCGAACAGGCCCACGCCGGCCACCAGCAGCAGGAACAGCACGAACACGAGCGACAGGCGCACGCGGATCGGCCGCAGCATCGGCACCGAATCGGGCAGCCCGGCCAGGCGCCGTCCGAGCCCGCGGCGCACGCGCCGGGTGCCCGGCGCCGGGTGAGTCGGGTGATTCATAAGACTTTTATCCTGGAATTCGCTACGCTCTGCCTGTGGGGCCCGCCGCCCCGCCCGCCACCCAGGAACATCATGAACGACGCCAGCCGCAAGATCCTTTGCATCGAGGACGATGCCGAAACGGCCGCCCTGATCGCCGAGGAGCTGGTCGAGCGCGGCTTCGCGGTGCGCATCGCGCATGACGGCCAGCAGGGCCTGGCCAGCATCCTGCGCGACGCCCCGGACCTGGTGCTCTGCGACGTGAGTATGCCAGTGATGACCGGCTTCGAACTGCTGGAGAAGATCGTCGCGCTGGCGCCGCGCTTTGCCGACATGCCGTTCGTCTTCCTCACCGCGCTGGCCCAGCGCGAGGCCGAGCTCAAGGGCCGCCGGCTGGGCGCCGACGACTACGTGACCAAGCCGGTGGATTTCGACATCCTCACCAGCATCGTCGAGACGCGGCTGGCCCGCGTGGCGCGCACCCGGCACGGCCTGCCCGACGTGCAGTTGAGCGAGCGCGAGGTGCAGGCGCTGGTCTGGTCCGCGCGCGGCAAGACCTCCGGCGAGATCGCCACCATTCTCGGGCTGTCCAAGCGCACGGTGGACTTCCACATCGACAACGCCCGCCAGAAGCTCGGCGTGGCCACGCGCATCGAGGCGGTGGTGAAAGCAGCCTCGGCCGGCATCATCAAACCTTAAGCCGGGCCCGTCCCGGGCCCCGTCCGCGCAACCCACTGTGATCAATCACAGTTTCGGGCTTGCCCCATCGCCCCTAGAATCTGCCCACTTTCATCGCTCCCGGAGCCTGGGCCGGTTAGCCCGCGCCGACGTTATGAGCAGATTCGCCCCTTCCCGGCCGGCGCTGGCCGGGCACGATTCCGGCGGCACGCAGCCGCTCGCCCGCGAGCCGCGCCGCGCGACCACGCTGATCCATATCGGCGCGCGCGCCGCCAACGCCGCCGGCGACGAAGGCCTGGCCGACTACCTGATGTCCGCCTGGCGCCGCCTGCACGTGGCCAGCCGCCGCGCGCCGCGCTGCCCGCGCTGCGGCGCGGGCGCCGCCTTCCACAGCACCGACGAGAGCGGCTTGCCGCAATTCCAGTGTGCCGGCTGCCGCCAGCCGTTCACCCGCCTGACCGGCACGCCGATGGGGCGCCTGCGGCTGGGGGACAAGGCGCAGACCTTCTTCCAGCTGGTGTCGCACCAGATCACCACGGCGGAAGCCGCGCGGCGGCTCCTCATCAAGAGCGAGACCGTCAGGCACTGGTCGCTGCAGACCCGCCTGTGGCTGCTGGCGCTCGATCCGACGGGCGCGTGGGAAAGCCGCGTGCTGCTGGGCGTGCGCTACGCGGTGCTGCCCGAAGGCGCGCCCGTGAAACCGCTGGCCGCCTCGCCCGCATGCCGCTGCGCGATGGCATCGGACGACAGCGATGCGCTCGCGGAAATGGAAAATCCGCCCTTGCTGGTGCGGGTGTGTCCGTTGTGCGAACTCAAGGCGCACTGAACGAAGGCGCACTGACTTTCTCGCCGTCCTCGCCGGCATCCGCCGCCCGCTGAACCTGCGGCGCTGCGCGCGGCGCTAGCCGCCGGCGTTCTCGAACACTTCGCGCAGCCACTGCACGAACACGCGCACGCGCGAGGAAAGCTGCCGGTTCTGCGAATACAGCACCGACACCGGCATCGGCGGCGGCGGCAGTTGCGGCAGCACGATGCGCAGCCGCCCGTCGGCCAGTTCGCTGCCCACGCGGTAGCGCGGCACCTGCACCAGCCCCAGCCCCGCCACCGACGCGCCCGTGTAGAGATCGGCCCCCGTGACCGACACCGCGCCCGGCAGCTGCACGGCGCTCACGCGGCCGTCCACGGTGAACTCCAGCGGCACCGCCTTGCCGGTGGCACTCGATATGTAGTTGACCGCGCGATGCGCCGCGAGCGCTTCCAGGCCATCCGGCTCGCCATGCCTGGCCAGGTAGGCGGGGCTGGCCACGGTGACCTGCTCGAGCAGCGCCACGCGCCGGCCCACCATCGACGAATCCTGCAGGTTGCCCGCGCGCAGCACGCAGTCCACGCCTTCGCGCACGAGGTCGACCAGGCGGTCGTCCTCGCCGATGTGCACTTCCAGGTCCGGGTACTGCGCCAGGAAATCCGGCAACGCCGGCACCACGAAATGCCGCGCCAGCGTGCCTTGCAGGTTCACGCGCAGCATCCCCTTCGGCGCGGTGTCGCGGAACGACCCTTCCGCTTCCTCCAGGTCGGCTATCAGGCGCACGCAGCGGCGGTAGTAAGCCTCGCCGTCATGCGTGAGGCGCACCGTGCGCGTGGTGCGCTCCAGCAGCCGCGCGCCGATGCGCGACTCCATGCGCTTGATCAGGTTGGTGATGGTGGCGCGCGGAATCTGCAGGTCCTCGGCGGCCTGGGTAAAGCTCTGGCGCTCGGCGATGCGCACGAACGCCTGCATTTCCTGGAAGCGATCCATCTGGATAGCCGACCTATTGTTAAAGAAAACGGAGCAATGATACCAATAAAGCGCCAATTATCTATCCATAGGAATGGTCCATGATTCGTCTCACCAACCCGCGTCACTCACCACCGCAAGGAGAACGAATCATGAGCACCACCAACACCACCCTCGGCAACGGCAACGGCGGAAGCAAGGGCAAGGTCGCCATCGTCACCGGCGCCTCGCGCGGCATCGGTGCCGCCATCGCGCGGCGCCTGGCCCGCGACGGCTTCGCGGTCGCCGTCAACTACGCTTCCGGCGCGGCCCCGGCCGAAGCGCTCGCGGCGGAACTGAAGGCAGCCGGCGCGGCGGCCATCGCCGTGCAGGCCGATGTCGCCAAGGCCGAGGACGTGCGCCGCATGTTCGAGCTCACCGAACAGCAGCTGGGCAAGGTCGACGTGCTGGTCAACAACGCCGGCGTGCTCAAGACCCTGCCGCTGGCCGACACCAGCGACGCCCTCTACGACCAGACCTTCGACATCAACGTGCGCGGCACCTTCAACACGCTGCGCGAAGCCGCCGCGCGCCTGAACGAAGGCGGGCGCATCGTCAACTTCTCCAGCACCACGCTGGCGCTGAACATGCCCGGCTACGCCATCTACAACGCCACCAAGGCGGCGGTGGAATCGTTCACCCACGTGTTCGCCAAGGAACTGCGCGGACGCGACATCACCGTAAACGCGGTGGCCCCCGGCCCGATCGCCACCTCGCTGTTCCTCGACGGCAAGACCGAAGAGCAGATCCAGGCTTTCGCCAGGATGCCCCCGCTGCAACGCCTCGGCCAGCCCGACGACATCGCCGCCGTGGTGAGCTTCCTCGCCGGCCCCGATGCGGGCTGGGTCAACGGCCAGATCCTGCGCGCCAACGGCGGCCTCGCCTGAGCGCCATCGCGCGCGCACGTACGGAGAAAACACCATGCACAACACCAGCCAGCAAGTCATCCTCGTCACCGGTGCCGGCACCGGCATCGGCAAGCTCAGCGCCCAGGCGCTGGCCGAAGCAGGCCACATCGTCTACGCCACCATGCGCGACGTGGAAGGCCGCAACCGCGAGCGCGCGCAAGCACTGCGCGCGCTCGCCGCCCGGCGCGGCATCGCGCTGCATCCGCTCGAGCTCGACGTGCTGTCGCAGGAATCGGCCGATGCCGCCGCCGCCCGCGTGGTGCGTGAACAGGGCCGCATCGACGTGGTGATGCAGAACGCCGGGCACCTCGTGGTCGGCCCCACCGAGGCCTTCACGCCCGAGGACATGATGCGCGTGTTCGACACCAACCTGTTCGGCGCGCAGCGCGTGAACCGCGCGGTGCTGCCTTACCTGCGCCAGCGGGAAGCCGGGCTGATGCTGTGGATCAGCAGCACCACGACCAAGGGCGGCTTTCCCCCGTTCATGGGGCCGTACGGGGCGGCCAAGGCGGCCATGGATTCGCTGGCCGTCACGCTGGCCTACGAAGTGGCGCGCTTCGGCATCGAGACCTCCATCGTGGTGCCGGGCGCCTTCACCCGCGGCACCGCGCACTTCCCCAGCGCGGGCAAGCCGGCCGACGCGGCCACGGCGGCGCAATACAGCCGCTACGACGGCGTGATGGACCAGATCGGCGCGCGCCTGAGCGCGCTCACGCCCGACGACGCGGATCCGCAGGCAGTGGCCGATGAAATCGTGCGCATCGTGGGGCTCGCCGCCGGCACGCGGCCGATGCGCTCGGTGATCGACTTCGTCGGCGACGGCGCGCGCGAAGTGCTGGCCGTGTCGGAACGCGTGCGCATCGCCTTCGCGCAGCGCATCGGCATGGGCGACCTGCTCGAGGCGCGCGTCTCGCGCTAAACCTGCGCGCTCCCGGGAGGCATGATGAAACGATGGATCCGGCTCGCCTTCGCCATGCTGCTGCCGGCCCTGCTCGCCGCGTGCGAAGCCGGCCCCGCCGCGCCGGCCAATGCCGCGCTCACCCAGGGCAAACCCATGAAAGCCTCGAAGACCTACCTCTACCTGCTGCGCAAGACGCCGTTCTTCACCGGCCTGGACACCGCGCAGCTGCGCTGGACCATCGGCCATTCGCGCGAGTGGGAAGTCGACGCCGGCACCGTCATCGCGCAGTGCCAGGGCACGGGCGCCGCCAGCACGGACATGTGGGTCCTGCTCGACGGCGGCTGGCAGCTCGAACATGCCGGCCACGCCTATCCGGCCGGCCACGCCGCCCCCGGCAAGTGGTTCAGCGCGGACCGCGGCGCGGGCGGTTGCCGCGTGGTCGCCACCGGGCACAGCTACGTCATGCAGATCGCCCGCGCCGAGTTCGACGCCATGGTGGCGCAAGGCTTCGCGTTCGGCCCGCACCTCGATGCCGGACGGCGCTACTACGACGGGATCTTCAGCGCCGCGATGACAGCGCGCGCGGACAACGCCGGCCACGCCGGCCGCGCCGGCCGCGCCGCCCCGTAGCGCCCCGATCCACCGCGCCAGGCAAACCCCGGGCCGCCTGCCTACAATGGAATCCCCGTCACACCGCCGGCAGGCCTCCACACATGACCATGCTCCGCGCTTCGAGGTGGCTTTCCCGGACCCGCCGGCTGGCGGGCCTGCTGGCTTGCGGGCTGCCGCTGTGGGCCGCGGCCCAGGGCGCGCCGCCCGGCGTCGCGTTCTCCACGGACACGCCGGGCGGCGCGCTGCCGGCCGGCTGGAAAAACCTGCCGGTGGCGCACGGCAAGATGAGCACGCGCTACAGCCTGGTGGCCGACGGCAGCACCACGGTACTGGAAGCGGATGCCGACGCCTCCGCCTCGGCGCTGATGCACGACGGCGACATCGATCTCGCCGCCACGCCGCAGGCAAGCTGGCGCTGGAAGATCGAACAGCCCATCGAAAACGCCGACAACCGCGTGGCCGCGCAGGAAGACGCGCCCGCGCGGCTGGTCTTCCTGTTCGACGGAGACAAGGAAAAACTCTCGCTCGGCGAGCGTGCCGCCATGCAGCTCGCGCACACGCTGGCCGGCGAGGACCTGCCCTATGCCACGCTGATGTACATCTGGTCCGACAGCGCGCCGGTGGGCACCATCATCGACAACCCGCACACCTCGCGCGTCAAGATGATCGTGGCCTCGGGCGGCCCCGGCGACGTCGGCAAGTGGCTGTCCCTGAGCCGCAACGTGGCGCAGGACTACGAGCGCGCCTTCAAGGAAGCACCGGGCCGGCTCACCGCCTACGGCCTGCTCACCGATACCGACAACACCGGCGCGGTCGCGCGGGCGTGGTACGGGGATATTCGCTTTTCGGCGGGGAAATAGGGCAGCAGGCGAAAGCGGGGGGATTTACGCGAAGGGGTTCAGCAAGCGAGCGCCGCAGCCCGCGAAGTCATCGACATTGCGGGTCATGAAAATACATGGACGGCCCCGGACGATGGATCGGGCCGCTCGAAATCGCTGTCCTCGCCGACAGGGCCTGCGCGAGGATCTCGCGGTGTTCCGCCTCTGCGCTGCGCCCGTGCGCGGCGGCGCGCTCGCGCAGCCGCTGCACCAGTGCCTCGTCAATCCCGCGAACCAGGAGAGTGGCCATGATTTCCCCTTCCGATACTGTCACGCAAGAACGATGGCACTGCTATCGGCAAGGGGCAATCGGCGCACCGCCAGGAAACACGGTACCCGCCGAGAAGAGGCGGCAGCGACACTCAAATGATCAATCCGCGTGAATCCCCCGCTCGCGGATCAGCTTGCCCCACTTCTGCGTTTCCTCGGCCAGGTGCTTGCCCAGTTGCGCGGGCGTGCTGCCGATCGGCTCGGCGCCGATGCCGGCCAGGCGGGTACGCACCGACGGCTTGGCCAGCGCCGCCACCATCGCCTGGTTCAGGCGCGCGACCACGGCGGGCGGGGTCCTGGCGGGCACGAAGGCGGCGAACCACGGCGACAGGTCGTAGCCCTTGACGCCGGCCTCGGCCATGGTGGGAACGTTGGGCAGCGTGGTGGAGCGCCGGGCCGTGGTGACGGCGATGGCCGTGAGCTTGCCGGAATCGATATGCGGCTTGGCCGAAGTGATGCTGTCGAACATGTAGTCGACCTGGCCGCCGAGCAGGTCGGTCATGGCCGGGCCGCTGCCCTTGTAGGGCACGTGCAGCATCTTGACGTCGGCAAGCGAGGTAAACAGTTCGCCGGCCAGGTGGATCGAGGTGCCGTTGCCGGCCGAGGCGTAGGTGTACTTGTCCGGGTTGGCGCGCGCCGCGGCAATCAGGTCCGGCACCGTGGCGGGCAGCTTCCTGGCCTTGTTGGTGACCAGCACGTTGGGCACCACCGCCAGCAGCGAGACGGGCGCGAAGTCCTTGACCGGGTCATAGCTCAGGCGCCCGTACAGCGCCGGGTTCACCGCCATGCCGTTGGCCACGATGATCAGCGTGTAGCCGTCCGCGGGCGAGCGCGCCACCATTTCGGCGCCGATGTTGCCGCCCGCGCCGGGACGGTTTTCCACCACGATGGCCTGGCCGAGCGAGGCCGACATCTCCTCGCCCAGCGTGCGGGCGATATTGTCCATCGCGCCGCCGGCCGGGAACGGCACGACCCAGCGGATCGGCTTGTCCGGATAGTCGCCGGCGTGGGCCGCGGGGACGGCGGCCAGGGTAGCCAGTGCGCAGGCAGCGCCGACGGCGAGGTTGCGCAGGAATGGCAGGCGCATCGAAGTCTCCTCTTGGGATTTATTGAATTTATCGGGTCCGGCGCGCGGCGGCGCTACCTGATCGACGACGGATGTTGCGCCAGCGGCGTGACATGGATCGCCATGTACGGGAACAGCGGCAGGCCGGACAGCATGGCGTGCAGCGCGTCGTTGCTTTCGGCATCGAACACGCTGTAGTTGGCGTACTCGCCCACCACGCGCCAGAGATGCGGCCACTTGCCCTGCCGCTGCAGGTCCTGCGAATAGGCCTTCTCGCGCGCCTTGATCTCGTCCGCCAGCGCGGCGGGCATGTCGGCCGGCAGCTTCACGTCCATTCTCACCAGGAAAAGCATGTTGTCGTCCTCGTTGTACCGATGGGCCGCGCGGCGCGCTCAGGCGCGGCGGTAGTGTGCCAGCTTGTCCTCGTCCAGCGTCAGGCCCAGGCCCGGGCCCGCCGGCAGGTGCAGCGCGAAATCGCGGTATTCCGGGCGCGCGGTCACGATGTCGTCCTTGAGCAGCAGCGGGCCGAACAGCTCCGTGCCCCAGGCCAGCCGCGGCAGCGTGCAGAAGCCGTGCGCGGCGGCGATGGTGCCCACGCTGCCTTCGAGCATGGTGCCGCCATACAGCGCGATGCCGGCGGCGTCGCCCACCGCGGCGGTGCGCAGCATCTCGTAGATGCCGCCGGACTTGGAGATCTTCAGCGCGAACACGTCGGCCGCGGCCTGGCGCGCCAGGTCCATGGCGTCCTCGGGGCCGCACACGGCCTCGTCGGCCATCACCGGCACCACGAAGCGGGCCGCCAGGCGCGCCAGCGCGCCGCGCTGCTCGCGCGGCACCGGCTGCTCCACCAGGTCGATGCCGGCGGCTTCCAGCATGGCGATGCCGGTGGCCGCCTCGGCCTCGTTCCAGGCCTGGTTGACGTCCACCGTCACGCGCGCGCGGTCGCCCAGCGCGCGCTTGATGGCCGAGACGTGCGCCACGTCGTCACGCACCGGGCGGCGTCCGATCTTGAGCTTGAAGGTATTGTGGCGGCGCGCGGCCAGCAGCGATTCGGCCTCTTCGATATCCCGGCCGGTGTCGCCGCTGGCCAGGGTCCACAGGCAGGCCAGGTTGGGACGGACCGCGCCGCCCAGCAGCGCCGACAGCGGCAGGCCCAGGCGCTTGCCCTGCGCGTCGAGCAGCGCCGACTCCAGCGCCGACTTGGCGAAGCGGTTGCCGCGCGCCACCGAGCCCAGGCGCTGCATGGCGGCGTGGACGTTGCTCGCGTCGAGCCCGGCCAGCGCGGGCGCCAGGTAAGTGTCGATGGTCAGCTTGATGCCTTCGGGGCTTTCGTCGCCGTAGCTCAGGCCGCCGATGGTGGTGGCTTCGCCGATGCCTTCGATGCCGTCGCTGCAGCGCAGCCGCACGATCACCAGGGTCTGGCGCTGCATGGTGGTCATGGCCAGCTGGTGGGCCCGGATGGTGGGCAGGTCGACCAGGATGGCTTCGACGGAGGTGACGGTGGCTTTCATGCTTGAGTGACTACCTTGATGTCTGCCGGGCCCGCGGGTGTGGAATAGCCCGGATTCGCTGCGTGCAGTATCCAGCTTGACAGCGGGGGTGTCCAAGACCGAGTATGTCCCGATCCATACCTTTAAAGTATAGAAGGAGGCGCCGTGGAGCTTCGCCACCTGCGCTATTTCCAGGCCGTCGCGGAAGAGCTCAACTTCACCCGTGCCGCCGAGCGCCTGCATATCGCCCAGCCGCCGCTGTCGCGCCAGATCCGCCAGCTCGAAGACGAGATCGGCACGGTGCTGCTGGACCGCTCCTCGCGCGCGGTGCGGCTCACGGAAGCGGGCCGCTTCCTGCTGGAGCAGTCGCTGCAGCTCGGCCAGCGCATCGACGAAATCGTGGAGGGCACGCGGCGCATCGGCCGCAACGAGAAGCGCTGGTTCGGCATCGGCTTCGTGCCGTCGGTGCTGTACGGCTTCCTGCCCGAGCTGATCCGGCTGGTGCGCGGCTCCGACGCGGCGCTGGAGGTAGGCCTGTCCGAACTCACCACGGTGCAGCAGCTCGAAGCGCTCAAGGCCGGCCGCATCGACATCGGCTTCGGCCGCATCGTGCTGGACGACCCCGCCATCACCCGCACCGTGGTGATGGCCGAGCCGCTGATGGTGGCGGTGCCCGGCGGCCACCCCGCGCTGGACCGCCCGCCCATGACACCCGACCAGCTCGCCGCCCACCCGTTCGTGCTCTACCCGGCGCGGCCGCGGCCCAGCTACGCCGACCACGTGCTGGCGCTGTTCCGCACGCGCGGCCTGCAACTGCGCGTGGCGCAGGAAGCCAACGAGCTGCAGACCGCCATCGGGCTGGTGGCCGCCGGGCTGGGCATCTGCCTGGTGCCGGCATCGGTGCAGCGGCTGCACCGCGACGACGTGGCCTATATGCCCATCAACGCGCCCGGGTTCACCTCGCCGGTGATGATGAGCTACCGCACCGACGACCGCTCCGCGCTACTGGCCGAAGTGATCGCTCGCGTGGGCAAGCTGGCGGCGCACGGCGCCGATACTGCTGCGGCGCGCAAAAAACCCCCCATTTATCCCATGAATGGGTGATGCGCGGCCGCCGGCCGGTTTGTACAGTGTTTACATAAAAAAGATACGGGGGAATCATGCCGCTGCACTCAGCGCTGGTGCCGGGCCAGGGCGCCGGCCTAAGGGGATGGCACCTGGCCGCCGCGCTCGTCCAGGCCAGCCTGCATGCGCTGCGCCAAGGCTGGCAAGACATGCAGGGTAAGGCAGCGCTCACCACGGCGCCGGCGCCGGACAGTCGCGCCGCACTGGCTCGCCACAGCGCCCCGCGCCTGCACCTGCGCTACAGCGACGTGCCGCTGACGCCCGGCACCCCGCGCCTGACCGTCACCGCCGCCCTGCTGCGCGAAGATGGCACCGACATCACCGACACCCTGCCCCCCGCGGCATGGTCCTGGCGCCCGGCCTCCGGCATCGCGATGCGGGCCGGCTACGGCGCCGTCACCGTCGACCCCGAAGGCGAAGCACACGCCATCTCCGTCTGCCCGCGCGGCACCAGCCTGTCGCTCTCCGGCACCAGCCACGCCGACTGCCGCAGCCCAGTCGCCGGCATCGAGGTCACGGTGCAACTGCCCGGCGGCGAACGCCTGAGCCAGCGCGTCCAGCCAGCGCTGGCGGGGCTGGAATAGGAAGAGAGAAAAGAGAGAAGAAGCCAGAACAGCAGGCACCCGGGACAAGCACGATGTCCCCAAAACACCCGTACGCCCGTACGCCCGTACGCCCGTACCCGCGCACCCGCGCACCCGCGCACCCGCGCCCCGGTCCACCACGCCCACCACGAAACCACAAAGGCGCTACGCCGTGGCCGCCAAAACCGGTAACGGCAGATGGCCGGACAAGCAGTGCACCCGCCATCATAGGTCTGGCCCCGAAACCAATACCACCAGCAAGATCGCGGACGCCCGCACCGGTAACGGCAGGATGCCAGCAGAACCACAGGCCCCACCACGAAACCACCAACAACCAGAAACCCCAACGTTTCTGCCCCTGCCGGCCAGGCAGTCCGCTTTCTTTGCCTACTTTCTTTTCGGAAAAAAGAAAGTAGGTCGCTCCGGGGGAGCGAAAGCCTTTGACTTTGAAGTTGACTTTGACTTTGAAGTTAAAGCCTTCAACCTGGAACCCCCTCACCCCTTCAAATACATATTCAACCTCTTAGCCGCATTCCGCAGATGCGTCTCCGCCGCCTCCGCCGCGCGCTCCGCATCGCCCGCCACGATCGCCTCGTAGATCGCCTTGTGCTCGTCCTGCACCGCCTCGACGAGATTGGCGTGGTGGCTCTTGGTATTGCTCCTGGCCTGCCGGATCACGCGCCGCGCGCCGTGTTCGAGATGCTCGCTGAGCGCCTGGAAATGCGGGTTGTGGGTGGCCTCGACGATGGCCTGGTGGAAGGCGAAATCCTCCTCGTCGCCCAGCCGGTCGTTGGCGATCTCGTACTCCATGCCGATCAGCGCGCGCCGGATCCGCTTGAGGTCCTCCGGCGTGCGGCGCATGGCCGCGAACTTGGTGGCGGCCACTTCGATGGTCACCAGCAGTTCCATCACCATCGCCAGCGAGTCTTTCTCGTCGATGGCCACGTCCTGCATGCGGAACGCCTGGCGCTGGCTGCGCTCGGTCACGAACACGCCGCTGCCGGCCTTGGGCGCGACCAGGCCTTCTGACTTTAGCTGCGAGAGCGCTTCGCGCACCACCGCGCGGCTCACGGAAAACTGCTCGCACAGCACGCGCTCGCTGGGCAGGCGGTCGCCCACGGCGAACTCGCCCGACTGGATCGCATGGATCAGGCGCCTGGCGATTTCGTCGGGCAGATGCTTGGGCTCCGGATGGAACATGGTTCCCTCCGGGCGCTGGATCAACGGTGGCGAGGCACCGGTCATGGTCTTGTTCACTGCTTGCTCCCTGGCGTCGGCCGCCCCGCGGCTGCGCGTGATGCTTGGATTCTTGAATTGGCCTTACAGGTCAATGTAGCACGTCTTGAGCGGGGTGAAACGTGCGGAATGCCCGGATACGGCACATGCAATGTTTCCTTTGATCTCCCGCAGATTCAATCCACGTATAGGGAAACGGCGAGGATGCCGTTTTCTTGAGTCACGCGCCCGCGGCGCTCTTGGTAGAAACCCTCGCACCGCGCACTTCGTCGTTGACGGCTTCCGCACATCTCCCTATAGTAAACCTGTCAGACCACTTTATACACAGGTCAGACCGCCATGGCGAGCCCGTATCAGCGGCGCCAGACGACCCCAACAAAGTAAGGAGACACACATGAGCGGTAGCCGTATCACCCGTCCTTTGTTCGCAGCCGCGGCACTTTCCCTGCTGGCCGGCGCGGCATCGGCGGCGCCGGTAAAGATCGCGCTGGTCGAAACGCTGTCCGGGCCGCAGGCCTCCACCGGCCTGATGTTCCGCGCGGCGGCGCGCTATGCGATCGACAAGATCAACGCCACCGGCGGCTGGAACGGCGAGCCGCTGCAACTGGTCGAGTACGACAACCAGGGCGGCCCGGCCGGCGCGGCCGACAAGCTCAAGGCCGCGGTGGCGGACGGCGCGCAGATCGTCATGCAGGGCTCGTCGTCGGCGGTGTCGGGCCAGATCACCGAGGACGTGCGCAAGTACAACCTGCGCAATCCCGGCAAGGAAATCCTGTTCATGAACGTCGGTGGCGAAGCCATGGAGCTGACCGGCGAGAAGTGCCACTTCTACCATTTCAAGTTCGCCACCAACGCGCAGATCCGCGTCAAGGCGCTGGTCGGCGCCATGAAGCCGCTGCACGCGCTGGGCACGCGCGTGTACTCGATCGACCAGAACTATTCCTGGGGCGTCGACATGGAAAAGGCGACCACCGACTACGCCGGCCCCGGCGGCTACACGGTGGTCGAGAAAACCCTGCACGACGTCAACAAGGTGCAGGACTTCTCCCCCTACGTGGCCAAGATCTCCGCGGCCAGGGCCGACAGTGTCATCACCGGCAACTGGTCCAACGACCTGCTGCTGCTGATGAAGGCCAGCAAGGCCGCCGGGCTGAAGACGCGCTTCGCCACGGTGTTCCTCGACCAGCCCGGCAACATCGGCAACGCCGCCGACGTGGCGCTCGGCCACTTCGTCGCTCACCCCTTCAATGCCGAGGCGGGCGGCGCCGACAGCGAGCGCTTCGCCAACGACTTCAAGGCCAGGCAGGGCCATATGCCCGCCTACATCGAGCCGCAGACCGTGTTCGCGGTGGAAATGCTGGGCGAGGCCCTCAAGACGGTCAGGCCCGAAGGCGGCAAGCTCAACACCAGCACGCTGGCCAAGGCACTCGAAGCGGCCAGGGTCAAGACCTCGATGGGCGAGATGAGCATGCGTGCGGCCGACCACCAGGTGCTGCTGCCGATGGTGGTATCGGAAGTCTCCAAGGACGCGAAGTTCAAGGTAGACGGCACCGACATGGGCTTCAAGCCGGTCAAGACCTTCTCCGCGGCCGAGGCCGCCACGCCGCCGCAGGCCAGCTGCAAGATGCTGCGCCCCACCTGATCCGCCGCGCGGGCCACGCGCCCGCTTTCGGCTAGCACCCCGCTAGCACCGCGCCAGCAAGTCCGACCCGGTTCCCGCCGCCACCGAGCGGACCGGGCCGGGCGCGGCCGGCCGGACTCCGACGGGATTCCGGCCGCCGCGCGCCGTACCGGCTCGTTCCAAGGAAAGCCTTCATGGAATACCTCATCGTCTCACTGCTCAACGGCGCCATCTACGGCCTGCTGCTGTTCATGGTGTCGGCAGGGCTGACGCTCATCTTCGGCATGATGGGCGTGCTCAACTTCGCCCACGCCTCGTTCTACATGCTGGGCGCCTACTTCGCCTACACGCTGCAGGGCACGCTCGGCTTCTGGCCGGCCATCGTGGTCTCGCCGGTCCTGGTCGGCCTGGTCGGGGTGGCGGTGGAGCGCTTCTTCCTGCGCCGCGTGCACCACCACGGCCACGCGCACGAGCTGCTGCTGACCTTCGGCCTGTCGTTCATCATCGCCGAGCTGATCAAGCTGTTCTTCGGCAATTTCCCGGTGGACTACCGCATCCCGGCGGCGCTGGATTTCCCCGCGTTCCAGCTGGGCGCCTCGGCCTACCCTGTCTACCGCGTGTTCATGGGCGCCGTCGCGCTGGCCATGTTCGCCGTCATCTACCTGCTGCTCACGCGCACGCGGGTCGGCATCGTGGTGCGCTCGGCCATCTACAAGCCGCGCATGGCCGAAGCGCTCGGCCACAACGTGCCGCTGGTCTTCATGGGCGTGTTCGGCATCGGCGCGGCGCTGGCCGGCCTGGCCGGCGCGGTGGCCGGCGCGTTCTACACCACCAACCCCAACATGGCGCTGGAGCTTGGCGTGATGGTCTTCGTGGTGGTGGTGGTGGGCGGCCTCGGCTCGCTCGGCGGCGCCATGCTGGCGTCGCTGCTGATCGGGCTGATCACGTCGTTCTCGGTGGGCATCGACCGCAGCCTTGCCGACCTGCTCGCGCTGTTCGGCGCGGGTGCCTGGGCCGAGCACGTCGGCGGCCTGTTGACCCTCAAGCTCTCCAGCCTGGCCGGAACCATCCCGTTCGCGCTGATGCTGCTGATTCTGCTGGTGCGTCCGTCCGGGCTGATGGGCGAGAAGGAGTAAGCATGACCCACGTTCCCCACGCTTCCCCCACGCGGAAGATCCTGCTGCTGCTCGGCACCGCCGCGCTGGTGGCGCTGCCGCTGGTGCTGTCGCCGTCGCTGGTCAACGCCTCGATCCAGATGCTGATCGCCGTGCTGTTCGCCGCCGCCTTCAACCTGCTCAGCGGCCAGGGCGGCATGCTCTCGTTCGGCCACGCGGCCTACTTCGGCATCGGCAGCTTCGCCACCGTGCACGCCATGAACGCCTTCGGCGGCAACGGCCTGCTGCCCACCCCGCTGCTGCCGCTGGCCGGCGGCGCCATGGGCCTGCTGGCCGGGCTGGCCGCGGGCTGGTTCGCCACCAAGCGCACCGGCGTCTACTTCGCCATGATCACGCTGGCGCTGGCCGAGCTGCTGCATTCGCTGGCGCCGCACCTGAAGGGCTGGTTCGGCGGCGAAGCCGGCCTGTCCACCATGCGCATGCCGGCGTGGGGCCTGAGCTTCGGCGACAGCAACCAGGTCTACTACCTGACGCTGGCCTGGGTGCTGCTGTCGCTGGCGCTGCTGTACCTGCTCACGCTCACGCCGGTGGGCCGCCTGACGCTGGGCCTGCGCGAGAACGCCAACCGCCTGCGCTTCCTCGGCTACGACACGCACCGCCTGGGCGTGCTGGTGTTCGCCGTCTCGGCCATGTTCGCCGGCATCGCCGGCGCGCTGCAGGCCATCAACATGGAGGCGGCCAACTACGTGGTGTTCGAGTCCTCGGCCTCGGCCGCGGTGGTGCTCAACAGCTATATCGGCGGCGTGAAGCTCTTCCTCGGGCCGGCGCTGGGCGCGGCGGTGATGACCTTCTTCGGCTACGCGGTATCGGACCTGACGCGTTCGTGGCTGCTGTACCAGGGCATCGTCTTCGTGCTGGTGATGCTGTTCATGCCCGCCGGCCTGGCCGGACTGATCCAGTCCTTCGTCGCCCATGGCAAGACCTACGGACTGCGCGCGCTGCTGCCCGTCACGCTGGCCTTTCTCATCGGCACGCTGCTGCTGGCCTGCGGCACGGTGTTCACGGTGGAGATGCTGCAACGCTTCTTCTCGCAGGACTACCGCTCGATGGCCGCTCTCGACGGCAGCGGCGGCGGCTGGCCCGCGATCCCGCTGTTCGGCCGCGACTGGAATCCGGTCGCGCCGCTGACCTGGCTGGTGCCCGCGGCGCTGCTGCTGGCCGGCGTCGCCACGGCGCGGCTGGCCAACCGCCGCTGGCTGCGGCTGAAGGAGGCCGCGCCGGCCGCGGAGGCCGGGTCCGAAGCCGCCGGCTCCGTCACCACCGCCCGGAGGAATCCGGCATGAGCACCCACATGCACACCCAACCGATCCTTTCCCTGCGCGGACTGCGCAAGTCCTTCGGCGACATCGACATCATCCGCGGCGTGGACCTCGACCTCATCGGCGGCGAGCGGCATGCGCTGATCGGCCCCAACGGCGCCGGCAAGTCCACGCTGTTCCACCTGATCTCCGGGCGCCTGCCGCTCACGCACGGCGAGATCGTGCTCAACGGCGAGCCGATCCAGGGGCTGTCGCCGCAGCAGATCAACCACCGCGGCCTGGCGCGCTCGTTCCAGATCACCAACATCTTCGCGGGCCTGAGCGTGTACGAGAACCTGCGGCTGGCGGTGATGCGGCGCCACGGCCTGCAGTACACGCTGTGGAAGTTCGCCCACAAGCTGCGCGCGGTGCGCGAGGAAACCATGAACCTGCTCGATCAGGCGAGGCTGGCCGCGCGCGCGCAGGCCATCGCGGGGGAGCTGTCGTACTCGGAGCAGCGCTCGCTGGAGATCGCCATGACGCTGGCCTCGGACCCCAAGGTCATCATGCTCGACGAGCCCATGGCCGGCATGTCGCAGGAAGAAACCGACTACACCGCCGGCCTGATCCGCGAGATCGCGCACGGCCGCACGCTGCTGATCGTGGAGCACGACATGGACGTGGTGTTCTCGCTCAGCGACCGCATCAGCGTGCTGGTCTACGGCGAGATCGTTGCCACCGGCACGCCCGACGAGATCCGCAACGACGCCCGCGTCAAGGAAGCCTACCTGGGCGAGGAGGTCAGCGTATGAGCAGCAGCATCGGCAATATCGAGGCCATGCGGGGCGGCGCCCCGCTGCTCGCGGTGCAGGGCCTGCACGCACACTACGGCAAGAGCCACATCCTGCACGGCGTGGATTTCCACGTCGGGCACGGCGAGGTGGTCAGCCTGCTGGGCCGCAACGGCTCGGGCCGCTCCACCACGCTCAAGGCCATCATGGGCCTGGTGCCGCCGAGCGCCGGCCAGGTCAGGCTGCGCGGGCGCGACCTGGCCGGCGCGCAGTCCCATGCGATCTGCCGCCGCGGCATCGCCTACGTGCCGGAAGAGCGCGAGGTGTTCGCCAACCTGACCGTCGACGAAAACCTGCGCATGGGCGAGCAGCGCGCCACCGACGGCGCGCCGCAGTGGACGCTCGAGCAGATGTTCGACTACTTCCCGCGCCTCAAGGAGCGCCGCAACACCAAGGCCGGCAGCCTCTCCGGCGGCGAGCAGCAGATGCTGACCATGTGCCGCTCGCTGCTGGGCAACCCGCTGGTGATCCTGATCGACGAACCCACCGAGGGCCTGGCGCCCAGGATCGTGGCCGTGGTCGGCGAAGCCATCCAGGACATCCACCGCCGCGGCGTCTCGGTGGTGCTGGTGGAGCAGAAGCTCGCCATCGCGCTGAAGGTCTCCAGCCGCGTCTGCGTGATGGGCCACGGCCGCATCGTCTACGAAGGCACGCCCGCGCAACTCACTTCCAATACCCAACTTCTGAAGGACTGGCTAGCCGTATGAGCACCTCTTTGCCGACTGGATATCCCAACGCGCAACCGTTCGCGCGCGCCACCTACCCCGGCCTGGCCGGCAAGGCCGTGCTCAACACCGGCGGCGCCAGCGGCATCGGCCGCGCGATGGCGCACGGCTTCGCCCGCCACGGCGCGCGGCTGATGCTGCTGGACCTGGACGCGGCCGGGCTGGCCGCCACCCGCGCCGAGCTGGAGGCGGCGTATCCGGAAGCCCAGGTCGATACGGTGGTCGCCTCCATCACCGACCCCGACGCCGTCGAGCAAGCGTGCGCGGCCACCGAGGCGCGCTTCGGCCGCATCGACATCCTGCTCAACAACGCCGGCATCTCGATGAACAAGCCCGCGCTGGAGCTCACGCCCGAGGACTGGCGCCGCGCCATCGACATCGACCTGTCCGGCGTCTTCTACTGCGCGCAGGCGGCGGCGCGCCGCATGGTGCGCCAGGGCGGCGGCAACATCCTGAGCACCGCCTCGATGTGGGGCCTGGCCTCGTCGGCGCGGCGCCTGGCCTACTGCGCGGCCAAGGCGGGCGTGGTCTCGCTCACCAGGTCGCTGGCCGCCGAATGGGCCGAGTACAACATCCGCGTCAACGCGGTCTGCCCGGGCTACACCAGCACCGCGCTGATGGAAACGCTGCTGGCGCGCGGCGCCATCGACGGCGCCGCGCTGCTCGCGCGCACGCCGCTGCGGCGCTTCGGCACGCCCGACGAGATGGCCGAGGTGGCGCTGTTCCTGGCCTCGGACTCGGCCGCCTTCATCACCGGCCACGCGCTGGTGTCCGACGGCGGCTGGACCGCGGACGGCTTCTGAGCCGCAACCCATCCCGCACACGACACCGAACACAACATGGCCGGCCACGACCGGCAACCGAGGATTCTCAAATGTCTGAACGTAGCGCCCTGCGCCCCGCCGCCGAATGGGTGGAACTGCGAGCCACCGACGAAGACTGGGCCCGCGCGGACCCGGCCCTGCTCGGCACGCTGCTGAGCCACCTGCACCTGATCCGCGGCTTCGAGGAAGCCGTGCTCGAGCTTGCCGCCGAAGGCCTGGTCCACGGCCCGGCGCATTCCAGCATCGGGCAGGAAGGCGGTGCCGCGGGCTCCATCGTGCCGCTGACCGGCGCCGACCAGATCAACGGCTCGCACCGCGGCCACCACCAGTTCCTGTCCAAGGCGCTGGGCTACCTCGCGCCCGGCGGCATCGACCCGCGCGCGCCGCTGGCGGACGGCGTGCAGACGCTGCTGCAACGCACGCTGGCGGAAATCCTCGGCCTCGCGCAGGGCTACTGCAAGGGCCGCGGCGGCTCCATGCACCTGCAGTGGGCCGAGGCCGGGGCGCTGGGCACCAATGCCATCGTCGGCGGCGGCGTGCCGATGGCGGCCGGCGCGGCGTGGTCCCACCGCCATGCCGGCACCGACGCGGTGGCCATCACCTACTTCGGCGACGGCGCGGTCAACATCGGCTCGGTGCTGGAGACCATGAACCTGGCCGCGGCGTGGAAGCTGCCGCTGTGCTTCTTCATCGAGAACAACCGTTACGCGGTTTCCACCACGGTGGAAGAATCCACCGCCGAGCCGCGCCTGTCGGCGCGCGGCATGGGCTTCAACATCCCGAGCTGGAAGGTCGACGGCATGGACCCGCTGGCGGTCTGGCTGGCCACGCAGGAAGCGCTGGCGCACATGCGCGCCGGCCGCGGCCCGACCGTGATCGAGGCGGACCTGTACCGCTTCTTCCACCAGAACGGCCCGTTCCCGGGCAGCGCCTTCGGCTACCGCAGCAAGGAAGAAGAGCAGCAATGGCGCGCGCGCGACCCCCTCGATCTGATGGCGCGCCGCATGCAGGAGCGCAAGCTGATCAGCGCCGACGAGATCGCCGCGCTGCGCGAGCGCGTCAGGCAGGCCATGCGCGAGGCCGCCGCCGCGCTGACCGAGGCCGACCCGTCCGGCAAGGCCGGCAAGCGCCGCATCCGCCCCGAGCTGTGGCCGAGCCCCGATTTCCGCGACGTGGGCATCCGTGGCGACCTGTCCGAGCTCGACGGCCTGCGCTGCGAGGAGGAAGCGGGCTTTGCCGGCAAGCTCGCGCCGCGCAAGTTCATCGACGTGGTGGCCGACGTCATGCACCGCCGCATGGAGACCGACTCGTCGGTGGTGGTGATGGGCGAGGACGTGCACCGCCTCAAGGGCGGCACCAACGGCGCCACGCGCGGCCTGCGCGACAGCTTCCCCGACCGCGTGCTGGGCACGCCGATCAGCGAGAACGCCTTCGTCGGCCTCGGTGGCGGGCTGGCGCTGGACGGCCGCTACAAGCCGGTGGTGGAGTTCATGTACCCGGACTTCATGTGGGTGGCGGCGGACCAGGTCTTCAACCAGATCGGCAAGGCGCGCCACATGTTCGGCGGCCAGAGCGACGTGCCGCTGGTGCTGCGCACCAAGGTGGCGATGGGCACCGGCTACGGCTCGCAGCACTCGATGGACCCGGCCGGCATCTTCGCCACCAGCCCGGGCTGGCGCATCGTGGCGCCTTCCACGCCGTTCGACTACGTTGGCCTGATGAACACCGCGCTGGCCTGCAAGGACCCGGTGCTGGTGATCGAGCACGTCGACCTGTACAACGCCACCGGCGTGGGCCCGGTCGAGGACTTCGACTACCACCTGCCGGTGGGCAAGGCAGCCGTGCGCCGTGCCGGCGCCGAACTCACCGTGCTCACCTACCTGTCGATGGTCGGCCACACGCTGGAAGCGGTGGAACAGACCGGCATCGACGCCGAGGTCATCGACCTGCGCTGGCTGGACCGCGCCAGCCTGGATTGGGACACCATCGGCCGGAGCATCCGCAAGACCAACAACGTGCTGATCGCCGAGCAGGGCGCGCGCGGCACCTCCTACGGCGGCTGGCTGGCCGACGAGATCCAGCGCCGCTTCTTCGACTGGCTGGACCAGCCGGTGCAGCGCGTGAGCGGCGCGGAAGCCGCGCCCAGCATCTCCCGCGTGCTGGAGCGCGCCGCCGCCGCCCGCACCGAGGAAGTGGCCGAGGGCCTGCGCCAGGCCATGCGCGACAAGGGCGCGGCCTGAGCGCCGCCGCCGGATACATCGAACACGCCAGATACAGCAAAGGAACCCCGATGAGCCTGAACATGATCGTCCCCCTGGAGGTCGGCATCGCCGTGCGCGACCTGCCGCGCATGCGCCGCTTCTACGAGCAGGTGCTGGGCCTGACCTTCGTCAGCGAAGTCGCCGTGCCCGCCGACAAGGCCGCGCAGGCCGCCATGCACGCCGCCGGCTACACCGCGGTGCGCCTGCAGACGCCCTACGGCGAGCGCATCAAGCTGCTCGCGCCGGCCCGGGCGCCGGCGCCCGAGGCCGCGCCCGCCTACATCCTCGACAAGGCCAACGCCACCTACCTGACCTTCATCGTGGCGGACATCCAGGCCGTGGTCGACAAGCTGCTGGCCGCCGAAGTGGAGTTCCTCACCGGCCCGCAGCGCGTGGAGGTCCGCCCCGGCACCTACCTGGCCTTCTGCCGCGACCCCGAGGGCAACGTGCTAGAGATCGTGCAATACGCCGACATCGCCGCCTACCGCCCCGACCTGCAACAAGCGAGGACCGCCTGACATGGCCACCCTGTTGCGCATGCCCGAGGTGGCGGCCAATGCCACCCATGCCACGCTGCAAGCGTGGACCAGGAACGAAGGCGATGCCGTGGCCGTGGGCGACTGCATCGCCGAGATCGAGACCGACAAGGCCGTGGTCGAGCTCAACGCCGATGCCGCCGGCGTGCTGGGCCGCCGCCTGGTCGCGGCCGGGCAGGAGGTGGAGGTCGGCGCGCCGATCGGCGTGCTGCTCGCCGATGGCGAGACCGGCGTGGACGTGGATGCGCTGATCGCCGCGGCTGGCGGTGCGCCGGCATCGCAGACGGAAGCGCAGGCAGAAGCGCAGACCGTGTCGTCCGTCGCCATCGACGTTGCTGGCGGCAACGCAACGCAGGCCGCCCGCGTCTTCGCCAGCCCGCTGGCGCGCCGGCTGGCCGCGCAGCGCGGCCTCGACCTCGCCGCGCTGCGCGGCAGCGGGCCGAACGGCCGCATCGTCAAGCGCGATGTCGAGCAGGCCGCGGCGGCTCCCGCGCCCGCGAGCGCGCCCCCGCTCGCGCCGCGAGCGCAGGCCAACACGCCGGCCACCGCCGCGTTCACCGAGATCCCGCACAGCAATATGCGCCGCACCATCGCGCGCCGGCTGGGCGAGAGCAAGTCCACCATCCCGCATTTCTACCTGACCGCCGACTGCCGCATGGAGCGCCTGCTGGCGCTGCGCGCGGAGATCAACGCCGCCGCGCCGCGCAAGATCTCGGTCAACGATTTCATCGTGCGCGCCGTGGCCGTGGCGCTGCGCGAGGTGCCCGCCGCCAACGTGGGCTGGACCGACGCGGCCATGCGCCAGTACCACCAGGCCGACATCGCCGTGGCGGTCTCCACCGACGCCGGGCTGATCACGCCCATCGTGCGCGCGGCCGACCAGAAGCCGCTGTCGCGCATCAGCGAGGAAATCGCCGACCTCGCCGCGCGCGCCCGCGCCTCGCAACTGCGCCCCGAGGAATACCAGGGCGGCAGCTTCAGCGTGAGCAACCTCGGCATGTTCGGCGTGTCCGAATTCTCCGCCATCATCAACCCGCCGCAGGCCGCCATCCTGGCCGTGGGCGCCACGCAGGCGGTGCCGGTGGTCGAGGACGGGGAGTTGCGCGCGGGGCAGGTGATGCGTTGCACGCTGTCGGTGGACCACCGCGCCATCGACGGCGCGCTGGCCGCGCAGTGGCTGGCCGCGTTCAAGCGCCTGCTGGAAAACCCCCTGGCGATGCTGATCTGAGGACCGCGACGTGGACAATGCCTCGTTTGACATGATCGTGGTCGGCGGCGGGCCGGGCGGCTACGTGGCCGCCATCCGCGCCGCGCAGCTCGGCATGAAGACCGCGCTGGTGGAGAAGGCGCAACTGGGCGGCATCTGCCTGAACTGGGGCTGCATCCCGACCAAGGCGCTGCTGCGCTCGGCCGACGTGCTGCGGCTGGTCAGGGACGCGGCCGCCTACGGCGTCAAGGTGGCGGCGCCCGCCGCCGACCTGCCCGCGATGGTGGCGCGCTCGCGCGCGGTGGCCGCGCAGCTCAACAAGGGCGTGACGGGCCTGATGAAGAAGAACGGCGTGACCGTGCTCGCCGGCCACGGCCGCCTCGCCGGCAAAGGCCGGCTGGACATCGCCGCGCCGGATGGCAGGACGCGCACGGTGTCGTCCGCGCACATCGTGCTCGCCACCGGCGCGCGCGCGCGCCAGTTGCCCGCGCTGCCCGCCGACGGCAAGACCGTGTGGAGCTACCGCGAGGCGCTGGCGCCGCCGGCGTTGCCGCGGCGCATGCTGATCGTGGGCGCCGGCGCCATCGGCATCGAGTTCGCCAGCTTCTACCACGCGGTCGGCGCGCACGTGACGGTGATCGAAATGGCGGACCGCATCCTGCCGGTGGAAGACGCCGACATCTCCGCGCAAGTGGCCGGCAGCCTGGCGCGCGACGGCATCGTGCTGCATACCTCGACGGGCATCGCGCACGCCGAACGCACCGGGGCCGGCTGGACGGTCACGCTGCAAGGCGGCAAGCCGGACGGCGCGAAGATCGAGGCCGACGTGGTGCTGGTAGCCGCCGGCATCGTCGGCAACGTGGAGGACATCGGGCTGGAGAACACCGCGGTCAAGGTCGAGAAGACGCACATCGTCACCGACGGTTTCGGCCGCACGGCGGAGCCCGGCGTCTACGCCATCGGCGACGTGGCCGGCCCACCGTGGCTCGCGCACAAGGCCAGCCACGAAGGCGTGATCTGCGTGGAGCGCATCGCCGGGCTGCAGCCGCACGCGCTCGATGCGGCGCGCATCCCGGCCTGCACCTACAGCCATCCGCAGGTGGCCAGCGTGGGCCTGACCGAGGCGCAGGCGCGCGGACGCGGCCACAAGGTCAAGGTCGGCAAGTTCCCGTTTTCCGCCAACGGCAAGGCCATCGCCATGGGCGGCACCGCGGGGCTGGTCAAGGTGGTGTTCGACGAAGGCAGCGGCGAATTGCTCGGCGCCCACATGGTCGGCGACGAAGTCACCGAGATGATCCAGGGCTACGCCATCGCGCAGACGCTGGAAACCACCGAGGCCGACCTGATGGCCGCCGTGCTGCCCCACCCCACCATGTCCGAGGCCATGCACGAAGCCGTGCTGGCGGCCTACGGGCGCGCGCTGCACATCTGAGGCGCCGCGCGCCGAACTCCCGGAGAAACAAGAGCATGTACAACTTCGACCAACGCACCCTGCTGCTGACCGGCGCCAATGGCGGCATCGGCCGCGAGACGGCCCGGCTGTTCCTCGCGCACGGCGCCAACCTCGTGCTGGCCGACCTGGACGAAGCCGGCCTGGCCGCCTTCGCGCGCGAGCTGGATCCCGCCGGCGAACGCGTCGCCACGCTGCGCATGGACGCCGCCAGCCCCGACGACTGCGCGCGCGCCGTGGCGCTGGCGCAGGACCGCTTCGGCGGCATCGATTTCCTGGTGCCCTCGGCCGGCCTGTACCAGGCGCAGCCGGTCGGCGAGATGAGCGACGCGCAATGGCGCCAGACGCTGTCCATCAACCTCGACGGCGTGTTCTACCTTGTGCGCCGCGCCATTCCCGCGCTGCGCGAGAACAGCGCCATCGTCAACCTGACCTCGGTGGCGGCGCACCGGGGCGCTTACTACAATGCGCACTATTCGGCCTCCAAGGGCGGCCTGCTCAGCCTCACCCGCAGCCTGGCGCGGGAACTCGGGCCGCGCACGCGCGTCAACGCTGTATCGCCCGGCGTGATCGAGACCCCGATGACCACCGAGTTGATCCAGAAGCGCGGCGCCGACTCCATCGGGCAGACGCCGCTCAAGCGCCTTGGCCATCCGCGCGAGATCGCCACCGTGATCGGCTTCCTGTGCAGCGACGCGGCCAGCTTCGTCACCGGCGAAGTGCTGCACGTCAACGGCGGCCTGTACATCGCAGGCTAGGAAGTCGTCTCAAAAAGATCCTGGCGTCGTTGCGCGGCCTTGTCGTACTACTTGTACTGCCTGCGGCCGCGCGCCTAGCCAGGACCGCTTCGCTTCATTTTGAAACAACTTCCCGGTCGGACGCCGCCGCATGCGCCAGCGCGTTCGTGCGCATCCTGCTAACCTGCCGCTTGTGGCTCGCCGCCCATCCTCCAACACCGCTACGGAACCAGACCATGCTGAACCTCCAAGACCCCTCCCTGCTGCGCCAGCAGTGCTATGTCGACGGCCGCTGGATCGACGGCGAGCGCCATATCGACGTCACCAACCCCGCCACCGGCGCGCGCGTGGCCCAGGTGCCGCAGCTGGGCGCCGATGAAACGCGCCAGGCCATCGAAGCCGCCAACCGCGCGCTGCCGGCGTGGCGCGCGCGCACCGCCAAGGACCGCTCGGCGCTGCTGCGCAAGTGGTTCGAGCTGCTGCTGGCCAACCAGGACGACCTGGCCCGCATCATGACCGCCGAGCAGGGCAAGCCGTTCGCCGAGGCGCGCGGCGAGATCGCCTACGCGGCTTCGTTCATCGAGTGGTTCGCCGAGGAAGGCAAGCGCGTCTACGGCGAGACCATTCCCGCGCCGGTCAGCAACCAGCGCATCGTCGTCACCAAGGAACCGGTCGGCGTGTGCGCGGCCATCACGCCGTGGAATTTCCCCGCTGCCATGATCACGCGCAAGGCCGGCCCCGCGCTGGCGGCGGGCTGCACGATGGTGGTCAAGCCCGCCTCGCAGACGCCGCTGACCGCGCTGGCGATGGCGGTGCTGGCCGAGCGCGCCGGCATCCCCGCCGGCGTGCTGTCGGTCATCACCGGCTCGGCCGGCGCCATCGGCGGCGAGCTCAGCACCAACCCGCTGGTGCGCAAGCTCACCTTCACCGGCTCCACCGAAGTGGGCCGCACGCTGATGGCGCAGACCGCCTCCACCATCAAGAAGGTGTCGATGGAGCTGGGCGGCAACGCGCCCTTCATCGTGTTCGACGATGCCGACCTCGACGCCGCCGTGGAAGGCGCCATCGTCTCCAAGTACCGCAACGCCGGCCAGACCTGCGTCTGCGCCAACCGCCTGTACGTGCACAGCAAGGTCTATGACGCCTTCGCCGAGAAACTGGTGGCCGCGGTGCGCGCGCTCAAGGTCGGCGACGGCATGGACGACGGCGTGCGCATCGGCCCGCTGATCGACGGCAAGGCCGTGGCCAAGGTCGAGGAACACATCGCCGACGCCCTTTCCAAGGGCGCGCGCGTGCTGGAGGGCGGCAAGCGCCACGCGCTGGGCCAGTCGTTCTTCGAGCCCACCGTGCTGGCCGACGTCAAGCCCGACATGCTGGTCGCGCGCGAGGAGACCTTCGGCCCGCTCGCGCCGCTGTTCCGCTTCGAGACCGAGGACGAAGTGGTGGCCATGGCCAACGACACCGAGTTCGGCCTGGCCAGCTACTTCTATGCCCGCGACCTGGGCCGCGTGTGGCGCGTGTCCGAGCGGCTGGAGTACGGCATGGTGGGCGTCAACACCGGCCTGATCTCCAACGAGGTCGCGCCGTTCGGCGGCGTCAAGCAGTCGGGCGTGGGCCGCGAGGGCTCGCACTACGGCATCGAGGACTACCTCGTCATCAAATACACGTGCATGGCCGGCATCTGAGCCGGCCACGCGCGGCGGGAGGGAACGCATCCCTCCCGCTTTCCCCCTTCCCTCTCCCCCTTTCCCTTCCCGCATCCGCCATGCAGATCGACGGCCATACCCGCCTTGTCGGCATCATCGCCGCGCCCGTCGCGCACGTGCGCACGCCGCAGCTATTCAACGCCTCCGTCGCCCGCCAGGGCCTGAACGCGGCCTGCGTGCCTTTCCACGTCGAGCCCGCGCAATTGCCGGCCTTCCTGGCCGGCGTGGCCGGGGCGCAGAACTTCGACGGCCTGGTGGTCACCATCCCCCACAAGGAAGCCGTGGTCGCCGCCTGCGGCGCGCTGACCGAAACCGCCCGCCTGGTCGGCTCCGTCAACGCCATGCGCTTCGACCGCGCGCAAGGCCACTGGCTCGGCGGCAACTTCGACGGCGACGGCTTCGTGGCCGGCCTGCGCGAACGCGGCCACCGCCTCGCCGGCAAGCGCGTGCTGCAGCTCGGCGCCGGCGGCGCCGGCAAGTCGATGGCCTATGCCATCGCCCGCGAGCAGCCGGCCGAGCTGGTCATCCACAACCGCTCCGCCGCCAAAGCCGCCGAACTCGCGGCCAGCCTGCAAGCCATCCTCCCCGCGCTGACCATCCGCGCCGGCGACGGCGATCCCGCCGGCTTCGACGTGGTGGTCAACGCCACCGCGCTCGGCCTGCGCGATACCGACGCGCTGCCGCTGCCGGCAGCCCGGCTGGGTGCCGGCACGCTGGTCTGCGAAGCCGTGGTGCGCGACGGCGACACGCCCCTGCTCAAGGCCGCGCGCGAGCAAGGCTGCGCGGTGCACCACGGGCAGTGGATGCTGTATGGGCAGATCGTGGAGATCGCGCGCTTCCTGGGGGTCGGGCTGGAAGCGGCGTTCGTCGAGCGCATCCTGGGACCGGCGGCCTGACTGCCCTGTATTGCGCTCATCCGGCGGCCTGAAGCCTTGCCGCCGGTGCCCGACTACAGCGCCAGTTCAAGAATCTCCAGGACATCGGCTTCCCGCCGGATCGGACGTGGATTGGCCTGTACCGGCGCATACCCGAGCGAGCGGCGCGCGATCTCCTGGAAGTCGCCGCGGCCAATACCCAGGTCCCGCAGCCTGCCGGGCAACCCCAGCGATGCGACCAGTTCCGCGACCAGCACGTCCGCCGGAACGGCCGGACATCCCATGGCGGCGGACAGCCGTTGCTGGCGTGCTTCGTTGACGCTGGCGTTCCAGCGCAGCACCGCAGGCAGCATCACGCACGAGGTGTGGCCATGGGCCACGTCGAACGTGGCGCCGATGGCGTAGCCGATGCCGTGGCTCGCGCCCGATCCGGCGCCGGTGGATAGCGCCGAGATCGCCTGCCACATGCCGAGCTGCGCCTGCGCCCGCGGGCCGCTGCGCCCGGGATGCGTCCTGATCGCGCGCAGCCCGTCGTGGAGCAGGCGCAATCCCTCGAGGGCATGGAAGTCCGTCATGGGATTCGCGCGCGGGGAACAGAACGCCTCGATCGCGTGGTCGACCGAGCGCATGCCTGTCGACAGCAGCAGATCCATGGGCGTCAGGCGCGTGGCGGCGGCGTCCAGGATCGCCGTTCGCGCCACCAGGAGCTCGTGCGCGAAGACCTGCTTGGCTCTGGCGGTCATTTCGGTCACGCCGGCCACGGCGGTGAATTCGGCCGCCGACAGCGTGGTCGACACCGAGACCAGGCGCACGGGGTTGGCCGGCGGCGAGATCGCGGCCGGGTCGAGCAGGGCGTCCATGGCGGCGACATCCCGCACGTCCATCCATTGGCACATCAGGGCCGCCTTGCAGCCGTCGATGACCGAGCCGCCGCCCACCGCGACGAGCAGGTCGGCGCGTGTGCGCCGCATCGCTTCCGCGATCGCCAGTACGTCTTCGCGCGGGGTGTGCCCGCGCATGGTGGCGATCGTGCCGGCATGCCGTTTCCCGAGCGCGTGCTCGACCTGCTGCAACGGCCCGTCGGCCATGCGCGCCAGCGACCTGCCCGACGCGACCAGGACGCGCCCGGCGCCGCAGCGCTCCGCCTCGTCCAGCACCGCGCGTCCCGCCGGCATCGCAAAGCTCACGCGCGCGGGCAGGGTATTCCGATAGACGAAGGGGACGGGCTCGGCATCGTGGTCTTGCGCGGTCGCCGGCGGCGGTTGCTGGGTCATCTGGTTTCCCGTCATTGCCTGGCGTCGGCAAGGATGAGGTCCGCGCCCTTCTCCGCCACCATCATCACGGCGCCCTGGATATTGCCGGAGATCATCTTCGGCATGACCGACGCGTCGACGACGCGCAGGCCCGCCAGGCCCCGCACCGACAGTCGCAGGTCGACCACCGATGCGTCGTCGCTGCCCATGCGGCAAGTGCCGAGCGGGTGGTAGATGGTCTGGCCGTTGTCGCGCGCGAAGTCGAGCCATGCCTCGTCGCTGGCGCACGCGTCGCCCGGACTGAGCTCCTGCACCACGTACGGCCGCATGGCGCTTCGCGACACGATCCGGCGCGCGACCTTCATGGCGCCGACCATGCAGTCGCGGTCGACCTGCGCGTCGAGGAAGTTGGGGCGAATCGACGGACACGCGAGCGGATCGGGCGACTTCACATGAATGCTGCCGACCGATTCGGGCCGCAGCTGCGTCACGCCGATCGTCATGCCGGGCGCGCGGTCGAGGATCCGCTTGGACGCGTCGGCGTAGCTCGCGTGCACGAAGAAGTACTGCGCGTCGGGCGTGGCGAGGTCGGGGCGCGATTTCACGAAGCCGTTCACCAGGCCCGTGCCGAGCGTCAGGATGCCGGTCCTGCGGGTGAAGTATTCCGCCACGGCCAGCCCCAGGCGCCATCCGCGCGACATCTCGTTCAACGTGACCGTGTTGCGCACGCGCCAGTTCATGCGCGTGGCGAAGTGATCGACGTAGTTCTCGCCGACGCCCGGCAGCGCGTGCCTGAGCGGGATGCCCAACCGTTGCAGCAGGGCAGGCTGGCCGACGCCGGACAGCTCCAGGAGCTGCGGCGACTGGATCGCGCCGGCGCACAGGATGACCTCGCCAGCCGCGCGCGTGGTGGTCTCGGCGCCGCCGCGCCGCCAGGTCACCCCGGTGCAGCGGGCGCCCTCGATCTCCAGCCTGGTGACGAGGGCGTCTGTCACGACCTGCAGGTTGGGCCGGCCGAGCGCGGGCCGCAGATACCCCTCGTAGGCGCTCCAGCGCCGCCCTGCGGATTGGACGACCTGGTAGTAGCCGACGCCCTCCTGGCTCTCGCCGTTGTAGTCTTCGTTGTACGCCCAGCCGTCCTCGCGGGCGGCGTCGATGAACGCCTGCGCGATCGGATAGCGCTCGCGCACCTGCGAGAGCTTCATCGGGCCGTCATGCCCTCGCCCGGGTCCGCCGGGCGGGTAATTCTCGAGCTTGCGGAAATAGGGCTCCACGTCGCGCCAGCCCCAGCCGTGCGCGCCGCCGGCCGCCCACGCATCGTAGTCGGCGCTCTGGCCGCGCACGTAGATCATGCCGTTGATCAGCGAGGAACCGCCCAGGCCCTTGCCGCGCGGCACCGAGATCACCCGGTTGCGGGTGCCCGGCTCCGCCTCGGTCTGGAAACGCCAGTTGTACCGCTGGTCGACGAGGAGCTTGCTGAAGCCCGCCGGAATGCCGATCCAGCGGCTCGCGGGCTTGCCGCCGGCCTCCAGCATGAGCACGCGGTGGCGGCCGGAGGCGCTCAGGCGGTTGGCGAGGATGCATCCCGCCGTGCCGCCGCCGACGATGACGTAGTCCCAGGGGCCGTCCATCCCGCGTTGTTCGCGGGCAAGCGCTCCTTCGCTCATGGGGCGGCCTGCAGCATGAAGTCCGCCATCATCTCGATCTGGCTCACGAGCATGGGCTTGCCATGGTGGATGCGGCAGCCTCGGTTCCGGGCGGCCACGAGCAGCGCCGTCTCGACCGGCTTCATGATGACTTCGGCCACCACCTGATCCGGGGTCAGCCGCTCGGCGTCGAGCGGCAGCGCGTCGCCGGGCCGCATGCCGAGCGACGTGCAGTTGATCACCAGGTCATGTCCCGACGGGTCGCTCGTGCCGACCGCGACGGCGACGGCCGGAAACTCCGCCCGCAGGCGCGCGGCCAGTTCCTCCGCCTTGGCGGCGCTGCGGTTGGCGATCGTGATCGCGGCGGCGCCGGCGTCGCCGAGCGCATACGTGATGGCCGTCGACGCGCCGCCGGCGCCGGCGACGTAGACGCGCATTCCGGCGGGATCGATGCCGTTGCCGCGCAGTCCGCCGACGAAGCCCAGGCCGTCCAGGATGCCGCCCCGCAGCCGCCCGTCGGGCAGGCGCCTGACGATGTTGACCGCGCCCACGCGGGCGGCCTCCGGGGTGAGTTCGTCGCACAGGGCGACGAATGCGTTCTTGTGCGGCACGGTGACGATGACGCCTTCGAGGTTCGACATCTGCCGCAGGCCGTCGGCGGCCTTTTCGAGGCCGGCGACCGGCACCTGCATGGGCACCAGCACCGCGTCGATGCCGCGCGCGGCCATCAGGCGGTTGATCTCCTGCGGCGCGAGGACCTGCTGGATGGGATCTCCGATGGTGGCCATCAGACGCGTGGTGCCGGTGATCTCGTTCATCTTGTCTCGGGTTGGGTTGGGAGATTGGAAGTGCGGACGGCGACGCTCAGGTCATCAGCCATCCGCCCGCAACGTCGATGACCTGGCCGGTGATGAAACCGGCCCCGGTCGAGGTGAGAAAGGCACACGCATGCGCGACTTCATGCGGGGTGCCGAGCCGGCGCAGCGGCGTGGCATCCACCACGGCGGCGTTCGCCGCGGCCGGCGCTCCCGCGACCATCGGCGTATCGATGCGCCCCGGCGCGAGCGCGTTCACGGTGATGCCGTGCGGCCCCAGCTCGCCGGCCAGATGCCGGGTCAGGCCGATCAGCCCGGCCTTCGTCGCCGCGTAGTGGGCCGCGACGATGTCGAGGTAGGCCTTGCCGGCGACGGACGACATCGCGACGATGCGGCCGAACCGGCGCTCGACCATGCCCGGCGCGAGCAGCCGGCACAGGTTGAACACGCCGTTCAGGTTGACGTCGACCACGCGGCGCCACTCCGCCGGGTCCATGCGCCAGACCGGCGCCGGCTTGCCCGCGTGCTTCGGAGAGATGCCCGCGTTCGCGACCAGCGTGTCGACGGGCCCGAGCGCGCCGGCGACCGACGCGCAGGCGCGCTCGCAGTCCGCGTACGATCCGACGTCGGCCTGCGCGAAGGCGACCCGGCCGCCCGCGTCCGCCAGCCGCTGCGCGAGACGCTCGCCGGCGGCGGCGTCGAAGTCCACCAGGCCGACCGCCGCGCCCTGCGCGAGATAGGCCTCGGCGATGGCGCTGCCGATCCCGCCGGCCGCGCCGGAGACGAGGACCACGCGCCCGGCGTGTTGTAGCGTGCTCATGCGGCCAGCTCCTCAGACGCCCTGGAACCGGGGCTTGCGCTTGTCCATGAAGGCAGCCGCGCCCTCCCGGTAGTCGGCGCTGGCGAAGCAGGCCGCGATGGCGGCCTCGGCCGAGGCGATGTCGCGCTCGCCGGGATCGCGGATGAGCGCGTTGACCGTCTTCTTGAGCGCCCGCAGCGTGAGCGGCGCGTTCTCGGCCGTGGCCGCGCACCACTCGTCGCACATCGCGTCGAACGTCTCGCGCGGCGCCACCTGGCTCACGAAACCCATGCGCAAGGCCTCCTGCGCGTCGAAGATGCGGGCGGAGAAGAACATGTCGAAGGTATTGGCCACGCCGACCACGGCCATGAACCGGCGCACGCCGGGGACGTTGTAGCCCAGGCCCATGCGGCCGGCCGGCATGCGAAAGCGCGCGTCGTCGCGGCAGAAGCGCAGGTCGCACGCGGCGGCGATGCCGAGGCCGCCGCCCATGCAGATGCCGCGGATCTTGGCGACCACCGGCTTGCTGCATTTCACGGGCGCGAGGTAAGCCTTCTCCACCGCCGCGTTGTATTCCGCCTGCACCGCGGGGTCCGCCTGCGACGCCCCGAACTGCGAGATGTCGGCGCCGGAAACGAACGCGCTGTCGCCGTCGCCCTCCAGCACGATCAGCCGGACCTCGGGATCGGCATCGAGCGCGTCGAGCGCCGTCGGCAAGGCCAGCCACATGTCCCGCGACATCGCGTTGTACTTGCTCGGATTGGAGAATACGACGCGGCCGACGGCCCCGTCGCGCTTCACGATCAGTTCAGGCATGGCTCTTTTTCCTCAGCTCAGATAACCAGTTGTTCGCGCAGACCGGCGATCTCCGCGGCGTCGAAGTCGCACTCCGCCAGGATCTCGGCCGTGTGCTCGCCCCAGGCGGGCGCGGCGGTCACGATGCTCGCCGGCGTGCGCGACAGGGTCACCGGCTGGCTGATCACCTTGATCGGCTCGCCCTTGCCGGTGCGCGTGTCGATCACCACGCCGAGGTGCTTCACCTGGGCGTCCTCGAGCATCTCCGGGACGTCGTAGACCGGGCCGGCCGGCACACCCGCGTCGTTCAGCAACGCGACCCAGTGCTGCACGCCGTGCGCCCCGAAGACTTCGTTGAGCTGGCTGTTCAGGCGCGCGCGGTTCTTCACGCGCAAGGGCTCGGTGGCGAATTCGGCGTCGGCGACCCATTCAGGATGCGCGATGGCCTTGCACAGCCTCACCCACGTTCCCTGCCCGGCGGCCCCCAGGTTGAGCAGCCCGTCGGCCGCGTTGAACACGCCCATCGGCGCGCTCGTCGGATGATCGTTGCCCGCGGCGCGCGGGATGTCGCCCTCGTTCAGAAAACGCGCCACCTGGAAATCCATCATCGCAATCTGCGAGTGCAGCAACGACGCCTGCACCCATTGCCCCTCGCCGGACTGGTCGCGCTCGCGCAGGGCGACAAGAATGCCGATGGCCGCGTAGAGACCCGTGCTGGAGTCGGCGACGGCGATGCCGGCGCGCAGCGGTCCGGTCTCGGGGTAGCCCGTCACCGACATGAGCCCGCCCATGCCCTGCACGATCTGGTCGAAGCCCGGACGCCCCGCATAGGGCCCGTCCTGCCCGAATCCCGAGATGCTCGCCAGGATGATGCGCGGGTTGATGGCGCGCAGGGATGCGTAGTCGACACCGAGGCGCGCCTTGACGTCCGGCCGCCAGTTCTCCACCACGACGTCGGCGGTCTCGACCATGCGCTTGAGGATGGCGAGGCCTTCGGGCTTCTTGAGGTTCAGGGTCATCGACCGCTTGTTGCGGTTGAGGTTCTGGAAATCCCCGCCGAGGCGGTTGACGGCGAATATGTCCTCGTTCGGGTCGACGCCGGCCGGCGGCTCGACGCGAATCACGTCGGCGCCGAAGTCGGCCAGCATCCGCACGCAGGTGGGACCGGCGCGGACCCGGGACAGGTCGATTACCTTGATGCCCTGAAGGGCCGAGGATGCGCAGATGCGGGACATTCGTACTCCAGATGTATTTATGTTCACGCAAGACCCGCTTGTGGAAACGGGCGCAAGCGAGCCCGGCAGGGCTTTCGAGGCTCGCGGAATTCGGGGGGCCGGCGAAGAAAAGGTCTCAGCGCAGCATGTCCTTCGGCAGCGATTGCAGCAGGTTGATCAACGTCGCCCCCTCAGGGCGCAGATGCGCCCTCATGAGGCGCACCGCCGTCTCGGCGTCGCGCTCCAGGATCGCCTTCGCAATCTGGCCATGCTCGAGGTGCGCGTGCATGGCATCGCCCACGGCGCCGAACGAATGGGAACGGTAGGCGACCGTGCGGGTGCGCATGCGCAGGATCTCCTGGCGCAGGAACGTATTGCGCGAGCCGGCATAGAGCACCTCGTGGAACGCCATGTTGGCCTGCTGCCAGCCGACCTGGTCGTCGGCCTCGGCAGCGGCTTCGCCGGCGAGATGGGCGTCCATCAGGGCCTGCCGCTCCGGCCGCGTCATGCGCTCGCACGCATAACCCGCGCAGAGCCCTTCCAGGTCGGACAGCAGCTCCCAGACCGAGACGAGCTGCTGCACGTCCATCTTCGAGACGATCGAGCCGCCGCGGGAAATGCTGCTGACGAGACCTTCCGACTTGAGCCGCACCAGCGCCTCGCGCACCGGGGTACGGGAAACGCCGAACTGCGTCATCAGGCTCTCCTCGTCGATCGAATCGCCGGGCAACAGCATGCGCTGGCTGATCTGCGACTCGACCGCTCTGTAGATTTGGTCGCTCGTCGTCATGGCACTTGCCTGTATCGGAAGGTCACCGCGGAGCGCGGGCGCTCAAAGGCGCGGTGACCTGGACGGCATTCCTGCCGGTTGCCGGCCCGCCATGCCCCCGCGTCCGCTCGGAACGTGGGGCATGGGTGCACGGAGTGGAAAAGCACGAAAGTATCTCTCACTGTGGATGGGCCGGAAAATCGCACGAAGTCGTCAAGCAGCAGCCGGGTCAGATCGTCAGGTTGACGGTCACGGTCTTGAGCCGCGAGAAGCCTTCGGTCAGGGAAGACAGCGACTGCTCCTTGCCCTGGCCGCTCTGCTTGAAGCCGCCGTAGGGCTGGCCGAATAGCTGGCCCTTGCCCTGATTGACCTGCACCCAGCCCGAGTCTATCTCATGGGCCATGCGGATCGCACGCGCCGTGTTGTTCGAGAACACGTAGCCGGCCAGCCCGTAGTGGCTGTCGTTGGCCATCTTCAGCACCTGCGCGTCGTCCTTCCAGGGAATGACGACGAGCACCGGCCCGAAGATCTCCTCCTTGGCCAGGCGCCACGCATTCGAGCTGCCGCCGAACAGCGTCGGCACGGTGAAGTACCCCTCGGCCAGCGGGCCGGAGGTCGGCGGCAGGCCACCGGTCAGCAGCTTGACGTCCGGATTCTTCAGCCCCTCCTCGATATAGCTGCAGACGCGCCCGTACTGCTTGCTGCTGATGAGGCTGCCCATGTCGGTCGCCTCGTCCAGCGGGTTGCCGATCTTGTAGCTGTTCATGAGCTTGACCAGCTTCTCGAGGAACGAATCGTAGATGGACTCGTGGAGGAACAGGCGCGAGCCCGCGGTGCAGGACTGGCTCTGGCGCGTGAAGCGCATGGCCGTGCCCACGTTCTGCACGACCCACTCTTCGTCCGCGTCGTCGCACACGATGGTCGGGCTCTTGCCGCCCAGCTCCAGCGAGACCGGGCCGATGCGCTCCGCCGCCGCGGCCATGATGCTCTTGCCGACCGCCGTGGAGCCGGTGAAGGACATCTTGTGGATGCGCGGATGCGACGCCAGCGCCGCGCCGCACTCCGCGCCGAGCCCGGTGACCACGTTGAGCACGCCCGGCGGGAGGAAGCGCTGGCAGATCTCCGCGAGGAACAGGCCCGCGAAGGGCGCGTCTTCCGCGAGCTTGAGCACCATCGCATTGCCGGCCACCAGCGCCGGCGCGATCTTGATCGAGCAGAGCACCGCGGGCGCGTTCCACGGCACGATCGCGCCGACGATCCCGAGCGGCTCGCGGCGCGTGTAGCTGAGGATGTCGTCGCCCAGCGGCAGCATCTCGCCCTTGAGCTCGCTGGCCAGGCCGCCGAAATAGCGGAAGGCGTCGACGCACAGCTGCGCCTCGGGCCGCGCCTGCGTGCGCAGCGCGTTGCCGGTCTCGTGCGCGATGATCCGCGCGAAGTCCTCCAGCTGCGCCTCGAGCGCGTCGGCGATCTTCTGCATCGCGCGGCCGCGTTGCGACGGCGTCACCTTCTTCCACGCCGTGAACGCCCGCTCGGCCGCCTGCACCGCGCGCTCGACGTCTTCCGCCCCGGCGCGCGGGATCTCGGCGATGAGCTTCTTGTTGGCGGGGCACTCGACCGGCAGCGTGCGGCCGTCGGCGCTGCCCACCCACTCGCCGTTGAGCAGTTGCATGACGGGGCCGAGCCGGACCGAGGGTTCGGCCTGGCTTTGCAGACCATGAAATTCGTTGGACACGATCACTCCTATGGATTGGGGCGGCTGGAGACCGGGACGCCCTGGTTTGACGGATGCTTGCTGGCTTCGCGCCGCGCGTCGAGCAGCTTGATCAGCGAGCCGGTGATGCCGCGCGGCATCAGGAACATGCAGACGATCAGGATGCCGCCGTAGACGGCGCCGGCGAACGCCTGGCTGATGTCCGACGCATAGGACGGCACGAACTGCAGGAACAGGCCGGCCACCACCGCGCCGCTGATCGTGCCCAGGCCGCCCACGACGATCGACGCCAGGAAGCCGATCGACAGCATGAGGGTGAACGAATCGGGGCCGATGAAGCCGATCGTGTAGGCCGCGAGCGCGCCGCCGACGCCGCCGAGCATCGATCCCGTGCCGAACACGACGACCTTGAGGTGGTTTACGTCCACGCCCATCGACGAGGCCGCCAGCTCGCCCTCGCGGATGCCGGCGAGCGCCCGCCCGGTGCTGCCCGCGACGAAGTTGCGCACCGCCCAGAAGATCACGATGGCGAACAGGAGCACGAAGTAGTAGAGCCACGCGTCCTGGCCCAGCGTGAACCATGCGGGCGGCTCCGGCTTGTCGAACGTCAGGCCGGCCGCCCCGCCCGTGTACGACTTGAAATGCTTGACCAGCGGCACGACCGACACGGCGAGGATCAGGGTGATGAGCGCCAGGTACAGGCCGCGCAGGCGCTTTGCCGGGAATCCGGCGAGATAGCCGGCGCCGAAGCAGACGAGCGCGGCGATGCACACGGAAAGCGGCGGGTTCACGCCCAGCAGGGTATGCGTGAGGATGGCCGTGTACGCGCCGAGCGCGAAGAACATGTTGTGGCCCAGCGAGACCTGGCCCACGTAGCCGGTGATCAGGTTCAGGCCCAGCGCCGCGATCGCATAGGTGAGCACGCCGGTGAACTGGAACGTGCGGTAGCCGGGAAAGACCAGCGGCACCAGGAACAGCAGCGCCGCGAACGCGAGCCAGCCGAGGGTCGACGTCTTGCGCACGGGCCGGGGGCCGGCCACGGCCGGCGCGGGGAGAATGCTCACCTTGTTCATACGCGCACCATCACGGTACTGCCGAAGAGACCTTCGGGCTTGACGATCAGGACCGCCACGATCAGCAGCAGCGGCAGGAGGATCTGCAGGTCGGCGCCCAGCCACGGCAGGTAGGCCATGGACAGGGACTGGGAGATACCGACCACGGCGCCGCCGACCACGGCGCCGCGATAACTCGTGAGGCCGCCGACCACGGCGGCCGCGAACGCATAGATGATGATCGAGCCCATCATGTTCGGGTCGATCGTGACGCGCGGCGCGACCAGCAATCCCGAGACCGCGCCCAGCACGGCCGCGAGGCCCCAGCCGATGGCCATCATCGCGGTGAAGGGAATCCCGACGAGCTTGGCCGAGGATCCGTTGGAGGCGGCGGCGCGCAGGGCCATGCCCAGCCGTGTCTTCTGGAACAGCAGGAACATGCCTCCGGAGATCGCGATCAGGACGGCGACCGTGCCGAGCAGCTCGACACTGATCCGGAACGAGCCGATCGAGAAATACTTCTCGGGGAAAGGCGAGTCGAGCGGCATCTGCATGAAGCCCCAGGTTGCGCCGCTGAGGCTGTTGAACGCGAGGAAGAGGCCCAGCGTGACGATGATGATGGTGAGCTCGTCCTTGTTCTGCACCGGCCGCACGAAGATCAGGTAGGTAGCCATGCCCACGAACAGCGAGACGACGATGGCCACCACGATCGCCCAGCCCAGGGGCAAGCCCCAGGCCACGCACTGCCAGGCGACGTAGGCCGACACCGTGGCCATCTCGCCCTGCGCGAAATTGGCGATGTTGGTGGTGCGATAGATCAGCACCAGCGCGAGGCCCAGCGACGCGTAGATCGCCCCGTCGCCGATGCCGTTGATGATCTGCTGGAGAAAATACTGCATGTCTGTCCTTCTCGTTAGCGTCTCGTTGGCGTCTCGTTAGCGTCCCGTTGGCGCCTCAGTGGCCCAGGTAGGCGGCGCGGATGCTGTCGTTGGCGGCGACCTCCGCCGCGCTTCCCGACAGCACCACCCGGCCGATCTCGAGGACGTAGGCGCGGTGCGCGATCTCGAGTGCGAGATTGGCGTTCTGCTCGACGATGAGCATCGAGGTGCCGAGTGTCCGGTTGACCGTCTGCAGCGCCGCGAACAGGTGGTCGATGATGACCGGCGCGAGGCCCAGGGACGGCTCGTCGAGCAGCATCACGCGCGGCTTGAGCATCAGCGCCCGGCTCACCGCGAGCATCTGCTGCTCGCCGCCGGACAGGCTGCCCGCCTTCTGCTTGTGGCGTTCGCGCAGGCGCGGGAAGAGCGTGTACATCTGCTCGATGTCGGCGTCGATCCCGCCCTTGTCCTTGCGGCGGTAGGCGCCGACCTGGAGGTTTTCCTCCACGGTCAGGTCCGCGAACGTCCCGCGCCCTTCCATTGCGTGCGCCACCCCCGTGCGCGCGATGCGATCCGGCCCCATGCCCTTGAGCGGCTTGCCATCGAGCAGCACCTGGCCTTCGCGCTTGATCATCCCGGTGATCGACTTGAGCGTGGTCGTCTTGCCGGCGCCGTTGGCGCCGAGCAGCACGACGATGTTGCCCTCGGGCACCGCCAGGTCGACCCCGTGCAGCACCGCCGTCCTGCCGTAGCCTGCGGTCAGGCCCTTGATCTCAAGAACGTCCACGCTTCTTCCCCAGGTAGGCTTCGATCACGCGCGGGTCGGACTTCACGGCCTGCGGCTTGCCCTCGGCGATCTTGTTGCCGAAGTCGAGCACCACGATGTCGTCGGAGATGTTCATCACCATGCCCATGTGGTGCTCGACCAGCAGGATGGTCACGTTGAAGTCCTGCCGCACGCGCAGCAAGGTCTGCGCAAGCTCGTCCACCTCCGAATGCGAGAGGCCGCCCGCGGGCTCGTCCAGCATCAGGAACGACGGGTTGGCGGCCAGCGCGCGCGCAAGCTCGATGCGCTTGAGCGTCGGATAGGGCAGGCTGTCGACGCGCTCGTCGTGAAGATGGTCCAGCCCCAGCCGCTCCAGCAGCAGCATGGCGTCGCGCCGCAACGCGATCTCCTCGGCGCGCCGCGACACGGGCACGCACGGCGCCATGAACAGGCGCGTGCGGCCATGGTGGTAGCCGCCCAGCATCACGTTCTCGAGCACCGTCAGGCTGTTGATCAGCGCGAGGTTCTGGAACGTGCGGGCAATGCCACGCCTGGCCATGTCCTTGGACTTCAGCCCCGTGATGTCCTCGCCGTCGAACAGGATGCGCCCCGACGACGGGTTGTAGAGGCGGCTGACGCAGTTGAACAAGCTGGTCTTGCCCGCGCCGTTCGGACCGATCAGGCCGCAGATCACGTCCCGGCGCACCTCGAACGTCAGCTCGTTGATCGCGACGATGCCGCCGAACCGCAGCGACAGCTTGTCGACCGCGAGCTTCGGCGAGGAGGTGGCCGGCAACGCCTCGACGGTTTCCCGGGGCGCTTCCATCAGCACGGCGCTCATGCCCGCACGGCCTCGCCCGGCTGCGGCTGCTGGGGCGCGCTACCCAGCCCGAGTTCCTGCTGCGCCTGCTGCGCCATGACCGACATGTCGGCGCCGGGCGCGGCCGCGCGCAGCGACTGCGCGCACGAGGCGGCCACGCTGCGCGAGACCGTGCCCTTGGCGCCCATCGCGTCGTAGAGCGACATCGCCACGCGCACGTCCTTCTCCAGCAGCTGCATGGTGAAACCGCAGGCGAACTTGCGGTCGACGATCTGCGGCTGCCAGTGCGTCGTGGACACCCAGTTCTGGCCGCTCGAGGCGTTGACCACCTTGAGCATCATCGCCGGGTCCAGCCCGAACTTCTCGCCGACCGCGAAGGCCTCGCTGTTGACCGCGAGCGCGGTGGCCGACATCAGGTTGTTCAGCGCCTTGACCGCGTGGCCGGCCCCGACCCGGCCGACGTGGAACACGTTCGGTCCCATCTTCAGCAGCAGCGGGCGGGCCGCTTCGTAGTCGGCGGCGTCGCCGCCGACCATGATCGCGAGCGTGCCCTTTTCCGCGCCGATGGCGCCGCCCGACACCGGCGCGTCGACGAAGCGCAGGCCGCGGCGCCTGGCCTCTTCGGCATTCGCGACCGAGTTGGTCGGCGCGGACGAGCTCATGTCGATGATCAGGGCGCCCGGCTTGAGCGCGTCGAACAGGCCCTTGCCGCCCTCGCCGCGCAGCACGGCGTCGACCACCTGGCTGGTGGGCAGCATCAGGATCACCGCGTCCGCCGCGGCCATGTCGGCCACGGCCACCGCGCGGCCGCCGACCGCCTCGGCGGCCGCCGCGGCCGCGGCGGCGTTGGCGTCGCTGACCAGCAGGGTGGCCGAGCCCTTGAGATGCCGGACCATGCGGTGGCCCATGGTGCCGAGACCGATGAAGCCGACCGTGGCGAACGCGTGTTCTTTCACTTGTGTCATTTCAAATCGCTCCTCTGTGCTGTGCTGTGCTGTGCTGTGCTGTGCTGTGCTGTGCTGTGCTGTCTTGGGGTTGGGATCAGTTCGACTTGGCCCGCGGTTCCCACGCGGGCGTGCGGCCCTCGTAGTTGAGGACGCCGCCGACCGGCACGAACTTCACGCCATCGAACTGGGCGATCTGCACGGACTCGATCGGGTAGCCGTCGGTCGTCCCTTTGGTGTTCAGCCTGATGCCTTCGAGCAGGATCGGCACCTTCACGTTGTCCAGGCTGCGGATGGACGTCATGAACGCCTCGCGCGTCGGCGCCTTCATCCGCTCCAGCACGGCCTTGGTGGCCATGCAGTCGTACCAGCCCATCGTCGCGTTCTGGTCCGCCACGTTCGCACCCGGCGCGTACTGCTTGAGCTTGGTGAGGTAGGTCTTCATGTCCTCGTCGTTCGCGAACGCCGGGTTGGTCGCGTCCTTGATGTAGAGGCCGCTGTAGATGCCCTTGGAGATGTCGGCGCCGGCGGGCACGAGCGTGCCGCCGATGCTGGCGCCCACGTTCCAGACGATGTGCACCGGCTTCCAGTTGATGGCGGCGGTCTGCTTGATGGCCTGCACGACGAACTTCGGCGTGGTCGCCTCGACGAAGACGTCGGCACCCGACTCCTTCAGGCGGCTGATCTTCGCATTGATGGTCGGCTCGCTGTAGCTGTGCTCCTCGTGGGCCACGATGTTCAGGCCGAGCGCCTTGGCGGTCTTGACGAAGGTGTCGGCGAAGAACGGGCCGCCGCTGTCGTCGTTGATCAGCGCGATCTTGGCGTTCGGCCACTTCTGCTTGATGAACTCCGCGTACATGGCCGCCTCGGTGTTGTACGAGAGATAGCCGAGCATCGTCCAGGGGAACTTCTCGACTTCCGCCTTGGCGCCGAACATCGGGCCGCCCGAGCCGACGAAGGCCTGCGGTATCTTCTCGGCGTTGTAGTACGAGCGCGTCCCGAGGTTGGCGCCGGTGCCGTTGTTGCCGATCACGGCGAAGACCTTCGACTGCTCCACGAAGCGGCGCGCGTTCTGCAGCGCGCGGGCCGGCTCCATGGCGTCGTCGAGCGTCTCGATCTTGATCTTGCGCGTCTTGCCGTCGCCGACCTTGACGCCGCCCTGCTCGGCGTTGAGGTAATCGAAGCAGCCCTTGACCCCCACCCCGATGGCGCCGTAGGCGGCGTTCGGGCCGGACTGCGCCACGGAGACCCCGAACACGATCTCGGAGTCAGAGATGCCCGCGTCGGCAGCGCGCGCCGGGGCGGACGAGACGATGAGCGCAGGCGCCACCGCGCATAACATGAGGCGACGGCCCAGGGGGCTCCGACCATAGAACATTCGCTGTCTCCTAGTTGTTTTGTTGAGAGTTCCGCCCTCAATCGGCCGGTGTCGCAGCGTGCCGCTGGTCATTGCTGTGTCTTTTTACACACCGCCACCGTATATTTATAGAATCTATCTAAATTCTGTAGAGCGCCTTAGGGATATTCCCGTAGCTGCACCGCCGCAAATTTTCGTCGCCGGCGGACGGCCGGGAGCAGTGGCACCAACATCGACAACACAACAGGAGGCAGGATCGATGGCAAATGGAAACGTGTCAGACGCAGAACCGGCGACGCAAACGCCGGCGGCCAACGCGCTGAGCGACGCGCTGCGCGCGCGCTTCGGCGTCGAGGGAGAATGGTCGTTCGGGGTTACCTTCCGGGCGCGGTGGAGCGAACTGGACGCCTACCAGCACGTCAGCAACCGCACGCATTTCGTCTGGCTGGAGGAAACGCGCAATCGCTATCTGGAAGCCGCCGGCTATCCCCTGAGCGGCCCGGACGCGCCCGGCCCGGTCATCCGCGAGACGACCTGCACCTACGAGCAGCCCGTGTCGTTCGGCGACGAAGTGCTCGTGACTTGCCGCACGCCGTGGGTCGGCCGGACCAGCCTGCGGATGGACTACGCGGTATGGCACGACGGCCTTGCGGCGACCGCGCATGCGATCGTGATCTGGTATCGCAACGCTACCCGGGAACGGGTGCCGGTACCGCCGGAATTGATTGCCTATATGGAAAAACTCGACGGCACGACGCGGCGCTGAGGCCGCCGGCGCGCATCTGCGGGTGGGAACGCTGCTCGCGCAGGGTGCTTCGCAGGCGAACTTATCGCGCCCGCGGGCCGGTCTTCCGCAAATGGCCCGTCACGCCGCCACCGTGATGCCGCGGGCCTGCGCACGGCGCGCGGGCCGCACGACGATCTCGACATGCTGGTCGAGCGACACCAGCGCCTGCATCAGCCGCTCCAGCGAAATGTTCTGGAGCTTGTAGCGGCGGACCTGGGATACCTTGGGCTGGGTCATGCCGGTGATGGCGGCGGCCTCCGTCTGGCTCAGGCCGCGCTTGTCGAGCAGCGCATTGAACTTGAACGCGAGCGCGGCCTTTGCGGACAGGTCTTCGGCGTCGTCGAAACCGAGGTCTGCCAGTACGTTGTCGGTGCCCTGGAGTTGGCGCTTGCGATGCATCGTGTTCTCCCACTCTGCCCGTGGCGGGCGAGCACTGCCGCCGATTTTCTGGATGGAACAGGAAATGCCTTGAAGTTTCTTCTTCGAGGAATTCTGCCCGATGCAAGACCGGGTGTTGTCCGGCCGTCAATTATATCCGTTCGGATATGATAAGCAAGATCCGGAGTTGCCCGACGCGCGTGCATCGAACCGCCAAGGCTGCGGTAAGACTGGCGCTGATCATGGAGTCGGAGCACCCGCCACTTCTGGCGTCATCAAGGGCATAGGCGCCAGTTGCAGCGCGCAGAACGGATTCTGCATGAACAAGCGAACCGCGTTCGTGGTGCAAAGCGTGCTGAACAGCCGCGCACCGTAGCTCGCCTGATAGACCAGCGGCGTAGCAGGACAGCACCAGCCCATGACACCCAGGATCGTCGCATGAACATGCCTCAGACTCCGAACCGATCGTGCCCAATTCGTTTCCGTGCCCGTCAGCCTGTGCGGCTTCCAGATCGGCTCATAGTGAGCAATGTGATTGCGCAAGTCCTGAATCGACTTGAGCGCGCCGATGAGTTGCTGTACGCGCGTCTCCTGTCCCCAGTGCTTTGGCGTGCTATGCGGGTGATGGGCAAAGATGTCGGTCAACAACCGGGGCTGCTCGCGCTTGCCGAGGCCTTCGAGGAAGTTCGGCCAGAAGCCGAATGACAGCGTGGCGACCACCTGGTCCGGGGCTGGCTGAACCGACTTCCTGACGCCGGTACGCTCGCACAGCAGCGCCGCGATCTTGTCGCGCGATTTGCCTCGCGTAGGCAGCGCGTCCTTGCGCGCGTAGTCGTACCACGGATGAGAGTCGGTTGCGCCCTTCGAACTGAACAAGGATGCACGGCGATGGATCGCGTTGCGCATCACGATCTCATAGCTCGAAACCAGAGGAATGAACGCGCCTGCGATGGCTTGCCCCCAAAGATACGCGCCCAGGACTTCGGTATCGGAGGCACACGCAAAGAAGATGCGATACGACTCAAGTCGTGGTTTGCCGATGCTTCCCAGATATGCGCGCACAACTTCCGGCGTAAGGACGCTGGCCGCATTCGTCGCAAGCGTTGGCCGAGAGGCGGCAACGTGCTCATCCACATCCACCGCGCGTTTAGGTGATGAATTTGTCACGCCAGATTGAGTAGAAGAAGTACTTTTTTACTTGATTGAAGATCCGCTAAGCGCTACCATTTCGCTCGTAGGCAACTGCGATCCCACTCCCGCCCCTCATAGAGGGCCCTAAGCCGGTGACGCCGCAGTCTGCGATAGAGTCGAAGCCACCCTAGCGGTCAATGCCAGTCAGTTAGCCCGCTGACTGGCATTTTTTGTTGGGAACTTGCTGCGAGAGCGCTTAACCTCGCGCGGGAATGAGCGCCCGGTGCGGCGAGGCGGGAGCACGAAGTAGCGGGCTTGCTCCAGCAGCCGCTGCAAGAGTTCAGGCAAGGCACCAGCGCGCGCCAGATGGACCGTGTTGATCGCCCCCGTGATGGCGTGGCGCGCCGTGTGGAAGCTGATGCGGCTCGGCTCGACACCCGCGTGCTGGGCCATCAGGCGCATCCATCGGCGCAGCAGTGTGTAGGCAATCAGCACGCCCCAGACTTCCTGCTTGACCAACTCGGGCTGTTTGCTGCGCAACACGGCTCGACCTTGTTGCAGTGATTGCTTGATTTCCCGAAACCCCAACTCGACCTCCCAGCGCTGGCGGTACAACTGCGCCAGTGGCACGGCGGCAAACCGCTCAGAATCCAGCATCGAGGTGATGAAGCGCCTGATCTTGCCACCAACGCTCACCTCGATCAGCCGGGCCTGCCAATGGCTGGGCAGTTCTGGATGCATCTTCCTGGCGCGTGGCGACACGGGCATGCGGATCAGCCAATCACCCTGGCCCAATACCTGCACCACCTCGTGGCGCAGATTGTCCTTGGCGCGCATGAGCCAGTGGCGCTGCTCGCCCACTTGCTGCCAGCGCAGCAGGAACGCGGCGCTGAAGTAGGCACGGTCGAACAAGGTGATCGAGTGATCCAGGCCGCGCAGATCGGCCGCCAACGTCAGCTCGCCACAGCCGTAGCCCCCCAATTGGGCATCGAGCAGTTCATGGCTGTCGGTGTCCAGCAGGCATACGGCGCGCACCATGGGCCAGGGCTGGGGGCCATATTGCGTCTGGCCGCTGCCCAACTCCTGGCGGTTGTCCTTGCTGTCCGGGGCTGACCAGACCACGCCATCGGCCGCCAGCACGCGCAACTTTCCCGCGTGCACCGCATGGGCGCGGCCCCAGGCGTTGGCGAGCAGGGCAAACAAGTGCGCCATGGGCTGCGCCCCCAACCGCTGGCGAACCTGCACGCTGGCGCTGGGCGCGGGCAGTTCCTTGCTGTCCAGCGTCAGCGCCATCTCCTGCACCACTTGCCACAGCGGCATGTGACGAAACAGCGCCAGACCGATTACCAGCCACACGGCGTGTTCGGCGGGCAGCTTGCGTCGGCGTATCGATGCCTTGCCCGTGGCTTCAAGCGCTTGTTCTATCCAGGCCGGATCCAGCAGCGCGCTCAACTCGGCTATCCCGTTGGCAGGCAGTGCTTCCAACGTCTCGTTCAGGGTGGTCTGCAGCAGGTTCAAAGCAAAAAAGGGAGCGTGGTCAACACGCTCCCTTTTTACTCCAAGTCACATTCGCTCTGGCTTAACTAACTGGCATTGCCCTAGCGGTGGCTTTTGGCTTTCTGGCGCTCTCGAACGGTAGCGTCGGTACCCTGTGCCGCATATTGCTGGTCCTCATTTGGAAACAGGCCACCTCAATGGAAAGGCCCGGCAAGCGCAAGCGCTTGCCGGGCCTTTTCACGCAGATCAACAGTGCGCGAAAACGTGCCGGGGCACCAGCCTCATTCCGCCAAAGCGATCCCCTGCTTCTGCAGCGCTGCCAGTTCGCTCAGCACAAGCGTCTCATGCGCGAGCCCCGCTGCCAGTGAGAAAATTCCGCTTTGTACTTCCTGATTCAACGCCCCGCACGCATTGCCTGACGCGGCGTAGTCGCCGGTCATGCAGAGCAGCGCGTAAAGCTGACCTGCTTTCTCTGTCGCGAGGCTCAGGGGCGTTTCGGATGGCGCGTGGGACGTGACGAACAGGTCGGCGCCGGTATGTTCGGCGGTGATGCCGTAGCGAGTGTGTTTAGGCATGGCACACCCTCCTGAACGATGCGGACGCGCATGGGAGGGTGAGGATGGAGATTGCGATTTGCCCGGAATGGGCGAGCGAAGACCGTTGCATGGAGCATGCCTCCTTCTTTAGCGGATTCGATCCCGCTCCCCGCTGTCAGTCGGGGTGGGCGGGCGCAAGGCAAGGTGACAGACCGACAAGAAGGCGCCGGCGAGCCCGAGGGCTCCCCTGCCCAGGCCCGCCCGTATAGGCGTGCAAAGGCACGACGGACGCAATCATACCGCCTTGCGGCGGGCGTCCACCTTCTTGTTCGAGCTGTCAACTCGGTCGCCACAATCGCAGCGACCCTGCCAGTATAGATTCCTGTGCATCGCTCAAACGCATCGGCAACAACTTTTAACCCTTGTTGCCGAACCCGTCGCCTCAGACCGCGCCATCCGCACGCAACGCGGCAATCGCCTCGGCGCCGATGCCCCAATCCCACAGGATCGCCTCGCTGTCCGCCCCCGGTTCCACCGGCGCGCTCGGCACGCCGGCCGGCGTGCGGCTGAAGCGCGGGGCCGGGGCCGGCTGCACCACGCCGTCGATTTCCAGGAAGGTCTCGCGCGCGCGGTTGTGCGGGTGCCGGGTGGCCTCGTCCCAGTCCAGCACGGGCGCGAAGCAGGCATCGCTGCCTTCGAGCAGCTCGCACCATTGGTCGCGCGTGCGGGTGAGGAACATCTGCGCCATGCGGGCCTTGAGGGCGGGCCACTGGCGCTTGTCCAGCTGCGCGTCGAAGGCGGGGTCGTCCAGCCCGCAGCGCTCGCGCAGCAGCGCGTAGAACTGCGGCTCGATGGCGCCCACGGCCACGTATTTGCCGTCGGCGCAGGTGTAGGTGTCGTAGAAGTGCGCGGCGCCGTCGAGCAGGTTGTCGCCGCGCTGGTTGCTCCAGCGCCCGCCGGCCTTGAAGCCGTACATCATGGCGCCGAGCAGCGCGGTGCCGTCGGTCATGGCGGCGTCCACCACCTGTCCCTTGCCGGACTGGCGCGCCTCGGTGAGCGCGCACATCACGCCGAACGCCAGCAGCATGCCGCCGCCGCCGAAATCGCCGATGTAGTTGAGCGGCACCGCCGGCGGCCGGTCCGGGCGGCCGATGGCGTGCAGCGCGCCGGCGATGGCGATGTAGTTGATGTCGTGGCCGGCGGCCTGCGCGAGCGGTCCGTGCTGGCCCCAGCCGGTCATGCGGCCGTACACCAGCGCGGGGTTGCGCGCCAGGCAAGCGTCGGGGCCCAGGCCCAGGCGCTCCATCACGCCGGGGCGGAAGCCTTCGATCAGCACGTCGGCGCGGGCGATCAGGTCCAGCACGGTCTGCGCCGCGCCGGGCTTGCGCAGGTCGATGGCCAGCGAGCGGCGGCCGCGCGCGGTCACGTCGCAGCGGGCCTTGCCGGCGCTGGTGGCGGCCGGCGCGCCAGGCGGCCGCGGCCGGTCGACGCGGATCACCTCGGCGCCCTGGTCCGCCAGCATCATCGCGCAGAACGGCGCCGGGCCGAGCCCTACCATCTCCACCACCTTCAGTCCCGCCAACGGTCCCGCCATGTCTTGTCTCCGGTTGTCCGCGCTGCGCCGGGCCCATCCCCGGATGCGTCTTGCCGGACAGTTTGCCACGGCCGCCGCCGCGGGAAATCGTCAATACCGACGAATCCCGGCCCGCCTCACGCGGCGGGCACCGCGAAGGCGGGCGGGTTGGCGGCCAGCGCGCGCCGCAGCGCGGCGGCGGTCAGTTCCACCAGGGATGGCGGCACGGCCTGCCCGCTGTGCGCCAGCGCGCCGGCCACGCTCACCACCTTGTCGGCGCGGTAGTGGCGGCCGCTGCCGATGGCGGCCTCGAAATCGTTGGCGCGCCGGTTGATCTCCTCCGGGTCGGCCGTCACCAGCAGCACGGCGTGGGCCAGCACCACGTGCAGCGTGGCATCGGCGGCGCCGGCCGCCCTGCGCCAGTATTGCGCCGTGCCGGCGATCTTGCGCGCGTCCGTCCGCGCCCCCCACGCGAGATTGAAACGGCCGTCGCAGAAAGAGCCATCCACGGCCTGCCAGTGCGTGCGCAACCCGAGTTCGGCCAGCGCGCCAGCCAGCACTTCGCACAGGTGCAGGTAGACACCTTCGGCGTGCGTGCCCGCGCCGCCGCGCACCGGATAGGCCAGGCTCAGGTTGAGGATGCCCGGCCCCTGCGGCACCAGCCCGCCGCCGGACAACCGCAGCCACACCGGACAGCCGCGCGTGGCGAAGTCACGGCGCGCGGCTTCCAGTTGCGCATGGCGCAGGTAGCTGCGCGGCACCACCAGCGACACCGGCGCCTGCCACAGGTGCGCCAGCCAGCGGCCGGCGGCGGCCTGTTCCAGCATGGCGTGCTCGGCGTGGAGGGGATCGGGGTCGGTGGGGTCGGGGGTGAAGGAGGTGAAGGGAGCGAAGGGCATGGGTTGCGCCGTAGTGTGGTGACGTTGCACGGGTACCGCTGTTCAATACCGCCTCGCCCTCGCCAAAGCGGCGCTTCGTCTTCAGGCCAGCCGTTCGAGTTGCCGGCCGACGTCGTCCAGCCATGCCTGCTGCCGGCCGGCAATCGCGGCGAATCCCGCGCTGGCCAGCGGATGCCCGGCGAGCCGCTGCCAGTAAGCGCGGGCCGGCGGCAGCATCTCGTGCCAGACCGCGGCCGGCGGCTGCGCGGGTGGCGTCAGCGGGTCGAGGTCGTCGCGCATGGCGCCGCTGTCGTGGGGCCGCAGGCCCATCGGCAGCATGTCGTAGGCCGGCGTCAGCGGAAACGGCAGCGCGCCGTCATGCAGGAAGGTCAGGTTGCCGAAATGCATGTCCGTGTTGCCGATCAGCCGGCCGAAGGCATAGAGCCGGCCGGCATCATGATGCGCCTGCTGCGTGATCACGCCCTGCGCGAACAGCGCGTCCGTCACGGCCGGCCACGCACTGCTGCCGCGCCCGACGAACTCCGCGTCCAGCGCGGCCAGCGACACCACGCCGCGCCGGCCGCCCTGCTCGGTGCGGTCGAAGCGGGCGACCTGCAAGAAGCGCTGGCCGCCGGCATCCAGCAATTCGCTCTGCGCCGCGGGCAAGCCGTGCCCGGCCAACTGCTGCAGGGCCAGGTGCTCGGCCAGCAGCAGATCCCGCCAGCGCTGGCTGATCGCGCTGTCCTGCGCGGCGCTGAACTTGACCAGCACATCCCGCCCGTCCACCTGGACCGCGAACTTCGGCTGCTCGCCGCCGGCGCTGGAGCCGATCCGCTCGCCCGCCATCGAGCGCGCCGCCAGTTCCGGAAAGCGCTGCGCGCGCTCGCCGGCGGCGATGCCTTCGGGCCGGTGCGCGAGCCAGGCGTCGCGGCTCAGGTCGCCCAGCAGCAGATTGCCGGTCACGTCATGCTGCCCCGCCGCCAGCGCGACCAGCACGTGGTCGTCGGTCCAGTTGCGCAGATCGTCGGGCAGGCCGAGGCCGGCAGCGCGCTGGCGCGCCCAGTGCCGGCCTAGAAAGCCCTGCGGGCGCATGTCCTGCAGCCACCACGGCAGGCCCTCGAAGTAGCGATCGGGCTGGCCCGCCTCGCGCACGACAAAGCCCGGACGGACAGGCAACAGTTCGCCCCACTGCGCCAGCCTGCCGGCGGCCGTGACGCGGTACAACGCCAGTTGGGCCTGCCCCACCACGCTGCGGCGCGCCAGATACCGCGCGGCCTTGGCCTGGCCGATGCGCAGAACGCGGTCGCCAGCGGCCGCGATGCGGCGCGACAACGTAGGCTGGCTGATCCCCAGCCGCTCGCACAGGTACCCCGCGTTGGCGGGGCCACTGCCAAGCGCGTCGAGCAGCGCGGTGATGTGGGCATGCATGAATAGATACTGAATTGATCGACATACGGAAAAATTATTATATATCAATCGCTTAGTATCGACTTCCCCAATCCTACAGGCAGAAAATGAATGGATATTGAATAGATTGAAAAGTGTCTTTCACGCTGCGCGGCCGCCTTCACCCTCCCAAATGCGCCTTCAACAGCGCGTTGAACTCACTGGCCCGCTCCATCTGGCTCATATGCCCGGCGTCTTCAAGAACCCTGACGGTCGCCCCGGCCGGCGCGTTCTGCGCATGGGCGGCCGGAATGACGCGGTCCTGCGCGCCCCACACCACCAGCACCGGCTTGCCGCCTAGCCTGCGGCCCGGCTGTTCGGTCTGCCGGCCGCCGCCGAACAGGCTGTTGCCGAGGCTGGCCAGGGCCTCGGCCACGCCGTCGAGGCGCTTGTACTTGAGCAGGTCGTCCAGCATCTGGCGGCTGACCAGGCCGGTGTCGGCGAACAGTAGTTCTATCACCGGCTTGAGGTCGCGCCGCGATTGCGCGTTGACGAAGCCTTCGGTGTAGCCGTGGTTGATCTCGTCGCCGAGGCCGACCGGCGAGACCAGCGCCAGCGAGCGCACGCGCTGCGGCGCGTCCACGGCCAGTTGCGCGGCCACGCCGCCGCCCATCGAGTGGCCCACCAGGTGCGCCTGGTCGATATCGAGCGCGTCCATGAACTGCGCGACGAAGCCGGCCAGCGCGGCCAGCGTGGTGCCGGGCAGCTTCGGCGTGGACTGGCCGTGCGCGGGCAGGTCCAGCGCGACCACGGTGTGCGCGTCGGCCAGCGCGTCGAGGTTGAACAGCCAGTTGTCGAGGTCGCCGCCGAAGCCGTGCAGGAACAGCACGGTCTCGGCGCCTTCGCCGCGCCTGGCGTAGCGCACGCGGATGCCGCCGATGTCGATGAACTGGTACGCGGCGGCACCCGCTTCGGCGTCGTCTTCGTCGGCGGCCGGGGTTTCGTAGGCGGCCACGTAGACGTCGATCTCGGCGTCGCTGACCTCGGGCGGGGCCAGCACGCCGAGCAGCGCCTTGACGGGCAGCACGTCGCCCACGGCGGCGACCTTGCGGCGCAGCGTGCCGGCGTCGGGCGCTTCCACGGCATTGGCGATCTTGTCGGTCTCCACGTCGAGGATGGGCATGCCCACCGTGATCTGCGCGCCCTCTTCCACCAGCCAGTCGTTGACGGTGCCTTCTTTCATCGACAGGCCCCACTTGGGCATGACGATCGGGGTGATCTCGGCCATCAGTGTTTTCCTCCTTTCACGGTCTTGCGCGCGGCCTCGGCGATCTGCGCCGCGCTGGGGATGTAGAGATCTTCCAGCGCGGGCGAGAACGGCACCGGCGTGTGCGGCGGGCACACCATCTCGATGCCGGACTTGAGCGCGCCGAAAGCCCGCTGCGCGACCTGCGCGGCGATGTCGGTGGCGATGTTGCAGCGCGGGCTGGCCTCGTCCACCACCACCAGGCGGCCGGTGTTTTCCACGGTCTCCAGCACGGTGTCGATATCGAGCGGCGAGAGCGAGCGCAGGTCCACCACCTCGGCCTCGATGCCTTCCTTGGCCAGCGTGGCGGCGGCTTCGAGCGCGCGGTGCACCATCAGGCCATAGGTGACGATGGACACGTCCTTGCCGTCGCGCACAATGTTGGCCTCGCCGAACGGAATCGCATACGAGTTCTCCGGCACCTCGCCTTCGAAGCCGTACAGGTTCTTGTGCTCGCAGAAGATCACCGGGTCGTTGTCGCGGATGGCCTGGATCAGCAGACCCTTGGTGTCGTACGGCGTGGACGGGCACACCACCTTGAGCCCCGGGATATGCGTGAACAGCGGCGTGAGCATCTGGCTGTGCTGGGCCGCCGCGCGAAAGCCCGCGCCCACCATCGCGCGGATCACCACCGGGGTCTCGGCCTTGCCGCCGAACATGTAGCGGAACTTGGCGGCCTGGTTGAAGATCTGGTCGAAGCACACGCCCATGAAGTCGATGAACATCAGCTCGGCGATGGGGCGCATGCCGCAGGCCGCCGCGCCGATGGCCGCGCCGACGTAGGCGGACTCGGACAGCGGCGTGTCGAGCAGGCGGTCGCCGTGCTTGGCGTAGAGGCCCTTGGTGACGCCGAGCACGCCGCCCCAGGCGTCCTTCTCGCCGTCCGCGCCGGCGCCGCCGACGATATCCTCGCCGAGCATGATCACGCTCGGGTCACGGGTCATTTCCTGGTCGATCGCTTCGTTGATCGCCAGCTTCATGCTGAGTTTGCGGGACATGGTGTGGTCTCCTGTCTGTGCTGTTCGTGCGGTCCGGTCTGCGGCGCGCTCAGTAGCTGACGTACACGTCGGTCAGCAGGTCGGCGGCGGTGGGGAACGGCGCGGCCTTGGCCTGCTGCACGGCGTCCTCGATCAGCGCGGCGACCTGCTCGTCGATGGCCTTCAGTTCCTCCGGCGCGATCACGCCGGCCTGCGTCACGGTGACGGCGAACTTCTTCAGGCAATCCTTGTTGGCGCGGATGTCGTCGAGCTCGCCGCTGGCGCGGTAGGTCTGCGCGTCGCCCTCGAAATGGCCGTAGAAGCGCACCATCTTGCATTCGAGCAGCGCGGGGCCGCCGCCTTCGCGGGCGCGCCTGATGACTTCGCCGGCGGCCTCGTGCACGGCGAAGAAGTCGGTGCCGTCCACCGTCACGCCGGGAATGCCGAAGCCGGCGGCGCGGTCGACGTAGCTGTCCACGGCGGTGCCGTACTCGCGCGCGGTGGACTCGGCGTAGCCGTTGTTCTCGATCACGAAGATCACCGGCAGGTTCCACACGGCGGCCAGATTCAGGCTCTCCAGGAAGGTGCCCTGGTTGGAGGCGCCGTCGCCGGCAAACGTGATGCCGACCTCGCCCTTGCCGCGGAACTTGGCGGCCAGCGCGGCGCCGCAGATCAGCGGCGCGCCCGCGCCGAGGATGCCGTTGGCGCCCATCATGCCCTTGGACAGGTCGGCGATATGCATGGAGCCGCCCTTGCCGTTGCACGAGCCGCCCTTGCGGCCGTAGATCTCCTTCATCATCGCCACCGGGTCCACGCCCTTGGCGATGCAGTGGCCGTGGCCGCGGTGCGTGCTGGCGATGCGGTCGCCGTCGCCGAGGTGATGCAGGATGCCGACGCCGGCGGCTTCCTCGCCGGCGTAGAGGTGAACGAAGCCGGGAATGTCGCCGCGCCCGAAGTCCACGTGCAGGCGTTCTTCGAAATCGCGGATGGTGCGCATGCGGCGGTACACGGCGAGCAGGTCTTCCTTGCCGAGCGGCAAGGTGTTCTGGCTGGCTGGGGTGGTCATGTCTGTCTCCTTCACGGTTTTGTGGTGGCGGTAAGGCTCTCGGCAAGCGTGGGCGGGCGGGAAGCGGGCGGCGGCGCGCGCCCGCAGCGCATCAGTCCGGCGGCGGCGGCGTAGCGCATGCAGGCGGCCACGTCGAGGCTGAGGAAGGCGCGCTCGCGCAGCGTCACGGTGACTTCGTCGTGCGCGCCGAACACCAGCTCGCGCTCGCCGTCCAGCGCGACGATGCCGCTGCGCTGGCGCACGCGGTGCGGCACGCCGTCGGCCAGGCGCTCCCAGCCGGCGATGGGCACCGTGCTCAGCAGCCCCGGCGCGATCGGCGCGCGCAGCTCGAAGCGGCCTGCGCCGGCGGCGGCGAGTTCGATGGCAAGGCCGCCGGCCTCATGCCGGCCCACCGGCTCGAGCAGCCCGCCGATGGCGGACAGGCCGACGGCCTGCGGATCGGCGAAGGCGAGGTACACGGCGCCGAGCGTCTCGGTCTTCCACAGCGCGCGCGCGCCGATGAAATGCTCGTGGGAGATCACGGCGTCCACCAGCGCGATGTCGTGGCGCACTTCGCGTTCGCCGGCGATGCGGACGTCGAGCCGCTTGTTGGCGGCCAGCGCCTGCGCGGCGGGAATGCGCCCGCTGGCGAACAGGCCGGTGGCAAGGCCGGTGATGGTGGCCTCGCGCATTTCGGGATAGGCGTTGTTGGTGCCGGTGGAGATGCCGGCAATCGGCACGCTGGCGCATTCGCGCACCACGGCGCGGTGGGTGCCGTCGCCGCCGAGCACGATGATGGCGGCCACGCCCGCCTCGCGCATCATGCGCGCGGCCAGGAAGGTGTCGTCCACGCGCGCGGTGACGGGCATGTCGAGGTATTCCACCTCGGGCAGCGCGGCGTCCGGCCCCTGGCGGCGCGTCAGATGGCGCGCCAGCAGCACGCGCATGCCCTCGCGGTCCGGCATCATCAGCACGCGGCCCACGCCGCAGGCGGCCAGCGCTGCCAGCAGGCGCAGCACGATATTGACGCGGTCGGCCAGTTGCAGCGTATTGGCGTTGGCGATCACGCGGCGGATGTCGCGCGCCGAGATCGGATTGGCGATGATGCCCACCAGCGGCCGCGCGGCCAGCGTCTGCTCACCCATGCCTGGTCTCCTGCCGTTTTATCTTGTGGCAGGGATATCGCAATGGGCGTGCCACCCGGCGCACACGCAGGCAAGGCGGCAAAAGCGCGGAAAAAAACCGGGATTACCCGCAAAAAAAGCGGCCGCCCGCGAGACAGCCGGGGCCGCGGCGTGACAGGTGTCACAGCATCAGGTGTACCGCCGCGCGACAGGTGTCGCGCGCTCAGTGCGGCGCGTCGCGCCGGTTCGGCGAGGCGATGCCATAGCGCGCCATGCGGCGATACAGCGTCATGCGGCTCACGCCGATCTGGCGCGCCACCGCGCTCAGGTTCCAGCCCGCGGCGCGCAGGTACTGCATCAGCAGCATGCCCTCGGGCGGGAGCTGGTGCGGATCGAAGGGCGGATCGGTGCCGATGGCCGGCGCCGGCTGGACCGCTGGCGCCGCCGCGCTGGCAGGCGGCAGCGCCGGCGCCAGCAAGCCCGCTTGGTGCGGTGCGGCGCCAATGCCTTCGGGCAGGTCTTCCACTTCGATATGGCCGCCGGTGCAGACCGCGCGCGCGTATTCGAGCGCGTTGCGCAACTCGCGCAGGTTGCCAGGCCAGGCGTGCGCATGCAGGCGCGCGCGCGCCGCCGGCGACAGGCTGACGGCGGAGTCGGCGGAGTCGGCGCCGACGACGCCCGCGCCGAGCATCTTGCCGATCAGCCAGTCCAGGTCGGTGCGCTCGCGCAGCGGCGGCAGCGCGAGGCGCGCGCCGTTGAGGCGGTAGTACAGGTCTTCGCGGAAGCGCCCGCTGCTGACCAGTTGATCCAGCGGGTGGTGCGTGGCGGAAATCACGCGCACGTTGACCGGCACCGGGCGCGCGGCGCCGATGGCCAGCACCTCGCCTTCGGCCAGCACGCGCAGCAGGCGCGATTGCAGCTCGCGCGGCATGTCGCCGATCTCGTCGAGGAACAGGGTGCCGCCGTCCGCTTCCTGGATCAGGCCGCGCTTGGCGCGCGAGCCGGCGCCGGAGAAGCTGTTGGGCAGGTGGCCGAACAGTTCGCTCTCGATCAGCGTCTCGGGGATCGCCGCGCAGTTGACCGCCACGAACGGCCCGCCGCGGCGCGCGCTGGCCTGGTGCAGCGCCTTGGCCAGGTATTCCTTGCCGCTGCCGGTCTCGCCGTTGATCAGCAGGTTGATCGGCGAATCCACCAGCCTGGCGGCGCGCTGCAATTGCTGCTGCAGCGCGGCATCGCCGCCGCACAGGGCCGCCAGCGGCGCCTGCAGCGGCGCGCCGCGCTCGGCCACGGCCGGCTGCCAGCGCGGCGCCGGCGGCATCACGCTCAGGTAGAGCCGCGTGCCGCTGCGCGACAAGGCCAGCGCGCGCTGCTCGCTCGGGCGCGAATGGACGAAGCGGCCAAGTTCGCCCAGGCGCGCGTCGAACAGCGCCTCGAAGGCCATGCCCAGCACCGGCGCGCCTGGTATGCCCGATACACTCGATACGCCGCCGCCCGCGCCCAGCTCGGCCTCCAGCATCTGCTGCGCGCGCCGGTTGTGGCCGGTCACGCGGCCGGCGGCGTCGAGCGCGAGCAGGTATTCCGGGTTCACGTCGACGAATTCCGGCGCGGCGTCGAGCTTGAGGATCCAGTCCTCGCGATGGCTGCGCAGGAAGCTGGCGTTCTCGATATGGCTGGCGTAGATGCGCACCATCTGCAGCGCCAGGCCCTGGCTGTCCTTGGCCTGCGGCGAGGTCAGCGCGGAGATGTCGAGGATGGCGCAGAGGCTGCCGTGCGAGTCGAACAGCGGCGCGGCGGTACAGGTCAGCGGGATGTGGGTGGCGTCGAAATGGTCGGCCTGGTGCACGGTCAGCGCCTGGCCGGTGGCCAGCGCGGTGCCCACCGCGCAGGTACCGGCGCCGGCTTCGCTCCACTGCGCGCCCAGGTACAGGCCGGCGCGGCGCAGGCGCGCGTCGGCGCTGGCGTCGCCGAGGTAGTCCACGGTCACGCCCTGCGCGTCGGTGAGCAGCACCACGTAGCCCATGCCGGCCACCTGGCTGTAGAGCGTCTGCAGGCCGTGGCGCGCGATGCGGGTGAAATCGTCGATGCGCTGCTGGTGCTCGCGCAGCCGCGTCTGCGGCAGGATGCAGGCCTGCTGCATGCGCGCGGGGTCGAGCCCGTACTGGTGCACGCAGCGCCGCCAGGAATTCTGGATGATGGTCTCGGGCGCGCGCGGCAGGCGCGGCAACAGCGCGCCGGCGTGCGTGGTGAGCTGGACTACCGTGTCGATGTGCTCGCGTTGCCGCAGGTCCATCGTCGTCTCCTTGTCGTCTCCCGGCGTGGCCGCCGTCCGGCTCTGCGTGCCTCTGGAATGACGGGCGGCCGTGAATCCTAATGTATCCGACAGGGAGCGGCTTGGGCAAACCTCTTGACGCAATGTGCGGCGCGCAGTGCATGCGCGGCGCCGCCCGCGGGGGATGTGCGCGGGCGGGCGCATGGGCCTGCCCGCGCGGGACGGCTTCAGCAGAGCCGGTCGGCCAGCTCGGTCATGCTGCTCACCACCACGTCCCAGTCGGACTCGGCGGCGCGGTCCTTGGACTGCTTCGGCCCGTATTCGGTGGGCCGGTTGACGTAGGCCGTGCGCATGCCGTGCGAGCGGCCGTGGCGCAGGTCGCCGTTGTGCGCCGCAACCAGCATCACCTCGTGCGGATGCAGGCCGAGGAAGCCGATCACGCCGCGGTAGATGCGCGGGTCGGGCTTGAAGTGGCGCACCACGTCCGCGCTGTAGATGGCGTCCCACGGCAGGCCGGCGTGCCGGGCCATGCCGATCAGGCACGGCACGCTGCCGTTGGAAAACGTGCTGAGGATGTAGCGCTGCTTCAGGCGCGTGAGGCCCGGCACGGTGTCGGGCCAGCCCGAGAGCCGGTGCCAGGCGCGGTTGAGGTAATCCTTCTCCGCCTCGTCCAGGCCTTCGATGCCGAACTCGTCGAGCAGCACGTCGAGCCGCTCGCGGTGCAACACGTCGATGTTGGCCCACGGCCGCGCGCCCTCGCGCACGCGGTCCATGCCGGGCACGTAGCCGGCGCGCCAGGCGTCCGCGAACGCCACCCAGTCCGCCTCGATGCCCTTGCGCTGGCCGAAGGCGGCGAGGTCGGCGCTGACGCTGCTGCGCCAGTCGACCACCGTGCCGAACACGTCGAACACCAGCGCCTTGACGTCGCCGAGGCCGTGCTTGCCGGCGTCCTTCGCCTGGCCGTGATTGCTGTCCATGTCTGCTCCCGGTGCGGCCGCGCTCAGGCGCTGGCCTTGTCGAGCAGGGCGATGTCGTCGGCGCCGAGCTGCAGGCGCGTGGCGGCGATCAGGTCGTCGAGCTGCGCCACCGAAGTGGCGCTGGCGATGGGCGAGGTGATGCCGGGACGCGCGATCAGCCACGCCAGCGCGACCTGCGTGGGATTGGCGCCGCGGCGTGCCGCCACTTCGTCGAGCGCGGCCAGGATGCCCAGGCCGCGCTCGTTCAGGTAGGCCTTGACGGTCTGCCCGCGCGCGCTGCTCTTGTCGAGGTCGGCCTCGGAGCGGTACTTGCCGCTCAGGAAGCCGCTGGCCAGCGCATAGTAGTTGAGCACGCCCAGCCCTTCGCGCAGCACCAGCGGTTCGAGCTCGGCCTCGTAGGCCGCGCGGGTGTAGAGATTGTAGTTCGGCTGCAGGCTTTCGTAGCGCGGCAGGCCGAGGCGGGCGCTGGTTTCCAGCGCTTCGGCCAGGCGCGCGGCGCCGTAGTTGGAAGCGCCGATGGCGCGCACCTTGCCGGCCTTGATGAGGCGGTCGTAGGCGTCCAGCGTTTCTTCCAGCGGCGTGTCCTGGTCGTCGGTGTGCGACTGGTAGAGATCGATGTAGTCGGTCTGCAGGCGCTGCAGCGAGGCATCGACGGCGCGCTCGATATAGGCACGCGACAGGCCCTTGCGGCCTTCGCCCATGTCCATGCCGACCTTGGTCGCCAGCACCACGTCGGCGCGCTTGCCGCTGCGCTTGAACCACTTGCCGAGGATGGTCTCGGATTCGCCGCCCTGGTTGCCGGGCACCCAGCGGGAATAGACGTCGGCGGTATCGATGAAATTGAGCCCGGCGCCGACGAAGGCATCGAGCAGCTTGAAGGAGGTGGCCTCGTCGGCACTCCAGCCGAACACGTTGCCGCCGAATGCCAGGGGCGAGACTTCCAGCCCGGACCTGCCCAGTTTGCGCTTGGTGATGCTTGAGGTCATCCGTTTTGCTCCGCGAGTTGCATGTGCCCCCGTCAAGCCGCGCCCGCGGCGGCAGGGTGCCGCGCCGGTGTCCGGCGCGGCGGAAAGCACATTGTAGGCAGGGAACGGAAAGCTTGCTGGCGGGCGCGCGGGGCGTGGCCACCCGTTTCTCCCTTTTTCCCTTTCTCCTCTTTCCGGCTTTCAGCCGGGCCGGCTCACAGCGCGGCGCGCGCGGCGGGCGCGAGATCCCGCATGGCCTGCGCGGCGATCTCGAACGAGCGCAGCCGGGCCTCGTGGTCGTAGATCTGCGCAGTGAGCATCAGCTCGTCCGGGCGCAGGTCGTCGACGAAGCGCTGCAGGCCGGCGCGCACGCCGGCCGCGTCGCCCACCACCGAGCAGGCCAGCGAGCGGCGGATGTGCGTGGCCTCGGTCTCGCTCCACAGCGACTCGATATCGTCCACCGGCGGGCGGATCGGGCCGGGCGTGCCGCGCACCAGCGCCAGGAACTGCTGCTGCAGCGAGCTGAACAGGCGCCGCGCCTGCGCCTCGGTATCCGCCGCGAAGACGTTGAGCCCGAGCATGACGTGCGGCCGGTCGAGCTGCTCGGACGGGCGGAAGGTCTGGCGGTAGAGATCCACCGCCTGGCGCATGAAGCCCGGCGCGAAGTGCGAGGCAAACGCGAACGGCAGGCCCATCGCGGCAGCCAGCTGCGCGCTGAACAGGCTGGAGCCGAGCAGCCACAGCGGCACCTTCAGGCCCGCGCCGGGCACCGCGCGCAGGCGCTGGCCGGGGCGCGGCGCGTCGAAGTACGCCTGCAGCTCTTCCACGTCCTGCGGGAAGGCGTCGGCGGTATCCTGCGTGGCGCTGCGGCGCAGCGCGCGCGCGGTGGACTGGTCGGTGCCGGGCGCGCGGCCCAGGCCGAGGTCGATGCGGCCCGGGAACAGCGCTTCGAGCGTGCCGAACTGCTCGGCCACCACCAGCGGCGAGTGATTCGGCAGCATGATGCCCCCCGAGCCCACGCGGATGGTGGAAGTGCCGTTGGCGACATGGCCGATCAGCACCGCGGTGGCGGCGCTGGCGATGCCGGGCATGTTGTGGTGTTCGGCCAGCCAGAAGCGGTGGTAGCCGAGGCGCTCGGCGTGCTGGGCGAGCGCAAGCGTATTGCGCATGGCCTGGCCGGCGTCGCCGCCTTCCACGATGGGGGACAGGTCAAGCAGGGAATAGGGAATCATGGCGGCGAATAAGGGACATCGAGGGAGACGGCGGGCTGCGGCCCCGCAGGCGGCAGGCGGCAGGCGGCCTGATGCCGGCTCGACGATTTATTGAACGATCGCTATATTAATCACAGGCTGGTGCGACTGGCAACGGAAAAATATAATGACCACTATGAAAAAGAGTGTTTCCGGCGCGGGCCGCGGACGGCCCCGGCAATTCGATCGCGACACGGCGCTGGGCCAGGCCCTGGCGCTGTTCTGGCGTCACGGCTACGAGTCCACCTCGGTCGCCGCGCTCACCGAGGCGATGGCGATCACCGCCCCCAGCCTGTACGCCGCCTTCGGCAGCAAGGAGCAATTGTTCTACGAAGCCGTGGACCGCTACGCGGAGACCCACGGCGCGCTGCTGTACGGCCCGCTGGAAGCCGGCGGCAGCGCGCGCGAGGCCGTGTCCGGCCTGCTGACCGGCGCGGCCGCGCTGTTCAGCGCCAAGGGCAGCCCGGCCGGCTGCTTCCTGATGAGCGGCACCAGCTGCTCGGCCGACTGCGCCTACATCGAAGACACGCTGCGCCTGCGCCGCCGGGAAAAGGAACAGGCCATGCAGGCGCGCATCGAGGCCGGCATCGCCCAGGGCGAACTGCCCGCGGACACCGATGCCGCGGCGCTGGCGCGCTTCTTCAATGCGGTGATGCAGGGCATGTCGATGCAGGCGCGCGACGGCGCCACGCGCGCCGCGCTGGAAGGACTGGCGGAGATGGCGATGCTGGCGTGGCCGGAAAAGGCCGCCAGGGCCGCCAGGGCGACCAGGACTAAGGTGCCGCAGGCGGCTTAGAAGCTGTTTCAAAATGAAGCGAAACGGTCCTGGCCAGGGCGTAGCAGGGAATTCGGATCGCGCGGTGATCCGCCTGCGCAGCGGCGCGCGCCTGCAAGGGCGCGGCCGCAGGCAGTACGGACAGTACGAGTAGTACGGCAAGACCGCGCAACGACGCCAGGATCTTTTTGAAACGACGTCTCAGGAAGCAGGCGGCTCGGGCCGCCGCCACAGCCACGCCAGCACGCAGGCCATGCAAGCGATGGCGGCGTAGGCCAGCCAGGGCCGGTGCATGCCGTACAGCAGCACGCCGGCGCACACCGCCATCGCCGCCGTGGCGCTCCACTTGGCGCGGCGGCTGACCATGCGGCCGTGGTGCCAGTTGTAGAGCATGGGGCCGAACACGCGATGGCCGAGCAGCCACGCGTGCAGGCGCGGCGAGCCCTTCGCCGCGGCCCAGGCGGCCAGCAGCACGAACTCCGTGCTGGGCAGCCCCGGTATGAACAGGCCAAGGATGGCCACGCCCAGGCTGAGCAGCGCCAGCGCGGTCAGCAGCGTGCGGGCCGTGCGCGTGCGCGCCAGCCGCAGCGGGGCATCGTCGGCGTCCGCCGCGCCGGCTGCCCGGGGCGGCGGCACCGCGTCGCGCGCGCAGGCGTCGGCGTCATCCACGGCGGTTCACCTAAGCGGGAAGCCGCGCTGCGGCAATGCGGGCGCGCGCGAAAGCGGCAACGGCAGGAGGCATGTCGTGGTTTCTCTCGGTTCGGCGCCGCGGCCCGGTCGCGGCATGGCGGCGCACAACTGTGCTCCATTGTCCGCGCCGCCATGCCGGACGGCAAGGCGTGACCCTGACGGCGGCGCTGGCTTTCACCGATGCGAAAAACCGGATTCCTGCGTGGGGCGCAGCGCGCGGCACGGCATATGGTAGCGCTTTGGCGGCAGGCGCCGCCGCCCTTCCCTTGCGGACAGGGAAGCCGTGCCGTTGACGCACCGCACCTCCGATGCAGACCTTGGGCGACCTCGATCCCACTGGGCGCGTAACAATCACCCACCTGTTGCGCACGATGAGCAGGGTCGACGAGCGCGCGGTGCATGGCGCGATGCACGACGAAGACTAGCAAGCCCCCCGCAACGTCAAGCCGGCGGGCGGCCGGCCGCAGCGTTCCTCAAGCGTGCATCGTGCCACTGGCGCGGCGGCAGCAGCAGCGCGAGCGCATCGGCGTATTGACCGGCCACCGCCAGCCGTTCGTGATCCCGCAGGAAAGCCGACACGGCCGGCTCGCGGCGCATGGACCGCCCGGCCAGGACCTCGCTCATGGCGTCATGAATGGCATCCGCGCTGGCGTCCACGATCCAGCCGAAGCCGCCGGTGGCCTCGGGCAGCCCGCCGCGCCGGGTGACGATCATCTCGCAGCCGGCCGCCAGCCCCTCCAGCGCCACAATGCCGAACGGCTCCTCGCTGACCGAGGGCACCACTTGGCACTGATGACGCGAGAGCAGCCGCGCTACCTCCTCCGAGGGCTGCCCGCCCGCGAACACGATCGCGTCATCGCAGCCGAGTGTCGCGGCAAGTTGCACGAGAGCGGCACGCTCCGGCCCTTCCCCGACGATGGTCAGCCGCGCCTGCGGCCGCGCGGCATGCAACCTGGCAAAGCCGCGCACCAGCAGCTCCGCGCCCTTGTCCGACACCAGCCGCCCCACGAAGATAAAGCTGCCGGGCGGGCGCGCGGCGTTGCCCGGCACGAACAGGTCGTCGCGATAGCCATTGTGGATGACTGTGTGCCTGCCGGCTAGGCAGCTGGCCAGGTAGTGGCTGACGCTGATGTTGGCGAAGAAGCGGGGCATCCAGCGCTTGACCGTGCCCTTCGAAAAGCGCCGCGTGTCTCCGTGCAGCGAATAGACGCCATGATGGGTCACCACGAACCGGCGCAACAGCAGCATGGCCAGCATGACATCGAGCACGGTCAGGCCAACGAACAGCGTGAGGTCGTTGCGCAGCATCGCCGCCGCCAGTTCGCGCGCGCGGGCGATACGCAGCACGCGGAAGCTGAAGCGGTCCGCATCGGCCTGCGGTCCGGGCGGCGTGCGGGTGGCAAGCTGCACGTCATAACCGAGTTCCGCCAGGCCGCTGGCGAGGTCTTCGGCATAGCGCTCCATGCCGCCCAGCAGCGGATAGAAGGGCGCGCTATAGATCAGGATGCGGGGCGCATCTGCAAACATGAGTGACTCTCCTCCGAAGCGCCGCGCGCGCCATGGCAGGGGCACCGCGGCTCAGGCATCCGACGATCGTCAGCGGAAAAACGGCCAAGGTCCGTGCGCCCGCGCACATTGGCGCGGCGGGGCCGGCCGGAGAATCGGGCCGCGCAGCCACGCGGCGCGCACGGCGGCCGCCGTGCCGCCGCAAGCGATGCGCGCCAGGGCACGCGCAGCCCGGCCGACCGCGTCAGCGCGCCCAGAGCGCCCGCGCCACCGCGTCGCCGGCCGCGCCGCCGCCGAACACGCGCTGGCCGATGGCGAAGCCGAGCTCGCGATAGCTCTCCCACTGCGCCTCGTCGAAGAACTGATCGCTGGTGGGCTCCTGGGGGAAGGCGGGATGGCCGGCGCCGTATTGCCGAACGTCGGCCGGCGCGCTGGCGAGCGGGCACGGCTTGAGCAGCACGATGCGCGTCACCGGGCTGCGCGCGGCGGCGGGCTCGCCGGCGCGATAGACGTTGAGCAGCAGCGCGCATTTGTCGCTGGCCGCGCCGCGCGCCTGCGGCGGGAAATCCGCGGGCGTGCCGAACACGCTGCCGAGCAGGGGGTCTTCCGCGGCGGCGCTGTCGACCACGATCTCTAGCCCCATGTCGATGCGCGCCAGCCGGATCAGGTTGGCAAGGTCGCCGAACTGGTAATGCGGGTCCGCCCCGCAATCGCACAGCACGATCAGCGACACCGCGCGCTCCGGGCGCAGCAGCTCGTACACGGCGGTGTTCTCGAAATGGCCGCCGTCCGACAGGTACTGCCAGCCGCGGTGGGTGCCATGGAAACGCGCGCTCAGTTCGCAGGCCAGGTAGTACTGCGTGCGCAACAGCGAGATGCCGGCGCCGAGCCACGGCTTGCCGGGCCGGTCGGCCTGCACGCGGTCGCGCTCGGCGCCGCCGGCGCGCGGCGCGCTGCCCGCATCGAGCGGATAGGACGGCCACCACGTGCCCAGGCGCAGGTTGGCCAGGCCCAGCAGCAGCGAAGTGCCGAGCGTGGTGGCGCGTCCCAGCCCGGTGGAAATCGCCGCGCCCGAGGTGGCAATCCAGTCGCCCAGCGTGCGCGACTGCGCAAGCTCGCTGCCGCCGGCCTTGTGTGTCTCCGGGAAGAAGCGCTGCCCGTCCACCGTGAAGCGCACGAAGGCGTCGGGCGGCAGCCCGCGCGCCATGGTGGGCGGCAGCGTGAACGGCCCGGGCGCGATGCACAGCGGCTTGCCTTTGCGGTCGCGCTGCACCAGTTGCTCGCCCGGATCCACGGTCAGGTTGAGCGTGACGTTGATCAGGTGCAGCGGCGCCAGCATGGCGGGATCGTAGTAGGCATTGAGGCTCAGCGCGTCGCCCTCGGCCGGCTCGGCCACGCTGAGGCGCGCGCGCTGCGCGGCGTGCTGCCGCGCGGCGGACCCGGCGCCGGCGGGCGGCGCGAAACGCTGGCCGTTGGAGCCGCCCAGGTAAGCGCGCGTCAGCCGCGCCGAGTAGAACTGCTGCAGCGTGGAGAGATTGAGAAAGCCGGCGAAGCGCCCGGCGATCAGCGTGAGCCCGAGCGCCAGCATGCTCAGCATGCCCAGCACGGGCGTGGTGTAGGCATTGCCGAACACCAGCCAGTCGACCGGCTCGGCGCCGTTCCAGCGTACCCACAGCACCAGCCACGACCACAGCATGAAGACCAGCAGCGCCAGCACGGCGGCGGCGATGCCGGCGAGCAGCGAGACCGGCAGCCCCGCCAGCCACGCCACGATGCCGCCGCTGCCTTTGCCGCCCTCGCCCTTGCCGTCGAGCATGCCGGCGCCGTAGCGCACCAGCCAGACTAGGCCGCCCAGCGCGCCGGCCGGCCCGAGCGCGCCCCACGGATGTCCGCTGGACTGCGTGTACAGGTAGAACGTGCGCGCCACCGTGTCCGCCACGCCCAGCGCCGCCAGCCACAGCACGATGCCCGCTGCGTTGCTCAGCGCGCGCGTGGCGCGCACGCGGTACGCCTGCACGGTGGCGGGCTGCTGGCGGCACAGGACGAAACAGCAGGCCACGCCGAGCAGGGCCAGCACCCCCGCGCCCAGCAGCAGGCTGGACAAGACGAGGCCCGGCCCGAGCCAGCGCAGCCACGCCGCCAGCGCCAGCATCGCCACGCCCGCCAGCACGGCCAGCCGCGTGGCCAGGCTGTCGAAGCGCAGCGCCGGCCGCGCGTCGCCGGCGTCCGGGTAGACCAGCCAGTACGCTATCGCGGGCGGCACCGCGAGCAACAGCAGCGCGGCCAGCGGCAGCCATAGCAGCTCGCTCCACCAGATCGCCAGGCCGCCTTCGTTGAATACCTGGCGCGCGTCGTGCAGCAGGTCCATCTGATGCCGGCCCAGGCCGATCCAGCAGCCCACGGCAAGATGGCGCAGCAACGCCAGCACGGCCAGCAGTAACAGCAGCGCGCTGCCGATCACGTACTGCATGGCGAACCAGTTGCGCACCACCAGCGCGGCCGCGTAGAGCGAATCGCCGCCGCCGGCCGGCGTCAGGTAGCGACCGTTCTCGCGCAGCCACGCCAGCGCGGCGCGGCCTGGCTCGGCGGCGTAGGACACCGAGGAACGGATGCGCCCGGGCGGTTCCTGCTCCAGCGCGCGGTAGGCCAGCGCCGCGGCCTCGGTGTTGCTGGTGCCGGGCTTCAGGCGCCCGGGCACGAACAGGCTGCAAAAGAAGGCGCCGAGGTAGCCGCCGCCGCTGACGGTGGAAAGGTAGTCAAACTGGCCCAGCAGCGCGGCGGTGGCCGGCGCGGGAGCCGGCTCGATGGCGTCGGGGCCATCACCCTCCTGCACGTCGGCGGGGACGGCATCCGGCGGGCGCGCCCGCCCGGCCAGCTGCGGCGGCGGCGCCTTGGCCAGCGCCTGCATCACGCCCAGGCAGAAGGTGGCGCTGCGGATGCCGCCGCCCGACAGCGCCAGCGCCCAGTTGCCCTCGCCGTCGCGCGCGCGCCGGGGAATGCCGAGTTGCCGGCGCCGCCGCGCAATGCGGGCGGGCTCATCTCCGGAAGGCTGGTCTTCGGCAGGCATGCGGCTCTCCCTCGCAGATGTCCGCCCAAGTATAGGCGGCGCCACGGACGGCAGCGAAGCGGGCGGGGAGGCAAGCAGGGAAGCGGGCAGGGAGGCGGACAGCAAAGCGGCCGCCGGGGGCCATGGCGGCCGGCTTCGGTTCGGCAACCCACCAAGCGGGCATGTTCAGCGCGCCGGCTTCGGTGTATGGTTGCGCACCTGACGCGGTCCCTGCCCTAGCGGCTATTCTTTTTGCATGAAGTCCTGCCTGAACACCCCCGCCGGCACGGCGCTGTTGCCGCGCTGCCTGTCGATCCTCGCCGCTTGCTCCGCGCTGGCGGCACTGCCCGGCTGCGAGCGCGAGACGCCGGCACCGGCTGCACCGGCGCCGGCCTCCGGCACGCCGGCCGCGCGCGCCGGCGATGCCGCGCCGCCCGATGACGCGCCCCCCTTCGCCCCCGCGCCGCTGGCGCGCCCGCTGGTGGCCCTGCGCGGGCTGTCGAGCATGGCGGACGTGCAGGCGGCCTGGGGCAAGCCGCCCGACATCACGCCCAACCAGGAAGAATGCGGCACGGCGCTCGACGAAGAGCACCTCATGGACTACCGCTACCCGGACGCGCTGATCGAGGTGGGCCGCAGCGGCGACGCCGTGATCCGCGCCCTGCACGGCATTCCGGCCGGCCTGACGCTCAAGCTCGAAGGCCGCGACATCACCGCCGCGACAACGCTGGCCCAGCTCGACGCGGCGCTGCGCAAGAACCCGCGCTGGAAGATGGCGGAAGCGCCGGGCAAGGTGCGCAGCCCGTCCGACCGCGACGAGGGCGATCCGCTCGAGCACCTGGCCTACACCGCGTTGTACACGCTGGACGGCGACGGCGACCAGTACCGCCTGTATTTCCTCGGCGAGCGGCTGGTGGGATACGCCTACTGGGTCGGCTGCTAGGGCCGCTGCCAGGGCGGCGGCAAGCCCCGCGAGAGCGCTTGAAGCGCGCGCGCTCAGGAAGCGCGCGGCGCGGGTTCCTGTGCCAGGTCTTCCACGGCCGAGGCGTTGTCGTGCAGGCGCTTCCATTCGTCGAAGCCGCCGGCCAGCGCCCAGGTGTTGAGGTAGCCCGCGCCCTGCAGCCGCTCGGCGAGGATCGCCGCGGACACTTCGTTCGGGCACGCGCAGTAGATGACGATCTCGGTGGTCACCGGATGGGCCGCCAGCAGCTCCAGCGGCGCGTGCAGGTCCATGGTCACGGCGCCGGGAATCCGTTCGTCGGCGCTGCTGCGCACGTCGAGCACCAGCGGGACGCGCTCGCCGGTGCGGCGCGACTCCAGTTCTTCGACCGTCATGCGGCGCACCCGGCGCGTGCGGCGCAGCAGCCGCACGCGCCGCACGAACTTGTACGCCACGAAGGCCGCGAAGGCGGCCAGCACCGCCATGACCGCCAGCGGGCCGTAGGTGCTGAAGGCGAGCAGGATCACCTCGACGAAATCGGTAAACACGATGCCGATCAGCAGCGCGCCGCCAGCCCACACCAGCGCGCCCAGCGCATCGTAGAACAGGAATACCGCGAACGGCGTGGCGGTCATGCCGGCCATGGCGGTGGACAGCGCGCCGGCGCCCGGCAGCAGCTTGGCGAACACCAGCGAGCGCGGGCCCACGCGCAGGTAAAGCGACTGGGTCTGGCGGATGCAGCTGTCGGGCGAGATCGAAACGCGGCAGATGGTGCGCAGCATCGGCTGGCCCAGCCGCTTGCCGGCGAAATACCACGCGGTGTCGGCAATCAGGCAGGCCACGATGACCGCCGCCAGCACCACGCCGATCGACGGGCCGGTCTCGCGCATGCCGAGCGCCCCCGCCACGAACAGCATGGGCACGGCCGGCACCGGCAGCCCGGCCTGCTCGGCCAGCACGTTGAGAAACACCAGCACCACGCCGTGGTTCTCAAGCAAGGTTTTCAGTTCGCCCACACCGCCCACGCCACTCTCCGCGTCATTGCCTGCCCGGGATCTCTGGCGGCGCGCACGGGATGTCCGCGCCGGCGGGCATAAGCGCTAGTGTGCCACCACGGCGCCCGTCATGCGGGCACAGTCTTGCACGGCAGCCTCAAAATCCTTCAAGCAACGCCGCGCGCGCGGCACGCTGACTTTTCCGCGGGCAGCAGGCATCATGTCGGCTGCCTGTTCCTGTCCACTTTTCCTGCCCGCACCCGGAGCCACGCATGCCCGCCGACCCCGCCCTGCAAGACAAGCTGATCGCGCGCTTCGGCCTGCAGGCGCATCCCGAAGGCGGTTATTACCGCGAGACCCATCGCGACGGCGCGCGCGTGGCGCGCGAAGGGGCCGGCGGCGTGGCCACGCATGCCGCCTCCACTGCGATCTACTACCTGCTGTGCGACCGGGCGTACTCGGCATGGCACCGCATCCGCGCCGACGAGGTGTGGCACTTCTACGCCGGCTGCCCGCTCCACGTGCACGTGCTGGAGGCGGACGGCAGCCTGACCACGCACCGGCTCGGCGACGCGCTGGCTGACGACAGCGCGGTATTCCAGGCGGTGGTGAAGGCGGGCTGCTGGTTCGCCGCCGAGCGCAGCGATCCGGACGGGTTCTCGCTGGTCGGCTGCACGGTGGCGCCCGGGTTCGAGTTCGGCGAGTTCGAGCTGGCCGACGCCGCCCGCCTGCAGGCCGCGCACCCGCGCCACGCGGCGCTGATCGCGCGGCTGGCGCCGGCCGCGGCGGACTGAGCCGCCACCCCCGCCGGCGACGATTTCCGGCGACGATTTTCCCCGACGATTCCCAACCCCGCCGTACTTTCCCGAGAGCCTTGTCCATGAAATGGTTGTCCCTTGCAGCAGTCGCGCTGGTGGCGCTGGAACACGTCTACATCATGGTGCTTGAGATGTTCCTGTGGGACAAACCCCGCGGCCTGCGCGCGTTCGGGCTGACGCAGGAGTTCGCCACCGCCAGCCGGGCGCTGGCGGCCAACCAGGGGCTCTACAACGGCTTCCTCGCCGCCGGCCTGCTGTGGGGTCTGGCCGGCGACGCGGTGCCGGTGCAGCTGTTCTTCCTCGGCTGCGTGCTGGTGGCCGGCGTGTTCGGCGCCTGCACGGCCGGCAGGCGGATCCTGTGGGTGCAGGCCGCGCCGGCGGCGGTGGCCATCGCGCTGGTGCTGCTGGCGCGCGGCTGAAGACACACGAACCCGGCGCAGGGCCTCAGTTCGGGCGGCGGTATTCGTTCTCGATCCAGGCCGCGGCGCTGGCCTTGCTCAGCCTGAAGGCGGGCGACACGCGCACCTGGGCCAGTTCCTCGCCGAGCTCGTCGCGGGCGCGCAGCACCGCGTAGGGATTGTCTTCGTCCGGCACGATGTCGAGCGTGACCGCAATGCGCGCCGTGTCGGTGTCCACCAGCACGCTCTTGTGCAGCATGGCGTGCAATTGCTGCTCGTGGCGGCGCAGCACCTCGGATGCGGTCTTGACCAGCGTGGAGAACGCGCCGGCATCGAGCGGCTTGGGGTTCTTCTTGTCGCGGCCCATGGTCCACGGGCCGACCAGGGCGGGCTCCGGCTCGCCGTCCTTGATCATGGCCACGGCCCAGCCGTCGTCGTCCTCGTTCTTGATCACGCGGGCGGTCCAGCCGTCGGCGCGCCACAGGCGGGCTTCCTGGATCTTTTCGGCGTCATCCCCGGCTGGGTCGGCGGACAGTTCGGGCTGGTCGGTCATGGCAGGATCGGCATGGGAAACAAGGGCGCGATTCTACCCGCCCCGGCGCGGGGCGGCAGTGAGCCTTTTCCCATACTTTTATCCCCTCCGAAGTTGTATGTAATGTCTTCGTGTGACGTCCTATGCTGGAAACGCCGCCAAGACCCCCGTCTTGATGGCACCCTTCGATGTCGCCGCCACCTTGGGACGGCGACGTTTTTTTGTCCGCGGCGCGGGCGCTGGCACCAGAACGAGGCGGCGCGCACAAGAAAAGCGCTGGCCCGGTGGGCCGAGGGGGTTTAAGATGCGCGATTATCGAACGACATGCGCGCACCGCCCAATGGACGCCTCCCTTCCCAGCAGCCCTGGCCAGGCACCGGCCGCCACTGTCCGCGTCGCCCGTCCCCAGGCCGACCTTCTCAACAGCTTCTCCGGCGACCCGAACTTCATGCTGTCGCTGGCGCGCGGCCTGAGCGTGCTCGAGGCCTTCTCCGAGCGCAAGCGTCCGCTGACCATCTCCCAGGTAGCGCAGCGCACGCAGTTGTCGCGCGCCTCCGTGCGGCGTTGCCTGTACACGCTCGAGCAGCTCGGCTACGTCAGCCAGCAGGGCGGCCAGTTCGCGCTGCGCCCGCGCGTGCTGCACCTGGGCCACGCGTATTTCTCGTCCACGGCGCTGGTGTCGCTGGCCCAGCCCATCCTCGACGGCCTCAGCGCGCGGATCCAGCAGACCTCGGCGCTGGCCATCCTCGACGACACCGACATCCTTTACCTGGTGCGCTCGGAAGTGCAGCGCGTGCTCACTTATTCGCTCGGCATGGGCAGCCGGCTGCCGGCGTATTGCACCTCGATCGGGCGCCTGCTGCTGGCACACCTGGCCGAGCCGGCGCTGGAAGATTTCTTCGACCGCGTGGACCTGCGCCCGCGCACCTTGCAGACCAAGATCTCGCGGCCCGAGCTGGAAACCAGCTTCGCCAATGCGCGCGAGCTGGACTACGTGGTGGTGGACGAGGAACTGGAGCCCGGCCTGCGCGCCATCGCGGTGCCGGTGCGGGGGATGTCCGGCAGCGTGATGGCCGGCATCAGCGTCAGCATGAAGGCGACGCAGGTATCGGAGGCGGAGATGGTCGCGCGGCTGCTGCCGCCGATGCGCGAGGCCGCCGTGGCCATCGGCAAGCTGATCGCCGCGTAGGCGAGCCGCAGGCCTTGCGCCTGCCGCATGGCGCGGGCCGGCGCGGGCCGCCGCCACGCTCAGCCGCGGCTGGCCAGCTCCAGCGAGAACACCAGGCGCTGCAGGAAGTTTTCCATGCGGCCGTCGAGATTGGAGAAGGCGCAGCCGAAATGGTGGATGGCGCTGTCGTCGCGTCCTGCCAGCCAGTGGCCCACCACCTGCAGGCTCAGTTCGACCTTGCCCAGCGAGCCGAAGTCCAGCTTGGCGCCGGCCACCGTGGTGCCGACCGGCAGGCGCGTGGCGTCCACCGTCTTCGAGCGCAGCCCCACGCCGGACAGCGACAAGTCGGCGATGTCGAGCTTGAGCTGGGCGCCGTCCGGCGTCTTGATGCTGCAGACATAACCCTTGGTGAGCAGCGTGCGCGCGCGGAAATGGCGGCGGCGCTGGAGGTGGTACATCTTCTCGGGGAACGGCGCGACGAACGCGGGCGCGCCCTGGAACTCGGTGGCTTCGGGCGCGCCGATCACGAAGTTCACGGGCACGCCGCGCAGCGAGGCGGAAAACGCATTCTCGCTGGAGGCCAGCAGGGCCTCGCGCTCCGGTTCGGTGCGGCACCAGTCGAACACGAAGGTGCGGCTGGCCGGATCCACGTGCAGGACGGTGGTGACCATCTCGTGCGCGCTGCGCGCGCGCACGTTGAGGATGCATTTCTGCCACGCCAGGTCGCGCAGCACGGTGCCGATCTGCGAGGAATGGGTGAGGCGGTAGCGGTCGTCTGGCGACGCACCCGCGTCCTGATCGGATTGCTCCGGGGAATCTTGGAGACTCATGAAATCACGCAAACGTCTTGAGAGGCCTGCGTCGCGCCAGACTGGCTTGCGACGGGAAAACGGGCTGGACCGCGCACGGAGGGTGCGGGCGGCCAGCGCCGCAGCATGTTAAGCGCGGCGCCTGTCGCTGCGCAAGCTCTTGTTTGGTCTACGGCAACGTGTGGCAAATCTTGAGCCAGACTTCCGTGGGGTGGCCGTCCGGCGGAGGTCAAATGTCTGCCCCGCGAGTTGCCCGCGCGGCCCTGCCCCGCCGCGCGCGCGGAGCCTCGCCGCGTGCGCGCGGCGAGGGTGCCGGCGCGGTCACCCCGGACGGCTGCGCATCGAGCGACGCCCGCGCCTCGCGGCACAGCCAGTCGCGCACCGCGCGGCGCCGCTCGTCGCGCTCGAAGGCCACCGGCGAGAGCAGGTGGTAGGAAGAGCCGTCGCGCACGAAGCCGAACGGCGCGGCGAGGCGGCCGTCGGCCATCTCGTCGGCCACCATCAGGCGCGAGGCGATGGCGCAGCCGAGCCCGGCGGCGGCGGCCTGGATGGTCAGGTAGAAATGTTCATACCAGGCGTCGGCCCCGAAGCGCTGCCTCACGCCGGCCGCCTGCGCCCAGCGCTGCCAGGCCTGCGGGCGCGAGCGCGTATGCAGGCGCGGCAGCGTGGCCAGGCCGGTGGTACCCGCGCGGCACACCACGCCCACCCATTCCTCGGCGACTTCCTGCGCATGCAGTTGCGGGCCGAACGGGAAGTCGTTGCGGCGCAGCGCCAGGTCGACGCCGCCGCGCGCGAAATCGAGCGGGCCGCCGGCGGCCATCAGGTGCAGCGCGATGTCCGGGTGCGCCTCGGCAAAGCGCGGCAGGCGCGGGATCAGCCAGCGCATGGCGATGGTGGGTTCGCACGACAGCACCAGCGCCTGCTGCCGGCCCTGCGCGCGGATGCGGTCGGCCGCGCCGGCCAGCAGCTCGAGCGACTGCGAGGCCGCCGCGTGCAGGATGTGGCCGGCCTCGGTCAGGAACACGGCGCGGTTGCGCCGCTCGAACAGCGCCACGCCGAGCGCGTCCTCCAGCTGGCGGATCTGGCGGCTGACCGCGCCGTGGGTCAGGTGCAGCTCGTCGGCCGCGCGCATGAAGCTCTGGTGCCGCGCCGCGGCCTCGAAGAAACGGATCCAGCCAAGCCAGTGCATGCGGCCTCTCTCTCGTGGGATCGGATATGCGATGAAATGCGTGAGTTTTCCTGACGTGTCGGCCGCAGTATAAATCGGTTGTGAGGCGGCGGCGCCGGCGGGAGAATCGCTCCGTCGATGCGGAAAAACTCTGCAAGACCCGCCACAGCCGCGACCGGCGCCATCCGCCCGCGGCCAGCCCCCACTGTCAGGCAATCTCACCGAACCATGCACCCGCTCCCCGAATTGCTGGCCGTCGCGGCCATCACCGTGCTGGCCGTCGTCAGCCCCGGCCCCGATTTCGCCATGGTCATGCGCAACAGCTACCTGCATGGCCGCCGCGCGGGCCTGCTCAGCGCGCTGGGCATTGCGCTGGGCGTGCAGGTGCATGTGTTCTACACGATGTTCGGCGTGGCCCTGCTGATGGAACATGCGCACGGATTGCTGAACGTGGTCAAGGTGGTGGGTGCCGCCTACCTGGTCTGGGTCGGCATCCAGACCTTGCGCAAGCGCGCGCCGCCTGCGCCGGGCACTGCGGCCGGCATGCCCGGCGCGGACCTGGCCTGGGCCGCCGCGTTCAAGATGGGCTTTCTCACCAACGCGCTTAACCCCAAGACGACCCTGTTCGTGGTCAGCACCTACACGCAGGTGGTGAACGCGCGGACGCCGCTGCCGGTGCAGTTCGGCTACGGCCTGTTCATGTCGCTCGCGCACCTGGCGTGGTTCGCGCTGGTGGCCTGCTGCTTCACCACGCCCGCGCTGCGCGCCGCCATGCAGCGCCGCCAGCGCATGCTCGACCGCGTCATCGGCGGCGCGCTGCTGGGGCTCGGGCTGGCGCTGGGGCTCGGCAACCTGGCCTGAGACGCGTCGCCGGCGCGCTTTCAGGCCGCGGCCAGCGCGTAGGCGCGGCGGCAGGCATGCTGCGCGCCGCCGGGCAGCAGGTGGCTCTGGTAAAGGACGAAGCGCTCGACCGCGAACGGCGTGCCAGCCTGCTCCGCCTGCGCGGCACGCCATGCCTGCAGCACGGCATCCGGCACCGCCTGCATGCTGCGCGCGAGCGTGATGTGGGGCAGGAAGCCGGCATGCCGGCGGTGCTCCGCCGCCTGTGCCGGCGGGGGCGCGGCGGCAGCGCCATCGCAGCCGTCCAGCACGCGTTCGACGGCGGCGTGAAGCGCATCGAGCGCGGCGCTGCGCGCAACGCCCGCCCACAGCACGCTGGCGCGGCGGCCGCGAAAACAGCCGGCCTGCTGCACGTTCAGCGTGAACGCGGCGCACGCCACTTGCGCCAGCGCCTGTTCGATGCGCAGCGCGGCGGCCGCGTCGCGCTCGCCGAGGAAACGCAGCGTCAGGTGGACCTGGTGCGGCGGCGCCAGGCGGATGCCCGCCGCGCGCGGCACGCGCGCGAGCAGCGCGCCGGCCAGCGCCACGGGAACCTCGATTGCCACGAACAGTCGCGCCATCAGCTCTACCTTTCCCGGGCACCCCGCGGCGCGCCCTGCCGGCGCCGCGGCCCGGCTCACTAGCCGGCCATCATGCGCGGCTCGCCGCCGGCGGGCACGAAGCGCCGCTGCCGCATCCACTTGGTGACGACCCATTTCTCGCCGGCCTGCACCGGCGCTCCCGCGTGCAGCGTCCTGCCGTCGAGCTGGCCGGCCGCGTCGCAATACTCAAAATACACCGCATTGCCCTTGCGCGGCGACACCGCGAAGCCGATCTCGGGAAAGGCGGTCTCGCCGCCGGCCTCGACATCGTTGAGATACACCACCAGCGTGCTCACGCGCTGCCCGCTGCGCGCCAGCGAAGCCTGGTTGGCCGCGTTGGTCGGCATCAGGAAGTCGTAGTGCGGCGAGCTTTGCGCGCCCACGCCGTAGCGCAGCACCTGCAGGCCTTCGCCGTTCTCCACCGGCAGCCGCATCAGCGCGGAGATGCGCTGGTCGAGGCGCGCCACCAGTGCGTTTTCCTGCAGGCGGAAGAACATGCCGTGGCTGGTGCGGTCGTCGCTCACCACGGTGAAGCCGGTCGAGGGATCGACCGTGGTGGAAGGCGCCAGGCGCGGCCGCGCCAGCGCCACCAGGGCGTCGCACTCGTCGTGGCTCAGCACGCCTTCGAGCACGGCGATCAGCGGCTTGTCCATGCGCGACAGCACGTGCACGTCGCGGTCGGCCGCGCGCAGCAGCGTGCCTTGCGCCAGGCGCGCGCCGGATGCCGGCGCTGCGCTGCGGGTCACCGTGATGCTGTCCTGCGGCGCGGGCGTGCCCTCGCGCCGCGCGCGCTCGAAGGCCGCCACCAGCTCGCGCGCGAGCAGCGGATCGTAGCCCTGCGCTGCCAGCGCTCCCGCCATCTGGTCCGGCGCGCCGCCGCGCTGCAGCCCCTGCGTGATCCAGTCGCGCAGTGCGGGAGGGAAGTGGATGGTGGCGAGCGTGGTGTCTGGCATGGCGGCGAGCGAAGTCGGTCACGTAAGGAAAAAGGCGCCGCGCAGTATGGCGCGCCGACACTCATGTACGCAACTAAATACATTAATGCATGGCACTGTCACATAGTTTCATTTGAAATTAAATTGTCACTTAAGAGCCTTAGTATCCGCCCTGCCGCAACCTTGGCGTGGCGCGTAACCCATTTCCGCTCACCCGGCGGGGGGCGCGCGACCATGGCGACGGATGCATCCGGCCGGCCCGTCAAGAGCGGGCGCGCCGGCATCCGGCGCGCCTTCACTGCAGATGCCACGGACGCGCCAGCCGCCACGCCATGCACAGCATGCCGGCGCCGGTTCCACCCTCCTTGCTACAGCCCCCTCGAGGTCAACAATGAAGAAAAACGCAAGTCCCCATCGCCTTATTCCCGCCGTCACGGCGCTCGCCGCGGCCGCCATGCTGGCGGCCTGCGGCAGCGATGGCACCTCTGCCGGCAACGCCGGCACGCCGGGCGGCGCCGCGCCGACGCAATCCGCCGTGCAGGGCACGGTGATCGGCGCCGCGGTGAAGAACCCCACGGGCGCCGCCAACTCGAGCAGCAGCGGCGTCGACTACGCCAAGAGCACCACCGGCGACCCCGTGTCGCAGACCTTCCAGCGCGTGGCCTACGGCAACGCCAAGGTGTGCGCCGACACCAACGGCAACGGCCTGTGCGACGGCGGCGAAGTCTCCACGCTCAGCGCGACCGACGGCAGCTTCACGCTGCCGGCCGGCACCACCGGCAGCCTGGTCGCGGTGGTGGGCACCGACGCCACCTTCACCGATCCGAACACCGGCAGCAGCGCCAAGGTGGCGCAGAAGATGATCCTGCGCAGCGCGGCCGAGCAGAACGCGGACGGCGCCAAGGTGGTGATCAGCCCGCTGTCGACCGAGATCGTGCGCAACATGGAGGCCGGCAAGCAGTCGTTCGCCGACGCCAAGACCGCGCTGGCCGGCCGCCTGAGCTGGAACAGCACGCCGGCGCTGCCGACCGACGTCACCGTGCAGCCGGACAGCGTGGTCGCCGACACCACTGCCGTGACCGACGCCGGCGCGCAGTCCGCGCTGCTGGGCGAAGCCAACACGCTGGCGAGCCGCTTCGCGCTGGCCAGCACCTTCCTCGACCGCGGCTATGTCACCAACGCCGCCACCGACCCAGTGCAGACGCTGCAGGTGGCGCAGGACAACGCCTTCAACCCGGAAGGCATCCCGCGCTATGACCACCTGTTCGTGGTGGTGTTCGAGAACCACAGCAACCAGACCGTCGACAACCCGGCCTACCCCAACTTCTACAAGTACCTGAACGTCGAAGGCAACAAGGCGGCCAACTACTTCTCCACCGGCAACCCCAGCGAGCCGAACTACATCTCGCTGGCCAGCGCCGACGACTGGGGCGTGGCCGACGACAATGCCTGGAACTGCCTGCCGCCGGGCGACACCGCCAACCAGCCGACCGACGCCTACAACCCGCTGACCGCCTGCAACAACGACACCAAGGTGCACAACCTGAAGGGCCGCCGCAACATGTTCACGGCCCTGTACAAGGGCGGCATGGGCGCGCGCGTCTACAGCGAATCGATGGACCCGGGCCAGGATCCGCGCAAGGACGGCATCGGCAACCCCGCCATCACCGCGGTCAACAACACCTCGGGCGCCGGCGCGACCGAGCCGATGATCGGCGCCCTGTACAAGACCAAGCACAACCCGGCGGTGAACTTCGACGAAGTGCGCAACCGCCCTGACTTCTTCAAGAACCTGAGCCGCACCGTCGGCGGCGGCCAGTGGGATACGGCCATCGCCAACTACGCCAAGGCCAACAACATCACCTGGAACACGCACCAGTTCGAGGATGACCTGAAGAGCGGCGACGTCGGCGCGCTCAACTACATCGCGCCCGACCAGTGCGACGACATCCACGGCACCGGCACCGCGGTGGCCGACTGCGTGAACACCGCCACCGGCATCGCGCGCGGCGACAAGTACGCCAAGTACCTGGTGGAATCCATCAAGGCCTCGCCGGTCTGGAAGAACACCAACCGCCGCACCGCCATCGTGCTGCTGTTCGACGAAGGCACCAGCTTCTTCGGCAGCTCCTCGTGCTGCGGCTGGAACGTGGGCGGCGGCGCCACCAGCGGCGCGCCGCTGGGCGAAGGCATCACTAGCGCGGTGCCGAGGTACAACGGCAGCAACAAGGGCGACGGCCCCACCATCTTCGCCGTGCTGTCCAACCAGCCGAACGCGCCCAAGGGCGTGGTCGATTCCGACTCCTATAGCCACTTCTCCTTCGTGCGCACGCTGCAGGACATGTTCGCGCTGGCCGATCCCGGCGTGGACACGTCCTACATGAACCGCTCCAAGTACACGGAGTCGTACATCGCCGCCAACCTGGCCAACCTGGCCGAGTACTCGGGCAGCGCCGACACCCACTTCGACTCGGTGCGCCCGATGAACCACCGCTACGTGGTGAAGGCCGGCGACCGTGCCTCGGGCGGCGCGGCGATGGGCTCGGGCGGCAGCGGCAGCTTCAACAACGGCAACCTGGCCACCGGCCCGGACACCACCCAGATCAACATCTGGGCGCAGCACTCGTAATGGCAGGCGGAGCGGCGCCGCGGCGCCGCTCCTTCCCGCTTCCCGCAATCTTCTGACGGGCGCGCGGCGGTGACGCCGCGCGCCGCTTCCATGCGCAACTCCCTCATCGCCGCCTGCCTGCTTGCCGCCGCCCTGGCAGGCTGCAAGGACCAGCAGGCCACCGGCGCCAGCGCGCCGGCCGCGCAGCCCCCGGCGGCGGCCACGGCCGTGGCCTCGCAGACGCTCGCTCCGCCGCCGCCGCTCACGCTCGCGGCCCAGGTCGGCGCCAGGATGTTCTTCGACCCCACGCTGTCGGGCTCGGGCAAGATGTCGTGCGCGACCTGCCACGACCCCGCGCACGCCTACGGCCCGCCCAACGACCTCGCGGTGCAGCTCGGCGGCCACGATCTCAAGCAGGCCGGCACGCGCGCCGTGCCGACGCTGATGTACAAGGACTACACCAAGCCGTATTCCGACACCTACGAAAACCCCGACATGATCAGCCCCCCCGGACCGGGCGGCGGCTTTGCCTGGGACGGGCGCGCCGACACGCTGGCCGAGCAGGCCGCGATCCCGCTGATGGCGCCCAACGAGATGGCCAACGACAGCCCCGCCGCGCTGACGGAGGCCATCCGCCACGCACCCTACGCCGAGCTGTTCCGCCAGGCCTTCGGCGCCGATGCGCTGGAGCGGCCCGAGCGCGCCGTCGAACTGGCGGGCGCCGCGCTGCAGGCCTTCCAGGTGGAGGACAAGAGCTTCCACCCCTACAGCAGCAAGTTCGACCGCTACCGCAACAACAAGATCGGCGGCACGCTGACCGCGGCCGAAGCGCACGGCCTGCGCGTGTTCCTGGACCCGCAGAAAGGCAACTGCATGGCCTGCCACCTGCTCGGCGGCGGCAACGACGGCAGCCTGGACATCACCAGCGACTACTCCTTCGCCGCCATCGGCGTGCCGCGCAACAAGGAAATCCCGGCCAACGCGGACCCGGCCTATTTCGACCTCGGCCTGTGCGGGCCGCTGCGCACCGACCACCAGCCCGGCAAAGGCAAGGGCAAGGACGCGGCCGGCGGCTGCGGCATGTTCAAGACGCCGATCCTGCGCAACGTCGCCACGCGCCACGTCTTCATGCACAACGGCGTGTTCAAGTCGCTCGAGGACGTGGTGAAGTTCTACAACACGCGCGACACCCAGCCCGAGCTGTGGTACCCCAGGGACGCGCACGGCAAGGTGCGCAAGTTCGACGACCTGCCCGCGCGCTACCGCGCCAACCTCGACGACCAGATGCCGCTGGACCAGCGCCGCGCCGGCAGCAAGCCGCCGATGACCGACCAGGAAATGGCGGACCTGCTCACCTTCCTCGCCACGCTGAACGACGGCTACCAGCCGCCTGCGCAGCCCGCGCAGGCCGGCCCCCCGGCCACCGCGCCTGCCTCAACCACCCACGCCTCACGATGACAAGACCCTTCCGCCCCGCCCCCGCGCTCCTCGCCTGCGCCCTGCCGCTTGCGCTGCTGGCCGCCTGCCAGCAGGCGGCCACGCCCAGCGAACGCAATTTCGGCGCGGCGCTGAGCAAGCATTTCGAAACCCACGGCGAGCTGTGCGTCGGCCGCCACGAGTGGCCGGTGGACGTGCCCGACACGCCCGCGGCCACCGGCCTGCGCGACGGCATCCAGATGCCGGCGCTGGAGCAGGCCGGCCTCGTCGCGCACACCGCGGCCGAGATGACGCTGCACCACCAGGACGGCAGCAGCGAGACCGTCAAGGCGCGCCGCTACGCGCTCACCGACAAGGGCCGCGCGTATTTCCACGACAAGCCGCAGACCAGCGCGGCCACGGCCGACGCGGCGAAGGCCGACCTCTGCTACGGCAAGGTCACCCTCGCGCGCGTGCTCGACTGGGAGCCGCCGCGCTCCGGCCAGGGCACGCCGCCGCACCAGGTCACCACGGTGCGCTACACCTACGTCATCGACGCCGCGCCGTGGACGCGCGAGCCCGCCGTGCAGAAGGCCTTCCCGGTGCTGGCGCGGGTGGTGAACGGCAGCGGCACCATGCCGCTCACGCAAACGCTGACGCTGACTGACGCAGGATGGGCAGTGCAGTAGCCGCGGCGGTGCCTTCAAGCCGCAGCAGCGCGCGCTTGCGGTCGGTGCCGCCGGCGTAGCCGGTGAGGTCGCCGCCGGCGCCCAGCACGCGGTGGCACGGCACGATCACCGAAAGCGGATTGCGGCCCACCGCGCCGCCCACGGCACGCGCATGCGTGGGCGGCAGGCCCAGCTCCGCGGCGAGTTCGCCGTAGGACACGGTCTCGCCGAACGGGATCGCGCACAGGGCCTGCCAGACCGCGTGCTGGAACGCGCTGCCGCCCAGCGCCAGCGGCACCGTGAACACCTGCAGGCGTTCGGCGAAATAATCGTCCAGCTCGCTGGCGGCGTGCTCGAAGATGGTCCGCGCGGCGGCGGGCACGGCCGCGGCCGGCGTGGCCGCCGCGGGATAGTATTTCTGCCCGGCGAAGAACAGCCCGTTCAGGCGGGCCTCGTCGGCGCGCAGCAGCACGTCGCCAAGCGGGCTGGGGATGATGCGGTAGGCAATCATGGCGTGTCCTTTTTCCTTTCCTTGCCGTTCGACTCTTTCGACTCTTTCGACTCTTTCGACTCTTTCGATTCTTTCGACTCTTTCGGTTCTCGTTCCTTGCCTTCTTCGTAGCGCCGCCACAGATGGAGGGCGGCGTAGGCCCGCCACGGGGCCCACCGGGCGGCGTGCTGCTTCATGGCTCCCACGGTGGTAATGCCGAGCACCTTGCGCAGCGCATAGTCGGTGCCGGGAAACGCGTCCGGCCAGCCCAGCGCGCGCATGGCCACGTATTGCGCGGTCCAGTCGCCCACGCCTTCGATCGCGCACAGGCGCGCGATGGTTTCCTCGGGCGCGGCGCTCGGCTCCAGCTTCAGTTCGCCCGCGGCCACGCGGGTGGCGATGGCACGGATGGCGCGCCCCTTGGCCAGCGGGATGCCGATCTCGCGCAGCGTTTCGGGCGCCACCTGCGCCAGCGCGGCCGCGCCCGGGAAGCCGTGGCGCAAACCCGCCACGGGCCGCGCCAGCGCTGGGCCGTGATGCTGCGCGAGCCGCGCCAGCAGCGTGCGGGCGTGCCGGACCGAGATCACCTGGCCCACCACCGCGCGCACGGCGATCTCGAAGCCGTCCACCGCGCCGGGCAGGCGCATGCCGGGCGCCTCGGCGGCAAGCGGCCCCAGGTGCTGGTCCACCACGTCGGGCCGGCAGCCCAGGTCGCACAGCCGGCGCACGCGCCCCAGCGCTTGCGGAATCACGTGCGCCAGCGAACCGGACAGCGTCACGCGGATCACGTGGCGGCGCGCCACGTGTTCGAGCCGCAGCCAGCCCAGGTGCGTGCCGCCGCCGCTGTCGATGGCCAGGGTGCGCGCATAGGTGCCGTCGCCGATCTGCTCGACGCCGTCCACCGCTCGCACGCCGACGAACTGCAGCCACGCGGCCCAGGCCAGCGGCGGGCGGTATCCCAGCTCGAACACGAGTTCGTCGGCCACGTTGTCGGCGGCGCGCTTGCGCATGGCCAGCGGCGTCAGGCCGTAGCGCGTCTTGAGCACGTCGTTGAAGCGCCGCACGCTGCCGAAGCCCGCGGCATGCGCCACGTCGGTCACCGTGAGCGCGGTGTCGGTCAGCAGGCGCTTGGCCAGCAGCAGCCGCTGCGTCTGCGCGTATTCCAGCACCGAGACGCCGAACTGCGCGTCGAACAGCCGGCGCAGGTGGCGCTCGGTGATGCCGATGCGCGCGGCCAGCGCGGCCACTCCGGCGTCGGCCATGAAGCCTTCGTCGATCAGCGTGGCGGCGGCCTGGGCCAGCCGCCCGGACAGGTCCGACAGGCCATGCCCCGGCGCCAGCTCCGGCCGGCAGCGCAGGCAGGGGCGAAAGCCGCGCTTCTCGGCCGCCGCGGCGGTCTCGTAGAAGGTGCAGTTCTCGCGCTTGGGCGTGCGCACCGCACACACGGGCCGGCAATAGACGCCCGTGGACGACACGCCTACGAAGAAGCGTCCGTCGAAACGGCGGTCGTGCGAGGCCACGGCCTTGTAGCAGGTGTCCGGATCGAGTTTCATAGCCAGCATGCTACCCCGGCGCGGGCGCCGCATTAGCCGGATTCGGACATTTGCCTCGGCCTGCTGCGGCGCCGCAAGGCGCGGAAATTTCGGAAAACGCGGCACGCCGCCGCCACGCCGCGCGGCAACGGCTAGAATCGGCCTCCTGGCCGGCCTTGCCGCGCGTCCCGCAGCCTGTCCCGCGGCCGCGGCCCGGCACCCCGGGCAACCTCTTCCAAGCCGAACTCCGCATGCGTCTTATCCTCAAGCGCCTTACCTGCCTGCTGGCCCTGGCCTTCAGCTTCAGCGTTTCCACGCCGGCATTCCCCGCTGCCGCCACCGCGGCGCCGGTGCAGGTGGCCAGCGCCGAAGGCATCACCGAGTACCGGCTGCCCAACGGCCTGCGCGTGCTGCTGGCGCCCGACGCGGCCCAGCCGGTGACCACGGTCAACCTGACCTACCTGGTCGGCAGCCGCCACGAGAACTACGGCGAGACCGGCATGGCGCACCTGCTCGAGCACCTGCTGTTCAAGGGCACGCCGGCCCTGCCCGGCAACGCCATCGCGCAGGAACTCACGCGCCGCGGCATGCAGTTCAACGGCACCACCAGCTTCGACCGCACCAACTACTTCGAGAGCTTCTCCGCCAGCGAGGAGAACCTGGACTGGGCGCTGAAGATGGAAGCGGACCGCATGGTCAACAGCTTCATCGCGCGCGCATCGCTCGACAGCGAAATGACCGTGGTGCGCAACGAGATGGAACGCTCGGAGAACGAGCCCGGCGCCATGCTGGCGCAGCAGATGCGCGCGGCGGCCTACCGCTGGCACAACTACGGCAAGGTGCCGATCGGCGCGCGCAGCGACGTGGAGCATGTCGCCATCGGCAACCTGCAGGATTTCTACCGCCGCTACTACCAGCCCGACAATGCGGTGCTGGTGGTGGCCGGCAAGTTCGACGCGGCAGCCACGCTGGCGCGCATCGGCGCCTATTTCGGCCCGATCCCGAAGCCGGCGCGCGTGCTGCCGGCACAGTACACCGTGGAGCCGCCGCAGGAAGGCACGCGGGAGATCACGCTGCGCCGCGCGGACGACGCGCAGATGGTGGCCGTGCAGTACCACATCGCGCCGGGCGCGCACCCCGATGCGGCGGCCATGCAGCTGCTGGCGGACATCCTTTCCGACAGCGCGGGCGGGCGCCTGTACAAGGCGCTGGTCGAGACCGGCAAGGCAAACTGGCAGTTCGGCTCGGCATCGTCGATGCGCGATCCGGGCTCGGCGATGTTCGGCGCGGGCCTGAGCAAGACACAGGACCTGGAAGCCGCGCGCGCGATATTGGTGGCGCAGGTGGAAGGCTTTGCCGCGCGGCCGGTGACACAGGTGGAGCTGGACCGTGCGCGCACCCGCCTGCTCAACGCCTACGAGCGCCTGCTGGAGAACCCTTCCGGCTACGCGGTGGCGCTGTCGGAGGCCATCGCCAAGGGCGACTGGCGCCTGCTGCTGATCGCGCGCGACCAGGCCGCGCAAGTCACGCTGGCCGACCTGCAGCGCGTGGCGCAGAACTACCTGCGCCCGAGCAACCGCACGCTTGGCCGTTTTATCCCGCTCGACATGCCCGGCGAGACCGCCACGGCCGGGCTGGCCCCGGCCGCCATGCCCGCCGCGCCGGACGTGGCCGCCCTGGTGGCGGGTTTCCGGCCCAGGCCGGCCAAGGCGGCGGTGGCCGCCTTCGACCCCAGCCCGGAGAATATCGAGGCCCACACGCTGCGCGGCACGCTGGCCAACGGCATGCAGTTTGCGTTACTGCCCAAACCCAGCCGCGGACAGACCGTAAGCGGCCGGGTGGTGCTGCGCATGGGCGACCTGGGCAGCCTGCACGGGCTGGACGCGGCCGGCGACGTCACCGCCGCCATGCTGATGCGGGGCACCGCCAGCCTGGACCGGCAACAGATCTCGGACCGCCTGGCCGCGCTCAAGGCCTCGGTTTCGGTGCAGGGCGACGAGGAAACGGTCACGGTGCGCTTCGAGGCGCGGCGCGACACCCTGGCGCAGACCCTGGCGCTGATCCGCGACGTGCTGCGCGAGCCGAGCCTGCCCGCGGCCGAGTTCGAGACGCTGCGCGCCAACGCCATCGCCGGCATCGAAAGCGGACTGGGGCGCCCGGAAACGCTCGCCTCGACCGCGCTGGGGCGGCACGGCAACCCCTATCCCGCCGGCGATCCGCGCTACGTGGCCACGCCCGAAGAGGACATCGCCGCGCTCAGGCGCCTGAAGCTGGAGGACGTGCGCGCCTTCCACGCACGCTTCTACGGCGCCGCCAGCGGGCAGGTCACGCTGGTGGGCGACTTCGACCAGCCGGCCGCCCGCGCCCAGCTGGCCAGCCTGTTCGGCGACTGGCGCGCGCAGGTGCCCTATGCCCGTATCCCCCGCCCGTTCGTGGCGCTGCCGCCGGCCAGCCTGACCCGCGAGACCGCCGGCAAGGCCAATGCCGTCTACCTGGCGGCGCTGGCGGTGGAACTGACCAGCGACGCGCCCGACTATCCGGCGCTGGTGATCGCCAGCCGCGTCTTCGGCGGCAACCCGCTCAAGAGCCGGCTGGCCGACCGCCTGCGCCAGCGGGACGGCATCAGTTACAGTGTGGGCAGCTTCGTGCAGGTCGGCGCGCTGGACAGCAACGGGCGCTTCGGCATGCAAGCGGCCTATGCGCCGCAGAACCTGGACAAGCTCAAGCGCGGCGTGGCGGAGGAACTGGCCCGGCTGGCGGCACAGGGCATCACGCCGGAGGAACTGGCGCAGGCCCGCAACGGCCTGCTGCAGCAAGGCGCGCTGGCGCGCACCGGCGACGCTTCCCTGGCTGGCACGCTGGCCAGCCAGCTGTTCCTGGGCCGCACCATGCGCTATGTCACGGAGTTCGAGCACAGTATCGCCACGGCGAGCGTGGAGCAGGTCAACGCCGCGATCCGCAAGTACCTGGACCCGGCCAGGGTGGTCCAGGTATACGCCGGGGATTTTTCTGTCACGGCGGCGCAAAACGCCGGGACCACCATGACGACGGGTAACACGACGGAAGCCACCGCGGAAGCCGCAACGCCGTCCCCCTGAAACGGCCAGACTGGAGGAAAATGGAGTCCGCCCGGGCATCGCTGGCCGCCCGCGGCGCGGCAACGTGCGTGGCCGGGGGGCAACCCCTTGCCGCAATAGCGCGTTGACTGTATATTCGTACAGTATAAGTCGAGATAAGAGGTGTGGATGTCAATAGTGCGAGCTAGCAGCAAAGCAGAAGCGCTTCGGCTTCTCGCATCGAAAGATGTGCTGGCCCTTGAGCTGGACTATGAGACCGGATGGCAGGATGCCGTCGAACTGGGCCGGCTCGGAGAGAAACGCGGCATTAAAGTGCAGTACCGGGGACAGGAAAGCATCGCTGTCCATTCACGCGAAGCCCTCATCGAAGGGCTGGCCAAGACCAAGACCACCTTCCGCCAACGCAACCTGTATTGCCAGTTCGACCTCGGCACGCTGGCCGATCACGAACTGCTCGATCTGGAGGCCAAGGCCACCCGGCTGGGCGACTATATCCTGGCAGGCCACCTGCTGCGGGACGTGGACGCCGTATGGCCGCAGGATGCGCAAGACGCGCAGGAGCCGCGCCAGGAATCGCGGCAGGAACCGCAGTAAAGCACCACGGTAGGCACCGCCGCAAGGCACCGCGGTCGCGCCGGGCGCCCGCCAGTCCGCGAAATGCGTGCGCGGCAATACCGGGCGACATGCCGTCGCCGTGCAAAGCGCGCAGCAGCGCGCGGTCATTCGTCAAGCTCTCGCACGCGCGGCGCCCGCAGGCTTCGCGCGGCAGGCGCATGCCCCCGGCGTGCGCCGCATTCGGCGGCGGCCCTCACGTGCCCCCGCCCCCATCCTTCCGTCTTGTCCTTCCGTCTGGTCGTTCCCCCGCTGCCCTTCGCCGGTGACCGGTCACCGTGCGCGCGTGGCGCCTCATGCCTGGGCAATCGCAGTACACTGGCAACCTGCATGCCTGCTTCGCCCTGCAGCCGTCCTCGGCGCAGCGGCATGATGAAAGGAGAAGGCATAACATGACCGATCTGTCCGCCCCCGTTTTCACCGCTCCCCCGACTGCAGAAGAAAAGCGCAAGCGCATCTACGCCATCGTCGCCGCGTCTTCCGGCAACCTCGTCGAGTGGTTCGATTTCTACGTCTACGCGTTCTGCGCCATCTATTTCGCGGGATCGTTCTTCCCCAAATCCGATCCCACCGCGCAACTGCTCAACACCGCGGGCGTGTTTGCCGCCGGCTTCCTCATGCGGCCGATCGGCGGGTGGCTGTTCGGGCGCATCGCCGACCGCCATGGCCGCAAGAACTCGCTGCTGCTGTCGGTGACGATGATGTGCGGCGGCTCGCTGCTGATCGCCTGCCTGCCCACCTACGCCAGCATCGGCGCCTGGGCGCCGGCGCTGCTACTGGTGGCGCGGCTGCTGCAGGGCCTCTCGGTGGGCGGGGAATACGGCACCACCGCGACCTATATGAGCGAGGTGGCGCTCAAGGGCCAGCGCGGCTTCTTTTCCTCGTTCCAGTACGTCACGCTGATCGGCGGCCAGTTGCTGGCGGTGCTGGTGGTAGTGGCGCTGCAGCAGTTCCTCGACGAGCCGGAACTCAAGGCCTGGGGCTGGCGCATTCCGTTCGTGGTCGGCGCCGTCACCGCCGTGATCGCGCTGTTCCTGCGCCGCACGCTGCACGAGACCACGTCGGCCGCCACGCGCTCGAGCAAGGAGGCCGGCACGCTCACCGAGCTGTTCCGCAACCACAAGGCGGCCTTCTTCACGGTGCTCGGCTATACCGCGGGCGGCTCGCTGATCTTCTACACGTTCACCACGTACATGCAGAAGTACCTGGTCAACACGGCCGGCATGTCGATCAAGACCGCCAGCTACGTGATGACGGGCTGCCTGTTCTTCTACATGTGCATGCAGCCGTTCTTCGGCATGCTGTCGGATCGCATCGGGCGGCGCAACAACATGCTGCTGTTCGGCGCGCTGGGCGCGCTCGGCACGGTGCCGGTGATGACGGCGCTCAAGGGCGTGCACAGCCCGTTCGCCGCCTTCGTGCTGATCTCGGTGGCGCTGGCCATCGTCAGCCTCTATACCTCGATCAGCGGCATCGTGAAGGCCGAGATGTTCCCGACCGAGGTCCGCGCGCTGGGCGTGGGGCTGGCGTACGCGGTGGCCAACGCGGTGTTCGGCGGCTCGGCCGAGTACGTGGCGCTGGACCTGAAGTCGCTGGGCCACGAGTCGAGCTTCTACTGGTACGTGACGGTGATGATGGTGATCGTGTTCATCGTCAGCTTCCGGCTGCCGCGCCAGGCGAAGTACCTGCATCACGAACACTGAGGCGGCGGTAGCCGCGCCCGCCCCGCGCGCCGGCGCCGAAGCGCCGCAGCACTAGCGCGGGAACGCCGCGTGCCGTTGCTGCGAGGCACGCACGGCCGCACGCCGGGGCCCGAGGGCCAGGGCGATGCCGGTGCCGTCCTCGAGCGCCTGGCGCGCGCCGGCCAGGTCGCACGCGCGCAGGCCGAAGGCGGTCTCGCTGGTCCACGTGCCGAGCGGGCGGCCGTCGCGCTCGAGCGTGAGCACGGCCTGCTGCGCGGTATAGGACAGCCAGCGCCGCGCCACGTGCGGCAGCGGCAGGCCGAAGCGCTGCGCCAGCGCGGCCAGCGCGTCCAGGTCCACCGCGCCGGGCAGGTTGCGGCGGCAGGCTTCCAGCGGCATCAGCAGCCGGGCCGCGAACGAATAGGCCAGGCCACCGGCCGATTCGTCGTCCGGCATCGCCATCAGCGCCTGCGCGGTGCATTCCACGAACGCCAGGCCGGGCCCGCCGAGCAACTGGCGGCCGAGCAGGTACGCAATCATGAAGCGCGCGTGAGACGCGGGCAGGCGGTCGCCGTAGAGGATGGTCCAGGCGCCGGTGCCGGTGCGGTAGAGCGCGCCATCGAAACTCTGCAGCGGCGCCGCCTGGACCGAAGACACCGGGTCGGAGCGGCCCAGCGCGCCGGCGGCGCCGAGCGCGAGGCGCACGGCGTCGGGCGGGGCATCGGCCTGCGGCGCGGCAGCCATCAGCGCGGCGATGAGCGCATAGCACGGCGCGTGGCCGGGCCGCGCGGGACCGTCGTCGGCACCCGGCGGCAGGTCACCGCCGGGCGCGGGAACACGGGAAGCGGCGAACGCCATCATGGGTGGTCTCCGTCGGGGGCAGCAGGAGCGCGCAGGCGGGGCCGCGAAGGCGGCCTCCGCGCGCGCCGGCGGCACGGGCCGCCAGGGATGGCTGCGCGCGGCGGGACGGGGCCAGGCCCGCGCCCGCCTGGCGCACGGCCGGATCAGTCGCGCAGCAATTGCTTGGCGATGATCAGTTGCTGGATCTGCGTGGTGCCTTCGTACAGGCGCAGCAGGCGCACGTCGCGGTAGAAGCGCTCGGCCTTGTACTCGGCGATGTAGCCGGCGCCGCCGTGGATCTGCACCGCGCGGTCGGCCACGCGGCCCACCATCTCGGTACAGAACATCTTGGTGCACGAGGCCAGCATGCTGACTTCCGGGTCGCTCTTGCCGGGCGTCTTGGCGTCATAGCGCTGCGCGCAGTCGCGCACCATCGACAGACCCGCGTAGAGCTCGGCCTGGCTGTCGGCCAGCATCGCCTGGATCAGCTGGAAATCGCCGATCGGCTGGCCGAACTGCTTGCGCTCCCTGGCATAGGCCACCGCGTCGGTGATCAGCCGGTGCGCCATGCCGCAGGCCAGCGCCGAGATATGCAGGCGGCCGCGGTCGAGCACCTTCATGGCGGTCTTGAAGCCCACGCCCGGCACGCCGCCGATGATGTTGGCCGCCGGCACGCGCACGTTCTCCAGCACCACGTCGCAGGTCTTGGTGCCGCGCTGGCCCATCTTCTTGTCCGGCTTGCCCAGCGAAATGCCCGGGGTGTCGGCCGGCACGATGAACGACGAGATGCCCGAGGCGCCGGCGCCGCCGGTGCGGGCCATCAGCGTGAAGGCCCCCGCGCGCGGCGCGTTGGTGATGAAGCGCTTGGTGCCGTTGATGACGTAGTGGTCGCCGTCGAGCTCGGCCCTGGTCTGCAGCGAGGCCGCGTCGGAGCCGGCGTTCGGCTCGGTCAGCGCGAACGAGATGATGAGCTCGCCGCTGGCGATCTTGGGCAGGTAGGCCTGCTTCTGCGCCTCGGTGCCGTCCATCAGGATGCCCTGCGAGCCGATGCCGACATTGGTGCCGAACACCGAGCGGAAGGCGAAGGCGGTGTGGCCGAGGTCGTACACCACATCGCACTCCTGCGACATCGACAGGCCGATGCCGCCGTAGTTCTCGGGGATGGAGATGCCGAACAGGCCCATCTCCTTCATGTCGGCGACGATCTCGGCCGGCACGTCGTCGGTTTCCTCGAGCGTGTCTTCGGCCGGCTTCAGGCGTTCGTCGATAAAGCGCTGCACCGACGCGCGCAGCAGCGAAAAGGATTCGGCATCCAGGCTCATGGGGGAAATCTCCGGTCAAGGCAAACAACGATGTGGCCAACATGTTACGCCGTCATCGAATTTTGACAATCCCACACATCTTGGACAGACTGGATAGCCATATTTTACAATCCGCCTGATATTAGCCTTGCATCACATCGCAGAAATTTCAGGGGAATGGAAAAGCGGAAAGCGGGGGGGATGAAGCGAGGAAGAACCGGGACCGGCGCGGGGGAAAAGGCGGGGACGCACCCGCCGCAGGCTCGCGGCGGGTGGCGCGATGGCAAAGCCCGGCGGCGCCCAGGCGCCGCCCTCGATCAGGCTTCGGCGATCAGGAAGCGCGCGCGGTTCTTGCCCAGCCATGCCGGGGCGCGGCCGCGGCCGGTCCAGGTGGCGCCGGTCTTCGGGTCGCGGTACTTCGGGGGCAGGGTGCTCTTGGGCTTGGCGGCCTTGCCGTTGGCACCGGCGGCCGGACGGCCGCGGCGGCGCTTGGGCGCGATGTCGTCGACCGTCAGTTCATATTCCGTCATCAGGCCCTGGATCTGGGCAATGACGCCAGCCACTTCGCTGGCGCGCATTTCCGCCAGTTTTGCTTCGAGCGCTTCCTTCTCCGCAATCAGTTGCTTGTACGTCGCCATTTGGATTCTCCTGGGGAGGGTTAATTGAATGATAGGGGGAAAATCGGATGCCGTAGCCTACCACGTTTGATTAATGAAAATATAGCTGCGTAAGAACTTGATACACCCGAGTGAATTTTTCCGGCCTATTGCCGAGACCCGCCACAGTGCCGATTGGTTCGATTGCGCGCGATTGGCGCGATTGGCCGCAGCCCCAATGCGCAGCACGAAAAGGCGAATTCACGTATTAGTCGAGGGGATATTTCGCATTTCCGTCCCGGCTGTGGCTGTTGTTGCGCCGCTGGCTTCAGGCAATCCGGGGCGCAATCGAAAGGCATTCGAAAGCTGAATGGCGTCAATTGCCGCGACCGATGCCCGCCGGCCGCGCCCGGCAAGGCGCGCAGGCCGGCGACGGCGTGGATCAATGTGGGGCCACGATCCATTGCACACAATTGGCAAACCCGGCAAGGGTTTTGTCCAAGGCAGGCAAAGCCGGAGCTAAGCAATATCCACTTTCCCGTAGCGCCGGCTATCGGCAAGCGCCGCCGGAGCGGCGCCGGAATACGGCCGGGAAATCGGCATGCAAAGAAGCGGGCCGGCCCGCGGGACTTGAATCGCAATGCATTGCCTGCTTTGATTCAAACGCACCCGGCACGCGCCAATGCGAATTGGCGCGGCCGCATTGCATGCGTTGGCATGCATCCATTCTTTGCTTCCCGGAGCCTGGCGATGGTACCGTGCAAATCGCATGATCCACGCGAACCGGACCGGATTCAATTCGGGGGAATACAGATGCCGCCGCTTGCGCCGCGAAATAAACCCGCCCCTCCCGCCCTCCCCGCCCTCCCCGTCCAGCCCGCACCGCCCGTGCCGCCCATGAGCAATGCCGGCGGACGCGGCAAGGCCACCGGGGCGGGCCGGCTCGCCGCGCGCGCCGCCGCGGCGCTGGCGCTGGTCTTGCTGGCCGCCTGCGCCAGCCTGCCGCAGCCGCCCGGCGGCACGCCCTCGCAGGCGCTCGCCGACACCGCCGGCACGCGCCTGGGGCAGGTGCTGGCGCCCGGACAGTCCCGGCATCCGGGCGAATCGGTGTTCTACCCGCTGTCGTCCGGCCCGGACGCGCTGGTGGCGCGGCTGGCGCTGGCGCGCGGCGCCGAGCGCAGCCTGGACCTGCAGTACTACATCTTCGACGCCGACCTCACCGGCAAGTCCCTGCTGGGCGCCGTGGTCGCGGCGGCGGACCGCGGCGTGCGCGTGCGCGTGCTGCTCGACGACCTGCACCTGTCGGGGCAGGACCGCGCGCTGGCGGCCATCGACGCCCATCCCAACATCGAGGTGCGGCTGTTCAACCCGTTCGCCAACCGCGGCGCGCGCTGGTTCGACTTCGCCACGAGCTTCCGGCGCCTGGACCGGCGCATGCACAACAAGTCGATGACCGCCGACAACCAGCTCGCGGTGGTGGGCGGGCGCAATATCGGCGACGCCTATTTCTCCGCCGACACCGCCAGCGACTTCACCGACTTCGACGTGCTGGCCGGCGGCCCGGTGGTGCGGCAGGTATCCGCCGTGTTCGACGATTACTGGAACAGCGCGTCGAGCTACCCTGCGGCCGGGCTGCTGCCCGCCCCCGACGATGCGCCGGCCGAGGTGGACATGCTGCGCAGATACCTCGCCCGGCAGGCCGCGCAGGCCCGCGGCGGCGAGTACGCGCAGGAACTGCTGGCCTCGGGCATGGTGAGCGCGCTCGAAAGCGGCAGGCTGCCGGCCTACTGGGGGCGCGCCGAGGTGATCGCCGACCAGGCCGCCAAGGTCACGCTGCCGCCCGAAGACGATGCCAGCCACGCGATCCCGCAACTGGCGCGCCTGCTGGGCAGCGCGCAGAGCGAGCTGTCGCTGGTCTCGCCGTACTTCGTGCCAGACCGCAAGTCGATCGACTGGCTCGCCGGCATCGCCCGGCGCGGCGTGCACGTGCGCATCCTTACCAATTCCTTTGCCGCCACCGATGTCAGCGCCGTGCACGCCGGCTACGCGCCCGCGCGCCAGGCCCTGCTCGCAGCGGGCATCGAGCTGTACGAGCTCAAGCCCTCGGCCTACGCGGAAATGGCGCGCGGCGGCCACCGCAGCCTGGTCAGCAAGAGCCGCGCGAGCCTGCACGCCAAGAGCTATATGGTGGACCGCCGCCTGCTGTTCGTCGGCTCGCTCAACCTGGACCCGCGCTCGGCCCGGCTCAACACCGAGATGGGCGTGGTGCTCGACAGCGCGGCGCTGTGCGCCGCCCTCGGCGCGGGGCTGGACGACAAGCTGCTCGACGTCGCCTACAAGGTCATGCTGGAAACCGACCCCGCCGGCGGGCAGCCGCGGATGGTGTGGATCACGCGCGAGGACGGCCTGCTCAAGACCTACCGCAGCGAGCCGGACATGAGTTTCCTCCAGCATGTCGGCCAGGGGCTGCTGCGCCTGCTGCCGCTGGAGGCGGAACTGTAGGCGCGGCGAACGACGCTAAACTGCCTGCCACGCCGCGCCCGCCGGCACGCTCTCACTGCAAGGATTTCAAGCGCCACATGGACCTCAACGCCCTCCGCCTGTTCGTGGACATCGTCGACGCCGGCAACCTGTCGGCCGCCGCGCGCAAGCTCAAGATGACGCGCGCCAACGTGAGCTACCACCTCAAGGCGCTGGAGGAAGCGCTCGGCGTGCAGCTGCTGCGCCGGACCACGCGCCACGTGGAGCCCACCCCGGTGGGCGCCGGCCTCTACGAGCATGGCCGCAACATCCTCGGCGAGGTGGCGGCCGCCAACGCGCTGATCAACAGCATGGGCAAGAGCCTGCAGGGCCATGTGCGCCTGTCGGTGCCGACCGGCCTGGGCCACGCGCTGATGTCCCAGCTGCTGGTGAAGTTCAAGCACCGCTACCCCGACATCACGCTCGACGTGGTGTTCGACAACCGCATCCACAACCTGGTGTCCGAAGACGTGGAAGTGGCCCTGCGCATCATCTCCACCCCGCCGGACTCGGTGGTCGCCACCGAGATCGGCGTGGTGGAGTGGATCGTGTGCGGCGCGCCCGGCTACCTGGCCGCCCACCCCGCCCCGCGCGAGCTGGCCGACCTCAAGGATCACGCCATCGTGTGCGCCTCGCCGATCGGCCAGAAGCTCAAGGCGTTCGGCACGCGCGGCCACGGCGCCGATGCCGCGCGCGAACAGGTGGCGCTGGAACCCACGCTGAGCTCGGAGAACTTCGCCTTCCTCAAGGACGGCGTGCTGGGCGACGTGGGCCTGGGCATCTTCCCGCTCTACGCCGTGGCCGGCGAACTGGCCGCGGGCACCCTGGTGGCGCTGCTGCCGGACTACCGCATCAGCGTGTTCGGCAGCCGGCTCTACATGCTGACCATGCCCAACCGCTACCAGACCATGGCCACGCGCTACCTGCTCAATTTCCTCAAGACCGAGCTGCGGGTCCTGTGGCCCGCCCCGCGCCAGGCGGTGCCCGCCGGAGAGCCCGACGCGGCACCCGGCGCGGACTGAGCCCCGCATGGCGCCGGCGTCACCGCCATCCCATCCCCACCGATAGCGGCTTTGCATCCGGGCGGCGCCGTCTATAGTAGGAAACGCAGGGGTCCCCCGGCCCAGACTGCAACGTACAGCGAAGGAGACGCATCATGGCCTTGGCTACCACCCTGGCAAATTGCCTGAACAGCAGGAACAGCCGTTTCGATACCATCCGCCATCCCTACACCCTCAGCAGCATGGCCACTGCCGAGGCAGCGCACGTTCCCGGAGACCGCCTGGCCAAGACCCTGTTGCTGGAAGACGAGATCGGCTATGTGGCCGTGGTGATCCCGTCCACCCATCACCTGAACCTGTCGGCGCTGTGCGCGCAGACCGGCCGCACGCTGATCCTCGCGCAGGAGGACGAGATCCGCGAAGTCTTCAAGGACTGCGACTTCGGCGCCATCCCGCCGGTGGCGATGGCGTACGGCATGCACACCTACCTCGACGACAGCCTGCTGGCCCAGCCGGAAGTGTTCTTCGAGGCGGGCGATCACCAGCAGCTGGTCCACATGACCTGCGAGCAGTTCGCCGAACTGATGGCCGGCGCCGAGCACGGCCGCTTCTCCCGCCACATGATGTAGGCCGGCACGGGGCGCATGCCGCCGGCCGGCGGCATGCGCTACTGCAGGCTGATCCCCGACTGCCTGACCAGCTTTTCCGTGCGCGGGATCTCCGCGCCCACCATCGCGCTGAAATCCGCCACCGAGCCGCCGCGCGGCTCCGCGCCCGTGGCAGCCAGCTTCTCGCGGAAGCCGGGGTCCTTGAGCAGCTTGTTGATCGACACGTTGAGCTTGTTGACCACGTCCGGCGGCGTGCCCTTGGGCGCGACGATGCCGTACCACGGCGCGATGTCGTAGCCCGGATAGCCCTGCTCCGCGATGGTGGGAATGTCCGGCGCCATCGCCGAGCGCTTGCTGTTGGACACGCCCAGCGCGCGCAGCTTACCGGCCTTCACGTAGGGCAGCCCGGTCATGATGGTGTCGAAGTACATCGACACCTGGCCCGACAGCAGCGCGGGGATCGCCTCGCCGGCGCCCTTGTACGGCACGTGCACGATGTCGATGCCGGCCAGCGCCTTGAGCATCTCGCCGGCCATGTGCGAGGTGGTGCCGGCGCCGAACGACGCATAGGTCAGCTTGCCCGGATTGGCCTTGGCGTAGGCGACCATCTCCGGCAGCGTCTTGAACGGCAGGTCCGGGCTGGACAGCAGGATGTTGGGCGTGAAGGCCACCACCGCGACCTTCTCGAACGCATCCGGGTCGTAGCTGAGCTTCTTGTACAGGAAGCGGTTGGTCACCATCGAGGCGGGGCCGGACATCAGCAGGGTGTAGCCGTCGCCGGGCGCGCGCGCCGCGGTCTCGCTGCCGATCATGGCCGCCGCGCCGGGGCGGTTCTCCACCACGAAGGTCTGGCCGTATTCCTTGCCCAGGCCGATGCCGATCTGGCGCGTGATGAGGTCGGTGGCGGAGCCCGCCTGGAACGGCACCACGATGCGCACCGGCTGCGTGGGCCAGTCGCGCGCGCCCTGGGCGAACAACGAAGGCGCGGCGGCGCCCAGCAGGATGGCGAGCATGGCTGCGCGTCGTTTCTCGAACGAAGGATTGTGCATGGTATGGCTTGCCTCTAGGAGATTGGATCGTCCCGGCTCGGGGTGTAGGCCAGTCAAGCAATTGCCATGCCATTGAGAAACGGCATTTTTTTGAATTTCCAATACCGTTTACGGCGCAATATGCACGCTATTGGATTTCCGCTTCCGTTTCATGCACTGCGATGGAATTTCAAGCCGGCGCGCGCCGGCACAAAAAACGAAAAAAGCAGGACAGTATCGCGCAGAAGGCGACAGGTTCGCCCTTTCCGTGCGATACGGTCCTGCCATTTTTCGGGAAATCCGAAGTTATGAATTGCTCGATTTCTTTAAATCAATACCGTCATTCGAGATGAATCCAGGTCGTCTTCAGGTCCGTGTATTTATCGAGCGCATGCAATGACTTGTCACGCCCGTTGCCGGATTGCCTGACGCCGCCGAACGGCACCGTGACGTCGCCGTCCATGTAGCAGTTGACCCACACCAGGCCGGCGCGCAGCCGGCGCGAAACGCGATGCGCGCGCGACAGGTTCGCGGTCCACAAGCCGGAGCCGAGGCCGTACGGCGAATCGTTGGCCATGCGCACGGCTTCGTCCTCGGTGTCGAACACGGTCACGGCCAGCACCGGGCCGAAGATCTCCTCGCGCACGATCGACAGCGACTGCGACGGGCACTCGAAGATGGTCGGCTCGAGGAAATAGCCGCCGCTCTCGCCGCGCACGCGCTGCCCGCCCAGGCGCAGGCGCGCGCCTTCGCGCTGGCCCGCGTCGACGAACGACAGCACGCGGTCGAGCTGGCGCGCGTCGACGATGGCGCCCATGGCGGAGGACGGATCGAGCGGGTCGCCGGGCTGCATGCGCGCCGCGGCCGCTTCGAGCCGCGCCATGAAGGCATCGTAGATGCCGCGCTGCACGTAGAGCCGCGAGCCGGCGATGCAGATCTCGCCCTGGTTGTTGAAGATGCCCACGGCGGCCGCCTGCGCGGCGCGGTCGAGGTCCGGGCAGTCGTCGAACACGATATGCGGCGACTTGCCGCCGCACTCCAGCCACACGCGCTTGAGGTTGGACTGGCCCGCGTATTCCATGAAGCGCTTGCCGGTGGCGGTGGAACCGGTGAAGGCGATGCAGTCCACGTCCGGGTGGCGCCCCAGCGCCTGGCCCGCTTCCGCGCCCAGGCCCGGCACCACGTTGAACACGCCGGCGGGAATGCCGGCCTGCTCCGCCAGCTCGGCCAGGCGCAGCGCGGTCAGCGGCGACTGCTCGGCCGGCTTGAGGATGACGCTGTTGCCGGCGGCCAGCGCCGGCGCCACCTTCCAGCTTGCCATCAGCAGCGGGTAGTTCCACGGCACCACCGCGGCCACCACGCCGAGCGGCTCGCGCGTGATGGTGGCCAGCGTATTGCCGTCGGTGGGCGCGATCTCGTCGTAGAGCTTGTCGATGGCCTCGGCGTACCACGCATAGGTGCGCGCGGCCTCGGGAATGTCGTACAGCAGCGCGTCGCCGATGGGCTTGCCCATGTCGAGCGTCTCCAGCAGCGCCAGTTCCTCGCGCTGCGCCTCGATCAGCGCGGCCAGCCGCAGCAGCGCCGCCTTGCGCTCGCGGCGCGGCATCTGCGACCACACGCCGGACTCGAACGCCGCGCGCGCGGCCGCCACGGCGCGGTCCACGTCCGCGCCGCCGCACGCGGCGACATGCGCCAGCAGCGCGCCGGTGGCCGGGTTGCGGGTCTCGAAGGTGGCGCCGCCGGCGGCGTCGGTCCAGGCGCCGCCGATATAGGCCTGGGTGCGCATCGGCACCGTGGCGGCGCGCTGGCGCCAGTAGGCGAGGTCGTGCAATTCACTCATGATGATTCCGCGGTTGAGGTGGAACGAAGGCGCGCACCGTCCGGAGCCGGCGCGCGCGTTGGCAAGGTCAGGGACAGCCCGGCCGCGATGATCAGCGCGATGCCCGCCAGCGCCGGGCCGTCGGGCCAGCGGCCGAACCACAGCGCGCTGTACACCAGCGCCAGCAGCAGGTGGCAATAGTTGAGCGGCGCCAGCGTGGAGGCCGGCGCGCGCTGCAGCGCCAGGATCAGCAGCACCTGCGCGCCGGCGCTCATGAAGCCCATGGCGAGGATGGCCAGCCAGTCCGCCGCGCCGGGCCACGCGGCCGGCGGGAAGAACGGCGCCGGCAGGCCGGTGGCGACCAGGCAGATCACCGCCGCGAAACCGTACTGCACGCCCGCGTCGGCCTTGCCGGCCAGGCGCCGCGTCAGCAGTTGCAGCAAGGCGTAGGACAGCGCCGCGGCCACCATCAGCAAGGTGCCCAGCAGCGGCAGCTGCCCGCCCGGGCGCACGATCAGCAGCATGCCGCCGAAGCCGGTGGCCACCGCCAGCCACTTGCGCGGCCCCACGTACTCGCCCAGCAGCCACGGCGACAGCGCGACGATCACCAGCGGCGACATGAAGTAGATGGCGGTGGCCTCGGCCAGCGGCATCCACAGCAGCGCGGTCATGAAGCAGGTGCCCACCAGCGCCAGCATCACGCCGCGCAGCGCGAGCTGGCCGCGGTGCGGCGTGCGCCAGAAGCGCAGGCGCCCGGCGCGCGCCAGCATGACGGCCGCCACCGTCGCGGTGGCGGCATAGCGCACCGCGTTCAGGAACGGCGCCGGATAGCGCCCCACCAGGTGCTTGGCGGTGGCGTCCACGGTGGCGAACAGCGCCACCGCGCACAGGAAGATCAGGCCGCCGCGCCACCAGCCCGCCGCGCTGCCGCCCGCCGGCACGGCGGCGCTCATGCGCCGGCCTGCGCCACCATCGCGCCCAGCAGCACGTTGGCGCCGGCTTCCAGGTGCTCCGGCCTGGCATCCTCCACCTCGTTGTGGCTGATGCCGTCCTTGCACGGCACGAAAATCATGGCGGTGGGCGCCACCGTGGCGATGTACACCGCGTCGTGCCCGGCGCCGGTGACGATGTCCTGGTGCGTGTAGCCGAGTGCCGCGGCCTGGCCGCGCACGTGGCCCACCAGCTCCGGCGCGAACGGCGTGGGCGGGAAATACTGCACGTCCTCGATCTTCACGCCGAGCGGCGCGCCGGTGGTCTCGCCGCGCGCCAGCGCCGCGCAGGCCGCGCGCAAGCGCGCGTCCATCTCGGCCAGGCGGTCCGCATCCTGGTGGCGCAGGTCCACCGTGAACTTCACTTCGCCGGGGATCACGTTGCGCGAGGCCGGATGCACTTCGAGCACGCCCACCGTGCCGCGCCCGTGCGGCGCGAAGTCATGCGCGATGCGCACCACTTCCTGCACGATGAACGAGGCGCCGTACAGCGCGTCGCGCCGCAGCGGCATCGGCGTGGGGCCGGCGTGCGCCTCCATGCCGGTCACGGTCAGGTCGTACCAGCGCAGGCCGAGCGAACCGGTCACCACGCCGATCACGTTGTCGGCTTCCTCCAGCACCGGCCCCTGCTCGATATGCGCCTCGAAATACGCGCCGATCCCGCGCCCGCCCACCTCGGCCTCGCCGGCATAGCCGATCGCGCGCAGCTCGTCGGCCACGCGCTTGCCTTCGTTGTCGGTGGCATCCAGCGCGGTCTGCAGCGGGAAGATGCCGGCGAACACGCCCGAGCCCATCATCACGGGCACGAAGCGCGTGCCTTCCTCGTTGGTCCAGATCGCCAGCTCCAGCGGCGCCTCGGTCTGCACGCCGTGGTCGTTGAGGGTGCGCATCACCTCCAGCCCGGCCAGCACGCCGAAGCAGCCGTCGAACTTGCCGCCGGTGGGCTGGGTATCGATATGGCTGCCGGTCATCACCGGCGGCAGGCTGCCGTTGCGCCCGGCGCGGCGGCCGAAGATGTTGCCCACGCGGTCCACGGTGACGCTCAGGCCGGCCTCGCGCATCCAGCCCGTCACCAGGTCGCGGCCCTGACCGTCGAGCGCGGTCAGCGCCAGGCGCGCGTTGCCGCCGCGCGGCGTGGCGCCGATGCGGGCCAGGTCCATCAGCGATTGCCACAGGCGCTCGCCGTCGATCTTCAGTGCGGTCATGTCGTGTCTCCGTTGTTCTCTGTTCATGCCATCGCCGGCACCAGGCCGGACAGGAAGGCGTCCAGCGCCGGGCCGATCGCATCGACCTCGTAGCCGCCTTCCTGCACCACCACCGTGGGCACGCCCAGCGCGTTGATGCGCTCGCCGATGCCGCGGTAGGCGTCCAGCCCCACGCGCAGCACGCTGATGGGATCGTGGATGTAGGTATCGAAGCCCAGCGCCAGCACCAGCGCCTGCGGACGGTAGTCGCGCAGGGCGTCGAGCGCGTTGTCGAGCGCGGCCAGGAAGCCGTCGTCCTCGGTGCCGTGCGCGAGCGGGAAGTTCAGGTTGTAGCCGTAGCCCGCGCCGTAGCCGCGCTCGTTGGCGTAGCCGGTATAGAACGGGTAGTAGCCGCTCGGGTCGGCGTGCAGCGAGATCGTCATCACGTCGGAGCGCTGGTAGAAGATCTGCTGGGTGCCGTCGCCGTGATGGGCGTCCACGTCCAGCACCGCCACCTTGCCGAAGCGCTTGAGCAGCGTCTCCGCGGCGATGGCGGAGTTGTTGACGTAGCAGAAGCCCACCGCGCGGTCACTGTGCGCATGGTGGCCGGACGGGCGCGACAGCGAGTAGGCGATGCCCTGGCGGTCCTGCTGCTCGCACACATACTGCGCGGCGGCCACCGCGCTGTGCGCCGAGCGCAGGATGGCGCGCCAGCTCTGCGGCCCGAGCGGCGCGCTCAGGTCGCCGAGGTAGTAGCCGGCCTGCGCGATGATCGAGTCGGTCGGGCACGGCACGCGGCGCGGCTGGTCCACGCGGCCGTTGTAGTAGGGCGAAAGATTCGGCAGCACCTCGATGCCGGGCTCGAAACCGGGCCGCGCCAGCGCCATCCAGCGCTCATGGGCATAGCCGAGGAAATCGAGGTAGGCCGGGCTGTGCACGGCCTCCAGCGGCGCGCGGCCGAAATCGGCCGGCTCGGCCAGCTCGATGCCGCGCCCGGCCAGCGCGCGCTGCAGCGCATGGGCCCGCGCCGGCACGTCGGTCGGTTCGCACAGGCGGCCCGCGCGCATGAACTGGCGGGGCTGGTGCAGCAGTTGGTCATCCGAGAAGAAGGCGCGCATGATGTCGTGTTCGTGGTGAGGCTGGGTGAAGCGTGGTGAGGCTTTGGTGCAGATGACTGCCGGTTGGCTCCCGCCGGTTGGCTCCCCTCTCCCGCAAGCGGGAGAAGGGAGCGGCACAAAGCGCTAGGCGGCCGCCCGCTGCCGCGCGAACGCGGCTTCGCGGATCTCCGTGAGCGTCACGCCCGGGGCGATGCCGTCGGCGTCGTAGCGCAACTCCAGCAGTGCCGGCAGCTTTTCCTGGTCAGCGAAGGCCCGCGCACGCGCGAACGCGGGGCCGAACGCTTCGTCGCTGTCCACCACCTCGCCGTAGCCGCGATAGGCGCGGATCAGCTCGGTGAACTCGGGGTTGTCGAAGCCCAGCGCGATCGTGCGGCCCGGGAATTCGCGCTCCTGGTGGGAGCGGATGGTGCCCCAGATGCCGTTGTTGAACACCAGGATCACGATGCCGAGCCGGTATTGCATGGCCACGCCGAGCTCCTGCAGGTTCATCTGGAAACAGCCGTCGCCGGCATAGCAGACCACCGTGCGCTCCGGGTTCTCCAGCTTGGCGGAGATCGCCGCGGGCAGGCCGTAGCCCATCGAGCCCACGGTCGGCGCCAGGCTGGTGCCCACGCCCTTGAAGCGGTAATAGGCATGCGGGAACAGCGCGTAGTTGCCGGCGCCCACCGTGATGCACGCGTCTTCGGGCAGCACGTCGCGCACGTGGCAGGCGGCGCGGTTCAGGTTTAGCCTGCCGGGCGCGGCCTTGGGCTCCTGCGCGGCCAGGTACTCCTGGCGCGCCGCGCGGGTGTGCGCGGCCCAGGCCGGTTCGCGCGCGGGCGACAAGCCGTCGAGCGCGGCGGCGAACGCGTTCACGTCCGCCGCCACCGGCAGCGCGGGCTGGAACACGCGGCCCAGCTCGTCGGCGTCCGGGTACACATGCACCAGCTTCTGGCGCGGCAGCGGGCTTTCCACCACCGTGTAGCCCTCGGTGGTGGCTTCGCCCATGCGCGTGCCCACCGCGATCAGCAGGTCGGCCTCGCGGATGCGCCGGCGCAGCGCCTCGCCCATGCCCCAGCCGACGTGGCCGGCGTAGTTCGGATGATGGTTGTCGAAGCACTCCAGCCGGCGCCAGGCCACGCCCACCGGCAGCGCGAAGCGCTCGGCGAACGCCTCGAGCCGGCGCTGCGCCGGCGCGCTCCAGCCCGAGCCGCCCACCAGCATGAACGGACGCTCGGCGCGCTCCAGCAGGCCGGCCAGCGCGTCCAGCGCCGCGGGCGTGGGCGCGCCGTGCGCGCGCTGGTAGCGCGGCATGTCGGCCACCGCCGCGGTGCCCCACAGCGTGTCCTCGGGCAGCGCCAGCACCACCGGGCCGGGCCGGCCGCTGGTGGCCACCGCGAACGCGCGCGCGATGAACTCGGGGATGCGGTCGGTGCGGTCGATCTGCGCCACCCACTTGGCCATCTGGCCGAACATGCGGCGGTAATCGACTTCCTGGAACGCCTCGCGCTCGATGAAGTCGTTGCCGACCTGGCCGACGAACAGGATCATCGGCGTGGAGTCCTGGTGCGCCGTGTGCACGGCGATGCTGGCGTTGGTGGCGCCGGGCCCGCGCGTGACGAAGCAGATGCCGGGCTCGCCGGTGAGCTTGCCGTAGGCCTCCGCCATGTAGCCGGCGCCGCTTTCCTGCCGGCACACGATGGGCTCGATCGCGTCCTGGTGGTCGTACAGCGCGTCGATGCAGGGCAGGTAGCTTTCGCCCGGCACCAGGAACACGCGCTTGACGCCCTGGATGCGCAACTGCTCGACCAGGATCTGGCCGCCGTTGCGCTCGCGCGGCGCGGCGGCGTGGGTTGAAGGTGCATTCATCGCTTGATCTCGATTTCCACGAACACGCACTCGCCTTCGTGCGCGTTGATGACGTTGTGCTCCACGCCGGCCGCGCGGTAGTAGGCCCGGCCCGCCACCAGCTGGCTGACCACTTCGCCGGCCGGCGTCTCCAGCCGCAGCGCGCCGGTGGTCATCGGCACCACCACGTAGTCATGGCCGTGGCGGTGGTGGCCGGTCTCGGCGCCCGGCGCGAAGCGCCACTCGGTGACGGCCACGCGGTCGTTGTCGACCTGAACGGTGGGAACGGCTTGGGGTCTGCTCATGGCGGCTCTCCTGAAGGGCGTGATGGCTGAAGGGCGTGAGGGGGTTGCCGTGCGGGCTCAGCGGTCCACGCCGCCCATGCACAGGTACTTGGTCTCGAGGTATTCCTCGATGCCGTAGCTGGAACCTTCGCGGCCCAGGCCCGATTGCTTGACGCCGCCGAACGGCGCCACCTCGTTGGAGATCAGCCCGGTGTTGATGCCCACCATGCCGTATTCCAGCGCCTCGGCCACGCGCCACACGCGGCCGATGTCGCGGCTGTAGAAGTAGGACGCCAGGCCGAACTCGGTGTCGTTGGCCATGTCGATGACTTCCTGGTCGCTGCCAAAGCGGAACAGCGGCGCGAGCGGGCCGAAGGTTTCTTCCTTCGCCACCAGCATGGCGGGCGTGACGCCGGCCAGCACGGTGGGCTCGAAGAAGGTGCCGCCGAGGCGGTGGCGCTTGCCGCCGCAGAGCACGCGCGCGCCCTTGCCCACGGCGTCGGCGATGTGCTGCTCGACCTTGGCCACCGCGTCCTCGTTGATCAGCGGGCCCTGCAGCACGCCGGGCTCGAGGCCGTCGCCGACCTTGAGCTTTGCCACCGCGGCCACCAGCTTCTGCGCGAAGGCGTCGTACACCTTGTCGTGCACGTAGAGGCGGTTGGCGCAGACGCAGGTCTGCCCCGCGTTGCGGTACTTGGAAGCCATCGCGCCTTCCACCGCGGCGTCGAGATCCGCATCGTCGAACACGATGAACGGCGCGTTGCCGCCGAGTTCCAGCGACAGCTTCTTGATGGTGGGCGCGGACTGGCGCATCAGGATGCGGCCCACTTCGGTGGAGCCGGTGAAGCTGAGCTTGCGCACCACGGGGCTGCCGGTCAGCTCGCCGCCGATCTCGATCGAGCTGGCGGCGTCGCCGGTCACCACGCTGAGCAGGCCGGCCGGCAGCCCGGCGCGCTCGGCCAGCAAGGCCAGCGCGAGCGCCGACAGCGGCGTGTCCTCGGCCGGCTTGAGCACCATGGCGCAGCCGGCGGCCAGCGCGGGGCCGGCCTTGCGCGTGATCATGGCCAGCGGGAAATTCCACGGCGTGATGGCCGCGCACACGCCCACCGGCTCCTTGACCACCAGCAGGCGCTTGTCGGCCGCCGGCGTGGCCAGCACGTCGCCGTTTACGCGCTTGGCTTCCTCGGCGAACCATTCCAGGAAGGAGGCGGCATAAAGCGCCTCGCCGCGCGCCTCGGCCAGCGGCTTGCCCTGCTCGCAGGTCATCAGCACGGCGAGATCGTCGGCGTTGGCGATCATCAGGTCGTACCAGGCGCGCATCACCTGGGCGCGCTCGCGCGCGGTCTTGCGCCGCCACGCGGCCTGCGCCACGCGCGCGGCCTCGATGGCGCGGCGCGTCTCGGCGGCGCCCATCAGCGGCACGGTGCCGATCAGCGCGCCGCCGGCCGGGTTGGTGACGGCGAAGGTGGCGCCGCTGTCGGCGTCCTGCCACAGGCCGCCGACGAAGGCCTGCGAGCGCAGCAGGCTGGGATCCTTGAGTTGCATGATGTTCTGTCTCGTTATGTTGGTCTTGAAGTGCCGGAGCGCGGGCCGCAGCGGCCCGGCCTCAGCGCGTGAGCACGTCGGCCAGGATGTCCAGCCCTTCGTTCATCACCGCGTCGGGAATCGTGAGCGGGAACAGGAAACGGATCACGTTGCCGTACACGCCGCACGACAGCAGCAGCAGGCCCTGCTCCAGCGCGCGGTTCTGCACCTCGCGCGTGAACTCGGCGTCGGGCGAGCCGTCGGCGCGGCGGAACTCCACCGCCACCATCGCGCCCAGGCCGCGCACTTCGGCGATCTGCGGCACGCGCGGCTTCAGGCTTTCCAGCCGCTCCACCAGGCGCTGGCCGAGCGCGGCGCCGCGCGGGATCAGTTGCTCGCCTTCGAGCACGTCGAGCACGGCCAGCGCGGAAGCCACCGCCAGCGGGTTGCCGGCATAGGTGCCGCCCAGGCCGCCAGGCGCGGGCGCGTCCATGACCTCGGCGCGGCCGCACACCGCCGACAGCGGCATGCCGCCGGCCAGGCTCTTGGCCATGGTGGTCAGGTCCGGCGCCACGTCGTAGTGCTCCATCGCGAACAACTTGCCGGTGCGGCCGAAGCCGGTCTGCACCTCGTCGGCGATCAGCAGGATGCCGTGCTCGTCGCAGACCGCGCGCAGCGCCTTGACGAAGGCCGGCGGCGCCACGTTGAAGCCACCCTCGCCCTGCACCGGCTCGAAGATGATGGCGGCCACGCGCTTGGGATCCACGTCGGCCTTGAACAGGTGCTGCAGCGCCTTGAGCGAGTCGTCCACCGACACGCCGTGCAGCGCGCACGGATACGGCGCGTGGAACACCTCGCCCGGGAACGGCCCGAAGCCCACCTTGTACGGCACCACCTTGCCGGTCAGCGCCATGCCCATCATGGTGCGGCCGTGGAAGCCGCCCGAGAAGGCGATCACGCCGGGCCGGCCGGTGGCGGCGCGGGCGATCTTGATGGCGTTCTCGACGGCTTCGGCGCCGGTGGTGAAGAAAGCGGTCTTCTTGGCCGAGCGGCCCGGCGCGCGCTGGTTGATCTTCTCGGCCAGCTCGATGTAGCTGGCGTACGGCACGATCTGGTACGCGGTATGGGTGAAACGGTCGAGCTGGCGCTGGATCGCCTCGACCAGGCGCGGATGGCGGTGGCCGGTGTTGAGCACGGCGATGCCGGCGGCGAAGTCGATATAGCGCTTGCCCTCCACATCCCAGATCTCCGAATTCTCGGCGCGCTCGGCGTAGAAATTGCACATCACGCCCACGCCACGCGGGGTGGCGGCGTCCTTGCGGCGAACCAGTTCGGCGTTCTTCATCTGTCGTTGCTCCGTCTTTGATGTCGGGTTGTTGCGCGCTGCCCTCAGGCAGCGGCGCGGATCAGGGTCGGGTCCCATTCCTTGCCGGGGACCGCGGCAATCAGGCGCTGCGTGTATTCGTGGCGCGGCGCGTCGAAGATCTGGTCGGGCGGGCCGGACTCCACCACGCGCCCCTTGTGCATCACGATCACGTGATGGCAGATCTGCGCGGCCACGCGCAGGTCGTGCGTGATGAAGATCAGGCCGATGTTCAGGCGCTTCTGCAGGTCGGCCAGCAGCTGCAGCACCTGCGCCTGCACCGAGACGTCGAGCGCGGAGACCGATTCGTCGGCCACCAGCAGCTTGGGCTCCAGCGCGAGCGCGCGCGCGATGCCGACGCGCTGGCGCTGGCCGCCCGAGAACTGGTTGGGATAGCGGTCGAACGCCGACGGCTCCAGCCCCACCAGCTGCAGCAGCTCGCGCCCGCGCGCCTGGGCCTGTGCCAGCGGCACGCCGTTGGCGACCGGGCCGTCGGTGATGATGCGGCCCACCGTGTGGCGCGGGTTGAGCGAGGCGAACGGGTCCTGGAAGATCATCTGCACGTCGCTGCGCAGCGGGCGGAATTGCCGCTCGCTCAGCCGCGCGATGTCCTGCCCGTCGAACAGCAGCTCGCCGCCGTCGATGCCGGTCAGCTTGAGCAGGCACTTGCCGATGGTGGACTTGCCCGAGCCGGACTCGCCGACGATGCCCAGCGTCTGCCCGCGCTGCACGCGGAAGCTCACGCCATCCACCGCGTTGACCACGCGCTTCTTGCTGAACAGGCCGCCGCCCGAGACGTAGGTCTTGCGCAGGTCGCGCACTTCCAGCACGGTCTCGGCCGCGTCCGCCTGGCGCTCCTTGGCGCGCCCGTGCGGCACCGCGCCGATGAGGCGGCGCGTATAGGGATGCTGCGGGTGGTTGAGCACCTGCTGCGCCGGGCCCATTTCCACCAGCACGCCTTTTTCCATCACGGCCACGCGGTCGGCGATCTCCGCCACCACGCCGAAGTCGTGCGTGACGAACATCACGCCCATGCCCTTCTCGGCCTGGATGCGCTTGATCAGCGCCAGGATCTGCGCCTGCGTGGTGACGTCCAGCGCGGTGGTGGGCTCGTCGGCGATCAGCAGCGCGGGCTCGAGCGCCAGCGCCATGGCGATCACCACGCGCTGGCGCTGGCCGCCGGACAGGCGGAACGGGTAGCTGTGGGTCAGCGTGGCGGGGTCGGGCAGGCCGACGAATTCCAGCAGTTCCAGCACGCGGCGGTTGCGCGCCTCGCCCGGATAGGCGCCGTGCACGCGCATCACCTCGGCGATCTGCTCGCCCACTGTCATCACCGGGTTGAGCGCGGACAGCGGTTCCTGGAACACCATCGCCATGTCCTTGCCGCGCATCGACAGCAGGGTGTTTTCGTCGAGCGCCAGCAGGTCGCGGCCCTTGAACAGGATCTGGCCGCCCTGCGGCTTGAGGTAGGGCGGCAGCAGGCCCATGATGGCGTTGGCGCTCATCGACTTGCCCGAGCCGGACTCGCCGACGATGCACAGGATCTCGCCGGCGCGCAGGTCGTAGCTCACGTCCCTGACCGCGTGCGGGCGGTCGCCGCCGGCGGGCAGCGCGATGGTGAGGTCGCGCACGGACAGCAGCGGCGCGGCGTTCTGCGCGGGATTCTGGTCTGGTGCTTGCATGTGCGGCATCCTTTCGATCATTCGCCGCGGCGGCGCAGCTGGGGGTTCATGGCGTCGTTCAGGCCTTCGCCGATCAGGTTGATGGACAGCACCGTGAGCAGGATCGCCACGCCCGGCCACACGCTCATCCACCAGGCTTCGCGGATCATGGTGCGGGCCGCGCCGATCATGAAGCCCCAGCTCATCATGTTGCGGTCGCCCAGGCCGAGGAAGGACAGCGCCGACTCGGTCAGGATCGCCGTGGCCACCATGAACGAGGCCGAGACGATGATGGGCGACATGGCGTTGGGCAGGATCTGCGTGAGGATGATGCGCAGCGGCTTCTGGCCGATCACCACCGCCGCCTGCACGAACTCGCGCTGCTTGAGCGTGAGGAACTCGCCGCGCACCAGGCGCGCCACGGGCGGCCACGACACCACCGAGATGGCCGCCACGATGGAGTAGATGGTCGGGTTGAAGATGGCCACGATCACCACCGCCATGGCCAGTTGCGGAATGGTCTGGAAGAACTCGGTGAAGCGCATCAGCGCGTCGTCCACGCGGCCGCCGCAGTAGCCGGCCACCGAGCCGATCAGGATGCCGAACACCAGCGCCACGCCGGTGGAGATCACGCCCACCAGCAGCGAGACGCGCGCGCCGTACAGCATGCCGGCGGTGATGTCGCGGCCCAGCATGTCGGTGCCGAACGGATAGGCCGCGTCGGCGAACGGGTGCACCAGCGGCTCGCCCACCATCAGCCACGGCGAGTCCTCGTACAGCACGGGCGCGAGCAGCGCCACCGCCACCACGGCCAGCAGCACCAGCAGGCCGATCACCGCGCCGTAGTTGCGCGCATAACGTCGAGCGAAGGCTTTCATGCCGCGGCTCCCTTGCCGCCCACCGCGATGCGGGGGTCGATGAAGCGGTAGACGATGTCCGTCACCAGGTTGAAGAACACCACCAGCGCCGAGGTGACGAAGAAAATGCCCAGCAGCAACTGGTAGTCGCGCTGCAGCAGCGCGTCGAACATCAGGCGGCCGATGCCCGGCCACGAGAACACGGTCTCGGTCAGCACCGCGCCGCCGGCCATCTGGCCGAGCTGGATGCCGGCGAAGGTGATCACCGGCAGCAGCGCGTTGCGCAGCACGTGCACGCGGATCACGCGCCCGGCCGGCACGCCCTTGGCGCGCGCGGTCTTGACGAAGTCCATGCCCATCACTTCCAGCATGGAAGCGCGCGTGAGGCGCACGTACACCGCCATGAAGAAGCAGCCCAGCGAGATGGTGGGCAGCACCATGTGCAGCGCCACGTCCTGCACGCGCGCCAGGCCCGTGTAGCCGGCGCCGATGGTTTCCATGCCGAAGGCGGGCAGCCAGCCCAGCACCACCGAGAACAGGATGATGGCCATCAGCGACAGCCAGAACAGCGGCGTGGCGTACAGCAGCAGCGCGCCGGACATCACCGCGCTGTCGATCCAGCGGCGCTTGTTCTCGTAGCGCGTGCGCGCCGAGATCACGCCCAGCAGCACGCCGAGCACCAGCGAGAACAGGAACGCGCCGCTCATCAGCACGAAGGTGGCCGGCAGGCGGTCGAGGATCAGGTCCAGCACCGGCAGGTGGTTGCGGTACGAGTAGCCCAGGTCGAGCCTGGCCACGCCCTTGAGATAGATGCCGAGCTGGGTCAGCACCGGCTGGTCCAGGCCGAACTGCTCGCGCAGCTGGTTGACGAAGGCGGCATCGCCGGCGCCGGCCTCGCCCGCCATGACGGTGGCGGGGTCGCCCGGCGCCATGCGGATCAGGAAGAAATTGATGATGACCACGCCGAGGACGACCACCAGGGCCTTCCACAAGCGGGACAACAGGAAAGAGAGGAAATTCACGGCATGCTCCACGCGGGCAAAGGCTGGGCCCGGGCGCCATCGCGCCCACATTGCTGCGCCGTTCCCGCGGGCGCGGGAACGGCCCGGGGCGGGCGCGGATTCCGCTGCGGAACCCGGCACGCCCCGTCATGCATCTGCACGACTCAGTTCTTCTCGATGGAAACGTTGTCGAACGACTCGTTCAGCCCGATCGCGGTGGTCACGAGGTTCTTGACGTTCTTGCGGTACAGCGTGGGGAACTCCAGCTCGAACAGGTTGCCGGCGGCCACTTCGGTCACCAGGATCTTCTGCACTTCGCTGTACAGCTTCTGGCGCTCGCCCGCGTCCAGCGCGACGCCGGCCTGGGCCCACAGCGCATCGGCCTGCGCGTTGCTGTAGCCCTGCACGTTGGCGAACGGCGTGCCCTTGACGATGTTCTTGGTCACGTAGAGCCGCTCCACGCCGAGCGCGGGGTCGCCGTACTGGTAGGTGTAGGTGGCGGTCAGGTCGAAGTCCCAGTTGCTGACGCGGCTGGACCACGTGCCGGCATCGGCCGACTCGATGCTCACCTTGAAGCCGAGCTGCTCGAGCATCTGCTTCATGTACTCGTCGAGGCGGTCCCAGTTGGCGCCGTACGACGACGACAGGATCTTGACCGGGTACTGGCCGACGTTGACGCCCGACTCCTTGATCAGGTCGCGCGCCTTCTTCAGGTTGAAGTCATAGGCCGGCATGTTCTTGTCGAAGAACAGCGTGGCCGAGGCGAACGGGCTCACCGCCGGCTTGCCCATGCCGAAGAAGATGTTGTCGACGATCAGCTTGCGGTTGAGCGCATGCATCACCGCCTGGCGCACCTTGACGTTGTTGAACGGCGGCTTGCGCTCGTTCATCAGCAGGTTGGACATCGGCGAGAACATCTCCCAGCCCTTGGTGGTGTATTCCACGTTGGGCAGCGCGCGCAGGCGCTTGACGTCCACGTTGTCGACGTCGCCGCCGCGCAGCACCTGCACGTCGCCCTTCTCGAAGGCCACCGCGCGCGAGGCCGAGTCCGGGATCACGTAGAACACCAGCTCGTCCAGGTAGGGCTTGCCCTTCTTCCAGTAGTTGGGGTTCTTGGCCAGCTTGATGTAGGCGCCCTTTTTCCACTCCTTGAACATGAAGGGACCGGTGCCGACGGGCTTCTGGTTGGCCGGGTTGTTGCGGTAGTCGGTGCCGTCGTAGATGTGCTTGGGCATCATCGGCATGGTGCCGGTCTCGAACATCGAGATGAACGGCGGGAACGGCTCCTTGAGCTTGATCTCCACGGTGCTGTCGTTGACCGCGCGGATCGAGTCCATGTACTTGTTGATCACCGCGCGCGTGCGCACGTGCACCTCGCGCAGCATCTTGTCGATCGAGAACACCACGTCGGCCGAGGTGAACGGCTTGCCGTCGTGCCACTTCACGCCCTGCTGCAGCTCGAAGGTGTAGGTCAGGCCGTCCGGCGAGATCTTCCACGACTTGGCCAGCTCCGGGCGCGGCTTGAGGTCCGGGCCGTAGGTCAGCAGGCCCTGGTAGATCTTGCCGGCGATGTATTGCGTGGGCGCCTGCGAGTTCAGCGCGCTCACCAGGATCGGCGGCTCGGGCTGGACGATGCCGGACAAGGTGCCGCCAACGGTCTGCGCCGCGGCGCTGCCCGCGGGCAGCAGCACCGGCGCGAACGCCAGGCCGGCGCTGGCCAGCGCCATCGACACCAGGCTTTTGCCAAAGCTCTTTTTCAGGTGTTGGGTGAAGAATTTCATCGGTCAGTTTCCTGTGGTAGTGATCGTGCTCTGCGGATACGGAAGGTACGAAAGACGATTGCCGCGGCTTGCTGCGGCTGCTGCGGCTGCCGTGGCTACGTGATTGCGCGCTCAGGCGGCGGCCGGCTCGATGCCGCACCAGTCGTGCATGAACTGCGCGAGCGTGGTGGCCACGCGCACCATGCTCTCGATGGAAACCGACTCGTCGATGCCGTGGATGTTGCGTGCCTGCGGGCCGTAGCAGGTCACCGGCGTTTCCAGCATCATGCGGAAATGGCGCGCATCGGTGGTGGCGGTGGAGGCTTCGCGCCGCACGGGCTCGCCGGTGGCCTTGCGGTGCGCGGCCGCGAGCGCCTGCATGCCGTCGCCCTCCAGGTCGAACTCGCATCCGGGCGCGTGGAAACCCTCGTAGCGGATGTCGAGCTGCAGGTTGCTGGCCAGGCGCGCGAGCGTGGCGCGCACGCAGTCCGCCACGCGCGCCTTGGCGTCGTTGACGTCCATGGACGGGAAGAAGCCGATGCGCACGCCCAGCGTGCAGGTGCAGGGCACCGAGGAATTCCACTCGCCGCCCTGGATCTGGCCGATGTTGAAATTGATCGGGTGCGCGTGGTCGCGGTACGCGGCGGGACGGTTCTGCGGCAGGTTCCACTCGGCCTCGAGGCGGCGCAGGTCGGCGATCACCTCGATGGCGGCCTCGACCGGGTTCACGCCGCTGGACATGTAGGCGGCATGCGCCGGGCGGCCGGTGAGATCGACGAACATCCAGAACACGCCCATCTGCGCGCTCATCATGGTTTCGCCGAACGGCTCGGGGATCACCACGGTGTCGAACGAGGCCAGCTTGCCCGCGCCCACCGCGCTGCGCAGCGCGGCCACCGTGGCCAGCGCGCCGTTGCCGGTGTTCTCTTCTTCCAGCACGGAGTTGAAACCGACCGCGCCGGCGGGCTGCACGCCGAGGTCCTTGAGCGCCTTGAACGCGGCCAGCGTGCAGACGATGCCGGCCTTCATGTCGCCCGCGCCGCGCCCGAACAGCCAGCCGTCCTCGACGAACGGCGCATACGGCGACTGGCGCCACATCGACTCGGGACCGGTCGGCACCACGTCGAGATGGCCGTTGAACAGCACCGAGCGGCCGCCCCGGGCGGCAGGCCGGTGCGTGGCGAGCAGGTTGTAGCGGCCGCCGTCCGGGCAGCACGGCGGCGAGAACAGCGGCAGGTCCTTGAGCGCTTCGCTGCGCAGGTAGATGCGCTCGGATTCGAGGCCGAGCTCGCGCAGCGCGCCTTCCATGAAGGCCACCGCGGGCTGCTCCTGCCCCGACGGGCTCGGCGCCGCCACGAAGTCCGACAGCGTGCGCACCATGTACGGCTCGAGCGCGCGCACGGCGGCGGCAATGGCATCGGTTGTCAGCGCGGGAAGATCGGGCGTGGCGGAAATCGCGGCACTGCCGGCGGGACGTTGCATGGTGGCTCCACTGACTGGTCCGGCATGCGCATGCGAGCGTGGCCGGAGGGGGATCGAATCAGCCGAATCGGCAAGACGTTCGTCTGAAAAACGACGAACCCAACAAGATGTGTCGAAAGTTAGCCGATCATTGGTACCATCGGTAGGTCCATGTTTCGCTTTTTAGCCGGTGCCACTTTGAAAGAGACGATTCTGTCGGAGCTGCTGCTGCAGCGTCTGGAAAGGCCCGCCGATGGTGCGGAAGACAAGAGCGGCGCGCATATGAACCGCCAGCTCTACGAGATCATTCGGCAGGAAATCCTTGCTGGGTCTTTGGTTGCGGGTAGCAAGCTGCCTGCGTCGCGGCTCCTGGCGAAGGAGGTCGGGGTCTCGCGCAACACCGTGCTGTATGCCTACGAGCAGTTGTTGGCGGAGGGCTACGTCACCGCCTCCAGCGGAAGTGGCACCTTCGTGTCGCAGAGTTTTCCCGACCATAGTGCATTGCACAACGGAAGGGCGCAAAGTGGCACCATCGCTGTGCCTGCGGTGCAGCAAAACCCGAACCGCTTCACGTTATCGCGGCGCGGCCAGCACCTGGTGTCGCATTCCGGTGCATCGGACCGGCAATGGGGCGCGTTCGTCGCGGGCGTGCCCGATGTCTCGCTGTTTCCGCACGCTGTCTGGGCGCGCCTGCTCAACAAGCACTGGCGCGCACCCAAGCCGGAACTGCTGACGTATGCGCACAACGGCGGCTACATGCCGCTGCGCCGGGTGCTGGCCGAGCACCTGCGGCTGGTGCGCTCGGTGCGCTGCGAGCCCGAGCAGATCATCCTGACCACCGGCATCCACCAGGCCATCGACCTGATCGCGCGCCTGCTCGGCGACCCCGGCGACAAGGCCTGGATGGAAGACCCGGGCTACTGGGGCACGCGCAGCCTGCTCAACAGCGCGGGCATCGAGACCATCCCGATCCCGGTGGACGGCGAAGGCATCGCGCCCGACGCGGCCACGCTGCAGAACCCGCCGCGCTTCATCTTCGCCACGCCGTCGCACCAGTATCCGCTCGGCATGGTGATGAGCCTGTCGCGCCGGCGCATGCTGCTCGAGTACGCGCGCCAGCGCGGCGCGTGGATCGTGGAGGACGACTACGACAGCGAGTTCCGCTTCGAGGGCCGGCCGCTGGCTTCGCTGCAGGGCCTGGACGAGCACGACCGCGTGATCTACATGGGCACGTTCTCCAAGACGCTGTTCCCCGGGCTGCGCATGGGCTTCATGGTGCTGCCCAAGCCGCTCGCGCCGCATTTCGCCACGGGGCTGTCGGAGCTGTTCCGCGAGGGCCAGCTGATGCAGCAGGCGGTGCTGGCCGACTTCATCGAGGAAGGCCACTACGCCACCCATATCCGCCGCGTGCGCCAGCGCTACGCGCAGCGCCAGGGCCTGCTGCGCGAGGCCATCGCCGCGCGCCTGGGCGCGGACTGGCCGACCTCCACGCACGAGGCCGGCCTGCACATGGTGATCCACCTGCCGCCCGGCGCCGACGATCTCGGCATCAGCATGGCGGCGCGCACGCAGGGCCTGTCCACGCGGCCGCTGTCGCGCTACTTCGCCGATCCGGCGCGGGCCACCAGCCAGGGCCTGCTGCTGGGCTACGCCTGCGTGCCGGACGACCAGATCGCGCCGGCCTTCCATAAGCTCGCCGAAGTGATCGAGCCCGCGCTGGAGCACCTGGCGCGCACGCAGTCGCCGCGCCGCGCGCCCGCCGCGGCGATCAACCAGGAGGCGTGGAGCGGCGCGTAGGGCGGCCTGCGCGCGCGCCGCCGTGGCGCCATGCCGCGGACCGCGATTGGCCCTTCCCGCCGCTTGCCGCCGTGCCCTAGTATTGCTGCTTTCGCATCGCCACGTGGCCGACATGACCGATTCCAACCCCGCAAGCAAGGCGCCCGGCGCCATCCTCGAGGCGCTGGCCGCCTTGCTGGACGGCCCCGGCCTGCAGGCCGGCGACGCGATCGAGACGCGCTTTCGCAAGGACTGGTACGCGCCGCTGGGCGCGCCGCCGCTGGCCGTGGTGCGCCCGCGCAGCAGCGCGGAAGTCGCCGCCGTGCTGGCGCTGTGCAACCGCGTCGGCCAGCCGGTGGTGCCGCAAGGCGGCCTCACCGGGCTGGCTGGCGCGGCCACGCCGGCGGGCGGCGAGGTGGTGCTGTCGCTCGAACGCATGCGCGGCGTGGAAGAGATCGACACGCAGGCCGGCACCATGACCGTGCTGGCGGGCACCACGCTGCAGGCCGCGCAGGATGCGGCGCGCGAGGCCGGCTGGCTGCTGGCGGTGGACCTCGGCGCGCGCGGCAGTTGCCAGATCGGCGGCAATATCGCCACCAACGCCGGCGGCAACCGCGTGATCCGCTACGGCATGATGCGCGACCAGGTGCTCGGGCTGGAAGCCGTGCTGGCCGACGGCACCGTGGTGTCCTCGCTCAACAAGATGCAGAAGAACAATGCCGGCTACGACGTGCGCCAGCTTTTCATCGGCAGCGAAGGCACGCTCGGCGTGATCACGCGCGCGGTGCTGCGGCTGGCCCCGCTGCCGGCCGCCACCCAGACCGCGCTGTGCGCGCTGTCCGGCTACGGCGACGTGGTGCGCCTGCTGCGCCATGCCCAGCAGAAACTCTCGGGCCGCCTCAGCGCGTTCGAAGTGATGTGGGCCGATTTCTACGGCGTGGTCACCACGCAGGTGGCCGGCGTGCGCGCGCCGCTGCCCGCCGGCCATCCGTTCTACGTGCTGCTCGACCTGCAGGGCAACGACGCCGCGCAGGACGCGCCCGCCTTCGAAGGCATGCTGGAAGCGGCGATGGAAGCCGGCCTGATCCAGGACGCGGCGGTCGCGGCCAGCCACAAGGAAGCGCAGAGCTTCTGGCAACTGCGCGACGCCGTGGCCGAGTTCCCGGTGATGTGGGCGCCCAACGCCGCCTTCGACGTCAGCCTGCCGATCGGCCGCATCGGTGACTTCGCCGACGCGCTGCGCGCGCGCGTGCTGGCCACGTGGCCGCATGCCGAGCTGGTCAACTTCGGCCACGTGGGCGACAGCAACCTGCACGTCAGCGTGCGCCTGCCCGGCGCCACCGACGAGGACTTCCCCGAGCACGAGATCTCCGGTGCGGTGTACGCCGTGGTGCGGGATTTCCAGGGCAGCATCTCGGCCGAGCACGGCATCGGCTTCCACAAGAAGCCTTACCTGCACTGCTCGCGCTCGCCCGGGGAACTGGCGCTGATGCGGCTGCTGAAGCGGTCGCTGGACCCGAACAATATCCTGAGTCCGGGCCGGGTGTTCGACCTGGGGTGAAGGCGCGGGGCAAATGGCCGCTTCGTTGCGGCGCCACGCATGACGCCAGGCAGCGCCCAGGCTACTTCAGCAGCTTCCCTTGCGTCGCCCCCAGCGGCGTGTGCGCCTGCGACGCCACGAACACGCCCGCGTTGTCGTCGCGGCCCTGCAGCAGGTACTTGGCGTCGGGCTTGCCGTAGGTCTGCACCGCCACGCCGGAGAGCTTGCCGATGTCGCTGGCGCGCAGGCGGTTGACGATCAGCACGGCGCGCGTGTCGGCGAAGTCCTGCATCATGTTCTGGTCGCCCTCGCTGTCGCCGGCGACGAAGACCGGGCCGTAGCCGTAGCGCGACACCAGGAAGCGCTCGATGGTCTGCGTCTTGCCCTTGCCTTGCGTCTGCGCGTAGCCGCGGCGGAATTCGGGCTGGATCACGCCCTGCGCGTCGCGTTCGAGCTCCATCGCCAGCACGCGGTCGGCGGGGTTGCCGTAGCCGTAGGCGGGGTTGGAGGAAATCTCCTTGACCACGTCGACGAACGACGCCGAGCACACCCACACGTCGAAGCCGGCCGCGCGCATGCGCGCGTAGAGGTCCTGCATCTCGGGCACCAGCCGCAGGCCGTTCTTCCAGCTCACCGAGACCACGCCGGCGCGCCCGGGCAGCGCGGCGGGGCTGGTCCACTTGACCTTCTCGATGGGCTGCCCGAGCTGCCAGGCGACGGTGTCGGCGGTCAGGCTGCGCACCTGTGCCCCGGTCATGCCGGCGAAGTGGTAGGTCACCCACGGATAGGCCACGGCATGGTCGAAGCTGTCGCCGATGGCCTCGTACAGGTAGCGCATCTTGGCGATGAAGTTCTGGTAGTGCGGGCTGGCCTTGACCTGCTCGAGCGACTGGCTGCCCTTCAGGCCGCTGTAGTTCTGGTACAGCCACGTGTAGCTCTCGATGATGTCGGGCGCCACCTTGTCGATGTCCACCGGCTGGCCGGCGGCGTTGTTGAAGGGCGCGTTGAACGCCTTGTGCGGGATGTTCAGGCGGATGGCGGTGTCGAGCTGCTGCGGCGTGGCGCCGAAGCGCAGGTTCTGCAGCTGGTACACCAGCACCGCCTCTTCGATGTCGAGGAAGATGCTGGTGTTATCCCAGTCGAACACCGCATACGGCGGCTTGCGCGCGTCGTAGCCCGGGCTGCCCTTGCCGTAGGCTGCAATCAGGGCGTCGATGCGGGCGCGGTTGAAGGCATCCCAATGGCCCTGCGCCAGCGGCTGTACCGCGGCCTGCGCGGCGGCGGCGGCGCGCGCGCCGGGGTCTTGCGTGGCGCAGCCGCCCGCGGCAAGCGCGGCGGCAAGCAGGGATGCGATCAGCAGGCTCTTTTGCTTCATGGCGATTTCCTCGTTTTCGTTGTCGTGGGTGCTGCAGGAAAAATGGCGTCACGAAGCCGGCCGGCCGGAGCCGGCGGCTTGGTCGGACAGGTTTTCAGTCGGATGCGGGCAAGGCGTCCGGCGCGGGGTCCGGCGTGGAACCCGGCAGCGCAACGCCGCCGCTGTCGTCTTTCAGGTCCACCCCGCTGCGCCCGAGCGCCAGCGCGCCGCGCAGCAGGAAGACGAGCTTGTCCGCCGCCTGCGCATAGGGCAGCCCTTCGGGCCGCACGTTGGAAATGCAGTTGCGCTCGGCGTCGCTGCGGCCCGGGCGCGGCGCATAGGTCAGATAGATGCCCAGGCTGTCCGGCGAGCTCAGCCCCGGCCGCTCGCCGATCAGCATCACCACCTGGCGCGCGCCGAGCAGGTGGCCGGCCTCGTCGCCGAGCGCCACGCGCGCCTGCGCGGCAACCACCACGGGGCCGATGCGCCAGCCGGGCAGGCGCGCGCGCGCGGCCTGCAGCAGCGGCACGCCGTGGCGCCCGGCCGCCAGCGCGGAAAGGCCGTCGGCGATCACGAACACCACGTCGGGCGCTTCGGCGGGGCGCGCCTGCGCCAGCCGCGCGCGACTTTCGTCGTCGAGCCGGCGGCCCAGGTCGGGCCGGCGCAGGTAGTGCTGGCGATCCGCCGCGGCGCTGTGCGCGGGCACGCTGGCAAAGCCGGCCTCGGCCAGCGCCTGCTCGATGTCGGCGCGCGCCAGCGGCAGGTGCACGGCGTCGCGCGCCTGCGCATGGGCCAGGCCGAAGGCCAGCACGGTGTCGGTGGTCTGGCTGTTGCCGGCGCGGCCCAGCGCGATGCGCGCGGCGGTGAACTGGCGCAGGCGCTGCCACGGGTTGGGCTGGGTCAGTTTGCGGCTCATGGCGGGCTGGTCCGCTTACAGGCCGTGCGCAAGCTGCAGCAGCGGCTGGCGCTCGGCCAGCTCCAGCAGGCGGCCGTCCTCGCCGAGGATGCCCATGCGCCGCAGCCAGTCCTCGAACTCGGGCGCGGGCCGCAGGCCGAGCGTGTCGCGCAGGTAGAGCGCGTCGTGAAACGAGGTGCTCTGGTAGTTCAGCATGATGTCGTCGGCACCGGGCACGCCCATGATGAAATTGATGCCGGCCACGCCGAACAGCGTCAGCAGCGTGTCCATGTCGTCCTGGTCGGCCTCGGCATGGTTGGTGTAGCAGACGTCGCAGCCCATCGGCACGCCCAGCAGCTTGCCGCAGAAATGGTCTTCCAGCCCGGCGCGGATGATCTGCTTGCCGTCGTAGAGGTACTCGGGGCCGATGAAGCCCACCACGGTATTGACCAGCAGCGGCGAGAACTCGCGCGCCACCGCGTAGGCGCGCGCCTCCATGGTCTGCTGGTCCACGCCGTGGTGCGCGTTGGCCGACAGCGCGCTGCCCTGGCCGGTCTCGAAGTACATCACGTTGTTGCCCACCGTGCCGCGCGCCAGGCTTTGCGCGGCGGCGTGCGCCTCGGCCAGCAGCGCCAGGCTGATGCCGAAGCCGGCGTTGGCGCGCTCGCTGCCGGCCACCGACTGGAACACCAGGTCCACCGGCGCGCCCTGCTCGATGGCGCGCACGGTGTTGGTGACGTGGGTCAGCACGCACGACTGCGTGGGCACGTCGTAGCGGCAGCGCAGGTCGTCGATCAGGCGCAGCAGCGTGACGATGGCGCCGAGGTTGTCGGTGGCGGGGTTGATGCCGATGGTGGCGTCGCCGCAGCCGTACAGCAGGCCGTCGATCATCGAGGCGGCGATGCCCTTGGGGTCGTCGGTGGGGTGGTTGGGCTGCAGCCGCACCGAGAGCCGGCCGGGCAGGCCGATGGTGTTGCGAAAGCGCGTGACCACGCGGCACTTGCGCGCCACCGCCACCAGGTCCTGGTTGCGCATGAGCTTGCTCACCGCCGCGGCCATCTCGGGCGTGATGCCGGGCGCCACGCGCGCCAGGGTGGCGGCGTCGGTCTCGTGCAGCAGCAGCCAGTTGCGCAGGTCGCCCACGGTCAGCGCGGCGATCTCGCGGAAGGCCGCGCGGTCATGGCGATCGACGATCAGGCGCGTGACTTCGTCGTCTTCGTACGGGACCAGCGCTTCCCGCAGGAACTGCGCCAGCGGCACCTCGGCCAGCGCCATGCGCGCGGCCATGCGCTCTTCCTCGCTGGCGGCGGCCACGCCGGCCAGGTAGTCGCCCGAGCGCGCCGGGCTGGCCTTGGCCAGCAGCGTCTTCAGATCGGCGAACAGGTGGCGGCGCGCGCCGACGGTGTGGGTGAAGGCCATGATCGCTCCCGGTCGGTCTCAGTCGGCCGCCGGCGCGGCGGCGGGGCCGCTGCCGGCAAGGTCGCCGTGCGCCACCTGGTGCCGCGCGCGCCAGTGGTAGTGCGCGTAGCCCACCGCCAGCACGCCGGCATACAGCAGGGCGATCAGCGGATTGAACCAGACCATGGCGCCGAGCGAGACCAGCGCCCCGGCCAGCGCGACGAGCGGGAAGAACGGATAGAACGGCGTGCGCCACGGCCGCTCCATGTCCGGCGCGCTGCGCCGCAGGCGGAACAGGCTGGCCATGCTGAACAGGTACATGGTCAGCGCGCCGAACACCGACATGGTGACGATGTTGGCGGTCAGCGGCTGGCCGCCGATGACGATCAGGCCGTCGCTGTAGATGGCGAGGATGCCCACCACGCCGCCGGCCAGCACCGCGCGGTGCGGGGTGGCGAAGCGCGGGTGCACGCGCGCCAGCCAGCCCGGCAGGAAGCCGGCGCGCGCCAGCGCGAAGATCTGCCGCGAGTATCCCAGGATGATGCCGTGGAAGGACGCCACCAGCCCGAACAGGCCCAGCCACACCAGCATGTGCAGCCAGCCCGAGTGCTCGCCCACGATCATCTTCATGGCCTGCGGCAGCGGGTCGTTGATGTTGGCCAGGCGGGTCCAGTCGCCGGCGCCGCCGGCGAACACCATCACCCCCACGGCCAGCGCCAGCAGCGTGAGGATGCCGGTGGTGTAGGCGATGGGAATCGAGCGGCGCGGGTCGCGCGCCTCCTCCGCCGCCATCGCCACGCCCTCGATGGCGAGGAAGAACCAGATCGCGAACGGGATCGCGGCGAACATGCCGGGCACCGCCGCCAGCGAGAAACCGTCCTGCCCGGCCCAGCCGCCGCGGACGAAGCTGGCCGCCGAGAAGCCGGGCGCCACCACGCCCATGAAGACCAGCAGCTCGAAGATGGCGAACAGCGTCACCACCAGCTCGAAGGTGGCGGCGATGCGCACGCCGGCGATATTGAGGCCCATGAACACAATATAGGCGCCCACCGCCGCGTGCTTGGGATCGAGCCCCGGAAACTGCACATTGAGATAGGCGCCGATGGCCAGCGCGATGGCCGGCGGCGCGAACACGAACTCGATCAGCGTGGCCAGCCCGGCGAGGTAGCCCGCGCCGGGGCCGAACGCGCGGTAGGCATAGGCGAACGGCCCGCCCGCGTGCGGAATGCTGGTGGTCAGCTCGGTGAAGCTGAAGATGAAGGTGGCGTACATGGTGGCCACCGCCAGCGCGGTGACCATGAAGCCCAGCGTGCCGGCGCTGGCCCAGCCGAAGCTCCAGCCGAAATATTCGCCGGAGATCACCAGCCCCACCGCGATGCCCCACAGCTGCACGGTGCCGAGCGTCCTGGTCAGCGTGCCGCCGCCGGCCGGATGGGAGGCGCTGGCGGGAGACTGCGGGTGCGGGGGCTGGCTGGACATGGCTAGGGTTTCTCCGGACGATGTGCCGGCGGCGGGATCGTTGCCCCGGTCGCGGCGTTTCCGGCATCATCGCCAAAAGCGCGCGGGCAGCGTTATCGAAAATCGGCACCCTTGCGGATGCGGGCGAGTGTGGCGTGGACGTGGCGACGCGGCCCGCCGGCACGGCTGCCCCCGGTGGAATGGAACTTGCAACGGCCAGGCTTGCCCCGCGTACCCAAATCTTCGCCATGAATGCCACCCGCGACACCCTGCCCGCCGTCCACGCCACCTTCCGCGTCACCGCCGCGCGCGACGCCGACGAGCATGCCGCCAACCTGTCGCGCTGGAACCAGACCTACGACCAGCTTTCGCCGGGCGCCTTCGCCGGCGAGGTCCGGGAGCTGTGGCTGCCGCACGCCCAGGTCTTCGTCGAGCGCACCAACCGCAGCCTGCGCCAGTCCTGCATGGCCTGGCCGGACGCCATGTGGTTCGGCGTGCCGCTGCCGTCGGTGCAGGCGCCGGCCACCGTGGGCGGCACCGTCATCGCGCATGCCGACATCGCGGTGCGGCCCGGCGGCACGGAATTCGAGCTGCGCACGCCCGAGGATTTCGGCATCTTCGGCATCGTGGTGCGCACCGGCGAATTCGCCCGCTACATGGACGAGGTGGAACACCGCGACCCCGCCAGCGTGCTGGGCCGGCGCGAAGTGCTGTCGGTGCAGCCGTGGGCGCGCGCCAGGCTGTGCCGCGCGCTGCTGGAGATCCTGTCCGAGGCGGCGCGCCACGCCGCCCCGCCGGACGGCGCCGCCGCCGCCGATGCCACCGAGCTGGCGCAGGCCTGCGGCGACCTGCAGGAGCGCCTGCTGGGCAGCCTGGTGACCTTGCTGATGGCCTCGAACGAAAGCACGGCGCGCCCCACCGTCACGCACATCAACCGCCAGCGCACCGTGCAGCGCATCCGCGACTACCTGCTGGCCCACGCCGCGGACCCCATCACCGTGCCCGACCTGTGCCGGCACTTCCACCTGAGCCGGCGCGCGCTGCAGTATTGCTTCGAGGACGTGGCGGGGATGTCGCCGGCGGCCTACCTGCGCGCGCTGCGCCTGAACGGCGTGCGCCGCGACCTGCGCGCCGGCGCCGGGCAGCGCACCGTCTCCGACGTGGCCGCGGCCTGGGGCTTCCACCATCTCTCGCAGTTCGCCCAGGACTACCGCCGCATGTTCGGCGAGCTGCCGTCGGCGGCCTTGCGCGGCGCGGCGAACTAGCCCCGCGCCGGCCGCCGCTCCCCGGCGCCTGCCCGGGCGCCGCCCTGCTCCGTCCGCGCTCCGTCCCTGCTGCGGAAATTGCCCGGCCGCCGCCGCGCCCGCCTTTGCGCGCGCGGGCGCGCTTGCCTTAGCCGGCCGCCGGACCGACAATCGAGCGCCGTACCATCCACAGATTGCCGGCCCCCCCGCGCCGCGGGCGGCCATGCAGGAGATTTGATGAATCAACCCGATCCGCCGCGCCTGCCCCGCTTGCCGGAAGCAGCGTGGTTCAACGTCGGCACGGCCGCCTACCTGCTCGCCGCCCTGGCTTTGTGGGTAGTGATGCAGGCCAACCTGGTCGCGGCGCTGCTGGCCGGGCTGCTGCTGTATTCGCTGGTGGACGTGCTGGCGCCCAAGCTGGTGGGCCTGCACCAGAAGCATGACGCCCTGGCGGTGGCGATCCTGTCCGCCGTCACGTTGCTGGCGCTGACGCTCGGCGGCTGGGCGCTGATCCGCTTCGTCGGCGGCGACGGCAATCACCTGGACACCCTGCTGATCCGCGCCGCCGACATCATCGACAAGTCCCGCGCCCAGTTGCCGGTCTGGGTCAGCGACGCGCTGCCGCGCGGCGTGGAGGAGCTGGCCAATGCGCTGATCGCCTGGCTGCGCGAGCATGCGCAGATGGCGCAGAAATTCGGCGCGGAGGTACTGCGCACGCTGGCGCATATCCTGATCGGCCTGGTGATCGGCGCCATGGTGGCGCTGTACCGCGCCATCGCCAAGCCCAACCGCAGGCCGCTGGCCGCCGCGCTGGTGGAACGCGCGCGCAACCTGCAGCGGGCCTTCGCGCAGTTCATCTTCGCCCAGATCCAGATCTCGCTGATCAACACCGTGCTCACCGCCATCTACCTGCTGGTGGTGCTGCCGCTGTGCGGCGTGCACCTGCCGCTGACCAAGACGCTGGTGGCGCTGACCTTCCTGGTGGGGCTGCTGCCGGTGCTGGGCAACCTGATCTCGAACGCGGGCATCGTGGTGGCGTCGCTGTCGATCTCGCTGCCGATCGCGATCGCCTCGCTGGTCTACCTGGTGGTGATCCACAAGCTCGAGTACTTCCTCAACGCGCGCATCATCGGCGCGCGCATCAACGCCGCCGCGTGGGAGCTGCTGACGGTGATGCTGCTGATGGAGTCGGTCTACGGCATCGCCGGCGTGATCGCCGGGCCGATCTTCTATGCCTATCTCAAGCGGGAGCTGGCGGGCAAGGGGCTGATCTGAGCACAGCGCGGCGGCGGTCGGACCAATCCCGGCCGCCGCGTGCGCGCCTGCGTCAATGCGCGCCCGGCTCAGTCTTCCCCGCGCTCCGCGCCCGTGCCTTCCCCACCTTCACCGCCCTCCTCGTCCACCCGGGCACGCACGAAATCGATGTGCGTCTGCATCGCGGTGCGCGCTTCCTCCGGGCGCCGCGCGAGGATGGCTTCGCACAGGGTGCGGTGCTGCAGCAGCAGTAGCGCCGAGGCGTCCTCGTCCTGCACGCGCAGGCCGGTGCCGTTGATGGTGATGTGTTCGCGCAGCATGCCGATCACGCTGGTGTGCAGGTGCAGGAACATGGTGTTGTGCGAAGCCTGGGCGATGGCCTCGTGCAGTTTCGCGTCGGCCTCGGCCTCGGCGGCCTTGTCGTCCTGCTCGCGCGAGGTCTCCAGCGCGCGCAGCAGCCCGCGGATGCGCTTGAGGTCGGCGGGATCGGCGCGCAGCGCGGCGAAGTAGGCGGTGGCGCCTTCGAGCACGCGGCGGAATTCCAGGATGTCGTCGCGCAGCACCGGGTGATCGGCCACCAGTTGCCGCCATGGCGAGGCGATGCCGGCGCGCAGCTGCTCGGTGACGAACACGCCGGCGCCGCGCCGGCTCTGCAGCAGGCCGCGCGCGCCGAGCCGCTGGATGGCCTCGCGGATGGTGTTGCGGGCCACGCCGTATTGCCCGGCGAGCAGCCGCTCGGCGGGCAGGCGGGTGCCGGCCGGCCAGGTGCCGTCGAGCAATGCCGTCTCCATCCGCCGCATGACCTGTTCCACGCGCCCGCGCGACTGCGTGCCCCCCGCCATCCTCGTCCCCGTTTTCCCCCGCGCGCCGCTGGTCCAACCAATTTGAACTGCCGCGCGTCTCGCGGAATTATGCGCCAAACAGCGGCGGACCTGATGGCCAGGCGACCGTCCCCCCCACGGAGCGAGACATGAATCCACGGCGCTACCCCCCTGCCCCGGCGCAGGCCTATCTGTTCGCCACCTGCCTGGTCGACCTGTTCGTGCCGCAAGCCGGCCTGGACGCGGTGCGCCTGCTCGAGCGCGAAGGCCTGACCGTGCACTTCCCGCGCGGGCAAAGCTGCTGCGGGCAGCCGGCCTACAGCAGCGGCAACCCTGAGCAGGCGCGCAAGGTGGCGCTGGCGCAGCTCGACCTGTTTGCCCAGCCGTGGCCGGTGATCGTGCCCTCGGGCTCGTGCGCCGGCATGATGCGGCACCACTGGCCGCAGCTGTTTGCCGACGACCCCGTGGCGGGCCCCAAGGCGCGCGAGCTGGCCGAGCGCGTCTACGAGCTGAGCGAATTCCTGCTGCACGTGCTGAAGGTACGCTTCGACACCGCCGCGCCCGCCCAGCCCGACGAAACCGTGGTGCTGCATACCTCCTGCGCGGCGCGCCGGGAAATGGGCACGCGCCAGCATGGCGTGGCCCTGGTCGACGCCCTGCCCGGCGTCACGCGCGCCGAGCACGTGCGCGAATCCGAGTGCTGCGGCTTCGGCGGCACCTTCTCCCTCAAGCACCCCGACATCTCCGGCGCCATGGTGCAGGACAAGATCGCCTCGGCCTGCGCCACCGGCTGCGACCGGCTGGTGTCCGCCGACTGCGGCTGCCTGCTCAACATCGGCCACGCCGCGCGGCACCAGGGCGCGCCGCTGCCGGTGGAGCACCTGGCCAGCTTCCTGTGGCGGCGCACCGGCGGCGCCGGCGGCAACAAGGGGAGCAAGGCATGAGCGCGCTGACCTCCCGCGAACGCATGCTGGGCCGCCTGCGCGCGGCCGCGCCGGCGGCGGCCGCGGTCGCCGCCGATGCGCTGGACGCGCGCATCGATGCGCATTTCGACGGCCGCCGCGCGGCGGCCGCGCCCGCAGACCCGGTGCAAACCATGCAAGCCGCGCTGGAGGCCTCGCACGCGCAGGTCTGGTGCGCGAGCGGCGACGCCTGGCCCGCGCAACTGGCGAACAAGCTCGCCGCCGCGGGCGTGCGCCGCCTGCTGCTGGACCCGGCCGGCGCGCCGGGCGCGGCGCTGGCGCGCGCGCTGCCCGCCGGCGTGGCGGCCCTCGCCTACGACCGCCCCATCGAAGACTGGAAGGCGGAACTGTTCGATACCGTGGACGCGGGCTTCACCGTGGCGCGCTCCGGCATCGCCGCCACCGGCACGCTGATCCTGGCGCCGGACGCGCGCACGCCGCGCACCGTCTCGCTGGTGCCGCCGCTGCACGTGGCGCTGGTGTATGCCGACACGCTGCACGCGGACCTGCACGCCGCCGCCCGCGCCGAGCGCTGGCGCGACGGCATGCCGACCAACCTGGTGCTGGTGTCCGGCCCGTCCAAGACCTCGGACATCCAGCAGACGCTGGCCTATGGCGCGCACGGCCCGCGCGAGCTGTGGGTGATCATCGTGACGCGCGGCGCCGCCAGCGGAGACGCACGATGAGCACGATGAGCACGCCCGCCACCCACGACACGCCCGCCGCCAGCCCGCTGCATTTCGTGCCGGCGGCCGACTTCAGGGCGCGCACGCGCGCCGCGCTGGACGACCCCAGGCTGCGCAGCAGCTTCCGCGGCGCGATGGACTTCCTGCAGGCCAAGCGCGCCGTGCAGTTCCCCGACGGCGACGAGCTCGAACGGCTGCGCGACCTCGGCGAAGCGATCCGCCAGCACGCGCTGTCCCGCCTGCCGGACCTGCTGGTGCAGCTCGAGGACAAGCTCACCGCCGCCGGCGTGCAGGTGCACTGGGCCGAGACCGCCGAGCAGGCCAACGCCATCGTCCACGGCATCGCGCAGGCGCACCGCGCACGCCGCGTGATCAAGGGCAAGTCGATGGCCAGCGAGGAGATGGAGCTCAACCACTACCTGGCCGAGCGCGGCATCGACTGCATCGAGTCCGACATGGGCGAGTACATCGTGCAGCTCGCCGGCGAGAAGCCCTCGCATATCGTGATGCCGGCCATCCACAAGACGCGCGGCGACATCGCCGCGCTGTTCGAGCAGCATATCCCCGGCACGCCCTATACCGAGGACGTGGACGAGCTGATCCAGACCGGCCGGCGCGCGCTGCGGCAGGCCTTCGCCGAGGCCGACATCGGCCTGTCCGGCGTGAACTTCGCCGCGGCCGACACCGGCACGCTGTGGCTGGTGGAGAACGAGGGCAACGGCCGCCTCTCCACCACCGTGCCCGACGTGCACATCGCCATCATGGGCATGGAGAAGGTCGTGGCCAGGCTCGAGCACATCGTGCCGCTGGCCAGCCTGCTCACGCGCTCGGCCACGGGCCAGGCCATCACCACCTACTTCAACCTGATCTCCGGCCCGCGCAACGAAAGCCGCGGCGAGCGCGACGGCCCGCGCGAAGTGCACCTGGTGCTGCTCGACAACGGCCGCAGCCAGGCCTACGCCGACGAGCAGCTGCGCGCCACGCTGCAATGCATCCGCTGCGGCGCGTGCATGAACCATTGCCCGGTGTACACGCGCATCGGCGGCCACGCCTATGGCACCACCTACCCCGGGCCGATCGGCAAGATCATCTCGCCGCACCTGCTGGGGCTGGAAGCCACCGCCGACCTGGCCACCGCGTCGAGCCTGTGCGGCGCCTGCGGCGAGGTGTGCCCGGTGCGCATCCCGATCCCGCAACTGCTGATCCGCCTGCGCACCGAAGCCAACCGCGACCCCGGCGAACAGGTCGCCCACCCGCTGCGCGGCCAGGGCGCGAAGTTCAGCCGCAGCGAGCACCTGGTGTGGCGCTTCTGGAGCGGCGCGTTCGCGCATCCGCTCGCGTACCGCGTGTTCCGCTGGGCCGCGACCCGGCTGCGCGCGTTCGCGCCGTCGCGGCAACTGGGCTGGACGAAGCACCGCGCGCCGCTCACGCCGGCGCCGCGCAGCTTGTCGGACCTGCTGCGCGAGCGCGGGCAGGCGGAGTAGGCGGGGGCAGGCGCGGGTTTTCAAGACACCACTGAGGCAACTCCCCTCTCCCGCTTGCGGGAGAGGGGTTGGGGGAGAGGGCAGGCGCCCGCGCAGCGCGCAACGCATCGCCATTGCGAAGGCCCGCCCTCTCCCCCGGCCCCTCTCCCACGGCGTGGGAGAGGGGAGCAAACCCTCGGCGACAGGACCGCTCCTGCAACCCGCGAGCCCCAAAAAACACAAGACACAAACCAAAACCACGCAAGAAGGCGCCCCCTTCCACGTTCATTTCAAACGCATCCATCGGAGGAGACCCGACCATGCAACCCTGGACCCAGATCTATACGCCGCTAGGCAGCCTGTGGCTGTCCGCGCTCGCGGCGGCGCTGCCCATCCTGTTCTTTTTCCTCGCGCTGGCGGTGCTGCGCATGAAGGGCCACGTGGCCGCGGCCATCACGCTGCTGCTGGCGCTGGGCGTGGCCGTGCTGGCCTACGGCATGCCGGTGCCGCAGGCGCTGGCCGCGGCGGGCTTCGGCTTTGCCTACGGGCTGTGGCCGATCGCGTGGATCATCGTGACCGCGGTGTTCCTCTACAAGATCGTGGTCAAGACCGGGCAGTTCGACATCATCCGCGCGTCGGTGCTGGCCATCACCGACGACCAGCGCCTGCAGATGCTGCTGATCGGCTTTGCCTTCGGCGCGTTCCTCGAAGGCGCGGCGGGCTTCGGCGCGCCGGTGGCGATCACCGCGGCGCTGCTGGTGGGGCTGGGCTTCAACCCGCTCTATGCGGCCGGGCTGTGCCTGATCGCCAACACCGCGCCGGTGGCCTTCGGCGCGATGGGCATCCCCATCATCGTGGCGGGCCAGGTGACCGGCATCGACGCCATGCACATCGGCGCGATGGCCGGCCGGCAACTGCCGCTGCTGTCGCTGGCGGTGCCGTTCTGGCTGGTGTTCATCATGGACGGCAAGCGCGGCGTGAAGGAGACCTGGCCGGCGGCGCTGGTGACCGGCGCCAGCTTCTCGGTGACGCAGTACTTCACCTCCAACCACATCGGGCCGGAACTGCCGGACATCACCTCGGCGCTGGTGAGCCTGGTCTCGCTGACGCTGTTCCTGAAGGTCTGGCAGCCGCGCGGCGCCAGCCAGCGCGCGGGCGGCGCGGTGGCCGTGGGCAGCGGCGGCGCGGCCGCGCTGGCGCGCATCGGCGGCGGGCTGGCCGCGGGCGGCCTCGGCAAGGTCGCGGGCGACAACCGCCGCGCCTCGCCCTACACCACCGCGCAGACGCTGCGCGCGTGGGCGCCGTTCGGCATCCTGACGGCCATCGTCACGGTGTGGAGCCTGCCGTCGTTCAAAGCGTTGTTCGCCGGCGGCGGCGCACTGGCGGCGACGGTGCTGAAGTTCAAGGTGCCGGCGCTGGACCAGCTGGTGATCAAGGCCGCGCCCATCGTGGCGCAGCCCAAGGCCTACGAGGCGGTACTGAAGATCGACCTGCTCGCCGCCGTGGGCACCGCCATCCTGCTGACCGCGCTGATCTCCGCCGCGCTGCTGCGCATGAAGCCGCGCGACGCGCTGGCCACCTTCGGCGAGACCGTGGCGGAACTGCGCCGCCCGATCCTGTCGATCGGGCTGGTGCTGGCCTTTGCCTTCGTCGCCAACTATTCGGGCATGTCGTCCACGCTGGCGCTGCTGCTGGCCGGCACCGGCGCCGCGTTCCCGTTCTTCTCGCCGTTCCTGGGCTGGCTGGGCGTGTTCCTGACCGGCTCGGACACGTCGTCCAACGCGCTGTTCTGCTCGTTGCAGAGCACCACCGCGCACCAGATCGGCGTGTCCGACACGCTGCTGGTGGCGGCCAACACCACGGGCGGCGTGACCGGCAAGATGATCTCCCCGCAGTCGATCGCGGTGGCCTGCGCGGCCACCGGGCTGGTGGGCAAGGAATCGGAACTGTTCCGCTTCACGGTGAAGCACAGCCTGCTGTTCGCAGTGATCGTGGGGGGGATTACGATGGTGCAGGCTTATGTTTTGACGGGGATGGTGCCGTAGTTTTTGGTATTTTAGTTTTTGACTTTAAAGTCGAAGGTTTTAACTTCAACGGATTAACTTCAAAGTCAAAATCAAAGGCTTAAAGTCAAAGGCTTTCGCTCCCCCGGAGCGACCTACTTTCTTTTTTCCGAAAAGAAAGTAGGCAAAGAAAGCGGACTGCCTGGCCGGCAGGGGCAGAAACGTTGGGTTTCTGATTGTTGGTGGTTTCGTGGTGGGGACTGCGGTTCTGCTGGCATCCTGCCGTTACCGGTGCAGGCGTCCGCGATCTTGCTGGTGGTATTGGTTTCGGGGTCAGACCTATGATGGCGGGCGCACTGCTTGTCCGGCCATCTGCCGTTACCGGTTTTGGCGGCCACGACGTAGCACCCTCGTGGTTTCGTGGTGGGCGTGGTGGACCGGGGCGCGGGTGTATGGGGCTACGTTCAAACTGGAGCCACCGCGCCCACCACGAAACCAGGGCCGTGCCTATGACGTGGCATCCGCCCCGGTCGCGGCAGCAGCCTGAACTACCTGGGCCTACGCCATCATGCAGCGCCACCACGAATCCAGCTCCGCTTGCAGAAGCGTGGCCATTAAACCCGGTAACGGCAGGATGCACGCAGAACTACAAACCCCACCACGAAACCATTAACATTAGTAACCCCAATGTTTCTGCCCCTGCCGGCCAGGCAGTCCGCTTTCTTTGCCTACTTTCTTTTCGGAAAAAAGAAAGTAGGTCGCTCCGGGGGAGCGAAAGCCTTTGACTTTGACTTTGACTTTGACTTTGACTTTGAAGTTAATCCGTTGAAGTTAAGCCTTTAAAGCCTTTGACCGTAAATTCCCCCAAAAGAAACCCCCTTATTCCCCATCATTCGCCGCCACCAGCGGCAAAAACCGATCCCCCTCGGCCAGCGGCGCAAACCGATACGTCGCCGGCGTACGGCTAAGCTTCACGGGCGCGCCCAGCCCCTTGTAGCCGCCCGGCATCTCCACCACCATCTCGCGGTGCGCCGTGTGTGGATGCTGCAAGGCATCGGCCACCGACAGCACCGGCGCGCACGGCACGCCGGCTGCCACCAGCGTATCGGCCAGGACCTTGCCGTCCAGCTTGCCCATGCGCGACTCCAGCTCGACCTTCAGCGCGGCCCGGTTGACCGAGCGCGCGCCCGCGGTGGCGAAGCGTTCGTCGTCGGCATATTCGGCAATGCCGAGGTGCTCGCACAGGATGCGGAACTGGCGGTCGTTGCCCACCGCCAGGAAGATCGGGTCGGTGGCGGTGGCCACCGTGTCGTACGGATAGATGTTCGGGTGGGCGTTGCCGGTGCGCGCCGGTTCCTTGCCGTTCATGAACCAGTTGGCGGCATGCGGGTGCAGCAGCGACAAACCCGAGTCGTACAGCGCGGCCTCGACGAACTGGCCGCGGCCGCTGCGCTCGCGCTCCTGCAGCGCCAGCAGCACGCCGAGCGCGGCGTTCAGTCCCGTGACCATGTCCACCACCGGCAAACCCACGCGCAGCGGATCGCCGCCGGCTTCGCCGTTGATGCTCATGATGCCGGCCATGGCCTGGATCGCGGCGTCGTAGCCGGGCAGCCCGCCGAGCGGGCCGTCGGCGCCGAAGCCGGACACGCGGCAGTGCACCAGGCGCGGGAAGCGCGCGCACAGCGCGTCGTAGCCCAGGCCCCATTTCTCCAGCGTGCCGGTCTTGAAGTTCTCCACCAGCACGTCGGCCTCGGCCAGCAGCGCGAGCAGGACTTCGCGGTCGGCTTCGGTGGTCAGGTCCAGCCGCATCACGCGCTTGTTGCGATTGAGGCCGAAGTAGTACGAGGCCACGCCGTCCTTGAACGGGGGCCCCCAGGTACGGGTGTCGTCGCCCTGCGGCGGCTCGATCTTGAGCACGTCGGCGCCGTGGTCGCCGAGGATCTGGCCGCAGAACGGGCCGCCGAGGATGCGCGAGAGATCGACCACGCGGATGCCGGCGAGCGCGCCGGGCGAGGCAGGGGGTTGGCTCTGGATTTGGCTCATCAGGGGGCTCCGTTCATGGCGGGAATGGCTGGGGATATGGGCCTCGCCGGCGGGGCGGCGCGGCATCCGGTTATTTGGCGGGCGCGCGCTCCACCAGCTTGAAGGTGCCGGTGGCCAGCGCCAGCAGCTCGCCCTTGTCGTCGCGGATCTCGCCGCGCACGAAACACATGGCGCGGCCGCGCCGCTCGCACCAGGCGATGCCGGTCAGCTCGCCGCGCCCGGGCGCGGTGAAGTGCACGGTCAGGTCGACGGTGGCCACGCCGTAGTTGCGCGGATCGTGGCCGCGCGCGGCGCACGACAGCGCGCAGTCGAGCAGCGTGGCGATGGCGCCGCCGTGGACTTCGCCGCGGCTGTTGGTGTGGTCCGGGTGGTAAGGCATGCTCACGCGCGCTTCGCGCGCGTCGATCTGCACGCCGCGCAGGCCGAACACGCGCGCCATCGGCATGGTCAGGCCGAACAGCGTGCCGGGGGGCTCGCCGGCGAATTCGTTGGCGGGCGCGTTGGCGGGCGTGGCGGTGTCGAGAGCGTTCATGGCGTTACGGATGCGAAAAGGAAGGGAAAGCGGGCCGCGCCGCGCAAATGCGGCGCGTGGCGGAGGTCGATACTACCGCCGATTGGCCCTTCCCTGACCGGCCGACACGGGTTGCCGCCGTAATGCTGCGCGATGATCGGCCATCGGCGGCATGGCGGCGGCAGGCGAAAAGTGCCGCGCGCCTCAGTCGAGCTGCGCGCCCGATTTCTGCACCACGCCGCGCCACTTGGCGACTTCCGCCTTGACGAAGCCGCCCAGTTGCTCGGGCGTGGTCGACGGCGGGAACTCCAGGCCCTGGGCCTGCAGCGTCTTGCGCACCTCGGGCTGCCTGAGCGCGTCGGCGAAGGCCTGGTTCAGCCTGGCGATGACCGCCGGCGGCGTGCCGGCCGGCGCCACCACGCCGAAGAACACCGACACGTCGAAGCCGGGCACGCCCTGCTCGGCCACGGTGGGCACGTCGGGCAGCGCCTGCGAGCGGCCCTTGGTGGTCACGCCCAGCACGCGCACCTTGCCGCCCTTGATGAAGGGCAGCGCGGTCAGCACGTCGGTGAAGGTCATGCTGACCTGGCCGCCGAGCAGGTCGTTGAGCGCGGGGCCGGTGCCCTTGTAGGGGATATGGCGGAAGTCGGTGCCGGCCAGGTTGTTGAACAGCACGCCGGCCAGGTGCGAGGACGCGCCGTTGCCGGACGACGCATAGGTGAGCTGGCCCGGGTGCGCCTTGCCGTAGGCGACCAGCTCGCCCACGGTCTTGGCCGGCACCGTGGGGCTGACCACCAGCACGTTGGGCAGCTGCCCGATCTGGATCACCGGCGCGAAGCTCTTGACCGGGTCGTAGTTGATCTTGCGATAGAGGCTGACGTTGATGGCCAGCGGGGCCGAGGTGCCGAACATCAGCGTGTAGCCGTCCGGCTCGGCGCGCGCCACCGCCTCGGCGCCGATGTTGCCGCCGGCGCCGGCGCGGTTTTCCACCACCACGGTCTGGCCGAGGCTGGTCTTGAGCGCCGCGGCCAGCGTGCGCGCCATCACGTCGGTGGGGCCGCCGGGCGGGTAGGTCACGATCATCATGATCGGCTTGGTGGGATAGTCTTTCTGCGCCAGCGCGGGGGCGATGCCCACGCAGAGGGTGCACGCGGCGACGGCGGCAAGGCGTTGCCAGAGGGTCATGATGGTCTCCTGATGTCAGTCGTCTTCCGCCCGGCGAGGTGGGCCGGGGCGGAGTGCGCGGGCGCCGGTGGGCGCGGCCGCGGGGGCTTGTCGGTAGTGCGGTGCTGCGGTGCTGCGTTCCGTGGTGCTGTGGGGGCATGGGGCGCGGCTTGCGCCGGCCCTCTCCCCCGGCCTCTCCCGCAAGCGGGAGGGGAGCAAACAACGGGTGATCTCCTTTCCCTGCGGCGCGTTCAGAACAGGTTGACCTGGTCCACCGCGCCGGCGGCGCGCACGGCGCCGTCGGCCGGCGGCGCCACGGTGTCGGCCAGCCAGCCGGGCTCGGCCTCGCCGGCCAGCGGGTCCTGCGGCAGCACGCGGTGCACCAGCACCAGCTGGGCCAGGCGCATGCGGCGCTCGGAGCCGATGCGGCCGGCTTCCCAGGCCATCGCGACGGCGCTGGTCACGTGGTACAGGGCGGACGCCGCCTGGCGCGCCAGCACGTCGCCATCGGCGCCGGCTTCGGCGGCGCGCGCGGCCAGCGCCGCCGCCCTAGCGAGCGCGCCGCCGAAGGCGGCACGCGCGGCCGGATGCAGCGGCGTGTCGCGCAGCAGGCCTTCCAGGTGGGCCTGCAGCACCGGCAGCGCGCCCTCGCGGCGGATCGCGCGCAGCACGTCCAGCGCGACGATATTGCTGGTGCCTTCCCAGATCGAGCCGAGGTGGGCGTCGCGCACCAGGCGCGGGTCGCTCCATTCCTCGATGTAGCCGCAGCCACCGCGGATCTCCATGGCGTCGCCGGTGACCTTGCGCGCGTCGCGGCAGGCGCGGAACTTGATCAGCGGCGTGAGCACGCGCATCAGCGCGTAGGCGCCTTCCTCGCCGGCGTCGGCGCGGCGCAGCGCCTCGGCGGTCTGGAACACCATGGTGCGGGCCTGCTCGGTGGGCAGCGCGAGCTTGAGCAGCTGGCGGCGCATCAGCGGCATGTCGACCAGGCGCTTGCCGAACGCGCGGCGCTCGCGCGCGATGAACTGGCCTTCGGATAGCGCGCGGCGCATCAGGCCGGCGGCGCGCACGCCGTTGGACAGGCGCGAGTTGTTGATCATGTCGGCCATCTGCACGAAGCCGCGGCCGAGTTCGCCGACCAGCCATGCCTGCGCGCCTTCGAGGCGGATCTCGCCGCTGGCCATCGAGCGCGTGCCGAGCTTGTCCTTGAGGCGGATGATGCGGTACTGGTTGGCGCTGCCGTCGGCCAGCGTGCGCGGCAGCAGGAACAGCGACACGCCCTTGATGCCGGGCGCGGCCTGGCCGTGCTCGTCTTCCACGCGCGCCAGCACCATGGCCAGCGCGGCGTCCGGGTTGGAGCAGAACCACTTGTCGCCCGACAGGCGCCAGCCGCCTTCGGCCCGCGCGTCCCGCACGGCGCGCGTGGTGGTGGCGGCCACGTCGGAGCCGGCGCCCTGCTCGGTCATGAACATGGCGCCCTGGTACAGGTCTTCGAAGACCTGGGTGGTCAGGTTGGGCAGGTAGCGCTCGACCAGCGCCGGGTCGCCGAACTTGCGCAGCGTGCGGGTGAGCGAGTCGGTCATCGACAGCGGGCAGCACAGGCCGAACTCGGCCTGCACGAACAGGTAGGTCAGCGCGTACTTGGCCGCCGCCGGCATCGGCTTGTCCCAGCCGAGCACGCCGGCGCGGTGCGAGGCGGCCGCGAGGCCGAATTCGGAGAACGCCACGCGCTCCAGCTCCACATAGGCCGGATGCTTGTCGATGGTCTGCGCGTCCAGGCCCGTGCGGGTGCGGTGCGACAGCGTGGGCTTGTTGTGGTCGGCGGTATGCGCCAGCTGGTCCAGCACGCCGCCGGCCAGCGCGCCCATGCGGTCTAGGTGCGGCAGCAGGTGGGCGAACAGGTCGGGCGGCAGGTACAGCGGCAGCAGCGCGCGCAGGTCCGGGTCGCTGGTGAACAGGTTCGCGCCCTGCTGGTCGGGCACCGGATGGGCCGGGGTGGCCGGGGTGGCAACGGAAGCGGAAGCGGCGGGCTGGCGCGCAGCGCTGGTCTGCATGAGGTATCTCCTGTGTGTGCCGGCACGCGCCGGCGGCGCCGGGCCGCGCGGGCAGCAAGGCTGCGCGTGGGCCGGTGGTGTTGCGGTAGCTGGTGTCGGTTGTCTCTGTTGCTTGTATTTGTGCTTTTCGCGGCCCTTTTTGGCTTCCTGCCTTCCAGGACAGGGCCCTGCGGCAATCCGCCACGCTGGCGCGGGCCGGATGCTTTGTCTCCATTATTCAAAGCCCGGCGATTCGTGTCTAATTCTAAAATTGGCTTGGTCCATATATTTTTTATATCGCCATGGAATTTCGTCACCTGCGCTACTTCCTCGTCCTGGCCGAAGAGCTGCATTTCGGCCGGGCCGCCCGCCGCCTGTCGATCTCGCAGCCGCCGCTGTCGCTCAATATCCAGCAGCTGGAAGCGTCGGTCGGCGCCCGGCTATTCGAGCGCGACAGCCGCGGCGTGCGCCTGACGGCGGCCGGGCGGGCCTTCCGCGAGGCGGCCGGGGCGTTGCTGGCGCAGGCCGAGGACGCCCGCCAGCAGGCCCGCGAGATCGAGGCCGGGGCCATCGGCCGGCTGCGCATCGGCTTCGTCGGCTCGATGCTGTACCGCGGCCTGCCGCAGCGCCTGCGGGAGTTCCAGGCCGGCTATCCCGGCATCCAGGTGACGCTGACCGAACTCAACTCGCAGGAACAGATCGACGCGCTGCTGCACGACCGGCTCGACGCCGGCTTCATCCACACCAGGCGCGTGCCCGACGAGCTGGCCACGGCGCTGGTGCACAGCGAGCCGTTCCTGTGCTGCGTGCCGGCCGACCACCCGCTGGCGGGCCAGTCGAGCGTGGCGCTGGGCGCGCTGCGCGGCGAGCCGTTCGTGCTGTTTTCCCGCAAGGTCTCGCCGGACTACTACAACCGCATCTTCGAGATGTGCGCGGCGCAGGGCTTCTACCCACAGATCCGCCACGAGGTGCGGCACTGGCTGTCGGTGGTGTCGCTGGTCTCGCAAGGCACCGGCGTGGCGGTGGTGCCGGCGGCGCTGCAGCGCTCGGCGATGGCGGGCGCGGTGTTCCTGCCGCTGGCCGAGGCCACGGTGCCATCGGAGGTGTATTGCGCCTGGAAGGGCGCGGTGGAGGATCCGGCCCGGGAGCGCTTCCTGGAAATGGTCAGGGCGGGGTGAGCGCCGGCCCGGCGCCATGGGACCGGGACCGGGACCCGGAAAGAAAAATGCCGCCTGCTTTACCGGCAGGCAGCATTGTCAAGTACGCGTGGAACGGGGTGTTCAGCGTGCGGCCAGCTTACCGCGCGGGTCAGCCCCGACCAATAACGCAAATGCGTTATTCCCCTCCCCCCATCTGGGAGGGGGAGCTTTCCGGCGCGGCCGGCGGGGCTCAGAAGCCTTCGACGGCGATGCTGACGTGGCCCACGTCGGGCGCCGAGGCGAAGTGTTCGCCGACCAGCTTGCGCCACTCCGTGAAGTCGTCGGATTCGCGGAAATCCACCATGTGGTTCTCGACCGTTTCCCACTTCACTTCGAGCGTGAAGCGCGACGGGTTCTCGATCGAGCGGAGCAGGCGCATGCCGTGGCAGCCGCGGGCGCGCCGGAACAGCGGCGCGGCCTTGGCCACGGCGGCTTCGAAGGCCGACTCCGAGCCGGTCTTGATCTGGAACTGCGCGATTTCGAGGATCATGTCTTGTGACTCCGTATTTGCTTGTCTTGCGGATGGGAAAGCCGGCCCGGCAGGCGCCGGGCGCGGCGGCCATGCCCTTGCTGCGGCATGCGTCGACTCGCATTCTATGCCGGGGCACGCTATGCTGTTGCGCCTTCGCCGCCGGGTTGGCTGCAGGACCTGCCGGAAGCCTTACCGATCCGCCTTGCCCGATCGCGCGGTCAGCCCGATGACAGTGCGGCGAAAGCAGGGCGCAAGCAGGGCTAAAACGCGGCGAAAACCAAACGTCCCAGGGCAAATCGGCTACAATGGGAACGATTTTCATTTACCACCCTGGCGTGAGTTTGCCGACCGCGTGCCGTGCCTCGCGCCAACGGACTGGAAGCCTCATGCGGTTGTCTGAACTTCCGCGGCGCACCGCCGCTGTCATCGTCTCGGTCGATGACACCTCCACCAACGATCCCGTCGCACGCCGCCTGCGCGAGCTCGGCTTCGTGCCCGGCGAGGCCGTGCAGGTCATCGCGCTGGGTCCGTTCGGCATGGATCCCCTGGTCGCGCAGGTCGGCTTTACCCGCTTTGCCCTGCGCCGCTCGGAAGCGGCACGCATCACCGTGGAAGCCGTGAGCGCTTCCGTGTCCAGCATCACGCCGGCCGCGCAGCCCGACGCGCCCGCCGCCAAACGCACCGCCGCCTGAAGCGCGGCACCTGCCTAGACTATGTCCGCCGCATCCCCGACCTCCGCCGCCCAGCGTCCCGCCTTGCGCGTGGCGCTGGTGGGCAATCCCAATTGCGGCAAGACCGCGCTGTTCAACCGCCTGACCGGCAGCCGCCAGAAGGTGGCCAACTATGCCGGCGTCACCGTCGAGCGCAAGGAAGGCCATTTCGTCTCGCCGGCCGGGCGCCAGGTGCGCGTGCTGGACCTGCCGGGCGCCTATAGCCTGCACGCGGCCAGCCTCGACGAGGCCATCACGCGCGATGTCTGCCTGGGCCAGCGCCCCGGCGAGCCGCGCCCGGACCTGCTGGTGTCGGTGGTGGATGCCACCAACCTGCGCCTGCACCTGCGCTTCGTGCTGGAGCTGCGCCGCCTCGGCCTGCCGATGGTGCTGGTGCTCAACATGAGCGACGCCGCCGCACGGCGCGGCATCCATATCGACCGCGACAAGCTCGCCGCCGCGCTCGGCATGCCGGTGGTGGAGACCGTGGCCGTCAAGCGCGACGGCGCGGCCAGCCTGCTGGCAGCGCTCGACGCCGCCCTGCCCGACGCGCCGCCGCCCGCGGCCGAGCCGCCCTCGGACCTGGACGTGCACCAGGAGGTCAAGCGCCTGCTGGAAGCCGCCGTCACCATGCCGGCGCGCACCGCGGCGATCGACGACCGGCTCGACCGCATCGTGCTGCATCCGGTGTTCGGCCTGGCGATCCTGGCCGTGCTGCTGTTCCTGATGTTCCAGGCGGTGTTCTCGTGGGCCGCGCCGGTGATGGACGGCATCGAGGCCGGCGTGCACTGGTTCGGCGAGCTGGTCGGCAGCCACCTGCCCGAAGGCATGCTGCGCAGCCTGCTGGTGGACGGCCTGATCGCCGGCCTGGGCAGCGTGATCGTGTTCCTGCCGCAGATCCTGATCCTGTTCCTGTTCATCCTCACGCTTGAGGAATCGGGCTACCTGCCGCGCGCGGCCTTCCTGCTGGACCGCCTGATGATGGGCGCGGGCCTGTCCGGGCGCTCCTTCATCCCGCTGCTGTCGAGCTTTGCCTGCGCGATTCCCGGCATCATGGCCACGCGCACCATCCAGGACCCGCGCGACCGCATCACCACCATCCTGGTGGCGCCGCTGATGACGTGCTCGGCGCGCCTGCCGGTATATGCGCTGCTGATCGGCGCCTTCATCCCGGCGCGCACGGTGATGGGCGTGTTCAACCTGCAGGGGCTGGTGCTGTTCGCGCTGTACGTGGCGGGCATCGTCAGCGCGCTGGTGGTGGCCTACGTGCTGAAGTACTTCCGCCGCGACCGCACCGACCACCCGCTGCTGATGGAGCTGCCGTCGTACCGCATCCCCAACCCGCGCGACATCGCCATCGGGCTGTGGGAGCGCGCGCGCATCTTCCTGTCGCGCGTGGGCAAGGTGATCCTGACGCTGACGGTGCTGCTGTGGTTCCTGGCCACCTTCCCGTCGCCGCCGGCCGGCGCCACCGCGCCGGCCATCGACTACAGCTTCGCCGGCATCATCGGGCGCGGGCTGGAGCACGTGTTCGCGCCGGTGGGCTTCAACTGGCAGATCTGCATCGCGCTGGTGCCGGGCCTGGCCGCGCGCGAGGTCGCCGTGGGCGCGCTGGCCACCGTCTATGCGCTGTCGGGCAGCGACGACGCCGTGGCCAGCCAGCTCGCGCCGATGATCGCCTCGCAGTGGTCGCTGGCCACCGCGCTGGCGCTGCTGGCGTGGTATGTGTTCGCGCCGCAGTGCATCTCGACGATGGCGGTGATCCGGCGCGAGACCAATTCCTGGAAGGTGATGGCCGCCTCCACGCTCTACCTGTTCGGCCTGGGCTACCTGGCCGCCTTCGCCACCTATCGCATCGCCCTGATGTTCAGCTGACCCGAGGTGCCGCTGCCATGAGCCTCTATCACGCCTTCGAAACCCTGCTGGTGCCGCTGATCGTGCTGGTCTGCGCGGTCTCCGTGCTGTCGCGCTACGCGCCGCGCACGCGCGAGCGTTTCAAGGCCTGGCTGGCGGCGCGCCTGGGCGGCGCGGCGGCCACCGGCTGGCGCCTGCGCGCGGTGGCATGGCTGGCGCCGCAGGCCGTGGCGGGCTGCGCCAGCGGCTGCGACAGCGGCGGCTGCAATACCTGCGGCTCGAGCACTGCCGAGGGCCAGCCGGCCGAGCCCGCGCGCGGCGAGCAGGTCATCCGCTTCGTCGCCAAGCGCTGAGGCGCGGCGCGAAACATCTCGCCGGAAGACGCATCCGGCTCCCGCGCGGCCCACGCAGAATTGGGTACGCTTTCGCTTTGCGCCGGTTTACCTGCGGTCCCGGCGCCGCTGCGTTTCGGCTCCCCGTATCCCCTGTCCCTTTTTCAATGACGACGGCGCACGGCAGGCATACCCGCCGTGCGCCGCGGCATTTCCGGGCCGCCGGGGCCCGTCAGCTCACCGTGCCCGGAATCGTGACCGTCACCGGCTCCAGTTCGGGACCGGCCGTACAGGTCGCCGTCACCGAGAAACTGCCCGTCGCCAGCGGCGTCACCAGGACCTGGGCGGCATTGACGCCGGGCGCCAGCGCCACGTTGGCGCTGCCGGTCCAGTTCCAGCCCGAGCAATCCGAGAAGATGTCGTCGGCGCCGTACAGCTTGAGCGTGGCGGTGGCCGGGATCGGCAGCGGCAGGCCCAGCAGCAGGCGCAGCGGCTGCGGCCCGTTGTAGACCAGCGCCCACTTGGGCTGCTCGGTCACGGCCAGGCTCGCCCTGGGCGTGGCGGCGATCTTGCTGCTGGTCGCGGTGACCTGCAGCACGCTCTGCACGGTGGGCGCGCCGGGCGGCAGGCCGGTGCTGACCGTGGCCTGCCGCGTGGCCGCGTCCGCCGCCACGGACAGCGTGGGCGAGGCGGCGGCGTAGGTCCAGGCGCCGTCGAAATCGGCAGTGGCGTCCTGCGCGTCGCTGCGGATCACGCGGGCGCTGAAGGTCTGCGGATAGCCGTTGAGCACCGACAGCGCATTGACGGGCGCGCCGCCCTGCGACAGCTCCAGCCGGTAGGTATAACCGGCGTTCTTCTGCACCGTGACCAGCATCTGGCCGCTGGCCGCGATGCCGTTGGGCGCGGTGACCGAGACCGTGACCGTGCCGAGCGCGGCGGCGGTGGCCGAGCTGTTGCTGCCGGTCAGCGTGGCGCTGTTCTGCGCGGCGCTGACCTGCACGTTGGCGATGGAGCTGGCCCAGGCCCAGTCGTGCACGGCGGCGCTGACGTCGGTGCCGTTGGCGTCGAGCAGCGTGGCCTTGACCGGCAGCGCCTGGCCGTCGGCCAGCGAGAGCACCGGGTTGGACAGCGCCAGGCTGTAGCTGGCCGCGGTGGGCAGCACCGTGATGGTGGCGGCCTGCGCGGGCAGCGTGAGCGTGCTGCTGTCGGACGTCTTGATGGTGGCCAGCACCTGGATGGTGGCGGTGCCCGCGGCCACGCCGGTGACGGTGGCCGTGCCGTTGGCGGCGGCCACGGGCGCCACGGTGGCCAGCGCGGCGCTGGAGGAGGCCCAGGCAAAGGTGCTGGTGCCGGTCAGGTCGTTGCCCTTGCTGTCCACCACCGATGCGCTCATCGAGATGCTGCGCCCGATGGCGACCTGCCCCGAGGTCATGGAGAGCGTGACCGAGTACTGTACCGGCGTGAGGTCCGCCGCGGTGCCGGTGGTGGACGGCGCGGTCCCGGCACTGCCACCGCCGCCGCCGCCCCCGCCGCCGCACGCGGCGAGCATCAGGGCCATCCATGCGCACGCCAGCCACGCCGGCCATTTGCGGGCGTATTTCCCGGTGTTCTTCATGATGCCTGCCTCCGTTGGTGTCTTGTCCGCGCACGCGCGATCGACGCCGTCCGCTAGCGAAACACTTCGATTCCTCTCAAGGCTAGTCACGATGCGCGCGCGGCTGTACCAGCCATAGGGTTGAGGGTGCGAGGCCTGCGTGCGACATCGCACGCGCGCACGCGCATGGCGGACGTGCGTGGCGGGGATGTGGTTGACGCTGGCGAGGCTTGTGCACTATCCTTGCCCGATGCTGCGGGTCGCATGATGTATGCACGATGTATGCACGATTTGCATCGCATGACTTCAAGTGACCGTCATGGCGATATCCGCGCAACACAGACCACCCAGCCGAATGCACCAGACCAGCAGCCACCGCCGCCATGCCGCCGATGCGATCCGCATCGGCGCCGCCGCGCGCGCGGCCGGCCTGGCCGCCGCACGTCTGTCCTCCTCGCTACTGCTAGCACTACCGATCGGTTGCCGGGCCTAGGGCCTCGTGGCAGTTCGGCAGCCTTGCGCCACCCTTTTCCCGTCTGAACTCCGCCTGAGTTCCGCACGCGCAGTGCGCTGATTCCCCGCGAATCACGCCCGCGCGGCACAGGCGCATTCCCGTCTTGCCCCCGGCATCTTCCCGCGCGGAAGGGCCACCGAGGAGAAACCGTCATGATGTTGCGCAACCCCGCCACCAAATACCGCCCCGCCGCCGCCGTCGACCTCGACGACCGCACCTGGCCCAGCCGCCGCATCGAGCGCGCCCCGCTGTGGATGAGCACCGACCTGCGCGATGGCAACCAGGCCCTGATCGAGCCGATGAACCCGCAGCGCAAGCTGCGCTTTTTCGAGCAACTGGTGAAGATCGGCCTGAAGCAGATCGAGGTGGCGTTCCCCTCGGCGTCGCAGACCGATTTCGATTTCGTGCGCATGCTGATCGAGGAAAACCGCATTCCCGACGACGTGACCATCGTGGTGCTGACGCAGGCGCGCGAGGACCTGATCCGCCGCACCGTGGATTCGGTGCGCGGCGCCGCGCGCGCGGCCATCCATCTCTACAACCCGATCGCGCCGGCGTTCCGCCGCATCGTGTTCGGCGCCAGCCGCGCGGAGGTCAAGGAGATCGCGCTGGAAGGCACGCGCCTGATCAAGGCGCTTACCGACGCCATGCCCGAGACCGCCTGGACCTACGAGTACTCGCCGGAAACCTTCAGCATGACCGAGCTCGATTTCTCGCTCGAGGTCTGCGACGCGGTTTCCGCCATCTGGCAGCCCGGCCCGGCGCGCCCGCTGATCCTGAACCTGCCGACCACGGTGGAATGCAGCACGCCCAACATCTTCGCCGACCAGGTGGAATGGATGCACCGCCACCTGGCCCGGCGCGCCGACATCGTGCTGTCGGTCCATCCGCACAACGACCGCGGCACCGCCGTGGCCGCCGCCGAGCTTGCCGTGATGGCGGGCGCGGACCGCGTGGAGGGCTGCCTGTTCGGCAACGGCGAGCGCACCGGCAACGTGGACCTCGTCACGCTGGCGCTCAACCTCTACACGCAGGGCGTGGACCCGCGACTCGATTTTTCCGACATCGACGAAGTGCGCCAGTGCGTGGAGCATTGCAACCAGCTCCCCGTGCATCCGCGCCACCCGTACGTGGGCGACCTCGTCTTCACCGCGTTCTCGGGCTCGCACCAGGACGCCATCCGCAAGGGCTTCGCGCAGCAGCAGGCCGACGCGGTCTGGGAAGTGCCGTACCTGCCGATCGACCCGGCCGACCTGGGCCGCAGCTACGACGCGGTGATCCGCGTCAACAGCCAGTCCGGCAAGGGCGGCATGGCCTACCTGCTGGAGCAGGTACACGGCATCTACATGCCGCGCCGCCTGCAGATCGAGTTCAGCCGCGCGGTGCAGGCGATGACCGACGAGAGCGGGCTCGAGGCCAGCGCCGACGATCTCTACGGCCTGTTCCGCCGCGAATATCTCGACAGCGAGACGCCGCTGCGCTACGTGGGCCACCAGATGGTGTCCGGCAGCGACGGGCAGGTGGAGATCGAGGTCACGCTGCAGCGCGATGGCGGCGCCGTCGGCGTGCGTGGCCGCGGCAACGGGCCGATCGATGCGTTCGTGGGTGCGTGCGCCGGCGCGCTCGGCATGCCGGTGCGGGTGATGGACTATCACGAGCACGCGCTGTCGTCCGGCGCCAATGCCGCCGCGGCCAGCTACGTGGAGATCCGCGTGGGCGATTCGGCCACCGGCTTCGGCGCCGGCGTCGACGCCAATATCGTCACGGCCTCGCTCAAGGCGGTGGTGTCCGGCATCAACCGCCACCTGCGCGCCGCGCGGCACGCGGCGCGCGAGCACGAGATGGCGGCGTGACGGCCGCCCCGCGGTAGCGTCAGGACGCGTCCCGCGGGCTTGCGGCCGGGCTCGCGGGCGCCGCCTGCGCGAGCACGGCCGCGAGGTCGCTCTTGCGCAGCGGCTTTCTCAGCAGCGCCCGGATGCCGGCCGCGCGCGCCTCGCTCTCGAGCGCGGCGTTGCCGTATCCGCTGCACAGCAGGACGGGCAGCGCCGGCCGCAGGCCCCTGATCCTGAGGGCCAGCTCGATCCCCGTGAGCCCTGGCATGGTCTGGTCCGTGAGCACCACGTCGAAGCGCTCCGGATCGGCCTCGAAGGCTTCCCACGCGGCCAGGCTGGAATGAAAGCCGACCGGCTCGTAGCCCAGCTCGGCCAGCACTTCTTCGCCCAGCGCGACGAGCGCCTGCTCGTCGTCGACCAGCAAGACGGTCTGCCCGTCTCCGCACGGCGCGTCGGCGCCGGCCCCTTGGTCCGGCGCCGGCAGCGCATCGGCGACCGGCAGGTAGACGTCGAACCGCGTTCCCTTGCCGACCACGCTGTGCACGTCCACGCCGCCGCCGTACTCGCGCACGATGCCGTCCACGAGCGAGAGGCCGAGGCCCGTGCCCTCGCCGGTGCCGCGCGTGGTGAAGAAGGGATTGAAGATGCGCTCGAGGATCTCCGGCGCAATGCCGGTGCCGCTGTCCGCCACGCTGAGGCAGGCGACCTCGCCCGCCTCCACCGTGCCGTGCGACAGCGCCACGGGCCTGTCGAAGCGCTCCGCGCCGAGAGACACGCGCAGCGTGCCGCCGTCCGGCATCGCGTGCACCGCGTTGCTGCACAGGTTCATCAGGATCTGGTGCACATGGGTGGCATCGCCCGAGACGACCAGGTCCGGCGCGTGGATGCGGACGTCGAGCGCGATCCGCGCGGGCAGGCTCGCCTTGAACAGCTCGATCGTCTCCGTCACCACCGGCAGCAGCGGCACGGGCACGCGCAGCGTCATCCCGCTGCGGCTGAAGGTGAGGATGCGGTTGACCAGGGATCTAGCCCGCTCTCCGGCCCGCATGATCTGCTCGACGTGGCGGCGCTGCGCGGCGCCGATGCCGGGCGAGCCGAGCGCCTGTTCGCCATAGCCGAGGATGGCGGCAAGGATATTGTTGAAGTCGTGCGCGATGCCGCCGGCGAACGTGCCCAGCGCTTCGAGCTTCTGCGCCTGCCGCAGCTGTCCTTCCAGGCGGCGGCGGTTCTCCTCGGCTTCGCGCCGCTGCGTCACGTCTTCGACCGTCGCCACGATCAGGTCCAGCGACGGCTGCGGGGCGCTGGCCGACGCCTCCGGCGAAGCGGGAACGCGGGCGATGCTGAGGTCGGCCCACACCACGGTGCCATTGCGATGCAGGTAGCGTTTCTGGAAGCGCACGCTGCCGGCGTCCTCGCGAAACAGCGCCTCGACGCGGCGCCGGGTGTCGGCGGCATCGTCGGGATGGGTCACGTCCTCGGCCCGCAGTCCCGCCAGCTCCGCCGGCGTATAGCCGATCATGCGCTGGAAGGCGGGATTGCTGGCGAGATAGGGACCGTGCAGCCGCTGCACCGTGATTCCCAGCGGCGCGTTCTCGAACACGGCGCGCCAGCGCTGCTCGCTGGCGCGAAGCTGTTCGTTGACGGTCTGCAGGCGCCGCACCTGGCGCGACAGCGCATAGGCGAGCAGGCCGATGAACAGGGAAATCAGGCCCGTGCGGACCAGGGCGATGACCGAGGTCTCGCGCCAGACCGCGAGCACCACGGACTCGTCGCGCGATACCTCGATCGCCAGGGCAAAGCCGGGCACCGGATGGGCCGCCACGCGCACCGGCGTGGGCGCCGGCCGTCCCGACCGGTCGGCGAACACCACCAGCGGGGCACCCGCCTTGCTCAGCAGCCGGATGCCGGTGCCGGGCCCGAGATCGATCTCTTCGTAGAAATGCCGGAAATACTCGATCTGGATCGAGGCGAGGGCGACGCCCCTGAAGCGGCCGTATTCGTCCTGCAGGCGGCCCGCGACGACGAAGGTCGGCCTGCCGTCGGCCATGCCGCGGATCGGCTCGCCGACCACCACCGTGCCGGGGGCGGCGCGCTGCAGGTCCTGGAAATACTGGCGTCCCGACAGGCTGACGTCGCCCGTGGCGGGCTGCAGCGACGTCGCCACGCGGCGGCCGGCCGCGTCGGCGATCGTCAGCGAGCGAACCTGCGGCACGCCGTCGATCTGCTGGCGCAGGAACGCGGTCGCTTCCTCCGGGGCCATGCCCGTGTGCCGCGGATCGAGATACCACACGGAGGTGCGGCGCAGGATGAATTCGACGCCTTGCAGCGTGCGCGCGGCCTGCTCGGCAAGCGCGCTGGCCAGCGAGGACAGCTCCCGGTCGTTGTCGGCGAGCACGGACCGCCGCGCGCGCCACACATCCCAGCCCGAGGCGACCCACAGCAACACGACGATCACACAGCCGCCGATCGCGATGGCCCAATGCCAGTATGGCCACGCGATCATGCGCTTGGACCGCTCGGATTCGATCATGATGGAATTTCCTCGGGGCGGCTCATGGGCTTATGGGCTTATGGGCTCACGGGCTCACGGGCCCGCGGTGGCCAGGAGCATCTCGTTTACCACGCCGGTCAGCCCGGCGCAGCTGAACGGCTTGGCCATGACGCGCTCGACGCCGAGCTGGCGCGCCGTCTCGGCCGCGGTGCCCGGGCCGAACTGGAAGTACGCGGAGACCGCGACGATGCGCGCGCGCGGAAAGAGCGCGTGCACGCCGCGCAAGGTGAATTGCGCGACGCTCAGCGGCGAAGCCAGGTCGATGATGATCACTTTCGGCGCGAGTCCGGCAAACACCGGCATGCGGTTCGGCGCCGCCGCCAGCACCCGCCAGCCGGCGTCGCTCACCAGTTGCGAAATGAGTTCCAGCATACTCGGATCGCTATCCATCACAAGCACATCTGTTGCCGTATTCATGGGGGTCTTTGCTAGCAGGCGGGTGGTGCGGCGACCGCTGCGGCGCCGCTGTTCTCCCCCATGAGACCGGATGCGCGTTGCCGCGCCGTTTCGGCGGCTTGCCGGCTGCGTTACAAGTGAAACGCAGCGTGGCGCGCAGGCCCGCGGCGGCGGCGGCGGCCTATGGCGCCAGGCCCCACAGCTTTTCGACCGGGACGGAGAATATGTAGCCCGCGCCGCGCTCGGTCCGGATGTACTTCGGATGCGCCGGGTCGTCCTCGATCTTGCGGCGCAGCCGCAGGATCTGCACGTCGATGGAGCGGTCGTAGACGTCGTCGTACAGGCGGCTCGCCTCGAGCAGCTGCTCGCGGGTCAGGATCCGCTCGGGCGAGGCGAGAAAAGCGGCAAGCAGGCAGAACTCGCCGTTGGTCAGCTCCACGCGCTTGCCCGCGGGCGAAGTCAGCCGGCGCGAACCGACATTGAGCTCCCAGCCCGAGAACCGGTAAGCGCGCGCGCCGGCCGGCCTGCCGGCCGGCGCCTGCGCCGCGGCGGTCCGGCGCAGCACGGTGCGGATGCGGGCCAGCAGCTCGCGGCAGCTGAAGGGCTTGGTCAGGTAGTCGTCGGCGCCGAGCTCGAGGGCCATCACGCGATCCACTTCGTCGAGCCGGCCCGAGACGATGATGATGGGCATCGCGGTCTGGTCGCGCAGCCGCCGCGCGATCTGCATGCCGTCCTCGCCCGGCATGCGCAGGTCGAGGATGACGAGGTCGATCGCGTACTCCTCCAGCGCGGCGGCCAGCTCCTGGCCGTTGGCCGCGACCGTCACCCGCAGGTCGTTCTCGCCGAGGTACTCCGCCATCAGATTGCGCACGGCAGGATCGTCATCCACCGCCAGGACGTGTGGGAGATTCGCTTCACTCATGCCGACTGCCTCCATCCGGGGACCGGTGCATTGCCGGGCTACTTTATCAAAACGGGCGCGCGGCGGGGATGAAATCGTCCGGCCCGCGCGGACTCCGCGCGCGGCGCGGCGCGGCGCCGGGAGCACCTCGTGCGTTTCATCTGAAATCTGGCGCGGGCCGCCGGAAACCTGCGGGTAATCCCCCGTGAGTTAAATGGGTCATGCCTTGTCGGGCCAGCCGCTCTCCGCGCGAACGGGGCGGCGGCGGGAGCACCGCGGCATTCACGTCCCTTCGAACCACGCTACACGTCTCTACGCGTGCAACCAGATGGAGATTGAAATGATTCCAACCGTCACCCGTAACCTTCTCGCCACACTGGTCGTGTCGGCCGCCTCGCTCGGCGCCGGCATGGCCCACGCCGCCCCCGCCACTGCGCGTGCCACTGCAGGCGCCGGCTACGTCGACCGCCCGGCCACCGCCGGCCGCTTCCTGACCGCCTCGCTGGCGGCGTCCGAGCGCCGCGCCGACCCCTATACCGACGGCGCCCGCAACGGCCCGCGCGACCCGTACACCGACGGCGCGCGCATCGGGCCGCGCGACCCCTACACGGACGGCGCGCGTGGCAGCGGCGTGGTCAGCCGGTTCGTCGAGACCGGCATGGACCGCTCCGGCGTTTCGGCCGACCCTGGCCAGAACCAGGACGCCTGAAAGCCGGCGCAGCCCGGCGCCGGCCCGATGGCCTTGCGAATGCGGCGGACCTCCCGCTTCGTTCGGGTTTCAATCGGTGTCAATCGGTTTCATTCGGGACGGATGGAGACGAACATGCGCTGGCCCATATGCCCAGCGACAGGTTGTTCCGGATGGACACGGCTTTGCCGTGATGCGGCGGCGCGCCGGCACGCCCCGCGGATGATGCGAGCGCGGGATCTCCCGCTCGCCGCCGGGGCCGCCCGAAGGCCGCAAGCCCTGATTCGGGCAAAACTCGCCAGCCCGGCAAAAACACACGTGGAAAAAGAAAAACCGGTGTGCCCCGCCCCCACGGGGCACACCCGGAAAGACGCCTTTGCGGGGCGCCCACGACATGCTCGTTGCTGTGACTGTGTGCACAGCGTAAGGCCGGCCGCCGCGCGCGGCCACGAATATTTGCGCATGTCCTTAGAAGTCCGGCCCGGTGATCGACATGCGCAACGATGGCGCGTCGGCCGCCTCGCGGACCACTGTCGCGGCGCCGCGACGCAGTCGCGCGCGCCCGCCGCCGATGCCGCTGTTCTTGCTTTCGGTCAAGGTCCGCATGGGAACCCTCCGCCACACTGTGCGTGAAGTCTTCCATTACCGAGCCAACCATCATGAAGAATCGCCTGCCTGTCCCCACCCGTCTTGCCACCACCGCTGTCGCCGTCCTGGCCATGTTCGGCGCGCTCGCCGCCACGCCGGCGGCCGCCGCCGACGAAACCCAGGGCAACTGGATGGTGCGCCTGCGCGCCACCTATCTCGACATGGCCGACAAGTCGGACCCGATCGGCGGTGTCGGCCCTTCTGACCTGATCACGGTGAACAACAAGTGGATCCCGGAACTCGACGTCACCTACTTCTTCACGCCGCACATCGCCACCGAACTGGTGCTGACGGTGCCGCAGAAGCAGGACGTCTACCTGGGCGGCAGCAAGATCGGCACGTTCTCGCACCTGCCGCCGAGCCTGCTGGTGCAGTACCACTTCCTGCCCGAAGGCACGTTCCGCCCGTACGTGGGCGCCGGCGTCAACGTCACGCGCATCTGGGGCGCCAACCTCGCCGGCAACACGCTCTCGCTTGACCGCTGGAGCGTCGGGCCGATCCTGCAGATCGGCATGGACTACAAGCTGACCAAGAACTGGTTCCTCAACGCCGACATCAAGAAGACCTGGATCTCGACGGACGTGAAGGCCGCCGGCGTGAAGCTCTCGAACGCGAGCCTCGATCCGTGGCTGTTCAGCATGGGCGTGGGTTACCGCTTCTGAGGCAGTCGCCAGTCCGCGCGGCACGCGCGGACGGTGGCAATGACAGTGACGGCGGCGCGCGGAACTCCGGTCCCGCGCGCCGCCTGCGCTTTGCGCCGGATTACCGGAACGCCGGCTCGTCGAAGCTGCGCAGCTTGCGCGAGTGCAGCTGCTCGGCGCCGGCCTCGCGCAGGATGCGGATCGCTTCCAGCCCGATGGTCATGTGCTGGCTCACGCGCTGACGGTAGAACGCGTTGGCCATGCCGCGCAGCTTCAGCTCGCCGTGCAGCGGCTTGTCGGACACGCACAGCAGGGTGCCGTAGGGCACGCGCAGGCGGAAGCCGTTGGCGGCCACGGTGGCGCTTTCCATGTCGATGGCGATCGCGCGCGACTGGTTGAAGCGCGCGTACAGCGACTTGGACTTGAGTTCCCAGTTGCGGTCGTCGGTGGAGACCACGGTGCCGGTGCGCATGCGCGTCTTCATCTCGTTGCCGGACAGGCCGGTGACGCGCGCCACCGCTTCCTGCAGCGCGACCTGGATCTCGGCGATGGGCGGCACCGGCACCCATGGCGGCAGGTCGTGGTCGAGCACGTGGTCGTCGCGCACGTAGGCGTGCGCCAGCACGTAGTCGCCCAGCTGCTGCGAGCGGCGCAGGCCGCCGCAGTGGCCCACCATCAGCCAGCAATGCGGGCGCAGCACGGCGAGATGGTCGGTCATGGTCTTGGCATTGGACGGGCCCACGCCGATGTTGACCAGCGTCACGCCGAGGCGGTCCTCGCGCACCAGGTGGTAGGCGGGCATCTGCGGCAGCGCGCGCGGGCGCTGGGCGTCGTCGGGCTCGGCCGCGCCGCGCGCCTGCACCACGTCGCCGGGCTCGACGAAGCGCACGTAGCCTTCGGCGCCCTCGTCGTCCGCGGCCGCCATCAGCGAGCGGCCCAGCGCGATGAACTCGTCGACGTAGCGCTGGTAGTTGGTAAACAGCACGAAGCGCTGGAAATGCTGGGGCGCGGTGCCGGTGTAGTGGTACAGCCGCTGCAGCGCCAGGTCCACGCGCTCGCCGGTAAACAGCGACAGCGGCCAGGCCTCGCCGGGCACGGGCTCGAAGGTGCCGTTGGCGATGGCGTCGTCGATGCGGCTCAGCTCGGGCAGCACGAAGGACGCTTCGAGCTCGCGCGCCTGCGTGTAGCTGATGTCGGTGGTGGAAGCCTCGATGACGAACGGCAGCGGGATCGGCCGCCGGCTCACGCCGACCACCACCGGCACGCGGTGATAGCGCAGCAGGCGCTCGATCTGGTCGCGGTAGTAATCGGCCAGCAGGTCGGGGCGCGTGACCGTGGTGCCGTACACGCCGGGGTAGGCCACCGTGCCCCACGAGGGCCGGCTGTCGGTCACCATGGTCTCGAGGTTGACCGAGATGCCGAGGTAGGGATAACAGGCATGCGCCGCGGACGGCAGCGGCTGCCCGTGCGCGAACGCATCGAAGCGCGCGCGTATCGCGCTGACCGAGGCCTCGTAGATTTCGAGGATGCGGGCGAGCGCCGCGTCGGCGTCGCTGAACTCGGCCAGCTGATCGGCCGGGTGGGCGGAAGAGAAGATCGAGGCATTCATGGCAAACATGATACCCCGGCGCAAGACGGACGCAACATGGCGGGTCCGCAAATTGACGGGCCTGCGCGCGCTCGCTACACTGCCAGCAGTCTTTGGCGGCCCCCGCGCCGCCCTCGCCTCGAGACGCCCCCCGACAGAAGGGCTGCGCCGAGTTGCCGTATGTGCTTGCATGGGAGCCCCGATGGAAATCCGCAATCTGCTGCCCGACGAAATCGAGGCGGCCAGACAATTGCTTGCGGCCAACGGCTGGGCACACCGGGTTGCCAACACCGAACGCTTCGCCCGCCTGATCGCCAATTCGCAGCGGGTGGCGGTGGCGGTCGACAACGGTGAGATCGTCGGCTTCGCGCGCGCGCTGTGCGACGACATCTCCAACGGCTACCTGTCGATGGTGGCGGTGGCGCCAAGCCACCGGCGCCGCGGCATCGGCCGCGCGCTGGTGCGCCACATCGTCGGCAACGATCCCGACATCACCTGGGTGCTGCGCGCCGGCCGCTCTTCCGAGGCGGCCTTCTTCGGCCAGCTCGGCTTCGTGCCGTCGCTGGTGGCGATGGAGCGGCGGCGCCTCTGAGCCGCGGCGCCATGTCTTCCACGGCGGGCGGCGCGCCGGAGCCCGGCTTCAGGCACTAGCGGCGGAGCATCGCGCCGCCGCCGCGCATCACCGGTCGCCGCGCACCGGCCCGTACTCCACCGGCACCCAGGCGTAACCATGGCCCTCGGCCCGCACGTGGCCGATGCCCGGGAACGGCAGATGCGCGCCGGCCACCCACAGCTTGCCGCGCGCGGCCTGCGCGAAGATCGCCTTGCGCGCTCTCACGGCCTGGCGGCTGTCCACGTCGAACTCCATCGCCACCTCCGGCCGGCGGAACTGCACCGCATGGCTGTGCACGATATCGCCCCACACCAGCATGCTCTGCTCGCCTGACTTGAACAGGTAGCCGCTGTGGCCCGGCGTGTGGCCATGCGCCGGCACCGCGCTGACGCCGGGCACCAGCGCATCGCCGGCGCCGTAGGTGCGCAGGCGGCCGGCGGCCTGGTAAGGCGCGACGGCGGCCCGCGCCATGGCGAAGGTCGCCTGCGCATCCTGCGGCGCGCGCGCGGCGGTGGCTTCGTCCAGCCAGTACGCCGCGTCGGCCTTGTCGACGTACACCGTGGCGTTGGCGAACACCGGCTTGCCATCGGCCATCAGGCCGCAGGCGTGGTCGGGATGCAGGTGAGTGAGCAGCACGGTATCGACCTGGCCGGGCTCGTAGCCCGCGGCGCGCAGGTTCTCCACCACGCGGCCCAGCGTGGGGCCGAAGCAGGCCGCCGTGCCCGTGTCGACCAGCACCAGGTTGCCGCCGGTGTGGACCAGGTAGGCATTGACCGCGGTCTGCATGCCGGGCGTGGTCGCCACGAACATGCGCGCCAGCAGGCGCTGTACCTCGCCCGGGCTGCTGTACCGGTAGATCCTGGTATCGAGGTCGACATAGCCGTCGTACAGCGCGGTCACCTCGAACTGGCCCAGCATCATGCGGTAATAGCCGGGCACCTGCGTCTTCTGCTGGGCCGGCGGCGCGGACGCCGCCGGCGTCTGGGCCAGCGCGGGCGCGCAGGCCAGGGCCAGCGCTGCGGTCAGGGAAGCCGCCGTCCGGCGGCGGCGCAGGGAAGAAAGCAGGGTCATTCAGCGCTCCAGAGAATTGGGGGCGGCAACGATCGCTGCATTATCCCCGCAAAGTGCGCTACGCGGCAGACCGCAGGTACGCCAGCACCGGCTCCAGTCCGGCCAGCGCGGGCGCGGCGGCACTGGCCTGCGCCGCCGTGCACCACGGATAGGGCAGCCGCGCCAGCCAGCCGTCGATCACCGGCAGGGCGGCATCGGCGGGCAGGACTTCCATCGCCTCGATCACGATCTCCAGCGCCTGCACGCGGCGCTCGCCGGCCGCGCCGCCAAAGGTCCAGGCATAGCTGCCGCAGCCTGCGCGCACGCCGCCGCTGGCCTTGTCGGTCATGCCGACCAGCCAGTCGCAGCGGTAGGCGTCGGCGTCCGCCGCGGGCGGCGCCCCGGCCAGGCAGAGGGTGTAGACGTTGTCATAGGTCTGGCCGAAGCGCCGCACCAGCACCTCGGTGATCGCGGCCAGGCCCTCGCTGCGCGCGGGGAAGGCGATGGCCTCGGACTTGACCGTCATCTCCAGCACCGCGCCGGGGGCGAAGGCGTGCGCCATCCGGTGCGGACGGTTTTCGTCCTTGGCCCGTATGTAGGTGCCGATCAGCGACTGCGCATCGAGGGATGGCGGGAATGCCGGAGCGGGAGAGGATTGCATGCTGTGCCTGATGTGGGTGACTTGCGGATCTGCGCGCATGGTAGCCCCTGGCGGCGGCCCGCGGCGGCGCGCCCCTGCCGGCAGCAAGGTTGCCCCGGGCACGCCGCCGGCCGCCTTCCCGCCACGCTTCGTCCTGCCCTCGCCCCGCCGCCCGGCGCCTGGATGTCTGCGCCCCGATGCTTTTCGTCACGATCACGTCATCAAGCGGACATAGATTGATGCCCTGCCGCCTGCGGCGCCAACAGCACATGGCGGGCAAGAACAACGACACGGGTGAGAGGGAACACATGATCAAGCGAAAACACTGGGCGCTGGCCGCCTGCACGCTGGCAACGATTGCGCTGACCGCCTGCGGCGGCGACGGCGACCAGGCGCAGGCAGCGCCCGGCGGCGGCAATGGCGGCAACGGGGGCAATGGCGGCGGCACGCCGACGCAGCCGGCAGCGCTGACGCCGCTGTCCGGCGGCGCGCTCTACGTGGGCGCGGTGAGCTTCGGCGACACCGTCTCGGTCGAGCTCGACAAGCCGGCCACCGGCCAGCTCACGCTGCGCTTCCTGGATTCGAGCTACGGCCTCGCGGGCGCGCTGACCGGCAGCTACACGCTCGGCGGCGGCACCTACACCGTCACCCGGCTGACCGCCGCGGGCACCGACGTGCCGGCCGGCCTGGCCAGCGCCGCCGGCGCCATCCGCTTCTCCTTCGTGCTCGATGCGGGCGTGCTGTCGGGCTCGCTGGCCCAGGTGCCCAACCTCGTCGCCGGCGGCGGCGCGCTGCTGCAAGGCTACGTCAGCGCCGCCAACAAGGGCGCGCAGCTCAGCGAGATCGCCGGCGTCTACAGCTACCTGCGCCAGGCCGGCGCCGTTTCCGCGGCCGGCCAGGTCAAGATCAATGCCGACGGCACCGTGCGCGCCTGCGCCGGCGCGGGCTACGCCGACACCTGCGCCGGCGGCGAGAGCGGCAGCCTCGCCGTGGACGCCGACCAGCAGCGCTTCCCCGGCGCCTTCTCGCTCACGCTCGGCGGCGCCAAGGTCGGCCGCGTGTTCGTGGCGCGCCAGGACGGCCAGGCCACGCTGTTCGTCGACGAAGCCGCCACCAACGCGGACAAGAGCGCGCGCAACGGCAGCTGGGTGCTCAAGAGCGCGCAGACGGTCGCCGCCGGCGCCGGCGACGGCGACTGGACCTGCGCCGAGCCCGAGCTCGACGACAGCAACGCGCCGACCGGCCGCACCCGCCACAACATCGTCTCGCTCGCCGGCACCCGGCTGGCCGCGGACAACATCCCCACCGACGTCGCGCTGAGCTACAACGTGGCCGCCAGCGGCACCGCGGCCGCCGGCCTGATCTCCGGCACCTGGCAGGACACCGCCGGCACCCAGCCGCGCGCCGCCGCGCTGGCGCTGCTGCCGGTCAGCGCCAGGCTCGCCTACCAGCTGCGCGACGTGCCCGGCACCACGCGCCGCCTGCAAGGCGTGTGCACGCCGATGGCCGCGGAAACCACCACCACCACGTACCTGAGCGCCAAGGCCGGCGACCTCGTGCAGGTGACCCTGGCCGACCTGCGCCCGACCCAGCCGGCGATCGGCTACGACCAGATCTACTACAAGCTCGGCCGCTACGCCGCCGATCCGGCCAAGAAGTTCGACGACGCCTGCGAGACCAACGGCCAGAACAAGGCCAAGACCACCAGCGGCGCCTCGCGCCTGGACGATCTCACCTCCTTCACCTGCACCAAGGAGGTCGGCAACAAGCCGGCCGACATGAAGACCATGGTGATCGGGCCGTCCGGCAAGCCGTACCTGACCGACGGACACCACACCTTCACCAGTATCTGGGAAACCCCCGACGGCGGCCCGCAGGCCAAGATGTGGATCCGCGTGCAGGACAACCTGTCCACCCAGGACCGCGCCACCTTCTTCCGCACGCTGCGCGAGCGCAAGCTGGTCTGGCTCAAGGACACCGCCAACCGCCCGACCACGCCGGCCGAACTGCCGCCTTCGCTGGGCCTGAAGAACGGCCTGGACAACGACCGCTACCGCTCGCTGGTCTACTTCACGCGCGACATCGGCTACGCGCAGCCGGCCGACGCCACCGAGTTCACGGAGTTCTACTGGGGCGACTGGCTGCGCCAGAAGGTCAACCTGGACAGCTACCAGCTCAACGACACCGCCAGCTACCTGAGCGCCGTGCGCGCGGCCGCCGGCGCGATGGTCGCGCTGCAGCCCACCGACCTCGTCAGCAACGGCAAGACCGCCGCGGCGCTGGGCGGGCTGACCGTGTTCAACGAGACCGAGTTCACCGCGCTGTCGCAGCCGGTGACCGCCGCCAAGCCGGGCAAGCTGCCGTACGCGGTGGCCTACCGGGCGACGCTGCAGCCGTAAGCAAGTCCATCCTGGCCGGCGCCGGCGATTCGAGGCCGGCGATTCGGGACCGGCCAGGGCGGAACACCGGGGCGCCAAAAAAAACTGTCCCGCCTCCCTTGCCGGGAGGCGGGACCACAGTGCAAGCCGGGCTGGCCAGCGCAACAACGCAACAGCGCAGGCCGGCAGGCCCGGCCCCTGCTCTAGAAAATCATTCCGGCTGGATATTGGCCGCCTTGATGATCTTGCCCCACTTGGCCGATTCCGCCGCCTGGAACCTGGCCAGCTCCGCGGGCGTGCTGGTGAACACGTCCGTGCCGGTGGACTGGTAGAAGCTGGCCGCGGTCTCGCTCTTCGCCGCCTTCACCAGCATCGCGTTGAGCTTGGCGACCACGGGCTGCGGCGTCCTGGCCGGCGCGTAGGCGGCGAACCAGTAGCTCATTTCGTAGCCCTTCACGCCGGCTTCGTCGATGGTCGGCACGTTGGGCGCCAGCGGCGAGCGCGTCTTGCCCGACACGCCCAGCGCCTTGAGCTTGCCGCTCTTGACCTGCGGCAGGCCGGTGGCGGTGTCGGTGATCATCATCTGGATCTGGTTGCCGAGCAGGTCGGTCACCGCGAGCGGGTTGCTCTTGTACGGCACGTGCAGCAACTGCACCTGCGCCATCTGCTGGAACAGCTCGCCGGCGATGCGCGACGAGGAGCTGCCGCTGCCGAAGCTCAGCTTGCCCGGCTCCTTCTTGGCCAGCGCGATGAAGTCGCTCACGCTGTTGACCGGCAGTTGCGGGTTCACCACCATGATCTGGCCGCCGCGGCCCAGCGCGCTCAGGGGCGCGTAGTCCTTGACCGGATCGTAGGGCAGCTTCTTGAACAGGTGCTCGTTGGCGGCGTGCGTGGTGTTGGTGGTGATGAGCACCGTGTAGCCGTCCGGGCTGGACTTGGCCACGTCGCTGGCGGCGATGAAGCCGTTGGCGCCGGGCTTGTTGTCGACCACCACCGTGACCTTGGCATCCACCGTGATGGACTGTCCGATCGCGCGCGCGAGCTGGTCGGTCGCGCTGCCCGCGGCGAACGGCACCACGAAGCGGATCGGCTTGTCCGGAAACTCCGCGTGCGCCGGCCCCGCCAGCAGCGCGAGCGCGGCGGCGGCGATGCCGGTGGCCGCCCTGAGGGCGGGAGCGGGCTTGGTGTATGCGGACATCTTCATCTCCAGTTGGAATTCTGATTCGTTGCGGGTTGTGGTTATGGATGGTGCGGCACGGATGGCGAAGCGGACCGGCCGGCGCCGGCCAGGCGCGGCGGCAGGGGAATCTGAAGCTGCAGCAGCAGGAAGGACAGCGCCTTGCCGTGCGTGTCGAGGTTGAGCGCGTCGTTGACGCCGCCGTCCAGCACGCCGTCGATGACGAAGTTCATGGCTTGCAGCGACGGCACCAGGTAGCGCCTGACCGACGCCGGCTGGCGATGGCGGAACAGCGCCGCCACCGCGTCCTCGGTGACGTGGGCCGCGAGATGATCGAAATCGCGCGGGTCGTAGGCGATCACGCTGATGTTGGAGCGGTCGCCCTTGTCGCCGGTGCGACCGTGCGCGAGCTGGTAGAGGGCGATGCTGTCGGCGGTCGTGGTGGCGGTGGCGGTGGCGGTGGCGCTGGTGTGGGCAGGGTTCATGGCAGCAAGGTATGGCTGGCGGTGACGGCGCCGCGCGGCACCAGGCAGGACATGGCGTTCAGGCGCGCGCGCAGCGCGGTGCGCACGCCGCCGCCGCCGGCGGGGCCGCAGGTGTAGAGCGCGTTGACTTCGCGCAGCAGCGCTTCGGCCACCGGCTTGTCCTCGTGCGCGAGCGCGGCGCGCAGGCGCACGTCGCGGGCCTGCGCCTCACCGGGCTGGGTCTGCTGCACCAGCTGGCCGGCGTCGTCGGCGAATACGCTGCACACGCCGATCAGGTCGAAGCGCATCGGCACGTCGTGGCCCAGCAGGCGCATGCGCTTGCGCACGATGTCCGCCGCCAGGCGCGCGCGCGCCGCGGCGTTGGGGCCGGCGTAGGAGATCTCGCCCTCGGCGATCCAGCCGCCCTCGCAGAACAGGTTGGCCTTGAGGTGCTCCGGCCGTTCGCGGCCGCGCACGTTGCGCACCGCCACGCGGTCGGGGCCGAGCTGCTCGACGGTGGCCGCGCTGATGTCGGCGACCACGTCGGGCGTGAGATAGGCGGCGGGGTCGTGCACTTCGTACAGCAGTTGTTCCTTGACGGTGCGCAGGTCCACGCAGCCGCCGGTGCCGGCGGCCTTGCCGACCTCGATGTTGCCGTCGGCATCGAGGCGCACGATCGGGTAGCCGACCGCGTGCACGTCGGGCACGTCCTTCATGCCCGGATCGGCGAAATAGCCGCCGGTGACCTGGGCCCCGCACTCGAGCAGGTGGCCGGCCATGGTGGCGCGCGCCAGGCGGTCCCAGTCCTGCCACGACCAGCCGAAATGCGCCATGGCCGGGCCCACGGCCAGCGCCGGGTCGGCCACGCGGCCGCAGACCACCACCTGGGCGCCGTCCGTCAGCGCGTCGGCAATGCCGCGCGCGCCGAGATAGGCGTTGGCGCAGACGAAGCGCGCCTCGGGAAAGCCGCCGCCGACGATCTGCCGCAGCAGCGCGCGGCCGGCATCGTGCGAGAGATCGTCGCCCTCCACCACCGCCACGCGCGGCGGCGCGAGGCCGAGTTCGGCCGCCAGCGCGCGCACGCGCCGCGCGGCGGCGCGCGGGTTGGCCGCGCCGAAATTGCCGACGATGGGAATGCCGTGGGCCAGGCACAGCCCCAGCACCGGCGCCAGCAGCGCGTCGAGCAGCGGCTCGTAGCCGTGGGCGGGGTCGGCGCGCCGCGCGAGCTGGGCCAGCGCCAGCGTGCGCTCGGCCAGCGTCTCGAACATCAGCACGGCGGGACCGCCCGCGGCGATCATGGTGCGCACCACGGGCAGCGCGGCATCCGTGCGGTCGCCGGAAAAGCCGGCGCCGGAGCCGATCTGCAGGGTGGCGCTGGCGGGTACGGAAGCGGTCATGGGATGAGGCCTGGTGAAACGGGCGCGGGCCCGCGGTGCAAGGTCGGCGCCCGAAGGCGCCCTGCGCAGATTCTAGGGCCGGAGGGCAGCGCCGAAAAACGGATAATTTGGATTAATCTATCGGCTTTCCAGATAAAAAAGCCGGCCCCGGGAATGCGCCCTCGCGCCCCGCCGCCGCCTGCCGCGATGAACCTCTCCGTCAAGCACCTGCGTGCCTTCGTGGCGCTGGTCGCGCACCGCAACTTCACGCGCGCGGCGCAGGCCTGCCACCTGTCGCAGTCGGCCTTCAGCGCGCTGATCCAGACGCTGGAGGAACAGGCCGGCACGCGCCTGTTCGAGCGCACCACGCGCCATGTGGAACTGAGCGTGGAGGGGCGCCGCTTCGAAGAGGTGGCGGTGCGCCTGCTGGCGGATTTCGAGACCGCCTTCGCGGAACTGCGCGACCACGCCGAGCGCCGCAAGGGGCGCGTGTCGATCGCCGCGCTGCCCTCGCTGGCGGCGGGCGACCTGCCGCCGCTGCTGGCCGCGTTCCACCAGCGCTATCCGGGCATTTCCATCGAGCTGTTCGACCTGCTGGCCGACGGCTGCATCGAGCTGGTCCGGCGCGGCCGCGCCGACTTCGCGCTGGCGCCGGCGCCGGCGCAGGACAGCGACCTGCGCGTGGAGCCGCTGGTGGCCGACCGCTTCCACCTGGTGTGCCCGGCGGACCATCCGCTGGCGCGGCGCCGCCGCGTGGCACCGCAGGCGCTGGCGGGGCTGCCGTTCATCCAGTTGTCGCGCAACAGCAGCGTGCGCCAGCACCTCGACGCGGCGCTGCACCCGCTCAAGCTCAACGGCGTGATGGAGGTGGAGCACCTCGCCACGGTGGCGGCGCTGGTGGCGGCGGGGCTGGGCGTGACGGTGGTGCCGGCGCTGGCGCTGTTCCAGTTCCAGCAGGACGGCCTGGCGATCCGGCCGCTGCAGTTGCCGTCGCTGGTGCGCGACATCTGCCTGGTGCGGCTCAGGGAGCGCGGCGACTCCGCCGCCGCGGCGGCGATGATCGAAGCCGTGCAGGCGCACTTCGGGCGCGCCGGGCGCCGCTGAACGGCGCGGCGGCGCTCAGAAGTGCGCCAAGTAGCCGCCGTCCACCGCGAGCACGTGGCCGGTGACGTAGGACGCGGCCGGCGAAGCGAGGAACACCGCCGCGCCCGCGACCTCCTCCGGCTGGCCCCAGCGGCCCAGCGCGGTGCGCTGGCGCAGCCATTGCGCCACGCTCTCGTCGGCCACCATCGGCTGGTTGGGCTCGGTGGCGAAGTAGCCGGGCGCGATGGCGTTGACGGTCACGCCGTCACGCCCGAGGTCCGCCGCCATCGCGCGCGTGAGCGCATCGAGCCCGCCCTTGGTGGCGGGATAGAGCACGTCGTTGGCGCGCGCCACCTGCCCCGCGATCGAACTGACATTGATGATGCGGCCGTAGCCGCCGCGGCGCATCAACCGCGCGGCATGGCGGCACAGCGCATAGGGCGCGACCAGGTTGGTCTCCAGCATCTCGCGCAGGTCGGCGGCATCGAGATGCGCCATGTTGCTGCGGTTGCGCGCGCCGGCGTTGTTGACGAGGATATCGAGGCGGCCATGGCTTGTCTCGATGTTCGCGAAGGCCGCCGCGACGGCGGCTTCATCGGTGATGTCGAGCACCAGCGGCTCGGCGCCGCCGTCAAGCCGCGCCACGGCCGCGTGCACGCGGTCGGCATTGCGGGCGGCGACGATCACGTGGGCGCCGGCCTGGCGGAGGGCGGTTGCGATGGCCAGGCCGAGGCCCTGGGCGCCGCCGGTGACCAGGGCCAGGCGGTTGGTTAGGGAGAAGGGGGAGGTAGTCATTTTGTGACTATACCTCAGGGGGGATATGGGGGGCGTGGTTGGTTTCTTATTTTTTTATTAAAATTTTAATCTCTTAATTACTTTTTTATTTTTTTAAAAAATTTAACTTCAAATTCAAAGTCAACTTCAAAGTCAAAGGCTTTCGCTCCCCCGGAGCGACCTACTTTCTTTTTTCCGAAAAGAAAGTAGGCAAAGAAAGCGGACTGCCTGGCCGGCAGGGGCAGAAACGTTGGGTTTCTGATTGTCTGGTGGTTTCGTGGTGGGGCCTGTGGTTCTGCTGGCATCCTGCCGTTACCGGTTCCACTCACCACGATCCTGCTGACGGTATTGGTTTCGGGGTCAGACCTATGATGGCGAGCGCACTGCCAGTTCGGCCATCTGCCGTTACCGACTTGGGCGGCCACGACATAGCACCCTCATGGTTTCGTGGTGGGCGTGGTGGACCGGGGCTACGTTTCAAACTGGAGCCACCGCGCCCACCACGAAACCAGTGCCAGTCCTATGACGTGGCATTCGCCCCGGTCGCGGCAGCAGCTTGAACGACCTGGGTCAACGCCATCATGCAGCGCCACCACGAATCGAACACCACCCGCGACGCCGCAGGCGAGCAAACCGGTAGCGTCAGCAGTCTTATCGAAGCCGTCGCGACCACCACGAAACCCAAATCAGATTTAAAGTCTGAGCGCCCAGCCTTCTGCAAGAATCGCTTTCTTTTGGTTACTTTTCTTTTCGAGAAAAGAAAAGTGACACTTACATGTGTGCGAATGGGCTACCAAGCCCAAGCCGCCAGGCCCACAGCGGCAAGCACACTCCAAAATACGCCAAAATAAACCAAAGCCCGAGCCGCCAAGGCCCACAACAGCCCGAACAAGAAAAAACCCACCAAGCAAACCCTTTAAGGAAAAGCCGGCACCGCCGGATCCATCCCCGCAAACCTCGCCTCCGGATGCGAAGCCTGCAACAGTGCCTCGATCTCCTCGATGCGTCCGCGCGAGACGTCGACCATCAACAGGATCTTCCCTTCTTCGATGTCTTTCTCGAACGCTTTGTGCCGGCTGTTCGGCGCCGAGCAGCCGATCATGCTCGAAGCCCATGCCCCGAACGCGGCGCCCAGCACGGCGAGCACGCCGACCAGGCCCCATTGCGGCGTGTCGCTGACGATCGGGAACAGGGCCACCAGCGCGCCGGCGATGATGCCGATGCCGCCGCCGACCATCAGGCCCATCTCGGCGGCATGCACGATGTCGGAGGTCTGGAACAGGTTGGCTTCGTGCAGGCCTGTCATGTCGGCGCCGTCGCGCGCGATGAAGTGGATGTGCTTGTTTTCGACGCGTGCCAGCAGCAGGTCGTCCATGGTGCGGCGGGCACTCTCCAGATCGGGCAACAACCAGAAGATGCGTTTGCGCATGACTGTCTCCTCGCTTCAGGTCACTCCAGGCCATTCTCGGGCCGTCCCGGCAGCGCTTTGCATGCGGAGTCGCCGTCACGCCGGCAAGGCCCGCCAGGCGAAGGTGCATCCGTATCCGCCCAGGGGACGGGTTCCTTCAGTTGTACGCCAGCCGCGTGGCCAGCGCAAGGCGGCCCCGGCCGCATGCCAGCCCGGCGTCACCCGGTGTTCCGCCATGTGCGCCACGCTGTGCGCGGCCGCGCTCAGAACGTGATCGGCAGCCGCACCGTGACGGTCAGGTTGGGGGTGTCGGCGGTCAGCCCCGCGCCGACCGAGACGTTGAGCGTGTAGCGGCTGTTGAAGCGGTACGAGTAGCCCACCAGCAAGGTGCCCTGCGTCACGCGCACGGAGCCCGCCACGGTCTGGCCGTTCTGCTTGGTCGGCCAGATGATGCTCTGGTCGTAGCCGATGCTGAACGACGCATGTTCGTTGAGCGACAGGCCGATGCCGAAATTGAAGCCGAAGATGTCGCCCGGGGCGATCTTGCCCAGGTTCTCGCGCTGGCCGTCGAGCACCAGGCGGCTGACGTCGTTGCGGGCGAAGTTGTGCAGGTAGCTGAAGGTGCCGAAGAACACCGCCGGGTCGCTCGGCAGCAGCCACGTGATGCCGGGCTGGATGGCCTGGAAGCCGGTGCCGGTGGGCAGGCCGAGCGGCAGGCCGGTGCCGGTGGTATTGCCCACGCAGCGGGTCACGCAGTCGGTCACCACGTCGAACGGGCTCTTGCCGGTGTTGGACTTGTAGCGCAGCCAGCCGACGAAGTACGGCATCTTCTCGTTGCCGTAGTTGAGCTGGTAGCGCAGTGTCGCTTCCACGTCGCCGAGGCCCTTGCCGCTGGCGTTGAAGACGTTGTCGACCGCGGTACCGGTAAACACCTCGCGGCTGACGGTGGAGCCGGAGCTCTGCACGTAGGGCACCTTGGCTTCGATTTCCAGCCGCTTGGTCAGGCCGTAGCGGAACGCCATGGTCTCGATGTAGGTCGAGGTCTTGACCTCGCGCACGTCGATCAGCCCGATCAGCAGCGCCGGGATGATGGTGTAGCCGACCAGCGCCACGCGGTCGTTGGACGAATAGCCGTACTGGAAGCTGGGCTCGACCACCAGCTTGCCCGCCGGCGTGAGCACGCCGGGCTGGTCGAAGATCGGCGCGATCGCCGGCGGCGCGGTCTTTTCCTCGGGCGGCCGGCCCACCGGCTGTTCGTCGCCGGCCTGCGCGAGCTGGGTCTGCGCGGCCTGCGCCGTGGCGGCCTGCTCCATCGCGGTGTTGCCGCCGTCCTGCGCGCCCGGCCTGGCCGGCGCGCTGGCGGCGTTGGTGGCCGCGTCCTCGCTCGTGCTGGCCGGCGCGGGGCCGGTGCCGGGCGCGCGCTGGCCGCCGCGCTTCCTGGCCAGCACGTCCGTGCCGAGCACGCTGCGCAGTTCGCGGATGGTGGCTTCCTGCTCCGCCATCGAGCGCTTCATCGCCTCGAGCACGGCGGCCTGCTCGGCCACCTCGCGCCGGAGCTGCTCCAGCTTTGCCGCGGCGGGTCCTTCGTCTGGTGGAGTCTGGCCTTGCGCCATGCTCCCGAGCAACAGCAATGTCGAGCATCCGGCCTGCCGGATGCCGCGCAGCGACCCTGTTTTCATTTCGCCTTCCTCCCCCGGTCGGCGGACTGTTTGGTGCAGGAGTCCGCAACCTGCTTACCGCATACAGCCTCTCTTCTTGCTTGTATTGCTCACTGCTTATTACCTACTGCTTATTACCTACTGCTTATTGCCTGCTGCTTGCCTGCTGCTTTTTTGCCTGCTGCCTGCTGCCTTTTCATCTGCTCCTTCTGCCATGTGCCCGCCTGTTTGCCGGCCGCCGGGCCGCCTTCACCGCAGGCCGGTGTTGCCGAGCAAGGCGTTGGTCAATGTCTGGTTGGCCACCTGCGCGCGGAATGCCTGCAAGGTGTTGACTCCCGCATTGATCGTCACCAGGTTCTGGATCGACTGGTTGTTCAGGGTGTTCTGGATCACCGTCGCCGGCGACCCGGCCAGGGCGCTGGCGGCGGCGCTGTTGCCCGCGCCGTTCTGTATCAGGCTCATGACGCCGTTGGTCGTCACGGTGGCCGCGCCCGCGGACACCATTGCCGCCGGCAGGCTGGTCATCGCGGTGCCCGCGGCGGCGGCGGCGTTGCCGCTGCTGCCGCTGCTGCCGCCGTTGCTGCCGTTGCTGCCGCCGGCGGTCGCCGGGTGGGAGGCCAGCGCGTTGTTGACCGTGGCGGCGGCCGCTGCCCCGGCCCCCGTGGCCACGCCCAGCGCCGCCGCCAGCCGCGTGGCCTGGTCGGTGGTGATGCGGCTCAGGTTGGGAATGGTCAGGCTGGTCGCCACCACCAGGTCGCCGTTGATGTACACGGCGCGCTGGATGCCGAACGAGACCTGCAGGTTGGAGCCCACGTCGAAGCCGCCGCGCAGGTCGTCGAGGCGGTCTTTCTCCACCGGCTTCCAGCTCGCCATGGTGCTGCGCGCAGCACGCACCGGCGGCGCCTGGCTCTCGGGATCGCGCGGCGCGCCGGACTGTACCGCCGCTGCCACCACGGCCTCGAGCGGGAGCGGCCGGGGTTGCGCGGCGCGCGGCGCGGGCGCTGGCGGCATCGACACCGGCACGGATGCGGCGGCATCGGGCAGGCGCGGCGCGGCGGGCGCCGGCAGCGCTTCCTGCGCCACCGCCGGCGGCGCCTCGCGCGTGTCCGCGGCGCTCGCGCTGGCGTCGTCGCCGTCCACGCCGTCGGCACCGGCCATGTCCGCGGCGTCGCGGCCGGGCTCCGGCGCCGGCGTTGCGGCTACGGTTTCCGCGGCCGCCATGGCCGGCGTGTCTTGCGGCGCCGGCGTCCGGCCGGACATGCCGTCCAGCGCCGCAGCCAGCGACGGGTTGACGGATTCCGCGGGCGCGGCGGGGCCGGCGGCATCGCTGGCGCCATGCATATCCGGCACCGGGAGCCCCGTGTTTTCGTCGGCCCGCACGTGGCCGGCGCAAGCCAGCCCGGCGCCGAGCAGCACCATCGCGGTGGCCGGACCGGCGCCACTGCGGCGGGACTGCGCGGGCTTCGAGGATGCCTGGAACATGATCGTTCCTTAGAAATCGCTACCGCCACGCGAGGGCATGACAGTGAAAAACAGACTATCCCGGTTGATACCCATGGAGTAAGGGCCGCTCGGCGCCACGCGCCAGTCGGCCGCCAGGTTGAAACGCGCGGATTCCTCGCGGTTGTGGATCACGAACAGCAACTGGCTGTCCCAGATGGATTCGAAATGCTCGCGCGAGATCGCGCGCGTGCCGAGCGCCGGATCGCCGATCAGCACGCGGTTGCCGTGGATGCCCTTGACCACCACGAAATGGTGGTAGCCGTTCTCGACCACCAGCACGATGGCCGGGATCTGGGTTTCTTCGAGCTTGGACAGGGGCAGCTCGTAGCCGTCGGCGAGAAAGCCGCGCGACTCGAGGAAGCGCTTCATGTCCAGCAGCGAGAAGCCCTCTTGCCGGATCTTGGCCTGGTCGCCGTTGACGTACATGTTGGCGAACACCACCTGCTCGGTCACCGGGTAGCCGTACTGGTAAGTAAGCAGCGTGGCCACCGCCGCCGAGCCGCAGCTGAAGTCGTACTGCTGGCGGATGGTGGTCTTGTAGCGCGCTTCCTTGAGGCTGGTGACGCGCACGCTGAAGAAATTGCTGCCGTCGGCCGGGACGATGGCATCGTCGGCGCGCGCCACCGGCGCGCCTGCCGCGGCCAGCGCGAGCGCGGCCAGCAATAGCAGCTTGCGCAGCGTCATGGCTTGAACTGGACGTTGATGATCGTGGCGTTCTGGATCAGCACGTTGGAGCCCGAGTTCTGGATCACGGTGGGCAAGCCCGCGGCGCTGGCGAAGGAGCCGTCGGCAATGCTGTTGGCGCCGCTCATGATGTGGCTCGCGCTGTTGTCGGCCACGGTGCCGGCCAGGCGCATGTCGTTGGCCACCAGTTCGGAGCCGCCGCGGATGCCGTCCAGCCGGTTGCTGGCGACCGGCTTGCCGAGGCCGGCGAACACGCCGCGCGCCGGCGCGGGGGCAACCTGATCCTGGAGCGCGGCGCCCGTGTTCATGGCGCTGGCGGCGTTTGCCGCAGGCGCTGCGGCCGAGGGCCCGGCGGGCAACGGGTCGGCCAGGGCTTGCAGGCCCGGCCAGACCAGGACGGCTGTCGCCATGACGGCGGCAGCAAAGCGGACCGATCGCATATTGGTGTCTCCTTCGGCCTCTTGCCTGCCGCCCCCATCCGGACGGGCAAGCGGGAGACGAGTGGACGCTTCGTCGAACGGGCATCCTCGCGCTGGCAACGCGCGGGGATGCCCTGAGTTGCCGGCTTGGGACCGTGCCGGCGGGGCGTGCGCGCGGGCCATCCACCCGCGCCGCGCCGCCGCCGCGCAACCGCCTTACTTGCCGACCGCCAGGTTGGCCTGGACGTTGACGCTTTGCTGCACCAGCGATGCCATACCGCTGTTCTGGTTGGCGATCATGATGCCCGCGGCCGACTGGCCGACGCTGCTCATCATGTTGGACATGTTGAAAGTGCCGGCATCGACGTAGTTGGTGCCGCCGGCGCCGCCGGCTCCACCCACCGCGCCATTGCCGACGCCGCCCGTGCCGCCATTGCCCACGCCACCAGCGCCGCCGGCGCCGGAAGTCGCGCCGAGCGCGCCCGAGCCTGCCGTCGCGCTGCCGTTGCTGGCCTGGGTCGAGGCGCCGCCGCTGCTGGCGTTGCCGCCATTGCCGCCATTGCCGGCCACGCTGTTTTGCGCGCCGCCATAGCCGCCCGTGCCGGACCCTGCGCCGCCGCTGGCCGTCGCCGCGCCGCCGTTGCCGGCACCGCCGTAGCCGCCCGTGCCGCTGCCGGCGCCGCCGGTCGGGCTGGCCGCGCCGGAGGTGGAGCTGCCGCCGTTGCCGCCGGTCGCGGTGCCGGTGCCGGCCGTGGTGGTGGTGGTGCCGGTCGAGCCTGCGCCGCCCGCGGCGGCCGTGCTGCTGCCGCTGCCGCCGCCGTTGCCGAAGAAGCCGCCGTCGCCGCCGCCGCCCGAGCGCGAGCCGCTGCTGCCGCCCAGGCCGGCTGCCAGGCCGCCGGCGCTGCCGCCGCCGGCGCCTGCGCCGCCGCCCCTGCCGGAGCCCGACAGGCTGGCGCCGAGCGCGTCGCCGCCGTAGCCCTTGCCGCTGCCGCCACCGGCGCCTACGCCCACGCTGGCGCTGAGCGCGCCGCCGCCGCTGCCCTTGGCATTGCCGCCGTCGCCGCCATTGCCCTTGGCGTCGCCGCCGCTGCCGCCATGGCCGGCGTTGGCGCTGCCGGCCGAGGCATAGCCCGCGGTGGCGCTGCCGTTGGTGGCGGAGCCGCCGCTGCCGCCGCCGCCGCCATTGCCGCTGTTGCCGCCATTGCCGCCCGAGCCGCCCTGGCCGGTCCCGCCATAGCCGGTGCCGCCCTTGCCGCCCCAGCCGCCATTGGCGCTGCCGTTGTTGGTGGCAACATTGCCGATGCCGTGGACCACGACGCCGGTGACCGCGCCCGACAGCTTGCTGATCGCGATGGCCTTGCTGCTGTTGAACGCGTTGCTGAAGTTGGCGGTGGCGGTGCTGCCGTTGTTGGCGCCGGCGTTGCCATAGCCTTCGTCGAAGGTCACCTTGCCCCGGTTGTCGGCGTTGGTCTTGTTGGTGGTCTTGTTGGAAGAGAAGCTCGAGGTCTTGCTCGAATTACTGGTGAAGTTGCTGGTCTTGTTCGATGTGCTGTTGTCCTGCCAGGCGCTGGAATTTTCGTTCGCCGAAGCGCCCCCGCCGGATTGCGTGGAGTTCGCAGTGGCCGTCTGCGTGTTGTCGCCGTTCCACTTGACGTCATTGTTGTTCGTCGGGTTGGCCATGGCCTGACCGCCGGCCCCAAGGGCTAAGGCAATCGCCGACGCAAGTAAGGTCTTTTTCATACAAAGCTCCCAGGAGGATTTCACAGCGGCTCGGCCTCTGGCCGCCGCTCGGGGAGAACAGCGGCTGGAGGTGCGGGTCCGGCCTTGCAGCCAAACCAGCCTCCCTTTCCGCATAATCGGTGCCAGCGCCATGCGGGCGCGCAGTAATCCCTTGAAATACAAGGGCTGCCAAGCATTCGCCTCAGGCCGGGAACCTTGGGCGCGCGGCCCATACACGTGCCGGCGCTGTGAGCCGCACACGACATGTCACACAGTTGTGACAGCGCGCATCGAACGTCACCGCGACCGGTTCTGCCAGGCGCAGGAATAATCACGGCCTGTCAGGCTCTTGAGGCGGTTTCTAAGGAAAACCCTTGGCGGCAAGCGCTGTATCGGGCCTGAAACAGGCGCCGCGGGCGGTGCGCTGGCCGCCGCACCGGGGACGGCGCGGGGCAAGCGGCGGCGTGCAGCGGACCGGCCGCGAAGGCCGCCGCGGAATGCTGCGGGGGCACAAACATTACGCCGACCGATTGCGGCGCACGCGGCATATGCGCTGCGTGCGCGCAACGATTGTGGCGGGTTCATGCGTGGAATCAGGCACAACTGCGGACATGACTAGGCTCTATGTCTGATTTAAAGTACATTAAGCCTATTGAAGACTTGTTACCCATACGCAAGGGAAACCATGAGTGAAGCCGTCGTTCCCCTGTATCACCAGATTTACGTGGTACTACGCCAACAGATCGTGGAAGGCCGGTTTGGCCAGGGCCCCTTGCCGGGCGAGATCGACCTCGCCAAGCAGTTTCACGCGTCGCGCGTCACCATGCGCCGCGTCTTCGACCGCCTGGTGCAGGAAGGCCTGGTGCGCCGCCATCGCGGCCTGGGCACCTTCGTCAATCCGCACCCGATCAAGCCGGTCACCGTGGGCGACCGCCCCGGCAGCCTGCTCGACAACATCATCGACATGGGGCAGAAGACCTCGGTCAAGGTGATCTCGATCGACGACGTCCACGCCACGCCGGAAGTGGCGGAGGCGCTTGGCCTGCAAGCCGGCGATCCGGTGGTCAAGGTGGTGCGGGTGCGCCACTACGGCAGCCGCCCGCTGTCCCACATCACCACCTACCTGCCGGCCGAGCTGGGCCGCGGCCTGACGCGCAAGGACCTGGAAACCACGCCGATGCTGCGCCTGCTGCAAGGCACGGGCGTGCAGCTCGGCCGCGCCAGCCAGACGTTGTCGGCCCGGCTGGCCGATGTGGTGGTGGCGCCGCTGCTGGACGTGCCCGTGGGCGGCGCGCTGCTGGCGGTGCGCCGCGTGGTGCTGGACAAGGCAGGCCGACCGGTGCAATTCCTGCTGGGCCAGTACCGCCCCGACCGCTACGAATACCGCATGGAGCTGTCCCCGGCCGGCGGCGACAGCGCCAACGTCTGGGTGGAGAGCGAGGCGCGCACGGGACTACGCGATTAGGCCGGGACGGGCGATACTGCGCGCTCCCGATCTTTCCCTGAAGGAATTCGCGATGCCAGCTCCCTCCATGGTCCGACCGCCGCTGCTCCACCGCCTCCTGCGCTTCCTGGTTTCCCCGCATTCCTCGCGTTTGCGCCGCGCGCGGCCTCCGCGCCCCACCGCGCTGCTGGCGCTGCTGGTCGCCGCCCTGGCGCTGGCGCCCGCGGCGGCAACCGCGGCGCAGATCGCCGGCGGCAAACCCATCCGCATCCTGGTCGGCGCGCCGGCCGGCGGCACCACCGATACGCTGGCGCGCACCATCGCCCAGGAAATGGCGCGCGAGCTGGACCAGAGCGTGGTGGTGGAAAACCGGCCCGGCGCGGGCGGCAACATCGCCGCCGACCTCGTCGCCAAGAGCGCGCCGGACGGCACCACCCTGCTGATGAGCTTCACCAGCCACACCATCAACGCCACGCTGTACAAGAAGCTGCCGTTCGACCCGATCGAGGACTTCACGCCGATCACGCTGGTCGCCAGCGTGCCGAGCGTGCTGGTGGCCACGCCCGGCCTGCCCGCCAACAACATCCCCGAACTGATCCGGCTGGCCAGGAGCCAGCCCGGCAAGCTGAACTTCGCCATCGGCTCGGTGGGCTCGTCGGTGCACCTGGCCGGCGACATGTTCAAGATGATGACCGGCACCTATATCGTCAATATTCCCTACAAGGGCACCGCGCCGGCCATCACCGACCTGCTCGCCGGCCAGGTGGACCTGATGTTCGCCAGCACCCTCAACGTGCTGCCCCACGTCAAGAGCGGCAAGCTCAAGGTGCTGGGCGTGACCAGCCCCGCGCCGCTGCCGCAGTTCCCGGGCGTGGCGCCGATCGGCAACACCGTCAAGGGTTTCGAGTCCAGCGCGTGGTTCGGCCTGTTCGGCCCGGCCGGGCTGCCGCCCGATGTCGTGCAGACGCTCTACCAGGCCGCCCGCAAGGGCCTGGACGCGCCCGCGGCGCGCAAGCGCCTGGAAGCGGACGGCGCGCAGCCGGTCGGCAGCACGCCGCAGGCCTTCGCGGCGTTCGTGCGCGAGGACGTCAAGCGCTGGGCCAGGGTGGTCAAGTACTCGGGAGCCACGCCCGAATGAAAACGCTCGCCGGGCCCGCCCCCGCGCCGGCCACGCTGGCCCAGAAACTGGTGGCGCGGGCCGCCGGGCTGGACGCGGTCACGCCGGGCACGGTGGTGACCTGCAAGGTGGACCTGGCCATGTCGCACGACTCCAGCGGCCCGCGCCGCGTGGCGCCGCTGCTGCGCGAGCTGGGCGCCAAGGTGTGGGACCCCGAGCGCTACGTGGTGGTGACCGACCACTACGTGCCCGCCGCGGATCCCGAGGCCGAGGCGATCGTGCGCTTCACGCGCGACTGGGTGCGCGAAGCGCGCCTGCCTCACTTCATCGACGGCAAGGGCATCTGCCACGTGGTGCTGCCCGAGCACGGCCATGTGCTGCCCGGGCGCTTCATCGTCGGCGGCGACAGCCACAGCCCCACCGGCGGCGCCTTCGGCGCCTACATGTTCGGCATCGGCGCCACCGAGATGGCGGGGGTGCTGGCCACCGGCGAGATCTGGCTGCGCGTGCCGCACACCATCCGCCTGCAGTGGGACGGCAGGCTCGGCGCGGGCGTCTGCGCCAAGGACATGATGCTGTTCCTGTGCGCCCGCCTGGGCCTGGGCGGCGGCCGCTACGAGGCCATCGAATTCGCCGGCGAGGCAGTCGCCGCGCTGCCGATGCAGGAACGCATGACGCTGTCCAACATGAGTGCCGAGCTGGGCGCGCAGACCGGCCTGATCGCGCCGGACGCCACCACCATGGCATGGCTGGCCGGGGCCGGCGTGCCGGGCGCCACGCTGGACGCCATCGCGCCGGCGCACTGGCGCACCGACCCCGGCGCCGCGCTGCTGGAGAGCCAGCGCTTCGACGCGGCCACGCTGGCGCCGCAGGTGGCCGCGCCCCATTCGCCGGCCAATACCGGCCCGGTGGGCGACGCGGCCGGCCAGGCGGTGGACATCGCCTACCTGGGCGCCTGCACGGGCGCCAAGCTCGAAGACCTGCGCATGGCGGCGAGCGTGCTGCGCGGGCGCCGCGTGGCGCCGGGCGTGAGCCTGCAGGTGGCGCCGGCCTCGCTGCGCGACCAGCAGCAGGCCGAGCGCGAGGGCACGCTGGCGGCCTTGCTGGACGCCGGCGCGCACCTGCTGCCCAACGCCTGCAACGCCTGCGCCGGCTACGGCGCGTCGCGCTTCGCCGCCGGCAGCCGCGCCATCGCCTCCACCGCGCGCAACTTCGCCGGCCGCATGGGCGACGGCGGCAGCGCCGTCTGGCTGGCGTCGCCGCTGACCGTGGCGGCTTCCGCCGTGGCCGGCCGGATCACCGACCCGCGCGAGATGCTGGCATGAACCCGGTCCCGCCCCCACTTCCGCCCGGCGGCCGCATCTGGCGCTTCGGCGACAACGTCGACACCGACCAGATGGCGCCGGGCGCCCATATGAAGGGCGGCATCGAGGAGATCGCGCGCCATTGCCTGGCCGCGCTGCGCCCGGAGTTTCCCGCCGCCGTGCGGCCGGGCGACTTCGTCGTGGCGGGGCGCAATTTCGGGGTCGGCTCGTCGCGCGAGCAGGCGCCGCAGGCGCTGCTCCAGCTCGGCGTGGCCGCCGTGATCGCGCCCTCCTTCGCCGGGCTGTTCTACCGCAACGCCATCAACCTCGGCCTGCCGGTGCTGACCTGCGCCGATACCTCGCGCCTGGCCGACGGCGGCCACGCCCGGCTCGACCTCGGCCAGCCCGCGCTGTTGCTGCCCGACGGCAGCCCGGTTGCCTGCGATCCGATTCCCGCGTTCCTGCGCGCCCTGCTGCAGGCCGGCGGGCTGGTGCCGCACCTGAAGGCCCGGCTGGCCGCGCAGCAGGGCTAGTGCCCGCGCGGGGCCGCGGTCACGCCGGCCGCCCGCACCCGCTCTCGCGCAGCAAGGCCGTGACCTCCTCGTCGGTGGTCTGGCGGAAATCCAGGTAGAAGGCGCCCACCGCGCCGAAGCTCGCCGGCACGTTGAGGCAGATCACCTGGTCCGCCGCCGTGCGCAGGCTGGCCTGCCCCTCCACCGAAGCCACCGGCACGGCCGCCACCACGGTGCGCGCGCCGGCGCCGCGCACGCCTTCCAGCGCGGCGCGCATGGTGGCGCCGGTCGCCACGCCATCGTCCACCACGATCACGGTGCGCCCCGCCATGGCCGGCACCGGCGCGCCGCCGCGGTAGCGCTGCTGGCGGCGCGCGATCTCGTCGAGCTGGCGGCCGCGCTCCGCGTCGAAAGCGCCGCTGTCGAGCGCGCGCCGGGTCCACGGGTCGTCATTGGTCACGGTATGCGGGCCGCCGCCGGCGGCGTCGCCCTCCACCACCGCGCCCAGCGCCAGCTCGGGATAACCGGGCGCGCCGATCTTGCGCACCAGCAGGATGTCCAGCCGGCCTTCGAGCAGCCGCGCCACCTCGAAAGCCACCGGCACGCCGCCGCGCGGCAGCGCCAGCACCAGCGGCGCCTCGCCCAGCGCCGCGGCGCCGTAGCCGAGCCCGGCCAGGTGCCGGCCAAGATAGACCCCCGCCTCGCGGCGATCGGCAAAGCACGGCGGCAACGGCATCGGGCGGGACATGGCCTGACCTCCGGGTTCGGTGGCGCGCGGTGGACCGCGGTGATGAACGACAGCGTGAGACGAGGAACTGCGCGGACAAGGCCAAATATAGGCGCCGCGGGCACGCGAATGAAGGCGGGTTTGCACGCGCCGGCCACGCGGGCGCGGAAATAAGCGTGCGGCGGCGGCTGCACGGCGCGGTCATGGCAGGCATTTCAGGTGATGCCTGCTGCGCGGATGGCCGCGATTGAATGCAATCCTGCAACAGTGTGTTTTGCCGGAGCTGGATTTTCTTTCCGGCGTAGTTGGCTACCATGGCCCGTACCGATGGCAGCCACACCGACACGCTGCCGTCTCCACGGCGCGGCCTTCCTCGATCAGGGCGGCGCGCAGGCATGACAGGCTTTTCGGCAGTGTCATGCGAAACACACAGCGAGAACCACCATGAGCACGCATCACAAATCCGCGCACGAAACCCAACGCACCGACGGCGCCGCGACCGACGCGAACAGCCTGGGCCTCGACATCCCGTTCGGCTCGCTCGAATCCGCCGCGCTGGCCGAGCTGCCGTACACCTTCCGCCCCGTCGGCACCTGCACGCGCTACTACAACGAGTGCTTCAGCTAAGCAAGCCAGGCAGCCCGGGCACGAACGGCAACGCCGCATGAAGTGCACCTGCCCAGGCGGCAGGCGCACTGCATGCGGCGTCTTGTTTTTGTTCTCTCTTCTTTTACTGGCTGTACTGGCTTCCTGCCGGGTCCGGCGCGCTCAGCGGGTCCGCTTGGCGTCTTCCCGGGCGTCCCCGTACGCGGCCTGGGTCTTGCCCGCGATCTGCTGTGCCTTGCCCTTGACCTCGGTGCTGGCGCGGCCGCTGACCTTGCCAGCCACTTCCTTCACCTTGCCCTTGGCTTCCTCGATACGGCCCTTGACCTGGTCCTTGTTCATGGTGTGCTCCGGTTGGCGGCGGTACAGGATGAACCGCCTTCTTGCGGCGGGCCGCGGCAAGCTGCCGTGCCCCGCGCCGCGCCCATCTGCATGAGCGGGAAGGCGCTGGAACCAGCTTAGGACGCGGCCCGGCCCGCCTCTGTCAGGCAGCGGCTGTAAGGCGTGTAGGACGGATGCCCGCCGGGCTGCGATGCCGGCGCCCAGGCCGGCGCGCAGGGAGTGGAAAACGAAAACCGGGGGAACAATGAAAAGAGCGCCTCGCGTTTAGTCACGAGGCGCTGGCCGGCAAGGGGATTCCCGGCAGGGAGTCGTATAGCCCGACGGGGAAGCAAGGCTATGGCTCGAATTCTATATCATTTTTTTCACTTCTGAATAGGGCGAGAATTTCATATTTACGTATCGAGCACCGCTTCGCGCGACGGGTCGTGCGGCTTGTGACTGCGCCATGACGGCACCGGCGGAGCGGGGGGAAGCGGCTCGAGGCGGGAGGGCAGCCATTCGCGCAGCGCATCCATCGTCATCGGGCGGGCAAAGAGGTAGCCCTGGCCCAGGCGCACGCCCTTGTCCGCCAGCGACGCGCGCTGCCGTTCGCATTCGATGCCTTCCGCCACCACCGCGAGATCCAGCGCCTGCGCAAAGCTGAGCGTGGCCTCGACGATCTGCTCGCTGACCTTGTCGCCGGGCTCGGCCTGCACGAACAGGCGGTCGAGCTTGAGGAAATCCACTTCGAAGCGCTTGAAATACGCCAGGCCGCAATAGCCGGTGCCGAAGTCGTCCACGGCCAGCTTGATGCCGCGCGCCTTGGCGCGCTGGATCGCGCTGCGCTGGTGCTCGGCCAGCGTGACCGCATCGCGCTCGGTGATTTCCAGCACCGGCGTCACGTTGGCCTGCAGCAGCGCGAACAGCGCCGAGTCGTCGGCCCAGAAGGCGGCGTCGTCGAAGTGCTCGGCGGTGATGTTCAGGGCGATGTGGAAAGCCGGCGCCAGCGTCAGCGAGGCGAACTCGCGCAGCACCTGCGGGATCAGGCACCGCGTCAGCGCCACCGCGAGGCGCTGGCGCTCGATCGCGGGGATGAACGCCTCCGGCGCGAGCAGCCCGCGCCGCGGATGATGCCAGCGCGCCAGCACCTCCACGCCCATGCACAGTCCGCTGTCGAGATCGACCAGCGGCTGGTAGTACGGCACGAATTCGCCCTGGCGCAGGCCGCGCCGCAGTTCCGCCGCGAACGAGCGGCGCGCGGCGCGGCGCGACTGCCACGCGCAGGCCGCCAGCGCGGCCAGCAAGCCGGCCAGCGGCGGCAGCAACAGGTACTTGAGGCCTTCGTGGAGGATCACGCTGCGGGGCGCGCTGGCGATCACGGCGATCGGATGCCCGGCCAGCTGGCGCACGTCGACGATCCCGCCCGTGCCGTGCCACACGGTGTCGCGCGGGATCAGCGCGGGCACGCCGGGCGCGCCGCCGGCGGCAAGCATGAAGCGCGCGCCGGCCACCTCGAGGCCGATGTCCGGAAAGCCCAGCCGGCCGGCGGACTGCACCATGTCGGCCAGGTAGCGGCCGTCCACCCACACCAGCACGCCGTGGCCGGGCGTGGTCCCGGAGAACACCGCCAGCGCCGTGCCCTTGCCGGGCCCGGCCGGCGCCAGCCGGTATTGCAGGCCGGGCCGCCAGGGCAGCAGGTCGTCCAGCGGCAGCGCTATGTCGCCGCGCACGGCCGAGCAATAGCGCATGCCGCGCGCGACCAGTTCCACGTCGAACACATAGGCGGTGTAGGCGCCCTGCTCCTGCAGCTGGCGCGCCACGCCGCGGCACGGCGCGCCGGCCAGCGCGCGGTCCTGGTGGGCAATGCCGAGCGTGTCGGCCAGCGCCAGCTCGAGGTTGTCGCGCAGCGCCGTCGAAGTTCTCTCCACCCGCGCGCGCGCATCGTGCGCGGCCATCAGCAGAACCAGCCACAGCGCCAGGCAGACACCCAGCAATGCCGCCGACGGGGCCAGCGGCCGCGCGCCATCCTGGCCCGGCATCTCGCGCCAGCAGCGCATCATGCGGCCGCCGCCGGCAGGCTGAGCGTCACCACGGTGCCCTTGCCGATCTCGCTGACCAGCGCGATCTGGCCCTGGTGCACCGCCACGATCTCCCGCACGATCGCCAGCCCCAGGCCATTGCCCTTGGCATTGCCGCGGCGGTTGGCCCGGTAAAAATTGTCGAACGCCATGCCTGCTTCTTCCTTCGTCATGCCGATACCTCGGTCCTCTACCCGCACCGACACCTTGTCGGGCTCTTGCTGCGGCACCGATACAGTCACGGTGACCTCATCCTTGCCGTCAGAGTACTTGAGCGCGTTTTCCACCAGATTGCGCACCGCCTGCGCCAGTTGCGCGCGGTCTCCCGACACGTACAGCGGCGCCTGCGCCACGCTCACGCGCACCCGCGCCTGCTCGGCGAAATCGCCGGCCACGGTGTCGCGCACCAGCGCGGCCATGTCCACGCGCTGGCGCTCGAGCGCGCCGCTGCTGCGCGCCTCGATGCGGGCCAGGTCGAGCATGTCGGAGAGCAGCTCGTTGAGTTGCCGGGCGCGCGCGTGGATGGCGTGATAGATGCCGCGGCGGCGCTCGGGCGGCACCACGTCCGCGCCGAGCAGCTCGGCATAGCCGGCGATGCCGGCCACGGGGGCCTTGAGCTCATGCGCGGCGGCCGAGACGAAATGCGATTTCATGCGGTCATGGCGCAGTTGCGAGGTGATGTCGCGCAGCACCAGCACCAGCCCGCCGCCGCTGGCGGCATGCACGATGCGCACCTCGTAGGCCGGCGACACCGCCATGTCGAACTCGATGATGCCGGCGAACTCCGCGCCCGCCTCCGCGCGGTCCAGCTCGGCCAGCAGCTGCTCGGCGCGGCAGGCCTGGCGCGCGGGCTGGCGGCCGCGGTAGAGCCAGTGGACGAACTCGCGCTGGGTGGCGCCGCGCAGACGCTGCAGCGACACGCCGAGCAGCTCGCACAGCGCGATGTTGGTCTCGTCGATCACGCGGTCGGCGCCGAACACCGCCACGCCATCCGGCATGGCCAGGAACAGCCCGCGCAGGTGCTGCTTTTTCTCGGCGAGGATGTCGCGCACCACGCGCTCGCGGTCGGCCAGCGCGGCCAGCTCGCGCAGCGCCGCGAGCTGGCGCGCCTGGAAGAACAGCACCAGCACCGTGACCAGCGCGGCGATGCCGACCGCCGCGCACAGGCGCTTGTGGTAGCTGGCCATCGCCGCGCGGCGGCTCACCCCCGCCAGCACGGCGAGGTTGCGCCCCGGCAGGCTCTGGATGGCGTAGATGCGCGCGCCGCCATCGTCCGCGCCGCCGCCGGCCACGCGGTCGCGCGCGCCGTCGGCGCCGATGCCGGCGACGGTGTTCTCGGGCGTGGCGGCCAGCGCGCGGCGCAGCGCGGAGCCGGGCATCAGCAACTGGCCCGGCTGGCGGCTCTGCTCGCTCCAGCGCGCGCGCACCACGAAGTCGTCGGTGCCGGCCAGCAGCACGGCGCCGGACGCCCCCAGCCCGGCACGCGCGTAGGCATCCGACAGGTAGCCCGGATCGAGCGCCACCACCACCACGCCGAGAAAGCGGCCGGTGCTTCTGGACACGATGCCCCTGGAAAGCTGGATCGACCACTGCCCGCTGGCCTGGCCGGCCATCGGCACGCCCACGTAAAGCGCGGGCGGCACGCGCTTGCCGTGCACGTCGAAGAAGCGGCGGTCGCCGAAGTCCGGCGGCGCGGCGCCGGCGCTGGTCGATGCCCGCAGGATGCCGGCATGGTCGAACACGGAGACGTCGAGAAAGGGCTCGACCACCAGGGTGCCGCTGCGTGCCCACTGCGCCAGCGGCGGCGCGGGGCCGCGCTCGGCCACGGCGGCGCCGACCCGCGATGCGAGGTGATCGGCTTCGGCCAGCGTGCGCTCGGTCTGTTCGCCCAGCATGGCGGCAACGCGCGCCAGGCTGGCATGGACATGGCGCATCTCGGTGGCGCGGTCCCACAGCGCCCAGGCGGCCAGCGAGGCCCAGACGCCGATGACGATGACAACACCTGACCAGAACGGATGTCGCGCGGATCGATATGGGCCTGCCAATGCCTGTCGGTAGATTTCCAGGCTCATGGGAAAGCTACCAAAAAACCAGAATATTATTCGTCACAGCCGTGAATCCCAGCCTTCGATACGCGCGTGCGCCGGACAACCGGCGCCGGCTCGCGCCATTCCTATGACCCTGCGCACCTATCCTCGCGCGGTGGTGGGCCGCGCGCGCTCCCCGGTGCAGCTGCCCTTGGGCGTGCCGGGCAGTCTCTCCTTATGGCAAAGCTTCACAGTATGATCCATCGGGCGGCGCCGGCAAGCGCGCCGGAGCCGGCATGCCAGGCCGGGCGGCGGCGCCGGCCCGGTGCTCCGCGCGGCATTTCCACCGACCCCGAATTTAGCGATGCCTTATCATCGTTGCGCGTTTTTCTGGCATTAAGTTGCGTTTTGGCAGCTTTCCGAAGAATAATGAAAAAAATACGATATGCAACGCCGCACCTTTGCCCCGTGCATGCTGCGGCAGTTGAAGAGGCTCTATGACCGATCTGCGCTTTTATTCCACCAAGACCGCGGCCGAGATGCTTGGCGTCTCCCTGCGCACGGTCCAGCTGTGGGTCGAGAACGGCCGGCTGCCCGCGTGGAAGACCGACGGCGGGCATCGCAGGATCCCGGCCGACGCGGTGGACCGCATGGTGGCGGAGCAGCGCCACCAGTCCGCGCCCGCGCGCAGGGCATCGGCGCCGCCCGCCCGGCCATTCCGCGTGCTGTTGGTGGAGGACGACGAACATCTGCTGCAGATCTACCGCATGGCGCTCGAGACCCTCGATCCCCCGGTCGAGATCCTCGAAGCCACCAACGGCTATGACGGCCTGCTGCTGATCGGCAGCAGCAAGCCCGACCTGGTCGTGCTGGACCTGATCATGCCCGGCATCGACGGCTTCCGCCTGTGCCGCACCCTCGACGCGCAGCAGGAATTCGCCGCCACCCGCATCGCGGTGGTCACCTCGCTGGACAAGCACGCGATCGCCGATCGCGGGGGCGTCCCGCCGCATATCCGGGTGTTCTCGAAGCCGATACCGATGTCGGTGCTGCAATCGCTGGTCGTGACCTTGCAGGTCAGCCCGGGCACGCCTGCGTAGCGCCGGCGCGCCGGAGGGAATCAGCGCGGGTATTGTATATCATTTTTTTCATCTAGCCGCCAGCACGCATTTTCATATTTACGCAATTCGTGCTGCCCCGGTACTGCCCCGATACTGCCGCGGCATATCCCTGGAAATACCTCAGGACAGCGAGCGTACCCGTTTCTGCGGGAGCGAAACGTGCGTGCATACCCGTTTCTGCGTCGCCCATCAAGGCCCGGTCCGCCCGGGAAAACGCTCCGCCGCGGCGATTTCCCACCGTTCCGAAGCTTCCGCCAGTGCGGCAGGCAAGCCAAACCCGGTAAAAAGAGCGAATGCCTCCCCGCCCCGGCAGCGGGATGCGTACCCATTTCTGCGCAGGCGTACCCGTTTCTGCGCGATGCGCCGCCACCCGCGGCGCATCGCCCGCCGGCCGCTCAGTAGGTCTTGTAGGGCAGGAACTTGCCCGACATCTCGATGCGCACGCGGTCGCCGTTGGGATCTGGCTCGCGCTGCAGGTCCATGCGGAAATCGATCGCGCTCATGATGCCGTCGCCGAACTCCTCGTGGATCAGGGCCTTGAAGGTGGTGCCGTATACGCTGATCAGCTCGTAGAAGCGGTAGATCAGCGGATCGGTCGGCACCGCCGTGGGCAAGGAGCCCTTGTATGGCACCGCGCGCAGCCAGGGCTCGGCCTCGGGCGGCAGGCCGAAGATTTCCATCACCGCCTGCGCGCCCGGGCCGTCGAAGGCCATCTGGCCGAGGCAGGCGGCGGTCGTCCACTCCTTGCTCTTGCCGACTTTCGCGGCCACGTCGGCCCAGCGGATGCCTTTGGTGACCTTGGCTTCGATGATCAGGTCGGTTACGTCGCTACGGTTCATTTCACAGGCCTCCTGTCGGTTGGAATGAGGTCAGGGCAGCCCGCCCGGCCCGGCGCTGGCGGCCAGGCGCGCACTGTCGTAGCGCGCGATCGCGGCAAACGTGGTGGCGCCCGGCACCAGGGCGGCCTGCAGCGCGAGTACGAGGAGGAGGATGGGCATGGCGTTCTCCCGTGACGAAGCGCACCGCGCAAGGTTCATGCCATTGGGCGGCATGGCGCGCAAGGCGCCGGCGCACTGCCGCAGGGAACGGCGGCGCCCGGCACGCACCCGCGGCCCGACGCCGCGCCCTCAAGCAGTGCAGCGCGACCGTCGGGCAGCCCGCGAATGGCCGCGCTGCACACGCAAAACCTTGCGTGAATTATTTCCGATGTAACGCCACATTACGCCTATCCGGGACTTTGCGCTGGCGCCGCGGGTGGCGGACGCGATACGCGGAAATGTCCGCGCGGCCAATGCCGGCAAGGCCTGGCGAGCCGGCACAGGAAGTGCGCCGGAGCGTTTCGCGCGCCTCGCGCGGTCCCGCGCAAATGTGAACACCCCTTACAAGTGCAAGCACACCGGCGCCATGCCGCTGGCTACAGTGAAGCCGTGTTCAACACCAAGCCAGCCACGGAGCCCCCGAACATGAAACGCGCCATCTCCCTCGTCGTCCTCCTCTGCACCGCGTCCGCGCTGCTGTCCGCCTGCATCGTGGTGCCGCCGCGCGGCGGCCCGCCGCCATACCGCTATCACGACCGCTACTGAGCGCGGCCAGGCATGAACGCAGGCTGCCAGCACAGGCAGCACCGCACCACCGTACCAACCGTCTCGACCGTACCAACCGCATCACTGGGAGCTGAATCATGAAACGCCAACTGCTGCTCGCCCTCACTACCCTCGCCGCCGGCGCCGCGCTTGGCATCATCTCGCCGGCACAGGCCCAGCCCTATCCTCCGGGCTACCACGGCGGGCCCGCCTACGTACGCCCGGCCCCGCCGCCGCCGCGCTACGAGCCGCGCCCGGCCGCCCGTCCCGGCCAGGCCTGGGTGCCCGGCCACTGGGTCGCCGCCGGCAACCGCTACGACTGGCGCGGCGGCTACTGGACCCGTGCCCGGCCGGGCCAGCGCTACGTGCCCGAACGCTGGGTGCAGGGCCCGCGCGGCTGGGTGATGCGGCCCGGCTACTGGGCGCGCTGAAGGTTCGCGGAAGGTCCGCCCGCCTGCGCGTGCGCTGAGGCACGCGCTGCACCGAACGTCCCCGCCCCGGCGGGGACGTTGCATTTGGCGGGCCGCGCGGCGCGGCGGCGCGGCGGCCCCCCCCTGTGTGTGTTAGCCAACAGTCCCCGCCGCGGGCGCGGCATACAGTCACTTCACTACCCGTCACCCGGGCCCGCCCTGCGCGAGCCAGGCCTCGTGCTGCGTGAAGGAGGCGTGCCATGCCAGACGACAACCAGATCGTACCGGTCATCCTGTGCGGCGGCGCTGGCTCGCGCTTGTGGCCCCTGTCGCGCGACGGCTATCCCAAACAGTTCCTGCGCCTGCTCGGGCGCGACTCGCTGCTGCAGGACACGCTGCTGCGCCTGCGCGAGATTCCCGGCGCGCGCGCGCCCATCCTCGTCAGCAACGAAGCGCACCGCTTCGTGGTGGCGGAGCAGGCGCGCGAGGCCGGCTGCGAGCTGTCCGCCATCATGCTCGAGCCGTGCCCGCGCAATACCGCGCCGGCCGCGGCCGTGGCCGCGCTGCAGGCGCGCGGCGGCGGCGCCGACCCGGTGCTGCTGGTGCTGCCCTCCGACCACCTGATCCACGACCGCGCCGCGTTCGCGCGCACCGTGTGCGAGGCCAGCGCGGTGGCCGCCGCGGGCGCTGTGGTCACGCTCGGCGTGGTGCCCACCTTTGCCGCCACCGGCTACGGCTACATCAAGGCCGTGCCCAGCAATGCCGCCACGCTGCTGGCGGTCACGCGCTTCGTCGAGAAGCCTTCGCTGGACGTCGCCACGGCTTACCTGCAGGAAGGCAACTGCTTCTGGAACAGCGGCATCTTCCTGTTCCGCGCCTCGACCTATCTCGCCGCGCTCGAGCAGTTCGCGCCGGACATCCTGCTGGCCGCGCAGGAGGCGATGGTGCGCGGCCAGCGCGACCTCGACTTCTTCAGGCTCGACGCCGAATCGTTCGCCGCCTGCCGCGCCGACTCCATCGACTACGCCGTGATGGAACACCTGCGCGACGCGCAGATGGCGCCGCTGTCCTCCGACTGGAGCGACGTCGGCTCCTGGGACGCGGTATGGCAGGCCGCGGAGAAGACCGCCGACGGCAACGTGGCGATCGGCGACGTGGTCACGCATCGCGCGCAGGGCTGCCTGGTGCATGCCTCGCACCGGCTGGTGACGGTGGCGGGGCTGGACAACGTGATGGTGGTGGAGACGCCGGACGTGGTGCTGGTGGTGCACAAGGACCACTGCCAGGACGTCAAGCAACTGGTCGAGCTGGTGCGCGGCCAGGGCCGCCCCGAGGCTACCCAGCACCGGCAGGTGTACCGCCCGTGGGGATCGTACGACGCGGTGGACCACGGCGCGCGCTACCAGGTCAAGCGCATCTCGGTCAAGCCTGGCGCCAAGCTCTCGCTGCAGATGCATCACCACCGCGCCGAGCACTGGGTGGTGGTGTCGGGCACGGCGCGCGTGCGGCGCGGCGACGTGGAATACCTGCTGACCGAGGACCAGTCCACCTATATCCCGATCGGCGAGACCCACAGCCTCGAAAACCCCGGCCGGATCCCGCTCGAGCTGATCGAGATCCAGTCCGGCTCCTACCTCGGCGAAGACGACATCATCCGGATGGCAGATATCTATGGGCGCACATGAACTCGACCCCCTCGGCCGGCTCGCGGCGCGCGAGCACCAGCCCGGGCAACAGCCCGGGCAACAGCGCGAGCCCGCCACCGGCACGCCGCCACGCGCGCGGCGCGCGCTGATCACCGGCGTCACCGGCCAGGACGGCGCCTACCTGTGCGAACTGCTGCTCGCCAAGGGCTACGAGGTGCACGGCGTCAAGCGCCGCAGTTCGCTGTTCAACACCGAGCGCATCGACCACCTGTACCAGGACCCGCAGGCACCCGGGCGCAGCCTGATCCTGCACCATGGCGACATGACCGACACCGCCAGCCTGGTGCGCGTGGTGCAGCAGTCGCAGCCCGACGAGATCTACAACCTGGCCGCGCAAAGCCACGTGCAGGTGTCGTTCGAGGAGCCGGAGTACACCGCCAACACCGATGCGCTGGGCACGCTGCGCCTGCTCGAGGCGGTGCGCATCCTCGGCATGGAAAAGCAGGCGCGCTTCTACCAGGCGTCCACCTCCGAGCTGTACGGCCTGGTGCAGGAAATCCCGCAGAAGGAAACCACGCCCTTCTATCCGCGCAGCCCCTACGCCGCGGCCAAGCTGTACGCCTACTGGATCACGGTGAACTACCGCGAGGCCTACGGCATGTTCGCCTGCAACGGCATCCTGTTCAACCATGAAAGCCCCGAGCGCGGCGAGACCTTCGTCACGCGCAAGATCACGCGCGCCGTGGCGCGCATCGCACTGGGGCTGCAGGACACGCTGTACCTGGGCAACCTGTCGGCGCTGCGCGACTGGGGCCATGCGCGCGACTACGTGGAAATGCAGTGGCTGATGCTGCAGCAGGCCGCGCCCGAGGACTACGTGATCGCCAGCGGCGAGCAGCACAGCGTGCGCGAATTCGTGCAGTGCGCGGCGGCCGAGCTGGGCATCGCGGTGCGCTTCGAGGGCGAAGGCGAGAACGAGACCGGCGTGGTGGCCGCCATCGACCGCCACGCGGCGCCGGTGACGGCACGCTGCAAGGTGGGCGACGTGATCGTGCGCGTGGACCCGCGCTACTTCCGTCCCACCGAAGTGCAGACCCTGCTGGGCGACGCCGGCAAGGCCCGCGCGCAGCTCGGCTGGGCGCCGCGTACGAGCTTTGCCGAACTGGTGCGCGAGATGGTGCAGGCCGACTTCGCCGCCGCGCGCCGCGACGCCTTCGTCAAGCTGGCCGGCTTCCGCGCCTACGACCATCATGAGTGAGCACGCCGCCCGCCCGCGCGGCCCCGCGCGGCGCCCCCGCGTCTTGGTCGCGGGCCACCGCGGCATGGCCGGCTCGGCCATCGTGCGCGCGCTGCAGGCCCGCGCGCTGGCCGACACCGTCACGCGCGCGCATGCCGAACTCGACCTGACCGACCAGCAGCAGGTGCGCGCCTTCTTCGCCACGGAGGCCATCGACGAGGTCTACCTGGCGGCGGCGCGCGTGGGCGGCATCCATGCCAACCACACCTATCCGGCCGAGTTCATCCAGCAGAACCTGATGATCGCGGCCAACGTCATCCACGAGGCCTGGCGCGCCGGCGTGACGCGCCTGCTGTTCCTCGGCTCGAGCTGCATCTATCCGAAGTTCGCGCCGCAGCCGATCGGCGAGTCCGCGCTGCTGACCGGACCGCTCGAGCCCACCAACGCGCCCTACGCGCTGGCCAAGATCGCCGGCATCGCGCTGTGCGAAAGCTACAACCGCCAGTACGGCACCGACTACCGCTGCGTGATGCCGACCAACCTGTACGGGCCCGGCGACAACTACCACCCCGACAACAGCCACGTGATCCCGGGCCTGCTGCGGCGCTTCCACGAAGCCGGCATGGCGCACGCGGAGCACGTGGCGGTGTGGGGCAGCGGCGCGCCGCTGCGCGAATTCCTCTATGCCGACGATCTCGCCGCGGCCTGCCTGCACGTGATGGCGCTGCCGCAGGACGTGTACCGCCAGACCGCGCCGGCCGGCTTCCTCAACGTGGGCAGCAGCGAGGAGGTGAGCATCCGCGAACTGGCGGGGCTGGTGGCGCAGACCGTGAGCTTTCGCGGCGGCATCGTCTTCGACCGCCGCAAGCCCGACGGCACGCCGCGCAAGCGGCTGGACTGCACGGCGCTCGCCGCCACCGGCTGGCAGCCGGCCGTGACGCTGCGCGACGGCCTGCGGCTGGCCTACCTGGATGCATTGCAGAGCGGGAGGCTGCCACACGGCACCGCCCCCGCACAACGCGTGGAGGCCTGACATGAAGCCGCTGTTCCGCAACCTCGGCAAACCGGCGCGCCCGCGCGCCGGCGCAGCGCCCGCGGCCCAGGGCGGCGCGGCGCCCGCCGGCAGCCTGTGGCCGGGCCAGATCGTCTTTCCCGCCGGCGCGGCGGGCGCGGGCCTGTGGCGGCGCTGCCTGCAGCAGGTGCGCGCCATCGCGCTGAGCCCCGGCGCGCTGGTGATCCTGGCCGGGCAGACGCGGCTGGAGAACTGGACCATGCTGCTGGCCAGCATGGCGATGCAGCGGCGGCGCGCGGCCTTCTTCCACGGCGCGGCCTTCGCCAGCATGCCCGGGCGCCTCGGCGCGTTCGCCGACGCGGTGCTGCTGCGCCACTGCCACGGCGTGTTCGTCGGCACCGACCGCGGCTGCGCGCGCGCCATTGCCGCCGACGTGCCGCCGCGCAAGATCTTTGCGTGCCGCCCGCCCGCGGTGCTGCCCGACGGCTTCGACGCCGCCGCCGAACTGCGCGCGCGCGCCGAGCTGGCGCCGCCGCCGCACGCTCCGCACTACCTGTACGTGGGCCCGCTCGCGCACGGCGCCGCCATGACGCTGCTGCTGCGCGCCTTTGCCGGCGCGCGCGCGCACTGGCCCGCGGCCACGCTGTCCCTGGTCGGCGAGGGCGCCGGCTACGGCGCGCTGCGCGCGGCCGCCAACGCGCTCGGGCTGGGCACCTCGGTGCGCTTTCTCGGCGCGATGCCGCCCGACGACGTCGCGGTCGAATACCGCAAGGCAAGCTGCCTGGTGCTGCCCGACGCGGACCAGCGCTGGCACCCGCTGGTGCGCGAGGCGCTGAGCTACGGCTGCCCGGTGGTGGTGAGCGTCAACAACGACGATGCCGGCGAGCTGGTGCGCGACGGCGTCACCGGCCTCTACTTCAAGCCCGGCGACGCCGGCTCGCTGGCCAGGCGCCTGGCGCAGGTGCCCGCGCGCTTCGGCGACGCCGCCGCCAGCGCCGCGCGCTGCCAGGCCGCCGCGCTGGCGCACTCGCCCACCGCGGCCGGCCGCGCCATCGCCGCCGGCTGCGTGCGGATCATGGCCGCCGGAGCAGCCCGCCCATGAAGATACTGATGTACTGCCTCAACTACGCGCCCGAGCTGACCGGCATCGGCAAGTACACCTGCGAGCAGGCGGAGTGGCTGGCCGCGCGCGGCCACGAAGTGCGCGTGGTCACCGCGCCGCCCTACTACCCCGCCTGGCGCGTGGCCGAAGGCTACCGCGCCTGGCAGTACCGGCGCGAGCGCCGCCGCTGGGTGGAAGTCTTCCGCGCCCCGCTGTGGGTGCCGGGCCGGCCCACCGGCGCCGCGCGCCTGCTGCACCTGGCCAGCTTCGCCGTGTCCAGCCTGCCCAGCCTGATGCTGCAGCTGCGCTGGCGTCCCGACGTGCTGTTCGTGGTGGAGCCGCCGCTGATGTGCGCGCCGGCCGCGCTGCTGTTCGCGCGCTGGAGCGGCTGCAAGACCTGGCTGCACGTGCAGGACTACGAGGTCGATGCCGCCTTCGCGCTCGGGCTGCTGCGCCGGCCCTGGCTGCAGCGCCTGGCGCAGCGCGTGGAGCAGCGGCTGATGTCGCGCTTCGACCGGGTCTCGTCGATCTCGCAGGCGATGGTCGCGCTGGCGCGCGGCAAGGGCACCGAGGCGCATCGCGCCGCGCTGCTGCCCAACTGGGTCAACCTGCGCGAGGTCGGAAGTGGCGGAGGTGGCGCAGGCAATGCCGACGCCACGCTGGCGCGGCGCATGCTCGAGCTGCCGCCCGGCGCCGTGCTGGCCCTCTACGCCGGCAACATGGGCGCCAAGCAGGGGCTCGACGTCATGGCCGAGGCGGCGCGCCTGCTGCAAGGCCACGAGACGCTGCACTTCGTCTTCTGCGGCGACGGCGCCGGGCGCGACGCGCTGGCGGCGGCCTGCGCCGGACTGCCGCGCGTGCGCCTGCTGCCGCTGCAGCCCGCCGACCGCTTCGCCGCGCTGCTGTGCGCCGCCGACATCCACCTGCTGCCGCAGCGCGCCGGCGCCGCCGACCTCGTCATGCCGTCGAAGCTGACCGGCATGCTGGCCAGCGCGCGGCCCGTCGTCGCCACCGCGATGCCGGGCACGGAGCTGGGCCGGGTGGTGGCGCAGTGCGGCGTGCTGGTGCCGCCCGGCGACGCGCAGGCACTCGCCGGCGCCATCGGAACGCTGGCCGCGCAGCCGGCCCTGCGCGCGCATCTCGGCGCCGCCGGGCGCCGCTGGGCGGAGCAGCACCTGGACCGCGACATGGTGCTTGGCGAGCTGGAGAGGATGTTGTTCGCGCTGGCGCGGCCACCATTGCAGGCCGCGGCGGCGACCGCGGGGGCGGGGGGCGAATAGGCGGGGCGACCGGGCTGCCGCTTGTGTCCCCCTCCCTCTCCTGCGGGCGGGAGAAGAGAAGGAGCAAACCCCCGGTAATCGAAAGCCTGTCGCGGAGGAAGTCCGGCGGCAACCGGGCACCGCCGGCACGCACAAGTCCGCTCACCGCTCAGGCGTCCACCGACACGCGCCCTTCCACCGACGCCGCGGCCAGCACGCCCTGGTAGATGCTCTCGTACTGGTCCAGCGCCTTGTCGGTCGAGAAGTTCCTGGCCCAGGCGATGGAGCGCGCGGCCACCTCGGCGCGCCGCTCGGCCGGCCAGGCCAGCATGCCGGCCAGTACCTGCGCGCCGCGCTCCGCCCAGCCGTCCATGTCGCTTTCCACCAGCGGTTCGAGCAGTTGCGCGAGGCCGCCGCTGATCTCGGTCATGGGCGCGCGGTTGGTGGTGAGCACCGGCGCGCCGCAGGCCATCGCCTCGATGATGGGCCAGCCGAAGCCTTCCTCCATGCTCGGGAACAGCAGCACCGCGGCCAGCGAGTAGGCCGCCTGCACGGCCTGCGTCGGCAGGCCGGTGAGAAAGCGCACGCTGCCGCCCAGCGCGATCGCGCGCGCGGCCGCCTCGCGCATTTCCACGCTCGGCTCGCCACCGATCATCCACAAGGCGCGCGGCGCCGCGGGGCATTGCCGGCAGTAGGCGGCGTAGAGCGCCAGCACGCCTTCGCGGTTCTTGTACCACTGGTTGCCGCCGATGTGCAGCAGCATGCCGGGGGCGTCGCCGCCCGTCACGCCCGCGCTCCGCAGGCACGCCAGCGCCTGCGCGGTGCCCTCGCGGCGGAACGGGTAGTTCATGCCGTTGTACACCACCCAGGCCGCCTCGGGCGGGCAGGGATGCAGCCGCCGCAGGTCGCGCATGGTCTTGTTGGAAACCGTGACGAAGGCCTTGCCCTGGGTCAGGCCCCAGCGGATCAGCGACTGGTAGGTGCGCCCGCTGGGCGAAAGCCCGTGCTCCGGAAACTCGCCGGCGAGCGAGCGCAGCGCGATGAAATCATGGCAATGCACCACATGCGGGCGGTTGCGCAGCAGCGGCATCCAGATACCCAGCGCATGGTCGGCCAGCACCAGCAGCACGTCCTTGTCCACCCGGCGCAGGCGCCACAGGGCCACCAGCGGGAACAGGATGTACTGGTCCACATAACCCAGCCACTTGGACAGGCCGTCGCGCGCCGGCAGGCGGCTCATCACGGCGGCCGGCCGCCACAGCTCGGCCTGGTGGCCGCGCGCCTGCATGCCCTCGACGATCATGGCGGCGAAGCGGTCCATGCTGTGGCTGCCGAAGAAGGAGGGGTGACCCAACAGGATGATCTTCATGGCGTTCCGGTATTGTTCTTGGATGAATTGCCGTGGTGCCGGGCGGGTGGCGCGGCCGCCGGTCATCGAGCACGGTCCAGGCGCTCGCATGCCTGCCGCGTTGCCGCCAGCGTGATCCCGGCAAAGACGAAGCTGAGCGCATTGGCGGTCAGTTGCCCCACCACCGCCCACGAGGTCAGCCCGAAGATCGCGATGGCCCACATCAGGATGAGAAAGCAGTCGCCGGTGCGGCGTGCCACGCGCATGGCGCGCCGCATGCCGATGAAGAAGATCAGGAACTTCAGCGCGAGGCCGACATAGCCGACTAGGCCCATCTCGCCGATCACGCGGCCGGTTTCCGTTTCGCTGATGACGAACAGCAGCCCGGTCTGCAGGAAGTAATTGGCGAGATTGCTGCCCAGCCCGAGCCCGCTGCCGAGCAGGGTCTGCTGCTTGGTGGCATCGTCGCCCACGCTGAAGAACATCGAGCCCAGCCGCGCTCCGAGGTCCTCGGAATCCGCCGCCGAGCTGAAGCGCTCCATGGTGGCATCCACCGCCGAGCTCACGGTCAGCACCAAGAACAGGGCCATGAGGAGGGAGGCGATGCCCCACGACAGGGCCGCCCGGCGCCGCGCGCCGTTGCCGTAGCGCAGGTTGGCGAGCATGCCGATACTGAAGATGATCGGCAGCAGCATGATGGCCGCGCGCGAACCGCTCACCAGCGAGCCGACCAGCAGGCAGCCCATCGCCACGAGCGCGCGCAGCTTGCCCGCCAGGCCCGGCTTGCGGGCTCCGAGCACCTCGTTGAGCGCCATCGGCGAGACGATGGCGAGGAACAGCGTGTAGCCCATGGCGAAGGAGAACGTGCCGGTGGTGCGTACCACGTCGCCCGAGACGCGGAACACCAGGTCGGGGTCGCCTTCGATCTGGCGGTTGAGGAAGTGCTCGGGCGGCAGGAAATGCTGCACCAGCGCAAGCGGCGCCATGAAGGCCAGCAGCAGCAGCGAAACCTTGTAAATGGCGACGAGGTCCTGTTCCTCAAGCACTTCGGCGGCGGCGAAGGCGAACCACAGGTAAAGCAGCCAGAAACGCACGCCGATCAGGAACACGCCGAAACTGTTGAGGCCCGCGACGAGCTGCAGCAGGCCCCAGAAGCAGACGATGGCAGACCACAGCAGCAGCAGGCGCACGCTGCGGCGCGCGGTGGTGAAGCCGCAATGCCGCGCAGCGTGGAACAGGCCATAGAGCACCAGCAGGTCGCGCAGCAGGATCAGCGGCATGGTGAGCGAGTCCGACACCCACTTGCGCGCGGCCCCCTCGAACACGGCGATCACGAAGACCAGGATAAAGACCCTGCCGAAGACGGAGACATGCGCCCGCCCGGCGCGCGCGGCGGAGGCCGCAAAGAGAAGAGGTGCGCTCAGCATAGCGTGGCTACCGTGTCGGCTGCGGCCTGGCGGTACCGGGCCCAGGTGTATTTTTGCCCGGCCACCCGGGCCGGCCCGCGTGCGCGCGCCAGCCCGGCGCGGTCGGCGGACAGGGCGAGCATGCGCTGGTACAGGGCTTCGGCGTCGAGTGGCACCACCCAGCCGGCCTGCGGGAATTCATCGATGATTTCCTTCGCGCCGACGCGCTCGGACAGCAGCACCGGCGTGCCGCAGGCCAGCGCCTCGGCCACCACCATGCCGAAGGAATCGAAGCGCGACGGCAGCACGAAGCAGTCGGCGTCGGCAAATACCTGGAACAGCGCCGCCTGCGGCAGCGCACCGACATGGGTCACGCCCGGCATGCCGGCCAGGCGCGTGCCCAGGGCCGCTTCCACCAAGGCACCGGCGAGCACCAGTTCGGTCTGCGGCAAGCGTTCGTGCAGCCGCGCGAACGCGTCGAGCAGCAGGTCCACGCCCTTGCCAACGCGCAGTGCCCCGGCGAACACGAAGCGCACATTGTCCGCCGCGCGGTGGCGCACCACGTTGTCCGGCAGCGTGGCGCCTAGCAGGATCGGCCTGAGCCTGGCGCACGGTACGCCGGCTTCGGCGTAGGTCTGCGCGGCGAAATCCGAACAGGTGATGATGAGATCGGCCAGCGCGATCTCGGCATCCTTCTGCGCATTGATCTGCGCGAGGTAGGCACGGTCCGTGACCGGCACCATGCGCGCGGCAGCTTGGTGGTGCACAGCTGGCGCTTCCAGCACGCACCTGGCGCCAACCCGACGCGCCGCCTCGAATGTGCGCAGCGCGGAATTCTCGTAGGCCACCACTACATCCGGGCGGACCGCTTCCACGCGGGCCGCGGCCCACTGGTCGAACAAGTGGAAGATGCGATGGGCATAGGCCGAGGAAGAGCGGCCCACGTAGCGGTTGAGGCCAAGCTTGAGCACGCCCGCGAAGAACACTGGGTGGCAGCGCAGCGCGCGCGGTATCGACACCTCGCGCAGCCGGGCGCGATAGCCCGGCGGCAGCCACCAGGGCGGGATCTCGCCCGGCGCGCGCACCGGTACACCGGACCAGTACTGCTTGAGCATGCCGCGCTCATAGAGGGCCTGCGCCATCTGGTGCGAATGCTGCAGGCCCGGATGCGTGACGAGGGCTTTCATGCTTCGCCCTCCCGTGGCGCGGCGCCGAGCACCGCGCCGCCGGATGCGGCCACGCGGCCGGCGCCAGGCGGACGGCCAGGCCGGCCCGGCGGCTGCGCGCGCAGCGTGCGCGCCAGCCGGCACCCCGCGAGGAAACCGCCCCAGCCACCCAGCAACTGGCCAGGCAGGCAGCGCGGGCGCTTGAGCAGGCTGTGCACCAGGTAGTAGGCGCCCGGGCAGTTGCGCGAGCCGATCAGCAGCTGGAACAGCACCAGCCGCAGGCGCATGCCCGGCGGCGCGTAGGCCAGCGAGATCGCCGTGATGTTGCAGGCTTCCTCGAAACAGCGCTGACGCGCAAAGCTCTGGCGCCCGTAGTCGGAGCGCGCAGCCGGGTAGTGATCGACGATGGCGGCGGGATCCAGCACCAGTTGCCAGCCCGCGTGCCGCAGCACCTGGCACATCCAGGCCTCGTTGCCGGGCTGCGCGCCTTGGCCGTGCAGGCGCTCGTCGAAACGTGCCGTGCCCAGCGCGGTGCGGCGCAGGATCCAGTTGCAGCCCTTGAGCGTTTCCACCGCGCGCGGCGGACCGCTGACCCGGTGCGTGTTGCCGACGATCCGGCCCCAGCCATCGCGATAGCCTGCCAGCGGCACCTCCGGCAGCGGCAGCGGCAAGCCGTCTTCTTCGCGGTAGACCACGTCGCGCCCGCCCGCGCCGCCCACCGCGGGATCGGCGAAATGCGGCAGCAGGCGCGCCAGCCAGTCGGGGCGCGGCAGGGCGTCGTCGTCCAGGATCGCCAGCAGTTCGCCGGTGACGTGGGGCAGGCCCGCATTCATGGCGGCCACCACGCCGGGCTCGGCCACCATGACCGTCCGCAGGCGGGGATAGCGCCGCGGGGCCTCGTGCGCCAGCCAGGCGGCGGTGTCCGCATCCGCCGCGCCGCGGCAGACCACGATCCACTGCGCTGGCGCCGGCGCCAGCGCGCTGGCCGCGTGCAGGCAGCGCTGCAGCATGTCGAGGCGGCGGTAGGTCGGGATCATCAGCGTGACGCTGGGCGCAGCGCTCATGGCGTGCCTCCTCCGTTGGCGGCAAGGCGTTCGTCGGCCGGCAGCAAGCGTCCGGCGCGCACGGCGCCCGCGATTTCGCAGACGATGGATGCGGCCAGACCCGACGACAGCCCGACCTGAAACCACAGCACACCATCCAGCGTGGCGAGATCGAGCAGGCGCGGCGCGAGGGCGCACCACGCCACCACCACCGGTACCTGCACGAAGGCAAAATGGTTCAGTCCGCGGTTGGCCAGCAGTTGCCAGGCGGTGCCCACCACGCTGGCCAGGCCGGTGCCCAGGCAGGCCACCACCAGCTCGGCGTGCAGTGTGGCGTAGTTGGGTCCCACCAGCCACAGCAGCAGGCCCGGCCACGCCAGCGCCAGCACGACCAGCGCGGCGGCAGGCAGGCAGGCCAGCACCACCCATCCCGCGAAGCGCCGCAGCACGCCCTCGCGCGCCTGCGCGAAGCGCGGGATGACATAGGCCGCCACCACCGCCCCGACCGGCACCAGCAATTGCCCGATGCGCGACAGCGCGCCCAGCGCCGCGGTCTGCCCGACTGCGCCGTGGAATGCGACGATGCCGAACACCAGTTGGCCCTGCAGGCAATAGAAGGCGTCCAGCGGCAATTGCCGGCGCACCACGCTACCGATGAACCGGGCATCGGCGGCGCTGCGTGCGGTGTGCGCCGGCTGGTCCGCACCCTGTATGGGAATCTCGCGCGCGATCCAGCACCGCACCACCGGCACTCGCAAGCCCGCGCACAACGCACTGACGAGCGTGGCGCCCAGCACACCCAGCAGCCCCAGCGCATAAAGCGCCGACGACAGCGCCAGGCGCGCCCCCGACAGCGCGGTATCGAGCGCCTGCAGCGCCGGTGCGCGGTTGGCGAACAGCAGTACCTGGTCCACTACGTGCGACTGCATGTCGAAGTACCAGGAAGCCAGCAACAGGGCCAGCAGTAGCGCGATCAGCACCACCCCGGCATGGTTGCGGTATAGCAGCCAGACGGCGATAGCCAGCACCACGGGCAGCAACCACGCGGAGAGCCTCCTGCGCTGCCCCATGGCCGCGTGCACCAACTCGGCGGCGCGCTCGCGGTCGGGCCAGCTCTTGCCGAGCAGCGCGTTGAGCCCGAGCTGGATGCCGCCCTTGGTGACCACCGAGATGGCGCCCATGATGAGGCCGATCACGGTGTAGATGGCGTAGTCGCCCACGTTCAGCCAGCGCGCCAGCAGCAGGCCGGTGATGGCCCCGATGCCTTGCGACAGCACGGCATACACGAGGAAGTGGAGCAGCTTCACGGCGTGCCCCTAGCCCGCGGGCGCGTGCCGCACGGGCTGCGCCGCGTCCGCGCCGGCCGGCGCGCCGACGTGCGGGCCGATGATGTCGAGCAGCCGCTGCGCCGCCTGGTCGGCGCGGTAGCGCCGCGCGAAGCATTGCCGCGCCGCCGCGCGCATGCGCGCCTGTGCCGCGCCGTCCATGCGCAGCCATTGCTGCAGGCTGCCGGCGGTGCCGCGCGCGGTGTCGGGCGCGGCCAGGCCCGCGCCGTCCTCGACGATCTCGCGCCAGATGTTGACCTTGTCGGAGATCAGCACGGGCACGCCGCAGCCGAGCGCCTCGGCCACCGCCACGCCGAAGTTCTCCTGGTGCGAAGGCAGGCAGAAAACCTCCGCCGCATGGAACGCACCCCATTTGAGGTCGCCGGCGAGCATGCCGGTCCAGGTCACGTGCGCGGCCAGACCGCGCGCGTCGATGCGCTGCGCCAGCGCCGCGCGCAGGGCCGGGTCTGCCGGGCCGGCCATCACCAGGTGCAGCGCCGGATGCGGCGTCGAATACTGCCCGGCCGCGCCGGCGAACGCGTCGACCAGCAGGTCGCAGCCCTTCTTCTCGTGGATGCGGCCGAGAAACAGCACGTTGCGCTTGCCGCGCGCGGCGGGAAAGGCGGCGAAGAACGCCGCGCGCAGCCGCGCGGCGTCCTGCGGCGGCTGCGCTGTGCCATAAGTGGCCACCACTTCATGGCAGCGGTAGGGCCAGAAGGCGCCGCTGGCGCGCAGCCGTTCCTCGCTGCAGGTAAACAGCACGCCGCGCGCGCCGCGCAACACCCAGTAGTCGCCCAGCAGCCAGTACAGGCTCTTCTTGAGATGCTTGAGCGGGTAGTGCTGGCGGAACCACGGGTCCAGCATGCCGTGCGTGAAGACGAAGTACGGCACCCGCTTGCCGCGCAGCGCCAGGCACACGGCCAGCGCGTGGAACTGCCACATTCCTTCCACCACTACCGCGTCGTAGTCCTCGGCGTGCGCGCGCAGCCAGGCCACCATGCGGCGGTTGAAGCCGTACTTCAGCGAGGAAGGCCCCAGCGCGATCACCTCCAGCTCGCTGTCGCGCACGTACGCGGCGCCGGGCGCGTCGCCGCAGCACACGTGCACCTGCACGCCGCGCTCGCGCAGCGGCGCGCGCAGCTGGCGCACGCCTTCGATGGGGCCGCCGCCGCCGGGGTCGATCGAGGAGATGACGTGCAGGATCTTCATGGCGCGCTCACTGCCGCGCGGCGCCGGCCGCCTTGCGCGCGATGAAGTGGAACCAGTAGATGCCGGCCAGGTCCTGGCCGGCGCGCAGCGGTGCCTCGTCCACGTTGCCGAACACCGCTTCGGTGTGCAGGCCGAGCTGCGCCAGCGTGCGGCGCTGCGCCTCGAGCTCGGTGTAGACGATCACGATGCCGAACTTGTGCGCGGCGCACACGCGGATCGCGTAGCCGTCGAACTCGCGGTTCAGGCGCGAATGGCGCAGGTAGTTGAAGGTGGCCAGCGGCAGGTTGCACAGCACCCGCGCGGTGTCGATGCCCACCGCGACGGGATTGGCCGACAGGCGCGGCAGGCGCAGGAACATCGAGAGATTCTCGCGGTAGCTGGGGCCGCGGATGTTGTGGCTGGAGAACAGCACCAGCCCGCCGGGGCGCAGCACGCGCGCGAACTCGCGCAGGATGGCCTGGCGGCCCGCGTAGTCCACCGCGTCGATGCCGTTGAAGCTGAACATCACCAGCGCGAAGTGGTTGTCGGGCAGTTGCGACATGTCGCGCGCGTCCATCTGCTCGACGCGCACGCCCGGATGGTTGCGCCGGCAGATCTCGACCATCTCCGGCATGTAGTCGACCGCGGTGTAGTCGTTGCTGAGCGCGCGCAGCATCGGCACCGTGCGCCCGCCGCCCACGCCCACGTCGAGGATCGGCTGTCCGCGCACCTGCGCGGCTACCCAGGCGATGGCGGCGCCCTCGCCGGGATCGGTCCACTCGCTGGCGGTGCCGAACCACCGCCGCGCGCCCCAGCTGCGCCAGGCATGCTGGTTGATGCGATCCTGCGCCGTGTCTGATGCCATGGGGAACCTCGCCGAGAAAAGCCCGCGAACGGATGCGCCGCGCCGCACCTGCCGGCGGCAGGGAAGCGGCCTGCGTTGCATCGAGGATGCCGAGGCGGGGGAGTGGGTTCTGTTCGTTGGCACACACGCTCGGCGCCGCATGCCGCAATGCAACGCGGGTACCGGCGGCGGCGCATGCGGGCGCGGCGGCGAACGTGGCGGAGGCGGCGCGGCGGAAGTTCAGGGCGGCGGCTCTCCCCTCATCCTGATGGCTGAGATGGCTCTCATCCGTCTGTCGCGCGGCGGACGGATGCGCGGACGCTGCGGCGCGGCGCGAATGCGCCAATCTCCACCCGGGGGACAAGTTTCAAAACTGTGTCAGGCCATTGCCGCGCCGGTGCCGCGCACATTGAAAAACCTGAATCACCGGCCTTTCGGTTACAGCGGTGAAACATAATCGGAAAATTACTGTTTCACCGCTGATACTTAATCTTTTGAAATACGACTCACCCATTCGGGTACCCCGCCATCCGGCTCCCATCAAGGCTTTCCGGATGATGAAAGGGAACCCCTCCAACCCTGTCCGGGCGCCGGCAACGCAACTTGATTTCGTGCAGACCAGACCATAAGATGACCTTAATTCGTTTTAAGACGAATGGCATTTGGGGTGGGTTCAGGGGGTCAGCCTTCCGGCATGCGGTCAGTTCCCGACAATAAGACGAGCGGGACCGGCCTGGCGGTAGTACGGGGATAAATCGGGGCGGCGCAAGTCAGCGAACTTGGGTCGTACAGGTCATTATTCCGCTGCGTTCAACCTGTTTCCTGCCGCAATCAAACGGGGGAATAAGAACATGAACGCACTGCTCATCGAGGGTCACCCTCTGTTGCGTCTGGGCCTGCTGCAGATGCTCGAGCGCATCCACGGCGTGGACCACGTCATCACGGTCGATCCGGCCGACGTTGCCCTGCTCGACGGCAACCACTGCGACCTCCTCGTCTTCGGCATGCCGGCCGATCCCGATACCGGCTGGCAACTCCTCAACAAAGTGCGGTCCGTGCTCAGCGCCGAGCGCCTGCTGCTGCTCGCCGACGTCCTGCCTCTGCAGATCCCCGCGCTGGCCATGGCGCAGGGCATCTGCGGCTGCCTGCCCAAGTCCGCTTCGCTGGCCGTGCTGGAAGCCGGCATCCGGCTGGCGATGGTGGGCGGCCAGCACGTGCGCGGCGCGAACGGCCGCCAGCACGGCGCGGCCGGCGGCTATCCGCTGGGCGGCCGCGTGCCGGTGCTGGCGCCGCTGGCCGAAGGCGCGGCCTGCGGCCCGTCGGGCGGACGCATCCTGGGCACGCCTTCCTCGCGTGATTCGCTGGCCACCGTGGCACGCCAGGAGGCCGTGGCCGGCGACGCCGGCGGCGCCAGCCACGGCGAAACCGCCTACGACGAAGCCGAGATGCTGCAGATCACGCCGCGCCAGTACGAAGTGCTGGTGCTGCTCGCGCGCGGCCATCCGATCAAGACTGTCAGCCGCATGCTCAATATCTCGGTGGCCACGGTAAAGAGCCATGCCTGCACGCTGTACCAGCGGCTCAAGGTGCGCAACAAGGGCGAGGCGGTCTACGCCGCGCTGCAGCGCGGCGCCTCGCTGGAGTGGGTCAGCGGCGACGACGCGGCGCCCCGCACTTCGGTGCGCGCCTCCGCCGAGTACGGCGCCGGCGCCTCGGCGGCGATGCGCTAGGGCCGCGGCCCGCCGCGGGCGGCTTGTGCGGGAAGCGTAGCCGGGCCTGTCCGGAGACGCTTCCCGTTGTGCTTTTCTTCGTCGCCATTCTGTCGTCGCGAGCCGCCAATCCATCGTCGCCAGCGGCCCGCCGGCACCCCTCCGCGCGACCCGCCAGGCCTTGCCTGGCGCCGCTTTGCGCCGGGCCTCCGAGCCCCTGCCAATGTGGGACAGCGCACCGATGGGAGGTGCTGGGCGTCCTAGGATGACAACACGGGAGACTGTCGCAGTCGTTGCGCCGGGCCCGTCACAGCGGGGAGGCTGCCGTGAACGAGACCATCGACCTGGAAGCGCAACGCACGGACGAACGGCAGGACGCACGGCGGCACGGCCGGCGCCGCGCGCACGGCCCCCTGGCCGCACTCGCCATGCTGTGCGCGGCCCTGCTGGTGGGCGCGTGCGCCGGCTCGCCGGGCATGCACTTCGATCCCAAGGCGCCGGTCGCCGCGGTGGGGCCCGACGCCATGCCGGACATTACCCCCATCACGCTGGATCTGGTGCGCAGCCAGCACAACGTGGCCCAGCGCGAGCTGGACAAGATCGACGAACTGTTCGGCACGCCCGAGCCCTACCGCATCGGCCCCGGCGACATCGTCTCGGTGGTGGTGTGGGACCATCCCGAGCTGGTCTTCCCGAACCAGACCTACAGCATCGGCGCGGCCTACGAGATTCCTGCGGTGGGCGGCGGCGCCAACGTGCCCGGCTACGTGGTCAGCGCCCAGGGCGACATCCAGTTCCCCTACGCCGGCGTGATGAAGGTCGCCGGCAAGACCTCCAACGAAGTGCGCGACCAGATCGCGCGCGTGCTCTCGCGCGTGGTGCGCGATCCGCAGATGACGGTGCGCGTGCTGGCCTTCCGCAGCCAGCGCGTCTACGTCGACGGCGAAGTGCGCACGCCCGGCATGCTGCCCATCGACGACGCGCCGATGACGCTGATCGAGGCGCTCAACCGCGCCGGCGGCGTGGTCAACCTGACCGGCGACAACAGCCGCATCCGCCTGACGCGCGGCGAACGCAGCTGGCGCATCAACATCCCGGCACTGCTGGCGCGCGGCGTCGACCCGTCGCGCATCATGCTCAAGAACGGCGACATCGTGCGCGTGGAGCAGCGCGAGGACAGCAAGATCTTCGTCACCGGCGAAGTGGTGCGCCCCACCACGCTGCTCATGCGCAACGGCCGCATGACCCTCAACGAGGCGCTCGGCGACGCCGGCGGCGTCAACCCGGGCTCGGCCAACGCCGAGCAGATCTTCGTGATCCGCAAGGCGGCCGACAGCCAGCCCAAGGTCTACCACCTCGACGGCACCTCGCCGGTGGCGCTGGCCATCGCCGAAGGCTTCGAGCTGGAAGCCAAGGACGTGGTGTACGTGGACGCGCGCGAGCTGGTGCGCTGGAGCCGCGTGATGAACCTGCTGATTCCGTCGACGGGCCCGGTCATCGGCTCGGCGACGGCCATCAAATAGACGCCATGATCCGCTCGATCCTGGTCGTGTGCATCGGCAACACCTGCCGCAGCCCGATGGCGCAGTACCTGCTGCGCAATGCGCTGCCCGGCTGCGCGATCGCATCGGCCGGCCTGGCGCCGCTCGCGGGCGCCGCCGCCGATCCGCATACGGTGCGGCTGCTCGCCGAAGAGGGGCTGGACCTGTCCGCCCACCGCGCGCGCGTGCTGGACGGCAACATGGTCAACAGCGCCGACCTGGTGCTGGTGATGGACACAGAACAAAGAGAGGCGCTGGAGCGCCAGTTTCCGCAGGCGCGCGGCAAGATCTACCGGCTTTGCGAGTTCATGCACGCTGACGTACCCGATCCCCATGGCTGTTCGCAGAACATGTTCCGGATCGTGCTCGGACTCGTCAGGCAGGGCGTCGACACATGGTCGGAGCGGATTCGCACCCTTGCACGGGATCCTTATCACGGGGAGGTAGCATGAACACCATCAATCCGCACGACATACTCCCGGGTTCGCAGCGCCCGGCCCGGGAGAAAGGGATGGACCTGACCGGCTATCTCGACATCCTGGTGCGCTACCGCTGGACCTTCTTCGCGGTGGCCGGCACGATCTTCCTGCTGGGCGCGACCTACGCGTTCTTCACCAAGTCGGTCTACCGCACCGACATCGTGGTGCAGGTGGAGGACACCGGCGGCAGCAGCAACACCAGCAAGCTCGCCGGCAGCGTGGCGCCGGTATTCGACGTCAAGCCGGCCGCCGCCGCGGAGATCGAGCTGCTGCATTCGCGCATGGTGGTAGGCAAGGCGGTGGACAACCTGCGCCTGTTCATCGAGGCCAGGCCGCGCTACTTCCCGCTCGTCGGCCAGCCGCTGGCGCGCTACAACCCGGGGCTGTCCGAGCCCGGGCTGTTCGGCTGGGGCGGCTTCGTGTGGGGCGACGAACATATCGCGGTGACGCGGCTCGACGTGCCGGCGCGCCTGGAGGGCAAACGCATGCGGGTCACGGCGCTGGACGACAAGCGCTACCGCCTGGCCATCGACGGCGAGAGCGAGGCCGCCACCGGCACCGTGGGCCAGCCGCTGCTGGTGCCGACCGCGCGCGGCAACGTCGAGATCGTGGTGGGCGAGCTCGACGCGCGGCCGGGCGCCGAATTCACGGTGACGCGGGTGCCGCGCGCCAACGCGATCGCCCAGTTGCAGCAGAACCTGCAGATCACCGAGCGCGGCAAGTCCAGCGGCGTGATCGGCATCACGCTCGAAGGCGCCGACCCCGACCTGATCGCCGCCACGCTCAACGAGATCGGCGCCGAGTATGTCGACCAGAACGTGCGCCGCCGCGCCGAGGAGGCCGAGAAATCGCTGGCCTTCCTCGAGCAGCAGCTGCCGCAGGTCAAGCAACAGGTGGAGACTGCCGAGACGCGCTACAACGCGCTGCGCAACCAGCGCGGCACCATCGACCTGAACGAGGAGTCGCGCCTGATCCTGTCGCAGTCGGTGCAGATCCAGACCCGCCTGCAGGAGCTGCGCCAGAAGCGCCAGGAACTGGTGACGCGCTTCACCGGCAACCATCCGAGCATCGGCATCATCGACGAGCAGATCGGCAGCCTGAACACCGCGCTGGCCGCCGTGACCGCGCGCATCCAGAAACTGCCCGAGGTGGAGCAGAACGTGGTGCGGCTGATGCGCGACGTGAAGGTCAGCACGGAGATGTACCAGTCCTTGCTCAACGACGCTCAGCAACTGCGCCTGACCAAGGCCAGCAAGGTCGGCACCGCGCGCCTGGTGGATCCGGCCGAGGTGCCGCTGGAACCGGTGCGGCCCGACCGCAAGCTGCTGGTGGTGTTCGCCGCGCTGCTCGGCACGGTGGGCGCGCTGATCGTGGTGTTCCTGCGCCACCTGCTCGACGGCGCCGTGTCCGAGGCCGACGACATCGAAAGCCAGACCGGCTTCACGGTCTACTCCACGATTCCCTTCAGCCCCGAGCAGTCGCGCCTGGCGGCGCAGGGCGGGCCCAATGCGCTGCTGGCGTGCCGCATGCCGGAGGACCCTGCCATGGAGAGCCTGCGCAGCTTCCGCACCGCCTTGCAGTTCTCGCTGCTGGGCACGCATCATCCGGTGGTGCTGGTGACCGGCCCGGCGCCGGGCGTGGGCAAGTCCTTCATCTGCGCCAACTTCGCCGCGGTGCTGGCGGCCGGCGGCAAGCGCGTGGTGCTGATCGACGCGGACCTGCGCCGCGGCAATCTCAACCACCGCTTCGACACCGCGCGCGGCCCCGGGCTGACCGAGCTGCTGCACGGCGCGCCGGTGGAAGACACGGTGCGCAGGCAGGTGGTGCCCGGGCTGGACTTCATTCCCACCGGCACGCTGCCGGCGAATTCCGCGGACCTGCTGCTCAGCCCGATGATGGACTCGCTGCTTGCCGCGCTGAAGTCTAACTACGACGTGGTGCTGATCGACACGCCGCCGGTGCTGGCCGCCTCCGACACCGGCATCCTGGCCACCAAGGCCGACGCCGTGTTCATGGTGGCGCGCGCGGACTCCACCACGATGGACGAACTCGAGGCGGCCGGCAAGGCGATCCGGCAGGCCGGCGGCGAGGTCAAGGGGGTGTTGTTCAACGGCCTGAACGTGCAGGGCCGCTGGTACCGGGCGCACTACAACTTCGGCAAGTACCGGTACCTGAGCTACCGCTACCAGGACGTGGCGGTGGTGGAGAGCCGGTGAGCGCGGGGCATGGCCTGCATGCCCCGGCCGGTGCCCCGGGGCTCAGGCCTTGCGGGTCGCCCTCATCGGAAAGCTTCCGAACAGGCCGGCGGCGATCGTGCCTTCCATGGTGTCGCCCGCCAGCACGGCCTCGACCTTGAGCGTCAGCGGCAGGGGTTTCGTGAGCTTCATCCGGAAGCTCACGCGGTCGCCGTCCAGCTCGCCGTCGGTGACATCGACGCAGCCCGCCTGGCCCGCGTTGGTGCCGCTGAAGCCGCCGGCCGGCCCGGGGTTGATGGTGAGCACCGAGTGCTGTTCGCCGTTCGGCGTCTGCGAGACGCAGTCCCACTGGCCACTGATTTCTGCCGTCATAGACAATTCCTGCTGCTTTGAGTCAACGTGAAAACGGTACCGATGCCCGGTACCGGCGCCCGCCCCCGGCTTCGCCGAAGGCGGAGGGCACCTCTGGACCGACGCGCCGCGCGGCGGGCCGGCGGCATTGCTGCCGGGCCCGCCGCTGGCGTTCCGGTACGTGATGATCGCATAGCGGCCGGGCGGACGGCGCGGCGCGAGAGGGCGGCGTGATTCCGGCGGCGTGATTCCGCGCCCGGGCCGCCGGCCCCGGGCGCGGCACCGGGTCAGGCCCCGGCGCTGCCCGCCACGGCGTCTCCCATTTCCACGCGCTCGCCGCTGCCGGCCACCTCCTCGCTGCGCGCGGCCTGCTGCTCGAGGTAGCGCACCAGGTAGGCGCCGAGCGCGGCCCGGCTTTCGGCAAGGAACAGGGAATGGTCGAACTTCGGCAGGGTCCGCACGCGGATGTGCTCGAGCCCCTGCAGGGCTTCGAGGTTGCCGCCGAAGCGGTCCTTGGCCTCTTCCAGGCCGATGTCGCTCATGCCGAACAGGAAGTCCGTCTGCACGCCGCGCCGGTCCAGCTCGCGCATGGCGGCGCGCGCGAAGCCGGTCACGGTGGCGGTGTCCTCGCCACCGCGCCAGCGCGCCAGCGCGGACGCGCCGCGCTGGCCCAGGCGGCGCCCGACGCGGCGCACGAAGCCGTACAGGATCGGCCCGACCTTGACCTTGCCGCGCAGCAGCCGCTGCCAGTTCTCGGCGCGGCGCACCGCCGCGGCGTAGCCGCGCATGGACTGCACGCGCTCGTTGACGGCGGCCGCGTCGGCCTCGTCCCAGCGGAACTTGGCGAGGTTGGCCAGCACCACGCCGGACACGGCCGGGTTGCGCAGCGCCACGTGCAGGCTGATGTAGGCGCCCGAGCATACGCCCGAGACCACGATGCGGCGAAAGCCCTGCGCGCGCAGCCAGTCCACCGCGGCGCTGGCGTCTTCGCAGGCGCACGGATCGTATACGGCGGGGATGCTCATCTGGCGCGCCGGCGCGGGGCTGTCGCCGAGCGCCGACAGGTCCAGGCGCAGCGCGGTCACGCCGTGGCGCGCCAGCTCGCGCGACAGCGTGACGAATAGCCGCCCGTCGCCGACATGGTGGTTGCCGCCGGTGTTCGGGAACAGGATGGCCACGCCGTTGGGCGCGCGCCGGGCCGGCTGGCACAGGATGCCGAACTGACGGCCGCGGTCCAGCCAGACCCGCTGCTCGCGCACGCCGTCCACCTCGCACTCCAGCGCCAGGTGACGCTCCGGCGCTGCCGGGGCCGCGGCCCTGGCGGCGGGCGCGGGACGCAGCCAGGCCAGCACGGCTTGCCAGGCGGCCTCGGGCACCCTGGCGTACTCGGCCGCCTGCATCATGCCCGGGTACTCGGCAAAGCCGTCCAGCGTGACCTCGGCCCCCGAATCCCGGTAAAGCGTACCCATTTCTGCGACCGGCGACGCGGCCCCGGGCCAGGCGTCGAGCAGCAGCACGCGCGGCGCCGGGCAGCCCTTGCGGCGCGCCAGGCGCAGCCCCTCGAGCGCCGCCACGGTGTCGGGCTGAAAGCGGTAGGCCAGCACGTCGAGGGAGCCGTCGGTGGGCGGCGCCGGCGCGATGTCGGGGATGACGTTGTTGATCCAGCCGGTATGCAGGGCGCGCAGCTCGCGCAGATAGGCACGCCCGCTCGCCACCGGCGCCAGCAGGACCAGCCCCGCCACCACGGCGGGATCGCGCGCGGCCAGCGCCTCGGCCGCGAGCACCGCCAGCGCGGCGCCCAGGCGCAGGCCGCACAGCACCACGCGGGTCACGCCGCCCTGCTCGCGCAGCGTGTCCACGGCGGCCAGGATGCCGTGCACGCACCAGGCGATGTGTTCCTCCTCGGCGCCGGTGCCGGCGGAGTCGCCGGTGCCGGGATAGTCGAAGCGCAGCGCCGGCAGCCCGGCGGCCGCGAGATCGCCGGCAAGGTGCCGCAGCGCGCGGTGCGACCACATCGCTTCGTGGCCGTGCGGATTGCATATCACCACGCCCGTGGTGCCTGGCGCCTCATGCAGCCAGCCGGCGCATCCCTCGAACAAGACCGGTTTCATCACCTCTCCCAATGAAAAACGGGGCACGGGCCCCTGGCATTCGCGCACGCAGAAACGGGTACGCTTTGTTGTTTCGCATGTGTCCGGAGCGGGCCCCGCCGCTGCCCGCCATGCCCCGCCGGTGCCATCTGGCGGCGCTTGCGGGCGCGCCGGAGGGAACGGCGGCCGCGGCGTTCCCGCGCGTCCAGCGGCACGCAGAAACGGGTACGCCTGCGGCCGCCGCGCGCTGTGGCGAGCTTTCACGCCGCCGGCATGGAGCCATGCTCGCCCTTGGCCGGGCCCGCGGCGGGGCGCGCTTCCAGCGCCAGCGCTTCGGGCCGCGCGGGCGGCAACGGCAAGCCCAGGTACGGATTCATGGCGGCAAAGTCCGCGCGGTTGCTGCGCCGGCGCGTGACGCCGTTGAGCATGCCGCCGGCCAGGCGGGCCTCGGCGCGCGCCAGGCGCTTGAGTGCCTCGTCGACCTGGCTGGCCGGCGTGACGTCGGCACGCACCACCATCAGCGTGGCGCCGGCCAGGTTGGCGACCAGGGTGCCATCGGCCACCGCCAGCACCGGCGGCGTGTCGATGATGACGAGGTCGAAGCGGGCCTTGCAGATCCGCAGCGTCTCGGCCAGCGTGGGCATCATCAACAGCTCGGACGGATTGGGCGGCGTCGCGCCGGCGGTGATCAGCGACAGGCCCGCTATCACGGTGGGGCGCACCACGGTGGCCGGATCGGCGCGGCCCGCCAGCAGGTCGGCCAGCCCGGGCTCGGGGGCCTGGTCGAACCAGTTGGCGACCTTGCCGCGCCGCAGGTCGGCATCGATGAGCAGCACGCGCTGGCCGGCTTCGGCAAACAGCACGGCCAGGTTGACCGCGGCGAAGGTCTTGCCGGCGCCGGGCGCCGGGCTGGTCACGGCGAGCACGCAGTCGGGCGCGTTGCGCACGGCGAAATGCAGTGCCGCGCGCAGGCTGCGCAGGCCCTCCACCGCGACCGAATGCGGCGAGCGCCGCGCCAGCAGGAAGCGGTCGTGCAGGCCGCAGCGCAGCAGCCGGTCGCCCTCGCTGGAGGCGAACTCGCCGGGCTCGGCCAGCGCGGTGCCGGGTGCCGGGGCGTAGAGCCGCGGGCCGGGGGCGCCGGCAAACCCCATCATCATGCCCAGGCGGCGGTGCACTTCCGCCTGCTGCTCCAGTTCGGCCTGCTCGCTGCTGAAAGCGATCTCGCCCAGCATGGGCATGCCGAGCCGCGCCTCGGCATCGGCGGTGTTGGCCACCGAGGGCTTGAAGCGCTGGCGCGCGGCCACGCCGGCCAGGCCCAGGCACAGGCCGAGCAGCGCGCCGCCGCCGGTGAGCGGCAGCGGGCCAAGGTCGTCCGGGCGCGCCGGCGGCAGCGCCGGGTCGACGATGCGCATGGCGTTGGAGCGGTCGGACTGCGCCAGCGAGAGTTGCTGCTCGCGGTTGCGCAGGGTCATGTACATGTCCTCGGCGACCTTGACGTCGCGCGTGAGCGCCACCGATTCGCGCTCGGTCTCGGACAGGTTCTGCATGCGCGAATCCATATCGCGCCGCACCTTGCTGAGTTCCTGGATCTGCGTGTCGACCGTGCGCACCTCGTTGCTGTCGGTGGTGAAGCGCTGCAGCAGGCGGGTGCGCTCCAGGCGCAGCGCGGCGATCTGGCGCTGGTAGTCCATGCTGCCGTTGAGGTAGGACTGCGCCTCCTGGGTGGGCGCCATGGTGCCGCTGCGCGCGCGATAGCGCGTAAGCGCGGCTTCCGCGCGCTCGAGCTCGCCCTGCACGCGCGGCAGCTCGCTGGTGACGAAGGCCAGGCTGCCGGCCGCGTCGTCGCGGCGCTGGGTGGTCTGGCTGTCGATATAGGACTGGGCCACGCCGTTGACCAGCGCGGCGGCGAGCTTGCGGTCCGGGTAGCGCCAGGCAATGCGCACGGTGCCGGCATCGCGCGTGTGCTCGTCGATCACCAGCTCGCGCGAGATGGCATCGACCGTCGACAGCGAATCGTGCCGCATCAGTTCGAAACGCGCGCCGGGCTGCGCGTCGAGCTGCGCGACCTGCAGTTCCACGTCGTTGCCCGCGGCGGGTTCGCCCACCGCGCCGTCGAGCAGCATGGCGTCGCCCGCATAGAGCCGGTAGCGCCCTTCGGGCTGGGCCACCAAAGTCAGCGGCACGTTCAGCAGGCGCTCGGGCACCGACAGGCTGTCCACCTGGATGCGCTCGCCGCCCCACGCATAACCGAGGCTCGCGGGCCACGGCGCGATGGCGTGCCCGGGCTCGGCCAGGCGCGCCGCGAGCGCGCCCACCAGCGGCGCGCGCACGGGCGCGGCCGACACGTCCAGGTGCAGGCGCTCCACCACCGGCCCGACCACCGCGCGGCTGGTCAGCATGCCGGGATCGAACGGCGCGGCGGATACATTGCTCTGCACGGCATTGCGCGGCGCCACCTGCACCAGCGCCTCCACGCGGTAGCGCGGCGGCGTGGACAGCGCCGCCAGCGCGCCGAGCACCGCGCCGGCAACCGTGAGCCCGACGATCCAGCCGAGGTGGTCGAGCAGCGCGCGCCGCCCGCGCGCACCCGGCGGCGCCGGCTCGTTGGCGGCCGGCGTGGCGCCGGCGAAGAACAACCTGTTCACGACATTCTCCCTGAGCGATGGCCGCGATGGCCACGATGGCCGCAACAGCCCCAGTAGCCGCAGCAGCGCCGACAGCCGCAACCGCCTCAGGCGCTTGCCAGCGCCGGCAGCAGCCGGTCGAACTCGCGCTTGACGAGCTTGTAGCACTCGCAGGAATGCGCTTCCAGGCCGTGCCGGTCGAGCACGGTGATGTGCCCGCGGCTATGCTGGATCAGGCCGAGATCCTCGAGCTTGCCGGCCGCCTCGGTCACGCCCTCGCGGCGCACGCCGAGCATGTTGGCGATGACCTGCTGCGTGATGACCAGCTCGTTGGAGGCCATGCGGTCGAGCGCCAGCAGCAGCCAGCGGCACAGTTGCTTGTTGAGCGAGTGGTGGCGGTTGCACACCGCGGTCTGCGCGATCTGCGTGAGCACGGCCTGCACGTAGAGCAGCGTGACGCGCTGGATCGCCGGCGAATGCAGGAACTCCTGCTTGAGCGTGGCGGCGGACAGGCGGTAGGCGAAGCCCGGCGTGCGCACTTCCACGCGGCACGGCATGGTGTCGCCGCCGGTCAGCACCGGGATGCCGACCAGCCCTTCCTTGCCGATGGCGGCGATCTCCACCGTGGCGCCGTCTTCCAGCAGCGACAGCATCGAGACGATGGCCGTGGTGGGAAAGTAGACGTGGTGGATGCGCTGGCCGGAGTCGGTCAGCAGTTGCCCGGCGCGCATGCGCACCAGCTCGAGATGCGCCGACAACGACTCCCAATCCTTGCGCGGCAAGGCACCCAACACATGATTGACGTGCAGATCCGAACGCTGACTGATCATTTCCCTCTCCCCGTGACCAGCCGCACGAACGCTTAAGACCGAAGCCGGTCCGCGCATCTCGCGGGACCTGCGCCGGCCACCTTTTCTCTGACCCTGGCTCGTGCGGCATCTGTGTCTTCATTAAGTGCCATATGTGGCCCTGCCAACAGTAGCCGCACGGCTGAAACCCGGTCATCCTTCGGTAGGTTGGAGAGCGCCGCGCCGGCGGCGCGCGCCGGAGGGACCGGCACCCGGGCTGGACGGCGCATCAGGCGCCGGGCGCACTATACGCAAGCGCACGTCTCGCATTGAGCGCATGGACCTCCCCCATCGGGATAGGAGCGGTGTCCGGGAGGCCTACACTCCGCCTTCCTCCATCGGCGGCGGCGATGCCGGCCTCGGGCAGCAGCCTCACGCGCCGGCGGCTGCCGGGCGCGAGGTGGAACCAGTCCTGCTCGGGGCGCATGGCCACGTCTTCGATGTGCACCCAGCGCGCAAAGCGCCGCGCCGAGATCGTGAGCCACCAGTCGCCCTCCTCATGCGCCACCTCCACCGCCAGCTCGGGCGGCTCGAGCGCGGCCGCGCTGCGCTCGGGCAGGTAGCAGGCCTGGCTCAGCAGGGCGCCGTCCGCGGGGTCATACAGCGCGGCGCGCACCACGTCGTGCATGCGCGGACCGAAACGGTAGGCATAGGTGAAATCGAAGAACGCGCCCGCCAGTTCGGCGCCGCTCACGCGCTGCGTGGAGCGCGGCGCCAGGCACAGCTCGCGCGTCACGTCGAGCAGCGCGGTCTCGCCGTCGCGCCAGCATTGCAGTTGCAGGCGCACCGCGCGCGGCGCGGCGCCCTCGTTGATCAGGTGCAGGTGGATGCCATTGAGGCCTTCGTCGGTCACCAGCACCTGCAGCGGCTGCCACACCTGGCGCAGCGCGTGCCATGCCGACTTGGGCCGCGCCAGCGCGTCGACGATGCCCCAGCCGGCGCCCGGCAGCAGGTCCTGCAGTTGCCATACCAGGGCGCCGGCGCAGGTGGAGCCGCAGCGGCGCCATTCGCTGAAGACGTCGGTCATGACCTCGGCCACCACCGCGCGCGACAGCTGCAGGTAGCGCGCGGCGTCTTCATAGCGCAGGCGCGGCGGGTCCACCTTGAACAGTTCGCGCAGGTAGAAATCGCGCACGTCCTCGAAATCCCAGCCGCTGCCGGCATCGCGCGGCACGCGCGCCTTCCAGCGCGGGTCGTGCACGGGCGGCACCGCGAGCGCTTCCGCCATGGTGCGCGCGCACGGCACGTTGGCAAAGGCCAGGCATTCGGAGGTGAAGCGCACGTTGGCGCGGCGCGCGTCCTCGAGCGGACGCTGGTAGGCGCCCACGCCGTAGTAGTGCGTCACGCCGCTGTCAGGCTGGAACGGCCACGCACCGCCGCTGGGCGAATTGCGCACGTAGACGGCGTCCGGGTGCCAGCGCGCCAGGCAAGCCGGGATGATCTCGTCGAACAGCGGCTGGCGCCATGCATCGGCGGCAACGCCCATCATGGCGGCCTGCTGCTCCACCTCGCTGCCGCCGCACAGCACCGCCACGCTCGGGTGGTGGCGGTGCGCGGCCAGCCATTCGCTGACCTCGCGCGTGGCCTGCGCCATCAGCGGGCGCGCGGCTGCGGCATCGGCCGAGTAGTCGAAGTTGGCGAACATGAAATCCTGCCAGACCAGCAGGCCGAGCGCGTCGCAGGCGTCGAAGAAGGCGTCGCCCTGGTAGCAGGTGACGCCGCTTACGCGCACCATGTTCATGCCGGCGCCGTGCGCCAGCGCGAGCCATTTCTCCACTGCCGCGGGCGTGTCGGCGTGGCCGGCCAGATCGTGGCTGGTCCAGCAGGCGCCGCGGCAGAAGATACGCTCGCCGTTCACGCGCAGCGCGAAGCCCTCGCCGCCTTCCGGTGTCGCGCGCTCGGCTTCGATGCGGCGAAAGCCGACCTGCGCGCAGTCGATGCGCAACTCGCCCAGCCGCAACTGCACGGCATAGCGCTCGGGCGCGCCGTGCGTGTGCGGCCACCACAGGCGCGGCGCGGGCACGGCCAGCTCGCCTTCGTAGACGATGCCGCCGGGGCCGGCGTCCACCGCGTCGAGCGGGGCCTCGCGCCCGTCGGCGCACAGCATCAGCGGCACGCCCGGCGGCAACGGCGCCACGTCGCGCAGGCGCAGGCGGATCACGCCGCGCGCCAGGCCGGCGTCGAGCGCGGCGTGCAGGTCGTAGCGCGCCGTCAGCAGCGGGCTGGCGGAGTCGAGCGGCAGCAGGTCGACGCCGCGCCAGGGGCCGACCGCGTGGACCGGGGGGCACCAGCCCGGCATGTGGCCCAGCAGCGTGGTGCGCACCAGCCGCAGCGAGGGCGGGGTAACCAGGCGCGGCTTCCACCGCACCGGCCCGCGCTGGCCGCGCAGCCAGCGGTGCAGCGCGCGGAAGCACAGGTACAGCACGTGATCGCCGTCGAGATGCAGCTCGGCCTCGTGCGCGGTGAACATGTTGTGCGCGTCGAGCACGCGCGTCTCGTCGAGCCAGACCTCGGCCACCGTGGCCAGGCCGTGCAGGCGCAGGCGATAGGCGCCCGCGCCGCGCAGCGGCACGCGATACCAGTAGTCGTGGTCGTGCAGCGCGCGCGGCGCGCCGGGCTGCCATTGCCCGGCCGCCTGCAGCGCCTGCGCCACGGTGCCCGGCACGCTGGCCGGCAGCCATGGCCCGTGGCCGGCCAGCGCGGCCAGGGCGGCGGGAGAGGCAGCCGCGCCGGCGGGCGTCTCCAGCAGGGTCCAGCCGCCTTCGAGCGGCTGCCGGCAGGCGGGCCGCCCGGGGACCGGCGTGAGTACGAGCGGGGCGTGCATGGCCAGCGGGCGCCTCAGGACCCGGCCTCGCCCATGTAGCCGGCGAGCGCGGGCACCGCCGCCTCGTAGGAGGCTTCGAGCTGGTCCAGGCAATCCTGGCAGCGGTCCACGCGGCGGCTGATGATCGAGCGCACCAGGCGGAACTGCATCACCATCGCCTCGGAGGCCATTTTCTGGCATGCGGCGGCGATGCTGTCCGGCATCGGCTGGCCGTGCTGGGCCAGCCAGCGCAGGTACTGCGCGAGCAGCTCGAAGTTGGCGCCGAGCTGGCGCAGCACGCTGAAGGCGTAGGGATGGAAGACCTGCTCGCCGCCTGCCATCAGCGCTTCCTGGTGCGCCGGGAATGCGGTGCGGAAGGCGGTGACGGGGTTCTGGCGCGGCCGGCGCGCCAGGTGCTTGCGCAGCAGCGCGAGCGAGGCGCGCACCAGCATCGTCCCCTCCAGCGCCGGGAAGCGGCGGCGCACGACTTCGGCGTAGGGAAACAGCAGGTTCACGTCGCCGGCCAGGCCGGGCAGGCGGCGGAACAGGCCGTCGTAGTCCTCGCCGCTGGCCACGTGATAGCCCTCGTTGTGGTAATAGCCGACCGACTGGGCGTCGGGCACCATCACGTCGATGCCGATGGTGGTCTTGCTGTGCTCGCGGCGGTACGTCGTGGCGCGGTTGTCGGGCAGGTAGAAGCTGTCCACCTCGAGCAGCACCACGTGGCCGCGGCTGGTCTGCGCGGCCACGCGCGCCTCCATCGACTCGTACAGCGACAGTTCCTGCACCACCACGCCGTACAGGCGCTCGAGGTCGTCGTGCGGGTATTTGAAGAAGGTGAACTGGTCGCCCTCGAAATCCTGCGCCACGGTGAAGCCGAGCGCCGCCACCGGGTCGAGCGCCCAGCCGTGCAGCAGCTCGATCCACAGGTCCACATAGCAGTTGGTCTGCGGCCAGACCGGGTTGCCGCTGTGCAGGGCGTGCGACACGTGGGTGCCGCGCTCCAGGGTACGGGGGGCCACGAGCATCACAGCTCTCCCAGCGTGGCGCGCACGTTGCGGGGCCACCGCGACACGTCGAAGCCGTGGTGGCGCAGCAGGGCCAGCGTCAGCCGCTCGATGCCGAAGCCGACGCAGCCGGTGTGGGCCGGCTCGCCGTCGGCGGTGCGCAGCTCCCACACCTGGCCGAAGTGATCCATGTGGTAGTTGAAGCTCATGCAGGCAGTGGGCGGGGCACCGTCGTTGATGGGGATCAGCAGCTCGAACTTGAGCTTCAGCTCGCGCTGGCTGTCGGCCACGATCTTGCCGCCGCGGCCGAAGAAGGGATCGTTGGCGACGTCCACCTCGTGCGGCAGTTCGAGCAGGCCGGCGAGCTGCTGGCCACGCTCCATCCACAGCTGGCGGAACGCGATGATCTGCCCGGCGTTGCCCAGGCGCACGTACTCGCGCTGGCGGAACATCTGCATGCGGGCCGGGTCGATCGACGGCTCGTGGCGGAAGCAGTACGACAGCACGTCCACCACCAGGCCCTGCGGCGGCATCGGGCCGCGGCGGGCCACCGCCGGGTAGATCGGGTAGCACGCCGCGGGCGTGAGCACCACGCGCGTGGGGCGCTGTTCGTCGGCCCATTCCTCGCCGTCTTCGAGCCGCGCCAGCAGACGGTGGTGATCGCGGTCGCTGCCGCAGAAGCTGTGCACGGTGCCGGCCAACTGCGGAAAGCTCTTGAGATAGTCGCTGGCCTCGAAGTCCTTGCGCGACATGGCCGGCGGGAAGCGCATCACTTCCGCGTGCTGGTCGGCGCCGAGCGCGCTGACGGCCACGTTGAGGCCGTCGGCGATCGCCTCGAACACCGCGCTGCGGCCGTACACGCCGTCGACGCCGCTGGGAATCAGCAGGCCCGCTTCGATTAGCGCCTGCTGGTAGCGCCGCTGGCCGGCCTGCGGGTCGCCATAGGGCGGTGCCGCAGCCGCATGCCCGGCGGGCTCGGCGGGCGGGGCGCCGGCATTGTCCACGCTAACGTTGGCATCCATGTGGTGCTCCTCAGCTCGAACGCTCGGCCAGCAGCAGGCTGGCGGTGTTGGTCAGGATCCGGTCGTTGTTGATCATCAGCGGCGCCGACCAGAGATCGCGCAGATGGCGCCCGAGGCTGTAGGGCGTGCCGTGCTTGTAGCCGGCCATGCCGCAGATCATCATGGCCTGCTGCACCGCCTCGATGGCCAGCGCCGAGACGCTGGTCTTGAGCCCGTTCATCTCCGCGGCGAGCGAGAACAGCGCCGACACCGACAACCCCGCGTGGCGCTGGCGCTGATGCGCCAGCGCGAGCTCGAGCCGGCCTTCCATCATCTGCACCATCGCCACCGCGTCGGCCACGCGCGTGGCCGACGGCGGCAGCGAGCCGGGGCGCGCGCGCGCCTGGCCCTGGAAGAAGGTCTTGGCGCGGTGCACGGCGTCGCCGGCGATGCCGGTCCACAGGGAGGCCCAGAGAATATGGGAGACCGGCGTCATGGTGCCGTCGGCGATCTCGCCGAACGCCACCGGCAGGATCTGCTCGCAGGCGCCGCGCGCTTCCAGGCGGAAGCCGTTGCTGCAGGTGCCGCGCATGCCCAGGGTGTCCCAGGTGCTGAGGCTCTCCAGCGTGAAGTCGGGCTTGAGCAGGCACACCATGACCTGGTCGGACGGCGAGGCGTCGGCATGGCGGCGCGCGGTCGCCAGAATGGCGTCGGCGTGCGCGCCGTAGGAGATGGTCGGCGCCATCTTGAGCAGATGGAAGCGGCCGTGCTCCTCGTTGACCGCGCAGCCGCTGTTGCGCAGCGCGCCGCCGATGGCTTCTTCCGAGGTGGCCGAGGCCAGCAGCAATTGCTCGGCGGCGATGCGCTCGAGCAGTTGCTCGTGCCAGGGGCTGCCGCTGCCGTGCTCGATGAGGCAGGCGACCTGGATCTGGTGCATCGCGTAGATCATGCCGGTCGACGAGCAGGCCGCGGCAAGCACGCGGCAGATCGCCGCGATGGTGTCGAGCGAGGCGCCCGCGCCGCCGTGCGCGGCCGGCACCATGGCGCCGAGCAGGCGATGCTGGCGCAGCACCGCGAAGGCCTCGTGGGGGAAAGCGGCGTCGCGGTCGACGCGGTCGGCATGCTGCGCCGCTTCGGCGGCGGCCAGGGCCGCTGCGGCCATCAGCTCGGCGGTGCCGGTAAGGACCGCGGCCGGGCGCGCCAGCTCGACGCTGGCCAGCGGGGGGCTCATGCTGCCTCCTGCTGCTGCCTGAGCTGCTCGGCCGCGGCCGCCAGCGAATTCACGCTGCGAAAGAGCTGGCGGGTAAGCATGGCGTCCGGGATCTCGATGTTGAACGCGTTCTCGATGGCCAGCATCACGTGCACGGTGGCCAGCGACGACAGCCCGGCTTCGTAGAGATCGGCCTGGTCGTCGAGCGCCTCGACCGATACGTCGAGCCGCGCCACATCGGCAAGGATTTGTCGAATGGTTGCCTTCATCTCTTTACTCCTCGGTGAGGATGATCGGGTTTCATCATTGGGCCGCAGCCGCCACGGGGCTTCGGTGCGCTGGCCCACCAACTTCATGCCGCCGCGGCGGCGCTGCAACAGGCGCGCCCCGGGTGTTCAGTAGGCGGCCTTCCCGGTCCAGCCGTGCAGGGCGGTGCGCGCGATGATGTGCAGGTCCAGCCGGAACGACCAGTTGCGGATGTAGAAGATGTCGAACTCGATGCGCCTGCGCATCTTGTCCACCGTATCGGTCTGCCCGCGCAGGCCGTTGATCTGCGCCCAGCCGGTGATGCCGGGCTTGACGCGGTGGCGCAGCATGTAGCGGTCGATCACTTCCTTGTAGATCTCGTTGTGCTCGATGGCGTGCGGGCGCGGGCCCACCACCGACATCTCGCCGCGCAGCACGTTGAGGAACTGCGGCAGCTCGTCCAGGCTGGTGCGGCGCAGGAAGGCGCCCACGCGCGTGACGCGCGCGTCGCCGCGCACGGCCTGGGTCACGCCACGTTCCTGGTGCTGCACCATGGTGCGGAACTTGTAGACATGGAAGGGCTTGCCGTCCATGCCCAGGCGCGCCTGCCGGAACAGCACGGGACCGGGCGAGGACAGCTTGACCAGCGCGGCGATCGCCAGCAGCAGCGGCGAGAACCCCACCAGCGCGGCCAGCGCGAAGGCGCGGTCGAAACTGGCCTTGAGCAAGCCGGTGATGCCCGACTGCGGGGGGCTGTTGAGGTCGATCACCGGCAGGCCGAGGAAGTCGCTGAAGCGATGGCCGAGCAGCTCGACCGACATGATGTCGGGCACCCAGCGGATATCCACCAGGTCGTTGCGGAAATGGGAGACCACGTCGTACAGGTCGCGGCAGGCGGCCATGGGCAGCGTCAGCCAGATTTCGCGCACGCCGTTGTTGCGCACGAAGGCGCAGACCTGCTCGAGCGACTCCAGCCGCGTCACGCCGGCGGGCACCGGCTGCGTGCCTTCGTCGTAGATGCCGGCCACGTTGTAGCCGGCGCCGCGGTTGCTGCCCACGCGCTGGTACATCTCGTGCCCGAGCGAGCCGTAGCCGAGGATCACCACGCGCTTGGCGTTGATGCCGAGCTCGCGCACGCTGCCGAGCATGCCGTAGAGCAGCACGCGCGACGCCAGCAGCATGGCGGCCACGCTCAGCAGCCAGCTCATGGACCACAGCCGGGACAGCGCGGCCGACTGGTGCATCAGGTAAGCGGCGATCAGCCCCAGCATGCAGACCGCGCCCCACGCGGCCAGCGTGCGCAGCGCCAGCGCCATGCGGCTGCGGCCGCGCCAGGAGTTGTAGAGGCCGCAGGCCGGGAATACCAGCAGCGTGCTCACCGAGCACAGCACGGTGACGAAGCTGTGCACCGGAGCGGCGCTACGCAGGCCGTGCGGGAACAACAGCTCGCCCACCGCCACGCCGCACGCGGCGACGATGGCGGCATCGGCAAAGCGGTAGAGGATCTGCAGGGCGGCCTGGCGCTCGCCCACGAAGGCGCGGATCGCGGACATGATTTGTCTCCATCCGGCAGGCCGGACTGATGATACAAATCATGGTTGTGCCGCGCGGGCCTGGAGGTCTGTTTGCTGTCGCACACAGGGGCCGGGGCGGCGCGGCCCCGCGCGATCAGGGCACGGCGTGTGCCTGCGGCACGCAGGCGAGCACCGCGGCGCCCTCGCGCTGGCCGGCCCACTCGCGCCACTGGCCGCGCTGGAACGGCTTGTCGCGCCCGGCCAGGCGCGCGGCCAGGATTTCCAGCCAGTGATGGGTCGGCGCGGCCACGCCGGCGACCGGCACGCCCAGCATCACGGCCATCAGGACCACGGCCGCCAGCGCGGGTGCCGAGCGGCGCGGGCGCGCGCTCCAGGCGATGAAGGAAAGGCTCGCGGCAAAGCCGAGCGCCAGCCCGCTGATGACTTCGGAATCGGAATGCGCCTGCAGCTTCAGGCGGGATACGCCCACCAGCAAGGCCAGCAGGACGCCGCCGCAGGACGCGGCAAGCGCCAGGCGCGGATGGCGCGTGGGCACCACCAGGTAGCACATCACCGGCAACACCGAGGCGGCCATCATGCTGTGCCCGGAAAAGCCCGTGAAGTTCAGCGCCTCGCAGCCGATGCCCCAGCCCATGAAGGCCAGCTTCGATGCCAGCACCAGCCCTGCCGCGGATCCGAACGACAGCAGCCAGCGGCGCGCGCCGGCATAGGCGCCGGCATACAGCAGCCAGACCGCGATCAGCACCGCGCAGGGCAGCAGCAGGGAGGTTTCGCCAAAGCGCGAGATGAAATGCCAGTGCATCGGGATGACCGTGGTGAGGTTTCAGTGTTTCAGCCGTTCAGTACGCGGGAAAAGTATCACAGTTGTGCCTCGGGACCGCGTACTGAGATTCACGCCGCCCGCAGGCTGGTCTCCACCCTACGCCCATCCGGCGGCCCCGCGGCGCGGATATCGCCTTGTCTCAACCCAGCCAGAAGCATGAAACGGCCAGGGTGGCGCGGCCTGCGGTGCCGCGTGCGGCGCACCGCGGCGAAGTGCGCATTGGGCTGGCGGGTTGTGCCGGCGCGCCGCGCCGCGCGCCGGGCACCGGGCGGCAAATGGTGCTTCTGGTCGATACAGTTGCCGCCACGCTTTGTCTATCGTCGGAAGGTGGCCTGCCCGAGCGGAATCGCGCAGGCCACTTAGAGTCCGCATGGTCCCCCGGTCGGCGGACTCTTTTTTTTGCGCGGCACCGGTACCTTGCCTGCGGCCTTCGCCTCGGGAAGAAAAAAGAACAGGCCACGGCGTGCCGTATCTGCCGGCCGGCTCGACCGTGGCCATCAAGTTCCGGCGCAGCTTGCGCTGCGGCCGAACTGCGCGTGTGCGCGTGCCTCTGGCAGGCATGCGCACCGGATCGCTCCGGTCCCCCGAACACGCGCTCGTCGCCCCCCTTCCGTTATTCCGCCATGGCGGCTGCGGTTGCCGCGCGCATCTGCATCGCGCAGGATGCGGCGGCGGCGGTTCAACCTGCCGCCGGCTCGCCCGCCACCACCACGCAGTATTCATGGCGCGCCAGCAGCCCGGCCCGCACGGCCGCCAGTTGCCGGCGCGCTTCCTGCTCGCCGGCGAAGGTGGCCGCGGCGATCGCCGCGGCCTCGCAGGCGTAGCGCCGGCCGTGCAGCTCGCCGCGGTACAGCAGCGGCTCGTCGCGCCCGGTGGTCAGCCTGATCTCGTAGCAGCATGCCCACTTGCCCCGGCCTTCGGGCACGGCGAAGCCGCGCACGACCAGGATGTCCAGCCCGTTTTCCATACGACCCCCTCGGCAACGCGCGCCGGCCGGATCGACATTGGCAGTCCCGGCTTCGTTATCCGCGCGTTTTCAGCATAGGAGGCGGGGCTGGCCGGCGCATCATCCCCTTGCCGTAGACCCACCTGAACCGATGGGGGAAGACAGCGGCATGGCGAATGCCCGGCGCGGGAAGCACTGGCCGCCGGCGCGCACCAGGGCCACGGCAGCGCGCGTCTGCTCTGGCGAGGCCGGCACCGCCAGGCAGCCGCTGGCGCCCAGGTACGCCGCATGGCCGGTGAAGACGGGATCGATCGTCTCGCTCATGACCAGCCAGCGCCGCGGCGCGAGGCGCGTGCTCAGCGCATGGAGCAGCCGGAAGGGATCGGCGTCGGTGCCGCTGCAGTCGAGCAGCGCGAAATCGATGGGGCCGCGCGGCAGGTCCGCGGGCGCGGCCTCGAGGAGCCATTCGGGTGTCTGCGACAGGACCGGGGCGATCGCCGAGAGTTCGCGAAGCTGACGCAGCACCCCCCGGCGCAGCATCATGTTGTGGGCAAGCAGGAGCGTTGTCATCGGGCGAGGTGACAGCGGGTTGGGAGAATCCGCGCGCCGGGCAGCACTAGCCGCGCGAAGGAACTTCACTTGGGAATCAGGGTAGCAAGTGCGGCGGTATGCCGCCTCGTGCATTCGGATGAGGCCGCGTACTGCAGAGGATGGAGGCGCCAGGGCAATCGGCCGTCCGGCGCCGCTGCGGGCGCCGGGCGGGACAGGTCATCACGCGGCCTGGGAAATGCTGACCAGTTCCACCGGCGGCTGGCCGGCGCCACGGGCCGGCGCGGCCGGTGCCGGACCTGGCCAGCTCAGCTTGGCCCCGCGCTGGAGCGCGACGTAGACCGCCTCGCCCTTGTTGCGCACCTGCAGCCGCTGGTAGAGGGTGCAGGCATGGGTCTTGGCCGTCGCCACGGAGATATTGAGCAGCCGGCTCACGGTCTTGATGGGGTAGCCGCGCGCCAGCAGTGCCAGCACTTCGTACTGCCGCTCGGTGATGTTGAGCAGGTGCGAGCCGGCCGACGGCGTCTCGGGATCGGATGCGACCGGGCCGCCGTGCTGGGCCGGGCGTGCCGGTTGCCCGGGGTCGCCCTCCGGCGATGCGGCGCCGCCCACCCGGTGCAGGCCGTGCGCAGCCGGTGCCGCCTGCGCGGCGGGCCGGGCAATCGCTTGCTCTGCGGCGCGCGCCGCCTGGGCCCGCGCGGGGAAGCATTCGCCGTCCGCCAGTACGAGCCGGATGGCCGCGTCGAGCATGTCCGCGCTGCAAGCCTTGGACAACAGGCCGCGCACATTGCCGGGCAGTTCGCCGGCGGTGGGCGGCGCGTTGACGTCATCCGCCAGCACCAGCACGCGGCACGGCATCAGCGACCGGCAAGCGTGCTCCATGTCCTGCCAGCGCGTGGCGGGATCGGGCGACAAGCCGTAGATCATCAGGTCGGCGTGGCAAAGCCACTCGGCAGGATAGGGCAGGGAACCGGGGTCGATGTCGACCAGATCGCCATGCAGGCCCGCTTGTGTCAGCAAATGGCGCAGACCCAGGCGCAGGAGTGGATGAGGCTCGATCAAGAGGATGGTGGCCATGGCCGCTCTCTTTCTTGTTGCTGCATGGCGAGCCCCGCGACAACCCGCGCATGCTGTCGGAAACGCCCCACTATGCTGTGGATGCGCTTCCCTACGATCCGGCTCGGCTCCCGGCTGCCGCTGCGTACCCGTCCTGGTTTCGCTGCGTGCCTGACATCCCTTGGTGCCGTCGATGGATCGCCCCGTTTGCGTTGTTTTTTACGCTTTCGTTGCTTCTTCGATGCTTCTTAAATCAGAGTTAAAAAATTCTAACTCTGGTCAGAGCATATGCACTGCAACACGCGATTGCAAGTGAGGGTTACACCCGGAGCCGGGTGTTCATGAAAGACAACAGCGCGAAGCGGGCAGCCGTGAATCCGGTGGCAAGCCGGCTGGCGTTGCTGGTTTCGGGATAATCGGAGGTATAATTATCGGCATTAGATTTCACTATGCATTTCTGCCCGGATGCATCTGGTGAGTGTTCAAGTGCCTTATGAATCAATACCTTAGCCCCAAATCGGGGCTCACGCCATGCAGCCCGCCAAAGCGCCCAGCCTGACACTTACGCGCAGCGAGTTCGCTGCGGTCCGTGCCTATGTCCAGGGCATGCCGGCCGCCATGGTAGCGGATCGGTATCTTTCCGACGACGGCGACGACGACCCCGGCGGTGAGTCGGCGCTGCGCGTGCTCCTCGGCCTGCGCGACCGGATGGTCCAGCTGGCGCACCTCCACAGCCGTCCCGACCTGGCCGAATTGCTGGAGATGGGCCCCGGACGCTCCAACCGCGGCATGGACCGCCGGGTGGAAGCGCTGGCCGAACTGGAGCGCCTGGGCACGGCGCGGCCGCGCGCCGATCATGGCATCGAACTGTGGTTTTCCCCGGCACTGGCGCGGCGCCTGCGCGCGCAGAAGATATCGAATCTACATATTCTGGTGGAGCTTGCCAACCGGCACGGCAATGCGTGGTGGCGCTCGGTGCCACGCATCGGTGCGCTGGCGGGGGGAGCCATCAACCGCTGGCTGGCGGAGCACAGGGATATCGTCAGGGACGAGCACGGCGCGCCGATGCTGCGCGATCACGTGGGAGCCCGGGGGCAACTCGCCGCGGCGGTGCTGGCGCCGGGCCTGCGCCAGCTGGTGCCGTTCGAACTCATGCGGGATCCTGCGCCGAATGCCGCCGAGGGCTTGGAAAATATCTCAAGAGTCACTTTTAGCGGTGATCTTGTGGCCGTGCGGGCATGGCTGGCGGCAAGTGAAACACAGCAAAGCACCTGGCTGGCCTATCGAAAAGAAGCTGAGCGTCTTCTGCTGTGGGCCGCGACCGAACGCCGCAAACCGCTGGCGGCGCTGGATGCCCAGGACCGCCAGGATTACCTCGCCTTCCTGCGCAGGCCGGCGCCCGAGCGCCTCTGGGTGGGCCCGCGCGCGCCGCGGGATTCAGTGGCGTGGCGGCCGTTTACAGGCCCGCTTTCTGAGAGCAGCGTCTTGCATGCGGCGCGCATCCTTGGTGCATTGTTCGAATGGCTGCTGCTCCACGGCCATGTGGAGTCTCATGTCTGGCAGCCGGAGACGCAGGCGCAAATGCGTACCCGGCGCGCGGCCCGGCCGCAGCCGGGCACGCAACTGGAGGCGGACTCGCTGGCCCGCTTCCTTGGCTGGCTGTCGGCGCAAGGCCGCGCCGAGGACGGCTTGCGTTATCGCGCCGCCGAAGCGGCCGTGCGTGTGCTGCAGGCATTTCCGATCGGCTTTGCCGACCTGGCGGAATTCAGGCGCGACCAGATCGGAATGCCGGCATGCTCCATGGAAAATTTCTCGGAAGATGATCTGGATGAAGCGGCGCGCGCTGCCTTGATCAGGCACTGGCGGGACCGGGGACTCGACTGGGACAGCCAGGCCGGCCGGCCGGTGGTCCTGGTCGGCCCGCCGCGCTTGCCGCCCACCGGGCGGGCGCGGCGCAAGGCGGATAGTTCGCCTGGCGCGGGGTACTCGGTCCGGGGTCTGCACGCGCTGCTCAGCCAGGCAATCGAGCGCTATCGGTCGGAGGAAGACGCAGAATTTGCCGCGCGCTCGCCGCGGGATCTGGCCGGAAGGAGAACACGGATGCGACCAACTGCGTCGGGCTCGCCGCCTGCCGGGGGCAGCGCTGGGGCCGGTGCCATTTAATCCCGGAAGGTGCAAGGGGAGGAAGCCGGAATATCCCCGGCCTCCCCTTCCGGTGGATCAGCCGGTTTTCTTGTCCAGGCCAAAACGCGCCTTGAGCGTCTCGACAAGGGCTTCGCGCGCGGCGCGGTCCCCGACCTGCACATCGAGCATCACGCGTCCGGAATCCCACTCCTTGATCGTGCCCAGCAATTGCCCGCTATCGCTGCGGATCTTGTACTGGCGGCTGATTTCCTTGACCTTGCGCGACTTGCCATCCTGGGCCTGCTTGCGGATGGCCTCGACCTCGCGACTGGACAGTCCCTCGGTCATGATGCGCGTGGCGAGATCCCGGGTACGCTCCTCGCCGACGATCTTGCAGTAGAGCGTCAGCTCATATCCGGTCGCGATGCCGATCGCGGCCGGCCGCTCGCGCATGACGCCCAGCACCGATTCCGGCAAGCGCAGCAGCGCCAGCGTCTTGTTGACGGTGCCGGCGGACATGCCGGTCAGTTCACAGATATCTTCCTCTTTCTGGACCTTACCTTCATCCAGCAGTTGCCGCCAGGCTATGGCGTTGTCCAGCGCCGACTGGTCGGATCGCTGCTCGTTGAGCAAGAAGGAAAGGCGGTAGAAGTCGAGATCGCTGACATCGCTCTCGATGAAGCATTCCATCTCCAGCTTGCCGGCCGAGGCCAGGGCGCGCTTGCGATAGTGCCCGTCGATCAGGATGTAATGGCCCGGGCGCGCCAGGTCTGGCGTGGCCAGGCCTGGCGTCTTCTGCCCGTGCGTGGCGATGGAGGCGGCGCGTTCCTGCACCACGACCGGATCATAGATGCGGCGGGCATTGAACGGGTTGTCGTGGAGTTGCGCGAGCGGCACCTTCATCAGGACGCGTCCGCCCTCCTGCGCCGGCTCACTTTCAGCGCTGAAAATCGCACTGGGCTCGCGCGTGCGCGCCTGCAGCAGTCCGTTCGGATGTTGGGAAATTGCGGCCTCGGCGCGTGCGAAGCGGTCGAGCGAGTCGCCCCTCGTCTTCTCGGCGGCCATGCCTGCCAGCATGCCTGCCTTGAGGCTCTTCAGTTTTGTCGCCATACCTATTGCTCAATCAAAGACAATACTTCGTCAACCATCAGGTCGACTTCCTGCACCGACTCGCGCGCGCCGGCTACACCATGCACGGTACAACCAATTGCCTGGCATTCGCGGAACGCCGAGCGCGATCCGATCATCGCATTCATCAGCGGAACATCCGCATCGTCGCCGAGAATCTCGATGGCCTGCCGCGCGATCGAAACACGTCGTTGCACCATGTTCGCCATCACGCGGATCCGCAGCGTTTCATTTTGTACCTGGGCATGCTGGGCCAGCGTCTTGGCTGCCACTGCCGCCCACAGGTCGGGCGGGGACGGCACGACAGGAATGATTGCCAGGTCGGAAATCAGCAAGGCGCTCGAAGGCGCCGCGGAATGCACGGCGGGCGGGCAGTCCACCACGATGTAGTCGTAATCCTGGACAAACTTGCGCACTTCCCTGTGCATGGCGCCGCCGGAGGGTGCGAGGCCGATGACCGATGCCGGAAAAGGGCGTTCATCACTGGCTTGTGCCGCCCAGCGGGTTGCAGTGCCTTGCTCGTCCATGTCCACGAGCATGGCGCGGGCACCGCGCAAACCGAGCGTGCCAGCGAGATGCATGCTGACCGTGGTCTTGCCACACCCGCCCTTTTGGTTGAAGACCGTGATGATTTTAGCTGGCACTTGCGACCTCTCTTTCAGCGCTGAAAGCGCACGATTATCTCTAGGCGCAACTGTAGACAAAGTGACGTGCGGGCTCAACTGTTTTTTTATTTTATATTTTAAATGTAAAATTAGCTAAAACATTCCGCGTTATGGAAATGAAAGATTTCCGCTTGAAATGCGGCATGGAATCCGCCTACAGTAGGCATAGTGCGTCTTTCGCCGCACATGACACAACTAGACAAACTGGTTATGATGCCCGCTACAGTCGAGTCAAGTCGTGTCAACCTCGTCGGCATCCGTTCGGTAACTACGAGAACTTAGCGTGCTTGAGCGGTTGTTAGCGTTGTTTGCGTTGTGTACAAGAACTTGCTTCGAAAGGAAATTCACATGGCAACCGGTACGGTCAAATGGTTCAATGAGACCAAGGGCTTTGGCTTCATTACCCCGGACGACGGCGGTGCGGATCTGTTTGCGCACTTCTCTGAAATCCAGGGTTCGGGCTTCAAGACGCTCAAGGATGGTCAGCGCGTTACGTTTGAAGTGAAGCAAGGTCCGAAGGGCTTGCAGGCGTCTGCCATCAAGCCTGCCTGATCTCACGAATCAGCCGAAATCGCGGGCCGCACCGGGACCATCATCCTGGTACGGCCAGCAAGACAAAGGGCAAGCGTTTCGCGCTTGCCCTTTGTCCTTTCCGGGGCCCGGTGTGCCACTGGCGATGCCATTGCCGCGCCGTTGAGACTGGTAGCCCTACGGCGACGCTTCACCGTGAAGGTCCGAAGTGTCAGAAAACAAAAACCCGCCGGCCAATGGCGGCGGGTCGGCGATTCGCTTGCCGCCGCTCAGGCCAGCTTGCGAACGCTGGTGCGCGAGGGTTGCAGAATCAGGGCTTTGGACGAGTCGGCGTCGACCTTCGCGCCGGGGTATACCACCAGCACGTCCTTGAGCGCCTTGCGGAACAGCGCGCGGAACTTGCGCTCGCTTTCTGTTTCCGTACCGAACTGCATCTGCAACGCTTCCCACGGAATTTCCGTGCGGCGTTGGATGGTGAAGAAACGATAGGTCAGCCAGGAGTAAACATCGAGCGCGAATGGCGATTGCTTCAATGCCTTCAATGCCCGCATGTCCACAGGCACCGGCCGGTTGACCAGCTCGTTGAAGAATGGCTCGGACAGCACCACGAAACTCTCGAACATCGACCCTTGCCCCGGCTGCATGGGATCCCACCAGGTCGACAACTGGTCCGCCAGCAGGTAACCGACCCGGTCAATCGAGAGCGGCTCGTGATTCGGGTTCTGGTTCTGAGCTGGTGTGGACTTGTTCTGGACGATCGCGATGGTGGCGGAGAACAGCCGGATCATCTGCTGGCGCACCAGCGTCATGGTTCCGCGCTTGCCACCCGTGGCCATCGGGATGCCCAGGTTGTACATGAATTCCGACAGCGAATTGCCGAGCGAGATGCGCCGGTCTTCGACCGTGCCCGTAAACTCGCCGCGCTTTTTCTTGGCCATGATCTCCTTGCCAATCCAGGCAAGCATCAGGCGCGGGTAGGAACCGTAGGGATAACCGAGCGAAACCGTTTCGGACACCAGTTTCTGGCGTCCGTTGCTCGCTTTCTCGGATCTTTGCTGGGTGAAATAGCCCGGCTGGATCATCAGCGAAATATTCCCGCTGGTCCGCGTCCAGACAGGAGGCGCGCCCTTCGGTGCACGATATGGCAGCGTCACCTGCACGCTCGCCCGGCTCAGGAAGCCGACCTCGCCGCTCTGCCAGGCATCTTCCCGTTCCATGGCCTGGGCTTCGTCGAACAGGCGCTGGAATTTTTCGGACGGTACCAGACTGTTCTCGTTGCCGGGAACGATGATGCGGGATGGTTCATGGTCCATGTCGGCCGGGCCATGAGATCCCAGGATGGTCTGGGTGCGTTTGATGGGCATATTGGCGTGCTTCGGAATACACGACTTTTTACGCGAAGCAAACCGCCTTGTCACGCAGAAACAGGTACGGTAGGCGAATTTCCTGTCAGCCCGCTTGTTTTGGGGCAGGAGGGTCTCTCGACTGGTCGCGGGCTGGAAAGCGGTGGGCAACCCGGTAGGGTTGTCCACGGATGTCCGGCCCTGAGCTACCAGTAAACGATAAGCGTATGGGTTAACTACTCGTAAACCGTATACGTAGCGCTCAAGCCGTTGATCCGCAAACGGAAAAACACCCCTGGCGAACCCGATTCTGCGTGGAACCGTACTCGATTCTGCGAAGTGCTGTACCTGATTCTGCGGTATACCGAACCCGTTTCAGCGCAAAGCCCGAACCGCTTTCTGCGGGGATAACTCTCTGTTACCACAGGCTTTTCCACAGGTGGAAGCGCCAAAAGCGTACCTGTTTCTGCGTTCGATGTGCCGTTTACGCCCCGCGGCAAAGTAAACCAGCCTCGCTGTGAGAGTTATCCCCGCAGAAACGGGTTCGGAGTCCGCCTTGCCGCGTCGCCATCCTGGTGCAGCGTACCCATTTCTGCGTAGTCCGGGCATGCTTTGTTCCATTTGCGTACCCAATTCTGCGGGCACGTCGAGAAGGCTCCACGTCGAATTCGTGTTTGCCGCCGGCGCGTACCCGTTTCTGCGGCGTACCCAAATCTGCGTGAGCGGCCATTCGCGCCGCACGTGGAGCAAAGCGTACCCAATTCTGCGGCCGCTCCGCTCGTCAGTCTGCGAGCTTGCGTACCCATTTCTGCGTGCGCCTTCTTGTCAGTCTGGCGACCAAGAATTTTCCACTGCTATTATACACAAGCCTTATACAAAAAGCGAGCGCTTGCACTCAATATTTCTCAAGCTGCAAAAGGGTATACGTCAGGTATACGTGCCCGTACCCGTTTCTGCGATGCGCGCGGTGAGTGCATGGAAATTCTGTTGGGGAAAATTCAGGGAGGAGCGTTAGCGCCGTACCCATTTCTGCGAGTCAGTGCTGCATCAAAGTGGGCACGGAGCGTACCTATTTCTGCGGGGTGCCGCCGCTTTGGTTGCCACGACAATGAAAGAGATGAGCGAGAGCCGTGGAAACGGCGGCCATGGCCAGGGTGGCGGCAACCTAGAGGCCGAAATCAGCCTTCCAGTTGGCGTGTGGCGTACCCGTTTCTGCGTGAGCCGGGATGGCCTGGATGGGCCCGAATTGTCGTCGCGTACCCGTTTCTGCGTTGCATCAATACGTCAGCAGCTGGGCCTGGAGCTGACCGAACTGCCATGGTGTGGTCTCTCCCCTCCGTCCTCGCACGCCGCTAGGCCAAAAAGCGTACCCGTTTCTGCGGAATCCCCGGGCATCGGACGCGTGTGAACGCGGCTAGCGGAAGTCAGAGCGACGTCCCCCGTACCTGTTTCTGCGTATGGTGCAGTTGAAAAGATTTCCCTGGCCGAGGGCAACGACCGGTTCGGTTCGGGCAAACCGTACCTGTTTCTGCGGGCTTCGAGCTGGCTCTCCGGGAAGGCGACAGGGGGTCGGGCAAGCCCAGGCCGTACCCGTTTCTGCGGACCATGCGCGGAGTCCTCTTCTGCGCACGGGGAGAGAAGGCCGGCGAATCCAGATGGCTTCCCGGGAGGCGCGAGGAGCGGTCGGGCGGCAAGGCCAGGCAGCAGAAAGCCGGACCGCATGCGTCCTCGCAGGGCAAAAAAAACCCCGCCTCGGAAGGCGGGGTTTCTTGACTGGTCTGCACTCCAGGCGGAGTGCCAGTCTACTGCTTACAGCGGCGTGATGTTCGCAGCTTGCAGACCCTTCGGGCCGTTCTTGACTTCGAACGACACGCGTTGGTTTTCCTGCAGCGACTTGAAACCGTCGGCACGGATTTCAGAGAAGTGTGCGAAGAGATCGTCACCGCCTGCGTCCGGCTTGATGAAACCGAAGCCCTTGGCGTCGTTGAACCATTTAACGATACCGGTTTGCATGGTATTGCTTTTCCTGACAAAAATTTAAAAAGAAACGGATAGCTCACGCATATCCAGCAAAGCAACTCAAGGAAAGGACACCATGGACAACGGAAGTACCATGACGGTGGCTAACGAATGTGCTGTTGCCTCGTCGCTTGAATCTAGCGGCGTTTATACGGTGGATTAGCGCCAGCGTCAAGGTAGGGAGATTCTGGATGTCTGCCCGGATTCACCGCGGCGGCGCGTCCGGTCGCCACATATTTTGTATGCCAGATATTCCGGAGCACCACCGCCAAGAGCAAGAATCGGTAACAGAATACCGTCGGTCCGGCGCCGCTCGCGGGCCGGCAGCATAGCCCACAATCGGCCTGAAACCCGAGCACACCACACAATAAGACGACAGGAGCCTCCATGCCGACACAGGAACCCTTTGGCAACCGTTCCACGGCCTCCGCCAGCCCGTCGCTCGTCGAGCGGCTGTTCAAGCTGAGCGAGCACCAGACCGACGTCCGCACCGAGCTGCTGGCCGGGCTGACCACCTTCCTGACGATGGCTTACATCATCTTCGTCAATCCAAGCATCCTGGGCGACGCGGGCATGCCCAAGGATGCGGTGTTCGTGGCCACCTGCGTGGCGGCCGCGATCGGCACCCTCATCATGGGTCTCTACGCCAACTACCCGATCGCCATGGCACCGGGCATGGGGCTGAATGCCTATTTCGCGTACACCGTGGTCAAGGGCATGGGCTTTCCGTGGCAGGCCGCGCTCGGTGCCGTGTTCATCTCGGGCTGCCTGTTTCTGCTGGTGACCTTGTTCCGCGTGCGGGAGTTGATCGTCAACGGCATCCCGCATTCGATCCGTGTCGCCATCACCGCGGGCATCGGCCTCTTCCTTGCCATCGTGGCACTGAAGAACGCGGGTATCGTGGTGGCCAGCCCGGCCACGCTCGTCACCATCGGCGACCTGCACCAGATTCCCGCCGTCCTTGCCATCGTGGGTTTCTTCGTCATCGTCGCGCTCGATCACCTCAAGGTCAAAGGCGCGATCCTGATCGGCATCCTGCTGACCACCGTCCTCAGCTTCGTGGTTGGCGACAACACCTTCCACGGCGTGTTTTCCGCGCCGCCCTCCGTTGCCCCCACACTGCTCAAGCTGGATATCTCCGCCGCGCTTTCCATCGGCATCGTCAACGTGGTGCTGGTGTTCTTCCTGGTGGAGCTGTTCGACGCGACCGGCACTCTGATGGGGGTGGCCAATCGCGCCGGCCTGCTCAAGGCGGGCAAGATGGATCGCCTGAACAAGGCGCTGATGGCAGACAGCACGGCCATCATGGCCGGCTCGCTCCTCGGCACGTCGTCCACCACGGCCTATATCGAGAGCGCTTCGGGCGTTCAGGCGGGCGGGCGCACGGGCCTGACGGCGGTGACCGTGGCGGTGCTCTTCCTCGCGTGCCTGTTCATCGCGCCATTGGCCGGCACGGTGCCAGGCTATGCCACGGCCCCGGCCTTGCTGTATGTCTCCTGCCTCATGCTGCGCGAGCTGGTCGACCTGGACTGGACCGACGCGACCGAGGTCGTCCCCGCGGTGCTGACGGCCCTGGGCATGCCGTTCACCTACTCGGTGGCCAACGGCGTGGCATTCGGCTTCATCACCTATGCCGGACTCAAGCTGTTGACCGGCCGCGCCAGAACCGTGCCGATCATGGTGTGGATCATTGCCGCGGTGTTCGTCTTCAAGTTCTACTATCTGCCCGGCCACTGAACTTCCCGGTCCGGCGCGGCCCCCATGCGGCGCCTGACGGGCGGGCCGCGCGCCTGCGCGTACCCGTTTCTGCGGGGCGCCGCGGCCCATTCCGCGATCTTCCGGGTGTCGCCCCCGTACCCGTTTCTGCGTGCCTGAATCGCCATCGGCGTGCGCACCGCGCAACGGAAACCGTACCTGTTTCTGCGTGAAATGTAAGTGCCTAATTACCTCGAGAGCCAGTCTGTGTGCGGAAACGTGCTCATACTAAAGGATGATATTGGACTGAGCCCCCATACTGAGGGCTGGACAAACCGTCGCAAATGCACTGAACTAGAGTCGTGGCAAACAGCGGGGCGCTTCGAGGGCGCCCCTTCTTGACTCCGGCGTTCCGGAGCGGCGCCGGCTGGCGCAATGCGGTACCTGAGATAACGACGGAAAGAAAAGTCCGGCGCCCGCAGAACGGCCAAGGACTGACCGAGCAGACCATTGTCCAGATGGCTTCGCCACCACGAAAAGGGAGCACGCGGATACACGCATGCCCCGCAAGAAAGCAACTAAAACAAGATGAAAGATAAGTGGTAATCGCGAACGTGTAGTGCCGGGGGTGTTGTTCAACGGGGATCACATCATGAATGCAGGAGAAATCCGGCGACCCGCTATGGGGCCCATCAGCGAGTCAGCCAGCCTTTCCATTCATCGCGCCTGGGCAGCTCTCGGAGAAGCTGCTGCCGAAACGCCACGCCGACACCGCATCACCGAGCGCACCGACCCGGCCACCAGCGCCGTCGAGGATTTCCTGAGCCAGGACTGCATGCTGCCGGCGCCTGCGCGTGCCGCCATCGAACAATTGCTGCAGCGCCAGCGCTCACTCGAGGGCGAACTGTCGCGCCAGCGCTCGCTGCTCCAGGAATGGATCCTCAGCCAGCTTACCTACAAGACCCTCTACTACCGTTACTCCGGCCAGTCTCCCGACGCGCCGCGCAGCGAACTGCTGCGCGAGAAAGACCAGGTGCGCCGGCGCATCCGCGACCAGCTCCTGGCCGGCGGCGAGCACGACGCCATTCTCGGAGAGCAGTCCCGCAGTCTGTCCAGGCCGTAATGCCGACGTTGCGCATGGGGGAAGTCCCCCAACCGACTCCGCTTGACCGCACGCAAGGCCCGCATCGCAGCGCGGCCGCGGTAGAAGCCCGAGTAGTCAAGATGCTCAACGGCAGGGAGAACGCTATGGACCGACTGTGCAAGGTGGCGACACGCACCGCACAGGTGCTGGTCGTGTCGCGCCATGAACCCTTTGGATTCGATCCGGCCCAGTTCGGCTCTGGCTGGGAGATCCGCCATATCCAGCAGATCCGCGACCTGAGCCGCGTGGTGAGAGGCAGCGCGCCGATGGCCGGCGTGCTCGATCTCGAAAGCGAATACAGCGATGCCGAGCTGGCGCAGCTCGAGCAAAGCCTGCAATACCTGCACGTGATGTGGGTGGCGATCACGTCTTCGCGCATGCTCGAGGACGAGCGCGTGCGCCGCCTGATCCGCGATTACTGCGTGGACTACGTGCGCACGCCGTTCTCGTTCAGCGAACTGCTCTACACCCTCAAGCATGCGCACGGCATGGCCTGCCTGCACGGCGCGCGCAGCCACGAGCTGATCGGGCACGGCCCGATGATCGGGGAGTGCGCGGCCATGCGCGCCATGTTCCGCTCGCTCGCGAAGGTGGCGCACAACGAGGCGCCGGTCTTCATCTCCGGCGAATCGGGCACCGGCAAGGAGCTGGCGGCGCAGGCCGTGCACGAGGCGTCCAGCCGGCGCAAGGGACCGTTCGTGGCCATCAATTGCGGCGCGATCCCGCCGCACCTGGTGCAGTCCGAGCTGTTCGGCTACGAGAAAGGCGCGTTCACGGGCGCCAACCAGCGCAAGATCGGCTGGATCGAGCAGGCGCAGGGTGGCACCCTGTTCCTCGACGAAATCGGCGATCTGCCACTGGAAAGCCAGGTCGCGCTGCTGCGCTTCCTGCAGCAAGGCACCATCACCCGCCTCGGCGGCCACCAGTCGATCCCGCTGGACCTGCGCATCATCTCGGCCACGCACGTGGACCTGGTGGCGGCGCAATCGGATGGCCGCTTCCGTGCCGACCTGTTCCACCGGCTGTGCGTGCTGACCTTGTCGATCCCGCCCCTGCGCGAGCGCGGCGAGGACATCCTGCTGCTGGCCAACGCGGTGCTCGCCGAGCACGGGCACGAGGCGCACCGGCGCATCCGTGGCTTCTCGCCGTGTTCCACGCAGGCGATGATGCAATACGAATGGCCGGGCAACGTGCGCGAGCTGATCAACCGGGTGCGGCGCGCCATCGTGATGACGGACAACCGCAAGATCACCGCGGAAGACCTGCAGCTGCACGGCGGCACCGACACCCCGCGCAAGACGCTGGACGCCATCCGCGAGGAAGCCGAGCGCGAGGCGATCCGCACCGTGATGGCAAGCCATGGCTTTCACGTGGTGCCCGCCGCGCGCGAGCTCAACGTGTCGCGGGTCACGCTCTACCGGCTGATGCACAAGCACAACATCCGCATCGAGGCACGCCCCGGCGCGGGCGAATAGCAGGCGGATCGCCGGGGCAGACAGCGGCAGGCGCGCGGCGCGCCAACGAAAAAAGCGGGTCCAGGCCCAATGCCAGTCAGTTAGCCCGCTGACTGGCATTTTTTGTTGGGAACTTGCTGCGAGAGCGCTTAACCTCGCGCGGGAATGAGCGCCCGGTGCGGCGAGGCGGGAGCACGAAGTAGCGGGCTTGCTCCAGCAGCCGCTGCAAGAGTTCAGGCAAGGCACCAGCGCGCGCCAGATGGACCGTGTTGATCGCCCCCGTGATGGCGTGGCGCGCCGTGTGGAAGCTGATGCGGCTCGGCTCGACACCCGCGTGCTGGGCCATCAGGCGCATCCATCGGCGCAGCAGTGTGTAGGCAATCAGCACGCCCCAGACTTCCTGCTTGACCAACTCGGGCTGTTTGCTGCGCAACACGGCTCGACCTTGTTGCAGTGATTGCTTGATTTCCCGAAACCCCAACTCGACCTCCCAGCGCTGGCGGTACAACTGCGCCAGTGGCACGGCGGCAAACCGCTCAGAATCCAGCATCGAGGTGATGAAGCGCCTGATCTTGCCACCAACGCTCACCTCGATCAGCCGGGCCTGCCAATGGCTGGGCAGTTCTGGATGCATCTTCCTGGCGCGTGGCGACACGGGCATGCGGATCAGCCAATCACCCTGGCCCAATACCTGCACCACCTCGTGGCGCAGATTGTCCTTGGCGCGCATGAGCCAGTGGCGCTGCTCGCCCACTTGCTGCCAGCGCAGCAGGAACGCGGCGCTGAAGTAGGCACGGTCGAACAAGGTGATCGAGTGATCCAGGCCGCGCAGATCGGCCGCCAACGTCAGCTCGCCACAGCCGTAGCCCCCCAATTGGGCATCGAGCAGTTCATGGCTGTCGGTGTCCAGCAGGCATACGGCGCGCACCATGGGCCAGGGCTGGGGGCCATATTGCGTCTGGCCGCTGCCCAACTCCTGGCGGTTGTCCTTGCTGTCCGGGGCTGACCAGACCACGCCATCGGCCGCCAGCACGCGCAACTTTCCCGCGTGCACCGCATGGGCGCGGCCCCAGGCGTTGGCGAGCAGGGCAAACAAGTGCGCCATGGGCTGCGCCCCCAACCGCTGGCGAACCTGCACGCTGGCGCTGGGCGCGGGCAGTTCCTTGCTGTCCAGCGTCAGCGCCATCTCCTGCACCACTTGCCACAGCGGCATGTGACGAAACAGCGCCAGACCGATTACCAGCCACACGGCGTGTTCGGCGGGCAGCTTGCGTCGGCGTATCGATGCCTTGCCCGTGGCTTCAAGCGCTTGTTCTATCCAGGCCGGATCCAGCAGCGCGCTCAACTCGGCTATCCCGTTGGCAGGCAGTGCTTCCAACGTCTCGTTCAGGGTGGTCTGCAGCAGGTTCAAAGCAAAAAAGGGAGCGTGGTCAACACGCTCCCTTTTTACTCCAAGTCACATTCGCTCTGGCTTAACTAACTGGCATTGGGGTCCAGGCCCGCTTTTTCATGCGTGCTCAGAACGTATAGGGAAAGCGCAGCGATACCGTGTAGTTCGGCGCGTCCGGCGTCAGGCCGATGCCGAACGCGGTGCTGACCGACAGTCCCTTGGTGATGACGTGGTTGAAGCCGAACGTCATGGTAGCCACGTTGGCGCGGCTGCCCACCACCGTCTGCCTCACGCCCGCGGTAGTGACCTGCGTGCTGCCCGACAGCGCCGCGTTGAAGGCCAGCGACATCGAGGTGCGGTCGTTGAGCGCGAGCGCCAGGCCGCCGCCGAAGCCGATGGTGTCGCCCAGCTTCACGTCGGCCGGCATGACCTCGCCCTGCACCGACGAGATATCGCTTACCGAGCGCGGGATGTTGTAGGTATAGCTGGCATTGGCGAACAGCACCACCGGGTCGTAGGTCTTGAGCACCGACAGGCCCGCCGTGACCGCCCACACGCCGTTGCCGGTCGGCAACTGGGCGGCGACGTTGAGATTGTCGTTGTTCGGGTCGGCCGACACCAGCTTGATGCCGAACGGCGTGCGCCCGGTAGGCGCGCGCACGCGCACGCTGCCCACCACGTCCGGCACGGCGCCGCTCTCGCGCAGGAACTGGTAATACACGCCCATGCTGATGTCGCCCAGCGCCGTGGTGCTGAGCGTGGCATCGGATAAGCTTGACGCGGACCCGCCCGCCCCGCCCGAAATGAAGTTGGTATTGCGGTATGTCACCGGCAGGTCGAAGTCCATCGACAGGCGGTCGGTCAGGCCATAGCGGAAGATGGTGTCGTACGTGAGCGTGTGCGACTTGGTCTGGTTCAGGTTGATGGTGCCGAGGAAGATCGCATCGAGCGCCAGAAAGCCCGACAGCGACAACGCGCGCCGGTCGTAGTAGCTGTAGACGAAACCGCTGTCGATGGTCAGGCGCCGCTCGAACAAGGGCGCATGCTCGGTCTGATAGACCAGGTCCTTGCTTTGCACGCGCGCCTGCTGCTGCGTCTCGCGCGCGTCGGCACCCACCACCGGGGTGCCCGCGTCATTGCCCGCGCGGCTGCCGCCGGCTGGCGCGGCCGGTTCCGCGTCCTGTGCCAGGGAGGGAACGCCGGCAGCGGCCATGCCACCGCCGGCGTTCCCGTTGGCACTGCTCCCCGTTCCCCCCGTTCCCCCCGTTACCCCCCGGCCGCGCGCCCCGGCCATTTCCAGCTCGTTCAGGCGCCGCTCGAGAGCCTTGATGGTCTGTTCCTGTTTCTCGACCAGTTCTGCCAGCCGTTCAATCCGCTCGTCCGCTCCGGGCTGCGGGGCACCGGCCTGCCCGCACACGCCCGTGGAGAGCAGGGTGCCCGCCAGGGTACCCAGCACAGCGAATTCGGTCTTCATCTTTCCCCCCGGAAATCTGAATACGCGTGAAGCGGGCGCGCCACCCCGCATGCAGCGATTATCGTCGCATCGATGCGATCGCCGCTAGCGCGTCACGCATGCTCGTTTGCGTCAGTTGCCGGCTCGTCGGTTGCTGTACTTGCAGCGTGATGTTGGTGAGGTTGAGCACCTGTTGTGCGTCGCCGGTGATGCGCGCGGTCTGCATCAGGCCGCCGCCCTGCGCGTTCTGCAGCGCGCTGCCGGCGGCCGACTGGATCGCCACCGAGACGCCGCCGCCGGGTGTGACCGCCGCGGTGGCGGTCATGCCGTTGGCCTGCGCGTACTGCGGCGCGGTGCCGTTGCCGCCAACTGCGGGCACCGCGATGGGCGCGGTCTGCGTGGTGATGGCACTGACGTTGCTGACCGAGTTGCCGTCGCCGGCGATCTGCGTCACCTGTCCCACGCCCGCTGCCTGCACGGCCGAGCTGGCCACGCCGCCGTTGCCCTGCACCGTGCCGCCGCCCAGGCTCTGCACCCGCGCCGACAGGCTCGCACTTGCCTGCGCCACGGCGGCGCCCGCCGCCAGGTTGGCCGCCGCCACGCGCGCGGTGGCCGTGGCGACCGCGCTGTCGTTCTGCCAGCGCGACACCATCTCCACCATGAAGCCGCTGACCAGGCTTGCCCCCAGGTATTTGCCGCGCACGCCCGCCAGTTCGTCGTCCGGCACCAGCTCGGCCATCGTCCGCGCACCGACGATGTCGGTGAGGTCGTCGTCGGCGGTGGCTGCCCGCGCCGGCGCCGCGGCAGCCATCGCCACGCCGGCGGCGCAGCTCAGGCAGAACAGGCGCAGTGCCGTGCCCATGTCAGAAATAGTCCATCCGGATCAGGCCGAAATCCAGCGCCGCCGGCACCATGCCCCCGGCCAGCGCGGCGTTGGTCCGGTCGCGCAAGGCCGGCGCCGTAAAGTCCAGCAGCGGCGAATTCGGATCGAACGGACGGCCCACGATGGCGAACACCAGCCCGTTCCAGTTGGCGGCGAAATCCTCCTCCTTGATGATGCGGTTGCCGAGCGCCGGGTCCGCCACGAACACACGCCCGTCGATGGCCCTGCGCACCACCACGAAGTGCAGGTAGCCGTTGACGTCGAGCAGCGTGATGACCGGGATCTTGAGCTGGCGCAGCGCGCCGTAGTCCACGCGGAAGCCGCGTCCGCGCAGCCCCAGCGTCTCCACGTAGTTGCGCATGTCGAGCATGGAGAAGCCGTTCTTGAGGACGGTGTCGGCATCCGAGATGCGCAGCATGTCCTCCACGATCTTCGGCTCGGCCAGGTCGAAGCCGTAACCGTAGCGTAACAGCGTGCCCACCGCCGCCGCGCCGCAACTGAAGTCGAGCTGCTGGCGCATCATGTTCTGGTAGCGCATCTCCAGCATGCTCCTGACCGGCTTCCTGAGCATGGCCTGGCCATCGAGGTTGATGGTCATCGTGCCCTGCCCGCTGGCGCTGCAGGCAGCCGCCAGCAGCAGGCATGCCCCGGTCACGCGAAATAGCGCGCGCATCTTGTTTTCCTCCCTCGGACGGGATGAGCCGGTACCCCCCGGTGCCAGGCTCTCCTGCCGCGTCTTGCTCTGTCCCGCAGTGCCGCGCTGGCGCGCTCAGTGCGCCGCCGTGGAGATGGCGAGGCCGTTGCTCTGCGCGTTGCCGGCGCCGGCGGAAATGTTCACGCCGATATTGCCCACCGCATTGGCCAGCGCGCCGCCGCTCAGCGATGCGGCGTTGCTCGGCCGGCAGCCGCACATCGACAGGTCATTGCCGTAGGTGGACTGGTCGTTGGAGGCGGTCGCCCTGGCCAGCACGCCGACCGGCTGGCCGCCGCGGCTGGTGGTGCCGCTGCCGGTATTGACCGAAGCCGCCAGCGCATTGCTCTGCAGGTTGCCGGCCCCGGCGGCGATGTTCACGCCGACATTGCCCTTGGCGCCGGCAAGCATGCTGTCGCCCATGGTGGCGCTGTTCGCCGCGCCGGCCATGCGCACGCCGTTGCCGCCGGTCTTCTGGCTGGAGAAGACCTGCGCGGAGGCGAACACGTCGGAGGCGTCGATGCTCGCCAGCGCGGCCTGGTTGGATTGCCCGTTGCCGGCGCCGGCGGAGATGTTCGCGCCGATATTGCCCTGCGCGTTGGCCAGCGCGTTGCCGCCGCCGAAGGCGGCATTGCTCGACGGGCCGATGCGCACATTGTTGTCGCGCGCGCTCTGCTGGCTGTTGACCACCGCGCCCGACTCGGACTTGAAGCGGATGTCCCCCCAGGCGAAGCCGAAGCCGCGCACGTAGATGTCGTTGCTGATGGCGGTCTGGTTGAAGATGTCGGCGTCGTCGGGACGATCGAAATAGCTGAAGCCGCCGGCGAACGTGCTGAGGGAAATACTGGCGGAAAGCGCGGCCATCGCTACGATGGCGAGGATTCTCGTTTTCATGATCTTCTCCTTCCCTTGCTAGAAAAAAGTGCCCGCCGGGGGACGGAGCACAAAAACGTTGGACGAGACATTGCCCGATCCCGCGGTCTGGTTCAGTTGCACCAGGCCGCTTGCGTTGCGGTAGGCATCCGGCTGGACGACTGCCGCGCGCGGTCCCGGTGCGCGGCCCGCCGGACCCGGGCGGCTCCCGCCGGCCGATTCGGCCGCCAGCAGGCCGTCCGGGATCGCCTCGATCCTCACCGACGCGGACGGCGCCAGCACCGCCGCATTGCTCTGCAGATTGCCGTTGCCGCTGGCCACGTTGGCCGAGAGCAGCCCGCTGCCGTTGGCAAAGGCGCCGCTGCCGACCTGGCTGGTGGCGCCGGCCGCCGGCGCGGCGGCCGCGGCGCGCTGCTGCAAGTGCACCGCGGCGGCATCGGTGGAGAGCGCGGCCTGGTTGCTCTGCGCATTGCCGGCGCCGGCGGCCACGTTGACGGCAGCACGCCCGGCCACGCCGGCCAGGGCGCCCGGGTCGATACGGGCGTTGTCCACGCCCGCCACCTGCGCGCGCGCGGGCATGCCGCCCAGCGCCAGCGCCAGCGCGGCGCAGGCGATGGCGTGCGCCGGCGTCATGGCCGGGCCCCTGCGGCCAGCGGCGCCAGACCGCGCAGCAAGGCAGCGCTCATGTTGCCGGTAGCCTGCGCCACCTGCCCGGCGATGCCGCCCGCGACTGCGGCGGTGGCGCCGCCTGCGGCCAGCCCTTCGACCTGGGCTGGCAGGCCGGCAAGCCGTCCCGGCGCGGCCTGGCTGGCGCCGGGCATGGCGCTGCCCGCCGGGCTGCGGCCCACCGCCGCAGCGAGATCGCTGTCGGTCAGGTCGCTCACCACGGCGGCGGCGGATTGCTGGAAGCGCCGGGACGGAAACGGCTCGACCGCGGCGGCTATCGGCAGGTCCCCCGGCGGAACGCCGCGATAGGCAATGCGCGGCTCGACGCTGCGCAGAACGACGATGTCGCCCGCGCCGGCAATCGCGCAGAGGGGAGCAAGGGCGGCGACAAAAGCTGCAACACCGACGGCGCAGGCCGCGCCAGCCGATGCGAGCGCCTTCGTGCCGTCATACGCGCAGGCGGCTGACGCATGGCAGAACTCACTCCCGCGTTGTTGGACTCGTCGCGTCATTTTTTTATGTCTCCCTGCCCAGCACAGAGCGACAAGCATGCCAATTCCCGCAAAGCCAGCACCGGTGCCGGTTTGCGGGTGGCCGGAGGGCGCGCCGCGAAGTGCCCCACGAATGGGGGGACATTTCGGTTGCAGCGCTGAAACACGCCGTCGGCGGCGTGGCTGGCGGCCCGCGGGCGCCGATCGGCCGCACGGCGTTGCCGGATCAGGGGCCGGGCCGCGTCATCCGCGGCAAGCGCGGCGGCCCGGTGTTGGTTGCAGGGGTGTGACAGGCCGCGCGCAGGCTTGCCGGCCTTGCCGCGGCCCGTGGCATTCACGCAGAAACGGGTACGCCGGGTGCTCGCGGACGGCGCGGGAAGGGTCCGGCCAGCGTGCAAGACGCGGCGCGGGGGCGGGGGAGGGAGGGGCGGTCCATGCGAGCGTGTCCGCTGCCCCCGGAAACCGCGCCGCGGCGCGGGTTTGCGCGTGCCTAGCGCGCCGGCGCGGCGCTGGCCTGTTGGGCCATGTCGCCGGAGATCGGTTTCGGGCCCGGCTGGCTGCGTTCGCAGCCGGTGGCGGCAAGCACGCCGAGCGCCAGGAAGACGGCAATGCCCAGGCAGCGCGCGGTGATCCGGTTCATGGTGCCTCCTTCTGACAGGGTTCGAGGGGAAATGCCCGGAAGGACGGCGGCCGGCGCGAGCGCTGCCCGCGTGCCTTCCGGTTTCCAGTCTAGCCGCTGGCGCGCGGCCCGCGCTTGGGCAAAGCGCGCGGGCGGCTGTATCATGGACGCTCGGACGCAGACATAAAGCGGGAGAGGCCTTATTGGAGTCTCATCATGTTGCGCTATGCCGTGCTTTTCTTCGTGGTCGCCGTGATTGCCGCGCTGTTCGGCTTCGGCGGTATCTCCGCCGGGGCGGCCCAGGTGGCCAAGCTGCTGTTCATCATCTTCCTGGTGCTGTTCGCGGTGTCGCTCATCTGGGGCCTGCGCAAGGAGCGCTAGCGGTGACTATCCAGCCCATGCGGCCACATTTCCGGACGCGCGCGTGAATCCCGCCGATTCTCCCCGCCGCCCCCTCGACCCCAAGCCACCGAGGCCCCGCCCGGGCCACTGGCTGCCCGACCGCCACACCGCCGCGCGCACCGCCAGCGTGGTGATGGCCTCGATCCGCGCCTGGGTGGCCCACCGCGCCGCCAGCAAGGGCGCGGCGCTGTCGTTCTACATGCTGTTCTCGCTGGCGCCGATCCTGGTGCTGGTGATTTCCATCGCCGGCATCTTCTTCGGCGCCGAGGCCGCGCGTGGCGAGATCTTCGCCCAGATCGACGGGCTGGTCGGAGAACAGGGCGCGGCCGCCATCCAGCAGATCCTGGCCGCCACGCATCGCGCCGGCGGCGGCGCGGTGGCCGCCGCCATCGCCACCGGCATCCTGTTCGTGGGCGCCACCAGCGCCTTCGCCGAGCTCAAGGGCAGCCTGGACGAGATCTGGGCCGCGCCGGCGCCGCAGGGCGCGGGCTGGCAGCAGTTGCTGCGCGCGCGGCTGCTGTCGTTCAGCCTGGTGCTGGTGCTGGCCTTCATGCTGCTGGTGTCCCTGATCGTCAATGCCGCGCTGGCGGTGGTGGACCGCTTCTGGGGGCAGATGTGGACGCAGTCCTGGTTCGCGCCGGTGGCCGATGTGCTTTCCACCGCGTTTTCGTTCGGCGTGGTCACGCTGCTGTTCGCGGTGATCTTCAAGATGCTGCCCAACGCACGCATCGCCTGGCGCGACGTCATCATGGGCGCCGTCATCACCGCCATGCTGTTCGCGGTGGGCAAGCGGCTGATCGGCCTGTACCTCGGCAACAGCGCGGTGGCGTCTTCGTACGGCGCCGCCGGCTCGGTGGTGGCGCTGATGTTGTGGGTGTATTACTCGGCGCAAATCTTCTTCTTCGGCGCAGAGCTGACGCGCCAGTACGCGCTGCAATTCGGCAGCCTGCGGGGGCAAAACGCCGGCCCGCCGGCCGATCCGCGCGCCGCCGGTCCCGCGAACCGGTAAAATACCGCCCGATTCCCTTCGTGCATGCCCGCAGTGCCCGGCGCCCCGACCGCAAGCTGATGGTCCCGCCGGCCCCTGGCGCCGGCCCGCTGCGCCCCGGGCCTTTCCATCTTCCGTTTGCAGAATCCACCGCCGTGAGCTCGCTCGTATCCGAAATTGCGCGTCGTCGCACCTTTGCCATCATTTCGCACCCTGACGCGGGTAAGACGACCCTGACCGAAAAACTGCTGTGGTTCGGCGGCGCCATCCAGGTCGCCGGCGAAGTGCGCGCGCGCAAGGCCGACCGCCACGCCACCTCCGACTGGATGGAACTGGAAAAGCAGCGCGGCATCTCGGTGACCTCCTCGGTGATGCAGTTCCCGTACCGCGAGAACATCGTCAACCTGCTCGACACCCCGGGCCACGAAGACTTCTCCGAAGACACCTACCGCACGCTGACCGCGGTGGACTCCGCGGTGATGGTGATCGACTCGGTCAACGGCGTGGAAGCGCAGACCATCAAGCTGCTCAACGTCTGCCGCCTGCGCGACACGCCCATCCTCACCTTCATCAACAAGCTCGACCGCGAAGGCCGCTCGCCCATCGAGCTGCTCGACGAGATCGAAGACGTGCTGCAGATGCAGTGCGCGCCGATGACGTGGCCCATCGGCATGGGCAAGTCCTTCCGCGGCGTGTACCACCTGATCGACGACCGCGTGCAACTGTTCGACCCGCACGGCGAGAAGGGCACCTCCGCGATGGTCGACGGGCTCGACAACCCCGAGCTGGACCGCATGCTGGGCAGCCAGGCAGAGGAGCTGCGCATCGAGATCGAACTGGTGCGCGGCGCCTCGCATGCGTTCGACAAGGACGCCTTCCTGGCCGGCAAGCAGACCCCGGTCTACTTCGGCTCGGCCATCAACAACTTCGGCGTGCAGTCGCTGCTCGACGCGCTGTGCGAACTCGCCCCGCCGCCGCAGGCGCGCAACACCGAGACCCGCGTGGTGGAGCCGGACGAACCGAAGTTCACCGGCTTCGTGTTCAAGATCCAGGCCAACATGGACCCGCGCCACCGCGACCGCATCGCCTTCGTGCGCGTGTGCTCGGGCCGCTTCGAGCGCGGCATGAAGCTGCTGCACGTGTCCACCGGCAAGACCGTGGCCATCAACAACGCCATCACCTTCATGGCGCAGGACCGCAACACCACCGAGGAAGCGTATTCCGGCGACATCATCGGCGTGCCCAACCACGGCACCATCCGCCTGGGCGACGTGTTCACCGAAGGCGAGCCGCTCAAGTTCACCGGCATCCCCTCGTTCGCGCCGGAGTTCTTCCGCCGCGCGCGCCTGAACAACCCGCTCAAGGTCAAGCAGCTGCAGAAGGGCTTGCAGCAACTGGCCGAGGAAGGCGCCACGCAGATGTTCCGCCCGATCGCCTCCAACGACCTCGTGCTGGGCGCCGTGGGCATCCTGCAGTTCGACGTGGTGGCCCACCGCCTGGAGCACGAATACGGCGTGGACGCGATCTTCGAATCGCACGAATGCGCCACCGCGCGCTGGCTCAAGGGCGATCCGGCCGAGATCGAAAAGCTGATCGAAAAGGCTGGCCACAACGTCGCGCTCGATGGCGCGGGCGACCATGTCTATCTCGCGCCGAGCATGGTGAACCTGCGCCTGACGCAGGAGCGCTTCCCGAAGGTCGAATTCCGCGAGACGCGCGAGATCGTCTGAGCCCGCGGGCTTCCGCCGCCGCGGCGCGGGTGCGCAGCCTGCGCGCCGCCTGGGAGAAAAAACGGCCCCTGAGGCGCCGTATCGCTGCAACGCGCCGACTCGGCAAGCCAGCGAGGCATAGGTTAAAGTGCATATTAATGCACTATTTCGCCATTGTGTCAAAGTCGATACATGGAACTTGCTGCATGCGGATGCATGCAGCGGCCTGCTCGGATAGAATCCAAAGCTTGCGGAATCAAGCATCCGGCCAGACGGGAGGCCTTCTCCAGGTTCATCCCTGGGACAAGGGCAGAGCTGGCCACGTTGCTTGTGTGCCGCCGCGTGGGACTTTGCCGTCCGTCCCGCCGACTGTCCCGTCCTTGCCACCATCCATGTCGACCCCTGCCACCGTTCCGGCCGCCGAGCCGGATTCCGTTTTTCGCGACCCTTCGTTCCGCCTGTTCTGGTTCGCCCGCCTGTGCACCACGATCGGCTACCAGATCTTCACGGTGGCGGTGGGCTGGCAGATCTACGACCTCACCCGCGATCCCTTCATGCTCGGCATGGTGGGGCTGGTGCAGTTCCTGCCCTCGGTGATCCTGCTGCTGATGTCGGGCCACGTGGCCGACCGCTTCGACCGGCGCGTGATCGTGCGTACCTGCCAGACGCTGGAAGCGCTGATCGCGGCGTCGATGGCGGTGGCCAGCCTCAAGGGCTGGATCACGCGCGAGCACATCTTCGTCTTCGTGGCGCTGATCGGCGCCACCCGCGCCTTCGAGACGCCCACGCTGCAGGCGCTGCTGCCCAGCGTGGTCACGGCGCGCCAGTTGCCGCGCGCGGTGGCCATGTCGAGCTCGGCCGTGCAGACCGCCATCATCATCGGCCCCGCGCTGGGCGGGTTTGCCTATGTAGCCGGCCCCGGCGTGGTCTACGCCATCAGCGCCACGCTGTTCGCCATCGCCGCCTGCCTGGTGAGCGCGCTCAAGCTGCGCCAGGTGGCGCAGCGCGTGAATACGCCGGTCAGCGTCGCCACGCTGTTCGCCGGCATCGCCTATATCCGCAGCCGGCCCGTGCTGCTCGGCGCCATCTCGCTGGACCTGTTCGCCGTGCTGCTGGGCGGCGCCACCGCGCTGCTGCCCATCTACGCGCGCGACATCCTCCACACCGGCCCGTGGGGCCTCGGGCTGCTGCGCTCGTCGCCCGCCCTCGGCGCGCTGACCACGGCGCTGTGGCTGGCCCACCATCCGATGAACCGGCGCGTGGGCCGCATCATGTTCGGCGCGGTGGCCGTGTTCGGCGTCGCCACCATGGTGTTCGGCATCTCGCGCTGGCTGCCCCTGTCGATGGCGGCGCTGGTCATGCTCGGCGCCTCCGACATGATCAGCGTGGTGGTGCGTTCCACCCTGGTGCAGCTCGACACGCCCGACGAGATGCGCGGGCGCGTGGGCGCCGTCAATTCGGTCTTCATCGGCGCCTCCAACCAGCTCGGCGAGTTCGAGTCGGGTGTCACGGCGGCGCTGCTCGGGCCGGTCGGCGCGGTGCTGCTGGGCGGCCTGGGCACGCTGGTGGTGGTGGCGGTGTGGATGCGCCTGTTCCCCTCGCTCGCCGAGCGCGACCGCCTGCACGACCACCCCGTGGCTGCCTGACAGCCTCCGCCTGCTTTCGGCACGGTGCCGCGCGCCGTGCCACGCATCCCCCCGCGCATCCCCCCGAACCGCGAAAGCGTACCCGTTTCTGCGCGCCGCCCGCCCCGTGCGGCCGCGCTGCGCCAACGCTTGCCCACACTCGGCCCGCACGCCATCGGCCAGCCCTCCGGCGAAATTTTCCGAACCGGCGCCAGCCCTTGCGCCATAAGGGCTGGCGCGGTTTCGCGCGGCGCCTGCGCCGCCGCGCGCGGGAACCTCATTCCCGCTCTTCTGTCCTGAATACAGCCGCAATATCGAGCAATTGTCAGTGATCGTCCGACATTCGGTCGGACTGTCGCGGGCAGACCCCGCCGCCGCGCCATGCGAAACATGCGAACGGCGGCGCGGGGTTTGCGCGCTTGCCGGGCACGCAGAAACGGGTACGCCCGGCGCTTTCCGACTGCGTTTCGTCTTGTTTTTTCCTGATTTTTTGGCCGGAGCCGATCGCCATGAACCTCAACTTCGTCGACCCGCAGAAGCTGGAAGCCGCCGGGACCTACCTGGCGCAACTGGCCGTGCAGCAGGGCCTGAACTGCATTGCCGCCATCGTGATCCTGGTACTGGGCTGGTGGATCTCCGGGCGCGTTCGCGGCGCCATCCTGCGCGCCTTCGACCGTCCCAGCGTGGACGCCACGCTGCGCCCGATGCTGGCCAGCGTCACGCAATGGATCGTGCGCGTGCTCACCGTGGTGCTGGTGCTGTCGCAGTTCGGCGTGCAGACCGCCAGCATCATCGCCATGCTCGGCGCGGCGGGCCTGGCCATCGGCCTGGCGCTGCAGGGCACGCTGCAGAACATCGCCGCCGGCATCATGCTGGTGCTGCTGCGGCCGTTTCGCGTGGGCCAGTACATCGATGCGCAGGGCGTGGCCGGCACCGTGCGCGAGACCGGCCTGTTCATGACCGAGCTGACCACCTTCGACGGGGTTTGCCTGCGCGTGCCCAATGGCAAGATCTGGGGCAGCGCCATCACCAACTACAGCGAGAACCCCACGCGCCGGCTCGACATCGAAGTCACCGTCACCTTCGGCGCCGACCTCCAGGCCGCGCTGGAGGCGCTGCGCGCCATGCTCGCGGCGGACAAGCGCGTGCTGCCCGATCCCGCCGCCGAAGTCATGGTGGTGAACTATGCCGCGCAGGGCGTCACGCTCAACGTGCGCTGCTGGACCAGCGCCGATGACTACTGGAACGTGCGCTTCGGTTTCTACCAGCGCATCAAGCAGGTGCTCGAAGCGGCCGGCTGCCCGATCGCCGTGCCGGTGCAGGAGGTGCGCGTGCCGGAGGGCGCCCAGCCCGCGCCCGCCACGCCCGTGGTGCCATCCGTCGCGCAGCGCCTGAGCTGACGCGGCGATCGGGCAGCCGGCCACACCGCGCCACACCGCTCGCCACACCGCGCCCCCGCCCCGCCCGCCGCCGCATGTCGGCGGCGATTCCGTTCCCGGCGCACCCTCGCGGCGCGCCGCCTTTCCATTTACTGGAACCGCATTGAAGCCTGCATCGACACGCCAGCCCACCCACCGCCCCCGTCCTCCCGCCCGCCCTCGTCGCCGCGTGCTGCCGGCCCTGGCCTGCGCCGCCGCGCTCGCGCCGGCAACGCCGGCGCAGGCACATGGCAACCTTACCCTCTACGGCTTCGCCGACGTCGGCATCTTCCGTCCCGCGGCCGGCCAGCGCGTACAGCTCGGCACCATGCAGCGCAGCTTCATCGGCCTGCGCGGCAATGAGCCGCTCGGCCGCGGCTGGGCCGCCACCGTCAACCTGCAGACGCGTTTCGACATGGGCGACGGCCGCCTCGAAGCCAACGGCGCCACGCCGTATTTCCAGGGCGAGTCCACGGTGGGGCTGGCGTCGCCCTACGGCGACCTGCGCTTTGGCCGCGCGCTCACGCCGATGTGGCAATACGACTGGCAATACGACAGCTGGGACAACTTCAACCGCGTCAGCTCGGTGGCGTGGTACGCCTATCACCCGTCCTACCGCACCGACCCGTATCACAACGGCCCGGCTGGCGAGTACTCGCGGCTGAACAACGGCGTGTTCTACGATTCGCCGCGCTGGGGCGGCATGCATGCGCACGTTGCCGCGGGCATCGACAAGAGCGGGCGGCCGGATGCCGCCGGCAACCGCGCCAGCACGCGCCCGCTGGCTGCCTCGCTCAACTACGACGCCGGGCCGTGGTCCGCGATGCTCGCGGCCGAGCGCAACGCCGCCTACGACAACACGTGGTTCGCCGGTCTCGCCTACGCCTTCGGCAAGGTGCGCCTGATGGCCTCGTACAGCCAGACGCACCTGAGCGCGGCCAGCCAGGCCTTTCTCGGCGACGCGCGCGCAAAGCGCAGCGCGGTCACGCTGGGCGCGAACTGGCGCGTGGGCGCGGCCACGCTCAAGCTCTCGGGCGCGCGCGACTTCCAGGGCTACGGCCGCGCCGGCGCGACGCACTATGTGACCGGCGGGCTGGACTACGCGCTGTCCAAGCGCACCACGCTCTATGGCGCGCTCTCCTACCGGCACAGCCGGCGCGCCCGCGGCGGCACGGGCTTCGGCACCGGCATCAGCCACGCGTTCTGAGCGCGGACGCTCAGCGCTCGTCGGCAAACAGCGAGCAGGCGCCTTCTTCCGCCGTGCCCACGTGCTTGCGGAAGCCGCCGAACAGGTCGCGCCCGACGCCGTGCCGGTTGGCCGACAGGTCCGGCGGCGCGATGTCGCGCGCGTCCCATTCGGCCTGCGGCACCATCACCGCCAGCACGCCGGCCTGCGCATCCACGCGCATCGGGTCGCCGTCGCGCACGCGCGCGATGCCGCCGCCGTTGAGCGCCTCGGGGCAGACGTGGATGGCGGCCGGCACCTTGCCCGAGGCGCCCGACATGCGGCCGTCCGTCACCAGCGCCACGCGGAAGCCCCGCCCCTGCAGCACGGTCAGCGTCGGCGTGAGCTTGTGCAGCTCGGGCATGCCGCAGGCGGCCGGCCCCTGCCACGGCAGCACCGCGACGAAGTCGCGCTCCAGCTCGCCGCGCTTGAACGCGTCGATCAGCGCATCCTGCGTGTGGAACACCAGCGCCGGCGCTTCCACCACGTGGTGCTCGGGCTTGACCGCCGAGATCTTGAGCACGGCGCGGCCGATATTGCCGTCGAGCAGCTTGATGCCGCCTTCGGGCGCGAACGGCTGCGCGGCGGCGCGCACGATGCCGTCATCCAGCGGCGCGGCGGGTCCGTCGGTCCACGCCAGCTTGCCGTCGCGCAGCACCGGCTCGCGCGTGTAGTCGGCCAGGCCGGTGCCCACCACCGTGGTCACGTCGTCGTGCAGCAGGCCGAGCTGCAGCAGTCCGCGGATCACCACGGGCAGGCCGCCGGCGGCCTGGAACTGGTTCACGTCGGCGCTGCCGTTGGGGTACACGCGCGCCAGCAGCGGCACCGCCTCCGACAGCTCCGCGAAATCGTCCCAGCCCAGCACGATGCCCGCCACGCGCGCCATCGCCACCAGGTGCAGCGTGTGGTTGGTGGAGCCGCCGGTGGCCAGCAGCCCCACGATGCCGTTGACGAAGGCGCGCTCGTCGAGCACGTCGGCCACCGGCGTGTAGCGTTCGCCGCCGTGCACCAGGCGCAGCGCCTGGCGCGCGGATTCGCGCGTGAGCGCCTCGCGCAGCGGCGTGCCGGGATTGACGAAGGCGGTGCCGGGCAGGTGCAGGCCCATCATTTCCATCAGCATCTGGTTGGAATTGGCGGTGCCGTAGAACGTGCAGGTGCCGGGGCCGTGGTAGGACTTGCTCTCGGCTTCGAGCAGTTCGGCGCGGCCGATCTTGCCCTCGGCGTATTGCTGGCGGATATGCGCCTTTTCCTCGTTGCCGATGCCGGTGGTCATGGGGCCGCCCGGCACGAACACCGCGGGCAGGTGGCCGAACGACAGCGCGCCCATCACCAGCCCCGGCACGATCTTGTCGCACACGCCCAGGTACAGCGCGCCGTCGAACATCTGGTGCGACAGCGCCACCGTCGCGGACAGCGCGATCACGTCGCGCGAGAACAGCGACAGGTCCATGCCGTCCTGGCCCTGCGTGACGCCGTCGCACATGGCCGGCGTGCCGCCGGCGAACTGGGCGGTGCCGCCCGCCTCCAGCGCGGCTTCCTTGATCCATTGCGGATATTCCGCCAGCGGCTGGTGCGCCGACAGCATGTCGTTGTAGGACGAGACGATGGCGAGGTTCGGCCGCTCCTGCGCCTTCAGGCGGATCCTGGCCGCCTCGGGCATGGCGGCCACGCCGTGCGCCAGGTTGGTACAGGACAGGTTCGCGCGTTCCACTTTCTGTCCGGCCATGGCGCGCGTGCGCGCCAGGTAGGCCTGGCGGGTGGCGGCGCTGCGCGCCACGATGCGGGCGGTGACCCGTTCCAGGACTGGATGGCTTGGCATGGGGATCTCCTGCGGGGTGTCTTTGGCTTTCAGCCTAGTGCACTTTGCCGGGCGCTGCACGCATGCAACGCGCCCTGCACGTTTCGGCCACCGGTGCTAGACTGCGCTCCATTCTCTGGAGTCCGGACAACATGAAGCAAGCAGCCCGACACGCCGCCGCACCCTTCGCAGGGTTTGCCGCGTTTGCCGCGGCACCTCACGGTGACCGCGTGCTGCTGGCTATTCGCGTCTAGCCTTCCGAGCGTCGCGCCCGGAAGGCTGCCAGCCACCCGGGGAACGAAGAAACATCGACATCGCCAACCCCGGACGGCCCGCAGGCCCGCCGGGGTTTTGTTTTTGCATTTCGTCACCATCTCACACGCCATGCGTACCTACGACAAGCTGATCGCCACGATTCAATCCGGCCAAGGGAACGGGGGCTTGCGCCCGTCCTTTGGCGTGGTAGCGGCATCGGTTGTCGCAGCCGTCGATGTCACTGCATGCCGCATGCGGCATGCCGGCGCCGCCCCGCAAGCGATTTCATAGCCCCCTGGCTGCCATCCGCAGTCCCGGGGCATCGCACAGACCGCCCGCCGGGGACACCGAGAACACCCTGGCCGGCACGCACCCGCCAGGGTGTTTTCGCAAAGGCAGCCCATCATGGAACGCAAGGAACTCAACGACAACGGCATCGTCAGGAACATCGGCATCATCGCCCACGTGGACGCGGGCAAGACCACCACCTCGGAACGCATCCTGTTCTACACCGGCGCCAGCCACCGGCTCGGCGAAGTGCACGACGGCGCCGCCGCCATGGACTTCGACCCGCAGGAGCAGGCGCGCGGCATCACCATCAACAGCGCCGCCACCACCGTGGCCTGGCGCGGCCACCGCATCAACCTGATCGATACCCCGGGCCACATCGATTTCAACATCGAGGTGAACCGCTCGCTGCGCGTGCTCGACGGCGCCGTGGTGGTGTTCGACGGCGTGGCCGGCGTGGAGCCGCAGACCGAAACCAACTGGCGCCTGGCCGACCGCTACCGCGTGCCGCGCATCGCCTTCGTCAACAAGCTCGACCGCACCGGCGCGGATTTCCTGCGCGTGGCGGGCATGATCGAAGCACGCCTGGGCGCGGTGCCGCTGGTGCTGCAATTGCCCATCGGCGGCGAAGCCGCGTTCGCCGGCGTGGTCGATCTCGTCGCCATGCAGGCCCTGCTATGGCCGGACGGCGCCGGCATGCAGGCCTATGCCAAGCAGCCCGTGCCGCCGGGCATGGCGCAGCAGGCCGCCGCCTGGCGCCAGCGCCTGCTGGAGACGCTGGCCGAGCACGACGACGCCATGCTGGAAGACTATCTCGCCGGCCGCGAGCCGGACCAGGCGGCGCTGCGCGCGGCCATCCGCCGCGTGACCGTGGCCGGCGCCGCAGTGCCGGTGCTGGCCGGTTCCGCCTTCAGGAACAAGGGCGTGGAGCCCTTGCTCGATGCCGTCACCGGCTACCTGCCGGCGCCCGCCGACGTGGCGCGCGAGGACCTGGCGGCGGACCCCGCCCAGCCGCTGGCGGCGCTCGCTTTCAAGGTCGTGCACGATGCGCACGGCACGCTCACGTTCGCGCGCATCTACCGCGGCCAGCTGGCTGCCGGCGATACCGTGCTCAATGCCGGCAGCGGCAAGCGCGAGCGCGTGGCGCGCCTGTACGAGATGCATGCCGACAGCAGGCAGGAGCGCAGCGTGGCCGTGGCCGGCGACATCGTGGCCATTGCCGGCCTCAAGGCCACCGTGACCGGCGACACGCTGACCGACCCCGCGCATCCCGTGGTGCTGGAAAGCATCGAGGCGCCCGAACCGGTGATCGACGTCGCCATCGAGCCGCGCACCCACGCCGACCAGGCCGGCCTGTCGCGCGGCCTGCAGGCGCTGGTGCAGGAAGACCCCAGCCTGCGCCTGCGGCAGGATCCGGAAAGCGGCCAGACGCTGCTGTCGGGCATGGGCGAGCTGCAGCTCGAAGTCACGCTGGAAAAGCTGCGCACGCGCTTCAACGTGGAGGTGACGGTGGGCCGGCCGCAGGTGGCCTACCGCGAAACGCTGACGCGCGCGGCCGAGGCGCGCTACCTGCACCGCAAGCAAAGCGGCGGACCGGGCCAGTACGCCGAGGTGCTGCTGCGCGTCGAGCCGCTGCCGCGCGGCGAAGGCTTCCGGTTCGAGAGCCGCATCGCGGGCGGCGCGGTGCCGCGCGAGTACGTGCCCGCGGTGGAAGCCGGCATCCGCCGCGCCGCCGCGCAAGGCGTGGTGGCGGGCCATCCGTTGGTGGATTTCAGGGCGGTGCTGCTCGATGGCAGCCATCACGAGCGCGACTCGTCCGCGCTGGCCTTCGAGACCGCCGCCGCCGCGGCCATGCGCGAAGCGGCGCAGGCCGCCGCGCCCGTGGTGCTGGAGCCGGTCATGGCGGTGGAAGCGATCGCGCCCGCCGACCATGTCGGCGACGTGATCGGCGACCTGCACCGCCGCCGCGGCGTGGTGCGCGGGCAGTCGCAGCAGGGCGGCGGCGCCACCGTGGTCGAGGCCCACGTGCCGCTGGCCGGCATGTTCGGCTATATCGGCAGCCTGCGCGCACTGACCTCGGGACGCGGCAGCTTCGGCATGCAGTTCGATCACTATGCGCCGGTGCCGGCCAGGGTGGCGCAAGCCGTTGCGTAGCGTCCTGCGCGAAGTGAACGAAAAGCCCGCCCGGCATTGCGCCGGCGCGGGCTTTTTCTTGCATTGGGGTTGGGTGCATAGGGATCGAGCGCGAGCGCGTCGATCCTGGCGCGGCTAGTCGCTGCCGTGTTCCGTGGCATTACACAGCGGCGGCGCGCCTCAGTCCCGCTTCGGGATGTTCAGGCCGCGGGCCACCGCCGGCCGGGCCACGAAGGCTTCCAGCGCGCGCGTGACCTGCGGGAAGTCCTGGATGCCCACCAGCTCGCCGGCTTCGTAGAAGCCGATCAGGTTGCGCACCCACGGGAAGGTGGCGATGTCCGCGATGGTGTATTCGTCGCCCATGATCCATGTCCTGCCCGTCAGGCGGCTTTCCAGCACGCCCAGCAGGCGCCTGGCCTCGGCCACGTAGCGGTCGCGCGGGCGCTTGTCTTCGTAGTCCTTGCCGGCGAACTTGTTGAAGAAACCCAGCTGCCCGAACATCGGGCCGATGCCGCCCATCTGGAACATCACCCACTGGATGGTCTGGTAGCGGCCGGCCGCGTCCTGCGGGATCAGCTTGCCGCTCTTGTCGGCAAGGTAGAGCAGGATCGCGCCGGATTCGAACAGGCCCAGCGGCTCGCCGCCGGGGCCGTCGGGATCGACGATCGCGGGGATCTTGTTGTTGGGATTGAGCGAGAGGAATTCGGGCGACATCTGATCGTTGGTGTTGAAGCGCACGAGGTGCGGCTCGTACGGCAGCCCGGTTTCCTCCAGCATGATGGAGACCTTCACGCCGTTGGGCGTGGGCAACGAGTAAAGCTGGATGCGCCCGGGATGCTGCGCGGGCCATTTGCGGGTGATGGGGAAATCGGACAGGGAGGCCGAGGAAGGGGTGGACAAAGGGGCAGACGAAGGGGCGGAATGCTCGGTCATGAAAAAAAGAAGATCCGGTTGGCTGAAACTTGTGATGTGCAATGGTGGATGGCACGGGAGAGCGCCTGGGCTGCCTGTGCCGGCCTGATCGTGCGCTTGCCGCTTGCCGCGATGCTATTTGTCGTCGCCGGGCGGGCTGACGCCGGCGGCCGTGAGGCAATCGCGCAGGTGCTTGATTTCCTGCTTGGCGCAGACGTTGCCGTGATGCGGGTGATGCAGGTAGAACTCATGCTCGTTGAGAACGACCCGGAAGCGCGCCCCCTGGATCGGCTCCACCTTGGCGCCAAGCTGCTGCAACAGCGATTCGACCTCGCGCCAGTGGATGTTGTTGCTGAGCGGGTGGCTGAAGATCGACTGCAGCAGGGTCCGGGATTTGTGGCTCATGAGAGACTCGATCGGCGTCGGCGGCAATAGCCGTAGCATACAAGAGCGAGTCCCCCGGCGCTTGGCGTCACTTGGCCGCGCGCGGCGCTGCGCGCGCCATGCCGCCGTGCCGCATCCGCGCCTCATGCGTTCCCGGTGCCAGGCAAGCCCGCGGCGTGGTCCCCGTGTAGCGCTTGAACAGCGCGATGAAACTGCTCACGCTGGCATACCCCAGCCCGAGCGCCACCGCGGTCACGCTTTCCCCGGCCACCAGCCGTTCCATCGCGGCCAGCATGCGCAGTTGCTGGCGCCATTGCGCCAGGCTCCAGCCGGTTTCCGCCTGGAAGCGGCGGGTCAACGTGCGGCGGGCCATGCCGATGCGCGCGGCCCAGCCGTCGAGACCGGTGTTGTCGTCGGGCGCGGCCAGCAGCGCGGTGGCCATGCGCACCAGGCGCGGCTCCTGCGGCATGGGCAGGAACAGCGTCTGCGCCGGCTGGCGCGCGAAGTCGTCGGCGAACACGGCAAGATAGTGTTCGCGCGCGGCAGCGGCGGGCGGCTCGGGCTGCGTGAGCGCGTCCAGCAGCGCCGCCAGCAACGGCGACAGCCGCACCACCTTTAGCGCGGCCGGCATGGCGGCGCGGCTCCAGGCTTCGTCGAAGTACAGGCTGGTTCCCGCCATGGCGCCGTGGATGGTGGCGCCGTGCGGCTCGTGCGGCGGCACCCAGCCGATGCAGCCGGTCGGCATCAGCCAGCGGCCGCCGCCGGCCTCCATCACCACCACGCCGGATTTCACCGTGAACAACTGCCCCTCCGGATGGCGATGGAGCTCCCGTTCTTGCGAGGCGGAGTGCAGCACGGGACGGATTTCCTGCAGCGGCATGGCCTGGCCCGTTTCGAACATAAATTGGCATTCTATCGTTAGCTGGCGGTGCGGCAACGGCCTAGACTGGCTGCACCAACCACAGCAGGAGCCTTGCATCGTGAATGCCAACCTTCCCATCCCGCCGCGCGCCCGCCGCCGCCGGCAACCTCTGCCCGATCTGCGCGCGGTGCAGACAGGAGCGCAGGCATGAGACCCGAAGCCATATTGCCGGATGGCGTGGACACCATCGACGCCAACGGCGTGACCGTGCGCAAAGGCAGCGTCGGCGCCTTCCTGGCGAGCTGGCGCGCGATGAACGATCCCGCGCGGGACGCCGCCGCCCGGGCCGAGGCCGAGGCGGACCTGCTGGCGCTGCTGCCGGGCCTGGACGCGCTGGGCTTCTTCGAGGTGTTCGCCCCGCGCGACCCCAAGCTGGCCGCGCTGGTCGCCGGCCGGCGCTGACAGCGCGGGCGCCGGCCACGGCCACGCACGCTAGGCGGCAGCGCCCGCGGCCCGGTAGCGCTCGCGCAGCTCGCGCCGGTTCATCTTGCCTACCGCGGTCTTCGGCAGGTCGGCCGCGAACAGGACCCGGCGCGGCTTCTTGTACGCCGCCAGCCGGTCCGCCACGTGGCCGGCCAGCTCCGCCGCGAGGGCGTCGCCGCCGGCGTGGCCGGCGTGCAGCACCACCACCGCGCTGACCGCCTCCACCCACTTCTCGTCGGGCAGGCCGATCACGGCGCATTCGCGCACGGCGGGATGGCTCAGCAGCGCGTTCTCCACCTCGCCGGGGTACACGTTGTAGCCGCCGCTGACGATCATGTCGGAGGTGCGGTCCTTGAGGTGCAGGAAGCCGTCCGCGTCGAACACGCCGATGTCGCGCGTGCGCACCCAGCCGCCCGGCAGGAAGGTCTGCGCGGTGAGTTCGGGCGCGTCGTGATAGCCGGCCACGGCCGACGGCGCGCGCACCGCGATCTCGCCGGGCTGGCCGCGCGGCACCTCGTTGCCGGCCTCGTCGATCAGGCGCAGCTCCACGTCGGGCGCCACCTGCCCGCAGGCGCCGAGGCGCTCGCCGTGGTGGTCTTCGGGGCGCAGCACGGCCAGGCACAGCGGCACTTCGGTCTGGCCGTAGTACTGCCAGAAGCGGTGCCGGCCCCAGATCGCCATGGCGCGCTCGATCACCGGGCGCGGCATCGGCGAGGCGCCGTAGATCACGTAGCGCAGCGCGTCCACGTTGCACGCCGCCATGGCCGGCAGCGATACCAGCATCTGCAGCATGGTCGGCACCAGGTTGATGGCGGTGACGCGCTCGCGCTCGATGGCGGCGAGGAAGGACGCCGGCTCGAAGCCCGGCAGGATCACGGTCTTGCCGCCGCGCAGCCAGAACGGCAGCACGAACACGCCGCTGGCATGGATCAGCGAGGCGGCGTGCAGCATGGTGTCGTCCGGCGTGGCCGGCAGCAGGTTGAGCAGCACGTTGCGGCAGATCGCCGCGTAGGAAGCCTGGGTGTGCCGCGCGGCCTTGAGCGTGCCGGTGGTGCCCGAGGTGAACAGCGTGAGGATGACGTCGTCTTCGGCCACCCGCACGTCGGGGTCGGTGGCGGGCTGCGCCTGCGCGGCCGCGAGCAGGTCGGCGCCGCCGTCGAGGCTGGCGCCGAGGCCGTGGCATGCCAGGCCGGGCAGCGCCGCGCGCAGGGCCTGCGCGCGCCCGGCGAGGTCGGCGCCGAACACCAGCATGCGGCAGCCGGTGTCCTCCAGCATGCGCTGGTGCTCGGCCAGCGACAGGCGCGCGTTCAGCGGCACGCGGTTGAGCGCCGCCTTGACGCAGGCGAAGTCCAGCGGGACGCTGTGCAGGCCATTGTTGAGCAGCAGCGCGACGCGCTCGCCCGGCGCCGCGCCGGCCGCGCGCAGGGCGTGGGCCAGCTGCGCGCTGAGCGCGTTTACCTGCGTATACGTCATGCTGTGTTCGCCGCACACAACGGCCGTGCGCGGGCCGTGCTGGGCCGCGCCGCGGCGGATCAGTTCAAGCGTGGTGGTCGTCATGGGCTTGTCTCTTCCTCGTTGTTTTCATGGATGTTTTTGCGCAGAAACGGGTACGCCCGGGTTTGCGCGCGGGCGCGGGGAATGCTCAGCCCGAGAACTTGCCGTGCCGTCCGGCGCCGCCCACGAAGCGCGCGGCGCCCTGTATACCTTCCTCGAACACGATCGGCGTGCCGTGGGCGCCTTCGGCGCGCAGCGCGTCGGCCAGCGGCAGGTCCCACTGCCCGTAGGCGGAGGCGCGGTCGGCCAGCATGCAGCGCTGCGGGAAGGCAGCCAGCTCGCGCGCCAGCGCCTCGGCGGCCGCGCGGGCCTGGCCCGTTTCCACCACGCGGTTGGCCAGGCCCATGGCCAGCGCCTCGTCGGCCGGCACCGCGCGGCCGGTGAGGATCATGTCGAGCGCGCGGCCCATGCCGACGATGCGCGGCAGCCGCACCGTGCCGCCGTCGATCAGCGGCACGCCCCAGCGCCGGCAGAACACGCCGAACACGGCATCGCGCTCGGCCACGCGCAGGTCCGCCAGCAGCGCCAGTTCCAGGCCGCCGGCCACCGCGTAGCCGCTCACCGCCGCGATCAGCGGCTTGGACAAGGCCATCCGGCTCGGGCCCATCGGCCCCGCGCCGCCGCCCTGCGGGTCCAGCTCGTGGCGGCGCGCGGGGTCGCCCACCGCGCTCAGGTCGGCACCGCCGCAGAAATGGCCGCCGGCGCCCCACAGCACCGCCACGCGCAGCGCCGGATCGGCCTCGAACCGTGCGAAGGCCGCGCGCAGGGCCAGCGCCATGGGGCCGTCCACGGCGTTGCGCTTGTCGGGGCGGTCCAGGATGACGGTGAAGACCGGGCCGTCGGCCTCGGTCCTGACGTAAGGGTTGGGCGTACTGTCCATGCGTGCATCCTTGGTCGGTGAAGTTAACAAAGTTGTGCCAAAGTGGCGGTTTCCGCGTTTTGTCGAGCTAACTGGATATTTCGTCGAATGATATGTATATGTCATGTGAAGAAATATTTATCGTATACCCCCACGACCTCAAATGCTCTCTCCATCGCCGCGTCCCCCCTCCATGCATGAGATAGAGATCCGCGAGCCTTCGGCCACCGACCTGGTGATCGACCTGCTGTTCGGCCATCCGGAGCGGACCCTGCCGGTCCAGGCGCTGGCACGCGGCGCCGAGGTCATGGGCATCGGCACGCCCAGCGTGCGGGTGGCGCTGACGCGGCTGCAGCGCCAGGGCCGCATCGTCAAGACCGAGCGCGGCTGCTACGCCGTGCTGCCCGAGGGCAACCCGGTCTACAACGAGGTCGAGCACTGGTTCCAGAAGGAAAGCCGGCTGGAGCAATGGGGCGGCGGCTGGCTGGTGGTGCAGGACGCCGCCGTGGCGCGCGCCGAGAAGACGGCCTGGCGGCACCATGCGCGCGCGCTGGCGCTGTGCGGCTTCCGGCCCCTGGCGGCGGCCATCAATGTGCGGCCCGACAATCTCGCCGGCGGCGCCACGGCGATGCGCGCGGCGCTCGGCCGGCTGGGCATGGCCGGCGCGAGCCTGCTGTTCGTGGGCCGCGAGTTCGACCCCGGCACCGCCGCGCGCATGGTGGAGCTGTGGGACGTGCCGGCCCTGCAGTCGGCCTACCGCCGCGCGCTGGCGCAGCTCGAGCGCAGCCGCGCCAAGCTCGCGCGCATGACGCCCGAGGCCGGCGCGCGCGAAAGCATGCTGGTGGGCCGCGCGATCATCCGCGCCATCGTGCGCGACCCGCTGCTGCCGGAGGCCATCATGGACCCGGCGCCGCGCCGCGCGCTGATCGAAGCCACCCGCAGCTACCAGCTCCATGCCCGCACGCTGTGGGAGGACCTGCTCGGCGCCTAGCCTCGCCAAGCGGCGGCGACTCACGTAAACTTGCCGGAACTTATGCGACGCCCCGCGCCACTGAACCAGGTGGCGCGCGACGGATGCCCGGGGCCCGGGCGGGCCCCCGCCCCGCAATCACGCTGGTCACGACAAGGAGTTCAGGGTGAGCATGCCCGATTTCGACATGGTGCTGTTCGGCGGCACCGGAGACCTGGCGCGGCGCAAGCTGCTGCCGGCGCTGTTCGATGCGCATTGCGCGGGATTGCTGCACCCCGCCGCCCGCATCCTCGCCACGGGCAGCCATCCGCTGACCACCTCCGATTACGTGGGCTCGCTGGAACAGAGCGTGCGTCCCAGCCTGGAGCATGCGCCGCCGGAAGCCTGGAGCACCTTTCTCGCGCGCATCGCCTATGTCCAGGTCGACGCGCGCCAGCCCGAGCATTTCGACACGCTCGCCCGCACGGTCCTGCAGCGCGCGCCCGAGGTGGTGGTCTGCTATCTCGCCACCGGCCCCCACTTGTTCGTGCCCATCTGCGAGCAACTGGCGCGAACGGGGCTCAACCAGCGCAATGTGCGCATCGTGCTGGAAAAGCCGCTGGGCCACGACCTGCAATCTTCCGACGCCATCAACTCGGCGGTGGCGCAGTTTTTCGCCGAGGACCAGATCTACCGGATCGACCATTATCTCGGCAAGGAGTCGGTGCAGAACCTGATGGCGATCCGCTTCGGCAACGCATTGTTCGAGCCGCTGTGGCGCCGCGAGTGGGTGCAGGACGTGCAGATCACCATCGCCGAGGAACTCGGCGTAGAGACGCGCGGCGACTTCTACGACAGCACCGGCGCGCTGCGCGACATGGTGCAGAACCACTTGCTGCAACTGCTGTGCATGGTGGCGATGGAGCCGCCCACCAGCCTGTCCGAGGACAGCATCCGCGACGAGAAGATCAAGATCCTCAAGGCGCTCAAGCCCATCCTGCCGCAGGACGTGGCCGAGAAGACCGTGCGCGGCCAGTACCGCGCGGGCGCCGCCGGCGGCAAGCCGGTGCCGGGCTACCTCGAAGAGAAGGGCATCGCCGCGGACAGCCGCACCGAGACCTTCGTCGCCATCAAGGCCGAGATCGCCAACTGGCGCTGGGCCGGCGTGCCGTTCTACCTGCGCACCGGCAAGCGCATGCAGTCGCGCGTGGCCGAGATCGTGATCCACTTCCGCGACGTGCCGCACGCGATCTTCCCGCGCCCGCTCACGCTCTCGCCGCAGAACCGGCTGGTGATCCGCCTGCAGCCGGAGGAGAGCATCCGCCTGTACTTCCTGGTCAAGCAGCCCGGCGACACGGTGGCGCTCACGCCCACCTCGCTCGACCTGGACTTCGCCAACTCCTTCAAGGTGCGCCGCGCCGGCGCCTACGAGCGCCTGCTGCTCGACGTCATCCGCGGCCGGCTGGGCCTGTTCGTGCGGCGTGACGAACAGGCGCAGGCATGGCGCTGGGTCGAGCCGATCCTCGACACCTGGGAGGAAAGCACGGTGCCGCCCAAGCCCTATACCGCCGGCACCTGGGGCCCGGCCGCCTCGTCCGCGCTGATGTCGCGCGACGGCGCGCTCTGGCACGAAGAGGTGTAGGCGCAGGCACGGGCAGGCAAGGCAGGCCGGCGAGGTGCAGGCAGAACAACCCACAGGAGACCCGCATGCGACGCTTCGAACATACTTCCGAGACGGACCTGGCCGAAGCGCTGGCGATCTCGGTGGCCCATGCGCTGGAACTGGCCATCGGCGTCAACGGCTGGGCCGTGCTGGCGGTGTCCGGCGGACGCTCGCCGGTGGCCTTCTTCGAACGGCTGTGCCACCGCACCATCCGCTGGGAGGCGGTCACCGTGACGCTGGTCGACGAGCGCGCGGTGCCGCCGGACCACGAGGACAGCAACGGCGCGCTGGTGCGCCGCTACCTGCTGCGCGAGGCCGCCGCCCGCGCCGCCTTCGTGCCGCTGGTGGCCAGCGACGCCGAGGCGGCCGATCCCGCCAGCGCGGTGGCGCGCCTCGACGCGGCGTGGCGCCAGCCGGACGTGGTGGTGCTGGGCATGGGCGACGACGGCCACACCGCCTCGTTGTTTCCCGACGCGCCGGAACTGGAGCATGCGCTGTCCGATCCGCGGCCGGGCTACCTGGTCACCCATCCGCGCGCGGCGCCGCACGCGCGCATCACGCTCAACCTCGCGGCACTGCTGGCGGCCGAGCGCGTGTTCCTGTCGTTCGCCGGGCCGGCCAAGACCGCCGTGTTCGCGCGCGCCTGCCAGGGACCGACCCCGGCCCTGCCGATCAGCCTGGTGATGAGCCGGCACCGGCACGGCACCGACGTTTTTTCCGCCTGAGACCATGCAAAGCTTTCCACGCCTGCTCGGCGACGTAGGCGGCACCAACGTGCGCTTCGCGCTGGAGACCGCGCCCCAGCGCATCGGCCCGGTGACCGCGCTCAAGGTGGCCGACTTCCCCTCCCTGGAAGCCGCCATGCGCCACTACCTCGATGGCCTGCCGCCCGGCGGCGCGCGCCCGCGCCATGCCGCCGTCGGCCTGGCCAACCCGGTCACCGGCGACCGCGTCAAGCTCACCAACCACGCCTGGGCGTTCTCGATCTCCGGGATGCAGCACGCGCTCGGGCTGGACCTGCTGGTCGCCATCAACGACTTCACCGCGCTGGCGCTGGGCCTGCCGCATCTCGGCCCGCGCGACCTGACGCAGGTGCGCGCCGGCACGCCGGTGCCGCACACGCCGCTGGCGCTGGTCGGCCCGGGCACCGGGCTCGGCGTGTCGGGCCTGGTGCCGGCGCGCGTCGGCCCGGCCGTGGCGCTGGCGGGCGAGGGCGGGCATATCGAGCTGATGCCCGATACCGACGACGAATGGATTGCCTGGCGCGCGGCGCACAAGGCCTTCGGCCGGGTCTCGGCGGAGCGACTTTTGTCGGGCATGGGACTGTCGCTCACGCATGCCGCGCTGCACGCAGAAACGGGTACGCCCCTGGCGCGCCCGCTCGATCCGGCCCAGGTCACGGACGGCGCGATCGTCCACGGCGATCCGCTGTGCCGGCGCGCGCTGGCCGTGTTCTGCGGCCTGCTCGGCTCGGTGGCGGCCGACATCGCGCTGGTGCTCGGCGCGCGCGGCGGCGTCTACCTCGGCGGCGGCATCGTGCCGCGCTTCGTGCCGGCGCTGCGCGAGTCGGCCTTCAATGCGCGCTTCGTCGCCAAGGGCCGCATGGGCGCCTACCTGGAAAGCCTGCCTGTTTACGTGATCACCGCCGAATACCCCGCGCTGCCCGGCCTGGCGCAGGCGCTGGCCGACGCGCTTGCGCACGGCCGGCACGGCGCGCGCGCCAACCCGGCCTGATGCGGACCTGACCATGCGTGTATTGCTGGTGGAAGACGACGCCATGATCGGCGACAGCGTGAAAGTGGCGCTGCGCCAGGAAGGCTTCGCGGTGGACTGGGTGCAGGACGGCGAGGCGGGCCTGGCCGCGGCCACCCAGCAGGGCGGCCCGGATGGCGAGGACTGCTACGCGCTGATCCTGCTCGACCTCGGCCTGCCGCGCCGCTCGGGGCTGGACGTGCTGGCCGCGCTGCGCGCGCGCGGGGTGGCCACGCCGGTGCTGATCCTGACCGCGCGCGACGCCGTGGCCGACCGCGTGGCGGGCCTCAACGCCGGCGCCGACGACTACCTCGTCAAGCCTTTCGACCTGCAGGAGCTGGCCGCGCGCATGCACGCGCTGGCGCGCCGCGCGCAAGGGCGGGCCGAGCCGCTGCTGCGTTACGGCGAGATCGTGCTCAACCCGGTGACGCGCGAAGTCACGCTCGCCGGCGAGCCGGTCAAGCTGTCCGCGCGCGAGTTCGGCCTGCTGTCGGCGCTGCTGGCGCGCCCCGGCAAGGTGTGGTCGGTGGCGCAGCTCGAGGAGCGCCTGTACGGCTGGGGCGACGAAGTCGGCAGCAACACGGTGGAGGTCTACATCCATGCGCTGCGCAAGAAGTTCGGCGCGGCGCTGATCCGCAATATCCGCGGCGTGGGCTATGTGGTGCCCAAGCCGGAGGCGGGCACGCCCGGGAGCGCGGCCTGATGCGCTCCATCCAGAAGACACTGCTGTGGTGGCTGGCGCTGGGCTTGCTGGTGGGCATCGCGGTGGCCACCGCGCTGATCTATGGCCAGGCGCGCCAGGAAGCCAACGCGCTGTTCGACTACCAGATGAAGCAGGTGGCGGCGGCGCTGCCCAGCCAGTTCGCCGATCCGGTGATGCCCTCGTTCGCGCAGCCCGAGCCGGGCGCGAGCCTGTTCCATGCCGACGAAGACGTGGTGATCCACATCTGGGACGGCTCAGGCCGCAGCCTGTATCTCTCGCAGGCGCACCCGCGCCTGCCGCAGCGCGCGGAACTGGGGTTTTCCAACGTGCGGACCGACGAGGGCGAATGGCGCATCTACAGCGTGCAGCTCGGGCCCGCCGTGGTGCAGATCGCCCAGCCCATGTCGGCGCGCAGCGACGTGGCCGCGCGCATGGCGCTGCGCACGGTGACGCCGCTGCTGTTGCTGCTGCCGCTGCTGGGCTGGCTGGTGTGGGTGGCGGTGGGGCGCGGCCTGCGGCCGCTGCGCGAGATCGCCGCCGGGGTGCGCCAGCGCGACGCCAACGCGCTCTCGCCGCTGGCCGTGACCAGCATGCCAGACGAGATCGCGCCGCTGACCGAGGCGCTCAACCAGCTGCTGGCGCGCCTGTCGCACGCCATCGACACCCAGCGCGCCTTCGTGGCCGATGCCGCGCATGCGCTGCGCACGCCGCTGGCCGCGCTGCAGCTGCAGGCTCAACTGGTGGAGCGCGCCGACAGCGCCGAGGCGCGCCGCGAGGCCGTGGGCAAGCTGCGCCAGGGCCTCGAGCGGCTCACCCACCTGGTGGCGCAGTTGCTGACGCTGGCGCGGCAAGAGCCAGGCGCGGCGGCGCCCGCGCACGAGCCGGTGGACCTGCGCGCGCTGGCCGGCAGCGTGGTCGCCGAGATGACCCAGGCCGCGCTCGACCGCCAGATCGACCTGGGCGTGGATGCGCACGGCGCGGCCGGCCCGGCGCTGGTGCGCGGCGACGCGGACGCGCTGCGCATCCTGCTGACCAACCTGGTGGACAACGCGCTGCGCTATGTGCCGCCCGGCGGCAAGGTGGACGTGGCGGCCACCGTCGACAGCGCGGGAGCGGTCGAACTGGTGGTGCGCGACGACGGCCCCGGCATCCCGGCGGCCGAGCGCGAGCGCGTGTTCGACCGCTTCTACCGCGTGCCGGAGGCGCCCACCGGCGGCAGCGGCCTGGGCCTGGCCATCGTCGCGGAGATCGCGCAGTCGCACGGCGCGCGCGTCACGCTGGAAGACGCGGCGCCGGGCCTGCGCGTGCGCGTGGCGTTTCCCGCCGCCTGAGTCCAGCCGGGCGGGGGAGCGCCGCTTCAGCCGACCGGCGTAAGCACCGGCTCGCCGGCGAAGTGGCGGCGGCTGTTCTCGACGAACTGCCGCACCGACGCATCGATGGCTTCCGGCGACCAGCCGGCCACGTGCGGGGTCAGGACCACGTTGGGGCAGTCGAACAGCTCGGCCGGCGGTTCCGGCTCGGTCTCGTAGACGTCGAGGCCGGCGCCGCCCAGCTGGCCCGCGCGCAGGGCCGCGGCCAGCGCGGCGGTATCGAGCACGCTGCCGCGCGCGATATTGACCACGAAGCCATGCGGCCCGAGCCGCGCCAGCACCTCGGCGCCCACCAGGTGGCGCGTGCCGGCGCCGCCGGGCGTGGCGATCACCAGGTAGTCCGCCCACTCGGCCAGCGCGCTCACGTCGCTGAAATAGCGGTAAGGCACATCCTCGCGCGGCGAACGGTTGTGATAACCCACCTCCAGGTCGAAGCCCAGGCCGCGCTGCGCGATGCGCCGGCCGATGGTGCCCAGGCCCAGGATGCCCAGGCGCTTGCCCGACACGTTGGGCCGCAGCGGCAGCTCGGTGCGCCACTGGCCGGCGCGCGTGGCGCGGTCCAGCGTGGGCAGCGCGCGCACCGCGGCCAGCAGCAGCGCCACGGCATGGTCCGCCACGCAGCTGTCGTTGGTGCCGGCGCCGTTGGCGACCACGATGCCGCGCGCGCGCGCATGCGCCACGGCGATGTTCTCGTAGCCCGCGCCCAGCGCGCAGACCAGTTCCAGCGCCGGCATCGCGTCGATCTCGGCCGCGGTCAGGCCGACCGAGCCGATGGTCAGCACCGCGCGGATGCGCGCGCCGGCCGCGCGGATCTGCGCGGCGCGGGCAGCGTCGTCGGGTGCGTACAGCACTTCGTATTGTTCGGTGATCCAGCCGAGATGTTCATCTTGGACATGGCTGAGGACGAGCAGGAGGGGCTTCATGGCGGAGAGTGTCTTGGGCGGTCGGGGCGATGCGCCAGCGGCCCCGGGGCGGGGCCAAGCTGCACCGCAGCATTGTAGCGGCGGCGCGGCAGGCTTGCAGATGCGGCTTCCGCCGGGCTGCCGATTATCAAATTCCTGCCAACAGTGCTTCCAATCCAGCGTGGATGATCGGCCGCCGCGCAATGGCCATAATCGACGCCAGGCGATGCGCCACGCCGCGCATCGGTCCGGTTTCCATCGTTTCGCCTTCTTCACCCTCTTTCGCCTTCCCATTCTCAAGGAGCCTCGCCATGTTTCCCGATTTCAAAGACGCCAGGGTGCTGGTGGTCGGTGGCAGTTCCGGCATCGGCCTGGCCGCGGCCGGCGCCTTCGCCGCCCACGGCGCGCGCGTGACCGTCGCCTCGCGCTCGCAGGAAAAGGTCGAGGCCGCCGCGCGCGGCATCGGCGGGGCCGTGGCCGCCGTGCTAGACATCACCGACGACGCCAGCGTGGAGCGCTTCATGCAGGGCGCCGAGCCCTGGGACCATGTGGTGATCTCCGCCGCGCAGACGCCCACCGGCGCGGTGCGCCAGTTGCCGCTGGCCGATGCCTACGCCGCCATGAACAGCAAGTTCTGGGGTGCCTACCGCGTGGCGCGCCTGGTGCCCGTCAAGCCGGGCGGCTCGCTGACGCTGGTGTCCGGCTTCCTGGCCGTGCGGCCGAGCAAGACCTCCGTGCTGCAAGGCGCCATCAACGCCGCGCTGGAAGCGCTGGGCCGCGGGCTGGCGGTGGAACTGTCGCCGGTGCGGGTCAATACCGTCTCGCCGGGCCTGATCGCCACGCCGCTGTGGAACAAGCTCGATGCCGCCACGCGCGAAGCCATGTACAAGAACGTCGGCGAGCGCCTGCCCGCCCAGCGCGTCGGCCAGCCCGAGGATGTGGCCAACGCCATCCTCTACCTGGCCGGCACCGGCTTCGCCACCGGCTCGACGGTGCTGGTGGACGGCGGCGGCGCCATCGGCTGACGGCGCGCAGAAACGGGTACGCTTTTGCGCGGCGGCAGGGGTTCGTCCCCCGCGCGTGCCTTCGGCAAATGCCGTGCGGGCCGCGCCGCGGTGCCGCTTTCGCCGCCTCCGGCAGCGCGCCGGAGCGCAGAAACGCGGCACGCAGAAACGGGTACGCTTCGGGCTACGCTTTGCCCCGCGCGCATGTCAGACAGTCTCCGATGGCGGGCGGCAATTGCCCGCACCATACTTCCTTGCAGGCAGTACCGTGGCGTACCGCCGCTATGTCCTCGAGCCCCGCGTGCCACCCGTCGCGCGGGGCTTTTTTCCAGGACGCTTCACATGGGGAGATACCGATGCAGACCGCATTGCCCAAGCACGAAACCCATGCCGAAGCCCCTGCCCGGCGGACTTCCACTGCCTGGCGGCGCCCCGTCCATCGCGCCTGCGCCACGCTGGCCGTGTGCAGCGCGCTTGCCGCGCTGGGCTGGATCGCCTGGGTCTGCTGGTCGCTGATCCTCGCGGCCGCGCCCGGCAGCGTCGGCTTCGTCGACGCGCTGGAGATCCTCGTGTCCCTGGTGTTCCTTTGCGGAGCAGCCGTGGCGGGCTGCGCGGTCTGCGAGTGGGGCCAGGACCGGGCCTGACCGGCCGCGGCAGGGATCGCACATTTTCCTGCCAACACGATCCGATTTCAGGCTATTTGATGGCGATGAATAGGGTTATTCCTTCCGCATTTCGCTATTACATTCTCCCCGCCAGCAAATAAACTCTTCCCAACCTATGGTTTTGCTGACGGGTTGCCCCCTGTCGCGGACATAGACATCAGGCGCCTTTGCCGGCAAGCGCGGCCACTACGTTGCCGCCGCGCATTTGCCCGCGAGGTGCCGGTCCCCATTCAAATCATCTTGCTCCCCCGACCATGGCCGATCTCTTTGAAAACCCGATGCAGCTGATGGGCTTCGAATTCGTGGAATTCGCCTCGCCCACGCCCAACCTGCTGGAACCGCTGTTCGAACAGATGGGCTTCAGCCTCGTGGCGCGCCACCGCTCCAAGGACGTGCTGCTGTACCGCCAGGGCGAGATCAACTTCATCGTCAACCGCGAACCGCACAGCCCGGCCGCCTACTTCGCGGCCGAGCACGGCCCCAGCGCGTGCGGCATGGCTTTCCGCGTGAAGGACTCGCACAAGGCCTACAAGCGCGCGCTGGAACTGGGCGCCCAGCCGGTGGAGATCGCCACCGGCCCGATGGAGCTGCGCCTGCCCGCGATCAAGGGCATCGGCGGCGCGCCGCTGTACCTGATCGACCGCTTCGAAGACGGCAAGTCCATCTACGACATCGACTTCGAGTTCGTCGACGGCGTGGACCGCCGCCCGGTGGGCCATGGCCTGCGCCTGATCGACCACCTGACGCACAACGTCTACCGCGGCCGCATGGCCTACTGGGCCAATTTCTACGAGAAGCTGTTCAATTTCCGCGAGATCCGCTACTTCGACATCCAGGGCGAATACACCGGCCTGACCTCGAAGGCCATGACGGCGCCGGACGGCAAGATCCGCATCCCGCTCAACGAGGAATCGTCCAAGGGCAGCGGCCAGATCGAGGAATTCCTGATGGCCTTCAACGGCGAAGGCATCCAGCACATCGCCTTCCTGACCGACGACCTGATCGAAGTCATCGACAACCTGCAGATGGCCGGCGTGCCGCTGATGACGGCGCCCAACGATTACTACTACGAGGCGCTGGACAAGCGCGTGCCGGGCCACGGCCAGCCGGTCGACCAGCTCAAGGCGCGCGGCATCCTGCTCGACGGCACCACCGAAGGCGGCAAGCCGCGCCTGCTGCTGCAGATCTTCTCGAAGACCGCGCTCGGTCCCGTGTTCTTCGAGTTCATCCAGCGCAAGGGCGACGAAGGATTCGGCGAAGGCAATTTCAAGGCACTGTTCGAATCGCTGGAGCGCGACCAGATCGAACGCGGCACGCTGAAGGTCTGAGCCCGCCGGCGTCTTGCCGGCCACCGGGGCGCCGCGCGCCCCGGCGGGCTTGCGCCTGCCCTACAATGCCGGCTGCTTCTTCGTCGCACCATCCACTGAGCGCACCATGTTCGAACACATCGAAGCCTTCCCAGGCGATCCCATTCTCTCGCTCAACGAGAGCTTCCAGGCAGACCCGCGCACCGACAAGGTGAACCTGAGCATCGGCATCTATTTCGACGATGCGGGCCGCCTGCCGGTGATGCGGGCCGTGGCGCAGGCCGAGGCCGACCTGCTGGCCGACCTCGGCCCGCGGCCTTACCTGCCGATGGCGGGCAACGCCGCCTACCGCGACGCGGTGCAGGCGCTGGTTTTCGGCGAGCAGTGCGAAGCCCGCAAGGCGGGGCGCATCGCGACGCTGCAGACGCTCGGCGGCTCGGGCGCGCTGCGCGTCGGCGCCGATTTCCTGCGGCGCGCGTTCCCGCAGGCACAGGTGTGGATCAGCGACCCGAGCTGGGAAAACCACCGCGTGATCTTCGAGCGCGCGGGCTTCGCCGTCCACACCTATCCCTATTACGACGAGGCCACCGGCGGGCTGCGCTTCGAAGCCATGCTGGCTGCGCTGCGCGAATTGCCGCGCGGCAGCATCGTGCTGCTGCATGCCTGCTGCCACAATCCCACCGGCGTGGACCTGGACCAGGACCAGTGGCGCAAGGTGATCGCGCTGCTCAAGGCGAACGGCCTGCTGCCGTTCGTCGACATGGCCTACCAGGGCTTCGGCGCCGGCCTCGAGGCCGATGCGTTCGCCGTGCGCGAACTGGCCGCGCAGGAGGTGCCGTGCCTGGTGGCGAACTCGTTCTCCAAGAACTTCTCGCTGTACGGCGAGCGCTGCGGCGGCCTGAGCGTGGTCTGCCGCGACGCCGACGAAGCCGGCCGCGTGCTGGGCCAGCTCACCGGCACGGTGCGCGCCAACTACAGCAACCCGCCCACCCATGGCGCACGCGTGGTGGCCCGCGTGCTGACCTCGCCCGCGCTGCGCGAGCAATGGGAGGAAGAACTCAGGGCCATGTGCGGCCGCATCGCCGCCATGCGCGGGCTGATCCACGACCGCCTGCGCGCCCATGTCAGCGGCGAGGCGCTGTCGCGCTATGTCACGCAGCGCGGCATGTTCACCTACACCGGCCTGACCGCCGGGCAGGTCGACCAGCTGCGCGACCAGCACGGCGTCTATCTGCTGCGCTCGGGCCGCATGTGCGTGGCCGGGCTGAACGAGCGCAACGTCGGCGCGGTGGCGCAGGCCATCGGCAGCGTGCTGGCGCGCCCGGCGGCCTGACCTGCGGGCGGCTTCAGCGCGCGACCGTCAGCGCGAACGGCTTCATGCCGTAGCGGCGCAGCAGGTGCGGCACCATCAGCACCAGCGCCTCGGTGGCCCGCGCCGACGTGATGTCGCCGAGGTCGCAGATCCATTGCGCCGGCCAGCCGAGGTCGCCGAGCAGGCCGGCCACGGCGGCCCTGGCGTCCTCGTCGTTGCCCGACACGAACACGCTGGCGGGGCTGCCCAGGCTCTCGGGCGCCGCCATCACGGTAAACAGCATGGTGTTGAGCGTCTTGACCACGCGCGTGCCCGGCAGCGCCTGCTGCAACTGCTCGGCGAGGCTGCTGCCGGGATAGCACAGGCCCGCGGGCATGCCGTCGGCGCCGCGCGTGGTGGCGTTGGAAATGTCCACGAGGATCTTGCCGTCGAGTTCGGCGCGCAGCGCGCTCAGCCGCGCCAGCGCGCTGTCGCCGGGCGTGGCGTTGATGACGATCGGCGCGGCGCGCGCCGCTTCGCGCGGGTCGGCATGGGTCACGGCCGGGCCGGTCCACTTCGCGGCGGCCGCCGCGGGATCGCGCGAACCGATGCGCAGGTCATGCCCGCAGGAAGCGAGTTTGCCGGCCAGGACGCTGGCCACGCGGCCGGAGCCGAGGATGCTGATGGTACTCATGGTGTGCTCGGTGCGGTGAATGGGTGATAAGACAGGTGGCGCGTCGCTCACGCGAGCGCGGACAACGTGGCCACCGCGGCATGCCGCAGGCCCGGCGCGCAGGCCAGGAAGTCCTCGCTCGCGAGGCTCCACGGCCGGCCGTGGAGATCGGTGACCGACCCGCCGGCTTCCTCGACCAGCAGCGCGCCCGCCACCAGGCCGGAACGGACCTGGCTGTGCTGCCAGAACGCGTCCATCTGCCCGCCGGCGACCAGCGCGAGCTGGAAGGTCGCGGGCACGGTCACGCGCACCACCAGCGCGGCCTCGAGCATGGCGGTGACCGACTGGCCGATGCGGCGGTAGGTCAGGCTGTCCTCGCCGGGGCGCGCCTGGCCGGTCGCCACCATGGCCGCGCCCAGGTCGGTCTTGGCCGAGGGGCGCAGCGCCACGCCGTCGGCGAACGCGCCGCCGCCGCGCACGGCGGCGTAGGTCTTGCCGCTCAGCGGCACGTGCGCCACCGTCAGCACCGGCAGGTTGTCGCGGACCAGGGTGGCCGTCACGCCCCAGTCGGCCATGCCGTGCACGTGGTTGATATTGCCCTCCACGGGATCGGCGATCCACCATTCTCCCGGCGGCAGCGCGCCGCCTTCCAGTTCGTCCTCGATCCAGCCGGCGCCCGGGCGCGCCGCCATGAGTGCATCGCGCAGCACGGCCAGCGCGGCATCGTCGTTGGCATGGATGGCAGCGACCACCTCGCCGAGCGAAGCGCGCGGCACAGAAGAGGCGGCGAAGCGCTGGAGCAGTTGCGCGCCGGCGGCATGCACGGCGGCGGTGACGGGCGGCAGCAGGTCGCGGTCCGCCGGGTTTCCGGCAGCGGCCGGATGCGTTGTCGAAACGATCATTTCAGGTCCTCCGTTGACTTCGTCGAAGCAGTGAGACCTACAATATCAGCTAACTTCAAGTGCAACTTTGATAGGAAGGAAGTTACCTGCATGCAATTGGATCTGAACCTCCTGACCGCGCTCGACGCCCTGCTGGAAGAGGGCAGCGTGGCCGGCGCCGCCGCCCGCCTGCATCTTTCCGCGCCCGCCATGAGCCGCACGCTCGGGCGCCTGCGGCGCGCCACCGGCGACCAGATCCTGGTGCGCACCGGCTGGACCATGACGCCCACCCCGCACGCGGTGGCGATACGCGGCCAGGTGCATGAACTGGTGCAGCAGGCCGGCGCCGTGCTCGCGCCGCAGCAGCCGCTCGACCTGGCGCGGCTGCAGCGCAGCTTCACGCTGCAGTGCCACGACGCGATCGGCACCGCCATCGGCCCGGCGCTGCTGGCCATCGCGCAGGCGCGCGCGCCCGGCGTCACGCTGCGGCTGCTGGCCGAGGCATCCGCCGACACCAACGACCTGCGCCACGGCCAGATCGACCTGGAGATCGGCTCGGCCGTGCCGGCGCTGCCCGAGATCCGCCACGAGACCATCGGCCACGACCGGCTGGTGGTGGCCATGCGCGCCGGCCACCCGCTGGCCGCCGGCAAGCTCGACGCCGGCCGCTATGCGCGCGCCGGGCACCTCACGGTGTCGCGGCGCGGCCGCCTCAGCGACCCGGTCGACAAGGCGCTGGCGGCCATCGGCCAGCGCCGCCGCGTGGTCGCCTCGGTGCCGACCAGCACGGCCGCGCTGCTGTTCGTGCGCCAGAGCGACCTGGTGGTGGCCGTGCCCGAGCGCATGTGCGGCGCGGCGGTGGCCGCGCTGGGCCTGGCCACGCTGCCGCTGCCGCTCAAGCTGGCGGAGGTGCCGGTCAACCACGCATGGCACCAGCGCTACGACACGGACAACGCGCACGCCTGGCTGCGCGCCATGGTGCGCGAGGCGATGGCCACGGTGTTCGCCGAGGACAGGTCCGGCAGGCCCGGCAGGCCCGTGGCGCGCGCCGCGCGCAAGACCCGCTCCGCCTGATTGTTTCCGCGCGGCCCGGCTGCCGTCAGCCGGGCCGCCACAGGCCTCCACCGGGCCGGCAAGTCCCACCAGCGCGGGGGGAAATCCCTTGCGGCGCGCGCCGTTAGACAGGCAGGAGCACCGACCTCGCCTTGCGAGCGCCTGGCTTCGACGCGCCCCGGCGACTGGCACCATCCCGGTCCCACAGGACCTCCGGCTTCGGCGACGGCGCCTTGACGCGATGAGAAACAACCTGCCTGTCGCCGCGCACGCGTACCTGCTGACAGCCGCGTGAGTTGCGGCGGCGCGGGGCATCCCGCCCCGTGTTCCGCGCCGGCGCGCCTCGCCTCAGTTCGGGCAAGGCGAGGCCAGGCGGTCCGTGCGCCAGACCATGACGCGGTTGCGCCCGTTCTGCTTGGCCGTGTACAGCGCGCTGTCGGCGGCACGCATCAGGACGTCGAGGCTCTCGAGTCCGACCAGCTGTGCGACACCGATGCTGACCGTCACGTTGAGGAAGGCGCGGCCATGGACGTGTACCGGCAGCCCGGCGATCAGCTCCCGCAGCCGCTCGGCGACGAGGCGGCCGGCCTCCAGGCTCATGCCCGTGAGCAACAGCGCGAACTCTTCGCCACCGAGGCGGCCGACCAGATAGTTTCCGTCCACGGCTTCGGAGCAGGAGTGCGCGATCGACTTGAGCGTCAGATCGCCCGCGGCATGTCCGTAACGGTCGTTGATTTCCTTGAAGTGATCGACGTCGAGCATCAGGAAGACCGCGCCGATCCCGCTCGCTCTGGCTTTCTCGACTTCGCGCTCGGCCATCTCGATGAAATGGCGGCGGTTGCTGATCTGGACCAGCGCGTCCGTCGATGCCAGTTCGGTGAGCCGTTCGATGAGCGCGCGCCGCTCCTCGAACATCGCGAACACCATCAGGCATAGTCCGCAGCCGGCGGCGGAAAAGAAGCCGACGCTGGGAAACCGTTCCGCCGCGGGCAAGCCCGCGAGGAAGCCATGGCCGGTGGCGCCCGCCCATGTCCCGACGGTCGTGATCAGGACATTGACCAGGGTGACGCAACGCAGCCCGGGGCCTTGTCCGATCCAGAACAGCAGCACGCCGTAGCTGAGGGTCAGCGGCAGGAGCGGCCGGGCGGCGCTGCCGCTGGCGGCAAACAGCATGGCCACGAGGATGCCGCTGCCCCACAGCAGCATGTCATGGCGCCAGCGTGGCGCCGGCACGCGGGGCATTGCCGTGCTCCAGGCCAGCAGCAGCGGCGTCACCACCAGTTGCCCGATCGAGTTGGCGATCCACCAGTGCCGCCACGCGGACAGCACGTCGAAGGCGGGCGCCTGGTGTTCCGCCACGCCCGCGATCCACCACGGCAGGCAGCGCGAAGCCCACGCGCTGCCGGTCTGCCCCAGCAGGCACACCGCGAGCACGCCGCCAGTGCTGCTGATCGGCTGCAGGACGAGGAACACCAGCGCAATGAACAAGGCGACGTCGCGGGGACGGTCCAGGTGGCGCGAGATCTTCCAGCGGCGAAACAGCCAGCCGCCCAGCGCGCCTTCCAGGCTGTTGGACAAGCCGATCAGCATGGCATTGCCTGGCGGCAGTCCGGCCCAGAGGGACAGCAGCGTCTGGCCGAGGAAGATCCCCGGGGCCACGCGGGGGCCGGCCACGATGCAGAACGTCAGCGCCACGCCCTCCGGGATGAAGATCATGCTGGTGATGTTGCCGTACTCCAGCGACATCGTGAACGCCAGGCGGCCGAGCAACACATACGCTGCCGCCAGGGCGAGGCAAGGCAGCAGGATCTGCGTGCGCGTACTGCGGAGCGGCGACGTCATGTTCGGAGAGGCGCTGAGGGTGGTTCGCAGGCTACGTGTGCCCGGTCGGCGCGGCCGGATACCCGGGGCGGCCTCGGCGCGAAGACCGATCGACCATGCCCCGGGGACCGCGCTTTCGAGGCCCTGTCCGGCACCGGCGCATTTATTGCCGGCGGCCCGAGCGGTTCTCCTGGCTGGAGGCAGCGCAAGCATAGCCGCCGGCGAGGACAGCGAGAAAGAGTAGTCCTACGCATGCCGGCCGCGCCGGGCCGGCATGCATCGCCGCGCGCTCCCCGCATGAGTATTCCTACTCTTTCGGGCGGCACGTGGCTGGATCATCATTTTCAGCACGGCGGCCGGCAGGACGCTTCAAGCCCCGGTGGCGGACGGCGCCGGCCATGCAACCGGTCCAGCCGCCATCCGTCATGCCGACGCTCCGCCCCGGGGCAGGCGTCCACCGGCAGCACTGCGTGGCGCCCGCCCCGCCGCCCTCGCGAGGAGAACCTGCGTATGACCTGCCAGTTCACCGTGGATTGGCCAGATGACGCCAAATCCGCCGCGCCGCGCGGCCCAGGAGCCCTGGACGAACATGCGCTCGCCGCGGAACGCAGGCTGTTGCGGCTGATCGCGCGCGACATGCCGCTGCCGGAACTGCTCGCCGAGTTGTGCCTGCGCGCCGAGAAGCTGCTGGGCGAGCAGGCGATCTGCTCGATCCTGCTGCTGGACGCGGACGGGGAGAGCGTCCGCGTTGGCGGCGCGCCGTCGTTGCCGGCGGGCTACCGTATGGTGCTCGACCGCGTACTGATGGATTCCCGTGCGGCCGTCTCGACGGTCTCGATGCGCGAACGGCGCGTGGTGGTGGTCGAGGACATCCTGGCCGATCCGCTCTGGGCGCAGGCCTGGGAGGCCGCCAGGGACGGCGGCGTGCGGGCGTGCTGGTCGGCCCCGCTGGAGACCGAGGCGGGCGAGCTGCTCGGCGCGCTGGCGGTCTACCATCGCTCGCGGTGGCGGCCCGGCGCCGCGGAGCAGGCGCTCCTGCACGAGATCAGCCACAGCGCGGCCGCGGTGGTGAACCAGGAAGCGATCGCCCGGCGGCTCGCGCACAGCGAGGAATACCACCGGCTGGTGGTCAACCACCTGAGCGAAGGCATCCTGGTGCTGTCGCGCGACGGCACCATCCTGGCCTGCAACCTGAGCGCGCAGCGGATACTGGGCGCGCCGCCGGATGTGGCCGGCCGCAGCATGCTCGCGGTCATTCCCCGCATGCTCGACGAAGACGGGGTCCCGCTGCCGGTCAGGAACCGGCCCAGCATGCGCGCGCTGGCCACCGGCAAGGCGGTCTTCGGCCAGACGGTCGGACTCGATCTCGCGGGCCGGCAGGTCGTATGGGTCTCGCTCAATACGATGCCGATTTTCCGGCCCGGGGAGGCCGAGCCGGCATCCGTGATGGTCTCGTTCGCCGACGTCAGCCCGGCACGCGAGGCCCAGCAGCGGCTCAGGTACCTGGCGACCCGCGATTCGCTCACGGGGCTGCACAACCGTGCCTATCTGTCGGAGCGGTTGCGGGAGATGCTCGGCGACGCGGGCGGGTCGCTCCGGCTGGCGGTCCTGTTCATCGACCTGGACGGCTTCAAGAAGGTCAACGAGACCGCCGGGCACGAGGCGGGCGACGCCTTGCTGCACAGCGTCGCGCAACGGCTGGCGGGCTGCGTGCGCGAAGGCAACGCGCTGGCGCGCGTGGGCGGCGACGAATTCGTGATCGCGGTGGGCGACCATACGCACGCCGGCGAACCGGCCGCGCTGGCCCGGCATGTGCTCGATACGCTGGCCGCGCCGTTTGCGCTGGCCGGCAACGAGTATTTCCTCGGCGCGTCGATCGGCATCAGCGTGTATCCCGGCGACGGGCAGGATGCGTCCGCCCTGATACGCTACGCCGACTCCGCGATGCATGTGGCCAAGCAAAGCGGCGGCAATACCTTCCAGTTCTTCACCGAAGACCTGAGCCAGCGGTTGCAGCGCCGCTTCACGATCGAGCAGTCGCTGCGCCGGGCGCTGGCCTGCGCGGAGCTGTCCCTTGTCTACCAGCCGTTCGTCAACAGCAGGAATGGCCGCGTGGTCGGCGCCGAAGCGCTGCTGCGGTGGACCAGCGGCGAACTCGGCGAGGTATCGCCGGCCGAGTTCATCCCGGTTGCCGAGGAAGCCGGCCTGATCGCCGAGATCGGCCACTGGGCCCTGCGGCAGGCCTGCCGGCAGGCCGCGCGGTGGCGCCGCAGCTTCGCGCCGGACTTCGTGATGGCCGTCAACCTGTCGCCACGCCAGTTCACCGGCGCGCTGGTCGGGCAGGTCATGGACTGCCTGGCGCAGACTTGCCTGGCCCCGGCGGCGCTCGAGCTGGAGATCACCGAGGGGCTGCTGATGAGCGAGAGCGAGGACGTGCAGCCGATCCTGCGCGCGCTCAGCGACCGGGGCATCCGGATTTCCGTGGACGACTTCGGCACCGGCTATTCGTCGCTGGCCTACCTGAACCGGTTCACCCTGCACAACCTGAAGGTCGACCGCTCGTTCGTCGCCGGCCTGCCGGACAACCGCGACGCCGTGGCCATCACCCAGGCCGTGGTCGCGATGGCCCATTCGCTGGGCATGCACGTGACGGCCGAGGGCGTGGAGACGGCGGCGCAGGCCGCCTTCCTCAAGGCGCTCGGCTGCGAGCGGCAGCAAGGCTACCTGTTCTCCCGGCCGGTGAGCGCCGCGGCCTGCTCGCGCATGCTGCGCGAACAGGGGAAGGCGCAGCGCTGAAGCATGCTTTGGCCATCGTCCGCACCGGCGCGGTTGCGGCGCATCGGCCACGCCATTAGGCATCGCCGCAGGATCATTCGTTTCGGAAAAAAGGGTGTGGATCGCGAATCGCCATGCGGCGTGGCGCAGGACACTGTTTGCTCGGTTCAGCAGATACGTCCACCATCCACGACCAAGGAAGCAACATGGCAAAGGTACTTTGCGTTCTCTATCCCGATCCGGTCACCGGTTATCCGCCGAAATACGCGCGCGACGATATCCCGGTCATCGCCCGGTATCCCAACGGCGAGACGGTGCCGACGCCGAAGGGGCCGCTCGGCTTCAGGCCGGGCGAACTGGTGGGATGCGTATCGGGAGAGCTGGGCCTGCGCGCGTATCTCGAAAGCCATGGCCATGAACTGGTCGTCACCAGCGACAAGGACGGCGCCGACTCGACCTTCGACCGCCACCTCGTCGATGCCGACGTCGTCATCTCGCAGCCGTTCTGGCCCGCCTATCTCACCGCCGAGCGCATCGCGAAGGCCAGGAAGCTCAAGCTCGCGCTGACCGCCGGCATCGGCTCCGACCACGTCGACCTGAAGGCGGCCGCCGAACATGGCATCACCGTCGCGGAAGAAACCTTTTCCAACAGCATCAGCGTGGCCGAGCACGTCGTCATGATGGTGTTGGCGCTGGTGCGGAACCACCTGCCGGCGCACCAGTACGCGGTAAACGGCGGCTGGAACATCGCCGACTGCGTGAGCCGCAGCTACGATCTCGAAGGCATGCACTTCGGCACCATCGGCGCCGGCCGCATCGGCCTCGCGGTGCTGCGCCGCCTGAAGCCGTTCGACGTGAAGCTGCACTACCATGGCCGGCATCGCCTGGCGCCGGAGATCGAGGCGGAACTGGGCCTCACGTACCACGACACGCCGCAGTCGCTGGTGAAGGCGTGCGACGTGATCAACCTGCAGATGCCGCTGTACCCGTCCACCGAGGGCATGTTCGACGACAAGATGCTCGCGCTCGCCAGGCGCGGCGCCTACCTGATCAACACCGCGCGCGGCGCGCTGTGCGACCGCGACGCGGTGGTGCGCGCGCTGCAGTCCGGCCAGCTGGCTGGCTATGCCGGCGACGTGTGGTTCCCGCAGCCGGCGCCGGTCGACCATCCGTGGCGCACCATGCCCAACCAGGGCATGACGCCGCACATGTCGGGCAGTTCCCTGTCCGGCCAGGCCCGCTATGCGGCGGGCACGCTCGAGATTCTCGAGTGCTTCTTCGAAGGACGGCCGATCCGGCCCGAGTACCTGATCGTCGACGGCGGCAATCTCGCCGGCACCGGCGCCGGCTCGTACCAGTTGAGCTGAGCGGCTGAGCGGCCTCCGGGCGCGGCTCAGGTCTCCTTCGTCATCCCCTTCAGGTCGATCCATTCGTCGAACTGGGCCGCGGTGACGTGGCCGGAGGCCAGCGCCGCCTCGCGCAGCGACAGGTTGTGCCGGATCGCCAGCTTGGCGATCTCGGCCGCGCGGTCGTAGCCGATATGGGGGTTGAGCGCGGTGACCGGCATCAGCGAGCGCGCCAGCAGGCTGGCGATGTGCTCGCGGTCGGCTTCCACGCCTTCGACCATGCGCTCGGCGAAGCTCGCCGTGGCCTCGGCCAGCAGCGTGACCGACTGCAGCAGGCTGTAGATGATCACCGGCTTGTAGGCGTTGAGCTCGAGCGTGCCCAGCCCGTTGGCCAGCGTGACGGTGGTGTGGTTGCCGATCACGCGGCAGCACACCATCGCCAGCGCCTCGGCCTGGGTCGGGTTGACCTTGCCCGGCATGATCGAGGAGCCGGGTTCGTTGGCCGGCAGGACCAGCTCGGCCAGGCCGGCGCGCGGGCCGGAGCCCAGCAGCATGAAGTCGCGCGCGATCTTGAGGAAGGACGAGGCGGTGGTATTGAGCGCGCCGGAAAGGTCGGCCAGCGCATCGTGCGAGGCCTGCAGCGCGTAGCGGTTGGGCGCGGGCTCGAAGGGCAGGCCGGTGTAGCCGGCCAGCGCCCGCGCGAAGGCGGTGGCGAAGCCGTGCGGCGCATTGAGCCCGGTGCCCACCGCGGTGCCGCCCTGGGGCACCGGCATGGCGCGCAGCATGGCCTGCTGCAGGCGCGCCTGGGCATCGGCCACCTGGGCCTCGTAGCCCGAGAACTCCTGGCCGAGCGTCAGCGGCACGGCATCCTGCAGGTGGGTGCGGCCGACCTTGACGATGTCGGCGAAGGCGGCCACCTTGCGGCCCAGCGCCTGGCGCAGGGTTTCCAGCGCCGGCAGCAGCTGCAGCTGGAGCGCGCGCGTGGCGGCGATGTGCATGGCGGTGGGAACGCTGTCGTTGGACGACTGGCTGGCGTTGACGTGGTCGTTCGGGTGCACCGGCTTCCTTGACCCGGCCTGGCCGCCGAGCTGTTCGATGGCGCGGTTGGCGATGACCTCGTTCAGGTTCATGTTGGTCTGCGTGCCCGAGCCGGTCTGCCAGACCGAGAGCGGAAACTCGTCCGGCCACTTGCCGTCGACGATCTCCTGCGCGGCGCGCTCGATGGCGTCGGCCAGCGCGGGCCTGAGCACGCCCAGCTCGCGGTTGGCGCGCGCCGCGCACAGCTTGAGGATGGCGAACGCTTCGATCAGCGCGGGCGGCATCTTTTCGGTGCCGATGCGGAAGTTCTGCCGCGCGCGCTCGGTCTGCGCGCCCCACAGGTGCCCGGCGGGCACCGGCACGTCGCCGAGGCTGTCCTGCTCGACGCGGGTGGCTGGCTTGCGGTCGGTCATGGCGCTCTCCTTCTTCTTCCTTCTTTCCTTCTTCTTCCTTTTCCCGGGCCGGCGACGCGGGCGCAGGTCTCAAGGGTACGCCCGGCGGCGGCCGGGCGCCTTGCGGGCGGCGCCAGGCTTTCCCCGCTTCGGCGGGGGGAGGCTTCCCGGCGCGCCCGCGAGCTGTCAGGCTCGCTGCACTTTTCCGGGGCGGCGGGTACACGGCCCGCCGGCATGGCCCGTGCGGCGAGTGCCGCGGCACGGTCCCGGGGAAGCGGTTCGTTGTTGTAGGGATGAAACATGGCGGTGGTCCGGGCGGCTGTTACGCGCGGAGCATTTGCCGCAGGCCAAGCCTTGGCCTGAAAATGGGCTTCACAATACAAAAACGATAATTGCGATCTTAAACAGGACTTTTGGGTGTGAATCAGGCGATTCTGCAATATCTCGGCGAGCGGCATTGCTCCTCGCAATGGCGTGACGTCTTGTCGGCGCTTGCCGACGAACTGGTCGAGGTGACGGACCTTGCCACCTTGCGCGCGACGATGCGGCGCGTCGGTGTGCGCTTTGCGCAACGTTTCGACCCGGGCGCTTGCGCCACGCTGGCCGAACTGGAGCGGGCGATCGCCCAGATCTGGCTGGACGTGGACTGGGGCTGGGCCAGCATCGAGGACACCGGCGGCTCACTGGTGATCCGGCATTACTGCACGCCGCTGAAAGCGGCGCTGGGCGCGTCAGCCGATGCGTGGTCTGGGGCGTTCCTGGAAGGGGCGTACCAGCAGTGGTTCCGCATGCTGGGCTCGTCCGAAGTCCTGAAAGTCACCCAGAGCACGCCGATGGATGCGACCGGAAGCGTGGAATTGCGCTTCGGCCGCTGAACATCCGGCCCGGCCTGGGCTGTTAGCGCCAGGCCACTTCCTTTCCGTGTGAGCAACAACGATGAGCCAGTCAGACGACCTGTCAAAGCTGTTCCAGCGCTTTGGCGGGCAGGCGCAAGCCTATCAGGAGATCGTGCGCGACGAGGCCGCGACGCAGGCGCGCGAGCGCTGGCCGCTGCTGTCGTCCGTGCGCGTGGACCGCGCCGCCACCGTGCCGCCGGTCCAGCCAGCCGGCGCGCCGGCGCAGGACGGCGCCGCGGCCGTGCCGCCCTGGCGCGGCCTGGCGACCGAGCGCGCGCCGGCCCCGGCCGAGGCGCCGGCCACCGCCGCGCAGGTTGCGCCGGCGCCACTTGAGGCGCCCGCGGCAGCGCCGGGCGCGGCGATGGAGCCGCGCTTCCGCACTCCCGGCGGCGCGCCGCCGGCGCGCTTCGCCGATCTTGCGCCGGCGGCCGAGCCGGTCCGGCCGCCGCCCCCGGCCTGGGAGCCGGCAGCGCAGGCCGCCCCGCCGGCCCCCCCGGCTCCGCCCGCATCCGAGGCGGACACCGAACTGTCCCGGATCTTCGCGCGGCTCGAAGGCCGCCCGGAGCCGGCCCCCGCCAGCGAACGCCCGCCCGCGCGGCGCTCGTTTCTAGACCGGCTGAACCGCTCGTGAAGATCATTGCCGTCGTATCGGCCAAGGGCGGCGTGGGCAAGACCACGCTGTCGGCCAATCTTGCCGAGGCCCTCGCCGCCGCCGGCGAGCGGGTGCTTGCCGTCGACCTGGACCCGCAGAATGCGCTGCGCCTGCATTTCGGCATGCCGCCGCAGGAAGTCGGCGGGCACGCGCGCGCCACGCTGGCGGGCGAGCCCTGGGAGCCGAGCCTGTACCGCGGCCGCTCGCGCGCGCTGGTGATGCCGTTCGGCGCGCTCAACGAGGCGGACCGCTCGGCGTTCGAAGCCCATCTCGCCACCCATCCCGGCTGGCTGCGCGCGCAGCTCGGCGCGCTGGGCCTGGGCCGCGACGACATCGTGGTGATCGATACGCCGCCCGGCCCTTCGCCCTACATGCGCCAGGCCCTGTCGTGCGCGCAGGTGTGCGTGATGGTGTCGCTGCCGGACGCCGCGTCCTACGCCACCCTGCCGCTGATGGAAGACCTGATCCGCACCTACTGCGAAGGCCGGCCCGACTACCTCGGCCATGTGCTGGTGATCAACCAGGTGGACGTGAGCCGCCAGCTCGGCAAGGACGTGGTGCAGACGCTGCGCGCCCAGCTCGGCGAGCGCGTGCTGGGCGTGATCCACCAGGACCAGGCGGTGGCCGAGGCGCTCGCCTACGACCGCAGCGTGCTCGAGTACAACCCCCACAGCCAGGCCACGCACGACCTGCTGCGCTGCGCCGCCCGGCTGCGCCAGGCCCTGGCCGCCCATGGAGAAGCCGCGTGAAGCCCGCCCGACCACGCAGGACCGCCGCCGCCGGCCAGGCCGCCGCGCCCGCCGCCCGCCAGCCCAACGCGCTGTCGGCCGCGCTGCAGCGCTTCGGCATCGCCTTCGTCGAGATGCCGTTGTGGGACAGCACGCCGGCGCGCGTGCTGGCGCTGGTGGCCGCGCTGTGCATGTTCGCGCTGGTGGTCACCGTGCCGCTCGGCTTCTGGCAGCAGGTGGGCTTCGCCGCCGTGTGCTTCGTGCTCGCCGTGTGGCTCAACCGCGTCAGGGGGCACCTCGCCACGCTGATGATGGTGGTGCTGTCGATCATCGCGTCGAGCCGCTACATGTACTGGCGGCTGACCGAAACCGTCGGCCTGGGCGGCTGGTTCGACGCGCTGTTCGGCATCGGGCTGGTGCTGGCCGAGCTGTACGCCTTCACGGTGCTGATGCTGGGCTACTTCCAGACCGCCTGGCCGCTGCAGCGCCGCCCCGTGCCGATGCCGGCGGACACCTCGTCCTGGCCCACCGTGGACGTCTTCATCCCCACCTACAACGAGCCGCTGTCGGTGGTCAAGCCCACCGTGTTCGCCGCCATGTCGCTGGACTGGCCGCGCGACAAGATCAACGTCTACGTGCTCGACGACGGCCGGCGCGAGGAATTCCGCGCGTTCTGCGAGAAGGTCGGCGTCACCCATGTGACCCGCAGCCACAACCGCCACGCCAAGGCCGGCAACATCAACGAGGCGCTCAAGGACACCCGCGGCGAATATGTGGCCATCTTCGACTGCGACCACATCCCCACGCGCTCCTTCCTGCAGGTCTGCATGGGCTGGTTCCTCAAGGACCGCAAGCTGGCCATGCTGCAGACGCCGCACTACTTCTTCTCGCCGGATCCGTTCGAGAAGAACCTGCGCACCTTCCAGGAAGTGCCCAACGAGGGCGAGCTGTTCTACGGCCTGGTGCAGGACGGCAACGACCTGTGGGATGCGACTTTTTTCTGCGGCTCGTGCGCCATCATCCGCCGCGCGCCGCTGCTCGAGGTGGGCGGCATCGCGGTGGAGACCGTGACCGAGGACGCGCACACCGCGCTCAAGCTGCACCGCAAGGGCTACAGCACCGCCTACCTGGCGATCCCGCAGGCGGCCGGGCTGGCCACCGAGAGCCTGTCCGGGCACGTCGGCCAGCGCATCCGCTGGGCGCGCGGCATGGCGCAGATCTGCCGGCTGGACAACCCGCTGCTGGGGCCGGGCCTGTCGATCTGGCAGCGGCTGTGCTACCTCAACGCCATGCTGCACTTCTTCTACGGGCTGCCGCGGCTGGTTTTCCTGACCGCGCCGCTGGCCTACCTGCTGTTCGGCGCGCACGTGATCCAGGCCTCGGCGCTGACCATCGCCACCTTCGCGCTGCCCCACCTGCTGCACGCGAACATGACCAACTCGCGCGTGCAGGGCCAGTTCCGCCATTCGTTCTGGAACGAGGTCTACGAGTCGGTGCTGGCGTGGTACATCATGCGGCCCGTGCTGGTGGCCTTTATCAACCCGGCCGCCGGCAAGTTCAACGTCACGCCCAAGGGCGGGGTGATCGAGGAGGCCTACTTCGACTGGGTGATCTCGCGTCCCTACCTGGTGCTGCTGCTGCTCAACCTGCTGGGCGTGGTGGTGGGGCTGCTGCGGCTGTTCCTGTGGAACCAGTTCGAGACCACCACGGTGGTGCTGAACCTGATCTGGACCTTCTACAACCTCGTCATCCTCGGCGCGTCCATCGCCGTGGCCAGCGAGACGCGGCAGATCCGCGTGGCGCACCGCGTGGCGATGGCGCTGCCGGCCACGCTGCATTTCGCCGACGGCCGCGCGGTGGTGTGCGAGACCATCGACTTCGCCGAGGGCGGCATCGGCATGCGCCTGCCGCCGGGCGTCAAGGCCGCGGTGGGCGAGCCGGTGCAGATCTCGCTGTACCTGCAGGACGACGAGCACATGTTCCCCGCCAGGGTGGTGTTCCAGGGCGAGTCGCACACCGGCCTGGTGCTGGACCAGATGAGCCCGCGCGACGAGATGGCCTTCATCCAGTGCACCTTCGCGCGCGCCGACGCGTGGATCGACTCCTGGGGCCGCAAGCGTCCGGACGCGCCGGGGCTGGCCGCCGGCCAGATCCTGCGCATCGGCCTGCTGGGCTTTCACAACGTGATGTTCCACCTCGGCCGCGAGATGCGCCGGCTGCTGCGCCGTCCCGAGCCCGGCGCCACCACCAACTGACCATCGACCCGGGCGCGGCCCGGCATACACGCCACGGGCCACCGGCTCAAGACAACAAGAATGCGCCTGAACCATACACCACGCTTGCCCGCGCGCACCCGACTGGGCGCCATCCTCGCGTTTGCCATGCTGGCGGCGCAACCCGCCGGCGCCCAGGGCGCCGTCCAGCCGGATACCGGCCGCGACACGGTCGCCGCGCAGGCGCCCGCGGCAGCGGCCGCCGCGCCGCGCACCGGCAGCCGCACGGTGCAGTTCACGCTCAAGCAGCTCGGCGCCGACGGGCCCTTCCAGTTGCGCGGCGTGGACGCCATCAATGGCGTGCCGTTCTCGATCCGCGCCGACGAGGTGGTGACCGCCGCCCGGCTCAAGCTGCGCTATACCTATTCGCCGGCGCTGATCCCGGCGCTCTCGCACATCAACGTGATGGTCAACGGCGAGGTGGCCGCCACCGTGCCCGTGCCCAAGGAGAGCGCGGGCACCAGCCTGGAGCGCGACATTGCCATCGAGCCGCGCCTGGTCACCGAGTTCAACCGGCTCAACCTGCAGCTGATCGGCCACTACACCACCGAGTGCGAGGACCCGTTCCACTCCAGCCTGTGGGCCACGGTGGGCAACAGCAGCGTGCTCGAGCTGACGGTGGCGCCGGTGGCGCTGGCCAACGAGCTGTCGCTGCTGCCGCTGCCGTTCTTCGACCGCCGCGACATCAGCCGGCTCAGGCTGCCGTTCGTGTTCGCGGGCGCGCCGTCGGCGGCCACGCTGGAAGCCGCGGGCGCGGTGTCGTCGTGGTTCGGCGCGCTGGCCGGGTACCGCGGCGCGTCGTTCGCCGCGCTGCTCAACCAGGTGCCGGCCAGCGGCAACGCGGTGGTCTTCGTCACCAACGAGGAAAAGCCCGCCGGCGTGCCGGTGCCCGCGATCGGCGGCCCGTCCGTCGCCGTGGTGCCCAATCCCGGCGACGCCAACGCCAAGCTGCTGCTGGTGATGGGCCGCGACAGCGCCGAGCTCAAGACCGCCGCGCGCGCGCTCACGCTGGGCGCGCGCGCGCTGTCCGGGCAGAGCGCCACCATCGCCAGGTTCGACGAGGTGGCGCCGCGCGCCCCGTATGACGCGCCCAACTGGATCCGCAGCGACCGCCCGGTGCGCTTCGGCGAGCTGGCCGAGGTGCGCGACCTCAACGTCTCGGGCTACAACCCGGACCTGGTGCGGGTGAACTTCCGCCTGCCGCCGGACCTGTTCGGCTGGCGCAGCAAGGGCATCCCGGTCGAGCTCAAGTACCGCTACACGCCGCGCCCGGTGGTGGACAAGTCCACCCTCAACGTCAACGTCAACCGCCAGTTCCTGCGCGCCTACGCGCTGCGCTCGGTCAAGAACCAGGACGGCCGCGCCAGCCAGCTGCTGGCCAAGGTGCTGCCGGACGGCTCGGTGCCGGTGCGCGAGCGCCTCGAGCTGCCGCTGTTCATGCTGCCGGCGCAGTCGCAGCTGCAGTTCCATTTCTACTACGACTACCTCAAGCAGGGCGCCTGCAAGGACGTGATGCTCGACAACGTCAAGGGCGCCATCGACCCGGACTCGACCATCGACGTTACCGGCCTGCCGCACTTCATCGCGCTGCCGGACCTGGCGGTGTTCGGCAACAGCGGCTTCCCGTTCACGCGCCTGGCCGACCTGGCCGAGACCGCGGTGATCCTGCCGGACAAGCCCGGCGCGGAGGACTACACGGCCTATCTCACGCTGATGGGGCGCATGGGCGAGTCCACCGGCTACCCCGCCACCGGCGTGGCCGTGGCCGCCGCGGCGCAGGTCGCCCGGCAGGCCGCGCGCGACCTGCTGGTGATCGGCACCACGCAGAACCAGCCGCTGTTCACGCAGTGGGCCGAGCGCATGCCGGTCTCGCTGGCGGGCGACGAGAAGCGCTTCGCGCTGACCGACATGGTCTCCACGGTGACGGGCTGGTGGAACGGCGCCGACGGCACGCGCGACCGCCCGGTCGAGACGCGCCTGTCGCTCGCCAGCGCCAGCACCGATGCCGCGCTGAGCGCGTTCGAGTCGCCGCTGGCCTCCGGGCGCAGCGTGGTGGCGCTGGCCAGCAACGCGCCGCAGGGGCTGCAGGCGATGACCGAGGTGCTGCTCGATCCGGACCAGGTCACCCGCGTTCAAGGCAGCCTGGTGCTGGTGCACGGCAAGGAAGTGGACAGCCTGGCCGCCGAGCAGCGCTACTACGTGGGCAAGCTCCCGCCGTGGACCTATGTGCAGTGGTGGCTGTCGCAGCGGCCGCTGGTGATGGTGCTGATGACCGGGGGCGCCGCGCTGCTGCTGGCGGCGCTGCTGTTCCTGACGCTGCGCGCGCGCGCCAGCCGGCGCAAGCAGGGAGTGCAGGCGTGACGGTGAACCGGCCGCGCCGCCGCTGGCTGGCTGGCCTGCCGGCGCTGGGCGCCATCGGTGCGCTTGGCGCAACGGGCGTGCTCGGCACGCTCGGCGGCTGGCCCGCCACCGTTTCCGCAGCCGTTTCCGCCACCGTTTCCGCCACCGTTTCCGCCGCCTGCCCGTGGCCGCTCTACCAGCAGTTCCTGTCGCGCTTCGTGCAGGAGGACGGCCGCGTGCTTGATCCGTCCACGCGCGAGCAGCACAGCACCTCGGAGGGCCAGTCCTACGGCATGGTGTTCGCGCTGGTCGCCAACGACCGCGCCACCTTCGACCGCCTCTGGCAATGGAGCATCGCCAACCTCGGCGCGGGCAGCCTGCAGGACAAGCTGCCCGCGTGGCAGTGGGGCCGCCGCAGCGACGGCTCGTGGGGCGTGATCGACGCCAACGCGGCCGCCGACGCGGACCTGTGGTTCGCGTTCGCGCTGCTGGAGGCCGCGCGCCTCTGGCGCCAGCCGCGCTACGCCGCGCAGGCGCGCGCGCTGCTCGCGCTCGCGGCGAAACAGGAGGTGGTGCCGCTGCCGGGCTTCGGCGCCATGCTGCTGCCCGCGCCGCAGGGGTTTGCCGAAGGCACGGAAGACGGCCCGCGCCAGTGGCGCCTCAATGCCAGCTACCTGCCGGTGCCGCTGCTGCGCCGGCTCGCCGGCGCCGACCCGTCGGGGCCGTGGGGCACGCTGGCCGCGCAGGCCGGCAGGTTCGTGGAGGCGGTGGCCAGGCAGGGCATCGTGCCGGACTGGTCCGCCTACCGGGCAGACCAGGGCGGTACCGGTTTCCTCACCGATCCGGTCAAGGGCGACGTGAGCAGCTACGACGCGATCCGCGTCTACCTGTGGGCCGGCATGACGCCGCGCGGCGACGCCGCGGGCCGCGTGCTGATGAAGGCGCTGGCGCCGCAGGCGCAACGCATGGCGGGACGCGCCGCGCCGCCCGAGCGCATGCATGCCGACAGCGGCGCGCTCGAAGGCGACGGCCCCGCCGGCTTCTCCGCCGCGCTGGTGCCATTCCTGCAGGCGGCCGGCTCGCCGGCCGCGGCGGCGCAGCGCGCGCGCGCGGAAACCATGATCGACGCCGGCGGCAAATCCGCGGCCACGTATTACGACACCGTACTAGGACTATTCGGCCTCGGCTTTGCCGAAGGCCGCTACCGGTTCGCGCCCTCGGGCCAACTGGAGCTGGAGTGGGAGAAGACATGCAGAACCGCAAGCGCCCGGCCGTGAACGGACGCGCGACCTCTTGTACGCAGGAGCAGGGCGCCGGCAAGCTGCGCGCGAAGACGCTCGCGCTGAGCCTGCTGGCCGCGTTCGCCACCGCCGCCGCCGCGCAGGAAGACCCGGTCCGGCTGCTGGTGGACCAGGGCAAGTACTGGCAGGAGCGCGGCCGCGGCGACCGCGCCGCCGAAGCGTGGCAGAAGATCCTGCGGCTCAACCCCGGCCAGCCCGATGCGCTCTACGGCATGGGCGTGGCCGAGGCCGAAGCCGGCCGCGCCGACAGCGCGCGCGGCTATCTCGAGCGCCTGAAGAAAGCCCAGCCCGGCTCGCCGCAGATCGCGCGCCTGACACAGATCATCGACGGCGGCGGCGCCGGCCAGCAGGTCGAGCAGGCGCGCCAGCTCGCGCGCAGCGGCCAGAGCGAGGAAGCGGTCAAGCGCTACCAGCAGGCCGCCGGCGGCGCCGCGCCGCAGGGCGACCTGGCGCTGGAGTACTACCAGACCCTGGGCGGCACCGCGCAGGGCTGGGACGAAGCGCGCAAGGGCCTCGAACAACTGGCGCGCGCCAATCCGTCCGACAACCGCGCGCAGCTCGCGCTGGCGCAGCATCTCACTTACCGCGAGGCCACGCGCCGCGAAGGCATCCGCCAGCTCGAAGCGCTCTCGAAGGGCACCGACGTGGCCGGCCCCGCGGCGCAAAGCTGGCGGCGCGCGCTGACCTGGCTGGGGGGCCGCCCGGCCGACGCGCCGCTGTACCAGGCCTGGCTGGCCGCGCATCCGGACGACGCCGCCATCCGCGCCAAGCTCGACGCGGTCAAGGCGCAGCAACAGCAGGAGGCCACGCGCGTGGCCGGCGCCGGCGCCAACCCGGCGCGCCAGGTCGTGCAGCAGGGCTTCGACGCGCTGGATGCCGGCGACCTGGAACGCGCCGGCGAGCGCTTCCAGGCCGCGCTGGCGCAGCGCCCCGACGACGCCGACGCACTCGGCGGCATGGGCGTGCTGCGCCTCAAGCAGGAGAAGTTCGCCGAGGCGGTGGACTATTTCGACCAGGCCGCCCGGCGCGGCGCGGGCACGCGCTACCGCGCCGCGCAGAACAGCGCCACCTACTGGCTGCTGTCCGAGCAGGCCGCCGCCGCGCGCAACGGCGGCAACCGCGCCGAGGCGCGCCGCCTGCTCGAGCGCGCCATCAAGCTCGACGCGCGCGAGCCGTCCGCGCAGGTGGCGCTGGCCGACGTGATGGCCGAGGACGGCCAGTACGCGCAGGCCGAGGCCGCCTACCGCCGCGTGCTGCGGCAGCAGCCCGATAATCCCGATGCCACGCGCGGGCTGGTGGGCGTGCTGTCGGCGCAGGACAAGAGCGCCGAGGCGCTCGCCATCGTGCAGGACCTGACGCCCGCCCAGCAGGAAAAGATGGGCTCGCTGGGCCGGCTGCGCGCCGACGAAGCGCGCGGCCAGGCGCGCGCGGCCCTGCAGCGCGGCGACACCGCCGGCGCGCGCCGCGCGCTGGAAGACGCCATGGCGGCCGACCCGACCAGCCCGTGGGTGCGGCTCGACGCGGCGCGCACCTACGCGGCGATGGGCCTCAAGGAACAGGCGCGCGGCATCATGGACGGCCTGCTGCTGTCCAACCCCAACATGCCCGACGCGCTCTACGCCAGCGCGTTGCTGAGCGCCGAGACCGGAGAGTGGCAGGCCGGGCTCGACGCGCTCGAGCGCATCCCGCCGCAAAGCCGCACGCGCGACATGGGCACGCTGCAGCGCCGCCTGTGGGTCCATGCCGAGGCCGAGCGCGCCAGCGGCCTGGCCGCCGCCGGCCAGCAGCCCGCGGCGCTGGCCGTGCTGCGGGACGCCGAGCGCTACGCGCAGCAGGACGCCGACCAGCTCGGCGCGCTGGCGCTGGCCTACGCCGATGCCGGCGACGAGCCGCGCGCGCTCTCGCTGATGCGCAGCGTGATGAGCCGCACGCCGCGGCCCGACACCGGCATGCAGTTGCAATACGCCGCCATCCTGCTCAAGACCCGCCAGGACGTGGAGCTGGCCGGCGTGCTGCGCCAGCTCGGCGGCGCGGCGCTCAGCCCGCAGCAGCGCAAGGACTACGACGACCTGCGCGTGGCGTACATCGTGCGCCAGGCCGACGCGCTCACCGAGAGCGGCGACCTCGTGGCCGCCTACGACATGCTGGCCCCGGCGCTGTCCGAGCGCGGCGGCAACGGCGCGGTGCGCGCCAGCCTGGCGCGCATGTACGCCCAGGCCGGCGACAACAAGCAGGCGCTGTCTCTGTACGAGAGCGTGCTGGAGAAAGACCCGCGCAACCTCGACCTGATGCTGGCCGCGATCGGCACCGCCACCGCCGCCAAGGAATACGGCTGGGCCGAGGGCACGCTGCAGATGGCGCTGGCGCAGGCGCCGACCTCGCCCAAGGTGCTGACCGCGGCCGGGCGGCTCTACCGCGCCGAGGGCAAGACCTCGCGCGCGGCGGAATACTTCCGCGCCGCGGTGGCGGCCGAGGCCGCCGCCGGCGCGCCGCCGGGCGGGCGCCCGGGCGGGGCCGGCTTCGACCGCGTGCCCTCCAACCCCTTCGTCGGCCTGCCGGGCCAGCGCACCGCTTCGCAATTGCCGCCGCCCGGCTCGCAGGCACCGTATCTCGCGGTGCCGGCGCCCACGGTCGCGCCCGCCGCGCTGCCGGTGGCGATGAACGCCGGCGCCCAGGCGTACGGCCAGCCTTACATCCCGGCGCCGGCCGGCAGCGCGCCCGCCGCGGCGCCCGCGCTCCAGCCGCCGCAGGCGTACTACCCGCAACCGGTGCCCGCGCCGCTGCGCGCGCCCGCCACTGCCACCGCCACCGCCACCACGCGCGGCAAGGCGGCGCCGGCCGGCAGGACGGCCGGCGCGGCGCCGGGCTACGGCGCCTATCCGGCGGCGCAGGACGCGCAGCCGGCGGCCCAGTATCCGGTCCCTCAGGCGGCGCCCTATGCGGCCCAGTATCCGGTGCCGCAGGCCGCGGCGGCTCCCGCGGTGCCGGTCGCGCCGGCCACCGCGCCGGCGCGCCAGCCGTTCGGCGCGCAGGCGCGCGCGCCGTGGCTGGCCGACGCGGACTCGCAGGCCAACCCGACCGGCCCCCGGACCGCGCAGCAGGAACTCAGCGAGATCGAGTCGCAGCGCGCCGGCACGCTCGCCGGCGGCCCCATGCTGCGCGGGCGCAACGGCGACTCCGGCATGAGCCAGCTCACCGAGATGCAGGTCGTGGCCGAAGCCAAGATGGCGGCCGGCAACGGCAAGCTGGTGGCGCGCGTGACTCCGGTGGCGCTGGACAGCGGCTCGGTCGGCGGCGACTTCAACAGCGCCTCGCGCTTCGGCGGCGGGCCGCTGGCCTACGGCGTGAACGGCGCGGCCGTCAACCTGGCCGGCACGCCGCTGCAATCGGCCTCGGCCGGGCCGCAGAACGCCTTCGGCGTGGCGCTCGGCGTGGCCTACGAATCGGAGCGCTTTACCGCCGACCTGGGCAGCACGCCGCTGGGCTTCCGCTACACCGACGTCAATGCCGGAGCCAGGCTCAACCTGCCGCTGAGCCAGCGCACCACGCTCTCGCTCGGCGCCTCGCGCCGGCCGGTGACCGACAGCCTGCTGTCCTACGCGGGCGTGCGCGACGAGCGCACCGGCCTGCAGTGGGGCGGCGTGATGAACAGCAGCGCGCGCGCCGATCTCGGCTGGGACGACGGCTTCTTCGGCCTGTACGGCTACGGCGGCTACGGCCTGCTGACCGGCCACGACGTCAAGCGCAACACGCGCTGGGAAGGCGGCGGCGGCTTCTACCTGCGCGTGATCGACAGCCCCGACCAGCGCCTCATGAGCGGCGTCAACTTCACCTCGATGGGCTACGCGGACAACCTGCGCTATTTCACCTTCGGGCAGGGCGGCTATTTCAGCCCGCAGACCTACTTCGCGGTGACGGTGCCGCTGTCGCTGACCGGGCGCAGCGGCCGGCTGGCCTACAATGTGCGCGGCGCGCTGGGCATGCAGGCCTTCCGGGAGGACGATTCCAACTACTTCCCCACCGATGCGGCAGCCCAGTCGGCGGCCAACGCGGCGGTGGCCGCGGCCAACGCCAAGAACCTGACCAGCTCGACCAACGCGGTCTACCAGGGCCAGTCGAAGACCGGCCTGGCCTACAATCTGGTCGGATCGGTCGAATACCAGGCGGCGCAGCAGCTTTACGTGGGCGGCCTGCTCGGGCTCGACAATGCGCGCGACTACCGCCAGTGGTACGCCGGCGTCTACGTGCGCTACGCGCTGCAGCGCCAGACCGGGCCGATCGCGTTCCCGCCGGCGGCGCCGCAATCCGCGGTCGGCCCGCTGCCGTTCTGAACGCAGGAGGCGCCGGCCACAATCAATGCTTAGAGAAAGCGCGCGGCCACGCGGCGCGCGCGAAGGAAGTGAATCATGGGTGAAGCAAAACGCCGGGGCAGCCAGGCAGAACGCGCGGACCAGGCCCGCGCAAAACTGGCGGCCTTGCGGCCCGCCCAGCTGGTGTGCGGCTCGTGCAAGACCGCCTTCGGCACCTTCGACGCCATCGACGCGCCCAACCTGCGCGGCATCGACGCCGTGTTCGGCGGCCAGTGCCCGAACTGCGGCAACGATGTGCTGGTGTTCAAGGGCGAGCCCAACGCCGTGGCCGATGCCATGGTGGCCTGGGAAAAGATGATGGGCGCCGACACCAAGCTCGGCTACCAGTCGCGCGACGGCAAGCACGTGCCGTTCGAGGGCGAATAAAGGCCACTCCGGCCGTTCTGTCCGTTCCGGCCCCGCCCGGCGGCGCGCTTCACGCGCCCCGGCGCGGCGGCGCCATGCGCCGCACCGCGGCCCAGAACAGCGCGCGGACCTCGCGCTCCTGGCAGGCCGCGACGGCGGCGCCGCAGCGCTCGATGACGCGCGGCGCCAGGCGCAGCGAGGTCTCGGCGGCGCAGGCCACCAGCACCACGGCGTCGCGCACGCGGTGCTCGTCGAGCGAGCGCGCCAGCAGCGCGGCGTGGGCGCGGCGGTAGGCGTCTTCGGGAAACACCGAGTTCCGGCACGCCGAGCGCGACAGGCTGGCCGACTGCGCCCGCACTTGCAGCAGCAGCGCGTCCGCGCCGGCGCGGCGCGCACTGGCCCGGGGGCGAGACTTGTCCATCGGCGGCGCCGCTCAGTCGAGCCGCGCGCCGACGCGCTCGACGATCACCCGCCACATGGCGGTGTCGCGCGTGATCGCGGCGGCAAGCTCTTCCGGCGTCGAGGGGCGCGGCGTCATGCCGAGCGCTTCGAGCTTGGCGCCCAGCTCGCCCTTGAGCGCCGTGGTCACGATGTGGTTGACGCGCTCGACGATGGGGCGCGGCGTGCCCGCCGGCGCGAACAGCGCGTACCACGTATCGGACTCGAAGCCCGGATAGCCGGACTCGGCCACGGTCGGCACGTCCGGCAGCGCGGCCACGCGCCGGCGCGTGGTCACGGCCAGCGCCTTGACGCTGCCCGCCTTGATCAGGGTATAGACCGCGGGCACCTGGTGGAACATCGACTCGATCTGCCCGCCCATCAGGTCGGAGACGGCGGCCGACGACTGGCGGTACGGCACGTGGACGATGTCGATGCCGGCCACGCGCTTGAACTGCTCGCCGGCCAGGTGCATCGAAGTGCCGTTGCCGCTGGAGCCGAAGTGCACCGTGCCGGGCTTGCGGCGGGCCAGCTCCACGTAGTCCTTGAGCGAATTGACGGGCAGGTTGTTGTTGACGATCAGCACGTTGGGGATGTCCGCGAGCAGCGTCACCGGCGCGAAGTCCTTGACCGGGTCGAACGGCAGCTTGCGGTACAGCGAGGCGTTGATGGCGTGCGTGCCGGCCGTGCCGAGGTAGAACGTGTAGCCGTCGGCGGGCGACTTGGCGGCCGCGTCGGTGCCGATGTTGCCGCCCGCGCCCGGGCGCGGCTCGACGATGACGGCCATGCCGGTCTCCGCCGTGATGCGCTCGCCGATCTGCTGCGCGAGATAGTGCGTGGCGGCCGCGGGCGAGAAACCGTGCAGGATGCGGATCGGCTTGGCCGGCCACGCGTCGCCGGCGGCCAGCGCCGGGCCGCAGAGCAGCGGCACCAGCAGCAGCGCGGCCAGCGTCTTGCAGGATGCCGCGGCCCGCCGCGCGAGGTGGAATGGTGAAGGTGATCTCATCTGTCTGTCTCCTGTGTTGTCGTTGTTCGCCGTTCTTTGTTCTTTGTTCTTTGTCGCCGTTCCTGCGTTCCTGCGTTCTTGCGTTCTTGTCGCGGTTGCCGCCGTCTCAGCCGAACGCGTCCACGCCGGTCAGCTTCTTGCCGATGATGAGCTGGTTGATCTGGGTGGTGCCGTCGGGGATGGTCAGCATCCGCGCGTTGCGGAAATGCCGCTCGGCCGGGAATTCGCGCGTGAGGCCGAAGGCGCCGTGGATCTGGATCGCCCGCGAGGTGATCCGCTGCGCCGCCTCGGTGGTGAACGACTTGGCGATCGACGCCTCCAGCTCGCAGCGCCGCCCGGAGGCCAGCGCCGCCAGCGCGCGGTACACCAGCAATTGCGACGCGGCCAGGTCGGTGGCCATTTCCGCCAGCATGCCCTGCACCAGCTGGTGGCCCGCGATGGGCTTGCCGAACTGGGTGCGCTGGGTGGCATAGGCGATCGATTCCTGCAGCGCGGCGTGGCCGATGCCCAGCGCCAGCGTCGAGACGAAGCAGCGCGAGCGGTCGAAGCCCTTCATGGTCTCGCGCAGGCCGGCGCCGGGCGCGCCGAGCATGTTGTCGGCGGGCACCACCACGTCGTCGAGCACGATCTCGCACATGGGCCAGCTGTTGAGGCCGAGCTTGGGCATGTCGCGCACGGCGAACGGATGCTCCTCCCGGTCGAGCAGGAACATCGAGAATTCCTGCTCGCCGGTGCGCGCCATCACCAGCACGAAGTCGGCCACGGTCGCGTTGGAGGTCCACATCTTCTCGCCGGTGATGCGGTAGTAGGCGCCGTCGCGCACGGCGCGCGTGCGCATCTCGCGCACGCTCGATCCCATGCCAGGCTCGCTGATGGCCGAGCAGCCGATCAGGTCGCCGGCGATCAGCCCCGGCAGGTAGCGCGCCCTGACCGCCTCGCTGCCGTTGTCGTGCACCTTCAGCGCGGCGCCTTCGGCCACCCAGGCCAGGCCGGCGGTGTCGGGCGTGTGGCGCGACAGCATCTCGAACAGCAGGCCGCTGGTCAGGAAGTCATAGCCGGGGCCGCCGCTGGCCTGCGGGATCCATCCCGAGCCGACGCCGTAGGGCGCCATGCGCTTGATCAGCGCGTGCGCGACGTCGCGCGGGAACGGATGGTCGCGGTGCGGCGCGGCCAGCGGCGCGATCTCGCGCGCCACGAAGCGCGCCCATCCGTCGAGCGCCATTGCCTGTTCTTCGGTCGGTTCAAAGTTCATGTGCTTGCCTTGTGGGAATGGGGGCGCCGGCGTCCGGGGCCGGGACGAAGGTGGCCGCGACGGCGCCGCCGTCCTGCCGGCGCAGGTGGATGTTGCCGCGCCAGCGGGCATCGTCGCGCGCCGGGAAATCGGTGCGCTGGTGCGCGCCGCGGCTTTCGCGGCGCATCAGCGCGGCGCCGAGGATGGCGCCGGCGGCATCGGCCATGCGGCGGGCCGTGATGCGCGCGAGCAGCGTGGCCAGGTCGGCGCCGCCGCCGGCGCGCAGCTGGCCGCGCAGCGCCGCGACGCTGTCGCGCGCGGCCGCGAGCTGCGCGCCGGTGCGCCAGATGCCCGCCGCGCGCGACAGCGCGTGCCGTATGGACTGCCGCGCCGCGTCGGCCTGGCCGGGCGGGCCGGCGTCGCCGTGGCCGAGGCCCGCGTCGGCCAGGCAACGGCGCGCCGCGGCGGCCGCGGCCGCGGCCTGCCACGGCGGCAGCGAGGCCGCGTCCTCGGCGGCGGAGCTGCCGGCGAGCGCGCCGAACACCAGCGTGTCGGTGCAGCCGTTGCCGGCCAGGCGGCTCGCGCCGTGCACGCCGCCGGCCGCCTCGCCGCCGGCATAGAGCCCGCGCACGCCGGTCCAGCCGCGCGCGTCGATGGCGATGCCGCCCATCATGCTGTGCGCGGCCGGCGCCACCAGCGGCGCCGTGCGCGCCGGGTCGACGCCGGCGCGGCGCAGGCGCGCGCAGTGCGAGACGTAGCTTTCGAGCTTGTCCGGCGGCACCACGGTGGTGTCGAAGCGCACGCCGCCTTCGGGCCAGCCGCGGCCCGCGTCGATCTCGCGCTGGATCAGCATCGCCATGCGCGCCTTCTCCATGCCGCGCTCGCCTTGCGGGTGCTCGCCGCTGGCCAGGAAGCGCTCGCCGCGCGCATTGAGCAGGCGCGCGCCGTCGCCGAGCATGGCGGTCGGCATCTCCATGCCGCGGCAGGCGGGCGGCCACACCGTCACCACCGGCTCGAACTGCACGAACTCCATGTCCATCAGCGCGGCGCCGGCGTCGAGGGCCAGGCCGTAGGCGTCGGCGTTGACGTCGGCCGGATAGGTGCTGTCCTCGTAGAGCCGGCCGATGCCGCCGAGCGCGATCACCACGGCGCGCGCGCCGCATGCCACCAGCCGGTCGCTGTGCGGCTTCCACAGCAGCGCGCCGGCCACGCGGTCGCCGTCGCGCAGCAGGTCGACCACCTGGTGCCCGGCGATGGCCTCGATGCCGATGGCGCGCGCATGGCGGATCAGCGCGCTCATGGCGGCGCGGCCGGTGCCGCCGGGCACGAAGACGGAGCGCGCGCAACTGTTGCCGGACAGGTGGCGCTGCGCGAAGGGCCCGTGCGCGCCCTGGCGCGAGAACGGCACGCCCAGCGCGACCAGTTCCTCGAACGCGGCCGCCGCGTGCTCGGCCAGGTGGCGCGCCAGCGGCGCATGGTTCAGGCCGCGGCCGCCGCGCAGGGTGTCCTCGTAGTAGGTGGCGCTGCTGTCGCCGGGCGCGTCGGCCGTGGCCGCGCCGATCGGCGCGTTGAAGCCGATGATGTGCGGCGAGGCGCCGTGGGCGCGGTACGCCATCACCACGCGCAGGCGCGCATCGCGCTGCTTGGCGGCGATCGCCGCGCGATACGCGCCCAGCCCGCCGCCCAGGACCAGCACGTCCGCGGGGACATGGGCGGGCGGATTGCTCTTGCCAGTGCACGACATATTTTCATCGACCTCGCTTGGTGGATTTCGCAGGGAGCCATTCTGTGGCGCTTATCGTGCAATCTCAAACGATGTATAGTTGCCCGATCATGAGTTAATCGCATAACCCGGGACATCATGGGCTGGCAACTTCCTTCCCTGGCCGCGCTGCGCACGTTCGAGGCCGCGGCGCGCCATCTGAGCTTCACCAAGGCGGCCAGCGAGCTGAACCTGACGCAGAGCGCGGTCAGCCGGCAGATCCGCGTGATGGAGGACTACCTCGGCGTGCTGCTGTTCGAGCGCGTCAAGCAGCGGCTGGAGCTGACCGAGGCCGGGCGCTCCTATGTCGGCGAGATCAGCGTGGCGCTGGAGAAGATGCAGGCCGCCACCGTCAACCTGATGGCCAACAAGGGGCGGGGCGGCATCCTCGGGCTGGGCACGCCGCCGGCGTTCAGCGTGAAGTGGCTGATCCCCCGGCTCGAGGCCTTCAGCAACGCGCACCCGCAGATCCTGATCAACCTGGCGACCCACAACAAGCCGTTCGACTTCGAGGCCGAAGGGCTGGACGCGGCGGTCTACTTCGGCAACAACGACTGGCCCGGCGTGCTGTCCGACCCGCTCATCGGCGAGGAGGTGGTGCTGGCCTGCTCGCCGGCGTACCTGCGCGCGCAGCCGCCGCTGGCGCGGCCCGCGGACCTCGCGCGCCACGTGCTGCTGCAGCAGACGCGCCGGCCGAAATGGTGGAAGGACTGGCTGGACGCCAAGGGCGTCGACATCAACGCGTGGGTGGGCCCGCGCTTCGACCATTTCTACATGATCATGCAGGCCGCGGTGGCGGGGCTGGGCGTGGCGCTGTTGCCGCGCCTGCTGATCAGCGAGGACATCGCCGCAGGCCGCCTCGTGATCCCGTTCGAGTCGCCTTACCGCAGCGCGGATTCGTATTGCCTGGTCTATCCGGCCGCGCGCCGCACCGACCCCAAGTTCGAGGTCTTCCGCGCCTGGCTGCTGGCGCAGGCGGCCGCCGCGCGCGGCGAGCTCAGATGACGCGGCTCTCGCGCAGCGACGCCACTTCCGGCGCGGCCATGCCCAGCCAGTCCTGCAGGATCTCGGCGCTGTGCTCGCCGAGCAGCGGCGGCGCGGTCCAGTCCGCTTCCACCGCGAAGGCGGAATACTTCGCCGCCGCGCCGAGCTGGGGCAGCTCGCCGTAGCTCGGATGCACCACGTGCTGCAGCATCTGCCGGTGCAGCACCTGGCGGTGGCCGAAGACCTGGGCGACGTCGTTGACGGGCGCGCACGGCACCTTGCAGGCATCGAGCGTGGCGATCAGGTCCTGCGTGCGGTGCGCGGCGACCTCGGCGTCGAGGATCGCGTACAGCGCGTCCCGGTTCTGCACGCGCGCGGCGAGATCGGCGAAGCGCGCGTCGCCGATCAGGTCGGCGCGGCCCAGCGCGTGCGCGAACGCTTCGAACAGGTTCTGGTAGCCGGCGCCCACCACGATCCAGCCGTCGGCGGTGCGGAAGGCCTTGTACGGGGCCTGCTGCGCGTGCTCCGAGCCCCATTTGCGCGGCACCTCGCCGGTCAGCAGGTATTCGAGCGCGGCATTGGCCAGGAACGCCACTTCGCCTTCCAGCAGGCTGGTCTCCACCTTCTGCCCCCGCCCGGTCTGGCCGCGGTGGAGCAGGGCGGCCAGCACCGCCGCGTGGCAGTTCATGCCGGCGATGATGTCGAATGCCGAGGTGCCGAGCTTGACCGGGTTGCCGCCGGGCTCGCCGGTAATGCTCATGTAGCCGCCTAGCGCCTGGATGGTGAGGTCGAACGCGCCCTGGCGCTGGTCGGGCCCGTCGGCGCCGAGGCCCGAGATGGAGGCGTAGACCAGGCCGGGGTTGTCCGCGCACAGTTCCTCGTAGCCGAGGCCCAGCCTCGGCATGACGTCGGGGCGGAAGTTTTCCAGCACCACGTCCGCGCGGGCGCACAGCGCCCGCGCGATCTCCTGCCCGCGCTGGCTGCGCAGGTCCAGCGTGAGCGAGCGCTTGTTGCGGTTGGCCGCGAGGAAGGTCACGCCGATGCCGTGATGGAACGGCGGGCCCTGGGTGCGCAGCGGGTCGCCGGCGCCCGGCATCTCGATCTTGATGACTTCCGCGCCCAGGTCGGCCAGCAGCATCGCGCAGTACGGGCCGGCGAACACGCGGGTGAAATCGACCACGCGCACGCCGTGCAGCGGCTTGCCGCCCGGAGCGGGCGCGGAGGGAGGGGCGGGAGCGTGCTGCGGCGACGATGACATGGCGTCCATGAGGAAAGGGGATGGACGCATTCTGGGCACGGGCGGGACCCGGCGCAAACGATGCCTGCTCACAGGCGCATGAGCTAATGTGATGACCATGGGCGGCGCTGCCGCCGCGCCCGTCCCTGGTCCCTAGGCGTCGGAGGTGTCCTGCGGGCCGGCGCCGCCGGCCTCCTCCAGCAGCTCCGGCGGGCCGATCTCGAAGCGCCCGCGGCCAGCGGCCTTGGCGCGGTAGAGCAGGGTGTCGGCCTGGCGCATCAGTTCCTGGTCCGGCATCGGCGCGCCCCGGTAGAGCGCCACGCCGATGCTCACGTCCACGTCGGCGAACACGCCGTCGATGAAAAAGCGCCGGCTGACCGATTGCACGATGGCCTGGGCGATGCGCCGCGCGTTGGCCGCGGCGCCGATGTCCTCCAGCACCACGGCGAACTCGTCGCCGCCGAGCCGGGCCACCGCGTCGCGCTCGCGCACGCAGCGCTGCAGGCGCCGCCCGAACGCCTGCAGCAGCAGGTCGCCGGTGATATGGCCGTGGAAATCGTTGACGGCCTTGAAGCGGTCCATGTCCAGGTAGAACAGCGCCATCAGGCGGCCGCCCTCGCGGCTGCGCGCCATGGCCGCCTGCAGCAGCGACTCGAACGCGCTGCGGTTGAGCAGCTGGGTCAGGTGGTCCAGGCGCGAGATGCGCGACAGCCGCATGGTTTCCAGCTTGCGCTGGGTCACGTCCTGCACATGCACGTGCACGCCGATCACCTGGCTGCCCTCGGCATTCCATTCCGGGCGCAGGCTGGTTTCCATGCAGCGGTACTCGGGGTCGCTGTCTTCCGCCTCGAAGGTCACCGCGGTGCCGCCCAGGGCCTTCTGCAGGAACGGCCGCGCGCGCGCGTAGCGGGCCTCGCCGATGACCTCGCGCACGGTCATGCCGCGCAGCTGGTTCAGCGGGATGCCGAAGGTGCGCTCGTAGGCGGCGTTGTTGAACAGGTAGCGCTCCTCGGTATCGACGAAGCCGAGCAGCGCGGGCAGGGTGTCGGTGACGGCGCGCAGCTGGCGCTCGCTCAGGTCGAGCTGTTCGCGCCGCTCGCGCAGGTCGCGCATGAGCTGGCCGAAGGCGCGCGCCAGGTCGCCGATCTCGTCGCGCTGCTGGGCCGGCAGGCGCTCGTAGGCGGCGAGGTCGTGCGCGCTCTCGCGCACCACCTGCCGCAGGCGCATGAGCGGGGCCAGCAGGTGCCGCACGGTCAGCCAGATCATCAGCGCCACCCCCGCCAGCGCCAGCAGCGCCAGCCCGAGGAAGCGCGCCTGCATGGCGTGCAGCGGCGCGAAGGCCTCGCGCGCGGGCAGTACCGCCACCAGTTCCCAGCCGGTGCTTTCCAGCAGGTAGCGCGAGATCAGCGGCCGCTCGGGCGAGAGGAATTCGATGCGGCCGTTGCGGTCGTCCACGCCGCAGGTGTCGCCCATCGGGCGGGCCGGCTGCATGGCCCTGGCCGGATCGGGGTGGCGCACGTAGACCGGCGTGCGCCCGGCCGAGACCAGGCAGTAGAAGCCGGTGGTGCCGAGCCGGTTGTGCGTGATCTCCACCAGGAAGTTGGCGCTGGCCAGGTCCAGCCAGCCGCCCAGCAGGCCGCGGAATTCGCCGCTGGCCGAGAGGATCGGCACCGCCACCAGCACGCCGGTGGCGCCGTTGGTGCGGGCGCGGATGGGAGGGGAGACCACCGGCTCCAGCGTGCGCGCGGCTTCGCGGAAGTAGTCGCGGTCGGCGACGTTGACCGGCACGCCCGGCTGGGCCAGCACCTGGCCCTGGGCGTCGGCGATCATGTAGGAATTGAAGGTGCCCGGGATCGGGATGCGGTTCTCCAGCAGGCGGCGCAGCGCCGGGCCCGGCAGCGCCAGCCGGTCCGCCAGCTGCGGCGCCAGGTGCGCCAGCAGCGTGATGCGGTCTTCCATGGCGGTGTCGAGCTGGCTGGCGGCCAGCTTGACGATGGAGTCCTGCTGGTCCTGCAGCGCGGCGCGCAGGTCGTCGTGGGCGTAATAGAGCGAAGCCAGCACGATGCCGGTACCGAGCACGGCGGCCAGTGCCGTGGTGATCAGCGCGAGACGCGCCTTCAGGGAAAGCGGAAGGAATGACATGCGAGCCGGCGGAGTCGGGGGATGGCGCGAGCCTTCCGGCCGGCCTGCCCCGCAGGGCTGCCGGGAAATCCGGCTTCGACAGGGTTGCGGGTGCGGCAACCCTACCACAAGCGCCAGCCGGGCGCGAGTCCGGCGTGCGCCTTTCGGCCGGGCGGGCGGGTGCGTGTGGCGCCGCACGTTGCGCCGGGGTGGCGGGGCTGGGCGAGCCCGGGCGGCCAAGGTATAGTGCCTCGTAGCCCTGCAGCGGCAGGGTGCGGCACCGAGGGCTTCCATCCGCGCCTGGACCCGACATGAAACTGCCCTCACTTTCGCCCGTCCTGCTGTCCCTGCTGGTCGCCGCCGCCGGCGCGCTGGCCACGGGCGGCGCGTGGCACGGCATGCGCACGCTCGAGCGCGAGGCGGCGCGGGCCGACTTCGACGGCTACTACGCGCCGGTCTTCTCCGCCCTGCAGCGCCGCCTGCAGGAAAACGAGCAGTTGCTGCGCGGCACCACCGGCCTGTTCGCGGCCGAGCCCGGCGCCACCCGGGCGCAGTGGCGCACCTACCTCTACACCGCCCAGCTCGACGACCTGCCCCCCGGCACCCATTCGATCGGCTTTGCGCGCCTGACCGCGCCGCGCGACCTCGAGCGCCTGGCGGAGACCATGCGCCGCGAAGGCCTGCCGGTGTTCGAGGTCTACCCGCGCGGCGCGCGCGAGCAATACGCGCCGATCGTCTTCGTCGAGCCGTTTGCCGGGCGCATCACGCGTGGGCTCGGCTACGACATCCTTTCCGAGCCGGCACGGCGCGCGGCGGCCGAGGCCGCCCGCGATAGCGGCGAGGCGCGCCTGACCGCCGGCCTGGAGCTGGTGCGCGAGAGCGAGGCGCAGGCGCCGCAGCGCGGCGCGGTGCTCTACATGCCGGTGTACGGCAACGGCATGCCGCTGAACACCGCCGCGCAGCGGCGCCAGGCGGTGGCCGGCTACGTCTATGCCTCGCTGCGGCTCGACGACCTGCTGCGCGGCGTCGGCCTGCCCGCGGCGGGGGCGCTTTCGCTGGCGCTCTACGACGGGCGCGAGATCGCGCCGGCCGCCTTCCTGGCCGGCGACGCCGAGCCCGCCGCCGGCGGGACGCCGCCATCGGCCACACAGTTCGCGGTGGATCGCGAACTGGCGTTCGGCGGCCGCGTGTGGACCCTGCACGGCGCCGCCACGCCGGCCTTCGAGGCCGCGCACCGGCCGCGCCGCGCGCTGCTGGTGCTGGCGGGCGGCCTGCTGGCCTCGGTGCTGATGGCCTGGCTGGTGCTGGTGCTGTCGCGCCAGCAGCGCCGCGCCTGGCAACTGGCGGTGCGGGCGCGCCAGGCGCGCCAGTCCGACGGCGCCTTGCAGCGTGCCGGCCTGGCCAGCGCCACCGACGCCTTCATCGTGTGCGATGCCGGCGGACGTATCCAGACCGCCAGCCCCGCCGCCACGGCGATGTTCGGCAAGGCGGCGGACCAGTTTGCCGGCGCCGCCATCGCCACCTTGCTGCCCGACGCGGCGGCGCTGGCCGCCGGCGGGCCGCAAGCCCGGCTCGACGCCGCCGCGCGCAAGGCCGACGGCACGGTGTTCCCGGCGCGCGTGACGGCCGTGCCGGTGCCGGCGGCCGGGGCCGGCCGCGTGCTGTGGACGGTGACCGACCTGAGCGTGGTGCGCCGCGCCGAACTGGCGGCGGCCGAGCAGGCCGAGCGCAGCGCGCGCGTGATCGACCACACCGCGCTGTGCGTGATCACCTTCGACCGCGACGGCCTGGTGAGCGGCATCAACCGCGCCGGCCAGCGCATGCTGTGGTACCAGGCCAGCGAGGTGGCCGGGCGCATGCGCTATCTCGATTTCCTCGACCCGGACGAAGTGGCCGCGCGCGCCGCCACGCTGACCAGCGAGCTGGGCGAGCCGGTCGCGGCGGGCCTGCCGGCGGTGACCGGCAAGGCGCGCCTGGGGCTGGCCGACGAACAGGAATGGACCTACGTGCGCAAGGGCGGCTCGCGGCTGCCGGTGCAGCTGACGCTCACGGCGCTGCCCGGCACGCCGGCGGCGGGCGCCGCGCACGGCGGCGCGGCGCTGGACGGCGGCGGCTACCTCGCCATCGCGCACGACCTGACCGAGCGCAAGCGCGCCGACGAATACATCCGGCACCTGGCGCACCATGACGCGCTCACGGGCCTGCCCAACCGCGCCCAGCTCCACGCGCGCACCGAACTGGTGCTGCAGCGCGCGCTGCGCAAGGGCGAGCGCATCGCGCTGCTGCTGCTGGACCTGGACCAGTTCAAGCGCATCAACGAGTCGCTCGGCCACCATATCGGCGACGAGGTGCTGCGCATCGTGGCCGACCGCCTCAAGGCCGCGGTGCGCCACGCCGACCTGGTCGCGCGCATGGGCGGCGACGAGTTCGTGGTGGTGCTCGACGCCATCGCCCAGGACAGCGAGGCCGAACTGGTCGCCGCCAAGATCCTGGCGCGGCTGTCGGAAGAGCTGCGGCTGGGCCGCCAGCGCCTGCGCCTGACGCCGTCGATCGGCATGGTGCTGTGCCCCGACGACGGCGACAACCTCGCCGACCTGCTCAAGAACGCCGACGCCGCCATGTACACGGCCAAGCGCCGTGGCGGCGCGCAGCTCAGCCGCTTTTCCAGCGAGATGGCGGAAGCCTCGATGGCGCGCTTCACCATCGAAGGCCTGCTGCGGCGCGCGCTGGCCACGCATGCGTTCAAGCTGCGCTACCAGCCCATCGTCGACGCCGCCACGCTGCGCATCGCCGGCGTGGAAGCGCTGATCCACTGGGACACGCCCGAGCGCGGCGTGATCCCGCCGGCCGAGTTCATCCCCATCGCCGAGCAGAGCGGGCTGATCATGCCGCTGGGCGAATGGATCCTGGCCACCGCCTGCCGCGAGATCCAGCAATTGCGCAGCAAGCTGGGGATGGAGCTGGACGTGGCGGTCAACATCTCGCCGCTGCAGTTGCGCCAGGCCGGTTTTCCCGCCATGGTCAAGCACTGCCTGGAGGCGGCGGGGCTGCCGGCGCGGGCGCTGACCATCGAGGTCACCGAGGGCATCCTGATCGAGGGCGGCAGCAAGACCATCGAGACCTTCGAGCGCGTGCGCGCGCTCGGCGTGGGCTTGTCGATCGACGATTTCGGCACGGGCTATTCCGGCCTGAATTACCTGACGCGGCTGCCGATCGACAAGCTCAAGATCGACAAGTCCTTCGTCGACGACGTGGCGCACGACGAACACCACCAGGCCGTGGCCGCGGCCATCATCACGCTCGGCCACCAGCTGCACCTGCAGGTGGTGGCCGAGGGCGTGGAGTCGCCGGCGCAGTTCGCCTTCCTGCGCGAGCGCGGCTGCGATGCCGTGCAGGGCTACCTGTTCTGCCAGGCGCTGCCGCTCGGCGGCCTGATGGAAATCTGCGCGGCCGGCGGCGAGGCCGTCATGCAGGCGCGCACCCAGCGGGTGGCATCCAACCAGTAAGCCAGGCGGCGGCCCGCGCGCCCGCCCGCAAATCCGCCAATGCCGGCATCGGCATTCTTTGCCTGCCTGCCACATGACTGGCACGCACCGTCCCTAACATGCCCCCTGTCATCATGGCATCAAGGGTCGGTCATTCATGCAAGCAGGTGAGTCCGCGCCGGGGCGCGCGTTCCTGGCGGTCGAGCAGGTCGGCAAGCGCTTCGGCGGGGCAGGCGGTTTCCAGGCGCTGGACGGCGTGTCGCTGTCGGTGGCGCAGGGCGAGCTGCTGTGCCTGCTGGGGCCGTCGGGCTGCGGCAAGACCACCTTGCTGCGCATCATCGCCGGCCTCGAGCGCGAGGACACCGGCCACATCCACGCCGGCGGCCGCGAGCTGACCGGCCTGCCGCCGCAGGCGCGCGACTACGGCATCCTGTTCCAGTCCTACGCGCTGTTCCCCAATCTCACCGTCGGCCAGAACGTGGCCTACGGCCTGCAGGGCCGCGGCATGGGCCGCGTCCACCGCGACGCGCGCGTGCGGGAAATGCTGGCGCTGGTGGGCCTGGACGGCAGCGAGCGCAAGTTCCCCGGCCAGCTTTCCGGCGGCCAGCAGCAGCGCGTGGCGCTGGCCCGCGCGCTGGCGCCGGCGCCTTCGCTGCTGCTGCTCGACGAGCCCATGTCCGCGCTCGACGCGCGCGTGCGCGAGCACCTGCGGCTGGAACTGCGCCAGCTGCAGCGGCGCCTGAACGTCACCACCGTGATGGTCACGCACGACCAGGACGAGGCCATGGCGATGGCGGACCGCATTGCCGTGATGGACGGCGGGCGCATCGCCCAGGTCGGCACGCCCGGCGAGATCTACGAGCGTCCGGCCTCGGCCTTCGTCGCCGAGTTCATCGGGCAGGCCAACTGGCTGTCGGGCCGGCGCAGCGGGCGCGACACCTTCAGCGTGGGCGAGGTCGAGCTGGCGGTGTCGCCGTCGCGCGCCGGCGACGCGCCGGAGCACGCCACGCGGCTGTGCTGCCGCCCGGAAGCGGTCCGGCTGCATCCGGCCGAGGGCGAGCCCAACCGACTGCTGGCCCGCATCGTCGACGAGACCTACCTCGGCAGCCGCTACCGGCTGATGCTGGAGGCGGACCGCCTGCCCGGCACCACGCTGTTCGCCGACGTGCTGCGCGAGGAGCGCCACCTGCTGCCGGCGGCGGGCAGCCACAAGTTCTGGGTAGCGCTGCCCAGCCAGGCGCTGCAGGTGTTCGCATGACGCGCGCCGTACCCGTGGCGGCCCCCGCCGCCGCGCCTTCCCTGCGCGGCGCGGCGGGCCTGGCCGCGCGCCTGGCCCACGGCGCGCCGGCGGGCATGAAGTGGCTGTGGCTGGCGGCCCTGGCGGTGGCGCTGGCGCTGCCGCTGGCCGCGCTGTTCGGGCAGGCGTGGTTCGACGACGCCGGCCGCTGGGCCTTGCCCGCGCGCGTGGCGGAGCTGGCCGCCAATCCCAATTTCGTGCCGCTGCTCGGGCGCAGCCTGGCGGTCTCGCTGACCGTGGCCGCGCTGGTGGTGCCGCTGGCCTTCGCCTTCGCCTACGCGCTGCAGCGCTCGCGCATCGCCTTCAAGCCGCTGTGGCGCGGCATCGCGCTGCTGCCGCTGTTCGCGCCGTCGCTGCTGCCGGGCATCGCGCTGGTCTACCTGTTCGGCAACCAGGGCGTCTTCAAGGCCGTCTTCGGCGCGGGCGGCATCTATGGCTTCTGGGGCATCGTGCTGGGCGAGGCCTTCTATACCTTTCCGCATGCCCTGATGGTGCTGATGGCCGCGCTCTCGCTGGCCGACGCGCGCCTGTACGAGGCCGCGCGCGCGATGGGCGCGTCGCCGTGGCGCACCTTTTGCACGGTGACGCTGCCGGGCGCGCGCCATGGCCTGTTCGGCGCGGCCTGCCTGGTATTCACGCTGGTGGTGACGGATTTCGGCGTGCCCAAGGTGGTGGGCGGCGGCTACCCGGTGCTGGCGCTGGAGGCCTACAAGGCGGTGGTGGGCCAGCAGCAGTTCGCGCGCGGCGCGCTGATCGGCATGCTGCTGCTGTTGCCCGCGCTGCTGACCTTCGGCGTGGACATCGCCATGCAGCGCCGCCAGCGCGCGCAGATGTCGAGCCGGGCGCAGGTCTACGTGCCGGGCCGCGACCGCCTGCGCGACGCGGCCTGCATGCTGGTGGTGGCGGCGGTCGGCGGCGCGCTGCTGACGGTGCTGGCCGCGGCGGTGGGCGCTTCGCTGGTCAAGCTGTGGCCGTACAACCTGCAGCTCACGCTGGCGCACTACGACTTCGACAACATGGACGGCGGCGGCTGGCTGGCCTACCGCAACAGCCTGAAGATGGCGGCGCTGACCGCGCTGGCCGGCACCGCGGCGATCTTCCTCGGCGCCTGGCTGACCGAGCGCACGCGCGGGCCGGCCTGGCTGCACGGCGTGCTGCGCGCCGGCTTCATGCTGCCGATGGCCGTGCCCGGCCTGGTGCTCGGCCTGGGCTATGTGTTCTTCTTCAACGCGCCGGCCAATCCGCTGCACGCGCTGTACGGCACCATGGCCCTGCTGGTGCTGTGCAACGTGGCGCATTTCTACACCACCGGCCATCTCACCGCCGCCGCCGCGCTGCGCCAGCTCGACGGCGAGTTCGAGGCCGCGGCGCTGTCGCTCGGCGTGGCGCCGCTGGTGACGTGCTGGCGCGTCACGGTGCCGATCTGCCTGCCGGCGCTGCTCGACATCTTCCGCTACCTGTTCGTCTCGGCCATGACCACGGTGTCCGCGGTGGTCTTCCTCTACAGCCCCGACACCGTGCTGGCCGCGATCTCGGTACTGAACATGGACGACGCCGGCGATACCGCCCCGGCCGCGGCGATGTCCACGCTGATCCTGCTGACCTCGGCGCTGGCCTGCCTGCTGCTGCTCGGCGCCGCGCGCGGCTGGCTGCGCCGCACGCAGGCGTGGCGCGCGCCGGCACCCTGAGCCGCCCGCACGGATTTCCGAACCCGAGTCCAAGAACCCGAATCACCGCATCCGCGGCAAGCATCCCAAGGAGAAACCATGCCTCATCCGTTCCGCACCGCCTCCGCCGTGGCCGCCTTCGCGCTGCTGGCCGGCGCCGCCCATGCCAACACCGTGCTGACCGTCTACACGGCGCTCGAGGCCGACCAGATCGCCGCCTACAAGGCCGCCTTCGAGAAGGTCAATCCGGACATCGAGATCAAGTGGGTGCGCGACTCCACCGGCATCGTCACCGCCAAGCTGCTGGCCGAGAAGGCCGCGCCGCGTGCCGACGCGGTGTGGGGCCTGGCCGGCTCCAGCCTGGCCATCCTCGACAAGGAAGGCATGCTGCAGCCGTACGCGCCGAAGAACCTGGCGGCCGTGGACGCGCAATACCGCAGCGCCGCCAACCCGCCGGCGTGGGTCGGCATGGACGTATGGGGCGCGGCGATCTGCTTCAACACCGTCGAGGCGCAGAAGCAGGGCCTGCCCAAGCCGGCCTCATGGGCCGACCTGACCAAGCCCGTGTATGCCGGCAAGATCGTCATGCCGCATCCGGCCTCGTCCGGCACCGGCTACCTCGACGTGAGCGCCTGGCTGCAGATGATGGGCGAGCAGAAGGGCTGGTCCTACATGGACGCGCTGCACAAGAACATCGGGCTGTACACGCACTCGGGCTCCAAGCCATGCAAGATGGCCGCGCAGGGCGAGTTCCCGATCGGCATCGCGTTCGAGTACCGCGCCATGAAGACCAAGAAGGAAGGCGCGCCGATCGACATCGTGCTGCCGTCCGAAGGCCTGGGCTGGGACATCGAGGCCACCGCCATCGTCAAGGGCACCAGGAACCTGGAAGCCGCGCGCAAGCTGGCCGACTTCTCCGCCTCCAACGAGGCCATGGCGCTGTACGAGAAGAATTTCGCGGTGCTCGCCATCCCCGGCATCGCCAAGCCGGATGCCCTGCTGCCGGCCGACTACGAAAAGCGCCTGATCAAGAACGACTTCGCCTGGGCCAGCGGCAACCGCGACCGCATCCTGGCCGAGTGGAGCAAGCGCTACGAAGGCAAGGCCGAGAAGAAGTAAGGCAGCGAGTAAGGCAGCGGGGCGGCGCCTCCGGCACGGGGAGCCGCCCCGCTGCCACAGGCCAGGAGGCCCGGCGGGCAGCGCGTTTCGGCGCCGGCTTGTCCGGGCTTTTTGCTCTCTTTTGCTCTCTGGAGGCCGGCGACCGCGGGTGTGCGCCCGCAGAAACGGGTACGCCGGCGCCGCCAGGGACGCCTCGCCCGGCAACGGCCGGGCCGCGCAGGTCAGCCGTTCGAGACTTCGGAGGAGGGATCGTTGCGGGAGTGCAGGCGGCGATACAACTCGTCGACGTGCGAGCGGCTGCTGCGCAGTTCTTCGCGTCCGCGCTCTGTGATCAGGTAGACACGCCCGATGCCGTCACGCAGGACGCTTTCGATGTAGCCGTCCATCTGCAGCGCGCGCAGCAGCGGGCGGACGGATCCGATATCCACCTGGAAACCGTACTCCATCAGCATGTCGGCGAGCATGGCCACGGTGGCCGGGACCTCGACGGCGAACTGGAGGACGTAAATGCGGGCGAGCAAGCCAAGGAACTGTCGTTTCATGACGGGGCAAACGCGCGATCTCCCATTGCGGTTGACGTTGATTTATAGTTGTGGTCCACGCGCCGCAAAAAAAAAAGAAGCCGCCACTTCCGTGGCGGCTTGTCGGGAATGCGTCGGAGGGGTCAATTAACTCTGGCGCAGGTCAGATTTTAAAATAATTCAATACGGCTTGTCACGCCTGATTTGCCTCACCCCTCTTCCGGGGGGAGTCGGGTGCTCCCCATCCGCCAGACGACAGGAAAAAGCGCCTGAGGGATATCCCGGGCCAGCGCCTCTCCGGGCAGGAAGATGTCCGAAAGCAGCTTGCGGCCCGGCCCCGCTCCGCGTCTAATCCGGGCATGCCAAGCCTGCCGCCCACGCCATGAAACCCGCCGACCTGTTCCGCCTGCTGTCCCTTGCCGCCATCTGGGGCGCCAGCTTCCTGTTCCTGCGCATCGGCGCACCGGTGCTCGGGCCCCTCACGGCGGCCTTCCTGCGGGTGCTGATCGGCGCGCTGACGCTGCTGGCGTGCCTGGCCATGATGCGGGTGCGCTGGGACATGCGCGGCAAGTGGCGCGCGGTGATGGCGCTGGGCGTGATCAATTCCGGCATTCCCTTCGCCATGTACGCGTTTGCCGCGCTGTGGCTGCCGGCCGGGTATTCGGCGGTGTTCAATGCCATGACGCCCCTGATGGGCGTGCTGATCGGGGCGGTGTGCTTCGGCGAGCGCCTGACGCTGAACAAGGCCGGCGGCGTGGTGCTTGGCGTGGCCGGCGTGGCGGTGCTGACCCGCACCGGTCCGGTGGCGTTCACGCCGCAGGTTCTGCTGGGCGCGGCCGCCTGCCTGGTGGCGACCGCCTGCTACGGGCTGGCCGGCTTCCTGGCGCGGCGCTGGATCACGGCGCAGGGCGGGCTCGACAGCCGCCTGGTGGCCACCGGCAGCATGTTCGGCGCGGCGCTGTTCCTGCTGCCGTTCTGCGCCGCCGCGCTGTGGCGCGAGAACACGCTGCCGGCCGCCGGGCCAGGCGTGTGGCTGGCGATGCTGGGCGTGGGGATGTTCTGCACGGCCATCGCCTACATCCTCTACTACCGGCTGATCGCTGACCTCGGGCCGGTGCGCTCGCTGACCGTGACCTTCCTGATCCCGCCGTTCGGCATCGTGTGGGGCGCGCTGTTCCTGGACGAGCAGTTGTCGTGGGCGCACGCCGCCGGCGGGGCGCTGATCGGCCTGGCGGTGTGGCTGGTGCTGCGCCCGGCTCCCGCCCCGGCGGCGGCACCCGCGGTGCCCGGGCCGGGGCGGCCGTGAGCGCGCCAGCGCGCCGTCAGCGGAACTTGTAGGTCACCGCCGCCATGGCGGTCCATTGCTGGCGCCGCTCGGCCACGGGGCTGCTGGCCGCGTCGCCCCTGAGCCGGGCGAAGGTCAGCGAACCCAGCGCCGACCAGTCGTGCGAGATCTCATAGCTGACGATGCCGTTGGCATGCCATTCGCGCAGGCCCGCGTCCACCGCGTGGGTAGGCAGCCCCGAGCGCGCGCTCTGGTCCGCCGTCACGCCGAAGAAGGTCTGCATGTATTTGCCGTTGGTCCAGGTCACGCCCGGGCCCAGCGTGAACAGCCACTTGCCCGCCGGCAGGCTGAACAGTACGTCGCCGTTGGCGACCAGGCCCTGCCCCTGCCCGGCGATGTCCTGCGCCACGTCCGCCGAGAAGGTGATGAACGACACCTGCGCCTGCGCGAACGCGCGCGCGCGCATGGTCATGTTGACGTCGCCGAGGCCGTTGAGCCGGCGATCGTCCTTGCTGCGCCGCCAGGTCGGGTCGAACTGGAAGTCCGCGCCGATCTGCCACACATCGTTGTTGAGCGCATACACGCCAAGCAGGTCGAAGCCCCGCGAGAAAAAGCGGCCACCGTAGTCGATGTCCTGGTAGACGATCGGATAGACCAGCGTGCTGCGCGCGCCGGGGAAGTCGGGGGCCACGTAGATGCCCGGGCCGGCAGAGATCTTCCAGTTGCTGGCGGGGGTGGTCTTGTCCGCCGTGGCCGCCGCGTCCGCGGCGGCATTGTCCGCCGCCCAGCCGGCCGGGGTGCCGAGGAGGAGGGCGAGTGCCAGGAGCGCGCGGCGGGGCGCATGGATGGTGGGCATGGGTGGTCCGGCTGGATAGTGTGGGTCCCGCCCCGCGGGTACGGGGCAGTGCCGGATTCTAGCCGGACGCGGGGCGCGCAAGGGGTACGCCCCGTGCAAAAAAACGGGGAATCATGCCGTCGGCGTCAGCCTGCCGGGGCCGATGCCCTCGACATTGAAGCGCTCCCTCACCATGACCACCACCCGCCGCGCCAGCGGCAGGCTCCGGACCGCTTCCTCGTCGCTGCGGTCGGGGAAGTCGACCTCGGCGCTCCAGTTGCAGCCGGTGTGATCTGGCCGGTGCACGCATACCGCGCGCAACTGGCAATCCTGGCAGCCGGGCTGCTCGCGCAGCCAGCGGCTCAGCAGGCGCTTGAGTTCGGGCAGGGGTTTGATCTGGCGATCCATGTCGGACTCCGGTTACGGCCCGGCGGGCGCAGCCGGGCAGGGGCCGAGGTTCCGGGTGGCGGAGGACGGGGAACCGGCGGCCGTATCAGTTGATGGCCTTGTCGGCCCGGCATTTCGGGCACAGGCCGTACAGCACCAGCATGTGTTCGCGCAGCACGAAGGCATTGGCCGAGGCGACCTCGCGCTGGCGGGCTTCGATGGCCTCGTCGCGGAATTCCTCCACGTGGCCGCACGCCACACAGATCAGGTGATCGTGGTGGCCGCCTTCGTTGAGCTCGAAGACCGCGTGGTCGGACTCGAAGCTGTGGCGCAGCAGGATATTGGCCTGCACCAGCTGGTTGAGCACGCGGTAGATGGTGGACAGGCCGGCATCCACGTCCTGCGCCAGCAGGATGCGGTAGACATCTTCGGCGCTGAGGTGGCGGCGTTCGCTGGCGCGGAAGACTTCCAGCACGCGCACACGCGGCGAGGTGGCCTTGAGGCCGGCGCGCTTCAGGTCAATCGGGTCGGTACTGTCTGGAGGCATCAGCATGCTGCGGCTTCGCGCCCATGCGGGCGCATCAATCGGAAATGGCGGTGCTCCGGCCGGCCGCGCCGCGGCGCGCTCCGCGCGAACGTACGCTGTCCAGGCCGCAGGAATGCAGCGGGCGGCATCCTGCACGGAAGGCCGCCCGCTGGCTGCAAGACGTGCTGGCACGGCTTGCGGAATAAAAAGATGGCTTGGCTTGTCGGCCGAAGACGCGATCGGGAAAGCGGGGTCTGGTTGCTTTCCCGATCTTCCGGTGACTGGCTACTGCCAAACGCTCCGCGGTACGGAGCGGTCCCCACAAAAGACGGTGATGGATGCCGCGCACTCGCGCCACATCGAAAATCCTGGTGGCCGCGGACTTGCCGCCGGCCTGTCGCTGCTTCCCTGCCGTGTTCTTCCTGCCTGCCGGGCCGGTGTTGCTTGCCTCGCGTCAGACAGTGATGCCATAGTAAATGGGAATTAATCTCATTACAAGAAAAATTTGCGGCTTTTTTTTGGGGGGAGGGGGACGGAAAACGGTGGACGCCGACGGCGACTTGGCGCGGACAACGCGCGGCCCGGTTCCGGCCCGGTACAAAGCACGGGAACGGCCTCATCGGGCGAATGCGCGCCGGCGAAGTGGATGAGAGTGTGGAAACCGGTTCATGGCGCGGCACCGATCGCTCGCGCCTCGAGTCCGCTAGGACGTCAAGCCATTGACTGCGTATCGGGCAATTTCCGCGGCGATCGCCTCGCGGTCTTTTCGTGTCTCGGCCTTCCTGGGTTGATACCAGCGCGACGTCCAGTTCAAAGCGCCAAGCAGCGCCTTGACCACGATCCTGACATCCATGTCGCGGAACTCGCCGTTGGCCACGCCTTCCTCCAGCACATCGAGGTACAGACGCTCATTGCTGTCACGCAGCGTGTTGATGCGCTTGATCTCGGCGCGTTCCTCTTCTGTCGTGCGCCCACCCAACTGCAGCTCCAGGCCTTGGGCCGCGACCCGAAGATAGTTCAGGTGCTCCATCATCAGAAGGGCGTGGGCGAATGCCATCGACTCAAGCCGCTGACGCGCCGGCGCACCCGACGTGGCGGCCGGCTCGATGGCGGCCCGGGTCAGCTCCATGGCGCGGCGCTGGACCGCAAAGAACAGGATCGTCTTGCTGCGGAAGTGATAGTAGATGATGCCCTTGGTGGCACCATAGCTGTCACTGATGTCATCAAGCGAGGTGGCGGCAAAGCCAAGCTTCATGAAAACCGATGCAGCCGCATCAAGTATGGCCAGTTGCTTTTCATCGCCTTCCGGCGTTCCGATCTGACGTTTGCGCCCCATAACTCCGATCTGTTTTGTTTTTGCTTCGAGTTGACATCGCCCTTCACGCTGCAAGCCATGACCGGCGACCTCCGCGAGGTGTGCAACGATAGCAGATTCCAATCCGGCGGCACCTCCGCCTGCGATGCCGCCTTCCACGACTACAGCTTCGGGATATTGAAGCGATTCACCAGCTTCGATTCCCTCTCGATCTCGGATTTCTGGAAAGCCCGAAGCTGCTCCGCGGTTCCAGTAAAGGAGCTGAAGTTGTTCTGCTCGAGATATTGAGCGGTCTCGGCATCCTTGAATGCCGTCAGAAGCGTATTCTCCAGGCGGGAAACGATGGGTTTTGGGGTGCCCTTGGGGGCGAAGATGCCCCACCATGCCACCTGGAAGTACTCCTTGTAACCAAGTTCCTGCAGCGTAGGCGTTTCCGGCTCGGATTTCATGCGGCGGTCGGACGTGAGGGCGAGCATGCGGAGTTTCCCGCCTCTGACCAGCGGGAGCCCGGCACTGTACTCCGCGATGGCAAAGTCCACCTGCTTGCCGGCGAGGTCCGTCAACGTGGGACTGCTTCCCTTGTAGGAGATCGTGTTGGCCTTGGCGCCCACGAGGGACATCAGCCATTCGGTCGCGATATTGTAGGTCGCGCTTCCGCTGCCGTAGTTCAGCTTGCCCGGGTTTTTCTTTGCGTCGGCAAACAGTTCTGCCGCGGTCTTGTAGGGGGAGGCTGCCGGAACGTACACCCCCATCGGGGAATAGGCCAGACGTGCTACCGGTTCGAGATCGGTTAGCGGGTCGTAGGGCAGCTTTTCGTATAGCGCAACGTTCGTGGTTACCGGCCCGTTCGCGGCCCAAAGCAGCGTGTATCCGTCCGCGGGCGCATTGATGACGGTTTGCGCCGCGATGATCGCATTTCCCCCCGGCTTGTTTTCGATGACCACGGGTTTGCCCAGCGCTGTTTCCATTCGCCTTGCCGCATATCGGGCAACCGTGTCCGTTCCCGATCCCGGTGGGTAAGGCACAACCAGTCTGATAGGCCGGTCCGGGTACTCGCCCTGAGCGAAAGCGGCATGCGGTGCCAGGGAAAGGCCGAACAACGCCATCATTGCCACGGACTGCTTCATGTCTGTCTCCTTTTTGGATTTTTAAATAGCGGCTTTCGTCACCGTGCGGAAGTTGGCGCAGGGTGCAGGGCGACTCTGCCTATCACCTTGCGTTCCGTAATCGTGTTCAATGCGTCTCTGAAGCGTTCGAGTGGGAAGGACGCATAGGTCTCGGGACGAAGCTTTCCGGCCGCGGCCCATTCCAGCATCTCCTGAAACGCTGCACGTACCCGGCCGGCCATGGCTGGCGGAGGCGCTTGCCTTCCCCAACCCATGTAGTAGCCCCAATAGATGCCGATGACCGAGACGTTCTTGACCAACACCAGGTTGGCGGGAATCTGCGGAATCGTTCCTCCCGCGAAGCCCATCGGAATGATGCGTCCGTCCGGTGCAATGCACCGCAGCGACTCGTTGAAGGTGTCACCGCCGACGGGATCGAAGATGACATCGGCACCGCGCTGCGATGTCTCGCGCAGGACCGCGTCTCGAAAGCTCACGTCCCGGTAGTTGATGGCGATATCGGCGCCGTGGCGCCGTGCGGCGTCGAGCTTTGCGGCGTCTCCGGCGGTGGCGATCACGCGCGCGCCGAGCATCTTTCCAATTTCGATTGCCGCAAGTCCACTGCCGCCGGCCGCGCCGTGAACGAGGAGAGTCTCGCCCTGGGCGAGGGCGGCACGCCACTTGAGGGCTCCGTATGCCGTGGCATAGATCGTCGGGAATTGCACCGCCGCGTCGTAGTCGACCGCCTCCGGCAAGGCGAATACCGTCGATTCCGGCGCAACCACCTCCTCGGCGAAACCACCTATGCGAACCCCCGCCACCACTCGATCGCCCGGCTTAAAAAGGGATGTGGCGGCGCCGCACTCCACAACGACACCGGCCACTTCGGTTCCGGGAGTGAATGGCGGCTCCCAGCGGTTCTGGTGTTTGCCCTCGAGCACGAGCAGGTTCGCGAAACTCACCCCGGCGGACTGCACGCGAATACGGATGGCATCCGCGCGCATGCCCGGCGCATCTACCTCGGCGAGTTCTGTGTGAGCGAGCCCGAACTGGCGGCAGACGACGGCCTTCATGCTACGGCTCCGTGCCGGCCCACGCCTGCGGCGAACCGGGTGGCGCCCGCCTTTGCCTCGACACGCTTCGCGCGCTCCGCGAGTTCCGCTTCCATCGTCAGGGCGTCCCGCATGGTTTCGCCTTCCTGCCGGTACAGGGACTCGCGATCCGAGTTCATGGCGATTTGCGGGAACGCGGCTACGGTGGCGGCCAGACTCTCAGCGGCCGACCGTGCGGTGCCGTCGGGCACGACCCGCGTTGCCAGACCCATGTGAAGCGCTTCCGGGGCGGAAACCATGCGGGCAGTGAGCAGCATGTCGAGCGCCAGGCTGGCCCCGATCAACCGGGGCAGCCGGACCGTTGTGCCATCACTCATCGGCACGCCCCATCGCCGTGACAGCACGGCGAACGACGCGGATTCCTCGGCAATGCGGATGTCGCACCACAGGGCCAGGCCCAGGCCGCCTGCGCACGCGTGGCCGGCAACGGCGGCAATGACGGGCTTTCGTGCCGGCCTGGACAAAGGGCCATCGGCGCCGGCCCAGGCGTCATATTCGACACCACCTGCAAGTTCTTTCAGGTCGGCACCTGCGCAGAAGGCGCCACCGGCACCGCATAGCACTGCGACTTTCGCCTCTTCGTCGTCTTCGAAGGCGCGAAGCGCGGCGCCAAGAGCCGCGGTCGCTTCGCGGTCCAGCGCGTTTCGCACCGCGGGGCGGTTGATGATGATGGTCGTGACGGCGGCGTTCTTCTCGATCAGGATTTTTTCGTTCATGGCTGCGCTACCGATGGTGTTGGATCCGAAAAGGCCGATTTCGCGAACTCGCCGCGAAGGGCGCTGCTGTGTTGGCCAAGACCAGGAACATTGCCGAGCTTGCGTTCCTGACCACGGAAAATGGCCGGGGGCGCCACCAGTTTGGCTTCGCCATGCGCTGTCGGCACAGTCGTGCGGCGTAGTTGGGGGTGGGTCGACAGTTGGGTGACGTCGTTGACCGACGCGAACGCAATGCGGGATGCTTTCAGCGCGGCAATGACTTCCTCTTTCGTCATCGTCGCCAGCGTCTTGGCAATCTCGCCGTCCAGTCCGGTGCGATGCGCTACGCGCGCCAGGTTCGTGGCGAACTCCGGCTTGTCGAGCAGCTCCGGGCGTTTGAGCACGTCCTGGGCGAACCGCTTCCATTCGCCATCGTTCTGAACGCCGATCAGCACGGTTTCCTGGGCGCCTACCGCGCCACCGACAGGGAAGGCGCCATAGGGAGCAATGGTGGGATGGGAAAGGCCGACGCGAGGCCAGATCATTCCGGCGTATTCGTAGTGCAGCAGCGGGACGGTCATCCAGTCGCTCATCGCGTCGAACAGCGACACGTGGATGGCGCTCCCGGATCCCGTCCGCCCGCGTTGCAGCAGCGCTTCCAGGATGGCGGCATGGGCGTACATGCCGGTTGCCACGTCGCACGCCGAAATACCGATCCGCCCAGGGCTCTCGGGCGTGCCGGTGACCGAGGCGATGCCGCTCTCGGCCTGGACAAGCAGATCGTAGGCGCGCATGCCCGCATAGGGGCCTGCTTCGCCATAGCCTGTGATGTCGCAGGTGATCAAACGTGGATGCCGGGCCCGCATTTCTTCCCAGCCGAACCCCGCGCGCTTTGCCGCTCCAGGACCAAGATTCTGAATGAGCACGTCGGCCTGTCCGATCATCCGCTGCAACAATGCCGCATCGTCCGGACTGGAGAAATCGAGGACGATCGACTCCTTGCCGCGGTTCAGCCACACGAAATAGGTGCTGTCGCCGTTGACCGCCGAATCATAGCCGCGGGCAAAGTCGCCTTCGGCCCGCTCGATCTTGATGACGCGCGCCCCGGCATCGGCGAGCCGGGACGACGCATAGGGCGCGGCGGCCGCCTGTTCCACGGCCACGACAAGAATTCCTTCCAAAGGCAATGACATGGTGTCTCCATATGAAATTCTTCGCCGTCCGGATGTCGTGGTCATCCCGGACGGTTAAGCTTGAAAATAATGCTACGTAGTAGTATGTTTTTGGTCAAGCCCGAATCGCTATGTTGCGTTCGGTTCTCGATACTACGGATGTCTACCGTTCCGGACAAGCCTGTTGCGCAGAATGAAACCGTCACTCACGCCCTTGGATCACCTTACTCTTCCCTTCTTCGAAGCCAGGCACCGGGATGCCGCGGAACAGATCGTCGCATGGGGGCAGTCGGCGTTTGTATCCCTTTCGCCACCCAGAACCAATGGCGACATCGATCAGCACTGCAGGTCCCTGGTGAGCAGCCTCGGGGAAGCGGGCATCCTCGCGCTCTGCGTACCGCGCCTCGACAGCACCGGGACCGCCGGTATCGACTCTCGCTCTCTGTGTCTCGCGCGCGAGTTGCTGGCGCAGACAAGTCCGCTGGCCGACTTCAGCTTCGCGATGCAGGGACTGGGATCGGGAGCCATCTCATTGGCTGGCTCGGCCGGGCAGAAGGCGGCGTATCTGGATGACGTGGCAAAGGGCAACCGAATCGCCGCATTCGCCCTTTCCGAACCGGACGCGGGATCGGACGTTGGCGGAATGTGCTGCGAAGCGACGAGCCGCCCCGGAGGCTATGTCCTGAACGGCGAAAAAATGTGGATCTCCAACGGCGGCATCGCGGATTTCTATGTCGTCTTCGCCCGAGAGCCCGGCACCACAAGGTCGTCCGGCATATCCGCATTCATCGTCGACGCGGACAATGCGGGCCTCGAGATCGCAGAGCGTATCGATGTCATCTCTCCGCACCCTTTGGCGCGGTTGCGCTTCAACGATTGTTACGTCGACGCCGGCAAGCGGCTGGGAGGCGAAGGCGAGGGTTTCAAACTCGCCATGCGTACCCTCGACATCTTCCGCACTTCCGTGGCGGCGGCGGCGCTGGGATTTGCGCGCAAGGCACTGCGCCTCGGCATCGAGCGAGCGCTCTCCCGCGAGATGTTCGGTGGCGTGCTGGCGGACATGCAACTGACCCAGGCGACGCTTGCCGACATGGCGACCGCCGTGGAGTCGTCCGCCCTATTGGTCTACCGTGCTGCCTGGATGCGGGACCAAGGCTTCCCGACGCCGCGCGAGGCAGCGATGGCAAAACTGGTGTCGACCGAATCGGCGCAACGCGTGGTGGATGCCGCCGTCCAGATCTGGGGCGGTGCGGGCGTCAGAGTGGGCGAGGAGGTCGAAGCGCTCTATCGAGACGTGCGGGCCCTCAGGATCTACGAAGGCGCAAGCGAGGTACAGCGGCTGATCATCGGTGGCGGCATCATCAAAGCACACCGGACGTGACTGCCGGCATACGAATACAAAGAAGAGAGGAGACCAACACATGGCAGGCGCTCTTGATGGAATTCGCGTCATCGACATCACCACGTTCGTGCTCGGACCTGTCGCCACGCAAATGCTTGGCGACATGGGAGCGGACGTCATCAAGGTCGAGGCGCCCGAAGGGGATCCGACCAGGGGCATCGGCCGGAAACGCTCTCCCGGAATGGGCTCGTTCTTCCTCAATCTCAATCGAAACAAGCGCAGCGTGATGCTCGACCTGAAGCAGCCGGAAGGACGGGCATCGCTCCAAGCGCTGATTGCCGGAGCCGACGTCGTAGTCCACAACATGCGCAGCGGCGCGGCCGAACGGCTCGGCATCGACTACGAGAGCCTTGCCTCGCGCCACCCACGCCTGGTTCATGCCACGGCACAGGGTTTCGGCAGGGGCGGTCGCTACTTCGACAGACCCGCATACGATGACGTGATTCAAGGTCTGAGCGGAGTGCCCGGACTGAACCGCCGCATGACCGGGCAGACCGGCTACATGCCGATGCTGATCGCGGACAAGCTCTGCGGCGTATATTTGTACTCTGCCATCATGACCGCACTGCTCCACCGCGAGCGCACGGGCGTGGGGCAGGAGGTCCAGCTTCCGATGTTCGAGGCAATGGCCGGGTTCAACCTCCTCGAACATATGGCGGACCATGTGTTCGTGCCAGCGCAGGGGCAGCACGCCGCGCCGATAGGATATGGCAGAGTCTTCAGCCCGGTGCATCGTCCTCTCATGACGCGCGACGAACCGCTATGCATCATTGCCAATACGGATGCGCAATGGCACCGGCTGTTCGACCTCATCGGCCGAAGTGATCTGCGCGGCGATGATCGCTTCGGAACCATCGGGAGGCGGATGGAGAACGTCGTCCTTCTCTACGACCTCGTTGAAGCGGCGCTGAAAGTGAAGACGCGGGCAGAGTGGCTGGACGCGTTCGCCGTGGCCGACGTTCCGGCCGGTCCCGCCAATGAACTGGCGGACGTTCGTGCCGATGCCCACATGGCGGACGTCGATTTCTTCCAGGTGTTCGATCACGAGTCGGAAGGGCAGCTCCTGATGCCCCGAAATGCCATGCATTTGTCGGCGACGCCGGCTTCGGTACATCGGGGCCCGCCCCGACTAGGCCAGCATACTGGCGAGGTTCTCGGCGCGGAAAACAGGCTGACCGATGGATAAGCCCGACCCAAGCGTGGTGCGGACGGAGGTCCGGGATGGCATTGTCTTGCTTGCGATAGACAATGCGCCGGTGAACGCCTTGAGCAACGGTGTCCGACAGACGCTGTTCAACAGCCTCGGCGACGCGCAGGCGAACGCCGGGGTCCACGCCATCGTCATCCATGGCTGCCGGGACAGGTTCTCGGGCGGCGCGGACATACGAGAGTTCAACGGAAGCCGGCGGCGGCCCTTTACCAGCGATGTTGCGGCCCTGGCCGAGACTGGAGCCAAGCCCGTGGTGGCGGCCATTGCCGGCTTCGCACTGGGTGCGGGGCTGGAACTCGCGCTGGGGGCTCACGCGCGCATTGCGGCCGCTTCCGCGCGGCTTGCGCTGCCCGAAGTCAAGCTAGGGCTGCTGCCTGGCGGCGGAGGAACGCAACGCCTGCCGCGGCTGGTCGGGCTGGGGAACGCGCTCGATCTCATCCTGTCCGGCCGGACGCTCGGCGTGGACGAAGCCCATGCAATGGGCCTGGTGGACAAGATCGTTGACGATGGCCGGCTCGTTGAGGAGGCGGTTGCCTTCGCGCGCGAGCTGGCGCAAGGCATTCGGCCATTGCGCCGCACGGGTGCTCTCGTCGCCAGGCTGGATGTCGACGCGGCCAGGTCTTTGAGACACGCGCGCCGGCGTCTGACGGATTCCGGCGAGGCTCTTCCGGTTCACCGGCGCATTATCGACGCGGTCCGCGCGGCGGCGGAGCTGCCGTTGTCGGAAGGGCTGAAGCTTGAGCACGATGCCTTCATGCATTGCGTGGAGACGCCCGAGCATCGGGCGCTGGCCGAGGCGTTTTTTGCCCGGCGTGCCGCAGCGCAGGCCGGGAAGCTCAATCGCCCCGCCGACCGGGCAAGCTAGCGGGCGTATCCGGCCCGGGCCGGCCTTTCGCAGCGTGTCCGGAATCGGCTCCGGAGCCTCCGCTTTCCATGCGTTGCCCGGATGTCGCGCTTCTTGCAGGCACGCCCGGACAGCGGCGCTCAGCTACCTTTGCCGCCACCCCCGCCAGCACTCCGAGCGCACCGAGAGTCTCGAGCAAGGCCGCCATCATGGATGCCCGGGCAGATAAGCCCGCACGAAGAACGCCACGGTGATGCAGGCGGTGAGCGTCAGCGTGACCGCGCGCACCACGCGGGCGGGCGCGCGGCGGCCGATCTGCGCGCCGGCGTAGCCGCCCACGGTCGCCGCGGCCAGCATCACCAGCGTGCCGGGCCAGTAGACCGCGCGCGCGGCCATGAAGATGACCACCGCCACGATGTTGGCGGCGCTGACCAGCAGCGTGCGCGGGGCATTCAGGCTCTTGAGGTCGCGGTCGTCGAGCAGGCTCCAGATGGCCATCATCATGATGCCGACGGCGCCGCCGAAGTAGCCGCCGTAGACACCGAGGCCGAACTGGACCGCGAGCACCGCCGCCGGCCGGATCCGCACGCGCCGGCGCAGCCATTCGCCGAGCCGGCGCCCGAACGACAGCGCGAGGCTGGCCACCAGCAGCAGCCAGGGCAGCACGAAGTCGAAGGTCTTCGCGGGCGTGTACAGCAGCAGGATCGCCCCGGCCATGCCGCCGGCCAGCGTGGCCAGCAGCAGCGGGCGCAGCGGCACCGCGCCCACCGGGCCGAGCTGGTCGCGGTAGGCCCACGCGCTGGCCAGGCCGCCCGGAAACAGCGCGACCGTGCTCGAAGCATTCGCCTGAACCGATGGCACGCCGGCGGCGATCAGGGCCGGCAGGCTGACGAACGAGCCGCCGCCGGCGAGCGCGTTCATGGCGCCGGCCGTCAGGCCAGCGAGACAGAGTAGCAAGGTAGCGTCCATGGCAGCCATCGTAGGAGCGCGGCGCCGCGCGCGCAATCTGGCAATTCCGGTGCTAGGCTTCGGCTGAACCGAAATCTGCAAAGGACAAGGACGATGCGCTTCGATCTCACCGACCTGCGCCTGTTCCTCAGCGTGGCCGAGCACGGCAGCCTTACGCGCGGCGCCCAGGCCACCAACCTCGCGCTGGCGTCGGCGAGCGAGCGCGTCTCCGGCATGGAGGCCGCGCTCGGCGCGCCGCTGCTGGAGCGGACCCGGCGCGGCGTGCGCACCACCGCGGCCGGCGACGCGCTGGTCCGGCACGCGCGCCTGATCCTGGGGCAGGTGGAGCAGATGCGCGGCGAGCTGCGCACCTATGCCACCGGCCTCAAGGGGCGCATCCGGGTGCTGTCGAACACGGCGGCGCTGGCAGCCTTCCTGCCCCGCCAGCTGCGCCGTTTCCTGGTGGCCTATCCCGACTTGTCCGTCGACCTGGAAGAGCAGCCCAGCAGCGGGATCGTGCGCGCGATTGCCGAGGGGCGCGCCGACCTGGGCCTGGTGGCGGACATCGCCGACGTGGCCGCGCTGCAGACACACCTGCTCGCGCGCGATCAGTTGGTGGTGGTGGCCGCCAGCGCGCACCGCCTGGGACGCGAGGCGCGGGCGGCCTTCGCGGACATCGTCGGCGAGCCCTTCGTCGGCCTGGCCGATGCCGCGCTGGAGACCCACCTGGGAGAACGCGCGGCACGCCTCGGCCGCCAGCTGGCCTACCGTGTGCGGCTCAGGAGCGTGGCGGATGTCGGGGCGATGGTCGAGGCGGGCGTCGGCATCGCAGTCCTCTCCGAGGCCGCGGCGGCGCCATTGCGCCGCCCGGGGCTGGCGCTGCTGCCACTGTCGGAGCCATGGGCGCTGCGGCAGCTGCATCTGTGCGCGCGCGATTTTTCCGCGCTGACGCCGCACGCGAGCCTGCTCGCGCGGCAACTCATGGAGGGCGACGCCTCGCCGCCGGAGCCGGCGCCGTAAGCGCGGGAGGCAGAGACACCGGGGGCGGAAAAGAAAAACGTGCGCCGGGCAGCGGGAAAGTCCCCGGCGCACGAAAGGCGCGTATCCACGCGCGATGCACGGCGCCGCGCTGCCGGCGCCGCCGTCTTTTTTTATGCTGCTCAGGCCCCCGCCAGCCGGAACGCGCCGACCGCCTTGTGCAGGGCGTCGGCCTGGTCCTCCAGCGAGGCCGCGGCCGCGGCGGCCTGTTCCACCAGCGCCGCGTTCTGCTGTGCCATCTGGTCCATCTGCGTGACGGCCTGGTTGACCTGCTCGATGCCGCCGGTCTGCTCCTCGGTGGCGGCGCGCATCTCGCCCATCAGGTCGGTCACGCGCTTGACCGCTTCCACGATCTCGTTCATGGCCTGGCCGGCGGTCTCCACGAGTGCGGCGCCGTCGTCCACGCGCTGCGCCGAGTTGCCGATCAGGCTCTTGATCTCCTTGGCGGCGGTGGCACTGCGCTGGGCCAGGCTGCGCACCTCGCCCGCCACCACCGCGAAGCCGCGGCCCTGGTCGCCCGCGCGCGCCGCTTCCACGGCGGCGTTGAGCGCCAGGATATTGGTCTGGAAGGCGATGCCCTCGATCACCCCGATAATGTCCACCACCTTGCCCGAGGCCGCCTTGATCTCGCCCATGGTGTCGACCACCTTGCCGACGATTTCGCCGCCGCGCACCGCGATTTCCGAGGCGCCCTCCGCCAGCCGGCTGGCCTGGCGCGCGTTGTCGGCGCTCTGGCGCACCGTGCCGGTGAGCTGCTCCATGCTGGCCGCGGTCTGTTCCAGCGATGCCGCCTGCTCCTCGCTGCGGCGCGACAGGTCCGAGTTGCCGGCGGCGATCTCGCGCGCCGCGTTGGCGATCGAGTCGGCCGAGCCGCGGATGCTGCCGATGGCGCCGGTCAGCCGGCCCTGCATCTGCTGCATGGCGAACAGCACGCTGTGGCGGTCGCCCTGCGCGGTATGCACTTCGCTGGCCAGGTCGCCCTCGGCGATGCGCGTGGCGATCTGCGAAGTCAGCGCCGGCTCACCGCCGAGCTGCTGGTGCAGGCCGTTGGCGATGCGCACCACCACCACCGTCATGACGGTGCCGATGCCCAGCAGCAACAGCAGCGACTTCAGCAGCGCATGGCGGAAGGCCGCGTCGATATCGTCCAGGTAGACCCCGGCGATGAAGTTCCAGTCCCACGGCTTGAACACCGCCACGTAGCTCAGCTTGGGCTGCGGCGCCTCGGCGCCGGGCTTGGCCCACAGGTACTGCACGTAGCCGTGTCCCACGCTCTTGCCGATGGCGGCGATCTCGCGGAACAGATAGGTGCCGTTGGGGTCCTTGAGGTCGCCCATGTTCTTGCCGTTCATCTCGGGCTTGAACGGGTGCATGACCACCACGGTGTCGGAGTGCATCAGGGTGAAGTAGCCGTCCTCGCCGAAGCGCATGGCGCGCACGCGGTCCAGCGCCTGTTGCCGGGCTTCGTCCATCGGCAGCTTGCCGCTGCGGCCCAGCGCCTCGTATTCCTGCACCACGGACAGTGCCGTATCGGTGACGTGGACCAGGTCCAGCTTGCGTTCCTCGAGCCGCAGCTCGCGCATCTGCCAGGCATCCCAGAGCGTCAGGCCGAGCAGGCAGAGCCAGCTCAGCAGCAACGGCAACAGCAGTTTCTTCCTCAGGCTTAGGCGTGCCAGCATGTTTTCCTCTCTCTTTTATAGGTATCGACTCTCTCCACTACTGACGCGATATCGGCTGCTGCAAAGCCAAACTTGACGAAGCGCGACTAGGGGGTTTCCTCAGGTGCAGCAAGGGTTCCAGCGGCCTGGGGGGTAAGTGTGCGCTGCCGCACAAATGGCTTTGGCTCCGCCTGGCGCGTCGCCCCTGTAAGCTCCCGTAATCCACGGACGCGCCGCCAGCCATTGCGGTTTCAAATGAGAACCATTATCCTTTCGCCTTATTTGCCTGAAGCGTCACCCCGCACGGCGGCGCGACGTGCGCACGGCGAGCCGGGCCGCACAGGCGCCACCCAGGAAGGCACGGGGCGCTTGCCGCGCGCCGCAACACGGATATGACCGAAACAACGCTGGGCGCAGGCCAGCAGCGCCGGGCCTTCTGGCTCAAGCACCTGCATCAGTGGCACTGGATCAGCTCGGCGCTTTGCCTGATCGGCATGCTGCTGTTCGCCGTGACCGGGTTCACGCTCAATCACGCAGGCCAGATCGAGGCAAAACCGAAAGTGGTCACTCGCACGGCCAGCGCGCCGGCCGCGCTGACCGACGCGCTGCGCCAGCTCAAGCATGGCGACAAGGGGCCGGTGCCGCCGCAGCTCGCCGGCTGGCTGGCGGCCACGCTCGATATCGATGCCGCCGGCCGCGAGGCCGAGTGGTCGGGCGACGAGATCTACGTGGCGCTGCCGCGCCCGGGCGGCGACGCCTGGGTCAGCCTGGCGCTGGACAGCGGCGAGGTGCAGTACGAGCAGACCAGCCGCGGCTGGATCTCGTACCTGAACGACCTGCACAAGGGCCGCAACACCGGCCGCGCCTGGAGCCTGTTCCTCGACGTGTTCGCCGCGGCGTGCCTGATCTTCAGCGTCACCGGACTGTTCCTGCTCAAGCTGCACGCGGGCGGGCGCATGGCGACGTGGCCGCTGGTCGGCCTGGGGCTGGCGGCGCCGCTGGTGCTGGCCCTGCTGTTCATTCACTGAGCGCGGGCAGGCGGCTGGCGCCGCGCGCGCCGGGCCGCCAACCGCTATCAACCGTTTTCAACCGTTCCACCTTCAGCAGCTCAAAAAACGAGGTTTCGTTATGCGCCGATTGCTCACCGTCACTCTTACCGGCCTGGCCGCGGCACCGTTCGCCGCGCCGGCCGTGGCGGCCGAAATGAACGTCAAGGTCGAGATCCCGCGCCTGAACGTCGCGGAATACCACCGGCCCTATGTCTCGATCTGGATCGAGCGCGCCGACCAGAGCCCGGCCGCCACGCTGGCGGTCTGGTACGACGTCAAGCACAAGGACGGCGAAGGCACCAAGTGGCTCAAGGACATGCGCCAGTGGTGGCGCAAGGCCGGGCGCGACATGCAGATGCCCGCCGACGGCATCTCGGGCGCCACGCGCGCCGCCGGCGAGCACACGCTCACTTTCACCGACGGCAAGGCGCCGCTGGGCAAGCTGCCCGCCGGCGACTACCAGCTCGTGGTGGAAGCCGCGCGCGAGGTCGGTGGCCGCGAGCTGCTGCGCGTGCCGTTCGCCTGGCCGCCCAAGGCGGCCGCCTCGGGCAAGGCCGCCGGCGAGCACGAGCTCGGCGCCGTCTCGGTCGATCTCAAGCCCTGAGCGGCGCCCGCCTGCCTCTTTCCGTTACCGATCTTTGCGCCGCACCCGTCGCCGCACCCATAGGAGCCTGACGATGAAGACTATCGCCACCAAACTGTCCGTCCGCGCCGCCGCGCTGGCCCTGGCCGCGCTGATGCCGCTGGCCGCCCACGCCCACCGCCAGTGGCTGCTGCCGTCGGCGACCGTGCTGTCGGGCAGCGACCCGTGGGTCACCGTGGACGCCGCGGTGTCCAACGACCTGTTCTACTTCGAGCACGTGCCGCTGCGCCTGGACAACCTGGCCGTGACCGCGCCCGACGGCGCCGCCGCCAAGGTCGAGAACGCCAGCACCGGCCGCTACCGCAGCACCTTCGACGTGCACCTGACCCAGCCCGGCACCTACAAGGTGGCGATGGTCAACCACGGCCTGTTCGCCAGCTACAAGGACAACGGCCAGACCAAGCGCTGGCGCGGCACGGTCGAGGCCTTCGCCAAGGAAGTGCCGGCCGGCGCCCAGGACCTGCAGGTGACCCAGGCCGACAGCCGCGTGGAAGCCTTTGTCACCGCCGGCAAGCCGAGCGCCAGGGTGCTGCAGACCACCGGCCGCGGCCTGGAGCTGGCGCCGGTCACGCACCCGAACGACCTGGTCGCCGGCGATGCCGCCAGCTTCCGCCTGCTGCTCGACGGCAAGCCCGCCGCCAACGTGAAGGTGGCCGTGGTGCCGGGCGGCATCCGCTATCGCGACCAGCTCCAGGAGATCGCGCTCACCACCGACGCCGACGGCAAGTTCAGCGTCAAGTGGCCGGCGCCCGGCATGTACTGGATGGAAGCCGAGGTGCGCGACGACAAGGTCGCCGTCAAGGAAGCCAAGGTCCGCCGCGCCAGCTACGCGGCCACCGTGGAAGTGCTGCCGCAGTAAGCATCGCCGCTCCCGGGCGGGCCGCCCGGCGCAAGCCCGGCGGCCCGCGCAAGCCACAGGCCCCGCGCGGGCTTTTTGTGTTTCCGCAGTCCCGTCTTCTTGCAGGTCCACCCGCATGCAGCGTGTCCTGATTCCCCTTTCGCTCGGCGCGGCGCAGCCCGCGCCCGACGCCACCGCGCGCGTGCAGCGCCTGCGGGGCGAGAGCATGGGCACCACGTGGTCGGTGGCCTGGGCCGCGCCGGCCGACGGCCCGGACGCGGCCGCGCTCGGCGCCGGCATCGGCGCCGTGCTGGCGGAGGTGGTGGCGCAGATGAGCAACTGGGAGCCGGGGTCCGACCTCAGCCGCTTCAACCGCGCCGCGCCCGGCACCTGGCAGGTCCTGCCGGCGGACTGCTTCGCCGTGCTGCAAGCCGCGCTGCAGGTGGCGCGCGACAGCGGCGGCGCCTACGACCCCAGCGCCGGCCCGCTGGTCGACCTGTGGGGCTTCGGCCCGGCGCCGCGCCGCGACACCGCGCCGCCGCTGGCCGAGATCGAACAGGCCCGCGCGCTGTGCGGCTGGCAGCGCATCGAGCTCGACGCGCAGCACAGCCGCGCGCGCCAGCCCGGCGGCGTGCGGCTGGATTTCTGCGCCATCGCCAAGGGCTTCGGCGTGGATGCGGTATCGCGCTACCTGAATGCGCAAGGCATCGCCAGCCATCTGGTGGAAGTCGGCGGCGAACTGCGCGGCCACGGCGTCAAGCCCGACGGCCTGCCATGGTGGGTCGCGCTGGAAGCGCCGCCCGCGCAGGCATCGGCAGGCGCCGCCACGCTGGTCGCGCTGCACGGCCTGGCCGTGGCCACCTCGGGCGACTACCGGCGCTACTTCGACAGCGGCGGGCGCCGCTACGCCCACACGCTCGACCCGCGCACCGGCTACCCCGCCAGCCACGCGCTGGCCTCGGTCACGGTGCTGCATCCGCAATGCATGATGGCCGACGCGCTGTCCACCGCGCTGACCGTGCTCGGCCCCGAAGCCGGCATGGTGTTCGCGCGCCGGCATGCGCTGGCCGCCCGCTTCCTGGTCCGCCGCAGCGGCGGCTTCGACGAACGACTCTCCCCGGCCTTCGAGGCCATGCTGTCATGAATACGCCGGATAGCGCCTCCTCCCTGCCCATCGACGCGCCCGCCACGGCCGCGTCGCCCCGGCGCGGCCAAGCCGGCCACGCGCAGCGGCAGCTGCGCGTGCTGCGCGCCGTGATCGCGCTGGGCGTGGCGGCCGGGCTGGCCGGGCTCGCGCTCGGCTTTTTCGCGCCCGGCCGCGCCGGCATGGCGGCCGGCGTGGCGCTGGCCTACCTCGGCTTCAGCACCGCCGTGATCGGCCGGCACCGCCGCCTGCACGCGCGCGCGGCGCTGCTGGCGCAGCCGCGCGAAGGCGCCACGCTGGTCGCCTACGCCAGCCAGAGCGGGTTTGCCGGGCAGGTCGCGCTGCATACCGCGCAGGCATTGCAGGATGCCGGCGTGCCCGCGCAATGCCTGTCCTTCGACCAGCTCGAAGCCGGGCGCCTGGCGCACTGCCCGCAGGTGTTGTTCGTGGTCAGCACCACCGGCGAGGGCGATGCCCCCGACAGCGCCTCGGGCTTCGCGCGCCGCCTGACCGCCGCCGCCGGCGCGGGCGGGCTGCGCGAGCTGCGCTACGGCATCCTCGCGCTCGGCGACCGCAGCTATGCCAATTTCTGCGCCTTCGGCCACGCGCTCTCGGCGTGGCTGCAGCGCCAGCACGCGCAGGCGCTGTTCGACATGGTGGAAGTCGACAACGGCGACCCCGGCGCGCTGCGCCACTGGCAGAACCACCTCAGCGCGCTGGGCGGCGGCGTCGAGATCGCCGACTGGGACAAGCCCCGCTACACCGGCTGGCAACTGGCCGAGCGCCGCCTGCTCAATCCCGGCAGCCCCGGCGCGCCCGCCTTCCACCTCGCCCTGGTGCCGCCGGCCGGTGCGCCCGCCTGGCAGGCCGGCGACATCGCCGAGATCGGCCCGCGACTGGCGCCGGCCGAGGTCGCGCGCGTGCTCGGCCGGCTCGAGCTCGACGGCGCCGCGCCGGTGCGCTGCGACGGCGCCGACACCACGCTGGCGCAGGCGCTGGCCACCCGCATCGTGCTGCCCGAGCCGCACCTCGCCGCGCTCGCCGGCGTGGCGCCGCAGCGGCTGGTCGACACGCTGCCGCCGCTGCCGCACCGCGAATACTCGATCGCCTCGTTGCCGGCCGACGGCCGGCTCGAACTGCTGGTGCGCCAGACCCGCCACGACGACGGCCGCCTCGGCCTCGCGTCCGGCTGGCTGACCGAGCATGCCGGGCCCGGCACCGCCATCGCGCTGCGCATCCGCGTCAACCGCAGCTTCCACCCGCCCGCCGGCGACCGCCCGCTGATCCTGATCGGCAACGGCACCGGGCTGGCCGGCCTGCGCGCCCACCTCAAGGCGCGCGCCGCCGCCGGCCACCGGCGCAACTGGCTGCTGTTCGGCGAGCGCACCGCGCAGCACGACGCCTTCCACCGCGAGGAACTCGCCGCGTGGCAAGCGGACGGCGTGCTGCCGCGCCTGGACCTGGTCTACTCGCGCGACGGCGGCGCGCTGCGCTACGTGCAGGACGCCGTGCGCGCCCATGCCGGCGCGCTGCGCGAGTGGGTGCAGGACGGCGCCGCCATCTACGTGTGCGGCAGCCTCAAGGGCATGGCCGGCGGCGTCAACGACGCGCTGGCCGAGGTGCTGGGCGAGGAGGCGCTGCTGCGCCTGGGCGAAGAGGGCAGGTACCGGCGCGACGTATATTGACGCCGCGCGCGGCAGTCAGCCCGCCACCTCCATCAGCCCGTCCACCACCACCGCCCCGCCCGCGCTCACCATCACCGGGTTGAGGTCGAGCGAGCGGATGGCGCCGCCGGCCTCGTGCATCAACTGGCCGACGCGCGCGGCGATCCGGCACAGCGCGGCCACGTCCACGGCGCTCTCGCCGCGCACGCCCGCCAGCAGCGGCGCGATGCGCAGGCCGGCCACGGCGCGCGCCACGGCGGCTTCGCTGCATGGCGCCAGCAGCACGGCGGTGTCGCGCAGCACCTCCACGTACTTGCCGCCGTCGCCGACCACCACCACCGGCCCGAACACCGGGTCCCAGTGCGCGCCCACCATGCATTCGCGCTGGCCGCGCTCCATGCGCGCGACCACCACGCCTTCGCACGCGGCGCCCATGTCCTGCAGGATGCCGGTCTGCGCGATGTAGGCCTGCGCGACGGCGTGCTCGTCGTTGCAGTTGAGCGCCACCAGGCCGTGCTCGCTCTTGTGCGGCACCTGCGGCGAGCTGGCCTTGATGGCCACCGGGCCCTTCAGCTCGCGCCAGGCGGCCACCGCTTCGTCGGCGCTGTGGCACAGCTTGTGGGCCACGACCGGGATGCCGGCCGTGGCCAGGCGCGCCAGGCTGGCCGCTTCGCTCAGGGTTTGCGCGGCCCCGTCCGCCGCCGCGCGGGCCTGGCCGCGCGCGGGCGGCCGGTGCGTCGCCACCGCGCTGTCTTCCTGCGCGGTCTCGCGCAGTTGCTGCTGGTGGGTGGCCAGTTGCGCGAAGGCGGCCAGCGCATCGGCCGCGCTGGCGTAGGTGGGCACCTCGGCGGCGCGGAACGCGGCCGCGACCGGAGCCTGCCACGCGGCCACCGCGATGGGCTTGCCGGCGCCGGCGGCAAAGCCGGCGGCGTCGCGCGCGAAGCGCGGCAGGTCGTAGCCCATGCCTGCCACCGGAATGTCGAGCAGCACCAGGTCGGCGGCGGGGTCGGCGCCCACCACCGGCAGCACGTCGCCGAACAGGCCGCTGTTGGTCAGCAGCGCGGCGGTCACGTCGACCGGGTTGGCGGTGGCGGCGAAGCCGGGCAGGCGTTCGGCCAGCGCGGCCTGCGTGGCGGCCGACAGCGGCGCCAGCGCGAGGCCGAGCGGCTCGGCGGCGTCGGCGGCCATCACGCAGCTCGCGCCCGAGTTGCTGACCACCACCAGGCGGCGCCCCGCGGCCTGCCAGCCGCGCAGGTAGAGCGGCGCGCAGCGCGCCAGCGCGTGGGCGTCGTCCACGCGGAAGATGCCGTGGCGCGCCAGGAAAGCGCCCACCGCGCGGTCTTCGTTGGCGATGGCGCCGGTGTGCGACGCCGCCGCGCGCTGGCCGGCGCTGGAGCGCCCGGCCTTCACGGCCACCACCGGCACGCCGCGCCGGCGCGCCACCGCCGCGGCTTCGGCCAGCACGGCCGGGTCGGTCAGGCTTTCCAGGTACAGCAGGATCAGCTTCACGTCGGGATCGTGCGCCACGGCCAGCGCCAGCTCGCTGACGGTGACGTCGGCCTCGTTGCCGGTGGCGTGCATGTGGCGCACGCCGATGCCCTGTCCGCGCAGCAGCCCGTAGACCATGGCGCACACGCCGCCGCTCTGGCTGACCACCGCCACCGGGCCGTCCTGCGGCGGCACCTCGATGAACATGGTGGAGAAGCTGGCGATGGTGCCGGTGCCGAAGTTGGCGAGCCCCTGGCTGTTGGGGCCGACCAGGCGCAGCCCGGCGCCGGCCGCCACGCGCACCATCTCGTCCTGCTGGCGCCGGCCTTCCTCGCCGGCTTCGCCGAAACCCGAGGCGATGACGATGGCCGCGGCCACGCCCAGGCGCGCGCAGTCGCGCACGGCGGCGACCGCCGCCTCGCCGCTCACCACCACGATGGCCAGCTCGGGCACCTCGGGCAGCGCGTCGAGCGAGGGGAACGCGCGCAGGCCCTGGATGGTGTCGCGCTGCGGGTTGACCGGATAGAGCTTGCCGGCGTAGCCGTGCTCGCGCATGTAGTGGATGGGCCGGCCGCCGATCTTGTGGATGTGGTCGGAGGCGCCGATCACCGCGATCGAGCGCGGCGCCAGCAGGGCTTGCAGGGTCTGGTTCATGATGGTTTGCAGCGTGGAAGCGAAGAGATGCCGGATTAGTCAGTCGATGGTGGCGCCGGAGGCCTTGACCACCTTGCCCCATTTGTCGATCTCGCGGCCGAGGAACTGGCCGGTGGCGGCGGGCGAAGTCCATTCGGCGGCGAAGCCCTGCGTGGCGAACTTGGCGCGCACGTCGTCCTGCTCGAGCACGGTCTTGAGCGCGCTGCTGAGCGTGCCGATCACCGCGGGCGGCGTGCCGGCCGGGGCCAGCAGCGCATTCCACGCGGTGGCCTCGTAGCCGGGCAGGCCCGCCTGCGCCACGGTGGGAATGTCCGGCGCGGCGGGCGAGCGCGCCGCGCCCGTGATCGCCAGCGCCTTGAGCCGGCCGTCGCGCACGAAGGGCATGGCGGAGAGCATGGTGTCGAACATCACGGTGGCCTGCCCGCCCATCACGTCGGTCAGCGCGGGCGCGCTGCCCTTGTACGGCACATGGGTCATGCGCGTGCCCGCCATGCTGTTGAACAGCTCGGCGGCAAGATGGGTGGACTGCCCGTTGCCCGAACTGGCGAAGCTGACCTGACCCGGTTTGGCCTTGGCCAGCGCGATCAGCTCGGCCACGCTGCCGGCCGGCGTGGCCGGCGCCGTCACCAGCACCAGCGGGCCGCGCGTGAGCAGCGAGACCGGCGCGAAGTCCTTCTGCGTGCTGTAGCCGGGCTTGCTGAACAGCGTCATGTTGATGGCGTGCGCGGTGGTGGCCACCAGCAGCGTGTAGCCGTCCGGCGCCGCCTTGGCGGTCGCCTCCGCGCCGATGTTGCCGCCCGCGCCGGGGCGGTTTTCCACCACCACCGGCTGCTTGATCTGGTCGGCCAGCTTCTGCCCGACCACGCGCGCCACGATGTCGGTGGGGCCGCCGGGCGGGTAGGGCACGATCAGCCGCACCGGCTTGGCGGGCCAGGCCTGCGCGCGCGCCGGCGGCGCGCCGAGCAATGCGGCCGTGAGGGCGATGGCGCCCGCCAGCAGGGCGAGCGCGGGCCGCCGAAGCGGCAAGGTTCGGTTCATGTCGGTCTCCTCGGTTGTGATGAAGCGGGGCGCCGGGCGGCGCGCGCCGCGTGCTACTCGCGCAGGAAGCGCAGCAATGTGTGTTCGCCGTGCCGCAGGAAGCCGGCGCGCACGCGCTCGCCGATGGCCACGCCGGGCTCGGCATGCGCCATCACGCGCGGGCCTTCGTCGAGCGTGGCCAGCACCAGCGTGTAGGGCGCCAGCGCGCGGAACGCGTCGGTCGGCGCGCGTGCGACCTCGGTGACGGCGTGGATGGTGGCGGCGCCCGCCGCGTCGCGCCAGCCCAGGCGCGTGCCGCCGCAGGCGCGGCAGGCATGGCGCTGCAAAGGCTGCCATGCGCCGCAGTCGTCGCAGGCCTGGTAACGCACGATGCCGGCGTCGAGGCCGGACTGGTAGGGATGGTCGGCTTGGTCGGTGGTCATGGCAGGTCTTGCGGTCGGACTGCGTTTTGCCGCGTGTGTACTCCCCACTCCCGCAAGCGGGAGAGGGAGTACACACGAAGGCTTGTGAGCGTCGTGGTCATTGCGCCTCCAGCACCAGGCTCACGTGCGACGACAGCACGCCGCCGTCCGCGTGGAACAGCGCGCGCCTGCGCGGCGAGACTTGGCGCGCGCCGGCCTTGCCCGCGAGCTGCCGGCCGGCTTCGGCCAGGTGCATGAGCCCGCCGGCCACGCCCGAATGGCCGAACGCGAGCAGCCCGCCATGCGTGTTGAGCGGCAGCGCGCCGTGGCGGCCGAAATCGCCGGCCGCCAGCCGCCGCGGCGATTCGCCGCGGCCCGCCACGCCGAGCTCTTCGAGCAGCATGGCCAGCGTGATGGTGAAGGAGTCGTAGATCGCCAGGTAGTCGATCTCCGCGACCGTGTTGCCGGCTTCGCCGAGCGCGCGCCGTGCCGCGTCGGCCGCGCCCGTGGCCAGCACGCTGTCGAGCGTGCCCAGGTGCTGGTGGCGGTGCGCCTGCCCGGCGCCGGCGATGCGCACCGGCCGGCCGCCGCCGGGCTCGGCCGATATCACCACCGCCACCGCGCCGTCGGAGATCGGGCAGCAGTCCGACAGCCGCAGCGGCGAGGCGATGGGCTTGGCGGCGCGCGCCGCCTCCAGCGTCATCGGCTCGCGCAGGTGCGCGTCGGGATGCCCCGCCGCATGCTCGCGCATCAGCACCGCGAAGCCGCTCAGGTCGTCCGCGCGCATGCCGGTCTCGAACAGGTAGCGCGAGGCGAGCAGCGCGTAGTACGCCGGCACCGAGGCGCCGTTGGGCACCTCCATCTCCGGCTCGCCGACCTGGGCCAGGGTCTGGATGGACTGGTCGCGGCTCTGGCCGCTCAGGCGGTTCTCGCCCGCCACCACCAGCACGTGGCGGCAGCGCCCGGCGCGCACCAGCTCGCGCGCCAGCATGGCCATCACGCCGCCGGTGGCGCCGCCCGAGGCCACGCCGTGCGCATAGGCGGGATCGAGCGAGGCGTACTCGCAGAAGCGCGTGGCCAGCATCAGGTGCGGCAGCGTGGTGGCGTAGCCGCACAGCACGCCGTCGATGTCGGCGCGCGCCAGGCCGGCGTCGGCCAGCGCGGCGTCCGCGGCGGCGGCCATCAGCGTCAGCGGTGTGCTGCCTTCGATGCGGCCGAAGCGCGTATTGCCCGTGCCGCGCAGGTAAGCTGCGTGATCCATGTCGTGGTTTCGTCGTTCCGTCGTTTCGTCGTTTTTCTAGCGCGATCTCAGCGCTTCATCAGCGGGCATTGCGATTTTGCCGGCGGGATGAAGGCCTGGTCGCCCGGCACCGTGGCCAGCAGCTTGTAGTAGTCCCACGGGTACTTGGACTCGGCCGGCGTCTTGACCTCGAACAGGTACATATCGTGGACCATGCGGCCGTCCTCGCGGATGCGGCCGTTCCTGGCGAAGAAATCGTTGATCGGCGTGGCCTTCATCTGCTTCATCACGGCGGCGGTCTCGTCGGTGCCGGCGGCCTGGATGGCCTTCAGGTAATGCATGACCGAGGAGTAGGTGCCGGCCTGGCTCATGTTCGGCATCTTCTTGAGCTTGTCGAAGTAGCGGCGCGACCACGCGCGCGTGGCGTCGTTCATGTCCCAGTAGAAGCCTTCGGTCAGCAGCAGCCCGGAGGCGGTCTTCAGGCCGATGGCGTGGATGTCGTTGATGTACAGCAGCAGCCCGGCCATGCGCTGGTTGCCGCCGCGGGTCAGGCCGAATTCGCTGGCCGCCTTGATGGCGTTGACCGAGTCGCCGCCGGCGTTGGCCAGGCCCACCACCTGCGCCTTGCTGGCCTGCGCCTGCAGCAGGTAGGAGGCGAAGTCGCTGGCGCCGATGGGATGGCGCGCCGCGCCCAGCACCTTGCCGCCGTTTTCGTTGATGACCGCGGTGGCGGACTCCTGCAGCGTGTGGCCGAAGGCGTAGTCGGCGGTCAGGAAGAACCAGGTCTTGCCGCCGCGCTGCACCACCGCGCGCGCGGTGGAGTTGGCCAGCGCGTAGGTGTCGTAGGCGTAGTGCACCGAGACCGGCGTGCACAGATCGTTGGTGATGCGCTCGGTGCCGGGGCCCGAGAACACCACGATGCGGTTCTTCTGCTTGGCCACCTCCAGCACCGCCAGCGCGGGCGCGGAAGCCGCCACGTCGAGAATGGCGTCGACGTGGCCGGTGTCGAACCATTCGCGCGCCTTGCTGGCGGCGATGTCGGCCTTGTTCTGGTGGTCGGCCACCACCAGCTCGATCTTCTTGCCCAGCACCTTGCCGCCGAAGTCGTCGATGGCCATCTGCGCGGCGGTGGCGCTGCCGCGCCCCGTCACGTCGGCGTACAGGCCGCTCATGTCGAGGATCAGGCCGATCTTGACTTCGTCGTCGGAAATGCCGGGCTTGGCGCCTTGTGCTGCGGCCGGGCCGGCGCCGCACAGCAAGGCGGCGGCGAGCGCCAGCGCGCCGAGCGGCCGGCGCAGCCACGGGTGGTTGCGGTTCATGGTTGTCTCCTCCAGCATGGGGCCTTCGCGGCCCGTGTTTTTTTGAGGTGCGGTCCGGTCAGACCGTTGCGACCGGCGTGGCGGGCGAGCCCACCGCGCCCGGCAGCCGCAGCGGCGGCGCCGTGAGCAGGAAGCGCGAGCGCCGGTTGTCGCGCAGCCACGCGGCCAGCTCCTTCAGGTACCACAGCTCGCCCAGCGGCAGGCCGAGCTTGAACAGGCAGTGATGGTGCAGCGGCAGCAGCGGGTGATGCGCCTCGCCGGCCGGCGCGGGCAGCGCGGGATAGCGCTCCACCGCGTAGTTGTCGGCGATCAGCGCGGCGATGCCGGAATCGGTGATCCAGTTCAGCAGGCGGTCGTCGCGGCCGTTGAGCGCGCAGCAGGCGTGGTGCAGCACGTTCTCGTCCGGCTCGCGCTGCATCGACAGCACCACCTCGGCGAAGCCGGTGCGCAGCAGCAGCATGTCGCCGCTTTCCACCTCCAAGCGGTCGGCTTCGAGCACGCGCATCAGGTCGTCGTAGCCCACGTTGCGGAACTCCAGCCCGTAGTTGTGCGCCAGGTCCACCAGCACGCCGCGGCCCTGCATGCCCTTCACGGCGAAATTCTCGATGCCGAGCGCGCGCGCCTCGCTGTGGTCGTGGCCGCACGCGTGCGCGGCGAAGTGGTCGTCCTCGGCGTAGTCCACCGGGCCGACGATGTGCTCGTTGGCGCGGTAGCCGTTGTAGTAGACGCGCTCGGGGCGGCCGTCGCCGTCGGCGTCGAACAGCGCGCCAACGTGGGCCAGCGAATCCCACTGCGTGGAGTACTGCAGCGACAGCAGCACCTGGTCGTCGCTGATGACGTCGGTGGCGGCGGCATCGACCTTGGCCAGCGGGAAGTTCAGATAGGGAACGTCGTCGCGGAAGGTCGGGCGCAGCACCGGCGGGTGGCGGCGCGGGTTGAGCTTGTTGCCGCCGGGGTAGTCGAGCGGCAGCGACAGGCAGAACGACAGCCCGGCCTGCACCTCGGCCGCGCCCTTGCGGACCTGCTCGGGGCCGATCAGGTTGACGCGGCCAAGCTGGTCGTCGGGCCCGAAATCGCCCCAGTTGGAGCCTTGCGGTCGTTGTTTCCAGCGCATGCTTTATGCCTCCGGTTGTGGTTGGGAACGCGCGGCGCCGGCCTTGCGTGGCCGGCGCGCGGTGGATGATCCGGCCGGGCCGCCGTGCGCCGCCGCCGGCAGCCAGGCCGCGCACACGGCCTCGGCCTCGCGCCGCAGCGCGCGCGCCAGCGCCGGCTCGCGTTCGGTGATGCGCTCGTTGAGCGCGGCGATGCTGATGGCGCCGAGCGGATAGCCGTCGGGCCCGGGCAGCGCGATGGCGATGCCGCCCATGCGCTCCACCACCACGTCCAGCAGCACCGCGTAGCCGCGCGCGCGCGTGGCTTCCACCTCGCGCAGCAGCAGCGCGCCGTCGATGCGCGGGTAGCGCCGCAGCGCCGGCGCGATGGCGCGCACGGTGGCCTCCACCTCGGTATCGGGCAGCGCCGCCAGTAGCGCCAGGCTGCCGGCGCCCACGCCGAGCGGGCGGCGGCTGCCCACGTCGAGATAGTTGGCGCGGATCGGAAACGTGCCGGGGCGCAGCTCCAGGCAGACCGATTCGCAGCCGCTCGGCACCGAGAGGATGGCGGTGTCCTCGAAGGCCTGGGCCAGCCGGATCAGCGCGGGACGCACGGCGGCGCGCGGGTCGATGCGGCGCACGCTGGCCGCGCGCAGCGCCAGCCATTCGGGGCCGAGCGAAAACGCCTTGGTGTCGGCGTCGCGCGCGACGAAGCCTTCCGCCGCCAGCGTGTCCAGCAGGCGCAGCGCCGAGGCCTTGTCCACGCCGGCCACGGCGGCGAGGTCAGTCAGGCGGGTATTGCGCGGGTCGGACAGCGCGCGCAGCAGCTTGCAGGCTTTCTGGAGGGAGGTCGTCGGGACCGTCACGCGCATGCTCCGGGGATGGGCAGTTTCGGGGAATGAAACCAGTGAGGAGGTTATAGACGCCTGGGCGGGCCCCGTCATTCTGCGGTGCATCAAAGTTTTGCCGGATAAAACATCGCCGCCACCCGCGCGGCCGGCACCGCCAGGCCTGCCGCGCCGGCCCGGCCCGGCCGCGGATTTCGCCCGCGCGCGCCGTCTTCCGCTATCCTTGGCGACATTTCGCCGCGCGCCGGGCGCGCCGCCCCGCACGCAGTTCCTGTCTTTCCGAGGAGATTCCAGATGGTCCGCCGCGCCCGCCGCCTTGCCGCCATACTTGGCCTGAGCTCCGTCCTGGGCGTCCTGAGTGGCGCCGCCGGCACCGCGCTGGCCGTGCCGGCGGCGGCCAACAACGCCGCCGCCGCGTCGGGCACCGAGCGCTACCAGGTGGCCGGGCTGGAAAAGCCGGCCAGCATCCTGATCGACCGCTGGGGCGTGCCGCACATCTACGCCAACACGCTGTACGACGCCTTCTACGTGCAGGGCTTCATGGCCGCGCGCGACCGCCTCTGGCAGATCGACCTGTGGCGCAAGCGCGGCCTGGGCGAGATGGCGAAGGACTTCGGCGCGGCCTACGTGGAAGGCGACCGCATGGCGCGCGCCGTGCTGTTCCGCGGCGACATGTACCGCGAATGGCTGGCCTACGGCTCCGACGCCAAGCGCGTGGCCGAAGCGTTCGTGGCCGGCGTGAACGCCTTCGTCGCGCAGACCGAGGCGCACGCCGAGCTGCTGCCGCCCGAATTCCGCATCCTCAACTACAAGCCCGCGCGCTGGCGCGCCGAGGACATCGTGCGCATCCGCCACCACGGGCTCACGCTCAACTTCACCGGCGAGATCGACCGCGCGCAGATCTACTGCTACGTGAAGCCCGACGCGGTGCGCGCCGACTGGGTGCGCCGCGAGCTGGACCCGCCCATCACGCCCAGGCTGCCCGACGGCCTGGACCCGTGCGCGCTGCCGGCGGCCGAGCTGCGCCGCGCCTACGACCTGGCCACCGCCGCGCCGCGCTTCCCCAAGGAATGGTGGGCCTCGGCCGAGGCCGGCCAGATCCCGCACGAAGCGCTCTACGCGGTGCTCGACGGCAACAGCGACACCGCGCGCAGCCTCGGCTCCAACAACTGGGTCATCGCCGGCGCGCGCACCGCCACCGGCCGCCCGATCCTGGCCAACGACCCGCACCGCGCGCACGGCGCGCCCAGCCTGCGCTACATCAGCCACCTGAACGCGCCCGGCCTGTCGGTGATCGGCGCCGGCGAGCCCTTCCTGCCCGGCATCTCGATCGGCCACAACGACACGGTGGGCTTCGGCCTGACGCGTTTCTACATGGACCAGGAAGACCTCTACGTCTACGAGACCAACCCGGCGCAGCCGCGCGAGTACCGCTACCGCGGCCGCTGGGAACCGATGGAAACCGTGACCGAGGACATCGCCGTCAAGGGCGAGGCCACGCCGCGCAAGATCAGCATCGACTTCACCCGCCACGGCCCGGTGCTCTACGCCGACGCCAAGAACGGCCGCGCCTATGCGCTGCGCGCCGCGTGGCTCGACTTCGGCATGGCGCCGTACTTCGGCTCGATGGACTACATGCGCGCCCAGAACTGGGACCAGTTCCGCGCCGCCATGAACCGCTGGGGCGCGCCCGGCGAGAACCAGGTCTATGCCGACCGCGACGGCAACATCGGCTGGCTGCCCGGCGGCCTGACCCCGATCCGCCCGAACTGGGACGGCCTCACGCCGGTGCCCGGCGACGGCCGCTACGAATGGGCCGGCTACCGCAACATGGACGAGCTGCCGTGGGCCTTCAACCCGCCCGCCGGCTACGTGGTGACGGCCAACGAGAACAACATCCCGCCCAAGCATCCCGCCGCCCGGCTCGGCATCGGCTACGAATGGAGCGACACCGCGCGCGCGCGCCGGCTCAAGAGCCTGGTCGCGGCCAACGCGCATTCCTCGGTGGCCGACAGCATGGCCTGGCAGAACGACACCGTCTCGCTGCCCGCGCTGCGCGCCGTGGCGATCCTGGCCAATGTGCGCAGCGACGACGCGCAGGCCCAGCGCGGCCTGGACCTGCTGCGCGGCTGGGACGGCAACGAACGCGCCGACAGCGCGCCGGCGGCGCTGTTCGAAGTCTGGTTCAGCAAATACCTGCGCCCGGCCGTGGTTCGCGCCGCGCTCTCGCCGGACGGCGCGCGCCTGGCCGGCTACGGCGACGCCAGCCGCGTGCTGGCGGTGCTCGAGCGGCCCGAGCCGTGGATGCCGGTGGAGCGCCGCAACGAGGCCATCGTGAGCTCGCTCAAGAGCGCCATGGCCGAAGTGGAGCGCAAGCTCGGCCCCGATCCCAGGGCGTGGCAATGGGGCAAGCTGCACACCGCGGTGTTCGACCACCCGCTGCACCCGATTCTCGATGCGGCCGCGCGGCAGCGCTACGACGTCAACGCCGGGCCGATTGGCGGATCGTCCTTCACGCCGATGAACACCAGCTATCGCAACAATGACTTCCAGCTCACGGCGGGGGCGTCGTTCCGCATGGTGCTGGACGTGGGCAACTGGGATGCGTCGCGGGTGATCAATACGCCGGGCCAGTCGGGCAACCCGGCCAGCCCGCACTATCGCGACCTGGCGCCGCTGTGGGCCAGGGGAGAGTATTTTCCCTTGCTCTATTCGCGCAAGGCGGTGGAGAAGGAGAGCCGGGAGAGGGTGGAGCTGGTGCCGCAGTAAGGGATGGGGATGGGATGAGGATGGGGCCTGGCGGCGCCGGCTCGACCGGTCCGTCAGGCCCGCTTCATTTCGTTTTGAAACGGCTTCCGGCCCGCCCCTAGCCTACATACCAAAAAATGCTGACAAACTGGCAGACGCTGCCCGCCACCACGAACAGGTGCCAGATCCCATGAAAATGCCGCACCTTCTCGTCGAACAGGAAAAACCCGATCCCCGCCGTGTACAGCGCGCCGCCGGCGACCAGCCAGTACAGCCCCGCCGCGGGTAGCGCCGCCACCAGCGGCCCGAACGCGAACAGCACCAGCCACCCCATCAGCACGTAGATCACCAGCGAGAAGATGCGCGTGCGCTTGCCGATCCAGAGTTCCTGCGCAATGCCGATCACCGCCAGCCCCCAGTTCACCCCGAACAGCGTCCAGCCCCACGGCCCGCGCAGCGTGACCAGCGCGAACGGCGTATAGCTGCCGGCGATCAGCAGGTAGATGGCGCAGTAGTCCAGCCGCCGCAGGATGTCCTTGGGGCGGCCGCGCAGGCTGTGGTAGAGCGTGGAGATGGTGTAGAGGAACACCAGCGTGCTGCCGTAGACCACGGAACTGACGACCTTCCAGGCATCGTGGTAGCGGGCGGAGGATGTGACGAGTACGGCTGAACCGGCGGCGGCGAGGATGGCGCCGGCAAGGTGGCTGTAGCCGTTGAAGCGTTCTCCGTGATACATGGGTTCGGACTCTCCTGTTGGTCGCCGCTATCCGCGGCGACGGTCTTCAGGGACATTCTTGCGTCACACAGCGTTTGCTGCAGTGCGCCAAGCCCGTATTTTTGCACGGAATAACCATCTGCAAAACCCTTCGTTCCCTTGGCGGCGCAGGCTCGCTATCGTCTCGCCAACTCAACCATCGCGAGACATCCATGCGAATCTCTTCCCCGCTCATCAAGGCCGCGCTGAGCCTGGCCCTCGGCCTCTCGGTGCTGGCCTCGGGCGCAGCCCGCGCCGACCGGCTCGACGACATCAAGAAGGCCGGCGTGCTGCGCGTGGGCGTGTTCGATGCCAACCCGCCCTTCGGCTTCGTCGAGGCGGGCAGCACCACGCCGGCGGGCCTCGACGTGGACTACGCCACGGAGATCGCCAGGCGCCTCGGCGTGAAGGCCGAGTTCCGCGCCACCAACCCGGCCAACCGCATTCCGCTGCTGGCCTCGCAGAAGGTGGACATCGTCGCCGCCAACTTCACCATCACCGACGAGCGCCGCCAGCAGATCGGCTTTTCCACGCCGTATTTCGCCAGCGGCCTGCAGTTGATCGCCAGGAAGGGCACGCTCAAGCAGCCGGACGACCTGAAGACCCTGCGCCTGGGCGTGGACAAGGGCACCACGCAGGAAACCACGCTGCGCCAGAAGTACCCGGACGCGCGCGTCATCGCCTATGACGACTCCCCGCTGGCGCTGACCGCGCTGCGCAGCGGCGCGATCCAGGCGTTCGCGCAGGACGGCGCCAAGCTCGGCGCGCTGCTGGCGACGCTGCCCAACAAGGACCAGTTCGAGATTTCCTCGTTCACGCTGACGCGCGAGTACATGGGCGTGGGCGTGCCCAAGGGCGAGGACCGCCTGACCGCGGAGATCGACCGCATCCTGCTGGCGCTGGAGAAGGACGGCACCGCCGCGCGCATCTACGACAAGTGGTTCGGCCCGAAGAGCACCGCGCCGCTGGCGCGCGACTTCACCATCGGCAGCACGGTGAAGTGAGGCAGGCGTCCCGCTCGCCCGCAGACTGGCGGGGATAGCCGTGCAGGTGCATGAGATCCTGTTGCAGCCCCTGCCGGCGAAGTACGTCGGCTGGATCGTTTCCGGCTTTGGCCTCACGGTGGCGCTGTCGGCCGCCGTGTTTGCGCTTGGCTGCCTGCTGGCCGCCGGCTGGGTAGCGCTCGAGCGCGTCCCGCTGGCGCCGCTGCGGCTGGCCGCGCGCGGCGCGGTCGGCTTCCTGCGCCGCACGCCGCTGCTGGTGCAATTGTTCTTCTGGTATTTCGGCGCGGCCCAGTTGCTTGGCGACGCGGCCATCGGCGCGCTGTATGACTGGCAGGGCCTGCGCATCGGCGGCGTTCACCTGCCCGCGCCTTCGCTGGAGGCGCTGGCCAGCCTGGTGGGCATCGGCCTGTATGCCAGCGCGTTCTACGCGCGCGAGCTGGCCGCGGGGCTGGCCAATGTGCCGGCCGGCCAGGGCGCGGCGGCGCTGGCGCTGGGCTTCACGCCGGCCGCGGCGTTCTGGCGCGTGGTGCTGCCGCAGGCGCTGCGCATTGCCGCGCGGCCGATGGTGGGGCAGCTCTGCCAGACCGTCAAGAACACCTCGCTGGCGATGGCGATCGGCTTTGCCGAGATGTCCTACGCCGCGCGCCAGGTGGAGACCGACAGCCTGATGACCTTCCAGGCCTTCGGCCTGGCTACCTTGCTGTACGTGGCGCTGATCCTGCTGCTGCAGTTCGCCGCGCCGCCGCTGCTGCGCCGGCTTGGCTGGACGGAGGCCGCGCATGCCTGACGCGCACGCCGGGGGCTGGGGCGTGGTGCTGGCCCAGCTTCCCTACCTGCTCAAGGGCACCTTCCCGGAAGGCCCGCTGGCGGGCGCCGCGCTGACCTTGTGGATGGCGGCGCTGGCCTGCGCGGGCGCGACGGTGCTCGGCATCGCGCTGGCGCTGCTGCTCGACCTGGCGCCCGCCGCGCTGGTGCGGCCGCTGCGCGCGCTGCTCGCCGGGCTGCGCGCGATCCCGGTGCTGATGCTGATCTTCTGGACCTATTTCCTGCTGCCGATGCTGGCGGGCGTGCAGGTCGGCGAGGTGCAGACCGTGGTGCTGGCGCTCGCGCTGATCGGCGCGGCGTATGTGGCGCAGGTCATGGAAGCCGGTTTCGCCGCCGTCGGCCGGGGCCAGCGGCAGGCCGCGCTGGCGCTCGGCATGACGCCGCTGCAGGCGCTGTGGCGCATCGTGCTGCCGCAGACGCTGCGCGCGATGCTGCCGTCGCTGGGCAATGTGTGGGTGTCGCTGGCCAAGGATACGTCGCTGGCTTATATCGTCGGCGTGGTGGAATTGTCGACCGTGGCGGCGCAGGTCAATGGCCGCAGCATGGGCTACGCGGCGCAGGTGTTCGGCGCGGTGGGGCTGCTGTACTTCGCCATCTGCCTGGGGATCGAAAGCGTGGCGGCGCTGCTGCTGGCCGCCACGCGCAGCCGGCGGCGCGCGCTGCCGGGCATGCCGGGGCAGGAGGCCGCCCCCGCCGGCCAGGCCTGGCTCAGCGCCTTCCGGCCTGGGCGCAGACCTGCTCCCCGGCCACCCAGGTCCCGCCCGGCGCCACCTTGACCTGGTGGCCGGCGGCCAGGACTTGCTCCGGCCGGACAGCCGGCCGGTGAAGCCGGCGACCCCGCCGCTCTTCAGCGCGCCGCCCCGCAATGGGGCCTGCTGCGGGCGCGCTCCGCGGCGCAATTTCGCATTGTCCGCCATGTCCGCCATGTCCGTTTGGGCGCATCTTGCTATCCCGCGGCGCAGCATGGCTAGAATCGGGGCTTTGCTCTCGAGCGCGTGCTGCCAGGCCGGCCGTGCCGCCCGGCCGTATTCGGACAAGTCCTTATGAATCTGCCCTTCAACGACAGTTACCTGCTGCATATCGGGCTAAGCGTGGCCATCGTGCTCGCCGGCATGGTGGTGGTGAAATTCGTCAACCGCTTCTTCCAGAACCGCCAGCAGGCCGACAAGGAGAACCGCGGCAGCTACCGCACCTGGACGGTGGCCTCGCGCAATGCCATCGCGGCCGTGGTGTTCCTGCTGCTGCTGGGCATCTGGGTGTCGGAGCTCAAGAGCGTGGCGATCTCGCTGACCGCCTTCGCGGTGGCGCTGGTGATCGGCGGCAAGGAGCTGGTGATGTGCTTCCTGGGCGCGTTCCTGCGCATGATGGCGCGCCCGTTCCAGCTGGGCGACCTGGTCGAGATCGGACCGCATTCCGGCGAGGTGGTGGACATGGACGTGCTCACCACCACGCTGGCCGAGATCTCCGGCACGCGCCATTTCACCGGCTCCACCGTGCAGATCCCCAACAGCATGCTGCTGACCGTGGCCGTGCACAACCATTCGCAGGCCGGCCGGTACACGCTGGACACGCTGCGCATCCCGCTGCCGGAGAAATCCGACCCGGACCGCGCGGAGGCCGACCTGCTGGCGATCACCGCGCAGGTCTGCGCGCCGTTCCTGGCCGAGGCCAGCCTGAGCCTGCAGGAATACGGCGGCTCGCGCTTCCTGGATCTGTCGCAGTTCGAGCCGCGCGTGCTGTTCGAGGCGGTGGGCGCGGACAAGCTCGATGCGCTGGTGCGCTTCCCGGCGCCGGTGGCGTCGCGCATGACCGTCGGGCAGCAGATCCTGCGCCGCTACTACCGCCTGCGCAGCGAGGCCGCGGCGGCGGCGCGCACGGAAGGCGAGGCGGCGGTGTCGTCCTGATCCCGCCGCGCGGATCGCGGGGTGGCCGCGGCGCGCTTCACCGAATCGCGTTTCGGCGGTATGGTAGCCGGTGCCACGCCCGCGTGCCGAACGGCATCCGGTGCCTGCCGCACAACGAGACCAGCCGAGGAGACCCATGAAAGCCGCCGTCATGCATCAACCCAAGACCCCGCTCGTGATCGAGGACGTCGCCATCGGCAAGCCCGGGCCGCGCGAGGTGCTGCTGCGCACGGCGGCGGTGGGCGTGTGCCACTCGGACCTGCACTTCCTCGATGGCGCCTACCCGTTCCCGACGCCGGTGGTGCTGGGCCACGAAGCCGCCGGCATCGTCGAGCAGGTGGGCGCCGAGGTGCGCACGGTCAAGCCCGGCGATCACGTGATCACCTGCCTGTCGGCCTATTGCGGCCACTGCGAGCATTGCCTGACCGGCCACCTGTCGCTGTGCGTGGAGCCGGATACCCGGCGCCGCGAAGGCGAGGAGCCGCGCCTGCTGGCCAGGGGCGCGCCGATGAACCAGTTCCTCAACCTGTCGGCCTTCGCCGAGCAGATGCTGATCCACGAGCACGCGCTGGTAGCGATCCGCCCCGAGATGCCGCTGGACCGCGCCGCGCTGATCGGCTGCGCGGTGACCACCGGCGTGGGCGCGGTGGTGCATACCGCGCGCGTGCGGCCGGGCGAGACGGTGGCGGTGATCGGCTGCGGCGGCATCGGCCTGGCCACCATCAACGGCGCGGCCATCGCCGGCGCCGGGCGCATCGTCGCCATCGACCGCGTGCCCGGCAAGCTGGCGCTGGCGAAGCAGTTCGGCGCCACCGACGTGGTCAACGCGGCCGACACCGACGCGGTGGAAGCCGTGCGCGCGCTCACGCGCGGCGGCGTGCATCACGCCTTCGAGGCCATCGGCCTCAAGCAGACCGCCGAGCAGGCCTTCTCGATGCTGCGCCGCGGCGGCACGGCCACCGTGATCGGCATGATCGCGCCGGGCGTGAAGATCGAGCTCAAAGGCACCGATTTCCTGGCCGAAAAGCGCATCCAGGGCTCGATGATGGGCTCCAACCGCTTCCCGGTGGACATGCCGCGGCTGGTGGACTTCTACCTGTCGGGCAAGCTCAAGCTCGACGAGCTGATCTCGCGCCGCATGCCGCTGGAGAACATCAACGACGCCTTCGACGAACTGCGCCGCGGCGAGCTGGCGCGCTCGGTGATCATGTTCGGGGATTGAGGGCAGTCTGCCGCTGCCCCGTCAGGCGCGGGGCTCGGCCGTGGCGGCCGCCTGCGCCGCGCGCCGCACCGCGGCCGGATAGCGGATGGTGAACAGCGCCGCGCCGGCCAGCGCGGCCACGCTGACGGCCACGTCTACCCACAGCGGGATCGCGCTCACGTATTCGGCCGCAGCGTCGGCCGCCACCATCACGGCCAGCGCCGCCGCCCACGCCAGCGTGATGTGCCGGTTCACCGCCAGGAAGCGCGGCGAGTTCCACAATTCCGGCGCGACCTGCTCGCGCGCGTACTGCAGCGTGAAGGGCTTGCCGATCGCCAGCGAGACCACGACGACGGCCAGCAGGCCGCCATCCACCGCCAGCCGCACCGTGGCGACCGTCCAGCCTGGCGCGGCCGCCAGCGTATAGGCCAGCAGCAGCCCGAACAGCGCCAGGCTGCCGAGCTCCAGCACCTTGAGCGATTCGCCGCGCCGCCAGCTGCGCAGGCACAGCAACAGCGAGACCACCAGCGCCGCGGCCAGCCCCGCCAGCGGCGAGATGCGCCGCATGGCGACGAAGAAAGCGATGAAAGGGGCAAATCCAAGCAGCATTCCCATGCTGGTCTCCTGACGGAATGATGCGGCCCGATGGATGCCCGGCCGCCTGGCAAGCGATGCGGTGAAGGCGAAAGCCGCCCCTGCGCTCAGTCGGCCCCGAGCCAGTTGCCGTGGAAGCCGAACGGCACGCGGTGCGAAAGCTGCACGGTGGCGACCGGGCCGTCGGCGATGGCGCCGGCTTCGTACACCACCAGGTCGCTGCGCTTCTCGGCGCCGCGGTAGACCGTGGCCAGCAGCCAGCCGTCGCCCTCGGCGCTGTCGGCCGCGCGCGGCACGAAGACCGGCTCGGATGCCACGTCGCCCTCCGGCAGCCGATGCACCGAGCGCGTGACGCGCTCCAGGTCGACGTGGGCCAGGCCGTTGTAGTCGCCCACCGTGCGGCTGCCGTCCTCGCGGCACGCGAAGTAACCGTGGCGGTAGGGCAGGGTGGCGAAGCGTTCGTCGAAGCGTGGGAATTCGCCCGCCATGTCGTCGAGATACGCGCGCGTGAAGGTATCCGAATCGCCGGCCATGTCGAAGGTCCAGCGGCACAGGCGCGCCCGCGCGCTGCCGGCATCCGGGTTGAACAGCGGCGCGGTTTCGTACTGCATCACATCGGCGACGATCTTGTCGCCGGATTCCCACGCGTTCATCACGTGGAACACGTAGCACGCTTCGCCGCGGAACCAGCGCATCTTCGCCGCGCCGCCCTGGCGCGGCATGATGCCGATGTGCGCGCCCTTTGCCGGCTCCCACGCATAGGCCGGCTCGCCGCGCGTGGCGCGCTCCATGCTGCCGGTCACCGGCAGGATCGGAAACAGGACGTAGTTCCGCGTCGCCATGAAATCGTGGACCATGCTCGGGAACGGCGCTTCGAAGCGCTCGATCTGCTGCAATTGGCCGGTGCGGTCCACCACGCCGTAGTCCAGCGCCGGGGTGAAAGGGCCATCCGCCGAGTAGGCGAAAAACAGCATCTCGCCGGTGACGGGATCCAGCTTGGGGTGCGCGGTCATGGCGCGTGGCAGCTTGCCGGCGTAGTCCACGTTGCCGCGCGTGGCGAGTGTCTCGCGGTCCAGCTCCACCGGCAGGTGGGCTTCTTCCAGCGCGAGCAGGCGGCCGCCATGCCACAGGATGTTGGTATTGGCGGCGCCGCCGGCCTGGCCGGCGACGGCAGGGTCGGTGGTGGCCGGATTGCCCCAGCTGCCGAACAGCGCCTGCCCCGCGGCCCGTTCGAGCCGGAACTTGTTGGTGCGCACCCAGCGGTTGCGGTAGCGCACGCGGCCGTCCTCGATATGGAAGGCATGCACCATGCCGTCGCCGATGAACCAGTGGTAGTTCGCGTCGCGCGGCGCGTACTGCGGGTTCGGTCCATTGCGGTAGAGGGTGCCGCGCAGCGCGCGCGGCAACTCGCCGGTCACCGGCAGGTCGAACGCGTCGCACTCCATCGAGATGGGGGCGTAGTTGTCGCTGAGATAGGGCGACGGCGGGAACGGCTTGCTCATGTCGTGCTCCTTTTGCGGGGCTGCTTGCCTGGCTGCTTGCTTGACTGCCTGGGGGCCGTCGCCGGCATGGCGGCGGGGAGGGGGTCGTTGGCGGGCTGGTCCCGCGGTGCGCGCATGCCTTGCATCAGCAGGCGCATCATCTCCGCGTGGATCGCGTCGGCACCGGGCTCGTCCGGCAGCTTGCCGGCCAGGCCCAGCATCACCAGGCCGTGGATCGCCGCCCAGATGACGTAGCTCAGCACCTGCGGGTCGCCCTCGATCAGGCCGCGCTCGGCCAGGCCCTCCAGGTGCGCGCTCATGGTGCGGCGCGCGCGCGAGCCGGCGCGCTCCAGTTCGGGGTAGCGCGCGTCGCCGGGCTGGGTCATCTCGAACATCAGCCGGTAGGCATTGGGCTCGGCGAAAGCGAAATCCAGGTAGGCCCGTCCCACCGCCCGCGCCCGCTCGCGCGGCTCCTCGGCGCTCGCGCCGGCGGTTTCCAGCGCGGCGGCGAAGCGGTCGAATGCCGCAGTGCGCACCGCGGCAAGGATGTCGTCCTTGTCGCGAAAGTAGCGGTAAGGCGTCATCGGGCTGCAGCCCAGCTCGTCCGCCAGCTGCCGCATGCTGACGTTGGCCACGCCGCCTTGCGCAAAGCGGCGCTCGGCCACCTCGCACAAGCGGGCCTTGAACGCGTCGATTTCTTCCTGGGTGAGGTTTTTTGCCATGTGCTGCTGCGTGCGTGAAAACAGAACCGCCGCGAAGCGTGACGTTTTTCCGAGCTTCGGGCCATGATGATTTACAGTGTATATTTACGTTGTAAATTGTCAAGGCGAGTTTGGAGAAGCAGTGCTGACTCCCAGTGCGAATGCCATGTCATTGTTCGCCCTGTGGGACAATCGCCCAGCGCGCCGCACAGGCGCGCATCACCTACGGCAGGGCGGGGACGGCGCATGAAGACCATCGAATGGAAGGACTGGGAGATTTTCTGCCGCGTCGTGGAAGGCGCCGGCTTCACCAAGGGCGCCGAACTGGCCGACGTGCCGAAATCCTCCGCCAGCGCCGCCGTGTCCCGCCTGGAAATGCAGCTCGGCGTGCGCCTGTTCGAGCGCACCACGCGCCGCGTGCGCGTGACCGAACGCGGCCAGCAACTGTATGACCGCGTCGCCCCGCTGTTCTCGGAACTGCGCGAGATCAGCGCCGAGGCCGTCTCCGTCAGCGAACAGGTCAGCGGCACCTTGCGCATCTCCACGCCGTACGAGGTCGGTTCGCTGCACCTCTCGCCCAGCCTTACGCGGCTGCTGCGGCTGCACCCGGACCTGCGCGTGGAAGTGGACGTATCCTGGGACCAGCCCGATCTGATCGAGAGCGGCTACGACCTGGCCTTTGTCATGACCAATACCGGCCTGCACGACAGCTCCTTCGCCAGCAAGCGCGTGGTGCTGATCGAGCGCGGTTTCTTCGCCTCCCCATCCCTGATCCGCACACGCGGGTTGCCCCGCACGCCGCAGGACCTGGCCGGCTGGCCCACGCTGGGCAGCGCCGAAGACCGCCGCTGGGAATTCCTGCGCGACGGCAAGGAGGTCTGCAGCCTCCCGGTGGACCCGCGCATGCGCACGCAGAACGCCGAAATCCGGCTCAAGGCCGCGATGGACGGGCTCGGGGTGGCGCGGCTGTCGCCGCGGTATGTCCAGGATGAAGTGGACCAGGGGCGGCTGGTGAGGGTGTTGCCGGGGTTTACGACCTCTCCGTTGAAGGTGTTTGTGTTGATGCCGGCGAGGAAATTGATGCCGGCCAGTGTCAGGGTGTTTTTGGATGTTTTGGAGGAGACGTTGGGGAGGGCTGATCCTCGGTTGGTACCGCCTAAAGTTTGAATTTTATTTGGTATTATTGATTTTCTTGTTATTTTTATTGTATTTGTGGTGTATGGCAGAATGGGATTTTATTGGTTCTGTTTTGGCGTATTTGGAGTCTGCTTGTCTTTGTGGGCCTAGCGGCGCGAGCTTGATAGCCCATTCGCACACATGTAAGTGTCACTTTTCTTTTCTCGAAAAGAAAAGTAACCAAAAGAAAGCGATTCTTGCAGAAGGCTGGGCGCTCAGACTTTAAATTTGATTGTGGTTTCGTGGTGGGCGCGACGGCTTCGATAAGACTGCTGACGCTACCGGTGCTGACCACAACGACATTTCGGGTGGTGTCCGATTCGTGGTGGCGCTGCATGATGGCGGCGGTCCAGGTGGTTCACGCTGCTGCCGCGACCGGGGTGGATGGGCCCGTCATAGGAACGGCACTGGTTTCGTGGTGGGCGCAGTGGCCCCGACTTGAGACATAGCCCCATACACTCGCGCCCCGGTCCACCACGCCCACCACGAAACCATGAGGGTGCTACGTCGTGGCCGCCAAAACCGGTAGCGGCAGATGGCCGAACAAGCAGTGCGTCCGCCATCATAGGTCTGACCCCGAGACCACTGCCGCCAGCAAGATCGTGGTGGGCCGCACCGGTAACGGCAGGATGCCAGCAGAACCACGAACCCCACGACGAAACCACGAACAATCAGAAACCCAACGTTTCTGCCCCTGCCGGCCAGGCAGTCCGCTTTCTTTGCCTACTTTCTTTTCGGAAAAAAGAAAGTAGGTCGCTCCGGGGGAGCGAAAGCCTTTGAATTTGAAGTTAAGATTTTGACTTTGACGTAGAATTTAATATTTAAATAATAAAAAATAAAAAAATCAATAAGGCTGATCCCCAGGCCGAACATCCAACCCCAACACCTCCACCACCCCCATCACCTCCTCCTCATCCTCCCCCCTCGCAATCCACCCCGCATAAGCATCCCCCTCCGTATTCCAGTTCCACAACGTAAACCCCGCCACCCGCAACTGCTCGAACGCCAGTTCCATCAGCTCCGGCACGCTGGTGCTCTCCAGGAAATCCTCATCCTCGGGGTCTTCCACGCCCCAGTCGATCTCCACGTCGATCCGCGCGCAGAGTTCGTCCATGCAGCTGATGAAGGATGCGCAATCCTTCCAGTCCACATAGAAACCCGATTCCCAATCGATCACGTCCTTGAGGATCCACAGCAGTTCCTGGCCTTCGATCTCGTCCGCGTCGTCGGCGTCGGCCAGGGCTTCGTCGAACAGCGTCTGCTGTTTCTCGATCATGGCCGCGTCGTCGAAGTTGATCAGTTCGATCAGGCGCCAGAGTGCCTGGCGCGCTTCGTCGTTCAGTCCGTCGCTCATTGCATCTGCCTCCTTCGGTGTGGCGCCGGATGGCGCATTGCTGTGGAAAATAGCGTCGCCGCGGTTCAGCCGGCGATGCGCAGGATCTCCTGCTGGCCGAGCGGCGTCACGCGCAGCGCGCGCGAGGTGGAGGTGGCTTCGATCCACTTCCGCTCCATCAGGTTTTGCAGCAGCGCGGCGCCGAGCGCGCCGCCGAGGTGGGGTTTGCGTTCGCTCCAGTCGGGGCAGGTGCAGGCGAACTGGCGGCGCTTGCGCCGCGCCACTTCGAGGTCGACGCCGAGTTGCGCCATGCCTTGCGTGCCGCTGGCGGTGAGCTCGACGGCGGTGCCGGCCACTTCGATCCAGTTCGCGTGCGCCATGCGCTCGAACAGCGCCACGGCGAGTTCGCCGGCGAGGTGGTCATAGCAGGTGCGGGCCTGGCGCAGCGCGGCCGGTGCGGTGCGCGCGGCGGGGATGGCGCGCGCGCGGGCCGGGTGGCTGGCCAGCGAGGCGCTGGCCAATGCTTCGATGGCAACGCCGATCTCGGGCGTGGCCAGCCGGTAGTAGCGGTTGCGTCCGCGCGTCTGCACCGCGAGCAGGCCGCCTTCGCTCAGGCGCGCGAGATGGCCGCTGGTCGACGATGCCGAGAGGCCGGCGATGACGGCAAGCTCGCCGGCGGGCCGCGCGCTGCCGTCCATCAGCGCCCACAGCATGGCGGCGCGCCCCGGGTCGGCGAGGAGGCCGGCGAGCTGGCTGATGCTCGGAGCGTATTCCATAGTTCATTCCGTCATGAAACGACGACCGTAGTATAGGCCGCCCCGGGAGCGAGCGCAGCAATGGCCGGATCTTTGCTTGGCATCGGGCGGGCAGCAAGAATCGCTGCGACGCCCTCCGGCCAGAAAGCCGAGCCTCACGCGGCACGTAGCGGGCGCGGCCCATATCGGGGCGGCTGGTGAAGCCGCGGCGCCGCCTGCCTTTTTACAAAGGCTTGTAAAGCCTGCGGCGCAATGCTGCACGCCGCCCCCGGCGGCGCGGCATGCCAGTGCCGCCAACCGTTGCCGCAGATTTCCTCAGGAGCCTCTCATGATCTCCATATCCCGGTCCGCCCTGCACCAATTTCTCGGCGCATGCTGCCTCGTCCTCGCCGCGTGCGGGGGTGATGGCGGGGACGGCGGAGGCGGCACTGCCGGCGGCGGGGGCGGGGGTGGCAGTGGCGGCGCGGGTACGCTGTCCGTGGTGGTCTCCGGCCTGCCGGCGGGCACGCCCGCCAATGTCGTGGTCACGGGCCCGGGCGGCTACCGGCAGACGGTGGGGACATCGACGACGCTGGGCAGCCTGGCGGCGGGCACGTACACCGTGACCGCGGCGGCGGTCCTGACGGGGACTTCCTCCTACAAGCCGCAACAGCCGGTCCAGTCGCTCGCGGTGGCAGCCGGCACCGCGCCGGTGGCCGGCGTTGCCTACGGCGCGCCGGAAGACCTGCACCTGACCCTGACCGAGGTGGCGGGCGGCCTTGCGGCGCCGATCTTCCTGACCGCGCCGACCGGCGACACGCGCGTGTTCGTGGTCGAGCGCCCGGGGCGCATACGGATCCTGCGCAACGGCGTGGTGGCGGCCACGCCGTTCCTCGACATCACCGCGCAGGTCGCCACCGACGGCGAGCGCGGACTGCTGTCGATGGCGTTCGCGCCGGACTATGCGACGAGCGGGCGCTTCTACGTCTACTACACCGACCTGAGCGGCACCCTCACCATTGCCCGCTACAACGTGTCCGCCGCCAACGCGGACGTGGCCGACCCGGCCGGCACCGTGGTGCTGACGATTCCGCACGGCGCCAACAACCACAACGGCGGCCAGCTCGCGTTCGGCCCGGACGGCATGCTTTATGCCGGCACCGGGGACGGCGGCGGCGGGGGCGATCCGGCCGGCAACGCGCAGAACACGGCTTCGCTGCTGGGCAAGATGCTGCGCCTCGACGTCGGCGGCGCGGCCGGGCAGCCCTATGTCGTGCCGCCGGGCAATCCGTTCGCGGGCGGCGCCGGCGGACGCGCCGAGATCTGGGCGCTGGGCCTGCGCAATCCGTGGCGGTTCTCGTTCGACACCACCGGGCTGCTCTATCTCGCGGATGTCGGCGAAGGCCAGCGCGAGGAAGTCAACGTGGAACCCGCGTCGAGCGGCGGCCTGAACTATGGCTGGAACCGCACCGAGGGCACGCTGTGCTTCGGCGCCTCGCCCTGCGACATGGCCGGCCTGACGCCGCCGGTGTTCGAGTATCCGCACAGCGGCGGCGGCTGCGCCATCGTCGGCGGCTATGTGTACCGCGGCAGCGCGATTCCGGAATTGCAGGGACGCTATTTCTACTCCGATCTCTGCACCGGCAAGCTGCTCAGCTTTGTCTACCGCGACGGCGCCGTCACGGAGCAGGTCGACTGGCAGGTCACCATCAGCGGCAGCGTGTATTCGTTCGGGCAGGACACCGCGCAGGAACTCTACGTGCTCGCGGACCCGTCGACGTCGAGCACCAGCGGCAAGGTGTACCGCATCGAGCGGGCCGCGGCGGCGCAGTGAGTGCGGGCCTGCCGGCGCCGCACAGGAACCGGCGGCCGCCCCGGGAGCCGGACCGCGCCTACGCGCAGGCTTGCGACCAGGCCCGCAGGTTGTCGATGGTGGCCGTCACGCCGCCGCACACCACCACCAGCACGTTGTCGAAGCCTTCCAGTTCCGCGGCGCGCTCGTAGGCCAGCGTCAGGCTGGCACCGCACGCCGGCTCGACCAGGATGCGGTGGTCGTCGAGGAAGCGTTCGCAGGCGGCCAGCGCGGCCCGGTCCGACACCACGGCGCTGCGCACGGGATGGCGCTGCGTGAGCGCGTATGCCTGCTCGCACACCTGCTTGGCGCCCAGCGAGGTGGCGATGCTGGTGATCGCCTCGAGCGTGATGCGCCGCCCGGCGTGCATCGATTGCGCCAGCGAGGCGGCGCCCCGGGTCTCGGCGGCGATGACCGGCACGTCGCCCCACTGGTTGCGTCGCAGGCCCTCGACCACGCCGGACATGAGCCCGCCGCCGCCCACCGACAGCACCACCGCGTCGGGCCGGAACGCCGTACGCGCGATCTCGTCGACGAGCGTCGCGTGGCCGGACCAGAGCAGGGGATCGTCGAACGGGTGCAGGAAGGCCTCCGCCGCGCCGATCATCGACAGCGCCAGCGCATTGGCTTCGTTCCAGCTCGCGCCGTGCACGATCACCTCGGCGCCCTGCTGGCGGATCAGGTCCTTGGCGCGCTCCGTGGTGGATTCCGGCACCACCACCGTGACGGGGATCGAGAGGCAGCGTCCCGCGTAGGCGACCGCGATGCCGGCGTTGCCGCCGGACGAGGACACGAAGCGGCGCTTGCCGCGCCGCGCGTATTCCTCGCAAGCGGCGCCGATGCCGCGCAGCTTGAACGAGCCGGAGGGCTGCAAGGCCTCCAGCTTGAGCCAGACGGAGCGTCCGGCCGCCTGGCTCAGGGGAAAGGACGCGAGCAGCGGGGTTTCGATATGCAGGGGCATGGGAAGCGGTATGAGGAAATGAATGCCGGCACTGGGCGCAGGCCGATATGGTAATGCCTGGCGGACGGGCAGCCGATGTGCGGCGGCCGGCGCGCGCCCGAGGGGAACCGCGATGAACCTGACAGGAAAGGCCCCGGGGGGCATACTACGGCGCACCCCCGCCCGCGAGAAGGGAATCCTCATGGCAGCCTCCCGATGACACGCCGCAGAACGAGCAGCGGCGCCAAGCTCTGGAACGCGCTCGGCAAGATCGCCACGCGCAATGTGCGGCGCGCGCAGCGCACCGTCACGCGCAGCGCGATCCGATCGGCGGTCAGGCAGGGCGAAGCCATGAGCAAGGCCGCCCAGCGTGTGCTCAGCGGCGTCGCCTCGCCGGTGGCGGCGCCGGTCAGCCGGGCCGGCGGGCGCTGGGAGGAGGGCAGCTGGGGGCTGGGGCCGCTGGTGCAGCGCCGCTACCGGCTGTTCGTGCCGTCCGGCGTGAGCGCGTCGCGCCCGGCGCCGCTGCTGGTGCTGTTGCACGGCTGCGGGCAGGACTCCGCCAGCTTTGCCGCCTGCACGCGCGCCGCGGCGCTGGCGCGCAGCGCGCGCTGCGTGGTGCTGATGCCGGAGCAGTCCTCGCACGCCAATGCGCAGCGCTGCTGGAACTGGTTTCGCTCGCCGGCGCGCGTGGCGGCCGAGGCGGCGCTGCTGATGGCCATCGTCGACCATGTCTGCCAGCAGCGCCTGGTGCGGCCTGCCGAGGTGTTCGCGCTGGGCTTGTCGGCCGGCGGCGCGATGGCGCAGACCTTGGGCCTGCGCTATCCGGACCGCTTTGCCGCGGTGGGCTCGCACTCCGGCGCGGTGGCGCTCAGCGCCGGCAATGCCGCGCAGGCCGCGCGCGTCATGCATGGCAAGGGCCAGGCCGACCTGCAGGCCGCGCGCCTGTCGCTGGGCGGGCGCCGGCCGCCGCCCCTGCTGCTGCTGCACGGCGATGCCGACCACGTGGTGCAGTTCGACAACGCGCTGGCGGCGGCCGCGCTGTGGCAGCAACTGCTGCCGGCGGCACCGCTGCTGGCCGCGCCGCGCCGCATCCAGCGCGGCCAGCGCCGGCCCTTCAGCGTGTTCGCGTGGTCGGACGCGGGCCGCCCCTACATCCGGCTGGTGCGCATCGAGGGGCTCGGGCATGCGTGGAGCGGCGGCCCGTCCAGCCAGGCCTTCAGCGATCCCGCCGGCCCGGATGCCCTGCGCATTGCCTGGCAGTTCTTCATGCAGTGCCTGGCGGCGCGGGAGACGGTTCGCCGGCCTGCGGGCGGGCGAGCGGCGCTTGCATGACCACGTCGCTTTCCGGATAGGCCACGCAGGGCAGGATGTAGCCTTCGTCGCGCTCGTCGAAGCTCACGCCCGGCCAGGCGATGCGGTAGGCGACGTGCCCGGCCGATAGCTGGCACAGGCAGGCGCGGCAGGTGCCGTTGCGGCACGAGCTGGGTAGCTGCACGCCGGCCTGCAGCGCGGATTGCAGCAGCGTCTGCGTGCCCGGCGCGGCAAAGCCGCGGCCGAGCGGCTCCACGCGCGCCTGGAAGACTTGCGCCGCCGGCGCTTGCTGCGACGTTGGCGGCGACGTTGGCAGCGACGTTTCGGCCGATGCTCCGGGCGGCACCGCCGGCGTGTCCGCGCTCACGGCTGTGCTCCGCCTTCGCCCGCCTCGGGATCCGGAAAGCGCGCGCGCCCGTGGGTGGCGTCGCGCAGCGCGGCGCGCGCGGTGTCCTGCTCGCTGGCCGGCAACTGGATGGTCAGGCGCGCGGCGGCGCCGTGCTCGCCGTGCGCCAGCGTGTGGCCGGCCTGCTCGATCCAGCGGCGCACGCGCGCCTCGTCGGCGTAATCCACCTCCACCACCAGCCGCGCATAGGCAATGCGTTCGATGCGCTGCGCTTCCTTCAGCGCCACGGCGATGGCGTCCGTATAGGCGCGCACCAGCCCGCCCGCGCCCAGCTTGATGCCGCCGTAGTAGCGCACCACGGCCGCCAGCACGCCTTCCAGCTCATGGTGGCGCATCACCTCCAGGATCGGCCGCCCGGCGGTGCCGGACGGCTCGCCGTCGTCGGACATGCCCGAATGCCCCCCGGCCAGCAGGGCCCAGCACACATGGGTGGCGCTGGCGTGTTCCGCGCGCAGGCGCTGCAGTTCGGTCATGGCCGCATCGCGATCGGCCACCGGGATGGCGTAGGCGATGAAGCGGCTCTTGCGGATTTCCAGTTCGGCCTGGAGCGGGAAGGCGAGGGTGTAGGTCGGCACTGATCGGGCCACGCCTGTCTGGCGGCGGCGTGCGGAGGGCTAAAAAGGACTGCGCCGCGGGTTGCGGGCGTGCGCCAGTGTACCGCAGCGGGCCGCCCGGCCCGCCCGCGGCCGGCCTTGCAGGCATGGGCAGATATGTGGCGGGCCTGCTGGATGTCTGCAAAGTAAGGCAGTTTAAACAAGCTGTCACAAATGGTTCATAGCATGCGACCTCGGCCTGATCGCTGCGCGGCCGTCTCCCCACCAGCGCGCGGCTCGGTGGCGCCACGAGCGCCGCTCACCCACTCACAAAACAAACGGGAAAGAAGAATGATCGACAAACCGGATGCTTCCCGCCGCAAGGCGCTCAAATTCCTGGCCGGCGCACCGATGCTGCCGCTGGGCCTCGGCGCGACCGCCCTGCTGGCCGGCTGCGGCGGCGGCGACGACGCCGTTGCAGCGCCCGCACCCGGCGCTCCCGCACCGGGCACGCCCGCCGCGACCTTCAGCACCGCCGAATTCACCGGCATGTCCGCCCCGACCCTGGCCAACCCGGCCGCGATGGCGACCACCACGGTCGGCTCGAGCCTGAAGGTCTCGTTCAGCGACGGCAGCAGCCAGACCTACAAGCTGGCCTACCAGCCGTTCTTCATGACCGGCGACCAGGTGCCGGACGGCAACGGCGGCAAGATCCTGGCCGGCGGCTACTTCGACATCAACAACCAGCCGATCGTCGACACGTCCGTGGCCGGCAAGGAAGGCCAGTTCTTCTCCGACTCGCCGGACGGCACCTCGCTGCTGAAGATCGACGGCGCCAAGGTGGCCGGCGTGAAGGGCAACACGGTGTTCGCCGTGGTGCAGTTCGAGTACACCACCCGCGACCAGGCCAACGCCACCATGTATGGCCGCCTGCCGTCGCCGATCGCCGTGCTGACGCTGGACCAGGACCCCGCCACCGGCAAGCTGAGCCTGGTCAAGTATCACAACGTCGATACCTCGTCGGCCAACGGCCTGTGGATCACCTGCGGCGCCAGCCTGTCGCCGTGGAACACGCACCTGTCGAGCGAGGAATACGAGCCGGACGCGTTCCTCAATGCGACCAACCCGCTCGATCCCACGTACCTCGACCTGGTCGACCAGTACGCGAAGTTCGCCAAGAATCTCTACGGCAACGCGAGCATCCCGCTCAACCCCTATCTCTACGGCCACCTGCCCGAGGTCACGGTCAACCCGGACGGCACCGCCAGCATCAAGAAGCACTACTGCCTGGGCCGCATCTCGCACGAACTGGTGCAGGTGATGCCGGACAACCGCACCGTGCTGATGGGCGACGACGCCACCAACAGCGGCATGTTCATGTTCGTGGCCGACAAGGAGAAGGACCTCTCCGCCGGCACGCTGTACGTGGCCAAGGTCGGCGCCGGCTTCTCGATCGATCCCGCCGCCGCCGGCGCCGACCTGACCTGGGTCAAGCTCGGCCATGCCACCAGCGCGGAAGTCGAGGCGATGGCCAAGTCGCACCGCCCGGCCGACATCATGGACGTGGTGTACGCCGATCCGGGCGACCCCGACTACACCAAGATCTTCGCCAACGGCGCGGCCCAGTGGGTCAAGGTCGTGCCGGGCAAGGAGAAGGTCGCCGCGTTCCTGGAAACCCACCGCTATGCCTACCTCAAGGGCGGCAGCATGGGCTTCACCAAGATGGAAGGCACCACCGTCAACATCAAGGACAAGATCGCCTACTCCGCGCTGCAGAACATCCAGGACTCGATGGTGAAGAACAACGCCAAGGGCTGGAACGCGCAGAGCAACATCTCGCTCGACGCGGCCCTCAAGGCCGGCGGCGTGATGCAGCACAAGCTGGCCGGCGGCCAGAAGGACCTGGACAACGCCGCGATCAACAGCGAATGGGTGCCGGTGCACACCAGCGCGCTGATCGTGGGCAAGGACATCGCCGCCGACGCCCTGGGCAACACGGCCGACCCGGACCTGATCGCCAACCCGGACAACCTGAAGTTCTCGGAAAAGCTGCGCACCCTGTTCATCGGCGAGGACAGCGGCCAGCACATCAACAACTTCCTGTGGGCCTACAACGTAGACACCAAGAAGCTGACCCGTGTGCTGTCCACCCCGTCGGGCGCCGAATCGACCGGCCTGCACGCGGTCGACGAGCTTAACGGCTGGACCTACATCATGAACAACTTCCAGCATGCGGGCGACTGGAACGCCGCCTTCCACGTCAAGGTGCAACCCACGCTGGATCCGCTGGTGCGCGCCAACTACAAGAACCGCTACGGCGCCGCGGTCGGCTATCTGACGGCCGACATCTCCAGCGTCAAGCTCGGCAAGGCCTGAGCGTAGCCGGCGCATCGGCTGCGCGGCCCCGGGGCCGCGCGACCGGTGGGCGGCAGGACGCCCCCGGCGAGAAATCGCCGGGGGCGTTTCATTTTGCGCCGCGCAGCATGCCTGCTACCCTTGCGGCACACTGTCGGGAAAGCCGCATGCGGGCGGTTTCCCCGCGCCCCGCAAAAAATACAGGAGATACACCGATGCCCACACAAGACGAGCAGCTTCAGGCGCGCCGCATGGCCCCGGCCACCGACCGCAACCGCGACGCCATCCTGGCCGTGCTGCGCCGCGTGCTGCCGCCCAGCGGGCTGGTGCTGGAGATCGCCAGCGGCACCGGCCAGCACGCGGTGCATTTTGCCGCGGCGCTGCCGGGCCTGACCTGGCAGCCGAGCGATCCGGAGCCGGCCGCGCGCGACTCGATCGCGGGCTGGGCTGCCCATGCCGGGCTGGCCAACGTCTTGCCGCCGCTGGCGCTGGACGTGCGCCAGCAGCCCTGGGGCATCGAGGCGGCACAGGCGCTGGTCTGCATCAACATGGTCCATATCGCGCCATGGTCGGCGGCCGAGGCGCTGTTCGCCGGCGCCGGCCGCCTGCTGCCGGCGGGCGGCGTGCTTTACCTGTACGGCCCTTATCGCCGCAATGGCGAGCATACGGCGCCGAGCAATGCCGCCTTCGATGCGCAATTGCGCAACGCGGATCCGCAATGGGGCGTGCGCAATATGGAGGACATTGCCGCGCTGGGGGAAACGGAAGGTTTCCGCATGGACGAGCCAATCCCGATGCCGGCCAATAATTTCAGCCTGGTATTCCGCAAATAGGGGAAATGCCGGGAATGCGCCGCCGCGGTCCGCGGCGAGTGCGCAAGCGGTGCGCGAGTGCGCAGGGCAATAAAGAAACAGCTAAAGCGCGCGCGGGCGAAATGCGGGAAATGGAGGAAACGCAGGAAATACAGCCGGAGCGGCGCCGCAAGAAACGGCAATGCCGGGGGGGGCGGGATGCCGGCCGGCCCTGCAAGGCGCCAGCCGGTTTGCACAAGCGAGGTGCGCGGCGCGGAGCATGGCGCGGACTGCCGCGCGCATCTCCGGGCCACGCCGGCCCTGCGCGATTTACTTCGCTGCGACGGGCGCCGCTTCGGCTTCGGTCTTCACGGGAGCGGCCTTCTTGGGCGCTGCCGGCTTCTTTGCGACGGCCTTCCTGGCGGCCTTCGGGGCGGCGGCCTTCGGCGCTGCTGCCTTCGGGGCGGCCTTCGGCGCTGCCGGCTTGGCGGCGGCCTTCTTTGCCACGGCGGCCTTCACCACCGGCTTCTTGGCGGCGGGCTTGGCCTTGGCCTTTGCCTTCTGTGCAGCCAGCTTTTCCTTGGCGACTTGCTTCTCGGCCAGCAGGGCCTTCTTGGCGGCTTCGGCGGCCTGAACGATTTCACGCTTGGCGGCTTCGATGGCCTTCTTCGAATCTGCGCGCAGCTTCAGCAGGGCCTTCTTGGCGGCGGCCAGTTCGCGGGCCAGGACGCTGGCCTTCTTCGCGGGCACTGCTACCTTCTTTGCTGCTGCCGGCTTGGCCTTTGCTGCTGCGTTGGTCTTTACAACTTTCTTGGTGGTCACGGCCATGGTTATTTACCTGTTAGTTTGTGGAGCGCGGAGTATAACCTTTCGCGCGACATGCGTTGTGCGCGTTCAAATAAATGCGGGGAATTTCCAACGGAAAAGGCGCGCGCGAATAGGGCGTTCTTATCCGGCTTCGGCATGCGCTCGGGATGGGCTCAGGATGCGAATATGGCCTACGTATAGGGCTTTTCGCTATTGCGCCTGTTTTCAGCGCGTATTGATCCGTACCTTGATGCCATCCGGCAGCACGGTGATCGCGCCGGGCTCGATGTCCTTGCCGGCCACGCGCAATTCTTCCGGCTTGAAGGTGTAAAGCGGGTAATCGCGCAGCACCTGCTGCGCCACCACGGCGCCGATCGCGTTCAATTGTTCGCCGTATTGCGCCGGCATGCCGTCGACCTGTACGCGCTCGACGGACGGATTGTCGAGCAGCACGGCGCGCCTGGCCGGATCGTAGCGCAGGCCGCTGCTGAGCGACAGCGTGCCGGTGATCGGCGGCGCCGGCAGCAGCGTGTTGCTGACCTGCGCGTCCATCTGCGTGCTCACGCGGTTGCCGGCGTCGTCGAGCACGAGGCGCGGATTGGTCAGCTGCACGTCGAGCACCTGGCCGTAGCGCAGCCGTGCGGGGAAGCGCTTGTCGATGGCGTCCTGCAGTTCCTGGCGCGAGAAGGTGTAGTCACCGGTCCACACGTTGTAGCCGGCCCAGGCGCCGGCAGCGCCGAGCGCGGCCAGCGCGCCGCACAAGACGAGGCGCGCGGCGGCGCGGGTGGCGGTCGGCTTGATCTCCATGCTGCGGTTCCTCCGGGCTGGGGCGCCGCGCGAACGGCGCGCGGGTTCAGGGTCAGACGCGGCGGCGGCGGCAATGTTCCTGTTTGCCGCCGCCGCCGCGCTCAATAGTGCGGCGGGATCTCGTGCTGCGGACTGTTGTCGGGCCCGCCCGCGCCGCCCGAGCGCATCTGCTGGTAGAGCGCCTGGAGCTGCTCCTGGAGCAGGTCGATCTGGCGCTGCTGGCGCGCCACGGCGAGGTTCAGCGTCTCGAGCAGGTCGTCCTGGAAGGCGACCTTGATCTCCAGTTCGGTCAGGCGGGATTCCATCGCGCATTCTCCGTGTTCGTTTCGGGTTTCATTGCCGCTTCTGCCTTCCCGTGCCGGCCGGGATGCGGCCGCGCATTGTAAGACAGCGCCGGCCTTGCCTCGCCCGGCCCGCCGGTGTAACGTTGCGCATCCACCGGCCGCTCCAGTATGGCGATGCGCGCCGGGCACAACGGACCATCATGACCACAGCCACGCACTGCCAGCTTGCCGCCGCCGCCGCCCTCGCGGGCGCGGCGCTGCCGTGCGCGGTCTTCATCGCCTCGCCTCCACCTGTCGCTTCCCCGCCGTGCGCGCGGGCCGGCATCGCGCCGCCGCCCCCGTCCACGCAGGGCTGATTCCCGGCCCGTCTCTTCCGCTTCGTTTCCTCTTCGGTTTTTCCTGCCGCACGCATGGCGCGTGACCGGCACCGGCTTGCCGAAGGTTCTTGACGCGAAATTTCCGACGCGTTTTTTTTCGTGGCAGCCGGCCGCAGGCCGGCTGCCCGCGACAGGTGAACATCATGGCATTGAACAAAACCGCCCTGGGCGCGCATGGCTCGACCGCGCTCTTCGTGCTGCTGTGGAGCAGCGGCGCGATCTTCGCGCGGCTCGGGCTCGAGTATGCATCCGCCTTTGCCCTGCTGGCCGCGCGCTTCGCGCTCGCGCTGCTGGTGCTGCTCGCGCTGGCCGCGTGGCGGCGGCGCTGGCTGCCGGCGCCGGGCACGCGCGTGCGCGTGATGGCCGCCGGCCTGCTGATGACCGGCGCCTATTCGATCTGCTACCTGCTCGCGCTGGCGCGCGGCGTGACACCGGGCGTGCTGGCCACCGTGCTCGGCGCGCAGCCGGTGCTGACCTTGCTGCTGGTGGAGCGGCGCTACCCGCTGCGCCGGCTGGCGGGCCTCGCGGCGGCGCTGTGCGGGCTGGTGCTGGTGGTGTCGGAGAGCATCGGCCGCGCGCGGCTGTCGCCGGCCGGCGTGGGGTTTGCGCTGGCCGCGCTGGCCTGCATGACGTTCGGCGCGATCCTGCAGAAAGGCATCCGGCAGGCGCCGCTCGACGTGCTGCCGCTGCAATACGGCGCCGGGCTCGCGCTATGCCTGCTGTTCGTGCCGTTCCAGCCGATGACGGCCACGCCGGCGGCGGGCCTGCTGCTCTCGCTGGCGTGGCTCGCGCTGGTGATCTCGGTGGGCGCCACGCTGCTGCTGTACCGGTTGATCCAGGCCGGCAACCTCGTCAGCGTGACCAGCCTGTTCTACCTCGTGCCCGCCGTGACGGCGCTGCTGGACTACCTGTTCCTGGGCAACCGGCTTGCCGCATCCGGCATCGCGGGCATGGCCGCCATCGTGGCCGGCCTGGCGCTGGTCTTCGGGCGGGGCAGCAGCCGGCGCTAGTGCCGCGCGGCGGCGCGCCCCGTTCTCACGCGTGCGCCAGCGCCGGCGTGGCGCCCTGCGCCGGCAGCGCCAGCTCGGGCACGCCTTGCAGCAGCGGCGCGGCGATCGCGCCCGGTTCGAAACGCGCGGGCGCTTCGCGCGCCAGGCGGCGCAGGCGCTGCAGGCGGGCTTGCAGGCCGGCGTCGGGCTGGGTGTCGAGGCACAGCGTGGACGGGCAGGCCACGCCGAGCACGTCCAGCGCCTGCTTGAAGTTGGCCGGCGTCAGGCCTTCGGCCGGATTCACGGCCACCGTGTGTGCGCGCAGGTGGGCGTATTGCTCGTCCTGCAGCGAAGCGGTATCGCAGGTCAGGATGGCAAACGCCTGCGGCGCGGGATGCCGGGCGAAATAAGCGGCGACCCGCGCGGCGTGGCCGCCGGGCACGTCGGGCGTCATGCCTTCGATCTGCAGGTCGAGCTGCTGCAGGATCGCCGCGGGCACGCCGCGGCGCCATGCCTCGGATACCACCACGCGGGCGCCGGCCAGGCCGAACAGGCGGCGCACGAAGCCGAGTGCGACCGGATCGAAGAAGCGGACGTCGCGCAGGGTGCCGGTATCGGGAATCCCGCCCAGCCGGGCCTCGGAGCGGCCCGAATAGAGGACACCGGGGACGTCAAGCATGATGAGGCGTTCTGACATGATTTCCTGTTCTGGTTGCAGCGCCGTGGCGGCACGTGTTGAAGATTACGACGGCGCCCGGAAAATCTGCAGTGCGCTATGCGGCCTAATGTGCAACATATCTGTAACTTGAGATGCGGCTTCGTAAATTTCACCGGTTCGCCGAGGCGAGTTGTTTCGCGCCGAAACAACTTGGCCGCGGCAGCACGCCGGCGCCGGTGGCCCGATGCGCGGCGTCCGCCGGTTCACAGGTTGATGAGCAGGTAGGCCACGGCGACGGCGCCGATGGCGCAAAGGGTCTTGCGATAGATCGAGGACATTGGCTGTTCTCCCGGTTGCACATTGGACAAAGGGCGCGCGCGCCCGCTGGCAAAGTGCCGTGCGGGGAGATCAGGACAGCATGGACATGTCCCGCATTCCCCGCACGGCGAGGAAAAGCACGGCGGCGTGGCCCTCGGGAAACGCCGGAAACGCCGCGCGCGCGCATGCCGGCGCGGCCTGCGGGGCAGGCGCGAGGGCAGTGCGCGGGTGCGTGGCGTGCGGGACGACGGGCATGGGGCGTTCGGACCGGTGCAGGACTGGTCCTTATGCCATAGCGTGCATGCCTTGTCCAGCCGGCCCCTGCGCGGCCCCGGCCGCGCGCCGCCCGGGCGGCGTTGCCTAGAATGAACACTTCCCCACCCAGCAGGAGATCCCATGCATCTCGAAGGTTCCTGTCATTGCGGCGCCGTCGGCTTCAGCCTGGAGGCCGATTGCCCTTATCCCTTCATGCACTGCCACTGTTCGATCTGCCGCAAGACGGCGGGCGGCGGCGGCTATGCCATCAACCTCGGCGGCGACGCCGCCACGCTCAAGGTCCGGGGCAGGAAGCACGTCGGCATCTATCACGCCGTGATGCGCGAGCCGGGCAGGCGTGCGTATCGCTCCAAGGCGCAGCGGCATTTCTGCCTGAAGTGCGGCAGCGCGCTATGGCTGTGGGACCCGCGCTGGCCGGAGCTGGTGCATCCGCAGGCGTCGGCCATCGATACGCCGCTGCCCAGGCCGCCCGAAGTGGTGGAGGCCGCGCTGGACTACGCCGCCCCGTGGGTGGACGTGCCGCGCGGCCGCGGCCACGTGCATTGCGGCACCTGGCCGGCGGAATCGCTGGCCGAGTGGCACAAGCGCAAGGGCCTGCTGGGCTAGGCCGTCAGCCCCGCGCCAGCATGACGGCCGCGGTGGCGATCAGGCACAGCGAGAACAGCGCGCGCAGGCGGCGCTCGGGCATGCGGTGGGCCAGCGCCACTCCCCACGAGATGGTCAGCATGCCACCCAGCGAGAGCGGGATGCCGCTGGCCCAGTCCACGTGGCCGGCGCCGGCATAGGTGGCCAGCGCCACCACCGCGCCGGGCGTGACCAGCGCCAGCGCAAGTCCTTGCGCCGCCGCTTGCCGGAAGCCGAACAGGCCGACCAGCGCGGGCGCGGCCACCACGCCGCCGCCCACGCTGAAAAAGCCCGAGCACGCGCCGCCCACGGCACCGAGCGCGGGCATCCAGCGCGGCGACAGCCGGGCCCGCTGCGCGGTGGCGGCGCGCCCGGGCAGCAGGCGCCACAGGAAGTACAGCGCCAGGCCGATCATGAAACAGGCGAAGATGCGGCGCAGCAGCACGGCGTCCATGGCGGTCGCGGCGCGGGCTGCGACATAGGTGGCCAGCACCGCCGACAGGCCCAGCACCACCGCCGTGCGCAGCGCGATGTCGGCGCGGCGGCGGTATTGCCAGAAGCCGATCAGGACATTGGGTGCGATCATTACCAGCGCGGTGCCTTGCGCCAGCTGCTGGTCCATGCCGTACAGCAGGCCCAGCGCCGGAATCGCGATCAGCCCGCCGCCGATGCCGAACAGGCCGCCCAGGGCGCCCAGCACCCCGCCCAGGCCAAAGATCATCAGGGAGGACAGCAGGGAATGGTCAGGCATGGGAACGGAACACGGGCAAGTGGCCCCGGCAGCGCAGGCGGAGCGGGCAGCAGGCAGATAGCGAACAGGTGACAGCGGCGGCGTGGCCTAGCCGGGCAATATGACCGCCCCGGGACAAGCCGGCGGAAAGCATGGCATGAAGCACCGATAACGGCGGGCCGATGCGGCACTGCAACACCGGCCGCCGCCGCCGGTGCGCTGCCACTGTCGGGCGCACGCAAAGTGCGTAATCATACGAGCCTTTGCCGATGGCCGCCGCCCTGCCGGCTTTGCCGGCGAAAGCGCCGCGTTCGTCAGGGTTTTCCCTCGAAATCGGAACGTTCCTACATTTACTCCGGCTTTTGATGTCTTCATGAAAGCCGTTTGTAATGCGTTTCGGTTTGAATGCGCACGGGACTCGTCGCGCCCTTCCGATGGTCTGGCGCCCGTTTGCGGATGCCGGCACGAACGCGGCGTGTTCCATGGAGATGAGTGAAAGTTCGCGGCCGCGGTGCACCGATCGGCCGCCATGGTCGTTTACCGCACACTAAAGTCGAACCGAGCCAGATTGATCGTGCCTTTTTCCTTTCCGCGTTTCTTGCTGACCAGCCTGCTCTGCGCCCTCGCCGGCGCCGCCGTGGCAGGCCCGGATGTCCCCCAGAGCGCGCCGTTGCCGATGGACGGCCCGTGCGTCGCGCCGCCCGCCAGGGCCGCGCTGACCCTCGCCCAGGTGCGCCTCGACGCGATGCGCTGCAACCGCGACATCATTGCCGCGCGCCGCAATGAAGAGGCCAGCCAGGCCGACATCCAGGTCGCCTCGCAGCGGCCCAATCCGGTGCTCAGCCTCGGCGTGGCCAACATGAACCCGCACCTGGGCTTCAATTCCGGCGGCCCGCGCAACAAGACGGTGGATTCCACCGTGCGCGTGGACCAGGTGATCGAGACCGCCAACAAGGGCAACCTGCGCGTGGAAAGCGCGCGTGCCTCCAGCCGCGCCGCCGGCGAGGTGCTGCAGGCGGTCATCACCCAGCAGTCCAGCGCGGTCGACCAGGCGTTCTTCGAGGCGCTGGTCAGCCAGGAGCGCGTGGCCGTGCTCAACGAGACGCTGGCCCTGTACGGCCGCACCCAGCAGGCCAACGAGGCGCGCCTGAAGTCCGGCGACGTGTCGCGCGCCGACGTGACCAAGCTCCAGCTCGATGTGCTGCGCGCGCAATCCGACCTGCGCGCGGCCATGGCCGACCACGCCAGCGACAAGGCCGCGCTGGCGCAGGCCGTCGGCGTGCCCGGCACGCTGGCCGACAACCGGCTGGTGGCCGACTGGCCCGCGCTCGACGTGCCGGTGCCGGAACCCGATGCCGATACCATCCAGCGCCGCCCCGACGTGACCGCCGCCGAGGCCCGCCTGGCCGCCGCCGCCAGCGCGCGCGACCTGGCCCGCGCCGGGCGCGTGCCGGACGTCACCGTGGGCGCGCAGGCCGAGCACTATCCGGTCTCGGACGCCAACCAGACCGGTACCGGCAACAGCTTCGGCGTGTTCGTGTCGATCCCGCTGTTCGTGCGCCACAGCTTCGGCGGCGAGGCCCGCCGCGCCGAGGTGGACTACTACGCCGCGCTGGACGACCGCAATCGCGTGCTGCTCGAGGCGCAGAACGAGCTGGAGCGCTCGCGCAACCAGCTCGAGGCCGCGCGCCTGTCGCTCAGGCAGATGGTGCAGAGCGTGGTGCCCGCCGCCGAGAGCGTGGCCGGTAGCGCCGAGTTCGCCTATGCCAAGGGCGCCAGCAGCGTGCTGGACCTGCTCGATGCGCGCCGGGCGCTGCGCCAGACGCGCCTGGACGCGGTCACCGCGCAAGGCGAATACGCCAAATCCCTGTCGGCCTACCGTGCCGCCCTGCAGTCCTCACCCAATGCCCAGGCTCGTACCGATGTGCCGCGTCCTTAATCCCGTGTCTGCCCAGATGTCCGCTCCGATGTCCCCGATGACTGCTACGCCCGCTTCGATCCTCCCCGCCCGCCAGGGCCTGCGCGTGCGCCTGGCCGCGCTTTCGCTGGTCGCGCTGGCGCTGGCCGCCTGCGGCAAGCAGGAAGCCGCACCGCCCAGCGACGATCCCAAGATCACCGGCAACGTGGTCGAATTCCCGGCTTCGGTGAAGACCTTGCCCGGCATCGTCAGCGAAAGCGTCAAGAGCGGCGGCGAGCGCATGCTGAGCCTGCCCGGGCGCCTGGTGTGGAACGAAGACCGCACCGTGCGCGTGTCCAGCCCGTTCGCCGGCCGCGTGACCGAGGTGCTGGCGCAGGCCGGCACCAGCGTCAAGGCGGGCCAGGTCCTGGCCACGCTGACCTCCACCGATTTCGGCTCGGCCCAGGCCGACGCCCGCAAGGCGGCGGCCGACGCCGCCTATGCCGGCAAGGCGCTGGCGCGCCAGCGCGAACTGTATGAGGCCGGCGTGGTGGCGCAGAAGGATCTCGAGCAGACCCAGGCCGATGCCGCGCGCGCCAATGCCGACCTGCAGCGCACCCAGGCCGCGCTGCGCCAGTACGGCGCCCCTTCGCAGGGCGACGGCGCGGTCAACCGCTTTGCCTTGCGCACGCCCATCGACGGGCTGGTGGTGGAGCGCAACATCAACGTCGGCATGGAGCTGCGCCCCGACCAGCCGCCCGCCGCGCCGCTGTTCCTGGTGACCGACCCGACCGAGCTGTGGGCCCAGGTGGACGCGACCGAAGCCGACCTCGCCCTGTTCAAGCCCGACGTGAGCGTGCAACTGGTGTCGAGCGCCTATCCCGGCGAGACCTTCGCCGGCAAGGTGGTCAAGGTGGCCGACTATGTCGATCCCGCCGCGCGCAGCATCAAGGTGCGCCTGTCGGTGCCCAACCCGGAGCGCCGCCTGAAGGCCGAGATGTTCGTCACCGCCAGGCTGCAGGCCGCCTCGTTCCAGGGCATCTCGGTGCCGTCCAAGGCCGTGTTCCTCGCCGACAACCGCAACTACGTGTTCGTGCGCACCGCGCAGAACCGCTTTGAACGCCGCCCGGTCAAGCTGGGCGTGTCGCTGCCCGGCACCACCGAAGTGGTGGATGGCCTCAAGGCCGGCGACGCCGTGGTGACCGACGGCAACCTGTACCTGCAGGACATCCTGCGCGACGCCACCGCGGTGAACGCCGCGCGCGCCAGCGAAGCCGGCGGCAGCAGCCCCAGCGCGAAGCAGTGAGGAAGACCGCCACATGATTTCGCGTATCGTTCATTTCGCGCTGCACCAGAAGCTGTTCGTCTGGCTCGGCCTCGCCATCTTCATCGGGGGCGGCCTGGCGGCCTTCAAGAACCTGCCGATCGAAGCCTTCCCGGACGTCTCCGACATCCAGGTCAACGTCATCACGCTGTACCCGGGGCGCGCGGCCGAGGAAGTCGAGCGCCAGGTCACTATCCCGATCGAGACCGCGCTGGCCGGCACGCCGAATTCCGTGCGGGTGTTTTCGCACACCCAGTTCGGCCTGTCCTTCCTGATGGTCACCTTCAACGACAAGGCCACCGACGTGGTGGCCCGCCAGCAGGTGATCGAGCGCCTGCGCGGCGTGGACCTGCCCGACGGCGTGCAGCCGGACCTGGCGCCGCTGTCCACCGCGATCGGCGAGATCTTCCGCTTCCGCCTCACCGGCAAGGGCTACACCCCGCAGGAACTGCGCACGCTGCAGGACTGGGTGGTGGAGAAGAACCTGCGCCAGGTGCCCGGCGTGGCCGACCTGGTCACCATCGGCGGCACCATCAAGCAGTACGAGGTGAACCCGAACCTGGCGAAGATGCGCGACTACAAGATTTCCCTGTCGCAACTCTTCACCGCCTTGCAGCGCGCCAACTCCAACGCCGGCGGCGGCGCCGTGGCCAACGGGCGCCAGCAGTTCCTGCTGCGCTCGCTGGGCAGCTTCCGCACCTCGGCCGACATCGCCAACGTGGTGGTGGCCGAGAACAACGGCACGCCGATCCTGGTCAAGGACATCGCCGACGTGCGCATCGGCTCGGCGCCGCCCCAGGGCCTGATGGGCCAGGACGACGAGGACGACATCGTCTCGGGCATCGTGGTGATGCGCAAGGGCGAGAATCCCTCGCTGGTGCTGGAGGCGCTCAAGAAGAAGATCGAGCAGCTGGACGATTCGATCCTGCCCAAGGGCGTGAAGATCGTGCCCTACTACGACCGCTCCACGCTGATCGACAAGACCCTGCACACGGTGTTCGGCAACCTGGTCGAGGGCGCGCTGCTGGTGATGGCGGTGCTGTACCTGTTCCTGGCCAACGTGCGCGCCGCGGCCATCGTGGCGCTGGTGATCCCGCTGGCGCTGCTGTCGACCTTCATCGGCCTGACCTGGGTGGGCATCCCGGCCAACCTGCTGTCGCTCGGCGCGATGGACTTCGGCATCATCGTCGACGGCGCCGTGATCGTGGTGGAGAACATCTTCAAGCGCCTGGGCGAACTCAAGGAAGCCCAGATCAAGGACAGCCGCGCGCGCATGCACGCCATCCTGCAGGCCACCACCGAGGTGGGCCGCCCGACCGTGTTCTCGATGATCATCATCATCGCCGCGCACATCCCGATCTTCACGCTGCAGCGCCACGAAGGGAAGATCTTCGCGCCGATGGCCTACACCGTGACCGGCGCGCTGATCGGCTCGCTGATCATCTCGCTCACGCTGGTGCCGCTGCTGTGCCACCTGCTGCTGACCAAGAACATCGCCCACGACGACAACTTCGTGGTGCGCCACAGCAAGCGCATCTACGAGCCGATGCTGGCGTGGGCGCTGGACCACAAGCGCACCGTGGTGGGCATCGCGCTGGGCCTGCTGGTGGCCACGGTCGGCGTGGGCAAGTTCCTCGGCAGCGAGTTCCTGCCCGAGCTGGACGAAGGCTCGATGTGGGTCAGCTTCGACCTGCCGGCCTCGGTCTCGCTGGACGAGGCGCGCGACCAGGCGCGCCGCCTGCGCACCGTGATCCGCAAGACGCCCGAGGTCAACACCACCATCTCCAAGGTGGGCCGCCCCGACGACGGCACCGACCCGAAGCTGATCAACACCGTCGAGATCCTGGTCGACCTGAAGCCGGACAAGCAATGGCGCGCCGGCTACGACAAGCGCAAGATCATCAACGAGATCAACGCCAACCTGCGCCAGCTGCCCGGCATCGAGCCCAATTTCTCGCAGCCGGTGCGCGACAACATCCTCGAGAGCATCTCGCAGATCAAGGGCCAGATCGTGATCAAGGTGCAGAGCGACAGCCTCGAGCACAACAAGCAGGTGGCCGACCAGATCCTGGCCAACGTGCAGTCGGTCAAGGGCGTGATGCGGGCCTTCATCGACCGCGACGGCGAGCTGCCGCAGTACGTGCTGGACTTCGACCGCGCCCAGGCCGCGCGCTACGGCATCAACGTGGCCGACGTGCAGGACCTGATGGAGACCGCGCTGGCCGGCAAGGCCGCCACCGAGCTGTGGGAAGGCGAAAAGCACTTCAGCGTGGCCGTGCGCCTGAAGCCGGGCGAGCGCGAGCTGCCCAACCTGCCGAACATCTTCATGCAGACGGCGGACGGCGCGCAGGTGCCGCTGTCGCAGCTGGTGCATTTCCGCGCGGCGTCGGGCGCGATGAACATCAGCCGCGAGAACGGCCAGCGCACCACCTCCATCGGCATCTTCATCCACGACCGCGACATGGGCAGCGTGGTGAAGGACATGCAGGCGCTGGTGGCCAAGAACGTCAAGGCCGACGACGTCAAGATCAGCTGGTCCGGCGAGTTCGAGAACCAGGAACGCGCCATGGCGCGCCTGTCGATCGTGGTGCCGCTGTCGGTGCTGGTGATCTTCCTGCTGCTGTTCAACGCGTTCAAGTCGTTCAAGAGCGCCACGCTGATCATCTCGAACATCCCGTTCGCGCTGATCGGCGGCGTGTTCGCGCTGTTCCTCACCGGCATTCCGCTGTCGGTGTCGGCGGCCATCGGCTTCATCGCGCTGTTCGGCCAGGCCGTGCTCAACGGCGTGGTGATGGTGACCTACTTCAACCAGCTGCGCGACGAAGGCATGCCGGTGCGCCAGGCCGTGCTGACCGGCTCGATGGACCGCCTGCGCACGGTGCTGATGACCGCGCTGCTGGCCATGCTGGGCCTGTTCCCGATGGCCATCTCGCGCGCCATCGGCTCCGAGACGCAGCGCCCGCTGGCCATCGTCATCATCGGCGGCCTGATCACCGCCACCATGCTGACGCTGATCGTGCTGCCCACGCTGTACGAATGGATGGTCGGCCGTACCTGGCCCGACGAAGAAGGCGGCAACAACGGCGAGAACCGGCCGGCGGATTCGCTGCCGGCCTGATCGGGGGGACCGCAACGGTCGCTTCGCAGAAGAAGTGCCGCGCTCTCCCATGCCATGGGAGAGCGCATGGAAGAGGGCCTGCGCCGGCGGACGGTGCCGGCCCTCTTTGTCATTTTCGCGGCCGCCCGACACGGGCCGGCCGCCTTGCCCGAACTGGCCGCCGCCAGTCCGCGTCGTCTCGAGGCCGCGTTTAACGGGCCGATTTTCGGATGAGCGCCTTGCCGGCATGCGCCGGTGTATTGCGCCGGATTATTCCTAATCTCCTGATAAGATAATTCCGTGAAATATTATCCGGGCGCCGTTATTTATTTTGACGGCACGCTCTGAGAATTGGGTGCGGCACGCCATTTATCGATGCGCGCCTGAAATTCGAACGGGTAGCTGTCGTTCTGACGACTTGTCAGAATGGGCTGAATATATTCCGGCAGAAGATAGCCTTTCCCGTCACATGGCCTGCGACCTGGCTCCGCAGCGCGCCGTATCGCCGCATCCTCCGCATTTGCCCCAAAACGGCCCCGCTCTGGCCCTGCTCCGGCCGAGCTCGCATCCGGTATCAAAACGCACTTCGGGAACGCCGTCCGGTGCGGGCCACCCATTATGGACCTCGAAATTATGCGTCCTAATGGTCTCTTTTGTCGCTTTTAGTACGATTACTAAAAGCATGCAAATATGTTTCGCGGCCGTCCTATTTCGCAAAAAAAGCAAAATCGCGAAAATCTGGGCTGGCGTAAAGATGACGCGCCGACGGAGTCCACTCCATTTCGAGTGAGTTCACTATGCAGGCATATAAAGACAGGTAAGGAAAAATGAAAATCAAGGCAAATCACATTCTCAAGGCATTGGCAGTCGCCGCGGCAGTGGCGTCGGCTCCGGCGGCCATGGCGGCAAATGGCGAAATCACCTTCAGCGGCGCGGTGACGTCGACCACGTGCACGATCACCGGCGGCGGCGGCGCGACCGGCACCAACAACATGACGGTGAAGCTGCCGACCGTCTCGGTTTCCGCGCTGAGCAACTCGGGCGACACCGCCGGCCGTACGCCGTTCTCGATCAACCTGGCCGGCTGCACGGCGGGCGCCACCAAGGTCGCCACCTCTTTCGAGGCCGGCAACACGGTCGACCAGGCGAGCGGCCAGATCAAGCTCATCGATGACGGCAGCGGCACGCCCGTGGCGGAGAACGTCCGGATCCGCCTTCTGAACAATACGCAAGCCGCGATCGTGGCCGGCGCGCCGCAGAGCGCGCAGAACTCCCAGCAGGTGGACCTGGCCGGCGGCGCCGCGACGCTGCAGTACTACGCGGAATATGTGGCTACCGGCACGGCAAAGGCCGGTACCGCGTCTTCCCGCATCCAGTACTCGCTGACCTACGAGTAAGCCCGGGGACCGACGGACGGCGGCATCGTCCGCCGTCGCACGCCAGGCGGCTCCGCGCGCGGATGCCGCCCGGCCAAATCACCAGAAAGGAATAGCAAATGAGTCGATGGATATCCAAAGCAATTGCCATGCTGGCTCTGAGCGCAACCGTTCTGAGCGGCACGGCCCAGGCAAGCGTGGTGATCACCGGCACGCGCGTCATTTTTCCCGGCGATAGCCGCGAAGTGACGGTCCGGCTCGCCAATGACGGGAAGACACCCGCACTGGTCCAGACCTGGATGGACACCGGCGACGAAAAAGCCGCGCCGGAATCCGTCAAGGTGCCGTTCATCCTCACGCCGTCGATGTTCCGCCTCGATCCGGAAAAGGGACAGACGTTGCGCATGTTTCATACGGGCGAGCCGTTGCCCAAGGATAAGGAATCGCTGTACTGGCTGAACGTGCTGGAGGTACCTCCGAAGGCGCGCGACGACGAGGCGGCGAACAAGATTCAGCTGGCGTTTCGTTCGCGCATCAAGGTGATGTACCGGCCGACCGGCCTGCCGGGCAGCGCGGCGGACGCACCCGCGCTGCTGCAGTGGGAAATCGTGCGCCGCGACGGCACCGACGGCTACGAGCTGAAGGTATCGAACCCCAGTTCGTACGTCGTGAACCTGGGCGCCGTCGAACTCGAAGCGGCGGGACACAAATACGAGATCGAGCCGTCATTCGTCCGGCCGAAGGACTCGGCCCGCCTGCCGGTTCCCCGCCTCGCCTCGTCCCCCGCGAGCGGCGCGACCGTGACCTACAGCAGCATCGACGACTGGGGCGTGCTGCGCCCGGCGGCGCCGGCCAAGGTCCACAAGAACGACACGCTTCACTGAGGCGCTCCGGCGCAAAGGCTTGCAGGCACTTACCGGCCTTTGCCCATTTCAGGTTCATCGATTCGTCCTTCCCGGCCGCTGGAAAGCGGCCGGTAGGCGGGTGTTCGCCCATTGCCTGACTACGTGGTCCCGCTTTGCTTGTGCCAACCCCGGCTTTGTCAGTCTCAAGAGACATCTCAGGATCAATATGACATTGTTTTGCCATGGCGGCATCGACGGTGGTCGGGTGCCACGACTGAATTCGCTATACCTGGCCGTACTGTCCACGCTTCTGCTCTGGCAAGGACAGACCGACGCCGCCACCGCGAGCCCGGAGGGCTCCGCGGAACGTTCGCGCACGCAGTCCGCGGCCGAAGGTGTCCAGTTCGACAGCGGCTTCCTGATGCATGCCGACCAGCAGAGCATCGACGTCAGCCGCTTCGAAAACAGCAATGGTGTCATGCCCGGGGCATATCGGGTCGACCTCTACGTCAACGGCAACAACATCACGCGCGCAGAGGTACCGTTTCGCGCCGCCGCCGACGGCAAGGACGCGCAGCCCTGCTTCAGCAGGGCCCTGCTGGAGGAACTGGGCGTCGACGTGCAAAAGCTGCCGGTCGAGGTACGGGACCGGTTCAACGCGGCCGGTGCCTGTCTCGAGCTTCCCGGGGCCATCGCCGATGCGAGCGCGGAGTTCGTGTTCGACGAGCAGCGCCTGTCGCTGAGCATTCCGCAAAGCGTGCTGAGCCGCAAGCCGCGCGGCTATGTCTCGCCGCAGCGGTGGGACGCGGGCGTGACCACCGGCATGCTGAACTACAGCGCGGACATGTACACCACGCGCAACAACGACGGCCCGTCGCTGACGCAAGGCTTTGCCGGCCTGACGGCGGGCTTCAACATCGGCAACTGGCATTTCCGCCACCAGGGCTCCTATAGCTGGTCGAACAACACCGGCGGGCATTACCAGGATATCGCCACCTATGTGCAGCGCGACCTGCCCAGGATCACCTCGCAACTGACGATCGGCGAAGCCTATACGTCGGGCGAGCTGTTCGACTCGACGCAGTTCCGCGGCGTCAAGCTGTCGACGGACGAGCGCATGATGCCCGATTCGGCGCGTGGCTACGCGCCGGTCCTGCGCGGTATCGCAAGGAGCAATGCGCGCGTCACCGTCAGCCAGAACGGCGTCAAGATCTACGAGACGACCGTGGCGCCGGGCGCGTTCGAGATCGACGACCTGTATGCCACCGGCTACGGCGGCGACCTGAACGTCTCGATCAAGGAAGCCGACGGCTCGGTCCACGATTTTTCCGTGCCGTATGCGGCCGTGCCCCTGGCGTTGCGCCCGGGCACCCACCGCTACAGCTTCGTGGCCGGCGCCGTCCGCACCGCGCAGAGCAGCAAGAACCCGCTGTTCATGCAGGGCACTTGGCGCCAGGGCATTACCAACCTGGTGACGGGCTACGGCGGCGCGACCGCCGCGCAGGGTTACCTGTCGTTCATGCTGGGCAGCGCGCTCAACACGCCGCTGGGCGCATTCGGGCTGGACGTCACGCAGGCGACCACGGTGGCGCCGGGCACGAAACGCTTCAATGGCACCAGCGCGCGGATCAGCTATTCGAAGTCGATCACGCAGACGTCCACCGATATCGCCATCGCGGCGTACCGGTACTCGACGGGCGGGTATTTCGGCCTCAACGATGCCATGCTCATGCGCGACCAGGTCGAGCGGGGCGGAACGCCGGACGACATCGCACGGCAACGCAGCCGCGCATCGCTGTCGGTCAACCAGAACCTCGGCGGACGCTTCGGGCAGTTCGGCATGACGCTGTCGGGGAGCAACTACTGGAATCGGCCGGGCTCGGATATCAGCTATACCGCCGCGTATTCGAACGTGTTCCGCAGCGTGACCTATCGGTTGTCGGTGACGCGCGAGAACGGCAGCCTGGGCAACAGGAACACGACGTTCTACGCGAGCGTGAGCATTCCGCTGGGCAGGGAGCGGCCGGTCATTGCTTCCTCCAGCCTGGCGTTCGACACCAATGGCCGCGCGCAGGCGCAGGCAACGCTCTCGGGCACCGCCGGGCGCGACGACGCGCTGTTCTACAGCGTGTCGGGCAGCCATGCTTCCCAGAGCGGCGGGGCGTCGACCAACGGCAGCGGCTCGGTCGTGTACCGGGCACCGTACGCCGAGCTGAGCGCCAGCGCCGGCGTGGGCCAGGGCTATCAGCAGGCCTCGGTCGGTGCGCGCGGCGGGGTGGTGGTACACCCGGGCGGCGTCACGCTGTCGCAGCCGCTGTCCGACACGTTCGCCGTGGTCGAGGCGCCGGGCTCGGCCGGCGCGCGCGTGCTCAACTCGCAAGGGGTGCGCATGGACAGCCGCGGCTACGCCGTGGTCCCGATGCTCACGCCGTACTCGATCAACGACGTCCAGCTCGATCCGTCGGGACTGCCGCTCGACGTCGAGCTGAGCGTGACGGCGCAGCAGGTCGTACCGCGCGCGGGCGCCGTGCCGCTGATCAAATTCCCGACCGTCGTCGGGCGCGCGGCGCTCATCGCCGCGCAGCGGGCCGATGGCGGGGCCTTGCCGTTCGGTGCCCAGGTGCTCAATGCCGCCGGCACCGAGGTGGGCGTGGTCGGCCAGGGCGGCCGGATCCTGGCCCGTGGCCTCGACGAGCAGGGCACGCTGACGGTGCGTTGGGGCAACGATGGCGGCGCGTCCTGCGACATGCCGTACTCGCTCGCGTCGGAGAAGGGTAAGAAGCCGGCGCGCAGCTATCAGCAGATTGAAACGACTTGCGGGCCCGCCGCCGGTTGAAGAGGCGGCAGGCATCCGGCGCAATGAAACCGGCGCGCCGCTTGCCGCGATCCGCGGTTTGAGTGCAGTTCAAACAGACAGGAACCTCAGCATGAACAGACTTCTTTCTACCGTGATGCTTGCGGCGCTATCG